>NZ_JADLQQ010000008.1 GCF_015477765.1 Nocardia transvalensis | reverse complement strand
TACACCCAAGCCGACCTCGACGCCATCGCCGACGAACTCAACCAACGACCTCGACAAACCCTCGGCTACAAGACACCATCAGAAGCACTCAACGACGCGTTGCGATGACCGCCTGAAGCCGCAGGCATTTCCGGATGCTTCATCCGACCGTTGCTGGCTAGATGTCGTGGGGCGGGTCGTTGGTGGTGGTCTTGTCGAGGGTGCCGCTGACGTAGCGGATTTCCCCGACGCGAATGTCGTCGTTTGTCAGTGGCGGAAGGTCGTTAGCGGCGAGCAGGTCTCGGATGCTGATCGCGTTCAGCGTCCAGCCCCGGTCGGTCAGGTAGGGAGCCGCTTCGTTGCGTTTGCCGTAATGCCGCAGCCCGGCCATGTCGGGAGCGAAACCGTGCGCGCTCCAGCGTTCGGACATCCGGTGCAGGCGTTGTCTGGTCTTGTCCTGTTGGCCGGGTCGGGGGTTCGGCTTGCTTTCGGTGGCTATTCGGCTTTCCGGTGCGCTGAGTTCGGTGATGGTGTCCAGCAGGCGGTCCTGCGCCTCGGGCGGCAGGTAGTCCAGCAGGCCTTCGGCGCTCCACGCGGTCGGGCGGGCGGGGTCGAATCCGGCGGTGCGCAGTGCGCTGGACCAATCGTCGCGCAAATCGGCCGCGACCGTCTTCCGGTCTGTGGTGGGCGCAGCGCCCAGCGCGGCCAGTGTGCGGGTCTTGAATTCGATGACCTGCGGCTGGTCGATCTCGTACACCACGGTTCCGGGTGGCCAGCGCAGTCGATACGCGCGGGAATCCAGCCCCGAAGCCAGAATCACGATCTGCGCGATGCCCGCGTCGGTCGCGTCGAGGAAGAACTCGTCGTAGAACTTGCCGCGCACCTTGCCCACATCGATCCATGTCGGCTCGACCAGGTCGTCGGGAGGCAGGTCGCCGGTCGCCAGCCGGGTCAGCAGGTCGATGCCGACCGCTCGGACGAGAGGTTCGGCGAACGGGTCGTCGATGAGTGAGGGGTCGGCGCGGGTGGCGATCGCCCGGGCCGTCGCGGCCATGGTGGCGGTCGCGCCGACACCGGATGCCGGGTCCCCCGCGTGTTTGTCGCGACTGGTGAAAGTCATGTTCTGCTACCCGAGTTGCTGGAGGAGCCCGGCCGCGTCCTGATAGGCCCAGGTTTCGGTAACCTGCCCATCTGCGAGGCGGTAAATCCTGATCGCCCCGAACTCGACGTGCCGTCCGGTAGCCGGCAGGCCCTGAAACTGGCCGTCATGGGTTCCGGTGAACCACAGCCGCACCACGACGCGGTCACCTTCAGCGATCATGTCGTCGATACGGACGTGCAGATCCGGGAATGCTTCGAAGAGGATCTCGTGGAGTCGTTCGGCTTCGCCGCGAATCGCCGCAATCCAGTACTCCGCCAGCCGATCCGGGCGCTTGTCGTTGAAGACCTCGTCCAGCATGGTCTGGATCCGTTCCTTGTTCCTCGACGCGGACACCTGTCACCTCCATCGTGTAGGACATGCGCCCTAAGAGTAGGACACATGTCCTGTCCGAGGCTAGACTCGGGGCTGTGCCGAAGAGTGGGAATTACGAAGTCCTGGCGTCGAGCTCGGCGGAACTCAAGCGCAAACAGATCATCGAAGCCGCACGAGTCGTGCTGGCCCGAGACGGACTGGGCGGATGCACCGCTCGCGCGGTCGCCGACGCGAGCCCGCTGACCAAGAGCGCGATCCACTATTACTTCCGCGATATCGACGAAATCGTCGATTACGCCGTCGCGGCGCATCTGGACGCGATGCTCACCACGCTGCGCGAGGTCGCCGCCGATGACGCCGCATCCGAGCAGCGCCTGTGCGCGGTTGTCGAAACCTATTTGGCGACGTTCGCGGAACGGCCGTACGCGGCGTTTCTGTGGTTCGAATACTGGATCGCCGCAGGACGACGCAATGCCACCGACGCCGTCGCGGCCATGCTCGCGCAAGTCCAGGAGCTCCTCGAAGACCTACTGTCCGCCGCGCACGCCGCAGACCCTGCCACGTCCTCCCGCCGCCTACACTCCTGGCTCCTGGGCACCGTCGTGCAGCAGCACGTACGCCCGCTGGACCCCGGCGCGCTTCGCGCCGAAATCGACAGCTTCGTGGCCACCCTCACCGGTCCACCGACGACCCGAGCAAGTGAAGGTGGTTGACGTCCGGACTCGCCGACCGGCACACCCACCACCCAGTTCGACGATCCTCGTCGAGGTGATCACATAGATATCCACGCAATACGCTGTGTAATCGGCAATACAGCGCGGTCGGCTGCCGCCGCCGCGATCGATCGCACTGCAAATCTGGAACACGTTTCGCTCATCGGATCACGTACTGGCGGTGGTCCCACGACTGGCAGGGAGGGTGGTCCCTTCTTCACCCTGGCAGGCGATACCCGCCAAGGCCAGCAAGCATCATCACTCGTCCTCCGGGCCAGCTGGCCCTTGGCTGATGTCTAGGGGGCGATCGGGTCGACGGTGAAGAGGTCGGGGTGGGCGGTGCGAATGTATTTGACCGCCGTGCTGGTGGAGAGCCCGAAGATCCGTTGAAGGTGAACGGGGTCGGCGCTGTGGCGGGCCTCGTCCAGAATTCGGTCGATCCGGAGTTTCAGGGGCGAGATCCCGAAGGGCCGGAACATCATCTTCACGGTGTAAGGGCTGATGGGTGGGTGGCTAGGGTCAACGGCGGTGCGTTGAGTGACTAGCAGATGAGGGTTGGCGCTACGTGGCCATCGCCTGTTCCGCTCCCGCAGCCAAGCCGTGATCAAGGTGAGGGTCAACTCGTCCAGGAACACGAGGTGGCGTGTGTATGGCCGCCGTACCACCAGGCGACCGGCCGAACGGTCGAGATCGTCGAGCTCGAGGTGCCGAAGGTCTTGTGTGGCCAGAGCATGGATCGCCACCAGGGCCAGAGTGAACCGGGTCATCGGCCTGTCCGTTTTGTCGATCAGGCCGCGCAAGTGGTCGCTGGGCAAGGGCGTGGGCAGCGGGCGCGCAATGCCCAGCCGGACGCCGCGGGCAGGGTCACGGAAGATACGTCGCTCCTGTTTGAGCGCCGCGAACAGGGACCGCAGGCCGACGTGAACGGCCCGGCGGGAGGGGGCGGGCGCGTTCATGGCGGCCGCTCGGATCTGCTCTTGGGTGATGCTGCGCAGGGAGTCGGCCTCGAAACTCCAGTCCTGCAGCGTCGGCTGAATGTAGCCGAGGTAGTGCCGAATCGTGGACCAGGCCCGGACCGGATGGCGAAGCCGGCCGCTGCCCCGCAGCACCCGCGTCCAGGCGGTCACGTCACCCTGAAACCGGGTCGGCATGGAGTCGATCAGCCGCTGAGCGGCAAGCTGGTCGGTGTCGTCCTCGCCCGACGGGTCCGGCACGAGCAGGTTCTGGTCGCGGAGAAAATGGCAGACCCGCGGGTAGCTGCCGAATCCCGACGAGGCCAGCGCTTTGACGTCGACTTCGTGGATGGGCGCCGCAGCGCCGAGCCAGGCCAGCAGGATTCGCAGTACTCGGGTGTTCGCGTTCCGGGTCTGTCCGAGCCATGCTTGGTCCCGACCGCGCTGGTCGAAGGCATCCAGCAGTGTCTGGGCCTGGAGGGTCAAAGCGGGCAGATTCTCGAGGTTCACCCGATGCCAGTCCCGTGGCAAATCCTCGATCAATGCGATCTGATGAGGGTTGACCAGGTGAGGCGAGAGCGATCGGGCGGCCTCACGTTCGGCCGCAATCTGTTTCAGGCGTTGCCCTTTGCGGCCTCCGCCGCGGTTCTCGTAGCCGAGTTTGCGGGTGTTCAACGTGAGCGCGAGTTCGCCGCCGAACCAGAGCTGGTCGGCCGGCGGTTGGTCTGGGGCGTATTCGGCCAATAGGACCTGGCAGAACCGGCAGAGGTCGTTCTTGATCGGCAGGTGGCGATGGCATCGCCTGCAGGTCCCCGGCGGATGGATCTGGGACCAGCTCCAGCACTGCCGACAGCGTTTCGTGCGGGCGCCTTCCCAGCACAGGCAGTGCTCGCAGCTGCGGAGACCGTCTGTCGGTATTGCCCGCGCTTCGAGTTCGTCCAGCAGCCCGGTGCGGCGTAACGCTTCGGTGATCATCCCGCGCAGTTCAGGAAGATCCTGAAGGTCTTGTTCATAGACCCATGGCTGATCGGCGTCCCGAGCTGCCAGGGCCAGGCGGGCCATCTGTAGGGCCAGGTGCTGCCAGGAGCCGGTCCGGCCGTGTTCGGATCGCAGCTCGGCGATGGTGGTGGCCACCGCCCCGAGGTCGGCGACCGGTCGATCGCTGATGCGCCGAGCATGCTCGATGGTGAACGTCCGATGTAGGCGAAACAAGGTGAGCTGGCCGAGCGGTGCCGAACGACACAAGTCGGGCTCGTCCCGCGTCAGGCGGACCGGCTCCGCCCAGCGTGGAAAACGGAAGGGGTGGCGCTGGTCCGGGTCACGGCGCAACACCTGCGCCTCGGGCTGGACGTCCCCAGTAAGGAGCAGGACAAGTTGAACGCTCCGTGGGCCGGTCGTGGTCCGCTCCATCTCGGCTCGGAGCCAGTCGAGGTCGCATCCTGTCCGGATGTCGATCAGGCAGGCTCGGCAGAGGCTGTCCCGATTGGCCTTGGTGCTGTGCCGGCAACGGCGGCAGCACCCGACCTTCCCGCCGACGGGCTTCCAGGCAAAGCACCGGGCGCAGACATCGACCTGGTTGACCTCTCCCCAGCTCCAGCAGCGTGCGCAGCTGCCGACCCGGGAGAACTTCCATGCCATACCGGATCAGTTCGGCGGCAACGAACGAGGCGCCCGGCCACGTGCCGGCCGCGGGGTCGGCCCGGCCGGCCGCTCGGCCCGCTGTTCCCCGACCGCCCGAGACTGGTCGTCCTTGTGGACCTGGTGGCGTTCGGGTTCGGCTTCCAGCAGGTCGGCGACCGTGCAGTTCAAGGCGGCGCAGATCTTGTCCAGGTCATCGAGCCGGAGGGTGACCGGCTTGTTCGACCACAACGCGGCAACCTTCGACAACGAGGGTTCGAACCCGACTTCCTGGAATGCGGCCTGTAGCTGGGTCGGTCGCCAGATATCCTGCTTGGCGGCCACCCACCGGAGATTCCACTTCATCGACTCACACCTCCCTGCTCAACCGTCGAACCGCGCGATTCGACGATTCCAAGCTGTGTCGTTCCGGATCCGCCTGGACGGACGCGAGGTACCCGACCGTCGTGCTCGCCCACTCGTGACCAAGCAATTTCTGCACGTCCCAGAGCGGCATTCCCGACTCGTAGTGATGGGTGGCGCAGGCGTGACGCAGTAGATGCGGGTGCAGAGTCGTGATCGGGCCCGGCAGACGACCGGCAGCCGCGGTCTTCAACGACCGGCGAAAGGTTCCCGCGGTCACCGACGGCGCGATGGGCAGGTTGAGTCCCGCGACCGCCGTGGGTAGGCGCTCCGACGGCCACAGCGGCGCGAAGGGGTCGGTGGGGTCATCGCAGAACTCTCCCCGGACCTCTTCGACGTACCACCACAACAGCTCTCGCCCTTCGGCGAACAGGAACGCCTCCCGCTCTCGCGGTCCGGATCGTCGTGCGCCCTTGCCCCGGACCAGAAACCGGCCCCACCGGCCGTTCTCCCAATGAACGTCACCGAGCCGGACACCGCAGAGTTCAGCCGCTCGAACCCCTGAGATGTAGGTGATCTTGGCCATCACGTAGTCACGGACGGCCACCGGATACTTGCGTGCCACAGACAGATCCGCCCGCCACGCCGCGAAGAACTCCTTCAACGCCCGCCGCGACGGCGGAATCCGCAAACCGAAATCGCCGCGGTGCACCGGCCGATTGAACACATCGATCGGCGACTCGACCGAGGCACCGAACCGTCGGCTGATCTCTCCCGCGTAGCGCTGCTCCAGGAACGCGAAGTAGCCGTCGATCTGGTTCAGCTTCTTGCGCACCGTCGCCGGCTGCCGACGGCCAGGCCCGGTGAAGTAGCGATCCAGCTCCTTGGCAGTCAGCTCCCAGGGCACGCAGTCGTAGAACGAGCAGATCTCCACCACCGGCCGGATCAGGTGCTGCAACGTCGAAGCCGCCAAACCGGCCACGTCCCGTGCCCACACGTACTCAGCCAGCGTGTCCCGAAAAAACGCCTGCGCGTCCTCCGGATCCGCAGCCGCCGCAACACGACTTTGCAGCGTGACCACATCGGCCAGACCCTGCTCAACACAGCCAGTCGCCGCCGACTCGGCCTCGCCGACAGCACTCCTCACGACCTCGAGACGGGAAGGAGAATCTGCCACGAACCGGCACATTACTATGATTACTCGCAAAATCTGCCAGTTACTGGCAAACCTTCACACGAAATGGTTTCGACTCACGGCAGCATCGTCACCTGGTCCGAAGCACGACAGGAGACCATCTTCCCCGAGGGGAACCCGCACGTACTCCGGTAGGTGGTGCGGGGACCTGCTACGGGTCCATCGAGAAGCGATGCGCCGGTTCGACACCGTGATCAGCAATCCGCCGTTCGGCAGGGCCACTCGGACGGTGAACGCTCCGGGGTATCGGGGTCCGCGGTTCGAATACCACGCGATCGCAGTGTCAGCTCAGGTCGCCCGGCGCGGAGTGTTCCTGCTCCCGCAGTCCTCGGCCCCGTTTCGGTACAGCGGCCGCCCCGGCATGGAGCACGATCACGCCGACGAAGAGTACCGGCGCTTCCACACATCGACCGGGATCACACTGGAGCCCAGCTGCGGCATCGACCCCAGCCAGTACCGCGAGCACTGGCATCAACCGGCCATCGAAACCGAGGTCGTCACCTGCGATTTCGAAACCGCCAACCTCACGCTGCAGCGTCGGCGCGCGTCCACTGTGATCTCGACACGATGCAGCTTCGCCCGACCCGGCTACTCAGGCTCGGCAGCCGCCTGACCGACAGCTGGGTGTCCGACGCCATCCCGGCCGAATCCGCGCTGGTTCGAAATCCATTACCGAGAGGAGTTTTCCTATGTCCGTTGCCACGTCCGTCCGGCACGCCGAGCTGGGTGATCTGGTGAGGTTGCTCAACCTGCAGCAGGCTGCCAAGCTCGACGTCGTCGTCGCGGCCTCGGCGATCCGGGCGCGCGATGGCCTGCTCGATCTATCGGGAATCGAGCCGGTGGTCGATGAACGCGGAGTCACCTCTGTCGAGGGGGCGTATCGTCCGACCGCCGCCGCAGATTCCCACATCGGCGCCAAGCTCAAGATCCCTGTCGGCTATCTGAAGTGGCTGCGTGAGCAACAGCGCACCGATCTCTACGACGCCAATGTCAACGGGCTGCTGCATCCCCCGCCCGGCAGCGAACCGACTGAGACGCAGTCGGATCGGTCGTTCTTGTTGCGGCTGTTCACCTCCGATGACCCCAGTGAGCCTGGGGTGCTACGCGCGTTACTGTCGGATCGGTACGGGATCATCGACAACCTCGATGTGTTGACCGCAGTGCTGGACGGGATCCGGCTCGCCGACGCCGAGGTCAGTGTCCGGTCGTGTGACCTGACGGAATCCTCGATGCACTGCAAAGTGTTCTCCCCCAAGGTATCGGCTCTGGCGCCGGGCTTTCTGGCCAACTACCGCAACCCCTTCGCCAACCCGGAACTCGAGGCCGAACGCCGCCGAGTCGCTGGTCAGCTGGATCGATGGCGGCCGATCGCCGCCCGCGAAGGTCGCGGCTACGCGCCGGGCCGCGAGCCGGTGGTGTTCGCCGGATTCCGGTTCTCCAATTCCGAAATCGGCCATCACGCGGTCACATTGAAACCGGAGCTGGTGATCAGGATCTGCGGCAACGGGCTCACCTTGCCATTGTTCGCCTACACCAAACGCCACCTCGGCGACAAACTCGACATCGGCGCCCTGGCCTGGTCGCAGGACACCTACCGCAAACGCCTCGCGGTGATCACCGCCGAAACCCGCGACAAGGTTTCCGAATGGCTGTCACCGCAGTTCCTCGCGGCACGCATCACCGAACTCGAACGCCACGCCGCTGCCCCGGTCACCCAGCCGGACAAGACGATCGAAGTCGTCGCCAAACAGCTGGGCTTCAGCGAGGACGAACGCGCCGGAATCCTGTCGCACTTCATCGCGGGAGGTCAACTCACCGCCGCTGGAATCGCCCACGCCGTCACCAGCTACAGCCAGACCATCGCCGACGCCGACCGCGCCGACACTCTCGACGGCCTGGCCCTGCAGGCCATGGCCCTGACCTGACCCGCGTTCGCGCACCCGCTCTGGGTGCGCCGCCTTTCCCCACTCTGATTGCGCCGCACCGCGGCCCGTGAACAGGAGGTCCGTTCGATGCCCGAGACGCTCACTCACGCCGACTACGTCCTGGCCGAGCATCTCGGCGCTGCTGGCAGCGCTGCAGCGCTGAGCGAGGCGACGCGGGAACGCTGGCACGCCGATCACCCAGGCTGGCAGGGCAAGCACTGGGCCTACAGCGACCCCGACGAGCACACCGCACGGCACCTGCATCCGATCAACGTCGCACCTCGCCCCAAGAAGCAGCACTGACCCCGCCCTGCGCACCCAGCCAACGGATGCCGACACCTCGCACCGCCAGTTCATCCCGAACAGGAAAGCGCCGGAAAGCTTCTCGCTGTACGGCGCTTTCCTGTCTCACGAGAGGAGGCCACCGCATGCTCACTGACACTGCCGTCGCCATCGAACCCGATTCCACCTCCGATCCCACCGTTTCCACGACCGAGACCGATTCCACCACCACCAGCGATGGTGCGGTCCCGCCGAAGGCCGAGGCGGTGTATCTCGATCCCGCGGAGCTGGAGATCGCCGAGAATGTGCGCCAGAGCTTCCGGCTCGAGGACTACCCCGAGTACACCGACTCGATCCGTGAGCACGGTGTGTTCAACCCGATCAAGGCGATCCGGATGCCCGACGGTCGAATCGTCGTGCGCGACGGGCAAGTTCGCACTCTCACCGCGCTCGCGTTCGAGCAGCCCCGGGTGCCGGTATGGCTGCTCGACGCGGACGACACGGTATCGGACAAGGAGTTGGAGATCGCGCGGATCGTCGAGCAGATCACGGTCAACGACCGGCGGATCGCTCTCACCGACGGCGACCGCGCCGCCGGGATCGCCCTGGCACTGGATCTCGGGGCATCGGTGACCCGGATCGGCAAGGCGCTGCAAACCAAACGCGACGAGATCAAGCTCGCGGGCAAGGTCGGCGCGTCCCCGACCGCGCGCCACCTCGTCGACGACGGGCAGTTCGATTTGGAACAGGCCGCCCTCATCGCCGAATACGAAACCGTCGGCGACACCGACGCAGTCCAGCGCCTGACCAACTGCATACGAAGCTATTTCACCTACGAGGCCAAGAAGATCGCCGCCGACCGTGACGAGCAGCGCATCCACCTGACCGCCGCCCGGCCCTACGCCGAAGCCGGGTTCGGCGTGCTGACCGACTACCCCTACACCGACGCACCCGACGCGACGCTGGTCCCGGCCACCGAACTCGTCGACGCCGACGGTGTCGCGGTCGCCGCCGACCGCATCCACGCCGACCCGAGCGGGTGGCTCGTGTGGCTCGAGTTGGACGACCAGCCGCTGCTCGTCGAGACCGACACCGGCGTCGTCGTCGATCCCGACACCGTCGATTGGGCGACCGCGCGCGACCCCGAACGCACGCCCCAGGACGGGATGCGCCACGCCAACCAAGTCGACCAACGAGACAACTGGCTCGCCGAGTACTTCCTGCCCGTCGACGCGCTCGCCGCAGCGAACCTCAGCCGGACTGTCCCGGCCGACAACGACAGCAACGACGAGAGCCCCGCCAGCGCCGAACACAGCACCGACACCGCCGACGACGAGCTTGCTGCCCGGCGTCGCGCCGACGCCGAAGCTCGAGCTGCCGCCGCCCGGGAGGAACAACGCCTCGCCCTGCGACGGGTGCGCGAGCTCAACAAGCAAGGCGTGGCGGCGATGCAAGCCCGCCGAGAGTTCGTGACTCGGCTGCTTGCCCGCAAGACCCTGCCGACCCAAGCCGTCCGATTCATCACCGACTCTCTGATCGCGGATCCCGGGCTGCTGTCCGAGTACAACGCCCTCGACACCGCGGTGGAATTGCTCGCCCTCACCGGCCAGGGCTACTCCCGTCAAGACCTGCGCCGCGCCATCGAAACCGCCAAACCCGCTCGCTGCCAAGTCATTCTGCTCGGCCTGGTGCTCGGCGGCTACGAAAAACGGACCGCGAAAGACTGCTGGCGCTACGCCGACCGCGGAGTCAAACGCTACCTGACCTTCCTGCGCGAGCAGGGCCACCAACTCGTCCCCGTCGAACTGGCCGCCCTCGGCGAAGTCGACTCCGACCACATCGACATCGACACCCCCGCCGCCGAACCGCAAGCGGCATGACCCTCACCCACTCCAGGACCGGCACCGCCCAACCACGGCGGTGCCGGTCCTGCGCCCAAGGACGGCCAACCGACAACCCAGGAGCCTGGATGCAGATCACCGAACAACCGACCATCACCGCTGTCGCGGTCACCGACGAGGGCTACCGGGCCCGCACCCTGTGCCTGGTCGACCACCATCCCGCCGACGTCATCCTCAACGTCAACATCACCGACCCGTCGTGGTCCCGCTACAGGGTGGGCGTGTTCGACCCGATGACACTCGAATGGCGCCTGGTCTATCACGCCCACGGCACCGACTATCCGCCCGTGCCGACCCATCCCCACGCCGCAGGCACGCTCGAAGCACTCCAGGCCCTGGCAGTCCAGTTGCGTGACACGGCCGAGTGGATTGTGTCGACCGCGCGGGACCTCCGGCCCCGTGGGTAGCTCGGCCCCGCCGATTTCACCAGGCACGAGGAGCTCGCTGTGACTGCTCTCGATCTTCTGCGGTCGGCTGCATTGGCTGCCGCCGCCCGCGGCTGGCCGGTCTTTCCCCTCCGCCCACAGGGCAAAACGCCTGCCCTGCGCCGGTGGCAGCACTACGCGACCACCGAGATGGACCACATTCACCGCTGGTGGTCCTACAACCCGCGATTCAACGTTGCCGTCGTTACCGGTGAACCGAGTGGCCTGCACGTCATCGATCTCGACCCCAGCCATTTCCCCCATCCCGCAACCGATCTGGACGTCGCGTTGGAGCAGCTGGCCGCGTGCCTGGGGGAACCGGCACCGCTGACGTTCACCGTCGCCACCCCCGCCGGCTGGCACCTGTACTACCGCGCGCCGACCGAACTGTCGCTGCCGTGCACGATCGGCCGCCTCGGCGCCGGAATCGACTCTCGCGGATGCGGCGGCTACATCGTTGCACCCGGCTCACGAACCCCGCTCGGCACCTACCGTGTCACCGACCCGCGCCCGATCTCGAACCTGTCCCCACCGTTGGTCACGGCGCTCACCCCAGCGCAGTTGCCTGCGACCCTGTCGAGCGCGGTCGCGCCGACGCACCCGGACTCGTATCTGGCGGCGATTCTGCGCTGCGAAGCGGACCGGGTCGCTCGGGCCCGGCCCGGCCTACGCAACATCACGGTGTTCCGGTCTGCACTGGTCCTCGGTCGCCTGGTCGCAGCGCACGAGCTCACCGAACATCACGCCCGCAGCGTCCTGCTCGATGCTGCCCGCGGACATATCGGGGTCGAAGGATTCACCGCCACCGAACTCGACCACGCCATCACCAACGCCTTCAGGTACACGGCCAACCGACCTCGCCATATTAGGAGGAATTGCATTTGATGCAACATAGTGCGGCTTTCGGGGACGGATGTTTCCGCTGCTCATAGCGGTTTAGGTGCCAGCGGCGTGTCGCACCGGAATTATGTTTCAACTGACCCGTTCCGGAGATGCATCAACGTTGCCTCTGATACAACGTTGGCCGTGACTTCGATGCTCCCGGTTCGGCTCGTTTGGTGTTGGCGGACAACGTTATTCATCTGGATCCGGCACCGACCGCGTTCGAGGCAATGCTGGAGGGGTGGCGCCGTCACCAGTCAGCCAGGTATCTGCGTAATGCGACAATCGACCCGCGAGTGCGCCTGATACGGCGGTTCAACCAGTTCACGGGTTTGTATCCGTGGCAGTGGACTTCGAGCGACGGGGAGGCGTTCGTCGATCATCTCCGCGGCGGGGACCGGGGAATCCGGTTGTCCACGGCGCGCGGCTACGAGGTGACGATCGGCCTGTTCGTCGAGTATCTGCGGGACCCGCGTTATGACTGGATGTCGGTGTGCGAGCAGTACTTCGGCGATGTTCCGAAGCCCATTTTTCATGAGGGCAACTCGAACTGCGCACCGGCTCGAGTACGAGGCGGACCCGCGCCGTCGACCGTTGACCTACGACGATCACCGCTGTCACCGACCTCCCACCGATCGTGATCAGCGACCTGTTCGGCATCGCATCCGGCGCCGCGAGCACATGGGCACGCCTCGCCCAGAACAGCTGGACCGACTACCTCTCCACCTGACACACGTCGATCTCCGAACACTCAGCGCCTCTACCGCACCCTACTCGTCATCGCCTCGACCATGGCCTGGCTCCCATGATCAACAGGTCAGGCCCCAGGAAGCGTTGCGGTTCTTGCGCGACCAGAATCGGGTGGCCGTCAGGTTGCGGATGGGCCGGGTGGTGGTCCTGGTGACGGAGTCCTCCCTGGTGCGCTCTTTCGATTTGCTGCTGCTCAGACCGCCCGAACTTCGGCGAGCCGCTTGACTGCGAACTGGTCGGTCCCGCTGGGGTCCCAGCACACGGCGGCTTCCCAAGCGGCCCGCGCTTGCGCGGCGATGTCGTACGCCTCGTCGTTGAGACCGGCGGCGTTGTGCGGCAGCGCCAGGTCGAGGTCGGCGATGTCGACGTGCGACTCGTCCCAGTCGATCATCGCGACGCGATCCGCGGTCATGCGGATGTTGCGCGGGTTGGGGTCGCCGTGGACGACGCACGTGCTGCGACCGATGACTCGCGACCACGCCGCTCGGCATCGAACGACACCCTCAGGCGGCATCGCGCTGAGGTCGACCTTCGTTCCGGTCTCGGCGTGCAGGAGGTCGGTCGACGATCGCCAGCCCGGGCGTTGGGGCCAGCCGCGCGTGAACCGATGCAACTGGCGGAGTGTCTCGGCGACGCGACGCCAGTCGGCTTCGGTCTCGGGCGGTCCGCCCTCCACGTAGGTCATCACCACCAGACCGTCGGCGAAGTGCCGCCCGTCCATGGTCGGGATCGGCACCGGCACCGGCATCCCTTCACGGTCGAGGTATCGCAACAGGTCGGTCTCCCACGCGAGATCAGCGTCACTGCGTTGGCCGAGACGACCGACTGCGAGGTACCCGTTGACGCGCACGCTCCACACCTCGTTGACGCCAACTCCCCCAGTCAGCGGTTCGACGCGAACGACGTCATCACCCCACTGCTCGAGTGCCTCCCATCCCACCGGCCACATCCTCGCAGAGGCTCATGAAGCGCTCAACGAGATTGCGCCAACCAGTCACGGACGATTGTGTCGGGATGCGCACCGAGGACCTCCCTCTACAGGCCGCCCCAACGTGGTCGAGCCGGTTATCCCGCCCGGTCCGACCAGCCACCTGGTACCGCAGTGGCATCCAGCAATAACGCACGGTTCGAATACTTGCCCTCCACCAGTGCCTGCACCGCTGATCCTCCAGCAGTTCCTCCCTACGCCCAGAGCCATCAGCATCGTCGAGCCACCGAGGAGGCATCAGTGTCGACCCCGCCGCCGCTGCGTTTCGCCGCGACCCGCTGCCCGTACTGCATCACTCGGCGGCATCAGCGTCTCCCCGGGCACCGTCTCGAGCTCTACACCCTCCTCGCGCGCGAGATGCCCTACTGCCCACCGTTTTTCGCCATTCGTCGCGGCGTTCTTCCATGCAGAGTTCGACACTCTGCCCGATCGCAGTCCGCAACGTCTGCGACGGTTCGTCGCCGAGACACATGCCCGATGGCATGACGCCACCGACACCCCGTGCCCGGATTCGAACTAGACATCCGCCCGGTCGCCGACCGCCGCCGTCGGTGATCCGGGGCCAGTTCGCTCACATCGGCGCGGTTTCTCGGGCGGCGCTTCATTTTTCGCGCTTCAGGAAGGACTACCCGATGGAGTCGACGGAGTCGATCGATCTGTGGTTTCCATTGTCCGAAGTCGGTGAGATCGCCGAACACGCTCTTGCCGCCGACGAGCATTCCCCCTCCATCAGCCAGTACGACAACGGCGATCCGGGTGGGCCAGCGTTGGTGTGGGCCAAAGACGATGGCACCTATGTGCTGAGCAACGGACTGCCCCGTCAGCTCGCCGACCCAGCAGATCCCGACGGCTGGTCCAAGGTCGCGTTCGCCGAGGGTTGGGGCCGGGGAACCGGCAGCGAGATCGGCGCCACTCCCGTCGGCGGGGACGATTTCTCCGAGCACTTGGACCTCGACGAACCGGTGACCGGCGGCGGCACATTGATCGACATGATCCGCGACTACACCGACCGCGACGGATGGATGATCATCACCGTCATGCCCGGCTCGTTCGCAGTCTCCTTCACCACCGACACCCCGGCCTGAATCCAGCCTTCTCCCTTCGTTCGCGACGCACACGGCGGCTGAGTCCATCAGTCCCTTTCCCGGCTGGTATAGGCCCCCTTTGGCGGGCACTTCGCCTTGTTTCCGGCCAGCCCAGGTGACCCTCTCCCGCGGCCGCGTCCGTGCCTGTCCAAACGCGCGTCCGGCACAGCACCAGCTACGTCCCGATCTCCAGGGTCGCGCCATCAATTCCGTTCCTGACAAAGGAGTAGCGAGTCATGCCCACAGTCAATACCTACATCGGCAACCTCGTCGCACCGCCCGAACTGAAATACACATCGGCGGGTGTTCCGTTCACACACTTCACCATCGCCGATACACCGCGGCGCTTCGATCGCACGTCCGGTGAATGGAAAGACGGCGACGCATTGTTCTTGCGCTGCAACGCGTGGCGCGACGCGGCAGAGAACCTGGCCAACAGTGAGCTGCCGCGCGGAGCCCGCGTGATCGTCACTGGCCGGTTGAAGCAGCGCACCTATCAGACCCTCGAGGGCGACAAGCGCACCGTGATCGAGTTCGAGGTCGACGAGATGGGTCCGTCGACCCGGTGGGCGACCGCGAAGGTCACCCGCGTTGCCCGAAAGACCTCCAGCAATGGCGCAAGTCAGGGTCCGGCGACCGACGACCCCTGGAACATGCCCAGCGGTCCCGATCCGGTGTTCGCCGGAAGCGCTGTCGGTGGTTTCGCTGACGAGCCCACGTTCTAAAGCCGAACAGCCGTCATCAACGTCGGTCGAGGGGCGCGATGCCCGTCCGGCCGGTCGTCCAGCACGCGCGAGGGCTACCAGAACGGCGGCCGGGGCGGCAGGGCCCGCGCCCGGCACCACCGAATTTCCCTCTCCTTGTCGACGCGCGTTGCGGCTGGCATCAGAAATTCGCTGGTGCACGCCCCGGCGCGTTCCCCACCGCCCCGGCCGCCGTCCCGGTCGACACGCCCTCGAGCTGGCCGACCGGCCAGCCGACCCTCGCTGGGAGGTCACGTTCCCGCGGCGAGGGTCTCCCGCTGCACGCACGAAGGGACTTTCTGATGACCAGCACCGAATCTCAGTCCTTCTCAGAGGCGATCGCTTATATCTCCTACCTGCTGGACCAGGGCCGCCACGACGACGCCCACGACGCGTTCGAGCATGCGCTCACCGAGCTCGCCACCGACGAGGACCTCGATCGACTCACCCGGCTCGCCGACACGTTCACCCGCGCCCCATATCTCAGTGCGCGCGCGTATTTGCGGTCGCTGTGGCGGCGCGCGGACGCGGACCTGAAGCAGTGGCTCGACACCTTCGTCGCTCGCACCGATCCCGGGTTGTATCGTCCCGCCGAGACGCAGCCGCGCTGGATCCGCACCGTTCCGCTCACCGCCGCCTCGGCGGGCGTCCGGCATCTCGCCGCCACCGATGACACACCGGTCATCGATCGCGACCCGTCTACGGCGACCGAGATCGCGGCCAAACGCGCCCGCCGCAAGCCCGAGCACATCACCGCGGTGCTGACCAAGCGTCGCAGTGTGCGCGAGCCGCGTGTGGTCACCGACTACATCCGCACCCGATTTCTGCTCGATACCGACCCCGCGCCGCAGCCGTCGGTGTGGGACCGCCACTACGTGCGCCAGGTCGCCGATCAGGTCCGCGCCGAACGCGACCGAGCCGGACTGCGCACCCGTGAGGACTTCGACGCCCACGCGATCGCCTGCGCCCGAACCGGGCTCACCGTCCGTGACGACGACCGACCGGAATTCATGGCGAACGGCAACGGCCTCGACTATGACCGCGCAACGTTGCCGCCGCTGCAGGGCTGGGTCTGCGTCTACTGCTTCGCCGAACGCGCCTGCAGCGACCACTTCCGCACCGACGCCGACGGACACCGCCTCAGCGATGACGGCCTGTGCCAGCGCTGCCGCGACACCGGCCGCAGTGGAATCGACCCACTCTCCCACGGATTCACGCTCGCCGACGAAGTGGCCGCCTACTGCCAATACCTCACCGATCACTACCCCGCCGCCGCACCCGCCCTGCTCGACAGCCTCCGCCAGCGCTCAATCGGCCAGGTGCGGGGCCTGGTCACCGCGTTCCTCGACCACACCCGCAACCCGTCGACAGCCGAGCAACCGATCACCACACTTACTCCCGTCCAGCTCCGACGCGGCCAGTGCTGTAACTGCCGCGACCACCGGCTGATCGACATCGACGACCTCTGCGAGGACTGCCGACTGCTCTTCCCCGCAGCCGCCTAAACCCGCTCGCCCCCACACGCGAGTCCGCTGTTCTCCGGTCCGCCGCGCTGTCCACTCCCGCGCGGCGGACCGGCCACCACCCGCAATCCATCAACGCATCCGCGCTACGCACACCCTGACTCGACGCGCACTACCGCGCGGTCAGCCGCACACAACCTTGAAGGACATCTATGACATCACGCCGCATCCTCATCACCGGCTCCCGCGCGTGGCTGCATCGGCCCACCATCCGCATCGCCCTCGCCGCCGTCTGGTCACCCTCGGCGATCCTGGTCTCCGGCGCATGCCCGCGCGGCGCGGACTATCTCTGCGAATCCTGTTGGACGCACTGGGGCGGCCGCGTCGAGCGTCATCCCGCCGACTGGCACCGCCACGGCCGCGCCGCCGGATTCGTTCGCAATCAACGCATGGTCGACCTCGGCGCCGACATCTGCCTGGCCTTCATCCACAACCACAGCCCGGGGGCGACCCACACCGCTGAACTCGCCACCGCCGCAGGCATTCCCACCCGCATCTTCCGCGATCCGGTCCAGGCCCACGCCCTCCAGCACGCCGCCTGACCGCTGTCTCAGCGGCGCGGCGCCGTCCAGCCGACGAGCGCCCACCTCACCACCCATCCCTCACTCGCGCAACCAACGCCCTCCCTCCTCAACACCTCTCACATCCTCGCCACCGCACCCACCTCAACCGCACCTTCCCTCCCCAAACCCCTCAACTACGCTCCCCTTCACCTCCCTCACCCCTCCCCACTCATTCACGACAAGCAGACCTCTTGCATTTCAGGTCACAATTCGATAACAACCTAGGGTTATCGTTCAGCTTGATGCAATTTGCGTATCTCAGATCGCTTGAGAGTAACCAGATTTCAGGGGTCTGATGGACATGTGACAGCGACGCTGCACAAAGTCCTAGCGGGAAACGGATATCTGTATTACCTGCGGCAAGTAGCTGCCGCGGACGCAACGAATCGCGGGCCGGGAAGCTTGGCCGATTACTACTCGGCGCATGGGGAAGCGCCAGGCCGCTGGCACGGTTCTGGGCTGGTCGCCTTGGGGATCGATGCGGGCGATCTGGTGACCGAGCAGCAGATGAAGGCCCTGTTCGGGGAGGGCCGGCATCCGGATGCCGACGCGATCCAAGCGCAGGTGGTCGACGTCGAGATGGCCAAGGGCGCGAAGCGGAAAGATGCCGAACGCGCTGCGGAAGAAGCAACACGATTGGGGAATCCATATCGGGTCTATTCGGCCGATAACGCGTTCCGCCGACGCTGCGCTGATGCGTTTTCCGCACACAATATCGCGCAGGGGTTGGACCGCTTCGCGGCGGTGCCTGATGACATTCGCGCTCGCATCCGCACCGAAGTCGCCACCCGGATGTTCCTCGAACAGTACGGGCGCCCGCCTCTGGATGCGCGCGAACTGTCCGGATGGGTGGCACGCAATTCCCGGCCGCAGTCGGCGGCGGTGGCCGGTTTCGACGTCACGTTCAGCCCGGTCAAGAGCGTGTCGGCACTGTGGGCGATCGCGCCGAAGGAGATCTCGGAGCGCATCGCAGCGGCTCACGAACTCGCGGTCGACGACGCCATCAGATGGCTGGAGCGGCACGGGATCTACACCCGGTTGGGCCGCAACGGCGTCCGGCAGGTGGACGTGGAGGGCATCGTGGCAGCGCGATTCACCCATCGCGAATCCCGTTGTGGCGACCCGGATCTGCACACCCACATGCTGATCGCCAACCGTGTCCGCGCTCTGGACGGAAAGTGGCGCACTCTCGACGCCGCGATGATCTACCGCCTGATGGTCACCGTCTCCGAGATCTACAACAGTCGCCTCGAACAGCATCTGGAGGAGGATCTGGGCCTGCAGTTCGTCGAGCGGCCGGGCACTGATCCTGCGAAGCGTCCGATCCGCGAAATCATTGGCCTGCCTTGGGTACTCATCGAACACTGGTCACAACGTGACCGAGCCATCACGACCCGCCTCGGCGAGCTCGCCTCCCTGTTCCAGCAGCAGGTCGGGCGCGAACCACTACCGAAGGAAATGTTCGCGCTGATGGAGCGGGCCACGTTGGAGACCCGACCGACCAAACATGTCTTGCGGTCCTGGGCCGAGCAACGCAGCCAGTGGCGCCGCGAAGCGCAGGCGATCCTCGGCGGCCGGAAAGCGGTCGCGCACGCGGTCTCCCGAGTGTTTCATCAGCCGCGACGACCGCGACCGATATTCGATGCGGCGCGGATCTCGCGCACGGCGGAGCAGGTGCTGGCGACGGTCTCCGCGGAGCGCGGGACCTGGCAGCGCCATCATGTCCGCAGCGAAGCCGAACGCCAACTGCGGGGCCAGGTGTCCCGTGATGAGTGGGAGCACGTGACCGACGCCGTGGTCGATGAGGCGCTCGCGCCACCGCGGATTCTCGCTCGAGGCGATCCCGACATCGCCGCCGAGCCGGTGCTGCGTGACGTACCGGCACTGTATCGGCGACGCAGCGGCGCCAGCGTCCACACCATTGCGGGGGTCCAGTCCTATACCTCGCCGCGCCGACTGGCGGTGGCGGCCCGCCTGATCGACCTGTCGATGCAGACCGGTGCCCGCACGATTCCCGAACACCTGGTGGCATCAGCGATCCGTGAATACAACAACGACCCGCGCAATTCCGAGCGGCAGTTGAACGCTGGGCAGGTCGCGGTGGTCACCGAGTTCGCGACCTCACCGAGCCGGATCGCGACCGTGTCCGCGCCTGCGGGCACGGGAAAGACCACCGCGATGCGGGTTCTGGTCGACGCGTGGCATGCCTCCGGCGGCACCGTTCTCGGTGTGGCGCCGACCGCCGCGGCTGCTGCAGTGCTCGGCGAAGCCACCGGCGCACGCGCGGAAACGGTCGACAAACTGCTGACCGTCCTCGACAACCACACCCCCACACCGGCCAATCTCGCCCTCCAGCACTCGTTCTATCCAGCTCCACTACCGCAATGGGTCCTGCAGATAGACCAGACCACGTTGGTCATCGTCGACGAGCACGTGCGGCTCGGCGACGACAAACGATTGCGACTGCTCGAGTTCCTCGTTGGCAGGGACGCGACGATCCGGTGTGTCGGCGACGACCACCAGTTGCCGTCGATCGAGGCCGGCGGCACCAACGTCGACACCGCTGACGCGACCTTGACCCACGTCGTCCGGTTCACCGACAGGGCCGAAGCGTCGGCCAGTCTGCTGATCCGCGAGGGCGATCCGGCCGGGCTCGGCTTCTATCTCGACCACCAACGCGTCCACGGCGGTGCACCCGGGGCAGTCCAGGACCAGGCATACACGAGTTGGATCGTCGACTATCTCGGCGGCCGCGATGCCATCATGCTGGCACCAACCCACGACATCGTCACCGAACTCAACGCCCGCGCCCGGGCCGAACGCCTCGCCCGCAACCCGAGCCCCGTCGGCGCGGAAGCCAAACTTGCCGACGAGCTTTACGCCTCCGTCGGCGATGTCATCTCCACTCGTCGCAACAACCCGCGTCTGCGGCTGGGCGGGCGGGACTGGGTGCGCAACGGGTACCGGTGGGTCGTCGACGCGGTGCGAGCCGATGGCAGCCTCGTCGTCACTCACCTGCGTCAGGGCCTCCAACGCGGTCATACGACCGTTCTTCCTCCGGCGTATGTGCGGGCGCATGTGCGGCTCGGGTACGCCACCACCATCGACTCCGCGCAGGGCATCACCGTCGGCATCTGCCATGTCGTGCTCACCGGATTCGAGTCTCGAAACCAGCTCTACGTCGCCATCACTCGGGGCGCGCACGCCAACCAGGTCTATGTCCCCACCGCGATCGACGGCAGCGAAGCCTCCTTCTGGACCGAACCCGGCATCATGCCACGCACCGCCGTCGAGGTCCTGCTCCGTATCCTCGCTCGCGACGCCGGCCAGGTCTCTGCGCACTCCGAGCTGCGCGATGCGCTGGACCCGCACAACCGGCTCGGCCGTGCAGTCGACATCTACCTCGACGCGATCGGCCTCGCCGCCGAGCACGCGCTCGGTCGCGAAGCACTCGAACGAATCGACACCGCCGCCGAACGAATCCGGCACGGCCTGACCGACGCCGCCGCCTATCCCGTCCTTCGCCAGCACCTGGCGACCATTGCGCTGTCCGGCCGCGACCCGATCACCGCCCTGCATCAGGCAGCCGGTCAACGCGAACTCGACACCGCCGCCGACGTTGCCGCCGTGCTGGACTGGCGCCTGGACCCCACCGGCGCACACTCCACCAGCGAAGGACCCTTGCCCTGGATCCGCGGCCTACCGAACCGACTTCCCGACGACCTGGTCACCGAACACCTCCGCGCCCGCAGCCGAATCGCCGCCGACCTCGCCCACCAGATCACCCGCGACGCCACCACATGGACGGCCGCGACCGCGCCGATCTGGGCGCGCCCACTGCTCGGCCACCCCCACCTGCTCGCCAGCCTGGCGGTATGGCGAGCCGCCCACCACCTTCCTGACACCGATCTCCGCCCCACCGGACCCACCCGCTACCCCGCACTCGAACGCACTCACCAGCAGCTGCTCGACGCGCGTGTCACCGACACTCTCGGCGACCTCCACACCGCCGTCCACGCCTGGTCCGCTCTCGGAAAACGCATCGACGCCCGCCTCGTCAACGACCCCTGGTGGCCGGTGCTGGCCGACCGCCTCGACACCGCCGCAGCCGCCGGAATCGACATCGAAACCCTCCTCCCCCAAGCCGCCGCAGCCCGGCCGCTACCCGACGACATGCCCGCCGCCGCGCTCTGGTTCCGCCTCGGCTTCGACCCCTCCGCCCTCACCACCGCCACCAGCAACCGAAACCTGCAGCCCACCTGGATGCCCCACCTCCACACCCTGCTCGGCGACGCCGTCGCCGCACAACTGATCACCGACCCCGCATGGCCCTGCCTCGTCGCCGCCATCGACGGCGCCACCGGCACCGGCTGGACACCACAAGACTTGCTCGCCACCGCACACGAACTCCTGCTCACCGCCCAACCCGACCCCAACACCGGCCCGCGCCCCGACCAACTCACCACCGCCCTCACCTGGCGCATCGAAACACTCCTCCAACCCGGCAACCACCAACCCGAACACCCTTCCACCACCGAAACCACAGCCCCCGCAACGAATATGGACACCACAGATCCCACCCCAGAAACATCGTCCTCCGAAACTCCGACGCATCAGACAGCACCAGATTCCCGCGCCATCGACCCGACATCGCATGTGCCCGAACGGCTTCGCGTCATCGCCGAGCTGTTCCGAACCGGCCACATCCACAACGCCGGCAAAACCTTCCGCGAACTTGTCAACGACCTGAGCGACGACGAACGCGACATCATCACCCGCGTCGCCAATACCCTCTACCAGAACAGCTTTCCCGTCGCCCGCGCCCGACTACAGTGGGCCGCCGACCGCTACCCACAACACCGCGCCCTCATTCACGCCTGCACACCAGACACCGATCCCCATGTCTACCAACCCGACACGGCGCCAACCACATCAGGACGAGGCGAGCGCCGCCGCACGGCCCCACGCGACAACGAGCAGACCGACCCACCCTCACACCGCACATCGCCACGACCACCGGACCGCAGCGCCGCAACAATAGACGCCTATCTCGCCACCCGAGCCCACGTCGACGACGACCCCGACCACATGCCGCTCCCCCAAGCCGTCGACCATCACTACCGGTCCACCGCCCACGACAACAATCCGCCCGACGGCTACGCCGTCGACTACGACCACGCCGCAGTTCCCCGATCCAGTGGATTCTGTTGCTTTAGTTGCGGAATCGAACGCGCGGTCATCGCCACCCCACCCGGGCGCCGCGGCGACGACGGCCTCTGCGAGGACTGCCGCGACGACGGGACACCCGCCATCCCCGACCACGACCCCGCCGACCACATCCCTGCCCGCTGCGCCCACATCACCAGCACCTACCCGGCCACCCAAGCACGCGCCAAACTCGCCCACGACTGGCGCCACGCGCCCACGCGTCGCGACCGCCACGCCATCGCCGACTGGGTCCGTCAGCACCCCTTCCCCGACAGCCCTGCCACACCCACGTTCGACCCCAACGACCCGATACAAATCCTCACCGACCACCAACTCACCCAACACATCACTCACGTCCAGCAACGCATCGCCCTCCAAGCCAACGACACCACCCTCTTCGATCCAGCACCCACCAGCCACCACGACAGCGAGTCCGATCAACCGACGGTCCACCGCGGCTGGCTGCGAAACGAGCTCGCCGACCTGACCGCCGAACGCGACCGCCGCGCTCAGCTGACCCCAGAACAAGCCGCCTCCGAACAGGTGTTGCGACAGCATCACCGACAAGACACCGACTCACCCTCGCAGCTCGACTTCAGCCCACCAGATGGGCACGCCCACGCTCCAGACAACGACATCGGCCTATGACGAAGTACCCACTCCCCGGCATCTGCTCAGCCATCAACAGCGGTCGTAGGCACGATCCGGCAGTCCTCGAATTCTGTTGCGGCACTAGCCCGTTTTGTTCAGGATCGTCGACAACAAGGAACCGGGTGAACTTCGGCAACCGGGTACGCAACATCTCGCCCCCAGTCGTGGCCAGCACACGACGGACCTCGCCGACATCGCGACTGAGAACCAACTCGGCATACTCACTGCGCAGACCGACCTGCCGGGTGAACAACTGGTACACGGTGTCCTCGGACAGCTCGAACCGCTTGGCCGTCGAAAACCCCAGCGTCACATACAGTCCCGAAAGAAACTCCGCCTTCGCCGCCACCACCGGCGTCAGCGCCGGCACCTGTCCGGTCAACACCGAGCTGCCGACACTGGCGAACCACGCCAGCACTTCCACCAGCCGACGCACCGCCGTCAGCCCATCCTCCTCGGCAACGACATAGCCGTCGTGCGCCGACCGGTTCCGCAACCGCTGGATATCACGCAACGCCTCTATCACCGTCGCGCTACGAATGAACGGACTGCACCCCTTGATCAGATCGTTGAGCCCCTTGCCCGCCGGATCACCGGGCACGTCATGATGCCGCCACAACTGCTTGAGGATCCGCTCGGCGAACTTCCCCACCAGCGAGACCGTGTACTCCGGATAGCCATCACCCAACGACCGGATCGGACGCTCGAAATCCAACCCCAGATGCCGAGCGATACGCACGTGATCACTGAGCTCCGACTTCAACCGCTACAACCGGCTGTCCAATATCGGACTCATCGCCGTCCGTTCCTATCCGGCCGTCCCGGTGATGAAGGCGAACCTGTCGGCGAACTCGTAGACCTCGCGCGAGGTATCCATCTGCGCGATACCCGCCTCCAACGCGGCGTCGTCGAACTCCGACAACAGCGACATGTACCGGTTGCGCACCATCTGCAGATAGCGCTCACGGGGGAACGACAGCGCAAAGCTCTCGTAGCTCAGCTCGACGGCCAAGCCCGCGTCCCGCACCGCCGCGGCAATCACCTCCGGCTCGGGCTGCAACTGCTCGAACAGCCTCAACGCCGCCGGAAACAACGGGTAGTCGATCCGCGCCGGCAGCATCACAACCAACAACCGCCCCGACGGGCCCAGCATGCCTCCCAAGCCGGTCAGCACCGCGGCCCGGTCAGCCTCATGCACGTGATGGATTGCTTCCTTCACCAGGACCGCATCGAACACGTTGTGCGGCAAAGTGATACGACCCCCGACCACGTCCTCTACCGAAGCCTGGACCGGCAGCAAAGCCGGGTCTTCGGGAAGCTGAGCGAGCATGCCCGCCGACGGGTCCACGCACACCACCCGCTTCGCGTAACCGACGAGATCCCGAGTGAACAAACCGGTGCCGCATCCGATATCAGCGGCCCAGTCCACCGCCCGATCATCGGGGAACAACCGGGACACGATCGCGGAGGTCATCCACGACACGAACTGCGGGCTGTAGGACCAATTCGCCTCGTACTCGGCCGCGAGCCGGTCGTAATGCTCCCGCGCCTGCCCGGACACCCCATCAACCCCCTGTCCCACGGTTTGTCGCTTCAACCATGAACCGGATCCCCGGATAGCGCAGCGATCCTGCGTAGACCTTCCAGAATGATGATCCTTCCCCCGAGGAAAGAGCGTGGAAACATTTGCGCAGAATCATGCGATCGGTGTCTTCGTCCCAATCGTGCAACACGGTCGACAGCGTGATCGTGTCATAGCCGCTCGGAAGCTCATCATCAGCGAGGAAGTCACCCGGCACGGTCGCCACCCGGTGATCCAGGCTCGCATCAGCGATCTTGCGGGCCGCGATGTCACACACGAACGCCAATTCGAACACCGCCGCACGCAGATCCGGAAATGCGCGGCACGCCTCGATCATCAGGGCACCCGAGCCTCCACCGACATCCAGAACAGCTTCGCGCTGAGCCAGATCCGGCACCGCTCGCGCCAGCACGGGGACGGTGAAGCTGGACATCGAGTGCATGGCTTTCCAGAACATCGACAGCAGGATTTGGTCGTCGTTGTCGAAAACACTGGCCTGCTTGTCGGGATCCCAGGTGGTCGGCCGATTCGTCCGCAGTGCCGTAGGCAGATTGGTCCATCCGGGATGCCCGCGGCTGTCGGCATAGCGGATGAATCCATTGAAGTAGTACCGACGCCCCGGCACCAGAACGGTATCCGACAGCGGCGAGTTCACATACCACTCGCCTTGCTTGCCCAACAACCCGAGTGCGCATGCCACCAGAAGCACATCTGTCGGCCGATCCTCGCTACCCAGCGTCTCATCGAGTGCGTAGCTGAGTCGTCGAATCCACTCGCATGCCAGGCAGGGCTATCCACACATGAACCCGGAGAGCTCTGATCTAGTCTGGCATCGGATGCGAACGGGCGCTTGATGATCGATCATGTTGCTGGTGTTCTGATCTTGGACCGCTGATGGTCCTGTTCCCGCATGTGGATGGGTTGAAGATCGACGGGATGGACTCGACAGGACTGCCGGGTGCGGCTCGATGTGAGCACTCGTGGCGAACCAGCCCCGTGCCCGGACTGCGGGAATGTTGTCGCGTCGAGTCCACAGTCGCTACCAACGGCGATTGTCCGACACCGCGATCACCAGCCGGGAGGTCCTGATCCGGTTGCGGGTACGACGGTTGTTCTGCGACAAATCCGACTGTGGCAAAGGACTTTCGCCGAGCAGGTGCCGACGCTGGCGTCTCGGCTTGCCCGCCGAACGACGATACTGCAACGGTTGCTGTGCGCGGTCGCGCTGGTGTTGGGTGGTCGTGCCAGGGCGAATCCCCAGGGCTTCGTCCGAATCTGCCTGCTTGCACCAAACTCCGGGACTGGAGCACAGGCGACCCCAGAACAGACACATACCCCGTAGGCCGACGGTCGATACCCAAACACAGCTGCTATCAACGCGGAGACCGTCCAGCACGAGATCGCCAAAGCACGCCATCCTCAGCAGAATCATCAGCTATGCCTTCGGCTCCAGAACGACCTGAACGCGCCAAACCCAGCCATCAGCCTCCGAATCCTGTAAACGTGATGCGCGTCGAGAAACATGCAGGTCACAAAGTCTCCTCCCCACGCACGTGGGGGTGCGCCGATCGAGGTGAGGATTTCGGTGGCGCTGGTTTCCTCCTCCCCACGCACGTGGGGGTGCGCCGGTGCGTGTCGACGGCGTGGTGACCGATGAATGCTCCTCCCCACGCACGTGGGGGTGCGCCGGTCGACATCTCCACGTTGTCGCCCCAGCGCAACTCCTCCCCAGGCACGTGGGGGTGCGCCGCGTAAGCCCGGCCTACGACGGGACGTGTTCCTCTCCTCCCCACGCACGTGGGGGTGCGCCGGTGATTCTTCCGGCCTACCGCTACGAGCCAGCCTCCTCCCCACGCACGTGGGGGTGCGCCGCCCTATACCGGTCATGTCTCGCCAGGGTCGAACTCCTCCCCACGCACGTGGGGGTGCACCGATAACAAGCGTGGGTGTTGCGACGGCCACCAGTTCCTCCCGACGCACGTGGGGTGCGCCGTTGCAAGCCAATCCTCGGTACCTACAGCTCAGTTCCTCCTCACGCACGTGGGGGTGCGTCGGGGTGCATCGGTCCGACGAACGCGCCACGATCCTCTCTCCACACGTGCGTCCCCGCAGCCAATTTCCACGCGCAGTCCGGTATCAGAAGGCGCGTGTCGCATGTTGCGTCTGGGAGTGCGACTGTTGGCCAGGTGTTTCTTCGCATTTTCTGCGGATTTCTTCATTCACGACGAGCGTGCGGGGCCTTCGATAGTGCATGCTGTGTGCAGCCAGGCGCGAACATCAACCTGGCAATCGTGTTATCCGGTCCGGAAGAGGACAAAGTGGTGTCGTAGAGCGACTCGTACGCAACCAGTGCTCGGGGTCAGAAGTCGATATCGACCATGTCGGCGTCCGATTCGCCTGGCGGGAGGAACCGCACGAGCTGTAACCCGTCGAAATCGGCGATGCGGCGGCGACGTTCGCCGGCGGTTTTGATCTGGAAGCCCTGTTCGTTTGCCGCAGGATGGATGCATACGGCTTCGCCGTCGCCGACCGAGGCGGCGACCGCGTCCCATAGCTCGTTTCGGACCTTTGCTGACACCGCGCCGACATAGAGCCCGGCGGTCGGCTCTATCAGCCACCGGGACAATGCACCTCGAACATGCTCCGGCACCGCAGTTGTCGAGATCACCAGCATCGTTGCCATCAGAATCCGGAGTCCAGGTCGTTGCCGTAGTTGACACCGGAGGGCAACGAGCCCAGCGCCGGATCCCAGAGGTGGGTGATATCGCCTGTTCGATCGGGCGAGTCCCCCGCGGCTTTGGGGTCGATTATCTTCTGGATGGTCGTGATGATCTCCGGCATGAGTTTCAGCAGTCGGAAGTCCTCACGGAGTTTGCGGCCTGCTTCCCTTTCCGGATCGGTCGATGCGTGTAGCGAGAAAGCCAGCGGAACTGTCACTTTCATCTTGAACAGGTCGGCTATGTCGTAGACGAACGCCAGCTGAGTTCCACTGTGTACAAAGCCGAGAGCGGGTGAACAGCCCAGCGCGAGCACGGCTGCGTGCACGACGCCGTACATGCACGCGTTCGCGGCGGATAACGCCAAATTCACTGGATCCTGGCTATCCCAGGAGTTCGGGTCGTAGTTGCGGCGGAATCGCTTGATGCCATATTGCTGGGCGAGGATGCGGTACATGGCTTTGACCCGCTGCCCTTCCAATCCCCGCAGCTGCGAAATTGTGACACCGGCCGGACTGTCGCCGAAGCGGTAGGTGTACATCCGGCTCGCGACTTCGGTGCGGGCACCGGTGTCGGCCCAGGCGGTGGCCTGTCGTTCCAGCCAGGTGGTTGTCAGTGACGCGGGCACGATTCCTGCGTAGCTTCGTACTCCTCCGGCGCCGACGCATACCAGGCTTGTGCCGTGTCGCGCGAAAGTTGCCATTCCGGGCTGCGTAATAGAGGTGCCTGGCCCTAGGAGCACGCAGGCCAGCGCGGCGGTGGGGAGATAGACTTGCTCGATGCCACGAGGGGATTCCACTCGGGCGCAGACGCCGGTGTCGTCCTGCACGATTCGGACTGATTCGAGGTACAGAAACGACAGGGAGTCGGCGATCCGTGGCAGCATCGCCAATGTCGGCGCGCCGAGCTTGCTGCGCGCGGCCGACGGCGTGGTCACCGTGCTACCGCTAAACTCAGCAGGCCACAGCCGTGCGATTTTCCGCGCCCGACGCCGTCACGAACGGCTCGGCGCAGCGACTCGGGGTCGGTCACGGCGGCGATACCGTCGAAGCGGGTGACCGCGTGCCGCACTCGATGCTTCGGGTCCGCCTCTGCTCGGTGTCCTCGGAGGTAACCTGCGGGGGTGGTGGTGAGGGTTTTCAGGTGCAGGCCGCATTCGGGTGCTCGGCGAGTCCACCACTGGCCGATCTCCTCGCCACGGAGTGCGGCGAGTTTGCCCGCATCCTTGTTGCCGCGGCCCAATCGCTTTACGGCGTTTCCGGCGAGGCGGTAGTGGACGAGCAAGTCTGTTTCGAGGGCGTCGAGTAGTGGCGTCAGGTCGCGGATCGCGACGGTGCCGTAGTTCGATGGTATGGCGGTCAGGTTCGGTTCCCGCGAGCTTTGAACGAGTACCTGTGTACCAGTTCGACTTTCGTCGATCCGGTACAGCAGTCCAGCTTGCTTGCGGGGGTTGTCGCCGAGCTCCGGCGGCATCAAACCCATCACGCGCTGATGCATTCTGATTACGTTGCGCACATCCGCGCGCACCATTGGGTTGGCGAGGTTCAGCTCGATACGGGTGAGCCACAGCGTCACGAGACCCCCATGTACTCGAATAACGCCGAGTAGTAGGCGTTGGTGTCCTCCTGCCACAGCTGGTCCGGAATCTCGGTGAAGGGGAACCGGGTGACCGATCGACTGCGGTACCGGCGCTGCAGCGGATCGAAACTTTCAGGGATGTCTGCGAGTTCGGTGATCGTCCCGGCGCGATCGACACAGTCGGCGACGAAGTCGATGCTGGGGCGTTTCGCCGCCGGGATGGGGACCTTGTACTTCAGATCATGGCTGGCGTCTGTGACATCGGCGCGCAGCAGCAGCGGCTGCTCCGGTGGGCAGGAACGCCGCCCCAGATACGGTTGCCACCAGGGGGCATCCAATGCGGCGGCCAGGGTCCCGACAACCTCCTGTGGACCTTGCACGGCAACAGTGAACACGGCATCCGACAGGTAGTGCCGCCGGGTGACGATGGTGCCTTTCCCCGCCTGGCGGCGTTTGCCCTCGGCGGTCAGTGCGGTGCGAGCGGGTTCGTTGCCGCCGCCGATGGTGTGGAAGTCGGAGACGATGGTGCCGGGACGGTCGATTCGAACGGTCAGCTGTAGAGGTTCGAATTCGGTGAGCGGTCGGCCACGTTCGAAACCGCGGGCGGCGGCGAACATTCCGATCAGTCCAGATCGGGTCGGGAAGCGTTGGGTGTCGCGGACCGAGAAGGCGCTGTGCTCACCCCAGCTCTGCAGCGGCGCGGCGAGGCGAAGGATCAGTCCGGTCATGAATGCTCCTGCGCGAACGCCGTGGCCAGGGCGCGGTCGAGAAGATCGGCGAAGGCGTCCACGCGTTCACCGAGTCCGGTGAGGTCGTTGTCATCGATGGAGGCGTAGCCGTCCCAGACGATGCCAGTGTCCTGCCACAGCTTCCGTAGCCGGGACGCGTAGGTCGACAGTGCGTGTCGCGATGGTTCGGCCCAGCCGCCGCCCTGCGCCCGGACCGGCGACTCGAAGGCGGCGGCCAGCGACACTGGCCGGTCGGACCGCACGGCCACATGAATCAGATCCGGCAGAGTTTGGGCGGCAGTGGAGTGTTGCTTTCCCGAGGGAATGGTGCGGGTGAACGCGGTGAGGAACTCTCGGGTCAGTTGCTGAGCCATCGCTGCCTCGTCGACACCGAGATTGCGTTGCAGACCGGCGATGTCGATGTTCGCGTAGCGGTAGAAGACGCCGGCGGAGAACTCGGCATCGCTCATATGACCGCTCCCTTTGTTCTCCGGCCGGTTCAGGTCGTCGACCGCGGTGAAGAAGTCGATCTGCGGCTCCGCGGCATGGGTGGTGAAAGCGTGTGCGACCTGCACCGCACCGTCGACATCGCCGCCGGGCAGTTCGGCGAGCATGCGGCCGAACAGGTGGATCGTGCCGTTTCGCGTCTTGAGAATGTTCGCGACCTCGTCGGATGGCAGCACGGGCTTGCGCTTGGTGGTGCCAGACTGTGCCGCGATCGCGTCGCGGTGTTTTTCCGCCAGGTCGGCAAGCGCATCGAGTGCGGTCACCGGCAGGTACAGCAGCACCGAGCTGCTCCCGTCATCCTCGGTCTTGAGGCCGACGTCCTTACCAGCGACGGCCGACTGCAGCACCTGGGCGCCGGCCGCGTCTGCCAGTTCGGCGGCCCATCCGCGATCCACCAGCCGCTCGCTGACAGCTTGCGCAACGCGCCGCGTCCGTTTCGTTTCCTGGCCGACGGCGGTTTCCACGGCCAAACGTGTCACGCGTTTCCATGCCTGACTCGAGATCCGGGTGCGCTCGACCCCGCCGAAAGTCACTTGTTTGGGCGACCCCAAATCGTCTCTGTTCAGGTTGCCGTACGGGACTGTGTGCAGCAGATGGATGTCGACGAACCGGGCGGTGGTCACTGATCCTCGCTTTCGGAGCTTTCGGAATTCTTCGCGGCGGTTTTCTTCTGGCCGGCTGTCAGTGCGTGGTGGGTGCGGTAGAAGTCCTGCAGCCACCGCTTGGCGATCCGGTCGCGTCCGTACGGCCAGTCGGCCAAGTCGACAACGAGCCGGGGCCAGTCGATTTCGACCAGTTCGGCACGTAGCCGCATGACTAGGCGGGGAAGGTGCTGATGGATACCGTGCAGGTGCTGTCGGCACAGCAGGTGCAGGTGTTTTTCCATGCTGTCGAACTCAACCTTGCCCAGCGCGGCCGCACGTCCCAGCGTCTGCCCCAACGTCTGTCGAGACTCCCAACTATCAGCGTCGAGCTCGACCTCACCGGGGTCTTCGACATGTCCGGCGTCGGCATTGTCGCGGGCGTCATCGCGCGCATTCCGCGGCTGGGCGGCGATCATCGACGCCACTGCGTAGAACGCGCGTTCCGCTGCCTGGCCGGCACCGGCAGGCAAATAGGGCGCGACGATCCTGTGCGCGTTCCTGGCTTGCTCACTGTCCGGGCCATGGCGCAGCGCCCGCCGTAGCGCCGCGCGGCTCCCACTGCTGGAGTTCACGGCGTGAATCACTTCGGCCACCATGACGTTGGCCTGGGTCCGAAGTGTGTCCCGCCTGCTGCTAACGGTTGCTGGTCGGTCAGACATGCTGAGACTCCCTGGGTGTGGAGGTAGCGGCCGCAGCGTAGATGTAGCCGCGCGCGTTCTCGATCGCGCGAATACCACGCGGGGACCGGGTCCCCGCCGTGACCGCGTCATAGATGCCGAGCGCGAGGTCGACGAATCGGCGTGCAGACTCGTCGAAATTCCTTGTCCGGACCTGATGCCAGAAAACGTCTTCCGCGCCGTGCCAGTACCGGCTGGACGCGATCGCGGGCCAAGGGCCCGGCTTGATGTCCTTACGCGTCGGGCGGCCGTTCCCGTTGGACGGGTCGTTGACCGCTATCCACGCATTACTGAGCGCCCTGACCAGATGACGTTCGGCACGCTCGGCGCCAGCTCGCGCCCTGCTGATGGCGAGAACAGACTGTGGGTCGGTCAACACCGCCAGCACCGGCGGGGTCTCCGCGGAATACCACTGCCTGTCGCTAACTTGCGCACGATCTTGATCGAATCCGAAAGCCCGGACCCGCAACCGCTCCAGCATCCCGTCGGGCAGGTGCTCGGCCTGGTCGAAGATCGCAGGGCGGCGCGATTTCGCGATGCTGATGTCCTGCAACAACAGTCCATCGAGGTCACGCCACAACGCCCTGTTCGCGTCCGCCGGCCGCGGATACAGCTCCCCCTTCTGACTGACCTGATAGATGAGGAAGGGATCCTCGGCCGGTCCGTGCGGCAGGCGCCACGCCCAGGTGAGGTAGGCGTCGGCAACGGTTCCCGCGTCCGGCGAAGGCACCAGCAGCACCGCGTGGCGAAACCGACCGACAAGGCAGCCTGCGACCCCTGTCGCCGGTGGTGGTGCCTGGAGCGGATCAGACATGCCGTCGAGTTCCCACGGGGCCTTGTCCCCGTAGTCCTCGTCACAGCCGCCTGGATAGGGGATGCTGGCGACCAGCGACTCGAACACGTTCGCGCCGATCGGGTGATACGACACCAAGCCTCGCAGCGGACCAGCGGTGGTATTGGCCTCTTTCCGATTTCCCACCGTCCTCGCGGTGCAGCGTCCCGGTGCGCCGTAGAAGAGCTGGCCGATCAGATGGTGCGCAGCCTGCGCGGCCGACAACGGCACCGGCACTTGATCGCGATGATGTGTCATCCACGGCTGGTTGTTCCCAGCCGGTCGACCCAGCACCAGTTTGTTCAGGCCGCTGGGCGCGGCACACTCTCGCGCCAGCCGTGGATCCTGCAACCACGGCCGGTCAGGGTCGAACAACCGAAAGCGATCGGCATACCTCTCACCGAAATACACATCGACTGCGACCCGATCGAACCGGCCATGCCGCAGAACATCGTCCCGACGCTCCCGCCACCGCGCCCTGCGACGCCGGTCGCCGCGCCTGCCCGGATCGTCCAGACCCGTAACCCGCGCCGCAATGACGGTCAGAATCCGCCACAGTCCCGCAGCGACCGGTGGCGGACCGACCGCGATGTCCTCGATCACGTGCGCTGCCGCGAACAAATCCCACAACCCCAGCGACGATGGCAGAGCTCCAGGCTCGCATCCGCCACTCCGCAAGCTCGCAGAGGGTAGGTCAATCCCCTCCGGCCCCGCCGCAGACCACCGCAGCGGGACTACTGGCATAATTCGGACGTCACCGGTGGTCACTGTTCAGGCTCCATCATCAGCGACCCGGAACATGCTCGGAACCCGAGGTCCCCACAAGGTGGGGGTGTGCCCGGGGAGGCATGACCTGTGAAGCCAGAGGTTTCCTCTCCTCACACACGTGAGGGCTACTACCGGGACCGGCCAGTGCTGCAGCGAAGAACAGCAGCGTGACCACGGCAACGGGAAGCGACCACTGCCCGGGCAGACGTTTGATGGTGAGCTTGAGTTCCATGGAGACCACGGGGTTGAATCTACAACCTTAGCGGTCAATCCAAAAGGGGGAAGCATGGCAAGTTAACCTTTCATGTGAGTCCAAGCTCGTTGTCCAACCGGCAGACCCTGCCGCCCAACTGCACCCGTCCGGGTCGGTCGGGCCGCTCGACCAGAAGAAGGATTTTGCGTAGGTAAGGGTTCTTGTCCCAGGTTCCCGGTGGAGCGTTCTCAGGAGCTGGATGAGCAATCCAGGTCGCGGGAACGGGAATCGACTTGGCCAGAACGGTTTTCACCTGACCTTTCGTCAATCGGCCCTGGGGCCCCGGGCCGTGCTGCGGCAGTGCGATGGTGTGATCGCGGTCGAGCCATCGGCCGTCGTCGCCGTCGCTGTAGCACCAGACGACTCGTCCGGAGTCGGCGCCGAGCCGAGTGGTGAACATGGCGTCGTCGATCTCGCGATCGGTTAATTCGTATAGGTCGGCATCAAGGTCATCGGGGTCGGGTACGACGACCATGTCGGCCACCGCTCGCTTGACCTGCTCGTCGGCCAAATTCTCGATGTCGTCGGTCGCCATAGTGCCGTCCGCGAACGATTCGTCATACACCTGCTCCATAAGCTCCTGCACGTCATCGGGAATCGTAATCGTGCACTCGACAGGTCCACCCGGAACCGTTGATGCCACACCATTTCCGGCCGATCCCGCCGTTCGTGCCAACAGCACCTCTCGCGTGCGCCGTAGCAGTGCCCGCGGGTAGACGTATGGCCACGACAGCGGCCACTGTCCCGTGTTCATCGGCATCAGTACTTCCAGGCGTGGAGTCTGTGCCCATTCCGCGCGGCGGCTACGAAGGTGGCGATGACCGCGTCCGGCGCGCTGCAGAAGCAGCGCCACGGGAGCGAGATCGCTGATGATCAGGTCGAAATCAAGATCAATCGACTGTTCGATCACCTGGGTGGCCACTACCACTCCGCACGGCCGGTCCCCGTCCTTCCCGTACGCGGCGACAATACTAGTCGTCAGCTCCTCGCGTCGGTCGGCCGGAAATCGAGAGTGCAGCAATGTCAACGACGGCGGCGATCCGCCACTCGCCCGCACGCCGGCGAACCACGCCTTGAGGTCACAGTAGGTCTGCTGAGCCTCGGAGACGGTATTGCAGATGATCCCCGCGCAACCGTCCGCGGAGGTCACCAACGGCTCCAAAACGTCGCGCAACACCAAGATACGGTCAAGACCGCCGTCCGGACTCTGCGGGACCTGGCGCAAGCCAACCGCCAACTCGGTTCGAGGACAACTGAAATCGAACACATCGATAGTGCCTGTGTGTGCATCGGCATACAGCCAGCCGGGGTAGCGGAACGAGAAATCGTCCAGCCGGTGCCCAGCGCCTTGGAGATACGACTCGACCAGCCGTTGTGCGACTCGCTGCGGCAACGTCGCCGACAGCAACACCACCGGAACACCCAGTCGACCGAGCCAGGTCAGTACCCGGCGAAGGAGCTGCTGCATATAGGCGTCGTAGGCGTGGACCTCGTCGACAACCAGAACCTTGCCAGCCAAGCCCAGCATGCGCAGCATGTTGTGGCGACCTCGCACACCGGCGAGCAGCACCTGATCGATCGTCCCGGTGCCCCACGGCGCCAGCAAACCACGCTTGGCGCCCAACAGCCATTCGACGACAGCGATCATGAAACGTTGCGCGGCAGCCTCATTCGAATCCTCGCCGGTAACCACCTCCGCGTCGGGCCCGTCCGGCAAATATGCTGAATTCAGCCAGGCCATGCTGTGCAGCAAGGCTAGAGACGCTGGCTCGACGGCACGACGCGAACCGTACTCCGACAACCGCTTGTACATAGGGTCCGCAGTTGCCATGGTCGGCAACGCGAAAAAGATCCCTGACGCACCCACCGTCTCGCCACACAGCCGAGCAGCAGTCAGCGCAGTCTCGGTCTTGCCGAATCCCATCGGCGCCACGATCAGCAGCACCCCCGGGGCACCGGTCAGCAACCGGGGAAGATTCTCCGCCACCGAGCGTTGCAACGCATTAGGCGTCCTCGGGGGCAGCAGTCGGTGTTCATCCGCGAAACTCCCGGACTGCAAACACAACCGTCCCAAGCCTGCCTCCCGTATCAGCACTGGTGTGTCCACCACTGCCGCACGGAAGTAGCGTTCCAGCGAGTCGCGATCACCCCGCTTCGGCACCCTTGCCAGCCTCGGGATGAGGAAGTCGGCCTGACTGACCAGCCAATCAGCCAAGATTACGACGCCGCACGCCACCGCAGCGGCTGCCGGATCCAGATCGGAAATCGGATCAGGTTCCCCCACAAGGTGATACACCACGTCCACCAAAGCTCGACGCTGAGACTCCCATGCCCCGTCGCCGAGCTCAGGCACCAATACCAGAGGCACAGCAGCCGTACGCCGATCCAGGCGGAAGAAGCAGCCGTGATGGCCACCCAGCAACTGAGCAACCAGAAGCGCGGCGTCCTCGCCGAACTCCTTCTCGACCAATGCCAACCTCAACCAGACATGGGCGGCGTAGTCATGGCCTTGCCGCTCCCCCACAGGCACCGGATACTCCCCGGCACCGAACCCCGCCGGGTCCTGCATCTGAAAACACGCCATTACCTTGCCGATATCGTGCAGTCCCGCCCAGAACATCAGCAGACGCCGAGCATGCTCAACATCCACACCCATTCCATCGGCAAGAAACTTCTGAAGCCCGTCCGAAAGGTACTGCTCCCAAAGCATTCCGGCCGCCGCGCTAGCATCCAGGAGGTGACAGACCAATGGATACGGCCCGGGCAGTCCTTTTGACTTGCCCCACAACCGCAGATCGATCTCACTCTGATCACCCATCATGCCCCTCGGAACAAAGCTCGCGACTACGACCGAGACACTACGGCGACGCACCGACAAAAACCGCGAGACCGCCTGACCGCCTTTGGAATCGCGCTACCCAACCCAAGTGGCGGACAGACCGTCACGATCCTTACACCAACACTCCAACGTATGACACGCCGAACCATACAATTCCGTCCGGTCGGAACATGACGCCGCCAATAACCACGAAACGCCGTACAGGCTCGAAGCAGAGCAGGTCAGCAAGTGTCCTCCCCACGCACGTGGGGGTGCGCCGTGGGCGACCGCAACGGCGGTCGCGCTGATGTCGTCCTCCCCACGCACGTGGGGGTGCGCCGTCGGCGGTGTCGAAATCGGCGGGATCGGCCCCGTCCTCCCCACGCACGTGGGGGTGCGCCGGCCGTGAGAACTTCTTCGGACCGGCACCTGAGGTCCTCCCCACGCACGTGGGGGTGCGCCGCCTCTCGACGAACTGCGTTCCGACACAGCCCGGTCCTCCCCACGCACGTGGGGGTGCGCCGCAGCGAGGGCACAAGCTCATCCGGGCGGTGAGGTCCTCCCCACGCACGTGGGGGTGCGCCGCCCATTCGGTCGGCCACGATCGGCACGATGTCGTCCTCCCCACGCACGTGGGGGTGCGCCGTACTCATGTACCTCCGCGAGGACAAGCCGCACGTCCTCCCCACGCACGTGGGGGTGCGTCGACTGCGGGCCTGGCAATTGGCTCCGTGATCGAGTCCTCCCCACGCACGTGGGGGTGCGCCGCCGTATACGGCGAACTACCTGCGCGGAATTCTGTCCTCCCCACGCACGTGGGGGTGCGCCGATCAGTGGCGGGACTGCGGCATCTGCGACAAGGTCCTCCCCACGCACGTGGGGGTGCGCCGCATGAGCGGGTGGCGTCGCTGCAGGATCGTCGTCCTCCTCACGCATGTGGGGGTGCGCCGAATGTGCGCGTGAGCATTCGAACCGCTTCGTCGTCCTCCCCACGCAAGTGGGGGTGCGCCGCGCGCCCGGGCATGGTGGGCGGCCGTGCGACAGTCCTCCCCATGCACGTGGGGGTGCGCCACAACGGTCGACGACATCCGTACCTCGCTCAATGTCCTCCCCACCACGTGGGGTGCGCCAATGCCCGCGCCTGACGGTCGGGGGCGGTCGCGTCGTCGTGGGGCTTACCGCGCGGCCAACGGCGGCCATTCGGGTCGCTGTGTTCGGCCGCGCGGACGCGGTCGATCAATTCAGTGGGGCCAACGGTTGCCAGAATGCGCAGGACCTCGTCCCATGTCGCGAGCTGGAATCGGTCCACCAGGCGCGCGGCGCCGTCGCTGAGCGCGGCGAATGCAGCAAGCTCTGCGACCGGTAGCCTTCCGGTGATCGCCTCGTCGGCGGCGGCCGGGTCGGCACTGGCAACCCAGAATCCGTTGTCGCCCGGCTGATTGCGGTGCGCCCGCATCGACTCGACGTAGGCAGTCAATGCGTTGGCGTGTTCGGCGGTGCCGCACGGCAGTTGGTCGAGCCGGCTCCGGTACGGTGCGCCGACCAGCGCCTCCCGGTTGTCGGTGATGGTGAACGCGCCACCGGTTGTGGTGCCCAGCAGCAGGGTTGAATCGGCGAGCACGAGGTAGTCCAGATACCCGTCGTCGAGGCGGGTGACGATGACCGTCGCTGACGGGCTGCCGGGATGTCGAAGATCACAGGTGGCGCTGTGCGACGCTGCGACCTGTTCTATCGCTGCTGCCAGTGCATGAGTGAGCCGTATGGGTGCCTGAGCGGTGCGGAGAAGGGTGGCACCGAGGTTGCGCGCGTACCAGGCGACTCCATGCAAGCAACCGGTCGCTGATCTGGGCGGGTTGCCTGCCCCATCGATGAGGACCAAAACCTGGCCGGTGCGGCCCACGAAGTCCTCGTTCTGGCGACCAGGCACCGCTGCGGTAGCGGTGGACACATACATGACTTGACGATGCGGTCGTATGCGGATCCGCGTTGCATCGTATGTTGCGCATGCGACTATTGCGCATGCGACTAAGGTACGGAATCAGCAAGGACAGACGGCTTTCCAACGACCGTTATCGCCGATGTCGCGGAACCGAGTGCTCGACCCAACTGGCTTGATCGTCTAGAAACGCATCATGATCTCGTCACCGATCGCTGCGACCGTGACCCCGTTTCGGCCCGACGGTGCCGTGGACCTCTCTGCGCTCGGTGACTACCTCGGTCTGCTGCACGACGCTGGCGTGACGAGTCTGTTGGTCAACGGTACGACCGGTGAGTTTGCCAGCCTGACCGTGCGCGAGCGCCGCCAGCTCGTGGAGTTCTGCCGTAGTCGCTGGCGTGGCACGCTGATCGCCCACGTCGGTGCCTGCGCCCTCGATGACGCCCTCGATCTCACCGAACACGCGAATGACCTGGCCGATTGTCTGGCGGCGATCGCGCCCTACTTCTTCGCCCACGCCCCCGAAGCAGGGCTCGAGAACTTCTTCGCCCAGGTCTTGGGCCGCGCGCAGAAACCGGTTCTGCTGTACAACTTTCCGCGGCACACCCAGGTCAATCTAAGCCCTGGCATGGTGGCGAGGCTCGCCGCGGATTTCCCCGCCCTGTTCGGGGTGAAGGACTCCGGCAAGGACCTCACCGCCAGCCGGGCATACAAGGCGGCGTCCGCACGGATACAGGTGTTCCTGGGTGACGATCGGGTCGGGCCAAGGGTGCGCGAGCTGGGTGTCGACGGCGTCGTCACCGGTGCCGGTGGCCCGGTGGCCGAGCTTCCGGTTCGCATCGCCGCCGCCGTGGCCGCCAGGGACATCGAGGCTGCGGCGCACCTGCAACGGGTATTCGACCGCTACACCGAGGCCCGGAAAACCCTCCCCCTGAGCGACATCGCCTTCGCCAAGGCCGCCCTCCAGACCCGTCTGCCCGGGTTTCCCGCCCGTGTGCGTCCGCCCCTGACCGCGGCCGAACCCGCTCAGTGGCGCCTCATCATGACCGCAATGCACAACACCCTGACCGAAATGCGGCCACTCGGATAACACCACGGCACCGCCCCGTCACCTGCCTCACCACCCGCTCGCTACAGACGAGACAGCGCGCGGTGCCGCAGTCAGTTGCGGATGACCGAGTCCACCAAGGCGTGAGCAGTTTCCCGCAGACCGCCGGTCAGGACCGCGGACTCGTATGCGGGCCAGTCGGCCAGCTTCGAGACGTCACGATCGGCGCCGCGGATGGTCATGCGGGCGCGGATCTGCTCGGCCGCACTGTCCACCCAGACCGTGATCACCGGCAGCGACTGCGGTGCCCCGACCCGACTCTTCAGGTGATCGGTGAATCGCTCCCCCGCATCACCGGCGGCTTGGATGAGACTCAGGAACGGCGCGTCCACGATCACCGGGATGCGGGCAGCTACAGTCGTTGCCATGCGGATCAGGCCGTCGTAGACGTGTGGGGCGACAACCGACTTGTAGGCGTCGCTGTCGCGATCATCGGGGTTGCCGGTCAGCCGTGTCATCACCGCCGACTCCAGCCCCGGTGCGAAGGCGTCCTTGTCCAGCACCATCGCGCCGGTGACAGCAGCCAGATACCGTGCGGCAGTGGACTTTCCCGATCCGGGAAACCCACACAACACGATCAATCCGCGCCCGTCCAGGCGCCGGGCGCAATCGGCCAACGCCTCCATCACCGATGCCGACAGCACAGTCCTCACCGCGTCGCCATCGTCATTCCATGTAGCATGCACCGGCGTCGAGTCGTCGGTTTCGAACACCCGCATCGTGTCGGTGACTTGCGGCAGGTTCCGCATGACGGCGGCTGTGCCGTCCGATGCTGGGCACGATGACAACTGTGACTGGGATAGTTCGCCGGTTGTGATGCGCCGCAGCCATTTGCGATCAAGCGCGGTCTGCAGGTCGGTGCCTCGATGATGGGCTAGCAGGATCGTGTGGCCCAGCAGGTCGGCGATCTCGTTGTCGACCGAATCATTCAGCTCTGCAGGCGATTTGCCACGAGAGCGCCCCTGCCCCGTGGCGGCGAGGAACTGCTGCACCAGTTCGCCAGCTTCCTCGGCGATCTTCAGCACCAGCCACTCTGGTGTCCGCTGAAATCCGTGCCGCTGCGCGTACTGCCGAGAGACCGCGTCCAGCTGTGCACCCAGCCCATCCCAATCCATGCGCTCACCCTCTCAACTCCGTCCTACAACTAGTCCATCGCAGCTACGTCCGCCGCAAGAACCCACGGTCTCGGCAGCCACCGCTACCCGCAGTAGCCAGCTAGCCACGACTTCTCAGCAGGACTGATCAGCACACGATCAGCATCCGCCGCGCAGCGCTGCTTCAACTTGCACTTCGCCGATCGGCGCTTCCAATCCCCACACAGATGCGGCGGCCTGCAGCTTCTGTGCCAGTTTCCGCACCAAGAACTGCTGGTTGTCCGGGGTGAGACCGCCTTCGGCGATGAGTTTGGCGTAGCGGACAGCGTCGAGGACTGCGGATTTGATTTGCTCGTGGACGAGGTAGATCTGTAGATCGTGCTCCCACTCGCTGTGCGCGGCTTCGGGTTCGGCCGCCGCCCAGGCCGATACAAACCGTTCCTGCTCGTCAGGAAGGTACCTCATTTTGTGCAGGTGGATCGCGACGTCGTAGAGCGGATCGCCGTACAGGGCCAACTCCCAGTCCAAGAACACGGTTTCACCGTTGCGGACGATCATGTTCTTACGGTGCAGATCGGCGTGGATGAGCCGAAACGGTCTGGGTCGCAGGGCGTTCCATGTCCCCACCAACGGTTCGAACGGGTCAGCCGGGATCCGCAGCCGCCGAAACAGACGGGAGTGGCCCCAGCGACGGTCCAGATACGCCTGCCGGGTGACACCCCACAGACGGCGGGCGAACCGCTGCGGGTCGTCATCGAGCCCGCCCGGGGTCGGCGGCAGGGCACTACGCGGGATGGCTCGCAGCTGAGCGAACAGTTGCGCGACATCGGAGGGAACATGCGCCGGTACCGGGTGTCCGCGCGGGGCGAGCTGGTCCAGTACGTCACCGTCGATGTACTCGTGAATTTGATACGCCGGACGCGCGGACTCCCAGGACAGGACAGGAACCGCCGCAATGTGGGGCGCGATCGCGGCCAAGACCTGTGGCTCGGGCCATTGGCGATAGTCCATCAAGTCCGCACCCTCGACAGGGATCCGCACATTGACCGCACGCGTACCGGCCGCCACACGAATGTTGCGGTTGTAGAAGCCCGCAGCGCCCTCCGGATGCGTGCAGGCTTGCCGATAGAGGGAATGCGGGTCGACCGATGCGAACCCTGCGGAATCCGCTGGAGTCGACCGAAACGCCTGGTGTCCTGTGACCATCGGACTCGCCTCCCGTGTCATCGCCCCAGGATGCCATCGACCACCGACAGCTGGGCACGCCCGAGAACACCCATTGGGTTCAGTCTCGGGACGGGATAGGTGCCAGCCAGGCACCGCGTTGTCACGGAAGCTTTGCCTCTCTTGCACGAGTTCGTGGTGGTCGTCGAGGCTGGTGATCTTTTGCCGTCCCTCTGGGGAGGCGTTGACGACGGCCGCCGGTGCCAGGCTGAGAGAGCGCCACGCAATGAATCAACTTTCGGCAACTGGTCCCGAAAGTGGCTGGGCGAAGCCAGAATCGAATGTGTGACTGACCTGGTGTTGACTGCGGAGCGTCGTGACGAACTGGCCGCGTTACTCGGTGACGAGCAGCGTCTGCGAGCCGAGTATCCGAAGGTGGCGGACTACCTGGACGCCGCGCCGATGCTCGCGGGCACGGGTGATGACCAGGCCGATGCCGCATTCGATCTACGGTTCGTACACTACATGGCGAGGGATAAGCCCACTACCGGAAACCCGTATTGGGACATCGTTTCGCCATCGGTGTTCGACCGCAACGGTCGCCGCGTGGTGAACGGCGGTCGGTCGACCGGCAGCGCACGCCTCGGGTATGCCGCCTGATTCGACCAGTTTCGACAGCTGGTCGACCTGCCGGACGAGGCGATGTCGGTGGATCCATCATTGCCCGTCCGGCGGCAGATCAACCGGCATGGGCGGAACCGGCTGGCGTTCGGACACGTCCATCCATTAACGGTGAATATTCCGACACGCCGTCAGCGGGCAACTCACCGACACCTAGTGCCGTGAACCGCCCACCATGGGGTGGGGCGGTGGGAAGATCGGCCCCATGAGCGACGAACCCGAACCTGATCCTCAACCCACGCAGTTGAAGTCGAACCGGACAACCTTCTACTGCCACTGCGGCGGCGTGGCGCAATCGAACAGTCCCACTCCCACCGTTCTGAAATGCCCCAGGTGCGGCGCGAAGTGGATCCCCAGAGCGCTTGCTGGATGGCGGGTCTTCTAAGCCGAGAGGAAGGGCAGTTGTCCGCCTATGACGGCCAGACCATGCCGGCAGCCCACCGGTCTGCTGCGCGCGAAGAAATCTCGTGATCGACGCTGCCGATGCGACAAATCGTTCGCCTGCTAATTGATTCGTGTGCATCAAAAGCAAGGCGAGCCAGATAACGAGGCCGAGCACGAGGCAGATCAGCAGCAGGACAACGACCACCACGAGGACCGCGAGGAGGAGGGCGGGACTGCTGAAGCGCTCCGCGGCTTGGGCTTTGAATCTCGTCCGCTTCCTCCAGATCAAATCCCGTTCTCAACCCATGGCAGCGAGCCGATCCGGCTCCCCGTCCTCGAGCTGACAACGATCATTGGAGTTGGAACTCGCATCAGGGGTGGACGGAGAACATGGTGAGCGACCTCGCAGTACTGATGATCGACATGCAAAACGGCTACATCGCCGACGATGGCCTTCGAGACGCGTTGGGTTGGCCACCGATCTGGCGGCTCCCCGAAGTCGTCGACGAGTGCCGGCAGTTGCTCGACGCGGCCCGGGCTCGTGGCGTCCCGGTGATCTACTCACGGCAGGTGACCAGCCCTGCTGGGACATTAGCGGCAAACCCCCGCGCCGCGCGGCATCTACGCACGCGGCGGTCCCGGCTGCCGAACCTGTCCGCTGAGCAGGTGCAGTGGCGTAGCGAGATCATGGAATCGGTCGCGCCGCGACCTGGCGACATCGTCATGGAGAAAACCCGGCACAGCTTCTTCACCTACACCGAACTCGACCCGGTCCTGAGAAGCCTTGGAGCACAACGCCTTATCGTCGCTGGGCTGCAGACGAACGTTTGTGTGGAGGCCACGGTGCGGGCCGGACTGGAACGCAATTACGAAGTCGCCGTCGCCGAGGATGCCGTCTCCACTGACGGACCCAACCTGCACCAGGCAGGGTTGAACTCTATGCGAGTGCTCTACGTCGAAGTCGCGCCGTGGCGAGCACTGATCGCCGACGGCGCGACCTGGGACCGCGCCTTCACGACACCGAACTACGGCCGCGACCCGCGGTACTGGAGCGAGCCCGTCCCTGCTACCGACTAGTAGCACCCTGACCAGGTCCTGCGTTCATCTGCCGCTATATGTTCAGCTGGATGGGGAGTCGAACGCAGGCCCAGCCGGATCACCGCCTGCTACGGCTTGTGGGCCAGGATGATGCTGTTCGTCGTCACCGATTCGCAGGGGATGCGTTTCACGTCGGTGAAGCCCGCGTCGGTCAGCCAGCGGGTGTACTCCCCGCCCGAGTAGTTCTTGCCGCCTTCGGTTTCGACCAGCATGTTCACCCCGACCAGCGCGGCCCGCGACGGTCCGGTCCGGTCGTCGTCGAGCAGGTCCTCCAGCACAATGATCATCCCGCCGGATGCAAGTGCGCGGAAACACTTTCCGAGCAGCGCACGGCCGGTTTCCTCGTCCCAATCGTGCAGGACCGCGGACAGACCGATGGTGTCGTATCCCGTGGGCAGTGCGTTGTCGGCGAGGAAATCTCCCGGCACGGTAGCGATGCGGGCCTCGAGTCCCGCCGCAGCGATCTTCTGTGCCGCGATCTCGCAGACGTGCGGAAGCTCGAACACGGCCGCGCGGAGCGTCGGCACTGCCTTACATGCCTCGATGACCAAAGCGCCTGATCCACCGCCGACATCCAGAAGCGCATGACGTTCGGCCAGCACCGGCAGCGCCCGCGCCATCACACGCCCGGTGAACGAACTCATCGAATGCATGGCTTCCCAGAACATCGACAGGACGAGTTGGTCGCCCTGGTCGAACACGCTCGACTGTTTGTCCGGATCCCAGGTGGTCGGCCGGTTCGTCCTGACAGCGGTCGCAAGCTCCTGCCAACCGGGGTACCTGCGCCGATCGGCGTACCGGACGAAACCGCCGAAATAGTAAGGACGCCCTTCGACGAGAAACTCATCCGACAACGGCGAATTGCGGTATCGCTCGCCGTCTTTGATCAGAAGCCCCAGGGACGCGCAGGCCGCCAGCAAGATATCGGCAGGACGATCCTGAATTCCCAACTCCCGTGCGACGTCCTCGCGACCGAGCCCGCCCGGTCGAGCAGTCACTTCGAACAAGCCGACCTCGAGTGCCGCGGCCAACGTCGACGCCGCCCAACCACCCTGCACGATCTCGAATAACGGAATCGGGGTCAAACCTTCAGGTGTTTCCCGGTCCGCTGCCGAAGGTTTGGTGTCGATGTCGCTCACTCCTCGCCTCCTCGACCAACTGGCCACGCGCACTTCCCATCACGAAACGCCGACCTCAAGTTGCCCCCTCGCAACAGCCTGACCGTGAGCGATATCTCTACGTCGGCCCAGTACCCGAATACACGCCGACGCTAACAGATAACGCACTGCGCCACACAGCCTTTCGACATAGTTGAAGGGCAAGTGAGCCAATACCTCAGGGACACAGGGCCTCCCACCCTAAGTCGTGCGACTACAGGTGCCTTGGTTTCCTTCGTCATGGACGGTGGTCGCTGTCACGATGGCGAGCTGTACAAGATGTCGATCAGGTTGTCGGCGAACTGCAGCCACTGGGCGTCGCCGAGAACCTCCGCCGTGGTTGAGATGGACCGTGGCGCTGCGGCCATCGCTAGTGAGGTGCGATGCCGACCAGCAGACCGCGGCACTCCGGCCAGTGCCCGTCGCCCATTCCGCGGCTTTCTTGTCGATGACATCGGCATGTTTGGTCAGCGCGTTCCGAGGTCGCGCAGGGCGATGACGCGTGCAGGACATTGCCGAACGCAACACACTGGTCACGGGCGGCGATGGCGAAACGAACCGAGCACCGCCCGGGGTGGGTACCGAAGTATGTCGGTCGAAGGGTTGCTTCGCGTGGGTCGCGGTCGTTTGCTGAAGCAAACTGTTGAGACGGCTCAGTTCGCGCCATTCGGCTATCGGCGCGATGGCTGGTTGGGCAGTGAGAACCTGCAGGCAGACGTGATCGACGCCAGGCGGCGAAGTGGGCCTGTACGCGCTCGGCGATGGCGGCGAGTGCGCCGGGCCCGCCCCGGCCACCAGTGCGCCGACGACCCGGTCGGGCGGGGTGCCGGACAGCTCGTCGAGTCGGCGACGGTAATGCCCAGGGTCGTCTTCGTGTTGGTTCGAAGCGTTACCGTTGGCGTCATGCGTTTCGGCCGATTCCAATCGGGTGATCAGGCCATGTGGGGCTGCGTGCACGACGAGGTGATCCTGCGGCTCTCCCATGCGCCATGGGACAGCCGCAGCATTCGGACTGGTGAAGAGATCGATCCGGCCGCAGTTCGGCTCTTGGCGCCCGCGGAACCGAGCAAGATCGTGGCGGTCGGCCGCAACTACGCCGACCATGCTGCGGAGCTGGGACTAGCCACGGCCGAACGACCCCGGATCTTCTTCAAGCCACCGTCCGCCGTGATCGGACAGGGCGAGACGATCGTCCTGCCGCCCCAGTCGGCCGAGGTGCACCATGAGGCCGAACTCGCGGTGGTGATAGGTCGCCGCTGTCGAAATGTGCCATCCGACAGGGTTTCTGGCGTGATTGCCGGTTACACCTGCGCCAACGACGTGACTGCGCGGGACCTCCAACGCCGTGACGGACAACCAAGTTACGCGAAGGCGTTCGACACCTTCTGTCCGCTGGGGCCATGGCTGGTGACAGATCTCCCGGCGGGATGTCGGGTGCGGTGTCGGGTCAACGATGTGCTGCGCCAGGACGGTGAGGTTGCAGACATGCTGACTTCGGTGACTGAGCTGGTCGCGTATATCTCCGAGGCAATGACCCTGCTGCCCGGCGATGTTGTGCTGACCGGGACCCCAGCCGGCGTCGGCGTGCTCGTCGCCGGTGACACCGTGACTGTCGATATCCCGGGTGTCGGGGAGCTCACGAATCCCGTCGATGCGGCGCGCTGAACATCAGGTCACGCAGGTCCTGCGCCTCCGGCAGAAAACGGACGGGCCTCGGAAGCTGACTGTAGAACTCGCGGCCGTAGCGGATCACCAGGCCCTGATGCTCGGGCGGCACTGCTGCGATGGCGTCGGCGGCGTGGGCACATGCGCTGCGCGGACTATGGGTGACCAGCATGCAGCGTGCGCGGTCGAGTTCGATGAGCGCCGGGTCAAGATGCTCGGCAGGACGATACAGCGCCAATGCTTCGCGGTGCATCTGCTCGGCTTCGGCGGTCATACCCAAATAGGTGTAGGCGCTGCCGGTGGTGAAGTAGAACTGCCGCTCGGTGAATCCGAGCGCGGGATCGCGCAGCGCTGATGATGGCATCGCGTTGAAAACATCTTCGGATGCGGCGAGCCGTGATCGCGCCTCATCGGTTTTGCCGACCTTGGCCAGACTTCGCGCCTGTACTACCAGCGCACGGGCCCGTGCCGGTGTCGGTGCGTCGCCGAGCAATGGTTGCGCCTCAGCGAGGCTACAAAGCGCCTGAGTGGGCGCGCCGTGGTAGAGGCTTACGATTGCGGACCGCACCAGAGCGGTGCCTGCCAGTCGCCGGTCGCCCGATTCCTTCGCTGCGAGCCCGGCAGTGCGAAACCAGTTCTGAGCGCTTCGGCGATCGCCCTGGGCGGCGAGGAAGATGCCCGCGAGTACCGCCAGCTGTCCGCTGACTTGGCACAGTGTCATCCGATTCCGGGTCGACTGCCGCATCGCCAGATGTCGCCGCAGCGCTGCAAAATCGGCGGCCACGTTGGTGAGCAGTTCGGCCGGGGCCACGGATTGATACTGCTGCCCATACGTGCTCGGCAATCCCTCCCACCGGTCGAGAGTCGCCTTGGTGACGCAGTCGGGCGCGAGCACGCGTTCGACACTCCGGCGTAGGTTCTCGAGCTGGTCGAGGACCGAACTTGACACGGCTGCCGATGAAGTAGCTGCGATGCCGCGCAGCAACTGTCGACGGTGCACGTCGTCCTCCTCATCCCCAAGGTGGTCGTCGCCCTGCGGCATCTGGAACCACAGTAGGTCGGGTGGGATGCGCAGGGCATGCGCCCAACGCATGAGCTTTGCCAGATCGGTAACCGGGGGCCCGTGGACGATGCGAGATAGCTGCGGCTGAGATAAGGCGCACCAGTTGGCGACCGTTGCCTGCGAGATCGGTTTCGGGTGCCAACTGTGCTGCCGATACGCCTCCAGGACACGACCGATGTGGTGAGCGTCGAGCGCTGCGGCGATGTCTGGATCACCCCAGAAGGATCGGGGTACTCGAGGTGCCCCGACTTGGGAAGACGCCAACCGGCGATGGCATGCACCGCAAAGCCCGGTGCAGTTGTCTTGCGCCAGGCGCGTACCGCAAGAACAGAAGCGCAAGGGCATGGAGGCTTCCTGATCCGGATTCGCCGCGTGTCTGCGGATAATAGCGTCCACCTCTGACTCGCGCAGCGAAAAAGGCCGTTCGGGCCAATTCATGCGTCGCGCGCATATCGAGCATACGTGAGACATACCACACTCAGGGAGCCATTGCGTTCCAGACGCCCGTCCTTCGCTCCGGCTTTCCGCCGGAATCGAGGCATCGCCAGTTAGCGGGGCACCCGAGTTTCGCTGGGAGGTATCACCGTGGTCCGCCGATCAGCCACACGCCCCATCGACCGCACGACGTGCCCATTCCGGTGGGCCCGCGACCGCCGTCCCCACCGCAGCGCCCTACTCCCCTACCTGTCCGACCTGCTTGCCGTCCTGCAGATCGCTGGCATCGTGCCGAGGTCGTGTCATGTCTGAGCCGCTGCCGAATATGAGCCGTCTGGTCGCGGTGTGGGACGGGGAGGAGAAATCGGCAACATCGCTGGAACACGCCACACAAGTCATGCTCACGATGTGGATGACCTCTCTCGCCGACCTCGATATTCTGCGCCCCGGCGCTTGGTCGGAGCCGAGTCGAATGAACGAAGCGAAGGACCTGGCCCGGACCATCGCGCGCGTCATTGACGACGAAGTGACCTGGCACCTGGGCAATCGAAACGACACCGTGGTCCTGGTCGATGACGACTTGCCCGAGATCGTCACCGTCGGTGAAATGGTCGGCCACCTCGCCATGCTGGCCGTGTTGGTCCACAAATGGCCGCACGACCGCGACGACTGCCCGCTCGCCCCCGCATTCCGCCAGACCGGACACCGCTACAACCGGCTCACAGCAGCCCTAGTGGCAGGTACGCGCCGTCAGCCTCGCCGCCGATCCCATGGCGCGGCTCCTGTCCCCCGGCCACGACGGATCGACCTGGGGGTCCTGCCTCGGCACACCGACGGCTCGGTGCCCTGGAGGCTGTCATGACCGGCCACGCCGACCGCGACCCCACTCGAAGCGTGCCCGATGCGATGGCCGAAGCCGCCGCGTACAGCCAGTGCCAGCTGTATCGGGAGGTTTACCGGATCCCGGCCGAGGTCGTGCCGGACGCTGACGGTATCGCGTGGGTGCAGATGCCAGTCTGCGCCAGCTACAGCGCGGTGTCGGTGCCGACAGGCCTTGCCCGGCACGCGTTGGGGCACCTGCACGTAGCCGCGATCGAGGACCGGCTGGCGCAGCAGACCACGATCCTGGTCTTCCCCGACACCCTCACCCCGCGCCAGCGCGGGGCACTGGACCGGTTGGGGATCACCGTCGCCGCCTACGGCAGCCGCATCCGACTGCCTATCGGCGGCAACGATTACCCGTTGTGGTGGGCCCGAACACCCACTGCGCCCGCCTACTTCGTACGCCTGTCCGAAATCGCCGCGACCGCAGCATCATTCGAGAATGGGCCGCGGCCATGACAGCAGCGATCACAACACCGGAAACCAACGTCCTTCATCACCGCACGACACGCTGTACGGTGCACCGGTACAAGCAGGGCCGGGTTCTCGACATCCTGAAAATCATCCCGCCTCTCGGAACGGTCATTGTCCCCTCCGCCCCGCTGACACTTAGCGAGACCCTCCACCGGATACCTCGCGAGATATGGGCCGCTCTGGTCAAGCACACGGGGGTTGGGTAATGCGGCACAACGACGACGGGATGTCAGCGGCCATCCGCGAACTTCGCACCCGCGCACTCATCGAGCCGTTCGGACCCATCCGGCCCGAGCACGCCACCAACGGGTGGGAACTGCACGGCGACGACAGTGAATGGCGGCTGATCAAACGCACCGAGGGCTTGGTCCTGCGCGTGAAGCCAACCACCCGCACCACGTGCGCGTGGACGGTCAAGGCCGAAGATGGCCGATTCCTGCGGGAAGCGTCCGCGCGAGATGTCGAGGCCGCGAAGGCCGACGCCGAGAACTGGGCCGCCACGAAAAGCGACGGCGCGAACTCTCCGACAGAAGCGGAACCTGCATGACGAGCCTGCCCACAGCCGAGCGACCGCTCGACGCAGTCGCAGGCAATTACAACCGTGCCGCGGCGCTGCACCCCGCGGGACAATCTGCTCCGCTGCCACGGGATGGCCTGACCGCGCAGTTGGCCTGCTACTGGCACCGCTCCGGATGCGGGGACGAGACGCCGCGAGATTCGTTCGGCAGCACACATTCTCGGCGGACCCGCCGACCTGGGGTGAGCTCACGCGTGTTCTTCGATACCAACCATCAGACCGAGGCCGGTGGCCTCCGGGCAACCTGGCGCCCGGACCACCAGCGGATCGTGATCGTGGGCGTAGACAACACAGCCGACGGTTCGGCAGTCATTTTGCTGTCGCCAGGCGACCGCCCCGACCTCGTACAGGCACGGGAACGGTGGCCGGACCTGACGCACCTGTGGGACGCCGTAAGCCGCGACTTCTGGTCCGTACTTAGGAGGCCGGGGTGAGCGTCGACCTCGAGGGCATGGCGCATGATCTCGGCTGCCTGGCCGACGAGATCACCGCTATCGCTGCCAATCTCGGCAGCCTGCGTACCGAAACCACGGCGCGACTTGACGCTATCACCGCACAGCTGGCCGTCATCGTGGCCTGGATCGAACACCAGCGAACCACCTAGTACTCGCTTCTCCTGATGTCTTTCAAATCTTAAGGAACACAATGGAACTGATCTACAGACTCGCCCAGGCGGTCTCTTGTGCGTGACGCCGATAATCGACAATCAGCCGCCGCAGCGCTGTGGGATCCGCGACAGCTCAGTCACGAGACCTGGCGACAGATCGGGATCGACCCGGCCACGCTCAGCTCCGACATCGGCGGGCTCGACCACGTCGACGGGTTCAAACGCTGCGGCGGCTATGACGGCGCCCGGACCTACCTGGTTGATGTATGGGCGCAGATCTATACCGTTACCGACTTCCAGCGGAAGAAGATCGGCGCCGACTTCGTCCCGGTCACCATCGACCACCGCAGCGGGCTAGGCTATCGTCCGGCGTTCCGACCCGCTGACCACTACAGCCTGGTTTTCCCATCGATCCACGGCTCCTACAGCGTCGAGGTACTGAGAGTCGATCCGCGAAGCCAGGTCGAACCCCGAGACCACGCAATCAAGGTCGCCAAAATCGTGGTCCCCCTGCTCCCAGAGTGAGATCGCGATCGGACTGAAAGCCGCCAAGGGGTGCGATTCGCAAGCAGCTCCAGACGGCGCATTGTCCCCAAACCTTCGGTTCGTACCCGCTGATAAGCTTCCTTCACCGAAGCTGGGCTGGCCCATGCCCGGCAGTCGAGACCGAGGGGGTGAGTGGCCGTGGCCTTACCGGACAAGGGGCAGAGGGCTGGGCAGGCGATGTACGAGGCCGCCAAAGCAGGGGAATTCCGGATGCCGGAGGAAGGCGCACTGCGTCTGGCCGCAGCCTGCGACAAGCTGGCGGATGGCCTGTACGACGAAATAGCGGCCTCATCGCGGCTGACTCGAGTCACAGGCTTCCCGGATCTGCCTTCCGGTCGAGCACTGACGCAGGGATTCAGCAACAAAGGGCAAGAGTATATGGATACGCTTGCCGCCTTCCGGGAAGCGGTCCTGCATTACAAGGCCGCCTATCTGGCTGCCGGAAAGAAGTTCAACGAGGCCGATGACGCAAATCGGGCCGCGATCAAGGCGACTGAGGTCTATCTTGAGGACAACACATGACAATCCACGCACCTAGCGACCGCGTCCCACAGCATCGTATTCGCTGGGGCGTGGCGGGTGTGGCGCTGGTTTTGCTGCTGGCCGGATGCGGATCATCGTCAAACGGCACCCCTCGGGCGCAATCGACCACTAGCACCAGTGATGCAACAACTTCGAGCGCGACCGGCCCCGGGATTCGGCCACCATTCCCAACGTTGACAGCACCAGATCTTCAGCCGCCGAAGCAGCAGAACGAGAACCGGCCAGACGTAGCTTTCGACCCCTGCACCTGGATCGATGACGAGACGATCAAGCGCATCGGTTATGACCCCGAATCCCGAAAGCGCGCGACTGACATCCACGCCGAGTACACATTTCTGGGCTGTGAATTCAAGACCCCGAACAAGGCATACGTGCTGAGCATTCTGTCAGGGAATCGCACGATGGACGAAGGCCGGGCCAAGGCGGGCTTGGACGGCGACCAAGTCGAAGACGTCACGATCGACGGCCACGCTGCGATGATTGTCCGCCAGAAGCGGCGAGCATTCTGCAACGTGCTGCTGCAGACAAAGGTCGGCTATGTCGACTTCGGTCGGATCATGTTCGGAGACAAGATCGAAGGCCCGATTCCGGAGCAGTGTGCGGGCATGGTGGATTTGGTGCGGGCTGTCATTCCGCGGATCGGGGACAACTAGATAGAGGGGGCGGGAGGAATGGCCGATGACAAGGCGAAGGATGTCGCTTTCGATATCCAGGTGAAGGTGTCCTCGCTGGGGCATGTGACTGGTTTCGGTCCGGCTGGCAGCGATCCGGCGTATGTGCCGGATCGTGAGGTGTTCGACGCCTATACCCATCAGCAGATCTGGGATCAGGTGCGACAGAAGCTGGATCCGGGCGCGCTGGGGCAGATCGCGGCCGAGTGGAAAAACCGGGCCGACAAGCTGAACGAACTGTTCACCGCGTTCTCCCAAGAGGTGAAGCGCGAATTCACCAGCTGGTCGGGAACATTCGCCGGCGCGGCACAGAAGTCGACGGATGAGTTCGTGTCAGGCGGCAATGAGGCGCATACGACAGCGACTGCGGTGCAGCAGCTGATGAGCCTGAATTCCGAGAGCGCGCAGACGGTCAAGGCGTCGATCCCGCCGCCGCCACCGCCGTATGTGCCCGATCCGGATCCAGTGGCGGAGGCCGCCGACGGTGGTGCTCGGTTGCGGACCTATCAGAATGCGGCGGCGGCTGCGCAAGCGGATGCGCAGGACACTATGAACTTCGTGTACAACCCTACTCAGCCGGCCTCGGGAGACAGCGTGCCTCGGTTCATGCCTCCTCCACCGCCGCCTGGTGATCAACCAGGACCTGGCGGCGACCAGCGTGGATCGGGTGGTACGGGATCGGTTGGCAGCATCGGCAATTCGTCGGGCACAAGCGGAACCGACTCCAGCAGAACCGAAAGCAGTGGCGATTCCGGTGAAGAGAAGCCCGGTGATCAGCCGGCGAGCGACAGTCAGCAACCCGGCAACACCTCGGCCAAGACACAACCATCCTCGACTGGCAGCCCAGCCGCGACCACGACACCGTCCTCACTTACCGGTGGACCGGCTGGCCTGCCCGGCGACGGCTCCCCGGTCCTGACCACGCCGTCGAGCACGACGTCGGCAGGAGCTGGCGGTGGCCACGTCGGTAGCTCGGGACCGGGAGGAATCGGCGTCGGTGGCCCGAGTCTGCCCGGCCGAGGCGGCGGTGCAGTCTCCGGAAGAGCGCCGGGGAGATCGGTTCCGGGTCAGCCGGTGCCGACGACCGCACCGGTCGGGGCGCCGAGTGCTCGGCTTGGCCAGATGCCTGCGGGAGCGCCTGGGATGCCGATGGGCAGTGTGCCACAGGCTGGTCGCGGCAAGGACTCCGATGAGGAGCGCACGAAGTCCAGCCCCGAGTATCTGCGGCGACGGTATGAGGAATTGTCGTCGCTGGATCCATCGGTGCCCCCGGTGTTGGGCGGCGACGCTTTCGATGAGCCACCGCTCTCGCACCGAGGTACAGGCAGCGGGCAGCGGAGGGGCGAATAGTGCGGTGGGTGTTCACGCCCGATGAGTTCACGCACGTGTGGGCTACCGAGACCGGACAAGATCGTCGCCCCTACCCCATCAACCTCGCTCCGCGCGGCACGGTCGGCACCGAAAACGCCAAGGCCGCCCTACGGCTCACCGAGCGGTTTCCGTTCAACGGTGACCCGGACCTGACCGGCACACTGACGTTCCTTGCCCGCAGCGACGTCACCACCATCACCGCGTTCGGTGACCGATACGAGAACGGGACGCGGCTACCGGACCCTGTGCTGGCGCTCGGTGTCGTCTTCTCCGACTGGGGGGCAGCGATTCTCGCCACCACAGACACGGTGACGGTCGTGTCCTGCCATGCCCGCAATGTCGCCAAGCATCTGGTGCGGGCGATCGGTTCGGCGCCAGCAGGATCGTTGCCGACGATGCGGGAGCCACGCCACGCGGTGCTCAGCCCCGACCCAGGGCAGTGGCAGGAGACCGACGCCAGTCGCCGCGCGAAACAGTTCCGGCAGGTGCTGCGCCGGCCGATCGATGCTCGCGGCTACCTCACGGTGACGGTCCTGCCGGAAGATCCGATGTCACCGGCACCGCGGCATCGGACCTGGTTGGACTTCACCGGCGACGGGCGCTACCTCTTGGCAGTCGGCGACCAGATGCTGTTGGCACCTGCTGGTGACGACGGCTTTGCCTCGTACATCAGTCGACTGGCGGAGATCCGCTGACGGGTCACGACGGATGGGAACCCGGTTCGTTACTGCCTGTCGTTGCCGAAGGCGGGCGGGTGCCATCTCTGTGATGACTTCTCGGCTTCATATGGCCTGGCCTCGTCGTGTACTAGCCAGCTCGTGCGCTGGTAGTACGGATCGATGTCATCGTCATAATCGGTCGGCCCGACGAGAGGCGGAGGTGCCGCCCGTCGAAAACTCTCCGGCTGTGGCGCTGCCCCGGATACAGGAGGTAGCTCGGAGGTTGGAACCGGCTGCGGGTCTGCTGGGGGTGTGGGCGTTATGTCCTGGGTCTTGTTCTCTTCCTCTGCGGCCTGTGCCCACATCGCCGCGTATTCGGGCGGCAGGTCGTGATAGCTGCCGGTGTTCACGGTTGGCTCCCTTCACGGTTCACCGTCGGAATTAAGACCACGGTATCGCGCGCTACTGGGGGCTCGGCCCGATCCACTCCGGATACTGCACCGCCACTGGCATCATCGGTGGCTGCCACCCTGGAGGCGCGTCGAGCGTCCCGTCTGGTTGGACCGCGAAGTCTGGGAAACGTTCGTGCCACCAGGGGGTGCAGCCCGGCGCCGGGATCTCATTCGGCCAGACCCCGTTGAGCTCGGTGACATTCCAGGTCCCGAAAACGTCCCAGGTCGGCGGCATGTGTGCGCGAGGGTCGGCATGATCCGGATCGGTGTCAGGGATACCCGGATTTCCAGGTGTGGCGGTCGAATTGTGTAGACCGATCTTCACGGCACGAGTGAGCCATTTTTCTTGTTGCGGAGCATCGCGATCTGCGGCCACGAAATACCAGCATGTAACCGCTGTCACGTCGGTGCTGGTAGCGGAGAGGTCGGCGATATGGGCGAAGATGGTGCGTGGGGCAGGTTTTCGGGCTGGATCTTGCGACGCGAGCCCGCGGAGGAAACCGACCTTGGGATCGTTGGCTTGGACGGCTTTCGATATTGCCCGATCGAAACCGGGATAGGATTGATCGGGACCGACGAAGTAAGCATAAGTCCACGCTTCAAAGCTGGCGCGCACGAGTTCTTCAGATCGATCCGTCAGATTGGCACTGGGTCCCGTCGACCAAACGTATGAGTAGTTGATTTCCGGATAACGCACGGTCCTTGTCGGTCGGGGATCATCCGGCTCACGCGATTCGGGCGCGTGTGAGCAACCTGTTAGAACCGAGGCAAGCAGCATCACGCCGAGGAGCGCACCCCTGCTACCCATCTTTGCGAACGACCGCAGTGTAGCTGTTTTGCATCATGTTGGAATCTCCACCGATCTGGGACACCATCTGTTGAAAGGCTTTCAACTTTTGCTCGTCATTGGCCATCTTCGGCCAGACCGTATCGTAGTCCAGCAACTTTCCCTCAGGACTGAATGCCCATGGGTAATCCTGCTGAAAATCAGGCGGCAGGCCATGGAACTGCTGCCGGAAAGTCAGGATCGCGTTGTAGTCACGGTCGAAGTTGACACCATGCAGCGTCGGAGGAGCATGCGGCTGAGGCGGGGGCCCGATCAGTGCTTGTTTCATCGGATCACCTCCCGAACCCATTGCCCAGCTTCCGAATTTGCCAATGTCGTCCCCGAATCCATAGCCGGTTCCGGTCGACGTCTTCAACAGCTCGTACGCCCAGGACTTCCGCATGTAGGCGGCTTTCGCCGCATCGTCTTGGTCCTTGTATTCATCGGCCGTTTCGAGCAGCATCCCCTTGTCCACGAGCCCGTGCAAGGTACCCGCGGTCGACAGCCAACTGCTGGAGTTCGGTCCAGTTGGATCGACGGCATAGTCGCTTTCCGCAGCCAGGATTTGGTTCATGGCTGCGGCGTTGAAGAACTTGCCAGACTCGGTATCAGTGTTCATCAACGCAAAGATATTGGCGGCGCCGCTGTAGTTGATGACCTCTGGTGCCTTCGGGTTGATCCAGCTCTTTCCATCGTGGGCTACATCGAAGCCCGGCTTGTTGGGCTGGTCGACACCTGCGAGGTCCCCTACGTAGGGAGCCATGCTGTGCGAGACGGTCCGCAACAAGTCGGGGTTGAGCTGACCGACCGACTTCCCATCGGCCCCAGGGATGTTCGACAGTTTCTTCCACGCGTCGTCACTGCTGGCCGCCTCACCGACTGCGGCCATGATGCGTCCGGTCCGTTCCGCGGTGACTACGTCGTTCCGGTCAGCCGGATCCTTGACCGAAGCATCCTGATCACCGAATTGGAACAGTGTCGACGCGGCCTTCCCATCATCGGTCCAATCGTGTTGCAACACATCGGTGATGAACCGCTGGCCGTGGGCCTTATCCGTGGCCACGGCCTCGACTGCTACCTTGTCGCTACCCACGGCACTAAAGATTCCCTCAGTGAGCGCCCGGTCACTGGTGCCCTTGCCGTCGACATTGAACGACATCAGGTCCTTGTCCCGTTGCTGCTCGTATGAGGTCTGGGCTCCCAGGTATTGGCGGCCCACGTCGAGCAGCTGTCGATCGAGTGCACTGCCGGCCTTATACTGGGGGTCGCCCGCAGCAACGATCTTCGCGATCGCCTGATTGTCGGCAACTCCGTTGAGGTAGTACTTGGCTGGAGCGCCGACACCGCTCAGGTTGGGCTCGATCACCGCCAGATCCTTGCGGGTCAGTGACTCCTGTATCTGTTTCGGAAGCAGGTTCGCGTCACCGTGCGCCGGAATCGCTGGGTCACCGGTGATGCCCGCGGTGACGGTGCTGGTGGAGATGAACTGCAGAGAGTTGGCCAACCCTTTCTGGGCATCCGGCGGCAGCTTGCTCATGATCTGCTGGATCTCCTGAGGGCTCTTACCGTCCAGGGATCGGCTGATCTGGTTCAGGTACTCCATGTGCGACGCAGGGATCGTCACCGTATCCCCTCGTTGCAGCGCGGCGGTCTGCTCGGGTGTCAGCTTGCCGGCGTCGATGAGTCGCTGGATCTCGGCGTCGGTCATATGCTCGGGATCGGTGACCAAGTGCTTACCGTCCGCCTTGCCCTGGTCGGCGCCAAGAGCGGCAGCGGAGGCAAAAGCGAGCGCCAGATCGCTGCGGGCACGGTTCAATCCGTCTCGAACGGCGCCGTCAGCGGCCATGGCAGCCCGGGCGGCGTCGCCGAGGTCCCGGTTCATGTCGGCCAGCTTCTGGGCCTCCCCGGACCCGATGACCGACAGGAGCGGCGTGACCGACCAGCCGTTCTGCGCGCACTCGGCCAGCAGGCCGCGAGCCCTTCGCAGCGGCTCGTTGATCGCGTCATGCCCTTGCCGGGCTTGCGTTGCGAGGGCCGTCAGTTTGTCGGCCAGGGTCTGAATGGTTCGCAGGTCCCCGGTTGCACGGTCGTGCGCGGCAACGGCGGCCTTGCCCTCCCAGTAGTTTCCGTCGACCTTGGTGACGGCATCGACGTACTTCTGGAAGATCTCTTCCAGACCGGCGCCGATCTCCTCCCAGGAGTCGGCATACCGGTTCAGGATTCGCGGATTGCAGGTCCGCAGCCACTCCAGCGGCGTCCTCGCGGTCACTTCGGCTGCTCCACAGTCCAGTTGCCGGTCGCGGAGCTGTATACCTGCACCAAGGCGTCGGCCGCACTGTCGTCCTTGTCCTTGAACTGCTTGGCGACGTTCGTCATGACATCACCAGTTTCGCTCAACCGTTCCTTCGCAGTTGGAATCAACGCCCCCTGGATCAGGTCGCGCGTGATCTGCGCGGCTGCAGTACCGGCCAGCAACGGTTCCTCGGCTTTCGTGTCGGGGGCGTTCTTCGCCTTGACCTCGCTAGCCTTCTGCGCGAGATCATGCAGCGTCGCGCTGAGTTTGCCTAGGATTTCGAGGTCAACTTTCAGACTCATACGCCCCCAAATGCGGAGAATCAAACGGAACCCTGCCGAACCGGACGCTATCGCACCGGTCGAACAAGGGTCAAACGCCGCCAGCCGAGTCGTAGCCGTTCGAAGGAAGCATAATCTTCTGGCGCCTGTCAGGCAGTTGCGTGTCGTGGGTCCCCAGGCAGCGGCCTGGCGGCATCGTCGAGCGGCGCCGACGCGGTCCCACATGGCAGGTACCGACTAGGACGAGTGACTGTCATTGTGCCGCCGTAGATTCCCGCCGTGCGGCTCACACGTACAGGATCACGTGAGCCAACACGTTTCAGGCCCTTGACGATGAGCACGAGCATAGTATCACCTCCTCCCCGCTAACGGTCGTTTCTGCAGCGGCCAGTCAGTGGGTTTCCGTGCCGAGTTCGATGGTCGCCCGCGTGTGCCCGTTCTAAGAGAGGTGGATGAGGCAATTACATTGCTGCCTTTAAACAAAGACAGCAAGACAGTATCAGCGGCCGTATGTCAGTACGTCGTTCCGGCCCCATCGGAGTCCAACGTCGCCGGGGATCGAATCGAACGGGTACTCGGCAGAGGCCGGATGGCACGGTGTATCTCGCGCAGCATCCCCGCTTGCCCCGACACGTTGCTATCAAGCTGCTCGACCCGGAACTCGTCGGTGACACCGAGATTCAGGCACGGTTCGAACGCGAGGCCAATCTCGCCGCTCGTTTGGAGCATCCGAACATCGTCGCGGTACAAGACCACGGTGCGGAGGGGCAGGTCCTCTGGATCGCAATGCAATACGTTCCTGGCGCCGAGACCGCCTCGCTCGGCGTTATCGACCCCAAGCGTGCACTCCGAATCATCACTGACACCGCCGAGGCCCACCACAACAGCGTTCTCCATCGTGACGCCATACCCGCAAACATCCTGCTGGCTCATGGCCAACCCGGCCAACCAGACCAAGTACTGCTGGAAGACTTTCGCATCGCACGGCTCCACGACGATGCACAGCAGCTAGTGCGGAACGGATCGTTCACCGCCACTTTGGCCTTCATCCGCCACCGAACAGCTGCCCGGCTTTGCGGTCGGCCCGTTGCTCGCGCAGACGCCACTGCGCTGCCGATCCGCGATGCGAGCATCTGCACCCGTGCCTCTGTGGCGGTTTCGTCGACCGCGATCCTGACGCCGTGATCATCCGGCCCAGCTATGCCGACGACCACTGGACCACGCCATCGCGGACGAATAAAGGACACCGCGAAAAGGTCGGTGCCTCCACCTGCCGCTACCGCAGCTGCTCGGCATATTCACCTAGAACGGCCTCGTTCTCGACGATTTCATCGAAGGCGGCTCCCCAACCCCGACGGTACTGGCGGTGAAGGCACGCACGGCACTTTGATTCGTAAAGGAACACACGCCATTCGGCTAGAAGCGTGCACTCACGAGATCAACTGCCTACCAACAGCTCTACTCACCCGAACGCTCACGCAGCGACGCGGGGCTGGACCGTGACCCGTGTGCCGGATGGGCAGGCAAGTCCACGCCTCGACGGCTGGCCCTATTGGGTTTGGGCAGAGTCAGTTCACAGCGGCGGAAAGCCGGTTGCCCAAGGCAGCTATCGCATCCATGTCACCTCGGATCCCCGGTTGCCAGGGCAGCACCAGTCGGTCCTTGGTTTTGTCGACATACCGCGGGATCACGTGCAGGTGGAAGTGAAACACCGTTTGCCATGCGTCGGCACCACAGCAATTGAGCAAGTTCACCCCATCGGCACCGAGCTCCTTAACTGCCGCCTTGGCAACCCGCTGTGCGGTCAGGGTTACCGCTGCCAGGTCGTCGGCCTGGATATCGAGCAGGTCTCTGCTATGCCGCTTGGGGACAACCAGCAGGTGGCCGTCTGAGCCGGGGTTGATGTCCATAAACGCGTACGTCGTGTCGTCTTCAGCGACTTTCACGCTGGGGACGTTGCCGGCCACGATGCCACAGAACACGCACTGATCGCTCATGACCGCCAGGCTAACGCACGCCGCGGGCGACACCATAGATACTTGGTGACGAGCTGGGCATAGGATTGCGCAAGCGCCATTGAGACGTAGGTGCGCTAGCGGCGCAGCGATGACAACCCGGCACAGCGCCTGCGCTCGTTCATGTGCTACCTAGGTGTCAACGGTGCTCCGCTGGCTAAGTACACCTGCTTAAGACTGAACTGTCGGAAGGTCTCATCAGAGTATGCGCTTTGGGTTTGCTCGTGGTTCGAGTCCACTTGCTCGGTTGGACGTCTGAACTCGATTGAGGGAAGCGGTAAAGCTTTGTCCGAGACCGGCGCCGTACGGGTGTGCTGGGACCGCGAACGGCTAATCTGAGACCAGCCCGTGAGGCTCGTGAGCAGTGCGCTGCGGGTTTTCGGCTAGGTCTTGGACCAGCGCAAACCTGACTGATGGAGGTACTCGGAGCGAACGTGTTCTGCGGAATCGACTGAGCTGAAGGCCACCACGACGTCAGGTTTATTGACAGGGCTGGGAAAATGTTGGCCAAGAAGCGGATTGGCAATGATCTCGCCAGATTCACCGTGCTGCGTGAGCTGCTCGCCGAGGCATGCCTCACCGTCGAGGATCCGTTCCCAGTCTCGATCGAGACACCCGCGTGGGCTGATGGTGACCGCGCTGGTAGCGCTGGGCGGCCGGTGTACGCGATCAATCCGATGGCCGTGCACCGCCACCGGGAATGCCACTCGGTCGCGCGTGCCGAATCCGATCACGCCGACGCGATGACCTCGGAGAACTTCTGCGTGTCAACACTCATCTGCACCGCAAGCTTCCCACCGATAGCGAACTGGCTCACGCGATTCGGTACCCGACTGCGGCAGGTGATCGCTAAGCGCGATTTCACCCTAGCTGACCTCTGAACGGGACCGGACCGGCCAGCGCGGCCCGGCCGCCGCCTGATATAGGCGACATCTACCGATCCTGGAGATCAGGCCGACTTCGGATCTAGCAGATTCACCGTCACTGTGCGTTCGACTACCTCGAATGGTAGATAGCCCCGCCACCTTCGTCCTGCACACGATCGCCATGTTTCAGCTGCACCAGTCGAGTGGGACCCAGGTCTAAAGCGCCTTGGGCAGCTGAGTGTCGGCACCGTTTGCGTAGATATCGCGGTAAAGACGCAGGGCGCTGGCACTGAGCTCGTCCAGGCATCGACCGCGGAAGCGAGCTGGATCGAGTTCGATCGGCAGAGGAATGTCATCGCGAATCGCTGCAGTGAGGGCTGCCGCGACGCCGCCAGCATGGGCGACCCACACGGCCTGCGCGCCCCACAACCCGGGTACGTCGGAGTATGCACCAACGAGTGGCAGGTTGTCCGGTGTCATCGCGAAGACGCCATTGACCCGCACTGTCGGAGTGAATCGGCTTTCAGCGGGGAGCAACCGCATCGCGGACCTAATCGGCGGTGAGAAGATCTCATCGGTCCACGCCAGACCTGCGTCGCCTGTGGCGAGTTCGGTTTGCGTGACCGGTACGGGAGCGTGGTCATAGCTGCCGATGCCGATACGGTCGGTGTGCACCCGCGCGTAGACGTGGTGCTCCGGCCACCGCACGAACGGCCCGGGGCTCAAACTAGCGTCCGGAGCGGAGTACACATAGGGGTGAGCGACCGGGAACAGGGGCAGGTCGATGCCGAGCAAGCTCATCAGGGTTGGGCCCCAGATACCGCCGGCAAGGACGACGTCGTCCGCTCTATATGCGCCGCTGTCGGTGGTCACAGTGAGTTTGCCGCTCTTACGGCAGATACCCGTTACGTTCTCGCCGTTGAGGATTCGCGCCCCCCGTGCGTGCGCCTCGGCGCGAATGGCCGCTGCCAGGACCAGTGGTTCCGCTGCTCCGTCGAGCGGATAGCCCCACGCCGCGCACACCGATTGAGAATCGACCACTGCGGGCACCCGCTGCCGTAAATCGGCAGGAGAAAGCTCCTCTACAGGCAGTCCTACCGCACGGGCACCGGACGCACGTCTCGCGAGCTTAGTAGCGCCTTCGGCACTAGTGGCAATCTCGATTCCGCCGGTTCGACCGAACCCCACACCGACGATGTCGTAGACGGCGGCACTCGCCACAGCCAGATCCGTGAGCACAGGCGCGTTGTTGTAGAGGCCCACGAATCCGGGCGCGTAGCCGGTCGAGCCTCGCAGTGCGTCGCGATGACCGCGCTCAAGCACTACGACCTCAATCTTATTATGCATCGCCAATTCTCGTGCCAATGAGCAACCGACAACGCCGGCACCGACTATGAGTACTGTCCGCGGCATGATTGACCCTCCCTCTCCCTGCTGATGACACCGACTACCGATCGTACTGAGAGCCACGGCCGGAAGTACACTGAGATTGAGACCTCAGTAAGGAAGAAGATTGTGCGGCGAAACTCGCTGCCAGCGTTCTCATGTCGGTGACCCGCAGAGAATTCGAGATATGGAGACATCGCATTACCCTTTGCGTTCCGGTAACCGCGACTCTCCTTTTCCTCCGAATGCATTCCATAGGAGTCCCCGATTCCCAGGTTCGGCCCGCTGCGAGCGTGTACCTGGGTCCATGCAGTGTGGGGGACTTCGTTCCCGTGCAGTTGAAGGCAGCCTGCTTCGCCCTGTTGCGCGACTGGGAACTTGAGCTTGCGCAGCTATCCACCTACCACAACCTCCATTTCAAGAAAGGTCGTGCAGCTACAATAGCAGTGTGTGGCGCGCTGCCATGCCGAAACCGGCAGCGCACCAGCAGGTTACAGTGCGGCTTCGATCGCATCTTTCACGGCGGGATCCTTCGGCTCGGTGCGCGGCCGAAAGCGGCCGAGCACGGTACCGTCGCGCCCAATGAGGAACTTCTCGAAGTTCCACTGGATATCCCCGGCCGCACCCTCGACATCGGCGGCCCGGGTCAGCTCGGTGTACAGCGGATGCCGGTTCTCGCCATTGACATCGTTCTTCGCCAGCAGCGGGAAGTCCACTCCATAAGTGGCGGAGCAGAATTCGGCGATCTCCTCCGCGGTGCCGGGCTCCTGACCCTTGAACTGATTGCACGGGAAGCCGATCACGGTGAACCCGCGCGGCCCGTAGGTTTGCTGAAGTTCCACGAGGCCGGCGTACTGGTAGGTCAGACCACACTTGGAGGCCACGTTCACTAGCAGCACAACCTTCTCACCAGCCAGTTCGGCCAGGGTAGTAGGTTTTTCGTCTAGCGTGCGTAGCGGTATCTCACGAAGGTTCGTCACGAATATAAATCCTAAGGACGAGTTCGCGAATAGTCACCTGTTCAGGCTTAGCGCGCACCACGCGGCTCCGAGGTCCAGTGGGCGCAATCACCGCCGCACGGTCGACAGCACCGACCATCGGCAGTTGCAGCCGTGCAGAACCCCGTCAGCGACGTTTCCCACAAACACCGCAGCGCGTGGATAGTGCCTGAATGCAGCCCGGATGATCGACTGTCTGAAACATAGACACCCGGGCCCAAATTTGGCCGTCGTCGACGGATGCTAGACCGACACGCGATACCTCGCTCCCCAGACCGCGCTAGCCCGGTTGGCGATGCGGGTGGCCCCTATTTCATACCTGTTGGGTGGAGCCACGCTCACACAGTAATGACCAAATAGCCCTTGGCCCTCAAGCTCTCGCAAGTTCCAGTGCGGCTATCACCGCATCGGCCACCAGATCTGGCGTACGGCCGGAGGTAGAGACGACAACACGAGAGACTTCGCAATAGAGCGGGCGGCGTTGCTCCATCAATTTCCGCCACCGCTGCCTCAGGTCGAGTGCTAGCAGGGGGCGTGGCGTATCCAGGTCCAATCGCCTGATGGCTTCGTTGAGGTCGACGTCCAGAAACACCACGGGTAGCCCTCTCAACAATGCCCGGGTGTCCTCGTCGGTCACTGCCCCGCCTCCCAGAGCCAACACTCCCCGGTGTGCGGCGACGGCGACCCGCACCGCACCTCGTTCTAGCAGGCGAAAGTGGGGTTCACCATCCTCCGAAAAGATCTGCGGGATAGGTTTTCTCGCCATCGCCACAATATCGGCGTCGCTATCGCGGAAGGCGACGCCGAGCCGCTCGGCAACCAGCATGCCCACGGTGGTTTTGCCCGTTCCGGGCGGGCCCACCAATACCACCAGTGGCGCGGTCATCGGATCGGGAGATGGTCGAGGAACCCCTGTACGTTCCGGCGAGTCTCGGCCACACTGTCGCCGCCGAACTTCTCCGCCACCGCGTCGGCCAACATCAGCGCGACCATTGCTTCGGCTACGACACCGGCGGCCGGCACCGCACAGACGTCCGAGCGTTGATGGTGGGCCTTCGATGGTTCACCTGTCCGCACATCCACTGTGGATAGCGCATTCGGTACGGTGGCAATCGGTTTCATCGCGGCGCGCATCCGTAGCAATTCACCGGTCGTCAGACCACCTTCAGTCCCACCGGAGCGGTCCGAAGCGCGGCGGATTCTGTTCTCCGTCGCCACGATCTCGTCGTGCGCCTGCGAACCTGGCACTCGCGCGAGGTCGAAACCGTCGCCGAACTCGACCGCCTTGATCGCCTGGATCGCCATGAGGGCGCCGGCCAGTCGCGTATCGATGCGCCGATCCCAGTGCACGTGCGAGCCGAGACCGACCGGTACGCCGTACGCCAGCACCTCGATAACACCGCCAACAGTGTCGCCGTGGCGACGTGCACGGTCGATTTCATCGACCATCGCCTTACTGGTCTCCGGGTCCATACACCGAACCGCATCAGCATCAATTTGATCCAATTGGGCTGGCGTAGGCCAAAGATCGCGCGGAATTCTGACCCCGGCGAGCTCCACCACGTGCGAGACGATCTGAATTCCGACCGTTTCCCGCAGGTACGAGCGGGCCACCGCTCCCAAAGCCACGCGGGCGGCGGTCTCGCGCGCGGAGGCGCGCTCCAGAACCGGTCTGGCGTCGGCGAAACCGTACTTTTGCATTCCCGCCAGATCAGCGTGGCCTGGCCTAGGTCGGGTCAGCGGGGCATTTCTTGCCAACCCCGCCAGAGCAACCTCGTCTACCGGATCAGCGGCCATCACCGTGTTCCACTTGGACCATTCGGTGTTCCCCACCATGATCGTTACTGGGGATCCAATCGTATGCCCGTGCCGTACACCGCCGAGCAGGGCGATCTCGTCACGTTCGAATTTCATTCTGGCTCCGCGACCGTACCCTAGCCGCCGTCGTGCCAACGCGTCGGCCACAAGGCTCGATGTGACAGGGACCCCGGACGGCAACCCTTCCAGAGTCGCCACAAGCGCTGGACCGTGCGATTCACCCGAAGTGAGCCATCGCAACCTACTCATACCGCCGACACCTCTTCTGCCAGCGCGACGAAAACGTGGGCGCCGTTCCCAGACCGGCAAAGAGTACGACTCAAGGTGCGGATGCCTTTCATGTTTGTCCTCTGCTGATGGTGTCGCAGCGATCAGCCCTGCCACGCCGACACCACGAAAAGTGCCTGCTGCGGATTGAGTCTCGGGTCGCAGAAGCTGGTGTACTTGTTTCCGATGTGGTCGACCTGTGCCGCACTCGGGACGCATTCAGTCACGAAGTCAGGCGTCGTTTCCAGGTGCAGTCCACCCGCTACACCACCGGCGCCCTGCACCGCGTTCTGAAATTCCCGGATCTCTCGTGTGATAGTTTCAAGCAGACGGGTTTTGAGTCCGCGAGACGTGGTAACTGTATTTCCATGCATAGGGTCGGTGAGCCAAATGACAGGGTGTTCTGCGGCACAAACCGCACTGACCAGCTCGGGCAATTGCTTGACAACGGACTCAACACCCATGCGAGCGATCAGGGTGAGCCGCCCCGGCTCGCGGTCCGGGTCGAGCCGTTCACACAGCGCCAGCAATTCTTCGATCTCCATACGCGGACCGACCTTGCATGCCACCGGATTCACAACCTTGGCCAACAAAGCGACATGGGCCCCATCCACTTGACGGGTCCGCTCACCAATCCAAGGCCAATGTGTGGACGCTAACCACAGCCCGCCCTCGGAATCGGGTCGCAGTAAAGGAATCTCATAGTCGAGCAGCAGGGCTTCGTGGCTGGTCCATATCCGCGCACCGATATCGATCAGTCCGCCATCAACATTCCACCCCAGGTAGCCCACAGCATCGCGCGCTGCCGTATAGCAAGTCAGCATTCGCTCCGGATCGGGGTACCTGAGCGCGAGATCGGGTTCCGGGCTATTGACCATATGTCCCCGGTATACGGGCAATTCGAGGTCACCTACCTGCTCGGTTGGACTGGATCGGGGCTTGGCAAATTGCCCGGCGATGCGACCAACCCGCAGTACCGGCTTGTGTGTGGTCATGGTCAACGCGCCTGCAAGCATATCCAACAGCCCAGCCTTGCGGGTGATGTAAACCGGGGTGCATTCAGCCGGATCCTCCGCACAATCACCCGCTTGTAACACGTTTGACTCGCCCATTGCGACACGAGCCAGCAATGTTTTGAGCTTCCGAACATCATCGATGTTGACAAGCGCTGGACTAGCGGCAAGCTTTGACCTCACTAGCTGCAGGCGCGCCGAGTCTTCCCATTGCGGTTGCTGCAAGGCCGGTTTTTGATCGAAGTCGAGCAGGGTAGTGCTCACTGATATCTCCAAATGAATAAGCGACGGGCACAGATTTCCTTAGTGGCGTGGGACGCGGTACCCGCTGCGGCGAACAGGATCAACGCTGACTCAGGCGGCAAGCATTCTCAAGAAGGATTCGGCACACGGTACTACGTGGCCGACTACCGGTCAGGACCTTCGATTCGAATCGTGGTTCCGGACGGTTGTGTGGCTCGGCATCGAATACGAAGCGGTCTCGTAACGCCAACCCATGGTCACCGCTTCAAGTAGACGCGGCATGCTGTATCCGCGAATAGGTCCGCCACCGCAACCGGGCCGAGAGGTCGGGCGAGCTCCAGATAAGTGTCAAGCAGTTGCGACAGGGTGCCATAGAGCCCGTCCACCGGAAAGTTCGACCCGACCAGCACCCGTCCGGTGCCGAATGCTGCTATGAGATGCTCGAACCACGGACGAAACGCATCCACCGAGATCCGGTGCAGCACCATCGGTAGACCGCTGAACTTGGCCGTCGTCAACGGGCGCTCGGCCAGCACCGTAATGCCCTGCTCCCAGGCCGCGCGCTCGGCCGGATCGTTGGGGCGGGTCGGGCCCCCGGTGTGCTCGACTACGACCGGCAGATCGGGAAACTTTTCGAGCGTCCGCGCGGCTGCAAGCATCGTGTCCGGATGCACCACGGAGTCATAAACGAGGCCGCGTTCTGCCACCAGACCCAGGATCTCTGCCGCGCGTGTCGTGTCGTACTCCAGCCCCTCCATGATGCGGATTCCTCGGAAGTGCGGGCAAGCGGTCTGGCGGTCCAGCTCGGCGGCGATGTCGGCAATGCCGGAAGCTGGGTCGACCGTGCCGACGATCGCCGCGGGCAGTCCTGTCCGAACAGCGAGCTCCTCCATCGCATCGGTCTCGGAGAGGTGCATACCAGCGCCGGTCGCTGCGCTGACGTGCACGTATCCCTTGATTTGCCACGGCCGGGCTTCGGCAAGGTATGTGTCCTGGTCATAGAGCCGCTGCATGGCGGTTATGTCGCCCAGGCCCATTTCGGGCAGTTCCGCACCAGGGGCCAGATACGGGTACCAGTCGGGCTTCGCGGGGTCCCAGTGGTGGACGTGAGAATCTATGAACGGAACACCGTGGTCCGGCATTGTCGCCTGCCTATCGCTGTCTGTCATCAATATGAGCGGTCTCAGTCGAGCCGGTCGGCCATCAGTTCACCGACCATGATGGCTGTCAGGTGGGTGTTCGCGCGCGGTACCGACGGGAAGATCGATGCGTCGATCACCCGCAGGCCATCCACTCCCACCACCTGGCAGGACGGGTCGACGACCGTGTCCGGGTGTCCCGGAGTGCCCATCCGGCAAGTGCTGGTGCTGTGTCCAGGATCGGCAACACTCGCCAACAGGTAGTCGTCGAGCTCGCTGTCGTCGTCCAACACTGCGAATAGGGCCTCATTCACCTGCTCCAGCGGTCCCGCCAGGATCTGCCTCGTTTCCGGGCGACGGGCCAGCTCGACCGCCGTCCGCACCCCCTCGCGCAACCTGCGCAGGTCACGGCGATCAGAGAGCATCTGCGCACGCACCAGCGGTTGCGCCGCGGGGTCGAGCGAGGTCAGTGTCAGCAGACCGCGCGAGTAGCTTTGGTTGAGCCACACCCTGAACGCCCCCAGCCCTGGACCGGTCTGGTTGTCAGAGACGAACATCAGATCGTTGGAGTACCGCCCCGATTCCGAGCCGGTGCGGACACAGACATTGGTGTGCCGGTCGTGCTGTGACTTCGGTGCCGCAGCCTTGGTCAGCGGCAGCGACACCACCGCCATCGGATGGTCCTGTAGGCCACGTCCCACGGGCAGGTCGGCGTGGACCTCAAGGTCGAGAGAGCGCAGCTCGGCAGCCGGCCCCACGCCAGATCGCAGCAGGATCGCTGGAGAGTGAATCACCCCTGCAGAGAGCACCACGGTATCGGCGTATTCGGTCACCGCCGAACCGTCCGCAACGACGCGGACCCCGACGGCGCGGTTGCCCGCGATCACGACTCGGTCAACCAGCGCATCACCCCGGATGGTCAGGCTAGCTAGGTCTCGAGCCCCTTCCAGATAGGAATCGTTTACCGACACCCGGCGGCCTGAGCGTGAGTTGATCGGGAACGGCGACACACCGGTCGCGCCCGGCGCGTTCACATCCGGCGTCCACAAATAGCCCGCAGCGAGCGCTGACCGGGCGAGGGCTGAGTCGACCCCGCCCCACTGCTCCTGTGGAGTCCGATAGATAGGAGTGGGGCCGCTGAGCCCGTGGTAAGGGGCCTCTCCGAACTCCTCGTCGTTCTCCAACTTCGCGAAATACGGCAGAACCTCGCTGGGTGACCAGCCGATTGCGCCCGAGCTCACCCAGTCGTCGAACTCTTCCACCGGCGGTCGGATAGCAATCTGCCCATTGATCGACGAGCTGCCCCCGACACCCCGACCTCGCCGGTACGGCGCCTGCTGCTGCTTCTCGGTCCGGGAGGATTCCAGCCCCTCCCACACCAGTCCGGTCGCTGCGGCGGGATCGAGCCGAGCGACCATTGGATTCGGGGAGCGCCACACTTCCGGCAGTTGCTCTGCCCGGTAGTCCGGGCCAGCCTCCAGTAAGAGGACCCGCTTACCCTGCTGGGCCGAGCGCACCGCGAGCGGCGCACCGGCTGACCCGGCTCCCACCACGATCATGTCCCAACCACCGTTAACCATGTCGCACCTCGTGTCTGTTGTTCTGCCTTCTCGTCAACCAATCCCGGCGGCATCTGCCAGGATTTACCCTCGCAGTCACCGAAACTCCAGCTCGTCGAAGGTCCCTAGCGCGCGCCAGCGCTGGATGTACTCGTAGTAGGCCAGCGGCCCATCGGGGTAGCCGGAGTTCAGTTGGTGAGAAGGTTCATCCGGATTGCCCTCGTTGTTGTAGAGGCCTGGAGTGCATTCCAGAGAACTCTGGAAGCTCCCCGCGCCGGACAGCACCAGGTCGATCCACGCTTGCTCAGCTGCTTGGGAGGGCTCCACCTCGCGATGCCCTCCATCCAGGGTGCGTCGCACTATGGAGGTGATTGTCTTGGCCGATTCGGCGATGTCGTGGGGGATGTTGGTCAGGAAGTTCGCTCCCTGGAATGGCTGGACGACGAAGGCGTTTGGAAAGTGGCGGACTTGTGAGCCGTGAAAGGTCCGCATACCTTCCGCCCAATGGTCACTGAGGGTGAGCCCACCTCGGCCCGTGACCTCATATCCGGCGCGGAAAGTGAAGGGGGTCGCGACCTCGAATCCGGAGGCGTAGATGATGCAGTCGACCACCCACTCGCGCCCGCACGCCATCACTCCGGCCTCGGTGATGCCTTCGATCCCCTTGCCATCGGTATCCACTAGGTGAGTCGACGGCCGGTTGTAGGACTTCAGGTACTCGTCGTGGAAGCACGGGCGTTTGCACATCTGGGAATACCACGCCTTGAGCTGCTGCGCCGTGTCGTGGTCCTTGACCACTGCGTCGACCCGAGCCCGTATTTGGGACATCTTCTCGAAGTCGGCCTTCTCGCGAACCTTGGCCAGCGTCTCGGGAGTCCGCGCCGCAGCAGGGAGCTGGCTGATGACTGCCTGGATGCGCTTGGCGGGGGCAGTCCAGCCGTCCATCACCAAGTCTTCGGCGACGCTACGGCCCGAGTAGTTGGCGGCGAAGTTCTCCATCCACCGTTGCTGCCAGCCGGACGTGGCCATCTGATGGAACCACTGCGGATCGATGGGCTCGTTGTTGCGGACATCGACCGAAGAGGGGGTGCGCTGGAATACATAGAGCTCCCTACAAGCCTCGGCGAGGTGGGGCACGCACTGCACGGCAGTAGCCCCGGTGCCGATGATGGCGACGCGCTTGTCGCCGAGTCGGTCCATGGGGTCTCCCGCAGGGCTTCCACCGGTGTAGGAGTAGTCCCACCTGCTGGTGTGGAAGGAGTGGCCCCGGAACCGGTCGATGCCGGGGACCCCAGGCAGCTTGGGAACGTTGAGCGGACCGATGCCCATTACCACGAACTGAGCCGTGACCCGGTCGCCCCGGTCGGTTTGGATAACCCAGCGTGAGCCGACGTCATCCCAGGTCACCTTAGTCACGGTTGTGTGGAACAGCGCGTCGGCGTACAAGTCGTAGTGCTTGCCGATCCGGCGGCAGTGCTCCAGGATTTCGGGGCCGTGGGCGTACTTCTCAGTAGGTACGTAGCCTGTTTCCTCGAGCAGTGGCAAATACACGAGGGAGTGGGTGTCGGCCTGGGCGCCTGGGTATCGATTCCAATACCAGGTTCCACCGAAGTCACCGCCCTGCTCGATGATACGGACCCCATTGACCCCTGCCTCCCTCAGACGGGCTCCCGTCACCAGACCTGCAAAACCGCCACCGATGCACACAACGGTCGTGTGATCGGTCTGCGGTGGGCGAGCTGCCACCGGTGTGTAAGGGTCGTCGAGGGAGTTGGCCAACTGGTTCTCCAGTCGGACGTACTGGCGGCTCCCGTCAGACCGAAGCCGCTTGTCACGCTCGACGCGGTACTTCTGGCGCAAGGCGCCCATGTCGGCGCTCACCTGATCGATCCCGTCCGACTCGATGCTCGGCGTCATCGGTTTCTTACCTTTCTTGCAGGGCGGCCGTCACCGCAGGCAGGCATGTTCCCAAACATCCTTCTGGTCGCGGCGATGGGCGGTCAGAGCTCGCCAAATCGGCGTTCGTCTGTGGCGGCGGCGAATACCGACCAGAGCATGCGAATATTTCGAGTCCGTGTAACAAATTTCAGTCCGTACAAACTTGCGGCTGGAGCTGTTGTCAACGCAACATCGACATCACCACCGGCAGCGGACCGAGCGGCCGCACTCGTCGAGTCCATCCTCACCACGCGACCGGCGGAGGCCTTTGTCCCCGCAAGAAGTTGGTTGATGAGTGGGATTGGAGCAGGGTGACTGGCAATCGTCAACTCACCATCAGGAAGCACGCCCGACCGCGACGCAATGCCGTACTGCGGAGTATCGAAGCAATACGCACCGACGATCGAGAGCTTCGAATCCATATAGAAGGTGGATATTGCATGATAAGCGTTTGCAACCAACAGTAATGAACTGCGACCGTTTACGACCGCTTGCGCAGCTTCCTCATATTGTGGGTATAGGTCGATGGGCACAGGCTTGTCAATCCGACAGTCCTGCCAGCTCGCACTGAGGTAATCGCTCAGGTACCGTGCCGATTGTTCGCTACTGGTACCCGCTGGCCCGAGCGTAGCGATTCCCCGCAATAAACCGTCGCGGGTATGCGGGAGCGCGAGATCGATTACCGGTGAACTGAGCGTGGACATGACGAAAATCTCCTTCAGCGACGAAAATTCTACCGGGCTAGATAGAGTGAGAACCAAGTCGGACCTTTGTCGTCCAGGAATGGTGTAGATCGCCATCACGGTGAACGCTCAAGCGGTAGGCCTCGAAGATCGCTTTCGTGGTCGGTCCGGGCCGACCCGCACCAACCGACCGGCCATTGATCTCCACCACTGCAGTGACCTCGCAGGCCGTGCCTGTGAGAAAAATTTCCTCGGCGGTATCTAGTTCGGAAACGTCCACAGGTCTTTCGACAGTCGGAATTCCCAAATCTGCGCCTAGTTCGAGGACGCAAGCGCGCGTTTGCCCCCCGAGAACATCACAGTCGAGGGTTGGCGTCACTAGTTCGCCCTGTGAAACCACAAAAACGTTTGCGGTGCTGGCCTCTGATACCGTCCCTCGCGTATTCAGCAGAATCGCATCATCGAGACCAGCTGACCGAGCCTCGTCCACGGCAAGGGCAATGTTAACATAAGAGCCCGTTATTTTTGCACGAGCGGGAATACAATCCCCGGGAACTCGCCGCCATCTCGAGACGCCGCATCGGATGCTGCCGAGCTCCTTCTTCGCCGGCATTGGAGTCGCATACACTGCGGCCAGGTCCTCGACGCCGTCGAGTCCGACTCCGAAGGGCGTCCCGGCAGCGAGCCGGGACTTGAAAGCAATCGGACGGATATAGAGGTCGCCTTGGTATCCGTTGCGTTCAACGATCTCCAGAACAATATCCCGAATCTCGACGGCCGTCACCCCGGGATCAATACGCACGAGTCGGCAGCTCTCGAAAAGCCGGTCGATGTGTTCCGACAGCCTGACAACATATGCGCATCCATCCCGCTCGCTCCAATAGGCGCGAATCCCCTCGAAAACGCCCGTGCCGTAGTGCAGTCCCTGAGTTGCGATGGTGAGCCCGTACCCGGAAATTCTCGTCCATTTCCCACCTACCCAGCAGATGGGGGTGCCCGACACCGGGCCCTCAATCACCGGGTTGAGCACGAGGGAACTCGATGAGATGGAAGGCGTCATCACCGGGCTCCGTCTCGCTGCAAGGCAATAGCCAATGCTGCACAACGCTCAGGGTCCTCGGCAGCGCGCTTATCATGTACCCGAGAGGCCTTCCAGCTCACCATCGCACCTGTGGTAGCGATGGTTCCGATCGCCCCAACCTTGACAGACGTACTTGCACCTAAGGCTTCGCCAATACGGGCGGCGCAGGCCTGCACATCGAAGGCCTCGGTGACGCGATCGTCCAAGAACTCGAAGACGACCTGCACGCAGTCACCTTGGGCTTCTACGGCGCTGTCAATGACAATCTGATAGCCGTAGCAGCCATGTATGCCCTCGAGCACGACCTGCTCGAGGGCGTAGGCAGTAAACGCCGTGCCGCCGATCTCTGTCACGTCACGGACACGCCCCAGTGGCGTCATGATATCTGAGGGATAACGAGCACCCTCACCGCTGGGACGGAGACGAACCATATCGCCGGTGCGGTATCGAATGAGTGGCTTGCATCCCTGAAAGAGGTGCGTAACGACAAGTTCGCCGACCCGCTCACCAGCCTTGTCAGGCAAGACTCGACGACCGGAATCAGGATCAACGATCTCGTAGTAATTGTTCAGCGGGACTGTCCGGAGCTGACCATCGTCGCGGACAGCCGCCATTATGCTGGCTTCCTGGGAAGCGTACATGCAGTTGTATACCGTTGTGGACCAGACGGACTCAATATTGGACAGCAACGCGGGAGTTACTAGCTCGCCCACGACCATGATGAAGTCCAGGTCGAAATCTGAAATCGAGTAACCACTCTCGATCGCTTCCCGCGCGAGTGCCATAGCCATACCAGGAGTACAGACAAGTGCTGTCACACCGATTTCGGCCATAACCTCCAAGGCACGTTGGTATCCCACCACTGGCGAGTGAGGCCACATTTTGACAACACAATGGCCCAAGTTGCGGAAGACCTCACCGAACGCATCGCCGGTCGAATGAAGTTCGGTCGGCCCCATGACCCCAACCACGTGCTTTCGAGAGTGCCGGCGCAGGATGCTGGCGTAGTTCACAGTAAGCGCGGTGTTACTGACAGTGCTGTCGACGTTGTCCCGCGGGCAGGGCGTGGCTTTGCCTGTGGTGCCAGTCGTTTCGTAGAAGATCCACGCCTCGCTGATCGGTTTTGACAGCACCTCAAGCCCGTGCTCTCTGAGATCATTCTTCGTCGTGAAGGGGAACGTCTCAAGCGATTCGAGAGTTACCTCATTCACCGGATGGCGATCGAGCGCTAGGGAGAGATGGTGTTTATAAAATTTGGACCCCGTAGTGACATGCTCCAGAGTTCGACGTACCGCGGCAGTTTGATGGAGCCTGAGGCTTGCGGCATTCCACTCTGCGCGTTCGAATGCCAGGTGACGAGACAGCGTTTCGCGGGAAAATCGCTCCGTATCGGCATTTAACAGTTCATACATTATGTGCCCTCTCGATTTCTCGATCGTTCAAATCGATCACAGTCCACGATGCAACAGAGCTCCAGGCCGAAACTCCTTCGCGGTGGTGCGGATGTTCGAGATAGCGAGCGACAGCGTCCATATCTTCGAATCTGCCCATGACCGCGAAATCAGCAGAAATAGACCGATTTCCGCAGTCGAATCCTGTCCACCACTCAAGGATTTCAGGAATGTGCTCGCGATGTGACTCCGAAAGCGCTGCGGCTGCTGCTACCCGCGCATCACTCCTCCCGACCCCAGGGTTGAGAGTGAAAAGCACGATGTGGCGTACCGTCATACGACCACTCCCTCATATCGAGATTAGCGGAAACTTTCTTGCGTAAGACTTATCAAAGGAATGTTACTCATATTGTTCCAGCGATCAACTTCACGCGAGGCGCGCATAGTGCAACTTTGCCAGAGAGGGGGCGCAATCGACACTTTGAAATCGAACATCCCCGCATTCTTCGAAGTGAAACCACGCGCGTCTCCACAACACGAATAGGTTCGCTCTTACCTCGCTTTATCTCGGTCTCAAAGTTATGGATATCCGCGCACTTTGGGACACAACCAAATATGATCCACCGGCGGAGCCTTACGCTACGTGGTGCACAGATTTTGACCGCACCAATGCCCATCGCACGGTTTCGCCGTCAGTATCGGCTTCTGCAATCGTCCTAGTATTACCATTGGGCCATATAGCAAATTCATCACTTAGCTTTTCACCTCACAGGAGGAAGCCCACTGGATTCGAGCACCTGAATTATTGACAGTTCTCGACGATTGCTGCGCAATATTCCGCCAAAGCGTAACCAGAAACCGTTCCTGCGCCGCTCTGTCGAGGTTTGCGTCAAATTCTCTTAAATTTTCGACACTCATGAGTGTTACCTCCGCTTAAGAAGCTGCTCTCCGGCGAGGAATCACACGCCGGAATTAGCTGCCGCATGCGATCCATACCCGAACGCAAGCGTCCGGAAGAAGCCGACTTGACAATGAAAATGAATTAAACTCCCCGAAATGAACATGCCATACGTTCACCGATCAACGCGAAAATTAATCTATCACCAACCATCAAAAAGGACTAGCGGTTGTCCAGTCTTTCGCGCCGCATCGGCCCTACTTCCTCAAGGCATGGCACGTACCACGCGCATAGCAAGCACACGGCCGGGACGCCGCACCAGCCCTCGCCGTAGTTGCTATTGGCCGCCGAAATGCCCACAGACAGAGGGTTTCTCGCACAATCGAACAGCAACGTGATCTTGGAGCTGGACTTGCCGCGGTCGACCGGGCTCGGTCCGGTCATATCGCCCCTTTTCCGCTTGCACCGGCGCAGCGTCGATCACCGCCCGAGGCCAGCCGATCAAGCGGCGGCTGCCCAACTCACCCAGCACAACCCGGAGTAGTCGCCGTCAAACACCGGCCTCGGTCGACACGCTGAATCGGCGATGCACGGGCGGCATGCTTACCCCGAACGATGGTGGCAGCAGCCGCCACGCACACCCACTGGCCAGTGCAGTACGTACACCATCGCCGTGCACACCGCTCACTGGCCCGCCGGCGTGGTACCACCGCCCTGCTTGCGCGGACTGAACTCCGGCAACAGCGGCTCCACCCGCTCCCAGAGCCCGTCCAACATAAGGCGTTTCGACAACTCATCGACCACGAGTCGAAGATTATGCGGCACAACCAGATACGGCCCACCGCAAGACGAACCACATACACGTAAGACACGGCCTCAGCGTTGATCGAGTAAGTGTGCCAGTCGTTGCCAATCTCGGGAGCGTTGCCGAGCAAGTTCGGCAACGCTTGGAGTGCAGTGGCTAGGAATATTCTCAATAATTGAATCCCAATCTATGACTTCTCCGAAGGGATTCTCTAGCCAGCGCAGAAGCTTGCGCCCGGTTTCATTGAAACGCAGTGAGGGGTCCCTACGCAGCCGCTGTAACAACTCGGCAGCGTCGGTCCTGGTTGGGACGGGCGCGCTAACGTCTCCGGTAGGCTCATGCGGAGGTTCGGATGTGAGAGACCCGACCACCGCGGGCTCCCGTGATGACACGGGTCGCCGACCGGCCCGCAATAGCTTGCGTACTTCCTTCGCTGTGGTGACCGAGATGCCAGCTAACGAGGCAACCTTCCGTGCCGACGCGTCTGGGTCCGCAGTGAACAGCTCGACAGCACGTTGACGACCTTGTTGCCCATTGGGTCGATGCCACACGCCGTTGCGCGCTATCCGACTGGTCGACTGGGCAGATCTCCCAGTCGACCGCCTGCGGATGGCAGCGACCGTATGGTGCGAAATACCAACGGTCACGGCGATCGAACGGTCCGACCAGTCCGGATACGACGAGAGAATCCGGGCCGCGGCGGCTTTCCGGTCAGCAAGCGACAACGGCAAGCCATGTGCCGCATTCAGTTTCACTGCCAGAACAAAGGCATCCGCGGGACCGCCATCGAAGAACACCGCCGCAATGGTCGTTTCACCGCGCAGCTGAGCCGCATGCAATCGATGCCAGCCGTCGACGACCTGCATCGTCGATCTTTGGACGACAATCGGGGGAAACGCAACCGCCGATTCAGCTAGCATACTTATATGGCTCGTATTCACTCCTGTTCTTCGCGGTGGTGAATCCGCCGGCAACACGTCGGATATCGGAAGATCAACAACATCTGAACACCGCGAAAGGTCGCATACCGACCCCGTCGCGGAAAGGGCTCTGACGACGGGCGAACCGGCATTCCCAGCAGTACTCATTATTCCCCCTGCGGGCCCATTGAATGGGCCAGATTTCCTGTGCAGCCTCGGCAGCAGTTGGCTTGTAACACATCCGCTCCTTCGCATCGCTAACGAGCCTCAGTGCCGAGCCGGACACTCCATTTGGCCACCAGACTTGCATTTCCTATCGCAACTCGACAATTTCAGCTCGTGACGAAGACCCCACCAGCTGTCGCTCGACGAATTACTAGATTTCGGCCGTTTCCGTCATTCCGGATCCTGCCAAAGGAATAACGGACAACCACACCCTCCTGGCATGAAGCGCGGCAACGCACACCGATGTATGGTGCGCGTGTTGGCGGCGGATTGGAGCGGTGCGTCGGTCTTTCCCCTCCAAACTGTTAAGGCCGACGCACCGCTACCCACGATTAGGACGTTCGACCTTCACCACGGGTGGGTGCGTACACGATCGACGAGTCTCGGACTCCGCAGTACGCGCGAGAGATCGTTTCGCCTTGAATGACTGAGAGCGGGCGCAAAGAGCAATGCATCCTCCGGAATTTCCATATGCACGACAGTCCCCTGACGGACCAACGCAGTCGGTTCGACGCCATCGTATTCAGAACCGGCATCCGTGACACAGCACTCGTCGACCTGGCAGAGAACTCCCTGCTCAGGATAGTGATCTAATGCCCGGGCCGGGCATAGATCGGGGGACTGGCTGCCCGGACCGGGCACTCCAGACAGCCGACGAGTTCTAACCGACCTCAGCTCGGAGAACCGTCGGCTGGACACCCAGAGGCAGTCACACCACGAAAATTTTCCGACTGCACCCGGCGCCAATACTGCTGTTGATCACCTGTGAGCTACTGACAGCTATCCGCATCCACTGTTCAGACCCAAGCGTCATGGCAAAGTATGACCATGGAGCTAGCTACTTCCAATCCCGCCCCATCGCCCGTCCCACGACGCACGGCTGCATTAGCGCTAACCGCATCGGTAACGGCACTGATCGCGACCGCCCCAAGCACGGGTTCAGCAGCCGATAGGTATGAGCTGGATGAACCCACACAAACTGCACTGAGCCGCCTTGACAACTACCGGCCGACTGCGACCCAACGGCAATTCCATGAACTACAGATGATGCATGCGATCCGCAATGCGGCAAGCAACCCGCGATACCCTTTCGGAGCAGTTATCGTCGACAACAGCGGGCGACTCATGGCGGAAGGAGTCAATAATAGTTCGGCCCACCCGGGATACCATGGGGAGGTTGTCGCGATCAATGCGTATATCGAGCGGTACGGAAATACCGACTGGTCGAACACTACACTATATACCACAGGTGAGCCCTGTGCCATGTGCATTAGTATGATTGCTTGGGCAAAGATCCCCCGCGTGGTGTGGGCCAGTTCTGTCGAGACAATCCGAAAATCAGGCGTAGGCCAGATCGCTATCAGCGCAACCGAGCTGGCTGCGCGAGCGCATGAGATTTACCAGCCCGAATATCTGTTAGGCGGTGTTGGCGCCGAAATCATGGACATCATCTTCCAAACACGTCCACGCTAATTCGATCGTGCCTTCTGAAACTGTGGGGCCGTGTCCAACTTCAACAGCGCGCTTGCTCTATCCGCCACCAATGACATCTGCGGTACACGCGATTGCAGAGGAGGAGACCGTCCTAGGTTGATGGTGCGATGGCCGCTAGCGTATCGGATGACGGTATGACTTTGCGCGTCGCGCTTCAACAACCGCTATCCACTGTGACGCTAGCGGCGGCTGGTGTCCCAGCGCGCAGTAACATGCTCATGTCTCAGATCCGATCTGGTGCCGCCCGCACCGGCTGCGGTAGTCGCGTTGCGGTACCTCGCCATTAGGCTCACCCGTGAGCCACGGCCCCACTGTCGCGTGGTTCGTGCCTCTTGGCCAGCGCGCAGCATCGGCAGATGATTTGCTAACACCAGTGGAAGCCCTACTCGTGCGCCACATACAGCCTTCCAAAGCCTGCACCCATTACGCAGTCAGCGGCACTGCTATCGCTGCACAATGCCGTCACCCGATCGCTCGCTGGGTCATGATCGGTTGCTTACTCGTTGCCAATCCGCTGCACCCTGGGCCATATACCTGGGAAGTGCTGCCGCCGGGCACTTCCGGCGACCACACGCTCGGTCCGACACCTGGCGATGTCACCCGCCCCTCAGCAGTCAGCCGTGTCTCGGACTGCGGCCATCGCGACGCTGCTACCATCTGGGGCCAATCAGTTCGACTGTTGCCGAGATCAGAGCAGCTCTCCGGGCACCGTCTCGCTGACGAGAAGTTCGTGGTTTCGCAACTAGGGGTGTACTTGTGATAAGGGGGAACGCTGCGGCATCTGATGAGGTGAAGGTGACTTCACCAAGAGATGTCTTTGCAGAAAGATTTGCTGAGCTGTTCGCGGCAGCTGGCAGTCCCTCGATGAGGCGTGTGGCCACGATGGCCAACTCGCGTGCACGCCAGCCGAACAGCGAACGACGTGCGATTCCTGCGTCTTCGCAACGTATAAGCGATTGGGTAGCTGGCCGCAATGTCCCAGCGCGATTTGAATCCCTCGCACCAGTCCTGATTACATTGATCAATATGGCCAGAAGACAAGGCCACCCAATAGATGACCCATTGCTCAACCTTCAGCGCTGGCAACAGTTATGGACAGAATCAACTCGGGCAATCTCGAAGCCGGTAAAGACTGATGCAGCTATTCCATATCTCGGCTTGAAACCGTATCAGCGTGATGACTTCCGCTTATTCTTTGGCCGTAGGCGTGCCACACACGAGCTAGCTGCGTTAGTGCAGGAAATCGCGCAGAGTGAGGAGCCTCACGGGCTTGTCGTCTTAGTGGGAGCTTCTGGCGCGGGGAAGTCGTCGTTACTCGAAGCCGGCCTGATCCCGACCCTCACCAATTCTGAGAACGAGTGGGCCATCGCAACTCTGAATCCCGGAAGCACGCCGATGGCCTCACTACGGGCGACGGTCGAGGCCGTCACAGCGGAATTAGTCAAGCCTAGAGTCTCGTCAACCCCGCCATTGCATCAGGACCCGATTATAGCTGGGCTGAATGGATGGGCGAACGACCGTCAGCGCCTGATGATTGTGGACCAGTTTGAAGAGCTGTTTACCGCATGCGAAGACGACCACGAGCGCGACGCCTTTCTTGCTACCCTCGAACGCGCTGCGGCTCGTCGTCCAGACTACGCATCGATCGTAATTATTGCGGTTAGGGCCGACTTCTACGCGCGATGTCTGGACTATCCGGTCCTGGCCAGCGCGCTCAGCAAACGCAGCTATGTGCTTGATTCGATGCGTCTGGATGAGCTTCGCGAAGTAATCACCGCCCCGGCTGAGTTATCCGGGCTCGTACTGGAGCCCGGCCTTCAGGAGTTGGTAATTACCGAGCTTTGCGGCACAGGAGCCCAGCGTTCAGGCTCGGTGGCAAGTTCCGACACACTACCGCTGCTGTCGCATGTTATGGAGGCGATTTGGCAAAAGCGTGAAGGCCGGCGCCTGACTGTAGCTGGATACCGTGAGTCTGGCGGCGTCGTGGGCTCGGTAGCGACGACAGCCGAACGAGCCTGGAATGGCTTGACAGAGTCACAGCAGGAAGTTGCTAAGCAAATTTTACTCAGTTTGGTGACGATCGGGCATAACTCTCGCGACACCAGACGTACTGCCTCACGCTCGGAGTTGTTGCATACCGTCGGCAACATCAACTCAGCTGAGACAGCATTGGAGACACTGACCGTGGCGCGCCTAATTACGATCGATGGTGACGCGGTGTATCTCACTCATGAGATCGTCTTAGACGCGTGGCCGCGGCTCCGCAGGTGGATCGATGAGGATCGTGCCGGATACTTGGTTCGGCAGCAGCTGGAAGAGGATGCAGCGCAATGGGTGGCGGCAGGCCGTGATGATTCGCTCCTATACCGCGGAGCTCGGCTGGAGTCAGCACAAACCCACTTCGCTACTCCCCCGGTCTCCACAGCAACTAGAGAATTCTTGGAGGCGTCGAACGCTGAGAGGCGTAAGGCACAGCGACGGGCTTTCTTTACCAAGACGATTCTGGCGACCCTCGGAGTCATCGTTCTGGTCATGACAGCAGGGTTTTTCGACAAGAGCCAGACGGCTGAAAGACAGCGCGCTGACGCTATTTTCCAGGAGGTATTGGCCAAAGCCGATAGTCTTCAGGACATCGATCCGTCAGTGTCGGCCCAGCTTTACCTGGTCGCGTACCGGCTTCGTCCCAACGATCCTGACGTCGCAGCTCGCCTATTGGGTACCCAGACCATGGCGCTGGCTACGCCGCTCGCCGGACCCGATAGCCCTGTCTTGGGTATTGCATTTTCACCTCGCGGTTTCCTCGCTTCAACCTATGGAGACGGAAGCGTCCGTCTTTGGGACACCAAGGATCCGTCGCATCCTCACCAGATGGGGATCCCTATTACTGGCATTAAAGGTTTCGTTTCCGCTGCGGGCTTCAGTCCCGATGGCAATTTGCTCGCCATAGGCGGTGAAGATCACGCGGTAAGGCTGTTTGATGTTCAAGACCCGCTAAAGCCTCGATTGTTAGCCGACCCATTGATTGGCGGAAACGGTGCGGTCTACAATGCAACTTTCAGCCCCGACGGCCGTACTTTGGCCGCTTCCAACGACGATCATACGGTGGCATTGTGGAATGTTGTTGATCCCAGTAAGCCAGTCTTGATCGGCCGGATCGACAACCAAGCGGGCGCGATCCGATCGATAGCTTTCAGCCCGAACGGTCGTTTTCTGGCAACCGCAAATGACGACAGGACGGTACGGTTGTGGAGCGTTGCCGATCCAGCCGTGCCGACGCCTATAGGCTCACCGCTTGGCGGATTTTCTACTGTTGTGCACGCTGTCGCGTTCAGTTCTGACAGTCTCAAGCTCGCCGCCGGCGACGATGACGGGATCGTACAAGTGTGGGACTTGACTAATTCTGCAGCACCTCGCCCAGCCAATGCAACGCTGCCGGCTCATACCGGAAAAATATGGTCCCTAGCCTTCGGCCCGGGGGGGCAGACTCTGATCACTGGCGGCACCGAGGGCACCGCGAAACTATGGAACCTGGAAGGTCTACACCCCCGAATGATAGGCAGGCCCCTGACAGGCAGACACGGGGGTGTCTTCGGCGTTGCGATCAGCCCGAATCAACGAATAGTAGCCACAGGTAACCAGGATGGCGTCGTCCGATTGTGGTCACTGCCCGGCGATGCCATTTCCAGTCATGGCGCTATCGACAACATGGCATTAGATCCAAAGAGCAGGATCCTCGCCACCAATACAGACGCAGGAAAGATCCAGATCTGGGATACCCGCGACCCTCATACCCCACATCGGTTGGGCGAGCTGGTGACAAACACCCAAGTCCGAAATCTCGCGATCAGCCCTGGAGGCCGGACCTTGGCTGTCCTCAACCGGGTTCCGTCCGAGTTTCTTCTGTATGACATCTCCAATCCCGGTGAACCGCGACTGTTTACAAAAGTTCCGCTTCGCAACAGTTTTGAGCCCAATGCAGTATTCAACCCTAGCTCATCGATACTGGTTGCTAGCTCTGACGAACACTCCGTCCAGGTCTGGAACATCGCCGACCCCAAGTCTCCTACGCCGCTTGGAGTCCCCGTGCATGTATCGAGCGGATGGGTCACCAGCATGCGGTACAACCGTGACGGCACACTGCTCGTAACCGCCGACAGCCTCGGTACGGTCAAATTATGGGATTTGTCTAACCCCGCCCAGCCCCGGCAGATTGGTCGCGCTCTCTCCGCTAGCGCGGCTTCGATCTATAGCGTCGCCTTGAGCCCCGACGGGCGCACACTGGTCTCCGCAGGAGACGATAAAACTGCCAGAATTTGGGACATCAGCCGACCGACCGAGCCGGTCCCGGTCGGTGATCCACTCACTGGATACAGCTCTGCAGTCAACTCTATGGATTTCAGCCCCGGCGGGAACCTTCTCGCAACAGGTTCTTACAATGGGGATGTTCGGTTATGGAACTTTTCCAATCGTGACCATCCAACGCCGATTACTCTCTCGACCGTGCCATCGACCGCACCGAAGAGGAGTGTGGCCTTCAACTCAACGGATGAATATTTGGTTGTTAGTGGGCATGATGAGGGTCTCCTCATTTGGGACATGGGTATCGATCACGCCGTTAGGAGAATATGCAACGTTACGCAAAATATAGACAGCACACTGTGGGCACAAGTTTTGCCGGGACTGGCCTATAAACCACCGTGCAACTAATACGCTAATAATTGGAATCGTGGTGCTTCTATACGTCAATCACCAACCGCGCCAAGGTGCAAGAACAGTCGCGTCTCGACCGGCTCGGCGTCCTCGGTCAGCGGGGGCGGTATAAGTTTGCGCCCCCGGTAGCTCGGCCGCGAATCGGCGGGCCACACGAGCCAGTGTCCCCCTAGTTCTACACCGCCTTGATCTGTTCCGTGTGCCGGTGCGCGCGTTTGGCCCGGTAGATGTGTGCCATTTGACACGCTACGACCGTGCGGCTGTCGCCCAGCGGGCGGTGTCGGTCGCGGTTTTAGTGGCGTAGCCATTGGGCGGGTGCGGTGTCTTTTTCTGTTGTGGCCGCGACCGGGAGGATCCTTGCGTGGACGACGAGCCGCAGGACGGGCAGCTCGACTGGGGGTGGCGAAGGGGTAAGGAGGGGGCGGGCAAGCAGGGTGGTGTCGCAGCAGGTGCAAGGACCACGGTCGTGACATCGCGGTCGGCGGGCAGGCTCCGCGACGGCCTTCGCGGTGCTCATGCAGGTGCCGGCTCCAAGGCCCTGCTCGAATACCTCACCCGCGCAATGGCCAAAGAGTTCGGCGCACGCGACATGTCGGTCAATATCGTCGCCCCCCGGGCCAATGGACACCCCGTTCTTCTACCCCAGCAGACCCCAGAAGGCGCGGAATGCCACCAGTCCCAGGCCCCTTGGACGGACGCCTGACCCGGCACCGAGGACAGCCACCACTGGTAGAATTCCGGGGGCGCTGGCGGCGGCTGGATCACCTGCCAAGCCATCTTCGCCAAAGGCGGCTACATCACCCGCTGATCCACAGTTCCGGCGCCGTGCCGTACCAGGCTTCGGACGGCGCCCGCACCGCCTTCGCGGTCTGACTCGGCACTCAGGCAGTGCAACCGTTCGGATCGCGCGTTTACCGCGAGCCTCTGCCCAGAATCGGAGGTACGCGCGCGAATTCGTGGATGCGTATCCTCGATCCTATCCAAGCGTGATATCGAGTGCCGAGCCCTATCAGAGCGAGACAAGCCCAGGACCGTCGTGCTCGGTGCGGGGCTCGCTTGCGTAGCCAGCCCAGCTGATCGCCCAGCTTGACGGTTCGACTGTAGCGGACCCGCAGAGCGCGCCACATGCGTCGCTCCCTGCTTGCCTTTATGCACTCCTGTCGGGGATGCGGCGCTGAGACAGGACTCGTACGTCGATTCTCCGACCAAGAAGTATCGGTGTGCAAGAAACATCGGACAGGAGCCCTGGCTTCGCAACCAAGGCGAATGGTGGGTTTCTGAACATCTTCGTGGGCTTGTGGTTACGGTCCCGGTCCCCGTCGACCGACCAGATACCCACTGAGGACGACCGGCTCGTCACCACCAGCACTCGTGTGGGCACCGCGCAGCCGCGCCCACATCTCAGACCACACTTGAAACACGGGCTAAGGGTGTGCCCGGCGCTGTTAAGCGAAGTACCGCGGACACGCGCACAAATTGGTGATTGCCTAGCCGTGAGGGCTATGCTTTGCTCTCCGGTATCCGCTCGGAACGCGAAGGGGGCCTTGATGGCGAAAAAGGTGATCGTCGAATTGGTGGACGACTTCGACGGCAAGTCCAAGGCTGAGGAGACGGTCGTCTTCGGCATCGACGGCTCCACCTACGAGATCGACCTCTCCGTCCTGAACGCCAGCGCGCTGCGTGGTGTTCTCGAGCAATGGACACAACACGCCCGTAAAGTGGGACGAATCCCCAAGAGCAGCAACAAGACCACGCCGCGCACATCCACGAATCGGGGACAGACCGCAGCCGTTCGCGAATGGGCACGTAAGAACGGCTACAACGTGTCGAGTCGAGGCCGAATCCAGGCCGACATCCTCGAGGCGTACAACAGGGCCAGCTAGAACAAGACCCGTACTTGCCGACCGGCGAGACCGCGCCGTCCCTTCAGTCTTCCGCGTGGAGCAGCCCGGCCCGCCGTGCGTGTCACGGGATTCGCGCACTGACGTGACGTTGTCTCGGTCCAGAGATTGGGTGAGGAAGCGAGGACCAACGTGACGAGGTGAGGCGAAACTGCGGAAGATCTCGCTGAGGATCTGCCCCGACCTACCCTGCTGGTACATGATGACACTGGTTACTAGGCGGGAGGCCAACGTTCGGATATCGCAGTGTCGCGTGGACTCATGCGAAGCGTGGACGCCCCGGACAGGTAGCAGGCGGAGATCAGACGGGTTTATGAAATGGCTCGTCGTAGCTATGACCTACCCTCGTGCCCGCCGGTAGAGGATAATGAAGCTGCCTTGAGGTTTGGCGCGTCGGATCATTCGCTCATAACGGTGCGCTGTCCCCGGCCACGGGTTGGTGATTCGGCCGCTTGGGTGGCGGTACCAGCTCAACTTGACTTCTGGCCACACGGTTTTCACGAGTGATAATTGTATCCATTGCCGGTACCGCGCGTCCGCGACAGCGCTCACTTCGAGGGCACCGCCTTTCGACTCTTTCTGCCAGCGTATGCATTTCATGATGTAGGCGATTTGAGCTTCCTTCATGGCGGGGTTGGACCCGCTCGGGTTGAAGCTGTTCGGACCGGCGAGAAGGTACATGTTGGGGAAGCCTCGTACAGTGAGACCTAGGAATGCGTGTGCACCTTGGGCCCACAGTTGGTGAAGCAGCAGACCGTCGCGCCCTCGGATCGTTGTCGGGGTGAGGAATTCGGTTGTTCGGAATCCGGTGGCGAGGATGATCGTGTCGGCGCAGCGGTTGGCTCCGTCGGCGGTTTCGACGCCAGTGGCGGTGACGCGTTCGACCCGGGACGTGACGAGTTCGACGTTGTCGCGGGTGAGCGTCGGGTAGAAGTGGCTGTCGAAGATGATCCGTTTGCCGCCGATCGGATACTTGGGTGTGAGAGCGTCGCGCAGCGCCGGGTCGGTGATGCAGTGCCGCAAGTACGCCCGTGCAAGCCATTCCGCGGGTCGAGCTGACCATCCTCGGTGCATGATCGGTGCCAGCACCAGTTCCGCACCCCAGTGCACGGCCTTCCGGTACAGCTGATGGGCGCCGGGGATGTGCAGTAGAGCGTGGGTGAGTGGGCCGAATTCTGCGGATGGTTTCGGTAGAACCCAGTGTGGCGTGCGTTGGTAGACCGATACTCGGCGCGCGGTGGCCGCGACGTGTGGGAGTAGTTGCGCAGCACTCGCTCCGGTGCCGATCACCGCGACGTGCCGGTCGCGGAGGTCGTGGGTGTGGTCCCAGGCGGCGGTATGGAACATCGTGCCGGTGAACTGCTCGATACCGGGGATGGCGGGGATGTGGGGGCGGTGCAGTTGGCCGACGGCGAAGATGACGATCCCGGTGCGGATGCGTTCGCCGGTGGCTGTAGTGAGGTCCCAGTGGCACAGCTCGTCGTGGTAGGTCGCTTCGGTGATCGCGGTGCCGCACCGCAGGTGCCGGTTCAGGTCGTAGCTACGCGCCACCGAATGCAGGTAGTCCAAGATCTGGTTCTGGCGTGGGTATCGCTGTCGTGTGTCCCGATATGGGGCGAATGAGAACGAATACAGATGCGATGGGACGTCACACGAGCAGCCCGGGTAGGTGTTGTCGCGCCAGACTCCCCCGAGTCCATCAGCTTCCTCGACGATGACGAAATCCTCGATGCCAGCTTTCTTCAGGGCCGCGGCCATGCCCAGGCCCCCGAAGCCGGCTCCGACAATCACTATCGATGTATCGAGATCCGTTGCGGCCCGGGCAGTTCTCGTCCTGGTCGCGATGTGTGTGGTCATCCGATTGCCTCCTTTGCTTTGTGCGCGGCCCGTCGCACCCTCGAGGTCTCTTTCGACCACGGGTCGGTGCTGGAGCGCGGAGCGTTCGCCCGATGTGCGTGGGCATGAAAGCTGTTGTGCTTACGGGGTTTCAGTGGCCTTCCGCCGCCGCGGGGGCCGGCACCGCGGGCTGGTCAATGGATAGCCAGTGCTGGGAGAAGGCGGCCGTGGCCGCGGCCGCCGCGGCAGCCTGCTCGGCGAGTTCGACCGTGCATCGCCCGAGCCCGCATGCCGTGGCGACTGCGTGCACCGGACGGTGGGCGAAGTGTTCGAACAGCCTCAGCGCGAGCAGACTGTCGATGACGCTGCCGGGTGATACGACTCCGGCGATCAGAGTCCAGCCGGGGTCCAGGCTGCGCAGCGGGGTGTAGAAGCGCTGTTCGAGGGGTGCTGGTTCGGCGCCGAATGCGCAGGGGACGTGCACGGCAGGGAGGGGGACGCTGTGGCGGCGGAGCCTGCGGGCTAGCTGGTTGAGTAGCGCGACTGCCGGTGCCAGGCTGGTGGGTTGCAGCAGCGCGGTGTGCTCGTGATCGCCGTAGCACAGATGCAGGCTGGTGTGAGCGCCGACGTGATGCAGCTGGGTGAGGAATCGCGCGAGTTGGCGAGCCACCGTAGCCACGATCACCGTCCGGGTCTTCAGCTCGGTCGCTTTCAGCGCTGCCAGTAGGGCGACTGGGGACTCCAGCTGCCAGGTGATAATCGAGCCGTGAACCGCGGTGACCGCTGCGATCTCGTCGATCACTGCCTGGCTGAACAGGGGAACATTGCGTAACGCTGTGGTGACACTGTCGATGTGGCGGATCGCTTGGCGGGCGGGGAGTTTGTCGGCCAGTGCCGAGCCGGCGAAGGTGAACAGGCTCAGGTCGAGTGGGTTGGGTTGGCTCAGTTGTAATTTCACGTTGCTGAGGCCGATTTCTGGCCGTTCTCGGCGCAGCTGTCGAAACGCGGCGACAACGTCGGCGATCCGGTCGGTCCGGCCCATCAGGAGGTCTTCGGCTTGGAGAGTGATTCCGGATCGGACTCGCGCCGGGGGAATGTGGTTGTAGTCGACGTAATCGTCGCTGCCACTGGGGAATTCGAGGACGTGGTCGCGGGTTGCGAGTTCTCGAAGGTAGGCGATCACCCAGCCGGGATCCAGGTCGCAGGGCAGTGCGGTGAGTGGTTGTCCCCCGCTGTGGTCGAGGATCCATTCCATCGCGTCGCGATAGCTGGTCATCAACGGGGCAGGCAGGCTACCGACGAAGTGCACGCGTCGTTTCATGGCGAATTTCCTTTCCTGATGTGGTGCCGACCCCGCTCGCGGACGGGGCGGCGGTGTCGAAACTTGTGTGGCGGTCAGGGGTTGGTGCGCAGGGCGCGGAAGTCGGGTCCGAATCCGAGGTGCTCGATCCGGGCGGTCGTGCCGGGCATGCCGAACCAGGCCGGTGCGACGGGGGCGCTCGGTAGCCCGGAGATCGGAACGTGCTGGTCGGGGGTGCATCGGTGCAGTGGGCCGTTGGCCGCGTCGAGCACGGCGCGCAGCTGGGGGTCGATGTGGGAGACGAACAGGCTGCTCATGGCGGTTTTGTCGTCGGCGCGGAGGGCGGCTTCGAAGACCGCGTGCAGGGCGGCGAAGCGGATGGCGACACCGCGGTGGGCCCACCATTGCCGACACCAGGTGTATTGGCCGTCACGCTGGTGGCCGGCGATGCGGACCGCGGTCACCGGCAATAGCCACTCGGTGACGAACTCGGTCCAGTGCGCGAACCGCGGCTTCTTCGCTTTCTCGTCACCGTCCTGGCTGTCATCGGTTGATGTCGGCCGTGCACCGAACCATCCCGGCGGTACGGGTGCCCCTGACAGCGGCGGCAGCGCAACGTGTTTCGCCCGTGTGCAGCGGTGCAGTGGGCCGTTGGCGGCGTCCAGAATCCAACGGAAGTGGCCGTCGACGTGGCTGAGCAGATACGTCGAGACCGCGGTGCCGGAGGTGGCGCGCCGGGTGGCTTCGAATGCGCTGTGTAGGTGAGCGATCCGGACCGCGACCGAGCGGTGTCGCCACCACTGGGCGCACCAGGTGTAGGTCTGTTCTCTATTGGCTTCGGCCAGACGCACGGTGACGAACGGCAGCAACCACTGCTCGGCGAAGTCGACGAAGTCCCCGTAGGCCGGGGGCTTCGGCGTCTTCTTGCTCACTCCCCCACTGGGCGGTGTTGTCATAGCTCGACACCCCCGGCGGGGCGGCGGTCATCGGGCGGCCGGGAAATGGCCGGAGGCGGGGCGGGATTGGCGAATCGGCGCAGTGATTCGGTGACGACCGGCGCCAGGTCAGCGTTTTCCCACCAATGGATTTTCCGGATGAGGATGGGCTGGTGACCGGGGAGCCGGATCAAGGCCCGGTCCTTCGGCAGGGCACCAAGTTTGGCGACGTTGAGGATGGGTTCGGCGCGCCAGGTGACGGTCTTCTGGCTGCCGCCGGGGCCGATCGAGCGCGACCGGTCGGCGACCTCGTGGTCGTCGATCATCTTCGCCCATTCCTCGAGGTACCCGACCGCGGCGATGTTGCCGCCGTAGATCTCTATGGACTGGGCTCGCATGATCCGAAGCCCGTTGGCGCCCCACAGGTCTTCGCCCTGCTCGAGCACCTGGATGATCGTCATCAGGATGATGCCGCAACCCGCACAATAGGTGTAGTAGCTCGGCAGCTCCCCGATGCGGGCGCAGTTGGCGGCCTCATCCAGCACCGCCACCAGCGGGACCGCGAGCCGCCCGTCCGGCCGGGCGCGAGCCACGGCCAGCGCCGCTTCGAGGATCTGGCCTACCAGGGCCGCGGTCAGTGGTGCGGCAGAATCCGGGCCGGTCATCGACAGCGCGAACAACGTGTCGCGCGACGTCACGAACTTGGCCGGTTTGAACTCCGGCAGATCATGCTCGGCGGGCCCGTAGGGTGCGTCGACCACGATTTGATCGTCAGCGCCCTCGTAGACGGTGACCTGTTTGCGGGCCGACGGGGTGACCATCCGGGCGTAGCCCTCGTCGGACAGCACGTTGAGGAAGCGGCGAGCCATGTCATACAGGCCGTCTCTTTGCCGCGCGTACAGGTTCTGGGCCTCCAGGATTCGGTCCGCTGCCCGGCGGCGGTTGTGCTTGCGCAGGATCAATGCCGGGGTCTGGTCCTGATCGTGGGACAGCCATTCCGCCGCGTGCAGCAGATCGCCTTGCACGCAGGCCGCCGCGAACAGATACAGGGCCAGCAATTCCTGTGCGCCGCCGTCGAAGTAGGAATCCACGCGCGCGTTGGCCTGCTGGCTAGCCGAGCCGGACGAGCCGGAGACGAAGAACGCGGCGAGTTTGCGTGCCGCGGGCAAGGTGGTCACCTGGGCCAGCAGGTCCACCCAGAAGGTGCACCGTGGGCGACCGTCCACCGCTTGCGGATCACACAACCAGACCCGGCGGCCCTGGCCTTCGCGCCCGCCGACGGTGTGCCGGTACAGGTCTGGCTTGTTCGAGGTCGCCAGCACCGGCCCCCACGCACCCAAAACCGCGGGGATCGCCCACGCCATCGTTTTGCCGGTGCGCTGCCCGGCCGCGATGAATACGCCCTGTTCCGGCGGCACGAACAGTTCGACACCGCCGAGCACGGTCTTGCCCAGCAACGGTCCGGGCAACACCCGGATCTCCGCCGGGGCGTCCTTGAGCAGTCGCTGCGCCGCGATCGAATTGTCGTGCCGCCGCGCCAAGCTAATGGACTTCGGCGGCGCCATGGTCCGCGCCGCCGCGTCGATCTGATCGCGACGTGGCCACCGCCGCCGGGCCCCGAGCGCCCATAGCACCCCCGGTGCGGCGATGATCGCCAGGACGACGGTGGATTGCCACGGCCACCGATGGCGGCCGAGCACCAGCTGCAGCAGCGCGCCAGCGGGGTGTTTGGTCACCGGCAGCCCGGCCCACCAACTGCCCACACTCAACGCCACCCACACCACCAGCAGCACGCCGACCGCGGCGAGGAAGATGATCAGCAGCCACGCTTCCTCCCCGAGCCCGCCGATGCTTCGGCGTCGGGTCTCCCGCGCTCCCCTCATGCCGCCACCCCGCCGGGCCGTGAATGGGCATGCGGGTTCTTCGAAACACACAGGGCGGTAGAGGTTTTCATTGGTTCAGCTCCACTGAGTCGAGCGCACGAGCCGACGCGGGCGTCGACGGATCCAGATCGCCTCGCGCTGCTTCCCAGACCGTGTCGGCGTTGTCGGCGAGGGCTGCGTCGATCGCGGCCTCGATTCCGGCGCCCGACGCGGCGGGTATCTCTGGGTTCGCTCCGGTGTATGCGGTGGAAGGCGTTGGTGTGTCGCCGAGGTCGGGTGCTGTCCTGGCGTCGAGGGCTGCTTGGAGATCCGCGATGCGGGTGTGGAGGTGGTCGACTTCGGCGCGGGCCTGGTCGCGTTGTTCGGCGAGTTGAGTGAGGCGGCCCAGCCGCGGATGTGAGGGTTCGGTGCTCCAGTAGATGCCGTCGCGCCCGAGTAGGTAGGCGCGGTCGACGTCCTCCCGGGACAACCCGGCGCCTATTGCGTCGACCCGAGCCGCTGCGGCGGCTGCTCGCAACTGCTCCAGTCGGTCGATTCTCTGCTGGTCGAGTTCCGCCCGGCCTGCGATCCTTTGGTGATCGAGGTCCTCGCGGGGATCGAATCCGTCTGCGACCGCGTTGTATTCGGCGGTGAGATCTTGTACCTGCCGCAGAAGTTTCGCCTGCCGGGCTTCCCATCGGGCGTCTTCGCTGCCGCTGTAGTCGTAGACGATCGAGGCATTCCGCACCGACGGCGGCAGCAGCTGGTCCCGCAGGTCAACGGCGCTTGCGTGCTCTTCGTCGGCCAGCACCGCATCGGTGGCGGCGATGACGTCACCGACCTGCTCGAGCGAGAGGAGGGCGTCTCGTTCGCCCGATCGCGGTGCACCGAGGGTCTTCTCCACCGCGCTCCGCCGATCGGCTCCGCGCTCGGCATTCGGGCCCGGGTCAGCGTCGGCTACGACATACAGGGGGTGATCGGGCTGATGGCGGTGCGCGTCCTGCTCCGAGCCGCTGATCTGGCCTTCGCCATGACCGGTGAGTTCTCGGGCCAGCCGTAGGATGTGCCACGTTCGCTCCTCGACGACGATGTCGCCTTCGCTGCGGGATGAGGCGATGCGGTCGAATGCCAAGCGCGATTTCTCCGGCCGCATTTCCCAGCCGTTAACAGCCGCGCTGAGCTGCGACCACATCTCACGCCATTCGGCATGTTCGTAGTTGCTCCACCGTGTCGCGAGATCGTTGGCTTGGGAAGCGAATTGCTCTGCCTGCGTGGGTGTTTCCGCGAACGGCGCGACGAGATTCAGCTGGTAGTGCAACGCGAAGTCGGCCAGCAGGCGTCGCTCGATGCGCGAGCTTACGTCCTTGTAGTACGCCGGATCGGTCAAGCCGTGGCGTTCTCTCAGCCATCTCATGGCGCTGCCTCGGGACCGGTCCCTGGTGCCGGATCCGATTTCGGCTGGCTCGCGACATCGTCGCTCTGCCAACCCTTTTCCGCCTGGCCGTCGAGGACTGTGGCGATAGCGTCGTCGAGGTCGCGGCTGGGTTCGGTTGATCGCGTCGTGGTCACCAACGCTCGCCTGTGGTCCGCGGTGGCCGGACCGGCTGCGGAGCCCGTGGGTGTCTGATCACGGGGAGCCTGGTCGAGCAGTGCGGAATACGGTCTGGCGGCCTCTTCGCTCCAGCGCACGCCTTTCGCGCCGAGTTCGCGAGCACGTGTGATGTCGCCTGCGTCGACTCCGCCTTCCTCAGCGGTGCGCACTGCCCGCTGGACTGCCGCGGCGCAGTCGGTCAGGACCTTTACCCAATGCTCTCTGGTGACCGGACCGGAGGTGCTCGCACGGCCAGCTTCGGCGGTCATTTCGTGTTGAATCCATGCCTTGTCCTGCACCTCTCGCAGCAAGGCTTCGTCTGGCAGGTGTTTGGTTGGGTCGCGCGACGCGGCCCTGTCTGTGTCGGAGCCTGCCGGGGCCGCCGACTGTGGTTCCGGGGCTGGCTGCTGTTCGGGCGAGTCGGTTGCGTCGAAGGTGTTGTCGGACATCGTGTTCGCCCCTGTTCGGGTCGATGCGGGCCGCAGTGATTGTCGAAATCGGTTGCGGCGGTGGTGATGTCCCTCGCAATTGATTGACCGGGTGTCGCGTGGATTCGTTGCGGTGTCGGCGCCAGCGGTTACTGCAACGTCGTTCGGTGGTTGGTCACGCTCGCCGGTCGTGGCGATTGGCCGGTGATTCGAGTGCGGTCGTCAATCCGGCTCCCGGCCGATCTCTGCTGTCGTCGTCGGTGGGGAGAGGTCGGTGTTGGATTCGTGTGTCCATTCCCGGTCGACACCGTGCGGCAGCGCTGCCTCGACGGCGGTGCCGGGGTTGCGTTCGAGACGTTGTGCCAGTTCCTTCGTGGCGCGGGTGTGCTCGGCGATGGTCAGCGCGGCGGTTGCGTGTGCGTCCAGTTCCTCGATCGTCGGCGGCAGGGCGCGGATGACCCCGACCGGCTTGCCGGTCTGGGGGTCGACAGGGACCTCGACCGGGATCTCCGGCTCTGTTTTTCTGCTGATGCCTTTCCATGCCTCTTCGAGGGCAAGATCATCGAGGGCCTCGACGGTGGCCGCGGCGAGGCGGCGCATGTCCTCGACACCGTTGTTGGTCCAAATTGTGTTGCCGTCCTGCTCGCCGAGTCCTGCCGCCCCCGCGAGGACGGCGATCCTTCTCCATCGCACGCTCAGAGTCCGCTCAACAGCCAGTATCGCGACCGGGTCGGCACCGAATGCATACTTCCCGTTGGCGGTTCGGAGATTGCGGGCGGCGTTCAGCAACGCCATCGTCCGCAGTTCCAGCCATTCCGTGTGAATCTTGTCGACTAGAAATTCTCGACTGACGCCGGCCGTGGGCGTTGGTGCGCGTGGGTCGGGTTCGGCAAGGTTCGGTGATGGTTGGCGGCTGCTACCGCGCAGACGGGCCCACTCGATGAGGTGAGGCGGAGTTCCGGCCGACGAGGCGGTCTGTTCGGTGTGTTCTCGTTGCGCGGCGAGAGCGTCGAGGTGACTGCGCCAGATTTGCTCGCCGTCTGGGTCGGTTTCGTCGTATCCCAGGCTGGTGACGCGAGTGTGTTCGGCGGCCAGGTCGTGGATCCGCTGCAGCAGTCGCTCCTGCCACTGCTGCACCGACATCGCCTCCGACGCCGGTTCCGGATGGGTCATGATGACGCCTCCATTTGTCTCGTGATTGGATTGCGGCACATTGGATTACGCCCCGTCGTTACCGACCTAGCCCGGGGCCGACGTGCTGGACGGAGCCGGGCTTGCCCTCCGGGCCCTTGGCCAGGTCCCCAGCTCACGGCTCGTTGCCCGGCTCGGGTGCCGGGACGTGTCCGGCCTGCGGCGATGCGGGAGGTTCAGGGGTTCCTTGCCAGTCGCCGTGGTCTGGTTCCGGCAGTGCGGTGTCGATCGCTTCGCCAATCGGGCGACCGGCTGCGCCGGTTTCGGCGCTAGGCGTGCCCTGCGGATTGACCTGTCCCCCGTTATCGCTGCTGGTCACCCCGGCACCTGTCGCGATTTCGGCGCGCTGGTTGAGCGCCTGCTCGAACAGTGCCAGGGAGGGGCTCGCGGGTCGGATGTGCCACGGCAGCCCTTTCGCGCCGAGGTCGAGGGCTCGGGTGATATCGGACGAGGCGACTCGGCCCTTCTCGGCGAGGGCCACTGTCCGCTGCACTGCGCCAGCTATGTCGTCGAGGATGGCTCCCCATTGCTGTCGAAACTCGGCCGTGCCGTCGTCGACCTGGGCGGTGAGGGCCAGCAAGAAATGCTGCTTGTGCGCGGTGTTCTGTACGTCTCGCAGCAGCATTAGCTGGACCGCGCGCACGGCCGGGCCGGACCAGGCGGCCCTGCCCGCATCGGGATCTGTCGGTAGCTGGTTCGATGAAACCGGTTCGATTCCTGTCGGCCAGCTCCCGGTGCTGTCGGGGTTGACGGCGTCGGAGGTGTTGTCGGACATCGTGTTCCGCCCCTTTTGTCTCGGGTTGGTTCGGGCCGCAACCGGATCGTCGAGATCGATTGCGGTGTGGTGATGTCCCTCGCGATAGGTGGGTGATACCTGCGGCGGACGGCGCCAGCGCCGCCGCGGCCAACGTTGCGCGGCCGTCTCTTCGGCCACGATGATGCGCGCGTTCGACGACGCGCCAAGACCAGGTTGTCAGTCCGGCTCCGCACCGATGCCGGGTGTCGTCCGTGGTGGCTCGGGATCCGGGTTTGGAGTGGCTGTCCATTCGAGATCGGCGCCGGTGGGGAGAATGGTCTCGACGGCTGCTCCGGCAGGCCGATCGATCGGGTGGGGCGGCCCGGTGTATGCGCCCGAGGAGTCGGCGATCGGCAGCGCGGCCGTAGCGTTCGCGTCCAACTCCTCGATCGTCGGCGGCAGTACACGGATGTCTCCGACCGGTTGCCCAGTTTGCGGATCGACTAGCACATACGGCGGTACTTCCGGTTCCCGTTGCCGGGCAATACCTCTCCACGCGTGCTCGAGGGCGAGATCGTCGAGTGGCTCGACGGCGACCACGGCCAGGCGTCGCATGTCCTCGACCCCGCCGTCGGTCCAGATGGCCGCGCCCTCCTGCTCGGTGAGACCCGCCACGCCCGCCAGCACAGCGATCCGGGTCCGCTTCACATGCAGGCTCCGCTCGACGGCGGCGACCGCCTCGGGGTCAGCACCGATGTGGAACAAGCCCTCGGGCAGTCGAAGTCGGCGCGCGGCGTTCAACACCGTCATGCGGCGCAACTGCTGCCACTCCAATTTGATCATGTCGACGAGAAATCCCCGCCCGGCCACGGGCATGACCGAGTTGGCGTGCGAGTCGGGTACGACGGTCTCGGCTGGTTGAGGTTCTGGCGGGCGGTAGTTGGCGCCGAGGGTGCGGGCCATTGTGATGGCGATGGGTCGAAGCCCTGCCGACAGCGCAGCTTGCTCGGTGGTCTCCCGCTGCGCGGCGATGCCGTCGAGATGGCTGCGCCAGTTGGCTTCCGCGTTGGCGTCGGTAGCGTCGAAACCTAGTCGGGTGAGGCGGGTTTCTTCCACGGCCAGATCGTGGATCTGTTGCAGCAGTTGCTGCTGTAACTGCTGCACCGACATCGTCTTCGACGATGTCGGTTCCGGTTGGGTCATGATGACACCTCCATCCGGTGTTCGTTATCGGCTTGGGTTGCGGGGTTGTCGGCTACCTATGGGTCCGGTCCGGCATCGAAAACCGGCCCGGTGTGGAGCCGGGACGCCGCCTCTCGGTCGAGGTTGTCCCAGGCGCGCGTGAGGTCCTTGGGAAGGGCCGCGCCGATCGCGGTGGCGATGTGAGCGCCGTCGTCGTGGTTGAGTTCGGCGGCCAACGCGTCGCGGGCTTGATGCAGTAAGTAGGCCGACGGTGGAGGGGAGAGGTTCGGTCCTGGATTTCCTGCCACGTTGAGCTCACGGCGCAGGTTTCCAATTGCCTTGCGGGCATCTCGTTCGATGTCCGAGCTGGCGTATCGGCCCCACAACGCGTCGATGTCGTCGCCGGTGTGGTTGTGCAGGTAGTGGCTGATGTCTTGGCGCCAGTCCCGTCGGGATCGCTCCCAGGTCCGGCCTACTTCCTGTTCGGTCATCCCGCCCAACCGTGCTGTGTATCGGGCCCGGGCCAGCAACACGTCCATGTTGGTGCGGTACTGGGCAATCGTCGGTTCATCGCGATGCTCGATGGCCTCGAGGCTCAGTAGGTGCTCGCGTACAGCGTCGAGGACCGCCATGTCGATCACCTGCTTCACGTCATCGAGGACGCGCTGCGCGGCCCGGCGCCGCCGCAGCGGCGGTGGTGGGGGCAGCAGTTGGTTGTCGTCCCACTCCCGCCCGAGCGCGCCGAGCCGACGAACGCGGTCGACCCACACGCTCGGCGCGCCCGCGGCACGGGCGGCGACTTCGGCAAGTTCTCGCACCCGTCCGATCTCGTTGATCCGCAAGGTCATCGGCATCAACGTGGTGAGATCCTGTCCAGATGCTTGGGCTTGGCGGATCATTTCGGCTTCCTGTTTGGCCAGTAGTTGCACCGCACGTAGCTCTCGGGCCACCTGTTTCGGGAGATCACCGCAGCGCTGCGATCCTTTAGGGTTGATGTTCACGACCACCCTCGGTTTCGAGGCTCATACCGGTTCGATCCCGGTGTCCGGGCCGAGCGGGGGATCTGGGGCTGCGGTCGGCGGGTCGGGCGGCTGCGCCGACCATGCGCCGGGTTCAGGCAGCATGGTCTCGATGGCCTCGGATGCCCCGGCGGCCGGGCGGGAGTGGGGGTGGCGCAGCGGTCTGGGTGGGACCAAGGCTTCTTCGGCGGCGGCGATCATGTCCGTGGGCGTCGGCAGCGTGTGTCCCCGGATGTCGCCGATGATGGCGGTGGTCGTGAAAGGATCCAGGCTGGAGCCGAGCATCCTTTCGATCCCGGCGTGTGCGTGACCAAGCCACCAAAGGTTCAGCTCGAGGTCGTCATAGGTCGCGGTGGTCGCGGCAACGATGCGCCGCCAATCATCAACTGTGCTCGCCCACAACTGTTTTCGTTCGAGTCGCGTCAGATCGATCGAGCCCGCGATGCCGGAGGCCCGCGTCCAGTAGGTGATCATGTTACGTTCGAACTGTCCCGCCGCAGCTGGTTGGGGTTCGGCGAGCACACCCTGTCCATAGAGCCGGTCGCGGCGGGCAGCCGCGATTACCGCCATGTGTTGCAGATGCCATACGTCATCGGCGAGGCGCTCGATCAACGCTTCGCGTGCCCGGTTGGTGCCCACCCTCGGGTCCGGGTAGTGGTCGATGTATCGGATACCGCGGCGCCCCAGCACGAGGACGTCATCGATCCACGGTCTCGGAATGCCTGAGGCCAGCGCTCGTCGTTCGAGATCGCCACAAATTTCCTCGACCAGGATCAGCTCCGCGCGCCAGCCTTCGCGTGCCAGCTCGTCATGGCCGTGGAACTGTTGGTAGCCGCGGCGAAGCATGCCTGTCCGGTGGGCGGCCAAGTCCTGAATCTGTTGCAGTAGCCTGACCCGCCATGCAGGTTCATCCCGCCACGGAATGTCGTCGCGCATGACAGCCTCCTCGCTGAAGAGTCGATATCGGTCTTGCTGATACAGGCGGGGGCGGTCCCCAGCCCCGGAACACCGGCTTTTCTGTGTCCCACCGGCTTTCGTTCATGGCTCCAGCTCCGGCAGCGCAAACGGGTCACGTGGGGGCAAGGCCGTGGGTGCAGTGACGGGAGCCTCGGGTTCGGGTGCCGCGCTGAACTCGACAGCCGCAATCGCTGCGCCTATCGCACGTCCGTCGTCAGGTCCGTGCGCCACGTTGTCCTCGGTCGCGGTGGGCGCGGCCGCGGTGGTCGGTGTTGGTGTGAGCAGGTTTCGGGCCACCTGCACCACTTCCTCCGGAGTGGGTGGCCCATGTTCTGCGTGCTTGCCGGTCAGTCCGCATTTCGCTAGTGCCGTCGCTTGCAGATCCAGAGAGGTGGTGTCCGACCGTGCATGGGCTCGCCACCGCTCGGCCACCGAGGTAGCGCTAGCGCTGCGAACGCTGGCAGTCGCTGCGGTCCAATGGCTTTCAGCGCCCCACAACCGCTCGGCCTCGCTGGCGGTGATATCGAGGGCCCACGCCAGAGCGGCAACGCGCTGGCCGAGGATACGCAGTTTCCGGTCGATCAGCTGCGCGGTGCCGACTTCCCGCAGCCGCCCCTCGTCGCCGTAGGCGGCGACCAGAGTCGCCAGTTCCTGGACCTGCCGAACATCGGCCGCCAGTGTCGCGAGTACATCTGCCCGCTCGACGGGTTCCGGGACACGCCAGTTCAGCCTCGTGTTCCACGGCAACCCGGATGCGCCACGCTCCCGCGCCTGCTCGATCCATTCCCGCGGGACGCCTGCGGCCGCAGCGACGTTCTCCAACTCCCGTACCAGCCGGGCGTCGGCCACTCGCTGCTCGTCCCACGATGCCGACTGCGCACCGCGGTCGCGACCGAACGCGCCTTTTCTCTCGGTCATCTGTTGCGCGTGGATTGCCTTGAGCATCTTGACTTGCCGCGGGGTCGGCATCGGCGTCACCCAATTCGTGCTGCTCATGGTTCGATTCCCGTGTCCAGGCTCGCTACCGACCCCGGAGTCTCGGGAACCGGTCCGGTGGGGAAACTCTCCGGCACCGCACCGGTCAGCCCGGCTGCTTCGATGGCCGCTCCCATCTCGGTGCCGTCCCAGATCACCGGTTCGCTGTCGTTGTCCGGGTCGTGCAGCTGCCCTGCGTAAATGTCGAACGTGAGCTCTTCTGCGACACCGGCCATCGCTTCGGACATGGACGCTGGCCAGCTGTTTTCGGTGTCGTAGTCGTACTGGTGGTGCTCATCGACGGACGTACCGATCAGCTCCGTGGGGTCTTCTCCGGTGTCTTCGGCGTAGCGTTCGCTGTAGGCGTCGGAGTAGGTCTGGTGATCGTCGGACAGATCAGCGGTGCTACGTGCGGCGGCCCAGGCGGCCGCCGACGTGGCCGCGGAGGCGAGCCCCGGATCGCTGATGTCGGCCAGCGTTTCGGTGAACCCCATGGCTCGGCGGCGGCCGTCGATGAGTAGCTTCTTGTACTCCGCGTCGAGGTTGTGTAGATGCGCCGCTTGCGCTTTCCGTGTGGTGTAGCCGTCCATCTGTTGTGCGTGGATTGCGTCCTTGCGGATCCTCTCGGCCCGGTATCCCTGCACCTGGTATCCGTGGATCTTGTTGCGCCGGGCCTCGTTCGCGGTGTGCTCGGCTTCCCGGCGAGCATCGGAGCGCTCGTCGTAGGCCAGCCGCGCTTGTTTGATCTTTACTTCCAGATCGTGGAGCTGCTGCGCCTTCTCGGCGCGGTCTCGGTAGCCCTGCGCCTGCAGTTCGTGGATTTCGCCATTGCGTCTCTGCTCGGATGCTCGATCGGCTTGGCGCTGTTGGAATTCGGCGATCGACCGCGACTCCGCGCCCCGCCGCTGCAGAAGATTCATTGTCATGGCCGTGGTCTGCATGGCTTGGATGAATCCGGTGCGCACTGCTTGCCCGCCTTCGTCAACGGGGTCACCGCCACTCACTGTTTCACCTCCATTGCTGAAATACGCCACCCCGCAGCCTCGTTCGGTCGTTCTGCTTCGACGTAGAGGGCGAACCGGATCGGTGGGGTGTTGTCGCTGGGTTGTTGGGTGACATCGAGCACCCGCGCGGCGCGGGTGCCGGTGTCGGGTGGGTGATCGTCGCCGGTGACGCGGGCTGTGGCGGTGATGGTCGTGCCCGCGCTGGCCCACTGCGCCCACATGGTGCCGGTGATCGGGACCAGCACCCCCGCCGCGGGCTCGGCCCGCCGGGCGTAGTCCGGGTCCATCAGCGGTTTCGCCTGCCGGAACGCGTCGCGCGGGTCAGGCTCGCTGGCCGGTCGATAGCTGAACACCGTTGACGCTGCGGCCGTCATGACTGCCTCGGCGGAGCAGTGATCGACCTGGTCGCGTGGTGCGAACAACGTGCTGTTGCAGCGTGGTTCGGGCTTCGATGCCCGATCGTGGCTGTGACCGCAGGAGCCGAGCAGCGCGATCACAGTGGTCGCGCCGATTGCAGAGATCAGCCGGATTCGGCGGTTCATGGCTCCAACCCCTGCCCGGCGTGAGGTTCCGGGCGCCGATCACCGCCGGGGTCGTCGGTCCAACCCGTGTGGTTATCGATGCCGATGGCGGTCTCGGCGGCTGTACCGGCACCGATGCCGTCCGCTGGCGCGGGCCCCACCTCGTTGACTGCGGCAGTAGCCAGCACTCTCACGGCAGTAGGTGTAGGGAAGGCAGCAGCCGGCTCCCTAGTCGGTGGGTTGCTGGGATCGGGCTCGAGCAGATCGTGAAGCTTCCACACCCGAACTGATGCCTGGCGCGAGCTCAGCGTCCGCCACAGCCGGTCGATACTCGACGTCGACACGGATCGGTACATTTCGGCTCGGTATGGCCGTGTGCGGCAGATCTGCTGCCATACCTGGTCGCGTTCATCGGCGGTCACCGCGGTCAGATCCGCGTAGCCATTCAGTACGAGCCACCTTGAATCCAGGTTTCGCCGAAACGATCGGTCGTCCATGAGCTTCGGCACATCGGTTTCGTCGTGGAGAAGGCTTCGAATGCCGATGGCTTGGCGTCGGCGGCGTTCGGCATCGATGAGCGCCATGTCGTCGACCACGAACGCCAACGCGCTCACCCGGTCCAGGACCACCACTCGCGCGATGTGCACCGGTGGTAGTGGATTGCCTTCGTCCCATGTGACTCCGCGTGCCCCCTGCTCCGCAGCTGTGTCCAGCCACTCACGGGGAATACCGAGTTGCTCGGCGCGGCGCTCGTGGTCATAGCGCCGCTCCGCCAGCGCTCCACGGCTCTCCTCGTAGTCGGACTCCCACTCGTAAGGTCCACGCTCGGCCAGCTGCCGTTCCTCCACGGCGAATTGGTGCAATGATCGAAGAATTCGTCGCTGCCACAACGGAAGTGAACCGACCCGCTGTTCATAGCTCTCTGTCACGCCGACCACATCCGGGTAGGAGATACATCCGATCGCTGACGAACGGGCGAGCGCTTCGGGCTGAACGATATGGCCATCGCTCCAGTTGCGCGTGAGCCGAGTTTCGGTCGCAGTCCTGTGTTTTCGTATAGTCTTGCGTCACAGTCGTTTCCGTTCTTCCGAGGTTGGTTCGTGCGGACTGGCGGGGTGATAGCGCCGGATGTCGATGCGTTCGCCTTTCCATGCCGACAGGGGGGTGGTCTTGACCTGCTGTCCGGTCTGAGGGGCGTGCAGGATCAGGTCGGTGCCGTGGTCGTCTCGGCCGACGTAGATCCCGACGTGGTGGGAATTGCGGTCGCCGGGTTGGGTGAAGAACACCAGGTCGCCGGGCTGACGTTGGTCGAAGGGCACCACTTCGGCGCCGGGGTGGTCCTGTTGAGCCTGGGTGTAGTGCGGCAACCGCACCGTCCCGCCGGACGCCTGGTAGATCGCGAACAACGTGAGTCCGCTGCAATCGAACCCACCCTTGGTCGGTCCGTTCTGGTCGCCACCGCCCCACACGTAGTCCGTGCCCACCCACTGCTGCGCTGCGCGCACGACCGCCGTACCGAACGAGCCGTCCTGAGTGACCAGTGGAGCTCCGCTGCCCTCCGGCCCACAGCCACCTGCTGGTTGTCCCGGTCGCCGGGGCGGCATGGACTCGGGAGCGATGTCGGCGAACATGGCATACAACTTCCGTGCCAGATCCAGTTGCGCGGCATAGGCATTCGGTGCCGACTTCTCCACCGTTTGCGCCAGCTCTGCCGAGGACATCCGTTCGTGCCCGGCTACCGCCGAAGCCTGGTCGTAGAACCAGTTGATCTGGTAAATAGGCGTCATCAAGGCGCCGATTCCGGCAGCGCCCCACACGCTGGCCCGCATCTGGTGTGGTCCCAGTGAATCGTGGTCGTAGCCCAGGCCGTCGTTGCTGTACCGCAGCGACTCCGGTACTGCAGGGTTCGCCAAATTCCGGAACGTGGATTCGGTTGCCTGAGCGGCTAGTTCGGCGATGATCACCGATTCGGGCTGAGCACGCTGCTTCCCGATCGCCACCCCGTTGCGTGCCAGCTGCAGTTGCCGCTCGCTCAGCCCGGCCACCGAGGCACCGGTCGGGCCGTCCACTCCGGCTGCCGCCGATAACGCACACGACTGTGACTGATCCGAGCCGACCATAACGATCAGCAGGAACGCCAGCAGCGGTAGGCTCACGATCAGCGCGAGGCCAGATTTGTAGCCATTCATCGCTCACTCGTCCGCCTCCTGCACGGTCTCGCCTGCGCCCTGGCGAGTGAGGTGGTCGAAACGTCGGTTGGTGTTGTGCACATCGGCAGCACGTTCGGCCGGGGTGAAGATCATGCGGAAAGCGATGCCGGGGTCAGATGCCTCTCCGGTCTTGAGTAGGAAACAGCCTGTGCCGGGTGGGGTTTCTCGCGTCTCGATGACGTCGATGCGGTCGTCGTCGGGCGGATGTGGTGCCGCCCAGGAGGTGACGAGCAGTTCTTCGGTGGCCGTGATCGACACAGCGGAGCGGATGCGCTGGATTTCCTCGGGTCCGACCGGGCCGATGACCTTGGCCCGGGCGCGTTCGAAGAATCCGAGTGCGTTGTATTTCTCGAGATCTTTGAGGGAGTGGCTACACATGATGAGCTCGGCCGCCAGCTCGCGTTGCAGGCGAGTCAGTGCGTCGACGCGGTCGACCATGAATTCTCCGACCCCGAGCACCCGCCAGATCTCGTCCATGACCACCTGGAACGTGCGCGGCGGCGCCAGCCCGGCCCCGGTCAGCGCGTGCGCGGCGGCTACCGCACCGAAACCTTCGGACCAGCAGGTCATTAGTACCGCCGCCAGCAGTTTGCGGTCCCCGATCGGAACCCGGGACACATCCAGGCATACGGCCGGACTGTCGAGGTCGAGGGGGACGCTGGTGTGACGGTCGAAGATCTCCCCCCAGGGTCCTTCGATCAGCGCCCGCAGCGAGCGCCGCAGGGGTTTGGTGCTGGCCCGATACGATTCCGGTGAGTCCTCTTCCGCGAACCGCCGCAGTCGCAGCTCCCCCTGGTCGATGACCGCCAGCAGGTTCGACAGCAGCGGCGGGTTGGCCGGGGTGAATCCGCCTGCGGCGCTGAAAAGTTCACGCAGCCCGGCCGCGATCAGTGTTTCCTCGTAGTCGGCGATCCTCGAGCCCCTGACCAATTCGATCAGGCCCGCGACGATGTTGACCTGTCCCGCCTCGACCTGCACCGCCACCTGACGGCGTTGATCGGGGTCGGCGAGGCGGTCCAGGATCGATCCCAGCGCCCCGACCGCCAGCGGGTTGAGCCCTTGTCCGTAGCCGCGTTCGATCACCTGCCCGCCCAGCCGGTCGATCAGATCCCGGTAGTCGGGTTTGGTGTCGCCCAGGCACAACGAGGTGCGTCCGGCGGCGACGGCGCCGGTCACCAGTCGGCGGATCAGCGAGGACTTTCCGAAACCGTTGAGCGCCAACACGAAACTCGACGGCGCGGTGATGTAGCCGCGCAGGAACCACGACATCGGATCGAAATGCACGGGCGCGCCGGTGATGTAGTGCGTGCCCACCGGTGTCCCCACCACCGGGGCCGCGGCCCCGACACAGAATGGCCACAGGCCGGCCACCTGGACGGTGGTGGCCCGCCACTCCGGCACCGCCGGGACGACCGCCGCGCGTCCACCGCCGGCGCCGGCGTAGCCGCGATCGGTCATCTTGGCCAGCGGTCGAACGAATCCGTCGCGCCGCTGATCTTCCAGCCGCTGGGCGGCGTTCGCGCGCCGATGGTCATCGCTGGACAGCGCCAACCGGGCACGCCACCCACGCAGGCCACGTTCCTTCGCTGCGTCCTCAGCCTGTGCTCGCGCCTGAGGGGTCAGAACGCGGATGCCCGCGATGGTTGTTGTCCGTCCGGGTTGGTGCTTCATCATGCGCTCACCCGCTTCGATACCGAGGTGTGCTCGGGCAGGATCACGCCGATGCCCAGGCTGGCGGCGAAGCTACTGGCCTGGGCGGCGTAGCAACGCCGCACGGTCAGCCGCGATGCCGCCGCCATCGCCGTGACCATGGGCTCGATGCCCGGCAGGTCACCGTCTAGCCTGTCGGTGACCGTGATCAACAATCCGAATCGCGTCAGACCGGCGCCTCGGGCCTGTTCTTTGCGGGCGGCATGGGTGTTCTCCACACGCAGTGACGCGGCCGCCGAGGCGATGCCACGCTCGGTTTGCTCGGCGGCCAGTGCGTCGCGATAGTCGGCGTCGACGATGTCGGTGGCTTCGGCCGCTGAGTGCAGCCGATACACGATGGCGACCCGTTTGCGCGGCACGTCGACCCGCGGGCGCAGCAGGTCCTCCAGCCCGGTCTCCAGCACGGCGCCTCGGGGCGGAAGCGCCATCTCCCAGGTGATTGATCGGCCGCCGTCGTGGAGGAAGTGGTCCCACCGATCGTCGTGCGCGATAGGGCCGACGGTTTCCCACGATTGGGTCTGCACGATGTCGCGGCCGGCGACCTCCACGTCTCGCTGCGAGGCCAGGTCGTAGCGAGTCCGTACCAGCCCCAGCACTTCCCATGCCTCCAGCGGAGTGGCGGGCAGCCCGGCCCGAGCCAGCTGAGACAAAACCCCTTGCAGCCGTTGCCCGATCTCACGCGCTTGTTCGGCGCTGTCGCGCCGCGTGGGACCTCGCCCAATCGCGCGGTAGGTGATCGCGATCCGGGCCTCGATCCGCACCCCGACTCCGCCGATCTCGGCCGCTTCGTGCATCACGGCGCGGGCATATGGCGGGGCGTCATCGCGGACCAGTCGAGCGACCTCGCGGCGCTGTTTCAGTTGGGTTTCCACCACGGTTTCCAGCACCGAGGTCACCGCGACCACCTCGCCGTCGCGCGACTGCGCCGCCAGCGCCTGCCCGTAGCCCTCGACCCAGGCATCGATCTGCGCCTGGTCGAGGAGTTCCTTGCCGCGCGGCAGCACCCGCAGCACCACGGTGTAGTGGTCGGTGCGGCGGATATGGATCAGCGCGAACCGCTTACCGCCCGGCGTTTCGTACTCCATCAAACGCGAATTCGCCAGCAGGCCAGGCAATCTCGCTACACCCGGGATCCGCGAAAACCGCCCCGACCGATACACCAACTCTCCGCGCGATCGCGCCAGCACGAACTGCACCCGCAGCAGGGCGATCTCCCACCCCGTTCGCCCACCGATCGTGACCGCCATCGGGATGAAAACCACGGCGGCACAAGCGGTCACAACTCCGGTTATCCGCAATGAGCGGGTAGCCATGAACGCGAGCATGATCGCCACGATCAGCGTCAGCCCGACCATCGACACACCCCAGGTCAGTCCAAAGAATCCAGCTGAGCGGGGGCGCTCCCAGCGCCCGTACATGCGTGTGGTCATCGCCGCACCTCCCTGGGCCCCGGCGCTTCCGGATCCCAGCCCGTACTTCCGTCGGCCTCGCCGGTCTGGCCGCTGACGGTGTTGTTGAGCCGCTGCGCACCGCCCTGAGCGAGTTGCGCTCCGGCGACCGCAGCACCCGCTGGGCCCGCCGCGGCGGCCGCGCCCCCGCCGGCCGACGATGCCTTGGCCGCAGTCGTGCCACCGGCCGTGCCAGCGCTACCGCTCCTTGCAGGCGCCGCCCCGGCTGAGTTGCCGCCGCTGGAGCCCCCGCTGCTCCCACCGCCGTTGTCCACGGGACGGCTCGGTCTTCCGCCTCCTCCTCCCGAGGGAGAACTTGGCGACGGACCGGGCTGCGGGCCGCCACCGCCGGGCGAACCCTCGCCCTCGCTCATCTTCCGAGCTTGGGAGCGGCTCCCGCCCGAGTCCATTGAGCCCAGCGCGACGCCGAGCGCTCCACCCGCCAATGCGGCGGACGCACCACTGCCACCGCCCAGCGCTGCCACCGCCGGTGCCACCAGCCGCATCAACGCTGGCAGCACCGCCGCGACCATGACGAGCAGAATCAGCCCAAGGAGCACCAGCTGCGGATCTTGCTGCTGCCCATCGCCTTTCGCGCCGATGGCCGCGAACGCGATCGCATAGAGCAGCGCGCCCACGGGTTTCCACAGCACGAAGGCCAGCGCCCACGCCAGCATCTTCTTGTAGGCTTGCGAGCCGGGTCCGGTTCCCGAGGCCGCCGCGGCGATCGGCAGTGCTGCGACCACGACGACGAGAAGGGCTTGGCGTACGACCAGCATCACCAGTTGGACGAGCAGGCTCACGATGCCGAGCAGCCCGACGATCAGCAGCACCCCGGTACCCAGCCCGGGCAACGTCCGCAGATCGAATTCAGCGACGCGAGCGACGACCGCGTTGGAATCACCCCGGGAGGCATCGAAGATCACCCACTCGGAGAATGCGTCACCCGCGCGAGTCCCCAATGTCACGACCGCGGCGAACAACATCGACGCGATCACCGCCCGGCCGAACATCAAAAACGACTCCTGCGCCTCCCCCGCCAAGCCGCCGCGTTTGGCCAGCGCGAGCCGTGCCGCCGCGAACAGGATTCCTGCCGTCATCAGCAAGATCTGAAGACCGCTCGTGTAGTCCCGAATGGCCGTCAGCACCGGCCCCGGCTCACCTTGCGGTGACTCGAGTTCGGGTGAGGGGAGTTCGATCCACCAGGTCAGGATGAATCGCAGGATTTTGCCGAGGCTGTCCAGCAGAGTGTCGACGAGGTTGTCGAGGGCGGAGTTTGCTGCCTTCGCCACAGCGTCCTTGCCCGCATCGGCGAGCATGCACACCTCCATCGGCCCGAATGGCAGATCGCAGAGGATGTCCGGGATTTGACTGTGCGCGGCCGTGGTCATTTGATCCCCGCCCATTGACCGAATCCGGTCAGCGTGTCGATGGAGATCGGTTCGCGCCAAAAGGTTTCGACGTCGTCGGGCACACGGACCCGCCAGTCGCCATCACTCCAGGCCATAGGCCAGGTCCCGTAAGTCCATCCCGCGCGCGCCCGGACCGCTATCTGCACGACAGCGAAGTCGGGTTGATAGCTCGCCAGAACACGCACTCCATCCGGGACCGTCACGTACCGGGCCGAGTTCGGAGTGGTGCGGCTGCGGTCGAATCGATCGATCAGGGCTTGCCCGCCGCCGAGGAACCGGGTTCGCACCACTTGCTGCCAGACGCCATCCGGGGCGGCCAGGGCTCGAGCCAGTGCGTCGCAGGCCGCCAGGGCCGCTCCCTGGGGCGTGTTGGCGAATCCCGACGCGACTCCTGTTTCGATGCGGGCCGGTCCGTCACTGGTCGAGACCGGCAGTGCGGCCCCACCCCATCCCCGCTGCCAGCGCAATCCTGCAGGCGGCACCCAAAGGTAGTCCGGCACAGCGGGATTCGGTCGTTGACTCGGGTCTTGTGCCAGCGCCTCTCCAGCCTCGCTGACAGTGACGTCGAGCCGGTTGCCGAACAGGTCAGCGGTGGGAACCTTCGAAGGCACCGCTGCTTGTCCATTGGCCGCCCGGCTTGTGGTCGCGGGCGGTGTAGGCGACGGCGGTGTCGTATCACGGCTGTCGGTGACGACGAGCCCGACCACCGCTGCGGCGATGAGGGCCAGGCAAATGCCGACGATGGTCAGAAGTCTGCGAGTGCTCATAGTCATGGCCCCCTCACCGCATGACGAGAGTGATAGCGTCGGCCGGTAGCGCGGTGACCGCGCTCACCAGAGGAGAATGCGGTCCGTCGGGCATGGATAGTTTCCAGTCCTCGTCCAGCCACACCACCATGGCGGTGTGGCGAGTCATCGACGAATCCGGTTGCAGGGCAAATATTTCGGTTTCGGCTCGGTCACGGGTGTAGCCGGTGATCCGGTAGCCGAGGATCTTTGGCGGAGCGGTCGCTGCGGCGCTGATCGAAATCTGCGCGCGAGCCACTGCCCAGGCGTCGCGGCCCGGTCCTGGGGCGACCATCCGCTGCCCGATCAGCGCGTATTGGCGATCAGTGGCCACCGACACCCGGACCGTCGCCTGGATCGCCGCCAACCCGGCCCCGACTGGTGACCGGTTGAACCCTGTCGCGACGGTTCCGTCGTCGACGTGTGGCCCCTGGGCGGCTACCGGTAGACGTATCGCCTGAAAGACAACAGATTTCAGGTTCGTCGGCACCGCATGGATATCGGCGGTCTCGGCCGGAACGCTCGGTCGTCCGACCGAGCACCCCACCAGCGCCGTAACCAACACCAGGCAGCCCGTCGCCACGCTGGCGTCGACTCTGAACTTGCGCCTCGTGTATTTCATCGTGTTTTCCAAGGTCCTTCGATGCAGATGTCAATGGGTCGGGAAGAGCGCCGCTGCGATGCCGCTGGCGGCGCCGACGAGCACTGCACCGAGCAGTGATCCGGCGAGTCCTTCGATGGCTTCTTCGCGGTACATCCGGATGGCGAGTTGTCCTCCAACCCACGTCGCTCGAGCGATGCACAACAGCAGTACGATCCAGGCGAGCCAGCCCAGCAGCTGGACCAGCGGTTGGGTCACACTCGGGTCGAGCGGTCGGGCGATCACAGCGGCTCTCCGAGTTCACCGAGTGACTCGTCCACGGTCTCGCGTAACCTGCCGATGTCAGCGTGGTAGGCGATGTCGAGCACTCGGCCGATGACCTCGCCCGCCCGGCCCGGGGTGACGGTCGGCAGGGAATGACCCACGCCCAGCACGAGGTCGTAGTCGGCCCAGATCGTGTCCGCCAGCCGCAAGGCTTGGCTGGGAGGTACGACCCGGTCCAGCTCTCCCGCGACCACGAATGTCGGGATGCCACGCAGCAATTCAGTGACCGGCTCGGTCAGCTGGTACGTGTTGTACGCCTGGAACAGAGCCGTCATGGCGCGGCGGTCGGTGCGCCGCATTCCGGCGATCAGCGCACTGTCGGTCGGGCCGAAGCAGGTCCGTCGCCGGAAGTAGCGGCGCAGCAGCAGGGCCCCGATCGCCGGTTCCACAGCCCCCGCCCCCATCTCCCGCGACCGCAGACGGCGCAAGCAACTGCGGTAATGAGCTGGCAGGCAGGGGAATTCGGGAAACTCCGCAGCTGCGCCGAACAAAACCATGCCTGCCACCGCGGCCGCGTGATGCGGATACCGCTCGGCCCACGCCTGCACCAGCAGCGACCCGGTAGAGTGCGCAGCGACGATCGTGGCCCCGCAGGCGTGCGTCAGGACGGTGTCCAAATCTTCTGCCAGGTCTGAGATTTCGATCCCCCGGCACGGGATTCTCTGTCGTGCCGGGCTATAGCCCCGTTGGTCGAAGGCGATCTGTGCGATGCCGGCGTCCAGATGCTCGTGCAGATGCCGAATCAGTGGCGTCCAGACCGAGGAGTCGCTGAGCAGTCCGTGGATGTAGACGACGGTCGCGGGCGCGGACGGTCGCCCCCATCGTGACGCCGACAGCTCGGCGCCGTCGACGGGAATCGTGATCGATGTGTGGTCGCGATACATGGTTTCTCCCCTGGGGACGGTGTGGGTTCGCGCCAGACACGCAGGCTCCGTGTCAGGCTGTTCGCTTCGCTGATTGGCCGGTGAGATTGGTTGAGAGACAGCGATTTCAAGCTCGGAACTCATCAGGAGCTCACGATCTGATCCATGATCTGCCCGGCACTGGTGGCGACGATGCCGCCCGCGAGTGCACCGAGAACGATCTTGGGCGACTCGACCGCGCCGCCGTGCCACCTCTCCCAGCCGAATTTCCCGCCCGCGTAGATCAGCGCGGCGACCCCTGCGAGGGTCACCAACCAGGCCAGCCAGCTGACGACCCTGGTCAGTCCATCCGCGCCGGGCGGCTGCACAGGCGTGATGTTGATTTCGGCCAGGATGACGACCGATTCGGTGATGAGGTGGGTCATGAGGTGCTCTTCGAGTTCAGGGATTCGCCGCGACTGGCGGCGATCCGGGTGGTGATGGCGCTGCCCGCGAAATGGACGTCGGCCGGTACGGCGTCGGTCAGCCGGGCGCGGCGGCGCGGGGGCGGATCGAACGGCGTGTATTGGGCGAGGTCGTCGAGCTCGCGCACGATCAGTTCGTCGTGCCAGCCGATGGCCCACACCGTGCCGTCGACGAGTTCGGCGACGGTGCGGCGGTACCGGCGAACCACACCCGGGACACGGCCCGGGCGGGCCGCGACCAGCACGAGCCCGACGATGCTCACGCCCTCGGGGGCGAGTCCGGCGTGCCATTCCCGCAGTCGCTCCGCGGCTGCGGTGAGTCCGGGGATACAGCCGCGGGCTGCCACGACTACTCGCTGGGTGGTGGTCGGCGAAGCCGGCCACGCCAGACCGGTGTCGGCCGAATGCGCCCACCACCGCGCCAGGGTCGAGGCTCCGGCTCCCCCGTGCGCGCCGAGGACCGCGAACAGCGGCGGGTGCGGGCCGAGAGTCGGTAGCGGTGCCTGCCGCACGGGGGCGAGACGTTCCGGTGTCGGGGCGGCGATCGTGTCCGGGTCAAGACGACCGGCCGATGGTTCGAGGTCGGAGGAGTTGATGGTGCGGAGCTGGAATGCATTGGTGTGCATGTCATCCCGCCTTCTGGATGTTCGTTATCAGCTGCTGGCCGGTGTCGGTGCGGCGGGTGTTGATCACCTGCAGGTAATCCATCCGCGATCGGTCCGGGTGCAGCTCGACCACATGCACGTCGGCGGTGTTGTCGGAGATGAGGGTGATAGCCACGCAGTGCGAGGTGCCAGCCGGGATCGACGCGATCCCCGCGGCGAGCGACTCGGCGACGATTCCTGTTTCCGGGGCCAGCAGCCGCATCGCCGCGTCGGCCGACCGCGTCCTGTAGTAGGCGAATTCGAATGCCGCGATGACACCCGCGATCGTGTCGGTATTTCCGGCGCCGTCGGTGACCGTCGAACCTGTCAATCCTGCGCATGCCGTGGCGGCAGGTGTGGTGGTTGGCGGCGGTGCCGCTGTCAGGGTGGGTATGGCCACCGGGGCGTCCTGGTGCCGTGTCGCCATTGCCCCGATGATCACCAGTGCGGTGCAGCCGGTCAGCACGGCGGCGAGGGCGATCCAGCCGCGCCGAGGAAGGCGCCAACGGCTGTCACGTGCCCGCTCGGGTAGCTCGGTGGGTTGCGCTGTGGGTTCGGGCAGCCACCGCCATTCGCCGCCGTCGGGCAACACGGGGTGCTCGGGCGGGTCGTGTGGGAGGGGTACCGGGTCTGTGGGTGTCAGCCAGCCCCACCCGTGTGCGGTGTCGGTGGGGGTGTTGCTGCTCGAGGCGGGCATGGTGTGTCACCTCCTTGCTGGCGTGGGGCTTTCGGTGGGTGGGCCCTCCGGGGAGACGGCCCGCGAGGGACAGACCGCACATGTCTCTCTGGCGCAGAGATGGCAGCGACGGCGGTCTCCCCGGAGGGGTCTGGGCGGTGCCGTCATGGCGAACCCGGTTCGGGTGGGGCCGGGGTAGTCGACGATGGTGTGGAGGCGTTCGGCGTCGCGGATGCGGTCGTGCCGGGGCGGCTCGTCGGGGTAGGTGAGTAGCTGGCTGATGGTTGTGGTTTCGGTGCAGGTCGTGGTGTGCCTACTGCGGCGGCAGTGTCCCGGGCGGCGGCGATGAGCCAGTCGGCCGCGACCGTGAGCGGTGGTTCGCCTTGGGGGTTAGCGGGCACTGTGGTGTAGGCGCCGTGGCGGCCTGCGGTGTCGCTGTACTGCGTTTGCATGGCCAGGCTGTAGAGCTGGGACTGGTCGGTCACTGTGGACTGGATCGCGTCGAAGGCTTGATCAACCCAACCGAGTGCGGTCTGCGGTGGCACGAGCTCGGCGACAGCGCCTGCGACTTTGACACCGAGATCGGCGATCGCCGCGGCCGGGTTGGCCAGCCCAATCGTGGCGAGCTCGGCGATCGTGGCGGGTGTCAAGACTTTCTGCGCGACCGACACCACCGCGTTCAGGCCAATCGTTCCCAGCCGGAACAGCACCGCCAGCGCCTGGCCCGGTCCAGGCATGGGGGTGGACGGGTCCGACGCTTCGGCCAATCGCTGACCGAGGGATTTGGTGGGCTGGTAGGACAGCTGGTCGAGGCTGGAGCCGGACAGGTCCTCGGTGACGACACCGGCCGCGGTCTTCCACGCGATCGCCGACAACGCTTGGGCCACAGTCGAGATCGCGGCGACCGGGTCGCGGAAATCCGATTGGTCGGCGATGTTGCGCACAGTCCGCGCCAGCGGCGATCCCGGCGGCGTGTCACAGGTCATGTCTCCTGGTGAGCAGAAGTCGGCGACCCGGCCAGTGAGAGCCCCGTAATCCGCTATTTTCGTGCGGCTTTGGTCAATTCCTGCCCCGGCCGGACCTTGCTCGGTCAGCCGGATGCTCGCGACGTTGTTCCCTGAGGTGCCGGGGACTCGGCCGGGCGTGGTTTGTCCCGGCTTGTCGACCAGTACGGGTGAGCCGACCGGGCGTTGCGGGTTGGCGAACAGTGCGACAGCGGCCACCGCGTCGGCGGGGACCGGGCCCGTGCCAGCTCCGACGCGTTGGGCGAACACCGAAACCGGCACTGCGCCTTGGCCGTATCCCGCGGCAGCGATCTTCGTCTGTGGGCAACGGTGCACGATGTCGCGGGCAATCGATTCGAGCTGGGTGGCTGCGGTGTCGGTGGCTTGGTCGTATGGTTGCTCGTCGCCTTGCTCGGAATGTCCGTACCGGACGTAGACGCGCTGCACCAGGTCGCCCGCGTGTGCCAACAGCGGAGTGAACAGTTGCCCGAGCGCTCCGCTATCGGAGGAAAGGTCCGCGTCCGGCGCGGTCTCCTCCGGTCCTTGAACTCCCACCGCATAGAGGGCGGGGCAGGCTCCCTCGATGGGTGCGGAATTCTCGAGTGTCTGGGCTGCGGCCGGCGTGATCTGTAACGCGGCCAGCAGCACACCGACGATGCAACTTGCGGTGAGAGCCGAACATTGGTGGCCCGCAGACGGAACGCCATCTCCTGACTTGCTGCGCCGCAGCATGTTCCGGCGAGCGCGCGGGCCGCGTGTCGGTTCACTGGTCGGATGCATCGGCTTGCCTTCTGGCAGTGGATGGGTGCGGTGATGCGCTGTGATGTTGTAGGTCGTCGGCCAGCCGTGCGAGCCCTTCGGCCAACGCGGCCGACGCGCAATCGAGGTGCCCGGCGTTGTACTCGCGCCAGGAGACTGGGGTTCCCAGGGCCTCGTAGTCGCGACGCAGGCACATACCTTGTTTGATCGGCACGACCGCGTCATCGGTGCCGTGCAGCAGGTGCACCGGTACCCGTGGCCCGACCCAGCCGAGTCGTTCGCGTTCCAGGACGTAGCGCCACATTGGGTCGTTCCACGGGTCCGGGCGCTCGCACCAGCGGGCCAGCGACTGTGGGTATCGAGTTAGTAGCGTGGTGGCGTCGAGCTTTTCGGCATCGGCGACGGCGTCACGCCCTTCGTCGGTAAGCAGGTGCCGTAACGGCAGGTGTCGATAGGCGCGAGAGAGCCCAGCCAGGCCGGCCAGCCCGAGCGCTGCCCATGGCCCGTTATCCAGGTGCGTCACCAACTCGCCGGGGTCGGCGACGACGGCGGCGGCGGCCACACCCCGTACGTCCAACTCGGGGGCGTAGACATCGCAGAGTTCACCGGCCGACGCCGAAGTCCGCCCGCCGTCGGCATATCCCCACACGATGACCGGCGCGTTGTCGGAGTCGATATCGGGCAGCCGGTAGGTGGCGCGGCCGATATCGAGGGCGCAGTGCGCGGCGGCGCGGCTGGCCAAGAACGTGTGCGGCCCGTCCCCCAGCAGTCCTTCACCGTCCGGGACCGCTACGGTCCACCCACGATCCAGCGCCGCGGTTATCCGGTCGGCTTCGGGATCCGCGCCAGCGGCCAACAGCCGAGACGGCGCATGTACGCCGCCCAGGCCGTGGAAAGCGGGGCAGTACACCAGGATTGGCCCGGCTCCGATCTCGGCGTGGGTGTCCGGGACCAGGATCGTGCCGGAGACGGCGGTGAGTTCGTCGTAGGAGTCGCTGGACACGTAGACGATCTGCCAGGTGTCGGTGTCGCGCAGTTGCGGTGCCGTCGACTTGCGCAGCCGCAGCAGATCGCCCGGTCGACGGCCGGGAGCAACGGAGACCTCACCGAAGAACTCGTCGTGAGCGTCAGCGGTCTGGGTATGGTCGGTCATTGGTGACTCCTGGCGATGTCGTGGGCGATCGCGATCAGCCAGGCGATGCCCGAGGCCAGTTCTCCGCCGGTGGCGTAGCCGTTGTGCGCGAAAACCGTGCCCGCGTAAGCGGCCCACACCGCCGGGTTGATCAGGTCGGCTTGTCGGCGATCAGCTGGTTCCAGGCCGCGGCGAGTTGTCCGGTCAGTTTCGGCAGCAATACGATCGGGTTGGCGGTGACCGCGGCGGCGATATGTGTCCACTGCGCGTGTGCGGCAGCCGCCGTCTCGGCAGATGGTGTCGGTATGCGGGGGTCAGCCGCGTCGATGAGTCGCTGGGCCAGTGGTTTTCGCGGCTGGTAGTCGACGGTGCCGTTGCCGGTCTGGAAGTCCTCGGCCAGGATCATGGTCCAGGCTGAGCCGAGGGTGTCACGAAGGATCGCGTTCAGCGAGCCGAGTGCGGCGAGCGGGTTGCGCAGATCTGCTTGGGCGGCGATGTGTGCGCCGAGGCGCAGCAGTGCGGCGTGGTCGGGTGCCGAGCAGGCTAGATCGCCGATCGCGCAGATCTCGGCCACCCGGCCTGTCAACGCGCCGAAGTCGGCGCCGTTCGCCACAATGCCGCCACCGGCAACGGCTGGGGGGCCTAGTTGCACGGTCGCTACTGCGTTGCCGCTGGTTCCCGGTGCCGGGTCGGGCACTGTTTGGCCTGGCCGTCCTGGGATGACGGGCGCTCCGGGGGGCCGGTCCGGATCCGAATACAGGGCGATCGCGGCAACCCGTTCCGGAGGGACCGGGCCTTTGCCAGCGCCTACCTGTTGCGCGAATGCCGAGACCGCCTGTGCGCCTTGGGAGTAGCCGACGGCCGCCAGCATGGTCTCCGGGCACGCGGCGGCGACATCGGCGGCGGCAGAGGTCAGTCGCGTGAGCGCGTCGCTGACCGACTCGACATAGGGCTCCTGTCCGCCGCCGGGGACCGCGCCGCCGAAAGCGGCGCTGTATCCGATGTAGCTGCGCTGCACAAGATTGGGGACAGCAGCAACCACCGGCCCCAGTAGTGCGCCGACCAGGCCGGTGTCGGTGGTGGGATCGGCGTCGGGCGAGGACTGGCCCGTACCCTGGATCGCCAGGACATACATCGCCGGGCAGCCTGGCCCGATCGGAACTGCCTGGCCAACAGCCGGTTCGGCAGCAATGTAGAGGACTGCGCAGGAGGCAGCGACAGTGCCAGCCGCCGCACGCACGAGGAAGATTCGGCCGATCACTGTTGGCCCACCCCCACACCGGCACCGAAACCGGCGCCGATCGTGCCACCGATAGCTGCACCGACAACCCCCGCAGGTGCTCCGGCGATGGCCGCGCCTGCGGCGGCGCCGGCGGCGGCACCTAGTGCGGTCCCGGCGACTCCCGAGGTGACGGTTCCGATCACCGGCACCGCAATGACCGTTCCCAGTGCCGCACCGGCGATTCCGCCCACCGTGCCGCCGATCAGCCCTCCGACCACGGCCCCCGCTGCCGCGGCCGGTGTCCCGGCGAGGGCCGCACCCGCTGCTCCGCCGACGGCCGCCCCGGCCATCGTTGCTCCGCTGACCCGGTCGGATCGTCCAGCCGGGATGCCGATCGAGTCCAGCGCGGTCGCGATGTGTGCCTCCGCGCCCGCGGCTGTATTGTTGACGCAATCGCGCACCTCGGGCGGCAGCCAGTCCGGCGACGGTGTCTGCCATTGTCCGATCCGGATCGTGTTCTCCGGCGGCTGAATCGGGGCTACCGGCGGCACCGGCTCCGGAAGATGCAGATCTTCCAGTTCCACCGGCGGCGCGGGATCCGGCGGCGGCTCCGGCCGCGGGGCCGGACCATTGCGGATCTCCGGCGGCTGCTCAACATACGCCGGTGCCGCCGGTGCAAGCTCCGCCGGCGGCGGAGCCGGAGCAGGCGCCGGGGGCGGTGGCGGAGCAGGCGCCGGGGGCGGTGGCGGTGGTGTCGTGCCCGGTTGAGCGGGGCTGGTAACCCCTGGCTGGTCTGCGATCACGCCGGAAGTGCTCGCTCCAGCAACCCCATAGCAGCTCAGCATGACTGTGAGTGGAGCCGCGACCGCGACACCACCGCGGCGAAACAACGTGCTTCCTCGCTGACTTCGCATACGCCGAGGTGCGGTAGCAGATTTCGGGCACGGATCCAGCGGCACGCGTGGAGTGCACCCAATCGCGCCCGTCTCGGCGTGAGTTCTCAACGTGGACATGCGAAAATAGCCCCTTCTGCGCGAAAAGTGGTATCAGCGGAGAGAATTGATCGAAACCGCCCCCTCGGGCCCCCCAGCAGCATCACCGCAGCCAGGGGACCCTGGGCAGACAGCGCCTGTCAGAGGAACGGCAAGATCAGCGACAGCACTTGCCCGGCCACCGCCAATCCATTGGACAGCAGAGCTAAACCTGCGTTCACCCAGGACACAATCACGAACGGATCCACTGGCTTCTTCCCTTCGGAGGCGTTTCTATTTGCCGCATCTACGAAACCCCCAACGGACCGAAAAGGCCACAGTCAAATTAGGCGCAAATTGCACCAGAAGCATTTTGCGCCAAATACCGAAAGGGCTATCAACCAGCAGTTTTCGCACCAACTTAGCAGTCAGAGCACCAAAGGCTGATTTATAGATCTTCAGGCTCGCCAAATCCGACCATTATGCCCCTGAGCAGGGCATACCCCAAGATCCACGCCTCCGATGGTTAACAATCCGCAATCGTCGGATTTTGGAAACCGTTGCTCCCTGAGTATCCATTCTGGTAGGAACAAAACCGATAGGTAGGTAGCAGGGGGACCACTGATCGAATCTACCGGCCCCCATGCTCGAAAGCCCCGACGGCAGGTAGCAGGGGGACCATTGATCGAATCTACCGGCCCATGCTCGAAAGCTCTGAAGGGAGGGGGGAACATCGCATGTCCACAGGCCCAAAGGAAGGACCGCACCGCCCTTTTCACCGTACACAAGCACACGTGCCGTCGCTGGCAAGATTCCTGCTCCAGATCCGCGAAGAGCGGCAGATGTCGCGCAGACAGGTGCGCCTGAAGACGACGATCAGCGAGACCCACATCCGGGACATCGAGAAGGGCGTACGCCTGCCCAGCCCGGAGCTGCTACAGGTACTCATCGTCGGATACCAACTCAACGACAGCCAAGCGCGGCACGCCCGAGATCTGCTAGCGCCCCCACTGGATCTCACCCCGACCGAAACGCTCTGCGCCCAGGTACAGCAGCGCCCTCGGATGCTCGACTATCTCGACTACCTGGACCACCAGCAAGGGATTCTCGCGGCCTACACTGATCCGCTCCTCAACATCCTGGCCGCGAACGATCGAATGCTTCGCGCCTTTCCGCTACTCGACCAGGCCGGCAACGTTGCGCCATGGATCTTCGAAGATCATTACTCCGAACACGTGCTGACCGACCGAGACAATGAAAAAGACCAGGTAGTAGCTCTTTTGAAGGGCGCCATGGGAGTCTACCGACATGCCCCGCAGACTGCGCACCTTCTCCGGCGGTTACGCCCGTGCGCCGAGTTCAATCGGTTCTGGCTCACCCGATCCCGCATCGCGTTCGGCCGGGACACCACCGACTACCTGCGCTGGCGAGATCAGGCAACTGGCGTTCACCACGCGGCCTACATCTCGGCCATGAACGTCGAAGTCAAAGACGTCTTGCTTTACCTTGCGGTTCCAGTACCGGACCCGGCCCGCACGGAATGACCCTTACCTGTCCCAATCGCCTTCCGCAAACCACGCCCCCTGTGCGCCCCTCGCCGCGACCTACCCGGCTTCGCAGCGCGCCCGGCTTCCACATCATCACGGCTTCCCAGTGCGGCCACCGCTGTAGTCATCCGCACCATCCCGGGCCCACCACTTCCGTCTCATCTAGATACGGATAGAGCCGGCTTGAAATGTTCCGCTTCTGCAGCGCGCAGCGCTTGATGACCTTGTTAATCAGGGGTGTCAGACCCTCCCGTTACTGTGCTGGGGCGCAATCGGTTCGAGGAGGAGGAGTGACTGTGGATGCCCGGAAGTCATCGAGCAATGGGAGGCTGATCGCCGGTTCAAGCCGCTCACTGCGGTCACCGTCTCCGTCATCTCGCTCAAGGGTTTCGGCAGCTCTTCACCGTCTGATGACCTGGCAAGGCTGGACCAAGATTGCGGGGGCAACGACAACGATGGCCGCGATCGCGGCTCTGTGGTTCACGAACCAATCGCTCCAAGCCACGAACCGTCAGAATACCCTTTCCCAGCAGGTTGCGGTTAGTGACCGTTTGCAAAAGGCAGCAGAGCAACTCGCCTCGGACAAGATCGATGTTCGCCTTGCTGGCATCCATGTGCTCGCACGCCTCGCCGAAGACTCACCATCCGATCATGCGACAGTCTTCTCGATGCTTACGGCATTCGTGCGGACACACGCGACAGCGTCCGAGTGCTCAGCATCGGACCGTGACTGGAGACTGGTTAGTCCTCCGCCTGATATCCAAACCGTCCTCAAGGTGGTGGGGCAGCGTGACAAGATCACTTCGAAATGGCAAGAGCCGATTGACCTCCACAGCACGTGCCTAGTTAACGCGTCGTTGTCAGGGAACCTCCGCAAGATCCACCTGTGGGGCGCGAACCTATCTGGTGCGTACCTCGTTGCTGTAGACCTCTACGACGCACAGCTCCGCGACGCGAAGCTGTGCGATGCGTCGCTCCGGGACGCGGACCTTTACCGTGCCGATCTCGATCACGCTGATCTCGCCGGTGCCGATCTCACGGGCGCTTACCTCGTCGGAGCGAACCTTGCGGGTGCCAACCTGAATGGCACGAAGTTGAGCGGAATCGTATACGACAACACTACGAACTGGCCTGACGGGTTCATGCCCCCAACCGAGTAGCGTGGCACGTGCAAGTACTGGTCGCACTCTCATGCCGCTGGTCGCGCGTTGGCCTGACGCCCAGATCGGTTGGCTGACATGACGAATCGACACGCACATGCCGATTATCGTGGATTCTGAAAGGGCTTTTGCTGAGCTCGGAGCCAACGTCAGCGGGCGCCACCACCCCCCACAGTCATCGGCGAGAAGCGACCAATTCGTCGTCCACCAGCCGGAGCCGACGAGCAAGTCGGACACGAGCACGCGCTCCGGGTCGACGGCATCGCGGATCCGTCGCCACTCCTGCAGCCACGGACACATCGCTCGGATCATCTCCGGTGTCGTACGCGCCTCGCCTCACCCCCAACGGTATCGCGCTAAGTCCGACCTTCGGAGATCCGCGCCGAAATCTCCATCGGTAACCGGCATTCGGATTGGCGCAGCCTGCACCAAATGATCCGAATTGCCTTGACACAGCCGCCCGTTCGGCGCTGCTCTGGAATTTGCGCGAGGGACGCACGGACCGCACACGAAGTGTGAAGGATGTGTGTTGATCTTGCTTGGCTACCGAATCGGTCTCGCCGCCCACTCAGCCAACTTTTGGCAATCAATCGGCCCTTGCGCTCAATCCTCGGATACAGCAGTTTCAACGGCGGATAGCGCCGACAGACTTCAGCCCAGCAACACTCCAGATGCCTGACCGGAGCAACCGCGAGGTCGGTGAATCACGCGAGCATCACCTCATTGTGGAGAGCGAACAGCGGGATCCACCCGATCTGCGCAAGCTCAGTCGCGCTCTCATCGCGCTGGCCAAGCAATCCCAAGACGCCGAGGAGGATTCGTGAAGACCGGGGCTGTTCTTGAAGCAGTCGCCTACCTGCGGGTTTCGGACAAGAAGCAGCTCAACACAGCGATCGATATCGACCCGGACGGGAATTCGATTGCGACCCAGCGCCAAGTCATCGACCGTCGCGCCGAGGCGATCCCGGCCCAGATCGTCAGGGAGTTCGTCGAGCCGGGCGTCTCTGCTCAGACGGTCGAGAAGCGGCGCGAGTTTCAGAAGATGATGACCTTCCTGCAGGAGAACCCTCAGATCAAGTACGTCATCGTGTACGCGCGTTCGCGGGCGTTCCGCAACTACGTCGACGCCGCGGTGACCACACGGCAGCTCGACATGATGGGCGTCAAACTGATCTCGGCCAGAGAGGATTTCGGCGAGGGCATCTACGCCGAGATGATGGCCGCCATCACCGACATCTTCAACGACACTCAAAACAAGCTGTCCGGCCAGGACATCAGTATCAAGATGCTGAACAAGGCGATGAACGGCGGCACCTGCGGGCGCGCCAAACTCGGCTACGTCAATGCCCGCGTCCTCGTCGAAGGACGCCAAGTCAACACCATCAAGATCGACGAGGAACGCGCTCCCCTGGTGGTCCAGGCGTGGGAACTCTACGCGACCGGCGACTACACCATCGAGGACCTCGCAGCCACGATGGCCGATCTCGGGCTCACCTGCCGCCCCACGGGCCGCTGGCCAATCGAGCAGCCGGTATCCGCCACGAAGCTTCACAAAATGCTGGGCGACCCGTACTACGCGGGCTACGTCGTCTGGAAGGGCCAAATCTACGCGGGCCGTCACGAACCGCTCGTATCGCCTGGACTGTTCGCCCGGGTGCAGGAGGTCCTGCGGCACCGCAGCGCCAACGGCAACCGGGACCGTGTCCACAATCACTATCTGAAGGGTGCGCTGTTCTGTCGGCGCTGCCACCTCGACGACCAGAGGTCCCGGCTGGTGTTCAGCGAATCGACCGGCCGCAACGGGACCCGCTACGCCTACTTCGTCTGCCGCAGAAGCAAAGAGGGGCTGTGCGATCTGCCCGCCCTGCCCAGTGCAGCGGTGGAAGACGCGATTGCACAGCACTACCGCACGTTGCAGCTCCCGGACGACTTCGTCGACGAAACCCGCACGCTGCTCGAAGAACTCGTAGCCGACGAGCAGACCTCCACCCGCGAACTGCACGCGAAACTCAATCGGCAGCTGAAGGAAATAGACAAGAAAGAAGATCGACTGGTCGATTTTCTGACCGATGGCTCGATGCCGCAGGCCAAGGTTCGAACGAAGCTGATCGAGCTGAAGAACGAACGCAAACGACTAGAGGCCGCCCTGGTCAACACCTCGGAGGAACTGGGCGTCGGCGCCACCGTGCTCCGCTACGCCCTCGATTTGATAGCTGATCCCTATGCCCTCTATCGAGACGGCAATCCCGAAGTCCGCAGACGGCTGAACGAAACGTTCTATCAACGCTTCTATGTGGATGACTTCTCGACAGATGAATCAGGAGGTGAGATGGCACCGCAGGTAACCGACGAAAAGAAGCAGATCTTCGCCGATCTGCACACCGCTGCTCGTAGCTGCCCAACCCCGCGCAGCCCTGGGTCGAAGGGGGCGGGCAAGTCTCGAAACACGTCACCGGTCGGCGGTTCGAATAAGAGTCTCTGGGTGGGCGCAGACGGGTTCGAACCGCCGACCGCTGGTGTGTAAGACCAGTGCTCTACCACTGAGCTATACGCCCCGGTACCTCGCCGGGGTGTGGGGGCGAAGTACGGTCGCTGGGCCCGGGGGCGGGCGCAGCGGTTTACGAATCTAACGCAGTCAGCGCTTTCTCCCAAGCTGCCTGGTCACGGGGCTCGCCGGGGCCGTTCATCTCCGAGAAGCGGATGATGCCGTCCTTGTCGACGACGAAGGTGCCGCGGTTGGGGAAACCGGTCTTGTCGTTGAATACGCCGTAGGCCTGAGCGACGGCGCCGTGCGGCCAGAAGTCCGACAGCAGCGGGAAGGTGTAGCCCTGTTCGGCCGCCCAGATCTTGTGGGTGGGCGGCGGGCCGACGGAGACGGCGAGGATCTCGGCGTTGTCGTTCTGGAATTTCGGCAGCTCGTCGCGCACCTTGCACAGCTCCCCCTGGCAGATGCCGGTGAACGCGAGCGGATAGAACACGATCAGCACGTTCTTGCGCCCGCGGTAATCGGACAGGCTGACGTCCTGGTTGTTCTGATCCTTCAGCGTGAAATCCGGCGCGACCGTGCCCACTTCGAGCGGCATGCGCAGTCCTCCCTGTGTTCGTGGCGACGTCCACGGGCCCGGCGTGGTCCTGCCACCCGCGGGCCCGTCGCGCGTCGGGCAGCACCTCGCACCGCCCCGGCCGAAACCTTAGCCAAGCGATCGATCAGCGCTGCTTCGAGGGCGTCTTCGGCTGCGTCAGCTTGGTCCCGGTCCATGTCCCCAGGCTGACCGGAGTCGTGGACGTCAAACCCGCCGGCGTCGCCGACTCGGCGATCTCGCTGGGATCGACGTGACCGGGCTGGCCGGTCTTGGGGGTCAGAACCCACACCACACCGTCGTCGGCGAGCGGAGTGATGACATTCAACAGCTCGTCGACCAGGTCGCCGTCACCATCGCGCCACCACAGCAGCACGACGTCGACCACCTCGTCGGTGTCCTCGTCGAGCAGTTCGGCTCCGATGGTCTCCTCGATGTCGGCCCGCAAGGCGTCGTCGGTGTCCTCGTCCCAGCCCAGCTCTTGAACCACCATGTCGTGCGTAATGCCAAGCTTCTGAGCGTAGTTCTGCGCGTCCGCCGCGGCGACCACGGTGGTGTCCTCCTCAACTCCCGACAGTAGATAGGTGCAAGCGAACATGGTTATGCGCCACAACGCAAGCCGATCCGCCTAAATCCATGCCGAAATGTCGCGCAAAAATGAAACAGACCGGCACGGATGCACTATCTTTTCGGGCAGGCGTCGCGGACCACGTTGAGCGCGTCGTTGACCCGTTTGCTGGCGTCGTTGAGGGCTCCGACCGGCGCGGTGTAGGTCATCTTGCGCGTCTCGGCGGCCAGCGCCCGCGCCGCGTTCACGTAGTCGGTGAACTTCTGCGCCAGATCCGGCGGCAGCGCGTCACCGGCCGAGTTCACCCGGTTCTCCACGGTCTTGGCGGCGTTCTCCAGCGTCTCGGCCGAGGCGTCGCGCTTGGCGTCCTGATCGGGCGCGTTGTTGTCGTGCGCGTCGACGAACTCGTTGTATTTGGTGACCGCCACGCCCGTGGTGTCGCGGAACGGAGTGCAGTTGTCGCCGATGGCCTTCGCCTGCGCGGCGGCCCGGCGTGAGGAGGTGGCCGCCGCCGAGGACGAGGCCATCTCGGTCCGGTACGCCGCCGCCTCCGCCTGGTTCACGGTGGCGGTACCGTGGACGGAGTTGGAGCATCCGGCAACCACCACTCCGGTGCCGACCGCGACGGCCGCACACACCAATCCGAACCCGCGTGGGTTCAGCAGTTTCATCGTCTCCCCGCTTCTCGATCGCCTCGACAATGTTCGACCAGCGGCGCCCGCGGGCCCGTCGCGACCGCCGCGGTTGCCTAGCGAACGGTACTGGATTTCCGGCTGACATGATGACCGGGGACGCATCATCGACAAGGATGTGAGGTGCGCCCTAATTGTGAGCGACGGATAGCCCCCGCCTACCAGCGTGGCTACCCGGGGTTAGAGCCATCAGCTTGTCCACCCCTGTACGAGGAGCATTGATTTTGACAGACCTGATGCACCCGAAGTCGTCGAGTTCCACCGCCAACGGCGCCGCCGCCGAAGGTTCGGCCCGCACGCGGCCGACGGGCGCGCGTGTGCGGGTGATCCGCGAGGGGGTGGCGTCCTACTTACCGGACATCGATCCGGAAGAGACCGGCGAGTGGTTGGAATCCTTCGACGAAATGCTCGACCGCGAGGGCCCGGGCCGCGCGCGCTACCTGATGCTGCGCCTGCTCGAGCGCGCCGGTGAACGCCATGTCGCCATCCCGTCGCTGACCTCGACCGACTACGTCAACACCATCCCCACCGAGAACGAGCCCTGGTTCCCCGGCGACGAGGAGGTGGAGCGCCGCTACCGCGCCTGGATCCGCTGGAACGCCGCGGTCATGGTGCACCGCGCCCAGCGGCCGGGAATCGGTGTCGGCGGCCATATTTCGACCTACGCGTCGTCAGCGGCCCTTTACGAGGTCGGCTTCAACCACTTCTTCCGCGGGAAGGATCATTCCGGTGGCGGCGACCACATCTTCATCCAGGGCCACGCCTCCCCCGGCATCTACGCCCGCGCCTTTCTGGAGGGGCGCCTGACCCAGGACCAGCTGGACGGCTTCCGCCAGGAGTACAGCCACGGCGGCCCGGGCCACGGCCTGCCGTCGTATCCGCATCCGCGGCTGATGCCCGACTTCTGGGAATTCCCCACGGTCTCCATGGGTCTGGGCCCGATGAACGCCATCTACCAGGCCCGGTTCAACCACTACCTGCACGATCGCAGCATCACCGACACCTCCGATCAGCACGTGTGGGCGTTCCTGGGCGACGGTGAGATGGACGAGCCGGAGTCGCGCGGCCTGGCGCACGTGGCGGCGATGGAGGGTCTGGACAACCTGACCTTCGTCATCAACTGCAACCTGCAGCGCCTGGACGGGCCGGTGCGCGGCAACGGCAAGATCATTCAGGAGCTGGAGTCGTTCTTCCGCGGCGCCGGCTGGAACGTCATCAAGGTCATCTGGGGCCGCGAGTGGGACGCGCTGCTGTCCGCCGACCGCGACGGCGCGCTGGTGAACCTGATGAACTCCACCCCCGACGGCGACTACCAGACCTACAAGGCCAACGACGGCGCCTACGTGCGCGAGCACTTCTTCGGCCGCGATCCGCGCACCAAGGAACTGGTGAAAGGTCTGTCGGATCAACAGATCTGGAACCTCAAGCGCGGTGGCCACGACTACCGCAAGATCTACGCGGCCTATGCGGCGGCGCTCGCGCACAAGGGCCAGCCGACGGTGATCCTGGCCAAGACCATCAAGGGCTACGGCCTGGGCAAGCATTTCGAGGCCCGCAACGCCACGCATCAGATGAAGAAGATGACGCTGGACGACCTCAAGGTGTTCCGCGATGTGCAGCGCATTCCGATCACCGATGAGCAATTGGAGGCGGATCCGAAGCTGCCGCCGTACTATCACCCCGGCAAGGACGACCCGGCCATCCAGTACATGCTGGATCGCCGCCGCACCCTCGGCGGGTTCCTGCCCGAGCGTCGCTCGGCGGCAAAGCCTCTGCAACTGCCGGGCGACGAGCCGTATCGCTCGGTCCGCAAGGGCTCGGGCAAGCAGAACGTGGCGACCACGATGGCGTTCGTGCGACTGATGAAGGAGCTGCTGCGCGACAAGGAGATCGGTAAGCGGATCGTCCCGATCATCCCGGACGAGGCCCGCACCTTCGGCATGGACTCGTGGTTCCCCTCGTTGAAGATCTACAACCGCAACGGCCAGTTGTACACATCGGTCGACGCGGAATTGATGCTTGCCTACAAAGAGAGTCAAGTGGGGCAGATCCTGCACGAGGGCATCAACGAGGCCGGTTCGACCGCGTCGTTCACCGCGGCGGGCACCTCCTACGCCACCCACGGCGAGCCGATGATCCCGCTCTACATCTTCTACTCGATGTTCGGCTTCCAGCGCACCGGCGACGGCCTGTGGGCCGCGGCCGATCAGCTGGCGCGCGGGTTCGTGCTCGGAGCAACCGCCGGGCGAACCACGCTGACCGGTGAGGGGCTGCAGCACAACGACGGTCATTCGCTGCTGCTGGCCTCCACCAATCCGGCGGTGATCGCCTACGACCCGGCGTTCGCTTACGAGATCGCCCACATCGTGCGCGACGGCCTGCGCCGGATGTACGGCGGCGGCAAGCCGGCGGCGGAAACGACCGTGCTGCCCGGCACCCATCCGCAGATGCAGCACGACGCCTTCGGCGGCGAGAACGTCTTCTACTACATCACCCTGTACAACGAGCCCTACGCACAACCGGCCGAGCCGGACGACGTCGATGTCGAGGGCCTGCTCAAGGGCATCTACCTGTACAAGCGCGGCGGTGAGGGCGATGTGCGCGCCCAGATCCTGGTGGCCGGTGTGACCGTGCCCGACGGCCTGCGCGCCCAGGAACTGCTCGCCTCGGAATGGGGTGTGCAGGCCGATGTGTGGTCGGTGACCTCGTGGAGCGAATTGCGCAAGGAGGCCCTGGCCAAGGAGATCGCCACCCTGCGCGATCCGGGTACCGACGCGGGCGTCCCCTACGTCACGCAGGTGCTCTCGCGGACACAGGGGCCGTTCATCGCCGCCTCGGACTGGATGCGCTCGGTGCCCGATCAGATCCGCAAGTGGGTTCCCGGCGACTACACCACGCTGGGCACCGACGGGTTCGGCTTCTCCGACACCCGTCCGGCCGCGCGGCGTGTGTTCAACGTCGACGCCCAGTCGATCGCCGTCGCCGCGCTCGAGGCCCTGGCCCGGGTCGGCAAGGTCGATATGGCCAGGGTCACCGAGGCCGCCTCGCGCTATCGCATCCACGACGTGGACGCCGCCCCGAAGTCGATGAGCACCGAGGAACAGCTGGCGTGACCCCGGCGAAAAGCACGCCGGGGATAGGGAGAGGTGCGGCTACCCCGGATGACTATGGGGAGAGGTGCGGCTGCCCCGGATGACTAGGGAACGCCCATCGGTAGGGGGTGCGTCGCAACGTCGCACCCCCTCCACGCCGCATCCTCACACCCCCGGCGCGCCTTTCGCCAGGCGGACATGCCCATCAATAGGGGTCATCGGGCAACCGCGCATCCCCGGCAGACCACACTCTCGCATCCCCAGTACGCCGCACCTTCGCCTAACCGGCGCGCCGCAACCCCACGTCTCCGGCACGCCGCAACCTCATGTCCGCGGCGTGCTCTTCGCCGCGGAGGCGCGCCCATTAATAGGGGGTGTGTGGCTGTCGGAACGCCGCAGGAGAATATTGCATGGTGGAACGTAAACCGCCGCGGCCTCGGCGGATCTCCGAGGGCACGTCCGAACATCACGAGGTCTATCTTCCGACCGGGGCGCTGTCCCCGAACCGGCAGAACCGCGACCCGCTGCCGGACACCCTGCTCAAACGGGTGCGGCAGCTGTCGGGGCGGCTGTCGACCGAGGCGATCGCCTCGATGGAGGACAGGCTGCCGTTCTTCGGCGATCTGGACGCCGCCCAGCGCGCCGGTGTCCAGATGCTGGTGCAGACCGCGGTGGTGAACTTCCTGGAGTGGCTGCAGGATCCGGAGAGCGATATCCGCTTCAGCCTCGACGCCTTCCAGGTGATCCCGCAGGATCTGGCGCGGCGGCTGACCCTGCGCCAGACCGTCGACATGGTCCGGGTGGCCATGGAGTTCTTCGAGCAGTGGCTGCCGGCGCTGGCCCGCAACGACCGGCAGCTGGTGGCGCTGACCGAGGCTGTGCTGCGCTATGGACGTGAGCTCGGCTTCGCGGCCGCCTCGGTCTACGCCAGTGCCGCCGAATCGCGCGGCGCGTGGGACACCCGCCTCGAGGCGCTGGTCGTGGACGCCGTGGTGCGCGGTGACACCGGACCCGAAATGCTTTCGCGCGCAGCCACTTTGAACTGGGACGCCACCGCACCGGCGACCGTGCTGGTGGGCACCCCGCCGCGGGATCAGGTCGCGGTGGTGGGGTCGGTGCACACCATCGCCGCGCGCCACGGCCGGGCCGCGCTGGCGGTCGTGCAGGGCTCACGGCTGGTGATGGTGGTCAGCGGCCACCTCGGCGAGAGCGCCTACCCCTCACCGTTCCTGTCCGATCTGCTCGCCGAGGCCTTCTCCGACGGCCCGGTGGTGATCGGCCCGACCACCCGCACCCTGTCGGCCGCGCACGTCAGCGCGGTCGAGGCGATGGCGGGGATGGAGGCGGTGGTGGGCTGGCGCGGCGCGCCACGCCCGGTGCACGCCTCGGAATTGCTGCCCGAGCGGGCCCTGCTCGGCGATCGGGCTGCGGTAGACGCCCTCAACGAGTATCTTGTGCTACCGTTGGCCGCCGCCGGGTCGGCTCTGTCGGACACTCTCGACGCCTACCTGGATTGCGGCGGAGCCGTCGAGACCTGCGCCCGCCAGCTGTACGTTCATCCAAATACGGTTCGCTACCGTCTCAAACGGATCGCCGACATCACCGGGCGTGATCCGATGAATCCGAGGGATGCGTACGTGCTCCGGATCGCCGCCACAGTAGGTCGTCTGACACGAACTCGTAACGAATCGCCGTCTCCTGTCCCAGAAGACTCTCCCGCAACTTTTTACGAAGATCGCGTGTAACGCCCGCCTGGAATCGGTCGATCGCGACAACTCACGTGCCGTTTTGTGGACACCACACAAAAGCTGCCGACAAGCTTCATTCGCGTCGACATCTCCGGATCGGGTCCCCACAGTGTTTTGTAGAGGGCGTGATCGCGTTGTTCGCCCCTGGACAGGGCTCTCAGACCCCAGGCATGCTCGCGCCTTGGCTCGATCTTCCCGGCGCGCGCGACCGCCTCGAACTGTGGTCCAAGGCCTCCGGCCTGGACCTCATCCGGCTCGGCACCACCGCCACCGGGGAGGAGATCACCGATACCGCGGTGACTCAGCCCCTGGTCGTGGCCGCGGCGCTGCTCGCATTCGCGGAGATCCCGACGGATCTGCTTCCGGCGGATACGATCATCGCAGGACACTCGGTCGGCGAACTGGCCGCCGCCGCCGTGGCCGGCGTTATTTCCGCCGACGACGCGGTGCGGCTAGCCGCCATCCGTGGCAGGGAGATGGCGAAGGCGTGCGCGCTGGAGCCGACCGGAATGTCCGCCGTGCTCGGCGGAGATGAGGCTGCCGTGCTCGCCCGGCTCGCCGAACTCGATTTGGTCCCGGCCAACCGCAATGCGGCCGGTCAGATCGTGGCGGCAGGTCGGCTCGATGCGTTGGCGGAACTGGCGGCAAACCCGCCGGAAAAGGCGCGCATCCGCGCGCTGTCGGTGGCCGGTGCTTTCCACACCGCGTTCATGGCACCCGCCCGGGACGCTGTGACGGAGGCCATCTCCGGGATCACTCCCGGGGAGCCGACTCGGACTCTACTGTCGAATTTCGACGGTAAGCCGGTCAGCTCGGGCACTGACGCCATCGAGAAGCTCGCCGCACAGGTGACCCGGCCCGTCCGGTGGGATCTGTGCACCGAAACCGTCCGAGCGGCAGGGGTGAACGCGGTGGCCGAACTGCCACCGGCCGGCACCCTGGTCGGCATCGCCAAGCGGGAGCTGAAAGGCACCCCGAATTTGGCGCTGAAGACCCCCGAGGACCTCCCCGCGTTGGCCGAGCTCTCGGCAACCGGATAGCTTTCTCGCGGCCCGCAGTGATGCGGCCGCGAACGAGCGGACGGAAACGAAAGTCCGCCTCGTACCGAAGAAAGAATCGGACCCCACAGAGTAACAAGAAGGGAGCCACCAAGTGGCCGCTCTGACCCAGGAACAGATCGTCGAAGAGCTCGCGAAGATCATCGAGGAAGTGACGGGCATCGAGCCCTCCGAGGTGACCTTGGAGAAGTCCTTCGTCGACGACCTGGACATCGACTCGCTGTCGATGGTCGAGATCGCCGTGCAGACGGAGGACAAGTACGGCGTCAAGATCCCCGACGAGGATCTGGCCAGCCTGAAGACCGTCGGCGACGCCGTTGCCTACATCCAGAAGCTCGAGGCCGAGAACTCCGAGGCAGCCGAGGAGCTCAAGGCCAAGTTCGGGCACGCGGAGTAAGGGCCGACACCGTGACCACTCCTTCCACCAAGAACGGGAACTTCCCCAACGTCGTCGTAACGAGCCTGGCGGCGACCACGTCGATCGCGGGTGATGTCGATGCGACGTGGAAGGGACTCCTCAACGGCGAGAGCGGTATCGAGACGCTCGAGGATTCCTTCATCGAGGAATACGACCTGCCGGTCCGCATCGGCGGGCATCTCAAGGTCAACCCCGACACTTTGCTGAGCAGGGTCGAGATCCGTCGTATGGCGTACGTCGAGCGCCTCGCCACCGTCCTCGGTCGCGAGGTGTGGAAGAACGCCGGCAGCCCGGAGGTCGACTCCGAGCGACTCGGTGTTGCGATCGGTACCGGACTCGGCGGCGGTGACGCGCTCGTCGATTCGGTCGACAAGCTGAAGACCGGCGGCTATCGCAAGATTTCGCCGCTGGCCGTTCAGATGGTCATGCCGAACGGCCCGTCCGCCGTTGTGGGCTTGGAGTTGCAGGCCCGAGCGGGAGTGGTCACGCCGGTTTCGGCATGTTCGTCGGGATCCGAGGCGATCGCCAACGCCTGGCGCATGATCGTGATGGGCGATGCCGACATGGTCGTCACCGGCGGTGTCGAGGGTTATATCGACTCGGTGCCGATCGCGGCGTTCTCCATGATGCGGGCGATGAGTACCCGCAACGACGATCCGAAGGGCGCCTCGCGTCCATTCGACAAGGACCGTGACGGCTTCGTCTTCGGCGAGGCCGGCGCGCTCATGGTCATCGAGACCGAGGAGCACGCCAAGGCACGCGGTGCCACCATCCACGCGCGTCTGCTGGGTGCGGGCATCACCTCCGACGGTTTCCACCTGGTCGCCCCCGACCCGGAGGGCACCGGCGCAGCGCGCGCCATGCAGCGGGCGATGCAGACCGCCGGGCTGGCGCCCAAGGACGTCACCCACATCAACGCGCATGCGACCGCCACCCCGATCGGCGATACGGCGGAAGCCAATGCGATCTACAAGGCCGGGGTGCAGCATGCCTCGGTCTACGCGCCCAAGTCCGCCCTGGGCCACTCGATCGGTGCCGTCGGCGCCCTCGAGTCGGTGCTCACCGTGCTCAGCATCCGCGACGGCATCGTGCCGCCCACGCTGAACCTGGAGAACCAGGATCCGGAGATCGACCTGGATGTCGTGCACGGCGAGGCTCGTCGTCAGGACATCGAGTACGCGATCAACAACTCGTTCGGTTTCGGTGGGCACAATGTCGCGCTCGCCTTCGGCCGATACTGATCTCGGTATCGGTCACCACAGCGGTCCCGGTGGGGTTTTCGACGATGGACGAACTCGTAACTCGAAAACCCCACCGGGACAACGACATTTGCAGCCGCGTCAGCGACTCGGCATCCCCTCGAGGAGATTACGCGATGACCATCATGGCCCCCGCCCAGGCGGATGCCGCGACCGATCCCCGTGATCCGCTGGGTCGGTTGCAGCGCTTCTTCGATACCGGAACGGTTCTTCCCCTTCATCCTCGTGACAAGTCCGGCGTCCTGGCCGCCATCGGCGAGATCGACGGGGTGCGCACCGTCGCCTACTGCTCCGACGCCACCGTGATGGGTGGCGCCATGGGCGTCGAGGGTTGCAAGCACATCGTGGACGCGATCGACACCGCGATCGACTCCAAGGTTCCCGTGGTCGGCATCTGGCACTCCGGTGGTGCCCGCCTGGCCGAGGGTGTGGAGTCGCTGCATGCGGTCGGTCAGGTGTTCGAGGCCATGGTGCGTGCCTCGGGCCTGGTCCCCCAGATTTCCGTGGTGGTCGGCTTCGCCGCCGGTGGTGCCGCCTACGGTCCCGCACTCACCGATATCGTGATCATGGCCCCCGAGGGCCGCATCTTCGTCACCGGCCCGGACGTCGTCCGCTCGGTCACCGGTGAGAACGTCGACATGGAGACCCTGGGCGGTCCGGCCACGCACGGCAAGAAGTCCGGCGTCAGCCACATCACCGCCAACGACGAGGCCGATGCCATGCACCGCGCCCGCCGGCTGGTCTCGATGTTCGCCGAACAGGGCGAGTTCGATATGGTCGCCGCCGAGCACGGCGATGTCGACCTGCAGGCCATGCTGCCCGAGTCGGTCAAGCGCGCCTACAACGTCAAGCCGATCATCCACGAGCTGCTCGACAACGTCGACGGCGAATCCTCCTTCGAGGAGTTGCAGGGCGGCTACGCGCGCAGCATGGTGACCGGTATCGGCCGCCTCGCCGGGCGGACCGTCGGTGTGCTGGCCAACAACCCGCTGCACCTGGGCGGCTGTCTGGACACCGAAAGTGCCGAGAAGGCAGCGCGTTTCGTGCGGTTGTGCAATTCCTTCGGCCTTCCCATGATCGTGGTCACCGACGTGCCCGGGTACCTGCCCGGCGTCGGCATGGAGTGGGAGGGCGTGGTGCGCCGCGGCGCCAAACTGCTGCATGCCTTCGCCGAGGCCACCGTTCCGCGCGTCACCCTGGTGACCCGCAAGATCTACGGCGGCGCCTACATCGCCATGAACGCCCGCTCGCTGGGCGCGACCGCGGTCTACGCGTGGCCGGGCTCCGAGGTCGCCGTCATGGGCGCCAAGGCCGCCGTGCAGATTCTGCACAAGAAGGCCCTGGCCGCCGCCCCCGAGGAAGAGCGCGAGGCCATGCTCGAGCGACTGACCGCCGAGCACGAGGCCACCGCCGGAGGCATCGGCCGCGCCCTGTCCATCGGCGTCGTCGACGAGGTCATCGACCCCGCCAAGACCCGCTCCACCATCGCCGCCGCCCTCGCCTCGGCCCCGTCGCGACCCACCCACAACAAGAACATCCCGCTGTAAGCGATAGCGAGACCAGGCGGGCGGCCCGGAACTCCCGGCCCGCCCACCTTTTTCGTGCCCACCCTCGCCCATCCCCGCAGTGCCGCTGCCCACTTCCCCGCATGTCCCTCCGGCCATCTCGGCGCCCTCCCCGTCGTCCCGGCATTCCACTTCCGCGATCGCGGCGTGCCACTTCATGATTCCCGCATGCCGGGCCGGGATCTACGCCATTCACGGATCTGTGGATAGCTCTCGGCCTGTGGACAACTCGCTCCACGGCGGGGCGGTCACTTCCGCACCCTGGCGTAGGCTGCGGAAGTCCGCATATCACGGCACGATCGAGGGGGATTCATGGAGGATCTGCAGCACCAGCTCACCGCCGCCCAGGAGGACCTGCGGCGAACCCTGACCGCCCTGGATGCGGCGCAGGCCGATATGCAGGCCCTCGCGGCGGATTTCACGCGCCTCTGTGAGGATTTCGTGCGCATGCAGTACGAGCAGATCGAGCTCCGCCACGATCTCATCGAACTCGAACATCTGGTGGATCACCGAATCACCGTGCTGGAAGAGGAATTACGCCTCCTGCGCGGACGCGAGGCGCCCCCTGAGGGATAGGGGCATGCGGGCAGGGCGAGCCTAGGGCTCGGTAGGGTCGGGCTCGTCCGAGCTACCCACGACCGTGAATTCGATCAGCATCAAGGCCGAGGACTCGGGGGTGGGGATGATCGTGCCCGCCGTGTCGACGACGGTCCAGCCACCGCCGATGCGGCGCAACCGGACCCGATCGACCCGGCCGTGCGGGCGGCCCTGCTGAACGTTGCGACCCACCTCGGCGAAGATGCGGGCGACATCGTCGGGATGCGGGGTATCGCGGTCGTCGACCATGCCTTTCCATTGGATGCCCGGAACCGGTTCGGTGATCCAGCGGATCAGCCGCACGTGTTGCGCATCGGCCAGCACCAGATGGGTACGATCCGACCGCTGCTTGCCCAATGCGGTGAGCGCGGCGGTGTCGAGCGAAATCGGCTCGGGTGCAAGGTGTTCGGTGACATCGTGCACGACTCCGAGCCAGTGTGTGCAGGCATTCCCGCGGCCGTTGCGCAGCGCCAGGCGGTAGCGACGAAGGTCTTCGCCGATGCGTGCGGTGACATCGCCGATCCATCGGGTGTTCTCGACGGGCTCGAGGGTCCGCAGGATCAGATCCATCGACCCGTCGAATCGCTCCACGTACCGAAATGCTTCCGGCACAGTCCAATTCGACCGATCACGCGGAAGCGACCAGCCGAAAGGCGTACCGTCCACCCGGATCGAGCGCGTCCGTGAAGAATAGTCGAATGCGGCAACGGCATACGGTTCGGGCAACGGCGCGCCGAGCGGAGCCATGCAGACCTGAACTGCGTGCACCCGGCCGCCGGGGCCCATGATCGGCAGCGCCGACACCGCCAGTGGCCCCTCGCCTCGGGCCCTCTCCGACAGCTCCGCCTCGGCTGGCTCACACCGCTCGTGGGCTTGCGTGACCACCTCCAATACTGCGGGCGTCACCACCCGCCGCGGCACCCGCCACTGCGCCGGTCGCCCGTCGACCGCGAGAACCGACCATTCCTCGAGCTCCCCCAGGGTCTCGATGAGAACCCGTTTCCCCTCCATGGCTGTACTCCCCTCCTGTTGTGTCCGAGACACTGTGCCACAGCGCGTCGAGAGCGAATGCGCCCGCGCCGTACGGCAGAATTCGAGACGTGGGGTATCAGGTGGAACCGGCCCGGCCGGAGGATCTGAAGGCATGCGCCGCGGTCCTGGCGGAAGGGTTTGCCGACGACCCGGTGCACTCGTTCATCTGGCCCGATGCGCACCGGCGGCACCGGGTGCTCCCGCGGTATTTCGAGCTGTCCCTGCGATACAGCCATCCGCTCGACGGACTGCACCTCGTCCGGGAAGAGTCGGGACGTGTGACCGGTGTCGCCTGCTGGCATCCGCCAACCTGGTCGCAGACGCGTATCGCCCGGATGCGGGCGATACCGCCACTGCTCACCGTGCTGCGGAGTCGCGTTCGGGCCGGGCTGGTGATTCAACACGCGATCGAGCAGTCGTACCCGGCACAGCCGCACTGGTATCTGAATACCTTGGCTACTGCCGCTGTCGTCCGCGGCCAGGGCGCGGGCATGCTGCTGTTACAGGAACGGCTCGAGGTCTGTGATCGAACGGGGTTGGACGCCTATCTGGTGTGCACACGCGAAAGCACGATCCCCTACTACCAACGGGTCGGGTTCGCACTGACCCACCCCGTCCGAGTGCCGGGCGGCCCGACACTGTGGGGCATGCTGCGCCCCGCGCGGTTCACCCCACGTCGCGGCGCAGCCAGGTGATCTCCGCGCCCTCGCCGCCGGTGCGGTACGGCTCGAGGTCGTCGTCCCAGGGGGCGCCGAGGGCATAGTCGATTTCCGCGGCGATTTCGGCGGTGGTGTGGCGGCCGCGGTCGCGGGCGGCGCGAACAATGGCGCGCAGGCGCATCTCGCCCACCACGACATCGCCGTTGGCGCTCGTTGCACCGCGCCACAGTCCGAGGCCGGGAACGAAACTGAAGCGCTCTCCGTCCACTCCCTCGCTGGGGTCCTCGGTCACTTCGAAACGTAAAACCGGCCACGCGCGCAACGCGTCGGCTATCCGCGCACCGGTGCCGACCGGCCCCACCCAGTCGGTGATCGCACGCAGCTGTCCGGGCGCCACCGGTTGAGAGGTCCAGCGCAATGTCGCCGGAGCCTTCAAGGTCGAGGAGAGGGTCCACTCGATGTGCGGGCACAGCGCGGCAGGCGACGAATGGATGTACACGACACCCGCCGTCATGTCCGCGAACTGATTCGATCCGCGCACCAGCACACCTCCAGCCTCGACGTTGGACGTCTTCCCCAACGACCCGTCGAGCCGGCGTGGCCTGAGTTTACTGGAGTGCCCGAAGTTACGGGTGTTACTTTATCGGACCGTGTCGCGAGGCCCCTGCGGCCTCCGCGATCACCGCATCGCTCAGCGTGGGCCATACCGCACGCGCCCAGTCCCCGAAATTTTCGTCGCTCAGCGACACACATGCCACCCCGATCTCCGGATCCACCCACAGAAAGGTGCCGGACTGCCCGAAATGACCGAAGGTGCGCGGCGAGTTCGCCGCACCGGTCCAATGGGGAGTCTTGTGGTCACGAATCTCGAAACCCAGACCCCAATCGTTGGGGCGCTGCGAACCGTAGCCCGGCAGTACGCCATTGGTGCCCGGGAATTGCACGGTGGTTGCCTCGGCGAGCGTTTGCTCGGTGATCAGAGTAGGGTGAAGCAACTCTTGGGCGAATCGCACCATATCGTTCAGCGAGGAGCGCGCGGCGTGGCCTGCCGAACCCGTCAGGACCGAGGATTTCATTCCGAGGGGCTCGAATACGGCCTCGTGCAGATAATCCTCGAATGCGATCGTCGTCTGCTCGGCCACGAACTTGGCGAGGACCTCGAATCCGGCACTCGAGTAGATCCGGCGTTCGCCCGGCTTCGCCATGATCACGGTGGTGTCGAATGCCACGCCGGAGGTGTGGGCCAGCAGATGCCGCACCGTCGACCCCGGCGGCCCGGCCGGCTGATCGAGCTCGATCGCGCCCTCTTCGACGGCGACCAGAACCGCGTAGGCGACAAGCGGTTTCGTGACCGAGGCCAGCGCGAACACGCGTTCGCCATCACCCTCGGCACCCGCCACCCCCTGCGCGGTCACCGCGCCCGCCGCAGTATGCCGGACCGGCCACTGTCGAATCTGCTCCAGTGCACGCACGCCATCGAGCCTACGACCCCGCTCCCCGCGGTAGCGAGCCGCATGCCGGAATACCGTTTGCAGTTACGATCGGTACCGTTATGAGTGCACAACCCACCATCCACGGCGACGTGGACGCAGGATTCGGGCCTGTCGCGGACGCGTTCCGGCGCAACTTCACCCATCACGGGGAGATCGGCGCCGCGGTCGCGGTGTATGCCGGAGATCGGCCGGTCGTGGATCTGTGGGCCGGGTACCGGGATCGAGGGCGCACCCGCGCGTGGGAGCGCGACACCATGGTTCCGGTGTTCTCCTCCACCAAGGGCATGGCGGCCTTCGTGATCGCACATGCGGTCTCGCGCGGACTGCTGGATTACGAGCGGCCGGTGGCGCAGTACTGGCCGGAGTTCGGCGCGCACGGTAAGGATTCGATCACCGTGCGCCAGCTGATCGACCATCAGGCCGGGCTGCCGGTGCTGGATCGGGTTGTGCGGCTACGGGATCTGGCCGATCCGGACGCATTGGCCACGATTCTCGCCGACCAGAAACCGATGTGGCGGCCGGGCACCCGGCACGGCTACCACCCCATGACGGCGGGGCTGTATCAGGGCGAGCTGATTCGCCGGGTCGATCCGGGTCACCGCACGCTGGGCACGGTGTTCGCCCAGGAGTTCGCCAAGCCGCTGGGTGTGGATTTCCACATCGGCCTGCCCGAGGACGAGCCGATGGACCGCATCGCCACCCTGGCCGCCACGCGAGGCCTCGACGTCCTGCGCTACGAGCGAGATCTCCCGCTGCGCGTCGGGGTCCAGCTGTACGCCAAGCGCGGACTGACCTATCGGGCGCTGAGCAGCCCGCGCGTCGGCGCCGCCGTGCGGGCCGCGCGGCGCGAATACCTCGGCGTCGAACATCCGGGCTCCGGCGGTGTCGGCAATGCCCGCGCCCTGGCGCGCGTCTACGGTGCCGCCGCCGCACGCACGGGTCAGCTGCCGATCGACGATGCCCTGCTGGACCGGCTCGCCACCGCCGACACCGCCGACGACGTCCCCGCCGCGGATCTTGTACTGCTGACCCGCAGCCGCTACCATCTCGGCTTCCGGAAGTCGTGCGGCGCCTTCCGTTTCGGCTCCGACAAGCGCGCCTTCGGCACCACCGGCCTCGGCGGTTCGGTCGGATTCGCCGACCCCACAACGGGTCTGGGCTTCGGCTACACGATGAACCGCCTGGGCATGGCCATCCTCGACGACGCCCGCGCCCGCAACCTCCACCAGGCACTCCTGCGCTGCGGCTGACCCCTCGTTCAGCCGCGGACGTCGTGGAGGTGGTGGATCAGGTCGTGGACGAAGTAACGGGACATGGAGTCGACGGTGAACAATGAGCCGTTGCTGCGGCGGGAGGCGCGGCCGCGGTCGGCCGCAGGGACGGATTCGAAAGCGCGGGAGACGGTTTCGGCGGCCTCGGTCAGTTCGGTGGCGACGGTGGCCGGGTCCTGTTCGTGGTAGCGGCCCACTTCCGCGGTGACGTCCTGGTCCCAGTTCTCGAAGACCGGAAGTCCGTCGGCCTCACCGACTTCGGCGCCGAATGCGGCGATGGCGGGCGGCTGTGCGGGCTTGCCGAGCGTGATATCGAGGCGGTAGACGAACATCCGGCACACGTCGCGCACGTGAGCGGCGTACTCCAGCGGCGACCACGTCGAACCGTCAGGCCGCACAGCCACATTCGGCCGCTCGAGCACCGCGCCGAATCGGGTGGCGGCATCGCGCACCAGACCCGGCACGGCCTCGTAGGCGGTGGCGGGTCCATCGAATCCGCACTCGGGGCAGGGCTTGTCGAGGACCCAGGTCCAGTCCTTGTCATCGGGAACGATCGGCATGAACGTAACCTAGACTGGCCGAAAATCAATTACCAGCGATATTCTGCCAACCGTAGGCGAGATACGGACGAACCGTCACGGCGCCCCGTTCACTCCATGAGCCGGTGCGCCCTCTCGAACAGTTCGAGGGTGATCGCGTGCAGGAAGTCGCCGACCTGCTTGGGCGCCTTACCGGCGAAGGCGCGAGCGTGAGTGCCCTCGAGCACGATGCCGAGTTTGAAGCACGCCAGCACCGTGTACCACGTGACATTGCTCAGGTCACGGTCGGAGAATTGTCCGTAGTGCGCAGTCATCTCCTCCGGCGTCGGCAGGCCGCCGACGGCACCCAGCTTGCCGACCAGGGCGGCGCCGGTCGTGCCGGGCTCTGGGCGGGTCGCGATCTGCCAGCCCAGATCCAGCAGCGGATCGCCGATGGTCGACATCTCCCAGTCGACCATGGCCGCCACCTGCGGGCCGTCGTAGCTGAACATCATGTTCGCCAGGTGGCAGTCGCCGTGCAGGATGCCGGGTGTCCACTGCGCCGGGCGATGCCGGTCCAGCCAGTCGCCGACCCGCTCGACGCCCGGAATCTCCGGACCGGGATAGCCCTCGTTGCTGCCATAGGACTCGAGTTCGGCCAGCCAGCGCGGCACCTGCCGCTCCAGGAAGCCCTCGGGCTTGCCGTAGTCGGCCAGGCCGAGCGCGGTGTAATCGAGCGCGCCGAGGCGGGCGATGGCCTCCACCGCCGACAGGCCCATCTGTCGCCGGATCTCCGGATCACCGGCGTGCAGGGCGGGCAGTTCGTTCTGCGGGTTGAACCCGTGGACCGGCTCCATCAGATAGAACACCGCGCCCAGCACCGTCTCGTCGGGGCACGCGGCGATCACGCCCGGAGCGCGCACCCCGGTCCCGGCCAGGGCGCCGAGCAGCCGGGATTCGCGCCGGATCACCTCATTGCTCTTGGCGCGCAGATGTTTCGGCCCGCGGCGCAGCACATACTCGCGGCCGCCGCGGGTGAAGCGCACCATGACGTTCTGGGTGCCGCCGCCGAGCGGGGTCACGTCCTCGAACTCGCCACCGGGCAGTCCCTGCTCTTCCATCCATTTGCCGACGACGGCGAAATCGATCACGTCGCGATCCACATCGGCCGGTTGCACCACAGACATGTCCCACATTGTGCACCACCGCCCCGGACAACTGCGGGCATGTGCCATCAATGTGGTGTGCGGGTGGTTCGCCCGCACCGGCTACCGTGAAGATCATGAGCACGACCCGGCCCCTTTCGCGCGCGGGGGCCGCACCGCCGACCCGCACATTGCTGGTGGACAACTACGACTCGTTCACCTACAACCTGTTCCAGCTCATTGGCGAGGTGAACGGGCTCGAGCCGGTGGTCGTGCGCAACGACGAGGTCGTCGATATCGCCGACCTGCCGCTGGCGGAGTTCGACAACATCGTCATATCCCCCGGCCCGGGGCGGCCGGATATCGCGCGCGACTTCGGCATCTCCCGGCAGTTGATCGAGCAGTGTCCGCTGCCGTTGCTCGGGGTCTGCCTCGGCCATCAGGGCATCGTGCTCGCGGCGGGCGGCGCGATCGTGGCGGCCCCGGCCGCCCGGCACGGCTATCCGGACCGGATCACCCACGACGGTGACGCCCTGTTCGCGGACGTGCCGCAGGATTTCAGCGCGGTCCGCTACCACTCGCTGTGCGCCGACCGGCCCCTCCCGGACACCCTGCAGATCACCGCCACCGCCGCCGACGGCGTGATCATGGGCGTCCGCCACCGCCACCGCCCGCAATGGGGCGTCCAATTCCACCCCGAGTCCATAGCCAGCGAGCACGGCGCCACCATCCTCCGCAATTTCGCCCGGCTGACCCGGGAGCATGCGAGTGGATCCCGGCCGAGAACACGCCGGGTTGACGTCAGCGACGTCCGCAGCCGGGCGGACATGAACGACGACCGTGGCCGGGCGGACGTGGCTGGGTGCTCTGTCCCCGTGTCGAAGATCGACGAGGGTTCGGCGTCCCGGCGCGCTTGTGGCCGCGATGACGACCGGGTCGAGTTGACCGTGCTGCACGAGGTCGTGGAGCGGGCCGTGGATACCGAGGCGGTGTTCGGGCGGCTGTATCAGGAGTCGGAGACGGCGTTCTGGCTCGACAGTGCGCACGAGGAACCGGGGCTGGACCGGTTCTCGTATATGGGGGACGCGGCCGGGCCGTTGGCGGAAGTGGTCCGCTATCGGGTGGGTGAGGGGGTTGTGAGGGTCGAATCCGGAACGGGTAGCCGAGTGGTGCCGGGGACGGTGCTGGACTACCTGTCCGGGCAGCTGCGCCGACGGCGGATCGAATTCCCTGATGTGCCTTTCGATTTCGTCGGCGGCTACGTCGGCTATCTCGGATACGAGGTGAAAGCGGACTGCGGTGCCGCCGCGGGGCATCGCTCACCCGTGCCGGATGCGCAGTGGGTGTTCGCGGACCGGCTGATCGTCGTCGACCACGTCGCCGGACGCACCCATCTGCTCGCGCTCGCCAACGCGAAAACCCATGCGGCGGCCCGGGATTGGCTCGCCGCCTCCCGAGCCGTCGTCACCGCCGCGCCCGACTGGGCCAAACCGGTGAAACTGGAGCTGCCCGCCGACGAGCACGCCGTCACCTCGGGTCTCACCCGCGGCCGCGACCGATACCTCGCCGATATCGCCACAATTCGGGAGCAGCTGCAGGCCGGTGAAACCTACGAGGTGAACATCACCGACAACACTCACATCGACGCCGACTGCCCGGGCCTCGAGGTGTATCGCGTTCTGCGCCGGTGCAATCCGGCCCCGTACGCCGCATTCCTGCGCTTCGGTGACGTGGAGGTCGCGTGCTCGTCACCGGAGCGGTTTCTGAAGATCGACCGCACCCGCACCGTGGAAAGCCGACCGATCAAAGGCACCGCGCCCCGGGGCAGCACCCCCGCGGCCGACGACAACCTGCGCCGCGCACTGGAATTGGATCCCAAGACGCGCGCGGAGAACCTGATGATCGTCGATCTGCTGCGCAACGACCTCGGCCGGGTCTGCGAGGTGGGCAGCGTGCACGTGCCGAAACTGATGGCGGCGGAGACGTATACGACCATGCACCAATTGGTCACCACCATCCGGGGCAGGCTTCGTCCCGACGTCGACGTCATCGATTGCCTGCGCGCCTGCTTCCCCGGCGGTTCCATGACCGGAGCCCCCAAACTGCGCACCCTCGAAATCATCGACGCCTTGGAAACCGAAGCGCGCGGCATCTATTCGGGCACCATCGGCTTCCTCGGCCTCGGCGGCACCGCCGACCTCAACATCGTCATCCGCACCGCGGTGCGCCACGACGGCCACTGGCGCATCGGCGCGGGCGGCGCCATCGTCCTCGACTCCGACCCCGAGGAAGAGTTCCACGAAATGGTCCTGAAGGCCACCTCCGCCTTCCGCGCCATCTCCGAACTGGCCACCCCCCAACCCACCCCCGCCCACCCGTAGTCCACGAACGCCGCACCGGGGCCGTGTCGGACGGGCCTGGCATAGTTCGATTGCGATGAAACCACTCGACGACGGCGGGACGCCGATACCGACTTCGCTGCTCACCGTGTTGCTTTCGTGGCGCTCGGAGCATGCGGTGGATGCGCACGCCGTGCTGCTGTCGGATTCCGGCCGGGTGCGCACCGAACGCGACGTGGTGTTCTTCAACGCCCCGCGGCACCCGTCGCAGGCGGTGACGCTGGATCAGGAGCCCGAACCGCGCACCGCGCGGCTGTCGGTGTCGCTGCCGCGCACGGAGGCGGACGTGGCGCGCCTGGTCGTCGCGGGATCGGTCCGAGACGCGACCTGGGACGAGGTGGTGTATCCGACTCTCACCGTCCTGGATGCCGAGGGACCGGTGGCGCGCTGCGACATCATGACCGCACCGGGACAGCGGGCGATGGTGTTCGCCGAGTTCCGCAGGCGCGACGGCCGTTGGTGGTTTCACGCCGTCCCCCGGGGTTATGCGGACACGGCGGAGTTGTTCACCGCCTTCGGCGTGCCGGTCGGCGAACCGGAACCGGGCCGTCGGCGAGTTTCGCTGCGGCGCAGTGATATCGGCATATCCCAACCCGATAAGCCCGCTCTCCCACCGGATCCGCAGGTGCCCGACTGGCATCCCGACCCGGCCGACGACACGGTCCTGCGCTGGTGGGACGGCAGCGACTGGACGGAGGCGAGAACCCCACGCCTGCCCGAGGATTCGCGAATCTGCATCCGCTGCGGACGCCGCCGCGGCTGGCGGATACTCGGCGCGCCCGGGCCGTGCCGGGCCTGCGCGGGCGAGATCGAAGAGTATCTGGACGGGTGGCGGGCCCGCGCCTGGCGAGTGCTCACCTCCGGCGGTCCGCACGGCGCGCACTGGGAGGACCTGTGGACCGCCCTGCGCTACCGGCGCATCGACGCCGACACCGGCCGCGCCGCCCTGCGCGGTCCGGGCCTGGCGTATGTGGAACGGCTGGCCGCCTTCGCCGTCGCCGACGCGGAGATCAGTCAGGACGAACTCGACGATTTCGAGACCACCGTGGCCGCGCTGGCATTGACCGGCCCGCTGGTAGAGGACCTGAGGCGGCGCCTGCACCGCGGCCGCACCCTGTCGCGCCTGCGCGCGGGCGAACTCCCGGCCGTCCGCGCGCCCGGGCTGCACCTAGACCCCGACGAGACCGTGCACCTGGACATCGCGGCCACCCGGATCCGGCAGTTGGCCCGCGGGCCCAAGGCCACCGAGGGGCGGTTGATCTGTTCCACGAAGAAGCTGCGCTTCGTCGGACCCGAGGCGGGTATCGAATTGCCGTGGTCGCGCATTGTTTCGGTGACCGTCGCCGACGAGACGGTCACGATCGCGGCCACCTCCGCGCGCGGCGGAGCCGAATTCGAGGTCGACGACCCGGACCTGGTCGCCGCCGTGCTGGAAGGGGCGCTGCGCGTGGCCAAACGTCTCGCGCTGGCACCCGGCCGCCGGGATCGGCGGTCGATACCGCCGGAGATCAAGGCGCAGGTGTGGCAGCGCGACGGCGGCCGCTGCGTGGACTGCGGCGCCACTCACTATCTGGAGTTCGACCACATCATCCCGCTCAGCCGCGGCGGCGCGACCAGTGCGGCGAATCTGCAGATTCTCTGCCGCTCCTGTAATCGCACCAAAGGCGCGCGGATCTGAGCCGGGGCGGTCGCGGCGCGGCCGACCCGCTCGGCGAACGGCTCCGGACCGCCTCCCCGGCGTCGGCGGGCCGACGTGTGCGCGCCGACCGAGGCGGCCGTCACATGCCGCGGCCGCTTCGGGCAGGCGTCGATACCGGTCCGGCTGCCGATAATCGCTCATCGGGCGGGCCCAGTGCGACGGCGTGCCGTGAGGACCGGGACTCTGCGGGCGACTTCCCAGCGCGCAGCGGGTTGATCGAGTGGGAGGCGCACCGCACTGTGCGAATCCACATCCGACACGTGCGCCATTGCACGTGCCTGCCGCGCGGGAAGCCGTCGTGACCGGTCCGAGGTGCCGAAGTCGGTGTTCTCGGCATCACCGTCTCGACTGCTTACCCGCTATCCGGATTTACTCCTATCCGGCCCTGAAACATGCGAAGCGGACATCGTGCTGCGATCTACGCCACCCCCCGAGTCCCACGCCCGAGACGGTCAGCGACGCGCGGTCAGCTGGCCAGGGCCTCGGAGGTCGCGGAACGGATTGCGGCCGTGACCGTTTCGGGTTCCTCGAGCATCACCAGGTGACCGCAGTCGGGGAGCACGATCGACCGCACGGGGTTCAGGGCGGCGTTGAGTCGAATGCCCGCCGCCGGGGACAGGATGCGGTTCTTCGCACCCCAGATGGTGGTGATCGGCGGGAAGGTGGGGCCCGGGCGGAAGGTGTCCAAGGCCGCCAGGCGCGGCAGATCGCGGGCGATGGCGGCGGGTGGCAGCAGTCGGCGCGGCTGCGCCCAGCGACCCTGCAGTGCGGCGAGCGACCCCGGGTCCAGCTGCCGTCCCCGCGGGCCGAGTTGCTCCCGCACCAGCATCCGACCCACCAGCACCGGCAACCGGACCGCACCGGCCAGCCCGTCCAGCCGCACGTGACCGGCCGCGCGGGCGGTCCATCCCGTCGGCGTGCGGCGCAGCGTGGCGGCGGTGAGCGGGCTGCTCAGCACGAGGGCCCGCACATTCTGCGGATTGCGCTGGGCGTAGAGCAGCGATAGGGCGCTGCCGAAGCAGTGCCCGACCAGCGTGACCCGGCGCAGCCCCTGCGCGGCGACGAACTCCGATACCAGCCGCAGATAGTTGTCGACGGTGTAGCCGGATTCGGGAGTGCCCGAGTCGCCGTAACCGAGCAGGTCCATCGCGTACACGCGGTGCGTACCCTGCAGCGCGCGGAACTGAGCAGACCAGATGCTGCGGTCGCCGCCGATATTGTGCAGGAACACGATCGGATCGCCCGAGCCGGCGTGCTCGTAGACGACCGGCACACCATGGAAATCGAACACCGGCATCGGGCGCACTCCTCGTTGAGTAGCGGTGCTGCACTGCATCTCCGGCCGTAAGGGCGGCCGTCAGTGCCGTACCCTCTGCCCGGTAACACCATCCATGATAGCCGGTACCGGGTGTAACAGGATGCGTTCGTCGATGCCGCGCCCGGTCAGGACGCGATGGTGCGGCTGCCGGCGCCCGCGCGCAGCCAGGTGAGCAGCTCGGCCATGCCGGTATCCCGGTCCACGATCGGCCGGTATCCGAAATCCCGGGCGGCGGCCGAGGTGTCGTAGGTGGCGGTGCGGGTCATCACCGCCAGCGTGTAGCGCGACAACGGCGGCGACCAGTTCGCGGCGATGAACGGGATGCGCCGCAGTGTCTCGATACCCGCAACGAGGATGCGCACCACGCGCGGGTCCACGGTGCGCGAGGGCGGCCGATGGCCCAGTTCGGTCACCACCTCGGCGAGGAACTTCCACACGTCGGTCCGCTCGGCGTCCGCGACGAAATACGCTTTACCGCCGACATTGTCCGATGCGGCCGCCTTCAGGCAGGCGTCCACGACATTGTCGACGTGACACAGCGAGGCGTACACATCGCGACCGAACGACAGATCCGGCACGGTGCCCTCGGCGGCTCGGCTCAGCAGCCGCACGATGGGGCCCGAGCGGTCACCGGCACCCCAGATCGCCCGCGGCCGCAGCGCACAGGTGGTGAAATCCGGGGTGTTCGCGGCCAGGACGAGACGTTCGGCCGCGGCCTTGGTCTCGCAGTAATGGTTGAGATAGTGGCGCGGGTACGGCACCGATTCATCGATGTTCACCTGGTCACCGCCGTCGCGATCCATCAGCGCGCTCGGACTGGAGATGAACACGAACCGGGACGCGCCGCCGCGCCGGGACGCCGCCAGCAGTCGCTCGGTCGCGGTGACGTTCTCGGTCCAGAACTGGCCGCGGGTGCCGCGCTCGTCCACCCGCGCCGCGCTGTGGAACACCACATCCACCCCGTCGGCGGCACGCTCGAGCGACTTCGCGTCGGTGAGATCACCGATATGCACCCGCACCCGGTCGAGCACCGAGTCCAGGTCCCGCAGATTACTGCTGCGCCGCACCAGAATCGCGACCTCGTCCCGCCCCTCGTCGACCAGCCGCCGCACCAGCGCGCCGCCCAGAAATCCGGATGCCCCGGTCACCAGAACCTTCATCGCTCCTCCGTCTCCGGTTGTGTCCACCGCCAGGTCACTCCGAAAAGCTGGGTCATGGCGACGGTTTCGAGCCGTGGCCGCCCCGCGAGCCGATCGGCGGCCAGGGCGCTCGGGATCTGGGCGGCGTGCCCGACCGTGCTGAGCACGGCAACGACCCACCACGAGGCCCGCAGCAACCCACCGGCCGGAGCCCGGCCCAGGAGTGCCACAACCAACCCCGCCAGCACATACGCCCATCCGAGCAATGGAACCGACCGCAACGCAATGGTTTTCACCGCACCTCCTCCGACTTCACCCGGCGGGCCGCCCAGGCCGCCAGCCGTTCACGGCCGATCTTGGCGTTGTGCCGGATGTCGACCGGGAACCCGGGATGGAACAGAAACGCCGAAACCGGTGCGGCCACCTCGAATTCGCCCCGGCGGGCGCGCAGCGCGGCCTCGACCTCGGCCCGATCGGCGCCCGCCTCGAGCTCCACACACAGCACCGGCCGCTGCGCGTCGCGCGGCCCGACACCGACCAGCGCGGTCCGCGCCACCCCCGGCACGGTGTTGAACACCTGCTCCACCTGCACCGTGAACAGGGGCCCGCTCGCGGTGTGCACGCGCTGGCTCTTGCGGCCGCAGAACCAGACCCGGCCTTCTTCGTCGATCCGGGCCAGATCGCCGGTGCGATGCCAGATCACCTGGCCGTCGGAGATCTTGTTGAACAGATTGGCGCTGGCGGGCCACAAATAACGGGGGCTGACATTCGGCCCGGCCACCACCAGTTCGCCGACACCACCCGAGCTCGCCGACTCCTTCTCGCGCGCTTCGACTTCCGCCCACGTCGGCAACGGGTCGTCGGTGATCGGGATGAGGCGGGCACGCACGTCCAATGCCGGTCGGCCGACGCATACTCCCGCGCCGCGATGCGCCCGCCCGACCAGATCGCCCAGCAGTTCCCGCGATTCGATGGTGGCCATCGGCAGCGCCTCGGTCGCGCCGTACCCGGCGTAGACGCGGGCGTCCTCGGGCAGCACCCGGCGCAGTCCCGCGATGCACCAATCCGGTACGGGCGCACCACCGGAATAGATGCTCTGCAGCGTCGGCAGTGGCGTGGCGTGCTGCTCGAGGTGGCGCAGCAGCGGGATCAGCACCGCGGGCGAGGCGAACATCGTCCGGACGCCGAACCGGGTGACCGCATCCACGACATGGGCGGGATCGGTCGCACCGACCTTGGACGGAATCAGCGGCGGCAGCACACAGCGCGCGCCGAGCAGCAGTTCGAGAATGCCCGCGACCGGCGCGGTGATCAGCGAGGTGCCCGGCGCGATGTGCTCACGCGCGGCGTCCACCTGACCGACCATCGCGCTGATGTTTCCGTGCGTCAGCACCACCGCCTTGGCCGGGCCGGTGCTGCCGGTCGTATAGCCGATCAACAGCGGGTCCTCGTCGGGCGCGGGCTCGCGGGCCGGTACGGGCGCGGTGGGTTTGCGTCCCCAGTCGGCCAGGGTCGGCCCGCACCAGAACCATCGGCGGCCGACCGTCACCGCCACCCGCACCCGGCGGAAGGAGGTGCGAAACAGCAGCCGCACGGCCTGCGCCTCGGGCACCCCGACGAATGCCTCGGCATCGGCGGCTTGTAAGCAGCGCACCATCTTTCGCAGTCCCATCCCGGGATCGATCACCACCGGCACCGCACCGATCTTGAACAGGCCGTAGAGCACGACATACAGCTCCGGTCCGGGCCGGACCAGCACGATGGTTCGCGTCCCCCGCACGACTCCGGCCGCGGTGAACCGCTCGGCGACGGCGTCGGACCAGGCGTCGAGTTCGGCGTAAGTGAGATGGCGATAGTCGGGCAGCCCGGCCGCGGTCGTGCCGTCGGGGTAGATCACCGCCTCGCGGTCCGGATGTGCGGCCACGACGGCGCGGAAGCGATCCAGGGCGCGCCAGTAGGTCACGGCGGTCACCACCTCACCTCACTCGGGTTCGAAGGAACGGGAATACGAATATGCAAGGACATGCGGCCCCCTGAAATCGGTGCGGAATACGAGACGCGGTATCGGTGAGACTACCGCCGTATACCTGTCGCAGCATCGCCCGAGCCGTGCAAAGTCTTTGCGAACCAGCCGCATACGCGGAATGAGCAGCACCGAAGCGATTCCCGCGGAACCCCTACCACCCCTAGTCACCGCCTCCGTGTCACTCCCCACATGCGCGTCCCCTCGAAATTTGTGTCTGGGAATAACTTTCGGATCGCGGTAGATTATCTGTATCCGGCGGTACCGAAACCAGTTCGCCGAACCCCCTACTACCCCCTATTGGGGCTATGGGGGCCTATTCACGAAACCCGCGTGCCACCTTGCCTTTTCGCCCCGTCGCAGGGCGAAATCCATGATCACAAGCGCACACGCCGATCCGGCGACGTGCGGCTACCGCCTGGTAACGTCGGGCCCAGCATCGGGGCTACTGGACAACGACGGCCACCGGATTCGGACTTTCTTCCGAATGCCCTTCGCCGCACCAGAATTCGACCGAACTCGGAAAATCAATCCAGAGAGTAGGGGGCCATGCGTACACGTTTCGAATCGATCGGCGCGTACACACCCAGTACCGTCCGCTCCACGGAAGATGTGATTGCCAGTCTCTCCGTACCCAGGGCATTGGATCTCGAACGCATCACCGGAATAAAGAACAGGCACGTACACGACCGCGATCCCGATCATTACGAATCATCGTTCGAACTCGCGCTGTCGGCGATCGACGACTGCCTGCGGCACTCCGACTATCGTGCCGACGAACTGGACGTGGTGATCTCGGTATCCATCACACGCTTCCGCGGCCCGGATGTGCACTGTTACGCACCGGATTTCGCACTGATGCTGCGTAATGCGATCGGCGCCACCGGGGCACGGCACTTCGACCTGTCGAATGCCTGCGCCGGGATGATGAGCGGCGTGCTCGTGCTCGATCGCATGATCAAAGCGGGCGTGGTCCGCAACGGCCTGGTCGTCAGCGGCGAGCAGATCACGCCCATCGCCGACACGGCCGCCCGGGAGATCAGCCAGCCCTACGATCCGCAATTCGCGGCACTGACCGTCGGCGATGCGGCGGTCGCCGTCGTCGTCGACGACCGCGGCGACGACAATGACGAAATCCACTACATCGAGCTGATGACCACCTCCGCCGGCGCCGAGCACTGCCTCGGCATGCCCAGCGACAAGACCACCGGCATCGCCATGTACACCGACAACCGCGCCCTCGCCAGCGAATCGCGCTATATGCAGGCCATCTGGCGGATGGCGGACTTCCTCGACGCCACCGGGCGCACCTGGGAGAGCGAGAAGTACGACTACTGGATTCACCACCAGTTCTCCGGCCCGGCCATCGAATACATCAGCCAGCTCACCGAGCGGCACTTCAATACGCCGATGCCGCAGGCGCTCAACGTCCTCGAGGAATACGGCAACACCGCCTCCACCTCGCACTTCCTGGTGCTGCACGAACATCTGGCGCAGCAACGGATTCCGAAGGGATCCAAGGTGCTGCTGATACCCGAGGCCTCGGGTGTCATCTCCGGACATCTGGCCGCGACCATTTCCCGACTGGAGGCCTGAGAGCATGAGTACCGCGATCGTTTCCGCCGCCGTCTGCACCGACACCGACACCGGCAGCTATTTCGAGTTGGCCACCCGCGCCGGGCGCGCCTGCCTGCAGCAGGCGGGGGTCTCCCCCGATCGGGTCGGGATGGTGCTCAACGCCGGGGTCTTCCGCGACAGCAACATCTCCGAACCGGCCGTCGCGGCCCTGATCCAGAAGCGGCTGGAGGTGGGCCTGGAGTACCGGACCGGCCGGGTGCCCGCCTTCTCGCTGGACCTGATGAACGGCAGCACCGGGGTGGTGCATGCGCTGGTGACCGCCCAGTGCTTCCTCGCACCCGGTGAGGTCGAATACGCGGTGATCGTCGCGGGTGATACGCACCCGTCGACCAGCCGCGAGGTCGAGGACTTCCCCTACACCGCCACCGGCGCGGCGCTGCTGCTGCGCTCCACCACGGCTGCGGGCGGATTCGGCGACCTGCAGCAGACCCAGTCGACCGGCGCGGCCGAACCGACGGCCTGGGTGGACCTGGCCGTCGCGGGCACCGACGGCCGCTCCGCGCTGTCGGTGCGGACCGGCACCGGCGACCCGCTGGCGGCCGCGGCGGGGGTCGTGTCGGCCTGCCTCGACGCGGAGGGGCTCGACCGCAACGATTTCGCCACCGGCGCGGCCGTGCTGCTGGCGCCCGCGCCGGTGCCCGGATTCCGCGAGCGACTGGCCTACCATGTGGGACTGCCCTCGGTATCGGTCGCCGGAGTCGATCCCGCGCTCGGCGATCCCTATACCGCCGCGCCGGTGCACGCCTATCTGAGCGCGGCCGAGGGGGGCCTGCTCGACACCGCCCGCGCGGTGCTTTTCCTGGCCGCCGACGACAACGGTGCGGCCTGTGTGGCATATCGCCCACAACCTCTCGCGAAGGCCGGTAATATTGCCGACCTACATACCAAACAGGTTGACGTGTAGCATAATTCACGCGGCAGGCCGCCGCCGGCAGGTTGTGGGATGCGCCCCGGCGGCCGCCGAAAACCGTTGTGCACCGGCTGAATTCCCGGGCGTCACACGACGCTCACAGCTGCGACGATGCCGCTTCCCTGCTAGATCTGGCACCTCGAACGAGGCGCACCCCCTTCAGTCGGGCACATCCGATCGACGAAGGGACTGGAACATGCAGCGGTCGGTCGCTCGGGACCGAAGCCGGGCAGTATGTGTCACCGGTGAGAGCCTGATGGAGTTGTTGGGGGGCGCGGATCGGTCACGGCAGCGCGTCGCACATGCGATGGCGGTGCTGGGAATCGCATCCGGTGTCGATCCGGTCGCCACACTGTTGGCTGCCGAACCCGACGAAATACGTGGTGTGGTGGCCGAATTCACCGAAATCGGCGTGGCCGCACAGGGTCGGATCGCGCATCCGACCCTGGCCGCGCGAATACTGCGCGAGCTCCCCGACGAAGAACGTCGCGCACTACACGGGCGGGCGGCAGAAGTTCTGTACCGCAACGAATTTCCCGTTTCGGCGGTGGCGGCCCAGCTGATCGCCGCGGGCGAGGCCCGCACCTCGTGGGCGGCGCAGGTGCTGGTCGAGGCCGCGGACGAGGCGCTGATCAACGACGATATCGACGGCGCCGCACAGCGTTTGGAATTGGCCTATCGGGCCAGTCGGCGCGCCGGCGGCCGCGCCGCGATCGCGACCCGCCTGGTGTCGGTCGAGCGGCGCGTCAACCCGTCTACCCGTACGCGCAATTTCGGACGGCTCAAGGCCGCGCTCTACACCGGCCGGGTGCCCGAATCCGAGCTGCCCTCGGCGGTGCTGCACATGCTGTGGCACGGCCTGGTCCAGCACGCCGATCACGCCCTGGCCCGGCTCGACCGCGGCCCGGCCGGACAGTACTGCGTCGATCCCGCCGTCGATTTCCTGTGCGCCTGGCTGCGCTACACCCATCCCACCCATGTCGAGCGGCATCGCCGCCTGTTCGCCGCCCGCATCCCCGACGGCGGCCGCGCCCGCATCGACCGCGACTCCCCCTACCGGCAGTCCGCGGATCTGCTGGCCGCACAGTCGGTCCAGCATCCGCCCGCCGAGATCGCCGGGCTGGCCCAGCGCATCCTGACCGGCCATCGGCTCGCCTCGACCACCGTCGAGGCGCTGGTCGCCGCCGTCGACTGCCTCATACACACCGATCGGCTCGACACTGCCGAAGCCTGGTGTGCCTCGCTGCTTGCCGAGGCCGAGGCGCGCCGGGCGCCCGCGTGGCGGTCGATCTTCGCCGCCCTGCGTGCGGATACCTTGCTACGCAAGGGCAATCTGACCGGCGCGGTCGACGATGCGGTGCTGGCGCTCAATCTCATACCCGCCGAACATCTGGGTGTCTGGGTGGGGCGGCCGTTAGCGGTGTTGGTGAGGGCGCTGACGGCACAGGGCAAACACAGCGAGGCGGCGGCCCAGCTACGCCGACCGGTGCCGCGGGCGATGTTCGAAACCCGCTTCGCCTTACCCTATCTACACGCCTTCGGTCACCACTGTCTGGCCACCGGCCGCCCGGCCGAGGCGGTGCGGCACTTCCGGCAGTGCGGCAATCTGATGCGGCAGTGGAATCTGGATTTCGCGTGGCTGGTGCCCTGGCGCAACGATCTGGCCGCGGCCTACCTCGAACTCGGCGATCAGCGGAGGGCGCAGGCCCTGGCCACCATGCATCTGGAACTGATCGGCGGGCCCGACCGCCACCGCAGCGGCGGAGTATCGCTGCGCATCCTGGCGGCGACCGGTGACCCGCATCGGCGCGTACTGCTGCTGCGCCGGGCCGTCGCGGTGGCGCGCGCCGGTGGGGACGACCACGAATTGGCCACGGCCCTCACGGAATTGGGTCGTGCGCACCGCTGTATCGGGGATGCCGACAAGGCGCGGCCGCTGCTGCGCGAGGCGGTCCGGCTCGCCGAATCCTGCGGTTCCGCGGCACTCGCCCGCCGGTTGCGGGGCGATCGCACCCCGCCCCCGTCCCCGTCCACGCCGCAGCCGCGGGTTCGCCTGTCCCCCGGCAGTGTCGACGCCCTGAGCCCGGCCGAACGCCGCGTCGCGGAATTGGCCGCGCTGGGCAAACGCAACCGCGATATCGCCGACGCCCTCGCCATCACCACCAGCACGGTGGAACAGCATCTGACCAGGGTCTATCGCAAACTGTCGGTCGCCCGGCGCAGCGAGCTGCGGTTCGTGCTCACCGCCCGCGCGACCGCGGCAGCCGAAACGGCTGTGGGATAGCGCGTCCGGACGAGATCGCCGAAGGAGGGAGCGTTACCACGGACCAACGCAGTCACGCGAACAGATCAGCATCAGCGGTCGCGACCTCGGACGGGCGGCTTCGCCCGCGAATCGGAGGCCGGACTACGCGGAAAGGAACCGCATGGGTGTGTATGCCGCCGAAAGGCCGATCACGACAACCACTGCCGAACCGGGAGCTCCGCCACTGCCCGACGTCGATCCGTTCTACCGGCCGCCGCGGGCACTGGCACAGTACGAACCCGGCGCGCTGTTGCGCTCGCGGCCCGTCCAGGTGGCGCTGTTCGGATTGCTGCCGCTGCGGGTCACCGCCTGGCAGTTGCAGTTTCGCAGCAGCGATATGCACGGGCGACCCGAGGCCGCGATCACGACCGTACTGCTGCCCTGGCAGGCCGATCCGGCGCGACCGCTGATCTCCTATCAGTGCGCGATCGACGCCGTCGCCCCGGCCTGCCTTCCGTCGTATGCATTTCGCCGCGGCGCCCGGGCCTTCGGGGCGATCCCGCAATTCGAACTGCTGCTCGTCGCGAATGCGCTCGCCCGGGGCTGGGCGGTATCGGTGCCCGATCACGTCGGCTCCGACGGGCGGTTCGGCGCACCGCGCGAACCGGGATACCGGGCCCTGGACGGCATCCGGGCCGCCCTCACCTTTCTCGGGCGACCCCCCGGCACCCCGGTGGCGTTGTGCGGGTACTCCGGCGGCGGACTGGCCACGGTCTGGGCAGCCGAGACCGCCGCCGCCTACGCTCCCGAATTGCGCATCGTCGCGGCGGCGGCGGGTTCGCCGGTCGGCGATCTGGAGGCGACGTTCTTCCGGCTCAACGGCTCTCGTTACGGCGGCCTGGCCGCGCTGTGCCTGGCCGGTCTGCGGCGCGGATATCCCGACCTGGACTCCTGTCTACGCGACCACCTGGATGCCGCCTCGCTGGCGCTGCTGACCCGGGCCGAGACCAGCACCACCGTGGCACTCGTGCTGCGCGACAGTCGTTCCCGACTCGACGATCGCGATCGGGCCGCACTGGCGGTGGTTCGGACCCTCCCGGCAGTGCGGGCCGTCCTGGCCGACATCCAGCCCGGAGCCCACCCACCGGCCTTCCCGATGCTGGTCGTGCAGGCGGTACGCGACTCCGTCATCTCCGTCCGCAGTATCGACCGCCTGGTGGCCCGCTACCGGACGGCCGGCACGCCGGTGCGGTATCTGCGCGATCTGGTCGGCGGGCACGTGTCGCTGGGTGCGCTGGCGGCGCCGCTGCTGGCGGACTGGGTAGCCGACCGGCTCGAGGGCCGTCCGCTGCCGCCCGCCACCACGACCACGCAACTGTCGGTGGCCCTGTCACCGCGGGCACTGCGCGGCTACCTGCGGTTGGGCGGGGTGTTGCTGCGGATCCTGACCGGCCGCCCGATCCGCGCGCCGCAGGGCTGAACGACCGACGGGGCACAGGGCCGCCGGTGGTCGAACAGCTGCGCACAGTCGAGTCCGCGACCTACGATGACGCGATGGCCGACGATCAGCTGCTGACCAACCGGCAGAATTGGGACGCCCGCGCGCCCATTCACGCCGCCAGCCGCTTTTATCGCGATCGCGATCCGGGGTTCTGGTTCGCACCGTTCGAGTGGGATGTGCTCGGCGATGTGGGTGGCCGTGACATGGTCCATCTGCAGTGTCATTTGGGCACCGGGACAATCGAATTGGCCCGCCGCGGCGCCCGAGTGGTCGGGTTGGACTTCTCCGCGGAGTCGATCCGGCTGGCCCGCGAAACATCCGGCAACGCGGTGGAATACGTGTGCGCCGACGTGTACGACGCCGCAACGGTCTTGGCGCCCAGCAGTTTCGACATCGTCTACACCGGCAAGGGGGCGCTCTGCTACCTGCCCGATCTGTCGCGCTGGGCGCGCGTGGTCGCCGATCTGCTGCGTCCCGGCGGACTGCTCTACCTCGTGGAGTTCCATCCGCTGCTGCACTCCCTCGGGCCCACACCCCCATCAGGGGTGGACCCGAAACAGCTTGTCCTGCACGATGATTACCTGGAGGGCCGCGGGCCGCTGCGCCGCGACAGCGACCACACCTACACCGACGGACCGCCGCTGACCACCGCCACCACCGTCTACGAATGGCGGCACGGCCTCGGCGAGGTCGTCACCGCACTGCTCGGCGCCGGTCTTCGTATCACCGCCCTCACCGAAACCGACCTGCTGCCATGGCCGCGCTGGCCGCAGATGATCCCCACCGCGGGCGACTGGTGGCAACTACCGCCGGAAGAGCCCCGCCTGCCGCTGCTGTACGGGCTGGCCGCCGTCGCACCCGGATGACCGGACTTGACCTCGAGCCTCCTCGAGGTTTCAGAATGCGGGCATGACGACCTGGATTTGCGATAGGTGTGGACTCGAACACCCGGATTCCGATGTGCCGCCGCAGCAATGCATCCTCGCCACCGATTCCGGCGACGAGGAGCGGGGCGACCTCGGCCCGCACGGGCAGTGGACGACGCACGAGGAGTTGGCCCGCCAACCGCATACGATCAGCTACCGCGAGCACGGGCGCGGCGTCCACAGCCTGCGCCGGGAACCGCGGTTCGCGATCGGGCACTGGTCGTTCGTGGTGCAGACCCCGCAGGGCAATCTGCTGTGGGATCCGCCCGCCGCGCTCGACGAGCAGGCCGTCGGCATGGTGCGGGCGCTCGGCGAGGTGGCGGCGATCGCGACCAGTCATCCGCACATGTTCGCCGCGCAGGTCAGCTGGAGCCATGCCTTCGGCCGCGTGCCCGTGCTGGTGAACGAGCTGGACAAGCAGTGGGTGCCGCGACCGGACCCGGTCATCCGGTTCTGGACCGACCACGCCGAACCGCTGCCCGGCCTCGAACTCATCCATCTCGGCGGCCATATGCGCGGCAGCTGTGTGGCCCGCACGCCCGACGGCACGCTGCTCAGCGGCGACACCATCGCCGGGGCTCTCACTCCCGACTGGGTGTCGTTCCAGCGCAACTACCCGAGGCATGTGCCGCTGTCGGCCGCGGCGGTGCGCCGCATCGTCGACGGCCTGGAGCCCTACGAATTCGACCGGCTCTACACCCTCGGCGGCGACACCATCGACCAGAACGCCAAACAGATCGTGCGCGCCGCGGCCACCCGGCACATCCGGTGGGTCAGCGGGGAGTTCGACCATCTGATCTGAGGGTTTCTGCCTATTTGCTGATTTAACTCTCGACGACTCCTCTATGACCTCCGCCATACCAAGAACGTCCTGGGAAGCGGCGATTTATGGCAGTTGTTACAGTCCGAATGCGGGGGGTTCGCTAATGCTGCCGACGAGGAGTCATCATGCGGGAATTCGGCCTGCCGGCCCTGTTCCACGTGCCGGCGGACGGCAATCTCGCCGATCTCGTGTACCGCAATGCCGAGCGTCATCCGGATACCGCGGTGATCAGCCGCAAGGTCGACGGGCAGTGGCAGGACCTGACGGCGACGGAGTTCCTGGCCGAGGTCCAGGCCGTCGCGAAGGGGTTCATCGCCGCCGGTGTCGGGCCCGGCGACCGGGTGGCGATCATGTCGCGCACCCGCTACGAGTGGACCCTGCTGGACTTCGCGATCTGGTGTGCGGGCGCGGTGACGGTGCCGGTGTACGAGACCTCCTCCGCCGATCAGGTGCGGTGGATCCTCGGTGACTCGGGTGCCGTGGCCGTGGTCACAGAGACCGACCAGCACGCGGCCGTGGTCGACGGGCTCCGCGACGAACTGCCCGCGCTGAGCGATGCCTGGCAGATCGAGGCCGGCGCCCTCGCCGACCTGGCGGATGCGGGCGCCCGGATCGACGACGCGACGCTGCTCGAGCGGCGGTCGGTGGCCACAGCCGACTCGATCGCCACCGTCGTCTACACCTCGGGCACCACCGGCCGGCCCAAGGGCTGTGAGCTGACGCACGCCAACTTCCTCGCCGAAATGGGCAACATCATCGCCCGGTTGGCGCCGCTGTTCCGCACCGGCGAGGCCTCGGTGCTGCTGTTCCTGCCGCTGTCGCATGTGCTCGGGCGGATCGCCGAGATCGGGGCGGCCCTGGCCCCGATCAAGATCGGACATGTCGGCGACGTCAAGAACGTCACCGCCGAACTCGGATCCTTCCGGCCGACGCTGATCCTCGGTGTGCCAAGGATTTTCGAGAAGGTGTACAACACCGCGAGTGCCGCGGCCCGCAGCGACGGCAAGGGCCGGATCTTCGATCGGGCCGCCGATACCGCGATCGCGTACAGCCGCGCCCTCGACGACGGCCGCGTGCCGCTGTCGCTGCGCATCCGGCATCGGATCTTCGACCGTCTGGTGTATCGGCGGTTGCGCGGCGCGCTCGGCGGCCGGGCCACCCATGCGATCTCCGGCGGCGCACCGCTCGGTGAGCGGCTCGGGCATTTCTATCGCGGCATCGGTTTCACCGTGCTCGAGGGGTACGGCCTGACCGAAACCTGTGCTGCCGCAACGTTCAATCCCTACGACAAGACCAAGATCGGCACGGTCGGACAACCGCTGCCCGGGTCCGCCATCCGGATCGCCGACGACGGTGAGGTGTGGCTCGCCGGCCCGAATGTGTCGAATCGCTACTGGCACAACCCCTTGGCGACCGCCGATGCCTTCCACGACGGCTGGTTCGCCACCGGCGACGTCGGCACCCTCGACGAGGACGGCTATCTCACCATCACCGGCCGCAAGAAGGAGATCATCGTCACCGCGGGCGGAAAGAACGTTGCCCCGGCCGTCATCGAGGATCGCATCCGGGCGCATGCCATCGTGGGCGAGGTCTTCGTCGTCGGCGACGGGCGCCCATACGTGGCGTGCCTGGTGACCGTCGACGGGGAGTACTTCCCGACCTGGAAGCGCCTGCACGGCAAGCCTGTCGACGCCACCGTCGCCGACCTCGCCGACGATGCCGACCTGCTGGCCGCTCTGCAGGCCGCGGTCGACGACGGCAATCAGGCCGTCTCCCAGGCCGAGGCGGTGAAGAAGTTCCGGCTGCTCGATGCGGAGCTCAGCGAGGCCAGCGGACACCTCACGCCCTCGTTGAAGCTCAAGCGCGACATCGTCGCCAAGGATTTCGCCACGGAGATCGAGGCGCTGTACGCGCGCTGATTCGCCCTTCGACGGCGGCGGGCACTACCCCGCGATGCGGTGCCCGGCCTCGGTCAGCACGTCGGACGCCTCCTGCAGCCGCTGCTCCGGCACCAGCACCAGATCCGCGTGATACGTGGAGGCCACGAACACCGCGATCCCCGCCTCCGCCAACGGCCCCACCACCGCGGCCAGCCTCCCCACGGCCTCCAGTCCATAGGCGTCCGCCCCACCGTAGAACCCCACCCACCGCTGCCCGTCCTCCCACGGCGGCGCCTCCCGCACCACGGTCAGTCCCTCCGGCGCCCGCACCAGCGCGATCCACTCGTCATCCTCGGGAAATGTCGAGTTCGGCAGGTGCTCCACCACGAACCGCGACGGAACGGTATGCAGACGCTGGGCAGAAGTCATCCCGCAATGCTAGGAGCAGTCACCGACGGAAAGGCCCACCGCGTGACAGCCAGCCCGCGCCCCTGACGGCACTGCGGTGTGGGGGCGGGCGGGGCTCGAACCCGCGACCAACGGATTATGAGTACAACGCGTGAGAACACTGTTCTGAGCTGCGACTCATTTCGCTTCGGCCCGATATCGACATTCTGGAACCTCCAGCCCGGCTTGGCCTTTCCCGCAACGCATGTCTCGCCTGGCCTGATGCGCCGGGTAGCATGTGGTGACACGTCTGGAAGGGGGACATCATGTCGGCGACCAGTCACCCAGAGCAGGTCGATGATCCGCGCGCCCGCTGGCGCCGCCTGCCCGCCGAACCCGCCCGCTATGTCGAGGAAACCGATGTCGACGGGAGCTCGGCAAACTATACGGTGCCCGCCGTCGACCCGACCCAGGACTTCATCCGCCTCTACGGTTAGTGAGGACGCTGGGCGGCGATGAGGTGGCCGTGGCCGGATGCACCAGGCCATCGCAGATCGGACGATCGCGCACGCATTGCAGGCTTGCCCGAACCCGGCGCGGATTCTCGATGTCGGCTGTGGTACCGGTCTGTCGCTTCGACTGCTGGCCGCAAAACTCCCGGCGCACAACGCCTTACAGGAATCGATGCCGCGCCGACGATGGTCGAGGTGGCACGAGAACGCCGCGGCGACGTTTCGTACTGGTGGAGGGCATGTTTTCGATTCGTGCGGTATTCGCTGACGGTCAATCTGCCCTCTCCGAGGGAGTGGGTCGCCGGTGGCCGTGTCGGTGCCGAGCCGGTCCCGCCGACGAAACCGCCGATCAATGAAGGGTGTTGGGGAAGGTGCGGGCGACAGCACCCGAGTACGCCAGCCTCTAGGGAGCGGTTTTTCGGACGGGTTTCAAACGAAATCGCCCCGGAACGCCGAAGGCCCACAACAGAGGGCAGGAGTCCCTGGGGTGCCCAGGCGTCCACAGATCTCGACGAATTCGTTGTCCATGGCTGGTGGCCTCTCGGTTGCGTAATGTGCAACGGAACAGGTCTGTCCAGCATGGAGGAAACCGCAGATCATCGACAACACGAAACCGATTCAGCCGTAAAGTAATCCCGCCCATCCGGCCCCGTCGTCACGGTCGGTTGCGCGGCAATCGACTGGTACACCTCCGGCGGACAGTAGGCCCCCGAACAGTCCGAGAAGTCGAACAAGGCGGGGTTCTCCACCCACTTACCGAACACCCACAACCCGCAGGACAACACCAACAGCACCCCGAACACGATCACGTACTTTTTGAACCACACGCGCGTCATACTAGCCCGATACCGCCCCCCGTATGCCCGCACAGCGATCTTGAACGGCAACCTATACCCCCCCTATGCCCCGAACCACGTTCGGGGCTCCACGGGCCACACAGGCGGCACTTCTGCTGTGACACGACAGCGTTTACCTCAAGCCTTCCCGGATACCCACATCGACGTCTTGACATAAAGGGGAGCCATGACCGGACAGTGTCACCTGCGGGCGGCGAATCCGGTTCGCGCTCCGAATGCGTATTTCCGCTGTTCACGGGCAGTTCGCGGAGTTTGCACTTGGTTGCTCGTGGTGGCTGAGGTAGTGGGCCCAGTCGGTTTGTGCGTAGCGTGCCCATTTGGCGGCGGTGTTGGGAGCGATGCCCAGGATGTCGGCCGCGACGGTAGCCGGTAGGTCGGCCATGGCGGTGATCATGGCGGTGTTGCGGGCAACTCGCAGCGGAAGGCCGTGGCGGCGCATCAGATTGGCCAGTCCGTACGGGTTGCGCGGCCGTGACGGCGGGCGGCCGGGCAACAAATAGCGCGGGCTGATGCCTGCGGTACCGCGGGTCAGCGAGTCGGCGCCCGGGCGGAGGGCCAGGTCGTCCACGAGCTGGGCCAAGGAGGGCGGCAACAGGGTTCGGTGTCGGTCGAGGATGAGGTGGGCGCTGGTGTCGGTGCGGTGGAACTGGTCGATGGTGAGTTCCACGAGCTGGGTGAGGGGGACGGCGTAGAGCCGGACGAGGGCGCCGACGACGCGGACCTCGAGAGGCAGGGTCGGGTCTGTCAGACATCGGCGGAGCTGTTGCTGATGCTGGTCTCGAGTTTGAAAGTGTTGCGGCAGGCCGTGATCGGTGGTGGGGATTTCGATATCGGCGACTAGATGGCGATCGCGGAGCCAGCGCAGAAAGGCGACCAGTGTTTGGTGCTTGGTGCGGTGGGTGTCGAACCAGGCGTCGATGTGGTGCTGGGAGACGGCATTCAACGGGGTGTCGAGGGTTTCGAGCCAGTCGAGGAACTGGATCGCGGCCCGGATGCGGCCGCGATCGGCGCCGGCGGCCTTCTCTCGGTATGGGCCGCGGTCGGCTCGGCGGCGCGCGTCGCGGAAAATGCGCCACGGCCCGGTTCGCATGGCTCTGCGCCCGCGCCGCGGAGCGTGTCGCCAATAGGCAGGTTGACGACCGCTCGCAGGTGGACAACACTTCACGTCGTCTCGTCGGCGGGCAGGCGCTCCGCGGGCGTGATGGGCCGGGTGGATCGGGCGGGCAGGAACCAGGCAAGGGCGGCGGCGATGACACAGATGCCGGCGGAGATCCACAGCACCATGGTGTAGCCGCCCACCGTTGGTTGGCCGTTGCCGCTGACTCGAGCGGCCAGGATGGTGGCGGTGAGCGCGCTGCCCATGGAAAAGCCGGTGAAGCGGACCACCTGGTAGAAGCCCAAGGCGCTACCTGTCTCCCGGGCAGGGATCGCCTGCACGATCAAACCGGGAATCGCGGCGAAGGTGGTGCCCAGTCCCACTCCCAGGACACCCGACATGACGAAGGCCTGCCATAGGGCGCCATGGAAGACGGCGAAGAATCCGCAGCCCAGCGCGGCCACGAGGCAGCCCAGCGTCAGCACCGCCCGGATCCCTACGCGTGTCACCAAGGTTGGCAGGGTGCGGGAGCTGCTCAGCATGAAGAAGGACAGGGGAACTAGGACAAGGCCGGCCACGACGGCCGATGCGGAGAACCCGAATCCACCCGAGCGTGGGGATTGCACGAACTCCGTCACCCCCGAAAGCACCATGTACATCGCGACACCGAGCACCATGGCGCAGGCATCGGCGGAAAACACGGATGGATGGCGCAGCAGACGCAGCTGAACCAACGGGTTCTCGGCGCGCAGCTGCTGCACGGCCCACACCGCGAAGAGCACTACCCCGGCGGCCAATAGACCGATGATCGCTGGCGAACCCCAGCCCCACTCTGTCCCCTCTGCCACTGCCACCAGTGCGGTGACCAGCGCCAGTGCGAGCAGTACCGCCCCGACCCAGTCGAGCCGGTCAGGGGCGCCACGCCCCGCGCTCGACGGTACGACTGCGGCGACACCGATCAACGCGAAGCCGGACACGATCGCGCCGAACCAGTACGCACCCGCCAATCCCCACGCCTCGGCGAGCAATCCGCTGATCGGGTAACCGGCGCCGAGGCCGGCCCCCGCCGATACCGACAACAGCGCGATCATCGGCGCCACCTCGGCCTGAGGCAGTTCGTCGCGAGCGGTGGCCATCGCCAACGGCACCAGCCCGAGCCCGACGCCTTGTAGTCCGCGGCCGACGAGCAATATCGCCAAGCCGCCTGCCAGCGCAGCAACGACACCGCCCGCCGTGACCACGGCCAAGCCGCCGAGCAACGTCACTCGCCGTCGCGGGCCGTCGCCGAGCCGGCCCAGGACCGGGGAACTCACCGCGCCGACGAGCAGCGCCACCGTCAGCGACCACTGCGCCGTGCTCAGCGACTCATGAAAATCGCGAGCAACAGTGGGGATGAGCGGAGCACCGAACGAGCTGATGATGCTGGCGACCAGCGTGGCCAGCACCAGCACCGGCCCGATCAGCGCGCTGCGACGCCTCTCGGTCATCACCGTGCCCCGCCGGTCCGCAGCGTGCCGATCAGCGTCGCAAGATCGTCGTCCGGCTGACCGATGATGCGTGGGGTCAGCACGTGACCGATGTCCATGAGATCTCCTTAGGTAAGTGCGTGCGACTTGCACGCATTTCGTACGCTACAGTCATTGCGTGCGATTCGCACGTATCATTGGCGAATGGCGGATGCGGCACTGGCACGTGACCTGGAACAAGCGCTGGGACAGCTGTTGCTGCGGCGCAACCGGAGCGCGCTCTACGACGCGGTCCTCGATTCGGCGCCGACGGGTGTCGATCGCCAGACCTACCCGGTGCTGAGTGGGCTGGCTCGGCTCGGACCGCAATCGGCGGCGCGGCTTGCCGACGAGGTCGGTATCGACCGATCCGGCGCAAGTCGCTATGCCGACCGACTCGAAGCCGCGGGCCTGATCGAGCGCAGTCCCGACCCCAGCGACGGTCGGGCGACCCTGCTCGCATTGACGCCCAAGGGTCGCGCCGCAGTCACCGGGCTCCGCGACGCACTGACCCGGCACCTCGCGGACCGAATCGCGGACTGGCCCGATTGGCAGGCGCAGGCGCTGATCGACGGTATTCGCCTGCTCATCGACACGCCCCCGGACTGACGCCTTCGAGGCGTTTCAGAGTCCAAGGTTCGTTCAGACGATCGTGAAGCAAATGCGCGACGGTGGCGTGCGGGGATGAATCTCCGTGGGATTGGGACACCACGTCCCTGGCCTCTGGGTGGCCGCTGCCCGTAACGGTGAATTTGTCGGTGCGACAACCGATGATGCGGTGATGCGGCCGAGTTACGAATACACCCGAGTCGACTCGCGCGATCTAGAGCGATGGCTGCGACCCGCTGTACACTCGCCGCATTCGTCGAGGTCAAGGACACTTGGTGGGGCGGGCGGGGCTCGAACCCGCGACCAACGGATTATGAGTCCGCGGCTCTAACCGACTGAGCTACCGCCCCCCGGCCGCAGTGGATATCTGCAGGCGTGGGCGATGCTACCGGGTCGGGGCCGTGCTCGCCTACTCGGACCCGCGGTGGTCGATAGTGTGTCGCCGGGGGATCGAAGGGGACGGATAGGGAGGAACGGGATGGCGGATTTGTTCAGGAACGTTCTGCGGGTGCATCAGTGGGTGTATGAGAAGTCGGATGGGTTGGTGGGGCATCGGCTGTTGATGGGGAATCCGACCCTGTTGTTGCGGACGGTGGGGCGCAGGACGGGGCTGGCGCGGGTCAATGCGCTGACGTATGCGCGGGATGGGGCGGATTATGTGGTGGTGGCGTCCAATGGCGGGTCGCCGCGGCCGCCGGGGTGGCTGGCGAATGTGAAAGCGAAGCCGGAGTGCGAGATTCAGGTGGGGCGGCGGCGGACCCCGGTGACGGCGCGGGCGACCTATCGCGACGATCCGGACTACGCGCGCCGATGGGCGCTGGCGGACAAGGCGAATCACGGCCGGTACGCGCAGTATCAGAAGATGACCGATCGGACGATCGCCGTGGTGGTGCTGAGCCCGCGCGACGCGTAGGCGGGTGCGGCCCGGACCGAGCCGGGCCGCAGGCGGGCCTCACATCGTCAGGATCGTGCGGCCCACGGCGGTGCGGGCCTCGATGGCGGCGTGGGCGTCGGCCGCACGATCGAGCGGAAAGGTCTGTCCCACGACGACTTCCAGATCTCCGGCCGCTGCGCGCAGCAGGGCCTGCCTGCCGAATTCGCCCCAGTCGGTCTCATCTGTGGTGAGGTCCATCAGGGTGATCACGGTAAGGCCCTGCGCCGCAGCGCTTTCGGCGTCGAGTTCGGCGAATCCGCCTGCGGCGTTGCCGTAAGCGATGAACCGGCCGCCGGACGCCACCGCCCCCAGCCCATCCTGCCCGATCCGGCCACCGGCGCCGTCGAGGACCACGTCGACGCCCTCCCCACCGGCCAGCTCCAGAACCAGGTCCGCCCAGCCGGGTTCGTCGTAGTCGACCACCGCGGCACCGAGCCGCCGCGCCAGCGCGAGTTTAGCCTCGCCGCGCGCCGCCGCGATCACCTGCGCCCCGGCGGCGCGAGCGAGCTGAATCAGCAGCGTGCCCAGGCCCCCGCTCGCGGCGGTGATCAGGACCCGCTGCCCCGCCCGCAATTCCGCCCGCTCGGCGACCGCGAGCGCCGTGCGCCCGTCGTGCACCAGCGCCGCCGCGTGCACGAAGTCCAGGCCCTCCGGTAGCTCGGCCAACCCGTCCGCCTGTGCCGGCGCCCGCTGCGCGTAGCCGCCGATGGGCAGTCCGCTCCCGATGCCGCTGGCCGCCGTCGTGGTCGCCACCCGCTTGCCGACCCAAGCCGGATCGACACCCGCACCGACCGCCGACACCACCCCGGCCACCGCACCGCCCGGAATGTAGGGCGGCTGGACCGGGAAGAAGTCGAGACCCCACCCGCTGCGCAGCCGGGTATCGAGGAACATCACATCGGCGGCCGCCACGTCGACCACGACCTCACCCGGCCCCGCCACCGGGTCCGGCACCTCCACGGTCACCAGCACCTCCGGCCCGCCGAACGCTTTCACTTCTGCTGCACGCATTCCCGGTCACATCCCTTCCGTCATCGGATACGCACACCAGCCTCCAACCTGAAGTATCCTTTAGGTCAAGGCGGCGGGGCCGATTGGTGATCGGGCAAAAGGTTCGCTATCCTGAACAACGAGGGGAGTACTTCCCAAGTGCCATGCCGGTCAGTACGGATTCCGCCGTCGGAATCCCCGGGTGGCCGCCCGACATCGGGCGAAGGAGACCTCGGGTGTTCTGCCGTACCCGAGGAGCCCTATGACCACGCTTCAGTCCGCACCGCCGGTCCTACACACCATCGGTACCCCTTGGCTGTGGGCCGCCACGATCGTGGGCGTGCTAGCGCTGTTGGCTCTCGATTTCGCCGTGACCCGCCGCCCGCACGAGGTGTCGATGCGCGAGGCGGTCCGGTGGACGGTGTTCTATCTGGCGTTGCCGATCGCCTTCGGCCTGGTGGTGTGGGCGGCCTACGGCGGCACCCCGGCCACCGAATTCTTCACCGGCTATGTCCTCGAGAAGTCGCTGTCGGTGGACAACCTGTTCGTGTTCATGCTGCTGCTGGCCGCGTTCGCGGTGCCCACGGCGCTGGCACAGCGGGTGCTACTGTTCGGGATCGTCGGCGCGCTCGTCCTGCGCGGCATCTTCATCGCGCTCGGCGCCGCCGCCCTGGCCTCGCTGGATTGGGCCTTCCTGCTGTTCGGCGCGATCCTGCTGGTCACCGCGGCGAAACTGCTGAGGGACGCCGTCACCGGGCACGATCAGGAGGTCGACGTCTCCTCGATGCGGTCGGTGCGGTTGATGCGCCGGGTGATGCCGGTGACCGACGACTACCACGGCACCCGGATGACCGTGCGGGAGGCGGGCAGACTCGCGCTGACCCCGCTGGCGCTGGTGGTGACGGCGGTGATGGCCACCGATGTGGTGTTCGCGGTCGATTCGGTGCCCGCGGTCTACGGCGTCACCGGCGATCCGTATCTGGTCTTCGCCACCAACGCCTTCGCACTGCTCGGTTTGCGCGCATTGTATTTCGTCCTGCAGGCCGCCCTGTCGCGGCTGGTCCACCTGTCCTACGGGCTGGCGGTGATCCTCGGCTTCATCGGCGTGAAGCTGACATTGCACTGGGCCCACGGGATCTGGGACGGTGTCCCGGAGATCCCGACGGTGGCCTCGCTGGCCGTGATCGTCGTGGTGCTGATCGTGGTCACGCTGACCAGCCTGCGAGCGACCCGCCGCAAGAACGGCGAGGTCGACTCGCCCGCTTCGGCTCCCGCCTCCTAGCGCCCTGTCACGTCAGCTTCACGCGGGCCGCGAAGAAGCGGGCCAGGGCGGGGGCCAGGCGGTGGAAGTGGTACTGCAGGTGGGCCTCCGGTGTTACCGGGACGATGGCTCGGTCGCGTTCGACGGCGCGCACGATCTGCTCGGCCACCTTGTCCGGCCCGTACTGCCGCATGCGGTAGAGGTTGTCGTACTTGGCCTGTTTGCGGGCCTCCTCCTCGGCCGACAGGCCCGAGAACTTGGTGGTGGCAACGATATTGGTGTGCACGACGCCCGGACATACGGTGTGCACCGCAATTCCCTTGCCCGCCAATTCGGCCCGCAGGCAGTCGGAGAACATGAACACCGCCGACTTGCTGGTCGAGTACGCGCTGAATCCGCGCTGCGGCATATACGCGGCCATGCTCGACAGATTTACGATATGTCCGCCCAGACCGCGTTCGGCCATGGCCGCGCCGAAGGTGCGGCACCCGTTGACCACTCCGCCCAGATTCACCCGCAGCACCCGGTCGAAATCGCTTGCCGGGGTGTCGAAGAACTCCCCCGCCTGCCCGATGCCGGCGTTGTTGATCAGGATGTCGGGCACGCCGTGCGCGGCCAGCACCGCGGCGGCATGGTCGGCCACCGCGGCCTCGTCGGAGACGTCGAGCGCGTACGCGTGCGCCACGCCACCGGCGGCCGCCACGAGTTCGGCGGTCTCCTTCGCCGCGTCCAGATTGATATCCGACAGCACGATCTCCGCCCCGCGGCGCGCGAATGCCAGCGCCGTCTCACGCCCGATCCCGCTGCCGCCGCCGGTGATCACCACCAGCTGATCCTCGAACGGCCCCCGCTCGCGGCCGACCTCGGCCCGGCGCAGCGTCCGCGGCGCCTCACCCCCGGCGAGGGCCTCGACGAATTCGGCGGTGGAGGTGGCCAACAGCTCCGGATGGGAGAACGGCAGCCAATGCCCGGCGGCGACCTCACGCCGCCACAGCCGCGGCGCCCAGCGCTGCGAATCGGCGTATCCCGCCGGTCGCACGGCCACGTCGCGCCCCGCAATGATCAACTGCACCGGCACCTCGGTGCGACGCTCGCGCGGATTGAGTATGCGCGGAACGATATTGGCGCGATAGATCCGCATCCCGTCGAAGAAGTCCGCCCGGAAGGTCGGTCCCAGCTTCACGTTCTCGGGGGCGGTTTCGTTCATCAGCCCGACGAACCGCTGCCACACCTTTTCCGCCGACAGCGGCCGCAGCACCACTCGCGGCACCCCGGGCGTCATGAACAGGAAGGTGTAGGCCGACGACAGCAGCTGCGTGAACGGCCCCCACACCGCGCCGCGAGACAGCTTGGCGCGCATCCATTTTCCGAGATGATCGAGATTGGGCCCGGACACCGAGGTGAACGAGGCGATCCGCGCCGCGGCACCGGGCTCGCACGCCGCCTCCCACATCTGCACCGACCCCCAGTCGTGGGCCAGTACGTGCACCGGCCGGTCGGGGCTGACCGCCTCGGCCACGGCGAAGAAGTCCGCCGCGAACCGGTCCAGCCGGTAGTCGTCGGTGCGGTCGGTGCGGGTGGAGCGGCCATGGCCACGGGTGTCGTAGGCGACGACATGGAACCGATCGGCCAGCAGCGGGACCACCCGATCCCACAGATGATGATCGTCGGGCCAGCCGTGCACCAGCACCACGGTCTCGGCGCTCGGATCGCCGTATTCGTAGACGGCGAGGTCGAATTCGCCGCTGCGGACGGTCCGTTCCGCCTCGGGGACGAGGACGCGGTCGGTCACGTTGTTCTCCTTGCTCACAGATCCAGCACCAAACGATCACCGGCGCAGCGCGATACGCAGATCAGCATGTCGCCCGCGGCGCGTTCGCCGGGGGTCAGGACGGTGTCGCGATGGTCGACCTCACCCGCCAGCACCCGCACCCGGCAGGTGCGGCAGAAGCCCTGCCGGCACGAATACGCGGTGTCGGGCCGCACCGTCAGCACCCGCTCCAGCGCGGAGCGGTCGGCGGGCACCTCGACCGCCTCACCGGTGCGTGCCAATTCGAGGGTGAAGGGCCTGCCGTCCACCACCGGCGGCGCCGAGAACCGCTCGGAATGCAGTTCCACACCGGGCATTTCGCGCACGGCGGCGGCGATCGCCGCCGTCATGGGCACCGGGCCACAGCAGTAGATCGCGGTGTCCGGGCCGACCCCGGCGAGCAGGTCGGCCGCCCCCGGCAGGCCCTGCGTATCGTCGGTGCGCACGGTGACCCGCTCCCCGAAGCCCTCCACCTCGTCCAGGAACGGAATCGTGTCCCGGCTGCGGCCGGTGTAGACCAGCGACCAATCCACGCCGAGCCGATGCGCCATCCGCACCATCGGCAGGATCGGGGTGATGCCGATGCCGCCCGCCACGAAATGCAGCCGGGCACAGCCGGATCCGTATCCGGGCAGGACGAACGGGAAGGCGTTACGTGGGCCGCGTACGGTCACCCGGCTCCCGGTGCGCAGCGCCTCGTGCACCTCCAGCGAGCCGCCGCCGTCCGGAATGCGCCGCACCGCAATGCGATAGCTGTGCCGATCGGCCGAGTCGCCGCACAGCGAATACTGGCGCAGCCGTCCCGAGGGCAGCTCGAGATCCAGATGCGCACCGGGCCGCCAGGCGGGCAGCTCGCACCCGTCGGGCGAGGTGAGCAGCAGGCTGATGACATCGGTGTCGTGCGCCTCCACCCGGCGCTCGACGACGGTGAGCGTCAGCCGCCGATCGTCGACGCGACCGGCGGGGTCGCGCCGATTGATCAGCATCGTCCAGCGCAGCCGGGTCGTGGCTATCGCATCGAAGACCCGGATCGCCCTGTCGCTGCGCTGCTTTCCGTACAGGTCCGCTGGTGGCTGGGCGGGCGCCGGTAGCCGAGTGCTCACGACGCCAGCGCCCGCGCCGCCGGTGACTTGGCCAGATATGCCACCGCCTGCGCGGTCGAACCCACCGATTCGGGGGTGTAGCCGGGCTGGAACACCGACAGTGCACTCCACAGCAGCGACGGAACTCCCGGCAGCGCCCCGCGCCACATCGAGCCGAACACCCGCAGAACCAGCCGGGGATACCGCATATTCGGCAGCGACGGATCCTGGTGCACAAGGTATTTCGTGCCGCGCAGCACCAGCGAGAGGAAGATCGGGAAGACCAGCAGCATCAGCGCACAGCGGCGCAGATAGCCGATATCGAAGTATTCGGCGACGTCGTGGGCGACGAAGCGGTGCTCGACCTCCTCCGCGCCGTGCCAGCGGAACAGATCCAGCACGTTCGGATCCGCGTCGAACCGCTCCAGATCGGCGTTGAGCACCCAGTCACCCAGGAATGCGAAGAAATGCTCGAGGGTCGCGATGAACCCCAGCCGCTCGACCAGCGTCTGGAACTGCTTCTGCGCGTCCAGGCCGTCGCGCGGGCCCAGGGTCTTGCGGAACAGAAACTCCATCTGCCGCACATACGGTTCGACCTCGATGCCGTGGGCCGAGAGCACCTCGTCCAGCACCCCGTTGTGGGTCTCGGCGTGCATGGATTCCTGGCCGATGAAGCCCAGCATCTGCTCGCGCAGCTTCTCGTCCTTGACCAGCGGCAGTGCCTCGGAGAATGCCTGGCAGAACATCCGCTCCCCCTCGGGCAGCAGCAGATTCAGCGCATTGATCACATGCGAGGCGATCGGCTCCGACGCCATCCAGTGCAACGGGGTATCGCGCCAGTCGAAGTGCACATTGCGGGCATGCAGGGCCACCTCACCCGGGTCGATCGCGCGGCTTCGTGTCCGAATGGGAAGTAACTTCATCGGTACTCCTGGTCTTCTGATCCCGGCACCACTGCCATTGCTTCGTGAGCGTAGCAACAGTTTACCAATATATGCGACCTGGAGTTACACCTAGAAATCGGAGGGCTCAGCGCCTGGTCAGCGGCCGGATGAGCACCTTGCCCTCGGCATCGATGGTGGTGGCCTTAGTGAAGACGTGCCCCGGTTCGACCACGTCGGAGAGCACGACATGCACGGGCTTGGTGACGAAGTTACCGGCGGCGCAGTTGGGGGTGCAGGTGTTCTCCCGCGCGACACCGTCACCCTCGGCCCGGTCCGGGCCCCAGGACTTCCACTCGATGTGCTCCACCCGGATGCCGAGGTCGGCGCAGGCGAGGATCAGGTCGGCGGGACGAACGGCCGGTGGGCGAAAAGAACAGTCGATTACTTCCGGCGGGCCGCCCGGGGCCTTCGAGGCGGCGTCACGAATCGCGTCCGCGGGCGGGGAGTCCGGCGAGCCACAGGCCGACAGCGCGACGACGCCCAGCATCACCGCGCCGAGTATGCGCCGACCGTCCCGCACCCATCCCTTGCTCACCATCGCCGCCCCGCACCCGTCGTCCCATGCCTGGTCGCAGGGTAGCGTATGAGGTCGTCGAGCGCGGGCCGCCACTCGGCGCGCGCGAGCACGGCATCGGCAGTACTATTTGCCATGTATTTGCCCGTTGCATGAGAGCGGAACTCGCCCATGATTCAACCGCGCATCTCCAGTGTCATCGAGCGACGCCTGTTGGTGAACTATCGCGTCGAGCCCGCCGTCGTGGAGCCGCTGATACCGGCGCCGCTGCGACCGCGGCAGGTCAACGGGTGGGCGGTTGCCGGAATTTGTCTGATTCGCCTGGCTCAGGTGCGCCCCACCGGTCTCCCGTCCGCGGTCGGGGTACACAGCGAGAACGCCGCGCACCGCATCGCGGTCGAATGGGCAGGACCCGACGGGATCGAGACAGGGGTCTATATTCCGCGCCGCGACAGTGGTTCCGCTCTGAATGTGTGGCTGGGCGGACGGCTGTTCCCGGGCGTGCACTATCTCGCGGATTTCGATGTGCGCGAGGACAGCGACGATCTGCAGGTCAGCTACACCAGCCGCGATCTCGATGTGCATGTCAGCGTGGAGGGGCAGGTGGCCGACCGTTTCGAAGGCAGCGCCCTGTTCCCCGATCTCGCGACCGCCTCGGATTTCTTCCGTTGCGGCGCAACGGGTTTCTCCGACGGCCGGGATCCGGCATGCCTGGACGGTCTCGAACTGTCCACCGACCGCTGGCGCATCGAGCCGGTCCGCACGCGGGCGGCCCGCTCCAGTTACTTCGACGATCCGAACCGCTTCCCGCCCGGCAGCGCCGCTCTCGACTGCACGCTGCTCATGCGCAATATCACTGCGACGTGGGCACCGGTCACCCCCATGCGGGTCGGCGAGCAATCGGCACCGGCCGGTGGGCGCGGCTGACCGAGCGGCGTCACTCCGGCGCACCGCCGCGCAGCGACTCGCTCCACCGCTCCGACCACGACCACACCGCTTCCAGGGCGCGCCCGAGTTCGACCCCGGCAGTGGTCAATTCGTAGGATTTGTCCGCCCGCTTCACGACCAGGCCCGCATCCTGCAGGGTGTGCAGGCGTGCCGACAACATGCTCGACGAGCAGTTGCCCATGCGGCGGCGCAGTTCCAGGAACCCGAGCGGACCCGGCTGCAGCTCCCACAGCACGCGCAGCATCCAGCGCTGGCCGAGCAACTCCATGGCCGCCAGTCTGGATTCACTTGCACTTCTCATTTCGAACCAGCATAGTTAGTTCTGATTCAGAAGCATTCGAGTGGGAGGACCAGTGGGTGCACGACGAGTTGTAGTGGTGACGGGCGCCTCGCGCGGCATCGGCGCGGAGACGGCCCGGATCCTGGCGGCGCGTGGCGACCACGTGGTACTCAACTACCGCGAGAAGCGCAGGCGGGCACAGGATCTCGCCGATACCATCACCGCCGCCGGTGGGAGCGCATCGATCGCCGGGGCCGACCTGTCCGACGAGGCGGCGGCGCGGGCGCTGATCGAGAACATCGCCGCGGAGTTCGGCCGCCTCGATGTGCTCGTGCTCAATGCGTCGGGCGGGCTGGAACACGGCGCACCCGCGGGCTACGCCATGGCCATCAACCGCGACGCCCAGCTGCGGCTGGTGCGATCGGCGTTGCCGCACATGCCTTCCGGGGGCCGGATCGTCTTCGTCACCAGTCATCAGGCCCATTTCCACGGCAGGAAGCCGGTGCCCGCCGTCTACGAACCGATCGCCGCCAGCAAGCGCGCCGGTGAGGACGCGCTGCGGGAGCTGATACCCGAATTCGCCGGTCGCGGCCTCGGTTTCACCGTGGTGTCGGGCGACATGATCGACGGCACCATCATCGTGCGGCTGCTCGAGCGCCGCGATCCGGATGCCGTGGCCGCCCGCACCGAACACGGCCCGCTGCCGACGGTGGAGGAATTCGCGACCGCGGTCGCCGATGCCACCACCGCCGACGCCGAGCCCGGCCACACCGTCTATATCGGCGGCGCCGACTACTTGGCCGTCACGGAGTAACCGCGAGACAGGAACTCCAGCAGGGTGTCGGTCTGCCCGAGAATGGCATGCCCGACCTCCGGCAGGAACCGCACCGTCGCCTCCGGCACGCATTCGCCGATCCGGCGGGCGGTTTCGGCGGAGTCGAACATGACATCGCGTCCACCCACGATGACCAGCACCGGCATGCTCAGGCCGCGCAGCTGCTCATCGGTGAACAGGGGCAGGCGTTCGGTGCGCGGCCGGAAGTGGACGAAGGTGGAGACCACGTCGTCGAGCAACGGTTCGGTCTGCGGCGTGTCCAGTCCCGTCACGATCCGTGCCGACCGACGCAGCCCGCGGCGGCCCAGCAGCCGCAGGGGTGCCAGTTTCAGCATCCAGCCGTACCGCTGACGGCCGACCCCGCCCGGGCACGCCAGGGCCAGCCTGTTCACCCGATCGGGCCGGCGGATCGCGTAGTCCAATGCGGTCCAACCGCCGAGCGACATCCCGGCCATCGCCGTGCGCGTAATCCCCAGTCCGGCAAGCACATCGTCGAGCCACAGCGCCACGGCCTCGGAATTCAACGCCGGGCGCGACGGGGCGCTGAGGCCCGGCTCGCCGACCAGATCGACGGCATAGGTGCGGAAACGCTGTGCCAGAGCGGCGATATCGCCGCGCCAGGTCGTCGTATTCGCGCCGGAACCGTGCAGCAGCACCAGCGGCGGCGCGTCCGCCGGACCGGAGACCAGCACGAAGGTCTCCCCCTCGCGCGTCGGCACCCGTAGCTGTTCGGCGGGAACGGGCCACTCGCGCAACAGCTCCCGGTATCTGCCGAGGACTTCCTGCTCACCGGCCTCGGATTTGTAGATCGCACTCACGACGTGAGCACTCCTTCCATGTAATCGAACAGCCGGGCGGTGTCCGCCAGGCCACCCACGACGATGACCTTCATCCGGGCCCGCTGTTCGTCGTAGATCGTCTGGACCCGCAGTGGCTGGTCGTCCGGATCTCGGTTGGCCGCCGCGCTCATCACGAGAGTGCTGAGCCGGGAAGCCGTGTGCGGGTCGACGGCATCGATCTCGACGATGCTCGAGGCCTCGCTGTGCCGTTGCCGCGCGACCGTCTCCCGCATCGGCGCGGGCACCGGTCGCCCGGTGAACGCCTCCAGATCCGCATGGGCGATCCGGTACTGCTTGCCGATGCGCACCGCCGGGAGCCGCCCGTCGCGCACGTAGCCGCGCACGGTGCGCACATGTAGGCCCAGCCGCTCGGCGACCTCCTCCACCGAGTACAGACGATCTGTCACAGAAGTACTCTAAACTTCCCTATCAAAGGGCGCAATAGGTAATTTTAGGGAAGGATGGGGAGGATTAGTCGGGCCATACCGGCTGCCTCTTCTCCAGGAACGCCGCCATTCCCTCGCGGGCGCCGGGCAGCTGGGAGGCGGCGGCCATGACCTCCAGGGCGATCGCATAGGCATCGGATTCGGGGCGATCGAGCTGGGCGTAGAGGGTGCGTTTGCCCAGGGCCTTCCCGGCGCGGCTGCCACGCGTGGCACGGGCCAGCAGCTCGGTGACGGCCGCATCCAGGTCGGCCTCGGGCACCGCGCGGTTGATCAGTCCCCACTCGGCGGCGGTGCGGGCATCGATGGGGTCACCGGTCAGTGCCATCTCCATCAGCCGCTTGCGCCCGATGGCACGGGCCACCGGCACCGCCGGGGTGTGACAGAACCACCCGCTCTTACCGCCGGGCAGCGCGAATCCGGCCGACTCGGCGGCCACGGCCAGGTCGCAGGAGGCCACCAGCTGGCATCCGGCCGCGGTGGCCAAGCCGTGCACCCGCGCGATCACGACCTGGGGCACCGATTCCACGGTCGACATCAGCTCGGTGCACAACGTCAGCAGTTCACGCACTCCGAGCAGGTCGCGGGCGGCGACGTCGGCGAAGTCGTGCCCGGCGGAGAACACCGGCCCGGCCGCCGCGAGCACAATGCCGGTGGCGTCGGTCTCGCCCGCGGCCCGGAATGCCGCCAGCAACTCGGCCAGATGGTCACCCGAGAGCGCATTGCGCCGATCGGGCCGGTTCATGGTGATGCGAATGGTGTCGCCGTCCCGGGCGACGAGCAGATGCTGATATTCCAAGGCGGTCATAGTGTCACGGTAGATCCGAACAACACCCCCTGCCCGGAGGTGCGGGCGAACAGTCCTGAATTCCGCACGCGCGGGCGGGTTCCCGATGCGATCATGGGCGGGTGGATCGGGAGACCGCCGATCGGATCGTCGCGGCCGAGGACGAGACGGCCGCCGCGCGCTTGCGTGCCTACGCGGCGGACTGGTCGCGCGAGGCGGCGCGGCGAGCCGGATATCTGCGGCACCTGCCCGCATTCGACCCGTCGTCGGCGACCGGTGCCGCCCAGGCGTGTGAGGCGTTCACGCCCGTCTTGCGGTGGGAGTACGAGACCGGTTTCCAGTTCGCGGAAATCACCCGCGGCTGCCACGACTCGATCCGGCGCGCATGGGTGTACTCCGGCTATCCGCCCGATCCCGGCGAGACGGGCTGGTCGACCGTCACTCGGCTCGAGGAGCTGGCGTATCGTCTGGAAGAGATGTCCTGCGCCACAACGGTTCTGCAGGTGCCTACCAGAGTGCACCCGCCTCGGCATGCCCACCTGCGCAGGGGTGTGAACGCCCGCGTGCTGGAGGAGCAGCTCGCCGCACACCGCACGCACGCGGAGCAGCTGGCCGCGTCGATGCGCTCAGCGGCGCCGTCGCTGCCCGCCATCCGGCTGTGGGCGGGCGAAGTGCGCGATCTGCTCGAAGGCCTGGAATTACCGGCCGACCGAAGGCCTTTGCTCGCCATACAATTTCAGGACATCGTCAAGGGTATCGACGCGGCCGAGGGTCCGCTCGTCGCCGATCCCGCGGCCCTGCTCCGGGCATACCTGGCGCTGGGGCAGCACTATCTCTCGGAAGTGGGCGAGAACATGAGCGACTACGCGGAGGCGTCCGGACAGTCCGCCCGGGGCGGGATCACCATCTCCATCAGCGGCGGCACGGTCTACAACCCGCAGTTCGCCGAGACCATCACCAATATCGACTCCAATATCGTCACCATCGCCCAGCACGGCGACAGCGATATCGCCAAGGCGCTGCAGAATATCGGCAGCGCGGTGCTGGGCGATCCGGGCCTGGACGACGAGCGCCGGCAGGAACTGCTCGACAATGTCGAGTATCTGGCGCAGAACGCGCAGCAACCGCCGGAGAAACGCAACCGCGGCATGATCAAATCCGCTCTCGCCGCATTGAACACCGCAGCAACCGCCGGAACGGAACTCGGCAAGGCGGTGACCACCTGGGGTGAGGTGCTCAACGGGATTCTGACATAGCGAGATTCACCGCGGCACGCTCCGGTACACCGTGGGCAATTCGCCGTACCCTCCCGAGTCCGCGACGATCGAGCGGAACTCCTCCGCCGAGACGACGGTATCGACCGGAGTATGGGCGGACACGGGATCCGGCCAGAAACATCCTGCGCACCAATGGCAGTAGTAGGCGTACTGCCACGTCTCGGCGGCGGCCTCGCGCGACCTCCGGTACGCCGATATTGCCGCAGACCACCGTCCCGCCGCCTGACTACGCCGGTAGTACCGCGAGACGGGGATACCGAGCGGCATCGCCAACAGCAGGAAGAAATACATCCATCCGGTCAGCCAGTCATCGTCGGGGTCGATCCTCATTCGGTCGAGGCCGTATTGCACTACCACCAGAAATGCGAGCACGGCGACCATGCCGATGATCGCCCATTCCACCATCACGCGCCCCAGCGCCCTCGGGACGTGCCGCGGCTCGGTCTGCAGAGCGCTCGGCGCACCCGGCGGCGACGGCGGCTGCGGTAGTTCGGTCGCGGTGGCCACCAGTACGGCGTAGGGCACCATTCGCCATTCCATGCCCGCGTCCGACGGCGCGAAATGCGCACCGACGGTAGGGATGTCCTGCACGAATGCCGTGCTACCACAGCGCGGGCACGAAACGGACATCATCGGTCCATGATCGCGCCCCGCCGCGGCGCACACCCTCGTTTTCGGCGATGCGCTCATACCCTGAAGGGAATTGTTCCGCCGCCGGATCGCGGCGAATGTTGGTCGCTGTGGACGACATTCGTTATGGACTATTGCTTCCCACCGGTATCGCGCAGTTGGCGCACGCGGACCCACCCCGCAGGCTGATCGAGACGGTGGTGCGGGCCGAACGCCTCGGATTCGATTCCGTCTGGGTGGGTGATTCGCTGCTGCGGGCACGGATCGAGCCGTTGACCCTGCTGGCCGCGGCGGCGGCGGTCACCGAGCGCATCAGTCTGGGTACCGCGGTCCTGATGCCCGCCTATCGCAATCCGGTGCAGACCGCGCTGACGCTGACGTCCATGGATCTGCTGTCGGGCGGGCGGGTGATCCTCGGGGTGGGCGCGGGATTCCCGAGGATCAGCGAGCCGGAGTTCGAGCTGTCCGGGATCCGATTCAAGACCCGGTTCTCCCATCTCGACGACACCGTGCGGCTGTGGCGGCACCTGTGGTCGGGTAATCGCGAGCCGTTCCACGGCAAGGTGCTGCACTACGAATGGCTGCCGGAGGTGCCGCGACCATACCGAGCCGGTGGGCCGCCGATCTGGCTGGGCGGCATCACGCCGTCGGCGCTGGAGCGCGCCGGGCGACTCTACGACGGCTGGCTGCCCTACCCACCCGATGTCGACGACTACGCCGCCGGGCTCGCCGCGATCGGCACGGCGAGCACCGCGGCCGGGCGACCCGGCGACGCCGTGACACCGGCGCTTTTCGCCACGGTCTTCGTCGACGACGATCCCGAGCGGGGTCGCGCCGCGCTGCGGCACTACTGCGAGACCGTCTACCGGATGCCGTTCGAGGAGGTCGAGAAGATCCAGCTCATGCTCAACGGATCGCCCGAACATATTGCCGCGCAGTTGGATCGCTACGCCCGGGCGGGTGCACGGCATCTGCTGATCCGCATTGCCGCCACCGAACCGGGGGTCTTCGCCGAACAGCTCGAATGCGTCACGGCGTTGCTCCCGACTTCGGTGGCGGCTCGGGCGTGAGCGTCACCTCTGGAACAGCAGTTCGATACCCGAGATGCCGAAGTAGCAGACGAACACCGCGCTCACCACCCAGACCAGCCAATGGATTTCACGGAATTTGCCGCGCGCGGCCTTGATCACCGTGTAGGCGATCAGGCCCGCACCCACGCCGTTGGTGATGGAGTAGGTGAACGGCATCGCCACGATGGTCAGGAACGCAGGCACCGCCACCTCGAGATCGCTCCAGTCGATCTTGCGGGCCTGCGTCATCATCAGCGCGCCGACCAGTACCAGCGCCGGAGCCGCCGCCTGGATCGGCACCACACCCGCGATCGGGGTGAAAAATACCGCCAGGCAGAACAATCCGCCGGTCACCACGCTGGTCAACCCGGTACGGGCGCCCTCACCGACACCCGTCGCCGATTCGACGTACACCGTGGCTCCCGCACCGCCGCTGGCGCCGCCGATGACCTGGGCGACGCCGTCCATCGTCAGCACCCGCCCGAGGCCCGGCATATTGCCCTGCTTGTCGAGCAGTCCGGCCTCGTCGCAGACCCCGAAAACCGTTCCCATGGCGTCGAAGAAGCCGGTCAGCACGAGCGTGAACAGCACGACCCCGGCGGTCAGGGCACCGGCGCGGGCGAATCCGCCGACCGGGTCGAGATTCAGCATCAGGCCGAAATCCGGTGCGGCGAACAGCTTCTCGGGCATCTCGGGAACCACCGTCCCCCATGCCTTCGGATCGATCGTCGCGACCGCGTTGATGACGATCGCCAGCGCGGTCGAGATCGCGATGCTGATCAGGATCGCCCCGGGGATCTTGCGGATGTACAGGGCCAGCATCAGCAGCAGACCGAATGCGAACACCACGACCGGCCAGCCCTGCAGATGCCCGTCGGGGCCGAGCCCGACCGGCGGCCCGGTCGGCGAACCGTGCCCGACCACCCCGGACGACACCAGGCCGATCATCGCGATGAACATGCCGATCCCGACGCCGATGGCGTTCTTCAACGCCAGCGGGATGGCGTTGATGATCATCGTCCGCAGGCCGGTGGCGGCCAGGATCACGATGATCACGCCCATCAGCGCCACCAGGCCCATGGTCTGCGGCCAGGTCATATGCGGTGCGGCCTGGTAGGCCACCACCGGCACCACCCCGAGCCCGGCGGCCAGCGCCAGCGGTACGTTGCCGACCAGGCCCATGAGAACGGTGGACAGTCCCGCGGAAAATGCGGTGGCCGTGGTGAGTTGCGCGATGCTGAGATGATTGCCGTCGACATCGGTGGCCCCGCCCAGGATCAGCGGAACCAACAGGATGACATAGGCCATCGCAACGAAAGTGGTGATACCACCCCGTATTTCGCGAGAAACGGTGCTGCGGCGTTCACCGATCCGGAAGATCCGGTCGAGAGCGGACCTACCGGTCGCGGGGGTGGTACGGGTCTGTACTTGGGTCATCGGCGTGCCCTCCTCGGGGCATACCCGACCTGCGGTCCGTGCCGTCAACGGACCTGGGGTTCGGTATTGCGGTTGTGGTCCCTCGCTTCGCTCGGGAAATGAGGAAGAGAGCTCGGGAAATGAGGAAGGGAGCTCGGGGAAATCAAGAGGAAGCGCGGGGGATGAAGAGGATTCGGGATGACGATTCCTTCAATTCCCGAGCCACTTCCTTGGCTCCAGGGACATCTCCTTGGTTCCAGAGACATCTCCTTGGTTCCCGAGACGTTTCCTTGATTCCCGAGTGTTTCCTCGGTTCCCGAGTGTTTCCTTGATTCCCGAGTGTTTCCTCGGTTCCCGAGTGTTTCCTCGGTTCCCGAGTGTTTCCTCGGTTCCCGAGCGTTTCCTTCATTCCCCGAGCGAAGCGAGGGGCCCGTTGATCAACAGCTCGAAATGACTTCCTCCGGACGGATCGGTACCCGGGTGAGGGTGCCGGTTCCGCCGGTGGCCCGGCAGGCGTTTCGAATCGCCGCGATGGTGGCCGGGGTGGCGGAGAGCGTGGGTGGCTCTCCGGTGCCGCACGGCCCGTCGGGGGCGTGCGGGTCGAGATGGTTCGTGAACGAGGGGTTGTGCACCTTTCCGTCGGTTATCCGAATTTCCTCCATGACCGGCAGGCCCGGGCACTCGTCGACGGTCCCCTCATCGAGCCCGTCGACGAGCGCCGCGGCGTGGCCGACCCCGACCTCAGCGGGGAGTCGCGGGTCGCTGTCATCGAGTCTCCTGTCCACGCATCAGCCGTCGCCGGGCGCGGGCACCGGCGACGGCGATCTGGTCCTGGGCGACGGTGCGCAATTCGTCGTTCTCCACCACCGTGCGGCCGCCGACCAGCAGCCGCGCCAACGGCGGGGTGGGCCCGAACACCAAGGCGCACACCGGATCAGTGATCGCGGCGCGGAAGCCGTCGATGCGCCACACGGCGATATCGGCCAGCTTGCCGGGTTCGAGGCTGCCGATTTCGTTCTGGCGGCCCAGGTTTCGCGCGCCGCCCAGGGTGCCGATCTCCAGGGCCTGGCGGGCGGTGAGGGCGGTGGGTCCGTGCACCGCGCGCTGCAACAGCAGGGCCTGGCGCATCTCCCCCGCCAACGAGGTCAGTTCGCTCGAGGCCGCGCCGTCCACGCCGAGGCCGACGGGCGCACCGGCGGCCAGCAGGTCGACCACGCGGGCGATACCCGCGCCCAGGCGGGCATTGGAGGTGGGGCAGTGCGCGGTTCCGGTGCCGGTGTCGGCGAAGCGCTGAATATCCTTGTCGTGCAGGTGAACCGCGTGGGCGAACCAGACGTCGTCACCGAGCCAGCCGATCTTCTCCATGTATTCGACCGGGGTGCAACCCATCTGCTCGCGACAGTGCTCCTCCTCGTCGAGGGTTTCGGCGAGGTGGGTGTGCAGCCGTACACCCTTGTCGCGTGCCAAGGCCGCCGATTCCCGCATGAGGGTTTCGGTCACCGAGAACGGTGAACAGGGCGCGACGGCCACCCGCAGCATCGAATCGAACGACGGGTCGTGATACCGGTCGATGGTTTCGACGGTGCCCGCAAGGATGTCGTCGGTCTTCTCCACCAGCTCGTCGGGCGGCAGCCCACCGTCGGATCGGCCGCGGTCCATCGATCCGCGGCACGGGTGGAACCGCAGCCCCACCTCGGCGGCGGCACGGACCTCGGCGTCGAACAGATCGCCGCGGCCCTGCGGGAAGATGTAGTGGTGGTCGCTGGCGGTGGTGCAGCCGGTCAACGCCAGCCAGCCCAGCCCGGCCGCGGCGGCGCCGTAGACCACCTCGGCGTCCATCCGCGCCCAGGTCCGGTACAGGCCGGTCAGCCATTCGAACAGGGTCGAATCCTGATACAGGCCCTGGCTCGCCCACTGGTACAGGTGGTGATGGGTGTTGATCAGGCCCGGGGTGACGAGGCAGCCGGAGGCGTCGATGCGTTCGGCGCCTCCGATTTCCGGCGCGGGGCCCGCGCCGACGGCTGAAATGCGCCCGTTCTCGAGAACGAGATGGCCGGAGGCGGTCTCGTCGCCGACTACGGGCGCGAGGTATCCGTTCTCGATGACGACCCTACGGACCATCTCACCTCCATCGGCGTAAAACGTGTTCCACGAGTACACCCGCCGACCCGTCGTCGCGGCCACGGACCGGAGCTCCGAACTGTGGGCTGGTTCACACCGATGTGTTTGTGCTTATCTCCAAAAGCCGTGACGGCGGTGTAACCGGGGCCGTGCGAGGTGACGGGCGTGTTACCCGCCGCCGTGGTCATCGACACAGTGCCCGGTATCCGGGTGATCCGGGGACAGTCGCGACGACGGGCTGTTAGCGTCGGAAATCATGCGTCTTCGTTCCCTGCTCACCATGGCGGATCTGGGTTTGGAGCTCGTCACGGGGGAAGAGGAGCTCGATCGTTTCGTGCGCTGGGTGGTCACCCAGGATCTGCCGGATCCCAGCCGCTATCTGTCCGGCGGGGAGCTGGTGCTCACCGGCATGCAGTGGCATTCGACGCCCGAGGACAGCGAGATCTTCGTCGGCGCGCTCGCCCGGGCCCGGGTGGCGGCGCTGGCCACCGGCGACGCCCGCTACGGCGCGCCGCCGGAGGATGTGATCGAGGCGTGCAAGCGCTATCGCGTCCCGCTGTTCCGGGTGCACGAGCACGTCGCCTTCGCGACCGTCACCGAGCGCATCACCCGCATGCTGTCGACCGGCCGGGCGGCGGATCTGACCGCGATCCTGGACCGGCACCGCCAACTGGTGTCCGGGACCGGGCTCGGGTCGGTGCTGGAGCTGCTCGACCGCGATCTGGGGCTGCGCTGCTGGGTGATGTCGTCGGTGGGTCGGGTGGTAGCCGGGCCGCCACAGGAACCGCCCGCACGGGCCGTGACCGCCTTCCTCGAGGCCCGGCGGTTGCCGTGCGTGATCACCTCCGAGGACCGGCCCTATTCGCTGTTCGCGGTCGACGAGGACGGCACCTCCCGGGTCGCCGACTGGCTGCTGGTGTTCGAGAGCGACTGCACCGACTGGCCCGAGGAGCGGCGCGCGCTGACCGGTGAGCTGGCCGCGGTGGTATCGCTGGAACGGGCCCGCCAGGACGATCGCCAGAGCGCCGAGGGACGACTGGCCGAGGAGCTCATCCAGTTGATCGTCTCCGATGCCAAACCGGCGGAGATCATTTCGCGCCTGGAGCTGACCGGCCTCGGTGCCGCCGACAGCTATGTCGCGGTCGCCGCTGCGGCCGCGGACGGTTTGCGGCCCAGGGAATTACGCGCGTTGTTGCGCGAAACCCTGTACGGCCGAAGACCGGCCGCCGGAGTCGTCGACGGCGAGGCCATCGCATTGATTCCCACCGATCGGTCGGTGCTCGACGTCATCCATGCCGCCCTGGACACCCTCGCGCCGGGACTGGGCGCGACCCAGTTGTCGATCGGCGTCAGCGGCGTGGTGGACGGCGAGGGGCTGCGCGGCGCGGTCGAGGAGGCCCGCTATGCCCGGCGCATGGCCGCCGGTCGTGGCGGCCCCGCCAGCGTCGTCGGCCACGACGAGCTGGCCACCCACATGCTGCTGCTGGCCAGCGTCCCCGACGAGGTCCGCCGCATGTTCCGCCTGCGCCTGCTGGACCCGCTGACCAGCTACGACCAGGACAACGGCGCCGATCTGGTGCACACCCTGGAGACCTTCCTGCAGACCTCCGGCTCCTGGGCCCGCAGCGCCGAACTCCTGCATGTCCATGTGAACACCCTGCGCTACCGCATCGCCCGGATCGAGGAACTGACCGGCCGCGACCTGTCCCGGCTGGAGGACCGCGTGGACTTCTTCCTCGCCCTCGCCCTGCGCTGACCCTCTCCCCCGCCCGCGCGAGCCACTACCGTGGGGCGGGTCAGCGGAGGCTCGAGGTTGTTGAGGTGAGCGGGTTTGTCATTGACGGTCGAGGACACGGCTGTTGTTCCATCGGCTGCGCGGAGTCTGCCGGAACGCCGGACGATCGGGCCGATCGTGTTCTGGACGGTCGCCGTGCTGGGCGCGGTCGCCGGCGGGCATTACGCCGATCAAGTCCTCCGCATGCCGGAGCTCTTCATGCATCTGAAGGACCTCGGTGTGTATCAGATCGCCGGGGACCGTGTGGCCCACGGCATTTCCGTCTACGACACACCCTTGCTGGGCAACACGCGTGGCGTGTGGGAGTTCGTCTACACGCCCTTCGCCGCACTGTTGTTCGTGCCGCTGGCGAAGATTCACGGTGAGCTGTTCACCGTGGTCGGGGCGTTCGGCAACTTCGCCCTGCTGACCGCGTCGGCCTGGGTGGCGTTGTCGATGCTCGGCTACCGGCGGGACCTGCGGCTGGCAGTCTTCAGCCTGCCGGTCGCCGGGCTGCTGCTGTGGTGCGAGCCGATCCGCGAGACGATGGCATTCGGACAGATCAATATCGCGCTGCTGCTGATCGTGCTGGCGGATATGGCGCTACCCGACTCCTCGCGGTGGAAGGGCGTGCTCACCGGAATCGCGGCCGGGATCAAGCTGACGCCCGCCTTCTTCGTCGTCTATCTGGTCGTCACCCGCCGATACCGGGCCGCGGCGACGGCGGTCGGCGCGTTCGCCGCGACGGTGCTCGCCGGATTCGCTGTGCTGCCGAAGGATTCGGCCACCTTCTGGAGCGGAGCCTTCGCCGACCCCACCCGCGTCGGAGTTCCGGAGAACCCGCAGAACGAGTCGCTGCGGGGCATGGTCGCCAGAACCATCGGCGTCGCAGGTGCACACCAATTGCTCTGGCTGGCAGGCGCTGTCGTCCTCACCGGATGCTGCCTGGTGCTGGCCCGCCGACTGTCGCTGACCGGCCGCGAGCTCCCGGCCGTCGTCCTGTGCGGCCTGACCACCACCGTGGTGTCCCCCTATAGCTGGATCCACCACTGGGTTTGGCTCGCACCGCTGCTGATCTACCTGGCCCACTTGGCGATTCACCGCCGCACGATAGGCACGGCCGCCGGGCTGCTGGTGGCACTCGCCGTGGCGTCCGGCGGCGTGCTGAGCCTGTTCGGCTCCCCCACCAGCAGCATCATCGGCTACCCGTCGTGGGGCCACCTGGGCCCCCTCTACCACAACGCCTACATCTGGCTCACCATCGCGCTTTTCGCGGCGGCCGCGGTGGCCGGGCGGCGGGCGGCAGTCTGCCGGTGGTAGCCGTTCGGCCTATTGCGTGGTGGCCTGTCGCTTCGGCAGTTTCCAGCCGGGGCGCGGGTAGTGGCAGGTGTAGCCCTCGGGGTAGCGCTGCAGGTAGTCCTGGTGTTCGGGTTCGGCCTCCCAGAACTCGCTCGCCGGGGTCACCTCGGTGACCACCGCGCCGGGCCACAGGCCCGAGGCGTCGACGTCGGCGATGGTGTCCAGGGCGACGCGCTTCTGGTCCTCGTCGAGGTAGAAGATCGCCGAGCGGTAGCTCGTGCCGATGTCGTTGCCCTGGCGATCCTTGGTCGTGGGATCGTGGATCTGGAAGAAGAATTCCAGCAGGGCACGGTAGTCCGTCCGGTCCGGGTCGTAGACGATCTCCACGGCCTCCGCGTGGCCGGGGTGGTTGCGGTAGGTCGGGTGGTCGTTGTGGCCACCGGTGTAGCCGACCCGCGTCGACAGCACGCCGGGCTGCTTACGAATCAGATCCTGCATCCCCCAGAAGCATCCTCCGGCCAGAATCGCCCTTCGCGTCTCGGTCACGCCTGCTCCTTCACGCAGAGAGTTCGGTTACTGCCCGTACAACCCGCGGCACTCCTGGAAAAGTTCCCCCGGGCGGAGCCGTCACCCTTCCGTCACCGGGCACGGTAGGCGGCATGACAGGCGGCGCCGGAATATTTCCGGTGAAGAGCACAGGGTGCAATGTGATTTACATCGCAACGGCGGATATCCGTGCATTCGCTGCCGGAACCGAATGCGATCCGACAGCCGCCGAGGCGGGGCTGCGACGGTCTGCCGATCATGTGCTGAGCGCGCGAAGTCCAAGTGCACCAGAGGTTTTGGGGGCTGGACCCCTATTGAAATGTTTCCATCATGTTCCCGATGCGTTGCCATCGGTTGAACCGCGGGGCGACGATTTATTCGTCCCACTCCACCGATGCAGGGGACGTCCGACCCTAACGGATGCACGGGAGTTGTGATGGCACAGGAAGCCACCGAAATCAAGCGCGAGGACGTTCCGACCTTACGGGATATCGATGCACTAGAGATGCGTGTCAACGAGGCACGCCAGGAAGCACAGAGCGCGCGTCAATACGCCCAGCAGGCACAGAACCTCGCTCGGCAGGCGCAGCAACAGGCGCGTCAGGTCCAGCACCAGGCGCACATGGCCCAGAGCGAGGCCAGCCAGGCCAATCAGCAGGCTCAGCAGGCTCGTCAGCAGGCCATTCAGGCGCAGAACCAAGCCCAGCAGGCCCAGAACGAGGCCGACCGGGCGCAGAACCAGGCGCAGCAGGCCCAGGGCGAAGCCGGCCACTCGCAGCAGCGGGCGCACTCGGCTCAGGATCAGGCCGATCAGGCCAGCCAGCTGGCACAGCAGGCCGAGGACCAGGCCACGCGCGCCCAGGATCGGTCCATGCAATGGGAGATGCAGTTGCATCAGCTACGGCAGCAGACGCGCCAAATGCAGTCTCGCTGAGGGCGAAACGAAAGGGTCACCTCCGCGGTGGCCCTTTCGGGCGTCGGTGGAAGGTTCCGATGAGCGATGTGACTCCGCCCGTGAATGTCGAGGTGATCGTGCCCGAGGCATTGAGCGCCGGGGTATACGCGAACGGATTCACCTGCTGGTACAACCGCACGGATTTCACCCTCGATTTCATCGTGCACCTGCCGACCGAACCGGGCGTGGACGACAACGGGCTGCCGGTGACACGCCAGCCGGTTCAGGTGGTCTCCCGGGTGAAATTCCCGCCGGCCATGATCTTTCGCCTGATGCAGACCCTGAACGACAGCATGAGCAACTACGAGCACCAATTCGGCGCGATCGTCCACTTGGGTGAATAGGAGTATCCGATGCTCATTTCCAGCGAGATCACCATGGTAGAGGCCCCCGACGACCGAACCATCGTGATCGACCCCGCCATCCGCTACCGTCCCGAACGAATCAAGGGCCGCCGCTACCACATCACGACCTCGGCGCCGAGGTCCGGAAACGGCTTGCGCCGCAGCTGATTACCGGTTTCTTTCGAGGTAGGCGTCGATCTCGCGCAGGTAGGCATCCTGGCGGGCAGGGGTGATCCAGGATGCGCGGAACGAGTTGCGGGCCAATTCGGCCAGCCGGTCACGGTCGAGGCCGGACCGCTCGGCCAGGGCTACGTAGTTCTCGGCGGCGTACGCACCGAAGTAGGCGGGGTCGTCGCTGTTGACGGTGACGGTGACGCCGCGGTCCAGCAGGCCCACGATCTCGGCGGCCTTCATCTGTTCGGTGACAAAGGAATTCGAGACCGGACAGCAGGTCAAGCCGATGCCTTTACCCGCGACCAGGTCGACCAGGCGGTCGTCCTCGACGATATTGGTGCCGTGGTCGAGGCGGTCGACGCCGATCTCCTCCACCGCCTGGCGGATGTGTTCGATGGAGTCGGGCTGGTCGATGTCACAGTGCATCGTCAGCAGAAAGCCCTCGCGGCGGGCGCGTTCGAAGACGGCGGCGAATTTGCGGGGCGGGTTGCCGCGTTCATCGGAGTCCAGGCCGACGCCGAGAATCCAATCCCGGTAGGGCAGCGCCTCGAGCAGGGTCGCCATCGCGTAGTCGGCGGACCGGTCGCGCAGGAAACACATGATCAGCTCGGCGGAGACGCCGAATTCACGGCGGGCGCGCACGATCGCCGAACGGTATCCGCTCACCACCGACGCGAACGGCACGCCGCGCGAGGTGTGGGCCTGCGGATCGAAGAACATCTCGGCGTGCCGGACGCCGTCGCTGTGGGCGCGGCGCAGGTATTCGTAGGCCAGATCGTGGAAGTCCACCGCATGCTGCAGCACATGCATGGCCGGGTAGTAGACCTGCAGGAACGAGGTCAGATCGTGGAATCGGTAGGTTCGGGTCACCTCGTCGACGGTCTGCTCGGCCAGCTGGATTCCGTTGCGGCGGGCGAGGCGGAACTTCAATTCCGGCTCGAGCGTGCCTTCCAGATGCAGATGCAACTCGGCCTTCGGCAACCCGCGCACGTACGCGGCGAGATCGGACATGAGGTCATCATCCCCCAGCCGCCCGGCGATGCCATCGGTTATCGTGGCGGCATGCCAGGTTGACGTTAGAGACTGTGGGCCACGCCGTGGCCTCGTGCTCCGCCTTCCTCCGTTCCAGCACAGTCGGCAGTCGAACGGAAGGGAAGGCAATGGAGATCAGACGAATTCGCGACAGCGAGGGTGAGATCGTCGGCGGTCTGTGGGACCGCATGTGCCGCGAGACCGAAGACGGGGGACCACTCACCGCATGGGGACGCCGGAACCTGTCGCGAATGCTCGCCATGTCGGCGTGGCACCGTGACGCGTTCTGCCTGGTGGCGGCGGACGGTGACCGGATCATCGGGTTCGTCAACGGACGGATCAGCATTGGGGATGGGCTGCTGCCCGGGCTGCTCGGGGAGATCGATTCCCTCTATGTGCTGCCCGAGGAGCGAGACAAAGGTAACAGCAAGGCGCTCGCCGACGCCGCGGTCGCATGGCTGCAGGAGCGAGGCGCCACCACGATACGGTATCTGTCCTGCGTCGACGCCGTCGACGACCACAGGTTCTGGCAGGGACTGGGCTTCGAGCCCGACATGATGTGCCTGTCGCTGTATCGGGAATAGCAGCCGAGGCCCGGAAAGCTCCCGCTTTCCGGGCCCTGGCCCCTCAGCTCCCGGCCGCGGGGCGGTAGGGCTCTTCCCGGACCGCGCCGAGTACCAGCTTGGCCGCCAATATCGATGGGAGCCAGGCGAATCCCTGCGGGTTGTCCATCGACGCGGCGAGCACCGGCGCCACCGCGACGGTCGCCATTGCGGCCGGACGGCGCAGATACAGCGGTGTGTGGCCCACGATCAGCACCGACGCCAGCGTGATCGCGTACCACAGCAGGCCCCAGGCGAGCCCCGGTCCCGGAAACAGCAGCGCGATGACGATCGGGTGGATGTGGACGGCGGTGAACAACGGGTGGTTGCGGACCAGGGCGGCGGTAGGGCGTCGCACCGCAATGTGATCCGCGTTCTGGAACCGCTTCGCGGAGTTGAGCGCGTTGGCGACGACCCCGCCGACCAGATCGGCGGCGAGGATCGCGGCGACCGAGTAGCGCCACCACGACCAGTCGAAACCCGCCGCCATCGCATGGCCTACCACGAGCGCCGTGCCGATCAGACCGATCACGGTAGGCAGTATCTTCTCCGCGCGGGTCGCGCCGTCGCCGAAGAGGGCGTCGAGGCCGGTGCCGGGAACGGCCCAGTCGATGTGCACCGTGTCAGTGCGATTCATCTGCCCTCCTTGCCGAGTCGGTACCGGTCAGCTGCCGCAGGGCGGTGACGGCGGCGGTGATGTCGTCCGCCGGTATCGACGGATCGATCAGCCGGTGCAGGACCAGGCCGTCGATTGCGGCGACCAGCAGCGTGGCTTTCCCCGAAAAGTGTTGTCCCCGTGCCGGATTCTGGCGGCTCAGCCACTGTTCGACACGGGCGCGGCCATCGGCCAGCGCCGCACCGACGAGTGCGCCGATCATCGGATCCTCGTAGGCCGCACTGACCACCGCGGCCGTCACCCGGGCCGCGCGATCATCGCCCTGCACCTCGACCAGGCGCCGCGCGAGCCCGTCGAACAGGGCGCCCGGATCGTCGACCGTGACGAGGTCGTCGAACATGGCCGTAATCGACTCCCGCACAATGCGTTCGGCTACGGCCGAGCGCAGTCCGGCGGACCCCTTGAAGTAGTAGTGCACCAGCCCGGGATTGGCCTCGGCGCGCGCCGCGACCGCCCGATGGGTGAGCCCGGCCCACCCCTGCTCCGCCAGCACCGCGATGCCCGCGTCGATCAGCTCGGCCCGGCGGCGTTCCCCTCGCGCCGCCCGCGAATTCGTCATATCCCGCCCTCGGACAATTCTTAGTCAAACGCCTAACTTAGGCATATGCCTAAGATAGCAGTCGTCGCCCGCCCCGGCAATGCCGGTACGGTAGGTTCCCATGGCGTCGCCACATTCCGTTCTGTCGACGCCCGGCACCCGCAAACTGGCCGAGGCATGCCGGGCGGGCATCCCGGCACTGACCAGGCGGTTGATCTCGGCCATCTTCACCGACAACCCGGAGTGGACCGACTACACCTCGGTACCGCGGGCCGACCTGCGCGACGGGTGCCGGCGATATCTGACGCGGATCCTGGATCTGCTGGGTGGGGAGACCAGCGATCCGGAGCACGACGATGTCGCGGCCTCGATCGGGCGGCATCGCGCCGAACAGGGGGTGCCACTGGAGGCCATGCTGCGCACCTTCCGGCTCGGCGGCGGCATCGTCTGGGAGGCGCTGCTGGACAAGGCCGACGATGCCGGGCCGCAGGAGATCCGGGAGGCGGGAACGGCCATGTGGACGGTGATCGACGGGCTGTCCTCGGCGCTGGTCACCGCCTACCGCAATACCGAACTGGAACAGGTGCGCCGCGACGAGCGCCGCCGCCACGCGCTGATCGAGGATCTGCTGGCCGGGCGGGCCCACGACGCGACCTTCGCCGCTCGCGCGGCCCGGGAGTTGAATCTTCCTGCCCAAGGGGCATATCTGGTGGTGGCCGCGCGCGGCGACGGGCGGCCGCTGCACGCGGGAACCGAAACGGCCTTGGCGGCGTTGGGAATTCGCTCGGTGTGGCACGACCGGGTGGACACCACGATCGGCCTGGTGTCGCTGGATCCCGGCCAAAAGCATGCCGGGACGGGGGATAACAGGAAGCATGCCGGGACGGGGGATAAGCAGAAACCCTCCGGGATGACGGATAAGGCGGTGCTGCAACAGCTTCGGCCCCTGGTGCGCGGGAGGGCCGGGGCCTCGCCCGCCGTTCCCGGTCTGGCCGAGGTCGATTCCGCGCACGCCCTCGCCCTGATCGCGTTGGAGACATTGCCCGGTGACGCAACGGGTTTGGTGTCGCTGGACGAGCGTTACCCGGAGGCTCTGCTGGTCCGCTCCCCCGACCTCACCGACCTGCTGCTGACCCACACCCTCGGCCCGGTCCTCGAACTTCCCGGTAAGGAGCGCGACATTTTGCTCCGCACCTTGGCCGCCTGGCTGGCCGAGAACTGTTCGGCCGCCAACGCCGCCCCCCGCCTGCACTGCCACCGCAACACGGTCATCAATCGCCTGCACCGCATTTCGACCCTGCTCGACCGCCCCCTCGAGGGCCAGCGCTCCTACATGGAACTGTCCCTGGCTCTGTCGGCGCTGTCCCTCGTGGATTCCGGCCGAAAGCACGCCGGAATCGCGCGCGGTTAGACAACCCCACTGGGCGCAGCGCCCAATCAGGCGTCCACATTCCTGGGCTTTGGGGTCATTGTTTGTGCACTGGGTGGCGGCGAGACTCGATGGTGATGACCCACGCCACAACCGGGGCGGGGGTCTTTCATCGTTCGAGACGAGGAGCACCACGAGTGCCGGAATTCGATCTTTTGGTGGTCGGCGGCGGACCAGGCGGGTATGTGGCCGCCATCCGGGCGGCCCAGCGCGGGCTGTCGGTGGGGCTGGTGGAGAAGGAGCGGCCCGGTGGGGTGTGCCTGAACTGGGGCTGCATTCCCACCAAGGCCATGCTCCGTTCCGCGGAGGTCTTCCAGACCGTGTCGGCCGCAGCCGATTTCGGTGTCCACGCCGACAATGTCCGCTTCGACTTCGCCGCCGTGCGCCAGCGCAAGGACGGCATCGTCAAGGAACTGACCGACGGTGTCGTGGGGCTGTTGAAGGCCAACGGGGTCACGGTGATCGAGGGCCACGCCCGCTTCACGGGCCCGACCACCGTCGAGGTGTGCGAGGTCGGCCCGTCCCCGATCGGCCCCGACGGCCCGCGCTACGCCGCCGCTCCCACGGCCGCGATCCGGCAGGTCAGCGCCCGCGACGTCATCATCGCGACGGGTTCGGTGCCCGCGCGGCTGCCGACTCCGGGCGCGGAGCTGCCGGGCGTGATCACCTCCGACGGGGCGTTCGGGCTGACCGAGGTGCCGAAGCGGATCGTCGTCATCGGCGGTAGCGCCGTCGGCGCCGAATGGGCGAGCCTGTTCGCCACCTTCGGCAGCGAGGTGACCGTCGTCGAGATGCAGGAGCGTCTGGTCCCGCTGGAGGACAAGGACATCGGCGTAGCACTCGGCCGCTCCTTCACCAAGCGCGGCATCACCGTGCTCACCGGCTCGACGGTCACGGCCATCGCCGAGGGCGGCCCGTTGCGCGTCACCGTCGACGGCCCGAAACCGCGCGAGATCGACGCCGACGTGGTGCTGGTCGGGGTGGGCCGCCGCCCGAATACCGCCGACCTCGGCCTGGACGCCGCCGGAATCGGCACGGACACACGGGGCTTCATCCCCGTCGATGATCGGCTGCGCACCGGCGTCGAGCACGTCTACGCCATCGGCGACGTCACCGGCCGTGCCCTGCTCGCCCACGTCGCCTCCCATCAGGGCCTCACCGCGGCCGATGTGATCGCCGGACACCGCGCCCACATCGATTACACGGTCATCCCCGCGGCCACCTTCACCCATCCCGAAATCGCCAGTGTCGGACTCACCGAGGAGCAGGCGCGCGCCGCGGGCCACGAGGTGATCACCGCCAAATTCCCGTTCGCGGCGCTGGGCCGGGCCAAAACCTTCGGCGATACCGAGGGCTTCGTGAAAATCGTTGCCGGGCACAAACATCAGGAGGTGCTCGGCGTGCACATCATCGGCCCGTCGGCCAGCGACCTGATCACCGAAGGCGCCCTGGCGATCTCGCTGGAGGCGACGTTGGACGAACTCGCCGACACCATCCACGCCCACCCCACCCTCGGCGAAATCGGCATGGAGACGGCGCTGGCCGGGCTCGGGCTGCCGGTACACATCGCCCCGCGCAAGCGTTGAGGAGTCCCACGATGACCACGACCACCGCACCGCGCAAGACCGCCAAGTCCACCGGCAGGTCCAAGCCCAAGGCCGACAACCGATTCGCCGCCGAGGATCCGGCGGCCCTGCGCGGCCTGTTCCGCGACATGCTGTTCGTCCGCCGCTTCGAGGAGCGCACCGCACAGAGCTACCAGCAGGCCAGGATCGGCGGCTACTGCCACCTCAACCTCGGCGAGGAGGCGACCGTGGTGGGCCTGGCCGCGGCCATGCGCCCCACCGACTACCTGTTCACCAACTACCGCGAACACGGCTACGCCCTGGCCAAGGGCATCGAGCCCGGCCGCGTTATGGCCGAGCTGTACGGGCGCTCCACCGGTACCTCGAGGGGCTGGGGCGGTTCGATGCACATGTACGACACCGCCACCCGGCTGTTGGGCGGCTATGCCATTGTGGGCGGCCAGATTCCGCTCGCCGTGGGCGCCGCCCTGGCCGTCGACTATCGCGGCGGCGACGACGTGGTGGTGTGCCAGATGGGCGAGGGCACCACGAATATCGGCGCCTTCCACGAATCGCTGAACATCGCGGCGCTGTGGCGGCTGCCGGTGGTGTTCGTGGTGATCAACAATCAGCTCGGCATGGGCACCACCGTCGAACGCTCCTCGGCCGAACCCGACCTGTACAAGCGGGCGGCCGCCTACCGGATGCGCGGCGAGCGGGTGGACGGCACCGATGTGTTGGCCGTCCGCGATGCCGCGCGCGAGCTGCTGGAAGGTGCTCGGCGCGAAGGGAAACCGGCGCTGCTGGAGGCGGTGAGCTACCGGCTCAAGGGCCATTCGGTGGTGGATCCGGCGAAATACCGCAGTAGCGACGATGTTTCGACCGCCCGCGACCACGATCCGATCGCCCGGTTCCAGGCCGAACTGGTCGCCGCCGGTGTGCTGTCGGACAAGGACGTGGCCGACCTCGAGGCCGAGGTGCGCGACGGTGTCGCCGCCGCGGTGGAATTCGCCGAAACCAGCCCGCATCCGGAACCGTCGAGCCTGTTCGACTACACCTACGCCACCCCGGTCGCCGGTGACTCCCGCCGCCTGCCCGCCGACCCGCTCTTCCCTGTGCCCGATGCGGCGTCCGCGGGTCCCTCCGTGGTTACGCAGGCTGCCGCCTCCGGGCCCGTCGCTCCCGCCTGAGAAGGACAACGACCGTGCCTGTAATGACCTACCGTGAGGCGCTGCGCGAAACCCTGCGCGAGGAGATGCGCCGCGACGACGATGTCTTCCTGATCGGGGAGGAGATCGGCGTCTTCGAAGGCTCCTACAAGATCACCGCCGGGCTGCTGGCCGAATTCGGCGAGAAGCGGGTGCGCGACACCCCGATCGCCGAGGAGGGTTTCGTCGGCGCGGCCATCGGCGCCGCGATGCTCGGGCTGCGCCCGGTCGTGGAGATCATGACGATCAACTTTTCGCTGCTGGCGCTGGATCAGATCGTCAACCACGCCGCCAAGATCTACGGCATGTTCGGCGGCCAGACCAGCGTGCCGATGGTGATCCGCACGCCGGGGGGCGGCGGCCAGCAGCTGGGGGCGACCCATTCGCAGAACATCGAGCTGTACTACGCGTTCGTGCCGGGCCTGAAGGTGGTCGCGCCGAGCACCCCGGCCGATGCCCGCGCGCTGCTGAAGGCGGCGATCGAGGACGACGATCCGGTGCTGTTCCTGGAGAACCTGGCCCTCTACAACACCAAAGGCGAAGTGCCCGAGGATCTCCCGCCCGCCGAGATCGGTAAGGCGGCGATCCTCCGGGAGGGCACCGACATCACGCTCATCGGCTATTCGCGGATGGCGACAGTGGCCGCCCAGGTCGCGGAAAGGCTTGCCGAAGACGGCATTTCGGCGGAGGTGATCGACCTGCGCAGCCTGCGGCCGCTGGATCGCGACACCGTCGTCGCATCGGTACGCAAGACCGGATGCGCCGTAGTGGGAGAGGACGACTGGCTCACCTACGGCATCGGCGCGGAAGTGGCCGCCTCCATCTCCGACGGCGCCTTCGACTATCTGGACGCGCCGGTGCGACGGGTGGCGATGGCCGAGGTGCCGCTGCCCTACGCCAAGCCGCTGGAGCGGATCGCGCTGCCTTCCGCCGATTCCCTGTACACCGCCGCGGTGGAAACGCTTGCGGCCGTTGGCCGCCGGCCCTGAGAGGACCCTTCGCCATGCCCGAAATCACCATGCCTCGCCTCTCCGACACCATGGAGGAGGGTGTCGTCGTCTCCTGGCTCAAGCAGGTGGGCGATCCGGTCAGCCGCGGCGAGGTGCTCGCCGAGATCGAGACCGACAAGGCGCTCATGGAGCTCGAGGCCTACGACGACGGCGTCCTCGAACGGATTGTCGCTGCGGCGGGTGCGCGGGTGCCGATCGGTGAGACGATCGCCGTCGTCGGCGACGGAAGCGGGACATCGTCCGCCCCAAGCCCTTCCGGCGAGACCGAGAAAGCGAACAACGACGCCGAGGCAGCGCAGACCAGCGTCCCCGAGGTCACTTCTGCTGCCACCACGGCTGTCGATGAGGGCACGTCGCCCGCCCGGCGCCCGAAGTCATCTCCGCTGGCTCGCAAGATCGCCGACGAGTTGGGCGTGGACCTCGCGACGGTGACGGGTACCGGCCCGGGTGGCCGGATCACGCGCCAGGATGTCGAATCCGCCCATCGGGCAATCGAACCCACCGGTACGGGCGGACACAGTTCCGCCACGACCGATCCGACGTCCGCTGCCCAGCCGGTCGTCACCGCAGTGCCCGCGGTCGACGCCGACTACGACGAGATACCGCTGAGCACCATCCAGCGCGTGTCGGCCAAGCGACTCACCGAGAGTAAGCAGCAGGCCCCCCACATCTATCTGACCAGCGCGATCGATGTGACCGACCTGCTGGCCTTCCGGGTGCAGATCAACGAGACCCTGCAGGCGGCGGGCAAGGCCAAGGTCAGTGTCAACGATCTGCTCGTGAAGGCGGTGGCGGCCACGCTGCGCACCGATCCCGCCGTGAACGTCTCCTTCGCCGACGACAAATTGCTGCGGCACAACGGCATTCACCTCGGTGTCGCCGTCGCCACCCCCGCCGGCCTGCTGGTGCCGGTGATCCGCGACGCCGACCGCAAGAGCGTCTCCGAGATCGCCGCCGAGAGCCGCGACAAGGCCGAGCGCGCCCGCGACCGCAAGCTGCGCGCCGACGAGATGACCGGTGGCACCTTCACCATCTCCAACCTGGGCATGTTCGGCATCGAACAGTTCACCGCGGTCATCAATCCACCCGAGTCGGCCATTCTCGCCGTCGGCGCCGCCCAGGACGAGCTGCGCCTGGCCGACGACACGGCGGTGTCGCGAAAGATCCTGCGCGTCACCCTCTCCGCCGATCACCGGGCCATCGACGGCGCGGTCGCAGCCAAGTTCCTCCAGCAACTGAAGGCTCTGCTCGAGCACCCCTTGCGCATCGTGACCTGACCACGATTCTGACGACGGGGATGTGAGATGGGCCCTCCACGACGGTTGGGCGTTGTGATCGTGCCGTTGGGCGCGAACGAGAGTCGGACCGGTCAGGAGCGCTCGGCGATTTCGGCCAGGCGGTCGAGGGAGGCGCGGAGTTTGTCCGGAGTGGTGGAACGGGCGCGGGGAAGGCGTTTTTCGTCGGTGAGCTGGGACCAGTCGTAGGTGTGGGTGACGCGGGTGCGGCTCGGGTCGATCGGCTCGAGCTCCCAGCGCCACAGGTGGCCGGGCGGTGTGCTGCCCGGCTCGGCGGGGCGCCAGGCGATGCGGCGGCCCTCGTCGAACTCGACCACGTGGTTCTCGCGCACCTGGCCGTCCTTGGTAAGCGTCATCGTGAACACGTCGCCGACGCCTTTCACCCGCTGTCCCTGCGGCGCCTCGGCCAGATTGTCGTTGCCGTCCCAGCGCGGCTGCTGGGAAGGGTCGGCGATCAATTCGAAGATCTTCGCCGCCGCGGCGGCGATATCGCGGGTGGCCGAGACGATGTGAGCGTCGGTGGTGTTGTCGGTCATGATCCGATCGAAACATGGTCCGGCCGCGCGCACCAGCGGGTCGGCAGCCGCGGGAATACGCACCAGGGCCCGCTGGTTGCCCGTAGCGAACGCGTGCTCCGGGGTCGGTGTAAGTCCGAACCGGCGGTGACAGTCCGCGAGCCGGTCGCAGCCAGCGGCCGGTCGATCCGGTGGAATTCCGGGACCGACGGTGAAAGTCCGGATGGGAGGCAGTACGCGGCCACGGCCGCCCGTGGCTATGTCCTGGCTTTCCCGGAGCCTGATATCGAGGAGGTCCGGGATGGTCGGTGGTGGTGTCGAGTGGTTCGGCGAGCACATCCTGTGGACCGATCTGGTCGGCAACCTGCTGTCACTGGCCGTCGTCTGGCTGGCGATGCGCAAAACGGTGTGGACCTGGCCCGTGCAGCTCGTCGGCGCCCTGCTGTTGCTGGCCGCCTCGCTGGAGGCCCACGTTCCCGGTAATGCGCTCAAGCAGGTGCTGTTCTGCGTGCTCGCGGCCTACGGCTGGGTCTCCTGGACCCGCGGTCCCCGCGACGACCACGGCCTGCTGGTGCGGCCGGCGACCGCCCGCGAGCGCCTGTTCCTGCTCGCCGCGATCGTCCTGGGGACCGTCGCGGTGGCCGAGCTGTTCCTGCATCTGCCCTGGTTACATATCGCCTGGTCACCGTGGGTCAATGCCTATATCTTCGTCGGCAGCGCGGCCGCGACGTTCGCACAGAGCCGCGCCCTGGTCGACTTCTGGATCATCTGGATGCTGGTCGACCTGGCCGGGGTACCGCTGGCTCTGAAGTCCGGGCTGTACGTATCCGGCACGGTCTACGGCGTGTTCTTCCTGCTGGTGTTGCTCGGCTTCGTCCGCTGGCGCCGCGAATACCGCAACCGCCTCGCGGCCCCGGCCACGGTCGCGGCCTGACCGTCGGCAACGGACAACGACGCCCCGGTCGTGGACCGGGGCGCCGTCGAATTTCGCAGTCCTACAGCAGTTGCCGCAGTTTCAGGTCGCTGACGTACTTCTCGATGAGCGACTTGGTCAGGTGCGGGATGTCCCGGTCGGGGCCGATCTGGGCAGCCTGCACGGCCGCCTGGAACTTCTTCGCGGGCAGCACCGCACCCCGAATCGGTTCCGCCGGTTGCCGATAGGCGTGCAGCAGCGGCAGGACCGAATGCTGACGCTGCCGTTCCGGCAGAGCCCGCAGCGCCGTCTCGAAGCGCCCCAGCCACTCGGCATAGTCGTCGATCCGCTCGAGCGGATGACCCGCCTCGACGAGCCAATCGACGAATTCGTCCAGGCCGATGCCGTCGTCGTGCGGATTCAGCACGTCGTAAGTCTCGAATCCCGACGTGACCTGGGCACCGAGGGTGGTGATGGCCTCGGCGGTGAAATCGGCGGGCAGGCCGTCGTAGTGGCCGCGCTGCCGCTGCCCCGCCTCGTCGAGCCGATAGAACGACTTCGGCACGATCCCGGTGGCGAGCACGCTGAACAGCCAGCGGGTGAACATATCCGGCAGGTTGAACTGACCCGCATACCGCGAGTGCGCCAGAATCATGTCCGACCGGAACACCGCCGTCGGCAGGCCGCACAGGTCGTGCGCCTCCCGCAGCAGCACCTCACCGGCCCACTTGCTGTTGCCGTACCCATTGGCGTAGCTGTCCTTCAGCGAACGCACCGCACTGATCTCGCGGATGTCGCCGTCCTCGCTGAACACCGCCGGGTCGATCTGATCGGCCACGCCGACCGTCGACAGATAGGTGACCGGCTTGAGCTGCGTGGTGAGGGCCAGCCGGATGATCTCGGCGGTGCCGACCACGTTGGGGCCGAACATCTGTCCGTAGGGCAGCACGTGATTGACCAGGGCGGCCGGATGCACGATCAGATCCACCGTATCGGCCAGCCGACGCCAATCCTGTTCGTCCAGGCCCAGATCCGGATCACCGATATCGCCGGCCAGCACCTCGAGGGTGCCCTCGGCCAGCTGCCTGTAGTGGGTCAGCAGGTCGGGATCGCCGCTGTCGAACGCGTCGTCGAGGCGCGCGCGGGCCGCGGCGGCGTCGCTGCCGCGCACGATGCAGACGAGCGTGCCGCCCGAATCATGCAGCCGCTGCAGCCATTCCAGGCACAGGAACCTCCCCAGGTACCCGTTGGCACCGGTCAGCAGCACCGTGCGCGGGGTCTCGGGGGCGTGCGGCAGCGTCGTGGCGGCGGCCAGCGTCTTGGCGTCGATGAACTTGCCGAGCGTCAGATCCGCGGCGCGAATCTCGCTGCCGGTCCCGTGCACCGAGGTGGCGGTGGGACGCCGGCTTCCCGAACTGCGTTCGCTCTCGATGTAATTCGCCAGCCCGCGCAGATCGTTGGCGGCACTGACGATGACACCGACCGGCACCTCGACGCCGTAGAGGTCCTGCAGCAGTCCCGAATACGTCAGCGCCGACAGCGAATCGCCACCCAGATCGGTGAAATGCGCGTCGGGAGACAGGTCGGAGTCCGCACAGCCGAGCAGGGCGCGCGCCGACCGCTGCACGACCTCGAGCACCGGCAGCGAGCCGACCTCGCGGCGCAGCGCGGACATCTCGTTCGCCTGCTCCTGCGCCAGCTCGGCGTACAACTGCTCTAGCCGTTCGGCGTAGCGGGCCTTGAGCTTGGGCCGCAACAGTTTTCCGATGCCCGACAGCAGTCCGTTGTCGATGCTGAACGGCTCGGTCTCGAGCAGGAAGTCGCGCGGAATCTCGTAGGAGTTCAGCTCGGCTTCCTTGGCGACGCGCTGCAGCGACTCACTGATCGCGGCCTTGAGTCCGGGCACGTCCGGGTACGCGGCCACCGCGTCCGGGGTCGGCACGATCACCGCCAGCAGATACGACCGTTCGCTGCTGCCATAGACGAAGATCTGCCGGACCAGCGGACTGGTCGAGTACACCGCCTCCAGCTTGGCCACCGCGACGAATTCGCCCTGCGACAGCTTCAGCACATTGTTGCGGCGATCCACATACACCAGATGGTCGGGACCGATCTCGGCCATGACGTCGCCGGTGCGGTAGTAGCCGTCCGCGTCGAAGATCTCCGCATTCAGCTCGGGACGCTTGAAATAGCCCGGGATCAGCGTCTCGGCCTTGACCAGCAATTCACCGCGGGGATACGGCTTGTCGGTGCCGAAGTAGCCCAGATCCGGCACGTCGATCAGCTTGTAGTCGAGCACCGGCGGGCGCTGGACCAGCCCGTCCTGCAGGATGCCGCCGCCGGTCTCGGTCGCGCCGTAGCCGTCGACCAGCTCACCCTGGAGCACCGATTCCATGAACGTGCGCATCTCCGCCGACAGCGGCGCGCTGCCCACCAGCGCGTAGAGGAAGCGGCCGCCCAGCCAGTGCTCCCGCAGTTCCGCGGCCACCTCGGACTCGACCAGTTCGGGGTCGCCGCCGGCGGCCACCCGCCGGTCCACCTGGTGGCGGTAGCGCTGGAACACCATGTCGCAGACGCGGGGCACGAGGAACAGCAGTGTCGGGCGCACCGACTCGATGTCGTCGAACAAGGTCGACATGTCGCTGCTCGCGGCGAAGTACATGGTGCCGCCGCGGGCCAGGCAGCTGACCAGCATCCCGCGCCCGGCGATGTGGCTCATCGGCAGATAGCTCAGGGCTATCGAGGGGACAGGGATCTCGCCGAAGGCGTGCCACATCCGCCGCACCAGCCACTCCGGGTACATGGCGCCCTTGGGGGTGCCGGTGCTGCCGGAGGTGTAGATGAGCAGGGCCAAGCCCTGGTCGTCGCCCGTGGTGTGCAGCGGTGCCTCGGGCAGGGTCTCCCCGCGAGCGATCACCTCGTCGAGGGTCTCGACCCGAATGGGGGTGTCGGCCAGGCGGCGGCGGGCGGACTCGACCGCGGCCCGGTGGTCGTCGTCCTGCTCGTAGTAGTCGAAGACGATCAGCGACCGCACGGAGTCGGCGCTCAGCACCAGCTCGACGGCCCGATCCAGCTGTTCGACGTCGGAGGCGAACACCCGTGGCTCGGTCTCGGTGACGATCGGGGTCAACTGGGCCAGCGCGGCACTGGCCTGCAGCGGGACCGCGACGGTGCCCAGGTAGGTGCAGGCCAGGTCGACCACGGTGTAGTCGACACTGGTGAAGCCCAGGATCGCGACGAAATCCCCCGCGCGGGTGGGCTGATCGGGATCGTGGTGCCACGCCGCGGCGACCGCGCCCACACGCCGCCACAGCTCGCCGTAGGTGACGGTGTCGAATCGGGGCAGCAGCCGCGATCGGCGACGGCCGGACTCGTCTGTCACGAACTCGACCGCACGCTGACCGACCGCCGGGCGGTCCGCATAGCCCTCCATGACCGTGGCTATGGCCTGGGCCACCCGCAGGTCCTCCTGCGCCATGGCGGCAGTGACCGCAGCGATCGGCTCGGCATTGCGGACCTGTTCGTCGTGAGCTACCAGATCGCCGATCTTGCGCTCCAGTTCCGCTTGCCGTTCCTCATCCATCCCCGACCTCCTAGCTTCACACCTGGTTCTCGGTGGTTCGATACGCGCACGTGGACGTGCATCCGCCGGATTAATTTACTTACGCTAAGTATCTCCACTGTTCACCCTGCTCGGCCCCACTGTCAAGGGCCTGCACCGCCCCTCGGGACATCCGCCGAGATCATCCGCGTGTGTCTGATTTATCACTGCGGGGATTGTGGGGCTTTTGTCCGATTTATTGCCCCCAGAAAAGGCGACGCGCCCGTTTTCGAAATGGGTGAACAATGGCTCTCCGGACGCTGCGGAGCAGTTCTAGGTGGAAGTACCGGGCCTCTCGCGGCCATTCCCGCGAGGAGCTCACCGAGGCGATGCGAACGATCGACGAGCGCATCCTCACCCGCCCGGGATCGGCCGCACCCGCGCCAGGCAGGTGACCCGGGCGGCGTTCGCACCCTGCTCACCTGGAGCTTCGAACTATTCAGCGCGGCGCGCCGTAATGTCATATGCGCGCACCTGCGTGTTCAACACGCGCCCGTACCGTGCGGGTGACGGGATGGAGGTTCCCATGCTGAATGCGCGGCTGCGGACCGTGTGGCTGGCGAACGTGGCGACGGGAGCGGCGGCGGTCGCCGTGGGAACGCCCCTGCGGGTGCGGCCGGAAGTTGTGGTTCACGATGTGAACCCGGTGCGGGCACAGCGCGATTCGATCGTGGCCTCGGACCTGGAAGTGGTCACCGTGACCGACACCTCGGTGATCCTCACCTGGACCACCCGCGCCCGCGACCGGGCCGGGCGACTGCGCCCCGTACCCGCCGACACCGAGGTGCGAATCGCCCCGGCCGACGCACGCACCGCGGCCCGGCCGCACTACCTCGATACCCGGCCCACGCCCTACCACTACGCCGAGATCGACGGCCTGGAGCCGGGCCGCACCTACCGCTTCGCCGCGTACTCCGACGGCCGCCGCGCCGTACCCGCCCGTACCCGGGTGACCCGCCGCGCCGGAACCCCCGAAACCACGGGCGTTTTCACCACCCTCACCCCGCCGCCGGGCCGGTTGCTGCGGACCGTCGCCCTCGCCAACGACCTCCACTACGGCGAGCACACCAGCGGTCTGCTGCTGACCGGGCTCCCCACCGGACTGCGCCACGACACCCAGGACCATCCGGAGGTCATGCTCGACGCATTGGTGACCGATCTGCGCCGTCCCGATCGCGGCGCCGATCACCTGGTCGTCGCGGGCGATCTCACCGACAGCGGCACCCTCGACCAGGCCCGGGGGGTGCGCTCGCGGCTGGACGCCTGGGGAACGCTCGGACGCGACTATTTCGTCTGCCGCGGTAACCACGACGCCCCGCGGCTCCACGATCATTGGGGCGCGGTGTTCCACCCTCGCCAGCAACTCACCGAGGACGAGGTGGGTGGGCTGCGCATCATCGGGCTCGACACCACCCGCCTGCGCGGATCCGGCGGCACGATCGTGGACCCGCAGCTGGCGCATCTGCGCGAGCGCTTGGCGGCCGATCCGGACCGTCCGACCCTGGTCTTCGGACATCATCCGGTGACATCGTCGGCGGCGGTCAGCAATCCGGGCGGGCCCGGCTTCGTGCTGGACCGCTCCACCGCCGCGCGCCTGCACGGCCTCTACCGCGCCGCGCCGGGCGTATTCCTGCACCACAGCGGACATACTCACCGCAACCGCCTGGGCCGTCCCGATGCCGGGATCGCTGTGGAGTTTCTGGAGGTGGCCGCGGTGAAGGAGTATCCGGGCGGCTATATGCTGCTGCGCATTTACGAGGGTGGCTATCTGGTCAACTTCTACAAGACCCGCACCGATTCCGCCCGCCGCTGGAGCACCCGCACCCGCCGCCAGTACTTCGGCCTGCACCCCGATCATTCGCTGGGCACCTGCGCCGACCGCAATCACGTGATGCTGCGCGACTTCTCCGGGCTCACCGCCGCCTGATTGCCCGCGGTCCGCCGCTCCGGATGGGAGCTGTCGGGGATTGCAGCCCCCATCCGGCCAGTACAGCGATGGCGGTCACGTGGGCAGCGCGGCCGCCCTGCAAGTCCCGAGCGAATCGGGACCTGCTCAGCGTATGCCAGCAGGTAACTGGAGCAAGTGGTTTCGGAGAAATTCACGAATTCGTGACCCGCGGCTCAGCTGCCGAGTGTCTGGCACAGATCCTCGTAGGGGCCCGCCAGGGCGAGGAGTTCGCGAGAGGTCTGGCCGTCGTGAGAGGTGATCCGGACCGACATGAATCCGCGCGAGATGTACCAGTGGTTTCGGGCCTGCGCGGGCTGGTCGGTCGCGTAAATACCCGCGGCCCAATCCCGCCCGCTCAGTACGTAATCGGCGGGGTCCAGGGTCGGGTACAGCAGTGTGCCGTCGCCGGAGACGTCGCGTTCCACCGTCTTTCCCGTATCGACATTGGTGGCGCGCAGCACCAGCGCGCCGGTTTCGGTACCGTGCACCGGGCGCCCTTGCGGGTCGTGCCACACCCGCCGGGTCAGATCGCTGACCGGAAACTCCACGTGCACACCGAAAGCGCAGACATCGCCCGGTCGATAGTCGAACGGTTTCGATTCCGGATGGGTGACGACCCATTCGCCGGTCGGCTCGGCACCGGCCGGGACGACCCCGGCGGTGCAGACGGCGGCGGCAATTGCCGCCGCGGACAGGATGACTCGCCCACGCATCGCGCACCCCTTCCTGCGGTGCGATTCATTCTGCCCGAAATAGACACTGCGCGAGTCTGTTTCGGTGTCGAGTGACCGCGATCAGGACGGGGATGCGTCGGTGAACGAGGGCGGAGCGTCGGCGGGGTCGGTTCCCCAGACGGTATCGGGAGTGCCCGACAGCGCGAAATCCACTGTGCCGCCGGTTGTTACGAAGGATTCTGGCAGCCACGTCTTGGTCCAGGGCTCGCCGTTCACCCGCAATGCCGTGACATAGGGGGTATTCGGTGCGGCCTCCGGCGCGTTGACGGTGATGGTCTGCCCGCCCGGCCGGGTGATCGTGGCGCTGGTGAAGATCGGGCTGTTCAGGACCAGTTCGGCGCGCCCGGGGTACATCGGGTACATGCCGAGCGCGGCCCACACGTACCAGGACGACATCTGGCCGAGGTCGTCGTTGCCGGTCAGATGCTCCGGGGCCGCCTTGAACAGCTCGCGCCGGACCCGGTCGACGAGGGCCTGGGTCTTGTGGGGAGCGCCGGTGTACAGGTAGATCCACGGGGTCTGCAGCGTCGGCTCGTTGCTCAGAAATGCGTGCGGCGAACGGGTTCCGGCGTTGAGTTTGGTGAAAAACCTGTCCAGGCGGTCGTTCACGGCGTCGGGACCACCGAGTGCGGCGATCAGCTCCCGATAGTTGTACGGCACCATCCACGTGTATTGGGCCCCGTTGCCTTCGACGTAACCGTCCGGATCGCCCGGGTCGAAGCATGCGGCGAAGGAACCGTCGGCGCGGCGGGGTTGCAGATATCGGGTGGCCGGATTGAACAGGTTGCGCCAGTACTGCGCGCGTTTCAGGAAGGCGTCGCAGGTGGAGGGCACCTCGAGCCGCGCGGCGAACTGGGCGATGGCGAAGTCGGCGCTGGTGTACTCCAGGGTGTCGGCGGCGCGGTCGGGCACATAACCCAGGCGCAGGTAGTCGGCCAGGCCCGGTCGCTCCTCGTAGTTCTGCCGGTTGCGGCCGGGCATGGTGGCACCCTCGACCATCAGCGACAGCGCCTCGTCGGCATCGAAATCCGTTGCGCCGAAGGCGTATACGGATGCCACGATGATGTGGTACGGGTCGCCGTTCATCACGCCGGTGTAATCGTTGGCCACCGTCCACCGGTCCCAGGCTCCCCCTTCGCGCGCGAAAATCACCATGCTGCGGGCGATATCGGAGGTCTCCTTCGGCGCCAGCAACGCCAGCAACTGCACCTCCGAGCGGTAGACGTCCCAGCCGGAGAAGTTCGTGTAGATCGGGTGCGCCGGGTCGGTGACGTGGATCTGCTTGTCGAATCCGGCGTAACGGCCGTCGACGTCGGAGAACACATTCGGTTGCAGCAGTGCGTGATACAGCGCGGTGTAGAAGTTGCGCCGCTGGTCGTTCGTGCCGCCGGTGACCTGGATCTGGTTCAGCCGCGCATTCCACGCCGCCCGCGCCTCCGCGGCCACCTGCTCGAAGCTCTTGGACTCGTTCTCCGCCGCCAGATTCGCCTTGGCACCGTCCACGGATACGAACGACAACCCCACTCGGACGGTGACCGTGCTCGACTCGCTGGTATCGAAGGTGACATACCCGCCGCTACGGGGGCCGGAGGAGGTGGTTCCACCCGGCGTCAGCGTATCGCCGTGCCAGATGCCGGTGGCCTGGAAGGGCCGATCGAACCGGGCATGGAAGTAGACGGTGTAGGTGCTGTCCGTACTGCAGAACTTGCCGCTGGTAGCGGACCCTTCGACGAAATCCTGCCCGATCGTCACGTGTGCGGCCTCGACCCCCATGATCGAGCCGGAGGTGTTGATCAGCAATGTCGCCGGGCGTCCGGCCGGATAGGTGAACCGCCCCGTCCCGGTGCGCTGAGTGACGGTCAACTCGACCCGCACCCCGGTGTCCAGGAGCACGCCGTACCGGCCGGGAGAGGCCTCCTCGTTCGTGTGCGAGAAGGTCGCCACATATTTCGCGGGAGCCCGCGCGGGCGACACGGTGACCTCACCGGCCACCGGCATGAACGGAAGGTCCTGATAGGTATCGCATCCCGCCCCCGACAGATGCGTGAGACTGAACCCCTTGATCCGGTTGTCGTCGTAGAAATACCCCCCGTGCTGCAGCGTCACCGTATCCGGACTCCACTGCACCATGCCGAACGGCACATCCGCCCCCGGAAAGGTATTCCCCGCCCCACCCCCGGTCCCCATATCCACGTCCCCCGGCCGCGTCCCGAAAAATGGATTCACCCACTGCACAAGATCCTCGGCCACCCCTTCATTATCCGCCCCACCGGGCGCGCCCGGTCCGGTTCGCACCATTCGAAACAATCTCCTGGCACGATCGTTGCGCTGCCGTTGCAGGATTCGACCTCCTGCCGCAGGCCCTCCTCGGCGCGGGGCGTGGCCGAGTGCCGAGGCCCTGCCCGCGCGCCGGATGATCGTGCACGGCTGGGCGGAGGCATGTAATCGCGCGCGCCGCAAGGACGTCGGCGATAAATCCCGATGCGGTCCGCCCGGGTCTGTGAAAGGTTTGCCGCATGCCTCTGTACAGGGTCGACGCCACTCCGGCCGTTCGCATCGTGCATCTGAACGGTCCGACGTTCCAGGCGCTCGCCCAGGGTGATCTGGCAACGGCGAACGCCGTCAGCCCGATCCAACTGCCCGAGACCTTCGCCGCCGCGGAGTGGCGCACGCTGTGGCAACGGCGCAGCCGGCAGGTCGAGGAGGATCCGGCCAGCGCGGAATGGGTCACCGGCGCCATTTGCGATGAGCGACAACATCTTGTGGTCGGCAGAGCCGGTTACCACGGACCGCCCGACTCCGCGGGAATGGTGGAGATCGGCTATGCCGTCGACGCGGCGTACAGACGACGCGGCTACGCCCGTGCAGCCTTGGAGTCCCTGCTGGAGCGCGCCGTCCACGAGCCGCGCGTGCGCACGGTCCGAGTCAGCATCAGTCCCGCCAACCTGCCCTCCTATCGGCTGGCATCGCAGTACGGCTTCGTCGAGGTCGGCGAGCAATGGGACGAGGAGGATGGCCGGGAGATCATTTACGAGGTAGCAGCCGAACCGTAGGCGACGGAGGACTCGCGCTGATCGATTTGTCCTTCAAGATCTGCCGGTCCACCGAGGTGATCCATCAATTCTGCAATACCCCTAAGTCAGGTAAACGGCAGGTGAACGGTTCGCAAACAATTGATGGCTGGAAAATTTGATCACATTTCCCTGACCGTACGATAAACAGTGCTACTACATCTGCAAGTGGCGCGAGTGAAAAGGGAAGTCCATGAGCAGTTTTCGCACGCTTATTGCATCTATTTCCGCGGTGGTTATCGGTGGTTTTTCCACGCTTGCTTTCAATCCGATAATGGCGCACGCCCAGGACGATGGCCCCTACTACTGGGACGTTCCGGTGCCGTCGCAGGCCCAGGTGGACATCATCGCCGCCGCGGGGATCGAGATGGTTCCCGCAGGTCCGGGCGTGGTGACGATTGCGGTCGACGAGGCGGTTGCCCAGGAGCTGAGGGATAAGGGGCTGGAGCCCAGGAAGAAAGCGCCGGTATACAAGGCGTTACCAGAGGAGCGGCGGGCCCCCGGCGATACGTACTACGGCGGTTATCACACCGCAGCGGCCATGCTCGGCCATGCCCGCGATGTCGCCACCAAGTATCCCGGCATCGCCCGGGTGCACGATATCGGCAAAACCTGGCTGGCCGAAAAGGGCTCCGGCGGCCACACCATGAACGTCATCTGCTTGACCGGAATGGATCCATCGAAGAAGGCGACCGACGAGGAAAAAGCGGCGGCGAAATTGGTGGCCCAGCCGGCCGGCTGCGCGATGTCGCCCTCGTCGACCAAGCCTCGCTTTCTGCTGACCGCGCAGATCCACGCCCGCGAGCTGGCGACCGGTGAACTGGCGTGGAAATGGATCGACTACCTCGCCCAGGGCTATGGCACCGACAGCACGGCAACCTCGATCCTCGACACCACCGAGGTCTGGGTCGTGCCGGTCACCAACCCGGACGGTGTCGACGTGACGGCCAGCGGCGGGAACAGGCCCAAAATGCAACGCAAGAACGTCAATAACAGCATGACACCGTCGTCCTGCGCCGTCGTCGACGCATCGGGCCGAGGCCCCGGGGTGGATCTGAACCGCAACTTCCCCGTCCGCTGGGGCGGAGACTCGAGAAACCCCTGTGCTCAGACCTACCAGGGCCCACGGGCAGGCTCCGAACCGGAAACCCAGGCAGTACAAAAGCTGTACGCGAACCTGTTCACCAATCAACGCCCCAGCGGAGGCGGTGACGTCCCGGACACCGCGACCGGGATAGTGATCGACCTGCACGCTTTCGGCAATTACGGGATCATTCCGAGCAACGCCACCCCGAGGAACGCGACCCAGCTGAGAGCCTTGGCCACGAAGATCGTCCCCGGCTTCAAAGTCGGCACCTCCGAACAAACCGTCGGATACTCGACTTGGGGAACAACCAACGACCAGTCCCACGGAGCCCTCGGCCTAGCATCCCTCACCATCGAAATCGGCCCGAACAACACATCGGAGTGCGGCGGCTTCATGCCCCGCTACTCCTGCGTGAACAACACCTTCTGGCCCCAGATCAAGAGAGCCTTCACCACCGCAGCCCAATCCGCCGGCGCCCCGTACAAACAAGGATCTCCATCCGACGTCGCCGCACCACGCTGAACCACGTAGCCAACTCGTGAATGAGCGCGACACCGGCCCGGTCCACATCGACCGGGCCGGTGCCAAGCCGCACACCAAAAGTGTTGCCACTCACGCTCTTCCATGACCTCAGCCCCATCGGGGGTTAAGCCGAGGCTGGGGGCGATGTGCGTGGGGTTGAATCTCTGGCGCCACTGCCCTCAGCCATATCGAAGTTGTGCTCACCATAGATTTGGTTCGCGGGCCCAGGATTCGAGGCTCTGTACTTCGGTGGTAGCCAAGCACCCACTGCCGCCGGCACGGGGCCGCTCGTGACACCGAGATCGGCCCTCGCACAGTCATAGAACTCATTCCGCCGATGACCCATGGCCTCGAAGAGCCGCAGATACTCCTGGTGATCAACGCCCTCCCCCAGGACGCCGAGACTGAAGTGCCAGGCGGCCTTGTGCCACCGGCGAGCAGCTTCGATAGCTTCCGGAGACCCCAGCAGGAGTACCGCCTCCCACTTGACGGTCCGATCGGCGTCGGCGTCGGCCAAAGCTTCGAGGCCCCCGCCACGGTCGACCGGTTGCATACCTGCCGGATAGCCCTTGGCCGCCGCGATCCGCAATAACACGTCTACAAACTTCTTCAATGCGTTCGCGTACTCGCTGTAAGCCGCCAGACGCTTATCATCCCAGCGTGTATCGAGGCTCCGTCGCCATTTCGTGCGCTCGATCGACGTAGTCACCGTGAACGTCGCACCCGCACCGAGAACGACTCCCGCAAGCGTGAAGAGCTGTTGAACCACTGGGCTCATAGTTGGGATTCTGCCTGCAGCACAACAAGATCAGGCACCATACGGGCCGACATGGCTCGGCAGGGTGTGTATTACCGCGCCCAACACCCGCTCGATCGGAAAATAGCCGACATGCCGGGAACCAAAGCTGGCGTTCAGGTTGTCACCCAGCAGAAAGAGGCTGCGCGGTGGTACCCGCTCCCCCTTCCGTCCTGAGACGGGCGGGCGCAGGATCACCGGGGAGTGCGGCGATTCGCTCAATGAACCACCTCCGGCCGCATACCGAGCTGGTTTGCCGCACCGGTAGTCCGGTCCACCCTCCTTCGACGCTCGGTCTCTCCACCACGCTCACCTGGCCTATGACCAGGGATCGGTGGCGGTGTACGAGCACCCGGTCACCATCGCGAAAGGCCGGCTTCATACTCGTCCCCCGCACGGTCACAGCGACCAGCCTCCGCCGCATCAGCGCAGAGAGGAGCACAGTGCCGTCACGGTGGCGAATCCATGCGCCCTCGCCGCCATCAGAGGTCGCGATGCCACCGCCCGGACCGGCAACTGGCCCGCACATCTCACGGTCGCCCAACGCACGAGACGGCAACCAGGTACGATGCCCTGGCTACCGCTTGTTTCGAGGTGTTGGAAGAAGTTGGCTCCCCCATCTGGACTCGAACCAGAAACCTGCCGATTAACAGTCGGCTGCTCTGCCAATTGAGCTATAGGGGATTGCTTCGGTGCCGTTTCCGGCGGCCGAGGAGAAACTTTAGCGTATCTGGGGGCGGGGGCCCAAATCGGGGGTCTACCTGGGGGGATGGTGGGGAGGAGGGTGGTGGGGTGGGGGTGGGGATACGATCATGTGGTGGGGTTCACGCATCGGGTTCGGGTTCGGTATGGGGATTGCGATATGCAGGGGGTGGTGTTCAATGCGAACTACTTCGCGTTTGTGGATGACACGGTGGATGTGTGGCTGCAGGACGCGCTCGGGGAGGACTATCTGAGTGGGTTCGACTACTCGGTGAAGAAGGCGGGGATGGAGTGGGTGGGGCCGGCGCGGCGGGGGGATGTGATCGAGTTGACGCCCGAGGTGACGCGGTGGGGGCGGACCTCGTTCGATGTGGGGGTGCGGCTGGAGGTCGGGGATCGGGCGATCGGGCGGGCCGAATTGACGTTGATCAGCATCGACCATGACACCTATCGGCCGACGCCGGTGCCCGAGGACGTGCGTAGAGCTTTGAGCTGACCCGGGGTCACGCGGGGCGCAGGCGCGTGATGGTGCCCGGGTAGCCGACCACGTAGAGGGAGTCGGGATCCCATCCGGGGCCCGAACCGAAGGCGACGTCCGTGCTGAGCGGCAGGTTGTCGGCGATCGTGCACCACTGCCGGGTGCCCGGGTCGACACGAATCACCTTGCCCCTGAGGCTGTATGCCACATAGAGGTGGCCGTCGGGACCGACGGTGATGCCGTCGGCGGCGTTGAGCGGGCCGAGCCCGGGTAGCTCGATCACCTCCGGTGCGTCGGGGTGGGCGAGATCGATCGCGCTGATCGTCGTGACCGGATTGAATGTGCTCGTCACGTAGAGCCGCCGTCGAGCCGGGTCGTAGGCGATGCCGTTGGTGGAGGTCACGGTCGGGGCGAGGGTTCCGGCTGCGGAACCGTTGTGCACCAGCGTTATCCGGGTATCGGCACCCAAATCGCTGGTGACCGCGAAATCCCCACCGGGCAGTGCAGCAACACCGTCGGGCATCGACAGGCCCTGCGCGACGGGCGACACCGCGCCGGTCGACAGATCGACGGCCTGCAGGGAACCCGGCCGTCCGGAAGCCTTGGCCTGCAGGCTGAGCCCCGTCGTGAAGTACGCGAGATCTCCCGAGACGGCCAGTCCCCCAGGCCCGTCCACATCGGCGACGACGGTGCTGCGGCCTCCGTCGGGCAGCAGACGACGGATGCCGCCTCCGGATCCGGTGGCCGCCTGTTCGGACAGCAGCATGCCGCCGCGTCCGTCGAAGGCCACGCTTTCGAGCATGCCGTAGCCCGCGGCGACCGGCGACGCGGACCACGCCCCGCACTCCGGCGCGGCCGCGGCCGAATCGGCGAACGGGACGAGTGCGCACACCGACGCCACGACGACTGCAACGGCTCGGGCTTTCATTCCGGACCCCCTGTCGCAGAACCGGTTACGGATGCAATGCCGACGCGGGCGCGAGCGGCACCGTCAGACTGCTCGGATGCTCGGCGTCGTGCAGGATGTCGACGCTGGATCCCAGCAACTTCGGGATCTCCGGCAGCGGCGCCAAGGTGGACGGGAAATTACCGGTGGTCACTCGCACGCGCAAGCGGTGGCCCGCCTCGAGCCGGTAGTAGGTGGGCCGCAGCCGAATGTGCAGTTCCACCACTTCACCCGGTCGCATGGGGGTGATATCCGCGGAGGACAGGTTGTGTTCGGGCGAGTACACGGTGCCGTCGGCGGTCCGCCAGGTCTTGGCCTCGTCCAGGGTGCGCAGTGTCCCCAGTTGGGCGCCACCGGTGATCTCGGCGGCACTGCCGTCGGGGGCGACGTCGTCCAGATGCACCTGCAGGGCGGCCTCGTCGACGGTGGAGCTGATGTAGGTGTGCAGAGAGCCGGGTCCGGCCACCATGGTCGGCTCGGCGACCGGGTCGCCGGTGTAGGCGATTCCGGACTGCGGGCCGAGCTCGCCCGCCGCACACGGATCGTTCACATGCAACAGATTCAGCGCCAACTGCAGCAGCCCGGCGGTCCACTGCTCGAAATTGTCTCGGTTGCACGGGTTTTGGACCGGTGAGTAGGCGAGGCGATCGGGCCCGCCCGTCGGCTCACCCCCGAGGGTTCCCGCACCGAGGCGGTAGGTGGTGGGCCGCGCCGGTGCGAACGGGTAGGCGGTGGTGTTGGCACCGGCACCGGTCTGGTCGATCAGGTGCAGTGTGTCGGGCGTCTTGTCGACGCCGTTGTCGATTCCCTTGAGCCAGTGGTCGAACCACGCGATCGTCACCGGGTCGGTGTCCATCCGCGCATACGGGCCGGCACCCATTCCCACGTGGTACCAGGGGCCCATCAACAGCTGGAAACGCGGATCGGTGGGCGCATCGGGGTCCATCGGACCGTATTGCGGCCGCCCGGCGGCCAGGTTCTGCAGCTGCGCGTAGTTCTGAAATGCGCCGTCCTGGTAGAGATCCCAGATGCCGTCGACGAAATAGGTGGCAATGCCGTTGTCCACCAGGGTGCGCATGTTCGGCCCGAAATCACGGGCCGACCACCACTGGTCCTTGTGGCCGTAGGTGCCGTTGCCGTAGCCCTCGACCAGTTTCGCCAGCGGCGTGTCCGGCGAGGCCAGCGCCCCCTGCAGATGGTCGATGAGGGCCTGCACGGCGACCTGCGGGGTGAGCGGAAGGTTCAGAATCGGCCCGATCACGCCCATCACCTGGATCATGGGAATGATTGCGGTCAGCAGAATCGGGCTGAACATGCCGTCGTGGCTGGCCACATGCTTGAACACGTCGTTGGGGATGGTGTACATCATCATCGCCTTCAGCGGCGTGTCCGGGCGGCTGTGCTGGGCGGTCAGCATGCCCGACACTCCCGGGAAGGAGTAACCGAACATGCCGACCTTGCCGTTGGAGCCGGGCAGTTTCGCCGCCCAGTCCACCAGCTGATTACCGTCCTGGCCGTCGCGCGGCGAGGCCGGATCCCATTGCCCCGTCGAGGATCCCGTGCCGCGCACATCCGCGATCACCTCGATGTAGCCGCGCCGCACCAGCTCGTCCTGGGTGCTCATGGCTTGTTGGACGATGCGGTCGAGATCGGCCACGTTGTCCGGAAGCTGCACGTGCAGCGCGTCCAGCGCCCCCCGCACCGCACCGGTCACCACCGAGGTGATCACGCCGTTCAGCCCGATATAGGTGGTGTAGTCGACGATGACCGGGAACGGGCCGGGCGCGCGCTGTCCGGTCACCGGGTCGGTGGGATAGCGCACGGTGGCGGTGAGCTGGGTGCCGTCGGCCAGCGGCACCACCTGGCCGACGTCGAGTCCGATCCCGTAGGTCGGCGGTGGAGGGGTGTATCCGGCCGGGATGCCGATCCCCGGCGGAGCGGTCGGCGCCGCCCCGAACAACGGCGCCGCAGCCACATCGGTGGCCGGTACCGCCGTGGCCACGATCAGCCCCATCGCGACCAGCGCGCTAACCACGGTCAGCCCCATCTCGGCCAGGCCGACGAGTCCCCATCTCCTGCCGTGAATCACGTTGTCCTCCAGCCGGTGTCATCGACGTCACCGTGACATCGTGATTCAGCACACAGCACAAACCCCTGCGGCGTCCATTGCCAAACTCATGAATCCGCGAACGGAATTCCGTGCAGGGTGCACAGATCGGACGCTACGATCGCGCGGCGGCCCGGCGACTCTGTCGGACCCTTCTGCCATGGTGGGTGCCGATGCGCACACCGGGACCTGGATCGACAGCCGATTCGGTCGTCGGGCAGGATGTACGGCGCGGACAGTGACTGGGAGGAGCCCAAGGATATGCTGCGGTTGATCATCGGCGTCGCAGCCGGTTACGTGCTCGGGGCGAAGGCCGGGCGAGCCCGCTACGAGCAGATCAGCAAGACCACCCGCGCCATCACCGCCAGCCCGGTCACCCGCAAGCTCGTCCTGGTCGGCCGCCAGAAGCTGTCGGACAGGTTGAGCACCCAGCCGAAGCTGGAACCGATGGAGCCGCTCGACGAGCGCACCACCATCCTGGTGCCGCAGGATCAGCTGCGCCGCTGAGCGGGCCTAGCCGACGGCGAAGTCGTCGGAATTGCCCATCGCCTGGGTGAGCAGGCTCTTGCGGTACTGCTCGAGGGCCACCAGATCGCCGAACAGCGCCATATACGCCTCCGGCTGTTCGGTCGAGGACACCCGCTGCAGTTTGGATTTCAACTCCGCGATCTGCCGGCCCACCCACGCCTCCTGGGTACGGGCGAGCACGCCGGTGATGAAGCGCGGGATGTCGTCGGCGGTTTTCACCGGCAGCGGTTCGGCGGCCAGTTCGGACACCAGCGCGCGCAGCGTCAGATCGTCGGTGTGGTCGGCGACCCGCGTCACCCATTCCGACCCGCCGAGTCCGGCCGCGGTGCCGCCCGCTTCGGCGATCGCGGCGCGCACCGCGATATAGCCGGGGTGGGTGAACGCCTCCGGCTCCAGCGCATCGAACATCGGACCGGCCATCGCGGGGTACTGCAGAGCGGCGGCCAGCACCTGACGCTGCGGCAGCAGCACCGGATCGTTCGGATTGGGCCGGGCGGCGGGGTGTTCGGAAACCGTTGCCGTGGGGGCAGTCTCGCGCATCGGAGCTCCGCCCTTGCGGGCGCCGCGGCGCGCCTCCTCCCCCACCCGGCGCACCACCAGCTGGATATCGTCCCAGCCGACCCAGCCCGCCAGCTTCGTCGCGTACGCCTTGCGCAGGGCGTAGTCCTTGATCTTGGCCACCACCGGCACCGCCCGGCGCAGCGCCTCCACCTGGCCCTCGGGGGTGTCCAGGTTGTGCTCGGCGAGCATGCCGCGGATGACGAACTCGTACAACGGGACCCGCCGCGCCACCAGATCGCGGACGGCGCCGTCACCGCTGCGCTGGCGCAGTTCGCACGGGTCCTGCCCGTCGGGGGCGACGGCGATGAAGGTCTGCCCGGCCAGCTTCTGGTCTCCGGCAAAGGCTTTCAGCGCGGCGGCCTGTCCCGCCTCGTCACCGTCGAAGGTGTAGATGATCTCGCCGCGCCAGAAGTTGTCGTCCATCAGCAGCCGGCGCAGCACCGCCAGATGCTCCTCGCCGAAGGCCGTGCCGCAGGAGGCCACGGCCGTCTTCACACCGGCCAGATGCATGGCCATCACATCGGTGTAGCCCTCCACCACCACGGCCTGATGGCTCTTGGCGATCTCCCGCTTGGCATAGTCGAGGCCGAACAGCACCTGAGACTTCTTGTACAGCACCGTTTCCGGTGTGTTGATGTATTTGGCGGTCATCTGATCGTCGTCGAACAGCCGCCGCGCGCCGAAGCCGATGATGTCACCGCTGAGATTGCGGATCGGCCACAGCAGCCGCCGGTGGAACCGGTCGATGGGACCGTGGCGGCCCGGCTTGGACAGGCCCGCCGCCTCCAGTTCCTTGATGTCGAATCCCTTGCGCAGCAGGTGTTTGGTGAGCGTGTCCCAGCCGGCGGGGGCGAAGCCGCAGCCGAACTGCCGGGCCGCGGCCGCGTCGAAGTTCCGCTCGGTGAGATACTTGCGCGCCGCCTCGGCCTCCGGCTCGTTCAGCTGCGCCATGTAGAACTCGTGCGCGGCGGCGTTGGCGGCGACCAGGCGCGACCGGGTGCCCCGGTCGCGCTGCACCGACGTGCCGCCGCCCTCATAGTTGATCCGGTATCCGATGCGGTCGGCGAGCTGCTCGACCGCCTCGACGAATCCGACGTGCTCGATCTTCTGCAGGAACGCAAACACGTCCCCGCTCTCACCGCATCCGAAGCAGTGGAAGTGGCTGTGGTTGGGCCGGACATGGAACGAGGGCGACTTCTCGTCGTGGAACGGGCACAGGCCCTTCAGGGAGTCGGCCCCGGCGCGCTTGAGCGAGACATATTCTCCGACGACGTCCTCGATGCGTACGCGTTCTCGAATTGCCGCGATATCGCGATCAGGGAGTCGTCCGGCCACGGTGATGGAGTCTAACCGCTCACCGCGTCGGCGGATGGATCGCCAGGTAGACGCTGCTCCACAGCTGCGCCGCATTGGATTCGGTCACATCCCGGGCGCTGGCTCCGAACGGCGCGATGTGGTAGCGGCCGCCCTCGAAGCGCCAGCTCCACAGTTCCGAGCTCTGCATCGACCGCGCCGCGTCGATCGCCTGCCACAGGGTGCGCTGGGCTTGCTGCAGCCGCTCGCGCACCGGTTGCGGCAGATCGGCGCGCTCGAGTTGGCGCTGCAGACCGCGGGCGAAGCCGGCCTGCATCCAGGACCACACCACGGTCCCGTGATAGTCGTGGGTGGTGAACTGCGCTTGCCGTTGCGGGTCCGCGAAGACCGGAGTGGCGACCACCAGCCCCGCCCCGGTCATGAGGCCGAGCGGGAACGGGCGGATCATCGTGGTGACCTCGGTATCGAGTACCTCGGGCGGCGGGGTGCCGAACAGCAGGTCGAAGGCGTTGTCGGAATGGAGGATGGGGACGGGCCCGCCCTCGGCGCTCAGCGCGACCGCGGGGAACGCGACGGGGCCCGAGCCCAGCGCCGCCACCGCGTCCGCGGCCGGAACACCGACCTGTTGGGAGTAGGTGTCGATCGCCGTCCGCGCCTGCGCGTTGTCGACGGTCACCGTGAACAGCCGAGGTGCCTCGGCACGCCAGATCTTGGCGTCGGCGGCGGCCCGGGACAGGTCCATCCGATCGTCGTCGTTCAGGTACGGGTCGATCAGGCGGCTGTCGAGCAGTCGTGCCGTCGCCTCCAGGGCGGCGGGCACCAGGATGGCATTGACGTCGTAGGGGTAGCGGCCGCCGCCGAGGCCGGTGTTGCTGTCGCGCCAATTCCCCGCGTCGCGGCCAGGCTTCAGGCCGATCAGATTCTCATAGCGTGAATCCTGGGCGAACGCCTTGGCGGAGGCGGCGACCAGGCGCAGATTGCGGACCAGGGCCTGACCGACCGTGTCCTTGGTGGCGCCCGACGAGGCGGCGTCGGCACGCAGGTAGTCGGCGGCGCGGGGCGCTCCGGCGGGGTCGTCGAGCAGGTAGGCGGCGGCGACCGGAGCCAGCAGATAGTTCTGATCGATCATGTTGTAGTCGAAGATCGGCGCGTCGCTGAGCGTGCCGTCCTGCTGTTTGTGGGTGAGGATGGCGAACTCGGAGATGGATTCCTCGTGCGCGACCGTCCCGTCGGGAGCCAGCCGCGACAGCACCGAGCGCACCCCCGACTCGATCGCCTCGGGCGCCAGGACCGGCATCAGCATCATGACCGAGAGCAGGGTGTCGCGGCCGAAGTAGGTGTCGAAGCGCCAGGAACCGGCGAGGAATTTCTCCCGGTAGCTGAGGAAGGTGAGGGTGTTCTTCGCGTTCTCGTTGTTCTCCTCCGAGCCGTTGAGCAGGTCGGCGCCGGACAGCGGCGTCAGCGGAGTCTCCCCGGTCAGAGCCGTCACGCGGAGGGCGATTCGCCCATCGGTCCCCGCGTTGATCGCCCCTCCCGTCCCCACCGATCCGGCGATGACATCGAGGCCGAGTCGGTAGCCGGGCGCGCCGTCGAGACGGTCCCGGGCCCAGGTCACCGTCTGTCCCGACAGGGTGGGCTGTACCACGACCTCGGGCGGTACGGGTTTCCCGTCCTCGCCATAGGTGCGCAGCACCCGGACGTTGGACAGCACCGTCTGCTTCGGCGTCAGCGCGGCGGCGGAGGTCGACACCTCGAACTCGATCCCGTGCAGCGTCCGGCCGCGAGAATCCTTGTCCGACTTCGCCTTCGGCGCGGCGTCGAGGGACCACTGCGCGGCGACGGCCAGCGGCTCGAACCACAGCCCGGTGCCGCTGTTGCCGGCGGGAAATGCCACCAGGATGCGCGGGTCGGTGCCCGAACGCAGAACCAGATGTGCGGCGCTCCGACCGTCGCGCAGGAAGTAATTGAGATTCGGGCCTTCGGTCACCTGATAATGGAACGACTGGTCGTCCGGCGATCGCGAGCAGCCGGAGACGATTGCCAGCATCAGCGCAAAAACCAGCGCCACGACACTCTGACCGAGGAAACGCCCGCGCCGCACGATCGGCCCCCTCTTTCGTGATCCGACAACCGGAAACACCACATCGCGGCCTAGATGCTCGCTGAACACCGCCCCTGCGCCGCAACACAGTTCACTCTACGGCCGGGCACCGACATGTTCGGCCGATTCGGCGGCGGCCGCTCATCCGATCGCGGCGGCGACTCGCTCGAGGCGGCTTTCGGTGTAGGAGGCGATCTGATCGACGATCACCCGCACCCGGGCGGTGTCGTCGGCGGCCTCCTCCCACCAGGGCAGCATCACCGGATCCAGGGCGTGCGGAGCGCGGTCCAGCAGATGGTCGGCGACGAGCAGAATGCGGGCACGCTGGTCGGCCTGGCGTTCGAGGTGCTCCGGATCCGACATCACCCACCGCAATGCCACCGTCTTCAACACCGCGACCTCGGCGGCGACGATGCGGGGGACCTCGAGATCCGCGCGGTAGCGGCACAATCGACGACCACCCCACGCCTGCCGGGTGGCCTCGACCGCCGCGGTGGCGAAGCGGCCGACGAGATCGCTGGTGAGCCGCTTCAACGCGACCGAGGCGCGCAGTGTGCCGTCGTAGTCCGCGGCTGCGGCGATGACGGGCAGACCGGACAGTCGTTCGGCCGCGGAGACGAGGTCGTCGAGGGTCAGCCCGGGATGCTGGGCGTGCCCGAGCCTGGCCAGGGCCTCCTGTTCGCTGGGATCGGCCAGCGCGCGCAGGTCGATGCGCCCCGCGATCACTCCGTCCTCGACGTCGTGCACCGAATAGGCCACATCGTCGGACCAGTCCATGATCTGCGATTCCAGGCACTGCCGCCGCTCCGGCGCGCCCTTGCGCACCCACTCCAGCCGCTGCAGATCCACGTCGTAGGCGCCGAATTTGGTGCCGGAAGCGGTTCTGTCCCAGGGGTATTTGACGGTGGCGTCCAGCGCGGCCCGAGTCAGGTTGAGGCCGAAGCTCTGCCCCGCGGCATCGAAAACCTTGGGCTCGAGCCGGGTCAGGATGCGCAGATTCTGCGCGTTGCCCTCGAAACCGCCGTGTGCTTCGGCGAATTGGTCCAGGGCACGCTCACCGTTGTGACCGTAGGGCGGATGCCCGATGTCGTGGGCCAGCCCGGCCAGGTCCACCAGATCCGGATCGCAGCCCAGCCCCTCGGCAATGCTGCGCCCGATCTGGGCGACCTCCAGCGAATGGGTGAGCCGGGTGCGCGGAGTGTCACCGTCGCGCGGGCCCATCACCTGGGTCTTGTCGGCCAGCCGTCGCAGCGCCGCCGAATGCAGCACGCGGGCCCGGTCGCGGGCGAAGTCGCTGCGGCGGGCGGGACTGGGTGACCAGTTCAGGCCCGCCGTCGCCGAGGTCTCGGCGACCATGCGTTCCCGGTCCTGGTCGGTGTAGGCGTCCCCGGCGCCGCTCATGTCACTCCTCGAAAGTCACTGCTCCGCGGTGTATTTGAAATCGGCAGAGAAATGGGTGAGCTGATACCACAGCAGCGCACCGGTTTCGCGGGCGATGCCGTGCGCCTGTGATTCCCGCGTGTAGACGGCCGGGCCGGTGCGCGCCGGCGCGGTCCACGCCCGCAGCCCTTCGTCGCGGGCCATGGTCCGGGTGCGCAGCGAATGCCAGGGATCGCTGACCAGCACCGCCGAGGACAGCTCACGGGCACGCATGGCGGTGGCCACCGCCTCGATGCTCTGCAGGGTGTCCGAGCCGGTTTCCACGGCCAGGATATGATCCGCCGGGACACCGCGGTTCTGCAAATAGTTCTTGCCCGAGGCGGCCTCGGTGTAGTTGTCCCCGACCTGTTTGCCCCCGACGGTGATCACCATCGGCGCAACCCCTTTGGAGTACAGCTTGTAAGCCTGGGCGAGTCGGGCCTCGAACACCGATGACGGGGTGCCGTCGTACTGTGCCGCCCCCAGCACCACGATGGCGTCGGCGGGCGAATAGTCGTTGATGCGCGCCACCTGCCACACCCGCACCGCGGTCCCCACAACCAGCACCACACCCATCAGCAGCGTGCCAGCGATCACCCGGCGAACCCAGCGCAGCAGAAAAGCACTGCTGCGCCGGGTACCGGAAGACGTCATCCGCCGGGTACCGGGAGTCCTCATGGGCTGGGTATCGGCGGACAGCCAGCGCGGCCGCGGGGCGGGTCCGGCCGGATTGCCAGGGGGATGGGTCTGGGCGGACGGCATTCCACGAGTCTGCCAGCGCTCTGTCACGCCGAGATTGCGGAGCGGGGAGCGCGGGCTTCGGCGCGTAGTCACCAACCGCGCCGCCGCCATTCCGCCAGCTGCGGGCGTTCCTTGCCGAGGGTGGTGTCGTCGCCGTGGCCCGGATAGACCGCGGTGTGGTCGTCGTAGCGATCGAACAGCTTCCCTGTGACATCGCCGTAGAGGGAGTCGAAGTCGGCCGGGGACGTGGTGCGTCCCACACCGCCGGGAAACAAGGAATCGCCGGTGAACAGGTGGGTGTGCCCGGCACCGTCGGTGAGGGCCAGCGCCACCGAGCCCGGCGTGTGGCCGCGCAGGTGGATCACCTCGAAGGCGAGGTCGCCGATGCGGATCGTGTCGCCGTCTGCCAGCACTCGATCCGGCGGCACCGGCAGCGGATCGGCGTCGAGGGTGTGCGCCGCGGTCGGGATGCCGGTCTCGGCGACCACCTGTTCCAGGGCCTGCCAGTGGTCGAAATGCTGGTGGGTGGTGAGGATGAGCCGCACCTGCGCGGGCGCTTCCTGGGCGAGCAGCGCCAGGATCCGCTCCGCTTCGTTGGCGGCGTCGATCAGCAGCGCATCCCCGGTCGCGGTGTCCTGCACCAGGTAGGTGTTGTTGTCCATCGGTCCGACCGACATCTTCACGATGCGTGCACCGGGCACGTCGCGCTGCTGCGGATTCGATTCCGGCGAGACATGACCCGTGTAGGGACGATCGATCGTGATCACGGTCTCGATGGTAGTCATCGGCACCGACACGGGCCGGGCTTCGAAGTCCTGCCCGGCCGCCGCCGCGGCGATAGATTCTCGGTATGCCGCCACCGCTGTCGCCGGTTCGTCGCATCGCCTCGCTGTCTTGCGCGCTGGCCGTCCTCGTGACAGTGCTGGCCGGAGCGGTACTGGTGCGACCGGCCACCGCGGCGGCCGAGGAGCCGTTCCGGCTGGCCGACTATGTGACCGATACCGCACAGGCGCTCGACGGCGGTCGGCGAGACAGCGTCCGTGCGGCGGTGAACGAGTTGTACACCGCGCACCGGGAGCGGCTGTGGATCGTGTACGTCCACGATTTCGCCGATCTCGACCCGCAGACCTGGGGCGAGCGCACGGCCGCGGCGTCCGGGTTCGGGGACCGTGATCTGCTGCTGGCGGTCGCGGTGACCGACCGCGCGTACGCGGTCAGCGGGGCATTGCCACCGTCGGTCGACGACGCGGAACTGGATGCGCTGCTGCGCGATCGGGTCGAGCCACGGCTGCGGGACGCCCAGTGGGCCGCCGCCGGAGTCGCCGCCGCACAGGGCCTGTCGGCGGCCATGAGCGGTTCGGCAGGTCCGAGCCTGTGGCCGCTGCTGGCCGTCGCCGCACTCGCGGTGGCGGCGGTGGGACTGATCCTGCTGTACGGGCGCTTTCGCCGCCGCGCCCGCGATCGGGCGGCACTGAGTGCGGCACGCCGCGTCGATCCCACCGATACCGCGGCGCTGGCCGCGGTGCCCCCGGATCTGCTCGATACCCGCGCCCGGGAGATCCTCGTCGACCTCGACGACGCCATCCGCACCAGCGCCGAGGAACTGCGGCTGGCCACCGACGAATTCGGCGCCACCACCACGGCCCCGTTCACGGCCGCCCTGGACGCGGCGAAACAGGCTCTCGCCCAGGCGTTCTCGATCCGGCAGCGGCTCGACGACGACATCCCCGAAACCCCCGACGAGCGACGCGATCTGCTGGTCGAGCTGATCTCGCGGTGCGGACGCGCCGATCGCGAACTCGACGCCAAGGTCGCCGAATTCGATGCCATGCGCGATCTGCTCATCAATGCCCCCGAGCGGCTGGACGCCCTGACCCGCGATGTGGTCGACCTCACCGCCCGGGTTCCGGCCTCGGAAGCCGCCCTGGCACAACTGGTTCGCGATCATCCCGCCTCGGTGCTCGCGCCGGTGCGCGACAACGTGTCCATGGCCCGCGAGCGCATCGCCTACGCCGAACGCGCGATCGACGAGGGCCGGGCGGCGGTGGCACGCCCGGTGGGACAGCAGGGTTCGGCGGTGGCCGCGATCCGCTCCGCCGAATCGGCGGTCGCGGCCGGGCGTGCCCTGCTCGACGCCGTCGACACCGCCGCCACCGATATCGCCGAGGCGCGCACCGGATTGCCCGGGGCGATCGAGGAATTGCGCCGCGACCTGGACACGGCCGCAACGCTGTCCGAGCCGGGCGGTGCGCCACTGCAGCAGGCCGTGGCCGCCGCCCGCACCGCCCTGGCCGCCGCGACGGAGTCCGGTGAGACCGATCCGCTGGGCACCTTCCAGCAGGCCGTGGCCGCCGATGCCGAGCTGGATCGCGCGATCGCCGAGGCCACCGATCGCAAGCTGGCCGCCGACCAGCTGCGGCGGCGTCTCGAGCAGGCACTCACCGCCGCCACCGGCCAACTGCACGCGGCCGCCGACTACATCGCCACCCGGCGTGGCGGCGTCGATGCGCCACCGCGCACCCGGCTCGCCGAGGCACAGCGCCATCTCGAGCGCGCCCAGCAGCTGACCGGCACCGATCCGGAGCAGGCGCTCCAACATGCCCGCCGAGCCGCCGACCTCGCCACCCGCGCCCTGCACGCGGCGCAGGCGAGCGTGCGGGAATGGCAGGCGCGGCAGCCGGTTTCAAGCTCGTCGCAAGCGGGAGCCGTGCTCGGCGGCATTCTCATCGACGGCCTGCTGCGCGGGGCCGGCGCCGAATACCGCCGCGCCTCCGGCGGGTGGGGTCCGGGCTCGTTCGGCGGTTCCGACAGTTCGCGGCGGATCAGCCGCGGCGGGCGGTTCTGACCGGCCTCACGTCCGCACGGTGGGGTCGAGCACCACCTTCACCGCCCCATCGGACTTGTGCTGGAACATCTCGTACGCCCTCGGTGCGGCTTCGAGCGGAAGGCGGTGGGTGGCAAAGGTTTCCACACCCAGCGGGTCGTCGTCGCCGAGTAGCGGCATGATGTCGTCCACCCAGCGCTTCACATTGGCCTGCCCCATCCTCAGCTGAATCTGCTTGTCGAACAGCATGCGCATCGGCATCGGGTCGACCATGCCGCCGTAGACGCCCGACAGCGAGATCGTCCCGCCGCGGCGCACGATATCGATGGCGCTGTGCAGCGCCGCGAGCCGGTCGATACCGGCGGTGTCGATCAGCTTGCGCGCCACGGCATCCGGAAGCAACGACGCGGACATCTGCGCGATGGATGCCAGCGGTGACCCATGCGCTTCCATGCCCACCGCATCGATCACCGCGTCGGTGCCGCGACCGTCGGTCATCTCGCGCACGATATCGCCGACGGGCCGATCGATGGTGTCGAGGTCGATGACCTCCATATTGCGCCCCGACACCCGCCGAAGCCGTTCGGGCACCCGGTCGACGCCGATCACCCGATGACCGCGGTGCTTGGCGATGCGGCACGCCATATCACCGATCGGGCCGAGACCGAGAACGGTGACCGACCCGCCCTCGGGTACGGCGGCGTACTCCACGGCCTGCCACGCCGTGGGCAGGACGTCCGACAAATACAGGTACCGGGTGTCCTCCGGGCCGTGCGGCACCTTGATGTGGGTGAAGTCGGCGTGCGGCACTCGAAGATATTCCGCCTGCCCGCCGGGCACCTGGCCGTACAGTTTGGAGTAGCCGAACAGCGCTGCGCCGCTGCCGTATTCGCGGACCTGCGTGGTCTCACACTGACTGGGCAGGCCGGTGCGGCACATATAACAGCCGCCGCAGCTGATGTTGAACGGCACCACGACCCGGTCGCCCGGTGCCACCTCGGTCACCGCCGAACCGGTCTCCTCGACGATGCCGATCGGCTCGTGCCCCAGCACGTCACCGGCGCTCATATAGGCGCCGAGCACCTCGTACAGGTGCAGATCCGACCCGCAGATCGCCGAGGAGGTGACCCGCACGATCGCATCGGTGGGTGCCTCGATCTTCGGATCCGGCACGGTGTCCACGCTGACCTTGCGCCGGCCCTGCCATGTGACTGCCCGCATATGCGCTCCTCAGAGAGAGTCGATATGCCTGCGCACTACCCGCGAGCGTGATCGGAAAACCCGCGGTGGGATCAGCCCGCGGGCGGCACCGGTTCGCCGGAACGGGTGGCCAGCCACTGCTGGATCTCGATCAGGTTCTCCTCCGGATCGCGCAGATAGGCGCAGCGAATGCGGTCGCCGAAAGCGAGCGGACCGCAAGCGATCTCGGCGCCACGCTCGCGCACCGCGGCGAGATAGTCGTCCAGGTCGTCGACCCGCAGCGAGACCAGCGCGGTATCGGTGCGCCCGAGCCCGGTGCGCAGCACACCGCCGAGAGCGGCATCCAGGTCGGTGCGGTCGTGCAGACACAGACTGCTACCCATCTCCGGCTCGAATGCCACATACGGCGGACCAGGGTTCTCGACCTGCGGCCGCAAACCGATCACGTCGCGGTAGAAGGCAAGAGTGCGAGCGAAGTCGGACACGATCAACCGAATCTGCGTAAGGTGCACTCCTTCGAACCTACAACCACCCCAACCGCTCGGCGAAGCGGATCGCCTCACCCCGGGTGCGGGTACCGGTCTTGCCGATCGCGGCGGACAGAGCGAGCGTGTTCACCTCGACCGGTACGGCGTGCCGGGGTCGTCCTGCCTACGCATCCAGCCCGCCGGTGCGGGCTCCGGGGAGGTGAGGTGGCGCAACCAGATTCGGCGTGCCCGGCGTCGTACTGCCGGGATCAGCAGGAGCGGCATGATCAGGACGGCGCCGAGGGCCAGCAGCCAGATGCGGGCGTGGTCGGCGGCTTCGACGAGGATGTTCAGCGCCACAATCAGCGCGCACGGCAGGGCCAATGCGCCGAACAGGGCTACCGCGAGCCAGTCCGCGGCGCGCACCGCGGTGACGGTGGCCGCGCCGAACAGCACCAATCCGGCCAGGGCCGCGAGCGCCACCCAGAAGTCGAGCAACCGATCGCGCACCGCCCGCGCGCAATCTGCCCAGCCCACCGCAACTCCCTCGCCGTCCCCACCGCTACCGGATCGACCGTGCGGCAGCGTCTTTCGTCGAGCTCACCCTACTGCGTGCGCGGGCGGAGCGCAGCGGTCAGGGGTGCAGAACGATCTTGCCGTGGGTGTGTCCGCGCTCCAGCTCCCGGAAGGCGTCGCGGACCCGAGCGAGAGGGTAGGTCGCGGCGATGGGAACCTCGAGTGTGCCCGCGGCGGCGAGGTCGGCCAGCTCGGCGACCACGTCGATGGTGTCGGCGGCCATACTGCCCTCACCCTTGACGCCGTACTTCTCGATGGCGGCCCAGTCGATGATGGTGTCGATGCGGTCGGGTTTCACGCCGAGTTCGAGGGCCAACTCGACGTATCCGGAGCCGTGGGTATCGATGAAGGCGTCGATGCCGCCGGGCGCGGCCCGGCGCAGGCGTTCGGCGAGCCCGTCCCCGTAGGCCACCGGAATCACTCCCTTCGACCGCAGCCATTCGTGGTTGCCGGGACCCGCGATGCCGATCACGGTGGCGCCCCGGGCCCGAAGTAGTTGCACGGCAATCGAACCCACCCCACCGGCGGCACCCGACACCGCCACCGTGTCCCCGGCCTCGGCGCCGACCGCCCGCACGGTGGCGAAGGCGGTGGTGCCCGAGACGAACAGCGCACCCGCGACCTCCCAGGACAGCCCGGCGGGTTTGGGCGCGACCTGATCGGCGGGCACCACGACGCGCGTGGCGTGGCTGCCGCGCGAGTTGGTGAAGCCGAGCACCTCGTCCCCCACTTCGACGCCGCCCACGCCCTCCCCCACCGCAACGATCCGGCCCGCGAAATCGCTGCCCTGCCCGGACGGGAAGGTCGCCGGGAACTGCTCGTGCAGCATCCCCACCCGGATCTTCGTCTCTCCCGGATTGATACCGGCGGCGACGACGGCCACTACCACCTCGTCCTTTCCGGGCACCGGATCGGGCGCCTCGACCACCTTCAGCACGTCGATGTCGCCGTACCGGTCGAACCGAACAGCCTGCGCCATGGTGCACCTCTTCCGTTTGGGACTTTCTCGAACCCGAACAGCAACACCAACACCATTATTTCCCCGGCACCCTGACCCCCTTTATTTGCCGGGCTCTTACGGGGAAAGCATCTCCAGGTGGTTCAGCACGACGAAGCGGCTGTCCGGGCTCGCCGCCGCGACCGCCTTGCGCAGGGGATCCAGCCCGCCGGTGTCGCGCGCCGGTTCCCCCAGCGGGTAATCGAAGTCGTCCCAATGCGTGGGCAGCACATAGCGGGGATTGCCCAGGGTGCGCAGCAATCGGGGCACGTACTCGCGGACCTTCGCGCCGCCCACCGGCAGCAGCAGCACATCCGGCCGCAGCCCGGCCAGTTCCGATTCCACGTAGTTCGAGCCGCCCAAGTTCAGCACACTGATGCCGCCGAGGGTCACCTGATAGGCCAGGGTGCCACCCTCCACCAGATCGCTGATCACCTGCGGCCGAGGCAGTTTCACCGCACCGTAGCCGGGCCGCGTTCCGGGAAATGGGATCTGGGCGCGCGGGCCGAGCGCCGAGTGCAGCGACCGCAGCACGCGAATGCCGTAACCGTCGAAACTCAGATCCTCACCGCCGGTCACCAAGGCGAGTTGTTCCTCGGGAGCGCCGAGTGCGGCCATCAGGTTCAGATGGGTTTCGGTGCCGAAGACCGTGGCGCCGGTGCGCTGGGCAATGTATGGGACGTCGGTGAGATGGTCGTAGTGGCCGTGCGTGACGAGGATGTGGTCGGCGCGCAGGCGGCCGGAGTCGAGGTAGGTGTCGATCAGCCTGGTGTCCACCGAGATCGGGGTCTGCGGATCGGCACCCTCCTTGGTGTAGGTGCCGGTGCGGAAGCGGGTGATCCACGGGTCGATCAGCACCGTCTTGCCGCCGGCGGCGATCTCCCAGCCGTTGTTGCCCCACCAGCGCACCGTCACCGCGGATGAACCGGCTGGAGCCGTGGCGGCCGGGGCCGGACCGTGCTGCTCGGCGGTGCATCCGGCCGCCAGCACCGCGGCGGCCGCAGCGCCCGCTCCCAACAAACCTCGCCTGCTCAATCTGCTCATGCCGTGTCCTTTCCACTGCCGCCGCCGGGCCCTGCCCGACGCACACCGGCACGACACCAGACCGCCCGCGCCTCTGTCCAAGATCAATCGCTCGGCGAGCCCATATCGAAGCCGATATCGTCGCAGCGTGGACCCCTTGCGCAAGCTGCGGTACTTCGTGGCCGTGGCCGAAGAATTACATTTCGGACGCGCCGCCGAACGGCTCGGCATCGCCCAGCCGCCGCTCAGTCAGCGCATCCGCGAACTCGAAACCGACCTCGGCGCACGGCTGTTCGACCGCGGCCGCACCGTGACGCTCACCGAGGCCGGGCAGATCCTGCTCGCCGAGTCGCGGGACCTGCTGGCCCGCTGGGACCGGGTCACGACCCTGGTCGGCAAGGCGCATCGCGGCGAGATGGACGCACTGCGGGTCGGGGTGCCGCCGGAACTGGCCGGGCGCGTGCTGGCGGGCATTCTCACCGCCTTCGAACGCCGCCATCCGGACCTGCGGCTGGATCTGCAGGAACTGACCACCGCCGAACAGCTGCGGCTGCTCGCCGACCGGCAGATCGACGCCGGGCTGCTACAGCATCCGGTGGACGTGATCGGGCTGGAACTGGGTCCCGCCATCGACACCCCGCTCGGTGTCGTGCTGCAGCGAGATTCCCCGCTGGCGGCCAAATCCGAACTGGCACTGGGCGATCTGTCCGGTCACGGGCTCGTGATGCCGCCGCGCGCGGCCGCGCCCGGACTCTACGATGCCACGCTGCGCACCTGCTGGGAGCACGGTTTCCGGCCGAATCGGGTCGTGCATGCGCGCAATCCGGAATTCGTTCTCGGGCTTGTGCTTTCGGGCCACGGGGTGGCCTTCGACCAGGGCATGGTGGCGCAGAAGGAACCGCGGGTGGTGTGGCGGCCGCTGAGCGGCGGCCCGCTCAGCAGGCGGTTGTCTCTGGCGTGGCCGACCGCCGCCCCGCATCCGGCGGCGCGCCGAGTCGCCGAGTTGATGGTGACGGTGCTGCGCGCCGACGGGGTGTCGACGCTGGCACCGGCTCAGGACGAGGCACGGCCGTGGAATGTGCTGATCGGGCGGCGGTGATCGATGGACTCGATCGCCGTGCGGGCCGCCGCGCCGATGGCCCGGTCGATGTGCGGCAGGCGATGGTCGAGCACGTCGGCGCGGGTGAAAACGGCTACGGCATACCGCATCCCATCGGGGTACTCGACCACGCCGATTTCGTTGCGCACGCCCGGCAGCGTGCCGGTCTTACCCCACAGCAGGATGTCGGAGGCGAAGGCGGTGCCGAGCCGGTGCTGGTTGAGCTGGGAGCCCATCAGCTCCCGCAGCCAAGCGCACGCCTCGGGCGGCCCCGCCCGATCGAGCGCGATGAGTTCGAGTAGCCGGGTCATCTCCCGAGGGGTGCTGGCGGAGGTCCGGGCCGGGTCCAGGATCCGCAGGGCGAAGACCTCGGGGGCGGACATGGTCGGATAACGACGGGCGAACTCCGCGGCATCGGCGACGCCCATATCCTCTGCCATCGACGCGAGCAGATCGCGCAGCGCACCGATGATGCGCGTGCGGGCCAGGCCCAATTCGCGGACCAGCGAGCACACGTTGTCCAATCCGACCCGGTCGAACAGCAGGTCGGCGGCGGTGTTGTCGCTGATCGACAGGGCAAGGTAGGCCGCATCGCGCAGGCTGTATTCGACGTCGTCGCGACAGCCGGAGGTGCCGGGGCCGCCCAAGCGGTAGGCCGCGGTCGCGCGGACCCGGTCGGTGGGATCCAGCTGTCCGGCTTCGATCTGCCGGGCCAGCTCGAGTACCAGCGGCACCTTGACCACCGACGACAGGACGACGAGTTCGTCCGGGCGCCAGCCCGTTTCGGCACCACAGTCGATACAGCGGGCGTGCAGCCAGCCTTGCACGCCCGCCTGTTCGAAAATCTCTTTCATATAGATCGTCCCCGGTCGTGCAGCCGCCCCGGCTTGGCCGGGGAATGTGGGGGCGCCGTTCGACAACGAGTCGGGTGACCTCGGTCATCCCGGCATGTGTTCGGCCGGAATCCCGCCGATGGATCCCGGCCGAGAGCATGTCGGGATCACGGACGAGCAGGACGGGAGAGGTTCAGGCCCCGATCAGTCGCTGGGCCAGGTAGCCCTCCACCTGGTCCAGCGAAATGCGTTCCTGCGTCATGGAATCGCGCTCGCGGACGGTGACCGCCTGGTCCTCGAGGGTGTCGAAGTCGACGGTGACGCAGAACGGGGTGCCGATCTCGTCCTGACGGCGGTAGCGGCGGCCGATGGCACCCGCGTCGTCGAAATCGACGTTCCAGTTCTTGCGCAGTTGGGCGGCAAGGTCTTTCGCCTTGGGCGACAGATCGGCGTTGCGCGACAACGGCAGCACGGCCACCTTCACCGGCGCCAGGCGGCGGTCCAGGCGCAGCACCGTGCGCTTTTCCATGACGCCCTTGGCATTCGGCGCCTCGTCCTCGGTGTAGGCGTCGATCAGGAACGCCATCAGCGAGCGGGTCAGACCGGCCGCGGGTTCGATCACGTACGGGACGTAACGCTCGTTGGTGTTCTGGTCGAAGAAGCTCAGCTCGGTGCCCGAATGCTCCGAGTGGGTCTTCAGGTCGAAATCGGTGCGGTTGGCGACGCCCTCCAGCTCACCCCATTCGCTGCCCTGGAAGTGGAAGCGGTACTCGATGTCGACGGTGCGGGTCGAGTAGTGCGAGAGCTTTTCCTTCGGATGCTCGTAGAGCCGCAGGTTCTCCGGATCGATGCCCAGGTCGGTGTACCAGGCCAGGCGGGTGTCGATCCAGTACTGATGCCACTGCTCGTCCTCGCCGGGCTTGACGAAGAACTCCATCTCCATCTGCTCGAACTCACGAGTGCGGAAGATGAAGTTGCCCGGGGTGATCTCGTTGCGGAAGCTCTTGCCGATCTGGGCGATGCCGAACGGCGGCTTCTTGCGCGCGGTGGTCATCACGTTGGCGAAGTTGACGAAGATGCCCTGCGCGGTCTCGGGCCGCAGATAGTGCAGACCCTCCTCGGATTCGATCGGGCCGAGGTAGGTCTTGAGCATCATGTTGAAGTCGCGCGGCTCGGTCCACTGGCCGACCGTGCCGCAGTCGGGACAGCCGATGACCTCCATCGAGACCGTGTCCGGGTCGTCGATCTTGTGCTTGTCGGCGTAGGCTTCCTGCAGGTGATCCTGCCGGTGGCGCTTGTGACAGTTCAGGCATTCGACCAGCGGGTCGTTGAACACGCTGACGTGACCGGAGGCGACCCACACCTGCCGCGGGAGGATGATCGCGGAGTCCAGGCCGACCACGTCGTCGCGGCTGGTGACCATGGCCCGCCACCACTGCTTCTTGATGTTCTCCTTGAGCTCCACGCCCAGCGGACCGTAGTCCCACGCCGACCGGGTGCCTCCGTAGATCTCGCCACTGGGGTACACCAGTCCCCGGCGCTTGGCGAGGTTGGCGACGGTGTCGACCTTCGACTTGGGTGCCACTGCTGAAGCTCTCCCTCTGGATGATGGGTTGATCGGCGATTCGACCCAGGGTATAGGCACCATCGGCCCGCAGTCCAAGCAGTATCGGCACAGCGAGCGGCCCTATGACATCCACCATAATTCGGCCGCCGACGCCACTAGGATTCCCACCACGCCACGACACGCGAGCACCGACAATTGACATGCGCACCTGTGCATATCAATAATGGCATCGGTTTCCAATAAGGAGTTGGTTCGATGACCGCCGACAGCGGTGTTCCCGCGCGTCGCAGCCGCGTCGCCGTGGAGGCACCCACCCCGATCCCGCACGATCCCTACCCGTATCGCGCCCCGACCGCACCCGCGGTGCCGCCGCGTGCGATTCTGGACAATGCGGGCGAATTGCTGCGCGCCCTGGCGGCGCCGGTGCGGATCGCCATCGTGCTGCAGCTACGCGAGTCCCCCCGCTGCGTGCACGAGTTGGTCGATACCCTGGGGGTCACGCAGCCGCTGGTGAGCCAGCACCTGCGGATCCTGAAGTCGGCGGGGGTGGTGCGCGGGGAGCGCACCGGCCGCGAGGTGATCTACGAGTTGGTCGACGATCACCTGGCGCGCATCGTCGTCGACGCCGTCGCACATGCCGAGGAAGGGTGATTCGTGCCGGACAAGACGGGCACATCCGAGAAGACGGTCGGTATTCGCAGCACTCGCCAGCGCAGCGCGATCGCCGCGCTGCTCGGTGATATCGAGGAGTTCCGCTCCGCACAGGAATTGCACGACGAGTTGCGCCGCCGCGGCGAGGGCATCGGCCTGACCACGGTCTACCGCACGCTGCAGTCTCTCGCCGAGGCGGGCAAGGTCGACGTACTGCGCACCGACACCGGCGAATCGGTCTATCGCCAATGCTCGAAGGGACATCACCACCACCTGGTCTGCCGCCACTGCGGCCGCACCGTCGAGGTCGAGGGCCCCACCGTCGAGGCCTGGGCCGAATCCGTCGCCGCCCAGCACGGTTTCATCAATATCAGCCACACCATGGAGGTCTTCGGCACCTGCCGCGACTGCGCCACCAGGCGCGACGGCAAGGCCCACCCCTCCGGCGCCTAGCCCTCGTTCCGGCGGTCGAAGCGGGCGCGGGCTTGCTCGACCTCGTCGATGTGTGCCTGCATCCACAGCAGCATCGGCTTGGCAACCTCCACCCATGACCTGCCCAGGTCGGTGAGCCCGTATTCCACCTGCGGCGGCACCGTGGGATGGACGGTGCGCGAAACAACTCCGTCGCGTTCGAGGCCGCGCAGGGTGACTGCGAGCATGTGCTTGCTGATCCCGTCGACGGCCCGTTGCAGTTCGGCGAAACGGTGGGGTCGCGTTTCGAGTTGGCCGACGACCAGCGCTCGCCATTTGCCACCGAGGTCGTCGATCAGGTCGCGGATCACTGTCGGGGGCAGCGTCTCGTCGTCGGATGCGCTGGTCACAAGCGGTCAGCTTTCGGTTACCACGGCAGCTCGAACTGCCTTCTTGTCAGGTCCGTCGGCTCGGTCGATTCTGAGATTACAGCAAGTAATCAGCAAACGATTCGACGATGGAGGTGCGCCATGCCTGTATTGGGAACGCCGACGTCGGCCGGTGCCGACGTCGTGGAATCGACGGCCGAACCGTGCTCGTTCCGCGGGGAGCATTCGGAGGGGCCTTTCTGGCACGACGGCCGACTGGGCTGGGTTGATTCCGCGGTCGGACAGCTGTGGACGTCCTCGGTCGACGGCGCGACGTTCACCGACCCGGCCTCCTACGATGTCGGCCGCTGGCTCGGATCGGCCGTGCCCAAGGCCGATGGCGGCTATCTCCTGGCGGCGGGTGTCCAGTTCATGGAGCTGGACCCCGACGGGACGGTGACCCCGCTCAGTGAGGAACTGGGAGATCCCTCCGTCGTGATGATGGACGACGGAAAATGCGACCCGGCGGGCCGTTTCTGGGCGGGCTCGATGGCCAAGGACCACAAGAATCCGGTGTGCTCCCTGTATGTCTACGACGGCAAGGTTCGCACGGCCGTGGAGGGGGTCACGGTGTCCAATGGCCTGGCCTGGACCGCGGATCAACGGACGATGTACTACATCGACACCCCGACGCGACGGGTCGACGCGTTCGACTACGACGTCGACAGCGGCTCCATCTCCCATCGTCGGACGATCGCCACGATCGACGGTCGCGCGGAATCGGGTCCCTATGTTCCCGACGGGATGTCCATCGACGACGAGGGCTTTCTCTGGGTGGCGATCTACCGCGCCGGAGCCGTGTACCGCTACGCACCCGATGGGCACCTGGCGGCGATCGTGCACGTGCCGACGCCGAATGTCACCAGTTGCTGCTTCGGCGGTCCGGACAACAGCACCCTGTTCATCACCACCTCCCGGCTCGAGATGAATCCCCGGCAACGCGCCGCGGACCCGCACGCGGGCCGGATCTTCCGGGTCGATGCCGGAGTCTCCGCTCCACCCGTCATGACCTACTACGCCGAGAGGAAGTGACTTCGTAATGACGGATGCGCTTCTCGCTGGAAAAGTCGCCCTGATCACCGGTGCCGCATCGGGTATCGGCGCGGCGGCGGCACGGGTGTTCGCGGCGCACGGTGCCCGGCTGGTCCTGGCCGATCTCAACGAGGGCGACGGCAAGGCACTTGCCGCGGCAATCGAAAACGACGGCGGGGAAGCCCTGTTCGTGCGCACCGATGTGAGCGACGACGACGATGTCGCCGCAATGGTGCGGGCGGCGGTGGACCGGTTCGGCCGCCTGGATTGCGCGTTCAACAACGCCGGCATCGAAGGACAACCGGCGCTTGCCCACGAGGTCACCAGGGAGAACTGGGACAAGATGATCGCCGTCAATCTGACGGGCGTGTGGCTGTGCATGAAATATGAACTCGCACAGATGCTCTCACAGGGCGGCGGCACCATCGTCAATAACGCATCGGTCGCCGGGCTACGCGGCTCCGCCCGGCAGACCTGCTACGTCGCGGCCAAGCACGGCGTCGTCGGGATCACGAAAACGGCGGCGGTCGACTACGGCCGACACGGTATTCGCGTCAACGTCATCTGTCCGGGAACGATCCATTCACCGATGCTCGACGCCGGCATCCGGAAAGGGATCATCCACGACGCCGAAAACCTCGCTCGCATCCCCCTCGCGCGCCACGGCGATCCCCCCGAAATCGCCGAAACGGCCGCCTGGCTCCTCTCCGACAACGCAGGCTACGTCACCGGACAGGCGATCCCGGTCGACGGCGGGTGGTCGACCGACTAGCCGCACCCCTTGTTCACACGCGCACCCCCTCCAGCGCCCGGACGGGGTGCGTGTGCCAACACGGGGTGCGACTGCACCGGACCACTGTCGAGCGGACCCGCCCGCCGCAGGGCCCGCCCCGGGTGACGCTACGAGCAGCCGCACCCCTTGTTCACACGCGCACCCCCTGCAGGGCCCGGAGGGGGTGCGTGTGCGAATAAAGGGTGCGGCTACGCGGGGACGGGGGCGGTGGGGGCGGGTTGGGGGCGGAGGGCGGCGATGGTGAGGAGGGCCAGGGCCGCTGCCGACCAGGTGAGGAGGACCGTGAGGGGGGTGGTGATGGCGTGGTTGTCGAAGAAGGCGGTGGAGCGGAGGAGGGTGGCGGCGGCGCCGGGCGGGAGGAGTTGGCCGAGGGCGCCCCAGGGCTCGGGGAGCAGTTCGGGAGCGGAGGTTGCGGCGGAGAAGGGGTTGCCGATCAGCAGCATGAGCAGGGCGGCGAGACCGATTCCGGCGCGGCCGAGGACGGCGGAGAGGCCGACGACGGTTCCGGCCACCGCGAAGGAGACCAGGCCCGCGATGGCGGCTTGGACGAGGTAGGCGCCGGGCAGAAGTTCCAACCAGCCCTGGACGATCGCCATGCTCAGCAGACCCGCCGCCACCGCGAAGGTGACCAGGCCGAGCGCGCGGCCACCGACGGTCGGCACCAGCAGGCTGAGCAGCACACCGGCGGCCAGGCCTGCCATCACCAGCGGTAGCACCATCGCGCCGAAACCTGCCCCGCGCGGATCGTGCCGATCGGCGGGCACCACGTCCTGCACCGGCGCGGGCGCGGCGCCCGCCATCTGCTGCGCGGCCTGCGTGAGCAGTTGAGCCACCACCGGACTCGCGGCCGAGGCGATCAGCATCTGCGGCTGACCGCCGCCGGTGACGATGGCCCCGTAGGCGTCGCGGTGCTCGAGGGCGGTGCGCGCGGCCCCCTCGTCGGCGACGGTGATGATTTCGAAGGCGTCCGGATCGTGCTGGGTCATCTTCTCGGCGACCATGCCCGCCTGCGGCCCGGCGACGGCGATCGGTAGGTCGCGGGGCTCCAGATTGGCCGCGGGCCAAGCGAAGGCGATCAGCATGACGGCTTGCAACACGGCGGCGGCGAGACCCACGGCGAGGGCACGCGACGTGGTGTTCATGACGGGCTCCCCAGTAAATCGGAGGTTCGTTCTTTTATGGGGCTCACCGTCTCACCACCCGATGAACTTGTCAAGAACGAACATTCGTTTTACTTTGGAACGGTGCCCCGTGTCAGCGAAGAACATCTGGAACGCCGTCGGCGGCAGATCCTCGATGCCGCGCAGGAATGCTTCGCCCGCAAGGGCTTCCACGCCACATCGATGCAGGACGTGTTCACCGCGTCGGGCCTGTCGGCGGGTGCGGTGTACCGCTACTTCAAGAGCAAGGACGACCTGATCGCCGCCCTCGCGGCCGACGCGACGGTCCTGCTGCGCGGTGTGATGGACGAGGTCATGAACCGGGAGCCGCTGCCGACGCCGGGCGAGGTGGTCCGCGCGCTCACCACGGAGATCGTCCGGATCAGCGAGCAGAGCAACCGGGTCCGCCTGGCGCCGCAGGCCTGGGCCCTGGCCGCCGCCGATCCGGCGGAGCATCAGTACGTGAGCACCGCGATCCGCACCCTACGCGATCGCTGGCAGAACTATGCCGAGCGGATGCGCGAGGTCGGCTGGCTGGCGGCCGATGCCGATACCGACGCCGTCGCCAAGGCACTACTGGGCATCATGCCCGGCTTCGTTTTACAGCACCTGCTGCTGAGCGACACCGACCCCGAGACCGTCGCACGGGGAGTGGACCTGCTCCTCCCCGGTTTCCGGCACTAGGTCAGGGCACCAAACCTTTTCGGGCGCGGCCCGCTCCGGAGAGCACCAGCAGCAGCATGGTGGTCAGGGCGTCGTCGTCCAATCCCGCGGCGGGGAAGGTGTAGCGGAGGATGACATCGGCGAGTTTTTCGTGGCCGATGACGGTGAGCGAACCGAACTGCAGGGCGTTGTTGCGGTCGGCGACCCGCTTGTGCAGCTGCGGTTTGAGGGGCCGGTCCCAGGCCAGCACGCAGGTGAGGGTGAGCACGTCCAGTCCGGGAGCCAGATTCACTCCGCGCAGCGAACACAGCGCACCCTCGAACTCGAACCCCAGCCCGCCGCCCTCGACCCGGACGTCGATATCGCAGCGGGCCAGGCAGGCACCGGCCCGCGCCTGCAGTTCCTCGGCGGCGGTCGGGGCGCTCACTTGACCCCACCGAAGCGACGATCGCGTTTGGCGTACTCCACGCAAGCCTCCCAGAGGTTGCGCCTGTCGAAATCGGGGAACAGCGTGTGCTGGAACACGAACTCGGCGTAGGCCGACTGCCAGATCAGGAAATTGGAGCTGCGCAATTCACCCGACGGGCGCAGGAACAGATCCACATCGGGCATATCCGGTTCGTCGAGGTAGCGGGCGAAGGTGGACTCGTTGATCTTCTCCGGATCCAACTCCCCCGCGGCCACCCGACGGCCGATTTCGCGTGCGGCATCGGCGATTTCGGCACGACCGCCATAGTTGACGCACATGGTCAGGGTCATCACCTTGTTGTCCCTGGTGAGTTCCTCGGCAATCTCCAATTCCTTGATCACGCTGCGCCACAACCGCGGTCGCCGCCCGGCCCAGCGCACCCGCACCCCCATCTCGTGCATCTCGTCGCGGCGTCGACGGATCACATCGCGGTTGAAGCCCATGAGGAAGCGCACCTCGTCGGGGCTGCGCCGCCAATTCTCGGTCGAAAAGGCATAGGCCGACAGCCATTTCACACCGATCTCGATACAGCCCTCGACGGTGTCCATCAGCACCGCCTCGCCGCGCTCGTGCCCGGCGGTGCGGGGCAGGCCGCGCTCCTGGGCCCAGCGGCCGTTGCCGTCCATCACCAGCGCGACATGCTTGGGCACGAACTCCGGCGGCAGGGCCGGCGGCTTGGCGCCCGACGGATGCGGCGTCGGCGGACGGACGGTGCGGGTGGCCTGAGCGGTGGAGGTGCGGTTACCGATCACGCCCCCAATCCTGCATCACGCGGCCGGGCGCGCGACCACGACCACCGGGTAGGCGCGAACTCTCCACGAATTCGCCACATCCGGACCGCTCAGACCAGCTCCATCAGCGGGCGCACGCGCTCGGCGGCACCGCTGCCGTCGTGCCAGATGCAGGCGAAACCGACCGCCGCCACCCGGCCGGTGTCCAGGACACGTTGCACCGCGGCGGCGACGCGCGACTGATCCGGGCCTCCCGGTGCCGGGAACACCAGCCCCGGCAGGTCGGCGATCACATCGAAGTCCACATGCAGGTAGAGCGGCCCGTCCGGCAGCTCGCCGAGATCGTCGACGGTCCGCTGCCGGATTGCGGCGGTGCGCAGGTACTGCGCCTCGGGCGGATCCAGGTCGCGACCGTCGACCAGGACGGCCCGCTCCTCGACAATGTCACGCAGCCCGATCCGGTCGGCGACCAGGTGCCGCCCATAGCCGACCAGCATGCGCAACGGGAACCCACCCAGATACCCGGAGCCCGACGTCTCGAGCGTCTGCACATCACCGTGCGCATCGAACCACACCAGCGCCGGATCCAGCCCCGCCCGCTGCAGCCCGGCCACGGTCCCCAACGAGGTCGTGCAGTCCCCCGAAATCACCGTCACCTGCTGACCCGCCCGCACCCCCTCGGCCACCCGCTCGGCCACCTCGTCGTACAGCAGAGCCATCCGCCCCCAGACATCCCCACCCTCCGGAAACTCTTGCGTCACAACGACATCCGCCGATACTGGCACATCCATCCCCGGCCGGTATTCGTCCAGGTGATAGGGCACGAGAACTCGCATATCGCCGAGCGTAATTCACCACCCCACCCCCGTCAGGCGAGTTTCACGCGCCCCGGCCGACCTCCCGCGGACTCCAGAACGAAAACCAGCCTGCACCAGCGCGGTTCGATCGCACCGCACCGAGGTACGGTCAGCCGACGCGGGTCTCGGTCGCGTCGGCTGTCGCGTGGGGGCGGGAGCGTTCGATCAGGGGCAGGGTGCGCAGTTGGCGTTCCAGGTGCCATTGCAGGTGGGCGGCGGTCAGGCCGCTGGCCTGGCGGCGGACGGGATCCGGAACGGCGTCGAGGCCGGTCCAGTCGCCGCGGTAGAGGGCGCTCATCAGGTCCAGCACGCCCAGTGCGGGGGTGGCCGAACCCGGCGGGCGGCAGTGCACGCACACCGCTCCCCCGGCGGCGACGTGGAAGGCGCGATGCGGGCCCGGGGTGGCGCAGCGGGCGCATTCGTCGAGGGCCGGTGCCCATCCCGCGAACCCCATGGCGCGCAACAGGAATGCGTCCAGGATCAGTTCGTGCGGGCGGCGATGGGCGGCGATGGCACGCAGGGCGCCGGCGGTGAGGGTGTGCAGCCGGGGCGCGGGAGCGCGCTCCTCACCGGCCAGCCGTTCGGCGGTCTCCAGCACCGCGCAGGCGGTGGTGTAGCGGCCGTAGTCGGCGACGATATCGGCGGCGAAGGCCTCCACGGTGTGCACCTGGGTGACGACGTCGAGGTTGCGCCCCGGATACAGCTGGACGTCCACATAGGCGAACGGTTCCAGCCGCGCCCCGAATTTCGACCGGGTGCGCCGCACGCCCTTGGCCACCGCCCGCACCAGCCCGTGCTGGCGCGTGAGCAGTGTGACGATGCGATCGGCCTCGCCCAGCTTGTGCTGGCGCAGCACTATCGCATGATCACGGTACAGACGCACGGCCCTATCCTCGCATGCCCCGCCGACAGCACGGGGAGCTCAGACCCGCTCGTCTCGGTTCTCGCTGTAGAGCTGCTCGATCCGCGGCGCGTGGATGGTGCGCAACAGCAGGGTGGTCCAGCCGGACCGGCTGCGATCGATGGCGAAGTTGTCGGCCTCGAGCAGCATGCGTTCGGGCCCCTGCAGTTCCATCGTCACCGCGGGATGTCCCAGGGGAACGTCGACCAGTGCCTCGCGGTTGCCCCAGACGATCAACCGCCGCTTACTCATCGCCACCGTGCCCGCCGCGATGTTCTCCCAGCTCGAAGAGGCGTAGTGCAGCGGTGTCCGATAACTGCGCCGCGCCATCGAGCCGCTGACGGGACCGAACACCACGATTCCGTCCGACTCCAGCGCCGAACGTAGTTGCAACGGCAACTCTTTCGAGCCGAACGCCCGGGACATCCACTTCACGCGAATGGATCGTAGGCGCGTCACGCCGCCCGTGGGTGGGGCGGTCCTGCGGAAATACGGTCCATTGACATCACAATTTGAAAACGGTGCAAGTCAGCCCGCCGCATGTGGACGATCGACCAGATCAAGGTTACCGTTCGAGCAGGAGTATCGAGACGGAGATCACAATGACGACGGCGTCCACTCGCGACCTCGGGCTGGCCGAACTGGCGGCCGCACTCACGCACGGCACCACGACGTCGGTGGCGGCGACCACGGCCGCGCTCAACCGGATCGAGGCCGCGCAGCCCACCCTCAACGCCTTCCGCCTGGTGCGCCGCGAACGTGCCCTGGCCGAGGCCGCCGAGGCCGATCGACGGCTGGCCGCCGGTGTGCGCCTGCCGCTGCTCGGGGTGCCGATCGCCGTCAAAGACGACACCGATATCGCCGGTGAGCCAACCGCTTTCGGCTGCGGCGGGGAATTCCCCGCCAAGACCGAGGATGCCGAGTCGGTGCGCCGGCTGCGGGCCGCGGGCGCGGTGATCGTCGGCAAGACCAATACCTGCGAGATCGGCCAGTGGCCGTTCACCGACGCCGCCGCCTTCGGCTACACCCGCAATCCGTGGAGTCGCGACCACACCCCTGGCGGCTCCTCGGGCGGGTCGGCGGCCGCGGTCGCCGCCGGACTGGTTCCGGCGGCCCTCGGTTCCGACGGTGCCGGGTCGGTGCGCATCCCCGCCTCCTGGACGAATCTGGTCGGCATCAAACCGCAGCGCGGTCGCATCTCCACCTGGCCGCTGCCGGAGTCGTTCAACGGTCTCACGGTCAATGGGCCCCTGGCCCGTACGGTCGCCGACGCCGCACTGCTGCTCGACACGGCCGCCGGGCCGCATCCCGGTGACCGGCACACTCCGCCCGCGGTCACCGTGTCCGACGCCGTCGGCCGCGATCCGGGTCGGCTGAAAATTGCGCTGTCGCTGCGCATCCCGTTCACCGCTACCAAGACGGCCCTGGATCGCGAGATCGCCGCGCGGGTGCACGGCCTCGCCGGTACGCTGCGTCGGCTCGGGCACGAGGTGACCGTCGCCGATCTGCATTACGGCCTGCTGATCGGCGCCTCCTTCCTGCCGCGCTCGATGGCCGGGATCCGCTCCGAATTGGCGAAACTGTCCGGCGCCCAGGTGGATCCGCGCACCCGCTTCAATGCGGCCCTGGGTCTGTTCCTCGGCGGCCCGGCCCTGTTCGCCGCCCGCGCCGCGGAACCCTTGCTGCACAACCGGATCGGCGGTTTCTTCCACGACTACGACATGGTCCTCGCCCCGACCACCGCGACCCCACCCCCACCGGTCGAGGCCATGAAGGGCCTGGGCGTCTCCGCCACCGACGCCCTGATCACCGCCGCCTGCCCCTACACCTGGCCGTGGAACGTCCTCGGCTGGCCCAGCGTGAACGTCCCCGCCGGTTTCACCGCCACCGGCCTGCCCGTCGGCGCCCAACTGATGGGCCCCGCCAACTCCGAACCCCTGCTGGTTTCGGTTGCCGCCCAACTGGAATCGGAACTGCACTGGGAACGCCACCGCCCACAGCCCTGGTGGGAACACCGCGCCTGATTTCCCTCTCCTCTCGTCGTTCCCCTCTCGTCGTTCCGGCATAGCGGGATACAAGGCGAGGCAGTGTGCCCACCGAAAATCGCTGTCGCAACCGGCGGCTCGGTGATCAAGATGGGGTATGGCTGAGGAAGCGCAGATCGTGGTTGGGCCGGTGCTCGAAACGGCGGTGAGCGACGAACGGGTCGCCTTCGTCGAAAAGCGGCTCGAGGAGTTCAACGAGGCGCGCAACCCGGTGCTCCGGCGTATGCATCGACTCCCCGACGGCGGTGACGAACCGGTGCAGGTGTACGCCGTCGCCGACGGTGAGGTCGTGGGCGGGGTCGTCGGCGTCATCTGGGCGGAATGGCTGCACATCGACCTGCTGTGGGTGCACGAGGCCCAGCGCGGCAACGGCCTGGGCGCCCGGCTGATGGCCGCGGCCGAACGCATTGCCCGCGAGCGCGGATGCGGCCACGCTCGGACCGAGACCTGGGACTTCCAGGCGCCGCGGTTCTATCGCGCCCAGGGCTACCGCGTCGTCGGAGAGGTCCGCGACTACCCGCCAGGGGCGATCGAATATCTGCTCATCAAGGACCTGGCGTGAATCCTCACCGCGCGGGACGCCGATCCGGGATCAACCGAGTCAACGCCAGATAGATCACCAGCGCCGAGACCAATCCGACCGCCCAGCCGTAGTCGGCCAGGGGTGAAAGAGCCGGGATGATGCCGTCGGCGGGGAACGGGCCCTGTTTGACGCCGTCCTTGACGGTCGAGTACGAGCCGCCGATGGCCAGGACGCCGCCGATCAGCAGGGCCAGCACGGCCCGCCAGTTCCAGCCGCCGGTGTACCAATAGGTTCCGGAGCGGCGGTAGAGGTCGGCCACGGCCAGGCGGGTGCGCCGGGCGATCCAATAGTCGGCGACCAGCACGCCCGCGACGGTGCCCAGCAGGCCACCGACGGTGTTGAGCCAGGTGAAGATGTAGGTGTGCGGGTCGGCGATCAGCTTCCACGGCATGATCACCACGCCGACCACGCAGGTGATCATGGCGCCGCCGCGGAATCCGACGAATTTCGGCACCAGATTCGAGATGTCGTAGGCGGGGCTGACGATATTGGCGGCGACATTCACCGACAACGTCGCCACCAGCACGATCAGCAGCGCGAACAGGGTGCCCGCGACGCTGTCCAGCTTCGCCGCGACCTGCACCGGCTCCCAGATCGGCACCCCGTACACCGCCTGAGTGCCCGAGGTCACCAGCACCGCCAGCACCGCGAACAGCGTCATGGTGGTCGGCAAACCCAGCGCCTGGCCCCACGCCTGAGCCCGCTGGCTGCCGCCGAAGCGGGTGAAGTCGGGAATGTTGAGCGACAGCGTCGACCAGAACCCGATCATGCCCATCAGCGACGGGAAGAACACCTTCCAGAAATCGCCGCTCCAGCCGAGTTTCGACGGCTCGTTCACCAGCGGCCCGAATCCTCCGGCCTGCATCATGATCCAGATCAGCAGCGCCACCGCACCGACGATCACCAACGGCGCCGCCCAATTCTCGAAGCGCCGCAACGTCTCCATGCCGCGCACGATGATCGCCACTTCGAGCACCCAGAACAGCGCGAACGACAACCACTGCGTCCACGGGTACCCGCCGAACTCGGCGGCGTGCGACCAGCCGTCGCCGAACAGCTTGCCCGCCAACACGAATATGGCCTCACCGCCGATCCAGGATTGGATGCCGAACCAGGCGCAGGCCACCGCCGCGCGAATCATCGCGGGCAGATTCGCCCCGCGCACACCGAAACTCGCGCGCGCGAACACCGGGAACGGTATGCCGTACTTGGTTCCGGCGTGCCCGGTGAGCAGCATCGGCACCAGCACGAGCACATTGGCCAGCGCGATGGTTCCCACCGCCTGCACCCAGTTCATGCCGAGTGCGATCAGCCCGGACGCCAGCGTCCAGGAGGCGACGTTGTGGGCCATGCCCACCCACAGCGCCATGAAGTTGTAGGTGGTCCAGCGCCGCCGGGCGACCGGCACCGGGCGCAGATCGTCGTTGGCGAGGGCGGGGTCGTCGAGAACCACGCCATCGGCCAGTTCGACCCGGCCGTCGGGAAGTTGAATCTGTTCCGCCGCTTGTGGTTCGGGTATTTCGGCGGGTTCCGGCCGCGCGGTGTCGATACTCATACTGCGCCCTCGATCGTCGGGATGGTGGCCCGACGCTACCGTCCCGGATGAACTGTGCTGTCACGGAAATGGGGCCGTCGTGTTACGGCACCGGTTCCGCGGTCATGCGATCGAGCTTGACGCATTGTTGTGAGGAGCGCCACAGGCAAACTGTCAGGAATTGCCGGCAAACCAGAACGTCCCGTCAGCCGGGATCTCAGAAGCCCAGTTTGCCCAGCTGTTTGGGATCGCGCTGCCAGTCCTTGGCGACCTTGACGTGCAGATGCAGGTAGATGCGGGTGCCGAGGATATGTTCGATCTGTTTGCGGGCCGCCGTGCCGACCTCCTTGAGGCGGGCCCCGCCCTTGCCGATGATGATCGCCTTCTGGCTGGGGCGTTCCACATAGAGCAGGGCGTGCACATCGAGCATGCCCTCCTGCTCCTCGCGCGGCAGCACCTCCTCGATCACCACGGCCAGCGAATGCGGCAGCTCGTCGCGCACGCCCTCGAGTGCGGCCTCGCGGATCAGCTCGGCCATCAGGGTTTCCTCGGGCTCGTCGGTCAGCTCGCCGTCGGGGTAGAAGGCCGGGCCCTCGGGCATCTTCGAGGCGATGACGTCGATGAGCACCTCGACCTGCTCGCCCTTGACCGCCGACACCGGCACCACCTCGGCCTCGGGGCCCAGCAGCTGCGACACCGCCACCAGTTGCTGGGCGACCTGATCGCGGCCCACCTTGTCGATCTTGGTGACGACGCCGATCAGGGTGGTCTTCGGCGCCATCTGCTTGACCTGCTGCACGATCCACCGATCACCGGGGCCGATCTTCTCGTCGGCCGGGATGCAGATCGCGATGACGTCGACCTCGGAATAGGTGTCGCGCACCAAGTCGTTGAGCCGCTGGCCGAGCAGGGTGCGGGGCCGGTGCAGCCCGGGGGTGTCGACCAGGATCAGCTGGGTGTGCTCGCGATGCACGATGCCGCGGATGGTGTGGCGGGTGGTCTGCGGCCGCGAGGAGGTGATGGCGATCTTCTGCCCGACCATCGCATTGGTGAGCATCGACTTGCCGGTATTGGGCCGACCGACGAAACAGACGAAGCCGGAACGGAATTCACGGTCTTGACCACTCATCCGCGCACCTCGCCCTCGACGGTGTCGTACACCGCGCCGCTGCGGTCGGCGAAGATGATCCGCGCCGGCGGCGAAACCTCGTGGACGGCAGCGACTCCGGCGTCGCGCAGCTGGGCGCCGACCACCACCGCCGCCTCGAAGCCTTCGGCGCCGCTGGAGATCGCGGCCGACACCGCGGCCTGCAATGCCGTGAGCCGCAACGACTTCAGGTGCACCTCGCCGGCGGCATAGGTGCGGCCGTCGGTGTCGCGCACGGCCGCACCGCTACCACCGCCGGTGCGTCCCAGCGCGCCGCGGGCCAGTACCAGCAGCTTGTTGTCCTCCGCGTCCAGGCCTGCGCCGTCGCGTTCACTCATCGCCATCTCCATCCTCGTGACCCGGTGTCCGGCCGGGTTCGGCCCCGTTTCGTTCGGGATCGGCCTTGTCGCTGGGCTTGTCGGGCGCCCGTTTCACCACCACCGTGTGCACCCGGACCCGCCCGCGCGCATCGGCGCCGCCTTCACCGCGCAGCTGCAGTCCGTGCACGACGGCCTTCGAACCGGGCAGCGGCACCCTGCCCAGCGCGTGGGCGAGCAGGCCGCCGACGGTGTCGACATCCTCCTCGTCGATGTCCATGCCGAACAGCTCGCCCAGATCTTCCACCGAGAGTCGCGCCGACACCCGGTATTTGCCGTTGCCGAGCTCCTCGACCGGGGCGATCTCGTCGGTGTCGTATTCGTCGGCGATCTCGCCCACGATCTCCTCGAGCACATCCTCGATCGTCACCAGCCCGGCGATGCCGCCGTATTCGTCGACCAGCAGCGCCATATGGTTGCGGCGGCGCTGCATCTCGTCCAGCAGCGCGTCCAGCGGTTTGGAGTCCGGGACGAATACCGCCGGGCGCATCACCTCGCGCACCCGCACCTTCTTGCCGCGATCCGAGTACGGCACAAGGTCTTTCAGATAGACCACGCCGAGAATGTCGTCGACGTTCTCGCCGACCACCGGGATACGGGAGTGCCCGGACCGCACCGCCAGCGACATCGCTTGGGCCGCAGTCTTATCCGCCTCGATCCAGACCATCTCGGTGCGCGGCACCATCACCGCGCGGGCGGTGGTGTCGCCGAGTTCGAACACCGACTGGATCATGCGACGCTCCTCGGAGTCCACCACGCCGCTCTGCTGGGCCATGTCCACGACCTCGCGCAGTTCGATCTCGGAGGCGAACGGGCCGTTGCGGAAGCCCTTACCGGGGGTGATCGCATTTCCGAGGACGATCAGCAATCGGCTCACCGGGCCCAGCAGCGCGCCGATGGCCTGCAGCGGCAGTCCGGCGGCCAAGGCGATCGAATAGGCGTGCTGGCGGCCCAGGGTGCGCGGGCCTACCCCGATCACCATGTAGTCGACCACCACCATGGCCACCGCGGTGACCAGCAGCGCCCAACCGGCACCCAAATGCTCGTCGAGCGCGGCGGCCAGCAGCACGGTGGCGGTGATCTCGCAGGTCAGGCGCAGCAGCACCATCAAGTTCACGTAGCGGGGCCGGTCTACGACCAGGCGGGCCAGCCGCCGCGCCCCCGCACGATCGGCGCGCACCAGATCCTCGACGCGGGCGGGTGAGATGGTGACCAGCGCCGCGTCGATGGCCGCGAAGATGCCGCCCACCGGCACCAGCAAAATCGCCAGTAGCAGCAGAATCAAAGAATTCACGCCGGGCCCAAAGGATCACCGGGCGCGGTGAATCCGGTCTTACCCAGCAGGCGGCGATCGCGTTCGGCGAGTTCGGCACGACGCTGCGCCTCGCGCAGGCTCTCGTACCACTCGCCGAGCAGCCGGTTCTGCAGGCCGAACATCTCCTTCTCCTCCTCCGGCTCGGCATGGTCGTAGCCGAGCAGGTGAAGGACGCCGTGCACGGTGAGCAGCGCCAGTTCGTGATCGAGCGAATGTCCGGCCTTGGTGGCCTGCGCGGCGGCGAACTCCGGGCAGAGCACGATGTCGCCGAGCATGGATGGGCCCGGTTCGGCGCTGTCGGGACGCCCACCCGGCTCGAGCTCGTCCATCGGGAACGACATCACATCGGTCGGCCCCGGCAGCTCCATCCACCGCATGTGCAGATCGGCCATGGTGTCGAGATCGACCAGCACCATCGACAGCTCGGCCGCCGGATGCACATCCATCTGAGCGATCACGAACCGCGCGACACTGACAAGCTCTTCCTCGGATACATCCATACCCGACTCGTTGGCGATCTCGATACTCACGGCCCTCAGCTTATGTCACCTGTGGATCCCTGCTGCGCATCGCGCTGCGCTGCACAGCAGGGAACAAGAACGGGCGCGCTGCGCAGCAGCCAACAAGAACGGGCGCGCCGCGAAACATGGACCGGCGCGGCCCACCTTGCTTCCCCGCAGCGCCGGGGCATCTGTTTCCCTGCTGCGCAGCGCGGAGCGATGCGCAGCAGGGGTCAGCGGCGGCCCGCTCGGCTTGCTGCGCGGCGTTGGGCGCGGTTGCCTGGGTAGTGGGCCGTGGTGACCTCGGGGCGGATTTCGGCCTCGTAGCGGTCGTAGGCGTCGACGATGTCCGAGACCAGGCGGTGGCGGACTACGTCGCTGGAGGTGAGTTCGGCGAAGTGGATGTCGTCGACCTCGGAGAGGATGTCGCTGACGACGCGCAGGCCGGACTGCGTGCCGCCGGGCAGATCGATCTGGGTGATGTCGCCGGTGACCACGATCTTGGAGCCGAAGCCCAGGCGGGTCAGGAACATCTTCATCTGCTCGGGCGTCGTGTTCTGCGCCTCGTCCAGGATGATGAACGAGTCGTTGAGACTGCGGCCACGCATGTACGCCAGCGGGGCCACCTCGATCACGCCGGACTGCATGAGCTTCGGGATCGCCTCGGGATCCATCATGTCGTGCAGCGCATCGTAGAGCGGGCGCAGGTAGGGGTCGATCTTCTCGTTCAGCGTGCCCGGCAGGAAACCGAGCCGCTCCCCCGCCTCCACCGCGGGCCGGGTCAGGATGATCCTGGTCACCTGCTTGCTCTGGAGGGCCTGGACCGCCTTCGCCACCGCCAGATACGTCTTACCGGTACCGGCCGGGCCGATGCCGAACACGATGGTGTGGGCATCGATCGCGTCGACGTAGCGCTTCTGGTTGAGGGTCTTGGGACGGATCGTCTTGCCCCGCCGCGACAGAATGTCCAGGCTGAGCACCTCGGCCGGGGAATCGGAGGATCCCTCGGTCAGCATGGATACCGTGTGCCGCACCGCCTCGGGACTAACCATGCGGTTGCGGCCGGTGAGCGCCACGAGCTGCTCGACCACCCGCTCGGCCAGCGCCACATCGTGCGCCTTGCCGGTCAGCGTGACCGAATTGCCGCGGACATGGATGTCGGCATCCAGCAGTCGCTCGAGTTCGCGCAGGTTCTCGTCGGCGGAACCGAGGAAGCCGAAGACGGATTCGGGGGCGAGTTCGATGCTGGAACGCACGGTCCGCGCGGCTGGGCCCGAACCGTTGCCGCCGGCTCCGATGCCGGCCGTAGGAGTAGTCGGATCGCCGAATTCACCTGGAGTTCGCAATAGTGGCTATGGCCTGCTTTCCGGTCTCGAACGTCTGTTATGTGTGATGCAAGTTTAGCGCCGACCACCGACACCGCCCAGTGAATAACCCGCAACCAGCAGGTCAGCGCTGGGCCCGGTCGAAGGCGAAATCGCGGAATCGGCGCACGGCCTCCGACGGCGCGGCCGTCGCCGACCAGATCAGCCCCACCGCGCGTGTCGCACCCGGATCGGCCAGCGGGATCAGCACCGGGCCGGGCTGCGGACCGCGGACCGGCGCCTCCTCGAGCGGCAGCACCGCGACCCCTAATCCGGCCGCCACCAGGCCCGCCACGGTGACCAGATCGCTGGACTCCAGGCCGGTGCGCGGGCGGAAATCGGCGGCGGCACACAGATCGTCGAGGATGCGCCGCATGCCGAAGCTGCGGTGCATGGCGATGAATTCGGCGTCGGCGGCCTCGGCCAGCCGCACCTGCCGACGCCCGGCCAGGCGATGATCGGCGGGCACCGCGAGCGCCAGCTTCTGCCGCAGCAGGGTGCGCCACCCCAGGCCGGTGGCCGCGGGCCGCGGCGAGACCAGGCCCAGGTCGGCGTCGCCGTCGAGCACGCGCGCGGTGACCACCTCGGCGGCGTCCTGGGTGAGCGTGAACGTGATTCGCCCGGAGCCGCGCCGGAACCCGGCGATCAACTCGGGCACCAGGCGCGCCCCGAACGAGTGCTGAAACGACAGCCGCACGACTCCCTTGGCGGGATTGGCCAGATCGGCCAGTTCCCGGCCGGCGGCGTCGAGTTCGGCCTGGGCGCGGCGGGCGTGTTCGTAATACACCCGGCCGAAGTCGTTGAGAACCAACCGTTTTCCGTGCCGGTCGAACAGCGGCACCCCGATGCGGCGTTCCAGCCGGGCCAGCATGCGCGACAGTGTCGGCTGGGACATGTGCAGGCGGTCGGCCGCGCCGCCGACGTGCTGGAGTTCGGCGAGGGTGAGAAACCAGTGCAGATCGTCACTCGGCATGGACGGGCTCCCTGGCCTGAACTGGGCAAATTCAAGAACTGCATTAAGCTACCCATTATTATGCATTTCCTTTCGGAAGTGCCGCATGCCCATGCTGAGAACATGATCGCCGCGACCGCTACCACCTCCGACACCGCAGTCCGCGAGCGCCGGATCACGCTGGCACTGTTCGCCGCGGGTCTGACCACGTTCGCCTCGCTGTACAGCGCCCAGGCGCTGCTGCCGAGCCTGTCGGCGGCCTTCGCCGCAACCCCGGCGCATGCCGCGCTGGCGGTGTCGCTGACCACCGGCCTGCTGGCGGCGGCGATCGTGCCGGTGAGCGTGCTGTCGGGCCGGTTCGGGCGGACCCGGGTCATGGTCGTGTCGGCGGTGGCGGCCACCGCGATCGGGCTGCTGCTGCCGTTCAGCCCGAGCCTCGAGGTGCTGTTGCTCGGCCGGGCGCTGCAGGGCGTGGCGTTGGCCGGGGTTCCGGCGGTGGCGATGGCGTATCTGGCCGAGGAGATCGGCGCGGGCGGCCTGGGGGCGACGATGGGCGTCTACGTCGCCGGGACCACTGTGGGAGGCCTTGCGGGACGGCTCATTCCCGCGTTCACGCTGGAGGTGGCGTCGTGGCGGTGGAGCGCCGCCGTGGTCGCGGCGGCCGCGGCGCTGTGCGCGATCTGGTTCGTGCGGTGGCTGCCTCCGTCGCACCGATTCGTCGCCCAGCCGCTCGATATCGCAACGCTGGCACGGGATCTGGTCGGCCATCTGCGACACCGAACACTGCTGGCGTTGTTCGGACTGGCCTTCGTCCTGATGGGCGGTTTCGTGTCGGTGTACAACTTCCTCGGCTATCGGCTCATCCACGACCCGTTCGGATTGTCCGCGGCCACTGTCGGTTTGGTCTTCGTGATGTATCTGGGCGGGACGGCGTCGTCCACGATCGCCGGTCGGCTCTCGGACCGACTCGGCCGCACCCGTGTGCTGATCGTCTCGATCCTCACCATGGGCATCGGGCTCGCACTCACCGTCCCGGACCGGCTGCCGATCCTGCTCATCGGCGTACTGCTGTGCACCACAGGGTTTTTCGGCGCCCACTCGGTGGCCAGCGGATGGGTCGGCGCCGCCGCCACGCACAACCGCGCCGCCGCCTCGTCGCTCTACCTGTTCTTCTACTATCTGGGCAGCTCCCTCGTCGGCGCCGCCGCGGGCCTGGCTTACGGCAGCCACGGCTGGGCCGGGTTGGCAGGCTACGTCGGCGCCCTCCTCCTCGTCGCGGCCGTGCTGGCGGGCTATCTCACCTACCGGGCCCGCACCATGGCCGTCCCTACTCCTGCGGCGTAGGCGGGAGGGAACCGTCGAGCAGGGCGGAAAAGCCTTGGCGCACAACCTCGTCTGTGATCGAGTCGGGTGCGGCGAGCCAGTCGCGGTAGGCGCGCAGGCGCTGCTCGGTGTGGGCGGAGGTCATGGTGGTGAGCAGGCTGGCCGCCTCCATGCGGGCGGCGGTGGCGAACGGGCGGGAGCCCGCGTCGTAGACCATGCGCTTGATCTCTCGGGTGATCTGAGGTGAGCGGGTGGCCAGGCGCTGCGCGATGGCCATTGTCTCGGGTAGCAATTCGGGCGCTGGGACGGCGCGGTGGATCAGGCCGAGGTCGGCGGCTTCGGTGGCGCCGAGCCAGCGTCCGTCGAGCAGCAGGTCGAGGGCGCGGCCCGGGCCGACGAGCCGGACCAGGCGCTGTGTGCCACCGGCCGCGGCGAGCAGGCCCAGTCCGGACTCGGGCAGGCCGATCTGCTGATGGCCGGCCATCAGCCGAATGTCGCAGGCGAGGGCGAAGATACAGCCCATGCCGAGCGCGAGGCCATTGATGGCAGTGACGACGACCTTGTCCATCCGGTTCATCCGGCGCAGGGCGGCGTAGGTCCGCATCATCACCAGCACCCCGCGGGCAGGAGTGCGCCGCAACTTTCGGTCCACGGACCGCACTCGGCCCAGCATGGCGTCTGCCACAACAAGTTTGGCCGCCGCGTAGGGCACCGGGAAGGGCGTACGTTGGGCCCCGTGCAGCAGCTCCGGCACATCGAAATGGGTCAGGTAGTGGTCACCGGAACCGGTGAATACCACCGCACGTGTCGTGCGGTCACGCCGCAGCCGCCGAGTCAGATCGTCGAGTTCGATACTCATCTGCTCGTCGAAGAAGTGCCGCGGCGGATTGTCGAACCACACCATCAGCACCTGACCGTGCTGTTCGGTGCGAAACCGGCGGTAGTCGGCCATCAGAGTCCTCCTCTGTCCCAGGCTCGGGCGAGCCCCTCGGTCAATTCGATCGCGTCGGTGACGGTGTTCCAGCCGATCGAATCGGCGGTATCGGCGCGCAGATGGAGGTGACGGATCCAGCCGCGGTCGTAGGACAGCAGCGAGATCGCCCGCATACCGGCCTGTTTGGCGATGCTGGTATCGCAGACGTTGGGAAAGGTCACCGCCGGAAGCGCGATGCCCGACCGGGTAGCGATGCGCTGGGCCGCGGCCACGTCGCGCTCGGCCATCCAGCCGGTCAGACCTTCCCTGCGGGCGACGACCAGGTGGCCACCGCTGCCCAGCGAGTCGAGTCCGATCGCCAGCGTGTGCGCGGGATCGAACCGGTCCCGGTGCCGCCGCAGCCATGCGCGCATACCGGCATTTCCCGCTTCCTCCCCGCCGGGAAGCAGGATGACCACCTCGGTCTCGGCCAGCGGGTCGGCATGCAGCCGCCGAGCGAGTTCGACGGCCGCCGCGACGCCGGTGGCGTTGTCGTTGGCACCCGGCGTGGTCGGGCTGCGCAGCGATTGGATCATGACCAGCGCCAGCGCGGCCGACGCGAGCCCGGACGCTCGGCGCGGCACGGCGCCCGGCAGTGCGGCCGCCACGATCGCCGCGAGTGCGGGCAGGTGACTCGGCACCGCACGGCCGGTGCGACGTGATCGGAACCGGTTCAGCGCAATGGTTTTCGGATGCCACACCAGGCCGTTGTGTGCGGCATCGTGGTGCGCGATCAGCAGTAAGGCGCGCCGCGGTACTCCGTGCGCCGGAATCCGAGCCGAGACCGATGCGCCACGACCCGCCGGAAGCAGCCGCCGCAGCCACTGATTGCGCCCGCTGACCTCCGATTCGTAGGAGACGGCCACGGCCACGGCCGCCAACCGCGCCAGCGGCCCCGGCAGCAGCCCGATGATCGCGGCCGCGGCGAGATGGCCGAGGTGCATAGGCACCCAGGAGGATTGGCCGCGGAACTCGGTGATGTCGACCTGCCGCGCCCCCGCCTCGGCCAATCGGGCCGCCAACAGCTCGGCGGACCGGCGCTCACCGGGGGACGTGGTGCGCCGATCCAGCCGAGCCAACGCCTCGACCAGGTCGGCCATCCCCTCCGGCGGCCGACCCGTATCGGTCTGGGCAAGATACAACGCTTCGTCTGTCACCGGACACCCTTCTCGCTGCGGCCCGATCCCCCGGGTCGATTGCGATTAGCCTGGCAAGAGTGCAGGGTGTCGCGCTTTCAGAATCATGCGGTCCGCCCGCGCCGGCGATGTGGATTCGGCCGGGCCATGCGGGTTACGTGGGACCGGCGCTGTCGATCGATCCGCACTCCACCTCGATCGGCTGCCTGGCGGTCGGACTGGACGGGCCCTTCGACTTCGCCGCCGACAGTCTGGGAACGGTGCGGGTGCGCAGCGGCTACTCCCCCGCCCGGATCGTCCACCACCTCCCGGCGTGCGAGGGACGCATGCTGTATATGCTCGTCGACCCGCTCGCGGGTCAGCGCTGCATGGCCGAGATGCGCCGCAGCATAGGGCCTTTCGGCTTCGAACACCGAAACGAGGACGAATTGGTTGCCGCGGGCATCGACCTCGATATCGATCGAATCATCGAGCAGGCGAGTATCCCCGCCCCCAGCACCATCGATCCACGAATCGCGAAGGTGGCGAGGATCGTTCGCGACGATCCGGCGGCGGAGCTGAGTGCCGAGGAAGCGGCGGCCCTGGTCGGGGTCTCCACCTCCCATCTGCTGCGCACGTTCTCCGAGCAGACCGGCACCACCTTCCGCCGATACCGCCAGTGGGCCCGCATGCTCTCGGTCGCACGCGGTTTCACCGACGGCCACGACCTCACCCGCTGCGCCGTGGACGCCGGTTTCGCCTCGCTGTCGCACTTCAGCGAGAACTTTCACCGCATGTTCGGCCTGTCGGCTACCGCCCTGCTCGCCACGGGCGTTCGATTCGATTTCGCCGATCACGGCCGGTGACAGGCCTATCGGGCGACCTCCGGCGGGATCGGGCGATCCGGGGTGACGGTCCGGCCGTCGGCGCCGAGGGCGAAGGTGATCACGACCGGGCCTCCGGATGGGCAGCAGTTGGCGTCGTCGCCGGTCAGCCACCGGTATCGCACCTGCACGCTGCGGTCGGCGGAACCGACCACCGACGTGTAGGCGGTCGCCTTCGCCGTCGCGGTGCCGAGGTAGCCGGAATGGTTGAAGAACAACACGTGCCACGGTGAACTGGCCGTGCCTCCCGGGGTCGCCGCCAGCACCCACAGCAGCTGCGGACACGAACCGAGAGGTTCCGAACTCGCCTGGTCCGGGATGTACGGTTCACCGCCCGGTGCGGGTCCGAGCGACATGAGCGCGGCGTGCACCACACCCGAGTTGATATCCACACACAGACCGTGCCCACTGGTCACCGGCACATCCTGGGGCGGGGCCGACGTCATCGCGGCCGAGGTCCGCGGCGGCGCCTGCGTGATCGGCGACACCGTATCCATCCGCACCGAGGTGTCCTGCGCGACAGGTGGCCCCGCCGGTGCGGTCGTCCCGGTCGGCTGCGTCGTGCCGCCCTGACACGCCGCGACCGGCACGGTCACCGCGAGCGCCGTCAGGACAGCGCCGATGGTTCTTCTCATATGCATTCCTCCCGGAGCGTTTCCTCTACCCGGAAGGTCGGGTTCGCGGCGATGCCGTTACGCCCCAGCTTGCCATGCCCCGAGTCCCGTGGGCAGCCGCATACTCCCCGTCGCGCCGGGGTGCACGCCTGATCTTGGTTAGCATCTCCGGGATGCATACATGTGCCCGACCGCCCGCACGGCGGTCGGCGCCGGTTCGGCCCTACCCGGGGGATGGATGAAACACATCATGTTCGCGGCGCTGATCGCGCTGGCCGTGTCGATCACCGTGACGCCGTTGTTGATCCGGCTGTTCACGACAAAACAGCTCGGACAGGAGATCAGGCCCGACGGACCGGCCAGCCATCAGGCCAAACGCGGCACGCCCACCATGGGCGGGATCGCCATCCTGATCGGGCTCTGGGCCGGATATCTCGGCGCACACCTGATCGGGATCGGCGACCTCGCCGGGCCGTCCGCCTCGGGACTGCTGGTCCTCGGTCTGGCCACCGCGCTCGGCGTCGTCGGATTCCTCGACGACTACATCAAATTACGTAATCGACGCAATCTGGGGCTGACCGCGACCGGCAAGTACGTCGGTCAGCTCAGTGCGGCAATCATTTTCGGCGTGCTGGCACTGCAATTCCCGGACCGGCACGAACTGACTCCGGCCAGCAGGCATCTGTCCTACGTCCGCGATATCACCACGGTCTCGCTGTGGACGGTCGCCTTCCTGCTGCTCGTGTGCTTTCTGGTGGTGGCGTGGTCCAATGCGGTGAACATCACCGACGGTCTGGACGGCCTGGCCGCGGGGTCGATGGGTTTCGCGCTCGGCGCCTACGTGATCGTCACCGTGTGGCAGTACGTCAATGCGTGCTCGACCGCGCCTGCGACCGGCTGCTACCAGGTCCGCGATCCGCTGGATCTGTCGCTGGTCTGTGCCGCGGGCGCCGCGGCATGCGTCGGCTTTCTGTGGTGGAACGCCGCGCCCGCGAAGATCATCATGGGCGATACGGGCTCGCTCGCACTGGGCGGCCTCCTCGCCGGGCTCTCGATCACCACCCACACGATTCTGCTGATGGCCGTGGTCGGTGCGCTGTACTTCGCCGAGATCCTGTCGGTTCTGTTGCAGATCATCGTGTTTCGCACCACGCGCTCCCGGCTGTTCAAAATGGCCCCCTTCCATCACCATTTCGAGTTGGGCAAGTGGCCCGAAACCACCGTCACCATCCGCTTCTGGCTGCTCGCCGGGGTCGCCGCGGCCTTCGGTCTCTCGCTGTTCTACGGCGAGTACCTCGCGGTCGTCGGCTGATAACAATCCAGCTACTTCATGGTGAGCGGGTGCTGATTCCGTCGGCCGAACGGGAATCCCCTCCGCACAGGATTTTCCGCGTGAAGACCCGAGGAGACCGACATGGACAAGCTGGTATGCAGCGATTGCTGGCGCCGTGACAACCTCACCTTCGCGCAACGACTGGACCCCGCCTTCGTCACCCCCGGTCCGGTCCATCGATGCGCGATGCACCGGAACCTTCGAGACGAACTCCTCGAGCGGCCCGGGCCCGCCTCCCAGGCCGCTTAGGTGTATCCGGCACCCGCTCAGCGGGCCGGGAAGCGGATGATCCGGTCGTCTCCGGGGCGGACGTCGCCGCGGCCGTCGGTGTTGGATGTCGTGAGCCACAGCGCGCCGTCCGACGCCACGGCCACGGTGCGGAGTCGGCCGTATCGGTCACGCAGCTGCGCCTGGGGAGTGCCCAGGGTGCCGTCGTCGCGCAGGGGTATCGTCCACAGCCGCTCGCCCCGTAAGGCCGCGGCGTACAACGTGTTTGCCGTGATCGCGAGGCCGGAGGGGGATGCCTCGGCGGTCGACCAGGTGATCAGCGGATTGGTGTAGCGGCCGCCCTGGGTGTCGCCCTTGCCTTCGACGGCGGGCCAGCCGTAGTTACGGCCCGCTTCGATCCGGTTGATCTCGTCGAATCTGTTCTGACCGAATTCTGTGGCGTAGAGGCGTCCCGCCGAATCCCACGCCAGGCCTTGCACATTGCGGTGGCCGAGGGTGTAGACAGGCGAATTCGGGGTGGGGTTGCCCGGGGCCGGGCGGCCGTCAGGGGTCAATCGGAGAATCTTGCCGTTGGGGCTCGCCGGATCCTGAGCCCGTTGTGACTGCCCCGCGTCGCCGGTACCGACGTACAGCATGCCGTCGGGCCCGAAGGCGATTCGCCCGCCGTTGTGGATGTTCGCCTTCGCGAGTCCCTGGAAGATCACCTCCGGTCGCCCGTCGAGTCGGAAGCGCACGATGCGGTTGTCGCCCGAGGCGGTGAAATAGGCGTAGACGTAACGGTCCTCGGCGTACTTCGGCGACACTGCCAGGCCCAGCAGCCCGCCCTCACCGCGGGCCACTACACCGGGCACCTGATACACCCGCTGGGGTGGAGATCCCGCAGCGATGCGCAGGATCGTGCCGGTGTCGCGCTGCGCGACCAGCGCTGCACCATCCGGGAGGAATGCCAGACCCCATGGCACATCGATATCGGTCGCAATCTCTTCGGGGGACTCGAGATCCGGCGGTCCGGACGTATTGCCCTGTGCCGCTAGGGAAATCATGATCGATTCGGACGGGTTCGACTCAGTGCTGCAGGCCGATGCCGTGCATAACAGGGAGGCCGCGGCGATCGACAACAGTGCTGTGGCAATTTTTGTGTTCCGCATGGAATCAATTGTTTACGAAATGCGTTGCCACTTCCCCGCTTTGGTATGCGTAAGCCACATTGACTCCACCTAATCCCCTATTGCCCAGCCTGTTTCGCGTTCCCGAGGCCGGTGGTGGATACTCGCCGAGGGCGTAGTCGGCCGAAACCACGTCACCCTCCGCGGCGCGGAGGGTGACGTGGGATTCGGGTGGTCCGGTGGGATCAGCCGCGTCGGCGCGAACCGCCGCCGGAGCGCGAGAACCCGGACAGGCCGCCGGTGCTTCCCGCCGGTGCCGCGCCGCGGCCGGAGCCACGGGTTGCTCTGCGGGCGGTCGACTTGCCTCCGCTGGCCGCGTGTTGACGAGTCGTCGCGCTGTTGTCGGCCTTCTTCGTCCGGGCACCGGAATGCGAATGGCCCTGTGGGGCGCCATTTTTCCGGCCGCCGTTTGTCGCGGCGCCATTCGTCCGGCGACCGGCCTCGGCTGTCGCGCCACCGGAGCGACCGTTCCTGGGCGCGGCACTCGCACTCTTCCCGGTGCCGCGGCGCGGCTTCGCCGGCGCCTGCTTCGGTGCGGCCGGAGCGGAGGCGACAGGCGGGGCGATCTCGCCGACCAGGTCGGTGACCAGCTTCGACTCCGCGGTGACCTGGTGCGGGCGCACGGTGATCGTGGCCTTGCGCATCAGGGCCGCCATATCCTTGCGCTGCTCGGGCAGCACGATGGTGACCACGTCGCCGGTGCTGCCCGCGCGGGCGGTACGGCCCGAACGGTGCAGGTAGGACTTGTGTTCGGCGGGCGGGTCCACATGCACGACCAGTTCGACGCCGTCGACGTGCACACCGCGGGCGGCAACGTCGGTGGCCACCAATACTTTCGCCGCACCGGACGCGAAGACGGCCAGGTTGCGATCCCGTGCTCCCTGCGCGAGGTTGCCGTGCAGGTCGACCGCGGGAATACCGGCCGAGGTCAGATTCTTGGCCAGCCTGCGCGCCTGATGTTTGGTGCGCATGAACAGGATTCGGCGCCCGGTGCCGGAGGCGAGCTTGTACACCAGGTCCGTCTTGACCGCCGGACCGGCGACCTCGAAGACATGGTGTGTCATCGCGGCGACCGGCGAATTGGCCGAATCCACCGAATGCAGCACCGCATCGGGCAGGAAGCGCTTGACCAGCTTGTCGACGCCGTTGTCCAGCGTCGCCGAGAACAGCAGCCGCTGGCCGTGCGCCGGTGTCGCCGCGAGAATGCGGGTCACGCCGGGCAGGAAGCCGAGGTCGGCCATGTGGTCGGCCTCATCGATCACGGTGATCTCGACGGCGTCGAGGGCGATCAGCCGTTGGCGCATCAGATCTTCCAGCCGTCCCGGGCAGGCGACGACGATGTCGACACCGGCCTTCAACGCCTGCACCTGACGATGCTGCGAGACACCACCGAAAATGGTGGTGACCTTCATCGAGTACGACGCGGCCAGCGGTTCGAGCGCGGTCGCGATCTGGGTGGCGAGCTCTCTGGTCGGTGCCAGGATCAGCCCGAGCGGGCGATTCGGCCGGCGCTGACCTGCGCAATCGCCGGCCAGCCGGGATACCACCGGAATGGAGAACGCCAGGGTTTTGCCGCTACCGGTCTTACCGCGGCCCAGAACGTTGCGTCCGGCCAGGGTGTCGGGCAGGGTGTCCGCCTGGATCGGGAACGGTGCGTCGATGCCGGCCCGCTGCAGGGCTCGGATCAGCGGTTCGCGCACGCCGAGCGCAGCGAAGGACGCGGTGGGGGAATTCATGGAAATAGCAGGGCCTTTCAGGCAGGGTGCCCGCGTCGCACAGCGAAACATGATCCGCGGCCGGGGCACACAGTGGCGAGATTGCCAATGGGCAAAATCGATCGCCGCAAGGAAAGCTGGGTGCCACACAGCTGGGCGCTGGTGCGTAGTGATAGCAATCTACGACGCTGGGCGTATCTATCCACACCCAGGCTATACAGTAGCTCGAGCATTGCGGGAATACGACCCGATGTAGCGACCGTCACCGTCAGGAGGTGGGCGGGACGCGCTCCCAGAGCCAGCGCGGGCCGACGGTCTGTGCCCCGAGCGCTTCGACCCGCTGCCGGAGTTCGCGATCTGCCGTCACGACGGTGACGGCTCCGGTACCGGTCCTCGCCATGGCCGATGTCACCACCGCGACGATCGCATCGTCCCCCGATCCCTCCGCCGTCACCACCTGCAGACCCTCGAACTCCGCATCCGCCTCGTCCCCGACGGCACGGCGCGCCGCACCCTCGAGCACGACGACGATTCCGCCCACCTCCGGCAGTCGTTGCCTCAGCACGACCAGCCCCCTCAGCAACCGCCTCGCCGCCCCCACACGATCCCGCCACCACCCATCGGGCCGGGAGCCCACCACGTTCGCCGCATCCACCACCAACAGCCACCCATTACCGTCCGCCACACCCTCAGTCTTCCTTCCCACCGGTACGCTCCTGCGAACAACACGGCCCCGACCCCCCGATTACGCTGGCACCGCGATCGAAATCGGCTCGCGGGCAGGCACATTACCCGCACCCCCGCGAGCGGTGTGGCAGTCGTTGACCGAGCCCCGCCGACCGGACGCTCGGCCCTGGCTCGAGCTGCTGCCCGATGAGGTCGACCCTGTCGTTCTGCGAGCGGACGAACCCGGCACCGTCGTGTGGCCGTCGCTGTGGCCCAGCAGACCCGATGACCAGGTGCACTTCGACCTGACGAGCGAAGGCGGTGGCACCCGGCTGAGGTTCATGTTGCTCACTCCTGGCCCACTCCCCGATCAGAGCAAAACCGGGCATCTTCGCCGACGCCTCAACCGGCTGCTCTTCGGGGATCTCCGCTACTCGTACGGTCAGTGATCCGATCGGTCAGCGGCGGTGGTGGGGGCGGGCTCGGTCGGACCAGCGCGGGTTGTTCTCGTTGCGGCGGTAGACCGGGATTCGGCCCGCCACCTTGAAGTGCAGCCGGGTGGCCTGGCCGTCCACCTCGCCGTCGGTCGCCAGCGCCTGCGGGGTGGCCAGGCGCACGTCCAGTTCGGATACCAGGCGCTCGTGGTAGACCTTGCTGCGGCCGATCGCACCCAGCAGCAGCGCCAGCACCGCCCGGGTGCGGGAGAACCGGATGTCGGCGCGCAGCCAGCGGACATCGAGCAGCTGCGCATCCAACTGTCGGCGGTATGCCGGAACGGCGCCGTGCGGGTGGTACGGGCCGTTGCCCACGAACAGGAACCACACCTCGTGCCAGCGCCCGTCCAGATGGATCCGGATCGGCTCGGCGCGGCGCAGGGTGACCACGAGGGCGGCGGCGAAGGCGGGCCATTTACCCCATCGCCCTTGCCATTTCTCGCGCAACCGCACCAGTTCGATGTAGGCGCCCAGGCTGGCGGTATTGATCAGATAGCGGGTACCCTCCGGCCCGGCGCCGTCGAATTCCACGCAGGCCACGTCGACCGCCACCGCTTCCCCGGCGTCGGTGGCATCCACGACCTCGCGCAGGTCGTACACCCCGACATCGCGGGCGAAGTGGTTCAGGGTGCCGGTGGGGATGACGACCAGCGGCAGCCCGTGCCGCAGTGCCACCGTGGCGATCGCGGCCACCGTGCCGTCGCCGCCCGCGACGCCCACCGCTTCGACCCGCTCGGTGCGCAGTGCCAGCGCATGCTCCATCTGCTGGGCGCATTCCAGGCCCGGAATCCCGCGCAGCACCGTGGCCGCGGGCAGCGCCTCGGCGACATCGTCGGTCGGGTCGTAGCCGGGCAGGCCGGACAGCGGGTTGACCAGTGCCACCAAACCCTTGCCGTCGACCATGCTGGGCACCTCGCGAACCACCGTGGCGTGTGCCTCGTCCGATTCGCGCACCGGCCACCAGCGGCGGCTGGCGTACGCCACTCCGGCCCCGACGACCGCACCGGCGATCACGTCGGAGGGCCAGTGCACCCCGGTATGCACACGCGAGTAGGCGACGGTGGCCGCCAACGGGGCCACCGCCTTGGCACTGCGTGGACTCTCCAACGCCACCGCGGTCAGAAATGCGGCGGCCGAGGCGCTGTGCCCGGACGGGAACGACGACGACGTCGGGCGGTCGTCCAACCGCCGCCCCAGCGGCAGCAGTTCGGCCGCGGGCCGGCGGCGGCCGATCACGCCTTTGAGCAGGTGGGCGGTGAGGCTGGCACCGGCAATGGAGGCCGTGGCACGCACCGCCGCCCGTCGATCCGCACCCCTGCGGCCGGCGAGCAGTGCCGCGACGACCAACCAGAGCACGCCGTAATCGGCCGTGCGGGTCAACCGCTGAACTCCCCGATCCACACCGGTGACCGGCAACCGAGCCACCGCAGCGTTGACGCCTCGATCGAACCGACCGACCTCGTGAAACCACTGCCGAAACCACCCGCTCACCAGTTCGACAGTACCGGAGGCGCACCGGAGGGGCGGCTCCGCGTTCGCTTGGCTATCAGGCGGTTTCAGCGTGCCCGCTGCACCCGCCTCTCATCCCACACCGGCCTGTCGCTCTCGTAGACGAGACCGTCGGACCCGAAGACGAGAAAGCGATCGAAACCCCGGGCGAACCAGCGATCGTGGGTGACCGCGACGACCGTACCCGCGAACTCGGCGATGGCCCGTTCCAGCGCGTCGGCCGAATGCAGGTCCAGGTTGTCGGTGGGCTCGTCGAGCAAAAGCATGGTGACGCCGGACAATTCGAGCAGCAGGATCTGCAGCCGGGCCTGCTGGCCGCCCGACAGATCGTCGTACCGCTGCTCGGCGGCCCGGGCAAGGCCGTACCGATCGAGCACCCGGCTCGCATCCTCCCGGCCCATCCCGTCACGATGCTCGTTGCCCAGATGCAGAATCTCGAGCAGGGTCCGGCCCGACAGATCCGGTCGCGCGTGGGTCTGCGCGAAATAGCCTGGGCGGACTCGGGAGCCGAGTGCGGCGATACCGGTGTGCGGCACCGGCGCGAGGGCCAGGTCCTGGACCGGACGATGGTCGATATCCGGATCCGTGCCGCCCGCGGCGAGCAGCCGCAGGAAATGCGATTTGCCGGATCCGTTGGCGCCCAGGACCGCCACGCGGTCGCCGTACCAGATCTCGGCGTCGAACGGGCGCATCAATCCGGTCAGTTCGAGCCGCGTGCACACCAGCGCCCGGCGGCCGGTCCGCCCGCCGGCCAGGCGTACGGATACGTTCTGCCGCAAGGGAACCGCCTCGGGCGGCCCGGCCGCCTCGAATTTGGCCAGCCGCGTCTGCGCGGCGTGATAGCGGGCCGCGACGCCGTCGTTGTACTTGGCCTTCTCCCGCAGGCGCAACACCAGCGCACGCAGCTTGGCATGGTCCTCGTCCCAGCGCCTGCGCAGTTCGGCCAGCCGCGCGTTGCGGTCCTCGCGGGCCCGGTGGTAGTTCGCGAAGCCATCGCCGTGGATCCACGATGTCGCGCCGCTGACGCCGGGTTCGAGCGTGACGATCCGGGTGGCGGCGTTCGCGATCAGTTCCCGGTCGTGGCTCACGAACAACACCGACTTGTCCGAGTCGGCGATCTTTCGTTCCAGCCACTGCTTACCCGGCACGTCCAGATAGTTGTCGGGCTCGTCGAGCAGCAGCACCTCGTCCGGGCCCGCGAACAACGCCTCGAGGATCAGGCGCTTCTGCTCGCCGCCGCTGAGTGTCCGCACCGCCCGCCACTTGGCCCGATCGAATGCGACGCCGAGGGCGGCCGTGGTCACGCTGTCCCAGAACGCTTCGATCTCGTACCCGCCCACATCGACCCAATCGGTGAGCGCGTGCGCATACGCCAGCTGGGTCGACTCCTCGTCGCGGTCGATCAAGGCGTTCTCGGCGGCGTCGAGTGCCCGCGCGGCCACGCGGACGGTGTCGGGTGCGACCGACAGCAGCAGGTCGCGGACGGTCGATTCGTCGTCGATCTGCCCGATGAACTGCCGCATGACCCCCAGCGTCCCCGACCGGGTCACCGCCCCGCCGTCCGCGGCGAGATCACCGGCGACGATCCTGATCAGCGTCGTCTTGCCGGTGCCGTTCGGACCGATCAGCGCGGCCTTGACCCCCTCGCCGATCCGGAAACTCACCCCGTCGAGCAGCTGGCGCCCGTCCGGGAGAAAGAAGTCCAGGTCGGCGACGTCGATGTGCCCCATAGCAGTTCAGGCAACCCCACCACCGGTCGCCACCGCAACCGAGTTTCCGCCGCCGACCGGTCATGCGACAAATCGGTTGAGCGATCGCGCCGAAGCGTCGACGATGGCCGGGGTCCGGACGAGCGATGCAGAGGGGAATTCGGTGCGGTCGATATCGGTGCTGTGGTTGACCGGTGCGCCCGGCGTCGGGAAGTCGACGGTGGGCTGGGAGCTGCACACCTGGGCAAGGGCGGAGGACCTGCCGGTCGCCTATGTCGATATCGATCAACTGGGTCTGCTCGCACCCCCGCCGACGGGCGACCCCGACTGTCACCGGCTCAAGGCCGCCAATCTCGTCGAGGTGGTCCGCACATTCCGCCGCCACGGTGCGCATCACGTCATCGTGTCCGGCGTGGTCGATCCGGACCGGGGCATCGAGCCGTATGTCGAGGACGCGGCGGATCTCGAGTTCACCCTGGTTCGGCTGCGCTGCACCCGAGAGGAACTGCGCCGCCGCTACCTCGACCGCGGCTCGACCGGCGAACGGCTCGATGAGCTGATGTCCGTCGCGGATGCGTACGACCGCAATGCCGTGGGCGAACCGTTCGACACCACGACGATGCCGCCGGGCGAGGTCGTGCGGAAATTGTCCGACCGGATACGTCCTGCGTTGCAGGCGAACTCGCCGACCACTGTTCCCCTGCCCGCCCCGCGGGACGCAGACGTTCCGGGCCGAGAACAGATGACGGTGCTGCTGCTGGCCGGGCCGACCGCGGTAGGCAAGTCGACCGTGGGCTGGGAAGTCCTGAAAACCCTGTGGGAGCGGGGACTCCCCGCCGCGTACGTCGATGTGGAGCAGCTCGGTTTCTGTCACCCGGACGCCGCGCCGAAGGCCAAGGCGGACAACCTCCTTCAGGTCTGGCGCGGCTACCGGCGCGCAGGTGCCTGCGCTCTGATCGTCGTCGCCCGGGGCGAGCCGCTTCGATATCGGCAAGCGCTCGCCGACGAGCTGGTCATCACCGTGCACTTGGAGGCATCGCCGAGCGAGCTGGCGAAGCGGATCGCCCAGCGTGCCCGCGGCGAGGGACCTCGCCTGGCGGGTGACTCGCTGATCGGGACCTCGGATCGGCAGCGGGCTCGCACGATCGAGCGCTCCGTTGCGGAGGCGACCGCCCTGCGCCGACACCGTGGTGCCGCCCTGGTCATCGATACCGACCGGGAGACGAGCTCGGCGGTGGCGGCCAAGCTGGCCGATGTGTTCCGGAAGGGCGAAACCCCACCGGAAGCGTAACCAGTGCGTTACACTTTTCTCGTGGACGAGGTGGCTGCGGCAATCGCCGATCCGGTCCGGCGGGAAATCCTGACGATGCTGCGGAGCGATCCGCTGACCGCCGGAGAGATCGCGAGTCGATTTTCCATCAGCCGACCGGCGATCAGCCGGCATCTTCGCGTGCTGCGCGAGAGCGGGCTGGTCCACGACCGGCTCATCGGCCGGTGCCGTTACTACTCCCTCGATATCGAGCCGCTGCGCGAAATCGCCGGCTGGATCGCGCAATTCGATCGGGCCGACGCCTGGGAGCACCACCTCGACGCACTCGAGACAGAGGTCTACCGAACCCGCCGCGAACGTCGCGCCGGATCCGCGGACCTCATCCACAAGGAGGACAGCGCATGACCACCACACCCACCGGACGCCTCATCCGGACCGATACCGGCCGAGACCTCGTGCTGACGCGCACCTTTCGAGCACCGATCGACGACGTCTGGGCCAGCGTCACCGAATCCGACCGCACCGCACGATGGTTCGGCCCCTGGGAGGGCGAGGGTGGCCCGGGCCGAGACATCAAGGTGCAGTTGGTCTTCGAAGAGAACAAGCCGTGGTGCGATGCGCATATCGACGCCTGCGAGCCCCCACGCCATCTCGCCCTGACCACCCGGGACGACTACGGCACCTGGCGTTTGGAACTGCGTCTGTCGGAGACCGCGGGCGTGACCGAACTGCGCCTGATCCACCATCTCGAGCCCGACGCCGACATCTCGTCGGTGGGCCCGGGGTGGGAGTACTACCTCGACATGCTCACCGCCGCCCGCGACGACCGCCCCCACCCCGATTTCGACGACTACTACCCGGCGATGAAGCAGTACTACAGCGATCTCGCCTAGGACATCGCGGCGGTAGCCGTCATTTGACGCAGGGGATGCCGTTGGCGTCCATGCTCGACAAGTCCGTGGGGGCCGGGGCTTTCGCGCCGGGGGCGGTGGCCGGGACCGGTGTCGGTGGGGTCGTCGCGGTGGGTGGGGTGGTTGTCGTCGCGGTCGGGGTGGGGTCGGGGGTGGACAGCTGGGCGATCGGGCCGGAATCGGCGGCGGCGGTGCCGATGGTGAGCTCGATCGTCTGCTCGTCCAGGCCCGTCGATGGTGTTGCGGTGAGGCCGAATTGCTCGGCGAGGGCGAGGGCGGCGGTCTCCGCACCGGGGCCGTAGGCGATCGTGCTGTCGGTGTCGACCGCGCCGGTGCCGAGGTATCCGGCGGTGAAGCCGCGTGCGGTCAATGCCTGGGCGACCTGGGCGGCCAAACCCTGTCGGCCCGAACTGTTCACGACGTTCAGCACGACCCCGGAGGAGCCGGGGACGGTCGTCGGCGCCGGGGTGGTGGTCGTTGTCGGCCGGGAGCCGGGCGGGGACAGCAACTCGCGGACGATGGTGCGGATCTTGTTCACGTCGACGATATTGATGTCCTCGCCGATCGAATCGGTGCCGAATTCCTCGACCGGCAGCGTATACAGCGACAGGCCGCCGTTCACCAGCACGGATGCCTGCTGGGCGAACTGCATCGGATCGAGTTTGCTGTCGATGGCGATATTCTGCTTGGCCACGTCGAGCAGCCCGCGCAGATTGCCCGGGCTGGTGAGCACGCCGGTCTCCTGCAGCTTGCGCGCCAGCGACACGATGAACGCCTGCTGGCGGCGGGTGCGGTCGAGATCGGTGAAATTGAGATCGGGATTGGGATCGCGGCGCTGCCGCACGAAGGCCATCGCCTGTGCGGCATCGATCTGCTGGACGCCCTTGCGGAAGTTGGCGCCGGAGAAGCTGTCGGAGGTGTCCTCGTTCAGGCAGACGGTGATCGGCTGCACCACCTGTGCGATCTGGAAGAACGCGACGAGGGTGACCTCGACGAAATGATCGATCGGCACATTGCCGAGAAACCTTTGCACCGTGGCCATTTCGGCCTTGCGTCCCGCTTCGCGGGACTGCCGCTCGAGTTCCAGCGGATCGGTGACGGTCGCCGAGAGCCGATCCTTGGCCCGCTGATAAGCAAATCCGTACGCCTGCTTGATCTTTCCCTTGCACGGCGCCGACTCGCAGGATGCCGCATCCAGCGTCACGTAGTCGTCGCGCGGAATAGAGATCGCCGTGGCACGCGAGCCGTCTCCCGGAATATGAACCAGGATCAGCACATTCGCGTTGTAGCCGCCGACGCTCTCATCCCCTGCATGCAGCGCATCGTACATATCCTGCGGCAGCGGCTTCCCGTGCTGATCGAGCCTGCTGTCCAGCCCCATGATGAGGATGTTCTGATCGTCGCCGAGGGACCTCGGCCCGTCGGGCAGCGCATCGGAGGTGGTCACCCCGCCCAACGCCGCGTTGTAGGTCCGCCACGCCGCCCCGGTGACCACCACGACGAAGATCGCCAACACGGCCATCACCGCCCGCCCCGCAGCCAGCAGCCCGCTGCGTGCCCGCGAGCGAGGCCGCGCGTGCCGCCCCCGCGACCGCGGTGGCACCGGCAGCCGGTCGGTCTCCGCCTCGGACAGGCGGTCCCGCCCATGCCTCATAACCACTGAATATATGTCCCCAAATAGTGACCTGGACCACTTTCAAATTCCCCGGCCGGTCGGAGCACGGTAGCGCCGCGTCGGCCCTCGGTCAGGACCTTCGATCATTCTTTAACTGATCAGTTAATTAATGATAGGCTCGAGTGCATGGCTCGAACCGTGGATCCACAGCGTGCCGCCGAGCGGCGGGGGGCGATCGTGCGTGCGGCGGAGAGGCTGTTCGCCGCGCAGGGGTACGAGCGCACCTCGGTTGCGCAGGTTGCGCAGGCGGCGGGGCTCACCTCGGGGAGTGTTTTCTACTACTACCGCGACAAGGCGGCGTTGTTCCGGGCGATCTTCGAGCAGTCGATTCCCGAGCACACCGAGCTGATGGCGCGGCATGTGGACCGGATCGACTGTCTGGCAGCGATTCTCGACATCGTCGAGGCGATGGCGGCGGACGCGCTGGATCCCGGCGCATCGGGATTGTTGGTCGAACTGCTGCGCCGAATCGACCAGGATGAGGAACTGACAGCGGTGCTCGCCGAGGACACCCGCCTGACCACCGGCGCACTGACCACACTGCTGCGCCGCGGTATCGCACAGGGCGAATTCGATCCCGGATTTCCACCCGAGGAAACGGCGCGCTGGATCGTCTCGGTGATCGATGCGGCATTCCTGAACGCCGATCCGGAACGACCACAGGACCCGCGACCGCTGGTGCGTGCCACGGTGTCGCGGCTGCTGCAACCGACTCGAACGGAGCACCGATGACGGCTACCTCTGCACCGACCACCCTGCGGCTGTCGTCGCTGTGGACCTGGGTATTCACGACCGGAGGGGTCGCCGCGGGCGTCGGGCTCGGATTCGCGTTACCCGCGGTCGGCCGCTGGGCGCTGGGCATGCTCGGTGAGCTGCCCGCCCCGGTACGGATCGCGATGGCCGTGCCGCCCGCGTGGCTGGTTCCGATCGGGGCGATCCTCGGCCTGCTGGGCGGGCTCTGGCTGGTCGAGCAGGCACGGACCGAATCCCTGGCCCTCACGGTCGCCGACGATCACGTCGAGTTGTCCCAGCAGGGCCGCGACCGATTCGTCACCCGGGACCGGGTCGCAGCCGTCTACCGCGAGGACGACGACCTGGTGCTCACCGATCCAAACGGTATGCGGCTCGCCCGATTCGACGCTCGCGATCTGTCCGGCCGTGCCGTCGCCACGGCCTTCCGCGTCCACGGCTATCCCTGGGTCGAGGAGAACGACCCGCACGCAACGGAATTCATCCGCTGGGTCGACGGGCTGCCCGGTGTCGACGACAAGGTCCACCGCCTGCTCCGGGCCCGCCGGCGCGCGCTGGCCGACGACAATCGCCAGGAAGCCGACGCACTCGACGAGAAGTTGGTGGACCACGACGTGGACGTGCGTGATCGCAAGGGAGAACAGCACATTCGCGTCATGCGAGCGGGCTGAGGCGCTACCAGCGTGGCGTGAGGGCGCCCAGCGCCCCCAGGGCCACCGCCGCGGCCGTCGAGGTGCGCAGGACCGTGGGGCCGAGCAGGACGATCTCGGCCCCGGCGTCGGCCAGGGCGGTCAGCTCGTGGTCGTCCAGGCCGCCCTCGGGGCCGACGATCAGCACGATTTCCGACACCCCGGCGAACGGCAGATCGACGAAGCGGGACGTACCGGACTCGTGCAGGGCCGCGACAACGCCCTTGTCGGCCTTCACTTTCCGGACCAGATCCAGCACGTCGGACGTGCGATGGAGGTCGGCCACCTCGGGGATGTAGGGGCGGCGGGACTGGCGGGCGGCGGCGCGGGCGGCGCTGCGCCACTTGTCGACGCCCTTGCGGGCCTTGCCCTCCCAGTTGGCCACACAGCGCGACGCCTGCCAGGGGACGATGGCGTCCACGCCCGCCTCCGTCATCAGTTCGACCGCCAATTCCGAGCGGTCGGACTTCGGGAGCGCCTGCACGACAGTCACCAACGGGGCCGCGGGCTGGGCGAGGACCCGCCGCAGAACCTTCAGTTCGAGCCGGCCCTTCTGGGTCGCAACGACTTCCGATTCGGCGAGCAGACCGGCACCATCCGACAGGGTGATCGGCTCACCGACCCGGATGCGCCGGACGGTCGCCGCGTGCCGGCCCTCGGGGCCGTCCAGCACCGCGATACCGCCGGGCTCCGGAATGTCGTCCAGATAGAAAACCGTGGCGGCCAACGGAACTCAGCGTCCGCTGAACGAGGCCCGCAGCCGCGCGAACAGCCCACTGTTGTGCTCGGACTGGGCCGAGAGCACCTCGGTGCGCTCGTTGCCGCGCGTCGACTTGTACTTGCGCAGCAGCTCGGCCTGCTTGGCGTCGAGCTTGGTGGGGACCACGATGTCCAGGTGCGCGATCAGGTCGCCGCGCGCGCTGGAACGCAGCTTGGGCATGCCGTGGGCGCGCAGCACCGACACCTCGCCCGGCTGGGTGCCCGGCGGGATGGTCAGCTCGGTCGGGCCGTCGAGGATCGTGTCGATGACCACCGTGGTGCCCAGGGCGGCATCCACCATCGGCACCCGGATCGTGCAGTGCAGATCGTCGCCGTCGCGGACGAACGTGTCGTGCGGCTGCTCGACGATCTCCACGTACAGGTCACCGGCCGGGCCGCCGCCGGGGCCGACCTCGCCCTGGGCGGCCAGCCGCACCCGCATGCCGTTGGCCACACCCGCCGGGATCGGCGCGGCGATCTCGCGGCGCGCCCGCACCCGGCCGTCGCCGCCGCATTTGCGGCAGGGGTCCGGGATGGTCTCCCCGGCGCCGCGGCAGGTCGGGCACGGCCGCGACGTCATCACCTGGCCGAGGAACGACCGCTGGACCGTCTGAATCTCGCCCGCACCACCGCAGGTCTCGCATCGCACCGGCTTGGAATTGCCGTTGGTGCCCGAACCCTGGCACAGGTCGCACAGCACGGCGGTGTCCACGGTCAGGTGCTTGGTCACCCCCACCGCGCATTCGGCCAGCGACAACCGGGTGCGCAGCAGCGAATCCGCGCCCGGCTGCACCCGCCCGCGCGGCTTGCGCGGGCCCGCGGAACTCATCCCGCCGAAGAACGCCTCGAACACATCGCCCAGACCGCCGAAACCGGCACCGGCGAAACCACCGGCACCGCCGACGGTCTCCAGCGGGTCGCCGCCCATGTCGACGATGCGCCGCTTCTCCGGATCGCTGAGCACCTCGTAGGCCGCGGACACCTCGCGGAACTTCTCCTGCGCGTCCGGGTCGGGGTTGACGTCGGGGTGCAATTCCCGCGCCATCCGACGGTAGGCGCGCTTGATCTCCTGGTCGGTCGCGTTGCGGCCGACGCCGAGGATTCCGTAGTAGTCCCGTGCCACTTGTGTCTCTTCTAGTCCTGTTCCGAAGGTGTATCGCATCTGTCCTGCTCCACAGCCGAACCTGCCGCGATCTATCGTTCGGCGAGCACCTCGCCGATATAACGGGCGACCGCGGCCACCGAAGCGATGGTCCCGGGGTAGTCCATCCGGGTCGGACCCAGCACACCCATGGCGCCGAGCACGGCGCCCGGCACACCGTACCCGGTCGACACCACCGAGGTGCCGCGCATCTGCTCGACCTGGGTCTCCTCACCGATCTGCACCGTCACCATGCCCGGCTGCTGCGCGGCCGCGAGCAGCTTGAGCACGATCACCTGCTCCTCGAGGGCCTCGAGCACCGCGCGCAGCGAGCCCGGGAAGCCGCCGAAGTCGTTGGCATTGCGGGTGAGATTGGCGGTTCCGCCCAGGACCAGCCGCTCCTCTGGGTGTTCGACCAGCGTTTCCACCAGCACCGTCGCCACCCGCACCAGCACGTCGCGCAGCCGGGCCGGGGCGCGCTCGGGCAGTTCGGCGATCGCGGCCGAGGCGGCGGCCAGGCGTTTGCCGTCCATGGCCTTGCCCAGCATGCCGCGCAGTGCCGCCAGATCCTCGTCGTCGATCACCGTGCCCAGGTCGACCAGGCGCTGATCGACGCGGCCGGTGTCGGTGATCACGACCAGCAGCAACCGCGCCGGGTTGAGCGCGACGACCTCGATGTGCCGCACGGTCGATGCCGACACCGTCGGGTATTGGACCATCGCGACCTGGCGGGTCAGCTGGGCCAGCAGCCGCACCCCGCGCCGCAGTACATCGTCGAGGTCGACGCCGCTCTCCAGGAACTGCATGATCGCCCGGCGCTCGGCCGTCGACAGCGGCTTCACCTCGGCGATGTTGTCGACGAACTGGCGGTAGCCCTTGTCGGTGGGAATGCGGCCGGAGCTGGTGTGCGGCTGGGTGATATAGCCCTCGGCCTCCAACACCGCCATATCGTTGCGCACGGTCGCGCTGGATACGCCCAGGTTGTGGCGTTCGACCAGGGTCTTCGATCCGATCGGTTCCTTGGTCGCGATGTAATCCGCGACGATCGCACGCAGGACCTCGAGTCGCCGCTGTTCGGTACTCGACATCGGTCCCACCTCCTCGCTCGCCATCGGGTCCGCCCGGGGCGCGCGACCGCCTCAGGAGCAGACGCGATCACGCGGATCCCCGGTTCATCCGAAGTCCAGTTTAAATCGCGGATCGCGAATAGTTAGCACACGCGCTCGAGCAGTGCTAATCGTCGCAGGACCCGCGACTCGGTGTCGAACCGGTGTGGTGGTGACCGCTGTGGCGTCAGTCGGTGCCCGCGAGCCGCCCCGCCCGGGCATCCAGGCCCAGCATGGTCAGCAGCCGCACGCAATCCTCGGCGTCGGTGGAATGGCTGGCGACCGCCCGCGCGGCCAAGGCGCCCAACCGGGCGGATTCGGCCTTTTCGGCGGCTCTGGCCTCGGCGAAATCGCTCTGGTCGTGGACAAGGGTGACGCGACGTGCCTGTGGCATGGGACTCCTCGGGTTCGTTTCGAACCCTACGCCATCCCGGCCGAAAGCAGGCCGGGAACAGGAGGGAGACAGGCCGGGAACAGGAGGGAGACAGGCCGGGAACAGGAGGGAGACAGGCCGGGAACAAGAGGGAGAGACAGGCCGGGAACAAGAGGCAGACAGTCCGGGAACAGAGGACGCGGACAGCCGGAACAGGCGGGTGGGCTAGTCCGGGGCGGTGAGGAGGGTGCGGACGACTGCGTCGGCGAGGAGGCGGCCTCGGGGGGTGAGGATGAGGTGGTCGTCGGTAAGGGTGGCGAGGCCGTCGGTGATGATTCGGTTGGCGGCGCGGCGTTCGGCCTGGGTGAGGGCGGTCAGGGGGAGGCCGGTGCGGAGGCGGGCGGTGAGCATGATGCGCTCGGTGTGACTTTCGTCGGGGGTGAGGGCTTCCCAGCCGGCGGTGGGGAGGCCGCCCCGGGCGACGCGGTCGGCGTAGCGGGCCGGGTGCTTGATGTTCCACCAGCGAACTCCGCCGAGATGACTGTGGGCGCCGGGGCCCGCGCCGAGCCAGTCACCGCCGTCCCAGTAACCGAGGTTGTGGCGGCAGCGCGCGGCCTCGCTTGCCGCCCAGTTGGATACCTCGTACCAGGTGAGACCGGCCGCGGTGAGGCGGGCGTCGATGCGCTCGTAGCGGGCGGCGAGGACGTCGTCGTCGGGGGCGGGCAGTTCGCCGCGGCGCACCTTGCGGGCCAGGGCCGTGCCGTCCTCGACGATCAGCGAGTACGCCGACACATGATCGACGCCCGCGGCCAGCACCGCATCCAGGCTGGCGTCGAGATCGGCATCGGTCTCCCCCGGCGTTCCGTAGATCAGATCCAGGTTGACGTGCTCGAATCCGGCCGCGCGGGCCTCCCGGGCGGCGGCGACCGCGCGACCGGGCGTGTGGGTGCGGTCGAGCACCCTCAGCACATGCTCGGCGGCCGACTGCATCCCCAGCGACACCCGCGTGTACCCGGCCGCGCGGATCCGATCGAAGAACCGCGGCGAGGTGGATTCCGGATTGGATTCGGTGGTGACCTCCGCATCGGCGGCCAGGGTGAAATGCGCCCGGACCGCGTCCAGCACCTCCGCCAGCCCCTCCCCGCCGAGCAGCGACGGCGTCCCGCCACCCACGAAGACGCTCGACACCTCCGGCTGCGGACTCGGCAAGGCGCCGAAGAGCTCCGCCGCCGTGGCGAGTTCACCCCGCAGCGCGGTCATCCAGGACTGCGGCGAGGCCGAGGTGCCCAACTCCCCCGCCGTATAGGTGTTGAAATCGCAGTATCCACAGCGAGTCGCACAGAACGGCACGTGCACGTAGATGCCGAACGGCCCCCCACCGAAATCGCGCAACACAGGCGCGTCCGCCTCGACCGATGTCGGCGGGCGGAGAGCTTCGGAAGCAGCGGTCGGCATCACCGTTCCAGTCTGACCGCCCCCACGGTGTGCGGTATGCCCGGGTCGATCTATGACCGATCTCACAAATCCGATCACCCGTCCAGGGAATTTCCCGAGATTCAGCGGAAAATATGGGCGGATGGTCGGAACGACCCCGCTGACATGGCACAATAAGGCTCATGACCGGACTTGGAGTGCGATTGGTGGCGCGTCGTCACGTCGACTTCAAGCGTGTCTGCAGCGCGAGCTGTCTGCCGGATTGCCTCCGGTAGCTCGGCCCCTGTCCCCCGGTTCCCGGCGTCCCAGTCCTGACGCCGATGTCCCCGGCCGCTGAATTGCCGAAGGCGTGAGCCAGCCCCTCCCGCCTGCCGTAAGGCCTGATCACCACCCGCAGGAGCGACCCCATGACGTCGAGCACCGACGCCGGTCACACCACCCCCGAATCCGCTCGTCCACCGCGGCCCGCCTCGGAACGTCGTGTCCGCCCCGACCGTCCGCGACGGACCGAAGCCCCGGCCGGTCCGCGCGAGCGCACCGGCAAGCCGGTCCGCCGCAAATCCGAGGGGCAGTGGGCGCTCGGCTACCGGGAACCGCTCAACCCGAACGAGCAGAGCAAGAAGGACGACAACCCGCTCAACGTCCGCGCCCGTATCGAGAACATCTACTCCAAGGGCGGTTTCGACTCCATCGATAAGGCCGATCTGCGCGGCCGGTTCCGCTGGTGGGGCCTCTACACCCAGCGCGAGCAGGGCTACGACGGCACCTGGACCGGCGACGAGAACATCGACATCCTCGAGGCCCGCTACTTCATGATGCGGGTGCGCTGCGACGCCGGTGCGTTGAACCTGGCCCAGCTGCGCACGATCGCCGGGATCTCCACCGAGTTCGCCCGCGACACCGCCGATCTGTCCGACCGCGAGAACGTCCAGTACCACTGGATCGAGATCGAGAACGTCCCGGAGATCTGGCGGCGGCTCGAAGAGGTCGGCCTGAAGACCACCGAGGCGTGCGGCGACTGCCCGCGCGTGGTCCTCGGCTCGCCGCTGGCCGGGGAGTCGGTCAACGAGGTGATCGACCCCACTCCGGCGATCGATGAGATCGTGCGCCGCTACATCGGCGACAAGCGCTACTCGAATCTGCCCCGCAAGTTCAAGACCGCGATCTCCGGCCAGCAGGATGTGGCGCACGAGATCAACGATGTGGCCTTCATCGGCGTCGTCCATCCCGAGCACGGCCCGGGCCTGGATGTGTGGGTGGGCGGGGGCCTGTCCACCAATCCGATGCTGGCGCAGCGCCTCGGCGCCTGGGTGCCGCTCGACGAGGTGCCCGATGTGTGGGAGGCCATCGTCGCGCTCTACCGCGACTACGGCTACCGGCGGCTGCGCACCAAGGCGCGGATCAAGTTCCTGGTCAAGGACTGGGGTATCGAAAAATTCCGCGAAGTTCTCGAAACCGAGTACCTGAAGCGCAAGCTGATCGACGGCCCCGCTCCGGACAAGCCCACGCAGATCGTCGACCACGTCGGCGTGCAGAAGCTGCGCAACGGGCACAACGCGGTCGGCTTCTCCCCCATCGCCGGTCGCGTCTCGGGCACCATCCTCTCTCAGGTCGCCGATGCGGCCGAGCGGGCCGGTTCCGACCGCGTGCGGTTCACCCCCTACCAGAAGCTGGTCGTGCTCGACGTGCCCGACGACAAGGTCGAGCAACTGATCGACGAGCTGGAACCGCTGGGCCTGCAGGCCCGCCCGTCGCTGTGGCGCCGGAATCTGGTGGCGTGCAGCGGAATCGAGTTCTGCAAGCTGTCGTTCGTGGAGACCCGCAAGCGTTCCCAGGCGCTCGCGCCCGAACTCGAGCAGCGGCTGGCCGATATCAACTCTCAGCTGGACGTGCCCATCACCATCAATATCAACGGCTGCCCCAACTCCTGCGCCCGCGCCCAGATCGCCGATATCGGGTTCAAGGGACAGCTGGTCGACGACGGTGACGGGAATCATGTGGAGGGCTTCCAGGTTCACCTGGGTGGCAGCCTCGGGCTCGACAGTGCGTTCGGTCGAAAACTGCGCCAGCACAAGGTGACCAGCGCCGAGCTCGGCGATTACATCGAGCGCGTGGTGCGCAACTTCGTCAAGAACCGCAACGAGGGCGAGCGGTTCGCGCAGTGGGCTGTCCGCGCCGACGAGGCCGACCTTCGGTAACGGGAGACATCAGCTATGGCAACCACAGTGGAAAAACTATCCGAGGACCGGCTCCGCCGGATCGCCGAAGACGGTGCGGCACAACTGGGTCCGGAGGCGTCGGCGACCGAGCTGCTGCGGTGGACCGAGGACACCTTCGGTTCCGGCTACATCGTCGCCTCGAATATGCAGGACGGCGTGCTGGTGCATCTGGCGGCGCAGGTCCATCCCGGTGTGGATGTGCTGTTCCTCGACACCGGCTACCACTTCGCCGAAACCATCGGCACCCGGGATGCGGTCGAGGCCGTCTACGGGGTGAACGTCGTCAATGTGACCCCGGAACACACTGTGGCCGAACAGGATGCGCTGCTGGGCAAGGATCTGTTCGCACGCGAACCCAACGAGTGCTGCCGCCTGCGCAAGGTGGTCCCGTTGCGGCGCACGCTGTCCGGCTACAACGCCTGGGTCACCGGCATCCGGCGGGTGGAGGCCCCGACCCGCGCCAACGCTCCCCTGATCTCCTTCGACGAGGGCTTCGGGCTGGTCAAGATCAACCCGATCGCCGCCTGGTCCGACGACGAGATGGCCGCCTATATCGAACGGCACGGCATTCTCGTCAATCCCCTTGTGGAGGAGGGATATCCGTCCATCGGTTGCGCTCCGTGCACACGGAAGCCGGAACCGGGAGCCGATCCGCGAAGCGGCCGTTGGGCCGGCCTCGCCAAGACCGAATGCGGGTTGCACGCCTCATGAATCCAACAGTCACCGATACTGCATTCGATGTTCTCGCTTCGCTCGAGAAATTCGATACTCTGGCCGCGCTGGAGTCGGAGTCGATCCATATCTTCCGCGAGGTCGCGGGGGAGTTCGAGCGGCCGGTGATTTTGTTTTCCGGCGGCAAGGACTCCACCGTGCTGTTGCATCTGGCGCTCAAGGCGTTCTGGCCCGCGCCGCTGCCGTTCGCGCTGCTGCACGTCGACACCGGGCACAATCTGCCGGAGGTGCTGGAGTTCCGCGACAAGGTGGTCGACAAGTACGGGCTGCGCCTGCATGTCGCCAGCGTCGAGGAGTATCTGGCCGACGGGCGCCTGCAGGAGCGGCCCGACGGTATCCGCAATCCGCTGCAGACGGTGCCGCTGCTGGACGCCATCGCCGACAATCGCTTCGACGCGGTCTTCGGTGGTGGCCGCCGCGACGAGGAACGTTCGCGGGCCAAGGAGCGGATCTTCTCGCTGCGCGATGCGTTCGGGCGCTGGGATCCCAAGCGGCAGCGGCCGGAGCTGTGGAACCTGTACAACGGGCGGCACGCGCCGGGTGAGCACGTGCGGGTGTTCCCGCTGAGCAACTGGACCGAACTCGACATCTGGCGCTACATCGCGCGGGAGAACGTCGAGCTGGCGACCATCTACTACGCGCACGAGCGGCCGGTGTACCAGCACGACGGCATGTGGATGACGCCGGGCGTATGGGGTGGCCCGGCCGAGGGCGAGGAGCTGGTGATCAGGTCGGTGCGCTACCGCACCGTCGGCGACGGATCCTCCACGGGGGCAATCCTTTCCACCGCCGCCACCAATGCCGACATCCTCGCCGAGGTCGCCGCGTCGCGGCTGACCGAGCGCGGCGCGACCCGAGGCGACGACCGGGTCTCGGAGGCCGCGATGGAAGATCGCAAGCGAGAGGGTTATTTCTGATGTCCGACCTACTCAGACTGGCCACCGCCGGCAGTGTCGACGACGGCAAGTCCACACTGGTCGGACGCCTGCTCTACGACACCAAATCGGTGCTGGCCGACCAGATCGACGCCGTGACGCGCGCCTCGGTCGACAAAGGCCTTGCCACGCCGGACCTTTCGCTGCTCGTCGACGGCCTGCGGGCCGAGCGGGAGCAGGGCATCACCATCGACGTGGCCTACCGCTACTTCGCCACGCCCACACGGTCTTTCGTGCTCGCCGACACTCCCGGGCATGTGCAGTACACCCGCAATACGGTGTCGGGCGCGTCCACCGCGCAGCTGGTGATCCTGCTCGTCGACGCCCGCAAGGGTGTGATCGAGCAGACCCGCCGCCATGCCGCGGTCATGGCGCTGCTGGGTGTGCCGAAACTCGTGCTCGCGGTGAACAAGATCGACCTGGTGGACGACGCGGCCGGGGTATTCGACAAGATCTCGGCCGAATTCGCGGAGCTGACGACCACACTCGGCTGGGCCGCCGAGGATGTGGTGGCGATTCCGGTGTCGGCGCTGCACGGGGACAATATCGCCTCCCGGTCGGACAACACCCCGTTCTACGACGGGCCTTCGCTCATCGAGCACCTGGAGGCGGTGCCGGTGGATGCCGACAGTTCGGGGCGGCATTCCATCGGGCTGCGATTCCCGGTGCAGTACGTGATCCGGCCGCGCACCGCCGAATATCCGGACTACCGCGGGTACGCCGGCCAGGTCGCCGCGGGGGTGGTGTCCAAGGGTGACGAGGTGGTGGTGCTGCCCTCCGGTATCCGCACCACCGTCGAGCGGATCGACACCGCCGACGGTGAGCTGCCGTCGGCGCAGCCCGGCCGCAGCGTCACGCTGATCCTGGCCGACGATGTCGACATCTCTCGCGGCGACATCATCGCCGCATCCGCGGACGCGCCCGAGCCGGTCGACTCGTTCGACGCCACCGTGTGCTGGCTGGGCGACAAGCCGCTGCGCCCCGGCGCGCGACTGCTGCTCAAGCACGGCACCCGCACCACCCAGGCGATCGTCGGCGCTCTCATCGAACGCTTCGACGAGCAGAAGCTGGCCGCCGACCCGTCCCCGGAGTCGCTGGCGCTCAACGATATCGGCCGCATCTCGGTCCGCGTCGCTGACCCGATCGCCGCGGACGACTACCGCACCAACCGCCATACCGGCAGCTTCCTGCTCATCGACCCGGCGGGCGGCAACACCCTGGCCGCGGGCCTGGTCGGCGACGTCCTGACCGCCGTCGAGGTCGGCAGCGAAGCCGGAGCGTGAGATGAATTCGGGCGCCGCTCCCGCCTTGATCGCGGTCGCGCACGGCAGCCGCGACCCGCGCTCGGCGGCGACGGTTTCGGCGGTGGTCACCGATCTCGCCGCGCGTCACCCCGGTCTCGATACCCGGTTGGCGTTCCTGGATCTGAGCACGCCGTCGGTGGACCGGGTGGTGGATGCCGTTGCCGCGCAAGGGCATAGCGAAGCCGTGGTGGTGCCGCTGCTGTTGGGCAGCGCCTATCACGCCCGGGTCGACCTGCCGGGACTGCTGGCGACGGCACAGGCGCGGCACCCGCGTCTGCGGCTGACACAGGCCGATGTGCTGGGCGCCGACACGCGTCTGATCGCCGCCCTCCGCGAGCGCGTCCTGGAGACGGGCGCGGATCCGGACGACACCGGGCTGGGCATCGCCGTCGCCGCCGTCGGTTCCTCCTCCGCCGAAGCCAACCGCCGGACCCAGCGCGTGGGCCGCCTGCTCACCACCGGCACCCGCTGGCGCACCTCGGTCTGCTTTGCCACCACCGAACCCTCACTCCCCCAGGCCGTTTCGCGCCTCCAGGCTCGCGGCTGCACCCGCATCGTGGTCGCACCTTGGTTCCTGGCCCCGGGCCTGCTCACCGACCGCCTCATGGCTGCCGCGCCTCACCTGGTACACGCCGAGCCGATCGGCACTCACCCGCTGCTGGCCGAAGTGATCCACCACCGCTACACCGCGGCCGCCACGGTCGGGATGCACCGCGACAGCCACGCCGCCTGATGGTCATGTGTTGGCGAAGTGGCGACGGGCGTCACGGGCAAAGCTGTCGAACATCAACCGGCTCAGCGGTGTGCCCAGACGCATGATCGCGGTGAGCTCCGGCCGGGGCTGGAAGGCGAAGGTCCAGGTGAACCGGGAGCCGGTCGGGGTGGGCTCGATCAGACAGTCCTCGGCGAATCGGCGAAACAGCGGCAGGGTCGCGGCCTCGGTGGTGAACGAGTACCGTCGGCCCTCCTCCCAGCGGAAGAATCGTTCCCGCATGGTGAGCCGGCCGCCGAACAGCCGGGCGACGCGGGTGGCCTGCGGCCCGAGCGGCGAGGTCCAGGAGATATCGGACAGCAGCCGACATCCCTGCAGTGGCCGCGCCGCGGTCAGCCATCCCCACACGTCCTCGGCCGTGGTGGGCAGATCGATATCGTAGGGAAACCGAAACGGCGCGGTCTCGAAGAACTTCTCGTCGCACGACTGCAGTGCAAACCAGCGCGTCACCGTGACTCCTTGGCATCGATCCGCCGTCGCACCCAACTGTAGGGCTTTGCCCGGCTCGATGCCGTCGTTCACACTTCGAACCAGCGCTCCAGGACCCGGGCGACACCGTCGTCGTCGACGTCGGCGGTGATTTCGTCGGCCAGTTCGAGCACGGGGGCCACGGCATTGCCCATGGCTACGGAATGGCCTGCCCAGGTGAGCATTTCGCGGTCGTTGTAGCCGTCGCCGATGGCGAGGGTGGCCTCGCGGGGGATGCCGAGTTGCTGGCGCAGACGTTCCAGGGCCCAGCCTTTGGAGACGCCTTGTTTGCAGGCGACCAGGAAGGGCTCGTGCTCGCCGTGCACCCAGCCTGCGCCCGGCAGGTTCAGCTCGCCGAGTAGTTCGATCATGTCGGCGAGGGTGCCGCCGGGCCACCAGCCGTTCAATCGGGTGGTCGGTTCCAGACTCAGTTCCCGGTCCTCGACGAAGCGGAATTCGCCGAGGCGGAAGCTGCCCGGGTAGTAGCCGGTGGTCCAGGTGCCGACGCCGACCTTCTCCACCGACAGCACCATATCCGGGAACATCTCGCGCAGCACCGCGACCGCGGGTTCCGGATCGAAGGTGTGCGCCGCCAACGGCTCCCAACTCGAAATGTCGGCGTGTACAGCGCCATTGGAGCACAGCGCCTGCCCCTCGCACAGACCCAGTTCCTCCACCACCAGCCGGGTCGCCAACAGTGTGCGGCCGGTGGTGATCACCACGTGCGCCCCGGCCGCGGCGGCCGCCCGCACCGCGTCGCGGACCCGCGGGCTGATGGGCTCCCCGGTCCGCAGGATGGTGCCGTCCACATCCAGCGCTATCAGCTCGGGCCTGCGTGCTCTGTCCACTGGCCCATTCTTACCGATGGTGCAAGTCCTCTTGCACTACTGCTCGTTGCGCTGGGGCAATGGCAGGTACGGGGTGATGGCCTGGGCGAGATTGCTCATCGTCAGCGATTGCAGCCACACCCGGCCCGGCCCGGTGAGCGCGGCCAGGAACAATCCGTCGGCGCCGAACAGGATGTTGCGGATGCCGCGAATGATGGTGATGTCGAAGTCGACACTCCCCTCGAACATTCCGACGTGGCCGGGATGGACCCGCAACGTCTCACCGGGCGCCAGGTCGTACGTCACGACCTCGCCGGACAGCTCGACCCACGCGTGCCCGTTGCCGCCGATCCGCTGCAGGGTGAAGCCCGTCCCGCCGAAGATGCCCGCGCCCAGCCGGCGCTGAAAGCTCAGAGAGACCCGGACATCGCTGGTGCCGCAGAGGAACCCGTCTCGGTGGACCAGATATTCCGCGCCCGACTGGACCGTGATCGGCACGATCTGGCCCGGTAGCTTGGCCGCGAAGGCGACCAGGCCCGGATGGCGCGCGGCCGAGTACTCGGTCATGAACCAGCCCTCACCGGCGAAGGCCCGTTTCATCGCCCCGAACATGCCGCCGGACATGACCCGCGAGGAGGTCCGCAGCTGGATCGACCCGGTCATCCACGACAGGCGTCCCGCCTCGGCGACCAGGCCCTCGCCCGGATCGAGCCCGACCTCGAGCACCGGCATGACGGTTCCGACGATTCTGGCTTCCATCAATCCAGTGTGCGCGCGGGACGGCGAACGGCAATAGATGACACGTCAATTAGACGTCCGGATTCCGCCAGCACCGGGCTCGCGGCGGCGGTTGACTCGATGTCGCGGCGAAAAGACCGCTACGACAAGGGAAATGGAGAACACGATGGGTGGCCGGTTCGAGTCCAAGGTGGTGCTGATTACAGGGGCCAGTTCCGGGGTGGGCGCGGCGGTGGCACGGCGGGTGGCCGCCGAAGGCGCCGCGGTGGTGCTCGGGGCGCGCGGGAAGCAGGCGGGCGACCGGGTGGCCGAGGAGATCCGCGCGGCGGGCGGACGGGCGGTCTTCGTTCCGACCGACGTCACCGTCGACGACGAGGTGGCTCGCCTGACCCGGGCCGCCGTGGCGGAGTTCGGGCGACTGGATGCCGCGTTCAACAATGCCGGAGGTGTCAATGCGTTCGGGCCGATCCAGGACATCGACGAGGCGGGCTGGCGGGCCGATCTGGAGGTGAACCTCAGCGCCGTGTATTACGGTCTGCGCCATCAGGTTCCGGCGATCGTGGCCTCCGGCGGCGGCGCGATCCTGAACAATGCCTCCAATCTCGGTGTGGTGGGCATGGGTTCGGTGGCGCCGTATGTGGCGGCCAAGCACGGGGTGATCGGGCTGACGCGGGCGGTGGCGCTGGAGGCGGCCGGTCAGGGAGTGCGGGTGAATGCGGTGGTGTCGGGCGCGGTGGACACCCCCGCGTTCCGGAGCTCCATGGGCGCGACTCCCGAAGGCGAGGCGAGCATTGCGGCGCTGCATCCGCTGGGCCGCATCGCGCGGCCGGACGAGATCGCGGCGCTGTGCGCGTATCTACTCAGCGACGAGGCGAGCTTCGTCACCGGCGCGGCGGTCGCGATCGACGGTGGCTTCACCGCCCAGTAGTCGCCGAAGCCCTACGGCCGCACGCCGTTTCGGTGTGCGGCCGTCAGTGTCCGTACAGCGCGGTCAATTCGGCGGCGATCGCCCGCATCTCGTCTCGAACCTCCTGGGGCTCGACGACTTCCACCGCCGAACCCCAGCCCGCCAACTGCTCGGCGATGGAACGCGGCATGTGGGCGGTGATCCGCAGCCGGGTTCGGCCGTCCGGCGCCGGGCCTTCGACGGTGCCGTGGCGGCCGAGCCGGTCGGCCAGGATCGGGGCGATGCGTGGGTCGGCGAGGACCGTGGCCGAGACGCGGGCACGGCGCTGCTCCATGTCCTCGACCACCTCGCTCCATTCCTGCGCCAGGTCGAAATCGGTTGGGCGGTCGGCGCTCTCGGCGGTGATCTCGGCCTCGGCAATGCGATCGACCCGGTAGGTGCGCCGCCCGCGGTCGGTACCGGCGATCAGGTACCACACGGCATCCTTGTCGACCAGTCCCCAGGGATCGACCACCCAGGTCGTGCTCGTGGACCCGTACCGCAGTGCGATCTTTCGGCGGCCGACCACCGCCTGCTGGAGCCGGGCGACCAGCGGCGGCACCGCGTCCTTCCGCTCGCCCCACCCGGCAGGATCGATGACCACCGCCTCGGCCGCCGCCTGCGCATCGGCTCGGAAGGTCTCCGGTAGCGCGCGCATCAGTTTGCGCAGCGCCGAGCGGACACCGGGCGCGCTGGTGGCGGCCGGTCCGAGCAGCAGGAACAGGGCCTGCGCCTCGGCCACGGTGAGGCCGCTCAAGTTGGTGCGGGCCCCGCCCACCAGCGACCAGCCGCCGCCCCGGCCCGGCTGCGGATAGACCGGGATTCCGGCCGCCGACAGTGCCTCGAGGTCACGGCGGGCGGTGGCGACCGATATCTCCAGTTCGGCGGCGACCTCGGCCGCCGTCACTCGCCCGCGGTTCTGCATCAGCAGCAGGGTGGCCACCAGTCGATCGGCTCGCATAGCGAAATTCTGCCCGTAAAAGTGCTCAATTGGTGAGCACTTTCGATCCGAGGATGGAGGAACAGCACAACAACGAAGGAGACCGAGATGCTGCGAGGAATGACGACCGTGTCCTACTACGCCGACGATCTGGACGCGGCCGGGCGCTGGTACACCGAGGTGCTGGGCGTGCCGCCCTATTTCGAGGTGCCGGGCGGCTACCTCGAGTTCCGCATCGGCGACTACCAGCACGAGTTGGGCCTGGTCGCCCGCGAATACGCGCCCGAGCCGCAGCCCGAGCAGCCCGGCGGACAGATCCTGTACTGGCACGTGGACGATCTGCCCGCGGCATTGGACCGGCTCATCGCCTTGGGCGCCAAGGAATATCAGCCGATCATCGAGCGCGGCGAAGGATTCGTCACCGCCGCCGTGGTCGACCCGTTCGGCAACATCCTCGGCATCATGTACAACCAGCACTACCTGGACATGCTCGGCGCCCGACACGACTGAACGTGATCTCAGGCCCCCTGTTGCTCAGAGGCGTGAGCCGCCCAACCCGCCACCGGAGGCGCCTCCACTCGAGGACGAGGTGCCGGAAGAGGTACTGCCTCCGGAGAACGCCCCACCGGACGTGGTCCCGCCGCCGGAAAGCGAACCGCCGGAGGTCGTCCCACCCGACATGCCTCCACCGGAGAACGACCCGCCCGTGGTTCCACCGGAGGGCAACCCGCCGCCGGAGAACGTGCCGCTCGAGGTGGTTCCGCCGCCCGACAGCGAACCACCGGACAGGGAACCCGGCGAGGTGGGTCCTCCGGTCGAGGTGGAGACATCCATCGATCCACCGGAACCGGAAGTGCCGGACGGTGTCTCGGTACCGCCGATCGCGCCTCTGGTGGGAATGTTCGTCGACGGGTCCGTGGTGGTCGAGTCGAAGGGCGCTGCCGGTGCGGGCATCGGCGGGTTGGGCGGGGCCTCTACCGGGTTCGCGATCGTTCCCTGATTCGGAACCGGAGTTCCGGTGGGCGCCGATGTGGCCGTACCGGCACTCACTGCGATCGGGCCCATGATCGGCGGGGGCGGCGCCGCGATGGGTTCGGCGATATCCGCGAGGTCGGGGAGGCTGATCGACGGAATCGGTCCGGGCCTGGGCGGTTCGGTCGGGGTGTTCGCCTGTCCGCCCCGCGGCGCAGCGCGGAAGGGCAATGGGTTGATGAATTGGGCGGGGTCGGCATAGGTGGGCCCGGAACCGGGACGGACGGTATCGCACCGATTTCCGGAAGCGTACGAGCGGATCGGACTCCCTGTACCGACGGCGGATACGGTCGAAAACGACTGCGCGAGTGTGTGATGCGAGCGTAACGAGGAAGACGACGAGATCAGCGCGTCCGCGCCGCCCGGTACGCCGTAGGCGATCTCCCGCAGGTTGCGGTTGTGGTTGCGGGCGGCATTGGCCGGGTCGGCCAGGGCGGGAGCGAATTGCATTCCCGTGTCGTCGGATCGGACCGGGCCATTGCTCAGCATCGTCGCGGCCGACATCGCCAGCGCGGAAACAACAGCCGCGCTGGACAATACGGCCGCACCGCGCGCATAACGCGTCGAATTTCCGCCCGACTCCGCCAGCCGCGCCGAGGCGATCGCGGCGCCGATGGCCACGGTGTGCGCCGGATCCGGCCCTATCACCAGCGGACGGCCGAGTTCGGCCAGCACCTGCGCCACCTCGGCCGGGCGCGCCGCGCCGCCGACCACCAGCACGCGATCCACCTCGCGCAGCGTCAACCCCGCCGCGTGCACGCAATTGCGAACCACCCGAAGGGAATTGCGGACATTCCAGACGCGCAGCCGCTTGGTGTCGCAGGCGGGCACCACCTTCGACACCGGAGACGGTGCGCTCGGCGCCAGCGCTCGCGCGTAGCGCGCCAGAATGGTTCCCAGTGGCCGCCCGCCGTAGTCGTGCGAGCGCACCGCCGCGCCGAGGACACCGCGCTCGTTCCGGTCGGCCTCGGTGCGCACGATCGCTACGTCGAGGCAGCTCCCGCCCAGGTCGTACACCAGGGTGAGCCCGTTGTCGGAGACGCCGTGCTCGGCGTCGAGCCATTCGACCGCCGCCACCGGCTCCGGCATCAGCAGCACATCGGCGGCGCCGGACCAGTCCAGGGCGTGCCGCAACGCCGCCAGCTGGCGGGCGGTATAGCACGCGGGATAGGTGGCGACCGGTCCGGCCGCGGGCTCGTTGGCGGCGATCAGGCAGCTGACCACCGCGGCGACCAGGTCGGTGGGCGACCAGATGCGGCCGCCGAGCACGACCGGCTCCGAATCCCTGGTGAGGTCGGCGAAATCGGTGACCACCGGGGCGAATCGGGGCAGGCCACCCATTCGGGGGCCGCCCGCGCTGTCGAAGGTGACGGCCGTGCGCCGCACCCGCACCGCGGGCCGATCGCGGTCGCCGTCCGTGGCCGCCCACACGGAGTTCACTGTGCCGATGCTCATGCCGAAGCCAACAGTCATTGCCATCCCGTCAACGCACCGTGACCACGGCCTCACGCCAGACGCACCATGTGGTCGCGGTCGTTTACCAAACAGCGAACTCAGGTTAGCTGGCACCCGTCGATCACGAATACCGAATCCGGAGAAAAGGTTTCATACCCACTGGTATGCGTCGCAAAAGCGCTGATAGACGGGCATACCGGTTGAGACGAGGTCAGCAAATTCTTACTCAGCCGTCCAATTCCGACTGAAACTGGCTACCACGCAGTAAATTTAGGTGAAAACCGACCGGTGCGCTGCGTTGGCCCGTAGTTGATCTCGGCACGACCGAATCCATCCCCCAGTTCCCCGATGGCTAGACGGTTGCTAATCCTTGAAGGACAGGCAATTACGGCACATCGCCCACCACGGACGGACCGGATGGTTCGCGAAAACCGGCGCTCCGCCGGGGAAGTCGCCGCGTGGGGCACCAGCGTTACCTGACAGGGTCAGGCGCGGGCCAGAAGCCTGCGCTTCCACCACGGTCGGGCCGCGGCACCGCCCCGGACGGCCGTTGGCCGACGGTCGGTGACCAGGCGGTCGAAATCGGCTGCGTCTCGGGCGGGTTCCGGGAGGCGGCCGGCGTTGAAGTCGTCGACCAGCTGCTGCACGGTCTGCTGGGCGCAGGATTTGTTGGTGCCGATGAATCCGGTCGGGCCGCGCTTGATCCAGCCGGTGACGTACGTTCCGGGCGCGTCGGGCACTCGTCCGTCGACATTCGGAATCACTGCGGCCTTCTCGTCGAACGGCAGGCCGGGCAGCGCCACACCGCGGTAGCCGACCGAGGCCAGTACCAGTCCGGCATCCAGGGTTTCGGTCGCGGCGGTCGCGACCGCGCGCACGGTGCCGTCGGCGTCGGTGACGAGGTCGTTGCGCACCAACTCGACTCCGCTGACCCGATCGGTGCCCACCAGCGCGGTCGGCGAGGACAGGTAGCGGAATACGATGCGCTTACGCGCCCCCGACGGCCGGTCGGCCAGGCCACGCAGCAGCTTCAGCTTCTGCTCCACCTTCTGCGGCATGCCCGAAACAGGTTCCGGGACTTCGCCTTCGACGACGATGTCCACATCGGCACCGAGCAGACCCACGAATTCCGGTACGGTGAAGGCCGATTCGGCCGGGCCGCGGCGGCCGAGGATCACCACCTCGTCGACCTTGCTGTGCCGCAGGGCCGCCAGCGCCACCGGCGACACCTCGGTACCTGCCAGCAGCTCCGGATCGGTGGTGAGGATGCGGGCCACGTCGAGCGCCACATTGCCGTTGCCGACGATGACCGCGCGCCGATGCGTCAGATCGAACTCGCGCCGCGCGTGGTCGGGATGGCCGTTGTACCAGGCCACGAACTCGGTGGCGGAGGCGCTGCCGGGCAGCCCCTCCCCCGGGATCCCGAGTTTGCGATCGGCCGACGCGCCCACCGCGTAGATCACGGCATGGAAGTGTTCGAGCAGATCCGCATGCGAAATATGGTCGCCCACCGCCACATTCAGATACGAGCCGAAGCCGGGCTGGGCGGAGATCACGTCGAACAGCCGGCTCACCTGACGGGTCCGGGTGTGATCCGGCGCGACGCCGTGGCGGGCCAGCCCGTAGGGCACCGGCAGCCGGTCCAGCACGGTCACCGTGACATCACGCTGGGTGAGCAGTTCGTCGGCGGCATACATCGCCGACGGGCCCGAGCCCACGATCGCCACTCGCAGCGGTCCACGCTCGGGCGAAACTACCGGCGCCGGAATGGGTTTCGCCAACGTCGGCCGTGGCCGGGACTGCCGGTAGAAATCGGCGTTGATCTCGATGAACGGCTTCTGGTCCGCGGTCAGCTTCTTCGTCGACGTGATGGCGTCCACCGGGCAGGCGGTGGCGCAGGCGCCGCAGTCCACGCACGCCTGCGGGTCGACGTACAGCATCTCCGCCGTCAGGAAGTCCGGTTCATCGGGCGTGGGATGGATGCAGTTGACCGGGCAGGCGTACACGCACGAGGCGTCGCTGCAACACGACTGGGTGACGACGTAGGGCATCGATATCCGCCGCTCACCCCGCCCGCGCGGCGCGCAGCGGCTCCGAACGGTACCGGGTGGTGTGGCCGTCGATCCGCAGCAGCTTCCACACGCCCTTGGCGACCGGGTTCATCAGACCGATCTCCTTGGCCAGCGTGCGCACGTCACCGAAGAAGTCGCTGAACTCCCGCTTGGCTTCCTTGGTGCCGTAGAACAGCTCCTTGCGGACGTGGTCCGGGATGTCGAATTCCTTCCAGAACGACCGCGGCGGGGTGTAGATCGCGCGGCCCAGAATGAACATGACGATCGGCATCGCGATCGACAGCACGAACCTGTTGGCCGCATTCGCCTCGGGCACATGGTTTTTGAGGAACTCGTGCGCGAAGGAGATGTGCCGCGCCTCCTCGGCCACGTGGATGGACATCACGCCGCGCATGATCGGGTGCACCTCTTCGCCCGAGCGCAGAATCGCCTTCTGGATGTGGTCGATCGGCTCCTCGCCGGCGAGCACGGCCATGAAGAACAGGTTCGGGAACAGCGCGGCGACCGGCGCGCCGAGATACTTGAACTTGCTGACCAGCGGGCCCATTCCGGGCACGTCGAGACCGATCCGGTTGACCATCTCCTGGAACATCAGGGTGTGGTTGTGCTCCTCGATCATCTCGTGGGAGCAGTACCGGAACTCGGGGGAACCGTTGGGCAGCCCGAAGTTGTGGGTGACCATGCCGCTGATGAGGATGGACTCGAACTGCAGACCGACCTTGGCGACGTTGGCCTGGCGGTACTTGCCGATGGCGATCTTGCGCTCCAGGGGCAGCGCCTGGTACCAGGGGTGGCGGCCGAGCGCGTCACCGGAGACGGGCAGGACCCAGCGTTCCTCGCCGGCGTCCGCGGCGAAATCCGGGTTGTCCCAGTCGATGTCCTCGAACGGATCGAAGTGCTTGTTGACCGAGCCCTCGGACAGCAGCATCAGCTTCTGGGCGTACTCCTGTGCCTGGGCGACCACGGGGTCGACGTCGGGTGTCGCGGCAACGGACATCGTCGTCACAGCCTCTCCATCTCGCACTAGTAACTGTGTCCCATGGTTACACCAACATCGAGTTACGTCAACCGTGCGGAGATCATCGGTGAGGGCCGCATTCAGGCGTGCGACAGGCCTCAGTGCACAGACGTACACCGTTACCGGGGGTACCGGCGAGTACATCGGGTGGCTGTGTGTCGGAAGTAACAGCCCGGCCGATCAGTGCACCGGTTGCACGATGCAGTAGCCGTTCGCATCGATGGCCGCGGTGCGGGGGTCGTCGCTGGCCACGGCGGTGGCCGCGAACAAGGCCCCGGCCGCCGCGACAGCGGTCGTCACCGCCGCGCGGGTGAGGCGGCGGCGCAACCGAGCACCGCCTATCCAGACGACGCGGCGGTGGGCCACCGCGGCGGGGACGACGGCCGACCGGCAGGCCAGGATGGCGGCGCCCTCGGCGATCGTGCGCTCGGGATCCGGGGCCACGATCACCGGCCGGGCGAGGGCATCGGAGAGCAGGCCCGCGACCTCGGGCGGGCGGGCGGCGCCGCCGACGACCAGCACGCAGTCGACGTCGGCCATGGTGACATCGGCAACGCGCAGGCATTCGTAGACGACGTCGAGGGATTTGCGCACGTGTGCCGTGCGTAGTTCGGTGATGGCGGCATCGGAGAGCACGCCGACCAGGGTCGGATTGTCCGAGGCGCTCCAGTGGGCGCGGCGCGCCATCAGGGCACCGAAGGCGCGGCCGCCGAAATCGGTGGAGCGCAACGGTTCTCCGACGACCGGATGCTGCGGGCAACCGGCGCCGACGCGGACCAGGGTCACGTTCAGACCCGAGCCGCCCAGGTCGTACACCAGCGCCAAGCCCGGCATGAGCGGCCCGCGCGCGGACTCCAGCCAGGCGGTGGCCGCGATCGGTTCGGCGATCAGGCGGGCCTGGCGCAACCCCACCGTGTCCAGGGCGTCGCGCAGGTCGCTCACCCGATCGGCCGGATATCCGACCGGATGGGTGACGGTGATGCTCACGCCGGGGTCCGGGCGGTCGCCGAGCACCTGCCGGATGACACTGTCCGCCACCGTCGCCACCAGATCGGCGGCCGATAGCGCGCGGTGGCCGACCCGGGCGGACGGCGCGGCGCGCTGGGTGAGATCGGCGAATTCGGTGATGGCCCGGCCGTGTCGAGGGATGCGCCCGACACGCGCGGTGCCGGTGCTGTCGAAGGTGAGGGTGGTCCGCCAGGTGGTCGGCGGGCCACCCGCCCGTTGCCGATTCCCCCCGCCGTGCCGTCCCCCGCCTGCGGTCGATACGGCGCAGACCGTGTTGACCGTGCCGATACTCACTCCGAGCCCAACCGTCATCACTCTCACCCTCGATCGACGAGCCGTTTACCGAACCGTGACCCGACCCGCCTCAAGGCAATCACTGTGCTGAGAACTTGCCAAGCAGAGGACACGAGGTTGTCCGCCGAGCGCCTGTGCCCTTCTGTCCCGTTTGCCCTGCACCGGCCGCCGGGGGCGACCGGCGCAGGGAATGAAGGCTGACAACGATCCGAGGAACGAAGGCGCGCGGCGGCTCGAGGAACGAAAGTGACCGACTCAACGAACACGCGCGGCGGCCCGGGACGGAAGGCCACCCGCTGTGGGTATGCCTCGCAAGCATTCCCGAGGCGGGCGGGCCTCCTCATTTCCCCGCGCCGGCCGCCCCCAGGCGGCCGGTGCGGGGATCCAAGGTGAGCCGAAATCAGGTGACGGGGAGTTCGGGGATTCGGGTGGCGCGGGCGTAGACCGTTTCGCCGTCTCGGAGGTGGAGGGCTTCGGCGTCGCCGCGGGTTACCTGGGCGGTGAACAGGTCGCCGGTGGCGGCGTTGCGGAGTTCGAGGCGGACCTCGAAGCCGAGGTGGACGATGCGTTCGACGGTGGCGCGGGTGACGCCCGCCGATTCGGCGGTGCCCTCGTGTTCGGCCAGGGCCATGCTGGGGTCGCGGCCGATGCGGATGTCGTGCGGACGGACCAGATGGCCGTTGAGTTTGGCGACCGCGCCCAGGAAGGACATGACGAAATCGTTGGCGGGACGGTCGTACACGTCTTCGGGGCTGCCCACCTGCTCGATGCGGCCCCTGTTCATCACCGCGATCCGGTCGGCGACGTCGAGGGCCTCCTCCTGGTCGTGCGTGACCAGCACCGTGGTGACGTGCACCTCCTCGTGCAGTCGCCGCAACCAGGTGCGCAGATCCTGGCGGACCTTGGCGTCCAGCGCGCCGAACGGCTCGTCGAGCAGCAGCACCTGTGGATCGACGGCCAGGGCGCGGGCCAGTGCCATGCGCTGGCGCTGTCCACCCGACAGCTGCGCGGGATAGCGATGCTGGAAGCCGTCCAGTCCGACGATGCCGAGCAATTCGTCTACGCGCGAGGCGATTTCGCGCTTGGGACGCTTGCGGATCTTCAACCCGAACGCCACATTGTCGCGCACGGTCATATGTTTGAACGCGGCGTAATGCTGGAAGACGAACCCGATATCGCGTTTCTGCGGCGGCACCCGTGTGACATCGCGCCCGGCGATCGTCACCACACCGGAGTCCAGCGATTCCAGCCCGGCGATCGACCGCAGCAGCGTCGACTTCCCGGACCCCGAAGGTCCCAGCAGCGCGGTCAATTCGCCCGACGGGATGTCCAGGCTGACATCGTCGAGGGCGGCGAACGAGCCGTAGCGTTTGTTCGCGTTGGTCACAGTGATCATTTGGCAGTGCCCCGCTTGCGTTCGAGGAGGGTCATCAGAATCAGGGTGACGAGCGCGATGCCCATCAGCAGGGTCGCCGCACAGTAGGCGCCGAAGGTGTTGTGGTCGTTGATGTATCGGCCGTGCACCAGCAGCGTCAGCGTCTGCGAGATGCCCGGCAGCGCCGAGGACACCATGATCACCGCGCCGAATTCACCCAGCGCACGCGCCACGGTGAGCACGATGCCGTAGGTCAGGCCCCAGCGGATGGCGGGCAGGGTGATGCGCCAGAACGTCTGCCATTTGGTGGCGCCGAGGGTGGCCGCGGCCTGCTCCTGATCGTCGCCGATCTCGTGCAGCACCGGGCTCACCTCGCTGACCACGAACGGCAGCGTCACGAAGATGGTGGCGATCACCATGCCGGGCAGCCCGAAAATCACCTTGAAGCCGAGGTTTTCGATGCCACCGAACCAGCCGTTCACACCCCACAGCATGATCAGCGAAACACCCACCACCACAGGCGATACCGCGAATGGCAGATCCACCACGCCCTGAATCAGGGTGCGTCCCGGGAAGTTCCCGCGCACCAGCGCGATCGCGGTGATCACGCCGAACACCACGTTCACCGGCACCACGATGGCGACGATGAGGATCGACAGATTGAACGCCGAAATCGCCGCCGGGGTGCTGATGTAGTCCACGAAGGTTCCCAGGCCGCGTTCGAAACTGCGCCACAGGATGATCACCAGCGGCGTCACCAGCAGCACGAGCAGATACGCCAGCGCGACCACGCGCAGTGAAATCCGGGTCGGGACGGATAATTTCATCGCGACATCTGCTCCTTCCGCGCGGTGCGGTCGGCGAAGATCCGCAGCACCACCAGTGTGATGAACGAAATCACCAGTAGCGCAACGGAAACGGCCGCCGCATTCACCGGCCGGTCCACCTCGATCTGCTGCTGGATGTACTGCGAGGCCATCTGCGTCCGGCCGGGAATATTGCCGCCGATCAGCACCACCGAACCGTATTCGCCGATGGCGCGGGCGAAGGCCAGTCCGCCGCCGGAGATGATGGCCGGGGCCAGCGTGGGCAGCACGATGCGCCGGAAGGTGGTCCAGTTGTCCGCCCCCAGCGAGGCCGCGGCCTGCTCCACCTCCTTGTCCGCCTCGATCAGCACCGGCTGCACCGAGCGCACCACGAACGGCAGCGTCACGAATGCCAGCGCCACCACCAGGCCCGGCTGGGAGGCGTTGAGGTGCACGTCGATCGGGCTCTCCGGGCCGTAGAGCGACAGCAGCACGATGCTGGCCACGATCGTCGGCAGCGCGAACGGCAGATCGATGAGCGCGTTCACAACGCCCTTACCCGGAAAGTCGTCGCGCACCAGCACCCAGGCGACCAGGGTGCCCATGACGACGTTGATCAGCGCCACCACCACCGAGACGAATACCGTCACCCGCAGTGAGTCCAGCGCGGCGGGTGCGGTGACCGCATCCCAGAAGCCCGACCAGCCCTCGTCGAAGGAGTGGAAGGTCAGGGCGGCCAGTGGCAACAGCACGATCACGCTGAGCCACAGCACCGCGATGGCGATGCCGAGCGGGCCGACCGAGCCGGTCACGCGCAGCCAGGATCGCCCGTTTCGTTGTCCGATACTGGTGTCGGTCACAGTTATCGAGCTTCCCGTGTGCTTACTTGGTGGCCTTGTCGTAGATCACCGCGACACTGCCCGTGTTCGGGGTGAACAGATCCTTGTCGACCTGCTTCCAACCGCCCAGGTCGGCGATGGTCCACAGCTTCTGCGGCTGCGGGAAGTCCTTGGTGAACTCGGCGGCGACCTGCGGATCGACCGGGCGGAATCCGGCCCGCGCGAAGGCCTTCTGGCCGGCCGGGGTGTACAGGAAGTCCTTGAACCGCACGGCCTTGTCCAGGTGCTCGGCGTTCTTCAGCACCGCCACCGGGTTCTCGATCTTGAAGGTGGTCGGCGGGACCACGTGCTCGATCGGATCGCCGCCTCGCTCGGAGAAGATGGCCTCGTTCTCGTAGCTGAGCAGCACATCACCGGTGCCCTGCAGGAAGGTGTCGGTGGCCTCGCGCCCGGACTTCGGCTGCACCTTGACGTGATCGGAGGAGATCAGCTTGCTCAAGTAGTCCAGGCCCGCCTGCGGGTTCTTGCCGCCCTCGCTCTCGGCGGCGTAGGGCGCGAGCAGATTCCATTTGGCCGCCCCGGAGCTGAACGGATTGGGCGTGACCACCTCGACGCCGGGCTTCAACAGATCGTCCCAGTCGTGGATGCCCTTCGGATTGCCCTTGCGCACCGCCAGCACCACCACCGAGCCGAACGGAATTCCCTTGTTGGCGTCGGCATTCCAGTTCGGGTCGATCTGGCCGGAATCGACGAGCCGGGTGATGTCGGGTTCGACGGAGAAGTTCACCACATCGGCCCGCGCGCCGTCCTTGACCTTGCGCGACTGGTCGCCGGACGGGCCGTAGGAGGCCTGGACGCCGACGCCCTTACCGCCCTCGGTCTTGGTGAACTCGGGAATGACCTTGTCGAAACCGGGCTTGGCGACGGAGTAGGCGAACAGGGTCAGCGAGCTGCCGCTGCCACCGCCGTCGCCGTCCACGCTGTCGCTGGCTCCGCCGCTGCAGGCGGTCAGGGTCACTGCCGCGAGTGCGGTGAGCGCGACGGCCGCGATACGGCGGCGCGAGAAGAGCCAGGAACTGCGAGACATCGGGGTGAACCTTTCCTGCTGCCCGCCGGTACCGGAAACGGTGCATCGGCGGAAGTCTGTGGTAGCCGGTAGACCTGTCACGAAATATCTGCGGCAATGGCGCGACTGCGGCGAAAAGCCGCCGGGAACGGGCTCGTCTGCGAAAAGGAATGCGCGCCAAGTCTAGAGAACAGACGCGCAGGCAGGCCCGGTCTGCTGTCAGCGACAGTGGATGTCGGCGACCACGAGGCAGCCGACTGCGATCAACGCCAATTCATGGCGGACCTGCGGCACAACACTCGACGACACGGGCAGACTGTAGCAGAGCGCGAGGAAACCTCGCGAATCACCCAAACGGAAATGGGGGAATCCTGATGACCAGTCCGGACCGTATTCGGCGGACATTTCCCGGAATCAGCACCAGGGCCTGGGAGCATCCGGCCGACCGGACGGCGTTGGTGGCGCTGCGCTCGTTCACCGGGTTCGACACCGTGCTGCGCACCCTGTCCGGACTGCTGCGCGAGCGCCAGCATCGGCTGCTGTATCTGGCGACCGCGGTCCGGGTGGACGAGCGGCAGTTCTCGACCCTGCACGATCTGCGTGCCGATGCGGTGCGCATCCTGGACGCGCCGGTCACGCCGGAGCTGTACGTGGTGCAGGACCCGTCGGCCAACGCGTTGACGATCGGGATGGACGTGCCGTTCATCGTGGTCACCACCGGGCTGATCGATCTGCTCGATGTCGAGGAAATGCGGTTCGTGATCGGGCACGAACTCGGCCACGCCCTGTCCGGGCACGCGGTCTACCGCACGATGCTCATGCATCTGCTGCGGTTGGCCTCGAATATCGGCTGGGTGCCGGTCGGCGGGTGGGCGCTGCGGGCGATCGTGGCGGCACTGATGGAGTGGAGCCGCAAATCCGAGCTGTCCGGGGATCGGGCCGGGCTGCTGTGCGGGCAGGACGTGGACGCCTCGGTGCGGGTGCATATGAAGCTGGCCGGGGGCGCGATGGTCGCGGAGATGAACCACGCGGCGTTCCTGCAGCAGGCCGACGACTACGACCGCACCGGCGATCTGCGCGACGGCGTGCTGAAACTGCTGAATCTGGAGCTGCAGTCGCATCCGTTCTCGGTGCTGCGCGCGGCCGAACTGCGGCGCTGGATCGCCGGCGGCGACTACGATCGCATCCTCGACGGCCGCTATCCGCTGCGGGAGCAGGACAGGCATGCGCGGATCGGCGACGAGATCAGGGAGGCGGCGCGGGCCTACCGGGAGAGTTTCGACCAGTCCGACGATCCCCTGATCCGCACGGTGCGCAACCTCGGCCGCGACGTCGGGGCCGCGGTGAGCACCGTGGGTCAGGAAGTGGGTGAAACGGTGTCGAAGATCGGTAAGCGGCTGGGGTTGTAGGCGTGGTTCGGGGAGGCTCAGTCCTCCTCGACCTCCGGCGGGCTCTCGAGCAGGTCGAGGATCCACTCCTCGGAGGCGGTCTCCTCGCCGTCCTCGACAGATTCCTCGACCCGCAGCCGGTTGTGCAGTCGCACCCCCAGGCCGAGCAGCTGGGCCGCCTTCACCATCTCGATCGCCTCCTCGGGAGAGGCGTAGTGGGTGGCGATCAGGCGGGGACCCTCTTCGAGTTCGTCGGCCTCCAGCATCTGCTCGAGTTCCGCGAAATCCTCATCGGTTGGCATGCCGAGCACAGTACCCCAACCCGCTTCCACACGAACACCTTTGGGCAATCTTCCAGCGAACACGCGCCGACGCGCGATTCGTCCCGTCAGCGGGTGAGGAGCCAGGCCACGACGATCAGGACCAGCAGGGCGATCAGGGCCAACTGGACCCGGGAGCGGGGCATCAGGCGGCTTCCTTGTGTAGCGGTGGGGGTGCGGGGGCGGACTGCACCTCCCGGACCGCCGCGCGGTCGCGGCCGAGCAGGCGGAGGACCACGCGCAGGCCGCGGTCGAGCAGGTAGGCGAGGGCGAAACTCACCGGGATCATCCCTACCAGAACCACGGCGAACTGCGGAACGAACGGCAGGCCGGCCACCCACAGTTCGAAGCCGTCCCACCAGCCAGCAATGCGTTGCACGCACCCAGCCTAGTGGCTGCCGGGCCCGCCGGACCGGCCCGGTCGCTTTCCCGGCCCTGTGGACGCGATCGTGACGCGGGCCGATGATGGGTTTCATGGCGTCCTTCGATGAACCGATCAGCGACGAACCCGCCGACCCCGGCTCCGAATACTTCGCCGTCCGGCGACACGCCCTGAGCGAGCTGCCCGATGAGCAGCTCACCGGTGGATTCGTCGCGGCCGGGCTGGGAACGACCCACAAATCGGTCTATCCGCCTATCGACGACTACGCCTTCCTGTCCGACTGCGAAGCCAACTGCCTCATCGCCCGCAACGGCGCGGTGGAATGGATGTGTCTGCCCCGGCCGGACTCGGCCAGCGTGTTCGGGGCCATGCTCGACCGCAGCGCCGGACATTTCCGGGTCGGCCCGTACGGGGTGAACGTGCCGGCGGCGCGGCGCTACCTGCCCGGCGGCATGATCGTGGAGACGACCTGGCAGACCGATACCGGCTGGCTGATCGTGCGCGACGCGCTGGTGCTGGGGCCGTGGCACAACAACGACAAGCGCAGCCGCACCTTCCGGCGCACCCCGATGGACTGGGATGCCGAGCACATCCTGCTGCGCACGGTGAAATGCGTGAACGGCGTGGTGGAGCTGGAGGTCAGCTGCGAACCGGCCTTCGACTATCACCGCGCCCCGGCACGCTGGGAATACACCGGTGAGGTCTACGAGCAGGCCACCGCCAGCTGCGAGAGCAATACCTTGGAGTGCACGAGCCTGACCCTCACCACCGATCTGCGGCTGGGTCTGGAGGGCCGCGAGGCGCGGGCCCGCACCCGGATGTCCGAGGGCGACGAGGCGTTCGTGGCGCTGTCGTGGTCGGCGCTGCCGCCGCCGCGCACCTTCGACGAGGCCGCCCAGAAGTTGTGGCAGACCACCGAGTGCTGGCGGCAGTGGATCACGCTCGGCAAGTTCCCCGACCATCCGTGGCGGGGCTATCTGCAGCGCAGCGCGCTCACGCTGAAGGGTCTCACCTACGCGCCGACCGGGGCGCTGCTGGCGGCGGCCACCACCTCACTACCGGAAACCCCTGGCGGGGAACGCAATTGGGATTATCGCTACTCGTGGGTGCGCGACTCCAGCTTCGCGCTGTGGGGTCTGTACACCCTCGGGATGAACCGGGAGGCCGATGATTTCTTCGCCTTCCTGCACGACGTGGCCACCGACGGCGACGGTGATCCGCTGCCGCTGCAGGTGCTCTACGGGATCGGCGGTGAGCGCGCGATCACCGAATCGGAGCTGCCCCACCTGCACGGGTACGACGGCGCCCGGCCGGTCCGCATCGGCAACGGCGCCTACGACCAGCAGCAGCACGATGTGTGGGGCGTGCTGCTGGATTCGGTGTACCTGCACGTGAAATCGCGCCAGCAGGTGCCGGAAACGTTGTGGCCCATGCTGGAACGGGCGGTGCAGGGCGCGAACGAGAACTGGCGCGAGCCCGACCGCGGCATCTGGGAGGTGCGCGGCGAGCCACGGCATTTCACCTCGTCGAAGATGTTCTGCTGGGTCGCGCTGGACCGGGGCGCGAAACTGGCCGAGATGCACGGCGAGTACGACTACGCCAAGAAGTGGTACGAGATCGCCGACGAGATCCGCTCCGACATCCTCGAAAACGGCGTCAACGCCGACGGCGTGTTCACCCAGACCTACGGCGGCGACACCCTCGACGCGTCACTGCTGTTGATACCGCTGGTGCGGTTCCTGCCCGCCGACGATCCGCGGGTGCGCAAGACGGTGCTGGCCATCGCGGACGATCTCACCGATCAGGGACTGGTGCTGCGCTACCGCACCGAGACCACCGACGACGGATTGTCCGGCGAGGAAGGCACTTTCACCATCTGCTCGTTCTGGCTGGTGTCGGCGCTGGTCGAAATCGGTGAGGTGACGCGGGCGCGGCGCCTGTGCGAGCGGCTCCTGGGCTATGCCAGCCCGCTCGAGCTCTACGCCGAGGAACTCGACCCCCGCACCGGCCGCCACCTGGGCAACTTCCCCCAAGCCTTCACCCACCTGGCCCTGATCAACGCCCTCACCCACGTCATCCGCGCCGAACAGTCGGTCACCGCAGGCGATTTCCACCCCGCCCACCGGGCCTGAAACCCGCGACCGAGAAATCAGCGGTTGGGCGTGCAGACGATGGTGTCGAAGTTGGCCTCGCCCCGCCATTCCGGGCGGGCCCGCATGCGAGCCTGGTTGACCCCTCGCTTGGCTTCGACGGTGACCGGGTTCAGGGTCTGACCGTCCCAGCTCTTGGCGGTACAGGTGTAGGTCGGCGCGCTCGCCTGCGCCGCCGGGGCAGCCAGCACGACGGCGGCCGAGGACAACAACAGGCCAACAGGCAACCCGGCCAAGATTTTCCTACGCAAAACAGCTCCATCCGAAACAACAACTACGATCCCCGCGCAACTTACCGGACCAACCACCGCGCGGCAGTGAATCCCGGCCAAAAGCAGGCCGGGATGACGAGGGGCGGCAGGCCGGGATGACGGACGGGAACGCTTGGGGGTCAGGCTGTGTCTGCGCGTTCGCGGAGGTCGCGGAGTTGGACGAGGGTGGACTCTATTTCGGTGAGGCGGCGGTTGCGGCCCTCCGGGGAGTGGACGGCGGCGGCCGCCTCGGCGGCGTGCAGGGATTCGTCGGCCGAGCGGAGGGTCTGGTTGGCCAGGTTGGTGAAGTGGTCACGCAGGGTGCGCTGCACCGTGCGCAGGCGGTTGCGGGATTCCTTGCTCACCTGGAAGATCACGTCGTCCATCAGGCGCGCGACCGCCACCTTGCCCTCGGCCTGCCGCTTCTCCCGGCGCAGCTTGCGGTCCTCCCACAGCGCGTGCACACCCAGCAGCACGGCCGCGGTCCCCGAATACCAGTTCACCGGCGGCATGCCCGCCACGCTGGCCAGCAGCACACCGACCATGAGCAGGCCGCCGTAGGAGCCCCGCATCACGTTCAGAACCGGTTGCACGATACCGATTTTCGCGCTCGGCAGCGGTTCCAGAGACGCCACCGGCTCGAGCACCTCGCCGGGATTCTCCAGCCGCAGATCCGGCAGCGGCACATCCCGGTCGGTGCCGAACTTGTTGGCCACCTGCTCGGCCAGCTCCACCGAGCGGTAGTGGGCGATGACGAAGTTCTCCTCCACCGCCTCGCAGATACGCGCGTCCAGATCGGCGCCGAAATCGGCCCAGCCGCGGGCCGGGTCCTGCTTGCCGATCTCGGCCTCGGCGTCGCGAATCAGGCTGCGCAGCCGATGGCGCAGATCGTGTTCGATATCGGCCATCAGCTCCGAGCAGCCGTCGGCGAGGGTGACCTGCCAGGTGGCCGAGCGCTGCCGCAGATCGTCGGCCTCGGCGCGCAGCAGCCGCAGCCGCTCGGTGATCTCGCCGTAGCGCTTCGGATCGCGCAGGGTTTCGGCCTCGGTGCGCAACGCCAGCGTCAGATGGTCGGTGATCATGCGGATATCGCGCAGCGCCGCCTCGCGAGCGACCGCGTCGGCGCGCCCCAGCACATAGTCGCGCAGATGGTCGATCAGTTGCGGCACACCGGATTCCAGGTCGCGGCGGTGGTCACGGCCCGCCCGCAGATGCAGGTCGGCCGAGATCGGCGCCACGGCGAAGCCGAGTCCGGCGGCGTCGAGCAGTTCGCGGTTGCGCTGCTGCACCTGCGCCCAGTGCGGATACCGGTCGATCTTGTTGAGCACGCAGATCACCGTCGGGCACACCTGCTGAATGCGCTGCAGCAGCGCGATCTGCTCGGGCGTGTACTCGGCCCCGGCCTCGGCCACGTACAGCACGGCGTCGGCGGCGGCGATCAACGACCACGTGGTGGGGGTGTCGGCGCCCGCGCCGGGGGCGTCCATGACCACGAAGCCCTCGGCCAGCAGTGGGCTCGGCTCGGTGAATTCGGCGCGGATCACGCCGTCGGCCGCCAGGGCCGGTCCCGGGTTCAGCGGGTCGACCGGCTGCCGCTCGGTGCGGCCCCCGACGGTGGTGCGCACCAGGGTGGCTGTCGGCGCGGGCCCGTATTCGGCGATGACCGGCACGCTGATCGAGCTGTCGGTCGCGCTCACCGCGGCACCGACCAAACCGTTGACCAGCGTGCTCATCCCGTGCTTGGGCTCGCCGACGACGACCAGGCGCACCCGCGGATCGGCGACCCGCGCCCGCGACATGCTCAGGCGGGCGGTCAGATCGGCACGACCGGCGGCGCGGGTCTGCCCGAGCAGCTCGTCGAGCAGCCCGAGCAGTGGCGCCATCGCGTCCGGATGCTTGGCCGTGGCGGACTCCAGTGCAGCCGACCCCGTCACAGCGTGATGTGGAGATCGGCGACCGGATGCAGCACCGGGTGATGCAGCTCGGCGTAGGTCGAGTCCGGCATCAGCTGGCCCGACAGCGCACCGCCGGAGGCCACGGTGAGGGCAGAGTGGTCGGTACTGGTCCACGACGGTTCGTAGGAGGTATCGACCACGTGCGCGACCGGCTTCACCGGCACGGTCGTCGGCGCGGGCGCCACGGTGTGCGGCGGGGTCACCACGGTGTGCGGCTCCGTCGGCACGGAGTGAGTGGGCACGGTGCCCGAATTTCCCGGATGCACCGTCGCGGGTGCGCTCACGCTCGGCGCGGTCGGCTGGTCCACCGTGGTCGGCGTCTGGCCGTGGCCGGTGGGTGCGGTCGGCTGCTGGGTGGAGATGTCACCCGTGGGCTGCGTACCCGTCGACCCACCGGAGTGATCGGAACCCTCGCTGGGGACGGTCGGCGTGACCGTGACCTCGTCGGACGGATCGGTGGTACCTGTCGAGGGTCTGGTGCCGTCGGGTGTGGTCGTGCCGCCGGTACCGGTGGTCGGGTCGGTGGCCGACCCACCGCCGTGGGGCGAGGTGGGATCGGTGTCGCGAGGCGTGGTGGTACCGCCGTGCGTCGTCGAGTTGCCGCCGTGGGTGGTTGTCACACCGCCGGTGTGGGTCGTCGAATCGCTCGGATGCGTCGGGGTGGCCGAGGGCGTGGGCGCGACGCTGACGTGCGGGGTGACGCTCGTCCTGTCGGCGTCGCTCACCGGCTTGGCGATCGGTGACGCGCCGGCTGTGGGGTGGTCGGTGGTCGACTTGCCCGACCCCGTGTGCCCGCCGACGGTTTTGCTGCTGCCCGAGTCCGCCGAAGCCGCCGGAACGGTCACCAGCGGACCCTGATGGCTGGGCAGTGCGGCGGCGATCGGGTGCGAGACCGCATCGGGCTGCGCATTGGTCTGCAGCGGGGTCGCGGCGACCGGCTGCACCATCGCGGGCGCCGGAGCAGCGGCGGCGACGACCGGGGCCGGGGCGGCCGTGATCGGCTGAGCCACAGCCACATTCGACACCGGCGCGGAGACCGCGACCGGAGCGGCGGGGGCCGGGGCAGAAGCGACGACAGGCGCCGGGCCGACCGGACCCGCGGCGACCGGAGCGGGCGCGCCGAGCGCCGGACCGACCTGCGGTCCCGCCACCGTCGCGCCGGTGCTCACGGCCGTCGGCGCGCTCGCCGCCGGAGAACCGGCGACGTGACCCGCCGGGGAGCCGGGATGTCCCGCCACCGTGCCCGGGGCCTGACCCGCCGGAACACCATGGCCGACAGCGGAATTGGGGCCGTGAGCCGTGGCAGGGCCGCCCGGGAGGCCTGCAGGCGCAGACCCATCCGCTTGACCGACAGCCGCATGGGGAGACTGCCCCGCGGCAGAGCCGGTGGCATGACCCGCGGCCGGCCCTGAGAGATGGCCTGCCGGAGAGCCGTGCGCGTGGCCTGCCGGGGAACCGTGGGCGTGCGCCGCCGAACCGGGGCCGTGGCCCATGGAGCCGACGGTGTGGGCCGAGTGGATATCGCCAGGGGCGGCCGAGGCGGTCCCCGCGGCCGGGGAGCTCAGGGGACCGCCGAGCCCGCCAGGAGATTGCTGACCGAGACCGGCGACCAGGTCGGGCACACCATTCGACTCACCGGTGGGAATGTGGTTCACACCCTGGCCGAGCCACTGGGTGTAGTTGTCCAACTGCTGGCCCACGTCGCCGACCGCGAAGTCGACCTTGGCCTCGGTCGTCACCCAGACTCCGTCCAGGCCGATGTGCGCGTCGACCTTCAGCTCGGTACCGAGGAAGACGCCGGGGTTGTGGCCGACGCCGTCGAACAGGTGGTCACCCTGCGCACCGCTGTCGGGCAGGCCGAACCCTCCCGAACCCAGCCCGTTCATACCGGGCAGGTTCAGGCCGTTCGTGCCGGGCAGGCCGAGGCCGTCGTTGATCGGGGCGCTGGCGGGATGGGCCCCCAGGCCGGGCAGGCCGAATCCGTTCGAGTCGCCGGCCGAGCCGTGGGCGGGGTGGGTCTGCAGCCCCGGCAGGCCGAATCCGGAGGAGCCGTGCTCGCTGCCGGGCAGCCCGAAGGGGGCGTCGGTGCCGGTCGAACTGTCCAGCGATGGCAGGCCCAGGCCGGGCGCACCTTCGCCGGTGCCCGGTGCGTAGCCCTCGGTTCCGGAGGACGGGATGTGCATGCCGGGCGCACCACCGGACATGGTGCCGTTGAGCTCGGGCAGACCGAATCCCCCGTGCTGGGGCGCATTCGGATCGGCATGCGGCAGCGGCGCGCCGATCGGGCTGGCCGTTCCCGGCTTGCCGAGGACGGGCGGCACGGAATCCGGCGACGGATCCGGGTAGGTGACGACCGGGCTGGGCGCATCGGGCTGCGGGTCCTTGATCGCCCAGCCCGCGATGCGGCTGTCGTGCGACTCGTTGGCCGGCGCCGGGCTGCCGTTGGAGGCGATCAGGGCGCCACCGGTGACATATGCGCCTGCCCGAGCCACCCGCGCCACCCCGGTCGCGACGCGATACGCGGTGTCCCCCGCGTGATCGCCCGGATCCGAATCGCCAGCGTCGAAGGGCAGGTCACGCGTCATACAAGCTCCGCTCTCAGGTGCTCGGTATCCGAACCGAACGGGTCTTACCGGAAGAGATCAGTTAACACAATATGTTCCGGAAAACCCGCCTGTCACATCATCCAGGTGAGGAGTTGCCCGGAGCACTACACGCTGTACAACCATGACAGGACCCGAAACGTTACGGAAGACCCAAGATCGACTGGCATAGCGAACCGGTCACCTGCACAGATTGCTCAGAATCGCGGCAAACCGGGCGACTACTTCTTGTCCTTGGCCTTATCTCCCGCCGCCTCGGTCGACAGCGCCGCGACGAAGGCCTCCTGCGGGACGTCGACCCGCCCGATGGTCTTCATCCGCTTCTTCCCCTCCTTCTGCTTCTCCAGCAGCTTGCGCTTACGGGAGATGTCGCCGCCGTAGCACTTGGCGAGCACGTCCTTGCGGATGGCGCGGATGTTCTCGCGGGCGATGACCTTGGAGCCGATGGCGGCCTGGATGGGCACCTCGAACTGCTGGCGCGGGATCAGCTCGCGCAGCTTCTCAGTCATCCGGCGGCCGTAGGCCTGGGCGGCGTCCTTGTGCACGATCGCCGAGAACGCGTCGACGGCCTCGCCCTGCAGCAGGATGTCCACCTTGACCAGATCGGCCTCCTGCTCACCGGCCTCCTCGTAGTCGAGGCTGGCGTAGCCGCGGGTGCGCGACTTCAGCGAGTCGAAGAAGTCGAAGATGATCTCGGCCATCGGCAGTGTGTAGCGCAGCTCGACGCGGGTCTCCGACAGGTAGTCCATGCCGCCGAGCTCGCCGCGCCGCGACTGGCACAGCTCCATGATCGAGCCGATGAATTCGCTGGGCGAGATGATCGTGCACTTGACGATCGGCTCGAAGACCTGGCGGACCTTGCCCTCCGGCCAGTACGAGGGGTTGGTGACGACATGTTCGGTGCCGTCCTCCATCACCACCCGGTAGACCACGTTGGGCGCGGTGGAGATCAGGTCCAGACCGAATTCGCGCTGCAGGCGCTCGCGGGTGATCTCCATGTGCAGCAGGCCCAGGAAGCCGCAGCGGAAGCCGAAGCCCAGCGCGACCGAGGTCTCCGGCTCGTAGGTCAGCGCGGCGTCGTTGAGCTGCAGCTTGTCCAGGGCGTCGCGCAGATCCGGATAGTCGGAGCCGTCGACCGGGTACAGGCCCGAATACACCATCGGATGCGGTTCGCGGTAGCCGGTGAGGGGTTCGGCCGCGCCGTCGCGGGCGGTGGTGACGGTGTCACCGACCTTGGACTGCCGCACGTCCTTCACGCCGGTGATGAGATAGCCCACCTCGCCGACGCCCAGGCCCTGGGTGGGTTTGGGCTCCGGGGAGACGATGCCGATCTCCAGCAGCTCGTGGGTGGCGCCGGTGGACATCATGCGGATCTTCTGGCGCGGGGTGAGCTTGCCGTCCACGACGCGGACATAGGTGACCACGCCGCGGTAGGTGTCGTAGACCGAGTCGAAGATCATCGCGCGGGCGGGCGCATCGGCCTGGCCCTGCGGCGGCGGCACCTGCTCGATCACCACATCGAGCAGCTCGGGCACGCCGACGCCGGTCTTGCCCGACACCCGCAGCACGTCCTCGGGCTCGCAGCCCACGATGTGGGCGAGCTCGGCCGCGTAGCGGTCCGGATCGGCGGCGGGCAGGTCGATCTTGTTGAGCACCGGGATGATCGTCAGATCCTTGTCCAACGCCAGATAGAGGTTGGCCAGGGTCTGCGCCTCGATGCCCTGCGCGGCGTCGACCAGCAGGATCGCGCCCTCGCAGGCCTCCAGTGCCCGCGACACCTCGTAGGTGAAGTCGACGTGGCCGGGCGTATCGATCAGATGCAGGACGTAGTCGGTGCCGTCGACGGTCCACGGCAGCCGCACGTTCTGGGCCTTGATGGTGATGCCGCGTTCCCGCTCGATATCCATCCGGTCCAGATACTGCGCGCGCATCTGCCGCTCCTCGACCACCCCGGTGAGTTGCAGCATGCGGTCGGCCAGGGTCGACTTCCCGTGGTCGATATGCGCGATGATGCAGAAGTTCCGGATCCGAGACGGATCGGTGAACGTCGTATCCGCGAAGCTGGGCACTCCACTCCCTCATAAGGTGTTCGATGGGCTGCGGTCCATCGTCCCATGAACTTCGGACACAGCCGTCCACCGGTCCGCGCGGGGTAGGGGCGCCCGGTCGGCGGCGTGATCGAGATCACGCGTGCAGTGCGAGGTGCGGCGAAGCGGATCAGCAAATCCCCCGCTCCCCCAGCCGAATTCCGCAGGGGTGAGAAGGCGTCCCGGCGCCGTTATGCTCCGAATCATGGCCAGCACGTGGAGCTCTCTGGGCAAGCAGTTGGGGGCCATTGCCAAGGAGCAGGGGCCGCGCATCGTCCGTCAGCAGGCGCCGAAACTGGTCGAGCGGGCGCTGGGACGGCGCAAGCCGTCATCGATCGCGGTGCGACCGGCCGCCTCGGTGCCGGTGCCGACGCGCGAGCGGGCCCGCCAGGTCGTGTACTGCCCGCACCTGGACGGGCGCGCCGACCCCGGTGAGATCGTCTGGACCTGGGTGCCGTTCGAAGAGGACCCGGCCAACGGCAAGGACCGCCCGGTACTGGTGGTCGGCCGCGACCGCAAGACCCTGCTGGGACTGATGCTCTCCTCCAATCCGGCCCGCGCCCACCACCCCGACTGGGTCGGAATCGGCCCCGGTCCTTGGGATTACGAGGGCCGCCCGAGCTGGGTCCGCCTCGACCGCGTACTGGACGTCCCCGAGGCGGGCATCCGCCGCGAGGGCGCCATCCTCCCGCGCCGAACCTTCGACCTGGTCGCACACCGCCTGTGCGCCGAGTACCACTGGTACTGATTTGCCCCTCCGATGCCCCCTTGATCCACCCCCGTTGATGCCTCCTTGATCCACCCACGTTGATGCCCCCTTGATCCCCCCGTTGATGCCCTCCGCAGGATGGGCTCGACCGGGGCGATTTCGCCCCCGGCCGGGGCAGCTGGTAACCTCGATCGTCGGCGCCGCGCTACCCCTCTCGTAGTGCGCCCAGAGACTTTCCAGCACGACACCAACTGACGACAGGAATCAGAGGAAACAGGCGTGGCCAACATCAAGTCCCAGATGAAGCGGATCCGCACCAACGAGGCGGCGCGTCAGCGCAACCAGTCGGTCAAGTCCGCGCTGCGCACCGCCATCAAGAAGACCCGCGAGGCCATCGCGGCCGGTGACGCCGAGCAGGCCACCGTGACCCTGCGCGAGGCCAGCCGCAAGCTCGACAAGGCCGCCTCGAAGGGCGTCATCCACGCCAACCAGGCCGCCAACAAGAAGTCGGCGCTGGCCAAGCAGGTCTCCGCGCTCAGCTGAGTTTCCGCGGTAGCGATACCGCGCACAGGTGCAACGCCGCCGTGGCAGAGGATGACCACGGCGGCTTTTGTCGTGTCCGCCAAACGGATTCGCCGCGCGAGGCGACCTCGGATACCGTATCCGGGTGTTGCGCAGACTGATGATCGTTCTCGCGGCGGGGGCGGCACTGACCGGATGCGGCGTATCCGCCTCTCCCCCACCCGATCCCACGCCTTCGGAGGCCGCCGTCGCCGCGGGTCTGCCGGGTGCCGCCCCGTCCGAGGCGTTCGGAAACCTCGATGCCGCAAGCAATCCCGACTGGATGAGCGCGCTGCCCGACGACACCGCGCTGAGCCGCCTCTCGATTCCGGGTACCCATGACACGCTGTCGGTGCACGGCGGCAAGGCCGGGCCCGCGGTGGAGACGCAGCAGAGTTTTCCCGGGGATTGCCCGGATCCACACTGCGTGACCCGCCAGAGTCTGCGCGTGCAGCTCGACGCCGGGATCCGCGCCCTCGACATCCGGCTGCGCCGGGACAAGGACGGCGCGCTGGCCGTCCACCACGGCCGGTACTTCCAATACGCGAGCCTGGACGACGTCCTGACCGAGGTGTCGGATTTCCTGTCCCGGCACGAGCGCGAGACGGTGCTGCTGCGGCTGAAGAACGAATGCACCAATACCGGCGCGGCCTTCGCTTGCGCGGATGAGGGTCTGGTGGCTCCCGGTCTGGCCGACTACGACCGCATTCTCGGCACCCACGACCGGGTCTGGCGGCCCTCGGCCACCGGGCGGGCCGACATCCCGCCCCTGCGCGAGGTGCGCGGCAAGATCGTCGTGATTCAGTTCAAGGACATCGACCACGGCGATGAGCGCGGCCTACCCCTCGACGAACAGGACCTCTGGGACAACCCCGGGATGGCGGCCAAGTGGGCGGCGATCAGCGCCCACCTCGACCGAGCCGCCACCGCCGACCCGCGGACCCTGTCCGTCGACTACCTCTCCGCCACCGGCGTCCCCGACCCCACCAAGTTCCCGGACCGCTACGCCCGCTTCGAAAACCAGCACACCCTGGACTATTTGCGCGCCAGGCCCGGCACAACCACCGGCGTCGTGATGATGGACTTCCCGGGGCCCGGTTTGGTCAGCGAGATCATCCGGCACAACATGTCCTAGCGGTGGCCCATCGTCATTCCGGCGTGCTTTTGGCCGGAACTGGTGAGATCTAGGCCAAAAGCACGCCGGGGTGACTGGCTGGTGTCGGTTCGCCGGACCGGCGAAAGGGCGCCGCTGGTGAGGTTGCGGATATCTGTCGGCTATCGACTGGTCAGTTCATTAGGAGAGGGTTTTCAGCGGCGGCTGCGGACACGGTCGAATAGCCGCGCTTTCGTTCCTCGTGCCCGTATTTGTTTTGCCACCATGATCGGGGGCAGGTCAACGGCGGGCGTCGTGTAGGTCGAGAATTCGGGACAGGGCGTGTTCGAGGGCGTATTCGGCGTCGGCCGCGCCGCCTTTGACGTCTGCATTGAGGGCGGCGACGACCTGCAGGGCGGTGCCGATGGTGGCCGAGGTCCAGCCGCGGGCCTGGGACTGGGCCTTCTTCACCTTCCACGGCGGCATACCGAGCTGGGACGCGAGTTTGAACGGATCGCCGCGGCCGGCCGAGCCGACGCGGGCAATGGTGTGCACCGAGTCGGCGAGCGCGTCGGCGAGCAGGACCGCGGGCACACCGCGGTCGGTGGCCCAGCGCAGCGCCTCCATCGCACCGGGACGGTCGCCGGAGACGGCCAATTCGGCCACGTCGAAACCGGTGACCTCGGCCTTACCCGAGTAGTAGCGGCGTACCGCGGCCACATCGACCCGGCCGCCGGTGTCGGCAGCCAGCTGCGAGCAGGCGGCGGCCAGTTCCCGCAGATCCGAGCCGACGGCCTCCAGGACGGTCTGGACGACCTCCGCGGGTACGCGGATACCGGCGGCACGGAACTCGTTGCGCACGAACTCGATCCGCTCCGCGGCCTTGGTGACTTTGGCGCAGTCGTGCACGACCGCACCCGCCTTCTGCAGGACCGGAGCCAGCGCCTTGGCGCGCCCACCACCGGAGTGCAGGATGACCAGCACCACGCCCTCGGGCGGGTCGGTGGCGGCGGTGGTGATGACGGCGACGGCATCCTTACCGGCCTCGGCCGCCGATTCGAGGATGATCACCCTATCCTCGGCGAACAGCGACGGGCTCAAGAGTTCGGCCAGTTCGGCGGTACTGGCGTCGCCGGCACGCAGCCGGTCGACCGGGAGCGCCTCCGGGTCGGTCGCGCCCGCGCGGGCCTGCGCGACGATCGAGGCGACCGCGCGATCGATGAGCAGCTCTTCCTCGCCGAGCACGAGATGAACGGGTGCGGGTCGGTCGGTCACGGCGTCGATCCTACGGGGCGGGGCCGACATCGCCGGTTTCCCGTCGGGGCGACGCGGGTATGGATTCTGTGGGACGGTGTGCGTCGGCGGCAGTCCGAATCGGAAACTGTGCGCTGTTTGTTACGGCCGGTACCGCATGATGTTTGTCTCACCATTACCGGTCGATTGCCGAATACGCCGAGGCTGCCCCTGGTATTCGGGTCTTCCGAAATCTCCTGTGACACATGCTGAATCGACTTCGATCGCATATTCCCATTTGAATGATTCGGTACAGGTCGATGTCATTCGGAAAGAGCATGAAATCCGTTAACCTCCCGCTACCCGGCGATTTTTCGTAATCGGAAAAGCTTGTAGCGCAGACGAAATCCTCTGATAAAACGAAGTCCGGCGGAATCTTGGATCACCGCCGAACATGTTGAATTACTGTGGAAGAGGATGGATCTCCATGAAGAAGCTGGGTACGTTCGTGCTGGTCGGCGCCGCCGCCGGCAGCATTATGGTGGCGGGCGCCGGCCTGGCCTCCGCCGATATCACGCTGGTGCCGGAGAACAGCGTCAGCGCCGAGCAGATCGTCGCGCCCGGTGAGCCCGACCCGACCGGCACCGGTTCCGCGCAGGCGATCAATGCCGTGATCAAGGCGCTGTCGTCGATCAGCTCCGGCAAGCCCGCTCCGGCGAACTGATCCGCGGGTCCGGCGCGCAATGCCGATTGCCGCGTCGTGACACGGCCGGTCCCCGCATCGCGCGGACCGGCCTCCACCGCCAGTGGAAACCGGGCGGGCGACAGCGGCGACGACGGCCGTCACGATCGCCGCGGCGGCCAGCCCGGGCCCGAGCCCGTCGGGGATCGACAGCGAGATATCCAGGGCCGCACCCTTTTCGGCGACCTGCAGCAGCCACCAGAGTAGGGGTCCGGTCAGCCACAGCACCGCCTCGGCGCCCGGCATCCAGACACACGACAGGACCGCCCCGATCACACCGAGCACGGTGATCGGGGCGATGACCGGTTCCACCAGCACATTCGCCAGGATTGCGTGCGGGGCGAGGTGGCCGGTCAGGCCGACAATGATCGGGGTGGTGACCAGGAAAGCCGCGGCGGCGATCGAGAATGCCTCGGCCGGAACGCGATGCCAACCATGCTGCTGCAACCACTGTGACCAACCCGGTGCCAGCAGAATCAATCCGGCGGTCGCCAGCACCGACAGGGCGAATCCGGCATCGACGGCCAATCTCGGCCAGTACCCGATGAGGCCGATGACCGCGGCGCACAGTGCGGGCAGCGCTTGTTTACGCCGCCCGGTCACCAACCCGCACACTGCGATCGCCCCCATCGCCGCGGCACGCAACACGGATGGCGACGGTCGCGCGATGATCACGAACGCCAGCAGCGCCAGCGCCGCGAGCGCCGCACTCCAGCGCAGGTCGACGGCGAGCATGCGCGCCGAAACCAGTACCGCGGCAAGCACGATCGATAGATTCATCCCCGAGACGGCCACCAAATGCGTCATCGCGACCTCGGTGAAGTCGTCTCGCACATGGTCGGGCAGCCGTGACACGTCACCGTCGACCAGGCCCGGCAGGAGCCCGGCCGAATCCGGCGGCAGGGCGGCGGCAGCGGCCTCGGCGAGGTGGGTGCGCAGCGAACCGGCAGCCCGCTGCCACCAGGGTGGCTGCTCGGCCGCGGTGGGTGGTCCCGTCGCACGCAGCACAGCGACCGTCAGATCCGGCCGCCACGGCGACTCCACCCGGGCCCGGAATTCGACTACCTGCCCGGGCAACAGCGCCGACCACCCGTTCTCCGGCGCTATCACCACCACCGCGCCACCCACCCGCATCGATGCCTCCCCGCGCCGATACTCGCGCAGATTCGCCCGCACCATCAGCTGCCGCCCACCGAACGACTTGGGCCGCAGGAGCTTCGGATCGTCCCCGACCACCACGCCGACGGTGAGATAACTCCCGGCCGCAACCGCCCGCAGGGGATGCGTAGCCACCCGGTACTCCTGCCAGGCCGCCGCCACCGCAAACCCGGCACCCGCCAGCACGGCCCCGAGTACCGCCGCAGCAACCACCCGCCTACTCCCCCTCGACGCCCCCTTCCCGCGAACCACCCACAGCCCCACTGCGACCGCCACCACAACAAGCACCACCGCCAACCCGACCCCGGCCCGCCGCCCAGCCACAACCCCAAGAACCGTTGCACCCCAACACACCACAGCCGTCGGCACCAACCGCACATCCAACGCCTGCGGCTCGACCACCGCCCCGCGCCCGCCATCCCCCGGCCCTGATCGATCCTCCTGCGATGCCCCCGACACGCCCCATGCTCCACCGGACCCAAAAGCATTGGCGCTCATACCGTCACCAGATTGCGGAGACGTTGCAGGCGCACGAGATCGACACTGATGGCCCGACTGCCGCAGACAACATGGCCGTACATGACGACCCGCCCGTCCCGCCGTGGCGACGGGGTCTGGCGGAGAATCTTCGGCTCGCGCCCGAGGCGTTCGGACGCGGAGAGCTCGGTCGCGCTCATACCGTTACCAGGTTGCGGATGCGGTTGAGGCGCGTGGGGCCTATGCCGGGGATTTCGGCTAGTTGATCGATGGTGGTGAAGCGGCCGTGGTCGGTGCGCCAGGTGATGATGGCGCGGGCGGTGGCGGGGCCGACGCCGGGGAGGGAGTCGAGGTCGGATTCGGTTGCGGTGTTGAGGTCGATCTTCGGGGGTGGGGTTGCGGGGTCGGTGGGGTGGGCGGTGCCCGCCGCGGGGCGCTGGGCGCCGGGAAGGACGATGCTGCCGAGCCGGGGTGGGCCCGAATGCGGGCTCGCGGCTCCGATGACGATCTGGTCGCCGTCGGCGAGGCGCTGGGCGAGGTTGAGGCTTGCCAGGTCGGCGTCTTCCTTGGTGACCGCGAGCGAGACGGCGTCGGCGACGCGGGAACCGGGCGGCAGGTGCAGGAGGCCGGGATGTTCGACGAGGCCGACCACGCTCACGATCAGTTCCGGGGGCCGAGCGCCTTGGGGGCCAAGGCTTGTCGCGGCACCGTCGCCCGGTTTCGGGCCGGGCGTGGGAGACCCGACGGGAGCGCTCTCGGTCACGGACGGCGAGACGGTACCGGCGGCATCGGCCCGTGCAGCCGGCAGCGGCGGAACAGGGTGCGGCGTGGGCTTGTCCTGCTGGGCGGCGGCAGCAGCCACCACCACCGCGGCCAAGCCGATCGCCGCGAGCACGACCACCCCGCGCCGCCCGGGATCCAGACGAGTCCCTCGAAACCGCTCCGGCACCAAACGCTCGTGCCACACCGAGACGCTGCCCACCGGTTCGCTCAGCCACTGCGGCGTCCGCGGCCCCTCACCCCACTCCCCATCGCCCGGCCTCTCCCGACCGTCGTCCTCGAACTCGAATTCCTCGGCATCCCACCGCCCACCGCGCGCCGCTCGCCCACCGCGCGGCCCACCCTCGAGCGCTCCCAACCGCTCCCGCACCCGCTGCTCATCTCGCGCCATGCCGCCACAGTAGGAACCCATCTCCCCGTATCCCCCACGCGCACCAGGCATTTCGACAACCCTGTGGACAGCTCCCTCTCTGTGGACAAACCACCCCGGCTTTCGCCGACTCCCCCATATCCCCTTGGATCAGCCGATGCAATCGCGCTCTACCCGATCCTCACCAAGATCACAAAACCCGGTCTCGGCCGACCACGGCCAGCTCGATCATGAGTGCAGGGCTGCACTGTCGCATGGCACGGACGAACTCGCCGTTGAGGCGGGCGAGATAGACCGGCAAGGTTTCGTCCTCGTGGAACACCGCGCCGCCGTAATCGTCCCGACTGCCGGTAATTCGCCGCAGATAGTCGTTGAGGATGTGCGCGGTCACGTCGTGGACGTCCCAGCCGGGACAGATGGTCGGCCTCGCCCAGTCGGCCGCGGCCAGCGTCCGCAGGAGCTCGTGGAGCGCCTGCCGTTCGAGCGGAAACAGTGACCGAGTGTCGAGGGGGGTCACGGTGTTCAGTGAATCGCTCGTGCTCGCGTCGGCGCCAGCGATTTTCCGGCACTCACACGAACCCCGTGCGCTCCAGGGAGCGTCGCTAGACGGCCCGGCATGCGGCGCTAGCAGCGGTGGGACGACGCGTCGCCCGGCTGCACCGGCGATGCCGGGTGCAGCCGGGCGACGTGATACTGGTGGTGCTAGCGGTGTGGGTCGAGCGGGGCTAGCTGGGTGGACGGGCGACTAGCGGCGCTAGGCGTGGCCTGCGGCTTCGGGGCGGCCGCGCTGGGGAGAGCCGGACAGCATGGAGGGGCGGTCTGACGATCCGGGGAGCAGGAGACCCAGGATGACCATCGCGGCGCCGAGGCCGAAGTGCAGCCAGTTGTCGGCGTTGTTCACCGGGAGGAAGTTGGCGTTGCTGTCCTCGTCGACGACCAGGCCGTAGACCCACAGGGCCAGGTAGATCACGCCGCCGCCGATGAGGAACGTGCGAGCGGTGGATTGAGCCCGGGCCATCAACAGGCCCGCGACGCCGAAGACCAGGTGCACGATGTTGTGCAGGACCGATACGTTGAACAAGCCGAACAGCTTCGCATCCGAGTGGTGCCCCGCCCACGACATGTCGTCGTAGTCGGTGGTGATCCCGGGGATGAATCCGAGTATTCCGACCAGCAGGAACAGTGCGCCCACCACGAGCGCGGCAGTACGGACGAGCGAGCTGCCGGTGACGTCGCCCCGGGCATATCCGGCTGTGGCCATCTCACCTTCTCCTCTCGTATCCACGGTGCCCCCATTTGCTGCGGAAATAGCCAGCAACTATCAGGCTAAACGGTCGTGGCAGCAGTTGGAGTGGGTTCAGCCGCAACCGCCCGGCACGACGAGTACACCCACGGCCCCGTGACCCAGATGCACGCCCAGGGTCGGGCCGAATTCGGTGGTGACCAGTTCGCGGATGCCGGGGATGAGATCGGTGAGCTGACCGGCGATGGTGGCGGCGGCCTCGGGGGCGCCGAGATGCTGAACGGCAAGGGCAGCGCCGTCGTCCCCGGCCGCGTCGACGGCGGCGGCGACGAGTTTGGTGTAGGCCTTGGAGCGGGTGCGGGCCTTCTCGCGCAGTTCCAGACGGCCGTCGACCATCTGCAGAATCGGCTTGGTCACCAGTTCGGTGCCGAAGAATGCGGCGGCGGAGCTGAGCCGGCCGCCGCGGCGCAACTGTTCGGTGCGGTTGACCACGATGAAGGCGCGTCCGCGGCCGGAGGCGGCCACCGCGGTGTCGTAGACGACGTCGAGCGGGGCGCCGGTCGCGGCTCGCCGCGCGGCCGCCAATGCCGGCAGGCCGGTCCCGAGCCCGGCGCTGAGCGAATCCACCAACCGCACCCGGTCGGCGGCATCCATATCGCGGATCGCCTGCCTGCCCGCCTCCCAGGTGGCCGACAGCTGCCGGGAAATGTGCACGGCCACCACACCGCCGCCGCCACCGAGTTCCAGCGCCCGCTCGTAGGCCGCACGCAGCTCACCCGGCGAGGCGGCCGACGTGGTCACCGTCGACGAGGCATAGTCGATCTCGAAGGTGTCGACGCCCTCCCGCAGCGCGCGATCGTCCACCAGGACATGCAGCGGCACCACAACGATGCCCAACTGCTCGACCAACTCGGCGGGCAGGCTCGCGGAGGAATCGGTCACCACCACGACGGCCATGCGCTACCGCACCCTCCCACTCATGCACCGTCCTCGGTGCCGCACACTTCCGACAGCACCTTCACCATCGCCCGGGCGACCGCGGTGTGGCCCTCCCAGCCCCAGTGGATACCGTCCGGGTTGGCCTCGCCGGAGAAGACGTTGTCGCGCACCGCCTCGCCCAGATCCACGAGCGGCACGGCGGTTTTCGCGGACCACTCGCGCAGCGCCCGCACCGCGGGCTCGCGGCCGGTGTGCACCCGCCCGTAGGCGTCGCAGTTGTGCACCGACGGCAGCACGGACACCACCGGCAGGTCGGGACGCAACTGCGCCAACGCATTTCGCGACTGCTCCAGATAATCGACACTGACGCGCGGCGGCAGCGCCACCGGGCGGCCGAGCCTCGACAGCCGCGGTTGCAGCCACTGATATCCCGAGCGCACCCGCCGACGGACGGAGGGTGGCCGGATATAGCGAATCAACTCGCGCAGGGCGGTCGGAAGCGGTGACGGCAGGGTGTCCATACCGCCGGTCGCGAACACCACCGCACCGGCTCGCGGGACCGCGGCCCACACCCGGGGATCGCCGATCAGCGCCCAGTAGGCGTCGCGGCAGGTCCAGCCGATCCGCGCCACCAGTTCGACATCCCAATCCAATTCCGCGCCGACCAGATTCGGCCAGATTCGCGGATCGTCGGCCGGGAGGCCGCCTTTCGGCCCGAAGTAGGCCAAGGAGTCGGCGATGACCAGCAGCACCGGCTTGGCGCCCTCCCCGGGCTCGCCCGGTTCGCTCCTGCCCGGGACGGCCGACGAAGTATCACCGCCGACACCGGCCAATGGCCCGCTGCCCCGGGCGGGAGCCGGAGTGTCGACCGAAACATCGTCCATGCCAAGGGGATCCGGCGCTGGTGCCGCCTGATCGGCGACAACGGCATTCGACCCGAGGAGCGCCGGGGCGTCCGGCGATTCAGTCGTTGCGTCGCCGTGTTCGATCACGGCCGCCTCGGCGGGCCCGTCTACTGCTCCCAGGGCCTCACAATCGGTGGCCGTGCTGTCGTCGGCACGTCCTGGCGGACCTGTCGCACCCTCGTTGCCTGTGTCCTCACCGCTGTCGGCATCGGTGCTCGCCGCCTGGTGGGGCGTGGCAGGTTCGGGGGCGGGGCCGCCGAACAGAATGTCGGGGACGTGGCGCACCGGGCCCTCCGAGGCCTTGCGCAGCAATTCGTCCGACACCCTCCCGCGCTCATCCGTCTCGTCGTCCCGGTCGGACCTTCCCTGCCGCGCAGGCGATTCCGGCGCGGGCCCGCCGAACAGAGCGTCCGGTAGGTGCCGCACCGGCTCCTCGGATGCCTTGCGCAGCAATTCGTCGGATATCTGCCGCTCCCGGCCGAGAGCATGCCGGGACGACGAGTGGTCCTCATGCCCGGAGGGCGAGGGCTCCTCAGGCCCGGAGGACGAGAGCTCCTCAGGCCCGGAGGACGAGGGGTCCTCATGCCGGGATGGCGAGGGGTCCTCGAGCCCGGAGGGCGGGGGGTCCTCAGGTCCGGAGGACGAGAGGCTCTCGTGCCCGGAGGGCGAAAAGTCCTCGGGCTCGGGAGAGGAGGGTTTGTCAGAGGACATCAGGTGCTACCTTCGCCGCCGCGTTCCACACGTCCAGCCGCCAGCCGGGCTGTTCGATGCTCGGACCGTGACTGCTCAGCTGCACCCAGCTGGTGTTGGCCAACCCACCCAGCACCGGCCAGTTCTTTTCCGGCAGCTCCAGCAACGCCGCGGTCAGCGCTGCGATCAGCCCGCCGTGCGCGACCAGGATGATGGTACGGCCGGGCCAGTCGGTGCGCTCGGCGAACAGCTCGCGCACCACGGGCAGGGCGCGGGCGCCGACCTCGAGTTTGCTCTCCCCGCCGGGCGGGGTGAAGGTGGGGTCCAGCCGCCACGCCTGCCGGGCGCCCGGATACTGCGCGTCGACCTCGAGATGGGTCAGGCCCTCCCAGATGCCGAGGCTGGTCTCGCGCAGCCGCGGATCCCGCACGACCTGCAGGGAGGTGTGGTCGGCCAGCTCGACCGCCGTGTCGTAGGCCCGGCGCAGATCCGAGGAGACGATCGCGATGGCGTCGTGCGAAACCAGTTCGCGGGCAGCGCCCTTGGCCTGTCGACGACCCACCTCGCTGAGGTCGGTGTCGATCTGGCCCTGCATGCGGTCGGCGGCATTCCATTCGGTCTGACCGTGCCGCAGCAGAATCAACCGGCGTACGCCGGCGTGTTTGCTCACTCGGTATCTCCGGAGGCGTTCGGGCGCGGATCCCCCAGTCCGTCCACGGGAACCTGCGGGCAGTCCTTCCACAGCCGCTCCAGCGCATAGAAATTGCGCTCGTCGTTGTGCTGGATATGCACCACGACCTCGACGTAGTCCAGCAGCACCCAGCGCCCCTCGCGGGTGCCCTCGCGTCGCACCGGCTTGTGCCCGGTCAGCCGCAGCTTCTCCTCGACGTTGTCGACGATCGCGCTGACCTGCCGCTCGTTCGGCGCCGAGGCGATCACGAAGCAGTCGGTGATCACCAGCTGTTCGGAGACGTCGAGCACCACCACGTCGGATGCCAGCTTCTCGTCGGCCGCGCGCGCGGCGGTCTGTGCGATCTCGACCGCTTCGGCGGATGCAGTCATCCAGCTACCTTCCCGTTCCCGTTCGGCACATACAGGTGCCGTTTCGATATGTACTGCACGACCCCGTCCGGCACGAGGTACCACACCGGCCGGCCCTCGGCGGCGCGGCGGCGGCATTCGCTCGACGAGATCGCCAGGGCCGGGATCTCGATGACCGTCAGCGCATCGGCGGGGCTGTCGCGCAGATGCTCCTCGAGGTGGTCGATGTTCAATTCGTAGCCCGGACGGCTCACGCCGACGAATTTCGCCAGCTCGAACAGTTCCGACCAATCCTGCCATGTCAGGATGCTGGCCAGCGCGTCCGCTCCGGTGATGAAGTACAGATCCGCGTCGGAGAACTGTTGCTGCAGGTCACGCAGGGTGTCGACGGTGTAGGTCTCCTTGTCGCGGTCGATGTCGACGCGGCTGACCGAGAATCGCGGATTGGATGCGGTGGCGATCACGGTCATGAGATAGCGATCCTCGGCGGGGCTGACCTTCTTACGGGACTTCTGCCACGGCTGCCCGGTCGGGACGAAGATCACCTCGTCGAGATCGAACCGATTGGCGACCTCGCTGGCGGCCACCAGGTGCCCGTGATGAATCGGATCGAAGGTGCCGCCCATCACGCCCAATTTGCGCCGACCTGTCTCTTGCACAAATGCCGAGCTTACTGGTCGCCGTGTCCAGAACCCCGCCCACCTCGGGGCTCCGAACTGCCCGGATTGCGTCCCCGGCCGAAAGCGCGCCGGGTGTCGTAATAGCCCCGCTACGGCAAGTTCGTCTTATGGCTCGTCGCCCGTTCATCGAAATATTCATGGCTCGTCACCCGGACGTAGTCGGATAGCTTGGGTCACAATGCAATCGAGGAGGATCGTTATGCCCGGCAGTCTCTCCCGTCGCAGTGTCCTGGCCGGCGGCTTGGCCGCGGTCGGCGCCATGTCCGGTGTGCTCGACATCCAGCCGTCGAGGGCACAATCCAACGGTCTACCCGACCCGTTCACGCTCGGCGTGGCGTCCGGGGAACCGTCTGCGGACGGTGTCGTGCTGTGGACCCGGCTGGCACCGGAACCGCTGGCCGAGGACGGCATGGGCGGTATGCCGAATCGGGTGGTACAGGTGGAGTGGGAGGTCGCCGACGACGACCGGTTCCGCTCGGTCGTGCAGCGCGGAACCGCCGACGCCGCACCGGAATTGGGCCACAGCGTGCATGTCGAGCTCGCCGGGCTGCGGCCGGGTGCGCAATACTTCTACCGGTTCCGGGCCGAGGGACACCTCTCCCCGACCGGCCGGACCCACACGGCGCCGGCCCCGGGCAGCATGGGCGAGCTGACCATGTGTTTCGTGTCGTGCGCGCATTACGAGCACGGCTTCTACACCGCTTACCGCAGGCTCGCCGAGGACGAACCGGATCTGGTCCTGCATCTGGGCGACTACATCTACGAGAACGCGGGGTCCGACGGCAAGCCGCGCAGGCACGTCGGCCCGGAAATCGAGACGCTGGCGAACTACCGGCAGCGGCTTGCCCAATACAAGACCGACCCGGATCTGCAGGCGGCGCATGCGATCGCACCGTGGGCACCGGTCTTCGACGATCACGAGCTCGACAACAACTGGGCGAATATGACGCCCGAGCGCCCGCAACCGAATTTCGCCGCCCGGCGGACGGCCTCGTTCCAGGCATACTACGAGAACATGCCGCTGCGCCGGGCCTCGATCCCGCGCGGTCTGGATATCCAGCTGTATCGGCGCATCCAGTGGGGTGATCTGGCCACCTTCCACATGCTCGACACCCGGCAGTACCGCGACGACCAGGCCTGCGGCGACGGTATCAAGGACTGCCCGGAACGGCGCGCCGCACAGCGCACCCTCACCGGCTCCGATCAGGAGCGCTGGCTGCTGGACGGATTCCGCGACTCGCGGGCCCGCTGGGATGTGCTGGGTCAGCAGGTCTTCTTCGCCCAGTTGGACATTCGGCCCGGGCCGGGCGAGCTGAACAACATGGACGCCTGGGACGGGTACGCGGCCAACCGGGATCGCGTCGTGGCCGGATGGGTCGACGCCAAGGTGCGCAACCCCGTCGTGCTGACAGGAGACGTGCACTCGGCATGGGCGGCCGACATCAAACAGCGCTGGGAGGATCCGGGTTCGCCCGTCGTCGGCGCCGAACTGGTGGCGACCTCGATCGCCAGCGGCGGCGACGGGTCGGAGACCCGCAGCGAGACCGAGGCGATCCGCCACGAGAACCCGCACATCCGCTTCTTCAACAACCGCCGCGGCTACGTGCGCACCCATATCACCCCCGAGCGGATCCGCGCCGACTTCCGCGCGGTCCCCTACGTCACCAGACCCGATGCACCAGTGGAGAACAAGGCCAGTTTCATCGTCGAGGACCGCAAGCCAGGCCTCCAGCCCGCTTGACAACGGTCCCGCGCTGCCCGAACAAGACAGCAATCGCTGCCCGGCCCCGACCATGAAGCGAACGCGTGCCGGAAACGTCAGGCACACGCGCCGCAGCATGAGACCAGAACGGCAGAACCACGAGCCGGATCGGCAGCACTTGGTTCCCCGCCGCGCAGCGCGGAGCGATGCGCGGCGGGGTTAGCGGCGGCGGGGGAAGAGGGCGCGGCGGCGGGCGGCGGTGCGGGCGGCCGCGGCAGAGGCCAGGAGGTCGGCGTGGAGTTCGCGGAAGGTGGGGTCGTCGGCTATCAGGCGGGCGCCGAGGGTGAATTCGCGGGCGGCGGCGCGGTGGCGGTGCAATGCGGTCAGAGAGGTGCCGAATTGTTCGTGGAGGACCGCGATTTCGGAGGCGGGGTAGGGGATCCCGGGATGCGACAGTGCCTGGCGGAACAGGGCCGCCGCCGTGCGGTGGTCGCCGACGCGGAAATGGATGCGGGCCGCGAGCAGCGTGTGGTGGGCCGCGTCGGTGGCCGACAGGCCCTGCCAGCTACGGGCGGCGGCGAGGGCGGCCGCGGCGAGATCGTGGTCGCGGCCGGGTTGACCGGCCACCGCGGTGACGATCAGCGACGACAGCCTGGCCAACTGGTCGGCGGGCAGCGCCGCCGCACCGATCGTCAGAGCACGTCGCAACAGGGCCTCGGCGCGGACCGGGTCGGTGGTGAGCCGGGCCGTGGCGAGTTCGGTCAGGGCGAGGGCCTGCGCGCAGGGGTCGGTGGGATCGGCGGGGAAGACGTCGTCGGCGTCCCGGGGTCGGCTCGGCACGCGGGCATGGTCGCCCGCCCCGCTTGGGGTTCGCTTAACGCCGGCTTGTGATCATGCCGTGGGGCGCTTGGATTTCGGGAGTTTCGACACGATCGCGTCGTAGGAGATATCGATGAGCTCGCGCAACTCGTCCTGCGGAACGGCGCCGCCGAGCCGGATCGTGTTCCAGCCGTATCGCCCGATGTAGGCCGAGGCCGACACCTCGTCCGGATATACGTGCACCAGTTCGTCGGCCTCCTCACGGTTGCGGCCGCACTTCAGCGTCACCGTGTCCGCACCCACGAATGCGAAGATCTTGTCGCCGACCTTGGCGACCACATCACCCTCCCACGGTTCGTCCTGCCAGGCACCGGGCTTGGACAGGCAGTACGGCATCAGGTCCACGCGGTCTCCTTCACACCGGGAGCAGGCGGCTCACGACCGCGGTCAGCTGGCGCGCCGAGCGGCATTCGTGCATCTCGATGAACTCGGCATAGCGGCGGGCGGCCGAATCGCCTGTCCCCCACATCTTTTCCGCTTCCGGATTGAGCCAGTACGCATGTTTGGCGACGCCGACCAGCTCCCGCAGCGTGTCCAGGGCGGGGTCGCGATAGTTGGTGCGGCCGTCGCCGAGAATCAGCAGCGACGTGCGGCTGGTGACGGCATCGGGCCAGTTCTCGGCAAAACCCGACAGTGCCGCACCGTAATCCGAATGCCCCTCGATGCCGACCACCTCGGTCTCGGTGAAGATCCGCCGCGTCACCTGATCCAGCGGCGTCACCTGGTCGAAGAGGTGGGTGACCTCGTCGACCCGGTCGACGAAGGCGAAGATCCGCACCCGGGAGAACTGTTCGCGCAGCGAATTCACCAGCAGCATGGTGAAACTGGAGAATCCGGCCACCGAGCCGGAGATATCGCACAGCAGCACGAGATCCGGACGGCCCGGCCGAGGTTTGCGCGCGGCCAATTTGATCGGCACACCGCCGGTGGACATGGATTTGCGCAGCGTCCGGCGCAGATCGATCGCGCCGCGGCGGGCACGGCGGCGGCGAGCGGCCAAGCGGGAGGCCAGCACCCGCGCCAAGCGCTGACTGCTGCGGCGCAGCTCGGCCAGCTCGTTCTCGGAGATGCGCAGGAAGTCGGCATCCTCGGCCTGGCGCTGCACGCCGTAGGTGGCCACCCGCTCGCGCCCGATGCGTTCGGCCACCCGGCGGCGCGTCTCGGCCTCGACGGTGCCGCGGAAATCCCGGATCCGCTGTCGTGCCGCACGCCGGGCGACTTCGGTGTCGAACTCCGAATTGTCCTGCCCCGCGGTCAATCCCGCGATGATCTTGCTGACCAGCAGCTCCGGCTGCAGATCCTTGAGCGTCTGATACGCCGAGAACGAGGGCCCGTTGGCGGACTGATACTGCCCCATCTGCTCGACCATCTGCGCCGCCAGCTCCTGCAGCTGCCGCGAGCGCTCCCCGGAGGGATCGGCAAGCATCAACTCCGCCAGCATCTTTCGCAGCTCGATGATGTCGACCTCACCGTCCGGCTTGCGCGGGATGTCGACATCCTGGGCGCCGATCCGTTCACCGAGGGCCGCCGGGAACCACAGGTCGAACAATCCGTCGAAGGTGGCGCGCTGAGACGTGCGGCGCAGCAACGCACATGCCAAGCCCTCGCGCAGCATCTCGCGATCCATCAGGTCCAGCACGGTGAGAACCTGTCCGGCGTCGACGGTTTCGGACGGCCCCACCGGTATCCCCCTGGCGCGCAATGCTTCCACGAAACCCACGAGGTGTCCGGGCAACCCGTGCGGAGCCAGTTCCGGCTCGTCCGAACGGTCCTTGGCCGCGCCCGGTGCGGCGCGCAGCGCCCCGGAGACGATCGCGCGAGTCGGGCTGCGCTTGCTCATGGGTCAGGCCAGTTTCAACTCGGACAGGGCGCGCTGGTGATCGCTCTGATGCTTGAGCACCACGCCGAGGGTGGCCCGCACCGTCTTGTCGTCGAGATCCTTCAGGCCCAGCGCCAGCAGCGTGCGGCCCCAGTCGATCGATTCGGCCACCGACGGCAACTTCTTCAGCTGCATACCGCGCAGCACGTGCACCACCCGCACCAGTTGCGCCGCCACCGCGGGCTTCAGCTCCGGCACCCGGCTGGCCAGGATCCGGCGTTCCAGCTCCTCGTCGGGGAAGTCGATGTGCAGGTACAGGCAGCGCCGCTTGAGCGCCTCGGACAGTTCGCGGGTCGCGTTGGAGGTGAGCACCACGAAGGGGCGGCGGGTGGCGGCGATCGTGCCCAATTCCGGCACGGTGACGGCGAAGTCGCTGAGCACCTCCAGCATGAGGCCCTCGATCTCGACGTCGGCCTTGTCGGCCTCATCGATGAGCAGCACGGTCGGGTCGGTGCGCCGGATCGCGGTCAGCAGCGGACGCGACAGCAGAAACTCCTCGCTGAAGACGTCGGCTTTGGTTTCCTCCCAGCCGTTTTCGCTCGAGGCCTGAATGCGCAGGATCTGTTTGGCGTGATTCCACTCGTACAGCGCCCGCGCCTCGTCGATACCTTCGTAGCACTGCAATCGCACCAGTTCCGCGCCCGCGACCTGGGACACGGCGCGGGCCAGTTCGGTCTTGCCGACACCGGCCGGGCCCTCGATCAGCAGCGGCTTGGCGAGCCGATCGGCCAGGAACACCGAGGTCGCGGTCGACTTGTCGGCCAGGTACCCCGTGGTGGCCAGCCGGGAGATCACATCGTCCACCGACGCGAAGATCGGCTCGTGCGTCGCGGTCTGCACTATTGGGATCCTCCTCGGGCCCGGCACATGCGGTATGCACCGTAAAAACGTCTGAGGTCGACGGTACAGCAGGCTACGCCGGTCGAGTCTGGCCGTCGCCCCAGACGATCCACTTGCTCGACGTCAGCTCCGGCAGGCCCATCGGGCCGCGGGCGTGCAGTTTCTGAGTGGAGATGCCGATCTCCGCGCCGAAACCGAACTGCTCGCCGTCGGTGAAGGCAGTCGACGCGTTGACCATGACCGCGGCGGCGTCCACCCGGCTGGTGAACTCGCGGGCGGCCTTCAGATCGGCGGTGACGATGGCCTCGGTGTGCCCGGTGCCCCACTGGGTGATGTGCTCGACGGCGGCGTCGAGATCGTCGACCACCTTCAGCGCGATGTCGAGCGACAGGTATTCGTCGGCCCAGTCCTGATCGGTGGCCGGAACCAGGCCCGGCAGATCGCCGTGAATGGTCACCCCGGCCTTCTCCAGCGCCCCGATCAGCCGCGGCACCGCCACCTCGGCGATGGCCTGGTCGATCAGCACCGTCTCGGCGGTGTTGCACACGCTCGGGCGGCGGGTCTTGGCGTTGATGAGGATCGACTCCGCCATATCCAGATCGGCGTCGGCGTGGACGTAGACGTGGCAGTTGCCGGTGCCGGTCTCGATGGTCGGCACCTGTGCGTCGCGCACGACGGCGTTGATCAGCCCGGCGCCGCCGCGCGGGATCACCACGTCCACCAGGCCGCGCGCCTGGATCAGGTGGGTCACGCTCGAGCGGTCCTCGCTCGGCAGCAGTTGCACCGCGTCCTGCGGAAGTCCCTGGGCGGCAAGGGCTTCGCGCAGCACAGCGACCAGGGCGGCGTTGGATCGGGCCGCCGACGACGAGCCGCGCAGCAGGGCGGCGTTCCCGGACTTCAGCGCCAGGCCGAACGCGTCCACGGTGACATTCGGGCGGGCCTCGTACACCATGCCGACCACGCCGAGCGGGACACGGACCTGGCGGATCTCGAGCCCGTTCGGCAGCGTCGAGCCGCGCACCACCACTCCGACCGGATCCGGAAGCCCCCCGACCTGCCGCAGCCCCGAGGCGATGCCGTCGATGCGGGCCTCGGTCAGGCGCAGGCGGTCGAGCAGGGAATCCGCGGTGCCGGCGGCGCGGGCGATCTCGATGTCCTCGGCGTTGGCGGTGAGCACGCGGCCTTCGGCGGCCAGCAGCGCGTCCGCGGCGGCATGCAGGGCGGCGTCCTTCTGCGCGGTGGTGAGTCGAGCGAGCGTCCGCGACGCCACCCGGGCCCGGCGCGCCGCGTCGTGCACCACCGTGCGGACGTCGTCCAGTTCGGTGGCAGTGGGAGCAGTCATGCCGAACAGCCTACTGACCGGCGGAGGAGGTCAACCAGTGAGATACCGGACCCTGGACAGGGAATTAGGAAATTTCCATAATGGCTTGGTGCTCGACGTGGATCTGGTGAAAGCGCTCGCCAACGACAAACGGCTGCGGGTGCTGGAGTGGTTGCGCGATCCGGAGGCACACTTCCCCCCGCAGACCGACGGCGACCTGGTCCGCGACGGGGTGTGTTCGCTGTTCATCGCCGAAAAGCTCGGGGTCAGCCAGCCGACGTGCGCCGAACATCTCAAGGTCCTCAGTCGGGCCGGGTTGATTCGAGGCACCAAGATCAAGCAGTGGGTGTTCTATCGCCGCGACGAGGCCCGGATCGCCCGTGCCAAGGCGGCGCTCAGTGGAGAGTGGTGACGGACAGTAGTGACAGCGACCGACATACAGCCGATCTCGTCGGACGAGATCCGCAAGACCTTCGAGGTGATCGCCCCGTACCTGCGGCGCACACCCGTCGTCCGAGTCCCGCTCGCGGACCTCGGCGGACCGGACGGCGAGGTCTCGCTGAAGTTGGAGCAGTTGCAGCGCGCGGGCTCGTTCAAGGCCCGCGGAGCCTTCGCCAACCTGCTGATGCGAGACGTCCCCGCCGCCGGGGTGGTCGCGGCCTCGGGCGGCAATCACGGCCTCGCGGTCGCCGATGCCGCACAGCGACTGGGCATTCCGGCGAAGATCTTCGTCCCGGTCATCTCGCCGCCCGCGAAGGTCGCCGGGATCCGTTCGCGCGGTGCGGATCTCGTGGTCGCCGGTGACCGGTATGCCGATGCGCTCGCGGGTGCCCAGCGCTGGGCGGCCGAGACCGGCGCCCTCGACGTGCACGCCTTCGACCAACGCGAAACCCTGCTCGGCCAAGGCACTCTCGCACTCGAACTGGCCGAGCAGACCGCGGTCGACACCGTGCTGGTGCCGGTCGGCGGAGGCGGCCTGATCGGCGGCATCGCCGCCTACTTCGCCGGTTCGGTGCGGGTGGTCGGCGTGGAACCCAGCGGAGCACCGACATTGACCGCCGCCCTGGCGGCCGGGCACCCCACCGACGCCCCCACCGGCAGCATCGCCGCCGACTCCCTGGCCCCCAAACGGGTCGGCACCCTGGTCTATCCCCTGGCCCGCGACCACGTCGACCGCGTGGTGCTGGTCGAGGACGACGACATCCGCCGCGCCCAGCAGGCCCTGTGGCGGACCGCCCGCCTCATCGCCGAGCCGGCCGCGGCAACGGCCCTCTCCGCCCTGGTCTCCGGCGCCTACCGGCCCGCTCCGAACGAACGCGTCGCGGTCGTCATCAGCGGCGCGAACACCACCCTCGACACCTTCCCCACCGACACGGGCGCCGATGCCGCCCAACCGGTTCCGGCCGTCCGATAGGTTCGGTGGCACCGGCTGGAGGACACGGTGCCGCACACCATCGACACGGTCGTGCTGGACTGCTCGGACGCTCACGAACTGGCGCGTTCTGCCTATTTCTCGAGTAAACCGCAGCGGGGTGCGGACGATTCGGTGGTGGCGGTGCTCGGGCGGTCGGCGAGTTCGGGATACGGTTCGTGTATGGCGCGAATCGTGGTGGTGGGCAGTATCAGCATGGATCTGGTGGCGACGACGACGCGGCGGCCGGAACCGGGCGAGACGGTGCTGGGCACCGGGTTCGCCATGGTGCCGGGCGGGAAGGGATCGAATCAGGCGATCGCCGCGCGGCGGGCCGGTGCCGAGGTCGAGTTCGTGGGCGCGGTGGGCACCGACGTCTTCGCCGCGGACGTGCGCAAGGTGCTGGACGAGGCCGGGGTGGGGACCGCGCAGCTGCGGTCGGTGGACGGGCCGAGCGGGATCACCGTCATCGTCGTGGACTCCTCCGGTGAGAACAGCATCATCGTCGTCGGTGGAGCCAATGCCCGGATGACGTCGTTGTCGGATGCGGATCTCGCGGCCGTGGCAGCGGCCGATATGGTGTTGTGCCAGTTGGAGATTCCGATTCCCACCGTTGCGGCCGCGACCCGGCATGCCCGCGCCCACGGCACCACCGTGCTGTTGAATCCCTCTCCCGCGCAGGAGGTTCCGCGCCAACTGTGGGAGAACGTCGACATCGCGGTCGTGAACCAGGGCGAGGCCGCGCAGCTGGGTTCGGTCCTCGACGCCGTCCCCCACGTGGTGACCACCCGTGGGGGAAGCGGCGCCGTATACCGAGGGCCCGAGGGCGAACTCAGCCACCCCGGCGTCGGCGTCGACGTCGTCGACACCACCGGGGCGGGGGACACCTTCACCGGCGCGCTGGCCGCGCACTGGCACGAGGGCCCGCTTACCGCGCTCGCCTGGGCCTGCACGGCGGGCGCGCTGGCGACGACGAAACTCGGTGCCAGCGCGAGCATTCCGGAACGAGCCGAGATCGAACGGCTGCTGTCGCGGCAGCCCTGAACCCGCGATTCAGCGGAATTCGTCGGCGTTGGCGGCCGCCCATTCGGCGAAGGTGGTGGCCGGACGGCCGGTGAGATCGGCGACCGTGGTGGTCGCGCGTTGCGGATGCTCCGCCATGGCGGCCAGCCCGTCGACATACCATGCCGCGAACTCGCCCATCTGCGGCTCGAGCAGCGCGATCGCCTCCTCGCGCGGCACGGTCACGAACGACAGCTCACACCCCAGAGCCACACCCAGCTGCCGGACCCGCTCGACCCGGGTGAGCGTTTCCGGGCCGGTCAGGGTGTAGGTGACGCCGGCATGGCCGTCCTGGGTCAGCACAGCGGCGGCCACGCGGGCGATATCGTCCATGGCGATGGGAGCGTTCGCCGCGTCCGGATAGGGTTCGCGCACCTCGCCGGTGCTCCGGATCTGCTCGGCCCACATCGTCGTGTTCTCCACGAACTCGCCCGTATACAGATGGGTCCAGTCCACCCCCGACTTCTCCACCGCCTTCGCGATCGGCTGCCAGTCGGTGCTCTCGTCGCCGGACAGATCCACGATGTGGCGCACCCCGGCCGCCCGCGCCAGCTCCACCACCTCGCCGACAGTCTCCAGAACCGGGGCCAGATACATCCGATCCACCCCTTCGAAGGCCGCGGGTAGCGTCTCCACCCGACGCAGATAGCCCCGCACCACCTCCACACCGTCGGGGAGGGCGGCGCGTTCCGGCTTGTTCGACAAGGCACGAATATCGTCGGCGCCCAAGGCGATCAGGTGATCAACGACCTTACGACCGATATTTCCGGTGGCTCCGGTAACCAGAATCTTCATGCCGCCAAGCTACTCCGAAAACCCGCTCACGCGCATATGGCAAATTCGAAAAACATTGTGCCCCAATATTGTTGACAGATCCGGGGCGATGCTATCCGGAGCGCCGGTCAGGCCGCCCGGGTATGTTGAGCCACCAGCGCCGACATCTGCGCACCGACCCGCTCCAGCGGCGCGACCGACCGGGTCGCCAGCGACATCACGACCGCACCCTCGAGCGCGGCAATGATCGTGGTGGCCAGCGCCACCGCGACCTCGGGCTCCACCCGTTCGGCCCGCAGGCGCTCGGCGAGGATCTGCTCCCAGTCGGAGAACGCCTCCCCCGCGGCATCGGCGGCGGCGGGCGACTCCGACCGTCCCAGCGCCGCGGCCACGACCGGGCACCCGGCGGTGAACTCGCTGGAAACCAGTACCTCGCGCCACAACCCCGGGAAGGCGGCGACACAGGAGGCCAGATCGGCCCCGGCCGCGACCGTCCGCATGAGGGCGCCGAAGGCCTGCCCGGCCACCCGGGTCGCCTCGGCGACCAGCTCGGATTTGCCGCCGGGAAAGTTCAGGTACACCGAGCGCCGCGAGATGCCGGAATGCTCGAGCAGTTGGGCGATGCCCGTCCCCGCCACGCCGTTGCGGCGCATCAGTTCCACGGCACTGTCGATGAGCCGATCGCGGGCTCCCATATCCGACCCCTTCCTGCACGGTGTCCGTGAGCTCAGCTTACCCTTGATGTATACCGATCGGTGTACTACCCTCGCACTAAACTGATCGGTCTACCACGCGGGTTCGGCCCCGCACGGAGGGAAGTACGACGATGGCGACCCTGCACGATCCCCTACCTCTCCCCTGCGGGCAAGTGCTGCCGAACCGGATCATGAAGTCGGCGCTCAGCGAGGGGCTGGGAACCAGCGAGCACGCCCCGGACGACCGGCTGGTGCGGCTGTTCCGGCGCTGGGGCACCGGCGGCTTCGGACTCGTCGTCACCGGCAATGTGATGATCGACCGCACCCAACTCGGTGAGCCGGGCAACGTGGCCATCGAGGACGATCGCGATCTGGACGCGCTGACGAGCTGGGCCAAGGCGGGCAAGGACGGCGGCACCCCGGTGTGGGTGCAGCTGAATCACCCTGGGCGGCAATCCAATCCGATAGCCAGCAGGCGTCGCCCCGTCGCACCCTCGGCCATTGCGCTGGGCATCCCTGGCATGCCGACACCGCGGGCGCTGACCGAGGACGAGATCCTCGACATCATCGGCCGATTCGCCACCGCCGCACAGGTGGTCGAGGCCGCCGGATTCGACGGCGTCCAGATCCACGGCGCCCACGGCTATCTGGTATCGCAGTTCCTGTCGCCGCTGGCGAATCGCCGCACCGACGGCTGGGGCGGCGATCCGCAGCGGCGAGCACGGTTCGTGCTCGAGGTGGCGCGGGCCATCCGGGCGGCGGTCAGCCCCGGTTTCGCCGTGGGGATCAAACTGAACTCCGCCGACTTCCAGCGCGGCGGCTTCACCGAGGACGAGTCGCGGGCCGTGGTCGAGCGGCTGGCGGCCGAGCAATTGGATCTCATCGAAATCAGCGGCGGCAGTTACGAATCCCCGGCGATGATGGGCCGCTCCTCCCGCTCGGCGAGCACCCGGGCCCGCGAGGCCTACTTCCTGGAGTACGCCGAGACGGTGCGCCGTTCCGCCGCGGCGGTGCCGCTGGCGGTGACCGGCGGGTTCCGGTCGCGCACGGCGATGGCGGCGGCGATCGAGTCGGGCGCCTGCGATGTCGTGGGCGTGGGCCGACCGGCGGCCGTAATCCCTACCGCCGCAGCGGATCTGCTCACCGACGGTACCGATGCGCTGCGCCCGCCGGTCATTTCGCTGGGTCTGCGCGGACGGCTGGCCGGTGTTCGCAGCCTGAAGGCCTTCGACGGCGCCTTGGATCTGCAATGGCACACCGATCAGCTGCATCGGCTCGGCTCCGGCCTGGATCCGGATCCGGCGCGCTCACCGTGGCGGACGGCGGTGACGATGATGCGGCGCAACGGCCTGGATGCGTTCCGGCCCCAACGCTCCCCGGCAAAGAGCGTGCCGGGGAGCGAGGGGACAGGCGTGCCGGGGAGCGAGGGGACAGGCGTACCGGGGGCGGACGGGACACCCGCACCTGCAAGGAAGGCACGCAAATTCGTCGTGGAGCGCGCGGTGGGCCGCTACGTCGCCAATCCCACCGTTCGCGCGCTCGACCGCCTCGGCGTTCGCACCGCCTTCGCCACCGAGCTCGAGACCGTGGGCCGCAAGTCCGGACTGCCGCGCCGGGTGCCGGTGTCGGCGCTGTTCGATGCGGAGGGCGCCTGGATCATCTGCCAGCACGGCCTGCGCTCCGGCTGGGGCAACAATGTGCGGGCGAATCCGGAAGTGCGGCTGCGCCAAGGGGATCGGTGGCGCACCGGAACCGCGGAGCTACGCCTCGACGACGATGTGGTCGCCCGCGCCCGCAGCTTCGCGCCGCACCCGGCCCTGGCCGCACTGACCGCCGCCGGGTTCGCCGCCCTGCAGACCAACCCGGTCTCGGTGCGAGTGACGTTCAACGACAACCCGGAAGACTGAATCGCGGAAACCGAGGGCCCGACCGTGCCACGCACCGGTCGGGCCCTCGGCTGTTTCGAGTAGACATATAGCCGAGTGTCATGACAACAGGTCAGCGCCGCACCGGTCAAGACAGGGGTTCGGTGAGCGGAAACAGATCGGTACTACCTACGTATTTCCACGGATTCGCGCCGCACCCGTTGGCGCGCACTGTGACTGGTGACACAAACAAAAGGAACGCTCGTGCCTAGCGCATGCCTGGTCGGCATACTTCTAGGCTGCATATGAGCCAACGGAGGTACCTATGACCGTCACCGTGCTGCCCTCCGCGGAACGCACCACCACCGCCGGTCGCCACGCGACGGACCGCTCGAACCCGGTCTCGATGATCGAGCGGATGACGCTGATCCTCGATGCGTTCGACGCCTCCACCCCGACGCTGACCCTGCTGGAGCTGGTCGATCGGACCGGCCTGCCGCGCTCGACCGTGCACCGCATCCTGGATCAGATGATCCGGCTGCGCTGGCTGGCGCACACCTCCGGCGGCTACCGGCTGGGCATGCGGACCCTGGAGCTGGGCGGGCTCACCGCCGATCACAACGAGACCCGTGACGCGGTCGGCCCGCTGCTGCACGAATTGGCCCAGCGCACCGGCCTGGTCGGGCATCTGGCGGTGCTCGACGGCCGCGACGTGGTGTATCTGGACAAGGCCGGCGGCCGGTTCCGGGCGGCGCTGCCCACCCGCCTGGGCGGCCGGATGCCCGCGCACGCAACGGCTCTGGGCAAGGCGATGCTCGCCGCGCTGGAGCCCACCATCGCCGAGGCCGCCTTCCGCACGCGACTGCCCCGCCTGACCCCGCGCACCATCTGCGAACCCGACGCCCTGGCGCGCGAACTCGCCCAGATACGGCTGCGTCAAGGCGTGGCGATCGATCGGGAGGAAGCGGTCGCCGGAATCGCCTGTGTCGCAGCCCCCGTGCGGGCCCGGGGCACGGGACCGGCGGCACTGTCGCTGTCCGGGCGTGCCGACGGCATGAACTTCGATCGGCTCAGCCGGGTGGTCCTGGAGGTCGCGCACGAGGCCGGGCGGACGCTGTTCCCGCGGCGCACGCGCCGGCGCTGACTCCGGCCCGACAGATGCCGGGACGCGACATTCCGCCGATGACCTCCGGGGCCGTCCTGCCGACCACCGCCTGGGCCGTGCTCGGCATGCTCTCCCACGCCGAGGAGCTGTCCGGATACGACCTGAAGAAGTGGGCGGACCGCAGCCTGCAGTTGTTCTACTGGAGCCCGTCGTTCAGCCAGATCTACGCCGAGCTCAAACGGCTGGAGCAGCACGGCTATGTGACCTCGCGCATCGTGCTGCCCGTCGACGGTGTGCGCGGCAAGCGGATGTATGTGATCACCGCGGCGGGCCGAGATGCCGTAGCGCAGTGGGTGAATCGCTCCGCCGTGGAGGCGCCGGTGCTCAAACACAGTGTGCTGCTGCGGGTCTGGCTCGGGCATCTGGCCGATCCGGATCGACTCCGTGAGATGCTCACCGCCCATATCGATCACATGGACTCGATGCGCCGCCGCGCCGAGGCCGACGCCGGGAAGGCCGGCAGGTGTTCGCGGGCATTTCCCGGCGCCGTGCTGCGCTGGTGCGTGCGGCACTACGAGGCCGAGCGCGAATTCGCCCGGGAACTGCTGGCCGACCTCGAGGAGCTGACCGGGACCACCCGCGCACCCACCGCGGCGGCCCCGGATTCGGCCTAGACGCGGCGGATGCGAGCCAGCCAGGCGGGGACATCCACGGTGCCGTCGACCCCGGCCTGCAGTTCCTCCTCCACCAATCCGGCCACCCGGCCCTTGTACCGGGAGGGCTGCAGATCCTCCACCTGCCAACCAGCCCCGAAGGATTCGCGGATCAGGGTGTCGCTGATGCGGGGACCGGGGCCCGGCTCGCGATCGGACAGAGCCAGCAGGTGCACCACGCCGCCCGGCTTGCACAGCGCGTGCAGGCTGCGCACATAGGCCGCCCGCGGCTCGGGATCCTCGCGGAATACGTGGAACAGCGCACTGTCGACAATGGTGTCGAAGACACCGAAGGCGGCGGCGTACTGCGGATCGTCGCCGATGCGGATCATGTCGGCCACCTCGAAGCGGGCGGTGGGCACGCCCTTGGCCGAGGCATTGCGCCGGGCGTACTCGACGGCGCTGGGTGACAGGTCGACACCGAGCACGTCGTAACCCCGCTGCGTCAGCAGGATGGTGTGCTCACCGGCACCGCAGCCGGGGTCCAGCACCCGCCCGCCGATCATCCCGTCGCGTTCGAGCGCGACGATGGCCTGCTGCGGCTCACCGATCACCCACGGCGCGGTGTCGTTGTCGTAGACGGTGTTCCAGAACTCTGCGGTCTCGGTCATGAGATGATCATGCTTCCTCAACCGCACTCGAGGTCAAGCCCCCTGTCGGTCGGCATTCTCCGACAGCCAGCGCCGCGCCCGCGTGGGTGAGGCCCGCGACAGCCAGGCGTCCTGCACCACCTCGCGCAGTTCGTCCAGGCCGAGTTCGCCGATCCGCGCGCCGCGCACCAGGACCGACAGGTGGCCGTCGAAATGCGCGGTGGTGAAGAACGGCGAATCCGGATCCTGCACCAGGGCCAGCTTGTCCGACTCCGACGGCACCCAGAAGATGATCACATCGGGATAGCGCTCCCCCGTCACCGGATCGACGGCGTCCCGGCTCGGCGTGCGGAAGTAGACGAAGGATTTGCGCCCGACCTGATAGACCGGATTGCCCTGGGAGCCGTACTCGACCGTGACGTGCGGCATGGCCATCGCCAGCTCGTGCACATCCTCCACCCGTGCTCGCCGCGCCACGGCTATCTCAATCCGCCAGGCCCGCAAGCAGTTTGCGAGTACGCGCCGCGGAATCGCCGCCGGTGAACATGGCGGCGACGAATTCCGTTGCGCCCGAGGCGAAGACCTCGTGAATGCGGGCTGCGACCTGGTCCTCGGTGCCGATGATCGCCAGATCGGCGGGACCGGTGGCGCCTTCGCGGTCCATCATGGCGCGATAGGAAGGCAGCGAATCGTAAGCCTCGAAGACCTTGGCGGCCCGTTCGCGAGCGCGGTCGACGTCGTCGGTCACGCACACCGGCAGCTCGCACACGATGCGCGGGGCGGGGCGGCCCGCCTCGGCCGCGGCGGCGTTGATGATCGGCGCGATGTGCGTGCGGATGGTGGCCGGGCCGGTCATCCACAGCGTCGTGCCCGCCGTGCGGCGGCCCGCCAGCTTCAGCATCTGCTCGCCCATCGCGGCCAGCAGGACCGGAACCGTGCCCTCGTTGGGGACGGTCAGGTTCAGGTTGGCGCTGAGGGTCTCCCCGGAATAGGACACCGGTTCCCCGTCCAGCAGCGGCAACAGCACCGACAGGTACTCCTTCATGTGCCGCGCGGGACGGGAGAAGTCGTAGCCGAACATGTTCTCGATGACGACCTTGTGCGACAGTCCCACGCCCAGCGTCAACCGGTCGCGACCGACGGCCAGCGCGGTGGTGCGGGCCTGCTGGGCGAGTGCGCCCGGATGCCGCGGATAGCTGGGCACGACGGCGGTGCCCAGGTCGATGCCCGGCACGCGGCTGCCGATCACCGCGAGGGCGGTCAGCGCGTCGATATCGAAGATGTGCGGCAGCCAGGCAGACCTGAGGCCTTCGTCGGCGGCCTGCTGCAGGTCGTCGGTCAGCCGGAGCAGCGCGTCCGCTCCGGTGGGTTGTTCGAGCACGATGCCGATATGCACGGCGAGGCCTCCTCGAGGGGTGGTGCGGAATCCGACTGCCTGTTCAACTGTTCGCCCATCCAGCCTATGCCCCGGCTCGGACGCCTCGACCCGGGATCCTCGGCATCGCCGATGCGGTCCGCGCGACAGGCCGTGACGCTAGTGTTACCGACCATGACGCGGCGTGTCACCGGTAATCTTCCCGCCGAGGTCACCAGCTTCGTCGGCCGCCGCGACGAACTGGCCACCGCGAAACGACTGCTGACCTCGACCCGGGTGCTGACGCTGCTCGGCCCGGGCGGGGTGGGGAAGACCCGGCTCTCGCGGCAACTGGGCGAGCTGATGGCCCGCACCTTTCCCGACGGCGTCTGGCTGGTGGAATTGGCCGATCTGCGGGATCCGGAACTGGTGACGCTGAGCGTGGCCGAGGCGCTGCATCTGCGCGACGACACCACGGCGCCGTTGCGGCGGCTCACCGAATTCCTCGCCGCCAAACGGCTTCTGATCATCCTGGACAACTGCGAACATCTGATCGACGCGACCGCGGCCCTGGTCGAGCGCATCGTGGCCGCCACGCCCGGGGTGCGGGTGCTGGCGACCAGCCGGGAGGTGCTCGGCATTCCCGGCGAGCAGGTGCTGCCGGTGCCACCGCTGCCCGCCGCCGATCCGGACAGTGATGCGCTGCGGCTGCTGATCGAGCGCGCCACCGCCGCCAATCCCGGTTTCACCTGCACGCCCGCCACTCGGCACACGCTGGCGGCGATCTGCCGGCGGCTCGACGGGATTCCGCTGGCTCTGGAGTTGGCGGCCCTGCGTTTCCGGGTCTTCACACCCGAGCAGATCCTGGATCGGCTCGACGACACGATGAATCTGCTGCGCGCCGGACCGCGCACGGCGCCGCATCGGCAGCAGACCATCGAGGGCGCCATCCGATGGAGCTACGAGCTGTGCACGCCCGTCGAACAGCTGCTGTGGCAACAGCTTTCGGTGTTCGCGGGCGGGTGCGACATCGATGCCGCCGAGGCGGTGTGCGAGCTGCCGCCCGGCGGCCAGAGCGTGGTCGACGCCCTGGCGGGACTGGTCGACAAGTCGGTGCTGACGCTGCGGTACGAGGGCGCGGCGGCCAGATATTCGATGCTGGAACCGATTCGGCAGTTCGGCCACGACCGGCTGGTCGAACGCGGTGGCGATACCGCGGTGCAGGCCCGGCATCGCGATCACTACCGGGCGCTGGCCCTGCGCGGGCAGCAGGCCTACCGCACGGGCGACGATGTCGCCTGGTTCCGGGAACTGACCAGTGAGCACGCGAATCTGCGGTCGGCACTGCAATTTTCGCTCACCGACTCGCCGCTGCTGGCGTTGGAGACGGCCACCGCGATGCGGCCGTTCTGGGAGCACTACCGATTTCTGTCCGAAGGCTACCGGTGGCTCACCGATGCGCTGAGCGGCTATCCGGAGCCGACGCCGGTGCGGGCGCGCGGGCTGTCGTCGGCCGCCACGCTGGCCGCCCTGCTCTCCGATCGCGAGACGGCGGGCCGGTTGATGGCCGAATCCCTGCAGCTGGCAACCGAACTGCGCGCCGACGACATTTTGGCCGAGGTGCGGCTGGGCACGGCACTGATCGCGTTCGCCGACGGCGACACCGCCGGGGCGCTGGCCCGATGCGAGGAGGCCGCCTCTCGTGCCCACGACAGCGGCAGCGATTCGGTCGAGATGGACAGTCTCGCATTCGCCTTCATCTGTGCGCTCGTTTCGGAAGACGAGCGGACGACCGAGATCGCCCACCGGTTCCTGGGCCTGACCACTCACCACGGCGTGCATCTGCTGGGCGGTCTGGCACTGTGGGCGGTCGGCATCGACCACTGGCGCCGTGGCGATCAGGATGCGGCCGCGCACTTCCTGGCCCGGGCGGTCGAGACGCTGGCCCTGTTCGACCGCTGCGTCTGGCTGGCCTCGGCCTTCGAGGGCATGGCTTGGTCGGATGCCGCCCGCGGCCGGTTCGAGCGCGCGGCCCGGCTCATGGGCGCCGCCCAAACCCTGCAGCGCAGCACCGTGCGCCTGGCGCACGCCATCGTCGGCGTGGTCGGCGAGAAGGTGCGCGACCACGTCCGAAACATGCTGGGCGACCAGGCTTTCCGAGCCGCCTACGACAGCGGCGCGGCGCTACCGCTCCCGGCCGCGATCGACTACGCCCTCGACCGCGACGGCCCACAACCGACACCGGTACCCACCACCGCACCAGCGGACGACACCGCCCTGGACGTCCTCACCCCGCGCGAGAAGGACGTCGCCCGACTGGTCGCCGCGGGCTACAGCAACAAACGCATCGCCACCGACCTGGTGATCTCGGTCCGCACCGCAGAAACCCACGTCGAACACATCCTCACCAAACTAGGCTTCACCTCCCGCACCCAGATCGCCGGCTGGGCCCGCGACCACGGGCTCTAGACCACCCGCAGCCCCGGCTCCCCCGATCCCTCGACATGGCACCGCTCGCTCCCATCAATGCGCAGCGGGCGCGCGACACCTGGTGTTCCCGAGATCGACCGCAAAAACTGCCGTATGCATGTGGAGCAAGATCACTCGAAACCTGGGATTGTGCGTGGCGGACGACATGAGTTCGGATCTGCATTCGCTCGCAGCAGGTCCGATCGGCTAGCATCTGGATGTTTACATGACGGATTGAGAGGATCGGGTGGGGCGGTGTCGCGCGTCAACGGCACGGTATCGGAATCGAGGGTGTGCCCGTTCCGAGGAGCAGGAACGATATCTCAGTGAATCTCGATCAGCTTCGAAATGCAGATCCGGGGAAATGGCAAGCGGCGGCTGATGATTTGCTGACGGCGGCGAAGGACTGTGAAGAAGCTGTCGCCGAGATCCACGCCAATGGCACCCAGCCATTGAAGGAATCGTGGCCGGACTATCTCGGCGACATCGTCCGTGACCGGGTTACCGGGGTTGCCGACAAACTGGAGGAGATTGCCGTCCTGCTCCGGGGAGCGGTGACAGCGCTGGACACGCTCGAGCATGCCGCCCGCATCGCGCAATCACAAGCCAGCTCTGCGATCTCGGCCGCCATCGTCGATGGCCTCGAACTCCATGATGATTTGGTCGTCGTTCCGCCGGACCACCACGATCCCGGCGCCGCCGTAGCCACCCGGGACAGATACAACGCGCTGATCAAAGACGCCGTCGACGCCGCAACGAAGGCAGATGAGGAAGTCGCGGGCGCACTGCGCAAACTGAACATCAGTGTCGACAACAGTTCGCTGGACGAAGCACGCAAGCAGCAGTCCGCCGCCGTTCAAGATGCGCTCGATGCTATTCGTGAAACCCTGCCACAAGGACAGTCACCGGAAGTCGTCCAGAAATGGTGGAACTCGCTGCCGGTCGATCGCCGAGAAGATCTGATGAAGGCTGTGCCAGTGGAGTTGCACGACCTGAACGGAATCCCGGACAGCGTCAAGAAAGAACTCGAAGGAACCAACGGCTACAACGCCGTCACGGCCGTCCGGTACGCGCGTGAGCATTGGAACGACAGCTCGATCGACATCTTCGACAACAACTGCGCAAACTTCGTGTCGCACACCCTGTCCGACGCGGGGCTAGATCCAAAGGGCGGCATCACAACCCAATCCGATGCCTGGGGGCGCAGCCGTGGCGCTGGGATCGACTTCGACCCGCCCGGCCCAGGATCCATTCAAGGCCTCACCCACACCGATACCTGGTTTAATGCGGAAAAGCAGAAGAGCTTCTTCTTGAACAATGGTGCCCAGGATGTGGGGGTCGGAGGTGCGAAACCGGGCGACATCATCTACTTCGAGCACACGCAGAAAGTTGGTGAATACAACCCGGGTGAAGCACACCACGCTGCGGTTGTCACGGCGGTCCTGCCGAACGGTGATGTCCTGTATTCGCAGCACACCACCAGCGGCAGGGATTTGAGTCTCGCAGATCGTATCGGCTTCGCCAATCAGGACGGCGGCACACAGAACATCCGCGTCATTCGCCCGAAGGAGACATGGTGAACAACCGCTCGCCTCTGTTCGCTGGGACTACGGCGGCTGTATCCTTGGCCGTCGGCATTGTCGCGCTTGTTGTCGCCGACGGGCTGCTCGACGACCGGAAGCAGCAGCTCCTCGACAGTCGATGCAAGAGGACCGTCGAAGTCCCGGCCGCGGCCACGGTGCTCGACTACACCGGCGCTGCACTGTTGATCGTGTCGACTCTGTCTCTCGCGGTGCTGGCGATCATGCTGATCAGCAGACCAGGGCGGCTCAAAGCCGTATGGATCACGATTGCGGGGATAGCCTGTCTGGGTGTCGGCCTCTACGCGGCGCTCGTGACCGTAGGCACGGTAGCACCAGGTTCCTACGAACCGAACTCTCCGCAGTACGATCCCTGCCCGTCTCGCATCTGAAAGGCGTCAGCACATGGGTGAAATCTGCATCGAACCCGAAGGTGCAAAACAGGCAGGCGCTGCGATCTCCACCAACAGCAGCGAAGCCAAGACCAGGCTGGAAGCGCGATTCGACGAAATATACCCGGCGGCGCAGGCCAACGCAGGCTGGAGAACCGGACAGGCGCTCGTCGACTTCGCCGACGCCCGCAAGAACGACATCCTGTCCAGCCTGCAGGAACTCGACAGCATAGGCCAGAAGATCGTAGAGACTGTCACAGCAAAAGTTGCTGTGGACGAACACTATTCCGACAGTCTCAGCCGCATCGGAAAGGCCGTCGACTCCATGTCGGAATAGTCTCGCTGTGATCTGGAGAATCAGACGCCAGGTCTCCGGGACAATTCAGGCGAGACCCATCCGCGACTGAGATCGACTGTTGGGCGCGCGGCCACGGGCTCTAGGAGCTGCTCATTCGCCGACGGTGCCGTCGATTCGTTCGCGTAGGAGGTCGGCGTGGCCGTTGTGGCGGGCGTACTCCTCGATCAGGTGTAGGTAGACCCAGCGGAGGGTGTGGGTTCTGCCGGTGCGTGGGTTGACGAAGGTGTGGTCGAGTGGAAGGTCTGCTACCAGTTTGTCGCAGGTTTCCAGTTCGGTGCGGTACAGGGCGAGGTCGCGTTCGGGGTCGGCGTCGGCGACGTCGTCGAAGTCGCCGTTGAGGTTGGTGTCGGTGAAATGGATGGGTGCGATGGGCTCGCCGAGGACACGCCGCCGGAACCAGACGCGTTCCACGTCGGTGAGGTGCCGCACCAAACCCAGCAGTGACATCGCCGACGGTTCGGTGCTGCGGCGTTTGAGCCGATCGGCGTCGAGGCCCTGGCATTTGAACAACAGCGTCTGCCGGTGGAAGTCGAGAAACGATTGCAGCATCGAACGCTCGTCGCCGACGTCGATCGGCTCGGGGCGGTCCACCTCTGGAGCGGTCCACGTCATGCAGCGACTGTAGGCGAGATCATGACCGGTATCAGCCGAATTACAGATCGTGCACGCGTCTGCGGAGGTCGCCGTAACGGGACCGGATCTGCCGACCGGAATCCCCTGGCGGCGGGGGGATTTCACGGACCGACGGTACCGGCCAGGACGGCGGCTCCGGTGTCTCCGTCAGCACCCAGGCAGCCTGACGCGCCGCTCCGAGTGCCACGTACTCGCCGGGCTCGGGCACCGAGATCGCGAGATCGAAGATCTGGGCGGCGATGTCGGCGACCAAGGGGTTCGCCGCCGCACCGCCGACCAGCAGCACGCGCCGCGGCTCGACGCCGGTGGCGCGCAGGCAATCCAGGGCATCGGCGAGACTGCACAGCATCCCTTCGATTCCGGCGCGCGCGAGATGACTCGGATGCATGCTGTCCGGAGTCAGGCCGTGCAGGGTTCCGGTGGCGTCGGGCAGATTCGGGGTGCGTTCGCCGGTCAGATACGGCAGCATCGTCAGCCCTCGGGCCCCGGGAACCGACTGACGGGCAAGGGTTTCCATGTCGGCCAGCGGAACCGACAGCAGGGCGGCCATCGCCTCCAGCACACGGGCCGCATTGAGGGTGCACACCAGCGGCAGGTAAGCACCCGTGGCATCGGCGAATCCGTTGACGGCACCGGTGCTGTCGGTGCTGGGCCGCCGGCTGCGGGTGAAGACGGTCCCGCTGGTTCCCAGCGACACCACCACATCCCCGTCGGCGAGACCCAAACCCAATGCGGCGGCGGCATTGTCACCGGTGCCGGGGGCCACCAGCACCCGGTCGGGCGTCTGCCCGGCCGCCTCGGCCGGACCGAGCACGCGCGGCAGCTGTGGCCACCGCCCCCGGAAGGCCAGGGCCACAAGGTCTTCGCGGTAGCGCCCGTCGAACGGCGACCAATAGCCCGTTCCCGACGCATCGCCCCGATCGGTGGTGGGCTCGATATCGACCGTGCCGCCGCGCAATCGCCAGGTGAGATAGTCGTGCGGCAGCAGCACCCGCGCGACCCGATCGGCAAGTGCGGGTTCGTGATCGGCCACCCACCGCAGCTTCGCCACCGTGTGCGCGGCCAACGGAACACTGCCCACGGCCTCGGCCCACGCCCGGGGCCCACCGAATTCGGCGACCAGATCGGCCGCCGCGGCAGCCGAACGGGTGTCGTTCCACAGCAGGGCATCACGCACCGGCACACCGTCGGCATCCAGCGCCACCAGACCGTGCTGCTGGGCTGCCACCGACACGGCCGCGACCCCGTCGAACAGGCCGTCACCGGCGACGGTCAGCGCGTCCCACCACGCCTCGGCGGGCACCTCCGTACCGTCCGGATGCGGAATCCGCCCCTGCCGCAGCACCTTTCCGCTGTCGCTGTCGCAGACCACCACCTTGCACGACTGGGTGGAGCTGTCGACACCGGCGACCAGCATCAGGGCCGCTCCGCCGCCGAGGGCCGGATCTGGATCTTGCGGCCCGTCCCCGACCGGAACGTCCGCAGCGCCTCATCGAATTCGGTGAGCGGGAAATCGTGGGTGATCATGGTCTCGGCGTCGATCACGCCCTCGCCCATCAGGTCGACGGCGCGGCCGAAACTGTGCAGCACCGCCATGGATCCGACGATGGTGATCTCGTCGTTGTAGATCCGGAACGGCGAGATCGAGGCCCGCGCCGCGCCGGCCGCGACGCCGAACTGCTGGAATGTGCCGCCGCGCCGGACGCGGCCGAGCCCGTCCTCGATGGCGGGCACGGAGCCGGTGCAGTCGATCACGATCTCCCAGCCCTCCGGACGATCCAGATCGTCGGCGGATACGGCCGCCGCATCGGCGCCCAGGGTGCGCGCCACCTCCAATCGGGCGATGTTGACGTCGACCATCGACACCGAGGCCGCCCCGGCCGCGGTGGCCAGCTGCAGCATCAGCAGGCCCATGGTGCCCGCGCCGTAGATCAGATAGTGCGACCCCAGCTGCCTCGGCAGCACGTCGAAACCGTGCACCGCACACGACAGCGGCTCCACCAGCGCGCCGTGCGCGGCCGTGATGTGACCGGGCAGCGCGTAGCAATTGGCCGCGGGCACCTTCACGTATTCGGCCATGGCGCCGTCGACCGTGTCGCCGATCGCGGCCCAGTTCTCGCACAGATTGCCGCGGCCGATCGCGCAGTAGTGGCAGCGCCCGCAGAACAGCGACGGATCGACGGCGACCCTGTCCCCGACCCGCACCCCCGCGGCATCGGCGCCCACGGCCACCACCTCACCGGCGAACTCGTGACCGGGCACGATCGGATACGGGGTGGGCGGGAATTCGCCGTCGACGATGTGGACGTCGGTACCGCAGATGCCGACCGCACCGACCTGCACCACCACCTCGCCGGGGCCGGGCGTCGGGTCGGGCACCGACTCGACCGAGAACCGTCCGGGTTTGTCGATCACCAGGGCACGCATATCTCCACCTTCCACCCCATCTGCTCGTACACGGCGCAATCACACGGATGCGGTGTGCCGACGTGCGACAACCGACCTGTGCTGATACCACAGTGCAGTGGTAGCGATATCCGCGTTTTCCAGCGGTAAATAGAGACCGTCGTCACCCCAGCCCAGCGCCTGAATGGTGACACGCAGGCTGCGGTGGAAGCAGATCGGGTCGCGCACATGCCAGCGGTACAGCCCGAACCGCTGCCAGGGCTGGTAGATCTGATCCGGCGGCAACGCCTGGATGAAGCCGAGATACGGCGTGGAGTAGGTGCGGTATAAGCCGCCGAGGTCGAAGTTCCACGCACCGCCGACATAATCCTCGGTCCCGGTGCCGCAGATGGTGGGGAATTCGGTGTCGCCGTCGAAATAGAACTTCACCTCACCCTCACCCCACCAGCGCGGAGCATTCGGCGAGATGGCCAGATAGGTGCCGACGTAGCGGCCCGGTCCCGGCACCTCGTCGAGGATGGTGTGGATCGCCGGGCGACCCAGCGGGTTGCGCCGATGCCAGCGGGCGTGCAGATATCCGGCCTCGCGCGGCACGTCCTGTTCCAGATAGGTGATCTGGTAGTACACCGGCACCATGCGACCGCTGCCGTTGGTCAGCGTGATGCGGGCGTGCCCCCGAAACGGCATCGGCCAGTAACTGTTCAGCCCACCGGCCGGGTTGACCACCACCATCTCGGAATTCACCAGCGCCAGCACGTCCCACGCATTGCAGAAGAACGAGCCCAGCGGCACATCGATGGCCGGATCGGCGTCGGAATCCCAATACAGCCGCAAGGTGATCTGCTGCAGGGCGGTGCGGTCGGTGGTCAGCCAGATGTGGCGGATGATGCCGGGTCCGGAAATGTCCGCGAGCGTGGCCGTCTGCCCCGCCTGCAGGTGGATCGAGGGCGACACCTTCCAGCCGACACCCAGCTTCCTGGCCGCCTCCGCCCCGGTCCCCGTGGTGGCACGCCCTCCCTGGCCCGGAGCCCCGGTGGGGTTCTCCGCACTGATCGAACGGGTTCGCGCCTGATCGAGACGCCATATCTCGTGCACCATTTGGATTTTGGCACGTTCACCGGCCGGTTCGGATCCGAATCGCCATGACATGATGAAGATGTGACTGCCGAAGGGCACGCCCTCGCCGAACAGCTGGTGCGCGAGATGTTCCCGCACGCCAGGGCGGCATGGCTGGGCGGCAGCACGGTCACCGGAACGGCAACGGCGACCTCGGATCTGGACATCACCGTGCTGATGACCGACCCGCCCGCGCCCTATCGGGAATCGCTGCACTACAACGGGTGGCCGGTGGAGCTGTTCGTGCAGACCGAGGCGTCGCTGGAGCATTTCTGCGCCACGGAACTGCGCGAGCGCAAACCCAGCACACTGCGACTGCTCGGCCGGTCGGTGATCCTGCTGGACACCGACGGCAGCGCCGCCCTGTGGCGGGACCGTGCGCGGCGGCAACTCGACGAGGGACCTCCCCCGCTGAGCAATCGCGAGCTGCGCAGCGCGCGCTACGGCATCACCGATCTGCTCGATGATCTGATCGGTGCCACCGATGCCGACGAGCGGCTGATGATCGCCGGAGTGCTGTGGCAGAGCACCGCCGATCTGCTGCTCACCGGGAATCGGCGGTGGACCGGCAGCGGTAAGTACCGGCATCGGGAACTGGCCGCCTTCGACCGCGACCACGGCACCGACCATGCGCGCGAGCTCGCCCACGCGGTGCGCTCGGTCGCGGCCGGTACCGTGCAGCCTATGGTCGATACGGTCACCCGCGCGCTGGATCTGTTCGGGGGCAGGCTTTTCGAGGGATACCGGCTGGAAGGACCGCGCCGAGCGCATTAGCGTCGAGGCCGTGACTTCTCTCGATACCAAGGTGCTGCGCGAGGCGCTGCTCGACGAGACGGATCGGCTGGCCGACCTCTACGCCGCCGAGGATCCGACGACCCCGATTCCGACCTGTCCGGACTGGACGCTGGCCAACCTGATTGCCCACGTCGGCGGTGGACACCGCTGGGCCGCAGCGATGATCGTCAACCGGTCGACCGAGAACCTCGATTTCGCACAGGTTCCCGAGATCCGCCGCCCCCGCGACGTCGGTGAGGCGGTGGCCTGGTTGCGCGACAGCGCGCGGGTGGTCATCGACGCCGTCGACGCCACCGGACCGGAAGTGCCGATATGGACACCGTTTTCGGCCCTGCGCCCGGCCGAATGGTGGGTGCGCCGACGCCTGCACGAGGCCACCGGGCACCGCGCCGACGCCCTGCTGGCGCTCGGTCGCGAGGTGAGCCTGGATCCCGCCCTCGCGGCCGATGGACTGTCGGAGCTGCTGGGCCTGATCGCCATGGGTTCGCCGCGGTTCCGGAACCCGCTCGACGGCGCGGCCGACCTGGCGCTGCACGCCACCGATGACGGCGATATCTGGCGAATCCGCAAGTCCGGCACCAGCATCGAGTGGGACGACGATTCGGCACCGGCGGCAGCGACGGTCGCCGCGACCGCCGTCGACCTCTACCTGCTGCTGTTGCGCCGCATCCCCGCCGACAGTCCACGGTTGGCGGTCTCCGGTGACCGCTCCGTCCTCACCACCTGGCTCGAACGCACCATGTTCTGAACACTGACTGCACCGCAGCGGTATTCACCCGGTGACCACCTCGTGGCGACCCGACCGATGCGACCGGCGGTACTCGCTCGGCGAAATACCCACCTCCCGACCGAAGTGCGCGCGCAGATTGGCCGCGCTGCCCAGACCGCAGCGGTCGGCGACCGCATCGACCGGAAGATCGGTGACCTCCAACAGTTCTCGCGCGCGGATGATGCGCTGGGTGAGCAGCCAGCGCAGCGGCGTGGCCCCCAGCTCGGCATGAAAGCGGCGGGCCAGCGTGCGTTCGCTCATACCCGCCTGCCTGGCGAGATCGCCGACGGTCAGCGGCGTTTCGAGCCGGCCCAGTGCCCACTGCAGCGTGGCGGCCAGCCCCGGGTCGGCGGCGTCGACCGGCACCGGTGACTCCACGTACTGGGCCTGTCCGCCCGCGCGATGCGGCGGCACGACCAGACCGCGGGCCGCGGCATTGGCGGCGCAGGAGCCGAGATCCTTGCGGATCAGGTGAATACACAGATCCACCCCCGCCATGGTTCCGGCGCTGGTGAGAATCCGCCCGTCGTCGATGTAGAGCACGCTCGGGTCGACATCCATGTCCGGATACCGATCCAGCAGGGCGCGGACATGTTTCCAGTGCGTGGTCATGCGGCGGCCCGTCAGCAGTCCGGCGGCGGCCAGCACGAAGGCGCCCGAGCACAGCGCCGCGATGCGCGCACCCGCCTCGTAGGCCGCGCGCACCGCCTCGACCAGATCGGCGGGCGGATCCTGCCGCACATCGGGAGTCGCGGGCACGACGACGGTGTCGGCGGCGATCAGATCGTCGTAGTCGTAGTCGGTGAGCGTGACGAACGGATCCCGCAGGGTGGCGTGGCGGATGCCGCGCGGGCCGCACAACCGAAGGTCGTACCAGGTCGAGGCGTCGACACCCAGCGGCGGTTCGGCGAACACCTGATACGGGATGGCCACTTCGAAGATGGGTTGCCCCGGCGTGACGGCGACGGCGAGTGTGCCCGGATGACGATCGCTCATGTCAGAAATCTAGCGCACATTGGCAAAACAGACACTCGCACCGCTGATCTTGTGTCTGAATAGTTGCACCCATGACCATTACCGCCAAAATCGGTCCACCACAGTCCGTCACGGCAACGCAATCATCGCACCGCTGGCGGGTGCTGGCAGTCGCCGCGGTCGCCCAGTACCTGGCGATCCTGGACCTGTTCGCGGTCACCGCGGCCTTCCCCACCTTGCAGACCGCATTCGGCGCGGCCTCGGCGGGCGCGGTCTCCTGGGTGCTCAACGCCTACACGATCGTGATGGCCGCGCTGCTGGTACCCGCGGGCCGATTCGCCGACGACACCGGCCGCAAACGCGGTTTCCTGGTCGGTATCGCGCTGTTCGGCCTGGCCTCGCTCGCCTGCGGCGCGGCACCGAATCTCATCGTCCTGATCGCCGCGCGGGTGGTGCAGGCCGCCGCGGCGGCCCTGCTGGTGCCGACCGGGCTGGGGCTGGTGCTGCCGTCGTTCGACAAGCGCGAACACGCCACGGTCATGGGCATCTGGACCGCGATCGCCGCCGCGGGCGCGGGCACCGGCCCGGTGATCGGCGGACTGCTCCTGCAGGTCGGGTGGCGGTGGATCTTCTTTCTGAACATCCCGTTCACGGTGGCGGCGGTGATCTTCGGCATGCGGGTGCTCCCGGACATCCGCCGGCACGGCGAACGCACCCTCGATTTATTCGGTGCCGCACTGATTCTCGCCGCCACCGCGGCGCTGACCACCGTGTTCGTCCAATCCACGGAATGGGGCTGGATCTCGCCCGCCACACTGGGCACGCTGCTGGCGGCGGCGGTGCTCGCGACGCTGTTCGCCTGGCACGCCCGCCGCCACCCCGACCCGGTGGTGAGCCCGGCGGTGTTGCGGCACAGCCTGTTTCGGACCGCCACACTCGGAGTGTTCGGCTACTACCTGGCTTTCGCGGCGTTGCTGCTCGAGGCGCCGCTGTTCCTCACCCAGCAGTGGCACTATTCGCAGGTGTGGGCGAGCGTGGCCATCGCCCCGATCGGGATCAGCTGCCTGCTGTCGTCGCCGTTGTCGGGCCGCCTCGTCGGGCGGATCGGCGCGCGTGCCTCGGCCGCTCTCGGGGGCGTGACCATCGCCGCGGCCGCCGCCTGGTGGATCCTGCTGGCCGAGGTGACCACCTCATACGTCGTGATGTTCCTGCCCGGCGCGATTCTCGCGGGTGTGAGCACGACGCTGCTGCAGCCGCCGCTGTTCGGTTCCGCGGCCCTGCTGCCCGCCGAACAGTTGTCGCTGGGCTCGGGGATGCTGATGATGTCGCGGCAGACCAGTTCGGCCCTGGGCGTGGCGGTGGTGACCGCGATCCTGGCCCGCAGCGCCGCACCCGGGTTGTTCGACTACCGCCTCGGCTGGGCCTACGCGGTCGGCACCGGCGTGCTCGCGGCGGTCGCCGGATCGAGGTACCGAGCTACGAGCCGATAACCCTGCCGTCAGTACGCCCGCAGGCCCGGCCAGCCGTAACGCGCCGGGCCGCCGGCGGGTCCGGCGGTGGGTGTCGCGGCGGCCGAGCGCTGCGCGCTCACCGCCTCGGCGTAGCCGGGCATGCGCTCGGCCAATTCGCGCCGCACCGCATCCATGTCCATCCACATGATCTGCTGCACCACGTCTTCCAGCTGCGCCGAGGTCTGGAAGCCCGGATTCGAGTACACCAGCAGCCCCTCGCGGTACGCCTGCAGCGTCGGCAGGCTGCTGACCTGCGCGGCGGCGGTCAGCGCCGGTTCGGCCTCGGTATCGACGGTGGCGTACACGATGTCCGGATGCAGATTCGACGACTCCTGGTAGATCGGCGCGAACTTCGTGCACCACCCACACCAGGACGCCCAGAAATCCACCAGCACGATCTGACCGCCGGATACGACCCGATCGAAGGTGTGCTGCGTCAGGGCCTGTGTGGGCATGCGATCCTCCCGTGCCGCTCGAGCTGGCCTGTCGGCCCGGATTCTCCCACGAACCGGACCGGAAATCAGCCCCCACCTGCCCGGCGCTCCTCGTCGGCGAGGAAATGCGCTGTGGCCGTGGTGTTTTCGTAGAGCTGCCGGTAATGACGGTAGTACCGGTCGTAGTCGGCGGTGCGGGCGGGGTCGGGATCGACGGTGGCGACCACCGGATTCCAGGCCGAGGTGTCCACGCCGTCCGCCTCGGCCGCCAACAGGGCATCGCCGAGACAGGCGCCGATGGTGTCGGCCGGAAGCTGCTGCGGCAGACCGGTGATATCGGAGACGATCCGCGTCCACAGGCCGCCCTTCGTGCCGCCCCCGACCGCGACCAGCCGCCGGGCCAGGCCACCGGCCGCGGCCATCGCCTCCAGGTTGTGCCGCACCCCGTAGCCGATGCCCTCCAGCGCCGCCCGATACAGCTCGGCCCGGCCGTGCCCGAGGGTCAGGCCCGCGACGAGGCCGCGGGCGTCCGGGTCGAACAACGGCGTGCGCTCACCGGCGAAGTACGGCACCAGGATCAACCCGCGGCTGCCCGCCGGAACCTCGCCCGCCTCGCGCACCAGATCGGTGAATTCGCCGCCGACCAAGCGGCGCAGCCAGTCGGTCACCGCGCCGGAGGTGGCCATCCCCGCGGCCAGAGTGTAGGTACCGGGCCAGGTTCCGCATGTTCCCCACAGCCCGGCGTGCGGGCGCGGATCGGTGAGCACCTGGACCAGGAACATGGTGGTCCCGTACATGACCATGGTGTCGCCGGGCGCGCGCACGCCCACGCTGGCCGCCTCGGCCCAGGCGTCGATGGTTCCGGTGGTCACCGGCAGCCCGACCGGCAGGCCCGTCGCCTCGGCCGCCTCGCGGGTCACCTGCCCGACGATCTCGGTGGGCCAGGCCAACTCGGGCAGCGGCAGTCCGGGTGCGACGGCCTCGGCCCAGTCGGCGGCCCAACCCCGCCGGTGCAGGTCGTACATCGGCACGCACTGGCTGGCCGACTGGTGGTCGAGCACGTAGCGGCCGGTGAGCCGATACACCAGAAAGGAGCTGGCCATCAACAGCATTCGGGTGCGGGCGTAGACATGCCGTTCGTGCCGGGCGAGCCAGCGCAGCTTCGGCCCGACTGCCTGGCTGGTCAACGGCGAGCCCGCCCGCGCGAGCACGGCGTCGGCGCCCAACTCGGCGTTCAACTCCGCGATCTCGGCGGTGGCGCGGGTGTCGACGCCGTAGAGGATGGCCGCGCGCAGCGGGGTGCCCGCCGCGTCCGCAGGCAGCAGGCAGGGGCCGATGCCGCTGACGGCCAGCCCGCGCAGCGCGCCACGGTCCGCGCACGACCGGAGCAGCTCACCGGTGAGGCCGGTGAAATCGGACCACCACACCGCCTCCGCGTCGTGCTCGACCCAGCCCGGGCGTGGGGTCGAGACGCCGTGCGCCCGTTCGGCTCTGGCGATCACCGTGCCCTTCTCGTCGACCAGCACGCCCTTGGAACCTGAGGTCCCGATATCGATTCCGAGAAACATCAGTCACCCGCCACTCGTCGAACCAGTCGTGCCGATTCCACCAGAATCGCAGTCGGCACCTCGACACCGGTACGAATCACCGAAAGAGCAAGGGGGCGATCCAGACCCCGCCCTGCCCCCACCCGGCATGGGTGACCCACAGCGTGCCGTCGTCGTCGATCACCTCGGCGGCGTGGGAGCGGATATGGCCGACCTTGTCCTCCGGGCGGAAATGCAGAGGGTTGTCGCTGCGGAACACCTCGGTGCCGACGTACTCGGGGCGGGGGCCGATGAACAGATACCAGAACCCGTTGTGGCGCAGGACGAACGGGGATTCGGTGTTGCCCGCCTCGGTCCCGGTGGACGGATCGGCGAAGGCCACGGCCCGATCACACCAGTGCACCAGATCGATGCTGGTGCGGAAGGCGACCACGTGATTGCCGCCCTCGGGCTCGCTGGTCGCGGTGTAGTACATGACCCACTGGTCATCGACCTTCCGCACCATCGGATCTCGGGCGTCGTAGCCGTCGCGGAACAGGGGCCCGTCCGGGTGCCGAGTCCAGGTGAACATGTCGGTCGAGACGGCGAGATTCATTGCGGTGCGGGTACGGTCGGCACCGCCGCCGTCGTAGTACATGAGATACCGGTCACCGTCGACGATCACGTACGGAGCCCACAGGTGGGTTTCCCCGTAGTCGCGGTCGACCCTGAGCGCCGACGGCTGTTTGGTCCATGGGCCGAGCAGGTGATCGGCTGTGGCGTGGGCGAATTCGGTCTCGTCCCACGGGTTCGCCGGTTCGGGGTGGGTGATTCCGAACAGATGCCAGCGGCCACCCGCGTCCCGGACGATGGTGTGGTCGTTGATGTACCAGGGCTGTGGCTCCCCCACGCTCGGGTCGTAGATGCGGCAGAACGTTCCCGCGGTGACCTCCATACTGCTACGTTGCCGTCCCCGCCCGGCCACGGCACCTCGACACGCCGGGTTTGGCGAGATCGCCGCATGAATGGTCCCGATCGGGTATCCCGGCGTTATGGGTCGGCATCCGCAGCGCACACCGTTCTACGGCGTCCTGATGATCATCGCCGCCATGCTCACGGGGCTGTGGCTGCACGACCAGTCGAGCCTGCCGCTGCGTGTCGTCGGCTACCTCGCCGTCGCGGTCGTCGCCCTGGTCGGCTTCGTCATGACCTTCCGGGACTACTCCTGACCCGTCTCTCATGAGAGTAGGCACAGACAGGATCTCGTGCACGAGGACTTGGTCCTCACCCGTTAGCGCAGGTGGCTACGGCCGCGGCCGTGACCGATGCCAGCACCCCCGCGCACACCATCACCGCCCCGGTCGACGCGGCATCGACGACCACCCCGCCCAACAGCGCACCGCACGCCAGCGTTGCCTGGAACGAGGAGGTGAACAGCACTGTCGCGGCTTCCGGGGCGTGCGGGGCCGAGCGTGCGAACCAGGCCTGCGAGCAGGCCGGGATGGTGCCGTAGGCAAGCCCCCATACGATCAGCAGCGCGATTGCGCCGACGGGCCAGCGGCCCAGCAGGGGCAGCAGCAGTGTGGCGGCGGCGATCAGGACCGCGCTGACGGCGAAGGTGCCGCGCAGGCTCCGGGCGAGCGTCCGGCTGGTGGCCAGGGTCCCGACGATTCCCGCGGCCCCGTAGATCAGCAGGAAACCACCGAGCGACGCACCGACACCGGTGACATCACGCAGGAACGGCGCCACGTAGGTGTAGGCACCGAAGTGCGCGATCACCGCGAGGGCGGTGACCATCAGTCCGGTGCGGGCGCCACGGCTGCGTAGCACATCGAAAAGCACTGCCGCACTGGTTACTTGCAGTGTCGGCAGGGGAGGCAGTGCGCGCAGCAGCGCCGCCGCCACCATCAGCGACAGCGCGGCCAGCACGGCGAACGACACCCGCCAGCCGACGGTCTGCCCCAACTGAGTGCCGAGCGGAACACCGAGCACCGATCCGATCGGCACGCCCGCGAAGATGATCGCGGTGGCGGTCGGCACCGCGGCGGGGCGCACCAGCCGCGGTGAGAGCCCGGCCCCGATCGACCAGTAGCCGCCGATCACCAGGCCGACCAGCGCACGCCCCACCAGCACCAGCCAGTACGCGGGTGCGGCGGCGATGAGCAGATTGGCCACCGCCAGCAGCGACATGAACAGGGCCAGCATGGCGCGGCGATCGAAACGGGCGGTGGCCACGGTCGCCAGCGGTGCGCACACCATGGCCGCCAGCCCCGGCAGGGTCAACAGCAGTCCGCCGGTCCCGGCCGAGACCGCGAAGTCCGCGGCGATCGGGTTCAGCAGCCCGACCGGCAGAATCTCGCTGGTGACGATGGTGAAAATGCCGAGCGACAGGCATACCACGCCGGAGCGGTGCGACGCCGAATCAGGGTGCGGCCGTGGGGGTTCGAGGAGGGTGGACACATTTTCCTTCCGATGGTCGGGTTCGGTGGCGCGCCGCCCTCCAGTAGATCGACCGCCCGTGGCCGGATCCGGCGGATTTCGGCCGACATAGCCGCAGGCACCGCATCGGCGCTTATTCACGTGCGCGCGGGCCGCGCGGTTCCTACCGTGGAGATCGAGACGTATCGAGAAGGGACCGAGACCATGTTTCCCGTCGAGCTGCGCGGCACCCGGGCGCAGACGCTGATGTGGGCCCACGAGCACGAGGTCGAACCGGCCGCGCTGCGCCAGCTGCGCAATATCGCACAGCTGACGTGGGTGCACGGCGTCCGCGTGATGCCGGACGTGCACCTCGGCAAGGGGGCCACGGTCGGCTCGGTCATCGCCATGCGCGACGCTGTCGCGCCCGCCGCCGTCGGGGTGGACATCGGCTGCGGGATGGAGGCGGTCCGGACGTCGCTGACCGCCGCCGATCTGCCCGACGATCTGCATTCGCTGCGGACGCGGATCGAAGCGGCGGTGCCGGTGGGCTTTGCGGCGCACGAGAATCCGGTGAATGTCACCAGGCTGCGGACTCCGGTCGCGGGCTGGGATCGGTTCTGGCGCGAGTTCGACTCTCTGGATCCGGCGGTGCGGTCGCGGGAAGCCAAGGCGCACAAGCAGATGGGCACGCTCGGCGGGGGCAATCACTTTGCCGAAGTGTGCCTGGACGCCGCCGATCGCGTCTGGATTCTGCTGCACTCCGGCAGCCGGAACATCGGTAAGGAGCTGGCCGAGCGGCACATGTCCGTCGCCCGGAAGCTACCCCACAACCGCGATCTTCCCGACCGCGATCTTGCCGTATTCCTGTCCGGCACACCGGAAATGGACGCCTACCGGCATGATCTGACCTGGGCGCAGGAGTATGCGGCCCGCAATCGCGCCGTCATGCTCGCCCTGATCTGCCGGGCCGTGCGGGACGAATTCACCATGCTGACCGTGCATTTCGACGATCCGATCTCCTGTCACCACAACTATGTGGCCGAGGAGATCATCGACGGTGTGCCCATGCTGGTGACCCGCAAGGGTGCGGTCCGCGCGGGCACGGGTGAGCTGGCGCTGATTCCCGGTTCCATGGGCACCCGCTCGTATGTGGTGCGCGGCAAGGGGAATCCGGCCTCATTCCAGTCCGCCTCGCACGGGGCGGGGCGGCGGATGAGCCGTAATGCCGCCAAAAGGCAGTTCTCGGTGGCGGATTTGATCGCCCAGACCGAGGGGGTCGAATCCCGCAAGGACGCCGGGGTGATCGACGAGATCCCCGCGGCCTACAAGGACATCGACGAGGTCATCGCCGCCCAGCAGGATCTGGTGGAGGTGGTCACCACACTGCGGCAGGTGCTGTGCGTGAAGGGGTGAGGGTCAGCGTCTGCGCAGGACACCCACCAGGCCCGCGCCGAGCAGCATGAATCCGGAGATGAGGGCGAAACCGTAAGTGACCCAGGCGTGTACGGCCACCTGCATCTCGCTGTTCAGGAACGGGAGGTTGTTGATCAGCCGGAACGTGTCGTCGGGGAAAAGGATGTGCAGGATGCCCGGGAAGATTCCCCACACCAGGCTGGCCACAATGGTGCTGGCCGGGGAGAAGGCGGCCAGCCCGGCCACCAGCAGCAGAATCAGCGAACCGCCGATGATCTCCAGGGCCGACGTCCAGCGGTCGGTGACGGCGCCGACGATGACCCAGTACCGGATGTCGGCTCCGCCCTTGGCCGCGAAGGCGATTCCGATCGGCGTCAGCACCAGTCCGAACAGCACGCCCGCCACGGTTCCGGAACCCACCCCGCGGCTCTGGAACTGAGCGCCGGGCGGCGACCATCCCGCTGGTGATTCGAACTTCTTCGGCATCGCCCGTCCTCCTGCCGTTCCGCGAGGCATCCTCGCTGTTGCCTCACTCATTGTCCTGCCACGGTCGGAGAAATGTCCGACCGGAGACGGAAATCGTTCACGTGACGCGGCTCGGGCGTTATCGGCTGGTTAGCATCGGGTATGGGTACGACCGCATCGACCATGGCACCACCGGTCATCCCCGGGGTCCGCAGAACTCATATCACCGTGCGCGGTGTGCGATTCCATGTGACCGAGGCCGGACCCGTCGACGGGCGTCCCGTCGTGGTACTGCACGGCTGGCCGCAACACCATTACACCTATCGGCATCTGCTCGCCGATCCGCCTGCGGGGCTGCGGATCATCGCCCCGGATCTGCCCGGCTACGGGTGGTCGGGACCGCCGCCGCACCGCTGGGTGAAGGACGAGATCGCCGGTGACGTACTGGCGCTGCTGGATTCGCTCGGACTCGGGCGCGTGCTGCTGGTCGGCCACGACTGGGGCGGCTACGTCGGATTCCTCATGGTGCTGCGCGAGCCGCAGCGCTTCGACGGTTTCCTGCCGCTCAACATCGCCCATCCCTGGCAGACACCGCGCACCTTCGCGCCGCATGCCTGGCGCTTTCTGCTGTATCAACCGCTGGTAGCGGGCCCGGGTGTGCCGCTGCAGCGCCACACCCGCTTCCTCGAGCGAGTCTTCCGGCTGGGAGTCACCGACCACACCGAATTCACCCCCGAGGTCATCCGTACCTACACCGACCGCTTCCGCGACCCGTCCGTCGCCCGCGCCGCCACCGACACCTACCGCACCTTCCTACTGCGCGAGATCCCCCGCCTACCGCGCAGCCGCCGCCCCCGCGCCACAGTCCCGATCCGCGCCCTGTTCGGCACCGACGACGGCGCCATCCACTACGCCCTCGCCTCCCCCGAAACCGCCGACGCCGACGACTACACCGTCGAATACGTCCCCAACTGCGGCCACTTCCTCCCCGAGGAACGCCCCACCCTCCTCCGCCACCACCTCCTGGCCCTAGCCACCCAAACCCCCCGCCGCACCGCCTAACCCCTGCTGCCCGGCCTGGCGGCCGGGCAGCAGGGAATCAGGAGGGCCCGCGGGGAGTCAGAGAAAGTCCGTCGCGCCTTCTTGGTTGCCAGTCGGGAGGCTCTCCTCGTTCCCTGGTCGAGAGGCTCTCCTCGTTCCCCGGTCGAGAGGCTCTCCTCGTTCCCCGGTCGAGAGGCTCTCCTCGTTCCCCGGTCGAGAGGCTTTTCTCGTTCCCTGCCGACCGGCCGTCAGGCCGGGCGGCAGGGGTGGTGTCGGTGGGGTCGGGCACGATGGGGGCGTGACTGGGAGCGAGCTGCGGGGATCTGCTGAGGCGCTGCTGCGGGAGTTGGCGGGGGTGGGGGCTCGGCTGCGGGAGGATCAGTGGACGGCTATCGAGGCGTTGGTGGTGCAGCGGCGGCGGGCTCTGGTGGTGCAGCGGACCGGGTGGGGGAAGTCGGCGGTGTATTTCATCTCCGCGAAGTTGCTGCGGGCGCAGGGGCGTGGGCCGACGGTGATCGTGTCGCCGCTGTTGGCGTTGATGCGGAATCAGGTTGCGGCCGCGCAGCGGGCGGGTGTCGTGGCGGCGACCATCAACTCGGGCAATGTCACCGAATGGGACGAGATCCACGCCCGGGTCGCGGGCGGGGAGATCGACGTGTTGCTGGTCAGCCCGGAACGGTTGAACAATCCGGACTTCCGCGATTCGGTGCTGCCGAAACTGGCCGCCGACGCCGGTCTCGTGGTGATCGACGAGGCGCACTGCGTCTCGGACTGGGGCCACGACTTCCGCCCCGACTACCGCCGCATCCGCACCCTCATCGCCGATCTGGGCAGCGACGTGCCGGTGCTGGCGACCACCGCGACCGCCAACGATCGGGTGGTCACGGATGTGGCCGGTCAGATCGGCCTCGGCACCGGCCGTCTCGCTGCCGACACGCTGGTGTTGCGCGGCACCTTGGACCGCGAGTCGCTGCACCTGTCGGTGGTCCGCATCGACGATGCCGTGCAGCGCACCGCGTGGCTGAGCCGCTACCTGCACCGGCTGCCCGGCTCCGGAATCATCTACACCCTCACCGTCGCCGCCGCCCACGATCTGGCCGATGTGCTCTCCGCCCACGGACACCGGGTCGCCGCCTACACCGGGCAGACCGACCCGGCCGAACGCGAGGCGCTGGAAACGGCCCTGCTGGACAACGACGTCAAGGCCCTGGTCGCCACGTCGGCACTCGGCATGGGATTCGACAAACCGGATCTGGGATTCGTCGTGCACGTGGGCGCACCCTCCTCCCCCATCGCCTACTACCAGCAGGTGGGCCGAGCGGGACGGGCCACCGACCGCGCCGAGGTGGTGCTGCTGCCCGGCCCGGAGGATCGCCGCATCTGGAGCTACTTCGCGTCGGTGGCCTTCCCCCGCGAACCCGTGGTCCACTCGGTGCTCGACGCGCTCGACCGGGAGCGGCCGCTGTCGACCGCCGCGCTGGAACCGCTCGTGGAGCTCAATCGCTCCCGGCTGGAGATGGTGCTGAAGGTGCTCGACGTCGACGGCGCGGTGCGGCGGGTGCGCGGGGGCTGGCTGGCCACCGGCGAGCCGTGGACCTATGACACCGAGCGCTACGAACGCCTGTCGGCGGCACGCGAGGCCGAACAGCAGGCGATGCTCGACTACCAGTCGACCACCGAATGCCGGATGAACTTCCTGCGCCGCCAGCTCGACGATCCCGGCCTGACCGGCTCCGGCTGCGGCCGGTGCGACAACTGCACCGGCACCCGCACCGACACCACCGTCGACGCGCAGGAGTTGGCCGCCATCCGCACCCGCCTGGACCGCCCCGGCCTCGACCTGCCCCCACGCAAACAGTGGCCGACCGGCATGGCGAAATTGGGAATTCCGGTGTCCGGCAAGATCACCGACGGCCCCGAGACCGGCCGCGTGCTGGGCCGACTGAGCGATCTCGGCTGGGGTCAGCGCCTGCGAGCCCTTCTCGACGGTCCCGACGGCCCGGTCCCCGACCCGGTCTTCGACGCCTGCGTCGCGGTGTTGCGCGAATGGGACTGGAACCAACGCCCCACCGCGGTGATGGCCCTGGAGTCACCCACCCATCCCCACTTGACCGCCGACCTGGCCGCCCGACTGGCCCGCATCGGCCGCCTGCGCGACCTGGGAATCCTGTATGCCCGCCCGGACCGCCCACCGGTCTCGGCGGCCAATTCCGCGCACCGCGTCGCGGCCCTGTTCGATTACTGGCAGACGCCCGACCTGCCCGATATCGACGGCCCGGTGCTGCTCGTCGACGCCCGCACCGACACCGGCTGGACCCTGACCCTGGCCGCCCGCACCCTCCGCCTCGCGGGCGCACCGGCCGTCCTGCCGTTCGCCCTGGCCACGCCTACCTGACCGGCGACCGCATAGATCGGGCATGATCGAGTCGCTATCGTCGGACGGGTGGCCAGCAAGTCTGCGACACCAGCCGTCGAACTGACGGTCGGTGAGCGCACCGTGCGCATCTCGAATCCGGATCGGGTGTACTTCCCCGAGACCGGGGCGTCCAAGCTCGACCTGGTGCAGTACTACCTCGGCGTGGGCGACGGAATCGTCAACGCGCTGCGGGACAGACCCTGCATGCTGCACCGGTTCCCGAAGGGCCTGCCGGGCGGCAAGGTGCATCAGAAGCGGCTACCGGCCGGTGCTCCGGATTGGATCCCGACCGTGCGGGTGTACTTCCCTCGCTACGGCCGCCACGCCGATGAACTGTGCGTGAGCGAACTGGCCGACGTGATCTGGGCGGTGCAGATGTCGACGGTGGAGTTCCATCCGTGGAACTCTCGGCGCTTCGACACCGAGAAACCCGACGAGTGGCGCATCGATCTGGATCCGATGCCCGACTGCCCCTGGTCGCGGGTGCAGCGCGTGGCGGGCGTGGTGCACGAGATCCTCGACGAGATCGGCGCGGTCGGCTGGCCGAAAACCTCCGGCGGCAAGGGTTTACACGTTTATGTGCGGATCGCCCCCGACCACGGCTTCCAGGAGGTGCGCCGGGCCGCGCTGGCCTTCGCCCGCGAGGTCGAACGCCGCGCCCCCGACGATGTGACCACCACCTGGTGGCGCCGCGACCGCGACCCGCACCTGCTGTTCGTCGACTACAACCAGAATGCGCGCGACCACACCATCGCCGCCGCCTATTCGGTGCGCGGCAACTCCACCGCCACGGTCTCCACCCCGGTGCGCTGGGACGAGATCCCCGATATCGACCCGCGCGATTTCACCATCGCCACCGTGCCCGCCCGCTTCGACGAGATGGGCGATCTGCACGCGGGCATCGACGATGCGGTGTTCGATATTCGATCGCTGCTGGAATGGGCCGACCGCGACAAGGTGGAGGTCGATCTGGACGAGGTCGACGAGTGAGCGACGAAGGAGAACTGGATATGACGCCGATGCCGGTCGCCGTGGGGCCGCACCGCTCCCCGCTGCTGGAGAAGGCGATCGCCGACGGCGGCGCAACCCTGGCCGAGATCGACTCCGCCCGCGCCCTGGTCTGGGACGGCGACCCGCCCGGATTCCCGGAGCGGCTGCCCGCGAATATCGAATGGGTGCAACTGTTCTCCGCGGGAGTGGAGAAGTGGTTCGACACCGACGTGTTCGAGCGTCACCCGGGTGTCGTATTCACCTCCGCCGCCGGAGCATTCGCCAAGAGCGTCGCCGAGCACGCCCTGGCACTGCTGCTGGCCGGTGTGCGCTACCTGCCCGAACAGCTGCGGGCCCGCACCTGGCGGCAGTCCGAATTCTTCCCGCACATCGGCACCCTGCGCGGGGCCACCGTGACCATCGTCGGGGCGGGCGGCATCGGTCGTGAGCTCATCGACCTGCTGCACCCGCTGGGCGCACACGTCATCGCGGTGAATCGGTCCGGCACACCGGTTTCGGCGCCCGGTGTGGTGGAAACCGTTCCGGCACAGCAATTACCGGAAATCTTGTCACGGACCGACCATGTGGTGGTGGCCGCACCGGCCACGCCCGAAACCCGGCATCTGGTCGGCAAGAACGAACTGGCACAGCTGAAACCGACCTCCTGGGTCATCAATATCGCACGCGGCAGCCTGATCGACACCGATGCCCTGGTCACCGCACTGCGTGAGGGCACCATCGGTGGCGCCGGTCTCGACGTCACCGATCCCGAGCCGCTCCCCGACGGCCACCCACTCTGGGAGCTGCCGAATGCGATTGTGACACCGCATGATTCGAACCCGCCCCAGCTGCGCACCGTCGCCTTCGCCGACCATGTGCGGGACAATGTGGCCCGCTTCGTCACCGGCCGCGACCTGATCGCCCGCATCGACGTCACCGCGGGATACTGATGCTGCCGCCATCGCCGCTGGTCCGCGTCGTGGAGCTGGTGCGCTACGGCCTCGCCGAGGCCTATCGCCGCCTGGTACCCGGACGCCTCGCGCTGATGGAGATGCTGGTGGCGGGCTGGCTGACCCAGGCCATCCACGCGGCCGCGGTCCTCGGCCTGGCCGATGCGCTCGACGAGCGGCCGCTCACCCTGACCGAGCTGGCCCGCGCGGTCGACGCCGACGAGGATGCCCTGCGCCGATTGCTGCAGTTGCTGATCGGCCACGGCGTCTTCGCCCGCCGGCGCGACGGCACCTACACTCTCACCCCGGCCGCCCGGGCGCTGCGTCGCGACACCCCGGACTCGCTGCGCAATGTCGCCCTGTTCTTCGGCTCGGCACCCCATCGAGACCACTGGTCGGGGATCGTCGACGCGGTGCGCACCGGCAGACCGGTGGGGGCGCAGCCGGACGGCACGGTCTTCGAATCCCTACGCGCGGACCGGGAATTCGGCGAACTGTTCGATCTGGCGATGACCGGCATCGGCGCGCTGTCCACCGAGGCCCTGCTGGGCGCGTACGACTTCACCCGATTCCCCACCATCGTGGACGTGGGCGGCGGCCACGGCGCCCTGCTGACCGAAATCCTTTCTCGCGCACCGCGTTCGCGCGGGATTCTCGCCGAACTGCCCGAGGTCACCGCCGCCGCCGACGCCCGGTTCGCCGCCGCGGGACTCGCGCAGCGCGCCACCGCGGAACCCGGCTCGTTCTTCGATTCCGTTCCCCGCGGCGGCGACGCCTACCTGCTCAAACACGTCGTGCACGACTGGCCCGACGACAGCGCCGTGCGGCTGCTGCGCAGCGTGCACGCGGCCATGACGCCGGACGCGCGGCTCCTGGTGGTGGAAATCGTTCTCCCCCACAACGATCGACCGCACCCGGGCAAGTACATCGATCTGGAGATGCTGGTCAACAGCGGCGGCCGCGAACGCACCGAGGCCGAGTACCGCGCCCTGCTCGACGCCGCCGGATTCACCGTCACCCGGGTGATCCCCACCGCCGCACCGGAATCCATCATCGAGGCACGCCCGGCCTGATCGGCTATCCCACCTGGCCGCCCTCGTCCGGATCGACGAATTCGATGCCGGTGACGATATCGGGGTGGATGCGGACGATGTGATCGCGCGGCCCCGGCAGCCAGGGCCGCAGCAGGTCGCGGTAGTGGGCGATCTCGGCGCGGTCGGTGATCGGCTCGGCGGTCCCGGTCACGATCACACACCAGCCGCGGTGGGTCTGCTCGTCGATGATGTCGGCCTCGTAGGCGACCACCTGCCGATCCGGGGCCAAGGTGGCGCCCCGGTGCGCGTGGATGATGATGGTCTCCTCGTCGAGGAGATGATTGACCGGACGGATGGTCGGCAGGGCGTAGCGGGAGTAGACGATGCGGCCGACGTGCACCTGCCCGAGCAGATGCAGCGATTCGGCGAGGGAGAGATCCCGCGATACCTGCTGGACCGGGTCCGCCGCGGCGCGCCGGGCCCGTTCTCGGTCGAGATCGTGAGTGGCGGAGGTGGACGAACTCGGCGGTCGCGTGAACCGTGAGTATTCGTCCGCTCGGCTGGTCATTACGCTGTGTGCCCCGCTCGTCGTCAACCGCTTGGCATCGGTTCACCATCACGTTCCCCGAATCGCAACCGACCAAACCAAACGGTGCTAGAAAGATTGAGTATCTCGGTGGGCGACATCGGCGCTGGGGGTATGCATGAGACGCCAGACACGGGCGACGACAATCGGCCGCTGATGCCGGACGAGCCCCATCAGCTCGACGAATTCGCGATCGGACTCTCGGAGCTGACCGCGCTGCTGCTGTCGACCTCCGATGTGGAGGGGTCGCTGCACGAGATCGCCGACATCACCTCCAAGATGCTGCCCGACAGCCCGATGGTGGCGGTGACGCTGCGGCGCGACGGCGACGAGATCACCGTCGCCTCCACCGGCCCGCACGCGACGGTGATCGACGAATTGCAGCGCACTCAGGGTCTGGGGCCGTGTCTCGAGGCGCTGCACACCGCGACCACGGTGGCGATCACGGATATGGCGACCGAGCGGCGCTGGGGTTCGTATCCGGCCAAGATGCTCACGCACGGGGGATTCGCTCGGTGCACTCCCAGCCGTTGCTGGTGGACGGCGCGGCCGTCGGCACACTGAACCTGTATTCACCGAATCCGTACAACTTCGGCCCCTCGGCCCTGCGGGCCATCGCACTCACCTGCGTGCACACCGCTCTACTGCTGGGCGCCGCGATCAACAGCGCACGGCAAGCCGAACTGACCGCCCAGCTGCAGTCGGCGCTCGCCTCGCGCTCGATCATCGATCAGGCCTTGGGTATCACGATGGCGCAGCGCCGCTGCGACCGCGACGCCGCCTTCCGGATGCTGCGCGCGACCTCCCAGCGGGAGAACGTCAAACTCGCCACCGTCGCCGCGCGGATCATTCGCGCGGTGACCGGAAGCGATCCGACTCCACCGCATTTCAATCTCCCCACACGCCCCAAGAAGTTGCGGAGAAATTCTTGATCGCTCGGTGACTCCGCCGGGACCCGCTGGGTTTACACTGCTCATGTATTCGCATCCTCCCGAGTCCAGTAGAGCGGCTGCGATCTCCTTTTTCGATGCCGGAGGGTCACATCCATGTCCGCCGCTACACATCCTGGGAATCAGGCCGCCGCCGTGGTCACCGAGCTGGTACCGTCGACACCCGTCCACCGCGCCTTCGATTCGACCATCGAGCCGACCGGCGTGCCGGGATCTCTTCCGGAGTCCAACGACCGCCTCGTGCGGCATCTGTTCGATATCGGACTCCAATTGCATTCCGTTCGAGCGGTATTCGAACGCGACAGCTCCACCGCCGAGGAGATTCGCGCGGCCAGTGACTCCGTCTTGACGGTGCTCGACGATCTCGACACCCTCATCCGCGACGCGGGGCTGGCCATGCTCGATCTGGCCATGCAGCGGGAACCGGTCCGCAGCAACGGCGCCACCCGCGTCCGGCGGCGTCGCCGCGGGTAGCCGACGATCGGGTCAGCCCAGGGCCCAGCGCCGCGTCGCGGGCAGGATGCCGAACGTCCGCTCCACCAGATCGCTCCACCCGTCGGCCAGCGAGGCCAGCAGGAACCAGGCCGCGTGGACCCGCTCGTCGGTCACGTCGTCGACGCTGCGCAGCAGGTGGGTGGCGCGGACCTGGGCGGCGGCCATCCCGTCCACGATCGCACCCAGCGATTCCGGCCGAGGCCGGCGCGCGGTGTGCGCACCCACCCAGTCGTCGATGCGGGCGACCAGTTCGCTTCGACGGCAATCGATCTCGGCCGCGCGCAGGGGGTGCTCGCGGCGCACCAAGTGCAGTTCCGCCAAGTCACGCGCCCAGCGGGTGATCGGATGGTCCTCGGGCTGATCGCCGATATGCCCGCAGAACGCCGCCAGTAGTTCGTGCCAGTCGGGTGGAGTGGGTCGGGCGGCGCGGCTGACGGAGGATCCGGCGGGTGGCGCATGGATCCCACCATCCGGTTGCGGTACGTACATCTCGGTGTACCTCCAAGGCGGCGATCGGGCGCACCCGGCGCCGCACGCGGACGGCCGGACCGCGAGCCCGGTGCGGCAAGGGCGGACCGCACCGGATCCGGCGCGCCGCAATCTGCGAAGGGGACATCTCCTGCGGCGCCGGGTGCAGTTCCAGGATGCGCGCTTCGCGCGGCCCTCCCACTGCCCTTTCGGTGGCCTTCCGATGACCAACCGCAAGGGATTTCGCCTCGCCTGGCCGACCGCCCGGTACCCCGCTACGCTACGTTGCAGGCTCGTGACGATCGGTGAAGGGTGTTTGTCGGCGTGAGTTGGTCTTTCACACCGGACGAGTTCGCGCACGTTTGGCGAGAGACCGATCTGGATCGCCATCCCTTTCCGATCCGGATTCTGGAAAGCCCGCGCACCGAGGACGAGGCCGCGGCCCTGCGCCGTGATCTGCAGGGGCGCATGCCTTCCGGCGCCGATCCGGATCTGTCGGCCTGCCTGCGCATCCTGGCGAAGCCGCATACCCGCGTCGTGGCCATCGGCGGTGGGCATAGTCCCGGCAGCGAGATTCGCGTGCTGGGCGCCGCGGTCTACGACCATGCGGTGCTGGCGGTGCAGGAGCCGGGGCGCTCGCCCGATTTCGGTGGGCGCGTCAGCATTTCGATCGGGCACAGCACCAAGCTGGGTGCACGCATCGCCGCCCTGCTGCCCGATGCACCGCCCGGTCACGAACCCGCCCGGTCCGCCCCGGCGCAGGCCGTGCGCGACGAGGAGACGGTGATGGCCACCTCGCCGCTGGCTCCGCGCATTCGGCGGCTGCTGTTGAAACCGCATACCGCCGAGGGACATATTCGGATCGAGGCGCGGCTGGACCGCGACGACCGGCCCGCGCCGGTGTACTACACGTGGATCGATGTCGCCGGTGACGGCCGCTACCTGATCCGGGCGGGCGAGCAGGTGCACGTGGTCCCGGCCTCGGCGCAGCAGATCGGCGTCCACCTGCAGAAACGCATTCCGCACTGAGTGGCGTTCCGGGGTCGGGCGCGCTCGATGTGCTGACCGGATACCGGCCGACCGATTAGGCTGAGTCACGACCGACCGGATCTCAGGGGTACGCATGACGATCGAGACCAGCCAGGCCGACATCGCCCGGTTCCTGCAGGCGGCTCAGAGCGGAACCGTGCGCTTCGATCCGGCCGCGGCGCGCCGATGTGCGGAACTCTACGAGCAGCAGGCCGATCGGCTTCGCTACCTGCAGCAGCGCCTGGAATCGGTATCGGAACTGCACGGGTTCGGCGGGTTCTTCTCCGCCGAGCAGCTGCAGGCCGGGTTCGGGCGCAAGGCCCGCGACGCGGCGGAGCTGCTCGACCGGTACATCGCCGCCTCCTATCGGATGAAGGAAGCCTTCCTGATCAGCGCCGGACTGTACGAGGAGGCCGACGCCGCGCACACCGCCGCCCTGCGGGCGATCTCGTCGAGGCCCCCGCGATGACCACCGAATTCCGGTACGGGCCGCGGCCGCGCCGCACCGATCCCGAATACATCAGCGCCATGGAACATTTCGAGTCCATGACGCACGAGCAGATCCATGCCGGGACCCAGCGGATCGATGCCGGTGAGATCCTGCAGGCCTCGCTGGTGTGGCTGGAGGGGGCCGGCACGCTGACCGCCTCGATGCCGCTGACGCGCGGCAATGCCGATCGGGTGATGAATTCGGTCGGCTGGGAGGGCGCCGCCGCCGAGGCCGCCTACGCCTGCACCCGCAGCTTCGCCGAATCGATGGACGAATTGGCCGCCGTCATGGGCGAGGTCGGCGCCCGCCTGGGCGCGGTGGCTGCCGCGGCCGAGGCGGTGAAGCTGGCCGTCGTACCTCCCGGCGACTCCGGCCCCATCGGCGCCATCGCCCGCGCCCTGGAGGCGGCCCGCATCATCGACGCCCACCTGGCGGCCGAAGCCATGCGCCAGGAAGCGGTCCTGGCCATGAACATGATCTACAAACCGGCCTACTCCGCCGCAGGTTCCGGCGTCCCTTCCCTACCCGAACCCCCTCAGCTACCCGGCGCCCCCGACACCGCGCCCGAGTCCGAGCACCCGAAACCACCTGTTCCCCAAGCTCCGCCACAGCCAGGCCCACCCCCGGAGCAGCCCCAGCCGCCCTCCACACCCGAATCACCTACTCCCCCAACGCCTCCCAGCACCCCGCCCCCGGCACCGGAGGCTCCGCCGTCGACAACGCCACCCCCGGGGGCGCCACATCCGACGCCAACCCCGACCCCGGAGACACCACAGCCGCCGGAGACACCACAGTCAACAACGCCCACTCCGACCCCCGGGCCCCCGCAATCGACGACACCAGCACCCGCCCCGACACCCCCGCACACCCCCGAACCCTCTTCTCCCCCAACGGTTCCCCCCACAACCTCCCCTGGCTCACCCACCCCTACCCCGGCGCCGACCACACCTCCGCCAACCCCCGAGCCGCCGCCCACCACACCACCCCCGAGCACGCCCACACCCGAAACCCCCTCTCCCACAGCACCTTCACCCACACCGAGCGCACCACCACCTACACCGACCCCAGAACCCCCACCCCCAGAGGGCCCACCGCTCACCGACGAGGGCGGCCAACCCGGCGTAACCGGCCCAATCCCAGAGGAATCCCCCACCCCCACCCCCGACCAGCCAGGCGTCATCCCACCCACCCGCTGAAAACCCTGCTCCCCCAGAAGAACAAAACAACTCGGCGATGCCCCAATCTGCCACCAAGTCCGCCCCCTGGTGGAGACCTTCGTTCCCCGGCACCCGCAGAGCCATTCCGCCCCTCCGGCCCGGCGAAGCCACCCGGTCCCACACCCGCGAAGCCACTTCGCTCCCCCGACCCCGGCGAACCACCTCCGATCCCCACACCCCCAGAGCCATTCCGCCCCTCCGGCCCGGCGAAGCCACCACGGTCCCCACACCCGCGAAGCCATTCCGCTCCCCCGACCCCGGCGAACCACCTCCGATCCCCACACCCCCAGAGCCACTTCGCCCCTCCGGCCCGGCGAAGCCACTACGGTCCCCACACCCGCGAAGCCACTTCGCTCCCCCGACCCCGGCGAACCACCTCCGTTCCCCGTACCGGCGCGCCAGCGCCGGTACGGGGATTACACCTTCACCAAATCGTCGGCGTGGATGACCGGGCGCTGCATGTTTTCGGGGAGGTCGGTGGTGGAGCGGCCCATCATGGTTTGGAGTTCGGTGCTGTCGTATTCGACTACGCCGCGGGCGACCGTGCGGCCGTCGGGGGCGATCAGGTCGACGACGTCGCCGCCGTAGAAGCGGCCGCGGACGTCGGTGATGCCGGCGGCCAGCAAGGAGCGGCGGCGGTCGGCGACGGCCTGGACGGCGCCCTCGTCGAGCGTGATCGCGCCGCGGCTGTCGGCGGCGTGGCGGACCCAGAATTTGCGGGCCGACAGGCGGACCGGGCGGGCGGCGAAGGCGGTGCCGACGGTCGCGCCGGACAGGGCCGCGGCGGCCTCGGAGGCGGCGGCGAGCAGGACCGGCACGCCCGCGTCGGCGGCCAGCCGGGCCGCGGACAGTTTGGAGGCCATGCCGCCGGTGCCGAGGGCCCCGCCGCTGCCGGCGATCACGCCGTCCAGGTCGGCGCTGCTGCGCACCTCGGGGATAAAGTTTGCGGGCCCCTTGCGAGGGTCGCCGTCGTAGAGGCCGTCCACATCCGACAGCAGCACCAGCGCATCCGCGCCGACCAGGTGGGCGACGAGGGCGGCGAGCCGATCGTTGTCGCCGAAGCGGATCTCCTCGGTGGCGATGGTGTCGTTCTCGTTGACGATGGCCACCGCGTGCAGCGCGCGCAGCCGGTCGAGGGTGCGCTGCGCATTGCGGTGATGTTCGCGACGGGAGAAGTCGTCGGCACTGAGCAGAATCTGCCCGACCACCCGCCCGTACCGCGCGAACGACGTCCCCCAGGCATGCGCCAGCGCCAGCTGCCCGACACTCGCCGCGGCCTGCTTGGTCGCCAAATCCTTGGGCCGAGAAGTCAATCCGAGCGGCGCGACCCCCGCGGCGATGGCCCCCGACGACACCACCACCACATCCGACCCGGCCCGCATCCGAGCCTCCACCGCATCGGCAAGCCGATCCAGCCGCGAGGTATCCAATCCCCCTTCGAGACTGGTCAACGCCGACGACCCGATCTTCACCACCACACTGCGCGCCCCCGCCACGGCCCGCCGCGCGTCACTGACCTCCCGCCCCAACTCAACTCGCGTCATACCGAACCCCCACTCACCCGAACAGTCTGCATCCCAACCATTCTCACCCCACCGCGCCCAAATCCCGCACAGCCACAATCGTGTGCACCAGCTTGCAGGGGACGAGCGCAACCGCACCCTTTCTTCGCAGGCGAACCCGTTTCAGGGTGCTGGAGAGGGTGCGGGTGTAAAGACGGGGTGCGGCTGGTGGGGGTGCCGGCGGGGAGGGTGCGGGGGGTCACTCGTGGTCCTCGTCCTCCGAGACCAGGCCGCGGCGGACGCGGGACGCGTGTTTGCGTTCGGCGGCCGAGATGCGGTCGGTCTGGCCGAGGCGGGGGTCGGTGCCGCGGCCGGTCATGACGACGTCGATGCCTGCGGAGATCTGGGGTTCCCAGTCGAAGGTGACGTCGCCGATGGTGACCGGTGCGCCGGGCTCGGCGCCCAGGCGCATCAGTTCCTCCTCGACGCCCAGGCGGGCCAGGCGGTCGGCCAGATAGCCGACGGCCTCGTCGTTGTCGAACTGGGTCTGGCGCACCCAGCGCTCGGGCCGGGTGCCGTGCACGATGAAGCCGCCCTCCACCTCCGGATCGGGCACGACGCTGAAACCGCTGTCGTCCACCGCGATGGGCCGGATCACCGGGCGCTTCGGCGCCGCCTTCGGATGGGTCTCGCGGTACTCGCGAACCATCTCCGCGAGCGCAAAGGTCAACGCCCGCAAGCCTTCCCGACTCACCGCCGAAATCTTGAAGACGGGCCACCCGCGCGCGGCGAAGTCGGGGGTCACCATATCGGCGAGCTCGTCGGCATCGGGGATATCGGTCTTGTTGAGGATCACCACGCGCGGGCGGTCGGCCAGCTCGCCGAGCCCCGTGTCCGCCTTCAGCGCCGGCTGGTAGGCCGCCAGCTCCGCCTCGAGGGCATCCACATCCGACACCGGATCACGGCCGGGTTCCAGGGTCGCGCAGTCGACCACGTGCGCGAGCACCGCACACCGCTCCAGATGCCGCAGAAAGTCCAGGCCCAGGCCGCGTCCCTCGCTCGCGCCGGGAATCAGCCCGGGCACATCGGCGACGGTGAAGGTGGTGTCACCGCTGGACACGACCCCCAGATTCGGCACCAGTGTGGTGAACGGATAGTCGGCGATCTTCGGCTTGGCGGCCGAGAGCACCGATACCAGCGACGATTTCCCGGCCGAGGGGAATCCGACCAGGCCCACATCGGCGACCGACTTCAGCTCGAGGACGAGGTCGCGCTCCTCGCCGTCCTCACCGAGCAGCGCGAAACCGGGCGCCTTGCGCGCCTTGGACACCAGCGCCGCATTGCCGAGCCCGCCCCGGCCACCGCGCGCGGCCACAAAGCGGGTCCCGCCGCCGACCATATCGGCGAGCACCTTGCCGTCGGCGCTCATCACCACGGTCCCGTCCGGCACCTTCAGCAGCAGTTCGCCGCCGTTCTTGCCGTCGCGGTTGCCGCCCTCACCGGGCCTGCCGTTACCGGCCTTGGCGTGCGGATGGAAGTGGAAGTCCAGCAGGGTGTGCACGTTGGGATCGACCTCGAGGATCACATCCCCGCCATTGCCACCGTTACCGCCGTCGGGCCCACCGAGCGGCTTGTACTTTTCGCGATGCACCGATGCACACCCGTGGCCGCCCTTGCCCGCGCGGACATGCAGCACGACGCGGTCGATGAACTTGGACATGTTCTCGATCATCCTCCTTCTCGAATCGTCGGCTGCTTCTGGAGACAGCGAAACGGGCCAGGGTGTCTGCCACCCTGACCCGCTTCGAAGTATGTGTGGAAAGGCTCCGGCGCGGCTCAGGCCTGCGCCGGCTCCGGAACCACGATGTTGACGGTCTTGCGGCCGCGCTTGGTGCCGAACTCGACCGCGCCCGCCGCGAGGGCGAACAGGGTGTCGTCGCCGCCACGGCCGACGTTCACGCCCGGGTGGAAGTGGGTGCCGCGCTGACGAACCAGGATCTCGCCGGCCTGGACGGACTGACCGCCGAAGCGCTTGACGCCGAGCCGCTTGGAATTCGAATCGCGACCGTTACGGGAGCTGGATGCACCCTTCTTATGTGCCATAGCTGTCGATACTCCTCGTACTGGGGGCGGGACCCCGTAGCGGCTTACTTGATGCCGGTGACCTTCAGGACCGTCAGCTTCTGACGGTGGCCCTGACGCTTGTGGTAGCCGGTCTTGTTCTTGAACTTGTGGATGCGGATCTTCGGGCCCTTGGTCTGATCGACCACCTCGGCGGACACCGAGACCTTGGCCAGCGCGTCCTTGTCGGTGGTCAGCTTGGCGCCGTCGACAACCAGCACCGGCTGCAGCGACACGGCCGTGCCCGGCTCACCCTCGATCTTCTCGACCTTCACCAGGTCACCGACCGCGACCTTGTACTGCTTTCCGCCGGTCTTGACGATCGCGTACGTTGCCATCGGTCGGCTGCCCTCTTTCCTCTACTAGTGCTCGGCACTTTGCTTCGCGCGGCCGGCCTGCCGGTTCGCACCGGAAACCGCCGCAAGTGGTCTGATAATCACCGCCGCCTCAGCGCCTGGTGGCTCTGGGTGGAACCGGGCCTCGTCTTCATGGACGACCAGGCCGCGCAGCAGAATGCTGTCACCGGGCAGCGACTGTCCAAGATTACAGGACAGTCACCCTCGCAACCAAACCGGGGTGACCCCCCTCATGGTTCCGGTCAAAAGTACGCCGGAACCATGAGGGAATCGACGTCGGAACCGGAACCATGAACGTGGGGCTCAGTCGGTTTGCTCGGGAGCCCCGGCGGCCCGCCCGGCCGCACGGCGGCGCGGGCGGTTGCGCGGGGGCAGTTCGGGCGGGGTGACATCGTCGAGGGTGAAGCTCGGCTTCTGCTCCTGATCGGTGTTGGACAGGACGAACACCGCACCCTTGCTGTCGCCGGTCGGGGCCGCCGCGGTCCGCGCGACCCGGCGACGCCCGCGCCGGTGACCGTCGGTCGCCGATTCCGTGCTCGCCGCCGCTTCGTCGGCCGCCGCGACCGGCTCTGCGGCCGTCTCGCGGACATCCTCGGTCTCGGCCGGACTGCCGGTGTCTTCGGCAGTCTCGGCGGGAGCGGTCTCCGCGGCAGGAGCGGTCTCGGCGGAAGCGGCCTCGACGGCCTCCTTCGTCTCGGACTCCGTATCGGGCACGCGGTCCACGTCGGCCCGGTCCGCTGTGACGTCCTCGCTCACCGCGACATCGCCGGTGTCCGCGGCGTCGGCCGCACCGGCCGCGACGCTCTCGGCCCGCGCCTCCCGGCGCATCGCCCGGCGCGCGGCGCGTCCCGCACGGCCGCCTCGACCGCTCGTCGCCTCGGCGCGCCCGGCCCGGTCGTCCGACACGATCTCGACATCGTCGGCGATCTGCGCCTCGACGGCCTCCGCCACCTCGGACTCCGCCAGGTCCGTGGGCACCACGTCCTCGGCCTGATGCGCGGCCATGGCCAGCGCCACCGGATGGGCCCGCTTGACCGCCGCCTCCTCCTCGGGATGGGCCTCGACCGGTACGGGCGCCGGGGTGCTCACCGCCTTGTCCTTGCGGCGACGCCGACCCTCGCGACGGCCCACGCCCTCCTCGGTGGGCGCGGTCTCGACCGGGTAGTTGTGCACGACGATGCCGCGCCCGTGGCAGTGCTCGCAGGTCGTGGAGAACGCCTCGACCAGGCCGGTGCCCAGCTTCTTACGGGTCAGCTGCACCAGCCCGAGGGAGGTCACCTCGGACACCTGATGCCGGGTGCGGTCGCGGCCCAGGCATTCGGTGAGGCGGCGTAGCACCAGATCGCGGTTGGACTCCAGCACCATATCGATGAAGTCGACGACGATCATGCCGCCGATATCGCGCAGCCGCAGCTGGCGCACGATCTCCTCGGCCGCCTCCAGGTTGTTGCGGGTGACCGTCTCCTCCAGATTGCTGCCGCCCGCGCCGGTGAACTTGCCGGTGTTGACGTCGATGACGGTCATCGCCTCGGTGCGGTCGATGACCAGCGTGCCGCCCGAGGGCAGCCACACCTTGCGGTCGAGAGCCTTGGCCAGCTGCTCGTCGATGCGGAAGCTGCCGAAGACGTCGACGCCGCCGTTGTCGTAGCGCTCGATGCGGGCCAGCAGATCCGGGGCAACCGTGCGGATGTAGTTCTCGACGGTCGTCCAGGCCCGGTCGCCCTCGATGACCAGCTTGGAGAAGTCCTCGTTGAACAGGTCGCGGATGACCTTGACCAGCAGGTCGGGCTCCTCGTAGAGGGTCTTCGGCGTATTCGACCCGTTCTTGGACTGCTCCTCGATGGTCTTCCAGGTCGCCTGCAGCCGCTCCACGTCGCGGGCCAGCTCGGTCTCGCTGACCCCCTCGGAGGCGGTGCGGATGATGACGCCCGCGTCCTGCGGCACGATATCGCGCAGGATCTCCTTGAGGCGCTTGCGCTCGGTATCGGGCAGCTTGCGGCTGATGCCGGTGGACGTGCCGCCCGGCACGTAGACCAGGAAGCGACCGGCCAGGCTGATCTGAGTGGTCAGCCGGGCACCCTTGTGCCCGACCGGATCCTTGCTGACCTGCACCAGCACGGTATCGCCGGGCTTGAGCGCCTGCTCGATCTTGCGTTCCTTGCCGCCGAGCCCCGCGGCCTCCCAGTTCACCTCGCCCGCGTAGAGCACGCCGTTGCGGCCGCGGCCGATGTCGACGAACGCCGCCTCCATGCTGGGCAGCACGTTCTGCACCTTGCCGAGGTAGACGTTGCCGACCATGGAGGCCTGGCCGGTGCTGGTGACGAAGTGTTCGACCAGGATGTTGTCCTCGAGCACCGCGACCTGGATGGTGGCGGCCGGGTGCTCGGCGAAGGTCTTCTCGCGGACCACCATGACGCGGTCCACCGATTCCCGGCGGGCCAGGAATTCCGATTCGGTCAGGATGGGCGGGCGGCGGCGGCCGGCCTCGCGACCGTCGCGGCGGCGCTGGCGCTTGGCCTCTAGACGCGTCGAACCGCTGATGCCCTGCACCTCGTCGACGGCGCGGCGCTTGTTGCGCGGCTCCCGCTCGTGCACGACGGTGTTCGGCGGATCGTCGTCCGACGGTTCGTTCTCGGCGTCCTCACCGGCCTTGCGGCGACGACGGCGACGGCGACGACGGCTCGAACCCTCCGGAACCGCGGCGTTGTCGGAATCCTCGGCGCCCTCGTCGGTGGAATCGCCGTTGTCCGCCGATTCGGCATCGCCGTTCTCGGCCGACTCGTCGGCGTGCTCGGAATCGGAGTCGCCCTCGGACTCGGTGTCGTCCTGGTCGCTGTGCTGCTCGCCGCGGCCACGTCCCCGGCCCCGGCGACCGCGCCGGCGACGACGCGAGCGACCGCTCTCCTCGCCGCGGTCCTCGGCGGACTGCTCCTGCTCGTCCTCCCACTCGGCGTCGGGCTCGGCCTCTTCGGCCGTCTCCTCGGCGGCCTCCCGGGCCGCTTTGGCCTGGCGTTCCTGGGCTTCGCGTTCCTGGGCTCGGCGCTCCTCGGCCTCCCGCTCCTGCTTGCGCTGGCGACGCAACTCCTCGGCCCGCGAGGCATCCGGCGGCAGGAACAGCGGCGCCGCGACCACGGCGGCGGGTTCGAAGACGACGGGCTCGGGGGCCTGGGTTTCGGCCTGGAACGGGCTGGTGAACAGCGACTGCGGACGCGGCGGCGCGGACGGCGGCGGCTCCGGCGGCCCACCGGCCTCGGGATGGGCCGTTCCGACCATGGCCGGAACGGGGGCCGCGGTCTGCTGCGAGGACTCGGCCTCGGCGTCGGTAGCGGACTCCTCCGCGGCCGGTTCGGCGACGGCCGTCACCTCGGTGGCCTCGGCGACCTCGGTTTTTGCGGGCTCCTGGGTTTCGGAGGTGGCGCCTTCGGTGTCGGCGGGAACGAGCGCGTCACGCACGGATTCCGCGACGGTGCGGTCCAGGCTCGATTGCGGGCTGCGTGCCTCGGCCCCCAGTTCGGTCAGATGGGCCAGTATTCGTTTGCTGGTGGTCCCCAGCAGCTTCGCCAGCGCGTGGACCCGGATACGTTCCGGCAACTGCGCCGCCTCCCCTGCCCCTATCGCCTCGTTCGAAGCGTGATCACCATTGTTGTTGTCCTGCGACGTATCCAGCGGCTCTTGATCGGCCACGAAATCTCCTCGGGCCCCCGGGCGCGTCCCTCGGAGAGTGACGCGGCCGTCGCGGGGGCGCTGTCAGTTCGCCCCACGCCCTCAGGGGGCGCGAGGTCATATGGTCTCGCCCCGCGTGCCCGGTTATCACCATGTTGTTCGTCGTTCGGGGTAACTGGTCACGCGGCGCCTGGCTGTTGGCTTCAACACCAGGGCTCGAGCGCTCATCCAGCGTGCCGCCGGCCAGCCGAGTCTTGGGAACCGTCCGGGGCAGCGATGATCGGCGTCGAACCGCGGTGCCATCGGTTGCGGTCGCCACCTGCCGCAAACGGCGGGCGTCGATCACATCCAAGCCCAGTATCCCATACCGCGAGCCGGGTGTTCGCCATCGGCGTACGACCGCGGTAGTGCCGGGGAGACCGCTACTGCGCGATTTCGGGGAACCAGAGGGAGACTTCGCGCTTGGCGGATTCGGGCGAGTCGGAGCCGTGGACGAGGTTGAACTGGGTTTCCAGGGCGTAGTCTCCGCGGATGCTGCCGGGCACGGCCTTCTCCACGGGGTCGGTGCCGCCGGCGATCTGGCGGAAGGCGGTGACGGCCCGCGGGCCCTCGAGGACGGCCGCGACCACCGGGCCGGAGGTGATGAACTCGATCAGCGAGCCGTAGAACGGCTTCTCGGCATGTTCGGCGTAGTGGGCGGCGGCCAGCTCCGGAGACACCCGCTTCAGCTCCAGTGCCACGAACTTCAGGCCCTTGCGCTCGATGCGGGTGATGATCTCACCAACCAGGCCCCGGGCCACGCCGTCCGGCTTGATGAGTACCAACGTCTGCTCAGTCACGGGCGTCACTCTAACCGGCACCGGTGCAGGAAAACGAACCGATGGCTGTCAGGAGTCGCCGGACAGGCGCTGGCTGGGCAGCAGACCCTGATCCATCCGGCGTTTGACGTCGGACCGCAGCACCAGGATGAACGCCCAGACCACGGCGAATACCACCCCGATCACGGCGATGGACAGGTGGATGAATCCGCCCAGCAGCACCAGCACCTGCAACCCCAGGTTGAACGGTATGGCCCACGGCCGCCGCTGCATCCCGGAGCCGAGGATCATCAGCACCGCCAGCCCCACCAGATACGCGACCGACCACCAGCTCAGACCCCCGCCGACCGCGTCCACGACCGGCAGTGCCAGCAACACCGTGATGGCCTCGAGGATCAGCGACCCGGCCATGACGCCGCGCAAACCCTTCCACGGGTCGGTGGCCGGGGGCGGCACCTTTTTTTCGCTCACGCCGGATCCTTTCCGAACAGGGAACGGGCCGCCCCCGCGGTGACGACGGAGCCGGTGACGATGATTCCCGCCCCGGATACGGGCTCGCCGGTGTCCCCGGCCTCCTCGGCGATGGCGATGGCGGTTTCCACCGCGTCCGCGAGGGCGGGGGCGGTGACGACGCGTTCGTCGCCGAAGCGCTGCACGGCCAGGTCGGCCAGATCGTCGACGTCCATGGCGCGCGGAGATCCGTTGGTGGTGACGACGATCTCGTCGAGGACCGGCTCGAGGGCCTCGAGGATGCCCGCGGCGTCCTTGTCGGACAGCACCGCGACCACGCCGACCAGCTTGCGGAAATCGAATTCGTCGCTCAGCGTCGCCGCCAGCGCCTGCGCACCGGCCGGGTTGTGGGCGGCGTCGAGGAAGATGGTCGGGGCGCTGCGCATGCGCTCCATCCGGCCGGGGCTGATCGTGGCGGCGAAGCCCGCGCGGATGGTGTCCACATCGAGCTGCTTCTGCGCCCCCGCGCCGAAGAACGCCTCCACCGCGGCCAGCGCGAGCGCGGCATTGTGCGCCTGATGCTCGCCGTGCAGCGGCAGGAAGATCTCGTCGTACACACCGCCCAGGCCCTGGATCTCGAGCACCTGGCCGCCGACCGCGACCCGCCGCGACAGCAGCCGGAACTCCGCACCCGCACGGGCCACGGCGGCATCGGTCTCCACCGCGCGCCGCAGCAGCACCTCCATCGCCTCGGGAGCCTGCTCGGCGATGACGGCGACCGTCTCGCGCGGCACGAGCGCGTCCTCGGGGGCCTTCTTGATGATGCCCGCCTTCTCCCCCGCGATCGAGGTCAGATCCGGGCCGAGAAAGTCCATGTGGTCCAGGCCGATCGGGGTGATCACCGCGACCTGGCCGTCGACCACATTGGTGGCATCCCAGGTGCCGCCCAGTCCGGTCTCCACCACGGCGACGTCGACCGGCGCCTCCGCGAATGCCGCATAGGCCATCGCGGTGAGCACCTCGAACTTGCTCATCCGCGGACCGCCCGCGGCCTGCGACTGCTGATCGATCATCTCGATATAGGGCTGCAGTTCGCGGTAGATCTCCACGTAGCGGCCGGGGCTGATGGGCGCGTTGTCGATGGCGATGCGCTCGGTGGCCAGCTGCAGGTGCGGGCTGGTGATGCGGCCGGTGCGCCGGTGCAGCGCGGTCAGCAGGGCATCGATCATGCGCGTGACCGACGTCTTGCCGTTGGTGCCCGCGACCTGGATGGCCGGATAGCCGTGCTGCGGCGAACCCAGCAGGTCCATGAGCGCCGCGATCCGGGTCAGCGACGGTTCGATCTTGGTCTCCGGCCAGCGCTGGTCGAGTTCGGCCTCCACCAGCGCCATTTCGGCCAGCTCCACCGGCGACGGCCCGGAGTGCAGGCGCTCGGATCCGCCGTGCTGCCGCTCCTCGCCGGTCACTTGGCCGCCGCCAGACGCGCGATCTCCTCCAAGCGGGCGCCGATGCGGTCGACTTCGGATTCGGCGACCTCCTTGCGGGTGCGGATCTTGGCGACCACGTCGTCGGGGGCCTTCGCCAGGAAGGCCTCGTTGCCGAGTTTGGCGGTGGTGCCCGCCAATTCCTTCTGCGCGGCCGCCAGATCCTTCTCCAGGCGGCGGCGTTCGGCGTCGAGGTCGACCGCGCCGGAGGTGTCGAGTTCGACGGTGACGGTGGAGTCGGACAGGCGCACCTCCACCGAGGCGGTGGCCGAGAAGTCCGCGCCGGGTTCGGTGAGCCGCGCCAGGCTGGCGATCTCGGCGTGCAGGCCGGACAGGTCGGCGGTGTCGATACCGATCAGCTTGGCCGCGACCTTCTGCTTGTCGGTCAGGCCCTGATCGCTGCGGAAGCGGCGGATCTCGGTGATGAGCCGCTGCGCGTCGGCGATGCGCCGGGCCGCCGTCGCGTCGGCGGGCACACCACCGGCCTGCGGCCACTGCGCGATCACGATCGACTCACCGCCGGTCAGCGCCCGCCACAGCGTCTCGGTGACGAACGGGATCACCGGATGCAGCAGACGCAGCACCGAATCCAGCACGGTCCCGAGCACCACGCGGGTGCGCTCGGCGCGCTGCTCGGACTCGGCGAACTGCACCTTCGCCAACTCCAGATACCAGTCGCACAGCTCGTCCCAGGCGAAGTGGTACAGCGCCTCGCACGCCTTGCTGAACTCGTAGCGGTCGAAGGCCGCGTCCACCTCCGCACGCACCTCGTCGAGGCGGCCGAGGATCCAGCGGTCGGCGTCGGTGAGAGACGTGCGATCGAGTGGGAGTCCCAATCCCCCTTCCCCGGCATGTCCCAATCCCCCTTCCCCGGCATGTCCCAATCCCCCTTCCCCGGCATGTCCCGATTCCCCTTCCCCGGCATGCTTTTCGCCGGGGACAGCGCCGTTCATCAGGGCGAACTTGGTGGCGTTGAACAGCTTGGTGATGAAGTTGCGCGAGGCCTGCACGTGTGCCGGACCCACCGACAGGTCACTGCCCGGCTGCGCACCGCGCGCGAGGGTGAATCGCGTTGCGTCCGCGCCGTATTCCTCGATCCAATCCAGCGGGTCGATACCGATGCCCTTGGATTTGGAGTACTTGCGGCCGAATTCGTCCCGGATGAGCCCGTGCAGGAAGACGTCCTTGAACGGAACCTGCCGCTGCCCGGCCGGTTTCCCGGCGGTGATGGCCGGGTCGTCGGAGACGAACATGCCGAACATCATCATCCGGGCCACCCAGAAGAACAGGATGTCGTAGCCGGTGACGAGCACGCTGGTCGGATAGAACTTCGCCAGTTCCGGGGTGGCCTCGGGCCAGCCCATGGTCGAGAAGGGCCACAGCCCCGAGGAGAACCAGGTGTCGAGCACGTCCGGGTCCTGCACGTAGCCCTCGGGCGCCTGCTCGTCCGGTCCGACACAGACGATTTCGCCGTCGGGGCCGTACCAGATCGGGATGCGGTGACCCCACCACAGCTGCCGGGAGATACACCAGTCGTGCATGTTGTCGACCCAGCCGAACCAGCGCGGCTCCTGGCTGGCGGGGTGGATCACGGTGTCGCCGTGGCGAACAGCGTCACCGGCGGCCTTGGCCAGCGACTCCACCTTCACCCACCACTGCATCGACAGGCGAGGCTCGATCGGCTCGCCGCTGCGCTCGGAGTGGCCGACGCTGTGGACGTAGGGATGCTTGCGCGCGACGACACGGCCCTCTTCGGTGAGCCGCTCGCGCACCTTCAACCGCGCCTCGAAGCGGTCCATGCCGTCGAATTCGGTTCCCGTGCCGGTGATTCGGCCGCTCTCGTCCATGATCGTCGGCATCGGCAGATTGTGCCGCAGGCCGATCTCGAAGTCGTTCGGATCGTGCGCCGGGGTGATCTTCACGGCGCCGGAACCGAATTCCGGGTCGACGTAGTCGTCGGCGATGATCGGAATCTGCCGGCCGGTGATCGGGTGGTAGAGCGTGGTGCCGATCAGATCCTTGTAGCGGTCGTCGTCGGGGTGCACCGCGACGGCGGTGTCACCGAGCATCGTCTCCACGCGGGTGGTGGCCACGATGACGTGCGGCTCGTCGTCGCTGAGCGAACCGTAGCGCAGCGAGACGAGTTCGCCCTCGACATCCTTGTAGTCGACCTCGAGGTCGGAGATGCCGGTCTTCAGCACCGGCGACCAGTTCACCAGTCGCTCGGCGCGGTAGATCAGCCCGGCGTCGTAGAGCCGCTTGAAGATGGTCTGCACCGCGCGCGAGAGGCCCTCGTCCATGGTGAACCGGTCCCGGCTCCAGTCCACGCTGTCGCCGAGGCGGCGCATCTGACCCTGGATGGCGCCGCCGGATTCGCGCTTCCAGTCCCAGACCTTGTCGATGAACAGCTCGCGGCCGAAGTCCTCTTTGGTCTTGCCGTCGACGGAGAGCTGCTTCTCCACGATGTTCTGGGTGGCGATGCCGGCGTGGTCCATGCCGGGCAGCCACAGCACCTCGTAGCCCTGCATGCGCTTGCGGCGAGCGAGCGCGTCCATCAGGGTGTGGTCGAAGGCGTGGCCCATGTGCAGGTTGCCGGTGACGTTCGGCGGCGGTAGCACGATCGAGTAGGCGGGCCTGTCGCTGGCGGCGTCGGCGGTGAAGTAACCAGCGGCTACCCAGCGTTCGTACAGGTCGGCCTCCACATCGCTGGGATTCCAGCTCTTGGGGAGGGCATCGGCACGATTACGCGAGTTGTCAGAGGCTGTGCTGGTCACCGTGCGATTCTAAGGACAAGGGGCCGAATAGCCGAAGAGCGGGGTTTTCGGCGGATGAGGGACACCGAAAACCCCGCTCACGTTCTTCAGATTACCGCCGATCGGGCCGGGTCTGGGGAATCCATATGCAATTCTCAGGTTTTGCCCGAATCCGTTGTGTTGGTGCAGGTTTGCTCTTCAACGAAGCTGAGAACTCTGACACAGTCGCGGGTCCGGGATGTGTGCGAGAGCACAATCGGCGCGCCGACACGCGCGGCCTCAGGCCAGGGCGGAGTCCTCCTCGACCAGATCGGCGTTGATCGCGATCGCCGTGGCCGCGGCCGCACCCGCGGCGGTGATCACCTGCATGCGCGCATCCGCGACATTGCCCGCCGCCCACACCCCCGGCACCGAGGTGCGCCCCGCCGGATCGGTGACGACCCACCCGCCGGCGTCGATCTCGCAGCCGAGCGCGGAGAGCACCGAGTTGTCGGGCACGAAGGTGGGCCCGACGAACACCACCGAGCGCGGCACGGCACGGCCGTCGGCGAGCTCCACACCGCGCAGCCGGTCGCCGGTGATCGCTAGATTCGTCACCTTGCCGTCGATGATCTCGACCCCGCGCGCGGTGATGCGGCGGCGCTCCTCGTCGGTGAGCTGCAGGGTGTGCGGGAAGAAGATCACGTCGTCGGACCACTGCGGCAGCAGCAGCGCCAGATGCACCGCCCGCGCCAGCGCCCCGGGTTCGGTGCCGCCGATCAGGCCGATCGGCTGATCGGACACCTCGTGACCGTGGCAGTACGGGCAGTGCAGCACATCGCGTCCCCACCTCTCGCGCACACCGGGGATGTCGGGCAGTTCGTCGCGCAGGCCCGCGGCCACCAGGATCCGGCGCGCCCGCAGCATCTTTCCGCTGCCCAGCCGGAGGGTGAAACCCAAACCACATCCGGCGTATTCGGCGCCGGTCACGCGGTCGTCGATCAGTTCGACCCCGTAGCCGGCGACCTCGCGGCGGCCGGTGGCGAGCAGTTCCGACGGCGGCATGCCGTCGCGGGACAGGAAGCCGTGCATGTGTTCGGCGGGTGCGTTGCGCGGCTCGCCCGCGTCGACCACGGCCACCCACCGCCGGGAGCGGCCGAGCAGCAGCGCCGCCGACAGACCGGCCGCTCCGCCGCCCACGATCACCACGTCATACATCGTTTCACTCATGGCCGCGACGGTGCCGCAGCCCCGGCATTGACGGCAAGGCGTTTTGCCGATTCCGGGAATTCGGGAAATATCGGAGCGTGACCAGCGACCCGACCCTCACCACCGCCCTCGCCGACATCGGGCCGCGGCTCAAGCGGTTGCGCCAGGACCGCGGCGTCACGCTGGCCGTGCTCGCGGCGAAAACCGGAATCTCCAAGAGCACGCTGTCGCGCCTCGAGTCCGGGCAGCGCCGCCCCAGCCTGGAGCTGCTGCTGCCGATCGCGCATGCGCACGAGGTGACGCTGGACGAACTGGTGGCGATGCCGCGCACGGCCGACCCGCGGGTGCAGGCCCCGGCCCGCCGGGTGAACGGGCGAACGGTCCTGCCGCTCACCCGGCGGCCCAGCCCGCTGCACGCGTACAAGATGGTGATCCCCGCCGACCAGACCTGGCCGGAGGTGCGGGTGCACGAGGGGCACGAATGGCTGTATGTGCTGTCGGGGCGGCTGCGGTTGGTGCTGGGCGAGCACGATCTCGAACTCGGGCCGGGCGAGGCCGCCGAATTCGACACCCGCCAGCCGCACTGGTTCGGCAGCACCGGGGCCGGGCCGGTGGAGATCCTGAGCATCTTCGGCGGACAGGGCGAGCGGATCCATCTGCGCGCGCGGCCGAAGAGCCGCTGACCTCTTCGTGTGGCGCATCTCACTGCGATGCGTTCGTGAGCCGGGACTCATCCCCTTGCCTCCCCGGGCCGGGTGGAGTCTGCTGGCTATTACATAGCAATCACCGCGCTGTTCGACCGGCGGAGAAAGCGAGTTCTCATGCGTGTTCGAACCCTCCTCATCACCGCTGCCACGGCCGTGTCGGGCGCGGCCGTGGCCCTTGCCCTCGGTGCCGGTACCGCCGAAGCGGCCACACCCATCGCCTACCCGCAGGTCGGCGCGCTGGGCGTCGAACTGAATCACGGGGAGACCCAGGCGCTGGCGGACGGGCCGGTGCCCGCCCTCATCGACCATTACATTCCCGGCCGCAATGTGAGCGTCGGGATGCGGCCCGACTCCCAGCTGCCGCAGCGCGACAACCAGATCTTCGCCTCCATGCGCGATATCGTCGGCGAGGCCGCGGATAAGCCCGACGGGAACGTGGATCTGATCCTGGCCCGCGGTCCGCTGCTGGTGGTCATTCAGAACTGGTAACCGTCAGGGCACCAGGACCTGCTGCGCGCCGGGAAGCGCCCGGAAGGTGGCGGGCAGAGCCCCGGCGGGCTCACCGTCGACCGTCACGGGTGCGTTCGGGGCGGCCAAAGTGATTGTGGCCGCACGGTATTGCCTCAATGCGGGGTGTTCCACCCGCTTACCGGCCGAGAGCGCGGGCAGCAGCCGGATCATCTCCAGCCGCGAGATGGCCCCGACGACAGTCAGATCCAGCAGGCCGTCGTCGACGACGGCATCCGGGCAGACGAGCATGCCGCCGCCGTAACTGCGGGTATTGCCCACGGCCACCATCACGGCCTCGGTCTCCACCACCGTCGGCTCGGATTCCCCTGGCACACCGCGCAATTCGATCCGATACGGCACGGCCAGTCCCCCGGCTAGTTCGACCAGCGCGGCCAAGGTATACCGCAGCGGCCCCTTGGGCCGAGGCATCCTGTTGGCCCGCAAGGTCACCCGCGCATCGAATCCGGTTCCCGCAATAGTGGCGAACCTGATCGGGCTGCCCTCCCCCTCGACCGCACCGAGGTCGATGGTGCGCGTACGCCCATTCACGATGACGTCGGCCGCCGCCACCGGATCGTCGCCTGGCACACCGAGTTCCCGGGCCAGGTCGTTACCGGTGCCGCCGGGAATCATGCCCAGCGGGATCCCGCTGCCCGCGATGGCCTGCAGCGTCACGCAGACCAGGCCGTCGCCACCCGCGCACACCACCGCATCGGGTCTGTCGCCCGTATCGCCTGCCAGCGAATCACGAACCAGGCGAACGGATTCCTCCGCGGACGTGCCACGCACCTCGGTCACCCGCACGCCCCGCTCGGCGAAGCGTGCCCGGGCCGCCACCCCGGCGGTCAGCCCCCGGCCGAGCCCGGACAGCGGGTTGGTCACCATCAGCACGGACCGGATCTCGTCCGATGCGGCCCCGTTCACGGAATCAGCTTTCCGGGGTTGAGGATTCCCGCCGGATCCACGGCCTGCTTGACCGCGCGCAGCACCTGCACACCGAGGTCGCCGATCTCGTCGGTCAGCCACGGGCGGTGGTCCTCCCCGACTGCATGGTGGTGGGTGATGGTGCCGCCCGCCGCGACGATCGCATCCCCGGCGGCCTGTTTGGCCCGCAGCCACTGCGCGATCGGGTCGTCGGCCTGTTTGGCGACGACGGTGAAATACAGTGAGGCGCCGGTTGTATAGGTGTGCGAGATGTGGCACATCACCAACGCCGGAGTTCCCTGTGCGGTCAGCGAATCCGTCAGCGCGGCAGTCACTTTCGCCTTCAGCTCGGACAGGTTGGACCAGCTGGTGGCGGTTTCCAGGGTTTCGCAGAGGATTCCGACGTCCAGCAGGGCGTCGCGCAGGTAGGGCGCCGAGAAGCGCCCGTGTTCCCACTCCCGGGCGGGCTTGTCCCCGAGCGCGGTCCCACCCGCGGCCGCCAGCAGGGCATTCGCCTCGGCGCTGCGGGCCTCGACGTGGGCGGCTGTGCCCTCGAAGGTGGTGACGGCCAGACAGCCCGTCACCGACGCGCCCCCGATATCACCGGCCCGGGCCAGGTTGAGTCCGGTCTCGGCCTCGTCGGACAGCCGCAGCACAGTGGGCGCCGCACCGGCCTGGACCACGCTGCGCAGCGCGGCCGCGCCGGTGGCGAAGTCCGGGAACGACCACGCCTGGTAGGCAACGGTTTCCGGGACAGGATGGACCCGCAGCGTCACCTCGGTGATCACGCCGAGGGCGCCCTCCGAACCGGCGAACAGTTCCCGCAGATCCGGACCGGCGGCCGAGGCGGGGGCGCGGCCCAGGTCGAGGGTGCCGCTCGGAGTGGCGATCCGCAGCCGCGCAATCATGTCGTCGAAGCGCCCATACCCGGCCGAGGCCTGGCCGGAGGAGCGGGTCGCGGCGAAGCCGCCGATGCTGGCGAATTCGAAGCTCTGCGGGAAATGACCGATCGAAAGGCCGTGCGCGGCAAGCAGTTTCTCGGCCTGCGGACCGGTGAGCCCGGCGCCCAGGGTGGCGGTGCCGCTCACCGGATCGACAGCGGAGACGGCGTCGAGCCGCCGCAGGTCCAGCGCGATCACGGCGGGAAAGCGACCGCGGGCCGGGTCCACGCCGCCGACCACGCTGGTGCCGCCGCCGAACGGCACCACGGCGATGCCGTGCTCGGCGCAGTGGGTCAGCACGGCCAGCACCTGGTCGTGATCGGCGGGAAAGACGACGGCATCGGGCGCATCCTGTGGTCCCTCGACGCGACGGCGCAGCAGATCCGGGGTGCTCTTGCCACCCGCATGAAGCAGCCGGTCACGGTGGTCGACGGAAACCTGGTCCGCGCCGACCACCGCGGACAGCCCCGCGAGCTGCTCCGCGGTGAGCGCGGATGCGCGGAGCGGCACGCCGCCCTCATCACGACGAGCCACCGGCTCACCGGACACTCCGAACACCTGCGCCAGCAGCGTTCGGATCTTTTCCGGCAGCGGCGCATGTCCGGACGGAATGCCCCAGGCGTCCCACACCATACTCGGGCGCGCGGGCAACTCGCCCGGCATTCCAGCGGATGGGGTGGACTGTCGTGTGTCGACCATGCGTTACAGTGTGACATAGAATGTCAAGCAGTAACGACCCGACCGGTGGTGAGACGACAATGCCCGCGATCGATGCGCACAGCGCCGACGACGCCGACGAGATGTCGGCGACGGATCAGGCGATCCTGGATGCCGCACGCGCGTGCGTGGCGGAGTTCGGGGTGCGCCGCACCACGCTCACCGAGGTGGCCCGCCGCGCCGGGGTCAGCCGCCCCACGGTGTACCGCCGCTGGTCCGATACCGGAGCGCTGATCGCCGAATTGCTGGTGCGGGAGCTGCGCAGCATCGTCGGACGCACGGTTCCGACCGGCGGTCCCGCCCGCGCCCGGTTGGTGGACGGCGTGGTCGCGGGTGCGGCGACGGTTCGTTCGAATCCGTTGTTCACCAAGATCTTCCGCACCGATACCGACCTGATGCTCACCTACGTATTCGGTCGGCTCGGCCGCAATCAGCGCGAGCTGATCCTACTGTTCGCCGCCCTGATCCGCGAGGGCCAGCGCGACGGCTCGATCCGCCCCGGCGACCCGGACCAACTGGCAACCATGCTGCTACTCATCGCCCAATCCGCGGTGCAGTCCGCCGCCATGGTCGGCCACATTCTCGACGAGCCCCGGCTCGACACCGAACTGGCCCGCGCCATAGACGGCTACCTCCACCCCGGCACCCCGTCATGACCCGCCCAGCCGCACCCCGTATTGGCACACGCACCCCGTGCAGGCCCTGCAAGGGGTGCGTTTGCAGGCAAGGGGTGCGGCTGGGTTGGCGCGCGGGGGCGCGGGAGTGGGGGCTTGTGATGGAACTTGTGATGGGAGCGGTGGTATGACGGGTGTGGGTGGGAATATTGGAGATTCGGCGCTGAATGCGGATCGGCGCAGGCGGGAGTTGCTGGCGGTCGGGGATGGGGGGACGGTCGATGTGCTGGTGGTCGGGGGCGGGATCACCGGGGCGGGGGTGGCATTGGATGCGGCGGCGCGGGGGCTGCGGACGGTGCTGGTGGAGAAGCACGACCTGGCGTTCGGGACCAGTCGGTGGAGTTCCAAGCTGGTGCACGGGGGATTGCGGTATCTGGCCAGCGGTGGCGTGGGTATCGCGCACGAGAGCGCCGTGGAGCGAGATGTCTTGCTGACCAGGACCGCACCGCATCTGACGCGTGCGATCCCGCAGGTGGTGCCGCTGTTGCCGAATGTGGGTGTCGCGCAACGCCTGCTGGTGCGGGCGGGGTTCGTGGCCGGTGACGTGCTGCGCCGGAGCGCGGGGACATCCGCGGCGGTGCTGCCTCGGTCGCGGCGGGTGGCTGCGGCAGAGGCACTGCGGCTGGCTCCGACGCTGCGGCGCAACGGTTTACGAGGTGGATTGCTGGCGTGGGACGGGCAACTGGTCGACGATGCGCGCCTCGTGGTCGCGATTGCCCGGACGGCAGCGGCACACGGCGCGGCGGTACTGACCAGGGTCGAGGCACAGCAGGTGACGGGCGACTCGGCGGTCCTGCGTGACACACTCACCGGCGAAACCCTCACCGTCCGTGCGCGTTCGGTGATCAACGCCACCGGGGTATGGGCCGATCAGGTCGATGCGAGCATCCAGTTGCGCCCCAGCCGGGGCACCCACCTGGTGTTCGACGCGGAGGCCTTCGGCGGCCTGTCCGCCTCGCTGACCGTGCCGATTCCCGGCAGCACGAGCCGATTCGTCTTCGCCTTCCCCGCCGCGCACGGCCGCGTCTATCTGGGCCTGACCGACGAGGACGCCCCCGGCCCGGTGCCGGACGAGCCCGAGCCGAGCGACACCGAGATCGACTTCCTCCTCGACACGGTCAATACCGTCCTGCGAGAACCGCTGCGCCGCAGCGATATCCGCGGCAAGTACGCGGGCCTGCGCCCACTGCTGCGCACCGCCGACGACAGCACGGCCGACATCTCCCGCGAACATGCGGTGCTGCACTCCCCCGGCGGCCCGATCACCATCGTCGGCGGCAAGCTCACCACCTACCGCCGGATGGCCGAGGACGCCGTCGATGCCGCGATCGCCCGGGCCGATCTGACCGCGGGCCCTTGCCGCACCAAGCGAATCCCCTTGGTAGGAGCCGTATCCGGCGCCGCCCGCGATCGGATCCAGGCCCCGCCGCTGCTGGTGGAACGCTACGGCAGCGAGGCCTCGGCAGTACTGGAGCCGGCCGAACAGAATCCGGCCCTGTCCGAGCCGGTCGCACCCGGCATGGACGTCCTGCGCGCCGAATTCGCCTACGCCATCTCCCACGAGGGCGCCCTCGACGCGGCCGACCTGCTCGACCGCCGCACCCGCATCGGCCTGGTCGCCGACGACCGGGCCGCGGCCCTGCCCGCGGCCGAGGCGGCCTTCGCGGAGACGCGGTAGTCGGTCAATTAAGGAACCTGGTTCCCGCCCAACCGGAATCGCACGCCACCCGGGTCCGCCACGGCGGCGACTCGGCCGTAGGGCGTGTTCTCCGGTTCGTATTCGACCGAACCGCCCAGCGCCACCACGGTTTTCACCGCGGCGTCGACATCCTCGACGCCGAAGTACACCTGCCACCCGCCGGGCGATCCCGCGGGGAGGTAGGCCGAGGCGTCCATGACTCCGCCGAGCATCGGGCTGGTGGAATGGATCGTCGTGTAGCGGAATTCGGGGGTGTCGGCGACGGTGAACGGGTCCTGCCAGCCGAAGACCTCCCGGTAGAACGTCAGCGCCCGGTCATAGTCCGGAGTGTGCAGTTCGAACCACGACGGATAGCCGACATGGTCGCTCCACTTCCCATCGGAGACCATGCCGAACGCCCCGAACCCGGTGTGCACACCCGGCTGCCAGACCCCCACTCCGGCGCCGCTCGGGTCGGCCAGCACCGCCATGCTGCCCAGCTCTCCCACCGGCATCGCGGGAACGACCACCTGCCCGCCGTGCGCGGCCGCCGCGTCGGCGGTGGCCCGGGCGTCGGTGGCGGCCAGGTAGATCGTCCACTGATCGGGCGCACCGTCGCTGCCGTCGTTGCGCATGCCCCCGGCCACCGCATTGCCGTCCTTGCGGAAGGTGATGTACCCGCCGAACTCCTCGTTGCTCTCGGCGGTCCAGCCGAACAGCTCGCCGTAGAAGGCGATGGCGCGATCGGTGTCGGCGGCGTACAGCTCGACCCAGCAGGGATCACCGGGCTTGAACGTGAAGGTCATGACTACTCCTCGGGAACTCGCGGACCTCTCCTCCCTTCGACGGCGCCACCCCCGGAAATTCATCGGTCCGCCATCCACGAGTAAGTAGCGCTAGTGAACTCACCGGCGTACGCTCCTCCCATGACGCAATGGCGGCCGACGGCGTGCATCCTGTGCGAGTGCAACTGCGGGATCCAGGTGCTGCTGGGCCCGGACGGCAAGACGTTCGAGAAGATCCGCGGCGACAAGCTGCATCCGGCGTCGGCGGGCTACACCTGCAACAAGGCGCTGCGACTCGATCACTACCAGAACGGCCGCACCGGACGGCTCACCACCCCGTTGCGCCGCCGCCCCGACGGCACCTTCGAGGAAATCGACTGGGACACCGCCATTTCCGAGATAGCGGCTCGCCTGCAGGAGATCGGCCACCGCCACGGCGGCGAGTCGATCTTCTATTACGGCGGCGGCGGTCAGGGTAATCATCTCTGCGGGGCCTATGCCGCCGCGACCATGGCCGCCTTCGGCATTCGCTACCGCTCCAGCGCCCTGGCGCAGGAGAAGACCGGCGATTTCTGGGTGGGTGCGCGGATGGCCGGGCATCCGGTGCGCGCGGATGTCGAACATGCCGAGGTCGCCCTGTTCGTCGGCAAGAATCCGTATCAGTCGCACGGTTTCCCGCGGGCGCGCACGGTCCTCAAGGAGATCGCCCGCGACCCGAACCGGTCGATGGTGGTTCTCGATCCGGTACGCACCGAAACCGCCGAATTGGCCGACTTCCACCTGCAACTGCGGCCCGGCACCGACGCATATCTGCTCACCGCCATGGCGGCGATCCTGGTGCGCGACAACCTGATCGACGAGGAGTGGCTGGCCGAACACACCCTGGGCGTCGACGAGGTCCTGGCCGTGCTGCGCGCGGTACCGATCGGCAAGTACTGCGCCATTGCCGATGTCGACCTCGAGCTGGTCACCGCCGCCACCCACCGCATCGGCCGCGCCGCCTCGGTGGCGGCGCTCGAGGACCTCGGCGTGCAGATGAACCGATACTCCACGGTGGTCAGCTATGTGGAGAAGCTGGTGTGGCTGCTCACCGGCAATCTCGGCAAACCCGGCACCCAGTACGCCTTCACCGGCCTGACCAATCTCGGATTCGACCGCGGCCACCCCGCCGGAGCGGGGCCGAAGAGCCCGGTGGTGGGTGCGCCCATCATCAGCGGGCTCGTGCCGTGCAATGTGATCAGCGAGGAGATCCTCACCGACCATCCGGCCCGCTACCGCGCGATGTTCATCGAGAGCGCCAATCCCGCTCACTCCCTTGCCGATTCGGCACGCATGCGGGAGGCCCTCGCGGCGCTGGAACTGGTGGTCGTCGTCGACGTGGCGATGACCGAGACCGCACGCCTGGCCGACTATGTGCTGCCCACGCCGACGCAGTTCGAGAAGTACGAGGCCACCTTCTTCAATTTCGACTTCCCGCGCAACATCTTCCACCTGCGCCACCCCGTACTGCCCGCTCCCGAGGGTGTCCTGCCCGAACCGGAGATCCACGCCCGGCTGGTCGAGGCCGCCGGTGTGCTGACCGAGGAGGACTACGCCCCGTTGCGCGCCGCGCTCGCCCAAGGGCGCGAGGCCTTCGCCATGGCCTTCCTCGGTGTCCTCGCCGACCGGGCCAAGGCCAAACTCGCTCCGGTGCTGCTGTATCGCACGCTCGGCCCCACCCTGCCCGACGGCGCGGACGCGGCGGCCCTGCTGTGGGCGGCGGCCTACAACTGCGCCCGCAAATTCCCCGACAGCGTCGAACGCGCCGGGTACGGAACGGGGTTGGCGGCCGGAGAGCGGCTGTTCGAGGCGATCCTCACCGGTGCACACGGCGTGGTGATCACCGAGGACGAGTACGAGGCGACCTGGGACAGGCTGCGCGACAACAAGGTCCAGTTGAACATCCCGGAACTGCTACAGGCCGTGGCCACCCTGCCCGAACCCGACGCCGACTCCGGGGAGTTTCCGTTCGTCCTGGCCGCCGGCGAGCGCCGCGCCTTCACCGCCAATACGATCATCCGGGATCCGCACTGGCGCAAGCGCGACGACGGCGGAGCATTGCGCATCAGCCTCGACGACGCCCGGCGCCTGGGCCTGTCCGCCGGCGACCGCGTCCGCCTGACCACCCGGCGCGGGAGCACCGAGGTGCCGGTTGAACCCACCGACCGCATGCGCGCCGGGCATCTGTCCCTGCCGAACGGGCTGGGGCTGACGGTCGTCGATCCCGACGGCACCACCGTGACCACCGGTGTGGCACCCAACGAGCTGACCGCCTACGACGCCCGCGACGAGTGGGTCGGCACCCCGTGGCACAAGTACGTGCCCGCCCGCATCGATACGGTGACAGCATGAAGCGCACGACATTCGCGAACTGGCCCTGTTCGGTGGCCCGCACCGTCGACCTCATCGGCGACTGGTGGACACCGCTGGTGCTGCGCGAAGCGTGCTACGGCACCACGCGATTCGACGATTTCGAAAAGGTGCTCGGGCTCAGCCGCAACGTCCTCACCCAGCGCCTCAACCGCCTGGTCGAGGAGGACATGCTCACGCGCGTGCGGTACCAGGACCGCCCGCCCCGCTACGAATACCGGCTGACCGACAAGGGCCGCGACTTCTTCCCGGTCCTGGCCGCGATCATGAGCTGGGGTGATCGCTGGCTCACCGCCGAATCCGGTGCCCCGGTCGTGCTGCACCACACCGCCTGCGAGCACGACACCCACGCCGAGGTGGTGTGCGCCCACTGCCGCGAACCCCTGCGCCACAGCGAGATGTCCGCTCATCTGGGTCCGGGCTTCCCCGATCACCTCCGCGAAAGCGCCCTGGCCACAGGGCGATTCACGACGGACTGATCCGGCCGAAAACATGCCGGAATGATGGACTGATTCCGCGTGCTTGTCGCTGGGCTCAGTCCTCCCGAGCCTCCAGCTTCGGCACCAAACGCTCCAGCATGCCCTCGAGCAACCCCTCCTCCTCCGAGGTCAGCTCGGCCAGCGCCTTGTAGGTGCGGACCTGAGCGGCACGGATCTGCGCGGCGAGTTCGCGGCCCTTGTCGGTGGCGGCGAGATATTTCACCCGGCGGTCCGCCGGGTTGACCGCGCGCCGCAGCAGCCCGCGCGTCTCCATGCGATCGGCCACACCCGTCAAGTTGGACGGATCACAGGCCAGCTGGCCCGCCAATACCCGCATGGGCAGCTCACCCGGCGGCTCGTTCAACGCCAGGAGCAGCTTGGCCTGTGTCAGCGTCAGCCCGTGCTCCTCGGCCGCGGACAGGAAATCGTGCATGTACGCGGTCACGAATCGGGCGATCAACAATGCCAGCGTGCTCTGCGTTGTGGCCGGGCTCATAGCGGCGATCCTACCTCCACGATTGACAGCCGCGAACTTTGAAGCATTAGATGCTTGAATACTTCAAACTTATTTGCGTTCAAGTATCCGGAGGTGTGCGTGAAGGAACGGAAAGGTTCGCTGCTGACCGGCGTCCTGGCGTTCGCGGCGATGATCGTGACGGTCATGCAGACCCAGGCGGTCCCGATCCTGGGCCTGATCGCCACCAAACTGCAGGTGTCCACGACGTCGGTGAGCTGGGTGACCACCGCGACGCTGCTGGCCGCGGCGGTGTGCACCCCGCTGCTGGGACGCATCGGCGACCTGTACGGCAAGAAGCCCACGCTGCTGGCCGTGCTGGTGGTCGCCGCGATCGGCTCGGCCGTCTCGGCGCTGGCGACCTCGCTGGGCGTGCTCCTGGTCGGCCGGACGCTGCAGGGTGTGGCCACCGCGATCTTCCCGCTCGCGCTGGCCATGCTGCGCGAGGAGATCCCGCACGAGCGCCTGCACCACTCGATGGCGATCGTGAGCGGCACGCTGGGCTTCGGCGGCGGCCTGGGCCTGGTGGCCACCGGCCTGCTGACCAAGGGCAGCGACCCGAACTACCACATCGTGTTCTGGTTCACCGCGGTCTTGTCGGTGGTGGCGCTGATCGCGGCCGCGGTCGCGGTCCCGGCCACCGGTAAGCGGCATCCGGGCAGCGTCGATCTGCCCGGCGCGATCACCCTGGGCGCGTTCCTGGTGCTGCTGCTCCTGCCGATCTCGCAGGGCCACGAGTGGGGCTGGACCTCGGCGGCCACGCTGGGCTGCTTCGCCGCCTCGGTCGTGTTCGCCGTGCTCTGGGTGCTCACCGAGCGCAAGGTGTCGGCTCCGCTGGTCGATCTGCAGATGTTCACCCACCGCCCGGTGCTGTTCACCAACCTGTCCGGCATGTTCGTCGGCTTCGCGATGTTCCTGCTGTTCATGGGCATCTCGTATCTGGCTCAGATGCCCAAGCATGTGGCCGGCTACGGCTTCGAGGCCTCGATCCTGCGGGCCTCGGTCGAATACCTGCTGCCCACGGCGCTGGCGTCGATGGTGGCCGCCCCGATCGGCGGCATCCTCGTCGGCCGGTTCGGCGGCCGTCTGGTGCTGGCGCTGGCCGGCCTGGTCGGCACGATCGGATTCGCCTGGCTGGCGCTGGCCCACGACGCCACCAGCTCGGTGATCTGGGCCGGTGTCATCGTCGGCGCGGCCATCAGCCTGGCGTATGCGGCCATGCCCGCGCTGATCGCCGGTGCGGTGCCGCACCACCAGAGCGGCATCGCCAACGGCATCAACTCCATCTCCCGCACCGTCGGCAGCTCGCTGGGCAGCGCCATCATCACCACCCTGCTGACCGCCAAACTGCTCCCTCACCTGCCGTTGCCGCAGGAGGGCCAGTTCACGGTGGCGTTCTGGGTCGGCGCGGGCGCCTGTGCCGCGACGATTCTGTCCGCGCTGCTGGGCCTGCGCCCCGAGGATCGCGGCTCGGAGGCCGAGGCCGAAGAGGCGGAGCTGATCCCGGCCGCCGTGTAGGGCTCTTCGCGAGCCAGGCTCGGTGGATTGCGCCCGCGAGGTGCGGAATCCGCCGAGCCTTTGCGTATCCAGCAGGTCCGAGCCTGTGCTCAGCCGCCGAAGACGTTGCAGGCGCCCAATATGTCGATACCCCGCCCGACGGACAGTTTCAGGGTGGCCGCCGGGATATCGGGCGACTGGTCCTCCTGGACGGCGGCCAGGATGTGCCGACCCTCGGCGGCCGGAACCCAGTCGATCAGCGCATACGCACCGCCCGGCCGGGACCAGCCGATCAGCCGGCCGTTGTCGAAGAAGGCGACGCGCCCGACCGGTTCGGTGACGAAGGCCTGCAGCGTGTAATGGCAGCCGGTGCCGTAATTGGTGGCCGAGCCGAAGGCCAAGTTGGGCAGCGCACCGAGCCGGGAGACGGCGGCCTCGGCGGGCTGTGGGGCGGCGAGGGCGACGGCCGCCGCGCCGAGCGCACCCGCCAGCCCGATTTTCTTGATCATCTGCATCTGTCGTCCTGGTCCTCGAGTACCGGGGAGCGACCACCCGGCGATCGCATCGATCCTGCCGCGACAACACCGGATCCGGGGCGAGATCCGCCCGATTGCCGGGTTTCCGACGGGAGGAGGACGATAGGGTCATGCACCGCAACGCGCCGACAGGGGATATCGACGAAACGCAGGTGAGCGTCACGCCGCCGAAGGATCGGGCCGCGGGCGTGGAGGCGGTGGCCGTCTCGCTGACCCGCGCGGTCGAGGAGATGGGCGTGATCCGCACCGCGCGGACGCTGGCGCGGGTCAATCAGCGGCACGGCTTCGACTGCCCCGGTTGCGCCTGGCCGGAACCGACCGGACATCGCCGGCCCGCCGAATTCTGTGAGAACGGCGCCAAGGCCGTCGCCGAGGAGGCGACGCTGCGCACGGTCACCCCGGAGTTCTTCGCCCGGCATTCGATCGAGGAGCTGGCCACCAAGTCCGGTTACTGGCTCGGCCAGCAGGGCAGGCTCACCCATCCGATGGTGCTGCGCCCGGGCGACACCCACTACTCCCCCATCGCCTGGGACGACGCCTACCGCCTCGTCGCCGAGACCTTGCGTGGCCTGGACTCGCCCGACGAAGCGGTGTTCTACACCTCCGGCCGCACCGCCAACGAGACGGCCTTCCTCTATCAGCTGCTGGTGCGCAGCTTCGGCACCAACAACCTGCCGGACTGTTCGAATATGTGCCACGAATCCTCCGGCACCGCGCTGACCTCCTCGATCGGCATCGGCAAGGGCTCGGTCTCGATCGACGATTTCGCCGCGGCGGACCTGATCATCGTGGCCGGGCAGAACCCGGGCACCAACCACCCCCGCATGCTGTCCGCGCTCGGCACCGCAAAGGCCAACGGCGCCACGGTGATCGCGGTCAACCCGCTGCCGGAAACCGGTCTGATCGGCTTCCGCGACCCGCAGACGCTGAAGGGCCTGACCACCGGTATCACCATTGCCGACGACTTCCTGCAGATCCGCCTCGGCGGCGATATGGCCCTGTTCCAGGGACTGGCGAAGCTGCTGTTCGAGGCCGAGGACCGCGCACCCGGAACCGTGGTCGATCGGGCATTCGTCGACGCACACACCGCCGGGTTCGCCGAGTACGAAAAGCAGATGCGCTCAGTCGATCTCGCCGTGGTCGAGGAGGCGACCGGTCTGTCCCGCGATCAACTCGAGCGCACCGCACAGCAACTCGCCGATTCCGAAGCGACGATCGTGTGCTGGGCGATGGGCCTGACCCAGCAGCGTCACGGCGTGGCCACCATCGAGGAGATCACCAATCTGCTGCTGATGCGCGGCATGATCGGCAAACCGGGTGCCGGGGTGTGCCCGGTGCGCGGGCACTCCAACGTCCAGGGCGACCGGACCATGGGCATCTGGGAGAAGATGCCCGAAACCTTCCTGGCCGCCTTGGATTCCGAGTTCGGTATCGCCAGCCCCCGCGCGCACGGCTTCGACACCGTGGATGCCATCCGTGCCCTGCGCGACGGCCGGGCGAAGGTGTTCTTCGGCATGGGCGGCAATTTCGTCTCCGCCACCCCCGACACCGAGGTCACCGAGGCGGCGCTGCGCAATTGCGCGCTGACCGTGCAGGTGTCGACCAAACTGAACCGCAGCCACGTGGTGCACGGCCGCACCGCGCTGATCCTGCCCACCCTGGGCCGCACCGATCTGGACCTGCAGGACGGGGTGAAACAGCAGGTGTCGGTGGAGGATTCGATGTCGATGGTGCATCTGTCCACCGGGCGGCTGGCCCCGGTGAGCGATCAGCTGCGCAGCGAGGTCGCCATCGTGTGCGAGCTGGCCCGGGAGCTGTTCGGCCCAGGCCATCCGGTGCCGTGGGAGACCTTCCGGCGCGACTACGACACCATCCGTGACGCCATCGCCCGGGTCGTGCCCGGCTGCGCCGACTACAACCGGAAGGTGCGCGACCGCAACGGCTTCCAGCTGCCGCATCCGCCGCGCGACGCCCGCGAGTTCCGCACGCCCTCGGGGAGGGCCAATTTCGCCGTGAACGGGCTGCGGTGGCTGCCGGTCCCCGAGGGCCGCCTGATCCTGCAGACGCTGCGCAGCCACGACCAGTACAACACCACCATCTACGGCCTCGACGACCGTTACCGCGGGATCCACAACGGCCGCAAGGTCGTCCTGGTGCATCCGGACGATATCGCGGCATTCGGCTTCGCCGACGGTGACCTGGTCGACCTCGTCTCCGAATGGACCGACGGCACCGAACGCCGCGTCGGCGGTTTCCGCTTGGTCGGCTACCCCACCCCGCGCGGCAACGCCGCGGCCTACTACCCCGAGACCAATCCGCTCGTGCCGCTGGATCATGTGGCCGAACGGTCGAACACACCGGTGTCCAAGGCCGTCACCATCCGGCTGGAGCGGGCGTCGGCGTGAGCGAGCTTGCGAGCGAACCATCAACACAGCGTGCTCTGCTCACGGCGGCACCGAGCGCCAGCGAGGTGACGCCGTGAGCAGAGTGACCGCGCGCCGCAGGACGCTGCGCATCTCCCCGGCCGGGCAGATCCGGCGGCCCGACACCCTCGCCGTGGAGGAGCCCCTCGAGCTGCGCGTCGACGGGCAATCGCTGACCGTCACCATGCGCACCCCAGGCAGCGATATCGATCTCGCGCACGGATTCCTGTTGAGCGAGAACATCATCGGCTCGCGCGAGGACATCGTCTCGGCCCGCTACTGCGCGGGAACCGACGAGAACGGGCAGAACACCTACAACGTGCTCGACATTCGATTGCGCACGCCCGCACCCATTCTTTCGCGCAACTTCCTCACCACCAGCGCCTGCGGCCTGTGTGGCAAGACCGCACTCGACGAGGTCCGCACCCGCACCAGATTTCCGCTCACCGGCGACGGACCGCTGGTCGACGCCGAGGTGCTCGCCGCCCTGCCCGACCGGTTGCGTTCGCGCCAAACCGTTTTCGACGCCACCGGCGGATTGCATGCGGCGGGATTGTTCACCGCCGAGGGCGCGGCGCTGGCGGTCCGCGAGGATGTCGGCCGACACAACGCCGTCGACAAGGTGATCGGCTGGGCCCTGCGCGAAAACCGCGTCCCGGCCCACGATCTCGTCCTCATCGTCAGCGGTCGTGCCTCCTTCGAACTGGTTCAGAAGGCGGTCATGGCCGGTATCCCGATCCTGGGCGCGGTGTCGGCACCCAGCTCCCTGGCCGTCGACCTCGCCGCCGAGTCCGACCTCACCCTCGCCGGTTTCCTGCGCGGCGACACCATGAACGTCTACACCGGCGCACATCGGCTCAGCACCGCCACCAATGGTGTCGGCGGGCGACGACAGCACGGCTGACTCGCCGACGGACACGCCGCCTCCGACCGTGGTCTCTTGTCCGTCCCCCGGGTCCGATTTACCGTGACGGTACGACACGGCGAACGGGAGGGACCATGCGTATCTCGGTGGAGCGGGCGGGCGAGAATCTGCGGGTCCGGATGCGGTTGGACGTCAACCGCCGACGCTGGCTGATCACGCGAATCGCGGTCGGATTCCTGGCCTTCGTGGGTCTGTTCACCGGCCTATGGGCGGTCGTGGCACCGGCGGCCTGGTTCCGCAGTTATCCCGGGCTCGGCCTGAACTGGGTCTCGCCGGACGGGCCCTACAACCACCATCTGGCCGGCGATGTGGGTGCGTTCTTCCTCGCGCTCGGGGTCGTGGCCGCGGCCGCTCTAGTTTACGGGGACAGTCTGCTGGCCCGCGTCGCCGGTCTGGGCTGGCTGGTGTTCGGGGTGCCGCACCTGATCTATCACGTCGCGCACAGGCCCGCCGATATGCCCACGGGCAGTTACACTCTCAGCCTCATCGGGACGATTGTGCTGCCCGTCGTCGGCTTGATCGCCGTGCTCGCCGCACCCCGCGAACGGATCCAACTCCGCGACCCCGCGCCGATGACTTTCCGCCTCCCGCGCCGTCGTAACAGGTGAGACTCCGAGGGCGATGAGCAGACATCGGACGAAGGTTCAACGGCGAACCAGGGAAGGTCAACGACGATCTTCGGCAACGGGCACGATCGGGACATCGATCGTCACCGGTCCGGGTGGGGCGAACTCGCGGAGCGTCACCGTGGGGTGGCGCTCTCGCCGACGATCTCCTCGCGAGGTACCGCGGCGAGGGTGTTCAGGGCGTTGAGGAAACCGCGCCGGTCGGCCGGAGTGAGCCGGCCCAGCAGTCGCTCCTCCATGGCCAGGATGCCTGCCTGCGCGGCGTCGCGCAGGGATTCTCCCGCCGGAGTCAACGCGAGCAGCCGGGCCCGTCGATCGGCCGGGTCGGGCCGGCGCTCGATCAATCCGCGCTCCTGAAGATCGTCGAGCACCGGAATGATCCGGGTCTTGTCCGCACCGATCTCCTCCGCCAGCACCCCCTGTCCCCGGGCCGGGCCACGCCCGAGTGCCACCAGCACCGCATATGCCCACATGGTCAACCCGTGCGCTTCCAACACCGGTCGCTCGGCCGCCATCAGAGCACGGCCGAGCGGCACGATCATCGCCGCCAGATCCGGACGCTGCGAATTCGCCATGCGCACAAACTTACGTCCTCCGGCGACCCCCAGGAGATCCCGGCCGACAGCACGCCGGGAACAAGGGGGACCAAGCACGCAGGAGAATTCACCCCGGCCGAGTTTCGACGAGGGCCCCGGCCGGGGCCTCAGTTGGGCCAGGCCGGGGAGCGGCCGAGGGCGGAGACGATACGGTCCAGTGGGGAGGCGGTGGTCGGCGCCGGGACGGCCGGGGCGAAGGGAGAGTGCGGCTGGCGGCGGATGTCGCCGTCGGGGATGCCCAGGGCCATCTCCAGGGCCGCGGCGGCGAGGTCGTCGGGTAGGCGGTAGTCCAGGCCGAGAGTTCGGGCGACGTCCCAGCCGTGGACCACGTAGTCGATGAAGTGGAAGCCGATGGCCTGCCCGCCGGGGGCGGTGAAGTTCGGGTCGAACTCCGGGAGGGCGAAGTCGCGTTCCAGCGCACCGGGTTCGGCGAAGGCGGCGGTCACCTCCGCCGCCGCATCGGCGTAGTCGGTGACCGGATCGTCGGCGAGTGGGCCCGGTTGCCACAGCGCCGGATCGGCTCCGTTGCCGCGGGCCGCAGCCGCGAAACCGCGATGCTGAACGGTCATGTGTGCCAGGAGGTCCGAGAGTGTCCAGGCCGCGCACGGAGTCGGTCGATCCAGGTCGGCGGGGGTCAGCCGGGACACGATCTCGACGCTGTAGTCCACGGCGCGACGGTTGAGTTCACGAATATCAGCCATACCCAGACAGTATGCTCATGCATATCATCTGTCTACACTTATTATCAGCTCATGCATCCGGATCTTCACCCCTAGCACCGGCAACGACCCCCCAAATGTGGTCACCGCCACACACCAAAGGTAGGACGACCCCGTTTACGACGGCTACGCCCGCGGAATTCGCTCGATGTGCCCCGTCGGCGATGCCGCCGGCGGTCGACTAGGGCGACGAACGGGGGGTCAACGGCGATTCCCACGCGGGAACGACTGGGCACCAGCCGTTCCCGTCCCCTGAACGACGAAAGGCCCGGGAGAACATCGAGTTCTCCCGGGCCCTGCGCGAAGACTGGGGTCAGGCCGACTTCTCGCGGCGCTCGGTGCGCGGCACCGGCTTGCGAGGAACGATCGTGGGGAGCACGTTGTCGTTGACGGTGTCGGCGTTGACGACCACCTTGGCGACATCGTCGCGGCTGGGGATGTCGTACATGACCGGCAGCAGGACTTCTTCCATGATGGCGCGCAGGCCACGGGCGCCGGTGCCGCGCAGAATCGCTTGATCGGCAACCGCTTCCAGGGCATCCTGGGTGAATTCCAGCTCCACGCCGTCCATTTCGAACAGCCGGACGTACTGCTTCACCAGCGCGTTCTTCGGCTCGGACAGGATGCGCACCAGCGAATCCTTGTCCAGGTTGGTGACCGAGGCGACGATCGGCAGACGACCGATGAACTCCGGAATCAGCCCGAACTTGATGAGATCTTCCGGCATCACGTCGGCGAAGTGGTCGGTGGTGTCGATCTCGGCCTTGGACCGCACCTCGGCGCCGAATCCGATGCCGCGCTTACCCACTCGGTCCTGCACGATCTTCTCCAGACCGGCGAAGGCGCCCGCCACGATGAACAACACGTTCGTGGTGTCGATCTGGATGAATTCCTGATGCGGATGTTTGCGCCCACCCTGCGGCGGCACGCTCGCCTGGGTGCCCTCCAGAATCTTCAGCAGCGCCTGCTGCACACCCTCACCCGAGACGTCTCGGGTGATGGACGGATTCTCCGATTTGCGGGCGATCTTGTCGACCTCGTCGATATAGATGATGCCCGTCTCGGCCCGCTTGACGTCGTAATCGGCGGCCTGAATCAGCTTGAGAAGGATGTTCTCCACATCCTCGCCGACATATCCGGCCTCGGTGAGCGCGGTGGCGTCGGCGATGGCGAACGGAACATTCAGCATTTTCGCCAGCGTCTGCGCGAGGTAGGTCTTGCCGCAGCCGGTCGGGCCCAGCATCAGGATGTTGGACTTGGTCAGCTCGACCGGCTCACCTCGGCCGTCGCGGCCCTTGTCGCCCGCCTGGATGCGCTTGTAGTGGTTGTAGACCGCCACCGCCAGCGTCCGCTTCGCGGTGTCCTGCCCGATGACGTACTGCTCGAGGAAATCGCGGATCTCGGCCGGCTTGGGCAGTTCGTCGAGTTTGACCTCGCTGGACTCGGCCAGCTCCTCTTCGATGATCTCGTTGCACAGATCGATGCACTCGTCGCAGATGTACACCCCTGGTCCCGCAATGAGCTTCTTGACCTGCTTCTGACTCTTTCCGCAGAACGAGCACTTGAGCAGATCGCCGCCATCACCGATGCGCGCCATCTCGTGGGTCCCTACTTCCTTGTCCGCGTGCAACCGTCTGTCTCGGAAGCCGACAAGCCGCCTTCGAACTACGCTACCCGCCCCACATCGATCAGTGTCGTGCGCCGATCGGATTTTCGAAGCTTCGGCAGTTTGTTCGTCAGGCCTTCGACCGTGCCGACAACCATGAGCAAAGGTCCCTAGAGTGACCGTACCCGGTAGACGCGAGACAGGTCGACAACTTGGGGCACGTTTCTCTGGGGCCTTCGGCTTCGCCGAGGGACGGAATGCCCCCCGGCGAAGCCGGAGGGCTCACTTCTTCTGAGCGCTCAGCTTCCGGTAATCGAACACGGTATCGATGATCCCGTACTCCTTGGCCTCCTCGGAGGTCAGAATCTTGTCGCGATCGGTGTCCTTGCGGATGGTGTCGGCGTCCTTGCCGGTGTGGCGCGCCAGGGTGACCTCCATCTGGTGGCGCATGCGCTCGATCTCGGCGGCCTGGATCTCCAGGTCGGAGACCTGCCCCTGGATGCCACCCTCCAGCGACGGCTGGTGGATCAGGACGCGGGCGTTGGGCAGGCAGGCACGCTTACCCGGGGTGCCCGCGGCCAGCAGCACCGCCGCGGCCGAGGCGGCCTGGCCCAGGCATACGGTCGCGACGTCGGCGCGCACGTACTGCATGGTGTCGTAAATGGCCATCAGCGCGGTGAACGAGCCGCCGGGCGAGTTGATGTACATGGTGATGTCACGGTCGGGATCCAGCGACTCCAGCACCAGCAGCTGGGCCATGATGTCGTTGGCCGAGGTGTCGTCCACCGTGGCGCCGAGGAAGATGATGCGCTCCTCGAACAGCTTGTTGTAGGGATTCGACTCCTTGACACCGAAGCTCGAGTGCTCGATGAACGACGGCAGAATGTAGCGCGCCTGCGGACTCATCGGGGTTGTCATGACCGGCCCTGCCTGATTGATTGCCACGGATACCTGCCCTCTCTCACCGGCTCGGTGCTCGCCAGCACAGCCATTTCTGATTCGTTGTCACAAACCCTAACGAAGCAGGGCGGCACCGAACTCCCGGTACCGCCCCGCTTCGCTCACAGCGCAATGTCGGCAACCGTCTCGTGACCTTCGCGCTGCCGTTGCATCGGGTTACTCGGCGCTCGCCTCGGCGGGCGCGGCGGCCTGCTCGTCGGTCTTGTCCTCGGGCGAGCCGAACATCTCGGTGGTGTCGACCGCGTTGCCCTCGGTGTCGGTCACCTTGGCCTGGCCCACCACGGTGGCCAGGGCCTTGCCGCGGCGCACGTCGGCGAAGATCGCGCCCAGCTGGCCGACCTGCTGCACCTGCTGGATGAACTGTTCCGGCGACAGGCCGTAGCGCTGCGACTGGAACAGGATCCGCTCGGTGAGCTCGTCCTGGCCGACCTGGGTGTTCTCCTTCTCGGCGACGGCGTCCAGCAGAAGCTGGGTCTTCACCGACTTCTCCGCGGCCTCCTTGGAGTCCTTGTCGAACTCCTCGCGCGAGGAACCCTGCGCCTCGAGGGCCTCGGCGAATTTGGCCTCGTCGTGATCGAAGCCGTGCACCGCATCGTGCAGCACGGCGTCGACCTCGGCCTGCACCGCGCCCTCGGGCAGCGGCACCTCGGTCTTGTCCAGCAGCGCCTCGAGCACCTTGTCGCGGATCTCGCCGGCCTGCTGCACCTTCTTGGCCTGCTCGACGCGCTTGCGCAGATCGTCCTTCAGCTCGTCGATGGTGTCGAATTCGCTGGCCATCTGGGCGAATTCGTCGTCGGCCTCGGGCAGTTCACGCTCCTTGACCGAGTTCACCTTGACGGTGATGACCGCGTCCTTGCCCGCGTACTCACCGGCGACCAGCTTGGAGGTGAACTCCTTGGACTCCTCGGCGGACATGCCGATCAGGGTCTCGTCCAGGCCCTCGATCAGCTGGCCGGAGCCGACCTCGTGCGACAGGCCGGTGGTGGCGGCCTCCTCGACCTCCTGGCCGTCCACGGTGGCCGACAGGTCGATGGAGACGAAGTCGCCGTCCTGCACCGGGCGCTCGACGCTCTTGAGCGTGCCGAAGCGCTGGCGCAGCGATTCCAGCTGCTTGGCGATGTCCTCGTCCTCGATCGAGATGGGATCGACGGTGACCTCGATGCTGTCGTACGCGGGCAGGGTGATCTCGGGACGGACGTCGACCTCGGCGGTGAACGCCAGCTCCTGGCCGTCCTCGATCTTGGTGATCTCGATCTCGGGGCGGCCGATGACCTTCACGTCGGAGGTGGTGACGGCCTCGCTGTAGCGCGCGGGCAGGGCGTCGTTGACGACCTGCTCGAGGATCGCGCCACGGCCCAGGCGGGCCTCCAGCAGCTTGGCCGGTGCCTTGCCCGGGCGGAAGCCGGGGATGCGCACCTGCTTGGCCAGCGCCTTGTAGGCCCGCTCGAAGTCCGGCTTCAGCTCCTCGAAGGGCACCTCGACATTGATGCGGACCCGGGTCGGGCTCAGCTGCTCGACGGTGCTCTTCACGGACATGCTCCTTGTTCGTTGTTCTCTGAGTTCTCTGTTGACGTCTTCGGTCCCCCCGATCGCATCCCGACCAGGTTAGTAGACCTGGCCGGGCAGCCTGTAATCGGCTGGGCGCAGCGACCTCAGGAGTTCACAGGTTTCTCAGCCGACCTTGACGGCGTCGGTGACGAACACCAACGTTTCGTTGGGTTTGACCGGGCCCTTGCCCTGCGGGCCGTAGGCCAGATCGGGCGGGATGATCAGCAGGCGGCGGCCGCCCTGTTTCACGCCGACCAGGCCGTCGTCCCAGCCCTTGATGACCGTGCCGCTGCCCAACTGCAGCGGGAGCGGTTGGCCGGAGTCGAAGGAGCTGTCGAGTTTCTTGTGATCCGACCAGGTGACCAGCGTGTAATTCATGCTCAGCTGCTGTCCGGCCGCCGCGCCCGGGCCGGTGCCCTCGACCAGATCCTTGGTGATCAATTTCTTGGGCGGGTCGCAGGTGTCGGGGATGGTGATGGTCGGCGCCTCACCGAAACCGCCGGTGGTCTTGACATCCTCGGCGGTGCATTCGCGTCCGTGCGTCGTGGGCTGCTCGGCCGCGGCCGAGGCGTGCGATGCCGTGGGCGACGGTGACGGCGCACTCTTGTCGTCACCGTTGCCGCAGGCAGTGAGCGCAACGGCGGCTGCCGCGAGCGCGGTCGAGCCGATGATCCTGGCCAGTGTCTGCATGGGCGGCAACCCTAATGGACGCGGCGCCCCCGATGGGCAGTGCCACGGTCGCCGCTGCCCGGTAGCCTGACTGACGAGGCACTCCCATCCCACCCGGCCCGTCCAGCGACGACCCATGTGAGGAGTCCGCGCATGACCCAAATGGCAAGTGCCGGTGGCGATACCTCGGCCGACAATGTCGGCAGTCACGGCGGTCGCACCGTCGCACCCGAGCCCTATCGGCTCCGAGACACGCCCGGTCCGCTCGATCACGATCGGCTCGCCGACCTCGACGCCTGGTGGCGGGCGGCGAACTATCTGTCGGTAGGGCAGATCTATTTGATGGACAACCCCCTGCTGCACACGCCGCTGGAACCCGAGCACATCAAACCGCGGCTGCTCGGTCATTTCGGCACCGTGCCCGGACTGAACCTGGTGTGGGCGCACGCCAATCGGGCGATTCTCGCGCGCGATCTGAACGCGGTCTTCGTCGCCGGGCCCGGACACGGTGGGCCGGGCCCCAACGCGTGCGGTTGGCTGGAGGGCACGTATTCCGAGCTGTACAGCCATGTTCCGCGCGACGGCGAGGGGATGCGGGAGTTCTTCCGGCAGTTCTCGTTTCCCGGCGGGGTGCCCAGCCACTGCGCGCCCGAGACGCCCGGCTCCTTCCACGAGGGCGGTGAGCTGGGGTATTCGCTGCTGCACGCGTTCGGTGCGGCGCTGGACAATCCGGATCTGACGGTGTTCTGCGTGATCGGCGACGGGGAGGCGGAGACCGGGCCACTGGCCGGAAGCTGGCATGCGAACAAGTTCCTGAATCCGGAGCGCGACGGCGCGGTGCTGCCGATTCTGGCGCTCAACCAGTACAAGATCGCCAATCCCACCCTGCTGGCGCGCATTCCGAAACCCGAGCTGCTGTCGCTGCTGCGGGGCTGCGGCTACGAACCGATCCTGGTCTCCGGCCACGAGCCGGCGGCGGTCCATCAATCGATGGCGGCGGCGATGGATGCCTGCCTGGATCGCATCGCCGACATTCAGCAGGCGGCCCGCGGGGGCACCGACGGCATCCGCCCGTTCTGGCCGATGATCGTGCTGCAGACCCCCAAGGGCTGGACCTGCCCGCCGCTGGTCGACGGCGACCGGGTGGAGGGCACCTTCCGCGCCCACCAGGTGCCGCTGCCGGGTGCACGCTCGGATGCGACCCATCGCGCGGTCCTGGAGCAGTGGCTGCGGTCGTATCGGCCCGAGGAGTTGTTCGACGAGCGGGGCTGTCCCGTCCCGCAATTGCTGCGGATGAATCCCGCCGGCGATCGGCGGATGAGCGCCAACCCGGTGGCCAACGGCGGTGCGCTGCTGCGGGATCTGCGGCTGCCCGATTGGCGCCAGTACGGCGTGGAGGTCGGCTCGCCGGGCGCGTCCAAGCACGAGGCGACGCGGGTGCTGGGCGGCTGGTTGCGCGATGTGACCGCGGCCAATCCGGACAACTTCCTCACCTTCGCCCCGGACGAGCTGGCCAGCAATCGGTTGCAGGATGTGCTGACGGTGACCGGACGCGACTGGCAGGCCGACATCGGCGAGGACGACGTGAAATTGGATCGCACCGGCCGCGTCGTCGAGGTGCTGTCCGAGCACATGTGCCAGGGGCTGCTGGAGGGCTATCTGCTCACCGGCCGCCACGGGGTCTTCACCTGTTACGAGGCCTTCATCCATATCGTCGACGCCATGTTCAACCAGCACGCGAAGTGGTTGGACGCCAGCGCCGCGGTGCCGTGGCGGCGGCCGATTCCGAGCCTGAACTATCTGCTGTCGTCGCATGTGTGGCGCCAGGACCACAACGGATTCACCCATCAGGATCCGGGCTTCCTCGATGTGGTGATGAACAAGAAGCCCTCGATCGTGCGGGTCTATCTGCCGCCGGACGCGAATACGCTGCTGTCCACCTACGACCACTGCCTACGCTCGCGGCATTACGTGAATGTGGTGGTGGCGGGCAAACAGCCGCAACAGGATTGGCTGTCGGTGCCGGAGGCCGCGGCGCACTGCGCGCGGGGTGCGGGCATCTGGGAGTGGGCCGGGCACAACGACGAGGTGGGCACCACGCCGGACGTGGTCTTGGCCTGCGCCGGTGACGTGCCGACGCTGGAGACCCTGGCCGCCGCGGCGATCCTGCGGGAACGCCTGCCGCAGCTGCGCATTCGCGTGATCAACGTGGTGGACCTGATGCGCCTGCTGCCGCGCGAGGAACATCCGCACGGCCTGCCCGACCGCGAATTCGACACCCTGTTCACCACCGACCGGCCGGTCATCTTCGCCTTCCACGGCTACCCCTGGCTGATCCACCGGCTCACCTATCGCCGCGCCAACCACCCCGGCCTGCACGTGCGCGGCTACAAGGAGAACGGCACCACCACCACACCTTTCGACATGGTGATGCTCAACGACCTCGACCGCTTCCACCTGGTCATGGACGTCATCGACCGGGTCCCCGGCCTCCGGACCCAGGCCGCGGGCCTACGCCAGGAAATGGCCGACGCCCGCCTAGCGGCCCGCTCCTGGACCCGCGAATACGGCGAAGACATCCCCGAGGTCGCCAACTGGACCTGGCCCCACCCCCGCTGACCCCCCTAATTTCCTGGCATGCTTTTCGCCAGGAACTCAATAAGAATGAAAGTTTTCCAGCAAAACGGGTCGGGCGGTTATAAGCTCCTGGCCGTACGGTCGGGGACGGCGGTATGGATGAGGATTGGAAAACCGCATGGAGCTGCGCAGTACCGGCACTGTGAACCCGGTCCCCGGGCCTGCCGATCCCGCCCCGACCGGCACGACCTCGTTCGCGCTGCGATTCATCGGCTACCTATATGCCGTGGGGTTGCGTGATGCCTTCGCCGACCTGATCGCCCGCCACGAACCGTTGCGCACGGTGTATCCGACGCCCGAGGCCGACACCGCACATCTGGTGCTGTCGGTGGCGACCGCGCCGGTACCCCGGCTGGTACCCGTCCCGGCCTCGCGCGCCGAAACATCCCGTGCGGTGGCGGAATTCGTCGTCCACGACTTCGAACCCGCCGAATCGGCGCCGGTGCGGGCCCAGCTGTTCCGCATCGTCGGCCGACCGGACGACGACCCCGAACATCTGTTGGTCGTGGTGATGCAGCGCCGCGCCGCCGACCGGGTGACCCCGGCCCGGCTGGCGCACGACCTGATGACCGCCTACGCCGCCCGCCGCCGCAATCTCCCGCCGCGCTGGGAGACGACGCGGCCGGCCGACCACCTGCACGTCCACGAGCTACGCCGGGTCGAACTCATCGAGCCCGCCGACGCGGGCCCGGCGGGGCGGTCGACGACCGGCGCCTGAGCCGGAAATCGGTTGCCGCCGGTACGTTGCCGGGCGACGATCGGTCGGTGTTGTTCACGATCACCTGCACCCGTCCGGACGGGGCCGACTGGCCCGCCACCGATCTGGGCTTTCTCCTGCACAAGAATCCCGCCCGGGTACAGGCGTTCGAACAGTCCTACGGCACCGCACACGTGCTGTATCCGGAGGCGACCGACCGGCGTTGCACCGCGGCGCTGCTGCTGGAGATCGATCCGATCCGTCTGGTGCGTGGAAAGTCCCGGAACGCACCGGAATTCAGCCTCGGCCAGTACGTCAACGACCGGCCGTACGCGGCGTCCTCACTGCTGGCGGTGGCGATTTCGACGGTATTCGGTACCGCGCTGCACGGCCGCTGCGCCCAGCGCCCGGAGCTGGCCGCCACCGCGCTGCCGTTGCGTATCGAACTTCCGGCCGTACCGTGCAAGGGCGGTCCGGAGGCGGCCCATCGCGTGTTCGCCCCGCTGGGCTGGCAGGTGACGGCCACACCGCTGCCGTTGGATCCGGCATTTCCGGAGTGGGGCGAATCCCATTACATCCGACTGGAACTGGTCGCGACGCTGCGCTTGGCCGAGGCCCTGTCGCACCTGTATGTCCTGCTGCCGGTGCTCGACGGCAGCAAGCACTACTGGCTGTCGCCCGACGAGATAGACAAACTCCTACGCGCGGGCGAAGGCTGGCTGGCCACCCACCCCGACCGCGCCTGGATCACCCGCCGCTATCTGGCCCGCCGCCACTCCCTGGTGCGCACGGCCCTGGCCCGCCTCGCCGAGATCGACGACACCGATCCGGCGGTGTTGGGCGCGGTCGAGGAGGCCACCGACGACGTGGACGAGCCGCAGGCAGTCGCAACGGAAAAGGCCGAACAGGAGGCGACCGTCGCGCAGAGGCAGCCGTCGCTGGCGGTGGCCCGGCGCGCGGCCGTCGTGCAGACCTTGCGCGAGCTCGGGGCCCGCCGGGTCGTCGACCTCGGCTGCGGCGAGGGCGCCCTGCTGCGAGAGCTGCTGGCACACAAGGAGTTCAGCGAGATCGTGGGAGTGGATGTGTCGATGCGCGCCCTGCATGTGGCGCAGCGGCGGTTGCAGCGGCTACCCGAACGGATGACCCAGCGGGTCCGGGTGCGCCAGGGTTCGCTCACCTACACCGACGCCTCCCTGCGCGGATACGACGCCGCGGTCCTCATGGAGGTCGTCGAGCACATCGATCCGCCCCGGCTCGCCGCACTCGAGTATGCCGTCTTCGGATCGGCAGCACCCGGCGCGGTGGTGGTGACGACTCCCAACGGCGAGTACAACACGCTCTACGACGGATTGCCGGCCGGAAGGTTCCGCCACCACGATCACCGATTCGAGTGGACCCGAGCGGAATTCGCCACATGGGCCGAACGTGTTGCCGAGACGTACGGGTATACAGTGCGTTTCGAGCCGATAGGGGCCGTCGATCCCGTGTTTGGATCTCCCACGCAAATGGCGGTGTTCACCCGTTCCGGTGCTGCACCCACCGATGCGGTCGAGATCCCCGCGCCGGTGGGTACAGATCCGGACCGACGGCGGGCCGAAACGATGGGGGTTGAGGAGGGGCGTCGTGACTGAATTGGCTGTGCCGGAGTTGGCGTTGGTGGTGTTGGTGGGGTGCACAGGGTCGGGGAAGTCTTCGTTTGCGCGGAGGCATTTTCCGGGGACGGCGATTGTGTCGTCGGATGTGTGCCGGGGGATCGTCAGCGATGACGAGAACGATCAGGGGGCGACCGAGGATGCGTTCGCGCTGCTGCATCACATTGTGGGCGTGCGGCTGCGGCGTGGGCTGCGGACCGTTGTCGATGCCACGAATGTGCAGCCGGTGGCGCGGCGGGAGTTGGTGCGGGTGGCGCGCGAACACGATGTGCTGCCGGTCGCCATCGTGCTCGACGTGCCCGACCAGGTGTGCCTGGAGCGCAACGCCCACCGGCCCGACCGGGCCCATCTGGGCCGCCATGTCGTCGCCCGCCAGCAGCGCGACCTGCGGCGCAGTCTGCGCTCGCTGGAGCGCGAGGGCTTCCGCAAGATCCATGTGCTGCGCGGGGTCGAGGAGATCGAGACGGCCACGATCGTCGACGAGAAGGCCTGGAACGACAAGCGGGAGCTGACCGGCCCGTTCGACGTGATCGGCGACGTGCACGGATGCCGCGCCGAATTGGAGACCCTGCTCGGCACGCTCGGCTACCGGCTGCGCCACGACGACGGCGGCCGCCCGATCGACGCCGACCATCCCGAGGGCCGCACCGCGGTATTCGTCGGCGACCTGGTCGACCGGGGCCCGGACACCCCCGGTGTGCTGCGCTTGGTCATGGGCATGGTGGCGGCCGGACATGCGTTGTGCGTCACCGGCAATCATGAACACAAGCTGGTGCGCGCACTGGACGGCAAGAAGGTCCGCATCGCCCACGGACTGGCCGAATCGCTGGCCCAGCTGGACACGGAAACCGAGGAATTCCGTAAGGCCGCCCACGAATTCTGCCGCGGCCTGGTCAGCCACTACGTCCTCGACGGCGGCAACCTCGTGGTGGCGCACGCCGGGCTGAAGCAGGAGTACCACGGCCGCGCGTCGGGCCGGGTGCGCTCGTTCGCGATGTTCGGCGAAACCACCGGGGAGACGGACGAATACGGGCTGCCGGTGCGCTATCCGTGGGCCGAGGACTACCGCGGCCGCGCCATGGTGCTGTACGGGCACACCCCGGTGACCGAACTGCGCTGGGTGAACAACACGCTGTGCCTGGACACCGCGGTCGTGTTCGGCGGACGGCTCACCGCTTTGCGCTATCCGGAGCGCGAACCCGTTTCGGTTCCCGCACAGCAGGTTTGGTACGAGCCGGTACGTCCGCTGCAGGCCACCACCGTGGCGACAGGCCAGGGCGTGGTGCGCCGGGATCCGGGCGTGCTCGATCTGGACGACGTCATCGGCCGCCGCGTGGTGGAGACCCGCCACCTCGGCCGCGTCGGCGTGCAGCAGGAGAACGCCGGTGCGGCCCTGGAGGTGATGAGCCGCTTCGCCGTCGACCCCCGCTGGCTGATATACCTCCCGCCCACCATGTCCCCCTGTGCCACAGCGGATTCCGGCGCTCTGCTCGAACATCCGGCGCAGGCATTCGACTACTACCGCGGCGAAGGCGTGTCGACGGTGGTGTGCGAGGAGAAGCACATGGGTTCGCGGGCAATCGCCGTGATCGCCCGCTCCGCCCGGGCTGCCCGCGACCGCTTCGGCATCACCGACGGCAGCTCCGGCGCGCTCTATACCCGCACCGGTCGTCCGTTCTTCGACGATCCGGACCACACCGAGGCCGTGCTGGCCCGCGTGCGCGCCGCGGCCGAATCGGCCGGATTGTTCGAGGAATTGGGTACGCCCTGGCTGGCGCTGGATACGGAGCTGATGCCGTGGTCGGTCAAGGCGATGGGCCTGCTGCGCGACCAGTACGCCGCCGTCGGGGCCGCCGCCCGCGCCGCCCTGGACACTGCCACCGAGGTGCTGACCGCGGTCGCGGCCCGAGGCTTGGACGTCGGCGACCTCGCCGACCGCACGGCGGCCCGCCGCGCCGACGCCGAGGCGTTCACCACCGCCTACGGTCGCTACTGCTGGCCGGTGGACGGCCTGCGCGGGTTGCGCCTGGCACCGTTCCAGATCCTGGCCGCCGAGGGCACGAATTACGCTGCCCGCGACCACGGCTGGCATCTCGAGCGCCTCGACGCCCTGGTCGCCGCCGACCCCGAGCTGTTCACCACCACCCGCCGCGTCACCGTGGATCTGTCCGCACCGGAGGGCGAGGCGGCCGCGACCGCCTGGTGGGCCGAGCTGACCACCGCCGGTGGTGAGGGCATGGTGGTCAAGCCGTTCGACGCCTTGGTGCGCGGAACGTCCACCGGCAGCGGCCGTCTCGTGCAGCCCGGGGTGAAATGCCGTGGCCCGGAATACCTCCGGATCATCTACGGCCCGGAATATCTGCGTCCGGACAACCTGAAGCGCCTGCGCGCCCGCGGCCTCGGCCGCAAACGCTCGCTGGCCCTGCGCGAATACGCCCTCGGCCTGGAGGCGCTGGACCGTTTCGTCACCGGCGAACCGCTCTGGCGCGTCCACGAGGCCGTCTTCGCCGTCCTGGCCCTGGAATCCGAACCCGTCGACCCGCGCCTCTAGGCGCTCTGGGCGGCTCGCGGCACGGCGTCGCCGCGGCGTGCGGCGCGCCGGGCTGCGACCAGCAGCAGGATGGTTGCGACCGCGAAGATCGGCGAGGGCGTGGGGCCCTCGATGATGAAACCGATGACGGTCCAGACCAACAGCGTCCACCCGAGAAACGCCGGCGGCGTGATGCCGCGGCGGTCCATCCACAGGACGAGCAGGCCGATCAGAACCATCGACGGGCCGAAGCTGTTCAAAGACAACCAGTACGCGCTGTTCGCCGGGCTCATCGCGGAGAGGTCCTCCCCCCAGAGCTCCCCGCTGAACCAGTCTCCGGCGTAGCGCCCGGCATGTTCCAGCGTCAGGGCGAGGATTGTGTGCGCGGCTCCGAACAGCGCGATGATCCAACCAGCCCACTTGATCATGTGAACTCTCCGTTCTCTGCGCGCCACCGCGCTCCGTCCGGGCCGTCTCGGCAACCCGGTCCGACTCTGATATACGGTGGCGTATAACAACGAGGCTAACGCCTGATATACGGTGGCGTATAGAAGGAAAAAGGTGAGAGGAGTCACCGATGGGCGTGGCCCGCACGCCGCCCGAGGCGTGGATCGAGCAGGGCTTGCAGACACTGGCCACACGCGGTGTGGGCGCGGTCCGGATCGAGGTCCTGGCCAAAGAGATGGGCGTGACCAAGGGCGGGTTCTACGGCTACTTCACCGATAGGCAGGCACTGCTGGAGGCCATGCTGGACGAGTGGGAGCGCCAGAGCACCGACGAGGTCCTCGGCCGCGTCGCGGCCGAGGAGGACCCGCGGACCAAGATCCTGCTGGCCAGCCAACTGCCCGTCTGGGATCGCCTGATGGCGATCGACCTGGCGATCCGCGACTGGGCCCGGCGGGACGAGGCGGTGGCCACGCGGCTGCGCCGGGTGGACGATCGGCGGATGGCCTGGCTGCGCGAGACGATCGGCAGCTTCTGTTCCGACCCGGACGAGGTCGAGGCCCGCAGCCTGCTCGCCTTCTGCCTGGCCCTCGGCAATCAGTTCCTGACCGCCGACCACAACGGCCGCACCCGGGACGAGGTCGTCGCCCGCGCATCCGAGATCGTGCTCGACCTCTCACCGCGGACAGCATCGGCCGAGCAACGGCCCGAGCCGAATTCCTGACCGATCAGCCCAACTGCTCGGTGAGCCGATCCAGAAACGGCCGCTGCCCGGCGACGAGTTTGTCGCGGGCGAACTCGGGCGCGAACCACTCGGCACGGTCGATCTCCGGGAACTTCCGGAACCGTCCCGAACGCGGCGGCCACTCCATCTCGAAGGTCCCCGGAATCACCTGTGCCGGGTCGAGATCGCCTTCCACCGCCCACACGACGACCCGTTTGCGGCTGCGCCCGCTGCCGTACTCCGCCTCCCCCAACGCAATCCACTCCCCCTCCGGCACCGGCAGCCCCAACTCCTCGGCGAACTCCCGCGCCGCGGCCACCCGCGCGTCCTCGGTGTCGGGCTCGTACTCGCCCTTGGGAATCGACCAGGCCCCGGCGTCCTTGCGCGCCCACAGCGGCCCGCCCATATGCCCGAGCAGCACCTGCACCTCGGGTTGCCGCCGAAAGAGCAGAACTCCCGCGCTGAACTTCATGCTTCAGCAGTCTGCCGCACCGGCAGACGGCTACCGCCCGGACGCCTCGGTCACCTCGCTCGAGGAGTCGCCGGAATCGTCATCGGACGACACCGAACTGCTGGTCCCTTGCGCGATAATGCCGAGGATCAAGAACACCACCAGCAGCACCTTGCCCGCGGTGGACACCAGCAGAGGACGGGTCGGGCCGGCCGACGGCACGGCAGGCATGCCCATGGCCGGTGCCCGGTCTCCGAAGATGCCCCACGGATAGGTCGGGGTCAGCAGGGACATGTAGACCATCGTCCGGAAATGGAACCGCAGCACCGCCGCCGTCGCCTCGAACAGTGGCCCCGGCTGGCGGCCGAGGATCAGCGTGATCAACCACAGGATCAGACCCGCCGTCCACCACCCGGCGACCAGCAGATCGCTCACCACCAGCACCGGTATCCCCAGGATGAGGCGAAACAGCACCGCGAGCCGGTTCAGCGGGGTCGGCTCGGGAAACCACGGCCGGACCGGATACTCCTGCGGCATCGTGTCGAAGGTGAACGGCGGATACGCGTCGACCAGCAGCAGCACATAGGCCTCCACCCGCACCCAGTAGGCGGCCACACTGCGCAGGAATTCACTGCACCAGTCCGGCAGGCGGCCCAGGATCAGCGCGGCGAACCAGCCGATGATCACCACCACGGTGGCGGCAATACCCAGCAACCAGACCACGATCAGCTGCGGCAGGGCCAGCAGCAGGCGCAGCAGAATGGTCCACCGGCGCTGCCGCTCGGGCGGAAGGACATCCAATTCCACCGGCAGTGGTGAATCGCCAGCAAACAGCGGTTCCGACGCGATCGTCATCCTGCACCTACCTTCGCAGCCGAACGAAAGACCTCATCCCTCTGACAAAGGCGACCGGCACGCGGCGGGAGGCGCCGCGGCGGATCAACCGAGACCCACAGTAGGCAGGAGGCTAGCAAATCGCGGGAAACCACGCCGGACGGGCCGGAATCCACGGCGGCCGGATGAGAAGAAGTCGAACCGAGTCGGGGTGACAGGATTTGAACCTGCGACCCTCCGCTCCCAAAGCGGATGCGCTACCAAGCTGCGCTACACCCCGAACTACCCCGGAGGGGTCGGAGCGGGCGACGGGAATCGAACCCGCACCATCAGCTTGGAAGGCTGAGGTTCTACCATTGAACTACGCCCGCAGGCATACGACATCGATGGGATCGCCACGATGCCGTCTGCGCCTGAGACTGTACCGAACCTCACTGACCGAACGCCAATCGGCTCGTCGACCGCCGCATGCCCGACCTCTGATCGGCGAGTTGTGCGCGACACGCTGGCATGCGGTGTAACACAAGTGGCGCGGGATCGATCACACTCTCGATCGCCATTCGCGAGACATCGGAACAGGTTGCAAAACATCGTTTTTCGATGTCGGGTGGCTTGCTAGGATCCTTTTTGCCGGACGGGGGTATCTGGAAAGGGGGCGGTGAGCGTGCGCCGATGGTGTACTGGACCGCATGGCAGTGAGCACGATCCGGAGGGCGTGACCGGCGGGGGCGCCGGCGCAGACACCGTCTGCGCGGGGTGAGCGCCGATGCCCGCCGAGCTGGATACGCAGACCACCGCGGCCATCGCCGCGACCGCACGGGACTGGACCCGCGCCGTCTACACCGGCAGCGGCCTGACCGTGCCGCCCGAACATCTGGAACAGGTATTCGCCGGGATCATCGAGGAACTGCTGCGGCTGGCCGGGTCGGAACCGTTCCCGGTGCCGGCCGCCCGCGCCATCGGCCGCCGGCTCGTCGAGGCGCCGTTCGACCGGACCCGGATGCTGGCGCCGGCGACCCGCGCGCTGCTGGGTTTCGCACCCGGCGAGCCGGGTTCGCTGGTCGGGACGCGGTGGCCGTTCGTGGCCAGCCATGCCATCGATGCCTATGCCGAGGCTATGCAGCAGCGTGCGCTGGCCCAGCAGAAACGCAATCTGACCGAGGCCGTCACGGTACGGGTGCAGGAGATCGCGGCCCTGCAGCACCGGCTGCGGCACGAGGCCACCCACGACGCGCTGACCAATCTCGCGAACCGGTCACTGCTGCAGGAGCGGGTCCGGCTCATGGCGACCGACCGATCGCGCGGCGTCGGGCTGCTGCTCTTGGATCTCGACGATTTCAAGCAGATCAACGACGGCCACGGTCATGCGGTCGGCGATGAAGTCCTGGTGGAGATCTCGCGCCGGCTGCGCGCGGCCTGCCCGGACGAGACGGTCGTGTGTCGTTACGGCGGAGACGAATTCGTGCTCGCGCTGCCCGCCCGCCGCAATACCCTCGGCGAGGTCGCCATGCGGGTCCTCGCGGCGCTGCACGATCCGGTGCGGACGGCGGCCGGGCCGGTCCCGGTCTCGGCCAGTATCGGCACCGCATTCTGTCCGGCCGGGCGCTCCTGCGACTTCTCCGACCTGCTACGCAGCGCCGACCGCGCGATGTATTCGGCCAAGACGGCGGGTAAGCGGCGATTCGCGCTGTCGGAGATCGACGGGGATTCGGTCGAGCCGGGTGGTTTCGTGGCCGCCCGGCTGAGCTACGACGCGGCCGTCGCCGGGTGAGCAACAGCACAGCAATCATCACGGGCGCGTAGGCTGGGTGATGTGTCGCTTTTGTTGATCCTTCTGGTCGTCGTACTGGTGGTATTCGTGGCGGTCATCCTCGTCGGCCGCTCGTCACGCAATCGCGAGGCGGCGCGATTGGCCGATGCCAAGGCCGACGCCCGCCGACTCATCGAACGGCTCGGCGGACAGGTCTACAACCTGACCGGCACCGACGAGGCATCCAAACAGGCCCTCGCCGACGCCGGTGAACGGCTGAACGCGGCCGGTTCCCAGATCGAGCAGGCCACCACTGTGACGCAGGCGCGGCTGGCCAAGGAGACCGCGGTGGAGGGGCTTTACTACGTGCGCGCCGCTCGCACCGCCATGGGCCTGGATCCCGGACCTGCGGTGCCGGAACTGGACGGCCAGCGCTCGGCCGGCAAGGTCACCGAGGAGCGCTCCATCGACTTCGAGGGCCGGCACATCGAGGCCTCGCCCAACCCGTCGCCGCAGACCCCGAACTACTACCCCGGCGGCCGTGTCGCCGGTCGTCCGGTGCCCGCCGGCTGGTACTCCGAACCGTGGTGGAAGACAGCGCTGGTGGCCGGTGCCTGGGGTGTGGGCTCGGTGCTGCTGTTCGACGCCCTGTTCAGCGGGATGTCCGGAGTTGCCTACGGCGCAACCGGATTCGAGAACGGTTACGGCCAAGGCTTCGACGCCGGATTCGATGCCGGGCAACAGGCCGACGCGGGCCAGGGCGCCTACGACCCCGGCGCCGCCGATCAGGGCTCCTTCGACCAGGGCAGCTCCGACCAAGGCGCCTACGACCAGGGCGGTTTCGACAACGCCGACTTCGGCAGCGGATTCGACGGCGGCGGCTTCGACAGCGGTTTCGACGGCGGGGGCTTCGACGGAGGCTTCTGACCGTCTCCTGATCAGCTCGGTTGGCAGGTGGGGCACCAGAACAGGTTTCGGCCGTCCAGGACGGAATGCAGGACGGTGGAACCGCAGATTCGGCACGGCTCGCCCGCCCGCCGGTACACGTAGGTGCGTGGTTTGCCCTCGGCGTAGGACGGTGCGCCGCGATCGTGTTCGGGGCGGACGACCACGATCTTGCCGCGCCGCACCCCGGTACGCATGAGGGCGACCAGGTCGGTCCACAGCTCGTCCCAGTCGGCGGCGGTCAGCTCGCGGCCGGGCCGGTGCGGGGAGATTCCGTGGCGGAACAGCAATTCCGCCCGGTAGACGTTGCCGACCCCGGCGACCACGGCCTGATCCATCAGCAACGCCCCGATCGGGCGGGCCGAACGGCGGATGCGCTGCCAGGCTCGGTCCGGATCGGCGGTGCGGCGCAGCGGGTCCGGGCCCAGCCGCGCGGTCAGCGCGCCCACCTCCGGCTCGTGCAGCACCTCGCACGCGGTGGGTCCGCGCAGGTCCGTCCCGTACAGCTGCGCGGCGGCCCGCCCCGCCCCGATCATCCGCATCCGCACCTGACCGACCGGATCCGACAGCGGCGCAGGCGATTCGGTGAACGTCCCGTACAACCCGAGATGCACGTGCACGACGAGCCCCGAATCGTAGTAGTGCAGCAGATGTTTCCCCCACGCCTCGGCCCGCACCAGCACCCGCCCATCCACGAGCGCGGCCCCGTCGGCGAAGCGCCCCTGCGGGCTCGACACCCGCACCACGCCCCCGGCGAACCGCCTGTGATGCAGCTTCGCCAGCCGATGCAATGTATGTCCCTCGGGCATGGGTGGGATCACCTCCGTGCGCGGACAGCCGCACCCTTTCCCGCGCTTCGCACCCGCTGCGAACGGCCACAGCGGGTGCGAATGCGAAGAAAGGGTGCGGCGATCGGTCAGTTGCCGATGGCTGGGGCCTCGCCTGTCTTCTCGTACTCGGAGATGATGTCGATGCGGCGCTGGTGGCGCGCCTCGCCCGACCACGGGGTGGCGATGAAGGCGTCGACGATGGCCAGTGCGTCCTCGAGCGAGTGCATCCGGCCGCCGATGCCGATCAGCTGCGCATTGTTGTGCTCGCGCGCCAGCCGCGCGGTCTCCACGCTCCACGCCAGCGCACACCGGGCGCCGGGGACCTTGTTGGCGGCGATCTGCTCGCCGTTGCCGCTGCCGCCGAAGACGAGGCCGAGGCTGCCCGGGTCGGCGACCACCCGACGGGCCGCGTCGATGCAGAAGGCCGGGTAGTCGTCGGCGGCGTCGTATTCGCGGGCGCCGCAGTCGAAGACCTCGTGGCCGGCTCGCTGCAGGTGGTCCTTGACGTGGTTCTTCAGTTCGAAACCGGCATGATCGGCACCGAGATATACGCGCATGCCTGTGATTGTGTCAGGCGTCCGAGAGATGGCTCACCTCGGGATGAGCGGCCCGTCACTAGAGTGCACGGCATGCAGTCCGACGATCAGTGGGGACAACCATCGCCGCAGCCCGGGCCCTCGCCCGGGTGGAATCCCGTGACCGGGATGGCGGGCTGGGATCCGCGCCTCGGCCCGCCCGGGTGGGGCCCGCAGCCGCCGTACGCCCCGCCGCAGATCCCGCCCCATCAGCACACCCGCGGTCTGTCGCCGTACGGGATGCCCGCGCGGCACAGCTGGGAGAACGCGCTGCTGGTGGTGGTCATCATGCTGACCGTCGTGGCGTATCTGTTCGTCGTGCTGCTGCTGTTGATCGGCTACGTCGACCAGTACGTCGTGGCGTTGATCCTGGCGCCGGTGCTGCTGTGGTTCGGCCGTGGCGCGAACTATGCGATGCAGCGGGCCAATGCGGTCAAGATGTCGCCCACCCAATTTCCGGAGGGCTACCGGATGGTGGTGGAGGCGGCGGGCCGCTTCGGCATGAAGACGGTGCCCGATGCGTATGTGGTGCTGGGCAACGGCCAGATCAATGCCTTCGCCTCCGGGCACGGATTCCGCCGCTACGTGGTGGTCTACAGCGATCTGTTCGAGGTCGGCGGGCAGGCTCGCGACCCCGAGGCGCTGGCGTTCATCATCGGGCACGAGGTCGGCCACATCGCCGCCGGGCACACCTCCTACTGGCGGCAGCTGGGCATGTTCCTGGTGCCGTTCCTGCCGGTCCTCGGCGATGCGCTGCTGCGTTCGCAGGAGTACACCGCCGACAACCACGGCTTCTGCAACCGGTATGTGGGGGCGCCCGGCGCGATGCGGGTGCTCGCGGGCGGCAAGTACCTGAATTCGCTGGTGAATTTCGACGAGATGGCCAACCGCGCGCCGCAGGAGAAGGGCTTTTTCATCTGGGTCGTCAACGCCGTCTCCAGCCACCCCGTATTGACCTGGCGCATGTGGGCGCTGCGCGACCGCAGCCAGCACGGGCGCCTGTTCCTGCGCCCGAGCGCGCCCACGGCGCCGCACTATGCCACCCCGCCCGGCTACCCGCCGCCGGCCCATCCCCAAGCCGGCGGCGGATACGGGGAGGTCCCGGCCCTACCGCCACAGCAGCCGCACTAGTCGAACCGGTATTCCTCGGTGCGGGTGCGCTTGAGTTCGAAGAAGTGCGGGTAGGAGGCGAGGGTTACCGAGGCGTCCCAGAGCTTGCCCGCTTCCTCGCCGCGGGGGATGCGGGAGAGCACCGGGCCGAAGAAGGCGACGTCGTTGATGTGGATGGTGGGGGTGCCGACATCCGGGCCTACCTTGTCCATCCCGGCGTGATGGCTCTTGCGCAGGGCCTCGTCGTATTCGGTGCTACCAGCGGCCCGGGCGAGGTCGGCGGGCAGGCCCACCTCGGCGAGGGAGTCGGCGATGACCGCGGCCAGCTTCTCGGCCCGGTTCTCCCGCTTGTATTCGGCGCTGCGGTTGTGGATGCGGGTGCCCATCGCGGTGTAGAGCGGCGACAGCACCTTGTCACCGTGTTGCTGGGCGGCGGCGATCAAGACCCGCACCGGAGCCCAGCCGCTCTTGGCCAGCTCCGCGTACGGCTCTTCGTGCGCGCGGTCCTCGTTGAGCACCGCCAGGCTCATGACGTGGAAGCGGGTCTCGATATCACGGACCTTCTCGACCTCGAGGATCCAGCGGGAGGTGATCCAGCACCACGGACACAGCGGGTCGAACCAGAAGTCCACGCGGTCCTTGGTGCCGGTTGTGGTCGCGTCGCTCAAGTCGTCGTCCTCTCGCACAGTGAAGCGTCGGCGGCTCGTCGCCGCCTCGAATTTGATCAACAACGGAAACTTCCGGATATTTCCCGAGCGGGCGGATCGACCGCAGTAGGGTCGAAGCCTGTTCCGGTATTGCTTTCGGCCGGGATCGACCTGGTTGCCGTTGCACGGAGGTTCATCCATGACCACTCAGTCCAGGTTCGTCATCGTCGGCGGCGGGCTGGCCGCGGCCAAGCTCGCGGAAGCGTTGCGCGCCAACGACTTCGCGGGGACGCTCACCCTGATCTCGGAGGAGGAGCGGCTGCCCTACGAGCGCCCGCCGCTGTCCAAGGAACATCTGCTGGGCAAGAAGGCGCTGCCCGACTTCACCGTGCACCCCGGCCACTGGTATCGCGATCACCACGTCGACGTCCGGCTCGGCTGCACCGTGACGAGTATCGACCGCGCCTCGAAAACCGTTGCGCTCCCGGACGGTTCGACCCTCCCCTACGACAAGCTCGCCCTGGCCACCGGCTCGCGGCCGCGGCGGCTGCCGGTGCCCGGCGCCGACGCCGACGGCGTGTACATGCTGCGGACCATCGAAAACTCCGATGCCCTGATCGACCTGTTCGGCTCGGCGCGGCGGCTGGCGGTGGTCGGCGCCGGATGGATCGGCCTCGAGGTCGCCGCGGCCGCCCGCATCGCGGGGCTCGAGGTCTCGATGTTCGAGGTCGAGCAGGTGCCGCTGCAGGCCGCCCTGGGTACCCAGATGGGCGACGTGTTCGCGCAGCTGCATCGCGAGCACGGGGTGAATCTGCTGTGCGGGGCGAAGGTCGCCGAAATTCTCACCACCGAGGGCAAGGCCACCGGGGTGCGCCTGGACGACGACACCGTCTTCGCGGCCGATGCGGTGCTGGTGGCGGTGGGCGCGCGGCCGAATGTGGAGCTGGCCGCCGACGCCGGGCTGGAGGTGGACGGCGGGGTGCTGGTGGACGAGAGCCTGGCGACCGGCGACCCCGATATCGTGGCCGTCGGCGATATCGCCAACCAGCAGCATCCGGTGCTGGGACGGCGAATCCGCGTGGAGCACTGGGCCACCGCGCTCAACCAGCCGGCGGCGGCCGCGCTGACCATGCTGGGTAAGCCGTCGACCTACGATCGGCTGCCGTATTTCTTCACCGACCAGTACGACCTGGGCATGGAATACACCGGCTACGTCGACCCGGCGCAGTCCGCCACCGTCGTCGTGCGCGGCGACCTGAACGGCCGCGAATTCGTGGCCTTCTGGCTGGATTCGGGCAATCGGGTGCTGGCAGGGATGAACGTCAATGTCTGGGATGTCACCGATCGCATCAAGGAGCTGATCCTCGCGGGCAATCCGGTGGACCCCCAGCAACTTGCCGACACCTCGATCCCACTGTGACGGTCACGCCGTCCGGAACGCCGAAGGGCTCACTCCCCGATAGCGTTTGAACGCCGCGCTGAATCCGAACGGGTCGGCATACCCGACCGTCCGGGCCACCTGCGCCACGGTCAGTTCGGAGTCGGCGAGCAGTTCCTCGGCCTCGTCCATGCGGTATTCGGTGAGATAGCGCAGCGGCGGCTCGCCCATCACCTCGCCGAAACGCTTGGCGAACAACGCTCGCGACACCCCGGCCTCCGCGGCCAGCGCCGCCACCGTCCACGGCCGGGCCGGGCGGTTGTGGATGGCCTCCAGGGCCGGTCCGACCACGGGATCGGCCAAGCCGCGATACCAGCCGGGCGCCGCGGCACCGGCCCGGGCGAACCACGACCGCAGCGTGCACACCAGCCCCCAGTCCAGCAGCCGATCCATCAGGGCCTGCGCCCCGGCCGGCTGCTCGGCGGCGTCGATCGCGGTCGCCTCCAGCCAACCGCACACCTCCGGGTCGTCCCCCACCACCAGCGCGGGCGGCAGCGTCCGCAGCAGGCGCTCGTGCCGACGGCCCGCCGCCCGGTAGGCGCCGACGATCAGGAACGACGCCCCCGCTTCGCCTGCGGCCCGGTGTATTCCGCGCAACTGCCGCAGATCCCGGGCGCCGTCCAGGAAGCAGGCGATCTCATATTCCTCGTGCGGCCGGTCCACCGACTCGGGATGGTCGGCAAGCAGGAACGGTTCGGGCCCACGCACGATCGCACTGTCACCGGGGCGCACCGGAATCCGGCTGCCGTCCGCGAGCAGTAAGGTGCCGCCGCCGAGCAGCACGGTGACCATGGTGAGCGGGGCGCGGTCGGCGAAGCGAATGGTCCATGGCGCCTCCAGCACCGCATGGGTGACCACCGACCCCTCCGCGCGAATGCCGCCCAGCAGTGCACTCAAAGGATCCACTCGGTCCAGAGTAGACGATCTCCTATCTGCCAGAGCGTTTCTCCCATGGATCGTCCACGCGAGAGCCGGTGTACTCGACAGCACAGTCATTCGATCCGTAGGAGGACTCCGTGCCGCAGACCGCAACAGCACCGACCGCGCTCGTGGTCGTCGCCCATCACCGCTCCGATTCGCTCAGCGCACATATCGCCCGCCGTGCGACGAGTCGACTGGAGGCGGCCGGATATCGCATCGACCTGCTCGATCTGCAGGCCGAGGGCTTCGATCCCCGGATGACGGTGGCCGACGAGCCCGAGTGGGGCAACCGGGACAAGGCCTATTCGGCGGAGGTGCGCGAACATTGGCGGCGCCTGCTGGCCGCCGAGGTGGTCGTCGTCGTGTTCCCCATCTACTGGGTGAGCGTCCCGGCGCTGCTCAAAGGATGGATCGATCGGGTGTGGAACTACGGATTCGCCTATGGCCGAAGCAAACCCCGGCTGGCCGGTAAGCGCATCCTCTGGTTGGGCCTGGCCGGTGCCGCGGGCGACGATCCACTGGTCGACACCATGACGACGATGCTCGACGCCCAACTCGGCGAGGGCCTGGCCTACTACTGCGGGTTCAGCCACTCGACGGTGCGCGTGCTGCCCGATGCCGAGGACCGGCCGCAGCGCGTGGACTCCGCGGGCAATTTCGTGGTCGGCGAGCAGCGCACCGGCGCCGCGCGTGCGGCGCACTACGCCGAATTCGAGAACACGGCCGACGGCTACGTCGATGCGTTCCTGACCGTCGGCGAGCGCGTCCCGGCGTGATCGGCCGGATCAGCGCCACTCGCGGCCGGTGATGCGCTCGTAGGCCTCGACGTACTTCCGGCGCGTCGCCGCGACGATATCGGCGGGAATCTCCGGACCCGGCGGTTCCTTGTCCCAGCCGGTCGAGGTCGCCCAGTCCCGGACGAACTGCTTGTCGAACGAGCGCTGAGGGCGGCCCGGCTCCCATTCGTCGGCGGGCCAGTATCGCGACGAGTCGCTGGTCAGCACCTCGTCGCCGAGGGTGAGGACATCGCCGTCCCAACCGAATTCGAGTTTGGTGTCGGCGATGATCACCCCGCGCTCGGCGGCGTAGGCGGCACCGCGGGTGTACACGTCGAGGGTCAGCTCGCGCAGGCGCTCGGCGACCTCGCGGCCCTCCTGCGCCACCACATCCTCGAAGGTGATGGGCTCGTCGTGGCCCTGTGCGGCCTTCGTGGTGGGCGTGAAGATGGGCTCGGGCAGGCTGTCGCCCTCCCGCAGGTCCGGCGGCAGCGCGATCCCGGACACCGAGCCGGTGCGCTGGTACTCCTTCAGTCCGGACCCGGACAGGTAGCCGCGGGCGATGCATTCGACCTGGACCATCTTCAACGGCTTGGCCCGGATCGCACGGCCGGCGAACTCGGCGGGCACGTCGGTGGTGGACAGGATGTGGTTGGGCACATCGGAGAAGTACTCGAACCACCAGTTCGACAGCTGGGTGAGCAGCGCGCCCTTGTCCGGAATCGGTGTCGGCAGCACCACGTCGTACACCGACACCCGGTCCGAGGCGACCAGGATCAGCGAATCACCATCCTCGTACAGGTCACGCACCTTGCCTGCGTGGATGTGCTGCAACTGTCCTCCTCCGATACCTGCCGCTGCGACGACGCCCCAGCCTACCGAGGTGCCGGTCGGCGGCGGCGCCCGGATATGTACGCGCCCGAATGGAAGTTCACGTGGCATTCTGGGCAGCGTTGCGCCCGCACCCGGGCCACCCGCCGACGGGTGCCGGACCCGCACGACAGGCAGTCCGGCACAGTTCTCCGACCAGCGAAGGAGTGTCCTTGTCCGCACCGAACCTCACCCGTGATCAGGCGATCGCCCGCGCCGCGACGATCAGGGTGGAGAACTATCGCGTCGAACTCGATCTCACCGGCCAGCCCACGGGTCCGGACACCGGATCCGCCGACACCTTCTTCTCGCGGTCCACGGTGACGTTCACCGCCACCCCCGGTGCGGAAACCTTCGTCGACATCGTCGCGGCGGGCGTACGCTCGGCGGTCCTCAACGGGGAGCCGCTCCGGATCGACGACTACGATGAGTCGAAGGGGCTGACCCTGACCGGTCTGGCCGAACGCAACGAGCTGGTGGTGGAGGCCGACTGCGAGTATTCGCACACCGGTGAGGGTCTGCACCGGTTCGTGGATCCGACCGACAACAAGGTCTATCTGTATTCGCAGTTCGAAACCGCCGACGCCAAGCGGATGTTCGCCTGCTTCGACCAGCCCGACCTCAAGGCGACCTACGACATGGTGGTCACCGCGCCGCAGGACTGGGAGGTCATCTCCAACGGGGCCTGCATCGAGACCCGCAAGCTCGGCACTGTCGTGACACACACCTTCGCCACCACCCCGCGCATGAGCACCTATCTGGTGGCGCTGATCGCCGGGCCCTACGCGAAGTGGACCGACACCTACACCGACGAGCACACCACCATCCCGCTCGGCATCTACTGCCGGGCCTCGCTGGCCCAGTACATGGACGCCGAACGGCTGTTCACCGAGACCAAGCAGGGTTTCGGGTTCTATCACCGCAATTTCGGGGTGCCCTACGCATTCGGCAAGTACGACCAGCTGTTCGTGCCGGAATTCAATGCCGGGGCCATGGAGAATGCGGGTGCGGTCACCTTCCTCGAGGATTATGTGTTCCGCTCCAAGGTGACTCGCGCCTCCTACGAGCGCCGGTGCGAGACGGTGCTGCACGAGATGGCGCACATGTGGTTCGGCGATCTGGTCACCATGAAGTGGTGGGACGATCTGTGGTTGAACGAGTCGTTCGCCACCTTCGCCTCGGTGCTGTGCCAGTCCCAGGCCACCGAATACACCAGCGCCTGGACCACGTTCGCGAATGTGGAGAAGTCGTGGGCATACCGGCAGGATCAGCTGCCCTCCACGCATCCGATCGCCGCCGATATTCCGGATCTGCACGCGGTGGAGGTCAACTTCGACGGCATCACCTACGCCAAGGGCGCTTCGGTGCTCAAGCAGCTGGTCGCCTATGTGGGGCTGGAGCCGTTCCTGGCCGGACTGCGGGCCTACTTCGCCGAGCATGCCTACGGCAACGCCACTTTCGACGATCTGGTGGGTGCGCTGGAAAAGGCTTCCGGGCGTGACCTTTCCGGCTGGGGTGCGCAGTGGTTGAAGACCACCGGCCTGAACATCCTGCGTCCCGACTTCGAGGTGGCCGACGGCAAGTTCACCCGGTTCGCCGTGGTGCAGGAGGGAGCCGAACCGGGTGCCGGTGAGCGGCGCGTGCACCGGCTGGCCATCGGCGTCTACGACGAGCGCGACGGAAAGCTGGTGCGTACCGAGCGCGTCGAGCTCGATGTCGATCCGGCCGAGCGCACCGAGGTGCCGGAGCTGGTGGGCGTGGAGCGCGGCAAGCTGGTGCTGGTCAACGACGACGATCTCACCTACTGCTCGGTGCGGCTGGATCCCGAGTCGCTGGACACCGTGGTGGCGCGCATCGCCGATATCGCCGAATCGCTGCCGCGGACGCTGTGCTGGTCGGCGGCATGGGAAATGACCCGCCAGGCCGAGATGCGGGCCCGCGACTTCGTCGCCCTGGTGCAGCGCGGTGTGGGTGCCGAGTCGGAAATCGGTGTGGTGCAACGACTTCTGCTGCAGGCGCAGACCGCGCTGGCCAGTTACGCCGAACCGGCCTGGGCGGCGGAATCCGGCTGGCCGCAGTTCGCCGACCGGCTGCTGGAGCTGGCCCGAGAGGCCGCGCCGGGGTCGGATCATCAGCTCGCGTTCGTCAATTCGCTCACCGGAGCGCTGTTGTCGCCCTGGCACATCGAGGTGCTGCGCGAGCTGCTCGACGCCGATCCGGCGACGGTGGGCCTGCCCGGCCTGGTGGTCGACACCGACCTGCGCTGGCGCCTGGTGCAGGCGCTGGCCGCCGCCGGTGAGATCGACGCCGAGGGCCTGGAGACCCCGTTCATCGACGCCGAACTGAAGCGCGACCCGACCGCGGCCGGGCGCCGCCAGGCCGCTGCGGCCGCGGCCGCCCGCCCCCAGGCCGAGGTGAAGGAAAAGGCCTGGGACACGGTCATGAACGACGATTCGCTGCCCAACATCACCACTCGCGCCATCGTCAACGGCTTCGCCCCGGTCGGCCAGTCCGAGCTGCTGCTGCCCTACGTCGAGCGGTACTTCGCGGAGATCCCGGCGATCTGGGAACGTCGCTCCAGCGAGGTCGCCCAGACCGTCGTCGTCGGCCTGTACCCCCACTGGGCCATCTCCGACAAGGCCGTAGCCACCGCCGACAGGTTCCTCTCCGAAGACCACCCCCCGTCCCTGCGCCGCTTGGTCACCGAAGGCAAGGCAGGCATCGAACGCTCCCTGCGCGCCAGGGCATTCGACGCCCGCTGACCCCTCGCCGAACGCGCCCCGTGCACCCGCCCGGGGCGCGTTCGCGTATCCGCGCCACCTGCCATGACGCCAGGCCCCGCCTCGCTGCTGTGGGCAGATCTGCTGTGGGCAGCGTGGGGCGGCTTTTCCGGCAGGGGTCGGGCACGGTGGGAAACATGACCGAAGAAAACAAGGCTCCGCTGTTCAGTTGGCGGGCAAGGGAACAACTGCTCAGTCGCCGCATTCTGGTCCTGGACGGCCCGCTGGACGACGACAACGGGACGCTGCTGACGACGCAGATCCTGACCCTCGCGGCCGAGAATCCGGAGGCGGGGATTTCGCTGTGGATCCACTCCCCCGGCGGATCGGTGTCGTCGATGCTCGCCATGCGCGACACGATGCGGTTGGTGCCGTGCCCGGTGTCGACCCTGGTGCTCGGAACCGCTTACAGCGCTGGGCAATTCCTGCTGTCGTCCGGCGAGAAGGGGCTCCGCTTCGCGCTGCCGCACTCGCGGGTGCTGATGCATCAGGGCTCGGCCGGTATCGGCGGCACCGCGGGCGATGTGGAGATCCAGGCCGATGATCTGCGGTACACGGTGAAAACCGTGCTCAGCCTCATCGCGGAGGACACCGGTCAGACCTACGAACGGGTCTACGAGGATTCGCTGCACGACCGCTTCTTCACCGCGGAGCAGGCACTGGAGTACGGATTCGTCGACCGGATCGTCGACTCCTTCGGCCAGGTCATGCCGCAACGGCAGAAAGTAGGTATTTCGGCATGAGCAGCTACACGATTCCCAATGTGATCGCCCAGCATCCGCGCGGCGAGCGGATCATGGACGTCTACTCACACCTGCTCACCGAACGGATCATCTATCTGGGCACGCCGATCGATGCGGGCGTTGCCAATGCGCTCATCGCCCAGATGCTGCACCTGGATGCCGACAGCCCGGGCCAGGACATCAATCTGTACATCAACTGCGAGGGCGGCAACGACCTGTCGGCCATGCTCTCGGTGTACGACACCATGCAGTACCTCAAGTCACCGGTGGTGACCACCTGCGTGGGCCAGGCCATCGGTGTCGGCGGAGTCCTGCTCGCCAGCGGTGCGCCGGGACGCCGCAACACGCTGCCCCACGCCCGAGTGGTCCTGCACCAGCCCGCGGCCCAGGGCCGGGGCGCGATCCCCGACCTCATCCTGCAGGCCGACGAGCTGGCCCGGATGCGCGCGCAAATCGAATCCATCCTGTCCGAACACACCGGCCAGACCGTCGATACCCTCCGCCACGACACCGACCGCGACCGAGTCTTCACCGCCCGAGCCGCCCTCGAATACCGCTTGGTCGACAACATCCTCGGCCCCCGCGACTGATCCCGGCCAAACCCGCCGGGATAGAGGGAAATCCGCTCAGAAGGGTCCGGGATATAGGGAGAGGAAACCTCCGGGGAGGGCGATCTCCCATCACCCCGGAACCCACCTCGTTCGTAGGCGGACCATCAACTCCCCGGCGAGGCGCCACCTCGTTCCCTGTCTCCCCGGCCCCGAGGCCGGGGAGACAGGGATCTCGGGGCCGGAGATCAGGCGACCAGGGCGAGGAGGGTCGGCTCGGGGCGTCGGCCGGAGGTGGACCGATCGACGGCGAACTGGTTCATACCGTCGAGTGGCTCGGCCCCGGGGACGACCGTCAGCGTCCGCACCGCATCGCGGCGTGGGGCGGCGGGGCGGGCCAGGGCGCCGCGGCGCTGGCGGCGGAGGTCGTCGGCGACCTGTTCGGTAAGGCCGACCAGGTCGGTGCCGAGGGCACCCGCCAGGGCGGCGATCATCTCGCTCGACGGTTCCTTGCGGCCGCGCTCGACCTCGGACAGGTATTGGGGCGAAACGCCTGCTCGCCCAGCGGTTTCCGCGAGGGTCTCGCGCTGCTCCTGGCGCAGGGCCCGCAGGCGGCGGCCGAGCACCTCTCGCCAGAGGGGCTCGCGAACCCGCTGGGGGGCCCGCGGCTCGTCCTCGCGTCCGCCGGGGATCGACTGAAGTCTCGGATGCTCGGCCATACCCAGAGCCTAAGGTCCCCTCCCGTCGGTCCGCCCCCTCATTACGCTCAGGGCGTACAAACGCACCCCTTCCGTTGCTCCGCACTCGCTGCGGACGTCCGGAGCGAGTGCGTGGGAACGGAAGGGGTGCGAAGAAGAAGGACCTAGGCCGGGCGGCCGATGGCGGCGGCCATGACGCGGACCGCGGAGACCAGGCCGTCGATCAGCTCGCCCTGACGCAGCGAGGCGAGGGCCGCGGTCACGCCGAGCTGGCAGATCCGATCGTTCACGCGGTCGGCGACGTCGCGGCCGGAGCGCACCTCGACGGCGTGGTCGTTCGGCGAGACAGCGATGAGCACCGAACGCGCCGCCTCGGGGGTGGCCGGGAACAGGGCATCGACGCCCGCGGCCGGGTCGGCACCGAGGTCACCGATGTAGATGTTGAAGCGCACCTTGGTGCTGCGGGTGGCCTCGGTGAGCGTGTTGTCCATCAGCAGCCGTTCCCGATCGCTGAACGGCGCCTCCTTGAACACGTCACCGGCCTCGTGCACGCCGGATACGCGCCCGCTGCTGGTCACAGCCCATCCGTGCGGCAGGTCTGACTCGACCACCGCAGGCCACTTAGAACTTGCCACTTGCCCGGCCTCCGATCAGGTCCGCTCCGGCGGATTCGATAGCCGCATGGTTGCCATGCGAGGTCTCTGCGTAATGGTGGCCCGAACCGGTCACCTCGTCGGTCGCACTCCACAGCACCGGGTCCGCGGTCCACTTGTCACCGAGGTTGTAGTGGACCGGCTTCTCGCCGGGCAGCGGCTTGCCGAGGAACGACAATCCGGCGATCACCGCGTAGATCACCAGCGGGATGCCGACAAAGATCAGCACTGTCTCGAGAATGCTCACAGCCCAACGGTAGACGATGCGAGTAAACGCCTCACACCAGCCACGCCGCCGCGTCGGCGGGCAGCTGCCGGCCCTCGATCGGGGCGCTGGCCAGCAGAACCTCTCCCGGCGGCAGCGGTATCGGCGCATCGGAGGCATTGAGCGCGCAGATGAGCCCGCCGTCGCGCCGGAAGGCCAGACATCCGGGCGGGCTGCCGTACCAGTCCAGTCCGGACCCGGCGAATTCCGGCCGCACGGCACGCAATTCGATCGCCATCCGATACAGCGACAATGTCGAATTCAGCCGCTCCAACTGGGCCTCGACGGTCAGCTCGGCCCATCGCGGCGGAATGGGCAGCCACGAGCGCGGACCGGTGGTGAAGCCGAACGGCGGCCGGTCCCCCTCCCACGGCATGGGCACCCGGCAGCCGTCGCGCCCGCGATCGGTGTGTCCGGACCGTTCCCACACCGGGTCCTGCAGCACCTCTTCGGGCAGATCGTCGACATTGGGCAGGCCCAGTTCGGACCCGTTGTAGATGAACACCGCGCCGGGCAGCGCCAGCTCCAGCAGGATCATCGCCCGCGCCCGGTCCACCCCGACCGCGCCACCGCCGTAGCGCGTGACCTCGCGGTCGATGTCGTGATTGGACAGCGTCCAGGTCGCGCTGGCACCCACCCACGACACCGACTGGATCGAATTGTCGACGGCCGCACGGATTTCCGCGGCGTCGAAGGGTGTCTCGGCGAGTTTGAAGTTGAATGCCAGATGGAGTTCGTCCGGGCGGACGTACTCGCCGAAGCGGGTGTTGTCGTTGGCCCAGACCTCGCCGATCGCCACGGCCTCGGGGTACTGGTCGAGCACCTTGCGGATCCGGCGGTGAATGTCGTGCACGCCCGGGTTGTTGAACCGGTAGTCATCGTCGTCGAGGTGGAACATGCCCGTCGGGACCGGATCCATATCCGGCAGGCCGTCGGGTTTGGCCATGCCGTGCGCCACGTCGATGCGGAAACCGTCGATACCGCGATCGAGCCAGAACCGCATGGTCTGCTCGAAATCGGCGACCACCTCCGGGTTGTTCCAGTTCAGATCCGGCTGTTCGGCGGCGAACAGGTGCAGATACCACTGGCCGGGTCTGCCGTCGGGCTCGATGATCCGCGTCCACGCCGGTCCGCCGAAGACGCTCGGCCAGTTGTTCGGTGGGAGCGAGCCGTCGGGGCCACGGCCGTCGCGGAACAGGTAGCGGGATCGCTCCGGGCTGCCCGGTCCGGCGGCCAGCGCGGCGGTGAACCACGGATGCCGGTTGCTGGTGTGATTGGGCACCAGATCCATCGTGACCCGGATCCGGCGGTCGTGCGCCTCGGCGATCAGCTCGTCCAGCGCCGCCAGATCGCCGAACAGCGGGTCGATATCGCGCGGATCGCTCACGTCGTAGCCGCCGTCGGCCATCGGCGACCGCATCACCGGGCAGATCCACAGCGCGTCCACGCCGAGCAGCTCGAGGTAGCCGAGCCGGTCGCACAGACCGCGTAGATCGCCGACGCCGTCACCGTTCGAATCGGCGAACGAGCGCGGATACACCTGATAGAACACCGCCGACCGCCACCACGGATCGAGCGTCGCTGCCGGAACCGCCGGGTCCTCCGCTGATGAAGGTGTCACAAACGGTAATAGTGCCAAACTTTTCCGCTAAAAGCCGCCCGAGTGGGCAACCGATCTCAGCTCGAGCAAATCAGTAGCAGACCTACCTGGTCCGGGAAACCCCTTGGGTTGCACGGAAATCTGCGCGATAGCGTCAGAAGGGAGCATTGACCAGCGAATTCGCCGCCATTTCCAGATAGTCGAGTAGCGCGCGCCGATGCTCGTCGTCGAGCACCTCCGGCTCGATCTCGGCGACCGCGATCCGCATGCAACGCAGCCACGCGTCCCGCTCGATCGGGCCGATCCGGAACGGCATGTGCCGCATCCGCAGCCGGGGATGGCCGCGCTCATCGGAGTAGGTCCGGGGCCCGCCCCAGTACTGCTCCAGGAACATCCGCAGCCTGCGCTCGGCGGGTCCGAGGTCCTCCTCGGGATACAGCGGCCGCAGCACCTCGTCGTCGGCCACCTCCCGATAGAAGGCCGCCACGAGCCGCCGGAACGTCTCCGCCCCGCCGACCGCCTCGTAAAAGGATGTCGCCGTCTGCTCGCCGGAAGTCATCAACCCTCTTATCCGTAGCTTGTCCCCACCCCGCTCCATTGTGCCCGCTCTCCGGACCCCGGCCTCCGGCCGGGGAACCGAGAAAGGCTCCGCCGGGCCCAGGAACAGGAGGCTCCGCCGGGCCCGGCAACAACTCGGCACCCAATCGGAATCGTGTCGTGCTCGGTGGGGCCGCCGGTACGACCGCATTCTGAGATCACCAGCTGAACGACGCAAACGACGCGGCATGGGACATACCACCCCCGGGTGTAACCCGGCGTTCACGAACAGCACAGACGGAATGTGTCAAATCAGCTGGCAAAGGTGACGGTTCCATGGTCAACTGGGTGGCAGTGTCTGCCCAGATACCACACGAACCGGACAATACGAATTCGGGGTTCCCATGAAGCAGCGGCACGGCGCCCGGTCACACGAGGCGCGAACACACCGACAACTCCAGCCCGCCGACGTCCACAATCGTGGGTCGGGGGCTACTCCGCTGCATGTCCTGTCCGAGAAACATTCTTATCCGGGTGCTACTCAGCACCGTTCTTCCGAATCCCCGCCGAGCGCCGCCCCCTGGGTGAAGCGCCGGGTGCTGCTTCTGAACGCCACCTACGAGCCGCTCACCGCACTGTCCGCGCGCCGCGCCGTCGTGCTGCTCATCTGCGACAAGGCCGATCCCGTCCACGACGATCCCGGCGGTCCCGTGGTCCACTCCGCCGGCGCGTCGGTGGCCCTGCCCTCGGTGATCCGCCTGCGCAACTACGTCCGCGTGCCCTATCGCGCCCGGGTCCCGATGACCCGTGCGGCGCTGATGCACCGGGACCGATATCGCTGCGCCTACTGCGGCGGCAAGGCCGAGACCATCGACCATGTGATTCCGCGCAGCCGCGGCGGCGCACATTCCTGGGAGAACTGCGTCGCCTCCTGCGCGCCCTGCAATCACCGCAAGGCCGACAAACTGCTCAGCGAGCTGGGCTGGACCCTGCGTCAGCCGCTCGTATCACCGAAGGGCCCGCACTGGCGGCTGCTGTCGACCACCGCCGACCTGGATCCGGTGTGGTTGCAGTACCTCGGCGAGGGCGCCGCGTAATCTACCGCGGCACATCCCGGCGCCGGGCATATCGCAGCAGCAGCCAACCCGCACCACCGAAGACCGCCAGCAACGCCCAATGCACGAGCGTCGCACCCACCGCGGTCGGCCCGCCCCACGACCGGGCCAGTTCGTCGTGCGACGCCGACGCGGCCCAGATCCCGTAGTACACCGCGTAAACGAGGGCATAACCACACAGCAGGTAACCGACCAGACGGCCCACGCCCCGCCCGAGGGCACCCATCGCCTTGCTCATGGTCTCGATCCTGTCCGGCCGACCGAGCCGAATCGACCGGGCCACCACCCGATTCGGGGGTTCGGTTCACCCCACCCCCGGCCCGGACCCGCGATGCCGCGGTCTCAGCTGTATTCGCTGGCCTGGATGCCCCAGGTGCCCGGTTCGAGGGCCTGGAAGATGTGCGGCTGGTCGCCGGGATAGCGTATGTAGTCGCCGGGATGCAGCTCGGCCGGGTCGTCGGCGGGGCCGACGAGGGCGCGACCGGCGGACAGGATCAGATGTTCGATCTCACCGCGGAGATGGGGTTCGGACTCCCGCGGATGACCGGGTTCGGCGGCGACGAGGTAGATGTCGCGGCGCGCATGCGGCGGACAGGCCGCCAGCAGGGTCGCCTGATAATCGGCGTGCGCGGAGGCCAGCATGGGCCCCTCCCCCGCCCGGATCACCTGCACCTGCGGCCGCGGTGGATCCAGCAGCCGCGAGAACGGGATGCCCAGGGCGACGCACAGCGCCCACAGGGTTTCGATACTCGGATTACCGGTGCCGGATTCGAGCTGGGAGAGTGTGGATTTCGCCACACCCGCCCGGCGGGCAACCTCGGTCAGCGACATGCCGGATCGCGCGCGTTCCCGGCGCAGCGCGGCGGCAATGGCCTCCTGCGGTGGCGCGGACTGTGCGCCGTCGTGCTCGGACATAGTGGCCTCAGACAGTACCTCGGTCGGGCGGGAAGCTCATTGACGAATCCCGGCTCGAGTGTTCACTATAGAAGACGTGCGTTCGATATGGCGAACACTGGATCGCAGTGACCTGACCGGAATCGCGGCCGTCTGCCTGGCGGTCGGGGTGATCGGCGTGTCCTACGGCGCGACCTCGATCACCTCGGGTCTGCCGGCCTGGCTGCCGATCCTGCTCAGCGTGCTCGTGCTGGCGGGCGGCGCGGAGTTCCTGTTCGTCGGCATCGTATCCGCCGGCGGCAGCATGATCGCGGCCGTGCTGATCGGACTGCTGGTCAACGCCCGGCACCTGCCCTACGGACTGGCGCTGCCGGAGGTGGTCGGCACGGGCTGGCGGCGACTGGTCGGCACGCATGTGATGAACGACGAAGCGGTGGCACTGGCCCTGGCCGAATCCGACCGCGACCGCCGCCACGCCCGGTACTGGGTGTGCGGAATCGGTGTGCTGCTGGCGTGGCCGCTCGGTGCGCTGTTGGGCGTGGCGATCGGCGCGGCCGTGCCGGACCCGGCCCGATTCGGCCTGGACGCGGTCTTCCCCGCGGTGCTGCTGGCCTTGGCGGTACCGGCGCTGCGGAACAAGGCGACCCGGCGAGCCGTGGTGGTAGGCGCGGCCATCGCGGCGGTGACCGCCCCCTTCCTCACCGCCGGCCTGCCCGTTCTGCTGGCACTGCCCGCCGCACTGCTGGCGTTCGACCGCAAACGCCCGGCCACGACGGAAGAAGCCGTCGCGCAGTCCCCCGCGCCGGAGCCCGCCCACTCCAGCGCAACACCCGAATAGCCCCTTCCCCCAGACCTTTCGACGACTTCGAGGCCCTGTTCAGTGAGTACGACATTGATTGCCGGAGCGATCGCCCTCGCGGTCGGCACCTACGCCATCCGCTTCGCGGGCCCCCTCCTGCGCCGCCGCATCAACGTCCCACCCCACATCACCGAGCTCCTCGAGGCCGGTTCGGTGGTCCTGCTCACCGCCCTGGCCGTCACCGAACTGATCCCGTCGGGCCACGCTCCTGGCTTCGCCCTGCCCGCGGGCGCCGTCGTCGCCCTCGTCCTCGCCTGGCGCCGCGCCCCACTGATCGTCGTCGCCCTCGCCGCGGCCGCCACCACCGCACTCCTCCGCGCCGTCGGTGTAGCCTGACTTCGACGCAAGCGTGTAACCGCCTGGCTATCAATACATCTCAACGCCCGCCCGCATCCGGCCGCGAGCTGCCGGCCTGGGTGCGACTGCGCAGGGCAAGTGCCCCCCGTTCGGATTCGACAGTCTCAGACGGTGTCCCAGTGTGAGTTTTCGTATCGCTTTCGCAGGTCGCGGCTGGCGAACACCGCGCTCACACCTGTCTCGTGCTCGAGTTCCGTTCGTGCCGCGGCGATCTCGTCCAGCGCTCGGCGCCGCTCGAGCGCCCGCTGGTGCTGAAGCCGTTCGTGTTCGCGGTGCTGACGTGCCAACACAGTCGTCAGGCTGCGGATTTCGGTGGCGCGAGTGGCAACGTACTCGAGCTCGGCCGGCCCAGCGGGCGTCCGGCCGTCGAGCAGGCTGGAGCATTCGAGAACCATGAGATGGCCGACGCCGGCAGCCTCCGCGGACATCCCGACGCCCGGAAGTGTCGCGGTGTAGACGAGCTCGTCGTACGCATCGGCAAGACGTGCGAGTTCCGGCGACGCGAGATCGAGAATGTCGTGAGAAGCGATGAAGTGCTGCCAGCGACGCGCTTGCCGACGGGCGCGCCACCGGGGCGTCAAGGTCCAGCACGGTCCATAAAACGTCAGCGCGCATCCGATCGCGCCGACAAGACCGAGCATCACGTTGTGCAGTGCGAGGCCCGCGCCCACGGTGGCGATCCCGCCGAGGAGCGGGCCCCGGCTGTGCGGTCGGCAAGCATTCGGATCAGCAGCGGCACGCGGAATCTCCACCCTCTCCAGCCTTTGCCCGGAGCGGATCGGTAGCACCGCAATCCGCATGCGACCCTGCACACATCCAGGCTAGACCGCCAAGACGGTAGCGACTACGTCTCAGCGCGGGGTCAGGGGCATGCCGGGGCCGCGGCGGCGGGCGACCGAGCCGTAGCGGGCGTCGAGGCGGAGCCAGGTTCGGGTGGCACGGACGCGGACTATTTCGGTGGGGGCAATGCGGCGGGAGTCGGCCTTGTCGCCGGAGTGGGGGATGAAATCCATGGCGGTGAGGGCGAAGACGACGCGCATGGGGACCTCGATCTCGTCGTCGTTGCCGGTGACGGTGAGGACGTTCTGGTCGAGCAGGGAAGCGGGCGGGCCGTGGCTGCTGCCGTGTTCGGCGGCCAATTGCACGCCGCGTTCGGCCAATTCGACCAGGGCGCGAGCGGGCACGTCGTCGACATGGGTGAAGCCGGTGGTGGGCGGCAGCGCGGAACGCCAGGCGGAATCCATCGAATAGCCCAGATCGATCGGACCGCCCGCGCCCGGGCTGCTCAATCCGGCCAGGATCACATCGCCGCCCACCGTGACATCGTCGACGCCCAGGTCGGCGACCACGGTGCGCACCGCCAGCGCCTCGAAACCCGTTGCGGCCCATGCCGTGACGTAGTGGACACCGCGCCTGCGCAGCCGGATCACGGCGGCGGGGTCCAATCGGATCGCGCGTGTGACAAAGGTGGCCAAATTTTCCCGCTCGGCGGGGTCGCGCACGCGCAGCACCCGCTGGTCGGCGTATTCGTTACTCATCTCTCCCGCTGGTCGCTCCGCGCCGGTCCGTCCGAGATCCGAGGGCTCAGTCAGTCTTCCACTGGGCGAGGTATTCGCGTTCGACCGTGGTGAGGCGGCGCAGCCGCTGGGTGTCGATATCGAACGCGGCCAGCTGAGTGGAGGCGATCACCGCCGGTGGCGAGTCCGGGGCGACACCGTTGGCACGCACCTCGTAGCCGATGGTGAAGTCGACCGCGCGCATCTGCTCGATCCACATCGCCACATCCAGCGGGGTGTCCTCGTGCCGCAGCTGTCCCTTGTACCGCACGTGCAGATCGACCATCACGCAGCCCGTGCGCAGCCCGGAGGTCGGGCGGTCGTCGAACAGCCACGGAATCCGGGCCTCCTCCAGCAGCGTCACCATGCGCGCATGATTGATGTGCTGGAACGCGTCCATATCCGACCAGCGAACCTCGACCTTGGCATGAAACCGCCGGGGAAGCACGACGGTACCGTGCGCCGCCCCGCTCTCGGTCAGCGATCCGACACTCGTCAACGCGATACCTCCGATCAGGGTGTGCGGCCCGGACAGCTGCCACCGGCGTGAACCGTACGGTTACCCAGTATGCAGCGTTACCCGCCACCCTTCCCCCCGTGCCGCGGCCACCCGCCCCACACCCCATTCATCGCCCCTGCTCATCCCCCTGTTTCGCACCGAGCTGTGAGCTTCGTCGGAGGCGCGTCGCCCACCCGTCTGTCCCTTCCTCAAAAGCACGACGCAGGGACAGACGAGACGGGCGGGTCACTGGTGAGGGGGTGGTGGGGGAAGGGTCAGCGGGGGACCTCCGATTGGGCGCCGACGCCGCTGACCATGCTGCGTACCTGGCGGGCCGCTACCGACAGGGTGGCCAGGTCGTGGGTGCCGGACTCGAACAGCTCCGACAGGCCGGCGCGGGCGCGGCCCAGGCGGGACTGGTTCTTCGACTCCCAGTACGCGATCTTCTCCTCGGCGGTCTCCTCCGGGTCGCCGGCCGACAGCACATCCAAGGTCAGCGAGCGCAGCGACCCGTACATGTCGTCGCGCAGCGCGAGCCGGGCCAGCGCATGCCAGCGGTCACCCCGCTCGAGGTGACTGACCGCCTGCAACAGCCAATCGATCTTGAGGTGCTCGTTCAGCGCGTAGTACAGCGCGCCCACCTCCTCACCGCTGCGCTCGGTGATGTCGGCGATATCGATGACATCCAGCAGCGGGAACAGGTTGAGCAGGCCGAACACCTCGGTCGCCAGCTCCTCGGGCGCACCGCGGGCGATCAGTTTCGCCGACTGCTCCTCGAGGGTGTCGATATGGTGGCCACGCAGCCAGCCCGGCACCTTCGGCGCCAGCTCCCGCACCTTCCCGGCGTAGCGGTGGATCTCCGCGCCGACCGCGATCGGCTGGGGCCGATTACTCAGCAGCCAGCGCGAGGCGCGGTCGAGAGTGCGCTTGGTTTCCAGCTCCAGCTCGTCCTTGACCGCAATGGAGGTGCGGGCGGCCCGGATGCGATGCCAGATCGAGTGCAGATCGAAGATCTTGCCCGTCGCGGCGAATGCGCGCATCGCATCTCCGGCGGTGGCCCCGATCTCCTCCGACAGCCGGAACGCGTAGGTGATGCCGCCGAGGTCGACCATTTCGTTGACCATCATGGTGGTGACGATCTCGCGACGCAGCCGGTGCTTCTTGATGGCCCCACCGAACCGCTCGCGCAGCGGGGTCGGGAAGTACTTCGGCAGCCGAGCCGAGAAGTACGCGGTGTCGGGCAGATCGCTGTCGAGCAGATCGGCCTTCAACGCCAGCTTCACATGTGCCAGCAGATTGGCCAGCTCCGGCGAGGTGAGCCCGCCGCCCTGCTCGAGCCGCTGCTTCATGTCGGCGTCCGACGGCAGCGCCTCGAGTTCGCGGTCCAGGCCGCGGCGCTGCTCCAGCTCCTCGATCAGGCGCATGTGCACATTCAGCATCCGCGGCGCCTCGGAGCGCGACATCCCCATCAGGAAGTTCTGCGAGACGTTGTCCTGCAACACCATGTCGGCGACCTCATCGGTCATCGACGCCAACAGCGGATTGCGCTCGGATGCGGGCAGTTCTCCGCTGGAGACCACCCCGTCGAGCAGCACCTTGATGTTGACCTCGTGGTCGGAGCAGTCCACACCCGCCGAATTGTCCAGCGCATCGGTGTTGCACTTACCGCCGTGGCGGCAGAACTCGATGCGGCCCAGCGCGGTCACGCCGAGGTTGCCGCCCTCGCCGATCACCTTGACGCGCAATTCGTTCGCGTTCACCCGCACCGCATCGTTGGACTTGTCACCGACATCGGCATGGGATTCGCTACTGGCCTTGATGTAGGTGCCGATGCCGCCGTTCCACAGCAGCTGAACCGGCGCCAGCAGGATCGCGCGAATCAGTTCCGGCGGCGACAGCGTCGCCGCATCGTCGGCCAGCCCCAGCGCCTGCCGCGCCTGCGGGCTGAGCGGGATCGCCTTCACCGTGCGATCCCACACCCCGCCGCCCTCGCTGATCAGCGAGGTGTCGTAATCGGCCCACGACGACCGGGGCAGCGCGAACATCCGCTGCCGCTCCCGAAACGACCGCGCCGCATCGGGATTCGGGTCCAGGAAGATGTGGCGGTGGTCGAAGGCGGCCACCAGCCGAATGTGCTCGGACAGCAGCATGCCGTTGCCGAATACGTCACCGGACATGTCACCGACGCCCACGACCGTGAAGTCCTGAGTCTGGGTGTCGATATCCATCTCGGCGAAATGCCGTTTGACGCTCTCCCACGCACCCTTGGCCGTGATGCCCATCGCCTTGTGGTCGTAGCCCGCCGACCCGCCCGAGGCGAACGCGTCACCGAGCCAGAACCCGTACTGTTGGGCCACCTCGTTGGCGATATCGGAGAACGTCGCGGTCCCCTTGTCCGCGGCGACCACCAGATACGTGTCGTCGGAGTCCCGGCGCACCACCCGCGCGGGCGGCACCACCCGCCCCGTCGCATGGTCCACATTGTCGGTGACGTCGAGCAGACCCGAGATGAACGTGCGATAGCAGGCCACGCCCTCGGTCTGCAACGCCTGCCGATCCGCCGCCGGATCGCCGGTACCGGCCGGCGGACGCTTCACCACGAAGCCGCCCTTCGCACCGACCGGGACGATCACCGCATTCTTCACCGCCTGCGCCTTCACCAGGCCCAGGATCTCGGTGCGGAAATCCTCCAGGCGATCCGACCAGCGCAACCCGCCGCGCGCGACCGGACCGAACCGCAGGTGCACACCCTCCACCCGCGGCGAATACACGAAGATCTCGAACTGCGGTCTGGGCCTGGGCAATTCGGCGATCTCGCGCGGCTCCACCTTGATCGACAGGTACGGCCGGGACCGTCCCTCGTCGTCGACGACGTAGTAATTGGTTCGCAGGGTCGCCTTCACCAGGCCGAGAATGGCGCGCAGGATCCGGTCCGCGTCGAGGCTGACCACCTCGTTGATCCGCTCGCGCACCGCGGTCTCCAACTCACCGGCCCGCTCCGGTGCCGCCGCATCCGGATCGAACATGGCCGCGAACAGCTGCACGAACAGCCGGGCCACATCCGGCGAGGCCAGCAGCACGCGAGCGATATTGGCCTGGCTGTAGGGAAAATCGGCCTGCTGCAGATATTTCGAATACGCCCGCAGGATCGACACCGACCGCCAGTCCAGCCCGGCCCGCAGCACCAGCTCGTTGAGCGGGTCGGCCTCGGCGCGCCCGTACCACAGGGCGTCGAACGCCTCGGTGAATCGCTCCCGCAGGCCACGGACCTGCGCGTCGAGCACATCCAGCCGGTCCGAGGTCTCCACCAACTCGGCATCCATGTTGCGGTCCAACGACTTCCGCAGCAGGTCGGGGCGGGCCTGCAGCCCGAAGTCGTAGATCCACGCCTCCTGGCCGTCCTCGAACTCCAGCTGGTAGGGCCGCTCGTCGACCACCTCGACGCCGAGGCTCTGCAACAGCGGCAGCACCTGGCTCAGCGAGATCCCGGCGCGGATGTAGAGGCTGAACCGCCAGGAACCGGGCTCGGATTCGGGGCGCCGGTACAGGTGCTGGTCGATCCTGCCCGGATCCAGCCGCTCCATCCGCACGATATCGGCCAGGGCCCGGCTCGCCTCGAAGTCCTCCTTGTAGGCATCGGGTAATGCGGCCGAATACCGCTGCACCACGCTCGGATCCAGCACCGCGGAGGTGGCGCCCTCGTCGCGCAGGTGGTCGTCCCAGGTGCGGCTGGCCTCGGCCAGCATGGCCTGGATCCGCAGCCGGTTGGTCTCCGAGGCGTCGACCCGGGTGCCCGGTTCGGGCAGCCGGACCGTGAAATACACGCTGGCGAGTTCGCTTTCGGATACGCGGGCCGAGTAGTCGATCGAGATACCGCCCAGCTCCCGCACCAGAATGTCTTGCATCTCCAGCCGGACCCGAGTGGTGTAGCGGTCGCGAGGCAGATAGACCATGCAGGCCACGAATCGGCCGTAGGTATCCGAGCGCAGGAACAGGCGCACCTGCCGGCGCATGCCGACGTTCAGGACGGCGCTGGCCGTGCGGCGCATGGTCTCGGTGTCGGAGGAGAACAGCTCGGTGCGCGGGAACGACTGGATCACCTCGAGCATGGCCTGCCCGGAGAACGAGTCCAGGTCGAAGCCGCTCTCCTCGATCACCGAACGCACCCGGCGCTCGATCACCGGGATGTCGAGCACGTTCTCGTGCATGGCGGCCACGGTGAACACTCCGATGAACAGGTGCTCACCGGTGATGGCGCCGGTGGTGTCGAATTCGGCGACACCGATGAAGTACGGATACACCGACCGGTGCACGGTGGCAGGCACCAGGCCCTGGGTGAGCATCAGCAACTGGCGGTTGCCGCCGTTGACCGGCACCCGGAAATCGGTGCCCACGTCGGGCCGCAGCACGCCGAGGCAACTATCCGGTACCACAACGGATTTCGCCCCGTCCGCGGACGCCCGGCGCTGATAGCGCGCGTAGCCGAGCACCGTGAAGTGGCCGGCGCCCAGCCACCGCAGCAGATTCGCGCAGTCGACCAGGTCGGTCGGGCTGAACGGTGCCGTCCCGGCCCCGGCCGCCTTCTCGAGTTCGTCGGCCAGCCGATCCTGCACCGCGCGCATCGGCTCGGTGTCGCCGATGACCTGGCGGACGTCGGTGAGCACGTCCGGTATCTCGGCCTCGACCCGCCGCAGCAGTTCCGGGCTGGTGGAGGGATGCAACTGGACGTGCATCCACGATTCGCGCAGCCCGGTCACGCCGTTGCCGTCCACCTCGTGCGGGGCCGCCGACTCCAGCCGACCCTCCGAGTCACGCTCCACCTCGAAGATGGGGTGGATGATCTCGCTGATGCTGATGCTCATGCGGCTCAGCGCCGAGGTCACCGACTCCACCAGCAGCGGCATGTCGTCGGTGACCATCTGCACGGCAGCCCCGAGGCCGGACCCGTCGTCCGGGTAGTACACCCGTACCCGGGCCGCCCCCGGCGGGCGCTGGATGGCCAGTTCGATGTGCCTGCGGAACACCTGGAGTGAACTCCCGGTGATCGCGCAGTCGACGTCGCCGGCGTCCACGTGGCGGAAGTATGCCTCCTCGAGGGTTGCGAGCTCACCGCGCAACTGCTCCGGCAAACCCGCGACCCACGCCGCGCTGGACAATTCGGACGAGACCGTCATTTTCTTCGCCAACTCCCTCGGATTCGGTTCCGTAACAAAGTGACGCCGTGGTCGAGAGTAGCTGGGTGCCGGAGAAGGCGGGAGTGAAACTTTCCAAACCCCCCAGTAATGTCCGAACGCCCATGCGGGCCAGTGGTACTAGATCACCCACGTACCACCGGAAGTAGCTGGTGGTACGCGATAGACATTGCGCCGTCGCTCAATTGGCGCCCGACGCAGTGCGTCGGCTCACGCTATTCGCCTGTGGGTAACCGAGCAGTAGCCAGCTCCTTGCTAGTTCCCGGCTGCGCCGGGATGGGGAGTACTCGTCCGGGGAATCCGAGGTCCCGCCGGACGAGTACCCGGATATCAGTCGCGGGTGAGCTTGCGGTGGGTGACCCGGTGCGGACGCGCCGCCTCCGGACCCAGCCGATCGACCTTGTTGGCCTCGTAGGCCTCGAAGTTGCCCTCGAACCAGAACCACTTGGCCGGATTGGTGTCGTCACCCTCCCAGGCCAGGATGTGGGTGCAGGTCCGGTCGAGGAACCACCGGTCGTGCGAGATGACCACGGCGCAGCCGGGGAAGCTCTCCAGCGCGTTCTCCAGCGAGCCGAGGGTCTCGACGTCGAGGTCGTTGGTGGGCTCGTCGAGCAGGATCAGGTTGCCGCCCTGCTTGAGCGTCATCGCCAGGTTCAGCCGGTTGCGCTCACCGCCGGAGAGCACACCGGCCGGCTTCTGCTGGTCGGGGCCCTTGAAGCCGAACGCCGAAACGTAAGCGCGCGACGGCATTTCCTGATTGCCGACCTCGATGTAGTCGAGGCCCTCGGAGACCACCTGCCAGACCGTCTTGTTCGGGTCGATCCCGGCGCGGTTCTGGTCGACGTAGCTCAGCTTGACGGTCTCACCGACGCGCACGGTGCCGCTGTCGGGCTGCTCGAGGCCCACGATGGTCTTGAACAGCGTGGTCTTACCGACACCGTTGGGGCCGATGACGCCGACGATGCCGTTGCGCGGCAACGTGAACGACAGATCCTTGATCAGCTGGCGGTCGCCGAAGCCCTTGTCCAGATGCTCGACCTCGACCACCACATTGCCCAGGCGCGGGCCGTGCGGGATCTGGATCTCCTCGAAGTCCAACTTGCGGGTCTTCTCGGCCTCGGCCGCCATCTCCTCGTACCGGTCCAGGCGGGCCTTGTTCTTGGCCTGGCGAGCCTTGGCGCCCGAACGCACCCACGCGAGCTCGTCCTTGAGGCGCTTCTGCAGCTTCTGGTCCTTCTTGCCCTGGACCGCCAGGCGCTCGGCCTTCTTCTCCAGATAGGTGGAGTAGTTGCCCTCGTAGCCGATGGCGCGACCGCGGTCGAGCTCGAGGATCCAGCCGGCGACGTTGTCGAGGAAGTACCGGTCGTGGGTGACCGCCAGCACCGCGCCCTCGTACTGGGCCAGGTGCTGTTCGAGCCAGAGCACGCTCTCGGCGTCGAGGTGGTTGGTGGGCTCGTCGAGCAGCAGCAGATCGGGCTTGCTGAGCAGCAGCTTGCACAGTGCCACGCGGCGGCGCTCACCACCGGAGAGATTGGTGACCGGCTCCTCCGGCGGGGGGCAGCGCAGCGCGTCCATCGCCTGCTCGAGCTGGGAGTCGATATCCCACGCATCGGCGTGGTCGAGATCCTCCTGCAGCTTGCCCATCTCCTCCATGAGCTCGTCGGAGTACTCGGTGGCCATGAGCTCGGCGATCTCGTTGAAGCGGTCCAGCTTCACCTTGATCTCGCCGAGGCCCTCCTCCACGTTGCCGCGGACGGTCTTCTCCTCGTTCAGCGGTGGCTCCTGCTGCAGGATGCCGACCGTCGCGCCGGGGGCGAGCCAGGCCTCACCGTTGTTCGGCTGGTCCAGTCCCGCCATGATCTTCAGCACGCTCGACTTACCGGCGCCGTTCGGACCGACAACGCCGATCTTGGCGCCGGGAAGGAAGTTCAGCGACACGTCGTCGAGAACGACCTTGTCGCCGTGCGCCTTGCGAACCTTGCGCATTTGGTAGATGAACTCAGCCATGTGCGAAAGCCTATCGGTAAGTGGTTTTCTGATTCCGCCCCACCGCCGGTCGGCAGCGCGGCGCGCGAACCTGCGGGTTCAGGCGGTTCGGAGTTCGTCTGCGGACGTGCCGACACCCTGCTGTTCGGCGGCCGGGCGCTCCTCCCCGCGACCCACCCCCGGTCCAACGTCCGACTTGTCCGCAGAGTTCCTGGGACCGTGCCGCACCACCGCCGCCGAGCAGCGTCCGAGGTCCGGGCCGAGCGCGGCGGCCAGCATCTCCAGGTCACGCCGTTCCATGCCGTTGCGGGTGCGGTACTCGGTGGTGCGCAGCTGGCCGTAGGCGATGATCGGATCGCCGCGGCGCAGCGAGGCGTCGACCCCCGCCACCAGCCGGCGCCAGCAGTTGACGGTGAGAAACAACGTCCCGCCGTCCACCCACTCGCCGCTGTCGCGGTCGTAGCGCCGCGCCGTACTCGCCATACGGAACGACACCACCTGCTCGCCACCCGGAAGAATGCGCCGCACCGGATGCGTGACCACATTGCCGATAACGGCGATATGAGACTCATACATGATTCCACCCTTGACATTTCGACGTCGCGATACTTGGCGCAGACTGATCCCGCGTGTTCCCGTGAACCGCAACCCCCTCGGCTCGGGGGAACACGTCCAAGCCTCTCCCGGCCCCACCCGCCCCGGAAGCCCGAATTCGACTTTTGTGGACAACCCTCCGCTTGTGGACAAGATCGGCCACAGTCCCATCGCCCACACGCTGCGGTGGATATGCTGGAGGGCCATGACAGCCACGAAGAAGAGGGCGGGGGCGGCTGCTCGGTCGGTTGCGGCCGTGGCGGCCGCGCTGGTCGCCGTCGGGTTTGTCGTGTTCGGGCCGATCGAGGATTCGGTGCGGCCGGTGGGAAATGAGACAACCTTGCAGACCGTCACCGAATCCGACAACGGGCGATCGGTCGACCTGCAGGTCGGCGATGTGATCGCGGTGCGGCTCGCGGGCGACGCCGACGACGGGTACGGCTGGCTGTGGAGCCGGCCGGACGCCGGTGTCGACGGCGTCCTGCATCGTACGGCCGGCGACACCCGTCCGGACGGGTCGGCCACGGCCACCTTCACCGCCAACGGTCCCGGCACGGTCGATATCGAGGCGTATCAGCGCTGCGAACCGCGGCCGGGGACCATGTGCATTCAGTCGGTGAAGACGTGGAAGGTGACCGTCACCGTCCGCTGATACGGCTCAGACCGGCATGCCGAGGGCCGAGGCCAGGGTCTGCCCGATGGCATTGGCGAAGGCGGCCACGGCGCCGGGGTCGGCGAATTGGGTGAGGACGTCGCGGTTGCGGCAGCCCTCGGGCGCCGGGACGCCGTTGAGGCGGTCGTTCAGCCACAGGGCGGCGCTGGCGGTGCCGGACACCGCGGCAATGCCGTGCTCGCTCAACAGATCCCGGGTGTAGGCGACGCGGGCGGTTCCGGTCCTGCAATAGGTGTCGTAGAGCCGGTCGACCGAGTTGATCGGCATGACCTCGTCGAACGGTGACTGGTAGATGTACACCGGAGCATCCGGCGTGCGATTGCCGAGGGCGAGTTCGTTCAGCACGCCCTGCACCTCGGGCGCCATCAGCGGGTCGCCGGGATAGTCGAACAGGCCCTTGATGTTCACGAACGGGAATGCCGCGAATTGCAGTGCGACGCATTGGTTCTCGTGGGCCAGCCGCACCGTCTTACCGAGCGGATTCATGTACCGGTCGATGAACGCGTTGACCTCCGGATACTCCCGCGCCACACCGAACAGCCCGCCGAGCACCGCCCCGCCGAACGTCGACGTGCCGTTGTTGTAGTCGACGGCGTCGCGAATATCGGCCATGAGCCCGCCGACCGCGGAGCCGACCAGGTTCAGTTCGGGCGCATACTCGGGCTGCAGCTCGGCGGCGTGCGAGGTGGGAATGGCGCCACCGGAATATCCCCACAGCGCGACACGGGTAGCGGCTCCGGAGAGCCCCGCCTGCTCGAAGTTCTCCGCCGCACGAATTCCGTCGAGGGTGATGCGAGCCCCGAGCGGACCGACCGCATACGCGCCGTTCGGACCCTCGTGATCGGGCACGACCACCGCGTGGCCCAGCTGCAACATCGCCTGGACCTCCACGAATTCGAGCTGGATCACGTTGTTGAGCGGGTTCGGCAGCGACCCCATCTGCAATGCGTACGACGGGGCGCAGTTGATCGACAGCGAGTCCTCGGCGAACTGGAACGACAGCAGGCTGCGCTGTCCGGTCGCGGGTGGGCGGTGAGGCACGATCACCGTCGCCACCGCCGCGATCGGTTCCCCGCGTGTGTTGGTGCTTCGGTACGACAGCTGCCAGGCATTGACATTGAGCGGGATCAGCCAGAAATTCGCGAGATTGACCCGCCGGGCCGCCAGGATCTCCCCCGGCTGCGCGGCGGCCACGCGAGCCGGATCCGGTTGGTAGAAGGCCGGATCCAGGTACGGCGGGGCGGGCGGAACGGGAAACGGCAGTGGGGGCGCCACGGGCACCGGATCGGCGACCGCCACAGGCACGACGGCCGGGCATGCCGCCAGGGCCAGACCGGCGGCCAACGCCAGGGTGGTGTGGGCGAGGACAGTGCGGAAGCCGAGTGCCGCGGCCATGGGAACTCCTCGATGAGCATTCGGCACGCTACGCGGGCCGAAAATCTAAAAAGAGAACTTTTCCTCTCTAAGTTGAGGAGCAATCTACGGCGCGATGAGCGGGTGTGTCAACGGTCACTTTTGCGGATCGAATACCGCCTCGTACGTGGTCACCAGTTGGAGGACCATGTCGAGAACCGACTCGTCGAGATCCGGCCGATCGTAGACACCCCGCACCACGGCCTGACCCGAGAACACATGCAGCGCAGTGAAAAACAGCGGCTCCCGCACATGCTCGGGGAAACGCCGCAGCAACCCGGAGCCTTCGACCTCCGCCAGCATGGCCGCGTACATCCGGCCGACCGCCGGGGTGATCCGCGCGTGCAGTTCGCGATCGGAGCGGGCCGCGACGAACACCTCGCGCAGCGCGATCGCGGGCGCGGAACGTTGCGCGTCGCGCAGGAAGCGCAGCGCCGACGCGAGTGCGTCGGTACCTTCGCCGACCTCGGCGAGCAGCGCGCGGAATACGGCCAGCTGGCGGGCGACGATCTCTTCCGCGGTGGCGACGATCAGATCCAGACGGCCCTCGAACTGACGGAACATCGCGCCCACCGACAACCCGGCACGCTCGCAGATCTCCTGGACCGTGGTGCGGTGATAGCCGAGTTCGCCGATCGCCTGGATGGTGGCGTCGATCAACTTGGCCACCGTGGCCGCCCGGCGTTCCTCCTGGGTACGCCGCGGGCGCGAGGTCGAATCAGTCGTCACGCCTCACACTAGCTCTAGAGCGTGGCCGGATCGGTATTCGCCCCGCACAGCACGACCACCGGCCGCTCCCCCGGTTCGGGCACGTAGGCACCGCTCTGAATTGCCGCCAGCGCCGTCGCACCCGCCGGTTCGACCACGATGCGGAATTCGCGCCACAGGTATTCGCGGGCCATCGCGATGGCGTCGTCGGTGACCAGGACCGAGCCCATCCGGTAGCGCTGGGCTACTTCGAAGGCGATGCCGCCGATTCTGGTGGCGCCCAGGGCATCCGCGGCAATGCTGTTGACGTGGACGTCGACGGCACGGCCCGCCGCGAGGGCCGAATGCAGGGTCGGGGCGCCCTTGGGCTCCACCCCGACCACGTGCCCGCGGCCGCCGAGGGCCGCGGCGATCCCCGCCGCCAGACCACCGCCGCCGACGGCCACCAGCACCGGCGGGCGGCCGCGGACCTGGCGTTCGATCTCCAGGCCCACCACACCGGCCCCGGCCACGACGGCGGGCAGGTCGTAGGCGTGCAGTTGCACCGCGCCGCGTTCCTCGGTGAGTTCGTCGGCGTAGCGGTGCGCCTCGGCGTAAGTCGTTCCGTGCCAGAGCACTTCGGCACCGTAGGCCCACATGGCGGCCACCTTGGTGTGGGGCGCCGATTCCGGGACCACCACGGTGCACGGGCGCCCCAGCACGGCGCAGGCCAGCGCGGCCGCGATGCCGGCATTGCCGCCGGAGGCGATGACCACCGGCCGCCGGTCCTCGCGCGCCTCGAGCAGGGCGTTCAAACTGCCGCGCACCTTGAAGGTGCCGCCGTGCTGCAGATATTCGAGTTTGAACGACACCTTGACCGGTCCGTGCGGGCCGGTCACCTCGGTGTGGAACATCGGTGTCACCCGGACCCGATGTCCCAGGCGCAATTTCGCCGCGCGCACGTCGGAACGATAGAGCCGCTTCATTTTTCGCGACGGGGGCACCGCGGTCACCGAGCCCCCCGGTCCCGCTTGGCCAGCTCCTGGAACATGGCGTTGTGGGCGGCCAGGGCGGCGTCGTGATCGCGGTCGGCGGCGCGGTCCAATCGCTGTGCCAGCCGATGATCGCTGCGCGACCACTGCACCAGCAGCGCCAACATCACCACCACCAGCGGAATCTCACCGCTGGCCCAGGCCAGGCTGCCGCCGGTGTGCTGGTCGCCGAGCAGATCGGAGTTCCAGCTCAGGCCGAGGGAGCGATAGAACCAGCCGCCCATCACCGTGGTCATGCTCATCAACGCGACACCGAAGAAGGCGTGGAACGGCAGCGAACCGAACACCATGCCGACCTTCGTCAAGGGTTGTACCTGACGGGGTTTGGGGTCGATGCCCAGCACCACCCAGTAGAAAAGGTATCCCGACACCAGGAAGTGCAGATTCATCGCCAGATGGGCGCCGTGCTGATCCAGCACCCTGTCGAAGATCCCGCCCAGATACAGCGCATAGAAGCCGGCGACGAACAGGGCCGAGGCGATCACCGGCTGAGTCAGGAACCGCGACACCGGATTGTGCACCGCGGCCAGAATCCATTCCCGGGGGCCGGGCGGGGCGTCACGGCCGGCCGCGGGCAGCGCCCGCAGCGACAGCAGCACCGGGCCGCCCAGCGCGAACAGGATCGGCGCCAGCATCGACAGCAGCATGTGCTGGGACATGTGCACGCTGAACATGGCCGGGGCGTAGCGGCCCACGCCGGAACTGGTGGCAATCAACAACACCGCACAACCGCACAACCAGGAGACGGTACGGCCGACCGGCCAGGCGTCGCCGCGGGCGCGCAATCGGCGCACCCCGGCCAGATACAGCAGCGCGAGCACGAGGGACAGCGTTCCGAAGATCAGATCGAAGCGCCAGTCGAACAGGATGCGCGTCACCGTCGGCGGCCCGGCCAGGTCGTAGCCGAGCTCCACCTCGGCGGGCGAGGGGATGCGGCGCAGATCCGGCGGCGGCGTGCGACCGAGGCCGACCGCGAGCCCGACGGTGGCGGCGAACACCAATATCTCCACACCGGCATAACCGATGAGCGCCGAGCGGTCGCGCGGGTCGGCGGCCAGCGCCGGAATCGACTTGCGGCGCTGCAGGAATCCGATCAGGCCGAGCGCGCACAGGGCCAGCGTCTTGCCGATCACCAACTGCCCGTAGGTGGTGGTGAACAGCTCACTCCACGGCACCCGCACCCACGCATTGATCACGCCGCTGGCCGCGACGACCACGAACGCGCAGGTCGCGACGATCGAGAAGCGTCGCGCCGCCAGGCCGGTGTGCACACCCCCGCGCAGCGCATAGGCCAGCACGGCGAACAAGCCACCGACCCACACCGCCATCCCGACCAGATGCAGGATCAGGCTGTTGGTCGCGACATCGTGGGCGCCGCCAGAGGAGGAGTGTCCGGTCAACGCCACCGGCATCAGGCACAGCAGCGACAGTCCGAACAGCACCGGCGTCCAGCCCCAGCGCAGGGCCAGTCGGCACCCGATCGCCAGCGCGATCGCCAGGAAAGCCGTTGCCCGCCAAGACCCGGCGACCTCCACCTTGGGGATGGCATGCCAGATCTGTTCTGGGCGAAGGATGCTGCCGACGGGTTGCCCGGTGGTGTCCGACAGCGTCAGCGGCACCAGCAGCACGGCCGCGACCGCCCAGACGAACGCGGCGTTCCCGGCTCGCCGCAGCGCACGGTAACCGCCCACGTCGAGCAGGCCGCTGTGCTGGGGCGGTGTCAGGAAGGCGGAGAACAGCAGCGATCCGATCGCCAGTGCCCCGGCCAGGTCGGCAACGGCCCGGACCGCGGGCAGACCGTAGGTGGTGAGCGGGCCCGGATCGGGAATGCCGAGCAGGGTCAGTGCGTGCGCCGCCGACAGGCCCACCACCAGCGGGGCGACCAGGGCCGCGACGGCCACCGCGACGGCCGTCAGAATTGCGAACGTCGTCCCCGACTCCGACCGGGTTTCCTGATTGTCAGGTTCGACGGACGGGTCCTGCGGTGACGACATGGATTCAGCCTAGTTCGGTCACGGGCCTCGCGATCCCCCACCCTGATCCTCGCCGAACCGGGTTTGTGACCCACCTGACATGCGGCGCGATTGCTCACCGAGAACCAGGATCGACCTGGACGGTCGCTATAATCAACTCGCTGGACACTGTGCCGAGAACGCGGCATGGTGTGTGGTGCCTGCTTTGCCTCCGTAGCTCAGTTGGATAGAGCAAGGGCCTTCTAATCCCTAGGTCGCAGGTTCGATTCCTGCCGGGGGCACGTACAACGCTGTCTGCCTTATGGCAAATGGCGCGTGGAGAAGACATGGAGAGTCGGGACCGCAGGTCCCAGCGTCAGACTCTGCACCCGGCTCCTCCTCTCCGATCGCTCGCCGGACCATCGATCACCCCGCCCTCGGCACGGCAGGAACTCGACCGAACAGCCGACGCGCTCAGGGGTGTGGTTACACCCCCAAAGCACGCTTTAAACATTCGACTTCGGCCCGGAGCCGGATGGTCCGAAATCGCAGGCTCACAACCAGCCGGTTCCCGCGCCCGCCAGACACTGATCCCTCGACACGCCAGGGACGACACGCCAAAAGCTTCTCCGGGGCAGCATCTACCCGGCAAATACCCCTGTCCGAGCCTCCCTGCGAAGGCGAACACCCCTAGCGTGAGTGAACAGACGCGCGTGGCAATGACGATCGAAGGTGATCGGCTCGCCCGCGCCCCCTGTCAGCCGTCGGAATCGTTGTATCTCACCGCATTCAGGGGGTTCGGGTCACCGCCCTCGGCTGAAGTGTCGCTGGTCAGCACTCTCGGCGCTTCGTATTGAATGTGATCTGAGTAACACGATTGTTGCTGCTGCGATAGTCCGGTACGCGACCTGGTACCGCCGACAGCTCGATTCACATCATCGGTGGTACGCCGCACCCGGCGCACTCGAACAGACACCGGGGGCCGTGGCATCTGCACGGCGAGAACGGTGCATCCGGCCCGCCGCGAGTGAAGGCCGGTGTAGAGCACGGCCTGCACCCAACATCCGAGCCACCTCATCTGGGTGCATCAAAAAGGAAAAACAATGAGCACCAAGAAAATCGCCGCTGCTGTCGTCGCGGCCGCCGGACTCGCTGGCACGGCCGCCGTGGCGGTCCCCGCGTCCACCGCAGCCGCAGATTTCCCAGCGTTCTTGACCTGTACGGAAACGCAGGACGTGACATACGATCCACCGCTGACCAACACAGTGCGTGAGACGAAAGCCACCGTCACGCGGGGGCTTGGCACCGAGGCCGATGTGCCCGTTCCCTGCCTCGGAGTGGGTACGACCATCATCTGGGGGGAGAGCGAGGACAAGTCCACTCAGCCCAGAAGCTGCCTAGAGCTGACTGCCCCGGGTGCGACCCAAGTGGAGGCCACCATCCGCTGGAGTGACGGCAGCAAGAGCACGTTCCGCAGCACCACCAGGACGGTAGTCCGAGGAGAAGGCACCACCGTCCTGCAGAACACCGGGACGATCGTGAGTGGTCAGTTCGAGGGTCAGCCGGCGGTGGAGACGCTGGCCGCGCCCAACCCTGATCTCACCGCATGCAAGGGCGAGGGCATCCGCAGTCTGACATTCGAGGGTGACTTCACCATAGCGCCCGGATAAGTCCGCAAACCCGGGTGGTCCCGTCGCCACACAGTGGTGACGGGACCTTTCAGATGTCGTTCATCCCCTATCCGATGTGTTACGGAGTCAGTGCTTGGATGAGCCCCAAAGTATCAGTGGCACAACCGATATCGACCATCCCCGCCACCCTGTCCACCTTCTCCGGCCGTACCGGTTCCGCCGACTCGGGTCCGGCGGCAAGGAAGGCGGTCACGAAAACACACCGGCGGCCGGCAGGCTCCGAATCCGGGAGGGCGAAGCGCACATCGCCGTTCTGGCACGCCCTGGACGACGTGCTCCACCAGGCAGCCTCGACCAACACCGCCATCATGTGCGCCGAAGCCCGCTGGGAGCGATGCCACCGGCGCATGGTCGCCGACGCCGCCATGCTGATCCGCGGCGCCCAGGTGCTCCACCTGACCCACGACGGCGAACTCGAACCGCACGTGCCACGCCCCGAGGCCCGCGTCGACGGCGATCTGCTCGCCTACGACGTCACCCGCACACTGGCCCGCACTACCTAGCCCCTCGTCGCGCAGGAGAGCCGGACATATCGACAGAAGAAGCCGCGGCCCCGGTGATCGTGGCGGGGGCCGAACCCACCGGCCTGACACCCGCCGCGGAGTTGTATCGCGGGGGTGCCGAGGTGCTACTGCTCGATCAGCGCGGCATCGTGGATCGTTTCCTCGCCGCCGGCCGCCGGACGCAGCTGGGAAACTTCGCCGGGATCGTGCTCGACTATTCGCCCCTTCCCACCCGCTCCCCCTACACGCTCAACATCACACCATCACGGTGATGCAGGCGGCTCGGCAAGCCGAGACCTATCGTGTGGGGCGGGTGCTGCTGGCCGGCATTCCCACAGCCCGCATGACGTGAACTGCACAAATGGTTCGCTCGTGACGCTTTGTGAAGTACTGTTCCTAGGGAATATCGGATTTGATGCAATCGGCGAGCAGAGTTCCACACCGCTTACGGAGGGACTGCCATGGCACACAATTCGCAGAGCGAGCATCCGATGCGGTTCGGGATAGCGGCGGGAGTATCAATAGCCGCCGCGGTCCTGCTGATGACCGTCGGGGTGCTGTCGATTCTCGAGGGTATTTCCGCGGTCGCCGACGACGACCTGCTCGTGCTCGGTTCCGACTACATCTACAAGCTCAACACCACCGGGTGGGGCTGGATCCACATTGTGCTCGGGATTCTCATGATCGCCTCGGCGATCGGCCTGCTGATCGGTGCCACATGGGGACGCGTGGCCGCGATGGTGTTCGTGGCCGTGTCGATCGTGGGCAACTTCCTGTGGCTGCCCTACTACCCGGCCTGGTCGATCCTGGTGATCGTGCTCGACGTCGTCGTCATCTGGGCGATCGCCACCTGGCGTGCCGAGGCGGTCTGACCGGCGCGCAACAGGAACTAGGGCTAGTGCCCCGTTACCCGCTCTAGGAAGGCGCATCCAATGGGCTCGGTAGAACTAGGATCGGCGCTTATCGGTATCGGCTCCACGGTTCTGACCGCGATAGGCGGCGGGCCAGCGCTTCTCGCCCTCGGCTCCGCGGCTCTGACCGCGGTGGGCGTCCTGGCCGGGATAGCGGCCAACGTCATCGGGATTCCGGCCAGCATCATTGCCATCCTTCTCGGACTGGGATTGCTGCCGCCGCGTCCGTGAGAAATCGGCTACCTACTGCCGAACCCGACCGAGACCCACCTACCCAACCTTCTCGTAGCCTCAAACGTGACATGATGGCTGTCTGTAGTCGCCCTTCGCGAACCCCGGGGGAGGGACTGTGCCCGGTGGCAACGAGAACCGCAGGCGCATTGTGCGGGCTACCTCGAGGCGGTCTGTCACACCCCCGTCGAAACGCCGCGAGTCGATGCAACGGCTCGGGCGCCTTTTGGGAACCAAGACAGCCGCTCTAACCTCTCCCCGGAGTTCGACGGGCGACGCGGCAGCTGCGTGCGTCGGACGTGTCTATTCGCTCGTCATTCGGGGTCGGATCGCGACGGCGTCGAATGCGGGAGCGGTTCCCCGTGAGGGGTAGGGCGAGTCGGCGATCTCCTCGGGTGGGCCTGTGGCGATGGTGAATGCCGAGACGGTGTTGCCGAAGAAATTACCGGTGTAGAGGTGCTGGCCGTCTGCTGTCACGACCACCCCGGGACCCAGGCCGGAACCGGTCCGTGGACCCAGCGCGGTCAGGGCGCCGTCGTCGCTGATGGCGAAGGTCCATATGCCGGCCTCGGTGGGGTCGGGCTCGGGCTGGCTGGCCACGCTCGTCACGTAGAGGCGCGTGCCGTCGGGCGTGATCGCCACACCTTCCGGCGTGCGTGGGGCGGGGAACGGCTGCCCCGGAACCGGATTCACAGCACCGTTGCGGCGGATACGGAACGCGTACACGTCGTTGGTGCCGGAACAAGCGATGTAGAGGAAACGGCCGTCCGGCGTGAGGGCCATCCCGGTGCCCCCGCCGCCGATCGCGACCGGTGGCCGTGGGCGATCGAGCGTGCCGCCGGGCAGGATGGGGAAGACCACGAGTGCGTCCGGTCCGGCGCTGTCCGGCAAGCCGTGGCTGACGAACAAGAACCGGCCGTCGCGACTCACCACCACGTTTCGTGGATCGGGCTGCCCAGTAGGGGTGGTCCCGGCCAGTACCGGCGCACCGCTTCCGCGCACGCGAAAGGCCGAGACAGTACCGCTGCCGATATCCGCCGTGTAGAGCGAACGGCCGTCGGGCGCGACCACCATGCCGAACGGGGACTGCCCGCCGGTGGGCACCGGGGAGAACCCGGTGAGACCACCGGCACGGTCCACCGCGTAGGAGTAGACGGCATCCTCCTCGAGGGCGACGAGATAGGCGAAGCGCCCGTTCGGGCCGAACTCGAGGCTGCGGGCACCCAGGCCGGTGGGCACCGGATCGCCGAACGGTGTCAGGCCGCCGTCGGCGCGGACGGTGAAGATCGCGATGTTGTGCGGGCCGACCTCGCCGTCGAAGTCCCGGCCGCTGTTGGCGACATAGACCTTGTCCGCCCGGGTAGCCTCGGCGGCGGAGGACGGCGTGGGAGTGGACATCAGCGCCGCCGCACGTACCGTGCTCGCACGCCGGAATCCCGTAAGTCCAACGGCAGGATTGCTTTTCGGCGGGCCGCAATCATCCACTCATCCTACCGGGACGTCGTCACAGGAGCACCCGACACCATGTAGCGGACGATCCGGCCCGCATGTCATGCGTATCTTGATAATTCGACGCTGTGACGCTCACAAGTCGGTGAACCACGCGACGATCTCCGCCACGAACGCCGCCTTCCACGCGGGTTCCGACATGGCGTGGCGAGCGCCGGACAAGATGTGATGGGTGCCGTGCCGGGCGGCCGCCAGACACGCCGTGATCGCGCTGTGCGGGATGAGCTCATCGTGCTCCGATTCCAGCACCAGCGTGCGGCCGGAGAACTCGGCGAGGTTGTGCAGCGCGAGGTCGGTGTCCACCAGGTGGCGCAGGGGCTCGCCGACGTGCACGGCAGGCGCACGCAGCAGGAGGCGTTGCACCGGTCGCTCGCCCAGGAGCACGCACGCGAGGTACGCACCGTAGCTGGCCCCGCAGACCCCGACTCGGTCGACGCGCTCGGCGAGCGCGTCATACGCAGCGAGGACGTCCTGCCGGTGTACTTCCCGGGACATCGCCTCCCGGTCTCCGGGGCTATCGCCGTGCCCGCTCAGATCGAACGTCAGGCAGGTCAGGCCGAGGCGCTCGCGAACCGCCTCCGCCCGTGGCCCGTAAGACCGCCGCGCGCTCTCGTACCCGTGGATGAACAGCACCCCGGCGGATGCCCCGTCCGCCTCGTACAGATCGCCTGCAAGCTCTCGCTCGCCCGACCGGATCGTCATACCTGTCACGGCGGCGAGCATGCCACGGCGGGCTCCGACGCCCTGAACCGAGTGTCCGGCAAGTGGAATGCGGGGAGAATGCCCAGACCGTCGATATGTGTCTGCCGCTTCAGAACTCGGTGAGCGGTTCCGACCCGTAGGCGCGGTGCAGCAGATCGACGAACTTCGGAGCCGGGGGCAGGGGCGCGGTTCCGATTCGATGAACTGCGATACCCGGGGTCCACGAATTCATGACTACGGCTCCGGACAGGGAGGGTACGTCGGCGGGTGTGATCGCCTCGACGCGCTGCGGTACGCCGAGGCGGTCCAACTGCCGCCGGACGATCCCCATCGTGGTCCCGATCAGCATCTGCGCCTCGGGCCACAGCACCGCGGTGCCGTCCCAGAAGGCGAGATTCCAGATCGTGGCCTCGCTGAACCGTCCCTGGCGGTCGACGAATGCGGCGTCGTCGAAGCCCGTGCCGACGGCCCGCCGCAGAGCGTAGGTCTTGGCCGTTTCACCGACGTGCTTCACCGCGGGTAGAAATCGCTCATGTTCGATGGTCGCGAGAGTCAACGGGCCGGAGGGACCGGAGGCGGGCGGGCTGGTACGAACCAGCATCCGGAGTTCCCCCTCGGTCGCGGTGAATTCGCCTGGGGCGGAATAGACGATCGCCGTCAGGGAGACATCGGGACGACCGGCCCGCACCGCGGCGCGCAGATACGACCGCACCCGATCCTCGGCCAGTGTCCGGCCGAACATCTCCGTCGACGCCGCATGCAGTCGCGCCAGATGCAGATCCAGCCCGCGCACTCGACGATCACGCACTTGCATGGCGGTGAAATGGGCGTAACCCGCGAAGGCGAGTGGCGCCAGATCCTCGACGGTCACCGCCCGACCATTCTGCTGCACTACGTAATCGGTCATATCGGTACCGTAGGATCTGACATGGATGTGAGTTTCAAGCGAGAGTGAGGCGGATCACGCAGTGATGAGGATCGGGGACCTGGCTCGCGTCACCGGTGTCAGCCCACGCCTGCTGCGCTACTACGAAGAACAGGGCCTGCTCACGTCGGATCGATCGAACGGCGGCCATCGCCGATACGCCGAGAATGCTCCGGAGATCGTCGGCCACATCCGCTCCCTCCTGGCCGCCGGACTGTCCTCCGCCGTTATCCGTGAGATCCTTCCCTGTGTCGAGGGGCCCGGACCAGAACTGGAACACTGCGCGGCCCCCATTCTGCGAGACCAGTTGCGCGGCATGGACGATAAGATCTCGGCACTGCTGCACGCGCGGTCCGCGCTCGCGGGTCTGCTCGCCCTGTCGGCAGACGGTGGCGGAGATCTGTAGCATCAGTTGCTTGTGAACGCTCGCGTAGGAATCGAGATGGTCGACATCTCGGCGGGGCGGGTGGAGCTCTCGGATCGGCGGACCCAGCGCCGGTGGCCGGTCGAGGTCGACCCGTACCAGTTGGCGGTCGTTCCGGTTACGCAATCGCAGTATGCCCTGGTTACCGGCCAATGGCCGAGTCAATCCCGAGGCGACCGATTGCCTGCGGACAGTGTCTCGTGGAACGACGCGGTTCGCTTCTGTAATGCGTTGTCCGAATATGCCGGTCTGACACCGGCTTACCGCATCGCGGCCGATGGCGAGGATGTCGACCGAATCGCGTCGGCGGACGGGTATCGCCTGCCTACCGAGGCCGAGTGGGAGTACGCGTGCCGCGCGGGCACTACCGGGCCGAGGTACGGCCGGCTGGACGAAATTGCCTGGTATCGCGGGAATTCCGGGGATCACGTGCACGAGGTCGGTACCAAGCAGCCCAATGCGTGGGGGCTGTACGACATGCTCGGCAATGTCTGGGAATGGTGTTGGGAGAGGTACGACCCCGACGTGTACGGCAGTTACCGGGTGCTTCGCGGCGGCGGGTGGTTCGACGAGCATTGGAGTTGCCGGGCGTCGGTGCGCCGCCGCAGCCATCCCACGCTCCAACTCGATGACGTCGGATTCCGAATCGCGCGTTCAGCACCGCACTGATCGGCGGATCGGCTCGGAGCCGATGTGTTTCTCAGCGCGCGCTGCCAGCGCTGGAAACCGATCAGAACCAGGACGAAGAAGACGATATAGGCGGCGCCGGACACATACAGTCCGGATTTCAGGGACAGGGGCACTCCGACGACATCGACGAGTATCCAGATCACCCAGAAGTCCACCAGCAGACGGCTTTCCGCGAAGGTCGCGACGGCGCCGCCGACGAAAACATAGGCGTTCGCCCACGGGGACCATGCGATGTGCAGCCAGGTGAGGTGCATGAACAGCTCGGCCACCGCGACGGTGCCCACCGCCAGCGCGGCGAGCAGGAACAGTCGCTCGCGGCCGCTCGCCGACCGCACCTGCAGCCCGTGGTCGTCCGTCCGGCCGCGGCGCCAGGCGACCCATCCGTAGCAGGCCAGCACACAGAACAGCACCTGTTTGAGCGCATTGCCGGGTGCATGCATGGACAGCGAGGCCGCCAGCAGAAGCAGTGCCCCGATAAGTTGGAACAACCACGTCCACAGCGTCTTCCGCATCGCCAGCCAGAGCACCGCCAACGACAAGATATTGCCGATCAGGTCCGTCCACAGAATGCGCTCGCCGAAAAGCTCGAATCCGGCGCCGAACATATTTCCCCCTCCTCGATGCCTCGGCTCCGAGGGTCAATTCGCCCGGCGCAGCACCGCGATATACAGGTCGGTCTCGTCGCGGACGCTCTCGACCGCCAAACCGGTCCGTTCCGCCAGCGTCGCGAGGCCCCGATCGTCGGGAAGCGTGTGCCGGGTGATCTCGGGCTGCGCGGCGTGCAGGCCCTCGACGAATTGTCGGCCCAGCGGATGGCTGATCACCACCCGCCCTGCGGCGGAAAGCAATTCCGCGCAGCGCCCGAGTGCGGCCTCCTGGTCCCAGACGTTCCCGAACATGCCGTTGCAGAAGATCGCGTCGAACGGCCCGCGGTCGAGTGGGAAATCAATGATGTCGACCATCAGGTACTCGGCGTAGGAAACCTTGCGCCGAGCGGCCTCGGCCATGGCTGTGGAGAGGTCGCATGCCCACAACTCGACGTCCGGCACGATCTTCGTGATCCTGTTCGCCAGCACACCGGCCCCGGAACCGACGTCGAGAACCCTCGCGCCCGCGGGCACCCGTCCCGCGGCCACGATCGCGTCCAGTCGGGAGTCGAGGACCTCGTCGGTAGGCGTTGTCTCGAAGATTTCGGCGAGTGAATCGAACTCGGCGGCCTGAGCGATGTTGTGTTGGACGCGGTCGTCGGACGCATTCTGCATTGTTTCCTCGATCATTGTTTACTCGGTACTGCGAACATTGCAATGAATCGGTGTGAGCTATTTCGGCTGGAAGCTCCCCTCCGGCCGATGGGTCGGCCATACCCTGTCGGATCCAAACTAGAACAAGTTATCCACACCTGTCCAGCAGAGGACACCATCACACCACCATGCGCCCCGCCGTTTGCTGCCGGTATCTGCACAGTCAAAGACTCGGTGCCACAGCAGAATTCATGGTACACCCCTGGCGAGGTCTATCATCGCGACGCGTCGTCTTAGCGGGGCGGGACCACGGCGTCGATTAGCTCCCGACAGCGGTTGAAGCACCAGCGTACAGCCCTTTTCGTCGTCGACGCGTATGTGCATTGATGGACAAACCTATATAACGTGTTCTAATCTGGAGCCGTTCGAAGCGCCCGGTGCGACCTCTTTAGCGAATAGCACTCCGCTGCAGCGATTTCGGCGGAATGCACGCCGACCGCGAGTACGCATCACAAGACGGGATCGTTCGGAGGGCGTCGAAGTTGGGGAGGGAGCACAGCAGACGTGACCAGGTTCGACACCATCGAGCGCGCCGTTGCCGATATTGCCGCTGGTAAGGCGGTTGTCGTTGTCGACGACGAGGGCCGTGAGAACGAGGGCGATCTCATCTTCGCCGC
>NZ_JADLQQ010000007.1 GCF_015477765.1 Nocardia transvalensis | reverse complement strand
GGAACGACTCTTGACTCCAGCGTGACCGGCTCCAACCCGCACACCGATCCTTCGGACAAACCACAACCCGGACCCACCACACAGGCTAACCCCAACAAGGTCTTGACCTAAAGGGGAGCCATGTGCGGACAGCGGCGAAAGGAAATCCGTTGACGGTGTTGGCCGACACCCGGTCCGAGGGCTGAAATTCGGTTTCGTTCAGGGCACTGGTCTGCGATTCTAGGGCGTGCCAATTGATCAGCACCTGCTGGTGGCGTTCACACTCACCACGATCATCGCCATGATCACTCCTGGGCCGGACATGCTGTTCGTCCTCGGCTGCGGGATGCGAGGCGGCCCACGCGCAGGCCTGCTGGCCACAGTAGGCGTCGCCACGAGCGAAGCCATCCACGTCGCCGTAGCGGCCGCCGGCCTGGCCGCTCTCTTCGCTGCCGTGCCTGTCGCCTTCACTGTCGTGCGAATCGCCGGGGCCGCCTACCTGATCTATCTAGGCATCCAGTGCATCCGGCGCCGTAACGACCACCAGAGCGAGGCACCTGCCCTCGGCGGGGGGATGTCGGGCCGAAAGGCCTATCTCGCCGGTCTGACGACAAACCTGCTGAACCCGAAAATGGTCACCTTCACCATCGCCTTTCTGCCCCAGTTCATCAACCCGCAACTGGGCCAGGTCGGGACGCAGTTCGCGATCCTGGGCGTCATCCTGATCGCCCTGGAGTTCCTCGTCGACGGCACTGTCGGCCTCCTCGCCGGACGGATCGGCGGCTGGCTGCGTGCGCGGCGCAATGTCCGTAGACGCATCGACACCGCAACAGGCGGAATCTTCATCGGCCTGGGAGTGCGCCTGGCACTCGAACGCTGAAGTCCGCTCGTCGGCATGAGGGGACGTTCACACAGCCAGGCCGAGGGTCTGGCCGTAAACCCAACCAACGACCGAAGGCTGCCAAGAGGTTGACTCAAGACAGTCCGGACATGCCGAATTGAGTGCGTTCGGCTGACCCGCCGTGCGGGATGGGCTATCCGGTGGCGAACGCCCGGATCCGTCCGCCCCGCATCCTTCCGCAAGTTTGGCATGACCAGATCGTTCCGCTATCGGGCCAAATCGGGCCTTCAGCGATCTGATCATCCATTGCCAAGATGTATTTCGTGAACCGAGCTTTGATCGTGATCGATGTCCAAGAGTCCTTCCGCGCACGACCGTTGTGGGCAGAAATCGCCAACCCGGGTATCGCCGACCCCGTCAACCGGTTGGTCCGCCTTGCCCGCGGCAACGGTGACCTTGTGGTCTGGGTGCTGCACTGCGAGCTGGGAAGCGGCGGCGTATTCGATCCAGCTCTGGGACACGTACGGTTGCTCGACGAACTGGAGCCGCCTCGGCTCGGGGAACCGATACTGCACAAGACCTCTCACAACGCTTTCACCACAACCAATCTGCAGCAGCTTCTTACCGAGGCGGGCGTGCGCGAACTGGTCGTCTGTGGCATCCGGACCGAACAGTGCGTGGAAACCACCACGCGGATAGGCAGCGACCTTGGCTACCACATGACCTTCGTCACCGATGCCACCACCACCAACCCGGTGGGCGGATTGAGTGCCGACACCATCATCGAGCGAACCGAAGCGGTATTGCGCGACCGGTTCGCTCGCATCGCCACTGTGGCGGCGCTGCAAGCCGAGCTGGCAGCATCGCCGGTGTGAACCGTGTGATCTTCGTGCTGCTGCCGGGATTTCATCTGCTCGATCTGGCCGGCCCGGCGCACGTCTTCGATACGTCAGCAGCGTATGGACATCCCTACCAGCTCGGCTATGTCGCCGCACAGGAACAGGTCCCAAGCGCCCAAGGTGTGCCGGTGACTGCGCAGACATCATGGCCGCAGCGGCTGACGCCGGAAGATCTGCTCGTTGTACCGGGATGGCGCGCGCCAACCTTGAGGGGTGGGCCGGTGCTGTCGCCAACCCTGCGGGAACAGTTGCGAGAGCACCATGCCGTCGGAGGTTGCGTCGTCAGCGTATGCGCGGGGGCCGATGCGCTGGGCCAGGCCGGGTTACTGAACGGGCGCAGATGCACGACCCACCATCAGCTCCAAGAAGAGCTGGCATCCCGATACCCGCTAGCCACAGTTGTCCGGGATGTGCTGTACACCGTGGACGAACGGGTGGCGACGTCGGCAGGCATTGCCAGCGGCATCGACCTCGCACTACACCTGCTGGCAGTCCGGCACGGCCCGGCACTTGCCAGCAGTGTAGCCCGAGACATGGTTGTCTACCTGCGCCGCAACGGCCACGAACTACAGGCAAGTGCCGTGCTGCGGCATCGCTCCCACCTCGACGACGTGGTCCACCGCGTGCAGGACATCATCGAAGCGCGATTTGCCGAGCCGCTGCCGCTGACCTACCTGTCTGCGGCCGTCGGGGTGAGCGAACGCACCCTGACCCGGCTGTTCAACCGCGCCACCGGCGGTCTCACCCCACTGCGCTACCAGCAGACACTCCGACTCGAACACGCGGAGCACCTGATCAGCCACGGTGCCACAACGGAGACCGCGGCGGGCGCGGTCGGATTCGAAGACGCCCGGATGCTGCGCCGCCTCCGTTCCCGCGACAGCCGACAGCACACAACGATGCGGAACCACCAGGCAGACAAGCACTCACGACCCACCACGAAAGCATCCACGCCGGTGGCCTCTTCGTAACGCTTGGCACGCCCCGCCTCGTCACGACCCCGATCGTCACAGTACAAATTCCTGCCCATCGATATGCGGCGTGACGGATCAGCACATTCCACGCGAACGCACGCTTCTGCCGCGGGCCGGTCGTCTGATCAGCTGAGATCAACTGCCCCCAGGGCATCCGCACATGCCGAATTCCGGACATTGCGGTCTGCTTTCAGCGGGCTGAGCGGGTGCTGCGACGTGTCGCGCGGGTGTGGGCCCGCCCTCGGAATGCCGAAGTGGGATGTAGCTGTTCCGGAGCTGACTACGGCAGTCGGGGCCGGTCGTTCCGGTGCGCCGGGACGTGCTCCATCAGCGGATCGAGCGCTGGGCGGGGTGGCGGCCATGAACAGTCGCAGCGGCTCCGGTGTCGGCGGGGTTCGGTGTCAGCATCTCGACCGGACACCGGGCGCTGGTCGCATTTGGCAACAAGCAGCTTCGGGCTCGACCTGGTCCAGATTTGCGGTACTGCTGTAGCTACTCCCAGTCACAAGTCAGCGTGTCTGGATTGAACACCTGGCCGTCCGGGCACTTGTGCTCGTAGGCAAGTCCCTCGTCCGAACATTGGACATATGCAGCGGGATCGTTCGGATGGGGGTAGGTGCCAGAGGGCTTGCCCTCACAGAAGTTTGCTGGGATGTCAGCCACGGTGGAACCTCCGCTCGAGTGGTGATGTGAACGATCACCATGAGACCACGCGCGAAGCCCTCTCGTGCCGGAATCCGTTGGCTGCCAGTGTCGTCGGGTGGGGTGTTCGACGAGGATTTGTCCGTGACTGGGTGCGGACCTGGCCGGTTTCCGAAGCTTGAGGGTCAATGTCGTTGGGTAACAATGTACTTGTGCTCAATCGGCGTCGGTCGGCAATGGCGGCGCCGACGCAGATCCACTCCTCGTGTTCCCGCGTGTACCGATACCCTGGGATAGTGCTCGTCCAGTCGATGGCGTGAAGACGTGGATGGGCGGGTGAGGCAGCAGCGGTTCGTCGTGGAGTGGCTCGTACACTGTGCCGAATTCGATTGACGGGATTGCGCTCGGTGACGCTACCGGTACCGCATCTGTTGGATACTGATCCTTCGTCGCTGCTTGCCGCTCATGGTGAGAACTCATGACTATGACCACGACGAGGCTGTTGGCCATGCTCGCGGACCGACACATCGACGCCGATCTGGTGGATCGTGCCCGCGGTGTCTTCGCCGACATCGGTTTCGTCACGGTCGGGTTCCTGATGCCGGACATGCTCACGGCGCAGGTACGAGCGGAGGCCGAGGCGCTGATCGCCAAGCACGGCATCAGGCGGGAGCTGACATTCGCCGAGACCGACCACACGCCGCGGCGCATGCACAACGTGCGCCGCAGTGACATTCATCGGCGGCTTGGCCGAACGTCCGCTAGTAGCCGCGGACGCGTATTTCAGCTTGGTCGTGCTTCGGTGTGGTAGTTCGGTCGCCGAGGACCGGGTGTGGCCGGATGGCGTTGTGGGGGCTGCGGAATCGGTGGCCTCCATGTCCAGGGCGTCACCGTCGGCTCTCAGGCGGCGGATTCTTTGCCTTGCAACCCATCTGGACGTATGCCCGGCTCCGAATTCTGGGTGTGCAGATCGACCGACCCGTCGGTGATGCGGGCAAGGGGCCGAGGCCCTGCCATCCCTCAGACCATCACGCACGCGTCGTCCGCGCCCGGCCGGATCGTTCGCCCCTTCACCACAACGACAGGAGAGCATATGCGCTCTACCCCCCCCCCCGCACCTTCGTCGACGCATCCTCGTTTTTGCACTCACGACCGTCACGGCGTTGACCGGATCCGGCCTGCTGGCCGGCCCGGTGCTCGCCGAGAGTTCTTCCCCGTGTGGCGGCAAACCCGACCGTTACTTCGGCACCTACCAGGGCTCGGTCACACAGAAGATCGACGAGGAATGGGTCCAGAGCGTCGCGGAGGAGATCCGGGAAATCAAGGAGTGGGACGAAGGTGGCCAGAAGAACGAGGATGACCCCGACACCGCCTTGTACGGTGCTGACCCCTGGAGCCATCTGCACAACACGGTTATCAAGCCGGAGATGGTCGAGCAGACCGGTGGTGACCTGTCCAAGGTACGTGCCTACCTGGCCAGGCTGTATGACGGGAAGAACGATATGAGTGTGCGGTTCTCCTATGGCAAGAAGTCGGCCGGTATCGCCGACTACTGGGCGGACGTGGTGTACAACAAGATCGAGTATGCGAGTGGCTACGGAGTCAATCTGACCAGCACTCCCAACCGGGTCGAGTTCAACGTGCGGACCAGTAAGACGGTGGTCATCCCGTCCGGTGTCCACAAAACTGAAGTGCAGGACCCTCGTACCGCCCGTGAATATGAGACCGGCGGTTATTCGTTCACTTCGATGGAATCCTTTTCGCTGCAGGCGCTCGATTGTGCGGGCGACGGGGTGCCGCGACGGCTGCACGCGGTCATCAAGCCCCAATTCTGGGATGCAGTGCAAGCTACGCGGACGGTCGAACTGCGCCGCGAAGGCTGATCGGCAACGACGGGCAACGACCGCGGACCGTTAACAGCGACCTCCTTGCCTCGCCAGGACAGCCCCGCCGGAGCGGTGTCGATTAAACGTGTCGAAAGCGATGAAGGGAAGCTGCGACCATGGCGTCCCGCCCGAACGAACATCCGGAAATGCCGCGTGCCGGGCGTTCGGCCGACCATGATCAGCGGTCGGCCGGACGGCCCGGTGAACATCCTCAACTGCCTGCGCGCGTAGCCTGTTGTGGCGGTTATCCCGCCGTTCCGGTCTCGGCCGTTGCCTCGTCCGGGTGCGGCACGTGCACAACCGTCCGCTGGTGGAAAGGCGAGGGCTGCAGGAAGGTGTTCAGGCTATTTGCCGGTGGCGGGTTCCTCCAGCACGCTTTCGGTTCGGCCGCGGTACTCGTGTCCGGCGTCGGGCAGGTAGGAGATGGTGGCCAGGTAGCGCCATTTGGATTCGTCCAGGCCGGGAACCGTCTGCTCGGGTGTGCAGGTGGCCTGTCCCTGGGCGTCGGTGGTGGCGTGGCACAGGCGTTGCCCATCGGGTGTGGAGAACACGACGAAGGTGCCCGAGATAGGCTCGTCCGCTGACCTGTCCTCTGGATCGTTCACCTTGGTGTAGCGGGCGACGAGTGGGCCGAACTTGCCCGTTTGCTTGTCGTAGGTGGTTTTCTGCACCACCAGATGCCTGCTCTCCCAGGACGGTAGGGCCTCGTCCTCGTATACACACACCTGCTTGCTTTGATCGAATATCTCCCAAGCTCTGCATTGGAAGAGTGACGCCTTGTTCCTCTCTGTGCATACGACGAAAGTCCTGTTATTGAGCCGGGCGGGGTAATAGGCGAAGTCGGTGTCAGCGCAATATGTCTCGGACACCCCGGGTGAGTTTGTGTCGGAGCCCGGTGGTGTGGTGCGGGTGCTGCCGGTATCGGCGACCACTGCGGCTGCCGTGCCCGCACCGGCGGCGATCAGACAGCCTGCCACTGCACCGACAGTTAGCGACGAAATCGTACGCATCGTTTTCCCCTTCTCGTCCAAGCGGTTCCCTTTGGCACCATCGCTCGTGACTCGTTCCTCACAGCGAGTTGAATGGGTGCCCCGTTACTTCGGGCGCAGCACACCACAGCACACGGACCGACTGATCCGCTCCTGCCACGTGGTCTACGCGCCCAGGAGCAGTGCTGTGGAACGTGCTGCTCATCCATCCCCTTCCAGGTGGGCTGGCCACAAGGTGCAGCACCCCCGCCATGGGAGTTGCCTCTCGCCTCGCGATGTTGTAATACCCTGGCCTGCAAAAGGTTTCGATCTTGCGTCTGACCGCTCAGATGATGCCAGACGGAAGCGCTTCGATGGGGTGGTTTCACGAGATCGACATGATGTGCTGGTGTTAGGGGTTGGGGTGCTCCACTATCCAGCCCTGGCCGCGAGTTGATCTCGTGAACATCCGGTCATGCCGCTGGTCGCGCACTTGGGAACGCGGCATCCGCCAATCAGCAGCCCGATAACCCGTTCCACTTCTGCACAGCTGTCGGTGGTCCCATGACTGGCAACGTGGTGGTCCCTCGACGGTGGCAAACGACAAGTAGCACGCCCAAGGCAGTACCGTCACCGTAAGCCGGATCGGCGTAGTTGGCTTGTCGGTTGAGGCCCACGGACACGTCGGCGATTGGACGAGCCTGTCGGGTTTCTGTCTGCTCGAGTGGTGTACGTCGGAGCAGCCCGTTGGGTGGTTGCCTTGCGCGGCAAGTCACCGGTTGGGTCCCGGACTGTACCGCCATCCTGCACTGCCGGAGGCTGACCCGACGCAGTCTCGCCAGAGCTCCTTATGGCCGCTGCTTGCGACTCGGATTTGGCCTGTCCGTTATGCCTGTGCGCCATGAGCGACGAAGCGTATGCGGCGTGTAGAGGCGCGATGCTTCCCGCAGGCGCTGCTTCCGCGTCGAGCCCGGGGTGGCAGTCGACGCAGAGTGCATCGCGCAGTTGTCGCCATTCGCCGCATTTTTCGCACTCGCCGTTGAGTTCAGTCAGTTCGGCTTGCGACGCTGGCGGTCTCTGGTCGGGCTCCGTGTGTTGTTTCACCCATCGAGCGATGATGGGGCGTGTGCGATTGTCGGCGTGGTACCACTCCTGTCGAAATAGGCCGCGTCCGTGGGTGTCGAACTGTTCAGCGAGGAATTCCAGTCGTGCCTCGACTGCTTGGGTGTGGGTGTGGCCGAGCGGTAGGTCTGGGATTCCTCGGCATCCCAGTGTTCGGCAGTCTCCGCACAGTCCGTCGTCGCCGTGGCCGGTGAGTACTCGGCCGGTCCAGTGGTCGATGGCGGCGCGTTCGAGGCGGCACGATACGCACAGTGAGAATTTGACATCGGCGGCTGCATCCACGTCGTAGTCGCGTCGGTCGACGATCGGTTTGGGTCGAGGTTGTCCTGGCTTCGGGCGGGCGTCGACGTCGAGTTCGGCCTCGTACCTTTCGATTTCCCGGCCATCTGTCGGCTTGGGTCGATCGAAAGGGTCGGACCGCCGGGTAGGGTCGACGCGCCGCACAACTCGGCTGGCCCGTGTACGGGTCTGGCGAGGGTTGCCGAACGGCGGCAGTGTTGGCTCGGGAATATATTGGCCCTCATCTGCTTTCGGTACACATGCTTCGATAAGCGCTCGGTGGGGCTCGTTTTCACTCCACAGATCGCGCAGCTTCTCGATGGCGTCGTCATGACGCTTGAATCTCAGGGTGTGGGCGATCTCGGTGATGATCAGCCATGTTGGGTCGTCGATGTCTTTTCGAAGTTGACGCAGTTGCTGTTTCGCTTCGCGTAGATTTTGGGCGCTGACCAGGCTGCGGATGGTCTGGATAGCTTCTGCGGTGTCTTGTTCGGACATGGTTGGTTGCCTGGGCATGGTTGGGTCTCCTCTGCTGTCAGAACCTCCTGGCTTTCGGTGGGAGGGGTTGGCTGGCGGGTGGTTACAGGCGGCGACGCCGAGTGGGAGGGCGGGGCTGGCGAGGAGTGCGCTGATGGCGGCGTCTCGCTTGTTCCCTGGGTCTTTTGGACGATTCGGTCTTCGGTGTGTCGCCACTCGGTAGTGCTGTGTCGCGATAATGAACAGTCCGACGCCCGGCCGTCGTTTGGGGCGACTCGGCTTGGTTGCATATTTCCGTGAGTAGGTATGGCCTTCCCGCCGAGATTTCGTTTCGGAGCTGCTTAGCTCTTCTGATGTCATTCCTCAACAAGTCGAGTTCTCTGTTGAAATCCAGCAATGCCGCCGCTGCGTCATAGGGAATGACCCGCTTTCCGATGCCATCGGCGCTCCCTTGACCTCCCAGACGGTGCTCCTCCAGAAACCGCATCAGTTTTTCGCAGCTGCTGTAGCGTCCGAGAGGCGTGATCTGTGTTCCCCGACCGCTCCCGGTATCGATCAGAAGGTGGTCTTCGGCGTACCAAGGCCCTCTGTGGTCGAAGTTGTCTCGGCTGGCGTGGATCACGTGGTCCGGGTCGTCGCAATGGCGGTATTCGATGTGCACTCCGCAGTTCTGTCGACACTCCAAGCGGTGTTCGGCAACTCGCACGGCCTCGTCGAGCCAGGTGTCTGGGCAGGGGTCGAGCGTGTAGAGGTTCATCGCTGCCACGTAGGCGTCGACTTCGGCGAGTTGGTCTGCGGCGCCGTCGATTCCGGCGCGGCGGGCGAAGTCGAGTAGGTGATCGCGTAGTTCGTCGGCCCAGAGTTGGTGTACGAGTCGGCGCCGGAATTCCCAGGGGTTGTACTGGTGGATCAGAGCGTCGCGGTATTCGTCGCGCATCACATCCAGGGTCAGCTCGTCGAGCCACGGCAGGCCCTGGACCTCCGGCTCCCCACCAAGTAGGGAGTCAAGCTTCTGCAACTCCTCGCGGACACTGCAGGGATCGAGGTGTTCGCCGCGCATCACAGCGCGGCGAGCGCCCGACGCCAGATCCCACGATATGACTTCCAGACTCGCTTGCACATCGGGGTACTGGTAGGTCTGTTCGATCAGCCATTGGCGTAGTCGCCACCAACTCGTTGCTGACGCGGATCGCGTCCCGGCATCACCCGGGGTGTAGGTGGCCTCGTACGGCATCCGCTGGGCCAGATCGAGTCGAACAGGTAGCGGTCCGGCGACCGCGTGCCGTCGTTCGTCGTCGAGTTCACGGGTCAGTTCGAGTCCGGCAAGCCGCATCTGAGCGACGGGGTCGCCGCGATGAGCGTCCTCGGTTTGTTTCAGTGCGTCGAGCTGTGCCTGCAGGGTGGCCGGGGCATGCGCCCACTGGTGGCTCATGTCCTCGAGGTCGAACCAGTAGCGGTCCCAGTCTTCCCCGGTCCATTGGGCTGCCAGATCGTGGGCCTGGTCGAGGAGTGCTTCTCGTTCGTCTGTGTTTTCTGTGTGCCTGCTTGCGATACGGAGGTGGTATGCGTGGGCATAGTCGGTGCGGATCGCCGCGGCGGTCACGAGTCTTCGGGCGCAGGACTCGGCGTCGTCTGCTTCCATGGCGGGCCTCCTCGGTGTCAATGTGGCGTGGTTCGTCCTTTCCTGGCTGTCCCGACAAGATTCGTTCAGCTCGGCTGCTGCGGTTCGGTACGGTGCGGATCACCGATTCGCCGCCGGTCCGATCCGCTCGCCTGGCGGGTGAAGGGATCAGCGGCTGGCAGGGGTGGAAGGTTCGTATCGGTGCTGGTGTTCCAGACCCAGCGTGCGAGGGCTGGTCGCTCTGGCGGTTCGGGCAGGTGAGAGTCGGTGAGATAGCAGGCAGTTGGTGGGTCGGTGTCGGTGAGCACCGCCGATGCGATGGGTGTCGTGCTGGGAAGGGTGTAGCGGAGGGATTTCGTGAACCGGCGTCGCTGCTCGGTGAGGGCGGTGAGCAGGGTGTGTTCATTGATGGATTCGAAGGGCACCCAGTCGCTGGTCATGGTCATCAACGCCGCTTCGGCCGCGATGGCGACACCTGCCGGGCTGAGGTGGAAGGTAAGGATCACGATCAAGTGGGAGTCGCAGATGGCTTGCCCGAGAGCGAATTCCGTTGCAGAAGTTATTCGCAAGCGGGAGGTTAGGTCGTCGGTGAGCAGGATTGGGAAGTCGGGGAGATGTTTGACCACCAGGGCGTGCCGGTCGAATCGGGTTGAGGTGAGGGTCTTGACTTCGCCGATGAGAACCATGAGCTTGCGTATCCGGTCGTCGCCTGCGAGACGTTGCAGGGCTGCTGTGCGCCGGACTGCGATTTCGGATTTGTGGTTGCTGGAGAAGGTTTCGGGGATGTAGAGGTATTCGGCGAGCGGACGGCCCTTGGTGGTTTTTCCGTCTACGGCCGACAGCAGTCGGCTACGGACGACGCCCCAGTATCGTTTACCCGCCAGGGCGGGCGTCCAGCGCGTGAGACCGGCTTCGTCCCACAAATAGTGGAGCAGGCTTCGCAGTGTCAGTCGGATACCTGCGTCGCTGCTGTGCTCGGGTTCGCTAGAACTGGAGCTCGTGCCCGAACGGGTTCTGGTGTGGGTGAGGGCGAACCCGAGTCCGAGTGTGGTTGTGCCGCTGTCGGGTTCGTCGCGGATTGCGGTCCCCAAGAGTGGGGCCAGTCCGGATAGTTCCGGTGGTGGGCACCAGGAGGGGCAGTCGGCGGCATGGTCGGGGCCGCTGCCCGGCATGCGTTTGATCACGTAGCGTTCGCCGATGCGGGCGACGTACATGGGGATGCCGCCGTCTTCGCTGGGATTGCACAGGCAGCGCGGCCGCCGGCTGTTGTCACCGTGGGCGTCGGCCAGCGCCTGCTGGGCGCTGTCGTCTCGCGGGTCGAGGGTCTGTCCGTCGAGGGCATACATCGGTGCTCACCGCCTGCTCTGTGTCGTGCCGGAGAATCCGGCTCGTTCCGTGTGGGTCGCGATGAGGTCGGCGAGCCCGTCCAGGGTGGGTTGCCGGTTGCGGCGGTACCCGCAGTCAGCGGGGCGACAGCCGGAGAAGTCGCTGATCCGAGTCAACCGCTCCACGGTGGGCCATAGCCATTGGGTGTGCCATGCGGTCATGTCTTCTCGTGGGAGATCGCGTCGGTCGGCCGGGCAGGTGTAGGCCACGGCGTGGGCGGCCATCAGTGCGGTGAGTTCTTCCACCACGGCTTCGTGGCGCCACCAGCAGGCGGGGATGCGGGAGCCGAGCTGGTAGCGCTGCCGTAACCACTCGACCCAGTCGGCGAGTTCTTCCCACAGCAAGGCTTTATCTGCGTGGCCGAGGCCGCGCCAGAAGTAGCGGCACGTGACGAGCTCGGGCTCACAGGTCGAATCTTGGTCGGCCTCTTCATGTTCGAGTCCCATGGCAATCACTCCTTCCCACACAGTCGAGCGGGATCAAGATGTCTGGGCACGACGCCGGTGGCGATGATCTCGTCGAACGCGGCGGTGGAGGCGATGACGGCTTGACGCCAGCGGGGGACGTCCCAGACGCTGGGCAACCGCAGCAGCATGGCGGGCGCGTTGCGATAGATGAGCAGGGCTTGGTCGGTGCCGAGTTCGCGAATCTCGTCGGTGCGCAGGACGGTGTCGTCGTGCAGCGCGTAGCTGCGGCTGCCGTCGTGCAGGGTGGCCTCCCACCGGCGTCGCTCCCCCAGCAATCGCGATAGGGCGGTGAGTTCGTCGACGCCGCGCAGGCCGGGCAGGATCAGCATGGCGGGCGCGGATTGGGCGAGCACGCGTCCGCCTTCGGTGCCCCAGCGCAGTTCGTTTTGGTCCTGGTTGTGGGCGAACACCCACAGGCTGATTCCCTTGCCGCCGGAATCGGTCATAATCATCGGCAGATCCGGGATCGGCGCGACGTTGTTCATCTCGTCAAGGACCAGCCGTATCGGCGGGTCGAGACGTTTACCGGGTCGACGCTGGGAGGCGCGGTCGGCGATGTGGTGGACCTCGGCGGCCAGCGCAGCGACGAACGGCGCCATACTGCGAGAGCTTCCCTTCGACACCAGATACAACGTGTTCGCGCCCGACAAGGCCAACGACTCCACGCCGAAGGACTCGTCAACTGGAACATCCACGGCGGCAAGAAGTCTCGGCGACGCCAGCGGTTCCAGCAGCCGTGCGGCCGCGGCCAGCACGTCGTCGGTGGATTCGCTGGCCGAGCCGAGGATTTGGTCGAGTTCGCTGGCCCAGTCCGGCAGGGCGTCGCTCAGGATGTCGATGGCGGTGCGGTTGGTGCGCGCCGAAATCCACACCCGCACATCCCGAATCGAATATTCGGCCAACGCGGCGGCATGCAGGTAACAGCGCACCAGGGTCGCGGCTTTCTGCTCGAAGTACGCGCCGTTGCGGGTGCCTTCCAGCGGCATCGCGCGGGCAAGCGCATCAGCGCGGCGGATCGCGGTCTCAGGGTCTTCGCACCCGGCCAGGATCGACCACCGCAGCGGGTGTGGCCACCCGGTCAGGTTTTCTGGGTCGAATACCGCCACCTGGCCACGGTCGGTACGTGCAGCGAAGGTGGCCGCGACAAGGTCGGCCTTCGTGGTGGTCGCCAACACGAATCCTGGAGCGTCCCAGACCCGTTGGCACGCCACCCGCCAGGTCTTACCCGCCCCGGTCGGGCCGTGCACGATCACGCCGTCGCGGTGTTGCAGATACACGTGTTTGCGCGGCCGATCGCTGAGCACGCCGACATCGACGGTGACATACGACAGGTCCACCGCAGCCAACCCAGACCATGTACTCATCGACGCTTCCCCCACACTCGGATACGTCGGCTGCTGTGCTGCGCAACGAGTTTCGGGTATTCGAGCCGTGTTTTGCGGGTTGCTGAGCGAGCATCGAGACCGTTGCGGCGCAGGTCTGCTCGCTCGGCCAGACCCTCGTCGCGGTGACGTCGCCGGAGTCTGCGGTCGATCTCGCTGGTGGCGATCGCCAGAGTCGAACACCAGACGATCGCGACGACCACGACGCACAGCCACGTCAGCCACGCCGGTCCGGGACGTGGGTCATTGGGCCAGGCCGCCGCCGGGTCAGCCGGGTTCCTGGTCAGTTGTTCCAGCGTGGTGAGGATGCTGTGCGGCGCTACCAGCGCGAGCCCGTGGCCGCTCAGCAGTGCCGACACCGCGCCGCCCCCGAGGACACCGACGAGGACGGTGCTGACCGCGTAGGCGGTGAGTGCCAGTCCGGCGGGCATCATCGGCTCGCTGCGCGCCGGAGTCGGCACCCGGCGACGCCCGCTCACGCGGCACCCCCTTCACCGGCGCCGATCGTCGGCGCAAGGTGCGCGTCCTCCCCTGTGATAGCGGCGTCGGTGTCGGTGAGCGCGATCTCCCACGGGGAACGAATGTGGGTGAGCAGAAAGGGGTCTCGGCTTCCGATCTTGACCAGGCACTGTCCGCGACCCAGTCGCATCAGCGTGTCTTCGGTCCCGGTCGGTAACCGGTACAGGCGCACGGTCTCGGCGGCGTCGTCCGCGCGCGATTGCCCGAACAGGACCACGATGGACGCTTCGGCCATCAACGCCCGTGCCGGGGAATCGGCGGGCTGGTCGGCCGGGTGGTGAAACGCCGAGACTGTCGACAATCCCAGTCCCCGTGACAGTTTGAGGTTCGCGCGGAACACTTCACCGGTGGAGCCACCGGCGACGTGCCAGCCCTCTTCGACGACCAGGATGGTCTGCTGGTACCGCGACGAGCGGGCTGCTAGCCGGTTGGCCAACCAGGTGTTGACCGCGGTCATCACCACCCGCAGCGCGGGCCCGTCGGTGGGCAGGGCGCTGACGTCGAAGTGCACCAGTGGGTGGGTTTCCAGGGCATCTCGCACGGCCGGGCTGGTGGGTGCGTCGACCAGGCCGCGCAGGTCGCGGTCGGCCAGCCGCAGCAGAGCCAGACCGGGTTCGAGGCCCCACTCCAAGGCCCGTTCACTCCACCGTGCACCGAACACCGCACCATCGGTCGGTGCCGGGTCGAGCAGCCGCATCGCCAAGTCACGGATAACAGGGTCGCGGCCGGCGGTGCGAGCCTCAGCGTTCACGACGGCGAGCGCCGCGCCGACCGCCGCCTTCTCCTTCTCGTCCAGCGACCGCCCCATGGCGTCGGTCAGCACGGCCAGCACGAGCGCTTCCTGACCGGCTGGGACCACGCCCTGCAGCCCCTGTTCGTGGTGGCCGCCGTGGCTGATGGCTGGGTCGAGCAGATTGAGGCAGGCGTCGCTCCCGCCGATCCGGAACCGGATGCTCTCCGCCTCGAGTGCGTGGGCGAGGGGCGTGTACTCGCCGACTCCGGCTTGAGGTTTCTTGTCCAGCACCACGACCTGGCGATCGGCGATCAGCTGCCGCAGCACACATACGGTCTTGATCCACGACGATTTGCCGCGCCCGATGTCGCCGATAACGACGACGTTGATGCCGGAGGTGTCGGTGCCGTAGGCGGCGAAGGCGTCGATGATCTCGAGTTCCTGGCTCATGGTGTTCAGCCCCGCGAGCACACCCTCCTGCCGGGTTCGACGACGGTTAGTGGCCAGATTCCATGCCTCTGCCTGCCTGGTGGTCGTCCAAGCGCCCTCGGCTCGCGTTTCGTACCAGCCATATCGGTCAAGCCACCGCCGTCGACGTGGTATAGCGCGACGCACCATCGAGTTTCGCTTCCGCTCATCGTCCGCGGTTTCAGATTTTGGATCAGCTGGGGTGGGTTTGCCAGTGTGCGACAAGGGCTTTCGCCTCACCGGGCGCTTCTCGCGAAGAGTGAGACGGGTAGCGGTGCGGACGGTGTGAGATTGCGCAGTAGTGACCTCGCGGTGTCGGGGCATGTTCGTCCCTCCTTATCGGGTGTCCGGAGTGGCTGCCAGGCCGCGGGCCAGTGGCAGTGTGGTGAAGACTGCGACGTCGTGATCGGAATCGGCCCAGTCGATTTCGGTGATGGCCGAGTCGTTTGCGGCTTCGGCGACGCGCAGGCAGGCGCGGTCGAGGTCGTCGGGGTCGCGGCCAGTGACTGCGATGCTGGCGGTGTAGACGGCGCCGTGGTGTCCGGAGCCGGGCATGAGGTCGTGGCGGCGACGTTCCGAGGCGGTAGCCAGGACTTCGGTCGAGCCGTCGTCGAGTTTCCCTTGCTTGTGTTCTTTGCTGCGGCGGGCCTGATCGGCGGTGAAGTCGCCACGTGCGGCGGCGCGGGCCCGGTGTGCGGGCACAAAATCGATACGCACCGACAAAGTCCGGATGGTGGGCATCGGTGCGGTGTCCTCATCGCCGGGGTCGGCTTCGACTCCCGTCAGCAAGGGCGCCAGCCACAGTGGTCCCAGAGGGACGGGTTCGATTGCTCGGGGGCGGATCAGCCCGACCCGGGTGCGCCACCGTCCGTCCGCACCGACGGCGACACTGTCGTCACCGCCGACGTAGCTGGGCCAGCAGGTGTCCCAGGTCGCGTCCCGGTGCCGGTCGAGTTTGTATCGGGGGTCCAGGAAGGACCGGATCACCGCGCAGGCCCGGTGTTCCCCGAGGACGTCAACGCGTCCCATGCCCGCTGCGGCGAGAAGCCGGGTGGCCCGCTCGGTTTCGTCGCGGATCACCTGCGCGATCGCTCCGTGAGTGGTGGCACCCTTGGTGCGGGCCACGCGCCCGGTGTCGGCCATGAATGTCTCGGTTTGCGGAATGCGCAGCACGACGAAGGTACGGTGTTCTTCGGCCAGCGGCGCGATGACGTCGATCAGCGCCCCGTAGGACTCCACCGCCGGTGTCAGACGGGTGTCTGCCAGCTGCGCGACGCGGCCGTGGGCCCAGTGGATGTGCGGGGTCATGTCGTGGGGAATGCTGCGGTGCAGCAACTGGAGGCCGCGGACGTGGCTGCTGGTGCGCGCCATCTGCGCCAAGAAGTTCCCGAAGGCGGTCGAGGTTGCGGCGTAGGCGGCGTTGCCGCGCAGCCCGTCGGCGACGCCTTCGACGGCGAGGATCACCGAGAAGTACACGCGTTCACCAGGATTGGCGGTGCGGACGATGAACATGTCGTCCAGCCCGGTTCCCTCGACCTGCAGTGGCGCGGCAGCGCCGAGGGGCAGGGGGATCGTCCAGCCGGGGTCCCATGCGGGGTCGCCGTAGGCGGGATCGGCGGGGTTGCGGTAGATATGTTCGCCACGGCGACGCCGTATCCAGGTGCGCAGCCGGTGGGCGCCACGCGCAGCGAGTGACGGTTTGTCGCGCCATTCCATGGTGGCGGCGAATACCCCGATCAGCAGCGCCAAGGCAGCGATGATCGTCCAGGTCGCGCCGCCGCCGAGCAAGTAGATCGCCAGCGCTGCAGCGATACTCCCCACCCACGTGAGCAGCACTGGGCGGGACAGGCCCAGCCAGGACCGGCGGGCGATCTCGCCACCCAGCACTGCGACGCGGATCTCGTCGGCGCTCATTCGGTCTCCGCCTCGCCGGGCGCGGCCTCGGCCACGGTGCGGGCCTTGTTCAACGCGCCCCCGGCCGCCTGAGCGGCGATCGGTGCGGCCACAGTGGCAGCGGTGGCCGCTGTCGTACCAAGCCGCCGGGTCGTGCTGGCGGCGGTCCGGCCTGCGGCTCCGGCTCTGCGCCGGGCTGCTGAGGACTCACTGGCTGTGGTATTGCGTGCCAGGGTCTGGCCAAGTCCGGCTTCGGTACTGGATTTCCCGTCGGATCGGCCGTTGGTGCGCCATTTCGGGTCACCGCCGCCTGAGTCGGCCGGTCCGTCGCTGGCGGGATTGGAGGTCGAACGGTCGATCCCCGAATGGCTGTAGCGGCCTCCTATGCCGCGGCCTCGCAACCACATCGCCGATCCCGCTCCTCCAAGGGCACCGGCCAGCAGCGAGCCGGATTGTCCGAACCCGGCGGCGTCGGATCGTGACGGCAGCAGCGGGGCGTAGCGCAGCAGCGACCAGGGCGCGAGCCCTGCGACGATGAAAGCGACTACCACCAGGCATAGCCGGGCTAGGGTGGACAACCCGTCGCCACCGGTGCCGGTCAGGCTGGCGTTGATAGTGCCGGTGAGGGTGGCCAGCAGCAGAAACAGCAGGGGTTTGCTGAAGACGATGGCGATGAACATCAACACCGGCCGCAGCGCCTTCTTCCGCCAGTTCGGGTGCACCCACATGCCGAACCCGATCCCGGAGGCAACCGCCAGGCATGGCAGTGCGACCTGGTGCATGAGCAGCCCGAAGAACACTGCCAGCGCCCCCACGATCAGCAGCAGGAACAGCAACAGCCCGACCAGGACTCCGCCGACCAGGTCGGAGGCGGTCAGCTCGCCGGTGAACGTCTCGAGGTTGGTGATCATCTCGCCCATGTCCGGGCCAGCGGTCCGCGCAATCTGTTCCGAGCCGGTGTTCGCTACCTCGACCAGCATGGCGGCGATCATGGGCGCGAACAGCATCAACACCACCCCCGCGGGCAGGTACCCGAACAGATCCGCACCGAGCGCCTTGATGGTTTCCCCGCGCGCCGACGCCCGCCACAACGCCAGCAGGGTCATCGCGCCCATCACCATCACACCGATGCCGGTGCTGATCGCGTACCAGCGCAGGAACCACTCTGCGGCCGGGTCGAACCGGCCGGTCGCGGCCAAACCGTCCAGCACCCGTGAACTCAGGTCCACCGCACTGTCTTTGGACGAATTCGCCCAGTCGTCGATCACGCTCTGCGGATCCGACACGAACCGGATTGCCCGGGAGCCATTTCTCACCAACCAGTCGAATGCTCGCACCAGCGACCCGGCAACCGGCCCGTACACGTTTTGCTTCGCCTCGTCGAGCCGGTCACCGAAACTCTTGTTGCGATCGATCCAGTCGGCCGTTCCCATGAACAGGACCCCGACTGCACGGCTCCACTCGAGACAGCGGACCTGGTCCCCAGTGACGGTGTCGGCGCGGGTGCAGTCGACGAAAAAGGCGTGCGCGCAATAGGTTCCGTTCACGCTGCACGGCTCGGTCCACGCTGCGGCCGGAATCATGTCGAAACCGTGGGTGGTGGCCTGCCGGATTGCGCGCATCGATTGTTCGTCAGGTGTCGGTACCCAATCGAACCCCCACACATTCCACGCCGGGGTACGCGCCCAGCGCTTCAGATCGTCCGCGCACGCCGGTGACGGCAGGTGGAATGCGGCGTCGCCAGCCGGGAAGACCCGTGGCAGCGCGTCTTTCGGTGGCTCGATGCCTTGCTCGACGTATCGCTCCAAGCCCGTGTTCGGGGCGTACACGCGCAGCAGGGCGCGCTTCTGGTCATCGTTAGCTGACCAGTACAGCAGCCGATCCTCGACGCTCATCGCGTCATTGAGGTAGCGACCAACATCGCCACCCCGCGTGGCGCATTCACCAGAGAACCACGGACCTGCACGGAATTCATCGGTTCCGGCCACGAACTGGCGCAGCTCGGCGGGGAAGCCGTTCGGCAGCCCGCCCGACTCGGTTGGGACACTGGGCGCGGTCGGTGCCGCGCCCGCGGTCGTGGCGCCGCAAGCGATGCCCGCGCACAGCAGTAGCGCGGTGACCAGCGCGTGCAGGGTGTGGTGTCGGCGCATGACGGTCACCGCCTAGTTGATGTAGAAGGAGTAGTAGCCGGGCTGGACCGGCTGGGCCAGTGGGGAATCTGCGGCCGGAGACACGGTCTGGTCGGGAGCGGGGCCGACGTGACCGGTGGTTTCCTTTGCCTTCCAGTCCCCGGCCTCCCACACCAGGTCGATGTTGTGGGTCGACCAAGCGGTGATCACCGATGGGGCTGCTTTGTCGGTGATCGCGCCGCACGAGATCACCATGGTCCACACCGATACTCGCGCCGCAGACGGTGAATAGCTGGTCACGCTGACCGCGGCAGGGACCGAGTTCACCACGTCGCGGCCTTCGCTGCGGTCACGACCGATCTGGATCGACTTCCGCAGTCCTGGCCCGGGATCGCGGGCGATCAATGCGGCGACGACCGCTTCCATCCGGACGCGCCCCTGTCGTGCTTGAGTCAGTGCCTGAATGGTGTTTACGCCTGCGGTGGCGGCGCCGGGCTGATCGTGCGTGTAACCGATTGGGACTCCCGCAACCGAGGCTGTCGGGCCGTGGGCTGCACGGATGGTGATATCCGCACCCTTGTTCCGACGCTGGTCACAGGAGTTCAGGATCAGCACTAGACACAACCCCAGCGCGGTGACAGTGCCCGCGAGAAACAGCCATCGACGCGGCGACCACCTGTGTGCGCCGGGGGCTGCTGGGTCGGCGTTCTGCGCGGGTGCGGACATCGTGTCCGGCGTAAGGTCCGCGAATCTGTTTCTGCTACTTGTCATCTGCTACACCTCCTCCAATGTTGTGACCTGACAGCCAGCCAGGTTCAGGGGCGAATCTCCTTGTGCGACTGTTTGTTCAGTGGCTTCCGCTGACGACGAACAACACGGTGGCGATGATGGGTGAGGCCAGTCCGACCAGCCCAAGTGAGATCAGGGCGTCTTGGAGTTCTTCGCTGCCTTCGGCGAGGTCGTTGGCGTAGCCGCGGGATTTAGCCCGCCGGACCTTGAATGCGCCGACGATCACCCGCACCGACGAACCGATCACCACGAGCGCCCAGATGAAGGCGACCACTCGTTTCCACGACGCGTCTAGTGCGCCGGAGAACAGGCCCAGGTCGGGGCTCACGCCGTCGAGTGGATTCTGGATTCCGTCGGCTCGCGCCGGAGCCGATGCAAGGGCCAGTCCCACGGCGATCAGCGCGCTCTGCGCACTGATCCTCGCTATGATGCGCCGAAACGCCAGCGCCGCAGAGGAATTGAACATGGTGGACCTCCCTCGGGATGGCTGCCGAGTCATCGGCCGGGATCGCTGAGTCGTTCGCCGGTGGCGGGTGCACGGAAATGGCCTGTGAAGGCGGCAGTCCCCTCACGTAATGCGTAGGCGAGCATCCGTCGCTGTTTCACCGTCAGCGAATCCAGATCGTTTGCTACCCATCGGGGTTCGGGGATGAAGTCGCTTTCCAGTGGTGTTTGGTCGTGTGCGAAAGAGTCAGCGATGCCGTCGGCGACCAGAGCCGCCACCTCGGTCCACGCAGCGACGGTGGTCCTGCGCAGCCGTGGCACGACAATGCGTTCTCCGCTGGCGAGGACCGGGTCGAACGGCACACCGACCACGCGCTGCACTCCGGCGGTGCTCAGCGCTTCGGCTGCCATGCCGGAATCACCCCCGGCCGCCAGGACGACCACCGCGGCGGCCGCGAGTTCGTCGTGACCGTCGTCGGCGATCCCGTCCAGCAGCCGCAGGGCCGCGACCACGGCGTCGCGACGGCCGATCACGGGGACAACGAGCTGCGTGGCGTGCTCGATCGCCCAGCGGAACGCGGGCGCGCGGTCGTTGTTGCCGGTGTCGGCCACGACGAGAGAACGATGGCGGCGCAGCACCGCCCAGATGGCCGCGCACTCCTCGGTGCCGACGCAGCAGCTGCCGCCAGGTGCGTGGTCGGAGGCCAGTACCTCGTCCAGGGTCGGCTGCCGATGCAGGAACCGGGCCAGGCCGGAGGCGTCCGCGTTCGCCGAACACAGCTGGCGGGCGTGTCCGAGAACATCCCACACCGTCTCCGGACCCGTCGAGACCGCGGCGCGGTCCGCCAAGGTGCCGCAGGCTTCGTTGGCGTCCCAGGCCACGACCTGGCCGCCGCGATGCTGAGCGAACAACGCCGACAACAGCACCACGGCAGGGGTCACGCCGGTGCCGCCCTTCGGGTTGGCCACCACCACGAGCGGTGTCCCGGCCAGCGGCTGACGGATCCGCTCCACGGCGTGGCGATACGCCACTTCCGCACTCTCCCGGCGTGGTCGCAAGCGCAGTCCGAGACTGTTCAGCGCGCCCCGCCACCCCCATTGCGCCGGATCGGTCTCCACACCCGGGGCAGGGTGGCGCAGCATCGCCAGCCGCGCTTCCCGCACCGCGGCGACCTCCCGCGCATCCGGTCCCGATCCCTCCAGATTCTCCGCGCCGACCCCATAGGGATCCGAAATGTCCTGCCCCGCATCACTGTCGGCTGCCTGTCGGCCGGTGTTGGCGGGCTCCTGTGCTGCAGCGTCCGGCGATCCGGCCGGGCGAAGTCGCTGTCGGCGAAGATCGACCGGCCGTTCAGCGGTGTAATCCTCACGCTCACCGGCGATGTCGCCGGTGCCTGTCGGGTGTTCGGTCACGGTGACCTCCTTCGGTTGGTCAACCTTTGGCTCAGTGGCCGGGCCGCGGAACTGGGTGCTGGGTAAGGGCTCTGTCGAACTGGATGTCCCATTGATCATGTCGCTCCCCCACCGGCACGGATATCCGGTCGCTGGGTGGAGAGTCCGGTGTAGTAGCGAGTGGCCAGTTCCGGGATCGTGCGGACGTAGGTCCGGGTTTCGGCGTTCTGGCAGACCCCGCCCTGATCGAGGGTGTTCTGGGCGCCGCAGTTGTACATGCTCAACCACAGCTCGGTCAGCTCACCGCGTAAGCGACCTTCTGCTAGAGCGGTTTTCGCGATACCGATCAGCTCGCACGCGTACTTGCCCTGCGACACCACCGCATCCGGTATCGAGAACACATCCGCAGTCCCGTCACCGTCACCATCCACACCGTGCCCGGCCCAGGTGCCGGGCATGAACTGAGCCGGTCCCAATGCCCCGGCAGGCGAGCGGGCCCAGCGGTTGAATCCCGACTCCTGCCGCAGCTGCGCCGCCACGATGGGCTCCGACAGCCCCGGGCACTGGACCGCAGCCTTGCGGATCCACAGCTCAAATTCCGGCGGCACCAACCCGGGTAACAACGGACTGCCCCCGAAGGTCGGCGCACATCCCACTGCGGCTGTGGTCGAACCTCGTCCACGCTGGGAGCGTGACGTCATCCCGAACCCGCCCGAAAGCCCCACCTGCTGCGCCGGGCCGCGCGCTTCCTCCGGCGGGGTCGCCCCGAGCCAGGGCATCGGGTCCACGGCGCCTCCGCCCTGAAATCGGCCCCCCGGCCAGACTTCGAAATGCAGGTGCGGGCCGGTGGATGCGCCCGCGCTGCCGACCGCACCGATCTGCTGGCCCGCGCGCACGGTCTCGTTCACGCGGACCAGGACACCATCGCCGAACATGTGCCCGTACACCGTCGACACCAGCCCGTCCGGGCGCTGGCTGTCCACGACGATCCAGTTCCCGAACCCCGACGCCGGCCCAGCCGCCACCACCCTGCCATCCAGCGCCGCGAGGATCGCGGTGCCCCGAGGTGCAGCCAGATCTACGCCGCTGTGGAACCCGTCGTCGCGCGGCCCGAACGGTGAGGACACCGTGTAGCTGCCCGCCGGTAGCGGGAACACTGCGTGCTGTGACGACATTGGCTGCTGGCGTGACACCCGCGGTATATCCGGGAGGCAACGCGGATCCGGCGGTGTCCGGTCGCCAGCGCCGATCAGCAGCAATCCCGCTGCGGCCGGTACCGCGCTGACCGCCACCAGCGCTCGTATCGGTCCGGTGCTCATCACACCAGTCCGAGCGACCGGATCCGGTTGGTGAACCAGTCGGCCAGCCACTGCGTCGCGGTCCGCTGCCCATCGACGACGTACTGGTCGTAGCCCTGATGCACTCCCGACCCGAAAAACGAAGCGGCGCTGAACCCTTCCGATGCCAGCTGCGCCAACGCATCCGCACCCTGCACGAGCTGCGTGTCCGTCAGCGACCGGGCCACCCCCGACAAGTCCTGCCCACCAGTCGCGAAGTCGCTCGACTTCGGTGCGCCCGTCAGAGTGTCGACCGCGATGGTGGCAAATCCCAACAGTGTCGGTATGAACGCTGTTGCGCGAGTAGCGATATCGACTGGATTCGCGCCTGCGGCAATGGCTTCGACGATCTGCCACAGGTTCTCCTGCAGATGCCCGATCTGCGCGGCTAGCGCCGCTACATCCAGGTTGGCCAGTAGCCCTACCAGCACGGAGATGATCTGCGCGGCCCCGCTGCTGTCCGGGATCAAACCGATCAACCCGGACACGGTGTGCAAGTCGACTCCCGCTGCCAACCGCACCATGGGCTCGAACGCGGTATTCACCTTCCCGAACAGCTCGTGCAAGCCGCGCACCTTCGTTGCCAGGTCCATCGCTGGGTCACCGATCAGGCCCACGATCCGGTTCAGCACCTCGAGCAGGCCGGGAAGGTTTCCGGCGAACCGCAGCCCGTTCACCGCCACGTTGGTGACCTGGTCCACCAGGACCGATGGCTTCAGCACCGACAACACCCGTGACGCGTCACTGAGCATGTCGGCTGGGGAGGTCGCCACCGATTCGGTCAGCGGCACCGTCGCAGACGCCACCCGATCAGCCGCAGCCGCCAGCTCTCCGTTGTCGGCGTGCCCCGCCCCGAGGGACGCGATCTGAGACCCGATGGATGCCAGCGCATCCAGCGCGCCAGTCAGATCCGATTGCGACGTAGCGCCCAAGATCTGCCCCGCGACGCGATCCGGTGAGCCCTCGGCGGCATCCGCCAGCCGCGCCTGAGCCCCGGGATTTCCTGCCGCCCACGCCGCGAGGTCCCCGAGCGGCCGTAGCGTCGCCGTCAGGGTCTCCACGCTGCGAGAGATCTGCCCCGGATCCGGATGCCCGGAACTCACCTGCGCCACCAGCGCCTCGATCGCCGACAGAACCTGGTCCAGATGCACCTCGCCGAAGTTCGACACCAGCGACCGCGTCAAATCCGTCAACGCCCCGTCGGTGCCGACCCCCTCCGCGCTCTGCCCACTCTGGCCGGCCGGTCCCGTCGGCTGCGACAGCACACGCCCCAGTCCCGACAGAATCGGATGCTGTGCGGCATCGGTGGAGCAATACAGGTCCTGGTCGGCACAGATCTCCGCAGTGACCCCCGACAACTGGCAAAAGCCTGACCGCGCACCGGCAATTCCCTGACCATCGACCTGCGGGCCGACCAGCCTGTCCCCCGCCGCACCACGACGCGGGTCCGCGATCAACCCGACCGCCAGCACACGATCAGCAGATACCGGCTCCCCCGAGCATCCGATCGACGTAACCACGTCGCCCACCGCGTCGGCGCCCTGGCTGTACCCAGCAACCACGAACTTCGTTGCCGGACAACGATTACCGAAGTCCGACACCACACGGCGCACCGCGGCCACGCCAGTGGCCTTGCTGTCACCGTAGGGTATCCGATCGAACGCCGCGGCAGCATAAGCCGGGAACCGGTAGGCGAACCGGTCACCGAACCGCTGCGCCAGCTCCGTCGCCACCGGCGCCAGCAGACCCACGGGTGCGCGCTCGTCTGCCTGCGCGCTCGTCTCCCATGTGCCCGGCACAAACACACCGGCCACTACAGGGCACTCCCGGTTCGGGTAATCGCTACCACTCTGAGCTTTCGCGACGCCTGGTACGACGCCGGCCACTACCGTCGCCCCGGTGATCGCACCGATCAGAAGGCACCGGAGGCGATAGGGCTTGGTTCCAGCCGATGGGTCCCCGCCCAAGACAATGTCTTTCACAGGCCGCTCCGGCGATCCGCGTTGCGCCGAGACGCAACCCAGGCGTCCACCTTCGACTGCTCCAGCCGCAGCGGTGCATTCGGCGCATCCCCACTCTTCCACGCCTTCGAATACAGCTCGTGTCCCACCACACGCAAATGACGAATCCGATCCGGGGAATCCCCAGTCCGGGCACTGATTTCGTGAATATTCAGAATGCGATCAGTTCCATCACGGGCACCGCATCGATCACACATGCCAGCCGTCACCGCGCACCTCCAATCACCCGCCTTCGCCAACGGGCGTAGGGGAGCCAGCCTCTGCCCTATTGCCTGGCGGCCTGACTGACGCACCAGCACATCCGGTACACCCACCAGTAAAAGATCGCGGAGAACCTAGCTCGCTCTTCGGACGGGTTCGTACAAACCAATCGAATGAATTTATGTCGCAACAGAATCCCGAGTAGCGACAACCAGAAAACTCTCTACGCCGAGCACTCGCGTGGGCGATGCTGACGCAAGCCAACATCACGCCACTCACGCATCGGCTGATCTCGCGTGCGGCGCTGCTGGCGCACCAACCTCCGCCGACGCAGGATCCCGTCGATCTCTTCGTCGTACAGCCGCTCGAGCCGTTCGCTCAGCGTTTCATCACACAGCACGCTGGTCCGTCTGCAACCTGGCGTTCGGAGATCGCTCCGGTTCGCTTGGTCGCCGAACATCTCATCATTGCTGCTGTGCAGAGACGGTGCACGCATCGTTACCTCCTCGAGCCAACCCACGATCCGCGAAAGCACTATCGTGCAGAGATTTTTCTTGGGATCGTGGCGACTGCACCGGCCGACGCCCGCGACACTGCAGCCACATGGCACGCAATGACATGCAGAGCGGGAAAAGAAAGGATGCCGGTCGGCCTTCATCCGGTTCCGCTTCTGCGGTTGCCGGGAGCCCCCGAAAGCCAGGGAGGAACACCAATGTAACTCACATCACACTCGGCCGCAACCTATGGGCAACCGACCATATGTCCCAGGCAGCTCTGGAGCGCAACATCCTCAATCCAGGTAGTCCTTCGGTCGGTGTCACGTACCCCTGGAAAGGATTACGGGCAGGGATTCAAGCCTGCGGAAGAAGATGCTGCGCCGCCATCGAAGCGATTCAGCGGGGATGGCGAGGCTGATGTGCGGATAACGCTCGACCAAGCGGGTAATTGCTGCAGTCGCCTCGACACGAGCCAGACGCGCACCGAGGCAGTGGTGGATTCCGGCGCCGAAGGACATGTGCTGAACAGAGCGACCGGCATCAAATGTGTCTGGGTCGCTGATAATTGCCGGGTCGTGGTTCGCCGCCAGCAGCGACACCATCAGTAGTTCCCCTCGGCTGACGTGAACTCCGGCGAGGTCGAGGTCCGTATGCGCCTGACGCAGTGTCGCGACCGGCAACGGGGGATCGGTGCGCAGGGTTTCATCGATGACAGCACCGAGCCGGACCGGGTCCGAGCGCACCCGGTCGAACTCTTCCGGGTCCCGCAACAGCGCAAGCATGGTCCCGAGGATCAGGTTCGATGTGGTTTCGTGCCCGGCGATCAACAGCAGCGCGACCGTCGACAAGGCTTCCTTCAGATTCAGCTCACCAGCACCCATATGGCGAGTCAGCGAGGTGATCAGGTCGTCGCGCGGACGCAGTCGACGGGACGCGAAGTACGGCAAGATCAAACGGGCGAAATCGATGCTGGCACGGCGTAATTCACCAGCGTCGGCAACGGTGACGTCGGACAGGACAGCCGAAGATCGTTCGATGCGGTGCCGGTGCCGGTCGGAGATGCCGGTGATTCGGCAGATCACGGCGACCGGCAGTGGGCACGCCAATGCCGACACCAAGTCCACCGGCCCCGGGAAGTCCATAGCGTCGACAAAGTCAGTGGCAAGAGCGTCGATACGTGGTGTCAACGCGGTGACAGCGCGAGGGCTGAAGTGGTCGGATACTGCTTTTCGTAACCGCGTGTGGTCGGGAGGATCGGCGCCGAGCATGTGCGTAACGACCCATTCGGTGGCGTATCGCAACAGCCGTTGCCGCATTCCGACGCGAGTCCCGTCGGCAGCCGAGACACCGAGCATGGTGTCACGGCCCTTGCCGATCCGCGGGTCCGTGAGCACGGTGCGTGCCAGAGGTTCAGCGGTTACCAGCCACCCGTGGACCCCGGACGGAGTGGTGAACCGGTGGATCGGCCCGCGCTGGTGCACCTGACGGTAGAACAGGTGTGGGTCACGGAAATAGGTGTCACCGAAGATCACAGTTTCTGTTGGCATCATTCCCCATTTTCGTGACCCTAGGACAGGAAAAGCGCATCATGACGGCATGGCCGACAAAATCCTACGACAGGAAGAACACTCACGGTCACCGCAGTGGCTGCTCATTGAAACGTTCGGTGAACTGGACGGTAACTACACCATCGTCGACTGGGGTGGCCGCCCGAAGGAATTCCTCCCACTAGAAAAGGCGGTGAAGGGAGCGGCAGCCAAGATCAAGCAGGCCATCGCTACGGTTGCCCACACCCACGAACCCCTGTCGGCAACCGGGGCCGGCCACCGAGTCGAGGCACATCCGCACTTCGTCGGCACACGGTTGCACGGCGTACAGGTGTGGTCGGGCACCGAGAACCAATCTCCACCGGAACGGCCGAAAGCCGGGTCGTGGGACATCAACCTCACAACCTTGACTGCCCTCGGCAGCCCGGAATGGGCCGAACTCGCCGACATCCCTGAGGACGAACGCGGCCAGGAACGGTCAGTGGCGAACATGTTCGCCCAGGTCAAGACCGATGCGAGGGAACTGCAGGCGATGAAGCGCATCATCGCAGCCGTCCCTGGCAGCACCCACCAGGGCATTTGGACGGTCTACCGTCGCGACGGCTCACGCTGCCGAGCGCATTTCTCCTGCCGCATCTACGAACAGCTCGTCAACGGTGAGATCCATCGTGTCGCGCGTGGCATCAGCCAAGAAGTCACCACAGGCTCCGACGGGCAGCCAGAACCCTTGGTGCTGCTCGAACACCGGCTACTCGAAGCCGACGTGCCCGTCGGCGAGTATCGCGCGCTGATTAACCTGCGCAATCTCCGCTTGATCCGATGGGTGCACGGCTCCCCGATCCCCGATCAGATCGCATGGCGCAATGTCAAAGGCGAGCCCACACCGGAAGTCCACCCCGACGACCGCCGCACCATGATCGACATGGCCAAGGGTCTCGCCAAGTCCAGCACCAGCGGCCACCTACGCGTCCGCGGCACCGACGGCAGTTGGATCCCCATTACCGCCAACGCCAGCCTCGTCGCCATCGACCAGGAAACCACTGCTGGTCTTGTGAAATTCACTATCGATCGCTGAGGATTTGCGAGTTACAATCGGACATTGCGCTCCCGCTGTCAGCGGGAATCCGGCTGTGGTCGGTTCCTCGTGGACCACGCCAGGCAGCGTTCGGCGGGACCCCCAAACCGCCGAAAGCGACTGACGCTTGCCTGGAAAGGAGCCGGACAAATGACCAATTCATATGCTCGGGACGCACTCACGCCTCACCACGCAACCGGACTTTCGGCAAGCCACGTGTGCGCAGGTGCACCGGACGGAGGCGTATCAACGCCAGAAACCCTGATGCACACGGGTCAGACCGAATTCCCCTCCGAGAACGGGGCCGGCTCGGACGTCCCCCATCCGGATCCACCATCCCCGGCCAACATGCCAAGACGGATCACTTCCTTCGCACACTGCCGCCAGCCGCGACGCTCACCTGACCGCTGGGTAGTGGTCGAAACACTCAGTGCAATACACACTCCGTCAGTGATCGTCGACGGTAGTTTCCGCCGCCGATTCGCCAACCTCAATCGAGTTAGCATCGCTACTAGCGCCGCAATCGCCCGACGCCTCGGTCCCCTCGTCGGACGCTGTCTGACTACCCGGCGAACCGAGTTCGACGAAACTCGCCTCCCATCCGGACCAATGCTACGCATCGTAGCTGTGCCAGTCTTCGGACCCACTGATCATGTTTTCGGTGTCGCCCTCTGGGCCGGTGCGCCCTCCGAACGCACTCCACCTCCTCCTCCGAGCGGAACCATCGAATGGAATGCCGACACCGGAACCTGTGTGGCATCAGCCGCACTCCGACGACTACTCGAGCTACCAGCAGGCGGAACACGCACTCACACAACGCTTTCCGTCCTGATGTCATGCTTCGACCGCTGGGACGATCGAGCCGGATTTCTCGCATTATTCGACCCGAACGAACCAGACCATTCCTGGGTCGGAACAGCCACAACCCGCTCACCTGAAGGCACCCGCCGAATCCTCCATATCGCCGCCAGGACCTCCCCGGCTGCCGATGCTATCCGCGCGATCGTCTGCGACATGTCCACTGTCGAAAGCGCACCCCCACCTGACTGTGCGGCGGCGGCCCTACGCCACATACCCCTCACTCCCGGACACGCAGTTGGCATTATCGATCTCAACACTCGCCTTATCCACGAATGGATCACCGCCGACCACGACCCCCTCGCCTGCTGGCGCCATCACCCCCCTCAAATCCACTCGGACGACGCGCGAGCAATCGAGGATGCTTGCGTACGCCTTCTGGCCGGAACTCCCAGGGCCACCGCGGTGTTCAGAGTCAGTCTCAACAACGACTGGATCACCGTACGAGCTCACTGGAGCCTCATCTGTCATGGCACCCAACCGCAAGCCCTAATCGAGGTCACCATATTGCCCGAATAGAACGATCGCGGACAGCCTTGGGGCGAACCGGTCTCGGATTCAGTGACGGTATGCCCGGTTGATGCGAGCATCGGGATGTCATGGGCTCTTCGTCAGAAGATTGCCGCCGGGTAGATTTCGGAGATACCCTGGTTTCATTTGTCAGCCGTGCGACGGCAATCAACCCGGCAACCGACAGACGGAGCCGGATGAAGATAATTGGCAGGCCCGCGCAGCAAGAGCAGAATGGGCAGGTACTCCTGCAGATTTCTCGTTGAACCGAGCGATAGGCCGGTCTGCCAGACCTTCCCACGGCGGGAGGTGCTCCTATGGTTGAGTTCGATGGCAACGATAATCCCGCACACAAGTCGGTGCGGGGAGAAAAGCCGAAGTCCCTGGAAAATCACATATCGTTCGGGTATCTCTTCAACACCACAGCACGAGAGTCGCGATTTCCCCCTATCGAGTTCGAGCGGCCTCCAGCAATGAGTGACTCGCGCATTGAACGATTCCGCTGCGCGACAACGCCGATCGACGCGCGCGGCCGTGCCGCGGACCGCTCCGTCATCAGGGAACTCGGGTGGCAACCCGGCCAGCCGATATCGATCAGCCTCGAGGGTCCCGAGGTCGTTGTCCGAGCCATGCTGACGTCCAAGCAGCGAATCAGCCCGTCCGGCTATCTCTACTTGCCTGCAGCAGCACGCCACGCCTGGGGCATTCGTGCAGGTGACCGGGTGCTCCTGGCAGGAGGATCGGACCGCGGAGTCCTGGTTGTCTATTCGATGGCCGCGGTCGCAGCGGCGTTGTCGAGGTTGTCGCCCGGCACCTGGCCCCCGTCATGAGTTCCGCCGATATCGAAACCGCCCTCCACCTCATCGGCCGTCTCGGCCTCCGACTCGAAGACCTCACAACCGCTCACGCCGGCACCAAGGCGCTACCCACCTTCCGGGAGTACCTCCAGCGACTACGAGTATCCGTTCCTGCCAGCACCCTCGAGGTTTATGGAAGCTACTGGCGGATTATCGAAATGCACTGGGGTGAGAGAACTCTCGACGAGCCGGACGCCCTCGAGATTGAACAGCTGGTCAACGAACACCGAACGCGGGCCGCTGTCAGGTGCAATTCACGCGGCGGCTATGCGGCTGCCCTCAACTTCATCTCGGCGTTCCGCTGTCTGTATCGACATGCCGAGCAGGATCGCTTGATCCACCCCTATGACAACCCCGCGAGCCACGTCGCCAAGCCGGCCCAACGTCCCAGCGCCCGCCACGCATTGAGTCGCGAGCAAGTATTGGAGCTCGCGCACGTCGCGTCAACGACCGGGAATGACTGCGAACTGGACTCATTACTGGTCCGCCTGCATATCGAAACCGCCTGCAGACGAAGCGGTGCACTCAACCTGCGTGTGAATGGACTCGACGCGGACGACTGTTTGGTGCAACTGGTCGAAAAGGGCGGGACGAGTCGCTGGCAACCAGTCTCACCGACACTAATGAGCCATCTGCAGTCACACATCCAACGACGCGGAGGCATTGCCACCACCGACCATGTCCTGCGATATCGCCGTGGTCGCGCGATGGGGCCGCGCCGCTACGACACGCTGACAGCTCGACTTCGCCAGCACCTCAGCTGGGCCGCATCACTCGGTGTCACTCCCCACTGGATCCGTCACACGACCCTCACCTTCGTAGAACGGGAGTGCGGCTACGCGGTCGCACGCGCATTCGCCGGCCACACCACTGCCAGCAATTGGATGGGGGCCACGCACACCTACGTTCGGGCCACGATTCACGAAGTCGCCGAGGCGGTGGAGCTGCTAACCGGCGAACCGCATCCCCTTGCCAGCGGCCGCCACGCCGACGTGCTACCAATCGAGTGCGACTTCAACGGACGAAAGTAGTACTGTGTAGGATATTAACCCGCATTTCTCGCGAATTCGCGTCGGGAAAGTGTTCATGTCGTAGTAGAAAAACTTTCCTTAGCGGATCGGCAGGCCGTCGGTGCCGCGGAGGACCTGTGTCCACCGGATGGTGGACGCGAGGTTCCATCGGTCGAGCCTGTCGATGGCACAGTCGTCGCGACGAGCATTCACGCTATGCGAAATCGTGGGATAGGTTTGGCGCGCTGGAGCATTCGGCACCCCTGGCGGGCGATCGGCGGGTGGTTGCTGTTTGTGCTGTTGTGCATCGGTGTGGGGGTGGGGATCGGTGGGAAGGATGCCGCCACCGAGGATTTCTGGATCGGAGAGGCGGGCCGTGGCGAGGCGATGGCCACGCAGGGCGGGCTGCAGCAGCGGCCGCTGGAACGGGTGCTGATCACCGCCCGGCCGGGCGATCGACTGGATCCGGCGGACGCGGCGGCCGCCGCACAGGAGATCACCGAACGGATGCGGGCGCTGCCGGAAGTGGAATCGGTTGCCGCACCTGTGTATTCGGATGATTCGTCGGCGTTGCGGGTCGATGTCACGATGCGCGGGCCGGAACTCGAGGGCGACGAGAAGGTGGGGGCGTTGCGTGCGCAGACCGCGCAGGTGCAGGACGCGCATCCCGGTCTTCGAGTCGAGGAGACCGGTGGGCCCTCCATCGGCAGCGGGGTCGACGAGTTACGCGGCCGGGATCTGGCTCGTACCGAGATGATCGCGGTGCCGATCACTCTGATCACCCTGTTGATGGTCTTCCGGTCGGTGGTGATGGCGTTGGTGCCGCTGCTGCTGGCGATCTCATCGATCGTCGCGGCCATCGGTCTGTCGCTGCCGGTGTCACATCTGGTGCCCGACAACGGCATCGGGACCAATATCATCCTGCTGATCGGGATGGCGGTCGGCGTCGACTACACGTTGTTCTATCTGAAACGAGAGCGAGAGGAGCGCGCGCGGGCAGCCGGTCGGCTCGACGCGCCGGCGGTGGTGAGTCTGGCGGCGGCTACGTCGGGCCGGGCGGTGGTGGTGTCGGGGCTGGCCGTCGCGGTGTCGAGCGCCACCATGTATCTCGCCGACGACGTCATATTCGCCTCGATCGGCACCTCGGCAATTCTGGTCACCTCGGTCGCCGTGCTCAGCTCGCTGACCGTGCTCCCCGCCCTGTTGACCGTCCTGGGGGCCCGGGCCGACCGCCGTAACGCACGCACACCGGCACACAGCAGTCGACCGAAGTCCGCGCCCGGGCGGATCTCCGCCGCGATACTGCGCCCCGCCGCCCGATACCCGAGGGCCACATTGCTTGTCGCGGTGCCGATGATGCTCGCCGCCGCGGCACCCCTGCTCGGCCTCGAGTTGACCGATATGGGCCAGGAGACCCATCCGCGCAGCATCCCGGCCATGCAGGCCTACGACCGGCTCAATCAGGCCTTCCCGCACCTGAAGTCGAGGCATCAGGTGGTGGTGGTCGCCGATCCCGCTCGCGCGGACGAGGTGACCGGCGCCCTGCAGGAGCTGGCCCGGCGCGCACAAGCTGATCCGGCGCTCGCGGGCGCGGCCGAGCTGCGCCGCTCGCCGAACGGGGTCGCGCTGCTCGAGCTGGCGGTGCCGCACTACGTGAGCGACAACGCGGCACGGGCGTCGCTGGAGCGGCTGCGCGGCGAGTACGTGCCGGAAACCGTCGGCGCGCTGCCCGATGTGGAATCGGCCGTGACCGGCGATGTCGCCCGCTACGCCGATTACCCCGCGCACCAGAGACAGCAGCTGCCCCTGATCATCGGTGCCCTGCTGCTGGTGACCTTCCTGCTGACGGTGTGGGCGTTCCGGTCGGTCGTCCTCGGCCTGGTCGGTGTCGTGCTCAACCTGCTCTCCGCCGCGGCCGCGCTCGGTCTGCTGACCCTGGTGTTCCAGTACACCTGGGCCGAGGGTCTGCTCGACTTCCATTCGACCGGCACCATCGGCTCCCGGGTTCCGTTGCTGCTGTTGGTGATCCTGTTCGGACTGTCGATGGATTACCAGGTATTCGTGCTCAGCCGGATCCGGGAGGCGGCGCGCAGCGGCGTGCCGACTCGCCGCGCGATACTCGACGGCGTCGGCGGTTCGGCGAGCGTGGTCACCAGCGCCGCGGTCGTCATGCTGACCGTGTTCGCCAGCTTCATCCCGCTGCACATCATCGAGATGAAACAGATGGGGTTCGCCCTCGCGGTGGCCGTGCTGCTCGACGCCTTCGTCATCAGGATCCTGATCCTGCCCGCGCTGCTGCTGGTGCTCGGTGACCGATGCTGGTGGCCGGTGCGCCCGCAGGCCGAGACAGCCGAATCGGCAGGTCGAGCCCCGGTGTACGTAGGCTGAGTGAAATGGATCAACTGCCGCAGCTCGCGGTGCGCGCGCTGCACCGCTGGTACCTCGCCATCTGGGTGCTGTTCGGGCTGATCCCGCCGATGATCGCGGTCCTGGATCGCAGCAGCACAACGAAGTTCGTGACGGTGACGTCGATGGCCGCGCTCGCCGCCGCCTACGTCACCGTGGTGCGGCGGCCCCGGCTGCTGCGTCCGAGTGCGTTCCTCGGCCTGCTCGTCGTGCTGCTCGGCGTCATGTCCTACGTGCTCGAGGGTGGGGCCGCATTCTTCATCGTGTCGCTCCCGATGTTCTGGATCCACACCTCGAGCCCGGGGCGGGCGGCCGCCTGGACCGGCATCGGCGCGGTGGCGAGCCTGGCCGGGGCCGTCATCCGGCGTGATTTCTTCACCGGCAACGTCGCTTTCACGTTGCTCGGTTGCGCGGGCGGCATCCTGATCGGGCTGTGGATGTACCGGGTCGTACGGCACAGCGACGAACGCGCCGGACGGTTGCGCGCCGAACTCGAACAGGCGCAGGCCCGGCTGGCCGAGGCGCATCAACGGCAGGGCGCCACCGAGGAGCGGGAACGGATCGCACGCGAGATCCACGACACCCTGGCCCAGGGTTTCGCCTCCATCGTCGTACTCTCCCAGGCCGCACGCGCCGCCCTGGACACCGCACCGGAGCGGGCGGCCGAGCAGTTGCTGTCGATCGAACGCACCGCACGCGACAACCTCGCCGAGGCACGCATTCTCGTCGGTGCGGACCCGCACGGCCGCGTCGCGTCGACGACGCTCGCGGACCTGTTGCGCCGCACGGTGGATCGATTCCGCGAGGACACCGGGCTCACCGTCACCGCCGATCTCCCGGACCTGGACTGCGACCAGCCGACCCGCGTCGCCCTGCTGCGCTGTACCCAGGAATCACTGGCGAATGTCCGCAAGCACGCCGCCGCGGGCACGGTCGGTGTCGTCCTCACCCGGTATTCGCACCGCATCGAGCTGGAAATCACCGACGACGGCCGCGGTTTCACCCCCGCCGAGGCCAGGGGCTTCGGCCTGCACGGCATGCGCAAGCGGCTGGCCGAACTCGGCGGCGCACTGACCGTCACCAGCTCACCCGGCGATGGCACCCGCGTGCTCGCCACCATTCCCGCGAACGGACAGCTCTGATATGACCGAAAAACCAACCCGGATAGTGATTGCCGACGACCATACGGTGATGCGCGCCGGTGTCGTCGCCCTGCTCGCCGGCGAGCCGAGCATCGACATCGTCGGCGAGGCCGACGACGGCCGCGGCGCCCTCGAACTCGTCGAACGCCTCGAACCCGATGTCGCACTGCTGGATCTGCGCATGCCGGTCCTCGACGGCGTCACAGCCACCGCCGAAATCACCGGACGCACCACAACGCACGTGCTGATCCTGACCACCTTCGACACCGACGCCGAGATCGAGCGGGCGGTCGAGGCGGGCGCCATCGGCTACCTGCTCAAAGACACCTCACGCGAGCAGTTGGTCGACGCGATCCACGCCGCCGCCCGCGGCGAAACCGTGCTCGCACCGCGCGTCGCCGAACGCCTGATGGCCCGCATGCGCCGACCTACCCTGCCCTCCCTCACCGCCCGCGAAATGGACGTGCTCAACGCGGTGGCCGATGGGCTGTCCAACGTCGAGATAGGCCGCAAACTCGTCATCGCGGAGGCCACCGTCAAAACCCACCTGCTCCGCGTCTTCGCCAAACTCGACGTCAGCGACCGCACCCACGCCGTCGTCACCGCCCTCGAACGCGGCCTACTGACACGCCCGAAGCCGAACTGACGAAAACCGTGCGGCGAGACCGATGTGCCCACCAGCCGCGCGGCTGACCAGGCGCATGCTGGCGGGCACGAGCAGATGCGAACCCCTCGCACTCGCACCTGCAGCGGTGCCGTCAAGGTTTCTCCCGAATGAGTGCATACAGCTGAAATTCGGCTGGAATGCCTGGTCATCGGCGGCTGAGTCCTTCCGGCGTGAACTGCTGCCCCTGGGATGAGGCGGCGGTGGAGGTCGGCGACGTGGTTAGACTCGGAGCTGGTAGACGGCGCGATCCTGGGGAGGGATTGCCGTGGGGCAGATACGGTACGGCGTTCTCGGCTCGATGACGGCGCGCCGGGACGGGCGAGACCTCGATCTGGGGCCGGCGAGGCAGCAGGCCGTGCTGGTTGTCCTCCTGTTGGAGATGAACCGGCCGGTGCCCATCGGCAGAATCATCGCTGCCGTATGGGGTGAGCACCCGCCGGACGAGGCGCGGAATACCGTGCAGAGCTACGTCAGCCGTCTGCGCAAATCGCTCGGCCTCGGCGCCATGTCGGAGGATTCGGACACGATCCCCGCGCTGGTGTGGTCGAAGGCCGGCTACACGTTGCGAGGCGATCCCGCAGAGCTGGACCTCGTAGCGTTCGAACGGCACTTGACCGACGCTGACGAGCGTTATCGGCGAGGCTGGCTCGACGAGGCCGTGGAGCACATCGATTCGGCGTTGGCGTTGTGGCGCGGTGAACCCTTCAGCGGGCTGGAGGGTTCGGTGATCGCCGCCCAGCGGCGACGGTTGCAGGAACGGCGCCTTGCCGCTCTGGAGCAACGGGCGGCGATCATGATGGATCGTGGCCTGACCGATGACGCAGTCACCGAGCTCGTTCATTTGGTGACCGCGCATCCGCTGCGGGAGCGGCTGCGCTCGGTGTTGATGCTCGCGCTCTACCGCTGTGGTCGGCGGGCAGAGGCGCTGTCGGTATTCCAGGATGCCCGGCGGCTCCTGAAAGATGAGCTGGGTATAGACCCCGGCCCAGAGTTGTGTCGGGTGCACGAACAGATTCTGCGCGACGACACCGCTCTCAATAGCGGCCCCTGGGCCGGTGCGCAGCGCAGCCGGAACACCCTTCCGGCCGATATCGCCGATTTCACCGGCCGTGACGAGGAGATGCGACGACTGCTCGCCGCGATCCCGGCAGACGACCGGTCCTCCGACCGGCCTCTCTTCACCATCGCGATCGACGGGATGGCTGGCGTCGGGAAGACCGCTTTTGCATTGCATGCCGCGCACCAGCTCGAAGAGCGATATCCCGACTTCCAGATCTTCATAGACCTGCACGGCTACGCGACCGATCGAGAAGCGCTGGAGCCAGGCGCGGCGCTGGATACGCTGCTGAGGTCGGTGGGCGTTCCGGGCGAGCAGATCCCCAACAGCGTCGACGCTCGGGCCGCGTTGTGGCGGGCACAGCTCGCGGGTCGTAAGGCTTTGGTCGTGTTGGACAACGCTGTCGACGCCGAGCAAGTGCGGCTGTTGCTTCCCGGTGCGTCCGGGTGCCTTGTGTTGATCACCAGCCGACGCCGGCTGGTGGCCCTGGACGGGTCCTTACCGCTGGCGCTGGACACCCTCGACCCCGCAAACGCTGCCGAGCTGTTCAGTCGTGTGGCACACCGCCTTCCGAGCGGCAGCGACACCGCCGCGGTGAGAACCATGCCACCGCAAGCGATCTCGCCGCCCCGCAATAAGAGAACTCAGCTGCAGCCGATCACCATCGGGCGGTTGTGCCACCGCATCGTTCGTGAACATGTGTACAACGGCTGGTCAGGTGCCCCAGCGGCCGGAGCGGGCCCAGCGTTCCAGGTACGTGGTGTACGGCGGCTGGGTGCGTTCGCGCAGCAGTTCGGCGGCCGGTGTGCCGGGCGGGGCCTTGTCCGGACGCGTGCGTGCTTGGTCGACGATGGTGTCGACGATGGTGGTGACCGCCGCATGCCGCGGGTATGCCCGGTGAATGATCGCGGCCTGCGCATCGGTGATGTAGTCGGCCGCGCGTCTGCCCACGTCGATCCCGATGCCGGATGCGGTGAGACGGCACAGCACATTGCGATGCTGGGGGATGTGCGGCGAGGTGTGCAGGGCGATGGCCTCCCAGACGGCGTCGACACCGGCCGCCGGAAGTCCCTGTGCGGTCAGGAATTCCGCGGCCGCGTTCGCGCCGTCGACCTCGAAACGCAGGTCGCCGTTGGCGAATTCGGACAGGCCGATGTCGTGCAGGACGCAGGCCAGGAACAGCAATTCGTCGTCGTAGTCGACTCCCGCCTTCGCCTGCAGATGGTCGGCGAACATCCGGGCGAACAGGTAGCTGCGGACACTGTGGTTGGCCACCGCGCTGGACTCCTCACGTTCCACGAGTTCGAGGCTCGTGCGGGCCACGGCGGTGCCGGGCAGGGCGAGCAGCGCCGATGCGTCCGGTGTCAATGCGGTCACCTCACTTCGCGATCGGGTCGGTGGTCTCGGGGGTGATCAGGCGCGGGTGAAGTATCGACGGGGGGTGTCGACCAGCATCCCGCTGATATCGGTGTCGCGCACTCCGGCTGCGCGCAGCGCGGGCAGGACCGTGTCGGAGAGGAACTCGTAATGGCAGTCCGGCCGGAGCCGGGCACTCACGGCCAGCGCATCGGGGCCGAACAAATCGTTGAAGCAGTCTGCGTCGTGGCTGAGTACCATGCGGTCGGCGTAGCCGCGCTCACACAGGGCCGCAATGGTGTGCACCTGAGCGTCCAGCCCGGCGGTATCGGGATCGGCGCCGAAGCGGTCCATGCCGAGTATCGCTCCGCTGTCGGCGATTTCGGTGAGGTAGTCCAGGTCACCGGTGCCGGTGCAATGGCCGATGACGACCTTGGTGAGATCGACTCCCTCGGCGCGGTACAGCTCGATCGCCGCCCGTCCCGACCGAGCTCGGGCGTTGGTGTGGGTGGTGATCGGCGCGCCGGTCTCCCGGTGCGCGCGGGCCACGGCTCGGCACACGCGCTCGACGCCGGGCGACATGGCTTCCTGCACTGCGCATTTCAGAAACGCGGCTTTGACACCGGTCTCGGCGATGCCCTCGGTGAGATCGCGCACGAAGTCGGTCACCATCGGATCGGTACCGTCCGGATCGACCTCCAGACCCGGCCCCCGGTAGTGGTACACCAGCGGCACATCGTGAAAGGTGTAGATCCCCGTCGCGACCACGATGTTCAGCTCGGGCACCCCGGCGGCGACCCGCTGGATGCGCGGAACGTCGCGGCCCAGACCCAGCACCGTCGGATCCACGATCGTCCGGATACCCTTGCCGACCAGCGACCGCAGCTTGTCGATCGCATCGGCGACCCGCTCGTCCTCGTCCCACGCGCCACGCCCGTAGTTCTGCATGTACTCCGGATGCAGGATGAAGATGTGGTCGTGCATCAGCGTAGGCCCGAGCCGGTCGACGTCGATCGCCCCCCTGACGGTCTCCACGGTCGCCACGAGGACCCCTTTCACGATCGGCGGACAGCGATCGGAACGCCACTCTCCCCACGATGTTAGCTGACCGATAACTGCCGCTACGTAGTACGACGAAACGGTGGGCGAGGGAAGGTCGCCTACTGCTGCCGCAACGGCAGCGGCTCGAACGTGACGCCCTCCCAGATGCGATCGGAATCCCGTTCCGGATAGCGGGCGGTCCGGGACCGGACATCGAAGATGCGGGTCTGCCGGGTCTGCGGAGTGTAGGTGGGCCAGCCGGGATCACCGGTCCGGATGAACGACAGCCACGCCGACCGCATTTGCTCACCGAGCGCCACCGCCGTGTCCGGCGGTGGACTGCCGTAGATCCACCTGCCGAAGTCCGAGTCGAAAGTGTCGAAGATCAACGGCATCTCGATGCAGTGCCCGGCACCCGCACGGGTTTCGTCGTAGCAGAGCTCGAACAGGTGAGTGGTCCCGCCACCGCCGGTGTGTGCCCGGGCGAGCCGCACGGTGGGTATGCGGATCATGGCGTCGGAGCACACGGCCGAGAACAGCTGTGCGTCACTGGCGCCGGGGTTGGCGCTGCGATAGACCCGCGGTCCGTCGGGGGCCGGCGACAGCTCTCGCAACGCCTGGTCGGCCTGCTCGGCGGTGATCGCGTCCGGTCCCCCGAACTCGGACATGATGAACATGTCGAACTCGTCCCGGCTGTGGCCGACGAGCAGCGCGACATCCTTACCGGCACCGCGGGCCAGCGCGCGCTCCGGCATTTCGGGAACAACGACGGGGTCGATCACGGGGCCGACGAGGGTCGGCGTCACGACGAGTTCGTACCCCCACCGATCCTGGTACCCGGCGGTGTCCTTCGCTACCGCCGCCGCGGCTTCGGCGAGCGTTTGCGGGTCGACGGTGACCAGGTCGCCGAGCGTCGGCCTTCTGCCGACCCGGTCGGCGACCACCGTCGCAATATCCGTGGCCAGTTCGAGCGAGGGCAACACGCCGGGGAAGCTCTGCACGATCGCACGATGAAAAAGCCCTCTGGCCGGTCGCGCCCCCAGCAGGATGGCGACGGAGCAAGCGCCGGCGGATTCGCCACCGACGGTGACGTTGGCAGGATCACCGCCGAAAGCGGCGATATTGTCCCGGACCCATTCGAGAGCGGCTATCTGATCGAGCAGTCCCCGGTTGTCGGGCGCCCCGTCGAATCGGCCGAACCCCTCTACGGAGACCCGGTAGTTGAACGAGACCACCACGATCCGGCCTTGGGCAGCCAGGTGAGATCCGTCGCGGGTCGGGCCCGCCGAGGAATTGCGCATGAACCCGCCACCGTAGATCCACACCAGCACCGGAAGGCCGGATGCCTGCGTGTCCGGCGACCACACATTGACCGTCAGCCACTCGCCCGGATCCCCCACCGCCGCGGTCGTGCGCAGCGGGCTTCCACTCCACGGAATAACCGGATTGCTCGCCTGGGGCGGCGGCGGACCGAACGCGAATGCCTCACGGACGCCGTGCCATTCGGCACACGGGACCGGCGCCTGCAACCGCAGCTTTCCCACTGGTGGCTGCGCGAAGGGAATTCCGCGGAACACCGCGAGCCCGTTCTCGGTCCTCCCCCGCACCCGGCCCGCAGTGGTGCGTACCTCGGGCATCACCGCCCGCTCCCGAGCTGTATCCAGTGGCAGCGTCGCCGGAGCTGCTTGCTTCCGAACATGGCCCTACCTTTCCGGTGGGTACCGGCACTACACCTCGAGCGAGAGCAATCAATTGGCAAATAATAGTGCTGATGCTAACCGTTGTGGTGCGCGCTCGTGAATGTCTCCAAGCCGGGTGGCATCGGCGCAGTGCTCGCCGCCCATGCGGGCATCGGTGAGATGTAGACCACCTTTGTGCTGGGTCTACTTGCCATTCGCCGCTCCGGGGAGAGTACGGTTCAATGGTGCTCGGCAATAGCTGAGCGTCGAGGTGCGGGCAGTGTCGCCCACCCGACCCCCCACGGTCCCTCGCCGACGAGTCGTGTGCTCGTGCTGTTCCCCTGCCTGGCGCGATCAATGAACGGAGTGCCCATCGTGACCGCCGAGCATCGATCCGGTAATGCCGACTGGTCCGTACTGGGCGCCCTGCGGAGTCCGACGCGGCTTCGGATCGAGGTGCTGGCCGGGCTGGTGACGGCGCTGGCGCTGATCCCCGAGGCGCTGTCGTTCTCCATTCTCGCGGGCGTGGACCCCAAGGTGGGGTTGTTCGCCGCGTTCACCATGGCGGTCACGATCGCGATCACCGGCGGCCGCCGCGCCATGATCTCCGGCGCGGCCGGGTCGACGGCGCTGGTCGTCGCGCCGGTGGTCCGCGACCACGGCATGGACTATCTGATCGCGACAGTACTTTTGGCCGGTGTGCTGCAGATCGCGTTGAGCGCGGCCGGAGTCACGAAACTGATGCGGTTCATCCCGCGTAGCGTCATGGTCGGATTCGTCAACGCGCTCGCGATCCTCATCTTCAGCGCCCAGCTGCCACACCTGATCGGCGTGCCCTGGCTGGTGTACCCGATGGTCGCGGCCGGACTGCTCATCATCGTATTCCTGCCGAAACTCACCACACTGGTCCCCTCGCCGCTGATAGCGATCATCGTGCTCACCGCGATCACCCTGTCGTTCGGGCTGCACCTACCAACCGTCGGCGACGAGGGCGCGCTACCGACCAGCCTGCCGTCACTGGTGATCCCCCACGTCCCGATCACGCTCGGCACCCTGGCGATCATCGCACCCTACGCACTGGCGATGGCGCTGGTCGGCCTGCTGGAGTCGCTGATGACCGCCAACCTGGTCGACGACATCACCGACACCGGCTCCAGCAAGTCCCGCGAAGCCTGGGGCCAAGGCGTGGCCAACATCGTCACCGGCTTCTTCGGCGGAATCGGCGGCTGCGCCATGATCGGCCAGACCATGGTCAACGTGAAGATCGCCGGCGCCCGCACCCGCATCTCCACCTTCCTCACCGGCATATTCCTGCTCATCCTGGTGGTCGCCCTCAGCGACCTCGTCGCACGCATCCCCATGGCCGCACTGGCCGCAGTCATGATCATGGTCTCGATCACCACCTTCGACTGGCACTCCATCACACCCAAAACCTTGCGGCGCATGCCCATCGCCGAAACAACCGTCATGGCAGTGACGGTCGTGGTGACCGTCGCGACCTCCGACCTCGCCATCGGTGTCATCGTCGGCGTCCTCACCGCCATGGTCGCCTTCGCCCACCGCGTCGCCCACTTCACCGAGGTCACCGCGGTGCCCGACGAATCGGCCGACACCAGGGTCTACAAGGTGCGCGGCGAATTGTTCTTCGCCTCCAGCAACGACCTGGTCTCCCAGTTCGACTACACCGGAGACCCACCCAAGATCATCATCGACATGAGCGAAACCCACATCTGGGACGCCTCCACCGTCGCCGCCCTCGACGCCATCACCACGAAATACCGCAGAAAAGGCAAGCAGGTGCAGATCGTCGGGCTCAACCCGGCCTCCCAGCAACGCCACCAGCGCCTCAGCGGGCACCTCACCGGCGCCACCTGACGTGGGCGTCCGCCCACGGCCACACCCCCGAGCTATCGCGTTCCCGCCCGGGTGAGGCTGCGGCGGATGCCGTAGACGAGCGCTCTGGACGATACTTCGCCCGAAGGCCTCACCCGGATCCCTGGGGCCACGGCCACTGTTCGGGACCGGTGCAGCCGCCCGCCACGGCGACGGCCGTTGCCAGCGTGGTGCGGTCGCACCCGGCGCTGAGCAGAGCAGCGGTCAGGATGCGGGCCTTCAACGGGTCGAGGTAACCGGCCGGGATCAGTCCTCGGGCGAGGAGGTCGCGTTCGGAACCGGGGAATCCGTAGGTGGTTTCGAGGACGGAACCGGAGCCGGTTCGCGAGGCCAGCACCACCGGGACCCTGCCTGCCAGGCGTGCGAGGGCCGGCACCAGCCCGGTCGGGACATGACCGGCACCGAGGGCGGCGACGACCAGTCCATCGAGGTGATCGGCGAGGAGGTCGACGACGGTGCCGTCGTCGCCGAGGGCGACAGTGTGGATCGCGACGCGCTGGTCGTCGTGGGGTGCGGCGGGCACGAGGGTGCGGTGGGTCAGGCGGTTGAGAAAGCGCGGTCGGCCCTCCACCAGGTAGCCGAGGGGCCCGCCGTCGCGTGATCGGAATGTGGCGGTGCTGGCCGTGTGGGTCTTGCGGACCCGGCGGGCGGCGTGGATCTCGTCGTCGAACACCACCAGACAGCCTTGATCTCGGGCCTCCGGGCTGGCGGCGGTGCTGATCGCGCCGAGCAGGTTGGCCGGTCCGTCGGCCCCGGCGAGGGTGGGATTGCGCATGGCGCCGGTAACGACGATCGGCTGCGACCCGGCGTGCAGCAGGTCCAGCAGGTACGCGGTCTCCTCGATCGTGTCGGTGCCTTGCGTGACGACGACACCGTCGACGTCGGCGATGCGCCCGCCGATCGCGTCGGCCAGGGCCGCGATATCGGAGAATGCCAACGATGCGCCCGGAAGCTGCCGGAAATCAACGGTTTCCACGGTGATCCCGGTGGCGGCGAGCCCGGGCACCGCGGCCAGCAGCTCGTCCGCGGACAAGGCCGGGACGACGCCGCCGGTGGGGCCGGTCGACATGGCGATGGTGCCGCCGAGGCCGAAAACGATGACGCGGCGGGCGATTCGAGCGTGCGACACCCTGGCAGCCTAACGAGCGCAGGCGCGGACGGACCCGTGCATCGAACCGGCCGTTCCGAAATTCGTCGACTTCGGTTAGTTTCGAGCGATGAAGCGGTTGATCGTCGCGGCCGTGCAGGCAACAAGCGAAAACGGCGCGGTCGAACGGAATCTGCGCAATGCGGCGTCGCTGGTGCGCGACGCGGTGCGTCAGGGCGCTCGGCTGGTGGTGTGCCCGGAATTCCTCGCCGCCGGCTACCAATACCGGGAAAGCATCTGGGACTGCGGGGAACCCCGCGGCGGGGCCACCGAATCCTGGCTGGCCGGTCTCGCCGCCGACCACGACATCTATATCGGCGCAACCTATCTCGAAGCCGCGGGCGATCAGTTCTACAACACCTTCGCCTTGTTCGGGCCGGGTGGGCAGCTGCTGGGCCGGGTGCGCAAGGGGTCGTTGCCCGCCTTCGAAGGCTGGTATTTCGCGCCGTCGGCGGAGCCGAAGGTGATCGACACCGACCTCGGCCGGCTCGGCATCGGGATCTGCAACGACAACCAGACCGCCGAGTTCTTCCGGCACATGGTCGATCAGGCGCCCGATCTGCTGCTGATGCCGCATTCCGCGCCGACACCGCAATTCCCGGTGCTGGCCGGGCAGTTCCGGCGGCAGTACAGCTCCATCGCCGGGTTCTACGCCCGCGAACTGGGCATCCCTGTCGTGTTCGCCAACAAGGTGTCGGCCCGCACCATTTGGACACCGGTGCCCATACTCCCCCTGGCCCGGGTGCCCTTCCGTTGCGAAGGCTTCTCGTCGATCCACCTCGCGGGCGGGCACCTCGTCGAGCAGAAAGCACGCACCGAAACAGTTGTCGTCGGCGAGGTCACCCTGGACCCCGCCCACAAGCGCACCCCTGGCCTGCGTCCCACCAGCTACTGGGCCCATCGCGGAATCCTGTCCCCCACCCTCAGCGGCCGCGCCTTCGAACTGCTCACCGTCCGAGGCCATCGCGCCTACACGACCAATCCCCGCCGCGCCGCCGCCGCCAAATCCCGCACGGCCTGACCGGATGGTAGCGGCGAAACGGAGGAACGCATGCCGAAAAGCCGACCCGCACTCCTGGATTCGGCCTTCGCCAGGACACTGCTCAAATACGGCTCCCGCGCACAGGCGTGGTTCTATCGCCGCAGTTCCGGCCGGATCGGCGGCACCTGGCGACTCGGCGCGGGTTTGCGCAAACCGGTGCCGACCCTGCTGCTCGAACACCGGGGCCGCAAGTCGGGCCGGATCTTCACCGCCCCGCTGCTCTACCTCATGTCGGGAAGCGACATCATCATCGTGGCGTCACAGGGCGGTATGGCCCGCCACCCCCAGTGGTATTTCAATCTGCTCGCCGACCCCGACACCCACGTCCAGATCCGCGCCGAGCGCCGCCCGGTCCGCGCCCGCGTCGCCACCGCGCAGGAACGCGATCGGCTGTGGCCGCGGCTGGTCGAGCTCTACGCCGACTTCGACAACTACCAGTCCTGGACACAGCGGCAGATCCCGGTGATCGTGCTGTCGCCGCGGTGACGGATTATCCGCGACCGGCGCGGGTAGGTCCCGGACATGATCACTGGACGACGATCCCTGGGCAGTTGCGCGATCGTGGCCGTGCTCGCCGCCGTGGCGCTGGGCGGATGCGAGAAGGCCCAAGAGGTGACCAACAAGGGCGGCGATACGCCGTGCAGCGAATTCGTCCAGCAGGACAACGGCAAACAGCACGTCACCGTCCGCAAGTACCTCGAGCAGGACAACAAGACGACCTCCGCGCCGAACGATCAGACCGTCGATCGGGCCGTCACCGCGATCGGACTCATGTGTAAGGCGCAGTCCAATCCCGACACCCCCATCCGCAACGCCGACCTGACCGGCATCCTGGTCCCCAGATAGCGGTTGCCTCGCGATAGCGGTGTATTAACGAGCGAGCCGGCCGAGAGCCGGTAGGAGCCGCAGCGCGGCCGCCCGGGCGCGGCCGTCGGAGTCGCAATGCGGGTCATAGGAGGTCAGGCTGACGCTGTTGGTGCGGCAGTGGCGGCCGATCTGATCGAAGCAGCGTTCCAGGGTGGCGAGGGCGGGACCGCCGCCCAGCGCATACGAGTTGGCGATGCCGTCGGAGGTATCGATGACATCCAGGTCGACATGGACATGGACGCTGGGCACCGATCGGGCCAACGCGGCCAGCGCGTCGGTGAACAGCGTGGAGTCAGCGAGCCGGTCGGCGGTGATGGTGGTGACCTGCGCGTCGTGCAGCAATGCCCGTTCGGCACGGTCGGGGGCGCGGACACCGGACAGCACGAGGCGATCGCCGGGCACGGGCCCGAAACCCGGGACCGTCGCGGTCATGTCGGTCCAGCAATAGCCGGTCAGCATCGCCACCGGCATCCCATCGATGTATCCGGTCTCCGACGTGTGCGGGGTGTGCGCGTCGGCGTGCGCATCGAACCACACCACTCCCGTCCCGGGTTCGTGCCGGTTGATACCGGCCACGGCACCGAGCACGGTGCCGCAGTCCCCCGCCAGGACAACCGGGAGTCGTCCCTCGCCCAGGGTGCGGTCCACCGCATCGGCCACCGCGGGTAGCACGGCGAAGTAGCCGTCGGCCTCCGCTTCGACCGAGACCGGGACATCGATGGTGTGCACGTCCGCGGCGGGCAGTACCGCCGCGGCACCCGCGGCGATCAGCCGGTCGGGCCCGCGACCCATGCCGTGGTCGCGGCGGCCCAGATGGTAGGGCAGCACGAGCAGTCGGATCGGTGTCACCGGTGCCCCCGAATCGTCATGTGCTCACCTCGCGGTTCCCGGGCGCACCCGGGGATGGTCCACCGCGCCCCGGCCCTCGGACCTGGGCGCGGTGTCGGCAGCGTGCGCGGAACTACTCGACGATGCGCAGGCTGCCGTGCGGCACCATGGTCACGCCGTTCGGGTCGACCTTGCCGACCACCGAGCCGGTGCAATTTCGGCCCGAGTAGACCTCGACCAGCTTGTCGGTGCTGTTGCCGACGATGGTCTGCAGTTGGACGCCGTTGACGGCGTTGCCGCCGGCGCTGGCCGGGTCGATGCAGCCCGTCGGGTTGTCGTAGTTGGTGCCGTTGATGCTGACGGTGCCCTGCGCGGCGTGCGCGGCGCCCGCCGAGAGCACACCCACCACACCGGCCGCGGCCACCGCGGCGACGAACCCAGCGGTACGAATCATGTAATCCTCCAGATGTTTTCGACGTCCCGACCGTGGACAGGCTACTAGCATCGCCGATCACGGCGGCGGCCCGGCGCGGTATTCGAGCGGCCGTGACGGATATGGCGGGGATTACGCGTTTCACGCCGGACTACGCCGGGTAGTCCTCTTCAGTGGCTCTCTTCGTCCGTGCCGTTGTGCGGGGGCCGAGTGGGTCGGGTTGTCGTGGGTCACTTGGTGGAGGCTAGGAGAAGAGGGTGGCGGTTGTACTCGTGCTGCGCGCACGCGGACTGGGCGATCTGCTCACCGCGGTCCCGGCTCTACGCGCGCTACGCCGGGCCAGGCCACACGATCACATCGCGCTCGCCGCGCCGCATCGGCTCAAGCCGATCGTGGATCTGATCGCATCCGTCGACGAGATGGTGCCGACCGCGGATCCGGAAAGTATGCGCTGGGACGGCGAACCGCCGGCACTGGCGGTGAATCTGCACAGCGGGGGCGCCGAGGGGATCGTGGAGCTGGCGAAGACCAATCCGGAACGCATTCTCACCTATCGCAATCCGGCGTTCCCGGATCTGGCCGGGCCCGACTGGCAGCACGACATGCACGACGTCGACCGCTGGTGTCATCTGCTCGAATCCGACGGGATCGCCGCCGATCGCCGCAATCTGGGGCTGGTGCCGCCGGTGGCGACCACCAGCCACCGCGACTGCGTGGTGGTGCACGTCGGTGCGGGCGCACCCGCGCGGCGCTGGCCGCCGGACCGGTTCGCGGCGGTGGTGCGGCATCTGCTGGTGCAGGGACGCGAGGTCGTGCTCACCGGTGACGAGTTCGAACGCGAACTCGCGCTGTCGATCGCCGCCCGCGCCGGGCTGGCGCATCGGAACGTGCTGGCCGGACAGCAGAACCTGATCGAACTGTCGGCCACCGTGGCCGAGGCTTCGCTGGTGGTGTGCGGCGACACCGGGGTGGCGCATCTGGCCACCGCCTTCGGCACGCGCACGGTGCTGTTGTTCGGGCCGACCCCGCCCAGCCGCGGCGGGCCGCCGCCGCATCTGCTGGGCCGCCACGTCGTGCTGTGGGCCGGACACCTGGGCGAGCACGATGGCGACATCACCGATCCGGGTCTGCTCGAGATCAGCGTCGAGCAGGTGATCGAGGCGATCGACAAACAGCTCAGTAAGCGGCCGTGGCCCGGCACCAATGTGGATCGCCGCCGGCCCGCCTACCGCCGCGTCGGCTGAACCGGCGCCGCACCGAATACGCTGCCCCGCAGGCACTGTCCGCGGGGCATTCGATCGTCGGGGCCTACGGCTGATCGACCTCCTGCTCCGCCTGCGACAGGGCGGCGGCGTAGGCGGCCAGCGCCGAGGGCCAGAACTGCTCGAGATAGTCGCGGGCGTCGGCCAGGCCGCGGGGGTCCAGCGAATACAGGCGGCGGTTGCCGTCCGGGCGCATCATCACCAGCCGGGCCGCGCGCAACACCGTCAGATGCTGCGAGACCGCCGAACTGCTCACCCCCACCGCCGCGGCCAGCTCGCCGACCGATCGCGGCGCCGCCGGTAACGCCTCGAAGATCGCCCGGCGGGTCGGATCCGCGAGGGCCGTCAACGCCCTCACTCCATTAGTCGCCACTGAAATAGAGTGCCGGGGTGCAGCGCGGGCGGTCAAGGCCGCGACGGGTCGCAATTGTCCCGGTCGACCCGGAATTACCTGCATGTTGTTCGTTCCGGTGAGCGCCGGGGCGCCCTCGTCGCACGGCTGTGACGGTCACGACAGGATTACGGAACGGGGTGGTTGCTGTCGTAAGTTGCCTGGCATGCCCGTGACCGTTTCGTTATCTTCGCGGCGTGCTCGGCGTGCCGCGCAGGCCGTGGCGATCACCGCAGTCGTCGGCGCCTCGCTGGGCACTCTCGGTGCCGCGGACCGGCACGGTGCCGGCGACGCACCCGGCCTGGCCGCGCTGCAGCAGACCTTGCCGCCCGCCCCCGCCGCGGCACCCGCCCCGGCCGCCGACGTGCACGCCGCACCGCCCGCCGACGCTCCGTGGCCGATGGCCAAGCCCGCCCGCGCCATCCACCCCACCGTGCGTCCCGTCGCAGGCGTGCTCACCTCCGGCTTCGGGATGCGCTGGGGCGCCCTGCACGCCGGTGTCGACTTCGGTGAGGCGCTGGGCACCCCGATCGCGTCGGTCACCGACGGCGTCGTGATCGAGGCCGGGCCCGCCTCCGGTTTCGGGCTGTGGGTGCGGGTGCGCCAGGACGACGGCACCATCGGCGTCTACGGCCACGTCAACGACATCCTGGTCAGCGTCGGCCAGCAGGTCCGCGCGGGCGACATCATCGCCACCGTCGGCAACCGCGGCTTCTCCACCGGCCCGCACCTGCACTACGAGGTGTGGACCAGCGACACCGGCGACAAGATCGACCCCCTCCCCTGGCTGGCCGCCCGCGGCATCGACTGCGGACAACCCCACGACTGAGCCGGCCGCCGTGCCGCCGGAGAATTCGCGAACCGAGATGAGGGGGTCCGCGAATCCCTCGGCGGCCGTCTCATGATCGAACGCTCTCGATATCCTGTGCGAATCAACCTATTTCGTGGATTGGCGGCCACCGGAGCCATCCTGGCCTCGGCGTGTGCGGCCGCGCCGACCGATGCCGGTCAGGGCGGCGTGATGTGCACCCGCGCGCACGTGAATGTGGTGAATAGTGGGCTGTCGGTGGTGAAGTCGGGGATGTCGATCAGCCGAGCCCTTCCTCGAAGCGGGCGAGAGTGGTCTCGAGCCAATGGATGTAGGAGGTCATCGAGGCGCGCCCGTGGTCGTGCGCGGTGCGCATGATGTGGGCGGCCCAGGCGGGGTCGATGTCGACGATGGGGTCGTTGTCGGCGACGAGTTCGTCGATGGTCATCGGGTCGCGGTCCTGCGCGCGGCGGTAGTCCAGTTCGGTGCGCAGCAGCCGCACGGCGATGCCGCGGCCGAGCACCCCCGCGAACAGGAAGCGAAGCATGAAGTCGGGATCCATCGGCCGCGGCGCGGGCTCGTACGGTGAATGCGCCCAGTCGAGCAGCACGCGGCGGCCGGTGTCGGTGAGCCGATAGACCTTGGCGGCGGGCGCGCCGTCGCGTGGATCGATGTCGAACTCCACCAGACCGCGATCGGCGAGTTTGGTCAAGGTGCGATAGATGTGCGGGCGGCCGACGCGGTAGCCGATGAACCGGCCCGGTCCGTCCATGCGTTTGCCGAGGTCGTAGCCGGACATCGGGCGCAGGGCCAATGTTCCGAGGACGACGTATTCGAGCATTCCCACCTCATTTCGTGCTTGCACGGCTGCCTCGGTCACCCTACACTCGCCGATGCCCAGGCACCTAGGTGTGTAGACATCTAGGTGCCGTTTCCGGGCAGAGAGAAAGGAACAGACAGTGGGTGACCTGGGTGTCGAGGTTCGTGGTCGTCGAAGAACTGCCGCGGCCCGCAGATCGGCGTGGGGCACGGTTCTTCAGGTGCTCGCGGTGTGGCTGACCGTGGCCACGGTGTGCGCCGGGGCCGTCGCCCCCGCCGCGTCGGCAGAGGCGGTGCGGGACAACTCCCCCGCGGTCGTCGGATTCTGGGCCGGTGAACGGTTTCTGGTCCCCGGCGGACCATCCGGCTATCCGAGCGATCCGGATCAGTACTGGGCCGAGCGCGATCCGAGCGTGTGGACCGCCGAGCTGTGGACACTGCTGCAGCGCCATCGGGTACCCATCTACTTCCACCTGCGCTACGGCCGCGACTTCGGCACCCCGCCGCCACATCGCCGCCTGCGCGACGACGCCCTGCCCATCCTGCGGCAGGCCGATCAGCGCGGCATCCCGGTATTCGCCTGGGTCACCGTGCCCTATGAGGACGGCTACTGGGCGACGCAGGACAACGCGCCGGTCCAGCTGGCCGCCACGGCCGCCCTCGACGACTGGGTCCGCCACAACGACCTACGGCTGGCGGGCGTCGCCTACGACATGGAGCCGCCGCTGGAGACCATCAACGCTCTGGTGGCGGGCCGATTCGATCCCGCCGCACAGGCACGCTTCATCGATCCGGCCGCCCAGTGCCGCACGATCCGGCAGTACGAGACGGTATTCGATGATGCGCGAGCGCATTTCGGCCAGGTCGTCGGCGCACCGGTGCCGTTCGCGCTCGACGACCTGGCCAACGGCGACCTCGCCCTGCAGAACGCCCTCGGCCTGTGGGGCCTGCCGCAAGGCCCGCGGGCGCTGTACTTCCAGGCATACCGCAGCACGGTCGCCGATGTGATCGGCGCCGACCCCGGCACCGGCTTCGTCGCGCACTACCTGCGCCGGGCTCAGCAGGTCCTCGGCCCCGAGCGTGGCCAGGTGACCCTCGGCGTGGCAGGCGAGGGCATCTACCGTGATCTGGGCACTCTGATCGGCGATATCCGGCTTGCCCGTGCCCTGGGCGCGGACACGATCCCGATCTACTCCCTGGAAACCGCGGTCACCGCCTATGGAGTCGACGGCGTCGAGCAACTGATCCGTGCAGGAGACGACCCACTCGACCACACCCGCGTGCGGGCGGCCGAACAATCTACACCGCAGCTCGAGCACTATCTCGCACTCATCACCGCTCTCGATGCGGGGGCGACACAATCCACCCCGGTGGTGACCGCCGCGCGGGGCGCCTCGCAGCAGCCCAACCGTTACCCCGGCTGCGCCGAGGCCGAATGAAGCCACCAGCCGCACCCCGCGTTCCCACACGCACCCCGTCCAGCGCCCCGGACGGGGTGCGTGTGCAGGCACAGGGTGCGGCTGGTGGGCGGGCGGGTCAGGAGGAGCGGTTCTTCAGGAAGGAGACGGCGTTGGCGGCGCCGGCCACGGCGATGTCGGTCTTGCCGTCGCGGTCGAAGTCGGCCAGGACCGGGGTTTGGGGCGCGGTGGTGACGGGGAATTCGCCGACCTTGTCGACCGAGCCGTCACCGGTGCCGCGCAACACCACCATGGTCGAGGACAGCACCGCCGACATCGCGGCGTCGTTCACGCCGTCACCGTCGAAATCCGCGACGGCGATGCTGGTGGGGCCCGCGCCCGACAGCGGCACCCGATGGGTGTCGCGGAAATCGCCGCGGCCGTCGGAGATCAGCACGGTGGTGCTGAAGGAGAACGAGTCGGCGGTGATCACATCGTCGATGCCGTCGCCGTCGAAATCGGCCGCCCGCACATCCTCGGTGATCAGACCGCTGGTGCTGGCGCCCTTGCGGGTGAAACCGCCGTCGCCGGTGCCCAGGAACACCTCCACCTGCTGCACGACATCGTTGTTGATCGCCAGATCCACCCGGTCGTCGCCGTCGAACCGGCCGGTGGTGAACGCCGCCGACGTCCCGGCGATCAGCGCCGACGGACCCGCGCGCAGCGTGCCGTCACCGCCGCCGAACCAGGTCTGCACCCCGGTCGGGATCATGCTCAGCACATCGGCCCTGCCGTCGGCGTTCACATCGATGATCGCGACCTGCTGCTGGGCGCCCTCCAGCGTCGGATACTTCTGTCCCACCCGGAAGGTGCCGTCGCCGTTGCCCAGGAACACCGCGATCTTCGTCCACGCCTGCGCCACCACATCCGCTGTGCCGTCACCGTCGAGATCACCCGTCGCGACCGCACCGAACCCGTTCCCCACCGCGCCCACCCGGGTACCGGAGCGGAACGTGCCATCACCATTGCCCGCCATCATGATCGGGCCGTCACCGCCGAAATCGGCGGCCACCAGATCGGTGATGCCATCGCCGGTGAAATCCGCGCCGACCGTCCCGACGGGCGACGGACCCGGCCCCCAGGACGGGAAGTTGCCGCCGGAGGGTGAATCGACCTTGGGCGCGAAGTCGATCCGCCCGGCGGCCACGGCCGGGGCGGCGGTGAGCACACCGAAGCCCAGGGCCGCGGCGGCGAGAAGGAAGCGGAGGGACGTGCGGCGAACGTACATGAGAAGTCCTGTGTCGAGCGGTGACCACTGCGAGGTGGTGCGCAGGAATCTAAGCCACGCCCGCGACGCGGCCCGCCCGGTTGACGGGAATTCGTCGGATTGCCGGACCGGCGATCCCTGCGCTGGGCAGGGTGCCCGACACGCCCTCAGCGCAGCCGCTCGGCGTCCTTGGTCAGGGTCACCACCGCCTCGGCCAGGCGGGCCAGTTCCGCCGAATCGGCACCCTCGGCGACCGCGGTGGCCACATCCTCGGCCGCGCAGCGCGCGGCGAACCAGCGATCGGCCAGATCGGCGGCCTCCTGCGCGCTGAGCACCACCGCATCCTCGGGAATCCCGGTGCCCTCCAGCCCTTTCCGATGTTCGTAGGCCCGTTGGCGGCACGATTGCCGGCAGTAGCGGCGGCGGCGCCCGAGCTCGGATTCGGCGATCTCGCGCCCACACCACAGACAGGACGACAGCACACGGCGCGGCATGACCCGACACCTTAACGGCCCCGCGCCGCGGCGTGGGCTGGGCGCGCCGAACGAACCGGCGGCCGGAGGCGGACACACACCCACCTCATCGTTCCGAGTAAAATGATGGGGTTGACCGTCGCCGGGAACTGTTATAGAGCATGGCGCGTTCACACACAGTAGAGCGTTGCCGACAGGCTAGAGAGGACCGCACACCATGGCAGATCGCGTACTCCGAGGCAGCCGGCTCGGAGCGGTGAGCTACGAGACCGACCGCGACCACGACCTGGCGCCGCGTCGGGTGGCGCGGTACCGGACCGAGAACGGCGAGGAATTCGATGTTCCCTTCGCCGACGACGCCGAGATCCCCGCGACCTGGCTGTGCCGCAACGGCCAGGAGGGCGTGCTGATCGAGGGCACCACCCAGGAGCCCAAGAAGACCAAGCCGCCGCGCACGCACTGGGACATGCTGCTCGAACGGCGCAGCAAGGACGAGCTCGAGGAGCTGCTGCAGGAGCGTCTGGAGCTGCTCAAGACCCGCCGCGGGCGCGCGTAGGGGCATCGGCCCCGGCGAAAAGCACGCCGGGGACAAGGTATCCGGGGACGCCGGGGACAAGGTAACCCGGGACGCCGGGGACAAGGTAACCCGGGACACCGGGGACACGATAAAGGGATGCCGCCTTCACCGGATCCGGTGAAGGCGGCATTTTCGTGCCGGTGAGACGCCCGCGGCCTCACAGCACCGACAGCGCCTCGGCGACCGCATCGCGCACGGCGGCCGGGGACGGCAATGGCAGGCCCTGTTCGTCGGCCAGCTCGCGCAGCGACACCATCGCCACATCCGGCAGCCCGCAGGCCACGAATTCGCGGAACGGCCGCATATCCGGATCGACGTTGAGTGCGAACCCGTGACTGGTCACCCCGCCGCGGATGCGCAACCCGATCGAGGCGATCTTGCGATGATCGGGCGTCCACACCCCCACCAGGCTCGCCGCCCCCGCCGGGGTCTCGCGGCGCACGGTCTCGAATCCCAGCGTCGCCAGCGCCCGCACCAGTCCGGTCTCCACCCAGTGCACGATGTCCACCGGACCACGCCCGTTCAAGCCCACGACGAGATAGCCGATGAGCTGGCCCGGCGCGTGATAGGTGGCCAGACCCCCGCGATCCACCGCGACCAGCGGAATATCTTCTCGCACAGGCAGATCCGCGAGTGGGGTCACCCGCCCGTAGGTGATCACCGGCGGATGCTCCAGCAGATACAGCCGATCCCCGACCTCCCCCGCGCGGCGTGCCAGCACCCACTGCGTCATCTCGTCGAGCGCCTGCTGATAGGGCACCAGCCCCAGATCGACGCGCTGCACCACCCGCGGCGGCGCCGTTGTCCCCGACTCCGAACCTCCGTTCACCGCATCATGTTACGCCGCCCACCGTCAGTGGCTGGCCACCTTGCGGTACTGCAGCAGCGCCAGCGGGACCGCCACCGCCAAGATCCCCAGCGAGCAGTAGACCGCATACTCCACGCAATGCTCGGCGGCCCAGCCGTGCGGCGGCGCGAACGTGGGCGGCGCGCCGTTGTCGAACAGTTTGCGTCCGGCCGCCGACACCGCGGTGATCGGATTCCATTCCGCGAACGTGCGCAGCGGCCCCGGCAGGGAGTCGGCGGAGATGAACGCCGAGGAGATGAACGTGAGCGGGAACATCCAGATCAGCCCGGCGCTCTGGGCCACCTCCACCGTCGGCGACAGCAGCCCGGTCAGCGCACCCACCCACGACATGGCGAAGGCGAACAGCAGGATCACCCCGAACGCCAGCGCGGCATCGGCCATCGTGCCGTTGATCTGCCAGCCCACCACATAGCCGCAGCCGACCATCACCGCCAATGCCAGCACGTTGACCACCAGATCCGACAGGGTGCGGCCCATCAGCACCGCCAACCGCGACATGGGCAGGGTGCGCATCCGGTCGATGATGCCCTTCTGCAGATCGTTGGCCAGCCCCACGGTGGTGAAGGCGGCGTTGAACGCCACGGTCTGGGTGAAGATCCCGGCCAGCAGGAACTCCCGATACTGCGCACCGCCCAGCGATTCGGCGAAGATGTAGGCGAAGACGAACACGAACATCAGCGGCTGGATCGTCGCGGTCACCAGCAGGGTCGGCACCCGCAGAATCGTCAGCAGATTGCGGTAGGCGACGATGGCGCTGTCGCGAAAAACCCGCACCGGCGCGGAGATTCGCGCGACCCGCGCGGCGGCATCTGGCGGGGTGGCCGGGCCGGGCTCGGCGACCGCCAGCTCTGCGGTACTCACGACATGATCTCCTCTGCAACGTCGTCGGTTTCGGGTTCGGCTGGTGTCCCGGCCCCCGCGCCGGTCAGGGCCAGGAAAACCTCGTCGAGGCTCGGGCGGTGCACAGTGGCATCCACCACGCACACCCCGGCGTCGTCGAGGCGGCGCAGGGCCTCGACCATGGTCCGCGAGCCGTCGCCCACCACGATCGACACCTCCTCGGTGCCGACCTCGTGGGCGGGTTCGCCCAGACCCACCTGCGCCAGCACCGCCATCGCCGGTGCCGGATCCTGTCCGGCCGCCAAGGTCACGGTGAGCCGGTCGCCACCGATGGCGGTCTTCAACTCGTCGGCCGATCCGCGCGCGATCACCCGGCCCCGGTCGATCACGGTGATCCGGTCGGCCAGTTGATCGGCCTCCTCCAGGTACTGGGTGGTCAGCAGCACGGTGGTGCCGTCGTCGACCAGTTCGCCGATCACCCGCCACATGTCCAGGCGGCCCCGCGGATCCAGGCCGGTGGTCGGTTCGTCGAGCACCACCACCGGCGGGCGCGCGACCAGGGCACCGGCCAGATCCAGTCGCCGTGCCATCCCACCGGAGTAGGTGCTCGCGCGACGATCGGCCGCGTGCTCGAGACCCAGGGCGGCCAGCAGTTCGGTGGCCCGGGCCGCGGCCTGCTTGTGGTTCATCCCGTACAGCCGCGCCACCATCCGCAGGTTCTCGAACCCGGACAGATTGGCATCCACCGCCGCGTACTGACCCGACAGGCCGATGCGGGTGCGGGCCCGCGCCGGATCGCGCAGGACGTCCACCCCCGTCACCCGCACCCGGCCCTTGGTCGGTTTGAGCAGTGTGGTGACGATCCGCACCGTGGTCGTCTTCCCGGCGCCGTTGGGGCCCAGCAGACCCATCACCGTGCCCGTCGGTATCTCCAGGTCGATCCCGTCGAGCACGCGGGCACGGCCGTAGCACTTCACCAGATCCGCGACCTCCACCGCCAAGCTCACTTCGTCTCCTTCGGGTCGTCGGCGCGGGAAGCGTTGCCGCCCAGGTGGTCTCGCAGCACCGGGCCGATGACGGCCAGCGCCTCCGGGGTGGTCATGCCGGAATGCCGGCACCGCACCTTCTGATCGTGGATCGCACCGGTCACATACGGCTCCCAGGCCTGCGCGCGGCGGGTGGGGTCGGCCCGATTGATCTCGTCGTCGGCGGCGGTGAAGAACAGCAGGTCGCCGTCGAAGACGCGGGGCCGGAAACCGTGTGCCAGCAACGCGCCGTTGGCGTAGCCGGTGTAGAGCCGCTGCAGATGTTCCACGGTCAGCGCCGCGAACGGGCCGGGCCGGTTGCGCAGCAGCTCAGCCGCGTCCTGCAGGGTCAGGCGCGGATCGACGGCATGGTCGCCGCCGAGCAGATCGCTGCCGAATTCGCCGATGATGTCGGCCACTCCGGGAATGGCGTGCTCGAGCCATTCGTCGGACAACCGGTAGCTGTCCATCATCGCCAGCAGCGCCACCCGCTCCCCCGCCGCCTGCAACTGCACCGCGATCTCGTGGGCGATCAACCCGCCCAGCGACCAGCCCAGCAGATGGTAGGGGCCCTGCGGCTGCACCGAACGAATATGGGCCACATAGTCTTCGGCGGCCGCCACGATCGAGCTGTGATCGTCGCCGCCGCCCACGTGCGGCGCCTGCAGCCCGTACACCGGCCGGTCGGCGGGCAGATGCGCCAGCAGACCCGAATAGCACCACGCCAGCCCGATCGCCGGATGCACGCAGAACAGCGGTGGCACAACGGGATCGATCCCCGAGCCGCCAGCATTAGTCCCCGAGCCACCGACATTATTCCCGGAGCCACCAACACTATTCCCGGAGCCACCAACACTATTCCCCGAGCCACCAACACTATTCCCCGAGCCGCTAGGCGAGGGGCGGATGGCCAGCACCGGCTGCACGGCGGCCGAGAGCAGATCGCCCGCCGAGGCCGCCAGCCGCCGCGCGATGGCCGCCGGGGTGGATTCGCCGAACATCGTCTGCACCGGCAGTTCGATCCCGGCCGCCCGCACGTGCGCGACCACCTTGGTCGCCAGCAGCGAATTGCCGCCCAGGTCGAAGAAGCCGTCGTCGGCGCCGACGGTCTGCACGCCCAGCACCTCGGCGAAGGCCGCGCACAGCGCCGCCTCCACCGGCGTCGACGGCGCCCGGTATGCGCGTTCGGCGCCGAACACCGGTTCGGGCAACGCTTTTCGATCCAGCTTGCCGACCGGGGTCAGCGGCACCGCATTCAGCAGCGTGATCGACTGGGGCACCATGTAATTGGGCACCAGCTCGGCGACGTGCGCGGTCAGCTCGGCCACCGTGGGGTCGGTGCCGCGGCGCGGTTTCACATACGACACCAGCGCCGTGGAACCGGCCGGGGTGCGGTAGCCCATGGTGGTCACGAACTCGACGGCGGGGTGACGTGCCAGCGCCGCATCGATCTCGCCGAGTTCGATGCGGAAACCACGGATCTTGACCTGGTGGTCGGTGCGCCCGACGTAGTCCAGCTCCCGGCGCCCGTCGTGTTCGACCCAGCGCACCAGATCGCCCGTGCGGTACATCCGTTCGCCCGGTTTGCCGAACGGGTTGGCGACGAACCGCTGCGCGGTCAGCCCCGGCCGGTGCAGGTAGCCGCGGGCCAGCGCCGGACCGGCCAGATACAGCTCACCGGTCACCCCGACCGGCGCCGGATGCAGCCGCGCGTCCAGCACCGTCGCGTGCACGCCGCGGATCGGGCCGCCGATGGTGATCGGCCCGCCGGGCACCATCGGCGGCGAGATCACCGTGACGATGGTCGTTTCCGTCGGCCCGTAGGCGTTGTACAGCTTGCGGTCGCTCGCGTCGGCGCCCCAGCGCGCGACCAGATCCGGCGGCAGCGCCTCACCGCCGACCAGCACGTGGCGCATCTCGGTGATGCCGCTGGGGTCCACCGTGCCCAGCGCGGAGGTGGTGATGAAGGCGTGGGTGACGCGCTCGGAGATCAGCACCTTCGCCAGCTCGGCGCCGCCGTACACCCCCGGCGGGGCGATCACCAGCGTCGCCGCCCCACCCAGCGCCAGCAGCAGATCCAGCATGGCCGCATCGAAACTCGGGGTGGCGAAGTGCAGGACGCGGCAGCCGGGCCGCACCTCGAACCGCTGGGCGGTCTCGGCGGCGAAATTCGACAGGCCGCCGTGGGTGACCACCACCCCCTTGGGCACACCGGTCGAGCCGGAGGTGTAGATCACGTACGCCGGGTTGTCCATCCGCAGCGGGACCGGTCGCTCCTCGGGGGTGATCGGCGCATCGGAGGTGCGCAGCACCCGGCGACGGAACGAGGGCGCGTCCAGCACCGTCCAATTGGCGCCGTCGGGCATGCGGTCGCGATGCGCCGACAACGTGATCCCCAGCGTCGCACCGGAATCGGTGAGCATATGCGCGATCCGATGCTCGGGATAGCCGGGATCGATCGGCACGAACGCCGCACCGGCCTTGGCGACCGCCAGCGTCACCGCCACCGATTCCGCCGATCGCGGAATGCCCAGGGCCACCAGCGTTTCCGGGCCGACGCCGAGCGAGATCAGCACCCGGGCCAGCCGGTTGGTCCACCGGTCCAGGGCGTCGTAGGTGATCTGGGTGCCGTCGCAGCGCAACGCCACCGCCTGCCGATCCACCGCCACGGCGGCCTCGAACACCTCCGGGAAAGTGAAGGGGCGATCGGCCGTCGCCCCGCGTACCGGGGCCAGACTCGACCATTCGGCGGCGTCGAGCAGCTCCAGATCCCCCACCGGCAGCGTCGGATTCGCCGCGGCGGCGGTCAGCAGCCGGGCCAGGCGGTTGCCGAGCCGGGCCGCGGTCGCCTCGTCGAACAGGTCGCGGGCGAAGGTGACCGACACGGTGAGCCCGTCCGGAGCCCGCTCGGTCACGGCCTCCGACCCACCCTGCGTCCAGGATTCGGTGACGGTGAATTGCAGATCGAATTTCGCGATGCCCGGATCGGCGTCGCGGGCCTCGATGCGCAGCTCCGGCAGCTCCAGCGCCCGCGCCGGCTGATTGCGCACCGACAGCATCACCTGGAACATCGGGTGATGCGACTGTGAGCGAACGGGATTGAGCACCTCCACCAGCCGCTCGAACGGGACGTCGGCGTGCGCGAATGCCTCCACATCGGTGTCGCGCACCGACTTCAGCAGCTCGGTGAACGGGGTGCTGCCGTCCAGGCGGGTGCGCAGCACCAGGGTGCCGACGAACATGCCGATCATCGGATCCAGTGCCGGATGCCCGCGCCCGGCGATCGGGGTGCCCACCGTGATGTCGTCACCGGCGGTGAGCCGATGCAGCAATGCCGCCAGCGCCGCATGCAGCACCATGAACATCGTGACGCCGTGGCGGCTCGCCAGGGCCTGCAGTTCCCGGTGGGTGAGCGCGTCGATCGTGCAGTCGACCGTGCCGCCGCGGTAGCTGGGGGTGGGTGGGCGCGGCCGGTCCGCGGGCACGGCCAGCAGTTCCGGAATCCCGTCCAGGGTGCGCCGCCAGTAGTCGAGCTGGCGGCTGACGGTGGAGTCGGGATCGTCCTCGCGCCCGAGGATTTCGCGCTGCCACAGCGTGTAGTCGGCGTACTGCACCGGCAGCTCCGCCCAGTCGGGCTCGGTCCCGGCCCGGTGCGCCCGGTAGGCGGCGGCCACGTCTGCGGCCAGCGGTTCCAGCGACCAGCCGTCCATCGCGATGTGATGCACCACCAGCACCAGCACGTGGTCGTCGGGGGCCAGCCGCAGCAGCCGCGCCCGCACCGGAACGGTTGTGCCCAAATCGAATCCGAGGGTGGCCAGGCGGGTCACCTCGGCCTCGACCTGCTCCTCGGCGATGTCGGTGACGGTCAGCTCGACGGCCGCCTCGGCCGGGTCGAGCACGCGCTGGAACGGTTCGCCCTCCAATTCCGGGAACACCGTGCGCAGCGTCTCGTGCCGCTCCTGCACCGCGTGCAGCGCGGCCTGCAGGGCCGCCACGTCCAGCTCGCCGCGCAGCCGCAGCGCGACCGGAACGTTGTAGACGCCCGCGGCCTCGCCGCGGGGCCGATTGAACCGTTCGAGGAACCACAGCCGGCGCTGGGCCGCCGACAGCGGCACCCGCTGCGGCCGCGCCCGCCTCCGCAGCTGCGGGCCGGCGTCGGTGCCGCCCCCGGCCTCGAGCAGGGTCGCCAGTTCGGCCACGGTCGGCGCGGCGAACACCGTCCGCACCTGCAGCCGCGTGCCGGTGGCCGCGCCCAGACGGGCCACCAATTGCGTTGCCAGCAGCGAATTCCCGCCGACGTCGAAGAAGCTGTCCTCGGCGCCGACCGATTCGGCACCCACCAGCTCGGCCATCACCGACGCCACCAGCCGCTCGGCGTCGGTCTCCGGTTTCCGCGCGACGGTGGCCACCGGTTGCGGTTGCGGCAGGGCCGCGCGGTCGAGCTTGCCGACCGGCGTGAGCGGAATCCGGTCCAGCACGGTGATACTGCCGGGCACCATGTGCGCGGGCAGCTGGGTGGCCACATGGGCGCGCAGCTGGTCGGTGTCGACACCGGCGCGCGCCTCGGCGGGCAGCACATACGACACCACCCGTTCGACACCGGCGATCTCCCGAACCTCGGTGTGGGCGAACCGGACCGCCGGATGCGTGGCCAGCACCTCGCTGATCTCACCCAGCTCGATCCGGAACCCGCGCACCTTCACCTGGTGATCGCTGCGGCCCAGATACACGATCTCGCCGCGATCGTTCCAGCGCACCACGTCGCCGGTGCGGTACATCCGCCCGCCCTCCGGGCCGTACGGGTCGGCGACGAACCGGGTTGCGGTGAGCCCGAACCGATCCAGATAGCCGCGGGCCACGCCCTGCCCGCCCAGATACAGTTCGCCCGGCACGCCGATCGGCACCGGCCGCAGCCGCTCGTCGAGCACCAGGGCCCGCGCGCCGCGCACGAGGGTGCCGATGGTGATCGGCCCGCCCACCACCAACTGCTCGGAAATCGTGACCACCACGGTGGTTTCGGTGGGACCGTAGCCGTTGAACATCATCCGGCCCGGCGCCCAGCGGGCCACCAGCTCCGGACCCAGCGCCTCACCGCCCACGACCAGCGACTTCAAATGAGGCAGCGGCCAGCGGCGATGATCGATGGTGGCCAGCGCGGCGGGGGTCATGAAGGTGTGGCTGACCCGCTCGCGGTCCATCAGCGCGGCCAGTTCGTCGCCGCCGTACACATCGGGCGGGCAGATGATCATGGTGGCGCCCGCCCCGACCGACAGCAGCAGATCGAACACCGCCGCATCGAAGCTCGGCGTCGCGAAATGCAAGGTGCGCGAATCGCGTTCGACCCGCATGCGGTCGCGGATCTCGTCGGCGAAGTTGGACAGCCCGCCGTGGGTGATCGCCACCCCCTTCGGCTTACCGGTGGAACCGGAGGTGTAGATGACATATGCCAGATCCGCCGTCCACACGGTGCGGACCCGGTCGGCGTCGGTGACGGTGGCGTCGTCGAGGCCCTCGATCTCGGCCATCAGCTCCGGATCGTCGAGCAGCAGCCACTCGGTGTCGCAGCCACCGGCGGCGGCCTCGCGCAGCCCGACGACATGCGCCGACATCGAAATACCCACGCGGCAGCCGGAATCGGTGAGCATGTGACGGACCCGGTCCGCGGGGTAGTTCGGGTCGACCGGCACGAACGCCGCCCCCGATTTGGCCACCGCCACCATCGTGACCACCGATTCCACCGACCGCGTCAGCCCGAGCGCCACCCGGTCTCCCGCACCCAGGCCGCGCCGGATCAGCGCCCGCGCCAACCGGTTCGAATACCGGTCCACCTCGCCGTAGCTGAGTTCGATCTCGCCGAAGCGCAGCGCGGTCCGCTCGGCGTGCAGATGCGCGGTGGCGGTGAAGTAGTTGGCCAGACTGCACTGCGGGGTGGGCACCGGACCGTAGGCCGGGGTGAGCAGGGCGCGCTCGGAGTCGGTGCGGGCGTCGATGTCGCGCACCCGCACCCGCGGATCGGTGGTGACCGCGCGCAGCACCATCAGCAGCCGCTGCGCCAGCGTCGCCACCGTGTCGTGGTCGAAAAGCTCTACGTCGTAGACGAATTCGAAGCCCCTCCGGACACGGGAGGGATCCTCGGACTCCGGTCCTCGGGGGAGCACCCGCAGCTCCAGGTCGAATTTCGCCAGCGCGATATCCAATTCGGCCGCCGACAACCGCAGCCCCGGCAATTCCAGCGCGGGCGCGGGACCGTCCTGCACGGTCAGCGCCACCTGCAGCAGCGGTCCCGCCGCGCCGCCGCGGCCCAGTTCCTCCACGATCCGGTCGAACGGCAGATCCACATGCGCCATCGCCGCCAGCTCGCCGTCGCGGTCGCGGTGCAGTTGTTCGGCGAAACTGCGGTCCGGGTCGACCTGCGAGCGCAGCACCAGGGTGTTGACAAACATCCCGACCAGCTCGTCGAGGCGGGCGTCGCCGCGCCCGGCGACCGGGGTGCCGACGAGCACGTCGCGGCCGCCGGTGACGATGCGCAGCAACACCGCCAGCGCCGATCGCATCACCATGAACAGGCTCACGCCCTGGGCGCGGGCGAGGTCGTCGAGCTGTCGCTGCAGCGTCTGCGGCACCTCGAAGCGCAGGGTTCCCGCGCGGTGGGTGGGCTGGGCGGGCCGCGGGCGATCGTAGGGCAGCGGCATCCGCTCCGGCAGCTCGGCCAGCGTCTCCCGCCAGAACCGCAGCTGGGCCGCGGCCGGGCTGTCCGGATCGGCGGCGTCGCCGACGTAATCGCGTTGCCACAGGCTGAAATCGGCGTACTGCACCGGCAGCGGCTGCCACGCGGGCGCGGCGCCGCCGTGGCGGGCGGCGTAGGCCAGAGCCAGATCCCGGGTCAGCGGGGCCAGCGACCACCCGTCGGCGGCGATGTGATGCAGCACCACGCCGAGCAGATGGCGCTCGGTGTCGGTGTGCAGCAACACCAGCCGCAGCGGCGTCTCCCGGGTCAGGTCGAAGCCGCCGCGGGCCAGCTCCCCCAGCAGCAGTTGCGCGCCGTCCTCGTCGGTGTCGACCGCCTCCACCTGCGGTGTGCAGCGGTCGGTGTCGAGGACCAGCTGATACGCGCCGGTGCCGCCGTCGGTGTCCTCCGGGAAGATCGTGCGCAGCGGCTCGTGCCGATCGATCAGATCGCCCACCGCCGCCTGCAGGGCCGCCACATCCAGATCGCCGTCGATCGTTATCACGAAAGCGATGTTGTAGGCGCTGGATTCGGGAGAATAGCGGTTGAGGAACCATACGCGCTGCTGCGGCAGCGACAGTGGGATGCGCTCCGGACGCGGGGTGTGCACCGCCAGCGCCACCCGCCGCGTCCGGGGCGCTTCCGCCAGCCGCGCGGCCACACCCGCCACCGTCGGTGCCTCGAAGATCGCGCGCACCGGCAGGTCCACCTCGAATTCGGTGTGCACGGCCACGGTGAGCCGGGTCGCCAGCAGCGAATTGCCGCCGATGTCGAAGAAGCTGTCCTCCGCACCGTTTACCGGATGCCCGAGCACCGCAGCGAAGACGTCGGCCACCCGCCGTTCCAGCTCCGTCTCCGGCGTCCGGGACGGGCCGCTCGCGCCGAACTCCGGTTCCGGCAAGGCTTTTCGATCCAGCTTGCCCGACGGGGTGATCGGCACCTCGTCCAGCACGGTGATCGCGGCGGGCACCATGTAGCCGGGCAGCCGCTGCCTGGCGGTGTCGAGTACCGCCGCCGGGTCCACGCTGTCCTCGGCGAGGATGTAGGAGGCCAGCCGGGAGCTGCCGCGGTCGCCGGTGTGCACGACGGTGAGGGCGAAGCGCACCCCCGGATGTTCGCGCAGCACGTGATCGATCTCGCGCAGCTCGATGCGGAAGCCGCGGATCTTCACCTGATCGTCGGCGCGGCCGAGGAACCGCAGCTGCCCGGCCGCGTCGGCGACCACCAGATCGCCGGTGCGGTACATGCGTTCCCCGCGGCGCCCGTGCGGATTGGCCGGGAATCGCCCCGCGGTCAGCCCGGCCCGGCCCAGATAGCCGCGGGCCAGGCCCGGTCCCGACAGATACAGCTCACCGGGTACACCCGGCGGCACCGGATGCAACCGCCCGTCCAGGACGAACAGCCGCATCCCGCGCACCGGCAGCCCGATCGGCACCGGCCGCCCCGCCGCCATCGGCCCGGTGGCGGTGGCCGCGACGGTCGCCTCCGACGGACCGTACATGTTGTGCATGCGGTGCCCGGCGGTCCAGGTCGCCACCAGTTCCTCCGGGCAGGCGTCGCCGCCGACGATGACCGCCTCGAGGTCGCCGAGTCCGTCCGGGGACACCGTGGCCAGCGCGGCCGGGGTGACGAAGGCATGGGTCACCCGTTCCTCGCGCAGCAGCTGCGCCAGTTCGGCGCCGCCGTACATCCCCGCCGGGGCCACCACGATGGTGGCGCCCGCGGCGAATCCGAGCAGCAGCTCCAGCACAGACGCGTCGAACGACGGCGATGAGAAGTGCAGGGTGCGTGCGGAATCGGTGACACCGAACAGATGCATCTGCTCGTGCGCCAGCGACGCCAGACCGGCGTGGGTGACCACGACCGCCTTCGGGGTGCCGGTGGAGCCGGAGGTGTAGATGAGGTAGGCGGGGTGCGCGATCCGCAGCGGATGGTGCCGGTCGGCGTCGGTGACCGGGGCATCGGAGAACCGGGCGAGTCCGGCGGCGAGGGCGTCCGAACCCATCAGCAGCCAGTCCACGTACTGCTTGCGATGGCGGCCGCGGCGCACCGGCCAGTCCGGCATCGCGGTGTGGCACTGCGCATTCGTCAGCCCGAGCATGGCCCCGGAATCCGACAGCATGTGCGCGATCCGCTCGGCCGGATAGTCCGGATCGATCGGCACGTAGGCGGCGCCGGTCTTGGCGACCGACCAGACGGCGAGGATCGAATCCAGCCCGCGCGGCAGCGCGATCGCCACCACCACCTCCGGTCCGGCACCGTGCTCGATCAGCACGCGCGCCAACCGGTTCGACATCTCGTCCAGTTCCCGGTAGGTGGTGTCGCGGCCGAGGTAACGCACCGCGACCGCGTCGGGCAGCCGTTCGGCGGTCTCGGTGAGCAGCCGCGCCAGGGTGACCTGCGGTTCGCCGGGCGCGCCCATGATCGGCACCAGCTTCCCGGTCTCGCGGGCATCGAGAATGCTCAGATCGCCGACGGGCACGCCGGGCGCGGCGACCGCGGCGGTCAGCAGCTGCACGAACCGGCGGGCGATCGCCTCCACCGACGCCTGATCGAAAACGTCCGTGGCGTACCCGAATTCGGCGCTCAGCGGGCCGTCCTCGGCCGGGGCGGCCGCGGATTCGGTACGACCGGGGTCGGATTCGTGCACCGTCAGCTGCAGATCGAATTTGGTGACCCCGATATCCAGCGGCAGCACCCGCGCCGAGACGCCGGGCAGGTCGATCTGCAGGTCGGGAGTGCCCTCGTAGGACAGCATCACCTGGAACAGCGGATGGCGCCCGGCGTCGCGGGCCGGGTTGACCACCTCCACCAGCCGTTCGAAGGGCACATCGGAGTTGGCGAACGCGTCCAGGTCGGTTTCGCGCACCCGGTCGAGCATCCGGTCGAATCCGGCGGCGAGATCGACCCGGGTGCGCAGCACCAAGGTGTTGACGAACATGCCGACCAGCTCGTCCAGCGCCGGATCCGAACGTCCGGCGATCGGGGTGCCGATGGTGATGTCGCTCGTATTGCACAGCCGCGCCAGCAGACTCGCCAGCGCCGCATGCAACACCATGAATGTCGACACCCCGCGGTCGGCGGCCAGGGCGGCGACCGCGCGGCGGGTGGCGGCGGGGATGGTGAATCGCACCCGCCCGCCCGCGGCGCTGCGCTGCAGCGGCCGCGGCCGGTCCAGCGGCAGGTCGAGTTGGTCGGGCAGATCGGCCAGCGCGGCCCGCCAGTAGGCGAGCTGGCGCGACAGGGCGCTGCCGGGATCGGTTTCGTCGCCGAGCAACTCGCGCTGCCACAGCGCGAAGTCGGCGTACTGCACCGGCAGCGGCGTCCACGCCGGGGCCTGCCCGCCCGCGCGGGCGGCCACCGCGGCCATCAGATCCCGCGCCAGCGGCGCCACCGACCAGCCGTCGCCGCAGATGTGGTGCAGCACAACGAGAAAGACGTACTGCTGCGGTCCGGCGGTATACAGCGCCACCCGGATCGGTGCCTGGCTGCGCAGATCGAAGCCGTACCCGGCGTATTCGGTGGCCAGCGCCAGCGCGTCGGCACCGGTCGCGTCGATCGGCTCGAGGGTCAGCGGGATCTCCGCGGCCGGATGCACGACCTGCGTCGGACCTTCCGGAGAGTCGGGGAAGGTGGTGCGCAGGCTCTCGTGCCGGTCCAGGACGTCGAGCAGACCCGCCCGCAACGCATCCAGATCCAGCGGGCCGGTGAGCTCCACCGCCAGCGGCATGTTGTAGGCCGAGGCGTGTTCGGCGAACCGGTTCAGGATCCACAACCGCTGCTGCGCCAGCGACAGCGGGATGTGCTCCGGGCGGGCGGCGGCCACCAGTCGCGGCGAGGAGGTGTCCGGGTTGTGGGTGTCGAGCCGGGCGGCCAACGCGGCGACCGTCGCCGACTCGAACAGGTCCCGGATGCTCAGCCCCGCCGCGAGGGTGGCGTTGATGCGCGCCACCGCCCGCGCCGCCGACAGCGAATTGCCGCCGAGTTCGAAGAAGCTGTCCTCGACATCGATGTCGTCGACGCCCAGGACCTCGGTGAACACGGCCGCCAGCCGCCGCTCCACCTCGGTGCGCGGACCGGCGGCGGCGCGGGCCGCCCGGCGCGGGCCGAGTTCCGGTGCGGGCAGGGCCTTGCGGTCGACCTTGCCGTTGGGATTGAGCGGTAGCTCGTCGAGCACGATCAGATGGGCGGGAATCATATAGCTCGGCAGGCGGCGGCGCAGGTCGCCGGTCAGCTCCCCGGTGTCCAGTGCGGCGCCGGGCGTGGCCACCACGTAGCCGACCAGTTCATCGCCGCCGGGACCGGCGTGCGCGACGCAGATCGCCCGCGCCACCCGGGCGTCGGCCAGCAGGGCAGCCTCGATATCGCCGAGTTCGATGCGCAGGCCGCGGATCTTGACCTGAAAGTCGGTACGACCCAGGTATTCCAGCACGCCGCCGGTCGAATCCACCCGCCAGCGCACCAGATCGCCGGTCCGGTACATGCGGGCCCCACCCGCATGTACCGCCTGATCGGGGCCCTCGCCCGCCTTGGTAACCCCGAAGGGGTTGGCCACGAACCGTTCCGCGGTCAGGCCCGGCCGTCCCAGATATCCGCGTGCCAACTGCACGCCCGCCAGATACAGCTCGCCCACCACACCCGGCGGCACCGGCCGCAACCGCTCGTCGAGCACATACACCTGCGTGTTCCAGATCGGTGCGCCGATCGGCACGCTGCCCTCGTCCGGCGTGCACGTCCAGGCGGTGACGTCGACCGCGGCCTCGGTCGGGCCGTACAGGTTGTGCAGCTGCGGGGTCGAATGCAGGCGGTCGGGGGTGGGCGGGTGGGAAGGCGATACAGCGGCATGGAAATCGCGCACGGTCGCCGCGGGCAGCGCCTCACCGCTGCAGAACACCCGGCGCAGTGCGGTGCAGCCGCTCAGGTCGGTGTCGGTGACGAACACCGACAGCATCGACGGCACGAAATGCGCTGTGGTGACCCCCTTCTCGGCGATCAGCCCGGCCAGGTAGGCGGGATCTCGGTGGCCGTCGGGGGCGGCGATCACCAGCCGCGCCCCGATCTGCAAGGGCCAGAAGAACTCCCACACCGACACATCGAAGGTGGCGGGTGTCTTCTGCAGCACCACATCGGTGGCGTCGAGGGGATATTCGTGCTGCATCCAGCGCAGCCGGTTGACGATGGCGGCATGCGAGACGCCGACGCCCTTGGGCTGTCCGGTCGACCCGGAGGTGAAGATCACATACGCCAGGTGGTCCGACCGCAGCCGGGCCCGGCGGTCACGATCGGTCACCGGGGCCGCGCCGAACCGGGACAGGTCCACGGTGTCGATATCGAGCCGCTCGACCGTTCCCGGCAGCGTGAGTCCATCACGCTCGACGCTCAGCACGCACAGCGGCCGCGCCTGCGCGAGGATGTGGCCGGTGCGTTCGGCCGGATGATCGGGATCCAGCGGCAGATACGCCGCCCCGGCCTGCACGATCGCATACATGCCGACCACCAGGTCGATGCTGCGCCGAATCGCCAGGCCCACCACCGTATCCGGGCCCGCGCCGCGCTCGATCAGCAGCCGCGCCAGCCGATTGGCCCGCTCGCTCAGCTCGGTGTAGGTCAGCGTCTCGTCACCGAATTCCAGCGCGACGGCGTGCCCGCAGGCCGCCGCCCGGTCGGCGAACAGCCCGGTCAGGGTGCCTTCCTGGCGCGCGACCGCCGTCGAATTCCACTGCCGCAGCACCAGATCCCGCTCGGCGTCGGTGATGACCGGGATCGACGCCACCGCCGTATCCGGGTCCGCCGCCAGGAACCGGTCCAGGAAATCCAGGAAGCGACCGTGATGGGCGGCCAGTTCGGCGGCGCCGTAGAGCTGCGGGTTGGCCTCGAAATCGAGGTGGATGCGGTTGCCCGCGCCGTTGTAGAGGTTGACCGACAGATCCTCGACCGGGCCGGTGGACAGCACGTTCAGCGATCCGGTGAGGCTGCCGAATTTCAGCTCGCTGTGGAACAGCATGATGTTGACCATCGGCCCGAAGAAACCCCGTGCGTCGCGGGAGTAGCCGCAGTCGCGGCGGATGTCGTCGTGGCGATAGCGCTGGTGCTGCAGCGCGCCGAGGAGCTGCAATCCCGTGGCGCCCACCACGTCGCGGATCGCCGTGCTCTCCTCGAAACGCAGCCGAATCGGCACTACATTCGACACCACGCCCGCCGAGCGGCGCAGCGCCGCCGTGGTACGCGCCGACATCGGCAGGCTCAGCACCACATCCGGATGACCGGTAGCCGCGCGCACGTAGCAGGCCAGCGCGGCCACGAACAGGGTCGCTCGATGGGTCTCGAATGCCCTCATCACATTCTCCAGCGCCGTCTCCACCGCGGGATCGAGCGTCGCGGCGGCGAGGCGACGACCCGAACTCATCGGCGAGGACCCGCTCCCCGAGGCGGACAGGCTCAACGGCGCGCCGACGCCCTCCAACTGCTCGCGCCAGTATTCGCGGTCGATGTGGAACTGGTCGGAGTCACGGTAGCGGGATTCCTCGGCGTAGATCTCGGCCAGCGGCACGGCGCGCGAGACGGTCGGTTCGGTGTGATTCTCCAGTGCGGTGTAGATCTCCGCGGTGCGCGTGACCGCCTTCATTGCCCCGTAGCCGTCGATGACGATGTGGTGTGCGCGCGCATACCAGATGTAGTCCGAATCCCCGGTTCGCAGAATGGCGCTGGTCATCAACGGGTCACGCTCGATATCGATGGGCGAGCTGGCATCGTGGTTCATCCACCGCAACGCGGCCGCGTGCGGGTCCGCCTCGTGCCGCAGATCGATGCGCGCCCAGCCGGGCCGCCGCGCCGGATCCACGACCTGATGCGGGACCCCATCGATCTCGAGCAGCCGGACGTAGCCGAACTGAGCCTCTGCGCAGGAGCGTTCGATGGCGTAGAGCAGCCGACCCGCGTCGAGGTTGCCGTGAATCTCCACGTACTGCGCGACGGTCAACGGGATGTCGGGGCGGATTCGCTGGGCATACCAGAGGGCGGTCTGCGCGGGCGACAGGGCGAAGGGTTGTGCTGAGAATTCGCCGGAGGAACATTGGTCGACACGATTGCTGGCCAATGAACTCATCAATCACTCCGTTCTGCCGCTGTTGACGCAACTCCCCGAGCACCGCCACGGCCGGTACGCACGCGCCGACCGTAGGACGTGATCCACGCCCTATGATTCGGAGCATCGACTCGGCCGGATCGGTAACGAGCCCGAGTTGTTTCATTTCGAACGACGTTGGCGGAGAGCGGTTTTAGGTAGCTACATCTGTGCAAACATCGCCTTCTTGGTCCAATGTGCAGCGAAGTATGCATCCACTAGGGAATTTACAAAACCGACCAAACAGTCAGCTACGTTGTAGCGAACAAGACATGGCTCCGCCGACCGACGCGGGCGTCCCGCACCGATTCGGGGGTGTCCGAAATGTTCGCTTACCGGGAAGATTTCGCATGCGGCTCGACCCGCACCCGGCCGCCGATGGCGCCCTCACTCGCCGGGTGGGTCGACGGCGATGTTCGCCGCCGGATAGCCGCAATCACAACAATGGCTGCGGCCACCATACACAACAGTCGTTCCGGCAGGGGTCCCCACCACGTCGCGAGTGTCGTCGTGTCGCGCAGCGGGAGTGTCGCTTCCAGGGCGGCGGGAACGAACTGTGCGGTCTGCTGCTGGACCGCGCCGTCGGCGGTGATGATCGCGCTGACGCCCGTGGTCGCCGACACCACCAGGGCGCGGCCGTGTTCGACGGCGCGGATGCGCGACATGGCCAGCTGCTGGAAGGTCATCTCGCTCTTGCCGAAGGTGGCGTTGTTCGTGGGCACGGTGAGCAGTTGCGCACCGGCGCGCAGCGCATCCTCGAAGGCACGGTCGAAGGCCACCTCGTAGCAGGTGGCCACGCCGATCGCCACCGGTGCGCCGCCGCGGGCGGGCCGCACATGGACCACGCCGTCGCCGTGTCCGGGGACGAAATAGCCTGCGCGGTCGGCATATTGCGAGAAATGCCGGAAGAATCCGCGAAAGGGCAGGTATTCGCCGAAGGGCTGGATGATCTTCTTGTCGTGCCGCTCCCCCACCTGCGTGCCGTCCCAGACCAGCACGGAGTTGGTGGTGGTGTCGTCGGCGTTGATCAGCACGGCGCCGACCAGGATCGGCGCGCGGATGTCGCGGGAGGCGGCGGTGATCTCGGCGGCGGCGTCGGTGTTGCGCAGCGGATCGATATCGGAGGAGTTCTCCGGCCAGATCACCACATCCGGCTGCGTCGCCTGCCCGGCGGCGACGGCGCGGGCCAGTTCCTCGGTGCGGCGCACATGATTGTCGAGCACGGCGCGGCGCTGGGCGTTGAAGTCCAGTCCCAGGCGCGGCACGCTGCCCTGGATCGCGGCGACCGTGATCGGCCGGTCACCGTCGTCCGGGGCGGGCAGCGCGGCCCGGAGGATCACTCCGGTACTCGGGATGATAACCACAAGTGTTGCGACAGTGATAATTCCGAGCCGCCCCCGGCCAAGAGCATGCCGGGGAATGAGAGGCATGGCACAACGCAGCCGGATCACCAAGGCGGCCAATAGGGTTGCGGTCAGCGCCACCGCGAAGCTCACCCCGGGCGCACCGGCGATCATCGCCAACGGCAGATACCAGCCGTCGGCCTGCCCGAATGCTACACGGCCCCACGGGAATCCGCCGAACGGAAAACTGGAGCGCCCCCACTCGGTGAGCGTCCACACCGCCGCGACCCACAGCGGCCATCCGGGCAGCGCACCCACCAACCGGGCCAGCATCCCGAACAACCCGACATACACCGCACACGCCGCCGACAACGCCAGCCACGGCACGGCTCCCACATAGATCCCCGTCCACGGCAGCAACGGCACGAAAAACGCCAGCCCCGCCAGCAACCCGTACCCGAACCCACCCCGCAGTCGTCCCGGCCCGCGGACCACGAGGGTCAACAGCGCCAGCCCCACCGGCGCGAGATACCAGCATGTCCGCGGTGGAAAGCTGGCGAACAACAGCAGACCCGCCGCTACTGCGCCCAGAGTCCGCACCACCACAGGGTGACCCAGCACTGCGACGAGACGCGACCTGCGCGGCCTCGTCGTGGCGTCACCCCGATCGGTACCCGAGTCCCCCGACGCGTCGAGACCCACCGATTGCTTCTGCCCGTCCGTCATGGCCGCCTCACCGCAGCCCCACCGGACGCGTCCGCGGCGAATCTCGTTCGACACCCGCGACGCGGTTCGGCCGCAGCGACCATCTCTGCACCCGCCCACGGCGTCGAACTCAACACGGGCACGATGCTACGGATCGCGTCCGTCTCGGCGACGACAGGGGGCTCACGGTTCACCGGATACCACCGCCGACGCATCAGTGCTCGCCGATGGGCTGCGACCGGCGCACGGTCAATCGATAGCGCACGTGAGTGGGGAACTCTGCCACCGGCCGGAATCCGAGACGGTCGAGGACCGCCACGCTCTTGTGGTTGCCGTGGGTGACACCGGCGTAGATCTCGGTCGCGCCGAGCGTGCGCGCATGGTCGATCACGGCGGCGCAGGCGGCCATGGCGTATCCGCGTCCGGTGTGCTGCTCGTCCAGCCAATACCCGATCCCGTAGCGCGGCGGGTCGACGGGATTGAGATCGACTCGACCGACGAGTTGCTCACCGTATCGGATCCCGTACCGGATATTGCCGTCCGGAGGATCGCTGAAGTACCCGACCACCCACTCGGGCGTCGCGGCCTTCTCCTGCTGGTAGTCCCCGAACCGGCTCAGATGCTCCCGATTACGGTCCAGCACGGCGTAGTACTCGCTCGCGTCGGCCACCGTCAACTCCCGCAACACCAGACCGGCCACGCAGGTCCCCAACCGCGGAGGCGAATCGCTCACCCCGCCAACTCCTTTCGCAGCGACCCGAATGCCTATGGTGCGTGGTCGCGCAGGCTCAGGCTTCGTAGATGGTTCTACCGTGGTGGACGGTGCGCAGGCAGGTGGGGAGTTTGGCGTCGGGGTCGAGGGGCGGAAGGCCCGGGACGCGGGAGCGGGGGTCGGTGGACCAGCGCTGGACCGAGTCGGAGGCGGCGGCGACGACCAGGTCGGTCGCGTCCCAGACGGCGTAGGAGGCGGGGGCGCCGGGAACGAGGGTGCCGGTGATGCCGTCGCGGACGCCGCCCGCGCGCCAGGCGCCGCGGGTGGCGGCGGCGAAGGCGGCGCGTGGGGAGATCCGGTGGCCGGGGGTGCGGTGGTGGGCGGCGGCGCGGACCGCCTCCCAGGGGCTGAGCGGGGTGACGGGGGCGTCCGAGCCGATGGCCAGGGCCACACCCGCGGAGGCCAAGGCGGAGAACGGGTTCAGGGCCGCGGCGCGGTCGGCGCCGAGCCGGGCCGCATACATGCCGTCGGGGCCGCCCCAGGCCGCGTCGAAGCCCGGTTGCACGCTGGCGATGACGCCGTATTCGGCGAGTTTCGCGATCTGGTCGGCGTCGACGAATTCGGCGTGCTCGATGCGGTGGCCGCGGGCGGCGAGCGCGGGGCCGCCCACGTCGGCGGCCACCTGCGAAAATCCTTGGACCACAGCCTCGATGGCCGCATCGCCGATGGCGTGGAATCCGGCCTGCACACCCGCCTCGGTGCAGGCGCGCACATGGGCGGAGATCGCGTCGGCATCGAGGTAGGCGACGCCGGTGCCGTCGCCGTCGGCGTAGGGCGCGCGCAGCCAGGCGGTGTGCGAGCCGAGCGAGCCGTCGACGAACAGGTCGCCCGCCAGCCCGGCGACGCCCAACTGCCCCACCAGTTCCCGCGCCTCGTCGGCGCCGCGCACGGCCTCGCCCCAGTAGGCGCGCACCTCGACACCGTGCGAGAAGTCCAGCAACTCCGTCAGATCGGCGCGCCCCGAGATCTGCGGACCCGCGCATTCGTGCACCGCCACGACACCGTTGGCGGCGGCGAGGTCGAGCGCGGCACGGCGGGCCCGGTCCCGCTGCGCCCGGTCGAGCCGGTCCAGCGCCGCCGCCCGCACCAGATGGTGGGCCTCGGCACGCACGGGTTCACCGGCCACATAGCCGCTCGCCGCCCGCACCTGCGGCACCGCATCCAGCAGAGCCGAGGACGCGACGGCCGAATGCGCGTCCACCCGAACCAGATACACCAGCCGCCCGGCCCCCGCCGCGGCATCGATCTCGGCCACCGTCGGCGGCCTCCCCTCCGGCCAGCGCGTCTCATCCCACCCCTCCCCGGTCAGCACGGCACCCGGATGCGCCGCCGCATACTCCCGCACCGCCGTGAGGCATTCGGCCAGCGACCCCACCCGCGACAGATCCAGCCCGGTCAACTGCAACCCCAGCGAGGTGACGTGCACATGCGGATCCACGAACGCCGGCGCCACGAACGCCCCGTCCAGCTCGACTATCTCGGCATCCGCATACAGCGCCCGCCCCGGCCGATCGGCCCCCAGCCACACCACCATCCCATCGGTCACGGCCATCGCCGTAGCGTCGGGAGAACTGGAACTGTAGATACGACCGCCGACCAGCAACTGGGTACTCACGACCCCCAAGTCTGCCGCACCGGGCCCTCTGCCCAACGGCCGCCCTTGCCCGCTGTTCGCGGGGTCACGACATGATCGGCGAGAAGTTCGAGCCCCTCACCGGACCGTGTCAGCGGTCGTCGAGCATGCGGCGGGCGGGGCCCTGGCCGTCGTCGTAGTACTGGTGCACCACGACGCCGTCGACCACGTCCCCGCTGGGGTCGACCACGACGCCGTGGTAGCCGGTGGCCATGGACAGACGGTCGATGCGGCGGGCGGCCAGGGTGGTGAGCAGGGGGCGCAGCAGTGCGCGGGTGGGGAGCAGTAGGAGCAGGCCGAGCAGGGAGGTGACCAGGCCGGGGACGAACATCAGGACCGCGCCCATGCCGACCAGGGCGCCGTCGGCCAGGGCGGTGCCCGGCGCGATCTCCCCGCGGCCGGCGCGGCGGAACTGGTCGAACACGCGGCGGCCCTGCGACCGGACCAGGATCAGGCCCAGGCCGGAACCGGCGATGAGCAGCAGGATCGTCGCCAAGGCACCGATCAGATGGCCGACCACCACCAGCGCGGTGATCTCGACGACCAGGTAGAGGGCGAACAGCAGGGCGGGCATGGCGGTCCTTTCGGCGACTCTCTACCCTTCCAACGTCGCGAACCCCCGCTCAGGTTCCCGGCCGCACCAGCCCCGTCTCGTAGGCCAGCACCACCGCCTGCACGCGGTCACGCAGCCCCAGCTTGGTCAGCACCCGGCCCACATGCGTTTTCACCGTCGCCTCCGACAGATACAGCTCCGCGGCGATCTCGGCATTGGATCGCCCGGCCGCGATCTGCTCGAGCACCTCGCGTTCGCGCGCGGTCAGTACCTCCAGCACCTCCGGATCCCGCATCCCGCCCGGATCGTCGGCGATCAACCGATCCAGCAGCCGCTTGGTCACCTTCGGCGACACCACCGCATCCCCCGCGGCGACGCTGCGAATGGCCGAGATCAGATCCTCCGGCGGGGTGTCCTTGAGCAGGAATCCGCTGGCACCGGCCCGCAGCGCACCGAGCGCGTGCTCGTCCAGATCGAAGGTGGTCATCACCAGAACTCGGCTGCCGCAGCCGGATTCGAGGATCTGCCCGGTCGCGGTGACGCCGTCGACCACCGGCATCCGCACATCCATCAGCACCACGTCGGGCCGCAGTTCGCGGGCCCGCTGCACCGCCGCGGCGCCGTTGTCGGCCTCGCCGAGGACCTCCATATCGGGGTGGGCACCGAGCACCATCTTCAGCCCGGCCCGCATCAATTCCTGATCGTCGACGACGAGAACGGTGATCGGCACGCCCCTCAATCTAATGGGCGGCCGCGGCCGCTCGCGTGCCCCGGGTTCACTCGGCGCCGTCGCGGGCCAGCGGAATCGTGGCCCGCACTCGCCAGCCGCCCTCGGGGCGACGTCCCGCCTCCAGCGTCCCGCCGAGCACGGCGACGCGCTCGCGCATACCGACCAGGCCCAGGCCGCTGCCGGTGATGCCGTTGCGGGTCGGGGTGGCGGTGGACGGCGCTCCGGCCCAGCCGGAGTCGATCACCTCCACCAGCACGTCGCTGTCGCGGCGGCGCACCCGCACCCACGCCTTCGGATCGGGCCCGGCATGGCGGAAGGTGTTGGTCAGCGACTCCTGCACGATGCGGTGCACACCCAGGCTGACCTCGGGAGCCACGTCGTCGAGTTCGCCGGTCAACTCCAGTTCGACGGCCAGCCCGGCGTTGCGCATCATCTCCACCACCTTCGCCAGGCCCGCGGTGCCGTGCTGGGGCAGCTGTTCGGGTGCGTGTTCGGTGCGCAGCAGCGCCACCGTGCGGCGCAGTTCGCGCAGTGCTTCGCGGCCGGTCGCGGCGATGGTGGCCAGGGCCTGCTCGGCGGTGTCCGGATCGCGGCGCAGCGCATATTTGGCGCCGTCGGCCTGCACGATGATCACGCTCACCGCATGGGCGACCACATCGTGCAGTTCGCGCGCGATGCGGGTGCGTTCGGTCGACACCGCCTCGTGCGCGCTGCGTTCGCGGTCGTAGTCGGCGACCGCGAGCCGGGCGGCGACCTCGCGGTCGTAGGCGTGGCGGGCGCCGAGGAATTCCGCCAGCGTCCAGCACAGGGCATAGAACAGGGTGAGGAAGGTGACGGTCGCGGCGAAGGACTGACCCAGCAGCGCGATCGACAGCACGCCGTCGGCGACCAGTCCGACCATGTAGACGAGCCCGTCGCGGCGGCCGACATAGGCGACCAGCGTGTAGAGCATGATGCCCAGCGCCAGCAGCCCCGGGTATTCGGTCTCCCTGCCGACGACGGAGCCGACCAGGGTCGCCGTCAGCGACAGCGCCATCAGCCCCGCCGCACTCGCGCGCGGATACACCCGCCGGAACACCAGCGGCAGCGGGATCAGCACGCCCATCAGCAGAGTGACGATCAGGTGGTCTTCGTTCTCCACCGACAGCACGTCGAGCATCACCAGTACGCCCGCCAGTATCGAGTCGGCGACCAGAGGTTTGCCGCGGAGCCAGAGACTGAATCGACGCACCTGCCCAGCCTATTCGCCCGGGCCCGTCCGCCCCGGCACCGACGATTTGCCGGATTCGTCGGATGTCTGGTTGTCTCGGCCGGTGGAGTTCGCAGACTGGGCGGTGCTGATACCGGCGGCCACCGCGGCCGGGTGGGTGGATGCGGTGGTCGGCGGCGGCGGACTGATCATTCTGCCGACCCTGTTTCTGGTCGCGCCGACGATCGCGCCGCAGACCGCCCTGGGCACCAACAAGATCGCCGCATTCTGCGGAACCAGCGCCGCGACGGTGACCTTCGCGCGCAAGGTGCCGATGCGGTGGCGGCTGCTGCTCCCGGCGGCGCTCATCGCCGCGGTCGCCGCCGGACTCGGTTCGGCCGCGGTCGGCCTGATCGACCGCCGCTACTTCATCCCGATCGTGATGGTGGTGCTGGTCGGTGTCGCGATCTTCGTGACCGCGCGGCCCTCGATCGGGATCACGATGGCCACCCATCCGCCGACCCGCCGCAAAACCATCCTGGTGGTGGCGCTGGCGGCGGGGCTGATCGGCACCTACGACGGGCTGCTCGGACCCGGCACCGGCACCTTCCTCATCATCAGCTTCGCCACCCTGCTGGGCACCGAATTCGTGCGTGCGGCGGCGATGGCGAAGGTGATCAACTGCGGGTCGAATCTGGGCTCGCTGATCTTCCTCGGCGCCACCGGCCACGTCATCTGGTCGCTCGGTCTGGCGATGGCCGCGGCCAATATCGTCGGCGCGATCGTCGGCTCGCGGATGGCGCTGGCCCGCGGCGCGGGATTCGTGCGCGTGGTGTTGCTGGTGGTCGTGGTCGGCATGGTGATCCGGCTGGGCTGGCAGCAGTTCGGCTGACCGGTACGCCCGGCGGCCTCGGAACCGGCCGGGCGATCGGCACCCTCAGCAGCGGACCTCGGCGGTCATGTGGCGGATCGGGCGGGTCGAGTGGGTCGCATGCCCAGCCAGCCACGGCGCCAACACCCGGGAGGTGGTCTCGCGAATCTTCAGGTGCAGCCGTTCGCCGTCCTCGATGGCGTGGCGGCCGGAGAACAGCACGGTCAGCGCTCCGGACACGGCTCCGACGACGGCACCGACCAGGGCGGCCGCGCCGACGTCGTCGAGTTCGTCGGGGAAGGCGGCCCGCAGTTGCCGGGCGATCTCCTGCTGGGCGACGAGCTGGGCGTGGGCGGCGCGGCCGCTCACCGCGGGCACCGTCCGCGACACCTGCGCGCGCAGGACCGCGATCCGGGCGGCCAGATCGTCGCCGATGTGGTCGCCGGGATTGTCACCGGCGGCACGCAGCGCGCGCAGCAGCACCTCGACAGGACGTTCGTCCGGGCGGCGGGTCGCGATGGCGTGCACGGCGGCCTGCACCCGGTCGTCGGGCTCGGGGAAGAGCAACTCCTCTTTGCTCTCGAAGTAGTTGAAGAACGTCCGCGTGCCCACCTCGGCCGCCGCGGCGATATCGGCGACGGTGGTCGCCTCGTAGCCACGGGTTTCGAACAGTTCGACGGCGGCCTCGAGCAGGGCTCGGCGGGTACGTTCCCGCTTGCGATCACGAAGAGCGGATGGCGGCACGCGGGCAGACAGTACGGCATAGATCGGCCGAGGTGCGGCAAGCTGCGTGTCGCGCGCGCGTTTCACCCTGTGCCACCCCGCATGTCGTGCATGTTTGCATTCGATGCAGGTTTGCACGGCGTGTCGTTTCCGGCCGGAATCATGCCGGAACGACGAGTGGCCAGGCATCTCCGATTTCCGGTGCAGAGGCATACCCCCGATTCGTGTTGTAGGAGGGGTTCACCGGCAATTAGCGTGTGCGGGGTGACTATCGCAACCCGGGTCGTGGACGAGCAGTTCCGCGCGCTACCGCTGGCCGCGCTGGCCGACGCCGCGCTCACCGCGGCGCGGGCCGCCGGCGCCCAACACGCCGATCTGCGCGTGCATCGGCTGGTGACCCAGTCGATCCGGCTGCGCGACGGGCGGGTCGAAGCCATCAGTGACGCCACCGATCTCGGCTTCGCCGTGCGCGTGATCGTCGATGGCACCTGGGGTTTCGCCTCGCACGCCGACCTGTCCCCCGCGACGGCCACCGAGGTCGCACGCCGCGCGGTGACGGTCGCGACCACGCTGCGCGCACTCAACCGGGAGCGGGTGGAGCTGGCCGACGAGCCGGTCTACCAGGGCGTGCAGTGGGTCTCGTCGTATGCGATCGATCCGTTCACCGTCCCGACGCCGGAGAAAGTGGCCCTGCTGCAGGAGTATTCGGAGCGCCTCGCCGCCGCGGACGGGGTCGACCACGTCACCGCGTCGGTGCTGCAGGTCAAGGAGCAGGTCTTCTACGCCGACACCGCCGGATCCTCGATCACCCAGCAGCGGGTGCGGCTGCATCCGCAACTCGAGGCCATCGCCGTCGATCCGGCGGCCGGAGCGTTCGAGACGATGCGCACCGTCGCCGCCCCGGCCGGGCGCGGCTGGGAGTACGTCACCGGCGCCGACGGAGTGTGGGACTGGTCCGGCGAACTCGCGCAGATCCCCGAATGGCTGGCCGAGAAGGTGAAGGCGCCCACGGTCGAGCCCGGCCCCACCGATCTGGTGATCGACCCGACCAACCTGTGGCTGACCATCCACGAATCCATCGGCCATGCCACCGAATACGACCGCGCGATCGGCTACGAATCCGCCTACGCCGGAACCTCCTTCGCGACCCCCGACAAGCTGGGCACGCTGCGCTACGGCACCGAGATCATGCATGTCACCGGCGACCGCACCCAGGAGTACGGGCTGGCGACCGTCGGCTACGACGACGAGGGCGTGGCGGGGCAGCGATGGGATCTGGTGCGCGACGGCATTCTGGTCGGCTACCAACTCGACCGGGTGTTCGCGCCGCGGCTGGGCCTGGACCGCTCCAACGGCTGCTCCTATGCCGATTCGGCCCACCACGTGCCGATCCAGCGGATGGCCAATGTGTCGCTGCAGCCGGATCCGCAGCGCGACACCACCACCGAGGAGCTGATCTCGCGGGTGGACAACGGCATCTACATCGTCGGCGACAAGTCGTGGTCGATCGATATGCAGCGCTACAACTTCCAGTTCACCGGGCAGCGGTTCTTCCGGATCCGCAACGGCCGCTTGGCCGGTCAGCTGCGCGATGTCGCCTACCAGGCCACCACCACCGACTTCTGGGGATCCATGGAGGCCGTCGGCGGCCCCTCGACCTGGGTGCTGGGCGGGGCGTTCAACTGCGGTAAGGCGCAACCGGGCCAAGTCGCCGCGGTCAGCCACGGCTGCCCGCCGGTGCTGGTGCGGGGAGTCAATATTCTCAATACTCGGACGGAGGCCGGGCAGTGACGGTGCTACACGGCGGCGAGGTCGTCGAGCGGGCGCTGGCGGCCTCGCGCGCGGATGAGGCGATCGTGATCGTCACCGACGCACACGAGGCGTCGCTGCGGTGGGCCGGTAATTCCATGACCACCAACGGATCGTCGGTGGCGCGGGACTGGGCGGTGGTGTCGGTGGTGCGCGACGGGCCGCGCTCGGCCCGGGTGGGCAGTGTCTCCTCCACCAGCGTCGATCCGGGTGAGATCGAGGCCGTGGTGCGGGCCAGTGAACAGGCCGCGCAGGCCGCGGCCCCGGCCCGCGACGCGATGCCGCTGCTGGAATCCGACAGCGCCCCGGCGGCTTCCGACTGGGCCGCCGCGCCCGCCGAAACCGATATCGGGGTGTTCGGCGGCCTGGCCCGCGATATGGCCGCCGGATTCGACGGCGCCGATCGGCTCTACGGCTTCGCCCACCACCAGTTGCACACCACCTGGCTGGGCACCTCCACCGGCATCCGCCGCCGCTTCACCCAGCCCACCGGCTCGATCGAGATCAACGGCAAGCGCGGCGCGCCCGAGGACGCGGCCAGCGCCTGGGTCGGCGCCGGGACCGTCGATTTCACCGATATCGACGTGCCGTCGCTGCTGGCCGAACTCGGGCGGCGCCTGGACTGGTGTAAACGCCGGGTGGACCTGCCCGCCGGACGCTACGAGACGCTGCTGCCGCCCTCGGCGGTCGCCGATCTGATGATCTACATGGTGTGGTCGATGGAGGGCCGCGGCGCCCAGGAGGGCCACACCGCCTTCTCCCGCGCCGGCGGCACCCGAATCGGCGAGCGGCTCACCGGCATCCCACTCACCCTGTACTCCGATCCGAAGGCTACCGGTTTGCAATACCGGCCGTTCGTCGCGACCGCGGCCTCCTCGGAGTCGCTGTCGGTGTTCGACAACGGTTTACCGGCCGAGCGTGTCGACTGGATCCGCGAGGGCGTCATCGAATCGCTGGTGTACCCGCGCGCCACCGCGGCCGAATTCGATGCGCCCGTGACGGTTCCGGGGGACAACCTGCTCATGACCGGCGGTTCGCAGGCCTCGCTCGCCGAGATGATCGCCCGCACCGACCGGGGCCTGCTGCTGACCTGCCTGTGGTACATCCGCGAGGTCGACCCGGCGACCCTGTTGCTGACCGGCCTGACCCGCGACGGCGTCTACCTGGTCGAGGACGGTGAGGTCACCGCCGCGGTGAACAACTTCCGCTTCAACGAGAGCCCCCTGGATCTGCTGCGACGCACCGCCGAGGCGGGTGCCACCGAAACCACCCTGCCGCGCGAATGGAAGGACTGGTTCACCCGAACCGCGATGCCCCCGTTGCGGATTCCGGACTTCCACATGTCCTCGGTCAGCCAGGCCACCTAGGAGCGACCTTATTCCGCGGGCATCGGCCCGGATTCCCGCCTACTGTGGCAGAATCGCCCCACCGGCACGACAGGTTCGCCCGAGGGAACCGTGCGCGCCGCGGCCACGTCGTATCTATGACGAACGGGCACACACTCGAGGTGGGGACAGCATGGCAGAGGACGGCCGCGCGGGCTTCGGTCCACTGATCGATCAGGCCAGGACCGGCGGGGTGACACTGAAGGTCGATCCGCAGGCCTTTCTGGCGCTGGATCGCGCGATGCAGCAGCGCAAGACCGAGATCGAGGCCATGCAGCAGCTGGTGCGCAAGGTCTCCGAGCACGAATCCTGGGGTCTGGGCGAACAGTCCGGCGTCCTGACCTCGGCCCACACCCTGGTGCAGCGCTTCCGCGGGAAGGGCATGGGCGGCCCCAACAGCGCCTTCGACACCCTGCAGGACCACTGGCGGGTCGCCGACGAGTTGCAGACCCTGTTCCGCACGATTCGCCGACGCCTCGAGCAGACCGACGCCGACTTCGCCGCCCGGCTGCGCGCGGTGCAGGCCTCCACCATCGAGAGCGTGTGATGACCGACTACGACCAACCCGCGATCACCAACCGGGAAAACGTCGATGCGCTGACCCACCAGCAGATCTATGACGCGTTCCAGACGGTCACCGATCACACCGCCGATGTGGTGGGCACCTGGGAGCAGGCCCGCACGCAGTGGCGAGAGTCGACCACCACGATGCTGCAGGCCGTGCGCACGGCCGTCGACGGGCAATGGACCGGCGTGGCCGCCGATGCCGCGGTCCAGGCGCTGACGGGGTACACCACCCACGCGAGCGCGCTGGCGGATCTGTTCGAGCAGACGGGCCGGGCGGTGACCGCGACGGCGCAGGCGGCGTTGACGACCAAGGCCTACATCCCGAAACCCGTGCCGCCCACCGCGGATCCGACGCAGGATCCGACCGGGTACGACAGCCAGATGCGTGCCGCCCAGAAGGCGCAGGACGAGGCCCGGCAGGTGATGCAGCAGCACTACCTGGTCCCTTTCACCGATCAGGACGCTCGAATCCCCACCTTCCCGCCCGCAATGTCGGCGGCGGATGGAAATGGTGGTGCGGCAACGGATTCGACGGGCTCGACGGACGAGTCCGGCACAGCGGTGGCCGGTGCCCGGCCGAACACCACGGTCCCGGTGTCCGCGACCGATTCGGTAGTCGACGGCCTGTGGAGGCCGCCGACGCAAGGCGTGCCCGGTGAGACCCTCCCGGCCGCGGCCTCCGGCGAGGCCCACCTCGGTTCGCCGGTCAGCGGACTGTGGAATCCCGCTACCGGAGCCCTTCCGGGTTTGCCCGGTTCCGAGCACGGCGGGAATTCGTCGCCGGGCACTCATGGCGGTGCGTTCGCGGCAGCCCCGACCGCCCACTACGGCACACCGGGCCCCCAGCAGGGAACGCCGGGAACGCAGCAAGGGGCCGCTTCCGGCGTGCAGCAATCGGGCAATACCTCCCCGGCCGCCGAAAAACCTAGTGGCGCCTCGTCGGTCGGCTCCGATTCCGCCCAGGCCCAGAGCGGCAACGGCACACCGCCACCCCCGCCTTCCGATGCGGCGAATCGAGCTCCGCACCACCAAGTTCCGATAACGCCGACCGGCGACGCTCCGGAAGTACCTTCGGCCACCAGCCCGGACAGCTCTCGTCTCCTCGGCGACCAACCGATCGCGACGGCGCCCGCCAACAATGCCGTCACCCCTGCGACGCATCATGTCCCGGTCCCACCCGGCTCCGGCGGCGAAACGGGCGCCCCCGGAAGCAGCGGCTCACCGTCACACGGCTCGGCCCCGTCCTCCCCGGCTCCCGCACCGGCCTCCAATCCCTCTGCGCCACCACCTAATTCCCCGGTTACCGGCCCGCAGGCGCCTACGTCACCGAGTCCCGGATCGGCCGTCGGCCCCACGACGCCTGCGCCGAGCACCCAAGCACCGGCATTCGTCCCCTCTCCCCCGGCGCCCACCGCCCAAACACCGGCACCGACTTTCGGTCCCACGGCACCCGCGCCGACCGCCCAGACCCCCGCGCCGAACGCCGCAATACCGGCACCGAGCGCTCAACCACCCGCATCGACCTTCGGCCCCACCACACCGACACCCGCACCGAGCACGCAACCACCGGCATTCGGCCCCTCGACCCCTGCGCCGAGCACCCCCGGACCGAGCGCACCGGCTCCAGCTCCCGCACCGGCACCGAGCCCGGCACCCGCACCACCGCCGCCACCGAGCGCCCCGGCCCCGACACCGATGCCGCTGGCGGCGACGCTGCCACCCGTCCCGGCGGTGCCCGTACCCGGCGTGCCGATCTCCCCTCCGTCGCTCACCCCTCTGCCACCGAATCCACCGGCACCGCTGCCGAATACGCCGACCCCACCTCCTCCCCCCGCTCCGACGGCACCCGCACCGACACCGGGTGCCCCGGCACCGACACCGGCCTCCCCACCGCCGACATCGAACACCCCGGTACCACCGAACGCACCCACTCCGGCCCCCACACCGAACACACCGGCACCAACTCCCCACACCCCGAAACCCGTGCCGTTGCCGGGCCCGGGAGCACACACCCCCATGCCCGATCCGGCGAAACCCGCTGTGCCGCCCCCGGACACGCCCCCGGTCGACATCATGCCCACAGCCGGCCCGGCCGCCGCGGGCATCATCGGCGCCGCAGCGGCCTTCGCCTCCGACGACCCCGGCTACCCGATGGATCACCGGGCACCCCGCCCCCACATCCGATTCCGAAGCGAGTGGGACAAGACAGGCAAGCAGGTCGACCTGCGCCACGAATCCCACACCGCCACGGGCGAAAACGAGACCGTCCAGCCCACGCTCGGCGAAACCGCCCCCACCGATGACACGAACGCTACAGAGGCGCCCCCGGGTCTGGCCGACATCCCAGGGCTGCTCGCCCCCGCCGACCACTCCGGCACAGCAGATCGCAAGCCCGCCGAACCAGCCGCGAGCGAAACACCGCCAGAGGTCGAGCCGACGCAGGACAACGGCACCGATGCGCGCGACGATCACAGTGAACGCCCCGCACCGGAGGAGTACGCCGGTCGAGTCTTGGACGCAACATATACGCAGCAGCCCACCCCGCCCGAACGCGAAGACCGTGAACCCACGGCCCCGCACGAACCGACACCGATCCTCACCCAGGAAGACGATCACCCAGGCCAGGACGCCGACGGCGATCGCCAGGACAGCGAGGCAGAACGCCCTCAGGACTAGCAATCCCGGTGTCGTTCACAAAATAGGCTGCCCTCGTGTAAGCCCGTGGTCAGCGGCCCTTCACGGTGGCGCGCAGGAAGTCCTTGTTCAGGCTTGCGATGACGTCCTGGGGGATCTCCTTCGGGCAGGCGGCCGTGCACTCGCCGGTGTTGGTGCAGCCGCCGAAGCCCAGTTCGTCGTGGGTCTCCAGCATGTCGACGACGCGGGAGTACCGTTCCGGCTGTCCCTGGGGCAGCAGGCCGAGATGGGTGACCTTGGCGGCGGTGAACAGCATTGCCGAGCCGTTGGGGCAGGCCGCCACGCATGCGCCGCAGCCGATGCACTCGGCCGCCCGAAAAGCGGCGTCGGAGTCGGGCTTGGGCACGGGCACCGCGTGGGCCTCGGGCGCGGTGCCGGTCGGCGCGGTGATGTAGCCGCCCGCCTGGATGATCCTGTCGAAGGCCGAGCGGTCGACGACCAGATCCTTGACGACGGGAAATGCCTTGGCCCGCCACGGTTCCACCGTGATGGTCTCGCCGTCGGAGAACTTCCGCATGTGGAGCTGACAGGTCGTCGTGGCCTTCTCCGGACCGTGCGGGGTTCCGTCGATGACGAGTGAGCACATGCCGCAGATACCCTCGCGGCAGTCGTGGTCGAAGGCGACGGGTTCCTCACCCGCACCGACGAGACGCTCGTTGAGGACATCCAGCATCTCCAGAAACGAGGCGTCGGGGGAGATTTCGACGGGATAGTCGACCAGCCCTCCCCTGGCCTGCGGACCCTGCTGCCGCCAGATGCGCAGTGTGAGTTTCACGATGACACCTCGTCTTCACTTGTAGGACCGGGTGGTCGGGTGGACGTACTCGAAGGTCAACGCCTCCTTGTGGAGGGTCGGCGGCTTGCCCGCGCCGTTGTATTCCCATGCGGCGACGTAGGAGAAGTTCTCGTCGTCGCGCCGGGCCTCGCCGTCCTCGGTCCGGGACTCGGCGCGGAAGTGACCGCCCGCGGATTCGGTGCGGTGCAGGGCGTCGACGACCATGAGCTCGGCCAGTTCGAGGAAGTCGGCCACCCGGCCCGCGCGCTCGAGCGATTGGTTGAGGTCGTCGCCGGACCCCGGCACGGTGACCCGCTCCCAGAACTCCGCGCGCAGGGCGGGAATGAGTTCGAGCGCCTTGCGCAGGCCCTCCTCGGTCCGCTCCATGCCGCAGTACTCCCACATGATGTGGCCGAGCTCGCGGTGGAAGGAGTCGACGGTGCGGTCGCCCCTGATCGACAGCAGCGTGTCGATCATCGCGGTGACCCGATTCTCGGCCTGCTCGATCACCGCGTCGGGAACCTCCCCGACCGGACCGCGGGCGAGGTAGTCGCCGATGGTGGCCGGGAGGACGAAGTACCCGTCGGCCAGGCCCTGCATGAGCGCCGACGCGCCGAGCCGGTTGGCACCGTGATCGGAGAAGTTGGCCTCGCCGATCACGAACAGGCCGGGGATGGTCGACTGCAGGTCGTAGTCGACCCACAGGCCACCCATCGTGTAATGCACGGCGGGATAGATGCGCATCGGCATCTGGTACGGGTCCTCGCCCGTGATCCGCTCGTACATCGAGAAGAGGTTGCCGTACTTGGCCCGCACCGTCTGCACGCCGAGCCGCTCGATCGCCTCGGCGAAGTCGAGGTAGACGCCGAGCCCGCCGGGCCCGACGCCGCGCCCCTCGTCGCAGACGTTCTTGGCCGCCCGGGAGGCGATATCGCGCGGAACCAGATTGCCGAAGGCCGGATAGATGCGCTCCAGGTAGTAGTCGCGCTCGTCCTCGGGGATGTCGCCCGGCGCGCGGTGGTCGCGGGCCTTCTTCGGCACCCACACCCGGCCGTCGTTGCGCAGCGATTCCGACATGAGGGTCAGTTTCGACTGATGATCACCCGAGACCGGGATGCAGGTCGGATGGATCTGAGTGAAGCACGGATTGGCGAAGTACGCGCCCTGCTTGTGGGCACGCCAGGCGGCCGTGGCGTTCGATCCCATGGCATTGGTCGACAGAAAGTAGACATTGCCGTACCCGCCGGAGGCCAGCACCACCGCGTCGGCGGTGTAGGACTCGATCCGCCCGGTGATCAGGTTGCGCACGACCACGCCTCGGGCCACCCCGTCGACCATGATCAGATCGAGCATCTCGTGGCGGGCATGCAATTCGACGTTGCCCGCATCGACCTGACGCATCAGGGCCTGATAGGCGCCCAGCAGGAGCTGCTGCCCCGTCTGACCACGGGCATAGAAGGTGCGCGAAACCTGCGTGCCGCCGAAGGAACGGTTGTCGAGCAGCCCGCCGTACTCCCGTGCGAACGGAACACCCTGCGCCACACAATGATCGATGATCTGTGTGGAGATCTCGGCGAGGCGATGCACATTCGACTCGCGGGAACGGTAGTCGCCGCCCTTGACCGTGTCGTAGAACAGGCGATGCACGCTGTCGCCGTCGTTGCGATAGTTCTTGGCGGCGTTGATACCGCCCTGCGCGGCGATCGAGTGGGCCCGGCGCGGAGAGTCCTGGAAGCAGAACTGGATGACGTGGTAGCCCTGTTCACCGAGCGTGGCGCCGGCCGAGCCACCGGCCAGGCCGGTGCCGACGACGATGATCTTCTTCTTCCGCTTGTTCGCGGGGTTGACCAGCTTGGCCTCGAATTTACGGGTCGTCCAACGATCCGCGATCGGTCCGGCCGGGGCCTTGGCGTCGGCGATCGGCTCGCCGCTGATGTAGAAACTATCGCTCATCTCTATTTCACCCATCCGAATGTGACGCCGACCGGGACGGCCAGAAAGCCGACCACCAGCAGCGTCGAGACGACGGCCGCGAGCAGGTCGTAGCCGGTGTTACCGCGCCTGCCGGCCCTGCCCAGGGTCTGGAAGGCGCTGCGGATGCCGTGCCTGAGGTGCACGCCCACCAGGACCACGGCGACGACGTAGAACAGCGTGATGTACCAGTGCGACGGCGCGAAGTCGGCGACGACCTTGGCGTACGGGGTCGAGTCGTGGCCCTTCGGGTTCACCGCGCCGAAGGTCAGGTCGAGCAGATGCCAGACGATGAACAGCGCGATGATGACGCCGCCGTAGCGCATGGTGTGGACGGCATAGCCATTGGCCTGCGACTTCTTCGCGGCCGCGTACTTGACGGGCCTGGCCTGTCGCGCCCTGCGGGCGAGCGAGACCGCCGACCACAGGTGCAGGATCACGCTCGCGGCGAGCACGATTTCCACCCCCGACAGAAACCACCGAGGGGGAAGCGCGGGCTCGCCGATCGTGCGCAGCCACGCGGCGTAGTGGTCGAAGTCCGACTCCCCCAGGAAGATCTTCAGGTTCCCGGCCATGTGCGCGACCAGGTACAGCACGAGAACGCCGCCGGTCACCGCCATGACGGCCTTCTTGCCGACCGTCGAGCGGTACAGCGCCGGTATTGCGATAGCCACGAGCGGAACGTACGGCCGAGTTGTTCGGCGGGTCCAAGTCCGTGACGGTCTGGTCTCGATGGCCGCGGTCTATGAACCGAGCTGTCGCTGTAATTACTACTGCGCGTAGTCAATTCGCGGCGTGAGTCTTTTCACGCGGAATCATGCAGCGCAACCCCATAGTCCTAGGCTATCGACTGTGCAGTTGCAGCAGTTGTCGTACTTCCTGGCCGTGGCGCAGACCAGGCACTTCACCCGGGCGGCCGAGACGCTGGGGGTCGCGCAGCCCTCGCTGTCCAAGCAGATCCGGACGTTGGAGACCGAGCTCGGCGCCGCGGTGTTCAGCCGCGCCAGGGGCAATATCGCGCTGACCCCGGCGGGCGAGGCGCTGCTTCCGCTCGCCACCCGGATCCTCGCCGATGTGGACACCGCGAGGCTCGCGGTACAGGAACTCGCCGGACTGCGGCGCGGCCGGGTCAGGCTGGGTGCCACCCCCTCGCTCTGCGCCGGACTGCTGGCCGAGACCCTGCGGCGCTTCCACGACACCTACCCGGGGATCGAACTGCTCGTGGAGGAGGGCGGCTCGCGCGATCTGGTGCGAGACCTGACCAGAGGAGCGCTCGACCTAGCCCTGGTGATCCCGCCCCTTGCCGACGACACACCCCTGGTCACCAGCCCGATCCTGCGGGAGAACCTGGTCGTCGCCTCGCGGGTGGAGGACACTTCGCTGCCGAACCGCCCCCACCTGCGCATCACGGACCTGCGAGACAGGCCGCTGGTGATGTTCAGGACCGGGTACGACCTGCGCGAGGCGACGATCGCGGCCTGCCGGCAGGCCGGGTTCGAGCCCCGTTTCGCCGTCGAGGGCGGGGAGATGGACGCGGTCCTGCGGTTCGTGGAGGTGGGGCTCGGCGTGGCGGTGGTGCCGAGCATGGTCCTGGCCGGGCGGCCCGGGCTGCGCGGCACCCCGCTCTCGCCGGACGACGGGCGCGGTTCGCACAGCCTGCACCGTACGGTCGCGCTCGCCCACCGCAAGGATGTCGCCCCCACCCACGCCGCCACCGCCTTCCGCGCGACGCTGGAAGCCTTCGTGGTCGACGCGGCTGTCGGCCACAGCCTTCCGCCCGGGGTCGAGTCGCTGCTCGCTCCAGCCCCCCGGTGACGGCGAGATCGCTGGTCCCACACGGTGTTTCGGGAGGTTCAGCCGAGGAACAGCACGCCGATGGCCGCGGCGGCGACCGCGGTACCGATCGCCAGGGCGGTGATTACCTGGGGGCCGGTGAGAATGCGCTCGCGCCGGACCCAGGTGAAGACCGCGAGGGTGACCGGCAGCGCCACCGTGGCGGCGGTGACCATGCCCGGCGAGTAATCGCCGAACCAGGCCGCGCTACCGAGGTGGAACACCGCGTTGACCGCGAACTGCCATTGGAACGCGACGGCCATGATCACCCACCCGGTCCGGGCGTCCGGCCGCAGCGCCCGCCACGAGCAGAGCAGTACGAGCAGGATCAGCGGAATATGGCTGACCGCAAACTTTTCGGTGGTCAACGGCGCGAAGTGCGCGCTCACCCAGGACGCGAAACCCGGCATCTCCTCGAGGGTGTGCACGACGAACACGACGAACGGAGCCACCAGCATCAGCGGGCGCACCACCCTCGCATCGAATGCCGCACCGGACGGCGGCCGCGCGGTGGCAGATGAGACGACCATCGGAGATCCCTCCTAGAGTTAATACATGCGAATGTGACTATATATCTCAGCGGCGCGCGGTCAACCCTCTCCACTCCACGGGCACGGTTGCGCTGGGGGCGAACACGGTGGCGGGCGGCCGATTTCGGAGCATGCTGGAGGAGCAACGCTGTAATCGTGTAATCAGGGTGGTGGTCGTCGTGGACGACGAGACGATCGCATGGACCGCGAACGAGCCGGACGGACCGGATGAGGCGGCGGCCCGCGGGCCCGAACTGCTGGGCGGCACCCCGGACGCGGCAGCGCTGGACGCGTATTCGCGGACGGTGATCGCGGTGGCACGGGCGGTCACTCCGCATGTGGCCAGCGTGCAGACGCGCCGGGGCGGCGGCTCGGCGGTGGTGTTCACCGACGACGGATTCCTGCTCACCAATGCGCACGTGGTGGGCTCGGCGACCACCGGAACGATCGTCTTCGCCGAGGGAACCGAGTCGCGCTTCGACGTGATCGGCATCGACCGCCTTTCGGATCTCGCGGTCCTGCGGGCCCGCACGGGCGCCCCGCGGGCCGTGACGCTCGGCGATGCCGACGGTTTGGTGGTGGGTCAGTTGGTGGTAGCGGTCGGCAGCCCCCTGGGCCTGGCCGGTTCGGTGACCGCGGGCGTGGTCAGCGCACTGGGCCGTGCGGTGCCGGTCGGAGGCCGCCGCACGGTCCGGGTGATCGAGGACGTCATCCAGACCGACGCCGCCCTCAACCCGGGCAATTCCGGTGGTGCGCTGGCGGATTCGGCCGGTCGCGTGGTCGGGGTGAATACGGCGGTCGCCGGAATCGGCCTGGGCCTGGCGATTCCGATCAACACCACAACCCGCCGCATCGTCACCACCCTGCTCGCCGAGGGACGCGTCCGGCGCGCCTACCTGGGCGTGGTGGGCGTCCCCGCTCCCCTGCCCGCCGCCGTCGCCACCCGCACCGGCCAATCGGCCGCCCTGCGCATCATGGAGGTCGTGCGCGACGGGCCCGCCGAGCGCGCGGGTCTACGCCGCGGCGATCTGGTACTCAGCGTCGACCGCACGAAAATTCGCGACGCCCAAGGCATTCAGCGCCACCTCTTCGCCGAGGCCATCGGCCGTCCCCTCCCCGTCACCGTCCTCCGCAACGGCGCCATGGTCGACGTCATCGCCGTCCCCACGGAACTACCCCCCGACTGACGACAGCACCCGTCGCCCGACCCGGAACCCGGACACGTCGGGGCGGTGCGGGAGACTGGCCGCATGCGGGCGGCGGAGACGAAGCGCATCGGCGACCTTCTGGGCGATACCGTGCTGGATTCGCGGGCACTGGCCGGTGGTCACTCGCACGAGACCTGGCTGCTCGTGCTCTCGCAGAGGTCCGTCGTGGTCCGCTTGGGCGATGCCGATCATGCGACCGAGGCGGCGGTCATGGCCGCGGCGGAAAAGCATGTGCCCGTTCCGGCGGTGATCACCGTCCTGCCCGCGATTCCGGCGGACGAGCAGCTTCGGTCGGCCATGGTGCTCGACCATGTCGCGGGCACCCCGCTCAGCCACGTCCTGTCCGACGATTCGCTGAGTAGCACGGATTTTCACCGGCTCGGCTGCGAAGTCGGCAGGGTGGCGGCAACGGTCGGCTCGGTGCGGTTCGATCGCCCGGGCTTCTTCGCCGGCAGCGATCTCGCCGTCTCGCCGATGCCGCCGTGGTCGGAGCAACTCCCCGCGTTCGCCGACCAGTGCATGGCCGCCACACCGGAGACACGTCTGGACCTCCCGACGCGCACGGCGTGGGCCGATCTGTGCACGGCTCACTCCCCGGCCTTGACCGCGGTCGACCATCACGCCCGCCTGGTGCATTCGGACCTGAACCCGAAGAATCTGCTGGTCACCCGCGCATCGCAGCACTGGCAGGTCGCCGCCGTCCTCGATTGGGAATTCAGCTATTCCGGATGCCCCTACGCCGATGCCGCCAACATGGCGCGCTTCGGCCGCGACTATCCCGAACCGTTCCTGGACGGCTTCACCGACGCCTTCGCCGACCACCTGCCCGACGACCTCGCGGCGTCGGCCGACTTCGCCTACCTGGGCCGAGTCCTCGACATGTTCGCGATGAGCGACCTCGTCACCCGTCCGCCCGGCCATCCGGTCGCCGACCGAGCCGCCCTGCAGATCCGGCAGTGGCTCGCCACCGGCGTCCCCACGTCGCTCTGATCAGGCCGACTCGGCAAACGCCGCCGACTGCCACACCTCGGCCAGATCCTCCAGTGGCACGCCCAAGGCGCGACTGAGGCCGACGACGGTTCCGAACGCCGGGCTGGGCAGGCGACCGGCCTCGATCTTGCGCAGCGTCTCCGGGGAGATCCCGGCCGCGCGCGCGATCTCGCCGAGGTCGCGGCCCGCGCGCGTGGCCCGCAGATAGGCGCCGAGGCGGCGCCCGGCCTCGACCTGGGCGGGAGTGAGCGGCAATCGGACCATGCGGCCAGACTACGGGTTGGTATTCAAATACCGCAACCGCTATGGTCGGTATTTAAATACCGATACGGAGGTGCACATGGTCGAGTTGAAAACGACCCAGGAGATCGAGCGCATGCGGGTGACCGGGCAGTTCGTCGCCGAGGTCCTGGGCGAGCTGCGCGAGCGCGCGCAGGTGGGGGTGAATCTGCTGGAGCTGGAACGGCATGTGCGCCAGCGCATTCGGGAGCGCGGTGCCACCTCTTGCTATTGGGACTATGCCCCCTCCTTCGGCCGCGGGCCGTTCCGCAACACCGTCTGCCTGTCGGTGAACGACGCCGTGCTGCACGGACTTCCGTTCGACTACACGCTGCGCGACGGCGACGTGCTGAGCATGGATCTGGCCGTCGGCATCGACGGCTGGGTGGCCGATTCGGCGGTCACGGTGATCGTCGGCACGGGCAGCGAGGAGGACCGGCAGCTGGTCCGCGCGACCGAGGAGGCGCTCGCGGCCGCCATCGCGGTCGCCCTGCCCGGCAACCGGATCGGCGACATCTCCGCCGCGATCGCGGCCGTCGCCGAGAAGTACGGCTACCCGGTGAACACCGAATTCGGCGGCCATGGCCTGGGCCGCACCATGCACGAGGATCCCCACGTGCCCAACGACGGCCCGGCCGGGCGCGGCTATCGACTGCGGCCCGGCCTGACCATCGCCCTCGAGCCATGGTTCGCCCGCACCACCGACCGCATCGTGACCGATCCCGACGGCTGGACCATCCGCTCGGCCGACGGTTCGCGCACCGCCCATTCCGAGCACACGGTGGCCATCACCGCCGACGGGCCGCAGGTGCTGACGGCTCGCTGAGCTGGCTCACTCCCCGCCGGTGAGCCATTCCGTCAGATCGTCCGCGGCCCGAAGCTCTTTCGCCATGATCGCCCGATCCTCCGCGGACAAGCCGAGATCGGCGATATCGCGCCGCAGCGCCGCGGCACGGTCGGAATCGCCTTCAGCGATACAGATTTCGACCAGCATCGCCAGGGCCCGCCCGCGGTCCACCGGCGACGACATCGCCCCGAACCGGCCCAGGCCCGCCTCGAGCGCCCGCGCGGCCGCCTTGTCGTCGTTGCGGAAATCACGCAGATTGCGGGCGTTGTCGATCACCTTCGCCAAGCCCTCCAACGCCTTCGAGCCGAAGTATTCGATCTCCGGCTCGTCGTGACGGATGTAGATGATCGAGTTTCCGGCCGGGTCGACGACGGTGAACCGGGACTGTCCCGGCCGGAATCGCGTGATCCGCGGCGCTCCCTTGGCGGGCACGCGACCGTACTTGCCGCGCAGCGCGGCGGTGAAGTCCTTGTGCAGGTCCTCGACCTCGTCCACGTACACCAGACATCCCACGTGCGCCCGCTCCGCATCGATGCCGAGCCCCTTGGGTGTCGGGCCGAAATGCACTTCGTAACCCTCACGAGTCACGGTCGCATAGGTGTACGGCCGGAACTGTTCGCTGGTCACCTCGTAGCCGAGCGTGCGATAGAACTCGAGTGTCGCGGCCAGATCGCCGCTCCAGAGCACGGGAATCGAGGTGGCACCCACCCATCCCCTCCTTCGCCATCAGGTAATCAAATTTGACTAGCCAATGGTAGGCCCTCGACGCAGGGGAAGTCAAACTTGATTAGTATGCAGAGACCCTCGGAAAGGAGTCCCGTGTCCGCCGTCCGTCTGCTCGTCCTGGGCGTGATCCGGCTGCATCAGCCCACCTACGGGTATGCGGTCCGGCAGGAACTGCTGTCCTGGCGCGCCGAAACCTGGACCAACGTCAAGCCCGGTTCGATCTATCACGCGCTCAAACAGCTGACCCAGGAGGACAAGCTGCGCGCGGTGCGCACCGAGGACAGCAGCCAGGGCCCGGGCCGCACCCTGTTCGAGCTGACCCCGGCCGGGGAGGCGGAATTCTTCGAACGGCTCGAATCCGCGCTCGGCAGCGTCGATATGGAGGAGTTGGGGGCGGGTATCGCCTTCATGGACGCGCTGCCGCGGGAGCGCGTCGTCGAGTTGCTCACCGCACAGCGCGAGCGCGCCGCCGAGATCCGCGACGGTCTGCTGGCGATGATCCCCGAATTCCCGAACCGCTACGACGCGCCGTACTCCCCCGATCTGCTGGAGCTCTGGAGCGGTGTGTTCGCCAATTTCACCCAGTGGACCGGCCGGTTGTTGGCCCGTCTCGAGTCCGGCGAGTACCGGATGGCCGATGATCGAACGGACCGGCCGGGTTAGGCTGCCCTCGTGGACAACCCCTTCGGCGCCGTCGGCACCGCGAATTATGTTCTGCTGACCAGCTTCCGCAAGAACGGCAGCCCGGTGAGCACCCCGGTCTGGGCGGTGCTCGACGACGGGCGGCTCTACGTGTGGACGGTCTCCGACAGCTGGAAGGTCAAGCGGATTCGCCGCAATCCGGCGGTGACGCTGCAACCCTGCTCGGTCACGGGCACGCCCCGCGGCGCGGTGATCGACGGCACCGCCCGCATTCTCGACGACCCCGGCAGCGACCGGGTCCGTGCCCTGATCAAGCGCAAATACGGGCCGATGGGCTGGGTGACTGTCGCCGGAAGCACCCTCCGGCGCGGGAAACGCGGCACCCTCGGCATCGAAATCACCACTGGCGCCTGAGGGTTCGAACTCGGGTCACTCCCGGCGGTCGATCGCCAGCCCCACCGAGCGATTCTTGCCGAGGATCAGCTTGTGCCCCTGAATGGCCAGCCTGCCCAGCAGCCCGTACTTGCGCCCGACCAGCCCGCGGACCCGCTCGGTGCCCGCGGCATCGAGCACTTCGGCGGTGCCGGTCACCACCTCGCCACCTTTCGGACGGCCCCGGTTGTCGCACATCTGCAGCGTCACCGCGGCATTGCGGCGAATCCGCTTGACCTTCCACGACCTCGGGCTCGTCCACACCACGATGCGGTCGCCGTCGGGAGCCACCCACACCGGCGCGCCGACCGGAGTTCCGTCCTTCTTGTAGGTCGTCAACAGTGCATATTTGCTCTGCGCCACGTCGTTCCACGTCATAGCAGCAACGGTAGCCAGTGGCATCCCAACTCACGCCGGACATGAGTGAACCGCCGGCGCCGTGGCGCCGACGGTCCAGTTCTGCTGCCGCAACCGCGATCAGGGCTGGTTCGCGCCGACGATACCGCCGATGATGCCACCGATGATGCAGCCCGGAATCAGACCCACGATGAGGAAGATCAGGCCGATCAACACGCCGATCGCACAGCCGATCAGAACGCCGGCGACGGTCGTTCCGGCATCGCCGATGAACTGCGGCGCACCGGGTTCGGGCACCGCCGCGCTGACGGGCGTCAGCGTCAACGTGGTCGCGCTGGCGTCGACCTGCGGCGCCACGGTCACCTGCTGGCCGGTGGCGGTCTGCAGCGATGTCGGCACCGCGGCGACGACCGAGCCGTTGGGCGCCTGCACCGAGATACCCGCCGGTGTTACGACGAATTTGCCGGAGGCCAGGGTGACGGTGGCACTGGACCGGTCGGGCGCCACGGCGGCGGTATAGGCAACGCCCTGATCGACGCTGCTCACCACCGGCACCGCCGCAACGGCCGCCTCACCGTGAGCGGTGGCGGCGGCGATGCCCAGCGCGGCAGTCGAGACTGCCGCTGCGGCGGCTACTTTGGCGATTCTCATTATTTGTCACCTGCAATCGAAGAGAGCAATCCACCCCGCGACTCGGGCGTTGAACACGCGATCGGCTGATCACGGCGACTCGGGCTCGATCGCGGAGACGAATCGGGAAACGGAATCCACTTGTCTTGCCCCCGAAGGGCTTCCTGCATTCCGGCGATCGTCCCCGAATCGGTCACCGGACGATTCTCATGCTCCTCTTAAACTTCGATGGCCCAAAGCCCCTTGTTTCGGGGGACATACGCCGCCGCGGCCGCCTATTCCAGTTCGCCCTCGGTCTCCAGATACACCTGCCGCAGCCGCTGCAGCGTCTCGGCCTCGGGGTGCTCCCACAGCCCGCGTTCGGCGGCCTCGAGCAACCGTTCGGCGATCCCGTGCAGCGCCCACGGATTCGACTGCTCCATGAACTTGCGGTTCACCTCGTCGAAGACGTAACTCTCGGAGAGCTTTTCATACATCCAGTCGGCGACCACATTGGTCGTGGCGTCGTATCCGAACAGATAGTCCACCGTCGCCGCCATCTCGAACGCGCCCTTGTATCCGTGCCGGCGCATCGCCTCGAGCCAGCGGGGATTGACCACGCGCGCCCGGAACACGCGCGTGGTCTCCTCGGACAGGGTGCGGGTGCGCACGGCGTCGGGCCGGGTGCTGTCGCCGATATAGGCCTCCGGGTTCTTCCCGGTCAACGCGCGCACGGCCGCGACCATGCCGCCGTGGTACTGGAAGTAGTCGTCGGAGTCGGCGATGTCGTGTTCGCGGGTGTCGGTGTTCTTGGCGGCCACCGCGATTCGCCGGTAAGCGCTGCGCATATCGTCGGCGGCCGGGGCGCCGTCGAGGTCGCGGCCGTAGGCGTAGCCGCCCCAGGCGGTGTACACCTGCGCCAGATCGTCGTCGGTGCGCCAGCTCTTGGAATCGATCAGCTGCAGCAGGCCCGCGCCGTAGGTGCCCGGCTTGGACCCGAAGATGCGGGTGGTGGCCCGCCGCTCGTCGCCGTGTTCGGCCAGCGCGGCGCGGGCATGGGCGCGAACATAATTCGACTCCGCGGGCTCGTCCAGATCCGCGACCAGCCGCACCGCGTCGTCGAGCAGCGCCACCACATGCGGGAACGCGTCGCGGAAGAAGCCGGAGATGCGGACGGTGACATCGATGCGGGGGCGGCCCAATTCGCCGAGCGGGATCGGTTCGAGAGTGGTGACGCGGCGGCTGGCCTCGTCCCACACCGGCCGCACGCCCAGCAGCGCGAGCACCTCGGCGATATCGTCGCCGGAGGTGCGCATGGCCGAGGTGCCCCACACCGACAGGCCCACCGAGCGCGGGTATTCGCCGTGGTCACCGAGATAGCGCTGCAGCAGCGAATCCGCCATGGCCTGACCGGTTTCCCACGCCAGCCGCGACGGCACCGCCTTCGGGTCGACGGAGTAGAAGTTGCGGCCGGTCGGCAGCACGTTGATCAGCCCACGCAGCGGTGACCCACTGGGTCCGGCCGGGATGAAACCACCGTCGAGAGCGTGCAGGATGCGGTCGATCTCGACTCCGGTCTGCCGCAGCCGCGGCACGACCTCGGTGGCCGCGAACCGCAGCACGCGGCGCAGCGTATCGATCCGCTCGGCGGGAACGGCGATGCCGCTCGCGGCGATCGCCTCGTCCACCGCCTCGGGCGACCAGTCCGCGGCCTGCAGTGCGCCGAGCACCCGGCGGGCATCGGTCTCCACCACGTCCACCCGCTCGCGGGATTCGCCGCCGGATTCGTCCAGTCCCAACGCCTCTCGCAGGCCGGGCACCGCGACCTCACCGCCCCACAGCTGGCGGGCGCGCAGCATGGCCAGCACCAGATCCAGTTCGCCCTCCCCGGCCGGCGCCTGCCCCAGCACGTGCAGGCCGTCGCGGATCTGCACATCCTTGATCTCGCACAGCCAGCCGTCGACGTGCAACAGCATGTCGTCGAAGGAGTCCTCGTCGGGGCGTTCGGTCAGGCCCAGGTCGTGGTCCATCTTCGCCGCCCGCATCAGCGTCCAGATCTGCTGGCGGACCGCGGGCAGTTTGGCCGGGTCCAGGGCGGAGATGTTGGCGTGCTCGTCGAGCAGCTGCTCCAATCGCGCGATATCGCCGTAGGTTTCGGCGCGTGCCATCGGCGGGATCAGATGGTCGACGAGGGTGGCGTGGGCGCGGCGCTTGGCCTGGGTGCCCTCACCCGGATCGTTGACCAGGAACGGGTAGATCAGCGGCAGATCGCCCAGGGCGGCGTCGGTGGCGCAGGCCGCGGACATGCCCAGCGTCTTACCGGGCAGCCATTCCAGATTGCCGTGCTTGCCCAGATGCACCAGGGCGTCGGCGCCGAACCCCTCCGGGTCGGCGATCCATCGGTAGGCGGCCAGATAGTGGTGGCTCGGCGGCAGATCCGGATCGTGGTAGATCGCGACCGGGTTCTCGCCGAAACCGCGCGGCGGCTGCACCATCAGCACCACATTGCCGAAACGCAGGGCGGCGATGACGATTTCGCCCTCCGGGTCGGCGGAGCGGTCGACATACAGTTCGCCCGGTGGCGGCCCCCACGCCTCGATCACCGCCTCGCGCAACTGCTCGGGCAGCGTCTCGAACCAGGCCGCATACCGGCGGGCACCGATCCGAATCGGATTGCCCTCCAACTGTTCGGCGGTCAGCCAGTCCGGATCCTGCCCGCCCGCCGCGATGATCGCGTGAATGAGCGCATCGCCGTCGCGTTCCTCGAGTCCGGGCAGTTCCCCCGGCGCGCCGAGATCGTAACCGGCGGCCCGCATCTCGGTGAGCAGCCGGATGGCGCTGGCCGGAGTGTCCAGGCCGACCGCGTTGCCGATGCGCGCGTGCTTGGTCGGATACGCCGACAGCATGAGCGCGACCCGCCGCTGCGCGGCCGGGATGTGCCGCAGTCGCGCGTGCCGCACCGCGATGCCCGCTACCCGCGCCGCGCGCTCCGGATCCGGCACATAGCTCGACAGTCCGTCGGCGTCGAATTCCTTGAACGAGAACGGCACCGTGATGATGCGGCCGTCGAATTCCGGCACCGCCACCTGCGTGGCGACGTCCAACGGTGTCAGCCCGTCGTCGTTGTCCTCCCACTGGGCGCGGCCACTGGTCAGGCACAGCCCCTGCAGGATCGGCACATCCAGTTCCGCGAGCGCGCCGATATCCCAGGCGTCGTCGTCACCGCCCGCCGAGGCCGTCGCGGGCTTGCTGCCGCCCGCCGCGAGCACGGTCACCACCAGGGCATCGGCACCGCGCAGCGTTCGGATCAGCTCCGGCTCCGCGGTCCGCAGCGAGGCACAGTACAGCGGCAGCGGGCGGCCCCCGGCGTCTTCGATGGCCGTGCACAGTGCGTCGATATAGGCGGTGTTCCCGGCCAGGTGCTGGGCGCGGTAGTAGAGAACCGCGATGGTGGGCCCGTCGACCGGGCGGGCCGTCCGCTCCAATTCGCCCCAGTTGGGCAGTTGCATCGGCGGCTCGAAGCCGTGGCCGGTCAGCAGCACCGTGTCGGACAGGAAGTTGTGCAGCTGGCGCAGATTGTCCGGTCCGCCCGCGGCCAGATAGTTGTGCGCGTCGGCGGCCACACCGCCGGGCACCGTCGAGCATTCCATCAGCTCGGCGTCGGGTGCCATCTCACCGCCGAGCGCCACGACCGGAATACCGCTGGCGCGCAGCGCTTCCAGGCCCTCCTCCCAGGCGCGGCGACCGCCGAGGATGCGCACGATCACCAGATGGGCGCCGTCGAGCAGGGCGGGCAGATCGTCGATCAGCAGGCGGGCCGGGTTGCCGAGCCGATAGTCGGAGCCGCTGGCCCGCGCGGACAGCAGATCGGTGTCGGAGGTGGACAGCAGCAGAATCACGGTTCGGCCTTCCTCGGGTGACGCGCCCAGCACGGATGTCGCGCTCGCCGGGAGGGTCTGACTGTCACAGTGGCGCGACCGCACCGGAATTGCACCGGTTTCCTCGTTGTCGGCAAGCCCCCGGATGCTACCGCGCCCAGGTGGGCCCAACCCACAGCCGCACCCTTTGCGTACTCCCGCACCCTCTACATCGGGTGCGGAAGCACACAAAGGGTGCGGATACGTCGGTGGGCACGGGGGGTGTTTCCGCGCGACGCAGCGGGGAACCGCTCGGAGGGATCACCTGCGGTTTTCCGGTTTTCCAGGAGGCGACAGGGGCGTACGCTGTGAATATGCCGAACTCACCAGGATGGGCCAGGCGGAACCGCTTCGCTGCCTGGTCGGGAATTGTCTGCATGATGGTTGCCGTCGCGTTGCTTGCGATGGCTCTGGCGGCCGCGGCCGGGCACCACACCGGTTTCGCGCTCGTCGCCGCCGGGCTGTGTGTGGCGGTCGCGATCACGGGGCTGCTCGTCTTCCAGTCGACCGTGCGCCGCGATCATGTCGAACACCACGACACTCCACACCTGTTGTCCGACAGCTACGTTCCGGTCCCGTCGTGGAAGCGCCGCAATCGGATCGAGGAGAGAGGACGGTGACTCGATGCCCGGCACTCCGACCTGGGTGCGCCGCAACCGATTCGTCGCCTGGGCCAGCTACTTCTGCGTGCTAATCGGCTTCGCGACATTGGCCTTGGCCATCACCGCCGCGGGCAACGGGAATTACCGCTGGGCCCTGCTGGCCGGTGGGATCTGTGCCGCAACCGCCCTGGTGGGAGGCACGCTGCTGGCCACCACGGTGCACCGCGACCATGCCGAGCATCACTCTCCCCCGAACCTGCTCAACGACACCTGGGAGCGAACCCCGGCCTATGCCCGCCGCCGGGGCGCCCCACCGGAAACCCGACCACGCCGCAACGGCTGATTCTCCGATCCCCGCGCACGACCCGGCTCGCGAACTCCCGCGCTCGGCCAGGCCTCTCGACTCCCGCACCCGGCCCGGCCTGTCGACTCCCGCACCCGGCCCGGCCTGTCGACCCGCCGTAGGCTGGGTGGGTCATGACCCGATCCACACCCGACTCCTGTCCCGGCGTGCTGCGCCTGCACGAGGCCGCCGACGGACCGCTGGCCCGCATCCGGCTGCCCGGGGGCAGGCTGCGGCCCGACCAGCTGCAGACACTGGCCGAGGCCGCGCGGGACCTGGGCGAGGGCAGTATCGAACTCACTTCGCGCGGGAATGTGCAGCTGCGCCGGATCCACGACGCGGGTGCGCTGGCCGACCGGCTCGTGGCCGCCGACCTCCTGCCCAGTCCCACCCACGAGCGGGTGCGCAATATCGTCGCCTCCCCGCTGTCGGGCCGGGTGGGGGGCTGGACCGACGTGCAGCAGTTGGTCGGAGCCCTGGATAGCGGCCTGCGTGCCGCCCCCGAATTGGCCGAACTGCCCGGCCGGGTGCTGTTCACCCTCGACGACGGACGCGGCGATGTCAGCGGCCTGGGAGCCGATATCGGCCTACATGCCACCGACACCGACGAGTACGCGCTGCTACTGGGCGGCCGGGACAGCGGCATCCGCATCCCCGCCGAGGACGCCGTGCCGGTCGTGCTCGCCGCCGCCCACGCATTCCGGACCATCCGCGGCGAGCAGTGGCGCCTGCACGAGATTCCGGACGGCCCCACCCGCATCGCCGCACACCTGGGTCTCTCGCCGTCGGCCGAGCCGCTGGAATTGACTGTGCGCCAAGACATCCCGATCGGCTGGTTCGCCCAGTCCGACGACCGCGTCACCCTGGGCGCCGGAGTCGCGCTGGGCAGCCTCCCGGCCCGCACCGCCGAATTCATTGCGGCCGTGGAACGTCCGGTGATCGTGACGCCGTGGCGCGGCCTGCTCCTCACCGATCTGGACGAGTGGGCGGCCGAACAGGTGGTCCGCGTCCTGGCCCCGATGGGCCTGATCTTCGACGCCGACTCCCCGTGGCTGCAGGTCACCGCCTGCGCGGGCCGCCCCGGCTGCGCCAAATCCCACACCGATGTCCGCGCCGACGCCACCGCGGCCGTGTCCACGGGCCGCGTCCTGCCCGGACCTCCCCCACTCTCCGCCCGCGACAACCTGGACACCGATGACGTCCAGATCCCCGGCCGCCAGCACTGGTCGGGCTGCGAGCGCCGCTGCGGCCGCCCCCGCGGCGCTGTCACCGATATCGTCGCCACCCCCACCGGCTACCGCATCACCCCGCCCAGCGCACCCGACTGATCTGCAGCGCACCCGATCAACACAGATGCACCCTTTCCGCCTCTTCGCACCGTCTGCGGGGGGTGCGAAGGGACGAAAAGGGTGCGCGAGGACGTACCGTCCGGCGGTCAGGCCCGGGCGGGCGCCGCGGTGACCCGGGTCGGATGCAGTTCCAGCGTGCAGCATTTCACGCTGCCGCCCGCCTTGAGCAGTTCGGACAGGTCGATGCCGACCGGCTCGTAGCCGCGCTCACGCAGCCGGGCCGCGAGCGCGGTCGCGCGGTCGCTGAGGAAGACGTGGTACCCGTCGCAGACGCCGTTGAGGCCCAGGACCTCCGCGTCCTCGGCGGTGGCGACGATCGCGTCCGGATACAGGTTCGCCAGCAGTTCGGCACTCTCGGCACTGAATGCCGCCGGGTAGTAGGCGATCGTGTCGCCGAGCACCATGATCGCGGTATCGAGGTGGTAGAAGCGCGGATCCACCAGCTCGAGGGAGACGACCGGCATGCCGAAGAACCCCTCGACCTCCCGGTGCGCGGCCAGGGAACTGCGGAAACCCGTCCCGGCCAGGATGCGGTCGCCGACGACCGCGAAATCGCCCTCACCCTCGTTGGTCTCGCTCGCGGCGGCCACCTCGAATCCCTGGCCCGACAGCCAGCGATGATAGGCCGGACCCTCCGCGGCGCGTTCGGCATTGGCGAACCGTGCCGACAGCGCCCGGCCACCGATCACCAGACCGCCGTTGGCGGCGAACACCATATCGGGCAGGCCCGCTTCACCGTCGATCACGTCGACCCGGTGCCCGTGCCGCTCGAAGGTGGCACGCAGGGTCTCCCACTGCGCCAGCGCCCGGTCCCGATCGACCGATGTGGCGAGGTCCATCCAGGGATTGATCGCGTAGTAGACGTCGAAATGGTCGGGGCGGCACATGAGGAAACGGCGCGGCGTCGGCCGGCGGACACCGGCCGGTTCGGGGGCGTGCAGCGTGGCTACGGAGGTCAACGGGACTCCCTCGGATCGGCGCTTTCAGGACTGGATACGACGGTAAATGGCGTAGTGTTGCGTCAGAAACATCCATTCGTTGCGCAGTTGGTGCCTTCAGCGGCGATTCATTGCACCGAACAAGAGCATTCTTTGCGTCCAGGAGAGCGGGGTCACAGTGGACGACATCGACCGGCGCATCCTTGCGCATCTGCTGCGGCAGGCGCGCGCCTCGTTTCAGGAGATCGGTGCGGGCGTGGGATTGTCCGCGCCCGCGGTCAAGCGGCGCGTCGACAAGATGATCGCCGGAGGGCAGATCACCGGCTTCACCGCCCAGGTCAACCCGGCGGCGCTGGGCTGGCGGACCGAGGCCTACGTGGAGGTCTACTACCGCGACAACATCTCCCCCGCAGAACTGCGGCGCGGCCTGGAACCGATCCCCCAGGTGGTCGGCGTGTGGACGATCGCCGGTGAGGCCGACGCGCTCGTGCACGTGATGGCCACCGATATGGCCGAGATCGAGTCGACGGTGGAGCGGATCCGGGAGAACGCGCGGGTCGGGCGCACCCGCAGCAGCATCGTGATGTCGCGGCTGCTGGAGCGTCCGCGAACATGATGGCGCGCGGGCCGATTCGGCCGCCCCCTGCGCTCGGGCGTCCGGCGGCGCTTCTAGGGTGGACGCCATGTCCGACGTGCGCACCAGCTACCTCACCGACGGGGCCGAGATCTACCGGCGCTCGTTCGCGACCATCCGGGCCGAGGCCGATCTGGCCCGGTTCCCGGCCGATGTCGCGCAGGTGGTGGTGCGGATGATCCACGCGTGCGGTCAGGTCGATCTGGCCGCCGACGTCGATCACAGCGCCGAGGTGGTGGCGCGGGCCCGGGCGGCGCTACGGGGCGGAGCGCCGATCCTGTGCGATGCGACCATGGTGGCGGCCGGGGTGACCCGTCGCCGCCTTCCGGCCGACAACGAGGTGCTGTGCCTGCTCGCCGATCCGCGGGTGCCGGAGCTGGCGCGGTCCATGAACAACACCAGATCCGCTGCGGCACTGGAACTGTGGCGCGATCGGCTGGAAGGGGCGGTGGTCGCGATCGGCAATGCGCCGACCGCGCTGTTCCATCTGCTCGACATGTTCGACGCCGGCGCCCCGCGACCCGCGGCGGTGCTCGGAATTCCGGTCGGTTTCGTCGGTGCGGCGGAATCCAAACAGGCACTCGCCGAGGACGGCAGAGTCGAATTCCTGACCGTGCGGGGCCGTCGCGGCGGCAGCGCCATCACCGCGGCCGCACTGAATGCGATTGCGAGCGAACAGGAATGACCGGGAAACTGTGGGGTATCGGGCTCGGGCCCGGCGATCCGGAACTGGTGACGGTGAAGGCGGCGCGCCTGATCGGCGAGGCCGATGTGATCGCCTTCCACAGCGCCCGCCACGGGCGCAGCATCTCGCGCGGCATCGCCGCACCCTATATGCGTCCGGATCAGGTGGAAGAACATCTGATCTATCCGGTCACCACCGAGACCACCGACCATCCCGGCGGATATCAGGGCGCGATCGAGGACTTCTATGAGGAATCGGCGGCCCGGCTCGCCGCCCACCTCGAGGCCGGGCGCACGGTGGCGCTGCTGGCGGCGGGCGATCCCCTGTTCTACAGCTCCTACATGCATATGCACCGCCGCCTGGCCGATCGGTTCGACGCCGAGATCGTGCCGGGCATCACCTCGGTGAGTGCGGCCTCGGCGGCGCTGGGCACACCGCTGGTCGAGGGCGAGCAGGTGCTGACCGTACTGCCCGGCACCCTGCCCACCGACGAGTTGGCCCGCCGCCTCGCCACCACCGAGGCCGCCGCCGTCATGAAGCTCGGCCGCACCTATCCCACTGTGCGGCAAGCGCTCTCGGATTCCGGACGGCTCGACGACGCGTATTACGTCGAACGCGCCAGCACCGATCGACAACGCGTGCTGCGCGCCGCCGATGTCGATGACGCGGACGTGCCGTACTTCTCGATCGCGCTCGTGCCGGGCCCACGCCCGACCACCGAGATTCCGCTCACCCCAATCGCTTCCGCTACCTCGAGCCACTACACCTCCCCATCCACCTCGATACGGGAAGCGACCCCGGAACCGGCAACCGTCACCGAGCCCGCGCCGCGAAACCCCTGTTCCGATGTACCCTTCCCCACCTCCGGAGATACTGTGCCGCAGCGGGTTCCGCATATTGCTGCGGACACGATCGCACCGGTTCGCCGCGCCGAGCCGATCGGCAGTACCGCCGAGGCAGCCGAAGGCGCTGCACGACAGCATGTATCCTCCGTCGGCGAGGTGGTCGTAGTCGGATTGGGGCCAGGTGCGGTGGAATGGACCACCCCGGAGGTACAGCGCGTTCTCGCCGAGGCCACCGACATCGTCGGCTACACCACCTACGTGCATCGAATCCCGGTGCGGCCGGGACAACAGCGGCACGCCAGCGATAATCGCGTGGAATCCGAACGGGCCGCCATGGCCCTGGATCTGGCCAAGCGCGGCGCCCGGGTGGCGGTCGTGTCCTCCGGCGATCCGGGCGTATTCGCCATGGCAGCCGCGGTGATCGAGGAGTCCGCCGACCCGCAGTGGCGCGACGTGCCGGTGCGGGTCCTGCCCGGCGTCACCGCCGCGAGTGCGGTCGCCGCCCGGGTCGGCGCGCCGCTGGGCCACGACTTCGCCCTGATCTCACTGTCGGACCGCCTGAAGCCGTGGGAGACCGTGGCCCAGCGCATTTCGGCCGTCGCCGCCGCGGACATGGCCATCGCCGTCTACAACCCGGCCTCGTCCCAGCGCACCTGGCAGGTCGCGGCCCTGCGCGATCTAGTGCTCGAACATCGCAAACCCGATACGCCGGTGATCCTCGGGCGCGATGTCGGCGGCCCCACCGAATCCGTGCGCGTGGTCGCCCTCGCCGACCTGGACCCGGCCGAGGTCGACATGCGCACCCTGCTGATCGTCGGCGCGTCCACCACCGCCGCCTTCGAGACCCCGACCGGCACCCGGGTCTACACCTCTCGCCGCTACCGCCTCCCCCGAGCGCTCGACACGCCCGCGGGAGGCGCTCATCCGGCGCAGCCGGACATCGGCACGTAACATTCCAATGTGGAGTGTTGGCACGGGAAGGGGCGGTAGTGACCGACGGTGCGTCGAAGCGGGGGCTGAATTCCACGGCGGCATCGCTGCTGGGGTTCCTGCACGAGGGGCCGATGTCGGGGTGGGATCTGGTCAATCTCGCGCAGGAGCGGATCGGGGATTTCTGGACGATCACCCAGAGCCAGGTGTATCGGGAATTGGCGACCATGGATCGGGCCGGGTTGGTGACCAAGGGTGAGACGGGGGCACGGGAGCGGACGCCGTATCACCTCACCGAGGCCGGGCGCGAGGCGTTCGCGGAGTGGATCGCCCGCGATCCGGGCGCGGAGACCATCCGGGTTCCGCTGTTGCTGACCCTGTCGTTCGGGCGTTTCGTGGAGCCGCGGCGACTGGACCGTATCATCGCCGCCAATCGCGAGATCCACGAACAACGGCTGGCCGGCTACCTCGCCGAGGACCTCGACTCCTGCTCGGTGTACGAGCGCGCCACACTGGATTTCGGCATCCGCTACGAGCGTGCGGTGCTCGAGTGGTTCGACCGGTTGCCCGCCCTGCTGGACCGCTCGGTCACCGGTCGCGCCTGATTCCCGCCTGGAGGGCGCGTAACCAGTCCCATGCTTGCGCGGGCGATTCGACCTGACGTGCGCCCGCGGGCAGGGGCGGGCGATCGATCATCACGACCGGCCGCCCCAGGGCGCGGGCGGCGACCAGCTTCGCTGTCGTCGCCTCTCCCCCACTGTCTTTGGTGACCATTACGTCGATTTTCCGCTCGGTCAGCAGCCGCAGCTCGTCGTCCACCTCGAAAGGCCCACGGGCGAGCAGGATCTCGTGGTGAGGCGGTACCTCACCGGTCGGTGGATCGATGGCTCGGATGAGGAACCACTGACGGTCCAGGTGAGCGAAGGCGCCCACCCCCTGACGGCCGATCGTGAGGAAGACCCGATCGCCCAGTCCGGCAACGGTTTCGGCTGCGGCGCTCAGGTCCGGAACCCGCAGCCACCGGTCGCCGGGAAGCTGCTGGAAACCCGGCCGCCGGACGTGCAGCACCGGGAGATCCAGAGCGGCGGCGGCAGTGGCGGCATGCGCGGAGATGGTTCCCGCGAACGGATGGGTGGCGTCGACGAGGGCGGCGATGTCGTTGTCGGCCAGCCAATCCCGAAGCCCGTCGACCCCGCCGAACCCGCCGACGCGCACCTCCCCCACCGGGAGGACGGGCTCGCGCACGCGACCGGCGAGCGAGGACACGATCTCGAAACCTCGCTCGCCGGTGGCTTTTTCGGCCAGCTCCCGGGCCTCCCGGGTGCCGCCGAGAATCAGTACTCTCAGGGCTGCCCGCTGAAGTAGGCCTGGCCCGCGGCCAGCAGCGACGGGCCACCGGCAACCAGCAGGCCGATGACCGCGCCCAGCAGCGCGCCGGGGATCGCGCCGATACCGATGAAGAAGAAGCCGATCAGGCCGCCGATGACGGCACCGACCGCGGCGCCCAGCGAAGCGCGCTGCAGCTCGTCGAAGAACCACTGCTGCGCCGAGATGTCCTTCACCGACGCCACCGCCTCACCCTTGGGGGTGAGGGTCAGCCGGCTGCCGTCCGCGTCGACCGCGGCGGCGATCTCGGCTGTCTTACCGGCGTTCTGCACCGACAGCGGGTAGCTCATCACCACCTGACCGGCGTCGTTGGTCAGGGTGACCGCGTTGGCGCCGGTGTCGAGGGCAAACTTGCCGCCGGTCACCGTGGTGACGATCGACTTGCCCGCGTCGGCGAGCTGCGTGGTGTAACCGACACCCTGGTCCTCACCGTGCACCGCGGGTGCGGCCTGGGCCTGCACCTGCTCGGTACCCGGCTCGGCTGCGCCGGGGGCAGCGGTGGCGGTCGCGGCGGTGATGCCGGTCGCGGCGGTGGCGAGCAAAGCGGTCGCGGCGAACTTGCTGAATCTCATCTATCTCCCCATCGGGTCGTGCGCTCCGATCACGATCGGATTACGGACTGTGACACTACCCGGTGATCAAAATTCACTCACCATCTGCCGCAGGTTTTTTCGTTGTTTCCGAGTGGAAATACGGCGGGGTGTCGGGCGGTTTCACAACCGCCCACTGGGTGATCGGCAGATGCGGCCGCCAAGTGGTGAAGCCGCCGAGTGGTTCGCCGCGGTAGATCTGGAACTTGCGCAGTGAACCCCCGGAGGTGGCCGCCCAGGCGACCAGCAGGGCCTCCGATTCGGCAGTCACCGCATTGGCGACCAGGCGCCCGCCGGGACGCAGTCGGGCCCAACAGGTTTCGAAGACGCCCGGCTCGGTGAGCCCGCCGCCGAGGAAGATCGCATCGGGTGACGGGAGGTCGACGTCCAGGTCGGCGGGCACCTCGCCGCGGACGTCGATGCCGGGCACGCCCAATGCCGTTGCGTTGGCGGCGATCTGACCGCGGCGCGGTTCGGACCTCTCGAAGGTGACGGCGCGGCAGGACGGATGAGTGCGGCACCATTCGATGGCGATGGTGCCCGATCCCCCACCGACGTCCCACAGCAGTTCGCCCGGTGCCGGGGCCAGGGCCGCGAGGGACAGCGCGCGCACCTCGGTCTTGGTGAGCTGGCCGTCGCCGGAGTAGACCGCGTCCGGCAGGCCGGGCATACGGGTCAGCCGCGGCGCGGTCGGGTCGGCCGCACAGTCGATCGCGACGATGTTCAGCCGATCGCCGGGCGGCTCGGACCACGCGTGCGCCCGCCCGGTCACGAGCCGTTCGGCCGGTCCACCCAACTGTTCCAGGACGGTCAGAGTGGAGGCACCGAATCCGTTGTGCGACAACAGCTCGGCCAGCTGAGCGGGAGTCTTCTCGTCGGCCGACAGCACCAGCAGCCGCCGCCGGTCGGCCAGTTCCGGCAGCACGGTCGCCAGCGGTCGCCCGACCACGCTCACCACGGGCGTATCCGCCAGCCCCCACCCGAGCCGCGCACAGGCCAGTGACGCCGACGACGGCTGCGGCAGCACCCGCAGCGCCCTCGCACCGACCAGCTTCGCCAGCGTTACCCCGATCCCGTAAAACATCGGATCCCCGCTCGCCAGCACGCCGACCCGCGAACCCCGATGCGCCACAAGCAGATCCGGCAGCGCGGACACCAAAGGCGACGGCCACCCCACCCGCTTCGCCCACCCCACATCCCCCGGCACCATCCCGAGCTGCCGCTCCGACCCGAACAACACCTCCGCGTCACCAACCGCCCGCCGAGCCACCCCACCGAGCCCCTCCCACCCATCGGCCCCGATCCCGACAACCACGATCGGCACACCCACGGGCCACTCGATCCGCCCCGCCACCTCCGTCATCGCACCCCTCCCACCTGACGTCGACCCTCGTCCCGGCGCTGGCGCGCCGGGACGAGGGAATCTGTAGAGCGCAAGCGCGCGGCAAGAGAACTACCGGAACCCAAGCGCACGAGGGGGGAACCTATGGGGCACATATACGCGGGATGGGAACCGGTGTGGCACACGCACGTGGCAATAGAACCCGTGCAGGCGGCAAGGGAACCCGTGGGACTCTGGCGCGCCGGGACGAGGGAATCAGAAGTGTGCTGGCGCGGGTGAGAGTGGTGTGCCACCATCGTCATTCGGGCCTCCTGATCCACAATCTCTGTGGTTCCGGCAAGCTTTGGGCCAGAACAAATTGGGATTCCAGCCCGAGCATGACGAAATCACGGAGCGGTAGTGGTCCTCCGGTGACAGCGGCACCGCTGGGTCGAAGCGCCGACGGTGGCTTGGCAGGCGCAGCGGGCGGTTCTGCTTGCGGCACAGCGGTATTCCTCATCGGGGCAGTCGGCGCCAGATGGCTTGCGGTGCGAAGCGGGCGATCGCGTAGATCGGGCGCAGGATGGGCGGGACCCAGATGCGGGTGGAGCGGCGGTGTAGGGCGGTGACGACCGCGGTGGCGACCTGGTCCGGGGTGCGCGAGAACGGGGCCGGGGTCATGCCTTGGGTCATGCGGCCGGTGACGAAGCCGGGGCGGACCAGGAGGAGGTGTACGCCGGTGCCGTGCAGTGCGTCCGACAGGCCGCTCGCGAAACCGTCGAGACCGGCCTTCGCCGAGCCGTATACGTAGTTGGCGCGGCGCACTCGCACTCCAGCCACCGAGCTGAATACCGCGATCTGGCCGCTGCCCTGGGCGCGCAGCTGATTCGCCAGCACGGTGAGGATGCTGGCCTGGGCCACGAAATCGGTGTGCAGCACGGCTACCGCGGCGGCCGGATCGCGTTCGGCGCGGGCCTGGTCGCCGAGCACACCGAAGGCCAGCACCGCCACCCCGATCCGGCCGTGATCGGCGGCGATCTTCTCCAGCAGCGGCTGATGGCTCGCCAGATCGTCGGCGTCGAACTCCACCGCGTGCACGGCCGTGGCACCGGCGCGCTCGAGACGTTGCCGCTCCTCGGCCAGATCACCGCTGCGTCGCGCGGCCAGGATCACATCTCGCCCCGGCGCCAGCCGCTGCGCGATCTCCAACCCCATCTCACTGCGCCCGCCCAGCAGCAGGATCGCACCCTCGTCCACCTCGCGTCCTCGCATGGCCCACAGTCTGCCATTCCCGCCCGATTGCTACCGTCACTGGAATGACGAGCACCGACACCGGTATCGAACTGTCCCCCGCGGCCCTCGAGTTCGTCGCCGAGCGGCATCTGGCGACGCTGACCACGCTGCGGGCCGATGGCACACCCCATGTGGTGGCGGTGGGTTTCACCTGGGATGCCGAGGCTCGCACAGCCCGCGTGATCACCTCCGCCCACATGGTGAAGGTCCGCAATGTGCTGCGCCGCGGCTACGCCGCCATCAGTCAGGTGGACGGACGTCGCTGGCTCACCCTCGAGGGCCCGGCCGAGATCCTCACCGACGCGGCGGCGGTCGCCGAGGGCGAGCGCCGCTACGCCCAGCGTTACCGCATGCCCCGCGAGAATCCCAACCGGGTCGTCATCGCCGTCCGGCCCACCCGGCTGCTCTCCAGCAGCACCCTGCGCGACTGAGCCGGATCAGAGCACCGTCAGCCCGTGCGGCCGCTGGTTCATCGACTCGCAGCCGTCCTCGGTGACCACCACGATGTCCTCGATGCGGGCACCCCATTCGCCCCGGAAGTAGATGCCGGGTTCGATGCTGAAGGCCATGCCGGATTCGAGCACGATGTCGTTGCCGGACACGATGTAGGGCTCCTCGTGTACCGACAGTCCGATGCCGTGGCCGGTGCGGTGGATGAATGCGTCGCCGAAACCGGCCTGTTCCAACACATTTCGGGCCGCGGCGTCCACCGACTCGGCGGTCACCCCCGGGCGGACGGCGGCGACCGCGGCGGCTTGCGCACGCTCGAGCTCCGCGAAACGGGCGGCGATATCGGCACTCGGCTCGCCGAGCACGTAGGTGCGGGTGGAGTCGGAGAAGTAGCCGGGTGCCACCGGGCCGCCGATATCGACCACGACCACGTCGCCGGCCTCGATGCGGCGGTCGGAGACGGCGTGGTGCGGATCGGCGCCGTTGGGCCCGCTGCCGACGATCACGAAAGCGGCCGCGGTATGCCCCTCCTCGACGATGGCCGCGGCGATATCGGCGGCCACCTCGGCCTCGGTGCGACCCGGCCGCAGCCATTCACCCACCCGCGCATGCACCCGATCGATGGCCGCACCCGCCCGGCGCAGGGCATCGACCTCGCTGGCATCCTTACGCATACGCAGCTGCCGCAGCACGGGGGTGGCCGAGACCGGCAATGCGTTGAGCGCCGCGGCGATCGGCAGCAGATGCAGAGCGGGCATGGCGTCGTCGACGGCCACCCGCGCACCGGCGTTGAGGGCCGACTTCACCATCCGATAAGGGTCCAACCCGTCGACCCAGTCCAGCACCTGCAGACCCAATTCCCCGGCGGCCGAATCCTCCAGCGACGCCAGCTCCAGCTTCGGGATCACCACCGACGGCGTCTGCCCGCTCGCCGGGATCACCAGGCAGGTCAGTCGCTCGAAAGACTGGGCGCGAGAACCGATCAGGTACCGCAGATCCGGTCCCGGCGTGATCAGCAGCGCGTCCAGATGCGCGGCGCGGGTCAGCTCCGCCGCTCGCTCCAGTCGCTTGCCGTAAACCTCCGCCGCGAACCGCGACTCCGTATTCGCACTCATGCACCCGACGTTACCTGTCCGTCACGAGCGAACCACCGAGATTGCGGCGGAGGTAGGGGGCGCAGCGGCGGACTAGCCTGAGGCCATGACCTCACCTACCGCCGGTCCGCTGGTGCTGCTCGACGGGGCCAGTCTGTGGTTCCGGGCCTTCCATGCGATTCCGGAGAAGATCACCGCCCCGGACGGACAACCCGTCAACGCCCTGCGCGGATTCACCGATATGGTGGCGGCACTGGTCAAACAGCATGCCCCGAAGCGACTGGTGGTGTGCCTGGACCTGGACTGGCGCCCGCAGTTCCGAGTGGATCTGGTGCCCTCCTACAAGGCCCATCGCCTCGACGGATCCGCCGACGCCGAGCCCGGCGCGGAGGTGGTGCCCGATACCCTCACCCCGCAGGTGGACATGATCCTGCAGGTGCTGGAGGCGGCCGGGATCGCCACCGCCGGCGCCGAGGGCCTGGAGGCCGACGACGTCATCGGCACCCTCGCCACGCGGGAACGCACCGACGAGGTGATCGTCGTCAGCGGCGACCGTGACCTGCTGCAGTTGGTGCGCGACGACCCGCCGCCGGTGCGGGTGTTCTACGTGGGCCGCGGCCTGGCCAAGGCCGAACTGTACGGCCCGGCCGAGGTTTCCGCGAAATATGGTGTCCCGCAAGAGAATGCGGGCCCGGCCTACGCCGATATGGCGACGCTGCGCGGCGACGCCTCCGACGGCCTGCCCGGCGTCCCCGGCATCGGCGACAAATCCGCGGCCGCCCTGATCACGCGTTTCGGCAGCCTGGACGCGCTCATCGCCGCCGCGAAGGACCCGGACTCCGACCTGGCCCGCGGCGTCCGCGCCAAACTCACCGCCGCCGACGACTACCTGACGGCCGCCGCCCCGGTCGTCCGCGTGGTCCGCGACGCCCCCATCGACCTGTCCGGCCCCGACCTGCTCCCCACCACCCCCGCCGACCCCGACCGCCTGCACACCCTCGCCGCGGCCTACAACGCCGAAAGCCCCGTCAAACGCCTCATCACCGCCCTGGCCGCCCGCTCCGCCTGACCCTGCGGCGGAGACCCAACACAAACGCACCCGCCATTCGCAAACGCACCCCCTCCAGAGCCTGCACGGGGTGCGTCTACCAACAAAGAGTGCGGCTGAGGTTGGCCCCCTCCGCGCAGCGAGGCCCACGCAAACGCACCCGCTATTCGCAAACGCACCCCCTCCAGAGCCTGCACGGGGTGCGTTTACCAACAAAGGGTGCGGCTGGGGTGGCCCAGCGCGTAGGGAGGGCTGGGCAGACGCACCCCGTGTATGTAGACGCACCCCGGCCGGGGCCTGCACGGGGTGCGTCTTGCAAGAGGGGGTGCGGCTGGGGTTAGTTGGGGCGGCCCACCTCGTAGGTGCCGTCGTCCTTGGTGATCTTGACGGTGACCTTCTTCTGTTCGCCGCCGACCTTCAGTGAGCAGTCGAAGGTCTTGCCGATCTCGACCTTCTGGCCGGAGGGGCAGTTGACGTCCTGGACGTCGTCGATGCCGTAGGAATCCTTGAGCACCTTCTGCACGCCGCTCTGCACGGCCTTGTTGTCCAGCTTGTCGCTGCCCAGGAACACCACCGCGAGCACGACCGCCACCACGATCACGACCACCGCGGCGCCGAGGGCGATGAACAGGCCCTTCTTGGACTTCTTGGCCGGGGTGGGCTGCAGCTGCTGCTGGTCCCACGACTGCTGCGGCTGCCCCCACTGCTGCTGGGGTTGACCCCACTGCTGCTGCGGCTGGCCCCACTGCTGTTGCTGCTGGGTCGCATCCCACGGCTGCGACTGCGGCGGCTGCTGGGGCCAGGACGGCTGGCTCTGCCCCCACTGCGGCTGCGGCGCCGGGGTCCACCCGTGCTGCTGCGGGGGCTGGCCCCATTGCTGCTGCGGAGGCTGCTGACCCCACTGGCCGGCCGATCCGGGCGGCTGCTGCTGGCCGCCCCACTGCGTCGGATCGTTACCGTGTCCCTCCCCTGGACCAGGGTTGTCGTTCGGACCGTACGGGCCGCTCATCTGCCTGCCTCCACTCGCATTCGTCGTACACACACTTGCCCCCCGCGTGAGGTCACCGGTCCCTCAACCACGGTCGGTACACGAAAGCATCCAATCACAGTCGATTCACCCATGTCCGCATTGGCGGTGTTCGCCGTGCTGAGTCGACGGCGGCGTCCGCCCGTCGCGCTCCCACCGCTAGGCGGCGTCGACCGCGACCACACCGCGGCGAATCGCCCGCACCGCCTTGGCCGCGGTGGCGGCGACCTCGACATCGTCGGCGGTCTGGTGGATCTGGTCGAGCAGATCGATCACCTGCCGGCACCAGCGCACGAAATCACCCGCCGACAGCGGATTGCCCTGTTCGCCGCTGGCCAGCAGGGATTCGGCCAGTTGATCGCCGCGGGCCCATTTGTACACGCCGGTGACGAAGCCCAGATCCGGTTCCCGGGTGGGTTGCAGCTTGTGGCGGGCCTCGTCGGTGCGCAGGTCGGCCCACACGCCGACGGTCCCGCCGACCGCCCGCCGAATGGGCGCGGTCGGCCCGGACGGCCCCAGATATCCACCGGTCTCCTGCCGCGACTCGTATACCAGGATCGACACCACCGCCGCCAGCTCGGCCGCGCCCAGCCCCCGCCACACGCCCTGCCGAAGGCATTCGGCGACAACGAGATCCGCTTCGGTGTAGATGCGGGCCAGCCGCCGCCCGTCGGCGGTCACCTCACCGTCCTCGACGTAGCCGCGTTCCTCCAGCAGGCCGACGATCCGGTCGAAGGTGCGGGCCAGCGAATTGGTGGTGGCGCGCACCTTCTGCCGCATGGTCTCGGTCTCCCGCTCCAACCGGCCGTACCGCTCGCCAAGCCGAGCCAGCTGTTCCCGGTCGGGCCGGGTGTGCGCGGGATGCGACCGCAGCGCCCGCCGCAGGCTCTGCAGTTCCCGGTCGTCGGCGGCCTTCGACCGCGATCCACGGCGCTGCCGCCCCGGCGCACTGATTCCGGTGCTGCGCAGCGCCGAGGCCAGATCGCGGCGGGTGCGGGCGGTGCGGTGGTCGACGTGCCGCGGCAGCCGCATCCGGCCCAGCGGCTGCGCGGGTGTCGGGAAGTCGGCCGCCGAGATGCGTCCGGCCCACTTGTCCTCGGTGAGCACCAGCGGCCGCGGATCCCCCGGTGTCGCATCGGGTTCCAGGATCACCGCCAAACCCTGGCGGCGGCCGCTGGGGATCGCCACCACATCGCCGCGGCGCAGCGCGGTCAGCGAGGCCACCGCCGCGCCCCGGCGGTCGGCGCGGCCCTGCCGCTCCAGATCGCGTTCGCGCTGTTTGATCCGCTCGCGCAGCGAAAGGTACTCCAGGAAGCCGTCGTCGCCGATCTGCGAGCGCAGCTTGCGCAGCGCACCCTCGTTGCGCTCGATGCCCCGCACCAGCCCGACAACCGACCGGTCGGCCTGGAATTGCGCGAACGACCGCTCCAGCAGCGCGCGCGACTCCTCCGCCCCCATCCGGTCGATGAGGTTGATCGACATGTTGTAGCCCGGCCGGAAGGAGCTGCGCAGCGGGTAGGTGCGGGTGGAGGCCAGACCGGCGACCGCGCTGGTGTCGACATCGGGATGCCAGACCACCACCGCATGCCCCTCGACGTCGATGCCGCGCCGCCCCGCGCGCCCGGTCAGCTGCGTGTATTCGCCCGGGGTGAGTTCTGCGTGCGTTTCGCCGTTGAATTTGACCAGCCGTTCCAGCACCACCGTGCGGGCGGGCATATTGATGCCCAGAGCCAGTGTCTCCGTGGCGAATACGGCCCGCACCAGCCCGCGCACGAACAGGTCCTCCACCGCGTGGCGGAAGGCGGGCAGCATGCCCGCGTGATGAGCGGCCAGCCCGCGGTGCAGCGCCTCGCGCCACTCCCAGTAACCCAGCACCTCGAGATCGGTGCGCGGCAGATCGCCGGTGTGCTTATCGATGATCGCCTCGACCTCGTCGAATTCGTCGGGGCGGCTCAGGTCCAGCCGCGAGCGCAGGCATTGCGCCAGCGCACCGTCGCATCCGGCCCGGCTGAAGATGAACGTGATCGCGGGCAGCAGCCCTTCCTGATCGAGCAGCGCCAGCATCTCCGGGCGCGGCACCGATCGATAGTCGCGGCGCGGGCCGCCGCCGCGGTGGCGCGGACCGCCCCACCCGTTCATCCGGTCGGCGGCCTCCCGATGCTTGATGTAGCGCACCAGATCCTCGTCCACGACCACCTTCTGGTCGCTGGACGCGGTGTCGAACAGATCGAACAGCCGCCGCCCCACCAGCACGTGCTGCCACAGCGGGACCGGGCGGGTCTCGTCGACGATCACCGCGGTATCCCCGCGCACGGTCTCCATCCACGCGCCGAACTCCTCGGCATTGCTGACCGTCGCCGACAGGCTCACCAGCCGCACATCCGGCGGCAGATGCAGGATGACCTCCTCCCACACCGCGCCCCGGAACCGGTCGGCCAGATAGTGCACCTCGTCCATGACGACGTACGAAAGCCCCTGCAGCGCATCCGAACTCGCATACAGCATATTGCGCAGCACCTCGGTGGTCATGACCACCACGGAGGCGTCCGGATTCAGCGACTGGTCACCGGTCAGCAATCCCACCGAGTCCCGGCCGTAGCGTTCGACGAGATCGGCGTACTTCTGGTTCGACAGCGCCTTGATAGGCGTGGTGTAGAAGCATTTGCCGCCCGCCGCCAGCGCGAGGTGCACCGCGAACTCGCCGACGACGGTCTTACCCGCGCCGGTCGGCGCACATACCAGCACGCTGTGCCCGCCCTGTAAGGCCTCACAGGCCTGCCGCTGGAACGGGTCGAGGGAAAAAGTCAGTTCCGCGGCGAATGCCGCGAGTTCGCCAGTCAGCGACCGTAGTGCCACTGTCAGAGGGTATCGGAGTAATCCGACACCGGGCGCGGTGATTTCTCCGGCGCGCTGCCCGGCCCGACCGGCTCGGCCACGCCGACGGGCTGGGCCGGTTCCACCGGTGCCGACGAACCGACATCGCCCGGGCCGCCCAGCGGGGAGGCCTGGTCGTCGGACAGCTTGCTCCAGTCCTCACCCTTGCGGGCGCGGCGCCGGTCGTTGAGCCGCGCCACCTGCACCGCGACCTCGAACAGGAACGTCAGCGCGAACGCCAGCGCCAGCATGGAGAACGGATCCTGCGGGGTGACGATGGCGGCGAAGACGAACAGGCCGAAGATCATGCCGCGGCGCCACTTCTTCAGCTTCTCGTAGGTGAGCACGCCGATCATGTTCAGCCCGACGATCAGCAGCGGTGTCTCGAAGCTCACGCCGAAGATGATCAGCAGCTGGATGATGAAGCCGAAGTACTGCGTACCGCTCAGCGCGGTGATCTGGACATTGCTGCCGATCCCCAGCAGGAAGCTCAACGCGTGCGCGACGACCCAGTACGCCAGCACCGCACCGGTGACGAACAGTGCCGCACCCGCGGCGACGAAGCTGATCGCGTACTTGCGCTCCTTCGGGTACAGCCCCGGCGTGATGAACGCCCACAGCTGATACAGCCACACCGGGCACGCCAACACCACACCCGCGGTCAGGCCGACCTTGAAACGCAGCAGGAACTGCTCGAACGGCGCGGTCGCCAGCAGTCGGCAGGAACCGTCGGGGCTCAGCTCCGCGCGATGCGAGGCGGGCAGCTCACAGTAGGGGCCGCGCAGGATATCGCCGAGGCTCTCGACACCGAGGAATCCGTGCGCGTACCACAGGAATCCGAGCACCGTGGTCAACGCCACCGCGAACAGCGACTTGAGCAGCCGCGACCGCAGTTCCTGCAAATGCTCGACCAACGACATGGTGCCGTCGGGATTGGTTCTGCGCCGGCTGCGCCGGGGGTCGAACGGTATGCGCATGGATGTGAATGCCTCGCTGATCGCCTGGCGCCCGGACAAGACTCACCCCGGGACGAGTGTCCTCACCCCGGGGGAAAACGACGAACTCGCTACGCCTTGTGCGCTTCCGGATTGGCCTGCGGGGCCGGGTTGGCCGACTGTGCGGGCGGCAACTCCGCCGCGGGCGCTTGCTCCTGCGGCTTGGCCGGGGTGGCCTGCGAGCCGTCGTTGTGCATCTCACTCATCTCACTCTTGAAGATGCGCAGCGAACGTCCCAGGCCCCGGGCCGCGTCGGGCAGCCGCTTGGCCCCGAACAGCACCAGCACCAGCAACGCAATGATGAGCCAATGCGTCGCGCTGAGTGAACCCATCGAGTACCTCCAAAGACTGTGGTATGTCCGATGCTACCGGTGTCGGTCCGCGCCTTCCTTCGCCGCCCGCAACTGTGCCAGCAGTTCGGCGCCCGAGAACCGGCGGGGGTCACCGCCCTCGGCGGCGGTGATCAGCTCCACCAGCCGCGCATTCACCGGCGTCGGCACCCCGACCATCCGCCCGAGGTTCACGATTTCCCCGCTCAACCAGCCGATTTCGGTCTTACGGCCGAGTTCGAGATCGTCGGCCATGGAGCTGCGGGCCACCGGATCGACGGCCAGGACCTTCCCGGCCAGCCGGGAAAAGACCGCATCGGGGGTCGTGAGCAAGCGCACCATCAGCGCCGGCGGCAGCACGGTCAGCCGGGCCGGCCGGATGCGGGCGCGGCGCATGACCGCCAGCGCCTCGGTCTGTGCCAAGGCGAAGCAGCGCCGATAGTCGCGCTGCGCCAGTTCCGCCCGCAGCGGCTGCCCGGACAGGGCATTGATCGCGTTGTTCAGATTCAGCAGCAGTTTGGCCCACTGCACCGGGCGCAGGTCGCCGTGGCGGTCCAGCGCCAGGCCCGCGCGCCGGAACAGCGGCGCGAACTTCTCCAGCGCCGGATCGTCGGCGACGGCCAGCCCGCCCTCGGTGCCGCGATGGAACCGGCCGCCGTCGTGGTGGACGACATTGCACATCACCATGCCCGCCAGCACCACACACGACGGCACGCTCTCCCGCAGCACGGTGTCGTTGCCGATCCCGTTCTGCAGGCTCAGCACCACCGTGCCCGGCCGCACCCGCCCGACCAGCAGTTTCGCGATATCGGCTGTCTGCGCGGATTTCACCGTGACCAGCACCAGATCGGCGGTGGCCACGGAATCGGGTTCGGTGTCGACATGGAATCCGGTCGGGGCCACCCGATCGTCACCGCCGTCGAGGTCGGTCAGGCGCAGGCCCGACGCGCGGATCTCGTCGAGCAGGCGCGGGCGCCCCACGAAGGTCACATCGGCCCCCGCGGCCGCCAATTTCCCGCCCACGAAAATGCCGACGCTTCCGGCGCCGAGCACCGTCACGCGAAAGGTCAAGCGGGACCGACCTCCTCGATCACGGCCTGTTCGTATCCGGCCTCGTCGTAGGCGGCCAAGGCCGCGCTGGAACGTTCACGCACGGCGGTCACCAGTTCCGCCGGACCCAGCACCGTCACACCGGAACCGAACCCGAGCAGCAGCCGCGCCATCCAGTCCAATGTGGCGAACCGCATGGTCGCCTCCACGCTGCCGTCGGGCGCGACGGCCACCCGATGCATCGGGTACTGATCCAGCACCCAACCGTAGTCGGCGCGAATCCGCAACCGTGCCAACGGAACCGCGGGATCGTCGGAGAACAGGTCCAGGGCCGCGGATTCGTCGGTGGCGTGGCTGGGCGGGCGGGCCGGTTCGTCGAGTTCGGTGGCCTCCTCGATGCGGTCGAAACGGAACAGCCGCACGCCCTCGGCCTGCCGGCACCAGGCCTGCAGATAGGAGTTGTTGTCCACCAGCACGATTCGGATCGGGTCGACCACCCGCTCGGACACCACATCGCGGCTGGCCGAGTAGTACACCAACCGCAGCGCGCGGTTGTGGACCAGCGCCGAGCGCACCGTCGTCACCGCCGGGGCCTCGACCGGCGCCACCGGCTCGGTGTCCACTCTGCGTCCCTTGTCGCCCGCGATGGCGGCCTCGATCTTGGCCATCGCCGAATGCGCGGCGCTGGGATCGACCATGCCCGGCAGGTCCGCGATCGAGCGCAGCGCCACCAGCAGTGCCGTGGCCTCGGTCGAGGTCAGCCGCAGCGGGCGGTCGATGCCCGCGGAGAAGGTGACCTCGATGCTCTCCTCGGAGAACGACAGGTCGATCAGATCGCCCGGGCCGTAGCCGGGCAGCCCGCACATCCACAGCTGGTTGAGATCGCTCATCAGCTGTTTGGTGGTGACACCCAGGTCCGCCGCGGCCTCGGCGGCGCTGATGCCCGGGTTGGCGAGGAAGTACGGGACCATATTCAGCAACCGCGACAGTCGCGTGGAGAGCCGACTACTCATTACGAAGCACCGACCTCCGTGCGTTCGAGCACCGACCGCAGCCGGTCCATCACATCCGCGCGCAGGTCGGCCGGGGCCAGCACCAGCGCATCCTGCCCGAGCCCGGTGATCAGGCGCGCCAGCCAGTCCCGCGAGCGCACCGGCACCTCGACGATCGCACCCCGCCGTCCGCCGAGTTCGCGATCCTCCACGACCGCCCCCAGCCGCCGGATCTCCTGGCCGCGGCCGTCGGCCACCCACACCGTCGCCGACCCGGTCACGGGCGCCCCGCCGGTCACCTGGGCGACGATCTTGCGCAGGTCCACACCGTCGGGTTTGTGCACGGCGTTCTCGGGACCGTAGGCGGTGATGTCCTCGCCGATGCGCGAGAGCCGGAAGGTGCGCACCGCGTCCCGGTCGCGGTCGTGCCCGACCAGGTACCAGCGCCCGTGGTGGGTGACCACACCCCACGGTTCGACGTCGCGCATGAGGTAGGGCGCATTGTGTGAGACCCGGTGTTCGAACCGGACGGCCTGTCCGGCGTCGACGGCGGCCAGCAGTTTGCCCAGCGCCGCCTCCGAGCCCCGGGTGCGGGCCGGTACCGCGGGCACCGAGGCCATCGCGGAATCCGCCTCCACGTGCACGCCCGCCGCGCGCAGCTTCAACAGGGCGCTCTCGGCGGCATTCGCCAGCTCCGGTGACTCCCACAGCTGCACGGCCACCGCGACCGCGGCGGCCTCCTCGCTGGTCAGATCGATATCGGGCAGCTCGTAGGCGTCGCGGTTGATGCGGTAGCCCTCCTGGCTGGAGTAGCGGCTGACCGGACCGACCTCCAGGGGGATGCCCAGATCGCGCAGTTCGTTCTTGTCCCGCTCGAACATCCGGCTGAACGCCTCGTCGCTGGCGGAGTCCTCGTAGCCGGCGACGCTGTCACGGATCCGCTCCGCGGTCAGGAACTGCCGGGTCGACAGCAGCGCGATGACCAAATTCATCAGCCGCTCGACCTTGGATATCGCCACGCGATAGAGAGTAATGCGCACCCCCGCATCGATGCGCAACCATACCCACTTTTGCCCGGCCTTCGGCCAGGGACGGGGCAGAAGCGAGGCCGGGATTTCTACATCGACGCGATCAGCCGATCCACTCGCTCGTCCACCGAACGGAACGGGTCCTTGCACAACACCGTGCGCTGGGCCTGGTCGTTGAGCTTCAGGTGCACCCAGTCGACGGTGAAGTCGCGCCCGGCCTCCTGAGCGGCGGTGATGAAGTCACCGCGGAGTTTGGCGCGGGTGGTCTGGGGCGGAGTCGTGACGGCCGCGTCGACCGCCTCGTCCTCGGTGACGCGCTTGGCCAGGCCCTTGCGCTGCAGCAGGTCGAAGACGCCGCGGCCGCGCTTGATGTCGTGGTAGGCCAGATCCAGCTGGGCGATCTTGGGATCGGACAGGTCCATGTTGTAGCGGTCCTGATAGCGCTGGAACAGCTTGCGCTTGATCACCCAGTCGATCTCGGTGTCGACCTTGGCGAAATCCTGCGCCTCCACCGCGTCCAGGGTGCGGCCCCACAGATCCACCACCGCGTCGATCTGCGGATCGCGTTCGCGGTTGCGCAGATGTTCGACGGCGCGGGCGTAGTACTCGCGCTGGATGTCCAGGGCACTGGCCTGCCGCCCACCGGCCAGCCGCACCGGTCGGCGACCGGTCAGGTCGTGGCTGACCTCGCGGATGGCACGAATCGGATTGTCCAGGGCGAAGTCGCGGAACGACACTCCCGCCTCGATCATCTCCAGCACCAGCGCCGCGGTGCCCACCTTCAGCATGGTGGTGGTCTCGGACATGTTCGAGTCGCCGACGATGACGTGCAGGCGCCGGTACTTCTCCGCATCGGCATGCGGCTCGTCGCGGGTGTTGATGATCGGGCGCGAGCGGGTCGTGGCCGAGGAGACGCCCTCCCAGATGTGCTCGGCCCGCTGCGACAGGCAGAACGTGGCCGCCTTGGGGGTCTGCAGCACCTTTCCCGCGCCGCAGATGAGCTGGCGGGTGACCAGGAACGGCAACAGCACATCGGAGATCCGGGAAAATTCGCCGGCCCGCACGACCAGGAAATTCTCGTGGCAGCCGTAGGAGTTGCCCGCCGAATCGGTGTTGTTCTTGAACAGATAGATGTCGCCGCCGATACCCTCCTCGGCCAGGCGCTGCTCGGCGTCGATCAGCAATTCCTCGAGCACCCGCTCACCCGCGCGATCGTGGGTGACCAGCTGCACCAGGCTGTCGCATTCGGCCGTGGCGTACTCCGGGTGGGAACCGACATCGAGGTAGAGCCGGGCACCGTTGCGGAGAAAGACGTTCGAGCTACGGCCCCAGGAAACCACCCGGCGGAACAGATACCGGGCCACCTCGTCAGGGCTCAACCGACGGTGACCGTGGAACGTGCACGTCACCCCGAATTCGGTTTCGATCCCCATGATTCGTCGCTGCACACCATCGACATTACAGCCATGGCATGCCCGAAAGTGGCTGTGCGAGCGAGGTAATGCATACGTCTTCGCAACGATTTCGGCGAAGATGGCGACGCTGACCGGCCGAGGACAGCCGAAATGACCGGATCCCTTGCACTCGGAACGGGCGAGTGCAAGGGATCCGGGTCACACCTCTACGGATTCGACGGGTCACCCGCCGACGGTGTCTCCGGCTCCGGCTTGTCGTCGCCCTTCTTCTCCGCGGCCTTTGCCTGACCATCGGTGCCACCGGCCAGCAGCGTTTCCAAGGTGGCCCGTGAGACACGGCGGAAGGCGCGGCGGGACCGGGCCTGCTCCAGGGTCGCCACCTCGAGCGTGCCGACGCCGAGCACCCGCTTGTCCTTCTCCGGGCCCTCGGGGGCACCCTTCTTCAGCGCCTCCACCGCGACGCCGAGCGCGGCGCTCAGCTCCAGGCCGGGCCGATACGACGACTTCAGCGCGGTCACGATGGGATCGGTGTTGCCGCCCATCACCACGTATTCGCGCTCGTCGACGATGGACCCGTCGAAGTTGACCCGGAACAGCACCGAATTCGGGTCCTGCTCCGGGTACCCGACCTCGGCGATACACAGCTCGACCTCGAACGGCTTGAGCTGATCGGTGAAGATCGTGCCGAGCAGCGAGGCGAACATATTCGCCAGCATCCGGCCCGTCACGTCGCGCCGGTCGAACTGGTATCCGCGCAGATCGGCCTGCAGGATGCCGTGCCGGCGCAGGTTCTCGAACTCGTTGTACTTACCGACCGCGGCAAACCCCACCCGGTCGTAGAGCTCACTCACCTTGTGCAGCGTCGCCGACGGATTCTCGGCGACGAACAACACACCCTTGTCGTACACCAACACCACGACACTGCGGCCCCGTGCGATGCCTTTGCGCGCAAGTTCGGTCTTGTCGCGCATGATCTGTTCGGCCGACGCGTAGTACGGCAGTGTCATGCCCGTGCGCTCCCTTCCTCCGCCGCCCGCTCGTCCATGATCGTCCGCGCGATCTCGGCCAGCCGCTCGTCCGAAACCTCTTCGGCCCCTTCGGCATTGATCACGACCGCCGTGGGATAGATATTGCGCAGCAGGTCGGGACCGCCGGTGGCGGTGTCGTCGTCGGACGCATCGGCCAGCGCCTCGATGGCGATGCGCAGGGCGCGGTCCTCGTCGATATCGCGGTGGTAGGTCTTCTTCAACGACGTCCGGGCGAAGTTCGATCCGGAACCGACCGCGGTGTAGCCGAAACGCTCCTCGCTACGGCCGCCGACCACGTCGTAGGACACGATGCGACCGGCCCGTTCGGGATCGGTGGCCTCGAGGTCGTAACCGACCAGGATGGGCACCACGGCCAAACCCTGCAGGGCCGCAGGAAGGTTGTCGCGCACCATCTTCGACAGCTTGTTGGCCTTACCGTCGAAGGTGAGGGGCACGCCCTCGATCTTCTCGTAGTGTTCCAGCTCCACGGCGAACAGCCGGATCATCTCCACCGCCACGCCCGCGGTACCGGCGATACCGGCCGCGGAGAACGAGTCGGTGAGGTAGACCTTCTCCATGTCCCGGCTGGCCAGCAGGTTGCCCTGGGTAGCCCGCCGGTCACCTGCGATGAGCACGCCGCCGCGGTAGCTGACCGCGACGATGGTGGTGCCGTGCGGCGCGATGTCCGACGCCGCCCCGGCTGGGGCGGCGTCTACGGCGCGACGATAACCGTTGCCCGGCAATACTTCCGGGGCATGCTCACGCAGGTATTCGGAGAAAGAGGATAGGGCGTACCCCGTGTGGAGGAGCCGCATGGGGTCACCTGATGTCACTGGCCGCCTTTCTGAACGTATGCGCGCACGAAGTCCTCCGCATTCTCCTCGAGCACATCATCGATCTCGTCGAGTAGGTCGTCGGTTTCCTCCGCCAGTTTCTCGCGACGCTCCTGCCCCGCGGCATCGACGCCGACCGCGTCGTCGTCCTCGTCGCCGCCACCGGCGCGCTTGGTCTGCTCTTGTGCCATAGCAGCCGACCTCCTCTGTACTGATATCGGCGAGCATCGGAGAAAATCCGATGCTCGTACGTCAACACTACCCAGCAGCGGTGACAACGTGCCGGATTACATCGCAATGTGCCCCGGCCGCAACCGGCCAGCAGCCTGGTCCGAGACCCAGCCCCGTAACCCAGATCACATTTCATAACCCAATCCCCGGCGCAGCCGGGGTCTAGGTCGTCAGCTGCTCGACCAACTCCGCTGCGGTGTCGACGCCCTCGAGCAGCTTGCCCACATGCGATTTGGTGCCGCGGCGGGGCTCGAGGGTGGGGATGCGGACCAGGGAGTCACCGCCCAGGTCGAAGATCACCGAATCCCAGCTGGCGGCGGCGATATCGGCGCCGAAGCGACGCAGGCATTCGCCGCGGAAGTAGGCGCGGGTATCGGTGGGCGGGTTGGTCATGGCATCGAGCACCTGCTGCTCGCCGACCAGCCGTTCCATCGAGCCGCGGGCGACCAGGCGGTTGTACAGGCCCTTGTCCAGCCGCACATCGGAGTACTGCAGATCCATCAGATGCAGTTTCGGTGCGGCCCAGCCCAGCCCCTCGCGGCTGCGCATGCCCTCGAGCAGGCGCAGCTTGGCGGGCCAGTCCAGCAGGTGTGCGCAGTCCATCGGGTCGCGCTCGAGCAGGTCGAGCACGTGGGCCCACTTCTCCAGGATGTCGGTGACGCGCGCGTCGTCGGTGCCTTGGCGGCCGTGGAACTTCTCCACCCGGTCCAGGTAGATGCGCTGCAGGGCCAGGCCCGTCAGCTCCCGCCCGTCGACCAGGGCGACCGTGGCACGCAGCGACGGATCGTGACTGATCTGGTGCACCGCGGTGACCGGGCGGGCCAGCTGCAGATCCGACAGATCTTCACCGCCCTCGATGAGATCGAGCACCAGCGCGGTGGAGCCGACCTTGAGATAGGTGGACCATTCGGCGAGGTTGGCGTCGCCGATGATGACGTGCAGGCGCCGGTACTTGTCGGCGTCGGCGTGCGGTTCGTCGCGGGTGTTGATGATGCCGCGCTTCAGGGTGGTCTCGAGGCCGACCTCGACCTCGACGTAGTCGGCGCGCTGGGATAGCTGGAACCCGGCCTGATCACCGGACTGGCCGATGCCCACGCGACCGGACCCGCACACCACCTGGCGGGAGACGAAGAACGGGGTGAGCCCGACGATGATCTGGTTGAACGGCGTCTCGCGGCTCATCAGATAGTTCTCGTGGGTGCCGTAGGAGGCGCCCTTGCCGTCGACGTTGTTCTTGTACAGCTGCATCCGCGGCGCACCGGGCACGCTCGAGGCGTAGCGGGCGGCGGCCTCCATGACCCGTTCACCGGCCTTGTCCCAGATCACCGCGTCCAGCGGATCGGTCACCTCGGGGGCGGAGTATTCGGGGTGGGCGTGGTCGACGTAGAGGCGGGCGCCGTTGGTGAGGATCATGTTGGCCGCGCCGACCTCGTCGGCATCGATCACGGGAGCCGGTCCGTTGAGCCGGCCCAGATCGAAACCGCGCGCGTCGCGCAGCGGCGACTCCACCTCGTAGTCCCAGCGGGTGCGCTTGGCCCGCGGCACGCCCTCCGCCGCCGCGTAGGCCAGCACCGCCTGGGTGGACGTGAGAATCGGGTTGGCCGACGGCTCGGAGGGCGTGGAAATGCCGTACTCGACCTCGATTCCGATGATGCGCTGCATGAGTCGAGCCTAGGCGACGATCCACCGATGGGGGCGCGCCCGGGGTCCGGGCGGGGCAGGCAGGTCGATCTCGAGGGGTAGTGGCGGGTCACCCGAAATGGGGATGCGGCCGCCCATACGACCGTATGAGAATCGCAGGCATGTCCGAATCGCTCGCGCAACCTCTCACCTCCGATCCGGCACCGGACGCGTCCCGGACCTCGTCGCGATCGTCCCGGCTACCAGCGCTGGATGTGCTGCGCGGGATCGCTATCCTGGGCACGCTGGGGACCAATATCTGGATTCTCACCAACCCCGCGGGACTGGTCGGCTATATCGAGGGCCTCGACCCACCCGGCGGCTGGTGGCAGTGGGCCGAACGGGTTCTGCAGCAACTGGCACAGGGGAAGTTCCTCGGCCTGCTCACCATCATGTTCGGGATCGGGCTGGCCATTCAGCAGCGTTCGGCGACGCGCGCGGGGCGGCCGTGGCCCGGCGGCTATCCGTGGCGGGCGGCGCTGTTGTTTCTCGACGGCCTGCTGAACTTCCTGTTCATCGCCGAATTCGATGTGCTGATGGGCTATGCCGTCACCGGGGCCGTGGTCGCGGTGCTGCTGGCGACCAGCGACCGCGCACAGCGGCGCTGGCTGGCGGGCGCGGCGGCGGTGCACCTGGCGATGCTGACGCTGATCGCCGTGGCGATAGCCGCCGCACCGCAAGGGGTTTCGGCACCCGCTGAGCCGATGGACCCGAATCCCTATGCGGACGGGTCGTTCTGGGATCTGGTGGTCTTCCGGATGCAGCACGCGCTGACGTTCCGGCTGGAGACGATCTTCGTCTTCCCGATGTCGATCGCGCTGTTCCTGTTGGGCGCGCATCTGTTTCGGGCGGGGCTGTTCGAGGCGGCCGGGGCCCGGCTGCGGCGGCGATTGCTCGTCCTGGGCTTCGCGGTCGGCGCGCCCCTGGATCTGGTGCTGGGCGTGTGGAATCGAGACCTGATCATGATCACCCGGTACGGCCTCGCTCCCCTGGTCTCGCTCGGAATTCTCGCCCTCGTCGCCGAGTTCTACGTCCGGCGCCCGCGCACCGGATTCCCGGGCCGCCGCTTCGCCGAGGTGGGCCGGATGGCGCTGAGCTGTTACATCCTGCAGAATCTGGTCGCGTCCGTGCTGTGCTACGGCTGGGGGCTCGGATTGGCGGCGCGGGTGTCGGCCGCGGGCCGCGTCCCGTTCACGATCGCGATCTACCTGACGGTCTGCGTGACAATGGTGGTGTTCGCCCACTTCTGGCTGCGCCGGTTCGAGCGCGGGCCCGTGGAATGGCTGTGGCACACCAGCTATCGCGCATTGACCCGGCAGTGATCACTGCCCGTCCAGCGCTCGCCGCACGAAACGCAATCCGGCGTCGAAACCGTCGTTCATGATCGTGTCGTGGTCGGCATCGAAGACCTGGAACTCGTAGTGCGTTCCGGCAGCGGTGAATTCGGCGAGCAGGCTCAGGGTGAGCGGCAGCGGTACCGAGAGGTCGGCCGAACCCTGGCCGATGAAGACCGGGCGGTGGTATCCGCCGGTCGGGACCGCCGTGTACCGGGTCAGCACATCGGTGAAGGCCGGGTCGTCGAGGGGTCGGGCCAGCAGGTCGCCGATGGATCGGTCACCGACGGTGGCGGCCCATTCGGTCACGCATCGGGTCGAGATCTCGTCCATGATGCGGCGTCCCTCGGCATTGAGGTAGGGCCCGATATCGAATCCGGGCTGATTGGCGCCGAGACCGGCCAGCACGGCCGCGAGCGTGCCGGTCACGGCGTTCAGCGCGGAGCCGGGCGGAAAGCCGGGCCGGGCCAACGGCAGCAGGTGCTCGAACTGGGATGCCGGGGCCAGCGCGGCGGTGACACGGAAGTCCAGTTCGGGCGCGTAGGACGCGGCCAGGTTGCCGGTGTGCAGAGCCGCGTGCCCGCCCTGGGAGACGCCCATGACGCCCCAGCGAGGGGACAGGTCGCCGAATGCCTGTCGCGCGGCCCGGACGAGGTCGATCGTGGCGGTCGCCTCGGTGCGACCGTTCTGATAGGGGTGCACGCCCGGCGACTCGGGGCTCAGCCCGAGATAGTCGGGGGCAACGGCGGCATATCCGGCGCGATTGATGCGCAGCAGCGCGGGCGCGTCGTACGGGGCGCCGTCGGAGGAGGTCAGGCCACACCGCTGCGCCAAGCCGTTGCTGCCGTGGTCCCAGGCGACGATCGGCCAACCGCCGGCCGGGGCGGGTCCGTCGGGGAGGAAGATCAGTCCCGTGGCGGTCGTACGCCGTCCGTCGAGGGCGACCGTTCGATAGGTGACCTTGAATCCCCGATTCGTCCCGCCCCATCCGTCCGGGAGCGCATCGATCCGCACGAGTTCACCGGCTGGCGCCGCCGGCTCCGCGTGGGCCGGGGTCACCACGCCCGTCACCGCGGCGCAGGCGATGACCACACCGGCCACCGCGGCCCGCATCCGGCCGTACCTCCGCTTGTTCATGATCATCTATCCCACCAGCGGGCAGGTGGCCCGTCCAGCCCCCGGAGACACCGGCAGGGCCGCGAGCGCCTTCATCAACCGGCGGAAGACCCGAAACCTACTGCGCCGGAAGCGCTTCGGCGCGGTCGAGCAGATCCGCGACGAGGGTGTCGCGCTGCAGCGGCACGCCGAGGCTGCGGGCATTGCCCTCGAACAGGGCCAGGACGGATTCGGCGAGAATGCCTTCGACCTGATCGGAGGTCAGGGTGGTGGCCGGATCGGCACGCCAGCTGTTGACCACGCCGTCCACGAAGCCGATGATGCCGAAGGCCATCGGCCGGGCGCGTTCGGTATCGATGCCGAAGCGGGCCAGCGAGGCGGCGAACAGGTCGGCCAACCGCCCGCCGATCCGGTCGCGGGCACCGGCCAGCGCCTGCGAATCCCCGTGCGGCGCGTCCCCGGCGAGGAACCGGTGCAGATGCGGATGGCGATCCACCCAGCCCACATACGTGCCCACCGCGCCGCGCACCGCATCCTTGAGGGTGCCGTCGGCGCGCAGCGTCGGCATCAGCTCCGCCAGCAGCGACTCCAGAATCCGGCGGCGAATCTGATCGTCGAGATCGGCGCGGCCGTCGAAATGGCGATACACCACCGGGCGGGGCAGCCGCAGCCGATCCGCGATCTGCTGCACCGACACGTCGACGCCGTTCTCCTCGATCACCGCGACCGCGGCATCGAGCACCTCCGCGCGCCTCTGCTGCTTGTGCCCGTTCCAGCGGGTGGTGCGACCGTCGACGACGATCTGCGCGGCACGACGCGGCCCTGACTTCCCGCTGGACTTGGTCACATGCCAACGATACCGCCGCGCTATTGACCGTTACAGGATGTCTCACTAATCTGTGTGTAACAGCTTGTATCGGCTACTTGAGAGCGTTTGGAGGGCTGTCATGGGCAATGAGGCCACACTGCTCCCCCAGGAGTCCTTCGCGCAGCGTCTGCTGACCGGATCGGTGAAGAAGTCCTACGACCCGGTCGTCGACATGGACTGGGATGCACCGCTGGATCCGGAGAAACTGTTCCTGCCACCCGAGGTGGTCTCGCTCTACGGCACCGAGCTGTGGGAGTCGATGACACCGCAGCAGCGCCGCGAGCTGTCGCGCCAGGAGCTGGCGAATGTGCTGTCGGTCGGCATCTGGTTCGAGAATCTGCTCAACCGGCTGCTGCTGCGGGAGTTGATGAACGGCGATCCGACCAGCCGCCACTCGCACTACACACTGACCGAGATGGGCGACGAATGCCGGCACATGATGATGTTCGGTAAGCTCATCGATCGCATCGAGGCCCGCCCGTACTGGCCGAAACCTCCTGCGCGCGTGATCATCTCGACGCTGCAGCTGTTCCTGCGCGGCTCCATGACCTGGGTGGGCGCACTCGTCGGCGAGGAGATCTTCGACGCGCTGCAGCGCCGCACGCTCGACGATCCCGAACTGCAGCCACTGGTGTCGCGGGCGATGCGCATCCATGTCACCGAGGAGGCGCGCCATATCGGTTTCGCGCGCGATGCGCTGGCGCGCCGGGTGCCGACCATGTCGCGCGCCGAATTGGTCTATACGCGCCTGTGTGTCGCGGTCGCGGCGCCGCTGTTCGTCTATCTGATGACCAATCGCCACATGTACACCCGAGCGGGGCTGGACGGCCGCGTGGCCAAGCGGATCGCGGTGAACAACCCCTATGCCAAGCGCGCACTGGGCACCGGCGCGGCGAATCTGGGTGCGTTCCTGGACAAGCAGGGTTTGATCGGCCCGGTCGGCAAGTGGATCTGGCGGCGGCGGGGGCTGCTGGAATGACCGCCCGCAGGGAAGAGACCGCCGTCGCGATCGTCGGCGCAGGTGCCGCCGGGCTGAGCATGGCGAGCGAGTTGCGGCGGGCCGGGGTCGGTGAATTCGTGGTGTTCGAGCAGGCCGCGGACGCCTCCCCCGAACTGCGGCGCATTCTCGACCGCCACCACCTGAGCACTCACGTCCGGTGGCGAGCAGAGGTTGCCGCACTGGATTTCGACGAAGAGGCCGACGAGTGGACGGTGCGCCTTGCCGACCAGCGGATCTGTCGCGCCCGCGTGGTGCTGCTCGCATGCGGGCCGCGGGTCACCGATCGACACATCGCCGGAGTCGACGGGCGAACGATCGAAAACACCCGGGACACAGCGGCATTCCTCGGCCTCGCGCTGCACGGGTTCCCGAATCTGTTCTTCCTGGCCCCGCCGGATCTCGCCGCCACGCACCGCCTGCCGCAGTTCCCGCTCGAGGCCCGCACCCGATATCTCCGACACTGCGTGGACCTGCTGCTGCGCACCTCCAGCACCCGCATCGAGGTCCGCGCGGCCACCCAGCACGAGTTCGACAGGCGGCTGCGTTCCGGCTCCTATCGCCCGTCGCTGCGCCACCCCTATCCGCACCATTTCGATCTCACGGTGGCCGCGGATCGGGAACCGGCACATGAATATTCGGGCCCGGCAGTGCTCGACGCGCCCGGCGCCGAGATGCCGGTCACGGTCACCCTGAACGGACATCCGGATCCCATCGATGGCCGCTACCACTGGTACGGGCGGGTGGTTGCCGCCGACGGCGCGGAGCTGCCGGACCCCGGCCGCGGCCAGGTGTTCCTGACACTGCCCGGCGGCGCTCCGGCGGCCGGACGGCTCCAGGAGCGCGACCCGTGGGGGCACCTGCGCATCGTGGGCGTCGGCGCCCCGCCGTTCCCCCTCGAGTCGGCGCACGGCTGATCGGCGGAAGGCGGTGGGCCACAGGTAGTTCCGGCTGCCGCCGGGACGGCGAAGGATGCGGTCGACTTGATCGGGCGACGGCACCCTCCGGGACGCCGGGTCATCCCCCGCCGGTATTCCGTGGGCGAGGTCCCCGCCCCGCCGTCCCGCCGACAGCCGGAAAGCGGTGCGGGAGTGCGGATTCAGGCGGGCACCTTGTCCAGGAATCCGTGCACCTGCTTGATGCGCCCGCCTTCGAGGGCGATCACGTCGAAGCCGACGACCAGCGGCTCGGCGCCGGGCGCCCCGAGCAGCCAGGTGAACCGGGCGATGTCGTGGTGCCCGTCGACCGGGCCGAGGGTGAACTGCAGTCCGGCGAACTGCTGCTGCGCCCCGCCGATCACCTGGTCGATCGCCTCGACCCCGCCGACCTGCGCCAGCGGATCGGTGTAGGTGGCGTCGGGGGTGAACACCTCGGCGAGCAGCGCCTTGCGCTTGTCCGCGTCCTGCTCGTTCCAGGAGTCGATGTACCGCCGGGCAATGGTTTCGTATTCGCTCATGGCACAAGCATCTTCGCCCCCGCGCAGGGAGTCGATTACGCGCGAGGTAAGGGCAACGACCGCAGCGACTGCTGGTCGCGGGCGACCACCGCCCGTCCGGCGGCGACGGCCACGATCGGCCGCTGGATCAGCTTCGGGTGATCGGCCAGCGCGCCGATCCAGCGATCGCGCTCCTCGGACGTGCGCGACCAGGCGCTCATCCCCAGTTCCTTGGCCTCGTGCTCACCGGTGCGGGTGATCTCCCACGGCTCGAGGCCGAGCCGATCGAGCATGCCGCGAATCTCCGCGGCCGTCGGCGGATCCTCGAGATAGCGCCGCTCGGTGTAGGCGACTCCGGCCTTGTCCAGAACCGCCTTGGCGGCCCGACTCTTGGAGCACCGCGGGTTGTGCCAGATCTCGATCTGCTCGGATGTCATGCCCGCACCCTACCGAGGGCGGGGAAGGAGGGGCTTAGACGTCGAAGTACAGCTCGAATTCGAAGGGGTGGGGGCGGACGTTGATCTCGGCGATCTCGGTGTCGCGCTTGAGGCGGATCCAGGTGTCGATGAGGTCGGGGGTGAAGACGCCGCCCTGGGTCAGGTAGTCGTGGTCGTCCTCGAGCCTGTCGATGACCGCCGCGAGGCTCTCGGGGGTCTGCACGACCTCCGCGGATTCCTCGGGGGTGAGTTCGTAGAGGTCCTTATCGATCGGCATGGCCGGCTCGATCTTGTTCATGATGCCGTCCAGGCCCGCCATCATCATGGCCGCGAACGACAGATACGGATTGCCGGAGGAATCCGGGCAGCGGAATTCCAGCCGCTTGGCATTGGCATTGGCGCCGGTGACCGGAATACGCACGGCCGCCGAGCGATTGCGCTGGCTGTACACGAGATTCACCGGGGCCTCGAAACCGGGCACCAGCCGCTTGTAGGAATTCACCGTCGGATTGGTGAAGGCCAGCAGTGACGGCGCGTGATGCAGGAGCCCGCCGATGTAATGGCGCGCCAGATCCGACAGCCCGGCATATCCGGCCTCGTCGTAGAACAGCGCCGACCCGTCCTTCCACAACGACTGGTGGACATGCATTCCCGACCCGTTGTCACCGAACAGCGGTTTCGGCATGAACGTCACCGTCTTGTCGTACTGCCAGGCGGTGTTCTTCACGATGTACTTGTACAGCTGCAGATCGTCGGCGGCGGCGAGCAGGGTATTGAACCGATAGTTGATCTCGGCCTGTCCGGCCGTGCCGACCTCGTGATGCCCCTTCTCGAGTTCCAGGCCCGCCCGCTGCAGATTCGTGCACATCGCATCGCGCAGGTCGACATCGTGGTCGTAGGGGGCGACCGGGAAGTATCCGCCCTTCGACCGCACCTTGTAGCCGCGGTTGATGGTGCCGTCCGGGTTGTACTTCTCGCCGGTGTTCCAGTCCGCCGACGCCGAATCCACCTCGTAGAAGGAGGAATTCATGGTGGTCTCGTAGCGGACGGTGTCGAAGATGTAGAACTCGGCCTCCGGGCCGAAATAGGCGGTATCGGCGATGCCGGTGGACCGCAGATATTCCTCGGCCTTGCGGGCGACGTTGCGGGGATCGCGGCTGTAGGCCTCGCGGGTGTGCGGATCGTGCACGAAACAGTTGATGTTGAGCGTCTTGGCCGCGCGGAACGGATCCAGCTGACAGGTCCGCAGATCCGGCAGCAGCAACATATCCGATTCGTGGATCTGCTGGAAGCCGCGCACCGACGAGCCGTCGAAGGCGATGCCGGCGTCGACGAACTCGGGACCGAACATCTTCGCGGGGATCGAGAAATGCTGCTGTACGCCGGGCACATCGCAGAAACGCACGTCGACGTATTCGACTTCCTCGGCGCTGATGTACTCCAGAACTCCATCGGTGGTGGGGGTGATCACCGGTAACTCCTCATGAACTCGCGGCACGGCACTTTCCGCGAGGCGGCCCGGTCCCGGTCGGCTGCGCCCCGGTCGGATCCGACGGTCTCCTCGTCGCCGTTCCACGATACGACTTCTCGATCGACTCCGGAATGCGAATCGTCTTGTCCACCAAGATCATTCATTGCATTTCCATCGCCGCGGCCCCGCTACCGGCTCGAAGGCGCCCGGCACCGAGGAAATGGGACATTAAATAGCAATCTGCTATCACTGCCAGGCTCGTGACAGACCGGCATCGATCGAGGCATAATCTGATAAATGAGATTACCATTTTCGCCCGTTGGCCAGATCCGGAGGTGCCCCGAGGTGCCGTATCGACTGCTCGCAGCGAACACCCCTGTTCCCCGCTCGTGCACAGTGCACAAATCGGGACACTCCGGTCTGCCCGATTGCCGGTGGCGGCCCGCCCCCGTTTGAGGTCTGCTGGAGGTGACGCCGAGGTCACCGTCGTGACCTCGACCATTCGTGAACCAGAGGTAGGTTGTGAGTTCTTCGACAGCCGCGACGGACCGGATCCGACCGCGCACCATGTGCGAGGCATTCCAGAACAACGTCGCCCGCTATTCCGATCTGGTCGCAGTGCGAACCCGCGGCGACTCGGTGCGAATCACCTGGCGTGAGTACGGCTCCCGGGTCCGCGCCATCGCCACCGGGCTGGCGGCGCTGGGTATCGAGCGTGGCGACACGGTGGCCTTGATGCTGACCAATCGCCCGGAATTCCACCTCTGCGACACCGCGATACTGCACACCGGCGCCACCCCGTTCTCGGTCTACAACACCAACCCCCCGGACCTGCTCGCCTATCAGTTCGGCAATGCCGAGAACAAGGCGGTCATCTGCGAGGCCCAGTTCGCCCCGCGCGTGCTCGAGGCGGTGGAAAAGGCTGCAGCGCAAGGCCATCGGGTCGAGCACGTGATCTGCGTGGACGCCGAGGTCCCCGGCACGGTCGCCCTGGCGACGGTGGAAGCCACCGAGGCGCCGGACTTCGATTTCGAATCCAGCTGGCGGGCAGTGGATCCGGAGGATCTGCTGACCATCGTCTACACCTCCGGTACCACCGGGCCGCCGAAGGGTGTCGAGCTCACCCATACCAACTTCATGGAAAACGTCCGGATCGTCGAGGAATTCGGCGGCGGCGGCCCCGACGACCGGGTGGTGTCGTATCTGCCGGACGCGCATGCGGCCAACCGCTGGTTCGCCCACTACCTCAACATGCTCGAGGGCGGCCAGATCACCACGGTTCCCGACCTGAAGCAGGTCGCCGAGGCACTGACCGAGGTGCATCCGACCGTCTTCCTCGGCGTCCCGCGCATCTGGGTCAAGGTCAAGGCGGCCCTCGAGGAGCGGCTCGCCGCCGAAGCGAGCCCCGTGCGCCGCGCCCTGGTCGCTTGGGCGATCGACACGGGACGCAAACGGGCCCGCGCGGTCTCCGACGGCCGACCGCTCGGCACGCTGGACCGGCTGCAGTATCTGCTCGCCGACCGGCTCGTGCTGTCCACCATCCGGGCCCGGCTCGGACTGGACAAGGTGCGCCTGGCCGTCAGCGGTGCCGCGCCCATCCCGCGCGACACCCACGAGTTCTTCCTGGGTTTGGGCCTGCCGTTGTGCGAGGGCTACGGCATGACCGAGTGCACGACGGGAGCCACGCTGAACCGGCCCGAACGCATCAAGATCGGCTCCGTGGGCACCCCCCTGCCGGGCGCCGAGGTGAAGATCGCCGACGACGGCGAGGTGCTGGTGCGCGGGAAGATGGTCATGCACGGCTACCGCAAGGAACCCGAAAAGACCGCGGAGACAGTCGATTCCGAGGGCTGGCTGCACACCGGCGATATCGGCGAGATCGACGCCGAGGGCTATCTGACGATCGTCGACCGCAAGAAGGAATTGATCATCAACGCGGCAGGAAAGAACATGTCGCCGACCAATATCGAGAACATGGTCACCGAGAACACGCCCCTGGCCGGAACGGTCGCGGTCATCGGCGAGGGGCGCCCGTTCAACACCGCGCTGATCTGCCTGGACCCCGATCTGGCCGCCACCTTCGCCGAACGCAATCAGCTCCCCGACCGCGATATCGCCGCCCTGGCGAAGGATCCGCGGGTGCTCGCCAGCATCGAGGAGGGCATCGCGGCCGCCAACGCCAAGCTGTCGCGGGTCGAGCAGATCAAGAAGTACGCGGTGCTGCCGGATGTCTGGACGCCCGGCAGCGACTGCCTCACCGCCACCGGCAAGCTACGGCGTAAACCCATCGCCGCCGCATATGCCGATACCATCGAATCGCTGTACACGCCGTAAGTCCCGGACGGAGGACGCCGTGGGATCGCCGAACCGGGATCATGCCCTGGAAGCTTTGTACCAGCGCGCCGGAGTGCTGATACGGGAGTTCTCCGACTCCATGCCGCCCTATCGCACCATCCCGCGGCCTCTGGTGGCCTCCGGTCTCGAGCGTGGCGTCAAACTGAACATCGAGCTGTTCTTCGAGTTCCTGCGCCACGGGCAGATGCCCACCACCGAGGACACCCGCGAGCTGGTCGAGCTGGCCCTGGATCGAGTGCGCGACGGCGAACCGCTCGAGGAGGTGCTGGCCCGCTACCGGGTCGGCGCCGAGTACATCTTCGACCGATTGCGGGCGGCGGCCAGCCCCGACGAACGCGAGCTGATCGTCGACGCGGCCCTGCCGCTGCTGCAGTACATCACCCAGATCGTCGAGCGCATCGCCACCGCCTGCGTGCGGCGCGCTCACGACCCGCGCTGGGAACTGCTCGAGCGCCGTCGCGGCATCGCCGACGCCCTGCTGACCGGTCGCGATCCGGTGGAGTGGGCCGACGAGCCGGCGATCACCGTGCCCGATGCGTTCCTGGTGGCGGTGTTCCGCCTGAGCACCAGCGCCCCGGGCCGGGAACGACACGGCCTGGACACCAGCGAGCTGCGCCATTGCATCGAGGCCATCTCCGGAGTGTTCCTGCGGCTGGACAGCGGCGGCTGGACAGCGCTGGTCCCGCTGCAGCCCGGCGACGACGGCACGGCCACCGCGGCCGCGCTGGCGTCCCGGATGCCCGCGCGGGTCCCCGATCTGCCGCCCCCGTTCTGGGTGGGTGTCGGGGCGGCCCACACGCGCGCCGAGATCCCGGCCGTCTTCGCCGAGGCCCGGGTGCTCGCCGAACTGGGTCGCTGCCTGGACCGGCCCGAACAGCTGTGCCGCCGGAAGGATCTGCAGTTCGAATACACCGTCGCCGCCAGTGGTCCGGCCCGCCCGGGCCTGGCGACCGTGCTGGCGCCGCTGGACAGCCAGCCGCTGCTCGCCGAAACGCTCGCGGTGTTCGTCGACACCGGCTTCAATCAGCTCGCCACGGCGCGGCTGTTGAACATCCACCGCAACACGGTGACCTATCGACTGGCCCGGGTGCACGAACTCACCGGCCTGGATCCGCATCGGCCGACCGACGCGATGACCCTGTCGGCCGCCCGGATCGCGCGCAGGCTGGAATCGGCCGGATTCGCCCCGTGATCCGGCCGGTGTGTAAAAATCAGGGAAATTAAAAGTAAATTCCCTTGGCATGGGACGGTAGCCACATTCGGGCCTGTCGCATTGCCCCTGGTCGAAGTGCCGCCACGGCGAGCGGAAACCATTCTGTCCGAAATTTGCTACTTATTAGCGGCCTTCTTTACGCACCCCCTTGCACTGCCATCGAGACCTCGCCGTAACCTTTACTGGTCAGATGTCCTAGAGTCATCGGCATCCGGAGAACAACGAGGTCACCCGGAATTTCCGACCAGGGCGCGCGCCGCACGGCGCGGGCGAGGATTTCCCGTTTCGAGCCGGAAAACCACTTCCGTACGGGATTTTCTGAATACACGCGTGAAGGATGTCATGAAATTCGTCGATCCGGCCGGCATTCCCCTGCCGACCGCATGCGGTGACATTTGCGTGTCCCCTCTCGCCCGAGCATCCCGCCTGCCGCGTGCCCGTCGCACGGCGTCGCATTCCCGACCGCAGTACCGCGACGCCCACCGACGCATCGGACAAGGAGTACCGATATGGACATGATCCGCCTCACCGACTGGCTGCCCAAACCGGGTGAGCTGCTCGAATTCACCCCCAGCGCCACCGCTCTGGCGGCCGCGGCCGCCGCCGATCCGGCTCCGGTGGCCCCCTCCTACATCCAGGAGTTCCAGCTGCGACATCGGTCGGTGGATGCGCGGCACCCGGCCCGGACCGAGCTGTCGATGTGCTTCACCATCGCCGAACCGCTGGACCGCCAGGCGCTGCGCCGCACGTTCATCCAGTTCCTGCGCCGCCACGACGGGCTGCGCAGCTGGCTGGTCGCCGAGGCCACCGAGCGGTCGGCGAGCTGCCGCATCCTCGACCCCGCCTGGGTGGATCTGGACATCGTCTCCGTGGGCAGCTTCGCCTCCGGCGAGGCGTTGCGCGACCGGATCGACGACCGACTGCGGGCGCCGGACCCGGCCACCTGGCCCGCCTTCGCCCTCGGTGCGATCGACCACGGTGCGGACGGCTTCACCGTCTACGTCAGCATCGATCACGCATTCTCCGACGGCACCTCGCAGGTGGCCGCGATCTTCGAGATCCATCAGCTCTACACCTCCTATCTCGCGGGCACCGCGCCGACGCTGGCGCCGGTCGGCGGCTACTCCGACTACGCGCGCCACGAGCGGGCCACCGCCGAGCGGCAGCCCTCGGAACTGGAGCAGCTGGCCCGCATTCTCGCCGACAACATCGACCACATCCGGCCCCTCCCTTGGGATCTCGGGCTCGAGCCGGGCGCGTCGGCCGAGAGTATCGGGATGCGTTACGACCTGCTGACCGGCGCCGAATGCGACGCGTTCACCCGGGCGTGCGCGGCGGCGGGCGGTTCGTTCGCCTCCGGGATCTACGCCGCCATCGCGCTCACCGAACTCGAACTGGCCGGGCGCACGCGGTACGCGGGATTCAACATGGTCGGCACGCGCAACACCCCGAAGTTCCAGTTCACCCAGGGGTGGTTCGTCAATCTGATGCCGATCGTCTTCCACGTCGGCGTGGCGGCGCGGTTCACCGAACTCGTCGCGCGGGCGCGCACCGCCCTGCACGACATCAAGCCGCTCAGCGGAGTTCCGCTGTTCGCCGCGCTGCCGCGCGCCGCCGAACTGGCCGGGCGCGAGCTGCCGTGCGTGCGGAACTGGCCGTGGGTGTCGTATATGGATGCGCGGCCGATCTCGGGGGCGATGCTGGAACAGTCGCTGCCGGGACTGCACGGCATTCACGGGCTGTGCTCGACCTCGCCCACCGACCGGCCCTCGCCGCTGTCGTTCCACCGCGAGGCCGACCGGGTGCATGTCACCGTGTCGTTCCCGGACACCCCGCAGGCGCACGGTTCGGTCGAGCAGTACATCGAGCGCCTGCGGACGGTGCTGCGCACGGTGGCGGCGACCGGTGAATTCGCCACGGCGGCAGCGCCTTCCAGCCCTCGGCGGGAGATGCGAGCCACCGTCGTGGCCTGACGCGAGGCCAACCATTTGCCTATCGGGCAATTTTTCCCATCGGGAACTCTTGCCCAGTAGGCAAGTTTCTGTCAGGCTGGGTGCATGGCCGACGAACCCGTCCTCGGACTGCGGGAACGCAAGAAGCTCGATACCCGTAAGGCGCTCAGCGACGCCGCGCTGTGGCTGATGTTCGAGAAGGGGATCGAGAATGTGGTCCGTGAGGACATCGCGGCCCGCGCGGGGGTGTCGGTCCGCACGTTCAACAACTACTTCGCCAGCAAGTACGAGGCGCTGGCCTACCGGCAGCTCGAGCGGATGCAGCGCACGATCGATGCGCTGCGGGCCCGTCCGGCCGAGGAACCGATCTGGGATGCCGTCACGGCGGCCGTGCTGGAGCCGCTGGAGGCCGACGGTGTGCAATTCGGCCCGCCGACCCGGGAGCAGATGCGGGAGAGCCGGAAGCTGTTCGACATTCCCGAGATGCAGGCCGCCCTCAACCGCGGGATCTCCGACGATCTGGTCGCGGCGATCGCCGAACGTACCGGCACCGATCCGGATCGGGACCTGTACCCCAGGCTCGTGGCGGGTGCACTCTTCGCCGCCTATCAGGCCACCTTCGAGATCTATGTGCGAGCCGATCCTCCTGTGATCATCACAACCATTCTGCGCCAAGCGTTTTCCGCTATCGCGGCAGGGCTGCCGGACCCGCGAACTATTCGCTGATCTCCCGGGGGCCCGATCCGTCCCTGGGGTTGTCTCGTCGTTACCGAGATCCGGCGCGACCTTCGATTACCGAACACCCACCACGACAAGGGGTTTACCTAGCCATGTCCGAAACACGTACCGATGTCGTCATTTCCGGTGCCGGTCCGAACGGGCTGCTGCTCGCCATCGAGCTCACTCTCGCGGGCGCGCGGCCGGTCGTTCTGGAGGCCTCGCCCGCTCCGAGCACCACACCGAAGGCCAACGGCATGGTCGGCCAGATCGTGCGATCGTTGGATATGCGCGGCTTGTATCCCGGCGAGCCGCCGCGTCCGTTGCCCGCCTACATCTTCAGCGGGCTGCACATGGATTTCACTGTGCTGGCGCACAATCCGATGTACGCGTGGCTGATTCCCCAGCCCGAACTCACCCGCCTGCTGGCCGCGCGGGCACAGGAACTCGGCATCGAGGTGCGCTGGGGCCATGCGCTCACCGACTTCGCCCAGGACGCGGACGCGGTGACTGCCACCGTGACCGGACCGACGGGCGACTATCGGCTCGCCGCCCGGTTCCTGGTCGGCGCCGACGGCGGCAAGAGCCTGGTGCGCAAGCGATCCGGAATCGGCTTCCCCGGCTTCACCGCAGCCGATCGCATCTCCCGGATCGGTGCCGCGGAGGTTCCCGATCTGGTGCGCACCGACGACGGCGGATATGAGCTGCCCGGTTACGGCCGCATCTCCTGGGGGCACAACTGGACCGGACGCGGCATGTTCGTGCTGGCGGAATTCCAGCCGGGCCGCCCGCATGTCGCCACCATGGAGTACGGCGTCGACGCCATCGACGACAGTGTCGAAATGACCTGGGATGAACTGTGCGACAGCGTTACCCGCGTCCTGGGTGTCGAACTGGCGTTGCGGCGGCCGACCTGGCCCGGACCGCATCGGATGCTCCGGTATGTCGGCCAGAACACGCGCGTCGCGGACCGCTACCGTGACGGTCGAGTGCTGCTGGTCGGCGACGCGGCCCACGTCCACTCCGCGATCGGCGGCCCCGGCCTGAATCTCGGCATGCAGGACGCGCTCAACCTGGGCTGGAAGCTCGCCGCGCACGTGCAGGGCTGGGCACCGCCGAACCTGCTCGACACCTACGAATCCGAACGCCGCCCGGCCGCCGAGCGGGTGATGATGCACTCCATGGCCCAGAGCGCCCTCATGGCACCGGGCCCGGAGGTCGGTGCCCTCCGCCAGGTATTCGGCGAACTACTCCACCTTCCCGCCGCGGTCGATCACGTCGCCCACCTCTTGGCCGGCGCGGACATCCGCTACGACACCGGCTGCGACCACCCCCTTGCCGGACATCTCGTCCCGGACTTCACCATCCACACTCCCGACGGCCCCACCCGAATCGCCGAACTCCTCCGCCCGGCCCGCCCGCTCCTCCTCGACCTCACCGGCCACCTCACCACCCCGGCCCCCGCCTGGTCCGACCGCGTCGACACCATGATCGCCCCCACCCCCGACGCACCCGCCGCCGCCCTCCTGATCCGCCCCGACGGCTACGTAGCGTGGGCCACCACCGAACCCACCACCGAGGGTCTCCTCGAGGCCCTCACCCGCTGGTTCGGCTCGGCCCACGCCCTCGTCACCACCGACTGAACCACCTGGCAGGCGCGGACTGCGGGCTTACCGGGGAGGGATGCTCATGGCGTTGTGGAAGATGTTGTCCGGGGCGTACTTTCGCTTGATCGCCTGAAGCCGCGGAAGTGGTCGCCGTAGTAGCTGGCGTACAGGTCGCGGCCGTACAGACCCTCGTCGAGGTCGTCGTCGCCGATGTAGCCGCCGACGGTGTGCGGGTACATCAGCTCGTAGGCCCCGCGCTGCCACCCGCGGCGTGAATCACCCAGCCGGAGACCCACCGGCAGGCAGTCACCGCCGGGTGCCATGAGTTCGCCGTGCGTCCATGCCTCCCAGTAGAGGTTGGAGGCTGTTGTCCTCGATCGACCGTAGCCGACAATCAGGGCCAACTCGTCGAAGCCGCGCTGCTGTCGCAGAGTCGGCTGTCCCACCGGATCAAGCGCAGGGACAGCCTGAGGTCGATCCTGCGGCCGGTGCCGGACGCCCCGGCGAACCGACAGCAGGGCGACGGTCAGCGGGTGGGTGAGGGGACCGGTTCGAGGCAGCTCGACGGGGGGTCGACGATGGAGCAGGGGGTGGTGGGGCGGGTGGGGTGGTAGTCGGCGGGGACGCCGTTGTTGGTGACGATGTCGCGGTAGGCGGGGACGGCGTCGGTGGGGTGACGGGTGAGGGTGGGGTCGGTTTTCACGTTGACCGTGTAGAGGCCGAAACGTGGGGTGTAGGAACCCCATTCGTAGTTGTCGGTGATGCTCCAGTAGTTGTAGCCCATGACGTTCATGCCGTCGGCCTTGGCACGCTGCAACCAGTAGATGGTGTCGCGCAGGTTGTCGGCGCGGGTCCAGCCGTCGTCGCGGGGCTTGCCGTCCTGGGTGGGCATCCCGTTCTCCACGATGTAGAGCGGGCGGCCCGGGAATTGCCGCGCGTAGTGGCGCAGGGCGTAGTAGATCCCCTCCGGCTGCAGCGGATTGGCCCAGGGCGTATTGGCGGTGAGCGCATCGACCGGCGACGGGAGGCTGCCGTAGTAGTAGTCGATGCCGATGTAGTCGAGCTTGTCGGCGACCCGGTTCTCGAACGGCAGCGCGGCGAGGCTTTCGTATCCGGGTGTGTAGGACAGGTTGCTGGTGACCATGGCGCCGGGCTGGCGGGAATGGATGTAGTCGTAGATGGCGCGGTGCGCGGTGACCATCCGGTCCAGCGCGATTCCCGCCTGCCACGCGGGCAGATTCCCCTGGACGACGTAGGTCGGCGGGCCGAGGGTGGGCTCGTTGAAGGTGACCCACAGCGGATCGTCCCCGGCGTAGCGGTCCACCACGCGGCGCGCGTTGGCCACCCAGTCGTCGACCATGCCGGGATTGGACCAGGCCCCGCGATCGAGCTCCCACGCGGGGAACACCCAGTGGTCCAGGGTGATCATCGGCCGCATGCCGGCCTCGCGGATCGCGCCGATCACATTGTCGTAGAAGGCGAATCCCTGTTCGTCCCAGACGCCCGGCTGCGGCTGCACCCGCGCCCACTCGACGCTGATCCGGTACACCTTGACACCCAGGTCGGCCGCGAGCCGGATATCGTCGCGATAGCGGTGATAGAAGTCGACGGAATTGCCGTACTCGTCGGAGGTCCGCCCCGACGCGGCGTATCGGCTCCAGTTGCTGTCGGGTGCGCTGCCCTCGCTCTGGAAACCCGAGGAGGCCACACCCCACAGGAAGCCGTCTCCCATCGGCGGCACCCCGCCGTCGGCGGCCCGGGCCGGCGCGACCCCGCCGAGCGACAGCACGGCCGCGGCGGCGAGTGCGAACGCGGTAACGGGACCGAATCCTTTCGCGCGTCGAATCACCAGCACACCTTTCCACTACGACGATGTCGAACGATCACGCTACCGCCCCGTTTCTACCATCGCTCCCGGTGTCGATGGTTCGCCCGCAAGCGCGCTCACGCCGGATGCGCCTCCATGTAGTACTCGGCACCGATCAGGCCCAAGACCTGCCGCACACCCGGCGGGGCCCAGCTCGCCTGCGGATCGTGCCGCACCGCCGGAGTGGTCAGCGTCACCGTCCGCCCACCGGTTTCCAGCTCGAACCGATCGGCGGCGAGGATGTTCTTGAGCCAGTCGACGTCGCGCCCGTAGGTGAGCGCAACCCGGTAGCCACCGTCATGGGCGAAGATCGTCACCGGCGTGCGATAGACGCGGCCGGAGTTGCGACCCTTGTGCACGATGATTCCGAAGCCGGGCGCCCGGGCGATCACAGGTGCGGCGACCCGGTTGGTGACTCGTCGATTGAATCTCGCCAGCGCCTGCGGCAACGGCATGAGCATCCCCTCTCGGACATCCCTGCGAACCACAGGCTACGCCGGTGCCGCCGATTTCGCGCCGGGAACGCAGGGGACATTCGTGATCACGGCCGAACCCGCTGCGCAGCAGGCCAATCCATGCCTCCGGCTAGGGCGACCAGGGGCGGAACCGGACGCGCTGTCCCGGACGAGCCTGGGCCAGCAGGTCCACATCGGCGTCGATCACCGTGCCCACCACCGGATATCCGCCGGTGATCGGATGGTCGGCCAGGAACACCACGGGCTGCCCCGACGGCGGCACCTGGATGGCACCCAGGGGCATTCCCTCGGTGGGCAGTTCGGCGTCGCCGACTCGGCGCAGCGCGGGGCCGCCGCCGGCCCTGTCGAGCCGCGCACCGATCCGGTCGGAGTCGCTGGACACCTGCCAGCATCCGGCGAACAGCTCGGTGGGGTTGGTGAACCAGTCGTCCCTGGGCCCCAGCCTGACCCGTGCCGTCACCGTCGCACCGGTCATCGGTGCCAGGGGCGCGGCATCCACGGCGGGCCACTGCCGCGGCGGCGGCCCGATCGGCAGCTCGTCCCCGGCCCGCAATGGTTCGGGTCCGATGCCGGCAAGGGTGTCGCGGCTGCGCGAGCCGAGCACCGGCGGCACCGCGATCCCACCCCGCACCGCCACGTAACACCGCAGCCCGGTCGGCGCGACTCCCAATTCCAGCCGCTGCCCCTCGTCCACGAACAGCATCGACGCCTGCGCCTCGACCCGGCCGTCGACGGTGATCGGCGCGGGCGCACCGGTCACCGCCACGACCACGGCCCTGCTGAATTCCAACGCCAGTCGGCCCACGACGCATTCGATCGCGGCCGCCGCCTCGTCGTTACCGACCAGCCGATTGGCCAGGGCGAGCGAGCCCCGATCGGCCGCACCCGATATCCCGACCCCGGCGTGGAACCAGCCGGGTCGGCCCAGATCCTGAATCGTGCTGAACATTCCGGGCGCAACCACCCGCAGTGTCGCACCGCTCACCGCACAGTCCCCCGCGACCACACCCGCATCACGCCGCCTCGATCCCGCATCGCCTCGACAACCCCTCACCCCTCCGCCCGCACGAATCGCACGCGGCTGCCCGGGCTCAGCAGCGCGGGTTCGGGACGGTCGAGGTCCCACAGCGGCACGTCGGTGGTGCCGATGATGCGCCAGCCACCGGGCGAGGTGCGCGGGTAGACCGCACTGTATCCGCCTGCCAGAGCGACGGATCCGGCCGGGACCGAGGTCCGCGACCGGTCGCGCCGCGGCACCTCGAGCCGCGCGTCCGGCGCCTCCAGATAGCCGAAGCCGGGGGCGAACCCGATGAACGCGCACCGCCAGAGATGTCCGGTGTGCCGGGCGATCAGCTCGTTCTCGGAGATGCCGAGCAGGGCCGCCGTCTCGGCCAGATCCTCGCCGTCGTACCGCACCGGTATCACCAAAGGCCCACCGTCGCTACCGGATCCGGTGTCGCGGGACGCTGCCGCGGTGATCGCCTCACGCAGCCGGTCGGCCACCTTCACCTCCGGAGCACCCGGCCGCAGGGTGACCAGTACGGTGCGCGCGGCGGGCAGGAAATCGCACACCCCCTCGATCGAATGCTCCCGCAGGTGATCGACCAACCCGGCCAGCGTGTCGTGATCGGGCGGCTCCACCAGCAGCGCCCGATCGCCCGCCGGGAGAATCCGCACGGTCACGCGAATGCCCGCAGCTCGATGCCCTTGGCGCTCAGCGCTTCCCGGATCGATCGCGCCATGGCCACCGCACCCGGCGAATCACCGTGGACACACAGGCTGCGGGCGGGCACCGGCACCGCATTCCCGTCTCGGTCCCGGGTCACCCTGTCCACGGCGATCGAGACCGCCTGCGCCAAGGCCGATTCCGGTTCGAGCACGCTGCCCGGCTCACTGCGTGAGACCAGCGATCCGGCGGCGGTGTAGGCGCGATCGGCGAATCCCTCGGCGTGGAACGCGATCCCGGCCGCGACCGCGGCCTGTTCCAGCTGCGAGCCGGGCAGCCCCAACAGGCTCAGCCCACCGAAGGCCGACATCGACGCCACCACCGCCTCGGCGACCGCACGATCCACCGACGCCGAATGATAGAGCGCACCATGGGGTTTCACATAGCGCACCCGATCCCCCGCCGCCCGGGCGAAGGCGTCGAGCGCGCCGATCTGGTACAGGCATTCGTCGGTCAGCTCGGACGGCGGTACGGCCATGGCGCGGCGCCCGAACCCGGCGAGATCGCGGTAGGAGACGTGGGCTCCGATCCGCACCCCGCGCGCCACGGCCATCTCACACGTGCGCCGCATGATCGACGGATCCCCCGCATGGAATCCGCAGGCGATATTGGCGCTGGTGACGATGTCGAGCAGGGCCGCGTCGTCGCCCATCCGCCAGGCGCCGAAGCCCTCACCGAGATCACTGTTCAGATCGATCATCGCAGTCCTCTCACATCAGTTCCCGGCCGCGCGTCTCGGCCAGCCCGAACAGCGCCAGCACCGCAACCGCGTAGCCGAGCGCCCCGAACAGCATCGCACCCGCCAGCCCGAGCGAGGTGGAGGCCAGGTACCCCACCGCCGTGGGGAAGACCGCACCGACGCCGCGGCCGAAGTTGTAGGTGAATCCCTGTCCGGTGCCGCGCAACTGGGTCGGATACAGCTCCGACAGATACGAGCCGAACCCGGAGAAGATCGCCGAGGCGGAGAATCCCAGCGGGAAGCCCAGCACCAGCACCAAGGTGTTGGCGCCCTCCGGGACCTGGGTGTAGGCGACCATGAACACCACCGACAGCGCGGCGAACAACTGGATATTGCGTTTGCGGCCGAGCTTGTCGGTCAGGATACCGCCGCTGACATAACCCAGGAACGCGCCCGCGATCAGGAAGACCAGATATCCGCCCGTACCCACCACGGTCAGGTGGCGGCTGTTCTTCAGATAGGTGGGCAGCCAGGTGGCCAGCGTGTAGTACCCGCCCTGCACACCGGTCGCCAGCAGCGCCGCGAAACAGGTCGTGCGGATCAGCTCCCGGTCGAAGATCGCGGTGAAGCGCCCGCGCACGGCCGCGGTGTGTTCGCGGCGTTCGGTGGCGACCTCGGCGTCGCGGACGCTGCGGCGCACCCAGACGATCAGCACGGCGGGCAGGGCGCCGGTGAAGAACAGCACCCGCCACGCCAGCCGCTCGTCGAACAGGTGGAACACGATCGTGTAGACGCAGACCGCCAACCCCCAACCGGCCGCCCAGGCGCTCTGCACGAACGCTACTGCACGACCGCGATATTCGGGCCGGGCGTACTCCGCGACCAGGATCGCCCCCGCGGCCCATTCACCGCCGAAGCCCAATCCCTGCAGCGCGCGGAACACCAGCAGGCTCTCGAAGTTCCAGGCAAACCCGCACAGCACGGTGAACACCGCATACATGGCGATGGTGACCTGCAGGGTGCGCACCCGCCCGATCCGGTCGGCGAGCACACCCGCCCCCGCCCCGCCGAGCGCCGACACCACCAGCGTGACCGTGGTCAGCAGGCCCGACTGTCCGGTGGAGATGGCGAAATACGAGGCGATCGCACCCAGTGCCAGCGGCAACACCTGAAAGTCGTAGGAGTCCATGCCGTAGCCGCCGAACGCACCGAAGAACGCGCGCTTGCCGGTGGGACTCAGGGTGCGGAACCAGGCGAAGGGCCGCGCGGTGGCGGGCGAGCCGGGAGGTTGGGTGTCGGTCGACATATCGGTCATGGTGACCCCTCGGGTCGAAATGTGGCAGAGGTCTCATCGTACGAATCGTTGAACGATCCTGCAATACTACGAGCGGATCGTCGGTCGATCGCGGTAGTCTCGGAGCCGGCACATCCGCTCGCCGATCGGAGGATTCGATGACCTCGCCGTCCGGCACGGCCGTCGAGACGTATGCGAGCCTGGCCGCGCGTCGCGACCGGCTCGACCGGGCCAGCCGCAGCGCCCAGGTGGCCGATATCGTCCGCGACGGCATCCTGGACGGGACGTTCCGGCCGGGCACCCGGCTCTCGGAACCGGATATCTGTGCGGCGCTGAAGGTTTCCCGCAATACGCTGCGCGAGGCGTTCCGGACCCTGATCGAGGAGCGGCTGGTCGTGCACGAACTCAACCGCGGTGTGTTCGTGCGGATCCCGTCTCCCGACGACGTCGCCGAGGTGTACAAGTGCCGCCGGATCGTGGAATGCGCCGCGCTGCGGGATCATCCGCGCGTCGGCGGCGATCTCGGTCCGGTCGCCGCCGCCTTGGAACGCGCGGATCAGTACGCGGCGCAGGGCGATTGGACCGGCGTCGGCACGGCGGACGTGGATTTCCACCGCGCCGTCACCGCCCTCAACGACAGCCGCCTGCTGGATGCGCTGATGGCGGGCGTGTGGAACGAACTGCGGCTGATCTTCCACGTGGTGGCCGATCCCGACGCGTTCCACCGCCCCTACCTGCAGCGCAACCATGCCGTCTTCGATGCCCTGACCCGCGGCGAGGCCGAGGCCGCCGCCGAGATGCTGGCCGACTACCTGGCCGACGCCGAGGCACAGATCCAGGCGGCCTACGCCGAACGGGCGTAAGGGGCGAACCGGATGGGTGAGCTGATCGCGGTCTACGACCGAGCCGGACGCCGGGTGGGCAGCGCCGAGCGCGCGACCGTGTACGCCGAGGGGCTGTGGCATGCCAGCGCGGGCGTGCTGGTGCGCTCGCGCGACGGCGAACGGATCTATGTCCACCGGCGCACCGACACCAAGGCGGTGTTCGCGGGCATGCACGACTGCCTGGCCGGTGGCGTCCTCGGACCCGACGAGGACCCGGCCGCCGCGGCGGTACGGGAGCTGGGCGAGGAACTCGGCATCGAGGTGGGCGACGGCGAGGATCCGCCGCTGCCGCTGGCCAGCGTTTCCTGGGACGGCCACTGGGCGGGAAAGCCCATGCGGTGCCACCTTTTCGCCTACGAGGTGCGCTACGACGGCCCGATCCGGCATCAGCCCGACGAGATCGCCGAGGGCTGGTGGTGGACCGACGCCCAACTGCGCGAACGGCTGGCCGATCCGGCATGGCCGTTCGTGCCCGACACGCGCGTGCTGCTGCCCGACATCCTGCGCTGAGTCCGATCCCGCTGCGCATCGCTCCGCGCTGCGCAGCGGGAAACGAGGTGCGCCACGCTGGCGGGTCCACCGGAGCCGAAACACCCAACAGCCCACCGGGTCTGCGGTTCCGGTGGGCCGTCGGTGTGGGATACGGGCTAGTCGGCGCTGCCCGTCAGTAATTTGGCCAGGGTCTTGGCGAGTAACTCAACCAAGAACCCGGCGGCGGAACCGCTCTCCATATAGTGCCTCCCTCATCTTCGGATCGTCGCCACGTCTTCCATGGGCGACGACTGAAGCATGCCCTATTCATTTCTGGCCGGAAGGTCTTTGGCGGAGATGGCCGCATACCCCTTTATTGAACCCCTATAACGTTTCTCCGGCGAATGAGCTGCTACCCGGACGAGGTGACCGCACCCGCCCACACCGCGAATGCACCCGGGTTGCGGGTCTGCAGCAGCACCCGGCCGGGCCCGGTGAAGTCGAAGACCAGCCCCTCCCCCGACTTCAGCGATTGCAGTGACCGCCCCGACACCGCGCGGCGGATGCTGAACTTCACGGCCAGGTCGTAGGCGACCACATGCCCACTGTCGATGGTCACCGATTCGCCGGGTTGCAGGTCGACCGCATCGATCGCACCGTAGACGCCCAGCACCACCTCGCCCTGTCCGTGCGCCCGCAGGCCGAAACCGCCCCCGCCGCCGAACAGATTCGCCAGCCCGCCCCACCCCGTCTCCACCTGCACGCCATGGGAATTGGCGATCCAGCTGCCGCGGCTGATGAAGAACGGCCGGTCGGGGCCGATGGGCAGGGCCAGCATGTCCCCGGGCAGTGCCGGGGCGACGTCCACCCAGCCCCCCTGGGGCGGCGCGGTGAACGTCGACACGAAAAACGATTCGCCGGCCAGCACCGACCGCTTCAGCCCCGCCAGCAGCCCGCCCTCGGCCTTGGCGGTCAGCGTGACACCCGCCGAATGCGCCAGCATGGCACCGGTTTCCACCCGCAACGGTTCGCCCCCGGCGAGAAAGCACCGCGCGACCGTCGAGGAGGGATTGTGCCGCAATTCCACCTTCATGGCGGCGACAGTAACAGGGCCGGATATCGATCAGGTCGCATCGACGTAGCCGTCGGCGACGGTGAGGACATCGTCGAGGATTTCCAGGGCCAACTCCAGTTCGTCGGTGCTCGTCGTCAGCGGTGGGGCCAATTGCACGCGATTGGCCACCGAGAAGGGCCACAGACCGCGCTCCTTGGCGGCGGCGGTCACGCGGTTCATCGGTTCGGTGGCCGCGCCGGTGGCGGCGAACGGGACCAGCGGTTCGCGGGAGACCGGATCGCGGACCAGTTCCAGCGCCCAGAAGAAGCCCAGTCCGCGGACCTCACCGACCGAGGGATGCCGGGAGGCCAAGTCGTGCAGTCCTTTTCCGAGCACATCCGCTCCCGCGGTGCGCACGTGGTCGAGGATCCCGTCGCGTTCGAACACCTCGATCGAGGCGACCCCGGCCGCGCAGGCCAGCGGGTGACCGGCGTAGGTCAGCCCGCCCGGATACACGGTGTCGTCGTAGCGGGCGGCGATGGGTTCGGCGATGAGCACGCCGCCGAGCGGGACGTACCCGGAGTTCACCCCCTTGGCGAAGGTGATCAGATCCGGGGCCACATCGAAGGCCTGTACGGCGAACCATTCGCCCGCCCGGCCGAATCCGGCCATCACCTCATCGGCGATATAGACGATGCCGAATTCGTCGCACAGCGCCCGCACCCCGGCGAGGTATCCGGGCGGGGGCACCAGAATGCCGTTGGTGCCCACCACGGTCTCCATGATCAGGCCCGCGATGTGCTGCGGCCCCTCCAGCTCGATGACCTGCCGCAGATGCCGCAGCGCGGCCTCGGTCTCCTGCTCGGGGGTGGCCGTGCCCCACGGGGAGCGATACGGATAGGGCCCGAAGAAGCGGACCACGTCCACATTCGTCGGTTCGGCGCCCCAACGGCGAGGTTCACCGGTGAGCCCGATCGCGGTGCCGGTGCCGCCGTGGTAGGAGCGGTAGGCCGACAGCATCTTGGTGCGCCCGGTGTAGCTGCGCGCCAGCCGCACGGCATGTTCGACCGCCTCGGCGCCACCGGTGGTGAACAGCACCCGGTTCAGCGCCCCGGGGGCGCGTTCGACGATCAGGCGGGCCAGTTCGCTGCGCACCTCGTTGCCGACGGTCGGCGAGATCGTGGCCAGCGAATTGGCCTGTGCCACCACCGCGGCCACCACATCGGGATGCTGATGGCCGAGGTTGAGGAAGACCAACTGGGAGGAGAAGTCCAGGTAGCGTTTGCCGGTGGCATCCCAGAACCACGAGCCCGACCCGCCCGTGATCGGTACCGGATTCACACTCGCCTGCGCACTCCAGGGGTAGAAGACGTGATCCACTGCGAAGTCCCTTCTGGTGTTAGGAATCCCGTCGATCGCTCAGGTGGCGCTCGCGGTGGCGGTGATCGGACGGGTCAGGTGCGGGAGCACCGATTCTCCGTACGCCTCGAGCGTCGCGGACTTGTGGTCGTGCTGCAGGTAGACCGCGAACTGATCGACGCCGAGGGCTTCCAGTTCCCGCAGCCGGGCCACGTGGTCCTCGGGCGAGCCCAGAATGCAGAACCGGTCGACGATGGCGTCGGGCACGAAATCGGCGTGGGTGTTCCCGGCGCGGCCGTGCTGGTTGTAGTCGTACCCCGTCCGGCCCGCGATGTAGTCGGTCAGCGCGGCCGGAACCTCGCTGTCGGCACCGTATTTCGCCACGATGTCGGCGACGTGGTTACCGACCATGCCGCCGAACCACCGGCACTGCTCGCGCGCATGTTTGAGCGCCGCCACCGAGCCGTCGGTGATGTAGGCGGGAGCGGCCACGCAGATCGTCACCTCCGCCGGGTCCCGGCCCGCCCGCTCGGCCGCGGCCCGCACCCGCGCGATGGTCCACGCCGTGATGTCCGGGTCGGCGAGTTGCAGGATGAACCCGTCGGCGACCTCGCCGGTCAGATCCAATGCCTTCGGCCCGTATCCGGCGACCCACACCTCGAGCCGGGACGTGCGCGCCCACGGGAACTGCATCACGGTGTCACCGACGCGGGCGCTGCGCCCGTTGCCCAATTCCCGGATCACTCCGACGGATTCGCGCAGGGCGGCCAGGGTGTTCGGCCGTCCGCCCTGGGTGCGCACCGCCGAGTCGCCGCGGCCGATGCCGCACACCGTCCGGTTGCCGAACATCTCGTTGAGCGTCGCGAATGTCGACGCCGTCACCGTCCAGTCCCGGGTGGACGGATTGGTCACCATCGGCCCGACCACGATCTTGCGGGTCGCGGCCAGGATCTGGCTGTAGATGACGTACGGTTCCAGCCACAGTAGATGGGAATCGAAGGTCCATACGTGCGAAAAGCCGTGCGTCTCGGCCAGTCTCGCCAATTCCACCACCCGTGACGCGGGCGGGCTGCATTGCAGCACCACACCGATGTCCATGGGCCACACTCCATTCCGTTCACTCAGATGAGATTGCTCGACAGCCCGCGCGGCACGAACCGGCCGTGGCCCGTGCTGCCCAGATACCGGCCGTCGTCGACGATTACCCGGCCGCGCGAGAGCACCGTGTCGACGTGGCCGTCGATCTCGAAACCCTCGTAGGCCGAGTAGTCCATATTCATGTGATGGGTCTTGCCGAGGCCGATGCTGGTGTGCCCGTCGGGGTCGTACACCACGATGTCGGCGTCGGCGCCCGGGCTGATCACGCCCTTGCGCGGATACATGCCGAACATCCGCGCCGGTTCGGTGCAGCACACCTCCACCCAGCGTTCCAGCGAGATCCGGCCGTCCTTCACCCCTTGGAACATCAGATCCATCCGGTGCTCGACCCCGCCGATCCCGTTGGGGATCTTGCTGAAATCGCCGATGCCCATCTCCTTCTGATCCTTCATGCAGAAGGGGCAGTGATCGGTGGCGACGGAGGCGACATCACCGGTGCGGATATAGCGCCACAGCTCGTCCTGATGCCCCTCGGCGCGCGCCCGCAACGGCGTCGAGCACACCCACTTCGCACCCTCGAAACCCGGCGCGCCCAGCTGCTCCTCCAACGACAGGTACAGATACTGCGGGCAGGTCTCGCCGAAGACGTTGAGCCCCTGGCCGCGTGCCTGCGCGATCTGTTCGAGGGCCTGCTTGGCCGACACGTGCACCACGTACAGCGGGGCGCCGGTCACCTGCGCGAGCATGATCGCGCGGTGGGTGGCCTCCTCCTCCAGCTGCCACGGCCGTGTCGTGCCGTGGAAGTACGGTGCGGTGTCGCCGCGCTGCAGCGCCTGCGCGACCAGCACGTCGATGGCGATGCCGTTCTCCGCGTGCATCATCAACAGCGCGCCGAGGTCGGCGCTGGTCTGCATGGCCCGCAGGATCTTGCCGTCGTCGGAGTAGAACACCCCCGGGTAGGCCATGAACAGCTTGAAGCTGGTGACGCCCTCGGCCACCAATTCGGCCATCCCCTTCAGCGATTCGTCGGTGACGTCGCCGATGATCTGATGGAAGCCGTAGTCGATCGCGCACTGCCCGGCGGCCTTCTGGTGCCAGGACGCCAGCGCGTCCTGCACCCGCACCCCCGGTGTCTGCACCACGAAGTCGACGATGGTGGTGGTACCACCGAAAGCCGCCGCACGAGTGCCGGTTTCGAAGGTGTCCGATGCCTCGGTGCCGCCGAACGGCATCTGCATGTGCGTATGCCCGTCCACCCCGCCGGGGATGACGTACTTGCCGGTGGCGTCGATGACGACCTCGGCGAGGGTGGCCGGGTCCGCCCCGAAGACCGGCGTGCCCGGCTGCACGACCGCGGCAATGGTTTCACCGTCGATCAGGACGTCGAGAAGCTGAGACCCGGTGGCGGACACCACGGTTCCGCCCCGAACGAGCGTGCGTGTCATGACTGCACCTCACTCACGGCTGCACCAACGACCCGTAGGCGTCGGGGCGGCGGTCGCGGTAGAAGGCCCAGCGATCGCGCACCACCTTGATCAGGTCCATGTCCAGATCGCGGACGATCAGTTCGGGCGCGGAGTCGGAACCGACCTCGCCCACGAACTTGCCCTCCGGATCGACGAAGTAGCTGGTGCCGTAGAAATCGTCGTCACCGTAGTCGCTTTCGATGCCGACGCGGTTGATCGCCCCGACGTAGTACTCGTTGGCCACCGCCGCGGCCGGCTGCTCCAGCCGCCACAGATATCCGGACAGGCCCCGGGAGGTCGCCGAGGGATTGAACACGATCTCGGCGCCCGCCAGGCCCAGCGCCCGCCAGCCCTCCGGGAAGTGCCGGTCGTAACAGATGTAGACCCCGACCCGGCCGACCGCGGTGTCGAACACCGGCCAGCCCAGATTGCCGGGCCGGAAGTAGAACTTCTCCCAGAACCCCTTCACCTGCGGAATGTGGTGTTTGCGGTATTTGCCGAGATAGCTGCCGTCCGCGTCGATCACCGCGGCCGTGTTGTACAGCACCCCCGGCTGCTCCTGCTCGTACATCGGCAGCACCATCACCAGGCCCAGCTCCTTCGCCAGCGCGGCGAAGCGTTCCGTGGTGGGTCCGGGGACGGATTCGGCGTAGTCGTAGAACTTCGTGTCCTGTACCTGACAGAAGTACGGCCCGTAGAACAACTCCTGGAAACAGATGACCCGAGCACCCTGCGCGGCGGCCTGCCGTGCGTAGTCCTCGTGTGCCTTGATCATGGACTCCTTGTCGCCGGTCCAGTCGGTCTGGACGAGCGCCGCTCGAACGATTGCCATGCTTTGTTATTCTGCACCCTGAATCAGTTTCGTTGTGTTACTTCGGCGAGGAAACAGTTTCGAATCGGTAAAACCTGGGCCCCGATGACGAACGACCGGCCCGCACCCCCGCAGAATGACGCTGTGATCATCGAACCGACGGAGACCCCGTGATGGCATCGACCGCCGCCGAATCCGTGTCGGGGCCCGTCACCCCTGCGGCGGTCATCGCCGATCTCGACGACCGCACCGCGGCGGGTATCGCGGCCGCGGTCGGCCGCGCCGTCCGCTGCGGCGAGCTGGCGCCCGGCACTCGGCTGCCCACCGTGCGGGAGGTGGCGCGCGAGTTGAAGGTCTCCCCCGCGACGGTGAATCAGGCGTGGCGGGCGCTGGCCGCCACCGGCGCGATCGTCTCCAGGGGACGGGCGGGCACGTTCGTCGGCACCGCGCCTCCGGCCACGACGGCCGTGCCGATCGGGAGATATCAACGCCTGCACGCCCGTTCGGACGATGCGTTCCGCATCGATCTGTCCCGCGGTGTGCCCGATCCGGAGTTGCTGCCCGATCTCACCGCCGCGCTGCGCGTGCTGGCTCGCGACGGCGCCATCGACCACCTGTCGGCCACCTACCTCGGCGAGGCGATGCTGCCGGAACTCCAATCGGCGGTGGCCGCCGATTGGCCCTGCCGCTCCGAACGTTTCACCGTGCTCGACGGGGCCCTCGACGCGATCGACCGGCTGCTCACCGTGCATGTGCGGCTCGGCGACACCGTCGTCGTCGAAAATCCCTGCTTCCCACCGTTTCTCGACCTGTTGGCGCGGCTGGGCGCTCGGCCGGTTCCGGTGGGTATGGACGAATCGGGCCTGCTACCCACCGAACTCGCCGACGCCCTGGAGGCTCACAGTCCGGCCGCGCTGCTGCTCCAGCCGAGGGCCCAGAATCCGACGGGTGCGTCACTGACGACGCGGCGAGTCCGCGAGTTGGCCGATATTCTTTCCGGCCGCGACGTTCTCGTCATCGAGGACGACCATGCCGCCGGTATCGCGCATACTCCGCCTCGTTCGCTGGGCTCCTGTCTGCCGGATCGCACGGTGCACATCCGGTCCTATTCGAAGTCCCACGGCGCCGACCTGCGGCTGGCGGTGGCGGGCGGGCCCGCCGAGGTGCTCGATCCGGTCATCGAGCGCCGCATGCTCGGGCCCGGCTGGACCAGCCGTCTGTTGCAGCGCGTGCTGCTGCACATGCTGACCGACGAGAGCGCCTGTGCCGCGGTGGCGACCGCCCGAACGACCTACCGCGCACGCGGCGAGGCGCTGCGTAAGGCGTTGGCCCGCCACGGCCTCACCGTGCCCCGGCCGGACGGCATCAACCTGTGGTTACCGGTCGCCGATGAGAACGCCGCGACGATCTCGCTCGCCGCCGCCGGTATCAAGGCGGCCCCCGGCGGGCCGTTCGAAGTCACCGACCACCCGGACCGCGATCATCTGCGCGTGACCGTTGCCGCCCTCCCCGAGGGCGATATCGGGTCGGTGGCCGCCCATTTGGCCGCGGCGGCCACCGCGCTGCCGACCTACCGGCGGGTGCGGCGCGTCTGAACCCCTGCGCCGCACCGTCATCAGAACTGAATTTCCCGGGGTGCCGACCCATCCGAGCACTGCGTTGTCAGCGACGCGACGCTCCTGGGCTCGATCCGCCAGGTGACCGGCAGCGGCCCGGTCAGGGGGCAGATCGCCACGCCCGCCACGATCTGCGGTTCGGCGGTGCTGTTGAAACAGACCGGTCCGGCGCAGTAGACACCGGCGGGGACCGCCGCCGTCGCCGAGCCCGCCGCGGCGACGCCCAACGCCGATGCCGCGACGCAGGCCCCCGCCACTCCCATAGCAATGCGCTTCATCCTTGCTCCGTTCTCGCCCCCGGCGCTGGACGCCGAGCCTGTGGTTACCAACGAGCAACTTGCACGGACACAACTGTAAGGTGTCGCGCTTGCGACAAACGTGCTTTTCCGCATCGATTCGCGGGCTCTCCCGACACATACTGCGCCCGGCATGGAATGATGCCCGACAACATCATCCCGCGCGCCCGAATCAAGGAGGCTCACGCCGGTGCAGAGCGTTCCGCAGACCCCGCAGCTCGATCCCGTCCCGCCGACCCGCCGAAATCCCAAGTCACGCAAGGCGCTGCGGCGCTCGGCCCTCATCGCTGCCGGTGTCTCGATCGCGATCCCGGTAACCGGACAGGCAGTCGCGGCCCCCGTCCCGGCGCACACCGCCGCCCCCGGCTGCATGACCGCGGCCGAAGCCCAGCCCAACGGGAAGCAGTGGCCCGCCGAACCCGCCATGTCGATCGACCCGAGCGCCACCTACAGCGCGGACCTGCAGACCAACTGCGGCACGATCACCGTGGCGCTGGATGCCGCCCACGCGCCGCGCACGGTCAACTCGTTCGTATTCCTGTCCGGCGAACAGTATTTCAACCACACCCGCTGCCACCGCCTCACCACCGAGGGCATTTTCGTGCTGCAGTGCGGCGACCCCACCGGCACCGGCAGCGGCACTCCGGGCTATCAAATCGCCGACGAAAACCTCACCGGCGCAACCTACCCCGCCGGAACAGTGGCCATGGCGAATTCGGGCCCCGACACCAACGGCAGCCAGTTCTTCCTCGTCTACTCCGATTCGAAACTGCCACCCGCCTACACCCCGTTCGGCCGCATCGCCAGCGGCATGGACGTCCTGCAGAACATCGCCGCCGGCGGCACCAAGGACAACTCCGGCGACGGCTCCCCAACCTCGGACATCATCCTGCAGACCGTCACCACCCACAACTGACCCGGAACTACTGGCGGCCGACCCACTCCAACGGCACACGTCGGCCGCCAGCGGTCCAACCTCCCGCCCCGCTGTCCGGTAAGCGGCCTCTGCCAGGCCGCCCATCACCGGACGGTCCAGATGTCATCCCCGACCCCGCGCAACACCCCAACACCGGGTCCGCCCGACGTCGGACACTGGCCCCGCGCGGGATCTCGACACCCGCGGCCCGATCCGACCTCTCGACACCGAGTTCCTGTCCGGTGTCTCAACTTCCGCGCCCACGATCACGAATCCCGCCCCGCGCCATCACGAATCCCCCGGCGCCGCCAGGCGCCGGGGCGGGGCGAACGGGGGTCGTCAGCCCAGGCCCAGCATGTCCGACCATGCTTGCGACCATGGGCGGATCGGGCCGTCACAGCGCCAGAGGGTGACGTCACGGACGATTCCGGGGATGCCCAGGCGGGCGTTCACCCTGCCCACCGCCGTCACGGTGGTGAATCGCGAGCGCATATCGCTTTCCTCGCCGCCGACCCACAGGACCGTCGTCGCCGAGTCCGGCGGGGTGCCGAAGTAACCGAAACCACGGTTGGGGCTGTAGACGGCGGGCAGACCGTAGTCGTCGCGCGCGACATCCAGAGCGCCTGCCTGCCAGTAATTGTCGGTGACGATCACCGCGCGAGCGCGCTCCGGTTCCGGCAGTGCGCGATAGGCGGCCGCGACTGCCTCGCGCAGTTCCGTCCAGCCGAATTTGCCGTAGGTGCCCAGGTCCATGCCGATGGCTGTCTCGTCGTCGGTCGACGGAATCTGCGATTCCGGCTTCCAGGGCAGCGCCCACGCTACCGTGATCACCGAGACGACCACCACCGACGCCGCCACGATCCGCCGCCACCGCACCGCGCGATGGGCCCACCAGACGGCACCGGCGCCGATGATCGCCGGATAGCACCCGATCACGTAGTAGGCCCGGCCGTTGGTGACGAGGAAGGCCAGCATCAGCAGCGGCAGCACCAGACCTAGAAACCGATACGGGCGCAACGGTTCCCAGCGCAGCAGCGCCCACATCCCGCAGGCCAGCAGCAGCAGGCCGAGGGCACCGGCGAGGATCAGCGCCATCGGAACGAACGTGACCCGCCCGCCGATCGCGGACTGTTCCGCGGCCACCTGGGCACCCATGCCCAGCTGCGGCCAGCCGTGCCGGGCCTGCCAGAACAGGCTCGGCAGCATCGTCAGCGCGACCAGTGCGGCGCCCCACCACAGCATCGGGCGGCGCAACAGCTCGCGCGGGCCGAAGACCAGCACGCCGACGGCGATCGCCGCCCAGAAGAACGGGACCAGCCACTTCACCTGCATATCGATCGCCGTGACCACACCCGCCCACAGCAGCAGCATGTCCTGCCGGGTGCGCACCCACCGGATCACCAGCCAGCCGATCACCACCCACAGCGCGGTATCGACGGCATTGGTGGACAACTGCGCTCCCTGAGCCAGCAGGAACGGCGAGGTGGCGTAGGCAATAGCGGTCAGCACCTGCGCCCGTCGCGAACCACCGAACTCCCGGGCGATCTGCGCGCTGATCACGATCGCCGCGAGGGTGATCAGGACGGCCGGTATGCGCTGGGCCACCAGCGAACCCGGGGCCATCAGATCCATCAGGCGCGCGATCGCCGGGGCCAGCGGCCCCTGGTCGGCATAGCTCGCGGCGAGCCGGCGCCCGGCGGAGATGAAATACAGTTCGTCACCGAAGAATCCGTACCGGCCAATCGAGGCGAACAGGGCGATCGCGGACACGACGGCGACCGCAGCCACCCCGCCGATCGCGAACGGCGGCCGGTCGCCGCGCGTCTCCGGCTGCGGTGCACCGGTTTCGAGCACGGTGCTCATTGGTCCTTCCCTTTCGTTGCCAGGTCGAACATCCGGCACACTTGCGTGGCGTAGGTCCGCACGTCCCAGTCCGGTTCCCGAATCGCGCGTCCCGCAGCGCCGTCGACGACATCGCGCACCGCCTTGGCCATCACGATCGGATCGAAGTCGCCGAATTCGCCGCTGTCCTGGCCCGCGTCCAAAATAGCGATGAGCGGCTTGATGATTTCGCGCTCCCCCTCGGAGGAGGCGAACCGCGGCGTGCCGTCGTTCTTCCGAAGGTTCATCACGACCTGGGTGAGCGCGGCCACGTGCTTCCGGTTGGCGTCGATGAAGCGCAGATTCGATTCCAGGTAGGCCAGCAGCTTGTCGCGAGGCCCCTCGGCCTCCTCGATCACCGGTGCCATGAACTCGCCGCCGAGGATGTACAGCTGGACCACCAGCTGCGTCATCAGATCGTCCTTGCCATCGAAGTGGTAGGAGATCACCCCTTTGGAGATCCCCGCCCGCTCGGCGATCCGCGCCAGCGACGCATTGCCGTACCCCACCTCCGAGATCACCTCGACCGCCGCCGCAATGATCTGCCGCCGCCGCGCCTCCTCGATGAAGGACCGACGTTGGCCCTCCGTACTATTTTCTGGCCGCATGGCCAAATTCTAGCCCAAGCGGCCAGTCCCGGCCAAGTGCACGCCGGGACCTGCGTGGGAGGGACACCGGCTCGGGCTCGGGAATGCGGAAGGGCCGCGCTCCCGAGGGGAGCGCGGCCCTTGCGGTTTCCCGGTTTACAGGTACTGGCCGGTGTTGGACTCGGTGTCGATCGCGCGGCTGGCGCTGGCGTTCTTGCCGGTGACCAGCGTGCGGATGTAGACGATCCGCTCGCCCTTCTTACCCGAGATGCGAGCCCAGTCATCGGGATTCGTGGTGTTGGGCAGGTCCTCGTTCTCGGAGAACTCGTCCACTATCGAATCGTAGAGATGCTGGATGCGCAGGCCCGGGTTGCCGGTCTCGAGGACCGACTTGATGGCGTACTTCTTGGAGCGGTCCACGATGTTCTGGATCATGGCGCCGGAGTTGAAGTCCTTGAAGTACAGGACCTCCTTGTCCCCGTTGGCGTAGGTGACCTCCAGGAAGCGGTTGTCCTCGCTCTCGGCGTACATGCGCTCGACGACCCGTTCGATCATCGCCTTCACGCACTTCTCCCGATCGCCGCCGAATTCGGCCACATCGTCGGCGTGCAGCGGCAGCTCCGGCGTCAGGTACTTGGAGAAGATGTCCTGTGCCGCCTCGGCATCCGGCCGCTCGATCTTGATCTTCACATCGAGACGTCCGGGCCGCAGGATGGCCGGGTCGATCATGTCCTCGCGGTTGGAGGCGCCGATGACGATGACGTTCTCCAGGCCCTCGACACCGTCGATCTCCGACAGCAGCTGCGGCACGACCGTGGTCTCCACATCGGAGGACACACCCGAACCACGGGTCCGGAAGATCGAGTCCATCTCGTCGAAGAACACGATCACCGGGGTGCCCTCGGAGGCCTTCTCCCGCGCCCGCTGGAAGATGATCCGGATGTGGCGCTCGGTCTCACCCACGAACTTGTTCAGCAGCTCGGGGCCCTTGATGTTGAGGAAGAAGGACTTGGCCTCCTTGGCATCCTCACCGCGCGCCTCGGCGATCTTCTTGGCCAGCGAGTTGGCCACGGCCTTGGCGATCAACGTCTTACCGCAACCGGGCGGGCCGTAGAGCAGCACACCCTTGGGCGGGCGCAGCGCGTACTCGCGGAACAGATCCTTGTGCAGGAACGGAAGTTCCACCGCATCGCGAATCTGCTCGATCTGCCGCGACAGGCCACCGATGTCCTCGTAGTCGACATCGGGCACTTCCTCCAGCACGAGGTCCTCGACCTCGGCCTTGGGGATGCGCTCGAAGGCGAAGCCCGCCTTGGTGTCGACCAGCAGCGAATCTCCCGGCCGCAGTTTGCGGATCGGATGATCCGGGTCCTCGACATCGTCGACATCCACCAGCCTGCTCAGCGGGCCCGACAGCCAGACCACCCGTTCCTCGTCGGCATGCCCGACCACCAGCGCCCGGCGGCCGTCGTCGAGGATCTCGCGCAGGGTGCCGATCTCACCGGTCTGGTCGAAGTGCCCGGCCTCGACCACCGTGAGCGCCTCGTTGAGGCGGACCGTCTGCCCGTAGTGCAGGGTCGACGTCTCGATATTCGGCGAACACGTCAACCGCATCTTGCGCCCCGAGGTGAACACGTCGACCGTCTGATCGTCGTAGACACCGATCAGGATGCCGTAGCCACTCGGCGGCTGGCCCAGCCGGTCGACCTCCTCGCGCAGGGCGACCAGTTGCTGGCGGGCCTCCTTCAAGGTGTCCATGAGCTTGGTGTTGCGAATCGTCAGCGAATCGATGCGCGCTTCCAATTCCCTTGTGCGATCCGGCGAGTCGGCGAGTTGCCTTCGGAGTGCAGCCGCCTCGGCGCGTACTGCCTCGAGTTCCCTCCAGGCCGCCGAATCCGAATTCTCGATGGGGCTCATGATGCTGCTCCTCCCAGTCCCGGTCTATCAACGCTACCGGGCGCGAACCGTTCTCGCTTTCCGACATGGTTTCGTCGTGATCACATCTCGGCTGCGGCCTGCGGATGCAGTTCGTGGCCGGGCCACCATGTTAGCCTGCCCTAACCTGTTTCCGACGAGTTAATGTCGCCGGACCGAGCCGAAAGGTGTGTGTCGTCGATGCTCCTTCCCACCGGTCTTACCCGTTGTAGTGGCAACGCTGCACGCCATGTTCGTGTTTCCAGCGTTCGTCTTGTGACGGCTACCGCATTTGCGACCCTCGCCGTTACGGGCATGGTGGCATGCAGCTCCGACAAATCCGACCAAGCACCGGCCGGCACCACCACCAGCGCGGCCGTGACCAGCACTTCCGGTGCCGCCGCCAGCCCCACCGGCACGAGCGCACAGGCCGCCGCCGCACCCACTCCCGAGACCCTGCAGGCGACCCTGGACGGATTCGTCGACCCGGCCACGCCGACCGCGGACAAGCAGAAGCTGGTCACCGACGGGCAGAAGCGCACCGCCAACATCGACACCATGACCCAGGGACTCGCCCACTACGGCAAGATCACCTTCACCGTCTCCGATGTCAAGGCCGAGGGCGATACCGCCACCGCACAGGTGGTCATCACCTCCCCGCACGGTCCCGCCCCGGCGATGCCGATGACCTGGCAGCACAGCGCCGCGGGCTGGCAGCTCTCCGATGCCAGCGCCTGCCAGCTCCTGGCCATGGGCAAGGCGCCCTGCCAGGCCTGACGAATCATCCATACCGGATGCGGGGGCTCAGCCCTTCGAGGGACGGCGCTGCGGCTTCGGGGGTACCACGCCATCGGCGAGGCGGCGCGCGCCGACCAGGAAGGCCGTGTGGCCCTGCATCCGGTGCTCGGGGCGCACCGCCAGGCCCACCACGTGCCAGGGGCGCACCAGCGATTCCCAGGCGCGCGGTTCGGTCCAGCACTGCTGCTGTCGCAACGCCTCCACGATCTCCGACAGCTGTGTGACCGTTGCCACATAGACGATGAGCACGCCGCCGGGAATGAGCGCCTTGGCCACCGACGGCAGTGCGTCCCAGGGCTTGAGCATGTCGAGCACCACCCGGTCGACCTGGTCACCACCGTGCTCGGCGACGTCGCCGACGGTGAGCGCCCAGTTAGCGGGGCGTTCTCCGAAGAACTTCTCCACGTTGCGGACCGCATGCTCGGCGTGGTCGTCGCGGATCTCGTAGGACAGCACCTGCCCCTCGGGGCCGACCGCGCGCAGCAGTGAGCAGGTCAGCGCGCCGGATCCGGCGCCGGCCTCCAGCACCCGGGCGCCGGGAAAGATATCGCCCTCGTGCACGATCTGCGCGGCGTCCTTCGGGTAGATCACCGCGGCGCCGCGCGGCATGGACAGGACGTAGTCGACCAGCAGCGGACGCAGTGCGAGATACGGTGTGCCGTTGGCGGATTGCACCACGCAGCCCTCGTCGGCGCCGATCAGGTCGTCGTGGCGGATCGGGCCCTTGTGCGTGTGAAACTCCTTGCCCGGCTCCAGCACGACCGTGTGCTGGCGCCCCTTGGCATCGGTCAGCTGCACCCGGTCCCCGGCGGTGAATGGACCGGTCCGTCTGGCCGTCATGGATCTCCGTTCTCCTGCGCTTTTTCCTGGTTGGTGCGGGCGTACCGGATTTGTCGGTACCCGCGGATAGCCTGCCAGGTATGACAGCGCCACCGACGACGACCCCGCCCTCTCGCGACGGCGGAGACGATCCCGTTCGGCCCGCTCCCGCGCTGTCGCCTTCACGGGCAATGGATTTCAAACAATGTCCGTTGAAATATCGATTACGTGCGATCGATCGGATTCCGGAACCGCCCGCGCGGTTCGCGGTCCGCGGCACAGTGGTACACGCGGTGCTGGAATCGCTGTACGGGCTACCGAGCGGTGAACGCGTCCCGGACCGGGCGGCCACGCTGATCGCCCCGGCATGGGAGCGATTGCTGGCCGAGCGCCCGGAACTGAGTTCGCTGGTCCCCGACGGGCACGAGGGCTTCCTCGACGAGGTGCATCGGCTCGTGCAGAGCTACTACCGGCTGGAGGACCCCACCGCATTCGACCCGCAGTCGTGTGAATCGCTGATCGAGGTGGTGCTGCCGGACGGCTCGCCGCTGCGCGGTTTCGTCGACCGGATCGATGTGGCGCCGTCGGGTCAGCTCCGCGTGGTCGACTACAAAACCGGCCGGTCTCCGGCACTCGGCGCCGAGGGTCGGGCCCTGTTCCAGCTCAAGTTCTACGCCCTGATCATGCTGCGCTCGCGCGGTGTGGTCCCCACCCAGCTGCGCCTGATCTATCTGGCCGACGGCCAGATCCTCACCTACACCCCCGACGAGGACCAACTCCTGCGTTTCGAACGCATCCTCTCGGCACTGTGGTCGGCCATCACGACCGCCGGACGCAGCGGCGACTTCCCGCCGAATCCGAGCTGGCTGTGCGAGTTCTGCGACTACAAGCCGTTCTGCCCGGCCTACGGCGGCACCCCGCCGCCGTACCCGGGCTGGCCGTCGCAGGTCGACGACCCGCGGTAGGGGAAGCAGCGCTACATGATGCAGACGCCGCTACCTGCCCAGCAGAACAGCTGGGTCAGCCATTCGAGCAGGTTCGACGGGGTTTTGGCGGGGACCAGAAAGGGCATCATCACATTTCCTCCGTGACTTCGTTGCCCCGACCCGCGCACCAGTCTGCCGGTGCGAGCCCGGCGATCCCAGCCCTCAGAAAGCGCGGCAGGAGCGGATGTCGGTGGCGAGGATGGCCTTGGCGCCGAGTTCGGCGAGCTGATCCATCACGTCGTTGCCCTGTTTGCGCGGGACGAGGGCGCGCACGGCGACCCAGCCGGAGTCCGCCATCGGCGACACCGTGGGCGACTCCATGCCGGGAGTGATCGCGACCGCGGCCTCGAGCAGTTCCTTCGGGCAGTCGTAGTCCAGCATCAGGTACTGCTGCGCGAACACCACACCCTGGATGCGGGCGACCAATTGATTGCGCGCCTTGTCGCGGCGGTCGGATCCGGCGGCCTCGATCAGCACCGCCTCCGAATCGCACAGCGACTCCCCGAACGGAATCAGGTTGTGCTGGCGCAGGGTTCGCCCCGAGCCGACCACATCGGCGATGGCGTCGGCGACACCGAGCTGGATGGAGATCTCCACCGCCCCGTCGAGCCGGATCACCTCGGCCTGGATGCCGCGGCGCTGCAGGTCGGCGAGCACCAGATTGGGGTAGGCGGTGGCGATGCGCTTGTCGTAGAGGTCCTCGACCTTCCATTCGCGACCGGCGGGCGCGGCGTAGCGGAAGGTGGAGCGGCCGAACCCGAGGCTCAGCCGCTCCTGCACCGGCGCACCCGAATCCAGCGCCAGGTCACGACCGGTGATACCCAGATCCAGCTCGCCCGAACCCACATAAATGGCAATATCTTTCGGGCGCAGGAAGAAGAACTCGACCTGGTTGGCGTTGTCGAGCACCGACAGTTCGCGGGAGTCGGGACGCTTGCGGTAACCCGCCTCGGTCAGGATCTCGACGGCGGATTCGGACAGGGCGCCTTTATTGGGGACGGCGACGCGCAGCATGGCAGTGTTCCTTTCGGGACGTGTGACGGGACGGGTGAATGTCTGTCACAGATGTCGGTACACGTCCTCGAGCCGCAATCCGCGGCCCACCATCAGCACCTGAACCCAGTACAGCAGCTGCGAGATCTCCTCGGCGAGGTGGTCGTCGCTCTCGTGTTCGGCGGCCAGCCACACCTCACCGGCCTCCTCCAGCACCTTCTTGCCCTGCGCATGCACACCCGCATCCAATGCCGCCACGGTGCCCGACCCTTCGGGGCGGTTGACCGCACGATCCTGGAGCTCGGCGAACAGGGTTTCGAAAGTCTTCACGGGGAGCCATTGTTTCAGACGCGGGCTTATCTTCCGCAATCGACTTATCTGTCGATGCGATAGATGAAGTGATGGCCGTCGTCGGCCGGGTTGTCCGGGGTGAGCGGACCCTCGGCGATGCGGCGCAGGCCGGCGTTCTCGAGGGCCCGCCAGGAGGCCCGGTTGGCCGCCGTGACCGGCACGATCACGCAGTCGGCGCGCGGGTGGTCGGCCCAGGTGCCCGCGATGACCGCCCCGATCATCGCCGAGCCGAGCCCGCGCCCGACCAGTTGCGGATCGCCCACGAGATAATCGATCGACATCGCCTCGGCGGGCACCTCGATCAGCGGCGTCAGCTCCGCCACGTACTCCGGGAAATCGTGCAGTCGACAGCGCTGCACCAAACCGACCGGTTCGCCATCGGCATAGATCAGCAGGTCCTCGGACGGGTCCTCCCCGCGCGCGCTCGGCCCGAAGTCCCGCTCGATCGCCTCCGGCGTGAACTCGTGATTCCACCATCGCCGCACATGCGGTTGCGCCAGCCACTCGCCGAGCATCGGAAAATCCTCGGTGGTCAGCCGACGACAGGTGAACTGCGGTGTACGGGTGCCGGTCATGACCGCGACGCTACCGCCGCCCGCCTACGCCCGGCACCGGATTTTCGGCTCACCCGGCACCGGCCAGCAACTCCTCCAGCTCGCGCACCGCCACCCGCAGCTGATCGGCGAACTCGGACATCTGCGCCCCCACGCTCGTCGGCGTGGCCAGGTAGATGTTCCATCGGTCGGGCAGCAGCACATACGCGACGCCGATGCACTTGGGGCTGGTGCAGCCGAATCCGAAGTACCGGATATTGGCCGAGGGCGCCGAGCTGGTGCTCAGGTAATCGTCGCGGGTGATGCGCCAGCCCGGGCTGTCGTAGAACGGCATCGGATCGGTGGCGCCCAGCTGCTCACCCCGGCGGCGCTGGATGAGCTGCAGCTCCCACAGGTGCTGTTCGGGCGCCTCACCGCGCTGACATTGCTTGGCGCGGGCGACGTGCGCATCGGCGGCGGCCCGCGCCTTCGCCAGCTTCGTCGCCGCGTCGGCGGCCGAATCGTCCATGGCCGCCACGAATTCCAGGATCTGCGGCGTCACCACCCGCATCGCCTCGGTGCGTCCGTTGCGGAACTGGCGGGTGGCGATCGATTCGTAGGTGGCGCCGTTGAGTCCCTTGCTGCGCCGATGCGCGAGCTGATACGACAGCTGCGCGAAGGCGTCGGGCGAGATGCCCAGCGCCTTGGCACGATCGGTGCCGAAGTGCTCGAACGAGACGGTGGCCGTGGCGTTGTCGGCCACAAACTGCTCGAATCCCGCTGCGGCCGAGGCGATCTCGGCGCGCAGGGTGCCGTCGAGGACGAAGTCGATCGGTTCGATCGCGGGCAGCCCCTGCGGCTGCGCCCCGGACCGCGTCGCATGCTCGTCCACCGGCGCCGCGAGCAGGGCGTCGACGAACGACAGGATGGTCGTGCCGTCGAGCCCGCAGTGCTCGACATTGATTCCGGCCTGCCCGTCGGCGAAGACGACGAACGACACCGACTTGTCGAACCACCGGTTACCGCTGTCGCCGTGCAGCAGCTGATCACAGGCGTGCAGACTGTCGCGGGGCGCGAAATCCTCCAGGCAGACACAAAACAGGGCGGTCTCGATGGTGTCCAGGGCCGCGACGTTGGCGGGCTCGGCGCGCAGAGTCGTGCGCACCGCGGCCCATTCGGCGCGAGCCATCGTGGTCAGATGGCCCACCGAGGTGTCCACGGCCGCGCGCCGCGTCCCGGCCTTCTGCACCGCCCGCAGTCCCGCGGCCAGATCCTCCGGCGTATACGGCACGCCGCTCGGGCCCAGCACATCCATCCGGAACATGTTGCCGCGGAAGAAGACGACGATGTGCCGGGCCTGCGACGGACCCGGCCATTCGGCGCTGTAGGGCACCCGGACCGTGTCCTGCGGATCGCCGGGAATCCTGGTCTCGGAGAACAGGAATTTGTTCTGCGCCATCGACAGATGCTGCCCCCGCTGCGTCACCGGCGGGACGGCCTCGGCGTCGAGCAGCAGCTTGTAGTTCACCGCGGCACCGACGATGGCCGCGGCGCGCTCGGCCTGCTGGTCGGAGGTCGAGCGGGCCAGCGCGGTGTCGTCGCGGAACAGGAAGAAGAAGTTGGCGTTCAACGCTATCCGGTCGCGGCGGCCCAGATACCGCGAGGGCCAGAATTCGTCGAGCCAGCTGGCCACGCCGGGGGTGGCGTCGAACCGCTGCAGGTCCGCCTGCAGGATGCGGGCCGGTCCGTCCGGTCGCAGCAGATCGGCGATCGTGCGCTCGGTCTCGGCGTACTCGTCCTCGGTCAGCAGCGGCGCGGACCACTGCAGAAACCGTGCGCAGCTGTCCTCCAGGGTGGGCAGCGGCACCCGGGGCAGCTGGTCGTCGAAGGCGAAGGTACGGTCGGTCACGGGCGGTCCTCGGGGTCGGTCGGGGCGGGGCGGTCATCGGGCATGCAGAGATACAGCTGGGCGTGCAGCCACCCGTCGGCCTCCAGTCCGGTCGGATCGGTCCCGTTGGCGGACAGGGCGTTCAGCACCTGTGTCTGCTCGGCCTGCGAGGCGAAGCGGCGCTGCCGGAAGGTGCCCGGCTGCCGCTCGATCCGGTAGCCCAGGCCTGTCAGTTGCCGGGCGATCGGGTCGAAGGCGAACATGCGCAGCACGAAGTGTGCCATCCACGGCAGCCTGCTGCCGTGTGACCGCGCCACGCGCACCAGTGTTCGTTCGTTGATGTAGCCGACGCAGCCGGTGGAAATCACCAGATCGGCGGAGCCGAGCACCCGGCGCTGGGCGTCGGTCGGATCGCCGGCCTCCAGATCCGCGTGCACGATCTCGTGCAGCAGCCCCGCCGAGGCGGCATAGGCCAGCGCCGGGGCCGAGGCGTCCATGCCGATGAACCGGACCTGCGGCTGCCGGTCCACCGCGGCCAGCCGCTCGCGGTCGCGGGCAATCCGGGCGGCGGTGTCCCCGGCTCGATAGTGTTCGGCCAGCTCGGCAACGGTGGTGTCGAAGCGCAGCAGTGCGGCGTTCACCCCGTAGGAGCAGCCGAGATCCAGGACGGTCGGTGCGCTGCCGTGCGCGGCTCGATAGTCGGCGATGAGCTGTTGGAAGTGCGGTTTCGCCAGTTCCGGGATCCGATAGTCCAACTCGGACAGACGGGTGTAGTAGGAGCTCGGATCGGGTCGGTCGTAGATGTCGTCGAATGAGGCTTTTCCGGTGCTGTGCAACGAAACCGGCACGTGCGCATCCTCTCAGTCGAGCAATCGATCTCCGCGGACGGTCTTGCCTGCGGCAGCGAAATGGTCGGGAAGCACGCGCCCGAACAGCTGCCGGGTGCGTTCGACGTTGCCGATGACTCCGGGCCGCTGGTTGTAGGCGAAGATCGCGGTGTGCCGCTGGGTGGCCCCGGCGACCGGCGAGACCCGATGCAGCGAGAATCGCCCCTGGAACAGTTGCAGATCGCCCGGCCGCAGCGCGAGGCGTCGCACGAAACGCTCACCGCCGCCGGTCAGCACCGCGTGCACGTCGGCGAAGTTCTCGGCCTCGGCGGACCGGATGCCGGGGCAATATTCGAAGACGCCGCCCGTATCCGGTGCCTGGGTGAGCATGGAGACGGTGAATTCGTTGGTGTCGAAGTGCCAGGGGTGCGACATGCCCGGTGCCACCACGTTCAGGCACAGACCGGCCAGCGGGTCGGAGAACTCGTGCAGGTCGGCCAGCCCGAAGCAGTCGGCGATGAAGCGCTGGAACAGCGGATGGGTGTACAGCACCTGGATCAGCGCGTCGCGCGGAATGAGATCGCGTGCCACGAAGGCGTTTCCGCGTTCGAGCACGATCCGACCGGGGTGATCCGGCGGCAGTTCGGTATCGAGCGGGATGTTGTAGGCGTTGACCTTTTCGACCGTGTAGTACGCCCGCGGAGCCAGTGCGGCGCCCTCGGCGCGCAAGGTGTCCAGCAGTTCCGGGCGAATGAAACCGGGAAGCACCGTGCACCCGTCGGCGGCCAGATCTCGCCGGGCCCGGTCGACCACCTCGAGCCAGCCCACATCCTGCGGATCAGCCAGCGGATACCGAGCGGTATCGACTACCGTTGCCAGTGCTCGTGACTCGTCCTCTCCCCCAGTGCCTTCCGAGGCACACGCGTCTGCCCGACCCCCGCTCGCCGCCACCATGCCGACCATTGTGACCGACCACGGATGACCACAGGGCGGATTCGACCGGATCGTTGGGAAACCTCACAAACCGACGAGTAGCAATGCGAGTCGGAACTATTCGCGTCCACAAACAGCTCGTAGCTCGTGGATGTCCGCCGCCGTCAGCCCGATCAGCGAGTCGCGCACGACCACTCCGGGACGCACCGGGACCGGCACCTCACACGGGACCACCAGCACCGCGCACCCCGCCGCGGCGGCGGCCTGCGAACCGGTGGGCGAATCCTCCACGGCGACACAGTCTTCCGGTGCGACGCCGAGAAGTTCGGCGGCACGCAGGTACGGATCCGGTGCCGGTTTGCCGCGCTCGACCTCGTCGCCACACACGGTGATGTCGAAATGCTTCCGGCCGAGGGTGTCCAGGCACAGTTCGGTGACGGACCGTTTCGTATTGGTGACCAACCCGGTCCGGAATCCGGCCGCCCGCACGGTCGCCATGGCGTCCTCGGCACCGGGGCGCCAGGGCAGCGGCCCGGTCATCAACTCGACGACGCGCTTGTCCATCCACTCCCCCGCCGCCCGCATCTGTTCCCCGGTCGGCTCGATTCCCAACCCGGCGAAGGTGATCCGCAACGCATCCGGGGCCGCGGCCCCGATGAGCGCATGCCGCGTAGCGTCGGTCATCTCCCCGCCCAATTCGACCGACAGCTCCCGCATCGCGATATCCCAGAGCTTCTCCGAATCCAGCAGGGTCCCGTCCATATCCCACAACACGGCGACCGGTCGCTTGCTCACTCATACTCCTGTCGGTTATGTGCCGGACGCGGTGATCAGCAGCCGACCGCTGGACGAGTCGAATCGGAACCACCGGGTTTCGGAGGTGACCTCACCGCCCTTCTTCCGGTAGGTCAGCGAGGCGACCGCGCTGTCGGGACCGTTCTGCGTGACGCTGTTGACGGTCACCGACGCGATGGTCGACCACCAGCTGGCATAGGACTGGTATCCACCGGTCTGCGCCTGATAGCCGGGCGAGAGCATGCTCCACGCGCCCGATGTATTGCCCGGCAGCATGCCGTAATAGCCGTAGACCAGCCCGTTGACATCGGCGGGCCGGGGCGGGCCGAACGGGGTGGTCGTGACGACCGGGGGTGTGGTGGTGCTGGGCTGCGCGGGCGAACTCGAGGGCGACGGCGTCGCCGACGGGGTGCTCGAGGCGGCGGCGCTGGTCGAGGGCGGGGCGGTCGTGGTGGCCGCGGCGTGGCCGGTGGACTGGGCGGGGGCCGGGGCGATACCCGCGGCCGACGGCTCCGGGGACACGGGACCCGGGCCGACGGCCGAGGTGTCCGCCGCGGTCGAGCCGCTACCGTCGTCCTTGTTGCCGTTCAGCGCGACGGCCGCAATGGCGACGATCACCACGACGAGGGCGACGGCCGCGGCACCCAGCGCGAGCAGGCGGCGACGGCGCGCATCGTCGCCCGAATCCGGTTGCAGCGCAGTCCTTGCCGCCGGGGTGGTGCCGCCCGCACCGGCCCCGGCCGCGACGTGCACGGTCGGATCGTCGGCGTTGCCGATCGGTGCGGTGGTGGGTGCGGACGACAACACGGTGGTGGCGGCGGCCGCGTCCACGGCTTCGGTGGGCTTCGGCAGCACCTTCGTGGCCGCCGGGGTGATCGACGACGTGCGTCCCTCGGCGACCGCCTCCAACGCCTCCTGCGCCTTGCGCATGCTCGGGCGGTCGGCCGCCTCGGCGGCCAGCAACGCCATCAGCACCGGACCGAGCGGCCCGGCCCGCTTCGGCTCGGGCACCTGCGCGCGCGCCACCGAATGCAGCACGGCGAGCGGATTGTCGCCCTCACCGAAGGGCGGTGCGCCCTCCACAGCCGCATACAGCGTCGAGCCCAGCGCGAACACGTCCGAGGAGGGTTCCGGATTCTCCCCGCGTGCGATCTCCGGCGACAGATATGCCGGGGTTCCGGCGAGGAATCCGGTCGAGGTGACAGTGACGTCGCCGACCGCCCGCGAGATGCCGAAGTCGGTGATTTTCACCGTGCCGCTGTCGGAGACCAGGATGTTGGCGGGCTTCACATCCCGGTGCACGATCCCGGCATCGTGGGCGGCGGCCAGCGCCCCGGCCACCTTGGCCCCGATCCGCGCCACCTCCTGCGGATCCAGCGGTCCCTTCTCCCGCATGAGCGCGGCCAGGCTCGGCGCGTCGACGTACTCCATCACCAGCCACGGCTGGCCGTCCTCCTCGGCGACATCGAAGACGGTCACGGCGTTCTGGTGGTGCAGCCGCGCGGCGATCCGGCCCTCGCGCATGGCCCGCATCTTCGCCTCGAGCGCCTGCGAACGGGTCAGACCGGGTGCCAGCAGCAGCTGTTTGACCGCGACGGTCCGTCGCAGCCGCACATCGGTGGCCCGCCATACGACACCCATCGCTCCCGTGCCGATGGGGTCACCGAGTCGATACCGCCCCGCGATCAGCCGGTCTGCCGTCATGTTGTTGTACCCCTCCTGCGCTCACACGCCGAGCCACTCTGCCACTCTGCGTAGAGCCCGGAATTCCAAAAACCTTATGCGTTGAAGTATTTCGCTTCCGGATGCAGCAGGACGAAGGCATCCGTCGACTGCTCCGGATGCAGTTGCAACTCCTCCGACAATGTCACACCGATGCGCTCGGACTCCAACAGCGATACCAGTTTCGCGCGATCCTCGAGATCCGGGCAGGCGCCGTACCCGAAGGAGTATCGCGCACCGCGATAGCCGAGTTTGAAGTAGTCCTGGACGTCGGCCGGATCTTCGTCGGCGACCGAATGTCCTTCCAGCACAAGCTCTTCGCGGATGCGACGATGCCAGTATTCGGCCAGCGCCTCGGTCAACTGCACACCGATGCCGTGGACCTCGAGGTAATCACGGTAATTATTGCCCGCGAACAACTCGTTGGCGAAATCGGCGATCGGCTGGCCCATGGTCACCAACTGGAACGGCAGCACATCCACCTGTCCCTTTTGTGCCGCGAGTTCGCGCGAACGCACGAAATCGGCAATGCACAGGAACCTGTCGCGTTGCTGACGGGGGAAACGGAACCGATAGCGCTGCGGCGCACCGGGATCCGGTTCGGTCAGCACGATCACCTCGTCGCCTTCGGACACAGCCGGGAAATACCCATAGACGAGCGCGGCATGCTGCAGCACGCCCTCGGCGGTCAGCCGATCCAGCCAGTAGCGCAGCCGCGGGCGTCCCTCGGTCTCCACCAGCTCCTCGTAGGTGGGTCCGTCGCCACCGCGCTGGCCGCGCAGCCCCCACTGGCCGAGAAACAGCGCGCGCTCGTCGAGCAGACCCGAATACTCGTGCACGCCAAGGCCTTTGACCACACGCGTACCCCAGAACGGCGGCACCGCGACCGGTAGGTCGGCGGCCACATCCGAACGCTCGGGCACCTCGACGGGCGCCTCCTTGGCGCGGCGCTCGGCGGCGATGCGCTTGGAGCGCTCGTGGCGGGCCTTGCGTTCGGCGGCCTTCTCGCGCTCGGCGATCGCCTCCGGGCTGTCGGCGTCGACGCTGCCGCCGCGCTTGCGGGTCATGATGTCGTCCATCAGCCGCAGGCCCTCGAACGCGTCGCGGGCGTAGTGCACATCGCCCTCGTAGACGTCGGTGAGGTCGTTCTCGACGTAGGAGCGGGTCAGCGCCGCGCCACCGAGCAGCACCGGGAACTGCTCGGCCATCCCCCGGGTGTTCATCTCCTCGAGGTTTTCCTTCATCACCACGGTCGATTTGACCAGCAGCCCGGACATGCCGATGACATCGGCCTTCTTGTCCAGCGCGGCGTCCAGGATCGCCGAGATCGGCTGCTTGATACCGAGATTGACCACCTCGTAGCCGTTGTTGGACAAGATGATGTCGACCAGATTCTTGCCGATATCGTGCACATCGCCCTTGACGGTGGCCAGCACTATCCGGCCCTTCCCGGAGTCGTCGGTGGCCTCCATATGCGGTTCCAGATACGCGACCGCGGCCTTCATCACCTCGGCGGACTGCAGCACGAACGGCAGCTGCATCTGCCCGGAGCCGAACAGTTCGCCGACGGTCTTCATGCCCGACAGCAGGGTCTCGTTGATGATCTGCAGCGGCGGCACCTGCTGCATGGCCTCGTCGAGATCGGCCTCCATCCCGGCCTTCTCGCCGTCGACGATGCGCCGCTCCAGCCGCTCGAACAGCGGCAGCGCCGCCAGCTCCTCGGCCCGCGACGCCTTCGACGACGACGCCGACACGCCCTCGAACAGCGCCATCAGCTTCTGCAGCGGGTCGTAGTCCTCGGTGCGGCGGTCGTAGACCAGATCGAGCGCGGTCTCCCGCTGCTCGTCCGGGATCCGGCTCATCGGCAGGATCTTCGAGGCGTGCACGATCGCCGAATCCAGTCCGGCTTCCACACATTCGTGCATGAACACCGAATTCAGCACCTGCCGGGCCGCCGGATTCAGACCGAAGGAGATATTCGACAGGCCCAGCGTGGTCTGCACATCCGGGTGGCGGCGCTTGAGTTCGCGGATGGCCTCGATGGTTTCGATGCCGTCGCGGCGCGACTCCTCCTGACCGGTGCCCAGGGTGAAGGTCAGGGTGTCGATGATGATGTCGCTCTCGGCCAGACCCCAGTTGCCGGTGATGTCGGCGATCAGCCGCTCGGCGATCTCGACCTTCTTCTCCGCCGTGCGGGCCTGGCCCTCCTCGTCGATGGTCAGCGCGACCACCGCGGCACCGTGCTCGGCGACCAGCTTCATGGTCTGCTGGAACCGCGAATCCGGGCCGTCGCCATCCTCGTAGTTGACCGAGTTGATCGCGCAGCGCCCGCCCAGATGCTCGAGTCCGGCCTGCAGCACCGCGGTCTCGGTGGAGTCCAGCATGATCGGCAGCGTCGACGCGGTGGCCAGCCGCGAGGCCAGCTCGGCCATATCGGCCGTGCCGTCGCGGCCCACGTAGTCCACGCACAGGTCGAGCATGTGGGCGCCGTCGCGGGTCTGGTCCTTGGCGATGTCCAGGCACTTCTGCCAGTCGCCCGCCAGCATCGCCTCCCGGAACGCCTTGGAGCCGTTGGCGTTGGTGCGCTCACCGATCATCAGGATCGAGGCGTCCTGCTCGAACGGCACCGCGGTGTACATGCTCGACACGGCGGGCTCGTGCTCTGGCGTGCGGGCGGCCGGTTGCACCTCGGCCACGGCCGCGGCCACCTGGCTGATGTGTTCGGGGGTGGTGCCGCAGCAGCCGCCCACCAGGGCCAGGCCGAATTCGGTGACGAAACCGCGCAGCGCGGCCGCCAGTTCCTCGGGCGTGAGCGGATACTCCGCGCCGTTGGCGCCGAGCACCGGCAGGCCCGCATTCGGCATCACCGACACCGGCAGCCGCGCATGCTTGGACAGATGCCGCAGGTGTTCGCTCATCTCGTCCGGACCGGTCGCGCAGTTCAGGCCGATCATGTCGACGCCGAGCGGCTCGATCGCGGTCAGGGCCGCGCCGATCTCGCTGCCGACCAGCATGGTGCCGGTGGTCTCCACGGTGACGTGGGTGATGATCGGGATGCGCCGCCCGGCCTTGGCCATCGCGCGCCGGCTGCCCGTCACGGCGGCCTTCACCTGCAGCAGGTCCTGGCAGGTCTCGATCAGGATCGCGTCGGCACCGCCGTCGAGCATGCCGAGCGCCGCCTCGGTGTACGCATCGCGCAGCGACGCGAAGGGGGCGTGCCCCAGCGTCGGCAGTTTGGTGCCCGGACCCATCGACCCCAGCACATAGCGCGGGGTTCCGTAGGGGGTCGGGCCCATCTCGTCGGCCACCTCGCGGGCCAGCCGAGTGCCGCGCTCGGCCAGATCCCGAATTCTGTCCGCAATGTCGTAATCGGCCAGATTGGGAAGATTGCAACCGAAGGTGTTGGTCTCCACCGCATCGGCCCCGGCCTCGAAATACGCGCGATGAATTGTGCGCAGCACGTCGGGGCGGGTGTCGTTGAGGATCTCGTTACAGCCCTCCAGGCCGCGGAAATCGTCCAGCGTGAGATCCGCCGCCTGCAACATGGTGCCCATCGCACCGTCGCCGATCACGACGCGCTTGGACAGCGTGTCGAGAAGCGTGGTATCGAACGCGGCACCCGAGGACACAGACATGTACTCAAGAGTAGTGGGAACCGCAGACAATCCCGACCGCAGAGCAGGGCCCGACCGGGGTGACGTGGCGTGGACCACATTTACGGTGGTGCCGACACGCGCGATCGAAGCATATGCGGTGAACAGCCAGGCCCTCACCCCGTAGGCTGTGCGAGTGAACCCCAGTGCAACACCCGATCCGGAACTGCCTACGCTGCGCGATCCGGTGCTCGTCGCCGCCTTCGAGGGCTGGAACGACGCGGCCGATGCCGCCAGCGGGGCTGTGGAACATCTGGAACTGATCTGGGACGCCGAACCCCTAGCCGAATTGGACTCCGAGGATTATTACGACTACCAGGTGAATCGGCCCACCGTGCGTCAGGTGGACGGGGTCACCCGCGAGATCCAATGGCCGTCGACCACGCTGTCGGTCTGCTCCCCGCCCGGCAGCGATCGCGATGTCGTCCTGCTGCACGGTATCGAACCGAATATGCGCTGGCGCAGTTTCTGCAACGACATCCTCGAACTGGTCGAACAGCTCGGTGTCTCAACCGTTGTCATCCTCGGCGCCCTGCTCGCCGACACCCCGCACACCCGCCCCGTGCCCGTCACCGGCACCGCCTACAGCAAGGAGGCGGCCGAGCGGTTCAATCTGGAACAGACCCGCTACGAGGGACCGACCGGTATCACCGGCGTCCTGCAGGATGCCTGCGTGCGGGCGGGCGTCCCTGCCATCTCCTTCTGGGCCGCGGTGCCGCACTACGTATCCCAACCACCCAATCCGAAGGCCACCATCGCCCTGCTGCACCGGGTGGAGGACGTGCTCGACATCGAGGTCCCGCTGGGCGAGCTGCCCGCCCAGGCCGAGGACTGGGAGTCGGCGGTCGACGAGATGACCGCCGGCGACGAAGAGGTCACCGAATACGTGCGCTCGCTCGAGGAGCGCGGCGATGCCGCCCTCGATCTCAACGAGACCATGTCCAAGATCGACGGCGACGCCATCGCCGCCGAATTCGAGAAGTATCTGCGCCGTCGCGGCCGACCGGGCGGTTTCGGACTCTGACGAGCGTGGCGCACCGAGGCCGGTGGGAGCACTGCCGGATTCAGCTCTCGACGGTCCAGACGCGCGCCTCCGCTTCGTGAGCGAGCTTGGCGATCAGCAGATCACGGGGAATCGTCTGCCCGGCAAGGTGGTCCAGTGACGGAACAACCACGTGGTGGGCGTCGGCACGCTTGAGTTCGGCGGTCAGCTCCGCGAAGGCGGTGCCGTCGCCAGGGGTGGATTCATGGAACGTCGCGGCGAAGCAGAGTCCTGCCGAGGCGGCGAGGCTGCACATCGCATCCTCGAGCTCTTCGGTCTGGCCGTCGGCCAGGTCGTCACGCACGTATCCATAGATCAACGCTTCCACCCGAACCTCCGATTTGGATGTGGACTGGGATTCGCTGTTCTCTTGTTTGGATTCCCCGGCCATGGGCAAGGCCATGGCGGGGTACTGCGTCGGGTCGGCAAACGGCCCACTATCAGCATGCGGTACTCGCAGATGCAATTGCAGATGTCAATACGGGGACATCTGCGTGCCCTATCCGGGCCATCTTGCGTTAACTGGTGGGATACTACAGAGGTGACCGCTGGTGACGACCGACCTGTCTGGGCTGTCAGAATGCGCTCGGAACGCGACGCCCGGGGGTGGTCACAAGCCGACGCCGTCCGCGCGATGCGCGCCAAGTCATCTCACAACCTACCGACAGATAGCACTCTGCTGCGGAACTGGCGCCGCTGGGAATCGGGCGAGTCGCGCCCGGACGATTTCTACGCGCCGATCATCGCCGCCGCATTCGACACCGTGACCGCGGCATTCTTCCCGAAGGCCCGTCCCAACCGCGACGACGAACTGTTGTCGTCCACGGGGATGGACACCCTCGAGTTCATCGGGCGTCTACGCATGTCGGATGTGTCGTCGGCAACCCTGGACGCCATCCGCATCACCGCCGAACGGCTGTGCTGCGAATACCCTTGTGCCGACCCGCAGCAACTGCACACCGAGGGGACGGCGTGGCTGCGGCGCATCACGTCCCTATTGGACGGTCGGCTTACGTTGGCTCAGCATCGCGAGGTGCTGGTGCTGGCCGGTTGGGTCGCACTGCTGGTCGGGTGTGTGGATTACGACCTGGGCTGGCGCACCACCGCCGAGGCCACCCGGCGCGCCGCACTATCGCTCGGGCAGGAGGCCGAACACGCCGAAATCCAAGGCTGGGGAGCGGAAATGGCGGCCTGGTTCGCCCTCACCCAGGGCAATTACCGCGGCGCGATCGAGGCCGCCGATGCCGGACTGGCAACCGTCGGGCAGCAGGGCGTGGGTGTGCAGTTGGCCGCGCAGCAGGCAAAGGCGTGGGCCCGCATCGGCGACCGGCAAGCCATGGAGGCGGCCCTGAATCGAGGCCGAGCAATTCTCGAGCGACTCGACCATCCGGCCAATCTGGACAACCACTTCGTGGTCGATCCGCAGAAGTTCGACTTCTACGCCATGGATTGCTGCCGGGTCGCGGGCGACGACCGCCTGGCCGAAACCTATGCGCGCCAGGTGATCCGCACCTCGACCGGTCTCGACGGCACGGTCCGCAAACCGATGCGGGTGTCGGAGGCACAGCTCACCCTCGCGGTGGTGGCGGTGCGCGACCGCAATCTGGAACTGGCCGTCGACGAGGGCATACGCGCCTTCACGGGCAAGCGCCGCTCCCTGCCGTCGCTGCTGTGGATCGCGGGCGAGGCGGCCCGCGAAATGATCGAACGCTTCCCGGGCGACCCCCGCACCCGCGATTACCTCGATCAACTGCGGTCCCTGGCAGCTGGCTGAACTGTTGCTAGTCTGCGTCGAATGGACTTCAGTCTGCGGAGTTGCTCGTGGCGCGGGCATGCCACCTACGCGCCGGACGAGGCGGATCTGGCGGCGCGCCTGCACGTTTCGACACCGGCCGGACCGGCGTGGCGGTGCCTGCGCTGCGGCGACTTCGTGGTCGGTGAGCCCAGGCAGCGCGGTCCGGCCGACGAGGCGCCGGAGGTGCCGCGGGGGCGACTGCTGCGCGACCGGTTCATCATGCGGTTCCTTGCCGTCGAGCGGGTTCTGCGCGGCCTGGTGTTCATCGCGCTGGCGGCCGGGGTGTTCAAGGTGCGCAATTCGCAGGACCGGCTGAAGGCCGCCTTCGACAAGGAGATGCCGCTGATCCGACCGCTGGCCGACCAGATCGGCTGGGATCCGGACAATTCGAAGATCGTGCACTTCATCGAGAAGGGGTGGACCCTCTCGCCGACCACGCTCACCTGGATCGCCGTCGGGTTGCTGGTCTATGCGGCCATCGAGATCATCGAGGCCGTGGGGCTGTGGCTGGTGCAGCGCTGGGGCGAGTACTTCGCGGTCATCGCGACCAGCATCTTCCTGCCGATCGAGATCTACGAATTGACCGAGCGGATCACGGCGCTGCGCCTGGGTGCGCTGCTGGTCAACATCGCGGCCGTCGTCTGGCTGCTGTGGTCGAAGCGACTGTTCGGTCTCAACGGCGGCGGACGCGCCTACCACGCCGAACACAGCGAGGAGAGTCTGCTCACCGTCGAACGGGCCGCCGTCGCCGCCGGAGTCGACTGATTCCTGCCGGTTCCGGCAGATCGGGCGGCCACGGCACGCCGACACCCGGGCACGCGTCACCGCGGCCCGGGTCGGTACTACCCTCTTCCCGGTGACCGAGTCCGCTGAAGGATTGCTGCCCGACGCGCCCGCGCTGTTCGATTCCCTCGAGCGCGGGCGTGTGGTGTTCGCACCCGCCGGATTCGACGGGGCGGCCGTCGAGGAGCGGCTGCGGCTGTTCTCGTTCGCGACGGCGGAGAAGCGTGGCGAGTATCTGTGGGTGCTGCGGGCCTTCGATCACGCCCGCGCCGCCTACGTGGTGTTGCTGCATGCCAGCGATGTCGCCGAGGCTCTGACCCGCTTTCCGGAGGCGCCGCGGCTGACCGCGACCGAGGTCGGTCCGCTGTTGGAGCAGCTGCATCAGTGGGGTGTACTCGAGCGCAGTTACGACGGCACGCGCGCGGCGACGCTGGCCGAGTACCGGAACCGGCATTTCGTCTACCAGTTCTCCCAGTCCGGATATCAGGCGTATCGCGCGATCACCGAGGTGCTGGGAGCGCGGCTGGACGAGGCGTCGCTGTCGCGGCTGGTACTGCCGGAACTGCTCGCCGATCTGCAGGCACTGGCCAAGGCCAACCGGACCGGGGACGCCGAACGGGTCTACCGCATCCTCAAACGTCTCGACACGGCGCTGTCGGAGCTCGCCGACCGGGCCGCTCACTTCTATCTGACGCTCGGCGACCTGGTACGCACCACCGAGGCGACACCCGAATCGTTTCTGGCGCACAAGGATGCGCTGCTGGCCCATATGCGCGAATTCAGCATGGATCTGGCACGATTCGCGCCGCGGCTGGCCGCCGCCATCGCCGAGGTGGAGGACACCGGCGTGGACGAGCTCATCGCGCGCGCGGGCGCCTGCGACGAACGAGTGCTGCTGAGCGTGTCCGAGCGGGAGGCGGACTGGCGGGCGCGCTGGCAGGGTCTGCGCGGCTGGTTCGTGGCCACCGCCGCCGAAACTGTCGTGGGCGAAGGCAATTCGGGGACCGAGGCGGAGCGGTTGCGCGAGGCGACCATGAGCGCCATCGCGGCGGTGCTGTCACTGCTGCGCCGGGTCACCGAAACGCGGAAAGGCGGGATCAGCCGCGAGTCGGCGCTGCGCCACCTCGCCGGCTGGTTCACCGCCGCGCCGACCACCGAGTGCGCGCACGCACTGTTCGACGCGGTCTTCGGGCTGAGCCGGCCGCGGCACCTGTCGATGGAACATCCCGACGCCGATATCATCCCCCCGATCCGATCCTGGTGGGACGCACCGCCGTTGGAGATCGCGCGCACCCTCGCCGAAACCGGCAGGCCCCCGTCGCCGGGCGCGCCGTCGCGCATCCAACGCAACGACGCCGGTATTCGGCGGCTGCGCGAGGCGCAGCTGGATGCGCAGCGGGCCCGGGCCGAGGCGGCCCGCGCCCTCGCCTCCGCCGATGTGCACGAGCGGGTGCTCGACGAACGTGAAACCGAGGTCCTGCTGCGGCTACTGGATGCGGCCTCGACGGCGTGGGTGCCGGTGAGTGGGCGTGTGAGCACCACGGGCTCCGACAGTGGCGTCACGCTCACGGTCTCCGAACACGACGGGCCCACGGTGGTGCGCACCGCGCGAGGGCTGCTACATCTGAACAACCGGCGGTTGAGCGTGCGCGAGAACTCGCGTGCCCGGACCGCCTCCGGGCGGGCGTGATGCACGCCCGCACCATCGACTCGCTGGCGCTGGACAGCTATCAGCGCGCCGCGCGCATCATGCTGGCCAATCATCTGGTGACCCGCACCTATCCCGATCGCATTGCGCTGCCGCTGATTCGGCGGTGGGCCACCGAACTGCGGGAGGATCTGGCCGAACTGTTCGGGTATCGGCTGGAGGTCACCGAGACCACCGCCCGGCTGTTTCCGGTGCTGGACCACCTCGACGCCGGTCGGCCCGCCCGTACCCCGGCCGAGCGGGTATTCGATCGGCGCCGCTATGCGTATCTGGCGCTGGCGCTGGCCGCGCTCGGCCGCGCGGGTGACCAAACTACGTTGTCGGAGTTGGCCGATCAGGTCGCCGCGTATGCGACACGCGTCGATGGTTTGGAGCTGTCCACCGATCGCGCCGCGGACCGCGACGCCTTCGTCGACGCCGTCGCTTGGCTGGCCGCCCGCGGCGCCCTCACCCTCGCCGACGGCGATGCGGGCGGCTGGGCCGCCGATCCGGAGGCCGGTGAGGCGCTCTACGATATCGACCGCTCGGTGGTGTTCGCGATCTTCCGTCCGCCCCGGGTGCTGCAGCATCTGCAGAGTGTGCGCGGGCTGTTCGCGGATGAATCCGACGGTCGCGCACCGGGTTCCACGCCGCAGGCGCGTGCGGCCGTGGCGCGCCGCGTGCGCCGGGCACTGGTCGAACGGCCGGTGGTGTACGCCGAGGAATTGACCGGCGACGAACGCACCGCGCTGGGGTCGGAGAAACTCGTCAGGGAGGTCGAGTTGCTGACCGGCCTGCGCGCCGAACGCCGCGCCGAGGGCGTCGCCCTCATCGACACCTCGGGCCGTTTCACCGACATCCGTTTCCCCAGCACCGGCACCCTGGCCCAGGTGGCACTGCTGCTGATCGGTGAGATCGCCGATCTGGTGCTCGACATCGACAACCCGGTCGCGCGCCGCCCGCTGCCGGAGCCGTCGACGGCTCTGATCGACCAGCTCGACAGCGCGATTCCCGAATCCACCGTCTTCGCTCCCCTGGCCCTGCCACCGGATCCCTTTGCCTCCGAAGAGGATTCGTCCGATACCGAGGACGCGGCCGAGATTCCCGAACATCCGTTCATCCCTTCGTCGTGGATCGACGAGACCGTCCAGGCCCTCACCGACCGCTACGGTTCCACCTTCGCCGCCCAGTGGCAGGCCGACGTCCCGGGCCTCACCAAGGAGGTCGTCGCCCTCCTGGAACGCCTGCGTCTGGTCCTGGTCCTGACCGACGGACTGCTGATCCTGCCCGCCCTGGCCCGCTATCGCGGCGCCGTCGTCACCGTCCGCACCCGCGCCGAAACCGAATTGTTCGCCTCCGCAACCAAACTCGGCGCGCACGCCCAACCCCCGGAGACCGAGTCCCGAGCGGACGGTGCCGCATGACCGACGCTACCCGCCCTCCTGCGCCGGGCGCATCACCTGTTTATCTGCCGCACCCCTTTCGTGCAGACGCACCCCTTCCAGCGGACGTAAAGGGTGCATTTGCGAAGAGAGGGTGCGGCTGTGGCTTCGCGCTGGGCAGGAGGCGGCGGCTCGCGCAGAATCGTCAGGGGCCCGGGGAATCAGGCATGGCACGGAAGGGGATGGAGTAGTTGATGGACCTCATTCATGGTGGTGTTCGGTTCGTCCCTTCCCGTGCGGGGATCATCAATCTGTGGGACTACCGGGATCAGGAGTTCTGCTTCGCCGACGGGCGGTTGGTGCTGCGCGGTCCGAACGGGTCGGGTAAGACCAAGGCGCTGGAGGTGTTGTTCCCGTTCGTCTTCGACGGGCGCATCGAGCCGCGGCGATTGAATCCGTTCGCCGGTGAAGAGCGGACGATGAAGTCGAATCTGCTCTACCGCAAGCAGGAATCGGCGTACTCGTACGTGTGGATGGAGTTCGCGCGCGGCCGCTGGTCGGAGCCGGAGGTCGTGACCGTCGGCATCGGCATGCGCGCCACCCGCTCCTCGGACAAGGTGACCCGCTGGTACTTCGTCGCCGACGGCCGGGTGGGTGTGGACTTCTCGCTGATCGGCCCGGACGACAGGCCGCTGACCCGCAAGCAGCTGGCCGAGCAGATCGGCACCGACGCCATCGTGGACCGGCCGGTGGACTACCGCGCCGCCATCGACGCGCGCATGTTCGGGCTCGGGCTGCAGCGGTACGACCAGCTGATCAATCTCATTCTCACGCTGCGCCGCCCGCAGCTGGCCAAGAATCTGGACCCGCGCGGGCTCTCCCAGGCGCTCACCGACGGTTTGCGGCCGCTGGACGAACAGCTCATCCTCGACGCGGCCCGCTCCTTCAGCGATATGGAGGAGGTCGGCCGCACCCTGGAGGGGTTGGTCCAAGCCGACACCGCCACCCGCTCCTTCGTCGACGTGTATCGCAAATACCTTGCGGTGCAGGCCAAATCGGATGTGGATCAGGTCCGCGCGCGCCTGGACGCGGTCACCCACGCAAGTACGGCCCTGTTCGCGGCCACCGCGTTGCGGGAGCGCCGGGAGGCCGACCGCGCCGCGGTCGAGGTCCGCGCCGAGGAGGCCGACCGCGCCTACGAGCAGGCGCTGTCGGATCGCGAAACCCTGCAGCGCTCCAGCGCCTACGAGGGCAAACAACAACTCGACGACCTCGCCGATGCGGTCCGGCGGCTCGAGACCTCCGCGGCCGTGCACCGCGACAAGGCGACCAAGGCCCAGCAGACCGTGGAGCAGCGCACCGGCGAGACCGAACGCGCCCGCGCCGCCGCCGAATCCGCGGTCGGCGCCCTGTCCCGCGGTGAGGACGAGTTGCGCGCCGCCGCCGAGGAGGCGGGCATCGCCTGGGCGACGCTGCCCGAACAGGCACGTGCCGAGCAGCTCACCACCACCGTGCGCAGCCACGCCGAGGAGCGCGATGCCGATGTGCGTGCGGTCCGGCAGGCGCTGACCCTGGTCGACGCGGCCGCCGCCGATCGCACCCGGGCCGAGCGAGCCGCTCAACGCGCGAGCGAACAGCGCGACACGGCCGCCGCCGCGCTGGCCGAGGCCGAGGCCGCGGTCACCCTGGCTCGCTCGAATACCGCCGCGGTCCTGCGGGAATGGTGGGAGGCCCACCGCGAGATCCTCGCCCCCGTGCGCTCCGGTTTGTTCGAAGCCCTCGACTCCGCACTGGCCGATGCCGGGTCCGACGATGCGCCCAGTCTGGCCGAGGTGCTCACCGAGCGCACCGAACCGCTCACCGAGGAGATCCGCGCCCGCCGCCAGCAGGCCCGCGCCGCCGCCGAGCAGGCGGTGGCCCGCACCGCCGAGCTGGCGGCCGAGCGGCAGCAGGTGGCCGCCGAAAACGATGATGCGCCACCGTCTTTCGCCGCACGCACCGACAGCCGCGACGGCCGCCCCGGCGCCCCGCTGTGGCGGCTGGTGCGCTTCGCCGACGGCGTCTCTCCCGAGCAGGCCGCCGCACTCGAGGCCGCGCTGCAGGCCGCCGATCTGCTCGACGGGTGGATCTGCGCGAACGACGAGCTGCCCCCGCATGATTCGGACCAATTCCTGGTTCCGCTGCCGACCGGGTCCCGCCCGTCCGGCCGCACCCTCGCCGATGTGCTGGCCGTCGAGGATTCGATCGCCGTCCCGGAACAGGCCGTGGCCGATGTGCTGGCTTCGATCGCCCTGCAAGACGGCGGGAGCCTCGCCGACCTCGATCCGGCGACGGCCGTCACGATCGCCGCCGACGGCCGCTACCGCCAAGGCGTGCAAGTGGGCCGCCATACCAAACCGCACGCCGAATTCATCGGCGCCACCGCCCGTGCTCGCCGCCGCGAACTGCGCCTGACCGAGATCGCCGTCGCCATCGAGGCCGCCGAACAGGCCGAACAGACCGCGCGGGCCGAGCAGGAGGAGGCGACAGCGGAACTGGCCCGGATCTCGGCCGCCGCCAAGGCATTACCGCGCACCAGCGCCGTCACCACGGCACTGCGGGCGGTGTCGGAGGCGGCCGGCATGCTGCGCTCCCGCGCCGAGGCCGCCGCCCAAGCCGACCGCGATCTCGACCAGGCCGTCGCCGAATTCACCGCCGCCGACAAGAAGGTCCGCGCCGTCGCCTCGGCGCACCGGGCGCCGCGCGATCCCGCCGAATTGGATGCCCTGGCCGCCGCGATCCGCCACTTCGAGAACACCGGCACCGCGCTGCTGCGGTTGCGCGGCGATCATCAGCGCGAGAACGAACGGGTTCGCGAGGCCGAGGATCGGCTGGCCGAGGCGCGCGATCTGGCCGAGGCCTTCGCCGAGGAGGCCGAGGCCGCCCGCGCCGGCTACGAGGAGCAACTGCGCAAACTGCAAACCCTGCGGGAAGCCCTGGGCGCCGGTGCCGCCGATATCGACCGCGAACTCGAGCAGGCCCGCGCCCGCATCGAAGCGGCACGCGCCGAACAGAAGGCGGCCCGCAAGGCCGCCGCCGAGGCCATCGAGGGGGTCGGCAGCGCGGAGGGCTCCTACCGGGCCGCCCACGACGCCCTGGGCACCGCACTGACCGAGTTGCTGGCCGATGTCAGGCACCTCGCGCCGTATGCCCGCCCGGATCTGCTCAGCCTGCTCGGCGCTCCGGAGGACAGTCGCTGGCCCAGCAGCGACGCCGCCTGGTCCACATCCGAACAGCTGCTGTACCGGATCGAGACCGGCGGCCCCGACGCCGAGCTGCGGGTGCTGCCCGACGAGGTGCAGGAGCTTTTCGACAACCTCTCCGCCGCAACGACATCCGTGCGCGCCGGTGAGGCAGCCCGCAAATCGACGCGCAGCGCGGTGACCGCCGCCCTGCAGGAGTTCGATGCCGCGCTCGCCGCCGCCCGCCAGGACTATCGCCTGCAGTGGGATGCCGCCGACGGACTGACCGTGGTGCAGGTGCACGACGATCAGGGCGTCACACCGCTGGCCGATTTCGCCGACCGGATCGGTCGCGCCCGCGCCGACCAGGAGCTGCTGCTCACCGACGCCGAACGCCGCATCCTCGAAGATGCGCTGCTCACCGGCCTGGCCCAGCAGATTCACGAACGCACCTGCGACGCCCGCGATCTCATCACCCGCATGGGTACCGAGATGAAGCAGCGGCGGATGTCCTCGGGTAACACCATCGGCGTGCACTGGGTGCTGGCCGACAATCTGTCGGAGTCGGCGCGCGCGGTCTGCAAGCTGCTCGACCGCGACGCCTCCGATCTGACTCCCGACGATCTGGCCACCATCCGTGCCCACTTCGCCGCCGAGATCCGCGCCGCCCGCGCGGCGCACCCCGAGCGCTCCTACCCCGAAATCCTCGCCACCACACTCGATTACCGCACCTGGCGGGTGTTCTCGTTCACCCTGATCACCGCCGACGGCACCGAGGACCGCCTCACCGTGGCCCGCCACAGCGCGCTGTCGGGTGGTGAACAGTCGGTGTCGCTGCATCTGCCGCTGTTCGCCGCGGCCCACGTGATGCTCGACTCCGCCGATCCGCAGGCTCCTCGCCTGCTGGCGCTGGACGAGGCATTCGCCGGCGTCGACGACAACGGTCGCAGCGAATTGCTGGGCCTGTCGGTGGATTTCGACCTGGACCTGTTCATGACCGGCTACGACCTGTGGATCACCTACGACCACGTCCCCGCCTGCGCCCACTACGACCTCGCGCATTCCGCCGCCGAGAACACCGTGAGCGCCACCCTGCTGGTCTGGGACTCCAGGGATCTGCTCGCCGAACACGACGGCTCGGATCTCACCACGGCCCTCGGTTCCCCCAACCGCCGCCGCACCCCCCACACCATCGAGGGCGGCATCCCCTTGGACGAGGAACTGGAGCTCACCCCGTAGATCCGGGCGGGGCGTGGCGCGACGGGGATCACAGGATCCCGCCGCCCGCCTCGGACTTAGCCTCGGATCATGGACAGTGAAAACAGCGAGACCGGTCTGGATTTACTGCGCTCGATCGTCGACGGCGAGCGGCCCCAGGCGCCCATCTCCGACACCCTCGGTTTCGTGATCGTCGCCGTCGAGCCCGGCGTTGCGGTCTTCGAGGGTGAGCCCGACGAGCGCATCTACAACCCGATGGGCACCGCCCACGGCGGCTACCTGACGACACTGCTCGACTCCGCCATGGGCTCGGCGGTGCTGACACGGCTGCCGGGTGGGCGCGGTTATACGACGGCGCAGATCAACGCCAATATGCTGCGCCCGGTCACCGCGCGCACCGGCAAGCTCCGGGCCACCGGCACCGCCATCCACGTCGGTCGCACCATCGCCACCGCCGAAGCCCGCTTGACCGGGGTCGAGGACGGCAAGCTGTATGCGCACGCCACCACCACCTGCGCGATCCTTCCTCTCACCTGACCCCGAGGCCACTGGTCTGACCACTTGACCTCTTACCATTAGTCGGCCTATGGTCGGCCCATGGCACTGCAGCGGATCGATCGGCGTACCGTTCCCGACACGGTGTTCGAGCAGTTGGTGGACGAAGTGCTCGACGGCGAACTCGCGCCGGGACAAGCGCTACCGGCCGAGCGACAACTGGCCGAGACGCTCGGGGTGTCCCGGCCGACGGTGCGCGAAGCGCTGCAGCGGCTGGCGCACGCCGGATTGGTCGAAGTCCGCCAGGGCGGGGCAACGACCGTGCGGGACTTCCGGCGCTTCGCCGGGGTCGATATGCTGCCGCGCCTGATCGTGCGTCGCGGCAAACTCGATACCGCGGTGTTGCGCAGCATCCTCGAGACGCGGCTGACGATGGGATGCGAGGTCGCCGCGCTGGCCGCCGACCGTGCCGGTGCCCGGATCTCCGATCGGCTGCGCGATGCCGTGCACTCGCTTGCCGCTCACCATGATCCGGTGGCGCAGCAGCTCGAGGCCCTCGGGTTCTGGGATCACCTGGTGGACGCCGCGGACTCGATCGTGCTGCGTCTGCTGTTCAACAACCTGCGCGCCGTCTATGAGCCGACGATGGTGGCACTGGCGCAGGTGATGGCGGCCGAGGTGGGGCAGATCGACCGGTATCGGGCCCTCGCGGACGCGGTCACGGCCGGTGACGCCACCGCGGCCCGGCAGGCGGCCCATCGGCTGTTGTCCGCGGCGACAACGGAATTCGACACCGTGATCCGTCGCCTCGAGGAGGTACAACCATGACCATCGCCGACAGGATTCGCGCGCACCGCACCCGCGAGGCCGACATCGACCGCCGCGCCCGCCGGCGGCTGGCCGCCGACGCCGCCGAACACGCTCGCCGTCAGCGGGTTTCGCTGTCCGACGCGTTCACGGTGTTCCTTCGCCGGCCATCGCCGTGGATCATCGCCGGTATGCTCGCCACCGCTGCGACCGCACGATTCGTCGTGGGCGACTGGCAGCTCACCGATGCGGTGGTGCCGGTCGTCATGCTGGCACTGTTTCCCCTCGCCGAGTGGGTGATTCACGTCTGCGTGCTGCACTGGCGGCCACGCCGCATCGGCCCGGTCACCATCGATTCCCTGCTGGCTCGCAAACACCGTGAGCACCATGCCGATCCGCGCGATGTCCCGCTCGTGTTCATCCCCTGGCAGACCTTCCTCTGGCTGCTCCCGGCGCTGATTCTGATTGCGCTGCTGGCCTTTCCGCGCGTCGGTCTCGGCCTGACCTTCCTGACCGTGCTGGGCGTCCTCGGCCTGAATTACGAGTGGACGCACTACCTCATCCACACCGACTACAAGCCCCGCACCCGGCTTTTCAAGGCCGTCTGGCGAAATCACCGCCTGCACCACTTCAAGAACGAGCACTACTGGTTCACCGTCACCACCTCGGGCACCGCCGATCGGCTCCTGGGCACCCATGCCGACCCCGCCGCAACCCCCAACTCCCCCACCGCCAAAGCTCTCCACGCCCGCACGGCCGCCTGACCTCCGGCCGCCACTCGCATCGCCTCTTCATACACACCGCAGCGCCCCAAGGGATTCCACACGTAGCAGGCGCCCCGCCTCACACCGAAATGCCCAGTGCCCCAGCGACCGCGCGGGTCAGGTGCTCGGTCGTTTCGGCCGGAGACCAGTGCCGATGTTCGGTGAGGTCGTAGACCACGCGTTCGTCGAAAATGGTGGTCCACATCAGCACCGCGTAGGTGGTGTCGCTTTCGGGGGCCCGGCCGACTCGCGTCAAGGCGGTGAGAACGGCGCCGAGGGTGTCGTGCAGGGCGGTGATGATGGGGTCGCCGACGGACAGGCGCTCGATGAAACCCTTACTGCTGCGGATGAAACGGACGGCAGACCCCCACTGCATCGCCTCCTCGACCCAGGTGCGGCAGCAGCGGTGGAATCGCTCGACCGGGTCGAGACCCGGGTCGACGGCGGCGAACGCCGCGAGCAGCTGTTCGACGGCGCGGCGATGGAAGGCCTGCATGGCGTCCTGCGGGGTGGGGAAATGCCGATACGCCGTCGCCACGCCGACACCCGCCTCGGTGGCGAGTTCGGGCACCGAAAATCCGACGCGGCCGGCGTGCAGCAGGCTGCCGACCGCGTCGACCAACAGCATCCGGCTGCGTTGCGCGTCACTGCGGGTGTTCACGGGCATCCTGCCATCCTGCATAAACGGGTCCGATCGCGGAGCGGGAGGGCGGCAACCCGCGGACCGGTGTGACCGGTGTTACAGTCAGCGGGTTCAGAGCGCGATGGGGTCGCTGTAAACCATCCTCGTGGTCTGCCCCGCCGATGTCGCCACGGTCAGCTTGACGTACAGCCGCAGGTTGACCTGCCCGAGCGCGCCCTTGACACTCATGTGCACATTCGACAGATCGAGGTAGACGAGCGGGTTGGTGAGGTTCAGGGTGGCGAGGCTCTTCTCCTCGATACCGCCCGGTGTCACCGTGAACACCGCCTCCTGCGAGGGCAGAATCGTAGCCGTCACACCGGCGTTGGCTCCGACCTGCGGGCTGATGCCGATCGAGGGTCCGGTCGGGCCGATGGTCAGCGGCACCGAAACCCCCGCCGACACACCGCCGTTGACCCCGACACTGGGCGTGTACACGTCGACAGCGATGTTCTGCAGCGACCACGGCACCCCGACCTCGAATCCCACGTCCAGCGTCGCGCCCGACACCGTCGCGCCGACGGGCCCGTCGACCTGCCCGATCGCCACACTGGACAGGAACGCCTCGCGGCTCAACGGATTTCCGTCCAGCGGAGGGACGCTGCGCGAAGAGGTATTGGCCTCGGTCACCATGAGCTGGAAGCCGTCCAGCGTCGACGCGGATTCCTGATGCATGACCCGCAGTCCGTACGCGGCCGGGTCCGCGAACTCCGCCGAGGCGGGCACCTGCCCGGCCAGCGCAATGGTCACGGCCCCGACGGCGACGCCCAAATAATGTTTGCCAACCGATAGCATCCTCATCACCTCCAACTGAACGAACGAACAGTTTGCTTGCAGCAGGCCAAATTGGCCGCTGAATTCCCGGCCGAACATCAAATTGCTAATTATTTGCCCAGTCTAATTACCGGTGCCGGAAAATCCCGATGATGCGGATCACACTCCGCGTGACGGTATTCGAGCGTTTCATGTCGCGATCGCACCGATCAGCACCGAATGCGCTGTCCGGCAACCGATCAGATTCAGCCCAGCACGGACGCGTGTGACCGCAGGCGTCGCCAGCCCGGCCAGGGCCGGGGGCCTTCGTCGCCGCGCAGGCAGGACAGCCGATGTAATGCCTGGCTGCGATGACCGGGCCGGGCGGCGCGCAAGGTCAGATGCAATTCGCGGATATCGCGCAGCAGAAAATAACCCGCCCACCGCACTACGTCGTACCCGTAGGCGTGGCAGAACTCGGCGTAGTGGTGGGCGGTGGTCCAGCCCAGCGACATCAGCTCGAGCGCGGTCGGGACCAGATCCCATTCCGGCGGGCCGATCATCAACCGGTCGAGGCGGCGCACGACGACGCGTCCGTCCGTGGTGGCCACCACCGCGCCGGTGGTGGCGTCGCCGTGGATGACGCACCAGGGCCGTCCGGCCGGAAGGGCCGTCCAGCGGTCGCGGAGTTCGCCCAGATGCTCACGCAACCATCGTCGATCGTCCTCGCCGAGTGTGGTGACCGCCCGGATGCGGTGCTCCAGCGGCGCGAACGGTTCCACGAGACCGAGGTCGAGTTCGGGTGGCAGTGGCAGGCTGTGCACATGCGCCAGGGCCGCCGCCGTCTGCGCCGGTGCGGCGGGCCGGTGCGGAGGCAGCTCCCGCCAGAAGGTCACCGCGCGGTCGTGAACCTGCAGCGGCTGGCGCACTCCCGAAAGGGGTTGCACCGCATCGACTCCCGACCAACGCAGCCAGCGCGCGGAGGCGACCGTCCGCTGCGCCTGCGCACCCTGCCCTGGGCGGTGGACGCGCGCCACCACACCGCCTGGCAGTCGGTAGACCGGCCGCGCGCCGAGCCGGACGGGCTCGCTGTCGTCGGCATCGATTCCGGCGAGCAGACAGGCCGCCCGCACAACGGTGCGCATCTCACTGTCGGTGGTGCTCAGGCTCATATGGCCACCCACGTCGTGCCTGGTGCCGCTTCCGGGCCGAAGCGATCCCGGCCCTTCCCAATCGTCGCACAGCCGACCGAACACGAAGCGGGGCAGCAGTATTCGCTAGCCGTTGCCTGACAGCCCATGCCACGCAATCACTCTAGCCCGAGCGAATGCACGGCGAACACACTACGGCAGCAAGGACCGATGTCACGCGGCCGACCTCACCACCACCCGGCAGTCCGCTAGCACCACGCTGATCATGCGCTCGCACACCACGACACGACCGAACTCGCGACGGCGCCGCGCCCGCGACTCGCCGAAACCTCCACCTCCCAGGCACCTACATCCCCGCCCCTGACCCACCTACGGGCTTTTCGGCGTGCCCGCCCACACGACTTCCGGCACACCCTGCTTCCGCGGTTTCCGGCACGAGGCCACTCACGCGGTTTCCGGAGCGGGTCCAACCATGTGGTGTCCGGCATGGCGCAAGCTAGGTGGTTTCGGGCATAGGCCGACCTAAGTGGTTTCTGCAGGCTTATGCCCGGAACCGCCCGGCGCTCCGGTCTCGGTCCCGCCGAGGAAGGCGATCGCATCCATCTGCTTCAGGTGGCTCGGGTTCAGCGGAAAGTAACCCGGATCCTCGGTGGTCGCGGCGGTTGTGGAGGGTGCCGCGCTGTTCAACAGGTCGCGGGTGGGAAATAGGGCGCGACCACTGGTTGCCTCGGCGAGTAAGTGCTGTAGCGTGCCCGGCTGGTGCGCCTCGACGGCGTGGTCGGTGGCAATGAAGGCGTAGCGGGGGCCGAGGGTCGTCGAGACGAGGGCTCCGGCGCTCCACCACCGCAGATCCATTCCGGCCAGGGTCCAGGCCGAGCGATGCCGTTGCAGGTGGGCGTTCTGGGCCCAGACCAGGGCCGGGCCCCGGTGCCGTTCGGCCTCGACGATGTCCAGGAGATTGTCGGCCATCATCGCATCGCGCGTCCCGAGCATGTGGGCGACGCGGTCGGGCCGGGTCGAGGCCATGAGGGCGTGGTAGCGCAGCAGTCCGACCGCGGTCCGGGCCTGCCTGCGCGCGAGCCGTAAGCCTTCGGCGCCCGAGGCCGCGGCCAGCGTCGGAGTCTCCCGAGTCAGAGCGGCCACCAGATCGTCGGCGAGGACCCGGAGCGCACGGGCTCGCGCAGAGTCGCCGATCGATCGCGAACCGTCGAACAGCGCGGCCTGATCGGTCCAGTCCGCCTCGCGACCGATCAGCTCGTCGATCTGCGCCTGCGAGGGCAGCGGGACGGAGTCGCCCAGATGTGTTGTCAGATAGTCGAGTACGGCGGTCAGCGTGGCACGCGGGCTCGGCGCGTAGTACATCTCGAGCGGTGCGTCGAATCCGTATACGCGCACCCGATCGTGCGGCGGCACCGTCTCGTTGTGTGCGCGCACCCACTGCACCAGCGTCCGGGTCGAAGGCCGAGCGCCGAAACCGTGGCTGAACCCGAGCCGCAGCACCTCGTCCGGATCGGCGTCCGCACCGTTGACGTATGCGTCCACGAGCTCCGCGGCCAGGCCGTCGGATTCCAGCGCGATCGCGCGGTATCCGAAATGCTCGACCAGGCAGGCGAATACGTCATTGCACAGCTGCGGGAATGCGTCCACCTCGTGGGTGGGTTCGCCCACCGCCAGCAGCGCCGGTGTGTGCGCCAGCCCGCCGAGGAACCGCCCGAGGCCGTCCCGGATCGTCTCGGCATCGGCCAACGGGAGCGCGGTCGGCAGCACAGTCCTCATCGGTTTCCTTTCCTCGCAGATTCCCTCCCTTCGACGCTATCGTTGAAGTATCTGTTGGAACTTTTCCAAGCTGATAGTCTGAAATCGCCGTGAAACCCTCGAACTCTCGAACACTGCGTCCGATCGACCTGGCCCGCGAGCATGCGCTGTCCACCCAGGCGGTCCGCAACTACGAAGAGGCCGGAGCCATCCCGGCGGCCGAGCGCAGCCCCAGCGGCTACCGCCGCTACACCGAACTGCATGTGCGGGCCTTGCGCACCTTTCTCGTGTTGCGCGAGGGGTACGGCCATCAGGCCGCCATCGATCTCATGCGCGCCGCCAACCGCAACGACCTCACCGGCCTCTACACCCGATTGGACGAACTCCACGCCGGTTTCCTGCAGGAGCGCAGAACCTACGTCCAAGTCGGTTCCGCGCTCGGCACTCTCACCACGGCCCCGCCGCCGCGGCACTCCACCTCGCCGCTCACGGTCGGGCAGCTGGCGCATCGCCTCGGCATCCATCCCGCGACGCTGCGGGAATGGGAGAAGGTCGGCATCGTCGCACCACGCCGCGATCGCACGACCGGGTATCGCGTCTACGGCGACACCGAGATTCGCGACGCCTACCTCGCCCACTACCTGCGCAAGGGCGGCGTCTCCCTGCAGCAGGTGGCCACCTTCGTCCGCGAACTGCATCGGGCCGGAAGTACCGAGCGGATGCACACCTTGCTCGCCGAGTGGGGCACCCGCCTGGCCGTTCGCAGCCGCACCGCCCTGCGCGGCCAGGCTCGGCTCGACGACTACCTCACGTGGCTGGAGCGCGCCGAGCCCGGCCGGTCCTGATCGTCGGCCTGCAGTGCTCGATCGATGCGCTGGCGCAGCACACCCAATTGCCCGGCAAGCTCGGGAGATTCGCGTACCTCGAAATCGACGCCCAACGAGATGAGCCGTCCGGCCAACCATGTCGGATCGTCGTCCCGATCGTCACGCAAGCGGCAACGCCGCTCGTCCAGCGGTTCCACCGATCCCGGACGATCCCCCAACCGCCCCGAAACACGCTGTGCGGGCGCGGCGATCGTGACGTCCACGCGATAGACCGGTGTGCCCCAATCGGTTCGTGCGCCACTCACGTACGCGGCCGCATCCGCGGCGGGCAGCGGGCGGGGGGTGAAACGAGCGCCGGTGGGTAACGGGTCGTCGATGCGGTCGACCCGGAAACTGCGCCAATCCGATCGGTCCAGGTCGTAGGCCACCAGATACCAGCGCCGCCCGCGCACGGCCAATCCGGCGGGTTCGACGTGCCGCTTGGTGGCGGTGCCGCCGCGATAGCTCAGCCGCACCCGCTCCTGATTGGTCACCGCGGCGGCCAGGGTCGTGAGCACCTCGGGGTCGGCGAGCGGCCCGTCCCCGTGCGAGGCCGCCGTCGCCGCGCCCACCACCCGCACCCGCCGCCGCAACCGAGTGGGCAGCACCTGCTCGAGCTTGGTCATGGCCCGGACCGCGGCCTCCTCGATCCCCGCCACCGCCTGTCCCGCGGCGGCGCGCAGCCCGACCGCGACGGCCACGGCCTCCTCGTCGTCCAACAGCAACGGCGGCAACGCGGCGCCCGCCGCCAGTCGATACCCCCCGGTCGCGCCCATGGTCGCCTCGACCGGATATCCCAGGCCCCGCAGCCTGTCGATATCCCGCCGCACGGTCCGATCGGTCACCCCGAGCCGCTCGGCCAGCTCGCGGCCGGGCCATTCGCGCGGGGTCTGCAACAACGACAGCAGCCGCAGCAGTCGTGCCGGTGTATCGGTCATGTCCCCATCCTCGCGCACATGCAGGACAGGTTCGGTCCTAGATTCGGAGGAATGCGTTTACGCAGGCGGGGCGCTGCTGCCGGGCGCAGGCGTCTTCCGGTCGGGAAGATGGAGCAGGATCAGGCCGACGGCGGCGATCAGGAAGTTCTGCAAGGCGGCCGACGAGGCATTGACCTCCTTGTTGGCCCACATGCGGAACCATTCCCCGGCGATCGTCAGGAAGCCGCCGAGGAACAAGACGATCACCATGATCCAGCCGAGGCTGGACAGTTTCACCGCAAGGTCCTCGGCGGGCCGGCCCGCGAGGGTGCGCACCCATGCCACGGCGGCCGACAGCAGCACCAGGGCGATCAGGAATTCCCAGATCACGATGAGGATGTAGACGACGAGGACAACCGTGTCGTTGGTGATGGCGTGCCAGTCGATGGAGGCATGGCGGATCGTCCTCTCCATGGACAGCACCGCGGCGACGCCGCGCCGGTTGGTGTCGGTATCGGTGCAGTTGGTCACGGCAACGATCAAGTAGTAGAGCCCGGTGATGGCCGCCAGCACCGTGACCGCCATGCGACGGCTGCCGACCACTTCGAGGAATCTGTTGCCGCTGAGGCTCATTCGGTCACGCCCTCCGACTGCGGGTTACTGCTGTCGGGAAACGATTGTGCCCCAGATGCATTCTCACCGCTCGGTCTGTGCCGCGTCGGCCGGTGCGATCACGACCTGGGCCGGGCGTTCCGCGGGGGGCCGTGGCTGCGCGTAGCCCAGCCACCCCGTCCCGACGAAGACCGCCAGCAACAGCGCCGTCGGCAACTCCAGCAGCAACCACCCCGGTGGGCAGTACGCGCGAAATCCGGTAACCGCGGGTTTGCGCGGACATTCGCCGATCGGCACCGACCAGCCGACCGCCCCCGGGATCCGCCGTTCCACTCGAGCCTCCGTCGCTTGTGGCCGCCCGGCCGTTTGCCGAGCTATCGCCAGCTCATCAGGATGCCGAACGGCGGGCCCGGCCGCAGGGATTTCCGAGCGGACAATCCGCGTGTCCGCAAAAGTTAGCTGGATCGACGGCGCCGGCTACCGATCGCTGGCATCCGGCAGGCGCGGCGGGCAGGTGCCGCCGGGCACGGTGACCAATTCGAAATGCCACCATTCGTTCTCGTAGGTGCGGCACAGGCCCCAGCGGGTGCCGTTGGCTTCCAACCAGCGCGCACCCTGTTCGGGCCCCACATCGATCGCCCGGCCTTGGACGTGGGTGGATTCGTTCGGCGGCAGCACCCAGCGGCGGGCGGTGTCCGGACTGCCGTGGGTGGCGATGCCCTGCTCCCACAGCTGTTCCTGCTCCTCGGGGGTGCGATATCCGGACACGATCCACAGCGGGACACCCTGCCCGTGCGCCTCTCGTTCGGCGAAGGTGTACGCGGCGGCGAGCAGCGGATCCAGTCCCGTGGTTCCGGCAGCGGATTCGGCGGCGTGCACGGCAGGGCCCGACAGCGCGGGCCCCCACATGGCAACACCCAGTACCAACGCCGAACCGGCTATTTCTCGCAGCATCCGCCGATCGTAACCATTGCGGCAAACCGGACCGACCGATGCCACCCCGCCGTGTCACCGTCGTACCCGCAGCCCCAGCGCGGCCACGGTGGTCACCAACAGCAGCGCCGCGACGACCACCAGTCCTGTCGTCATGCCGTGCCCGAATCCCGCCGGACCCGCGATCAGCGAGCCGAACACCGCCACCGCCACCGCGCCGCCGACCTGCCGCACCGCATTGAGGATGCCTCCGGCCATGCCCGCGCGCTCGGCCGCCACGCTGTCGAGCAGCACACTCATGAGCGTCGGCACCGCCAGCCCACCACCCAGCCCGATCGGCATCGCCAGCAGCGCCATCGCGAAGGCCGGAGTGGAATCCCGCACGAACAGCAGCAGCAACGACCCCACGATCACCGTCAGCTGCCCGCCGATCACCGGCACTCGCGGCCCGAATCGGCCCGCCAGGCGGGGCGAGATCAGATTCGCGACGGGGATCAGCGCCATCATCGGCACGAACACGAGTCCCGCGTGCAGTGCCGAATACCCGCGGACCTGCTGCAGATACAGGCTCAGCACGAAGACGGTGCCGTAAAAGGCGGCATTGAACGCGAATGCCACCGCCATCGTGATCGACACGGCCCGCACCCGGAACAAACCGAGCGGTACCATCGGCTGCTCGAGCCGCAATTCGACGCCGACGAAGCCGAGGGCGGCCAGCACGGCCACGGCCGCGGCGATGAGCACCGGCGCGCTGCCGTATCCCCGGTGCCCGCCCTCGATCAGGGCGAAGGTCAGGCCGGCCAGGGCCACGATCGCCGTCACCTGTCCGGCCGGATCCAGCGGCGCAGCCCGGCGCGGCGACCGTCCGATCCGCGTCACCAACCACAGCGCCACCACACCGACGGGCAGGTTGATCAGGAAGATCGCACGCCAGTTCCAGGCCGTCAGCAATCCGCCCAGCACCGGACCGGCGGCAATGGCGACCGATCCCGCGACCGCCCAGATCGACACCGCCCACGCCCGCCGCGCCGGATCCGCATAGCCCTGCCGGATCAGCGACAGCGACGACGGCAGCACCAGCGCCGCGGCCATCCCCTGCAGGAATCGGGCGCCGATGAGCCAGGCGAGGGTCGGGGCCGCCCCGCAGGCGACCGACGCCAGCGTGAATCCGGCCAGGCCGATCGAAAACGCCCGGTCGGCACCGATCCGGTCGGCCAGCGAACCGGCCGACAGCAGCAGCGAGGCGAACATCAGGGTGTAGCCGTCGACCACCCACTGCAGGCCGGACATGTCCGCGGCCAGCTGTCGTCCCAGCACCGGCAGGGCGACGTTCACCACCGAAGCGTCCAGGATGATCAAGAAACTTCCGAACAGTGCGGGAATCAACACCATCGACGTCCGGGAGCGCCGGTGCACCGGGATCGCCGGTGCGGAATTCAAGGTCATCGACATGCTGCCGAGTGTGACCGGATCGGCGGAAAACAGGCAGGCCGCACGCATCCAGGGTGCGCCACAACCCCTTTCGTCTCGCCGGGCGTCCCTACAATGCGAGGCGTGGATCAGGGTGAACTGGGCAGATATCTGCGGACCCGGCGCGAGCGCGTCCGACCGGCCGAGGTGGGCCTGCCGACGGCGGGGGTGCGCCGCACTCCCGGGTTGCGCCGCGAGGAGCTGGCGACCCTGGCCGGAGTGAGCGTCGACTACTACATTCGGCTCGAACGCGGGAAAGAGACCAATCCCAGTCCCGCCGTCCTGCAGCGGCTGGCCGCGGCGCTGCGCCTGACCGAGGCCGAGACCGCCCATCTCGAGGCGCTGGCGGCCCGCACGGCCGGGCATCGGTCGCCGCGGCGGCGTCCGGCCAGCCGCACCGTGCGGCCCAGCGCCCGGCTGTTGCTCGAGACGGTGCGCCCGAATCCGGCGTTCGTGGTGAATCACATCAACGATCTGCTCGAGGCCAATCCCGGTGGGCTCGCGCTGTTTCCGGGCCTGCTGGACTTTCCGCCCGCCCAGCGCAACCTCATTCGCTACCACTTCCTGCATCCGGCGGCGCGCACACTCTGGGTGGACTGGGAGAACCTGGTGGCCGGGAGCGTCGCCCATCTGCGCGCGATGGCCGGATCCGATCCCGACGATCCGGCATTGAGCGCACTGGTGGGCGAATTGATCGTCAAGAGCCCGGAATTCGCGCGACTGTGGAATCGGTACGACGTCCGTCCCCGCAGCGCGGGCAGCAAGGCGTACAACCATCCGACCATCGGGCGGGTGTGCCTGGAATACGAGAGTCTGCCCCTGGCCGACAGCGACGGCCAGCGGGTGGTGATCTATCTCGCCGAACCCGGCACGCCCGACCACGATGCCATGGTGCTGCTCGATATGTCCGCGCAGACAGCATTTTCCCAGCCACACTGAGCCTCCTGCCGCTAGCTGCGTCTGCGCCGTTTTCGCGAGTCCTCCGGACAGGAAAGCAACGCACCGGTTACCGTTAGGCGGTGTCCCGACGGTGAGGAGGGTGTGATGGCTCTTCCGATCTCCGCAAATCTGCTCGTGCCCTTGGCGGCCGCCGTCGGTGCCGCGACGCTGGTGGCATTGTCGATCTTCGCACCGCCGCGAACCCTGACACTGCCTGGCGAAGCCCGCGACTGAATGACACAGTGGACACCGGAGATGGATTCGCCAGAGCATCCGAACACACGCATGAACGATCGTGACCGTACCGTGCCGGGAGTCTCGCGGCGATCGGTGCTGCTCGGCGCGGGCGGACTCGCCGCGGCGCAGGCGTTGGCCTTGCCGGCCGCCGCCGCCGACGCGATCGATCCGAGCGCATGGAATGCCTTGCGACAGCAGCTGCGAGGCACCCTCGTCCTCCCCGGTGACGGCGAATTCGGTTCGGCGAAGGCCTTGTTCGATCCGCAGTTCGATCGCGCGGCGCCGGTGGCGGTCGTAAGCGCGGCCACCGCCGAGGATGTCCAGGCCGCCGCGGCCTTCGCCCACGAACACCGGCTCGCGGTGTCCGCTCGCTCCGGCGGCCATTCTTATGTGGGTGCCTCCGCAACCGACGCCGCGCTGGTCATCGATGTCCGGCGCCTGGACGCCATCGCCGTCGACGGCGACCGGGTCACCATCGGGTCCGGTGCCACCACCTACGCCGTGCAGACCGCCTTGGCCGCATCGGGCCTCACCCTCCCCCTGGGTACCTGCCCCACCGTGGGCATCGCGGGCCTGACTCTCGGCGGCGGCCTCGGCGTCGACAACCGCCGCTACGGCCTGACCTGTGACCGGCTGCTCTCGGCAACACTCGTGCTGCCCAACGGAAGTACCGCCGAGACATCGGCAGCACAGCTCCCCGGCCTGTTCTGGGCGCTGCGGGGAGCGGGCGGCGCCTGCGGCATCGTCACCTCCCTCACCTATCGCACCCACCCGGCGGAGTCGAAAGACATTGTGCGCGTGAGTTTTCCCGCCGATTCCGCCGCGCGGGTCCTCACCGGATGGGCCCAGTGGCTGCCGAGCGCCGACCGCGCCGTCTGGTCGAATCTCGAGGTATGGGCCACCGGTACCGGGATCGGCTGCGCGGCAATGATCGTCTGCCCGGCCGGCCGAGGCGAGGCGGCCACCACCGAATTGGCCACGGCCGCAATGACGGCGCCGACCTCCGTCACCAGCCGAACCCTTCCCCATCTGGATGCGGTCGGCCATCTCGGCGGCGGCACCACCACCCCGCGCTCGACAAAAGTGGCGGGCTCCGATGTGGTCGACAGGCTCTCCGCCACCGTCTCCGAAGCCATCGTCGAGACGATCACCGCCCGATCACGCAGCGGCGCACAAGGTTACGTGTTGATCGACCCTCTCGACGGGGCAGTCCGCGACACCGCGGCCGATGCCACCGCATTCCCCTGGCGCCACCACGCGGCCGTCCTCCAGTGGATCGTGGAGGCACCCGCCTCCCCGCCGGATGCCCGCCGCTGGATCGCCGACGCGCACCGCGCCCTCGGCCCGGCCGCCGCGGGCGCCTACACCAACTACGTCGAGCCCGACGCCGACCCCCAGCGCTACTACGGCGACAACCTCACCCGGCTGCGGGCCGTCCGGCAAGCCGTCGACCCCGACCGCCGACTGCGGCCGGGAATCCCGTTCTGACTCAGACCCGTTCCGTCCCGCCGCAAACCCGTTCCGTCCCGCCTCAGACCCGTTCCGTTCTGACTCAGACCCGTTCCTTGGAACGGGTACGCACGCGCAGCGCGATCGGCTTCTGGGTCTCGGCGAAGAAGTCGTTGCCCTTGTCGTCGACGACGATGAACGCCGGGAAGTCCTCGACCTCGATCTTCCACACCGCCTCCATACCGAGCTCCGGATACTCCAGCACCTCGACGGATTTGATGCAGTCCAGCGCCAGCCGCGCCGCGGGACCGCCGATGGAGCCCAGGTAGAACCCGCCGTGCTCCTTGCACGCCCGAGTCACCTGCGCCGAGCGGTTGCCCTTGGCCAACATGACGAACGAACCGCCGGCGGCCTGGAACTGGTCGACATAGGAGTCCATGCGCCCCGCCGTGGTCGGGCCGAACGAGCCGGACGCATAACCCTCCGGGGTCTTGGCGGGACCGGCGTAGTACACCGCCATATCCCGCATGTACCACGGCATCTCCTCGCCCGCGTCCAGCCGCTCCTTGATCTTGGCGTGGGCGATATCGCGGGCAACCACCAGCGGGCCGGTCAGCGACAGCCGGGTCTTCACCGGATATTTCGACAGTTCGGCGCGGATCTCCGACATCGGCCGGTTCAGATCGATCTTCACCACGTCGCCGCCGAGGATCTCGTCGGTCTGCTCCGGAAGATACTGTGCCGGTTCGCGTTCCAGCTGCTCCAGGAACACGCCCTCGGGGGTGATCTTGGCCAGCGCCTGCCGGTCGGCCGAACAGGACACCGCGATCGCCACCGGGCAGCTGGCGCCGTGGCGCGGCAGCCGGATCACGCGCACGTCGTGGCAGAAGTACTTGCCGCCGAATTGCGCACCGATCCCGAAGGATTGGGTGAGCTTGAACACCTGCTCCTCCAGCTCCAGATCCCGGAAGCCGTGTGCGGCCATGGATCCCGAGGTGGGCATGGTGTCCAGGTAGTGGGCCGAGGCGTATTTCGCCGTCTTGAGCGCGAATTCGGCGCTGGTACCACCGATCACGACGGCCAGGTGATAGGGCGGGCAGGCCGCGGTGCCCAGCGAGCGGATCTTCTCGTCCAGGAATTCGAGCATTCGATCCGGATTCAGGATCGCCTTGGTCTCCTGGTACAGGAACGACTTGTTCGCCGAACCGCCGCCCTTGGCCATGAACAGGAACTTGTAGGCCGGATGCGCCGGGTCGCCGGGGCTGGAATACAACTCGACCTGCGCGGGCAGGTTGGTGCCGGTGTTGCGCTCCTCCCACATCGACAGCGGAGCCAACTGCGAGTAGCGCAGATTCAGCTTCGTGTACGCGTCGAAGACGCCCCGGCTGATCCATTCGGCGTCGTCCGCACCGGTCAGCACGCCCTCGGATTTCTTACCCATGACGATCGCGGTGCCGGTGTCCTGACACATCGGCAGCACGCCACCCGCCGAGATGTTCACGTTCTTCAGCAGATCCAGCGCCACGAACCGGTCGTTGCCCGACGACTCCGGATCGTCGATGATCTTGCGCAGCTGGGCCAGATGCGCCGGGCGCAGATAGTGGCTGATGTCGTGCATCGCCTCCGCGGTGAGCATCCGCAGCACCTCGGGGTCCACCTGCAGGAACGTCCGCCCACCCGCCTCGAATGTGTGGACGCCCTCGGTGGTCAGCAGCCGGTACGGGGTGTCATCGGCGCCGATCGGCAGCAGATCCGAGTAGAGAAAATCGGGCGCGGTCACGAAACGCATGCTCCTTGGGCGGGTCCGAGCACGGACGCGGCGGTTATCCAGCGATTCGCACTCTAACCAGCACCCGAGACACCCCCGATCTCAGGCAAGCCTAATCTTGTCCGCCGGGCCCTTAGGTTGCACCTTCAACAGCGTCGGTGTACCTGTCGTTTTGAAGTGGTGGCCGACAACGGGGAGGCAATAGCATGACCAATCAGGGACCTGGAGAGGAATCGTGACCGAACCCCGTTGGCTCGACGACCTCGAAAAGCGCGCTTGGCTCGGCTTCGTGTTCACCCGCGACCTGATCGCCGCTGCGGTAGGCCGCGATTCGCTGCGCGCCTCCAACCTCACCTACGTCGAGTACACGGTGCTCGCCCGCCTCGCCGACGCCCCCGAACAGCGCCGCAGCTTCGCCGACCTCGCCGCCGTACTCGAGTGGTCGCAAAGTCGCCTGTCGCACCAGATAACCCGGATGGAGAAGCGGGGATTGGTTGCGCGCGAATCGATTCCGGACGATGCCCGCCGCACCGCGGCCGTGCTCACCACCAAGGGCGCCGAGGTGCTGGCCACCGCCGCACCCGCCCACGTCGACAGTGTCCGTCGTCACATGATCGATGTGCTCGACCGCGACCAGTTGACCGCCCTCGCCGACATCTATGACACACTGCTGGCCCACCATCGAAGACCGACCGATCATCGCGGGGCCCATATCGACCACGAGTCTCCCGGGCATCGCAACGGACGGACGGGGTGATTGCGGCAATCCCCCAGGTCATCGATGTTTGGTTTGTGCCCCATCGGGTATGGGGTAAGACTAGGCTCGGCAACGGCAAGCGTTGAGCAGCCGCGGGCGAGCCACCCCTGACGAGCAACCGACCTACCCTTACGAAAGGGGCAGGAACTTCCATGTCCGACGTGTCCACCGGCTTGTCGCCGGATTCACTGCCGGTCGACAACCTGCTTCCGCAGCTGGTCGAGCACCTGCGGCAGAACCGCACGGAGCTGCGCGAGGAATGGGCCCGTCGCATCGGTGATGCCGCACTGCTCACCGCGATGACCCCCGAGGAGATCTTCTCCGAGGCCACCTCGATCTACGACAACTACGTCGAGGCGCTGCAGACCGGTAGCGTCGAGGCGCTGCAGGCCTACGCCCGCGATCTGTCCGAGCGCATCATTCCCCGGGGCGTCGAGACCGACGAGGTCATCGGCATCGTGCTGCTGCTGCGAGATGTTCTGGCACGCAGCCTGTTCGAGAAGTACCAGACCAATTTCGACCTGCTGAAGCGGGTTCTCGACGCCTACGAACCGGCCGCCAACCGCATCGCCAACACGGTGGCCATCAGCTTCGTGCAGGAGCGCGAGCGCGTCATCCGCCAGCAGCAGGAAGCCATCCGCGAGCTGTCGACTCCCGTGCTCCAGGTGCGTGAGCAGCTGCTGATCCTGCCCATCATCGGCGTGCTGGACAGCCAGCGCGCCCGCCAGCTCACCGAACAGCTGCTGCGCGCGATCCGGGCCAATCGCGCCAAGGTGGTCGTCATCGACATCACCGGTGTGCCCATGATCGACTCCACTGTCGCCAACCACCTGGTGCAGACGGTCGACGCCTCCAATCTGATGGGTGCCAATGTCATCATCACCGGCCTGTCGTCGGAGATCGCGCTGGCCCTGGTGACCATCGGGCTGGATCTGACGAAGATGAACGCCGTGGGTGACCTGCAGGGTGGTATCGAAGAAGCGGAGCGGCTGCTCGGTTACGAGATCTCGCGGTTGACCGATCGCGACGGACGGTAAGCCGGGGGGACCCCATGCCGGTACCCATCCTCAAGCAGGGCACCTACCTCATCGCGTCCGTGCAATCGGCCCTGACGGACGCCGATACCGAGCGGCTGCAGGACGACCTGATGAAGTACGTCAGCAAATACCGCGCCCAGGGCATCATCGTCGACGTCACCGCGATCGATGTCATGGACTCCTTCGCCGCTCGTTCCCTGCGTACCATCGCCCACATGACCAAGCTGCGGGGGGCCGAGACGGTCATAGTCGGCCTGCAGCCCGAGGTGGCGTTCGCGATGGTCCAGCTGGGTCTGACGTTCGAGGACATGCACACCGCACTGGATCTCGAGGAAGGTTTGGCCTGGCTCAACAGCAAGCTCCCCGCCCGCCGCCAGCGAGACGGTCGTGACCGTGACCGCTGACAACGTGGTGATCGCGGTGAAGATGTCGAACGACATCGTGACCGCACGTCAGGCTGGGCGGGAACTCGCGGCGAAGCTGGGTTTCTCGTTGACCGACATCACCATGATCTCCACGGCCATCTCCGAGGTGGCCCGCAACATCACCAGTTATGCGGGCACCGGCGAGATACGCATCACCGTGGAGGAGCGCGAGGGGCGGCGCGCACTGGTTGTGCAAGCACAGGATCAGGGGCCGGGCATCCGCGATATCGCCCGCGCCCTCGAGGACGGCTATTCCACCGGCCGCGGGCTCGGTTTGGGCCTGCCGGGCGCGCGGCGGCTGATGGATCGGCTGCTGATCGACTCCGCGCCCGGCCAGGGCACACTGGTGGAGATGTGGAAGTGGGTGCCCGCCAGTGCATGAGGACGGGCATATCGGCGCGGTCGAATGGGCGGTCGCGGGCCGTGCGCTTCCGGGCCAGCGGGTGTCCGGTGATCGATCGATAGTGCTCGACGCGGGCGGCGGGGCGGCATTGTTCGCGGTGCTCGACGGTCTCGGACACGGTAATGCGGCGGCCGAGGCCGCCGACCGGGCCGCGCAGGTGCTGTCGGAGAACCGGGCCGAGCCGCTGGATGTGCTGATGGTGATGTGCCACCGGGCGATGGCCGACACCCGCGGGGCCGCCGTCTCGCTGGCCCTGTTCGACTCGGCCGACCGGCTGCACTGGCTCGGCGTCGGCAATGTCGATTCGCGCGTCATCGCGGCCGGTCCGGTCAAGCCGACCGTTCGTGCGGCCGCGCTGCTGACCGGCGGCATCGTCGGCTATCTGCTGCCGCCGAATCTGCAGACGCAGACGGTGGTGGTGCGGCCGGGTGATCTGCTGCTGATGTCCACCGACGGCATCGCCGGTGAGGTCGTCGACGGTATCGACCTGGCGAAGACGACGGCCGAGATCACCGCCGAGATCCTCGAACGCCACGCCAAGGACACCGACGACGCCCTCGTCCTGGCCGCCCGCCACCGCGGGCCGACGGGTCCCGTGTCATGAGCGCCGTGCTGGCGGCGTTCCGCGAGGCGTATTCGAATGCGCTTCGCCTGCATCTGGATTCACCGACACAGCACACCTTGGCCGAAGGCTACGAACTGGGCCGCCGCGCGCTGGTCGAGGGCGTCAGCATTCTCGATCTGACCGAGCACCACTTCCGGCTGGTCGACCGCGAGGGGCTCGTCGACGGCCGCCCGGCCGTCTCCGCCGACGCGAGCCACGACGGCGATCGGGCCGAGGCGGCGCTGGAGTTCCTGCTGCAGACCCTGGCCGCCCTCGACGTGGCCACGCGCGGATTCTTGGACAGCACCCGCAGTTACGAGCTGCAGCGGTTGCGCGCCGAGGATCTCGCCGACCGGGACGCGTTTCGCACGGCGCTGGTGGAATCGCTGCAGGACGGTTTCTTCGTCGCCGATGCGCGCGGCACCATCACCGAGGTGAATTCGGCCTTCGGCGCGCTGACCGGGTACGGCCCGGAGGGGTTGCCGTATCGGCTTCCGCATCCGTGGTCGCCCGAGGACGGGCCGCGCTACCCGGATCTGGGGACCGAGGCGGCCCGGTTCGTCATGCCGATCCAGCATCGGGACGGGCGGCGGCTGTGGCTCGCGGTGAGCACCTCGTCGCTGGTGAAGCCGGAGGACGACGAGCGCGTCTACGTCGGCACCATCCGTGACGTCACCGCCGAACACGATGCGCAGGCGCGCGACCAGGCCGTGTCGCGGCTGGCGACGGCGGTGGGTGCGGCGACCAGTGTGGTCGAGGTGCTCTCGGTAGGGCTCGAGGAGTTGCGGCGCGCGATCGGCGCGGAGACCGCGGTGGTGTCGGTGTGGCCGAACCGGACGACCGCGCCGGATCTGTATGTGTCCGGGCCGGTGGCGAGCGCGCACGACGGGCCTGAATCCTCGTCCACCGCCATCGAATCCGATGCGGCGGTGTCGCGGCAGGTGCTCGACGCGCGGGCCCGGGCGCTGCTGGACCGGGTGCGGCTGCGGCCCGGCCGGGGCATGTTCGTGATCCCCGAGGGCGCGGCCAGCTCCGAGGGCATCGTCGCGCCGCTCGGCGAGACCGGGGATGCGGCACTGTGGTTGCGTTTCGCCGCGCCCCGCGCCATCAGCGCCGGGGATCGGGCGCTGTTCTCGCTGCTGGTGGGTCATCTCAGCCTGGCCGTGCAGCGGGCCCGCAACTTCGACCAGGCGCGCTCGACGTCGCTGACCCTGCAGCGGGCCATGCTCGGCCCGATCGAGCTGCCGCCGCGGTTCTCGGTGCATTACGAGCCCGCCCTGCCGCCGCTCGAGATCGGCGGCGACTGGTACGACGTGGTGCAGCTGCGCGACGGGAGCATCGGCGTGGTGGTCGGCGACTGTGTCGGCCGTGGCCTGTCCGCGGCGGTGGTGATGGGCCAATTGCGCACGGCCGCACGGGCTTTGCTGCTGCGCGGAGCGGGCCCGGCACAGCTGCTGGCGGAACTGGACACGGTGGCCGCCCGCATTCCGGGCGCGATGTGCACGACCGTGTGTGCGGCCATCCTCGATCCGGAGCGCGGCATCGTCCGCTATTCGAGCGCCGGGCATATGCCGCCGGTGCTGGCCGGGCCCGGCAGCAAGGGGCGGCTGCTCGAGGGCGGCCGCGCGGTACCGCTGGCCACCTTCGACCCGCCGAGCCGCCCCGAGGCCACGACCGCGCTCGAACCGGGCTCGACGCTGGTGTTGTTCACCGACGGCCTGGTCGAGCACCGCGGGGTCGACATCGATGACCGGTTCGACGACCTCGCCGACGAATTGTCCGATGCCGCACACCATTTGCCGCGCGAGGTGGCCGACGCGGTGCTGTCGCGGCTGCGTCCGCCCGCCGGTTACGACGACGACGTGGCCATGGTGGTCTATCGGCAGCCGCCGCGCCCCCTGCATTTGGACGTCCCCGCCGAGGCGCACCGGCTCTCCGGCGTCCGCCGCGCCCTGGCGGCGTGGCTCACCGCGGCCGCCGTCCCGCACGAACGCGCCGCCGACCTGGTCGCCGCCGCCAACGAGGCGTGCAGCAACTGCATCGAACACGCCTACCTCGACAGCTCCCCCGGCCGCGTCGTCCTCACCGCCGACTGCGCCATGGACCGCGTCACCGTCGAGGTCGCCGACACCGGCATCTGGCGCCCCCAGCCCGACGATCCGGGCCACCGCGGCCGCGGCATCACCATGATGCGGGCCCTCACCGACGAACTGACCATCGATCACATCGGCATCGGGACCCAGGTCCGCATGACCACCAAACTCCCCGCCGTCGCCTTCTCCGCGGCGAGCCGGGTCTGAGGTGTCGGCGATTCGATCCGAATGCCCGGGATTTCCCGATACACCTGGGGTTTTCATGGTGGTGATTACTACGAATCATCAGTCAATCCACCCCGCGATGCAGCGCTGGAGGCGTGTTCATGGCAGATTGTCTTGATGTGACCAACACTTCCGGAGACGCGTATCCCCTCGCCGATGCGATGACCACCTCGGTCTCGGTGCACGACGAAGCGACCGTGCTCACGGTGGCCGGCGAGGTCGACCTGGCGACCGCTCCCGCGCTGGAGAACGCGATCGAGGCGACGCTGGGCGGCAAGCCTGCGGCCCTGATCATCGACCTGTCGCAGGTGACCTTCCTGGCCTCCGCCGGTATGGCCGCCCTCGTGGCGGCCCACCAGCGGGCCGGGGCGTCGACACGGATCGCGGTCGTCGCCGACGGTCCGGCCACCAGCCGTCAGCTCAAGATGACCAATTTGGACCAGGTGTTCGCGCTGTACCCGACCCTCGAGGAGGCCTTGGCCGCGCTGCGCGGCGCCTAGATCCCGGCCGAACAGCACGCCGGGACCGAGGCGACGGGACGGCGAGCTAGATCAATTCCCGCAACTGCTCGACCAGCTTCACTCGCTCGGCCGGGGTCGCGGCCAGCGGCGCCACATTCAGCACCGTGACTCCGGCCTCGCGGAAGGCATCCACCCGTTCCTTCACGAATCCGGCGGGGCCGATCAGCGAGATGTCGCGCGCCAGCTCCTCGGGCACCACCTTGGCGGCCTCGTCCTTCTTCCCGGCCAGGTACAGCTCCTGGATCCGGTCGGCCTCGGCGCCGTAGCCGTATTTGGTGGCCAGGGTGTGATAGAAGTTCTTGCCCTTGGCGCCCATGCCTCCGATGTAGAGCGCCAGGTGGTGCTTGACGAATTCGCGCAGCGGCTCGACGTTGTCGCCGATGGCCGCGAACGGTCCGGCATACACCTCCAGATCACCCAGCGCCGGATCGCGCTTCGCCTTCCCGGCGGCCAGCGCCTCGCCCCACACGTCGGAGGCCTTCTCCGGCAGGAAGAAGATCGGCTGCCAGCCCTCGGCGATCTCGGCAGCCAGTTGCACATTCTTCGGGCCCAGCGCGGCCAGCAGCACCGGAATCCGTTCGCGCACCGGATGATTGATCAGCTTCAGCGGCTTGCCCAGCCCGGTGCCCCGGTCGGCGGGCAGCGGGATCCGATAGTGCTTGCCCTCGAATTCCAGGCGCTCGCGCCGCCACACCTTGCGGCAGATCTCGATGATCTCGCGGGTGCGGCCGATCGGCGCGTCGTAGGGCACGCCGTGGAAGCCCTCGATCACCTGCGGACCGGACGCGCCCAGCCCGAGGATGTAACGGCCGTCGGAGACGTGGTCCAGACCGGCGGCGGTCATCGCGGTCAGGGTGGGCGTGCGGGTGTACAGCTGCAGGATGCCCGAGGCCAGTTGCACGCGCTCGGTCTTGGCGGCCAGATAGCCGAGGGCACTCACCGCGTCGTACGAGTAGGCCTCGGGCACGAAAACGATGTCCACCCCGGCACGTTCCAGGTCGGCGACCTCGGCAGCGACCTCCTTGAAGCCGTCGGTGTAGTTGATGCCCAATCCGATACGCATGGCCCGAACCTACTCACTTTCCCACCGGCCGCGACGGTCGGGGCATGTGATACTCGCTCACTTCCTCACCGGGCGCGACGGTCGGGGCATGTGATACTCGCGGCGCCCGGTACGGTTGTCGGCGGACCACAAGCCGATCATCGCCACGGGAGGGCCCCACAGCATGTCTGCCGACACCGCGTCGTCACCGGAGACCACCTTCGGGGAGTCGACGATCGGACGGTACCTCGACGATCTGGCCGCCAAGATCCCCGCGCCGGGCGGAGGCGCTGTCGCCGCCCTGCATGCCGCGCAGGCCGCCGCGCTGGTGGCGATGGTGGCCCGCTACACCACCCGGGCCAAGGACGCCGACAATCGCCCGGTCGTCGATCGCATCATCGACGCCGCCGACGCCGCCCGTGCACGGTCGCTGGCGCTGGCCGAGGCCGATGCGACCGCCTTCACCGCCGTCGGCACCGCCTACAAACTGCCCAAGTCCACCGACACCGAGGCCGCGGCCCGCGAGCAGGCCATCGCCGCCGCGCTGCTGCAGGCCGCCCGCGTGCCCGCCGCGGTCGTCGCCGAGGCCGACGAAATCCTTTCCCTCGCAGCGGATCTGCTGCCCATCGGCAATCCGAACGTGGTCACCGACATCGGTGCCGCCGCCGATGCCGCCCGCGCCGCGGCCGCGAGCTCGCAGCTCAATATCGCCATCAACGTGGCCTCGCTGAGCGACCACCACGCCGAGGAGTTCGCTCCGGTGCTGCGCCGGATCGAGGAGATCCTCGCGCGCGCCGACGCCCTGCACAACGACGTCGTCGCCGCGATCGCCCGCTGATCACGCGTCGTAGCGCCGCAACCAGTCCAGTACCACGTCGCGGCCGATTTGGGCGCCGGTGTTGAGCACACCGTCGTAGCCGTGATCCAGGAACGGCAGTTCGACATAGCGGTTGACGACCCCGGCCGCGGTCAGCTTGTCGATGAAAGCCCGTGCGCGAGAAGCGAAGACCAGGTGGTCGCCCTTGCCCTGCAACAGCAGCGTGGGCGGTGAGTTCGGGCCGATCTGGGGCGCGGAGTCGGTGGCGGCGTACCGCTCGGGGAACCGCGAGGCCGGGCCGCCGAGATACTCCCGGCCGACGTGCGCGCCCTCGGCGGTGTCGGATTCCGACCCGGTCAGATCGACGGCCGGGTAATCGGCGATCGCTGCCCGCACCTTCGGCAGCTCGGCCGCCGACCCGCAGCTGGGGTGCAGGGTGCCGTTGGCGATCTTGTACGCGACGTTGATGGCGAGATTGCCACCCGCCGAATCGCCGAAGGTGGCCAGCCGGTTCAGATCCCAGTGGTATTCCTGCGCATGCGCCGCCACCCAGGTCAGCGCGCAGCCCACGTCGGCGTCCTGCGTATTCCAGCGCAGCCGATCCGCATTCGACAACCGATAGTCGACATCGACGAACGCGTAACCCCGGTCGGCCAGCCAGCTGTTGTACGGGGTCGGGCCGCGGCTGCCGCCGATGAACCCGCCACCGTGGATCCGCACCACCACCGGCACGGGCCCCGAGGCGTCCGCGGGCAGGTACAGATCGGCCTTCATCTGCTCACCGTCGAGAGTCGCGTAGGTGACCGTCCGATCCGGGCCCCGCCCGGTGGTGATCCCCGGCAGCGCCGGACCGAACAGAATCCAGCGGCCGGTCGCACGATGTGCCGACCATGCGAGTCCGACGGTGGTGATCAGGGCCAGCACCAGCCCCACGGCGGTCACCGCGGTGACCGCCCGGGCCGGGCCGCTGCGCCTGATGCGCAAGGCGAGCACCGCCAGCAGGACCGCCAGCGCGGCGAATATCAGGTTCCACGATCCGGACACGTCCCGGACCCATCCGAGCAGCATGATCAGCGACTGCACCGAGGCCGTGCGCAGCAGCGGCTGCGTCCACGACACCGGCGCGATCGCGAACACCTGCGCGAGCACGACCAGCAATCCGAGCACCGCCGCCACCAGCAGCAGGACGGTACGCCCGGGCGACCACCCCGTGGGGGCGGGCGGCCGCTCGGATTCGGATTGCACTGTCACAGTTCGGCCTCCAAACGATTCGTCCCATCCCCCGCTCGCAGGTCGATGCTACGGGCGGTTTCGCCCGCTGCGGAGTGACGCCGCACACTGCTGCCCGGAACGTCCGGTTATCCCGCGGACAACCGGGTACGCCAATAGCAGAGGCTTCCGGTCGGGAAGTTCAAGGACACTCGGTGTTTCGGTCACGAACCGGGCACATTTCGAGCAATCCGACATCCACTGGGAAGCAAGAATGAAAATCTGATAATTCACACCACCGAAGGGGTGGTAGCCATGCGGAACATGATCAGACATATGTTCCTGGCGTTCGTCATCGCGGCCCTCGCCGCGTTGACGTCCGGCACAGCAGCGGCAGAGCCGATCGCGTCGGCCGGTAATGCCCACTCCGAGTTCCGCGCCGAGGGCGGCACCCGCGCCGAGGCGAATATGTCCGCGCACACCTTCACCGTGTGGGTCCCCGGCCAGCCGCCGCGGGTGATGCCCGCGTCGATGGGTAAGCCGGGTTACGAGACCCCGGTCGGCACCTTCTCCGTCATGGACAAGGAGCGCACGACCATCTTCGACTCGCGCACCATCGGTATCCCGCTCAGCTCACCGGAGGGGTACTACCTGAAAGGTGAGTTCGCCGTGCGGCTGACCTTGGGCGGCGTCTTCGTGCACTCGGCCCCGTGGTCGGTCGGCGACCAGGGCCGCCAGAACGTCAGCCACGGGTGCATCAATCTGGCTCCGGCCGACGCCGAGTGGTACTACAACCACGTCGGCATGGGTGATCCGGTGACCGTGCGCTGGTAAGTCAGGAGCGGGCCGCCTCGGCGGCCTGCACCACGTGCCGCATCAACAGGGCGGTCGTGACGGGCCCGACGCCTCCCGGCACCGGGCTCAGCGCGGCCGCCTTTCCCTGTACCGACTCCGCGTCGACGTCGCCGACGATGCTGCCGTCGGGGCCCTCGTTGGTGCCCACATCGATCAGGACGGCACCCTTGTGGATATGCCGTTCGGTGATCAGGCCCGCACGGCCGGCGGCCGCCACCACGACATCGGCTGCGGAGGTCACCGCGGGCAGATCGGTGGTGCGGGAGTGGCAGACGGTGACGGTGGCGTTCTCGGCCAGCAGGAGCTGCGCCAGCGGCTTACCCACGACATTCGACTGGCCGACGATCGCGACATGCTGTCCGGCCAGCGGGATCCCGTGATGTTTGGCCAGCGCCACCACGGCCTGCGAGGTGGCGGGCGGGAATCCGGGCAGGCCGGTCGCCAGCAGGCCCAGCGAATGCGGGCTCACGCCGTCGACGTCCTTGGCGGCGACGATCGCCGATGCGACGTCGGCCAGCGCGACTCCGGCGGGTAGCGGCGTCTGCAGCATGACCGCGTCGACCGCCGGGTCGGCGCTCAGCTTCGTCAATTCGGTGCGGATCGCCTCGGCGCTGGCCTCGGCGCCGAGATCGACGGTGTCGCAGGAGATCCCGAGTCGCTCGGCCGCGCGCTGCAAGGATTTCACGTACCACCCGCTGGCCGGATCGTCGTTGGCGACCACCAGCACCAGCCGCGGCGCGGTCCCTCCGTCGGTGAGCGCGGCCGCGCGCTGCTTGGTGTCGGCATTGAGGGCGGCGGCAAGCTCCTTGCCGGTCAGCGAAGTCGTATCCACGGACTCACAGCTTATCTGCCGGCTCACCCGGTTCCGCCTGCCGTCCTCCCGACACCCGGATATCGGCACCGACCAGCACGGACCGCGCATCAGCGCATCACCAGCGACATGCATGCACCTCATCGGTCGACGGCGCAACCCCTATCGAAACTCGGGTGATCGGCACAAATCGCACAGCGGGAAATCCTCGCCCGGCGTGCCGGTGGGTCGTATCGTGGAAATGGCCGTCCTCGAGCCACTTGCTGGCAACACGTGCGTGACCCCTGCTCGTTCGGGAAAGGTGTCGACTGCTGTGAAGATCGCAAGGCGTTTCAAATGTCTCGTCGCGGCCTCGTCGGCCGCGCTGGTCCTCGCCGGACCGTTCGCGGCGACCGCCACCGCCGGCGGCCCCATCCCCCTGTACAACTCCGCACAGACCAACTTCCTCAACGGCAACGATTCGGCCGGGCTGGCCGATCTCGCGCAGCTGCTGGCCGTGACCCCCGATGACACGCAGGCGCTGGCCCTGCAGGCCATCTGGTCGGACTACGTGGGTGACGTCATCACCCGCGAGGTGGCGCTGACCCGTCTCGGCGCGGTCAATCCGGGCATGGCCGCGGGCGCCCGAAACGTCCTGGGCGCCATCGCCGCAGCCGTCGGCACCCTCCCCAATCCGCTCCCAGCCCTGGTCGGCCCGCAGACCGGGATCGTGGTGCTCGGCTACGGCCTGCTGCCCGACGGCAGTATGCGACCGGAGCTGGTGGGCAGGCTGACCGCCGCGTGGGTGCAGGCCATTGCCGCGCCGATGTCGCCGATCGTGGTGACGGGCGGTAATCCGCAGAACGGGGTGCCGGAGGCGGCCGCGATGGCGAACTGGCTGACCGGGCACGGCATCCCGGCCTCCCGGGTGCTGGTGGAGGACCGGGCGAACTCGACGGTGCAGAACGCCCTGTTCGGCACGCGCCTGCTGCGCAACGCCGGTGCCGATAGCGCCGTGGTGGTCACCTCGCCGAACCATATCCGCCGCGCGGTCGCCGATTTCATCGTCGCCGGCACCCGGGTGGTGGGCGCGATGACCTCGCTGGATCAGCTGGTCTCCCAGTTGCCGCCACCGAACAAGGCCGCTCAGCGCGGCATCTACCTCGACGCGACCCGGACCTTCCTGCTGCCGGCCGCACGGTAAGCAGGTCGACCGGCGCCGGATCGGTCCGGAGAATGGTCGGGTGATCGCACCCGATATCGACTCCCTGGTGGCGCGCCTGCGCGCGGCCGGATGTGTGTTCGCCGAGGACGAGGCGGCACTGCTGACCGCGGCCGCCGCGTCCCCCGATGAACTGGAAGCGCTGGTGACCCGGCGGGTTTCGGGGGTGCCGCTGGAGCATCTGCTGGGCTGGGCGGAGTTTCGCGGGCTGCGGGTGGCGGTCGCGCCGGGGGTGTTCGTCTCGCGGCGGCGCACGGAGTTCCTGGTCGAACAGGCGCTGGCGCGCGCCGATACCGAGGCGGCGGTGGTGGTCGATCTGTGCTGTGGCTGCGGGGCACTGGGGTTGGCGACGGCCACCGAGCTGGCGGCGGCGGGTGTGCGGGTCGAGGTGGTGGCCAGCGATATCGAACCGGCCGCAGTGGCTTGTGCCGCCAGGAACCTGGCATCGTTCGGCGCCCGAGTGTTCGAGGGCGATCTGTTCACACCGCTGCCCCCCGACCTCGCGGGCCGGGTCACGCTGTTGCTGGCCAACACCCCGTACGTCCCGAGCGCCATGATTGCGCAGATGCCGCCCGAGGCCCGCGATCACGAACCGCACACCGCACTCGACGGCGGCTCCGACGGCCTGGATATCGTCCGCCGCGTGGCGGCCGAGGCACCGCGCTGGCTCGCCCCGGGTGGGCATCTTTTCGTCGAAGCCGGTGCGGCCCAGGCGCCGGTGGCCGCGGCCGTCTTCGCCGAGTGCGGTCTCACGCCGACGATCGCCGAGTCCGAGGACGGTTACGCCACCGTGGTCATCGGAACCCGTTCGGCCGCAGCATAAGCCGCAGCACGATCTGCCCGGAAAACCCGCTGGCAAGCCGGTCTCGGCTGCTTCGATGGACGCCATGAACGACGGCGGCCGCGAAGTGGTCCTCATTCCCGAACGTCGCACCATCGACGTCATCCCCGACGACGAGCGGCACGGCCAACCGCGCCACCAGTTCACCCTCTGGTGCGGTGCCAATATGCAGATCACCGCGATCGTCGACGGCGCGCTCGCGGTCGTCTTCGGCGCGGACGCGGTGTGGGCGATCCTGGGCACACTGATCGGCAATCTGGTCGGCGGGGTGGTGATGGCGCTGCATTCCGCGCAGGGCCCGCGGCTCGGGTTGCCGCAGATGATCTCCAGCCGGGCACAATTCGGGGTCCGGGGCGCGGTGGTGCCGCTGGTGCTGGTGATCCTGATGTATCTCGGGTTCGCCGCCACCGGCACGGTGCTGGCCGGTCAGGCGATCGGCAAGCTCGCCGGTATCGACGACCCGGCCGTCGGCATAGTCGTCTTCGGGGCGCTCACCGCCGTGGTCGCCGTGGTCGGGTATCGGCTGATCCATGTGGTCGGGCGGATCGCCACCGTGGTCGGCATCATCGGGTTCACCTACCTGGCGGTGCGATTGTTCACCCACTACGACGTCGGTGCGCAACTGGGCGGGCACGGATTCGAGGCGGCGACCTTCCTGCTGGCGGTGTCGCTCGGCGCGAGCTGGCAGCTGACCTATGGGCCGTACGTCGCGGACTACTCCCGCTACCTGCCCCGCACCACCGGCGCCCGAGCCACCTTCTGGTGCACCTTCGCCGGAACCGTGCTGGGCTCGCAGTGGTCGATGACCTTCGGCGCGCTGGTGGCCGCTTGCGCCGGAACGGCTTTCACCCGCGACCAGGTCGGATTCCTCGGCACCCTCGCCGGGCCAGCCGCCATGGCCGTGCTGATCTACCTGGTGATCGTGGTCGGCAAGCTGACCGTCAACGTCCTCAACGCCTACGGCGGCTTCATGTCGATGCTGACCACGGTCACCGCATTCGACCGGCGCACGACCATCTCCCGTCCCGCCCGCATCCTCTACATCCTGGCGTTCACCACCGTCTCGGTCCTCATCGCCCTGGCCGCCAGCGCGGATTTCCTGAACAACTTCAAGAACTTCGTCCTCGTGCTGCTGATGGTCTTCACCCCGTGGAGCACCATCAACCTGCTCGACTACTACCTGATCTCCCGCGAACGCATCGACATCCCCGCCCTCTACGATCCCACCGCCCGCTACGGCTCCTGGAACCTCCCGGCGCTGGGCTGCTATGCGCTCGGCGTCGCCGCCCAGATCCCGTTCCTGGCCCAGCAGCTCTACACCGGCCCCATCACCGAACTGCTCGGCGGCGCGGACATCTCGTGGATCGTCGGCATCCTCGTCACAGCCGCGCTCTACTACCCCGTGGCCCGTCGCACCGCGCGCCCACCCGCGCAGATGATCTACCCCGGCGAGGTGCAGGTTGCCATCTAGGCTCCCCGTTCGACCTTGGGGAAGGACTTGGTGACCAGGGTCAGGAGCATGTCGGCGAGCAGGTGGTGGACCTGGTCGCGGGTGAGGGAACCGCGGGTGATCCATTCTCGGCCTGCGGCTTTGACCAGGCCGCCGTAGGCGCGCACGAGGGCGCGCAGTTCGGCGCTGTGCTTGGAGCCGCTCAGGCCGACCATCTGCAGCAGGCGGTCGGCGGCGGCATCGTCGGCCTCGTCGAGGATGCGCTGGACCTCCGGGTCGTCGCCGATGCCCTCGTGGCCGGTCACCTTCACCCACGTGCTGCCGTGTTCGCCGATGGTGTTCAGCAACCACGACACGCTGGCGTCGACCCGCTCGCGGGTGGTGCCGGTGGGCACGACCATGTGGTCGGGCCGCGGCAGGGTCACCATCCGGCGCACGACGGCCAGATACAGGTCGCGCTTGTTGCCGAAGTAGTGGTTGATCAGCCCGCGCGCCACACCGGCACGCTGGGCCAGCTCGGCGGTGGACACGGCAGCGTACGGGCGTTCGCCGAACATCTCGATCGCACACTCCAGAATCTGGGCGCGCCGTTCGTCCGGCTCCAGCCGTCGCCGCCGCGCCGACGGGTCGGCATCGACGGCGACGGCACGCGCGGGGATATCAGAGTGAGCGGGCAATGAGATCCTTCATCACCTCGTTGGCGCCGGCCAGGATGCGCAGCACCCGAGCGCCCGTGTACAGCTGGGAGATCGGGTATTCCGTCATATAGCCGTAGCCACCGAACAGTTGCAGACAGCGATCCACCACGATACCCAACTGGTCGGTCAGCCAGTACTTCGCCATGGCCGCCGTCGGAATGTCGAGTTCGCCGCGCAGGTGTTTGACGATCGCATCATCGAGGAAGGTCCGGCTCACCCGCGCGAGGGTGGCGCACTCGGCCAGCTCGAACCGGGTGTTCTGCATCGCGAACAGCGGCTTGCCGAATGCCTCGCGGCCCTTGGTGTAGTCGACGGTGAGGTCGACGGCCTTCTCCATCATGGCCACCGCCATGATCGCGGTGACCAGGCGTTCCTGCGCGAGCAGCTGCATCATCTGATAGAAGCCCTGCCCCTCGGCGGCACCGAGCAGATTCTGCGCGGGCACCCGCAGACCGTCGAAGAACAGCTCGGCGGTGTCCTGGGCCTTGCCGCCGATCTTGGACAGGATGCGGCCCCGCTTGAATCCGGGCGTGTCGTCGCTGACCTCGGCGAAGATCAGCGAGACACCCGCCGCGCCCTTGGTCGGATCGGTCTTGGCGGCGATGACGATGCCGTCGCACAGCCAGCCGTTGGAGATGAAGATCTTCGAGCCGGTGATCACGTACTCGTCGCCCTCGCGCACCGCGCGGGTCTTGATGTTCTGCAGATCCGATCCCGTGCCCGGCTCGGTCATGCCGATCGACAGCACCATCTCGCCGCTGGCCGCCTTGGGCAGCACGCGGCGCTTGAGCTCCTCGGAACCGAACTCGTGCAGGTAGGGCGCGATGATCGAGGAGTGCACCGGCATGCCCAGCGCACCGTCACCGAGATAGGACTGTTCCTCGATGATGGCCGCCTCGTGCGCGAACGTGCCTCCGCCGCCGCCGTATTCGGTGGGCACCGCCGCACACAGCAGCCCTAGTTCCCCGGCCCGGTTGTACAGTTCGCGGTCGGGATGGCCCTGCGCGACGAACTTCTCCTCGTGCGGGATCACCTCTTTCTCGAAGAAGGTCCTCGCCAGCTCCCGTACGGCCTCGACCTCGTCGTCACTCCACGCCCGCCGCACCATCGTTGCATCCTTCGTCTCGTGCCCACCGGCCCATACCGGCCCTCGTGCGGACCAGAGTGGCAGCACTATTGGCGCGATGTCAACAATATCCGTCAGTCCGTGCCATGTGCCTGGTTGACCTCGGCCAATGTGGTGAAGATCGGCGTCTCGGCGTCGGCGGCGATGCCACGGCGGCGCAGGAATCCGTCGATCAGCCCCCACACCAGTTCGGTGGCCTGATCGACGAATTGCTCGGCGGACGGTTCGGGGGCGTCCTCGAGCCACAGATCGGTAATGGCCACGACCGCGCCCACGACCGCGCGCGACAGATAGTCGATGCCGTCGGTGTCCAGGGGTACCGCCTCGGCGATCGCGCGGGCCAGTTTGGTGAATCGCCGTGCGGCATCGCGCCCCAGATCGAACTGCAGCACCGCACCGTCGGTGCTCTGCACCACCGGCGCCTGGGCCAGGAATCGGAAGACGTTGGGGTGCTGCAGAATTCCCTCGGCGTAGCGGGCGAACACCCGTTGCAGCGCCACCCGGGGCGGCTGCAGCATCAGCGTCATATCCTCGCCGGTGGCGGCAAAGGCGTTGCGCGACACCCGATCGGCGATCTCGGTGTACAGATCGGCCTTGTCGGCGAACTGCCGGTACAGCCGCGGTTTGGTGATACCGGCCTCGCGGGCGATGTCGTCCATGCTCGGACGCGGGCCGTCGCGGTCGATCACCCGGATGGCCGCGTCGACGATTTCCTCACGGGTGATCCGGGGAACGGATCTGCTGCTGGCACGGGACACGGTGGCTCGACTCCGAATGCGGTGAGTGCTCTACCTCCGGAGCATACACGTACCAGCGGTACGGTTCATGTCCGCACTCCGGAGGCCGGGACGAAGGCGAACTTTAGGCGTCGCTTCACTGTGATCCACTCCACAGTGGTTCCATTCGGCCGGGCATTGATTCCGCCGGTTCGTACTGCCAGTATCGGTCATCGTACTGGCGGTACGAATTGGTGCGGCACGACCGCACCCCGAGGTGAACGAGATGACTCAGCTGCCCGACGACACTGTCACCCGCCCACGGCGCCGCATCGTGCGCGGCGCCGGCCTCGAGCTGGCCGTCTACGAGCGTGGCATCCCCGATGCCGACACGCTGGTCCTGGTGCACGGCATCACCGACACCCACCGTGTCTGGGACGAGGTCGCGCGCATGCTCGCCGATGGTTTCCGCGTGGTCACCTATGACGTTCGCGGCCACGGCCGCTCCGCCGCCCCCGGGCGGACGGACGGCTACCGGCTCACTCGTCTGGCCGACGACCTCTACGCCGTCATCGACGCGGTCTCCCCCGACCGGCCCGTGCACCTGGCCGGTCACGGGTGGGGCGCGATCCAGGTGTGGGAGGCGATCTACGACGGCCGCGCCAACACCCGGATCGCCTCGGCCACCGCGCTCGGCGCACCGAGCCTCGACCATCTCGGAATGTCGCTGCGGCAACCCCGATTTCCGCACACCCGGTGGTGGAAGCTGCCCGGTCTGGGCTGGCTGGTACTCGGGCGCCGCCTACTGCGCTGGCCTCGGCTGCGGGCCCGGCCGATCCCGCTGACCCGCACCTGGCCCGCCGATCTCGCCGCCGGTGGCCGCATCGTCGCCGCCAATCTCGTTCATCACCTGCGCAATCCGCGCGAGCGCCGCACCGCGGTGCCCGTGCAGCTGATCGTCGACCGCGCCGACGCCGCGGCCGTCCCGGCGGTCGATGCACACGTGCGGCGCGGCGTGGACCGGCTGTGGTGCTACCGGCTACCCGCCGATCACTGGCTGCCGATCACCGAACCGCTGCTGGTGGTGGAGGCGATCGCCAATTTCATCGACGATCTGCGCGCGGACAACAGCCCGATCGAATACTCGTCCCGCTGATCGCACGCACCAAATATCTGGAGGCCCACCGATGTCCGCCGAAGTGCTCGCCCGCACGCTCGGAGCTGCGCTCCCGCCGGAGTTCGCCACGCTGTCCGACGCCGAACTCGCCGAACTCGATCGCCTGCTGCGCGCCGCGCAGGCGCGGCGGTCGAACAACCTTGCCGGGGCGATCGATTCGTCGATGGACTTCATCCCCCGGCTGATGCGCCCGGCCGTGAAGAAGGCGTTGGGCCTGTGACGGATCGCCTGCTCGCCCGCGCCGAAACCACCAAACTCGCACGCCTGCTGGGCATCCCCGACTCCGACGCCCTGGACTTCCTGACCCACCTGCCGCCGGAGTCGATCCGGTCGTTCCGCGACCGCGCCACCGACCTGCTGTTCGACGCCGATGCCGCGAAGCTCAAACGCGTCGCCGCCGCAACGAAACTGGTGCCCACACCCATCGCCGCCAAGGCCGCCGAGCGCGCCTTCGGGCCCGCCCTGTGCGCGGCGGTGGCCGCGTCGGTGGAACCGGCCCGCGCCGTCGATATCGCCAAGGCCCTGCCCGCGCCGTTCCTGGCGGAGGCCACCATTGCGCTCGATCCGCGCCGCACCGCCGCCATCATTCCCAAGGTGCCCACGCGCATGGTGGTCGAGGTGGCTCGCCAACTGCTCTCGCGGGGTGAGCATGTGACGATGGGCCGCTTCGTGGGTGTGGTGCCGGAGGAGATGATGCGGGCCGCGGCCGCGGTTATGGACGAGGCCGACCTGCTGCGCGTCGGGTATCTGCTCGAGGACAAATCGAGTATGGATTCGCTGCTCGAGATCGTCGCCGACCGGCTGCCGGGCATCGTCCGCGCCGCCCACGAGCAGAATATGTGGGCCGAGGGCATCGACCTGCTGGCGACGGTGAATCCGGCCAACCGGGCCCGCATCGGCGATCTGAGCGCACAACTGGGCGGTGAGGTCCTCGACAGTCTCGTGCAGGCCGTGCACGAACTCGACGCCTGGGCCACGCTGCTGCCGGTCACCGGGGCCATGAGCCACGACAGCCTCGCCGTCTTCGCCCAGCGTCGGGCCGTGCACACCGAGCCGGTGCTGTCCGCGGTCATGGATGTCGCGCTCGAGCAGGGCCTGTGGCTGGATCTGCTGCCGCTGGCGACGCATCTGCCCGACGGGCCGCTGGCGTTCGTGGCAGACCGCGTCGCCGGCAAGCCCGACGACGAACTCTCCGAACTGATCCGCGAGGCCGACGCCGCGGGACGCTGGGACGCCCTGATCCCGATCGCCCTGGCCATGACCGACGCCGATCGCCGCCGGATGGCCGGACTGCCGGTGATGGCCGATCCGGCGGTGCTGCGCAAGATCATCGAGACCGCCGCCGAATACGAACTCTGGCCGGATGTGCTCCCCTTGGTCGACGCGCTCCCCGACCCGGCCAAGCCCATCATCGCGTCCTGCCTCGGCGACCTCACCCGCGAGCATCTGCTCGCGGCCGTCCTCGCCGCCACCCGCAGCGACAACATCCCCGTACTCGTCGACGTCGCCCTGGCCCAAGACGAGGCGGGCCGCACCCGCGTCCTCGAAATCATCGACGGCATGGACGATCTCGACGACTTCCTCGCGGCCCTGACCGCCGACATCCCCGAGGTGGTCTGGGACGCTTTCGTCCACGTCCGCGACGAGATCCCCGCCGCCCTGCGCGATCGCCTGGCCGACCGGGCCCGCCAGCTGTCCCGAAACACCTACGCCGACCGTCTCGCCGCCCTGGTCGGCCCCTAGCTCCTCGGGCGGCTTCAGCCGTTGTCGACGACCGTTCGACCTTCGCGCAGAACGGAATCCACCTTGCGCAGAGCGGTGATGTCGGACAGGGGGTCGCCCGTGACAATGAGGAGGTCGGCGATTCGGCCGGGCTCGATCACACCGATCGTGTCGGTGTGTAGTGCGGCGGCGGGGGTGACGGTGGCGGCGATGATCGCCTCGCGTGGCGTGAGACCGGCCGCGACGAGGAGTTCGAGTTCGCGAATCAAGCCGTCACCGGCGTAGACGCCCGGCATTCCGGCGTCGCTGCCCGCGATGATCCGGCCGCCCGCGGCGCGGAATTCACCGAGCCGGGCACGGATCGCGGCCTTGGTCTCCGGCGTGAAGACCGGGTCGGTGACGGCCAGCGTCGGAGCGAGCGTGATCCCGCGCTGAACCAGCACCGCGGGTGTGCCCTCCGGCCAGCCGTCGAGCACCCCGCGCGGCTCCAGGTGGTCCAGGCCATCGATTCCGGCGGCGAGCAGGTCGGCCAGATCTTCGCGAGTTCCCCAGTGCGCGAAGACCTTCGTGCCGTGCCGGTGCGCCTCGTCGATGATCGCGGCGAGGATATCCGGCCGGATCGGTTCCAGCACTTTACGTTCCGGGTTTCCGCGTTCCTGGACGACCTTGATCAGGTCGACCGGGTCGTCGCCGGTGACCAGCGTGCGCACCATCTCGCGGGCCTGTTCCGGACGGTCGGGAACGCGCACGGAATCCGACTTCGCCTCGACGCCGAACGTCGCGATCGGATGCCCGCCCGGCGTGGTGAACAGCGGCCCGGCGATGAGCAACCGCGGGCCCTCCAGCTCGCCCTCGGCGATCCGGCGCCGGAAGTCGTGCACCCAGCCGTTCTCGTCGCCCATGCTGCGCACGGTCGTCACGCCGTGGCGCAGGAAGTTCTTCCGTTTGCCGGGGTGGAAGCGATACCAGTCGGCGATGACCCCCGGCATGTCCCAGAATCCGACCTCCTCGCCGCGCGCTCGCTGCGGCGCGGACAGGTGCACATGAGAGTCGATCAGGCCCGGCAGCACCGTTCGGCCGGACAGATCGCGCCGCTGGGCATCCGGTGGCACCGCGATCTCCCGCCCGACGGCGACGATGACACCGTTTTCGATCAGGAGGGTCGCCCCCGGAATCGGCGTCAGTTCGGGACCGGCGAGAACGGTGGCATTGATCAGGGCGAGTCGGCCGGTCTGTCGCGGTCCGGCCTTGTACAGGGTGAACCGGTAGAACGCGTAGCCCGCCGCGATCGAGATCACCAGCGCCGCAAGCAGAAACGCCAGCGGGTACAGCACCCAGCGCCGAAGCCTGCGTCGTGTTGCCATCACACCGTCGGCATCAGCCGTCGGTCAGGATCTTGCCCGCGGCTTCCAGCCCCTCGGTCGTTCCCACGATGACCAGTAGATCACCGGCGGTGAGCGTGAAATCGGGCCCCGGCGACGGGTGCACGTGGCCCGCGCGCATCACCGCGACGATGGATGCCTTGGTGCGCGTGCGCATTTCGGTCTCGCCCAGCTCGCGTCCGTCATAGGGCGAGCCCCGCAGGACCGGGAACTGCCGGGTGTTCACCCCCTCCAGATCGCGATGGTCGGCGCGCAACTGCGCGACCAGTTGCGGTGCGCCCAGCAGATTCGCCAGCGCCGCCGCCTCCTCCGCGGTCAGGGGTAGTTGGTCGGTGACATCGGGGTTGTCGGCCTTGCCCACGATCAGGTCGATCGTGCCGTCGCGGCGATCGATGACGCCGATCCGGCGACGACCGCTCTTGATCGAGAAGTCCTTCCGCACGCCGATACCCGGCAGGGGCGTCACCTCAACGTTCACCCCACCAGCCTAGCTTCGCGCCGGCCCGGGAGCGCCGGTCGGTGACGCGGCACCGACCGGCACGTATACCCGCTGCTCAGGAGCTCGCGGCAAGCAAGGCGTCGAGGGCGCGGTAGCTTTCGTTGAGGCCCGATTCCATCCCGGACTGCAGCATGCCGTCGCGTTCGGCCGGGGTGTGGAACTGACTGTCGGTCACCACCTTCGTGCGTCCGTCACCGAGATCGACGAAGGTGGTGGTGTCGATGGCGACATGGGCGGGCATGCCGTCCCATTCGAAGGACTGCACGATGCGCTCGCGCGGGGTGACCTCGCGGAAGCGGCCCTCGAAGCCGTGGGTCTCGCCGTCGGAGTGTTCGACGAAGCGGTAGTGCCCGCCCTTGCGGAACTCCCAGCGTTCGACGTCGAGCTGGTTGCCGCGGCCCCACCACTGCACCAGCTGTTCGATGCGGGCATAGGCGTCCCATACCCGCTCGAGCGGCGCGTTGAAGATGCGCTCGATGTGGATCTCACGGTCGGTGGGGGTGGTGACGACGGCGTCGGTCGTGGTGTCGGTGCTCATGGTTCTTTGTCCGTTCGCTCGAGAAACTGTCCGAGACGGTCCATGCGGGCTTCCAGCATGTGCCGGTAGTCGCGGATCCACGCCGCTTCCCGGTCGAGGCGATTGTCACCGAGTCGGCAGTACCGCACGCGGCCGCGTTTCTCGGTGGCGACCATGCCGGCGGCCTCCAGCAGCTGGATGTGCTTCTTCATGCCGGTGAGGGTCATCTCGAAGCGGTCGGCCAGCTCGCTGACGGTCGCGGGTCCTCGGCCGAGCCACTCCAGAATCCCGCGGCGGGTGGGATCCGAGAGTGCCGCGAACGAGGCGTCGAGGAAGTCATGCTGAACCATCTGGTTCAGTATTGCGTCCGGGGCCGCACAGGTCAATGGGCAATCGGTATCAGACGACGAGGCACGCGGAGCGAAGCCTGAGCAGGCGCCACATCGCCGCGATACCGGCCAGCGGGCCGACGGCGAGAACCGCGAACGCCCAGCGCCAACCGACGAGCTGTTCGGCGGCGGGCACGAGCCAGATGGTGGCACCGGTCAGCAGGAAGCCGCAGGCCATCTGGAGGGTGAGCGCGGTGCCGACGACCGTTTGATCGGCCAATTCCGTGACCAGAGCGGAGAATTGGACGGAATCTCCGACCACGGTGTAGCCCCACACCAGCCCGACGGTGATCAGCAGCCACAGCGGGGCGTTCATCAGCAGGCCGATGCCTGCGGCGCAGGCGGCGGAGAGCGCCATCATGACGATGGCGGTGCGTTCGCGGCCGAAGCGGTCGCCGAGCACACCGCCGGTGTAGTTGGCCAGCCCGCCGACGACGAAGACGGCGAATGTCACGTATGCCGCCGCCAGGGAATCGGTGCTGCCGTGCGCTGTCAGGGCGGCGGTGAAGAACAACAGGAACCACGTCCACATGGCGTACAGCTCCCACATGTGGCAGAAGTAGCCGATGACGGCCAGGCGGGTGCCCGGGTCGCGCAGGATCCGCGGGGCCTGACGCAGATCGAATCGCGGTGCCGGGAAGGGGTAGGGGCCTTCCCGCACGAGACGTAGCGTCAGCACACCGCCGACGAGGGTGAGCACCGAGGTGGCGATGATGACGGTGCGCCAGTCGAGTCCGCCGAGACCGTTGACCAGATGCGGCACACCGGAACTCACGGCCAGGGCGCCGACGAGCAGGCCCATGGCGGCGCCGCGGCGTTCCCGGAACCAGGTCGGGACGAGTTTCAGTGCGGGCGGATAGATTCCGGCGATACAGAACCCGGTGGCGAAGCGAGCCAGACTCCCGGTGAACGCCGAATGGGTGATCAGGAGGGCCAGATTCGCACCGGCCGCCCCGACCGATCCGAGGAAGATCAACCGCACGGGCGCAATGAGATCGGAGACGACGAAGGCCGCCGACAGCACCGCACCCGCCACGAAACCCCACTGCACCGCGATCGTCAACCACGCCGCCGCATCCGGCGTCAGCCGCCACTCCTGTCGAACCTGGGGGATGACGGCGCTCGCGGAGAACCAGGTCGACTTCATCAGCAGCAGTGCTGCGGCGAGAACGAACAGGGTGCGGCGGGCGGAGGTCTGCATGGTGGCCCACCGATCAGGTTCTCGCGCGTCGCGCCCGGAACGCCGCGACCGTGCTGCGGTTGAGACATGTCTTGGAACAGAACTGCCGTCGCGGCCCGCGGGCGATATCGGCATAGACCCGGTCGCAGCCTTCCGCTGCGCACACGCCCAGCCGCGCGGATCCCAAGTCGCACACCACGAATGCGAGTCCCATGAGCGTGTTGGCCCGTACCCGGTCGACCAGGCCCGCGCCCGGCCGCCCGTAGTGCAGGTGGGGGCCGAGTCCGTGGTCGGAGATGTGCGGCTGGATCGCCACCTCGGCCATCAGCTCGTTGAGCGCATCGACCACCCGGCCCTCGGCCCCGGCGAAGACCGGGCGCAGCCGCCGCGCCCACTCGCGCAACTGTCCGGCCTGCCGCGGGGTCAGCGGCTCCGGAACCAGAAAGTTGAATCCACTCAACAGCTTTCGCAGCAACTCGGCCGAGTCGTCGCCGTCGGCCGTGACCGCGTTGATCAGCGCCACGGCAGCACCGACACCGTCGTTGCGGTAGCCGGTGATCTCCTCCGAACCCGATCTGGCCACCATGCCAGGGTAATTCAATTAGTCCATCAATGTCATTACACCGCGCATTTTGCCCCCCAGCCATACGTCCACCACATCGGCGGTGGCCGAATTCCGTTGCACTCCTGAAGATATGGCGGCCAGAATCGCCGAATGGAAACCAGACCGGCCGCGGCGCTGCCACCGGGGGTCGCCCCTCCGACCGAGGTAGACCTGGGCGATCTATTGATGCGCCAGTGGCGACCAGAGGATCTCGTCCCCCGCTTCGAGGCGATATCCGCCTCCTACGACCACCTCAGCCCGTGGACCCACGATTTCGACGAGTTCGCATCCCTCGACGGGCAGCGCGCATTCGGCGAGAAGGCCGCCGAGTGGCCCGGTCCCGACGGCGCCTTCCGGTACGGCATCTTCGACGCCGGGGGCGCGGTCCTCGGCGGCATGACCGTGGTCGACCGACTCGGCCCCGGCGCCCTCGAACTCGGCTACTGGTGCGTCGCCACCCACGCCGGCCGCGGCGTGGTCACCCGCTGCACGGCCGAGCTGACCCGCATCGGCTTGGAACTCCCGGGCATCGACCGCATCGAAATCCACTGCGACGCAGCCAACACCCGCAGCGCCGCAGTCCCCCAGCGCCTCGGCTACCACCTCGTCCGCACGGTCCCGGCCGAGAAACACGCCCAGCAGAAACCGGCCGCGACATGATCTGGGTGAAGTCCGGGACCTGAGCCTCCGCCCGGGGAGGACGGGCCGTGTGCGGGGCCACACCCGAGGCGATGGGACAATGGGCAGGTCAAAGACCCCGCACGAAGGATTGCACCACACGACGATGGCCGATCACGACTCGACGATGACCGCCGCGACGGCGCTGGAGCCGGTTATCGATCCGGATGAGCTGGCCGTTTGTTTGCGGGTGCTCGAGCAGGCGGGGCAGTTGGACAAGGATCATCCGGATTCGGTGGTGGTTCAGCGCGCTGTTGGGCATATGTTCAAGAAGCTCAAGAAGCGGCGACGGGTCGAGGCGCGCGATGCAGTCTCCGCGGCCGATCGGGCCGTTGTCGCGGCCACGGCCACCGGGTCGCCGAATCGGATCGATGACGAGACCGCGGGTATTCCGTTGTCCTCCACTACGTCCGGGGCCATTGCCGGTGAGCTCGCGCGGCCGCGTCCCTGCTACATCTGCAAGCAGCGCTACACCCGGGTCGACGCCTTCTATCACCAGTTGTGCCCGGACTGCGCCGCCAAGAGCCACGCCAAACGCGATGCGCGCACCGATCTGACCGGCCGCCGGGCGCTGCTCACCGGCGGGCGCGCGAAGATCGGCATGTACATCGCGCTGCGGTTGCTGCGAGACGGGGCCCACCTGACCATCACCACCCGCTTCCCCAACGACGCGATCCGCCGCTTCAAGGCCCAGCCCGACAGCGCCGACTGGATTCACCGGCTCCGCATCATCGGTATCGACCTGCGCGATCCGGCGCAGGTCGTGGCCCTCGCCGACGATGTCGCCGCGCACGGCCCGCTGGATATCCTCATCAACAACGCGGCCCAGACCGTGCGCCGCTCCCCCGGCGCCTACAGCGCCCTCGTGGAGGCCGAGAACGGGCCGCTGCCCGCAGGCGAACTGCCCGACACGATCAGCTTCGGCAAAACCATGCAGGCCCATCCCGCGGCGATCACCGCCTCGCTCACGCCGTCGCTGTCCGGCGCCGACATCACCGACCTGGCTCTGGTCGCGGGATCGGCCACGCCCGAACGCATTTCGCGCGGTGTCGCCATCGACGCCGGTGGCCTGGTCCCGGATCTGGCGCACACCAACAGCTGGGTGCAGACCGTCGGCGAGGTCGACGCCACCGAACTGCTCGAGGTGCAGTTGTGCAATTCGGTGGCCCCGTTCGTCCTCATCTCTCGCCTGCGTCCGGCGCTGGCCGCCTCCCCGGCTCGGCGCAAGTACGTCGTCAACGTGTCGGCCATGGAGGGGGTGTTCGGACGCGGCTACAAAGGTCCGGGCCATCCGCACACCAATATGGCCAAGGCCGCGCTGAACATGCTCACCCGCACCAGCGCCCAGGAGATGTTCGAATCCGACCGCATCCTCATGACCGCCGTCGACACCGGCTGGATCACCGACGAACGCCCGCACTACACCAAGCTCCGCCTCGCCGAGGAGGGCTTCCACGCCCCGCTGGATCTCGTCGACGGCGCCGCCCGCGTCTATGACCCGATCGTGCGCGGCGAGAACGGCGTCGACCTGTTCGGCTGCTTCCTCAAGGATTACGAGCCGTTCAACTGGTAATCAGGATGCGCGCTAGGCGATTTCGCCCGTAGGCTGCCGCAGTGATCCAAGCAGTGGTATTCGACGTCGGCGAGACGCTGGTGGACGAGACGCGCCGGTTCGAGCAGTGGGCCGACCGGATCGGGGTCCCGCGACTGACCTTCATGGGCACGCTCGGCGGCGTGATCGCAGCCGGGCGGGATTACTCCGAGGTCTTCCAGATCTTCCGCCCCGGATTCGACCTCGCCCGCGAGTCACCGCTGCTCGATGCCGCGATGGGCGCGGCCATCACCGAACAGGACCTGTATCCCGATGTGCGACAGGCGCTGTCGGCGTTGCGGGAGCTGGGCGTGTGGGTCGGCATCGTCGGCAATCAGCCCGCCCGCACCACCGGATTGCTGCGCGATCTGGATCTGCCTACCGACTACATCTCGACCTCCGCGGATTGGGGTGCGCGCAAACCGGATCCGGAATTCTTCGATAAGGTCGCCGCGACCGCGCCGTGCGCGCGTGAGCATATTCTGTACGTGGGCGACCGGGTCGATAACGACGTCGTCCCCAGCACGGCGGCCGGACTGCGCGCGGCCTTCCTGCTGCGCGGCCCGTGGGCCTTCATCCACCGCGACTCCCCCGGCGCCGACCACGCCGACTGGCGAATCAGCGGACTGGACGAACTGCCCGCCCTCGTGGCCGCCGAGAACGCTTGACCCGCAACCCCACCCGCGGAACACCCCATCACCCCAGGAATCTCGGCATTCGCCGGCACCGCCTCTCCGCGCATAATCAGTAGAACCCCGGCACTGGAGGACATATGAGCGGCACGGGCATCAGTGCGAAGTTGCGAGATCGGGTGCCGTTCGCGCGGTGGTCCTGGGTCCGGCTCGGACTGGGGCTGCCGACCTTCCAACGCACCGGACAGGTCGGCGACGGCCGCGAGGCCGTGCTGCGCGATCACGTCCTGGCCCACGCCACCGCAGGCGATCCGGACGACGTCCTGGCCACCATCGACGATTTCGCCCGCAACCGGTGCATGCTGGTCACCATCGGCGACGAGAAGGGCCTGATCCTCGATGCCGCGGTCCGCAGTGCCCAACCGCGGCTGCTGCTGGAGCTGGGCACCTACTGCGGGTACAGCGCCGTGCGGATGGGTCGGCTGCTGCGGCCCGGGGCGCGGCTGGTATCGGTCGAGTTCAGCGCGGCCAATGCCGAGATCGCCCGCTCGATCCTCGACCATGCCGGGCTGGGCAAGCAGGTCAACGTCGTGGTGGGCCGCATCGGCGACGGCGGCGCCACGCTGCGCCGGCTGGCCATCGACCACGGATTCGGTTTCGGCGCCTTGGATTTCGTCTTCCTGGATCATATGAAGACCTCCTATCTGCCGGACCTGCGCACCCTGCTCGCCGCCGGGTGGCTGCATCCGGGCACGGTCGTGGTCGCCGACAATATGCGCCTGCCCGGCGCGCCCGACTACCTGCGCTATATGCGCGAGAACGAGGGCCACAGCTGGCACACCACCGACCATCCCGCCCACGTCGAATACCAGTCGCTGCTGAAGGATCTGGTACTCGAGTCGCAGTATCTGGGCTGACCACCCCGCGGCGAATACGCTGATGAGTGTGATGTACCGGCTGTTGGCGGACGCCACCGCGGGTGTGCACTTCCTGTTCCTCGCCTACCTGGTGGTCGGTGGATTTCTGGCGTGGCGATGGCGGTGGACCCTCTGGACCCATTTCGCCACGGTCTGTTGGGGTTTCAGCACGGTGCTGGTCGGCTGGGACTGCCCGCTGACCCATCTGGAGAACTGGGCACGGGGCCGGGCCGGTGCGGCCGGGCTGCCGTCGAGCGGATTCATCGACCACTACCTCACCGGTGTGCTGTATCCGAGCGACGCCCTGGAGCTGGTGCGGATGCTCGTGGTGCTGGCGGTCGCGGTGTCCTGGCTCGGTTACTGGCGGATATCCCGGCGCAACGGCTATCTCACGACCTCGTAACAGCACAGGTCAGCAGGTGTGAATGCGAGGTCACGGGCCGGTGCCGACGGGTAGCCTGCGAGAGTGGAGATCGACCCGCCGACGGTCGGGGTAGAGGAGGAGTTCCTCCTCGTGGATCCCGGCACGGCTGTACCCGCGCCGATGAATGTCGAGGTGGCGCACACGGCCACCGACGTCGGTCTCGAGCTGGGCCTGGAGCTGTCGCGCTGCCAGATAGAAACGCGCACCCGCGTGCACACCGACTCGGCGAAACTCCTGCGCGAGCTGCGCGACCTGCGCCGCACCAGCGCCGCCTGCGCGGAGAAGAACGGGACCCGGATGCTGGCGGCCGCACTGCCGCCGACCGTTCCCGTGCCCCTGTCGGTCACCGACACCCCGCGGTATCGCCGCATCGCCGACGGTTTCGGTGTGCTCGCGCAGGAACAGGGGTTGTGCGGCTGCCATGTGCACGTCGGGGTGCCCGACCGCGCGGTAGCCGTCGAGGTGAGCAACTTCCTGCGTGCGCGGCTGCCGCTGTTTCTGGCCCTCACCGCGAATTCCGCGATCTACCGCGGCGCCGACACCGGCTTCGCCAGCTGGCGCAACATCCAGTGGCGGCGCTGGCCCAGCGCCGGTCCGCCACCGCATTTCACCTCCGTCGACCATTACGACACGCTGGTGCAGACGATGCTGTCCAGCGGCGTCATCCTCGATCCGGCCATGGTGTACTGGGATATCCGCCCCTCGCACACCTACCCGACGGTGGAGATCCGCATCAGCGACGTCCCGGCTACCGCCGATGAGACGATCCTGCTGGCCACACTGATCCGGGCCGCGGTGATGACCGCGCGCACGGCGTCGGCCGACGGACCCGCCGCACCACCGGTCGCCCCGGAATTACTGCACGCGGCCTACTGGCGGGCGGCGCATACGGGCGTGAGCGGAAATCTGCTCGACCCCACCGACGGCCGGATCGCTCCCGCCCGAACCCTGTTCGTCGAATTCGTCGACGATATCGGCCCGGCTCTGGACCGGCTCGGCGATCATCGGCTCGTCATCGACTCGCTGGCAACGATATTCGCCCGCGGCAATGGCGCGGTGCGCCAGCGCTGCAGCTTCGGCCGCCGCCAACGCGCCGAAGACGTGGTCTCCGCACTGGCCGAAGCCACTGTCGAGAACTGCCAGTAACCGATCACCGCAGCCGACTACTCACGAATCGCGCCAGCTCGGGCACCTTTTCGTCGAGGTAGAAGTGCCGCCCGGGAAACAGCGCCAGGTCGAACTCTCCGCTGGTGTGGCGACGCCACTGCTCGGCCTGCTCCGCGGTCACGGTGGGATCGGCGTCGCCCAGCAGCGCGGAGACACTGCAGCGCAACGGTTCTGCGGGCCGATAGGCGTAGGTCTCGACCGCCCGGTAATCGCTGCGCACAGCGGGCAGCACGACCTCGGCCAGGCTGGGTTCGCTGCGCAGGATCGCCACCGACTCGGGATCGTTGGCCAGCCGCTCCAATTCGGCGATCAGATCCGCGTCCGAACCCTGGTGCAGCCGATTCGAATACGGCGCGTCGGGGGCGATGCGCCCGGAGACGAACAGGTGAATCACCTCCCGCCCCTTGGCTTGCAGCCGCCGCGCGGTCTCGAAGGCCACGGTGGCACCCATGCTGTGCCCGAACACCGCCACGCGCGGCCATGCGGTCCATGCCAGCAGATCGCCGACCACCTGATCGGCCATGGCCGTCAGGTCCGGGATCATCGCGTCACCGAGCCGATCCTGCCGCCCCGGATACTGCACCGCGACAACCGCGATCCCCGTGCCCAGACGCTGCGCCAGCGGTCGATAGACACTGGCCGAACCACCGCCGGGCGGGAAGCACACCAGCACCGTGTGCGCCTCCGGCCCGCCGCGCAACTGCCGCAGCCAGGTGGTATCGGTGATATTTCCCTCCACGATTCGGCCTCCTGGACGCACTACTGTTCGGATTGTGGATGCACATCAGCGATTGGTCGACGACTACGAGTCCGGGGTCGGCGTCTCGGCGACGAGTATCCCCCTCACCACCGATCCCGGCGCGTATCTCGCTGCGACACTACCTGTGTGGCCGTTGGCGGCCGGGAGCGTCGCGGCATTCGCGGGTGCGGCCGACCGATGGCGGCTGGCACGCGGGCTGGAACCGTTGGGCCACAAGCTGGTTCCCGAACGGATCGCGGCCTCGTTCCAGAGCGACAAGCTGATGCGCCTCGACGGTGCACCGGTCGACGCCTTCGCCGAACTGTCCGGCTTCTTCCGCGCCGCCGACGGCTGGATCCGCACCCACGCCAACTATCCTCACCATCGCGCCCGGCTGCTGGCGGTCCTCGGCCTGCCCGACGACACCGACAGAGCGGGTGCCGCCGAGCGCATCGCCACCCTGTCCGCCGCCGATATCGAGGATCGCGCGGCCGAGTCGGGCGCGATCGCCGTGCGCGTGCGCACGCAGCAGGAATGGGCAGGCAGTCCGCAGGGACGAGCCGCCGCCGCGGGACCCCTCATCGCCCTCGATACTCGCGACGATGACGGCGAACCCCTCGCCCTTCCGGCCCCGACCGCGATGCACCCCCTGCGCGGCCTGCGTGTCCTCGACCTCACCCGCGTCATCTCCGGCCCGGTCGCCACGCGCGCGCTGGCCCTCCTCGGCGCCGATGTGCTCCGCGTCGACCCGCCCCACCTGCCCGAACTCGGGTTCCAATACGTCGACTTGTGCCAGGGCAAGCGGTCGGCCCTGCTCGACATCCGCACCCGGCTGCCGCAGCTACTGGACCTGCTGCGCACCGCCGACGTCCTGATCACCGGTTACCGCCCCGGCGCACTGGAATCCGCCGGGATCGCCGCCGCGACCACCCGCCCCGGCATCGTCCATGGCCGAGTCTGCGCCTGGAGCGAATCCGGTCCCTGGGGTCACCGGCGCGGTTTCGACAGCATCGTGCAGGCCGCCTCGGGCATCTCGATCGTCGAAGCGGCCGATCCCGATTCGTCGCTGGGGGCACTCCCCGCCCAGGCCCTCGACCATGCCACCGGCTATCTGCTGGCCGCCGGTGTCCTCGATGCCCTCACCGCCCGCGCCGCCGACGGCCGTGGACGGGATGTACGGGCGGCCTTGGCCCGCACCGGATCCTGGCTGCTGCAGGCACCGGGCCGCACGCCTGACCACCCGCCCGCGCAGGTGGTGGGCGCCGACACCACCGTCATCCACGGCACCACGGTCACCGCCCGCCCGGCGCTGGCCGAATACCCCGACTACCCCTGGCCCGCTCACCCCTATGGTGAGGACGAACCCGCTTGGGATGCTGAGCTTTCACCCGATAGCCGCCGTGGCTCGCACCCATGATTCCGGCATGCTGTCGGCCGGGATCTCATTTGCCGCGCAACGCCTTGACCGCCAACTCGATGTCCTCGCTGGTGAGTAGGTCGCTACTCGGGGCCAGCAGCCACATCATGGTCAAGCCCTGAAACAGGAAGAAAAAGAACTTGGCCAGCGCCCGAGCTTCCTTGCCGGACAGGTCGGGATGCTGTTCGCGCAGCACCGCGGCAAGATCGGCGTATGCGCCCTCGGACGCATCCGACAGGTACACCTGCAGTTCCGGCGAGCGCATGATGATGGCGCCGTTCTCGTAACTCAACACCAGCTGCTCGCGCTGCTGCTGCGCCACATCCAGCATGCCGTTCCAGGTGGGCACGATCGACTCCCACAGCGAACGCCCCTGTCCCGCATCCCGGATCGCCGCCTCGATCGCATCGCCGATCAGAGTCCCGGTCGCCTCGGTGATCGCCTCGGAGATCAATCGGTCCTTGGAGCCGAAGTGGTAGCCGATGGCGGCGAGGCTGACACCGGCGGCGGAGGCGATGTCACGGGCGGTCACCTTGGCGAGGCCCCGCTCGAGGATCGCCCTGCGTGCACCCGCCAGGAGGTCTTCTCGGTTTCCCATCACCCCACCCTATCAGCGGCTTAGACAAATGTTCTAGACACTCGTCTCATCGTCGTGTTACACATTTGTCTAAGACGTTGGAACCAAAGACAGGAACGACATCATGAGCACCCCCACCACCCCGCATATCCTCGTCTCCGGCGGTGGTATCGCCGGTAATGCCGTTGCGCTGCAACTGCTTCGGGCCGGTATCCGGGTCACCGTCGTCGAGCGGGCCGCCGCTCCGCGCCCGGGCGGGCAGGCGGTGGATCTGCGCGGCCCCAGCCGCGAGGTGGCCGACCGGATGGGCCTGATGCCGGGGATCGACAAACTTCGGGTGCACGAGGTCGGGTGGGCCTACGCCGATGACAATGGCAAGGTCTATGCGCGGATGACCTCGGACATGTTCGGCGGCGAGGGCCCCGCCGCCGAGATCGAGATCTCCCGCGGTGATCTCAACCAAGTGCTGCTGGATCTGCTCGCCGAGCAGGGCGGGGACCTGGACTACCGCTACGGTGACCGGATCGAGGCCGTCGATCAGGACGACCACGGCGTCGAGGTCGCCTTCGCCTCCGGCCGCAGTGAGCGTTTCGACCTGCTCGTCGGCGCCGACGGTGTGCATTCGGCGACGCGACAGCTGGTGTTCGGGCCGGAGGAACGGTTCGCCACCCATCTCGGCGGCTACATGTCCTTCTTCACCTTGCCCACGCCCGCGGGCATGGAAGAAGGCTGGCTGACCGGGGTCACGGTACCGGGCGGATTCTTCGGCATTCGACCCGATCGCGATCCGGCCACTGCCAAGGCGATCATCGCCCTGCGTGCCGACGCGGATCCCGCATTGCACCGGGATGCGACGGCCCAGCAGCGGTTCATCCGCGAACGCCTCGCCGATGCGCGCTGGCGGGCCCCGCTGATCCTGGACGCCATGGGCGAGGCGCCGGACTTCTACTTCGACGAACTCGCCCGCATCGATATGCCGACGCTGTCGTCGGGGCGGGTCACGCTGCTGGGCGATGCGGGGTTCTGCGGGTCGCCGCTGACCGGGATGGGCACCGCGATGGCGCTGGTCGGCGCCTACATCCTGGCCGGTGAGATCGCTGCGGCGCCCGGCGATCTGCCCGCGGCGCTGGCGCGCTACGAGCAGAAGGTCACGCCGTTCCTGGACAAGGCCAAACAGCTGCCCGGCGGCGGCATCACATCGCTGTGCCCCAACACTCGGCTGGGGGTGTACCTGGCACGCACGCTCATGCGGGTGGTGACCTCGCGACCGATGCAACCGCTGATGGAGAAGATGTTCAAGCCCAGGACCGAGGGCTACGTCCTGCCTTCCTACGAGTAGGAAGGCAGCCGCTAGGCTCGTTGTCGTGCGGCAGAAGATCATCATGGATGTCGACACCGGTATCGACGATGCGCTCGCGCTGCTCTACCTGCTCGCGAGCCCGCAGGCCGAGATCGCCGGAATCGTGTCCACGGCAGGCAACGTACCGGCGCCCCGGGTGGCGGCGAACAATCTCGCGCTGCTGGATCTGTGCCGGGCGCCCGAGATCGAGGTGGCCCTGGGCGCCGAACAACCCCTGGCGATCGCGCTGCGCACCACCGAGGACACCCACGGACCGCAGGGCGTCGGCTACGCCGAGCTGCCGCCCTCGCCCCGGGCTCTGTCACCGCGGGCGGGCGCCCAACTGTGGGTGGACCTCGCCCGCGCACATCCGGGAGAGATCGTCGGACTGGCCACCGGACCGCTGACCACGCTGGCGCTGGCGCTGCGGCTGGAACCCCGACTGCCGCTGCTGCTGCGGCGATTGGTGGTGATGGGCGGCGCCTTCAATTATCCGGGCAACACCACACCCACCAACGAATGGAATGTGCACGTCGATCCGGAGGCGTGGAAGGAGGTCTTCGACGCCTTCTCCGCCGCACCGGCCGATCGCCGCCCCCTCGTGTGCGGCCTGGACATCACCGAAACCATCGAGATGTATCCCGAGCACCTGGTGCGGCTGGCCGAACGCGCGGAAAGCCTTCCGGTGGAGCGGTTGTCGGCCGACGACACGCCCGGGGCCGAGTCGAAGGCGAGCAATCCCCTGATCCGGTTCGTGACCGACGCGGTGCGGTTCTACTTCGAATTCCATCGCCGCTACGACCAGGGCTACCTCGCACATATGCACGACCCGTTCGCCGCGGCGGTCGCGCTCGATCCGGCGCTGGCCGTCATCCGTTCGGCCACCGTGGATGTCGAGTTGGCGGGCACGCTCACGCGGGGTGCCACGGTCGCCGACTGGGCGGGAATGTGGGGCCGCGACTTCAATGCCGACATCGTCGTCGGCACCGAGCCGCGGGAGTTCTTCGATCGGTTGATCGCCCGGGTGGGCGATTACGCGCGTGCGGTATATCCGCCCGCATGACCTCAGGGAGATTCGGTGACCGTCAACGGCGACGACATCAGCTACACCACCGGCTTCCGTGAGCGGCTGGGACTGCCCGCACTCATCGACGTGCATACGCATTTCATGCCCGATCAGGTCATGCGCAAGGTGTGGGCCTACTTCGACGCCGCGGGCCCGCTGACCCGGCGTGCCTGGCCGATCACCTACCGCGACGAGGAGCAGGTGCGGCTGAAGACCTTGCGCAGCTTCGGAGTTCGCGCCTTCACCTCGCTGGTGTATCCGCACCGGCCGGACATGGCGGCCTGGCTCAACGAGTGGGCGGCCGATTTCGCCGCGCGCACCCCCGATTGCCTGCACACCGCGACGTTCTATCCCGAGCACGGGGCCGACAGCTATGTCGAAGCGGCCATCGAGGCGGGTGCGCGAGTGTTCAAGGTGCACATCCAGGTCGGCGACTTCCACCCCGGCGACCCGCTGCTGACCCCGGTCTGGGGAATGCTGTCCGACGCCGGGATTCCCGCCATCGTGCACTGCGGGTCCGGCCCGGTGCCAGGCCAATTCACCGGACCGCAGCCCATTTCATCTCTGCTGCAACGATTTCCGCGACTGCGGCTGATCATCGCGCACCTGGGCGCTCCGGAGTATTCCGAATTCCTCGACCTCGCCGACCGATATCACGGTGTCCACCTCGACACCACGATGAATTTCACCGACTTCTTCGAGTCCGCCGACCCCTTCCCCGACACCGAACTCCCGCACCTGCGCGACCTCGGCGACCGCATCCTGTTCGGCAGCGACTTCCCCAACATCCCCTACACCTACCCCCACGCCCTGCACGCCCTCGAACGCCTGGACCTGGGCGATGACTGGCTCCGAAAAGTCTGCCACCACAACGCCTCCCGCCTGTTCGATCTCGGCTCAGGACCGCACACTAGCGGGGTCGCGCCAGACGGGTCGGGGCCAGGCGACCGCGTAGAGTGACCGATTCGCCCGGCTCCCAATGGGTTTGCTCGGACGGGTCGGCGGCGTCGACGGTCGATGCCGACGCGAGCACGCGGCCCGGGTCGAGTTTGGCGAGCTCACACAGACGGGCGGCCTCGTTGACGGGGTCGCCGATGACGGTGAATTCGTAGCGCCGGTGCGCGCCGACGTTTCCGGCCACCACGCGTCCGGCGGCTACTCCGATACCGGCGTCGAATTCGATTGCCGCACCGGACATCCGGGCGCGGATGGCGCGCGCGGCGGCGAGTGCGGCGCCCGGTGCGTCGGCCACGGGAGCGGGCGTGCCGAAGACGGCCAGCGCAGCGTCGCCCTCGAACTTGTTGACCAGGCCGCCGTGGCCCTCGACCTCGTCGACGACGATGTCGAAGAATTCGTTGAGGATGGTCACGATCTCGGGTGCGGGCCGGGTGGCCGCCATCCTCGTCGAGCCGATGATGTCGACGAACAGCGCTGCCGCCTCCAACTCCTGGCCGCCCAGTTCCGGATTGCGGGCCAACGCCGCGGCGGCGACCTCGTGGCCGACGTGGCGGCCGAACAAGTCACGCAGCCGCTCGCGCTCGCGCAACCCCTGAACCATCCGGTTGAATCCGCTCTGCAACTCGCCCAGTTCGGTGCCGTCGTAGACGGTGATCGCGACGTCGAGGTCGCCGTCCTCGACCCGGCGCAGGGCGTTGCGGACCCCGCGGATCGGCGCCACGGTCGCCGCCAGCGTCTGCATCATCAAGATCAGACCGAAGACCAGCGTCGCCCCGCCCAGTGACAGGATGCAGACGGCCAGGCGCTGAGTGCTGACGTGCACACCGGACAGGGCCAGCACCGCCACCGTCATCAACAGCGCCACCGGCATCCCGGAGCCGACGATCCACACCAGCACCGACCGCCCGAATACGCCGATGCCGCGCCGTCGCCGCGACGGCGCGGCGTCCAGCACCCGAGCGGTCACCACACGCAGCGCAAACTCCGCGATCAGGTAGCTGTTCGCGCACACGACGACCGCACTGACCCCCGCGCCGAGCACGAATTTCGGCACGAACGCCGGATCGCTCCAGGCATACAGTGGTGTCAGCACCACCAGTCCGACGAACCAGAGCACCGCCTGCTGCACCACCAGCCGGCGCGGCACGGCGGTGGCCGAGATCTGTTCCCGCTCGGTCGGAATGCGGTCGGGGTCGGTCGCCCAGCGCAGCGTCCGCAGCCCCGACGCCGTCCCCCACACCAGCCCGACGAGCAGCGCCAGCGCGATATAGGCCGGGGCGACAACGAAATTCAGCAGCGCCAAGGACCAGCTGAGCACCGACGGCCCCGGTAGCACGAACGCGATCAGCACGATCGCGACGGCGATGCCGACCACATTGGCCATGATCAACGGCACGGTCAACAGCGCCTGCACCCGGACCCGTCGCCGCACGGATCCCTCGTCGGCAGGACCCAGCAGCCGCGAACCCCACGGGGCGGGGCCGAGCGCCGCGGGCGTCACGTCATCGTCGACCATGGGTGCAGCGTAAGCGGCGCCGCCGCGCTCACGCCGGAAGGGCGGCCACCAGCCCGCGGATGTAGTTCACCCGCTGCTCGGTATCGAATACCTGTGCCGGGGTGCCCACCGGCACCTGCGTCGCATAGTAGAAGCCCTGCGCCTGCACGCTGACCTGGACGAACCCCTCCAGCCGTTGCTCCCGAATCGCCAAGAACAGCAGACCGAGGAAACAGAAGACGACGAACAGCACCGCGAGCACGATGGCGTAGGTGGGAATGCGCTCGCGCACGGTGGTCTGCTGCGTCACGATCCAGGTGGTCCCCGCCAAGGAATATTCGCCGTTGGGTGTGTACACCCGCGTCGCACTGCAGGCGATATCACCCACCGTGACCAGGATCTGCGGGTCCGCAGGAGGCAAGGGCGGCGGCCCCGCGATCGAATTCCGAGCCATAGCCACGCTCCTTCGCTCCGACGGAGGAGCTCCTCCCCCGCCTCACGTCGGCCGGCGCGTCCTCGGTGCCGGGCAGCGCCAGCAGAGGAACCTTTCACGCTACTCCCCAGCTATCCGATCCGAGACGGAAATGTGCTACTCGGAAGGTTTCGGTCACATGCGTCTGCCCTTCCCCGATACGGATGACATCATGCCCAACTCGGAAACGCCCACACCGCAACCCCAGCCCCCGGACGACGCCCGCCGCCTCGCCTGGGAACGGGCCACCAATGTCCCGCTCACCGCCTTGGCCGTGCTGTTCCTCGCCGTCTACGCGTGGCGGGTGCTCGACACCTCCCCGCACCTGGATATCTGGCTGACGCGCATTGATCTCGCGATCTGGATTCTGTTCGCCGCCGACTTCGCGATCCGGTTCTCCCTGTCCACCGACCGCCTGCGATTCGTCCGGCAGAACCCGATAGATCTGCTGGTCGTGCTGCTCCCACCGGCGCGTCCGCTGCGGCTGCTGCGCGCGGTTCTGCTCGTCCTCGGCGCGGTGGACCGCCGCACCCGCACCCATACGCGTATGCGCCTGTCCCTGTTCGTCGCCGCGAGTTCGGTACTGGTGCTGCTGCTGTGCAGCCTGGCCCTCTACGACGTCGAACGCGGTGCCGAGGCCGCCACCGTCACCAGCTTCGCCGATGCGCTGTGGTGGTCCGCGGTCACGGTGACCACCGTCGGTTACGGCGACTACTACCCGGTCACCGGGGAGGGCCGCCTGGTTGCGCTGGTGCTGATGACCTTCGGCATCGGCGTGGTCAGTTTCGCCATCGGCACCACGACCAGCTGGATCGCCGACAAGCTGAAGGCCGTGGAGGCCACCGGCGAGCAGTCCGAACGTGAGATCGGCGTACTGGTCGACGAGATCCGTTCCCTGCGTGCGGAATTGGCGCAGATGCGGGCCGAGATCCGGCGGGACGAGCCGACCGGCCCCGCACCCACCTGACCATCGAGCCCCTCAGCGGGCGTCGAAGGCGCGCAGGATTTCCTCGGCCGCCAGTGCGGGCGTGAGCGAGCCGTCTCGGACCTGCTTCTCCACTTGGGCGCGAATGGCTTTCACCTGAGGGTTGTCGGCCAGCCGTCGCAGGAGTTGGTCGTTGACCATCGTCCAGGTCCAGTCGACCTGCTGGCGGCGGCGCTTCTCGGCGAATTCGCCCGCCTCGGTCAGCACCCGGCGATGCTCGAGGACGGTGTCCCAGAACTTGTCCAGGCCGGTGCCGTTCAAGCCGCTCATGGTGAGAACCGGTGGCCGCCACAGCGATTCGCGTGGGTGGATGAGCCGCATGGCGCCCTGGAGTTCGCGGGCCGCGGCACGGGCCTCCACCTCGTGCCTGCCGTCGGCCTTGTTGACCGCGACCAGATCGGCCAGCTCGAGCACGCCTTTCTTGATGCCCTGCAACTGATCCCCGGTCCGGGCCAGGGTGAGAAAGCAGAACACGTCGACCATATTGGCGACGGTCACCTCCGACTGGCCCACACCGACCGTCTCGACCAGGATCACGTCGTATCCGGCGGCCTCGAGCAGCACGATGGTCTCCCGGGTCGCTTTCGCCACGCCCCCGAGGGTTCCGGCGGTCGGCGACGGCCGAATATAGGCGTTGCGCTCCACCGCCAGCTTCGCCATCCGCGTCTTGTCGCCGAGAATCGATCCGCCGGTGCGGGTCGAGGACGGATCGACCGCCAGCACCGCGACCCGATGCCCCTGGCCGATGAGGTAGATGCCCAGCGCATCGATGAACGTCGACTTGCCCACCCCCGGAACGCCGGTGATGCCGACCCGATTCGAGTCGACCGCCTCGGCGTCCGAGGTCACCGCCAACAGCAGCCGCTGCGCCAGCTCCCGATGGTCGGCACGCGTCGACTCGACCAGCGTGATGGCCCGCGCCAGCGCGGCCCGCTCCCCCTTGCGGACCGCATCGGCCAGCTCATCGACGTCGATTACGCGCCGCTTGCCCCTTGCCTCGGCCTCCGGCCGAGGCAAGGGAATGGAGGAGCCCGACCCCGACGAGGGAACGGAGGAGCCCGAGCCAGATGGGGGCACAGTCGGTTCTGGTCGCTCGGTCATTCGGCTGAGGTGGATTGTGCTGCGTCGCTGCCGATCTCGTGGCCGAGTTCGGCCGCCAGTTTCTTCAGCAGGTCTATCGCCGCATCGGCAATCACGGTGCCGGGCGGGAAGATCGCCGCGGCGCCCGCGCGGTACAGCTCGTCGAAGTCACCGGGCGGGATGACGCCGCCGACAATGACCATGATGTCGGGCCGCCCGACCTCGGCCAGTGCCTGCCGCAAGGCCGGCACCAGCGTGAGGTGGCCCGCCGCCAGCGACGACACGCCCACCACGTGCACGTCGTTGTCGGCCGCCTGCTGCGCCACCTCCTCCGGGGTCTGGAACAGCGGGCCCACGTCGACGTCGAAACCGAGGTCGGCGAAGGCGGTGGCGATCACCTTCTGCCCGCGGTCGTGGCCGTCCTGGCCCATCTTGGCCACGAGGATGCGGGGTCGGCGACCCTCGGCCTCGGCGAACTCCTCCACCAGTTCGATGGCCCTGCTGATATTGGTCACCTTCCCGGCCTCCTCGCGGTAGACACCGGACAGCGTGCGAATCTCGGCCTGGTGGCGTCCGTACACCTTCTCCAGGGCATCGGAGATCTCACCGACGGTCGCCTTCGCCCGCGCGGCATCGATGGCCAGGGCGAGCAGGTTGTTGGACATCCCGCCCTCGGACGAGGCCGCGGCCCTGGACAATTCGGCCAGCGCCCGCTCGACCTCGGCGCTGTCGCGGTCGGCGCGCAATCGGCGCAGCTTCTCGGCCTGTTCGGCACGCACGCGCGAGTTCTCGACCTTGAGGACCTCGATCTGATGATCCTCCTCGACCTGGTACTTGTTCACCCCGATCACCGGCTGCTGCCCGGTGTCGATGCGGGCCTGGGTGCGGGCGGCGGCCTCCTCGATGCGCAGCTTCGGAATGCCCTCCGAAATCGCCTGCGCCATACCGCCGTGCGCCTCCACCTCGGCGATGTGGGCGCGGGCCCGCTGGGCCAGTTGATGGGTCAGCCATTCCACATAGTACGAGCCGCCCCACGGGTCGATCGGCCGAGTCGTGTTGGACTCCTGCTGAATCAGCAGCTGAGTGTTGCGGGCGATGCGGGCGGAGAAGTCCGTCGGCAGGGCCAGGGCCTCGTCGAGGGCGTTGGTGTGCAGGGACTGAGTGTGGCCCTGGGTCGCGGCCATCGCCTCCACACAGGTGCGCGCGACATTGTTGAAGACGTCCTGTGCGGTCAGCGACCAACCCGAGGTCTGCGAATGGGTGCGCAGCGACAGCGATTTCGGGCTCTTCGGCTCGAACTTCGACACCAGCTCGCTCCAGAGCAGCCGTCCCGCACGGAGTTTGGCGACCTCCATGAAGAAGTTCATGCCGATCGCCCAGAAGAACGACAGCCGCGGCGCGAACTGGTCGATCTCCATGCCCGCGTCGAGACCCGCGCGAATGTATTCGACACCGTCGGCGAGGGTGTAGGCCAGCTCCAGATCCGCTGTCGCCCCGGCCTCTTGGATGTGGTAACCGGAGATCGAGATCGAGTTGAACTTCGGCATCTTCGCGCTGGTGTAGGCGAAGATGTCGGAGATGATCCGCATGGAGGGCTTGGGCGGATAGATGTAGGTGTTGCGGACCATGAACTCCTTCAGAATGTCGTTCTGAATGGTTCCGGCCAGCTGTTCGGGCTTGACGCCCTGCTCCTCGGCGGCCACCACATACAGCGCGAGAATCGGCAGCACCGCGCCGTTCATGGTCATCGACACCGAGACCTGGTCCAGCGGAATGTGATCGAACAGCTCCCGCATGTCCAGAATCGAATCGATGGCCACCCCGGCCATGCCGACGTCACCGGTGACGCGGGGGTGGTCGGAGTCGTATCCGCGGTGGGTGGCCAGGTCGAAGGCCACCGACAGACCCTTCTGTCCGGCCGCCAGGTTGCGCCGGTAGAAGGCGTTGGAATCGGCGGCGGTGGAGAAGCCCGCGTACTGGCGGATCGTCCACGGCTGGTTCACATACATCGTCGGGTACGGGCCGCGCACGAACGGAGCCAGACCCGGCAGCGAATCCAGCGGATAGCCTTCGGCGACAATGCGATCCCGGTCGGCCTTGGTGAATACCGGTCGCACGTCGATGCCTTCGGGCGTGGACCACATCAGCTGTTCGGGCGCATAGTGATTGGCGGCCGCGGCCGCCCGCACGAACGCCTCGACTTGTTCGGCATCGGCCGGCGCGGCTTTCGGCGCACCCAGCGGCACGTCGGCGAAACTGCCGATCACATGCTTGAATTCGCGTGTCGTCATCTATGCTCCCAGCTTCTCGAGCAGGCCGGACAGCGCCGCCACCGCATCCATCCGGGCCGTGAGGAATCCGTCGGGCCGCTGCGTGCCCGCCAACTCGGCGACGGCCTTCTCCGGCCCGGCCAGCAGCACCGTCGCCACTCCGGCGGCGCGCAACTGTTCCACCGCCGCACCGGCTTCGGCGCCGTAGCGGGCGTCCGAGCCGCACAGCACCGCCATCGAGGCGCCGGATGCGGTGACCGCATCGGCGATCGCGCCGATCTCCAGCACACCGGGATTGGTCGTCTGGATACCGCCGGAGGCGAGCAGGTTGGCGGCGAAGGTGACCCGCACATTGTGTTCGGCGACCGGGCCCAGCGGCACCAGCAGCGCATACGGGCGCGATCCGTGCGCCGCCAGATACGCATCGGAACGGTTACGCAGTTGCTCGAAGGCCGAGCCGTAGCGGGCGATCGAGCTCGGCACTCGCGCCGCCTCCGACAGCGGCTCCTCGGCCAGATTCGGGAATTCGTTCACGCCGGTCACCGCCGTCTTGCGGTGCGCCACATCGGATTCCCGGCGCGCCCGCGTCTCCGCGATGCGGTCGCGCAGCAGCCCCGAATCCAGCGCCGCCCGGTAACCCCCGGCGCGCTCGATCTCCTGCATGAACTCCCACGCCTTGCCCGCCAGCGCATCGGTCAGGCTCTCGATATACCACGAGCCCGCGCCCGGGTCCTGCACGAATCCCAGATGCGATTCCTCGAGCAGCAGCAGCTGGGTGTTGCGGGCCATGCGGTTCGAGAACGCCTGCGACACACCGAGTTCGCCCGGCGGCAGCGCCGAATCGAAGGGCTGCACGGTCACCAGATCCGCGCCGCCCACTCCCGCGCCGAAGGCGGCCAGGGTGGTGCGCAGCATATTCACCCACGGATCGCGCTGGGTCACCATGGCCTCGGAGGTGACCGCATGCTGTGGCGCGTTGCCGCGGTCGGGCGCCCCCAGCTCGTGCGCGATCCGCGCCCACAACCGCCGCGCCGCACGGAATTTCGCGATGGTCTCGAACTGGTCGTCGGTGGCGGCGAAGCGGAAGCTCAGCTGGCTCAGCGCGGTCGGCGCGTCGATACCGGCCTCGGTGAGCACCCGCAGGTACTCCAGGCCCGCCGCGATCGCCGCACCGAGCTCCTGCGCGTCGGAGGCACCGGCGTCGTGAAAGACGGTGCCGCACACGACAATCGCGCGCACCGACTCCGGGCGTTCGACCGCGTGGCGGACCAATGTCACGGTCTCGTCGAGATCGATATCGACGGTTCCGTCGAAGCGGCTGGTCAGCGGTGCGGCACCCAGGCCGATCCGGATCTCGCCGCGCTGGTCCGCCTGGTATCCGTCGAGGATCGAGAACAGCTGTGCCGCTGCGGCACCGGCGTCGGGACCCGCGTCGAGCGTCAAGGGCGCCAGATCGAACAGCAGGCCGCGCAATGCGGTGCCCAGCTCCGCCACCGGCACGCCGTGGTCGCCCACGGCCAGCCAGAGCGCGCTGACCCCGTTCTCCAGTCCGGCCATGATCTCCCGGTTCACCTCGGCCGCGTCGCGGCCACCGAACCGGGCGCTGACGAACCAGCCGCGGTGCACATCGCGGGTGGCGTCGTTGCCGCGCACGAACGGGAAGTGTCCGGGCAGCGGTGGCTCGGGCAGCTCGTCACGGCGCGTGTAGAGGGGGGCGACGGTCAGGCCGTCGTAGGTCGAGACCGCGAGCAGCTGCTCCGGCTCGTCACCGAGCTCGGCCACCTCCACCTTGCGGGACTTGGCCAGCACCCCGGCCACACCCTTGCGCCATGCGGCATATCCGGGCACCGGATCGGCGCCCGGATCCGAAGCAATCGGCATCGCTGCTGTTCCTCTTCCACTCGATCCGATACCTTCAGCTGTACCGGATGCCGGCGTGTCCGCCCAACCCTTCGCACCGACTTCGCAGCCCGCTGTGTGTATGGTTCGCAGCGCGCCGTGGCGGCCGTTCGAGCAGGTCAGTAGCCACGTAAGTTAACGAGCATTCTTCTGTTTCCTCTGATGCTACAACGCGTCTCGCCGACCTCTGCCTCAGTGATACCCGCCGCGGTGCCCTCCGCATGCATATGGTTTCCCGATCACTGGGCAAATCGGGGCAGGCACGGTTGTGTGACACGTCACAGCCGTCCGGCCCGGACAGCATCTCACCGGACGGCCGCGCCTCGAACGCCGGGTCCCCGCAACAAAGTTCGATCGCTGTTCGGACCTCCGTTCCCTGGAGGCGGAATTCGCACAGGTAGCCTGACTGCTGTGCTGAGGAGAATTCGCGACCCGCGCATCCTGGCGCTGATCCTGCTGGGCGGTGCTCTGGTCGTGGTCACCTTGCTGGCACCGCACCCGGCCCCGCAGCAGATCCGGGATTGGGCACAGTCGGTGGGTCCGCTGTTTCCGGTGGTGTTCTTCCTCGTGCACGCGATCGTCACGGTGACGCCGTTCCCGCGCACGGTGTTCACCCTGACCGCGGGCCTGCTGTTCGGTCCGCTGCTCGGGATCACGGTGGCCGTGGCGGCGACGACGGTCAGTGCGGTGCTCGCACTGCTGCTGGTGCGGGCCCTGGGCCGAGAGCAGGTCGCGGCCCGGCTGAGCCATCCCGCGATACGCGCGGTCGATCGGCGGCTGGCCAAACGCGGCTGGCTGGCGGTGGGCTCGCTGCGATTGATCGCGCCGGTCCCGTTCTCCATCATCAACTACTGCGCGGGCCTGTCCTCGGTGCGCCTACTGCCGTATCTCCTGGCCACCCTGGTCGGCATCGTCCCCGGCACCATCGGCATGGTGGTCCTCGGCGACGCCCTCACCGGCCGCACCGACCCCGCCCTCCTGGCCCTCTCCGGCACCTGCATCACCCTCGGCATCATCGGCCTGATCGTCGACGCCCGCTGGAACGCCGCCCAATTCACCGACCCCACCGAAACCCCCACCCCCGAACCCGTCGACGCCTGATCCCGCCCGAGATCTCGGCCCAAAGCACGCCGGCACGACGACCGCGACCCCACCCCGGCGCACGCGGCACCCCCTCTAATTCCTGCGGACGCAACACGCCTGTCGTCCCTGCGCGGACGCAACACGCCTGTCATCCCTGCGCGGACGCAGCACCCTCCCATTCCTGCTCTGAGCGCGCCAGCGCTCAGGGCAGGATCGGCGGTGATTTCGGGAACTCCACCGGCAGGGCGGCCAGGGCGCGGTGGAACGGGCCGGGGCGCCACACCAACTTTTCCGGGGGGACCGCGAGGCGTAGTTCCGGCAAGGCGTCGAGCAGTTGGTCGATCGCGTCCTGGGCGATCAGGTAGGCCATGGATCTGGCGGGGCAGGCGTGCGGGCCGGCGGCCCAGGCCAGGTGGGCGCGGTTGCCGGTGTGCTCGCTGCCGCTGATCTCCGGATCGTTGTTGCAGGCGGTCATGCTGATCAGCACCGGCTGATGGGCGGGGAGCCAGACGTCATCGATCAGGATGGGCTGGCGGGGATAGCTGGCGCAGAAGTTGGCCATCGGCGGGTCGGTGAACAGCACCTCGTCCAGGGCGTCGCGGGTGGACAGGCTGCCGCCGAGGATGTCGCCGCGGAACCGGTCGTCGGTCAGCATCAGCCGCAGCGTGTTGGTGATCAGATTCTGCTCCACCTCGATTCCCGCGCCGTAGAGCACCCGCACCTGCCCGAGCACCTCGATATCCTCGAGCCGGACCGGGTGGTGCAGCAGCCGGGTGGTCACATCGTCGCCGGGTTCGGCGTATTTCACCGCCAGCAGTTCGTTCATCGCCGCCGCGACCATGGCATTGCCCTTGTCGCCGTCGACGGCCTCCACCATGGCGGCCATCCCGGCCGCGAGGCGCCGGCTGATCTCGGCGGGCACACCCAGCACCGCATTGATCACCGCGAAGGCCAGCGGCAGCGCGTACTGACGCACCAGATCCGCCGTACCGGTTTCGCAGAAGGCGTTGATCATCGGGACCGCGAGCCGTTCGACGGTGCTGTGCAGGGCGTGCAGATCGACCTCGCCGACCGAGTCGACGACCGCCTGCCGATAGCGGGCGTGCACCTCACCGGCGTTGGCCATCAGCGTCGGGCGCCACCCCATCATCGGCAGTACCGGACAGTCCGGCGGCACGCCGCGCTGCCAGGCGCGCGGGTCGGCGGGAAAGTGGTCCGGATCGTGCAAAATTCGCACCGCCGTGCGATAGCCGACCACGAGCGTGGCCGGAGTGTCGGGCGCCAGATCCACCGGGACCAGCGACCCGAAACGACTGCGCATCTCGCGATACGCCCCATGCGGGTCGGCGGCGAATTCCGGTGTATACAGCGGGATTCGGGGCCCGTCGAAGGTGACGGGCGAACCGTGGGCGACTGCCGGCCGGTCGGCGGCCGGTGGCTGTGGTGTGGTGAACAACGTTGCAGTCCAATCGATTACCGACGTTCGATCCCGAGACCCGCCCGTACGATCTTGCCATCTCCGCGCCGCGCGCGCTCGGGCCGGGTCGAAATCGGCGTCCGCTCAGGACGGCAACCCCAGTCCCGCCGCCAGGACCGCCCAGGACTTCTTCAATTCGGTCTCCCAGTAGCCCCACGAATGGGTGCCGGTCGGCGTGAGATCGTAGGTGGCCGGGATGCCGAGCCGATCCAGCTCGGCCTGCAGATTGCGGGTGCAGTAGTTGGTCGCGGCCTCGATCGCGCCGCCGACGGCGACCTGATCGACCAGCCCGTTGATCCCCGGCAGCGCGCGCGGGCCGTCGAGCGTGTCGAACTGGCCCGGTAGCCCGCTCCCACTGGAAATGAACAGATTCTCCCCCCGCAGCTGATCGGCGTGCACGTACGGATCGTTGGCCGCCCACATCGGATCGTCCGGCGGTCCATACATATTCCTCGCGTCCCCGCCGCCGGCCGCCACCACCGTGGCGACGAAGTCGTGGCCGATCGGATCGCTGATCTGGGCGCACCCGCTCAGTGCCGCCACGGATCGGTAGAACCCCGGCGCCGCGATGGCCAGTTGCAGCGCCGACGTGCCCGACATCGACATGCCCACAAGGGCATTGGCCCGATCGGTCCCGAGGGCTGGGTCGATCAGCGGTGGCAGTTCCTCGGTCAGGAACGTCCGCCACTTGTTCACCCCGAGCGTGGGATCGGGTGCACGCCAATCGGTGTAGTAGCTGGACTTGCCGTCGACCGGCTCCACGACATTGACGTCCTTGGTGGCGAGAAACGACAGCACGTCGGTCTGCTTCTCCCAGGTGGCGGCGTCTTCCCCGCCGCCCGCCCCGTTGAGCAGATACAGCGTCGGACGCGGCTGCGAGGGGTCGGCGGGCCGCTGCACATGGACCTCGACGTCCCGGTCCATCGCCGCCGAGTACACCCGCAGCACCAGCGACCGGTCATCGACGGGGTCCACGGCGGCGATCCGGGATCCGTCGGCGGAACTGCCGCCGGGCTGCACCGGCACGGGATCGGCCACAGCCGCTCCGGCGGCCCGCGTCAGGGCCATTCCCATGGCCGCCGCGATCGCCACCGCCAAGGACGTTCGGGACTTCGACAGGGTCAACGCTCCTCCTTCGGCCTCGCGGGGGTGTCACGGCACGAGCCACAGTCGTTCGCACGGCAGCCGAGGGCACTCCGAGCGCAGCACCGACACGGTCGCGCGCTCGGGCCAATGCTGGTCGGTCCAGTAGCGGGCGAAATGGTGCGCCGCCGACGCACAGGCCCGGAAGGTGAGAACCAGCCCGTGCGTGCGGATGCATACCTGCAGGTCGATCTCGGTCGGCCGGGGCGAAACCACCCTGCTCCATGCCGCCTCGACTCCCATGCCCACCTCCACTCGCATAGCCGATCTCGGTGATCGCTTCCGACTGCCGTGGCTGTTGCTTCAAGCGCGCGGCACTTGACCACTAAATGATCTGGCCGCAAACACCCGGCCACAACTCGGAGGGACGCCGGAATCCGTTCAGATAGCGACACAAAATCGGTGCTAGAGCGGATTTTTGAGGCAGAGAAGGCGACCGTCATAGACGAGCATCACACTGCCTCAGCTATGAGCTGGCTACCACTCGGCGGCGCGCTCGGCCACCTGCTGGGCCGTGAGACGGACCGTCCATGCCGGGCCCCGTCGATGCAGCGTCGTGGCCGAGAGCGGCGGGATGTCGAGACGCCAGAAGGAGGTCGCGGGGCAGTGCAGGGCGACCAGCACCGCCGCGCGGACGATCGCCGGGTGGGTCACCGCGACGATGCGGCGGGGCGGGTCGGCGATGGCATCGAGCCACGCGCGGACCCGCTCGAGGAGGCCGGCGATCGACTCACCGCCGTGCGGTCGCTGATCGGGATCGGTCAGCCAGCCCATCAGCTGCTCGGGCGGCAGACCGTCCATCCCGGCGCCCGCCCAGGCTCCACAGTCCAGGTCGGCCAGGCCGGAATCCGGCTCCCCATCCAGTCCGAGCGCGGCGGCGGTTTCGCGGGTCCGGGCCTCCGGGCCGACCCGGATCAGATCGGCCCGGTCGGCGCCGGGCAGCGGGCCGAGTGCGGCCACCGCCCGGCGACCGAGCGCGTTGAGCGGTTCGTCGACCGGAAACCGGGCCGCCTGCACGGCATCGGTCATCGCATGGGTCACCAGGGTGAGCCGGGTGACCGTGCTCATCCGAGCGAGGCGGCGGCGCTGTCGCCGCGAGAGGCCTCCCGGCCGAACAGCCGCGGGGTCAGCGAGGCGACTCCGACGCCGATGACCGTCCAGAGGATCACTTGCGCCAGCACCGAATAGAGCCGGAAGAAATACAGATCGTCGGCGGGGAAGCCCGGGTAGACGATGCGACCGGACGGATCGGTCAGCGGGCGCGGCGTCTCCGTCGCATAGTCACCGATGGCCTGGTTGGCCGACAGCTCCCCCGGCGACGGCAGCAGCGCCATCACCACGCCTATCGCCACGACGAACGTCCCGGCCGCGACCAGGGTCGCATACCAATTCCCCAGGCGCGCTTGCAGTGTGCGGCCGAGCCAGACCGCCGCGAGCAGCAGCACCGCGGAGATCACCACCATGCCCAGATACAGCGCGGTCCGCTCCTCGATGGTGTCGGCATTGCCGACCGACGGCGGATTGGCCGGATATTTCAGGAACGGCACCGCGTACAGCGCCAGGAACATGCCCCCGGCCACCAGCAGCGCGAGGGTGCGGGGGGTGAGCTTGCCGACCCGGCCCAGGCAGACGCAATACACGACCGCGAACAGCGCGCCCATCGCCGCGCCGAACACGATCATCCCGAAGCCGAGACCGGTGTTGGCCTGCACGGTGCGGGAGAACAGCTCCGCCTCGTGCACGTGCGGCACGGCGTGGCCCGCCGCCTTCTCCAGCTCCAGCTGGGCGTCCTCGCGGCCGCCTTCGTAGTCGATGGCGCGCTCGATGATGGGTTCGGACAGCACGCGGGCGAAGACGAACGCCAGCAATCCGCCCAGCGCGCCGAACAGCACACCCAGGCCGATGATTCGCTTTTCCATTGTGGTGGCTCGATTCCCGGGACTAGTGGCAGGGGAATCCGAGGAAGTGCCGCCCGTCGTGGACGAACTCGTGGACGTGCATATCGCTGCCGAACACCGAGACCGCACCCTGATCGATGCCGATGAAGTACAGCGCCAGCAACGCCAGAATCGTGGTCCCGGCCAACCAGAGCGCGGTGGTGGGAATCGAGAGCGGCAGGGCGCGGGAGCGGGGAGCGTAGGACGTAGCCACGAGAACTCCTTAACTACAGGGGATTACGCGTCCCCGTCGTCGACAGAAAAGTGCGATACGAGGGTCTGACTCACACCCGGGAGGTGTTCACAGTGGCGCGACCGTCCCGGTTTCGCACCGGGTTCCTCGAATCATCGCTCCCTCACCATACGAAACCCCGGACATACCGGTCAATCGGACGCCGGACGAGCGACGGCCCCGCCTCCGGGTGTGAAACCGGGAGGCGGGGCCGTGCGTGAAGTTCGAAACCCGCGAGGCTTACAGGTAAGCGCCGCAGACCGGCCAGGCGCCGGCGCCCTGGGAGGCGAGCACATTCTCCGCGACGCGGATCTGCTCGGCGCGGCTGGCGTTGGCGGGGTTGCCCGAACCGCCGTTGGCGGCCCAGGTGCTCTGGGTGAACTGCAGACCGCCGTAGAAGCCGTTGCCGGTGTTGGCGCCCCAGTTACCACTGGACTCGCACTGCGCGACGGCATCCCAGTTGTGGCCGTACTCGGCAGACGCGGTGGCCGACAGGCCGAAGGGCACGGCGACGAGAGCGCCGGCGACGGCGGCGAGACCGAGAGCGCGGGTGCTGAACTTACGGTGTCGAGTCATGCGGGGTTTTCCTGCCTGCGCCCAGCCGGCCCGGTCCGTTTCGCGACCGGGTCCCTGTCCCCAGGAATGTCGGGGTCGAACTCTGGTCGTGGGACAGGGTTGCCGGTGTTCAGCGACCAGAGCCGGGCCCGGAATTTGGGCCGCGGACGACGGTAACGAACAAATCTCAGTAGATCACGTTGTGATAACACAACACGCTGTCTCAACCGATGGATGAGACTGCCATTGTTTATGCACTTCGCAACCGAGGAAACGCGGATTACACAATTGTAGTTATCTGTTCGTTATGTGCGCGAGATCACGCGGATATAGTGATTCGGGTCGCAGGGAACGAGGTGGTCAGTCGGCGAAGACCGCGGCCTCGCGCAATCGGTGCAGCCGCAGCGCCAGCTGGATTTCCAATGCCCGATCCGGGTGCTGCCAGCCCGCGCCGAGCAGGGCGGTGATGCGCTCGAGTCGCTGGGTGACGGTGTTGACGTGGATGCGCAGCCGCTCGGCGCTGCGGCTGAGACTGCATCCGGTGCCGAAGTAGGCGTGCAGCGTCTCGATCAACGGTGTGCCGCGGCGGCGTTCGTACTCCACGACCGGTCCGAGCGTCTTGTCCAGGAAGCTGGGCACCTCCCCGGAGCCGCCGATCAGCAGGCCGACGAACCCGAGATCGTCGGTTCCGGCGACACCACCGTGGCGGCCCAGCGCCCGCAGGACCAGCACACAGCGCTCGGCGGCGCGATGCGCCGAGGGCACCCCGCGGGGCAGGTCGACCGGTCCGGCACCGGCCGCGGTGACCGGTGTGGCGAGCGCCGTGGTCAGATCCCCGGCGAATGCGCGGGCGGTCTCGGTGGGATCGGCGCCGGGTACCAGCAGCACGGCGCGCTCGCCGCGCGTCGCGGCCAGCCCGTGGCGGGCCACGGCCCAACTGCTGGCACGCGCGGCCGCCCTGCGGTGTCCGCCGTGGTCGGCGACGATCAGCACGTGCGGGCGGTGCAGATCCAGGCCCAGCACCCTGGCCCGGGCATGCAGCGTCTCGGCATCGGCGACGCGGCCCGCGAGCAGATCCTCGAGAAATTCTCCGCGCACCCGGCACTCCGCCTCGGCGATGCTGCGCTGGAACAACAGAAGCAGCGCGGTGACCTGGGCGGCGCGTTCCAGGATGCGCTGGTCCGAGGCGGACAGCTCGTCTCGGCTCTGCAGCACCAGGGTGCACAGCGGTTCGCTGCCGGCGCCGCCCGGCGCGGCCCACAGGCCCTGCGCCCGCGCGGTGCGGCCGAGTCGGCGTGCGGTGGCGGCGATATCGCCGATCGGCCGGTCGTCGAGCGGGTCTCGAACGGTGCCGTCGCCGAGGTCGGCGAGGGTGTGGCCGTCCGCATCGAGAACGCGCAGCCCGCCGCCGAGAATGTCGACGACCACCGCCGCGATATCGGCGACGCCGCCGCCGCGCACCACCAGGTCGGTCATGCGGTCGTGGGCCTCGGCCGCGCGTTCGACGGTCCGATAATGCGCGCGCATGGCCTCGTTGGCGGCACGCAATTCCGCCAGTGCGGTACGGGTTTCGGTGAGCAGCCGCGCCGAATCCACCGCAATGGTGGCGTGTGCGGCCAGTGAGCCCAGCAATGCGATTTCCTCCGGCGCGTATGGCCGGGCGCTGCGGTGGGAGGCGAACAATACGCCGATGACACGCTCCCCGAGTTTCATCGGCACGCCCAGAATCGCGACCAACCCTTCGTCTTTCACCGCGGCATCGATTTCGGCGGTGTGACGATACCGTCGGTCGTGGAAATAGTCCGCCGAACAAAACGGTATTCCGGTCTGGGCCACCAGCCCGCCCAGACCGGCGCCCATCGGGAGGCGGCAGGCCCGGAACGCCTGGGAGACCGAACCGTCGGTGACGCGCATATAGGTGTCGCCGCGCTGCGGGTCGGTCAGGGTCAGATAGGCGACGTCGGCGTGCAGCAGCCGCCGGGCCCGGTGCACGATCGCCTGCAGGACGGCGCCGACATCGCGCAGCCCCGCCAAATCTCCTGCGGTGTCGAACAATGCCTCGAGTTCGGCCTCGTGGCGGGCCCGGCGTTCCAGCAGTGCCCGCACCCGTAGCGCGGCCAGTTTCGCGGATTCGAGTTCGGCCAGCCGCGCGGGCTCGACACCGGCCGCGCGCGCCTGCAGCAACGGCGCCTCGAACTCGACGGCCGGGGCTTCTCGTTCCAGGAGATCGAGGAAGACCTTCCAGCTCGTGGTCGACATCGTGTCCCCTGTGTCCTCATGGGCGGATCGGCAGCGGACCGCTGCGCTCCGGACACTGGGCGCGACCGGTGCCGCGGCTATGGGCGATCGCACCATATTCCGGGCGATCGCGATGGTGATTCGAGCCGGTGCCCTACCCCCGGACGCTCGGCCGCCGCCCCCGCAGGGCGCAAGTGGCCGTGCATCCCATATGTCCGGCTTCGAATATGGCCACCACCCACCTAGTGACCCACGCCACAGTCCGCGAGAATTTCCGAATCCCCCGAGGAGGAGCGAATGCCATTGTTGCAGAGCCTATTTCGACTCTCCCTGGCCCTGACCGGCACGGCGGTGCTCGCCACGTCGATGGCCGCCGGCTCCGCGGGGTCGGCCGGGTGCAGCGCGCCCATCGTGCCCGGCGCACAACGGCAGATCGCCACGTGCCTGGAGGATTTGACCACCACCGGCACGGTCGCCTCGGGCCATACGGTGCCCGCCGACTGGGCGGGGTTGCAGGCGAAGGACACCCGCACGCCGAGCGGGGTGCCCGGTACCCAGATCGACGGCTACTTCCCGGACGCCTCGACCACCAACACGCATCGCGGGTGGAATCACGACGCCCAGTTCGTGATTCGGCTCCCCGAGCGCTGGAATGGTGGTCTCGTGGTGGCGGGGACGCCGGGCAATCGGCGGCAGTACGCCAACGACATCACCATCTCCGACTGGGTGCTCGCCCGCGGATACGCCTACGCCGCCACGGATAAGGGCAACACCGGATCGGAGTTCCACCGCACAGGGGCCGCGCCGGGAGATGCTGTCGCCGAATGGAATTCGCGAATCACTCAGCTGAACCTCGCCGCGCGGGCCACCGTCGCCCAGCGCTACGGGCGCCCCGCCTCACGCACCTATGCGGCCGGAATCTCCAACGGCGGCTATCTGGTTCGCCGGCAGCTGGAGAGCGTGCCCTGGCTCTACGACGGCGGGATCGACTGGGAAGGCACGCTGTGGACCGCGCAGGGCCCCAACCTGCTGACATTCCTCCCGGTGGCGCTGCGTCACTACCCGCGGGCCGCCACCGATCCCGCCGCCCACGACGCGATCATCGCCGCCGGGTTCGCCCCGGGCTCGGAACCATTGTGGGACTACCACTTCAAGACGTACTGGGGGCTGACCCAGCGTATCTACCAGCAGGAATTCGATCCCACCTACGCAGGCGGGGACGCCGACTACGACTACGCGGGCCGACCCACCGCGGTGCACGAGGCGGTCCGGCGGATCGAGCTGACCGGACGCATTCAGCGGCCGCTGATCACCCTGCACGGCACCCTCGACGCCCTGCTGCCGATCGGCCAGGACTCCGATGTCTACGACCGGATGATTCGCGACGCGGGCCGCGACGGTCTGCACCGGTATTACCGCATCGAGGGCGGTAATCATGTCGACGGGCTCTACGACGAGTATCCGCAGGTGCTGCGTCCCTTACTGCCGTGTTTTCGCAGCGGCTTCACCGCCCTCGAATCCTGGACCACCACAGGGCATCCGCCGCCGCCGAGCGCGACCGTACCCCGGCCGGGCGACGGCGATCTCATCGATACCTGTGCGCTGGGCGGATGACGGATGTCCCGGCATCCGCTGTTCCCGATCGCAACGAACTCTGGACAGTCATCGTGAAAATCACCTTCGCACTGCCGCTGCTGGCGGCCGCCGTGACCCTGCTGACCACCTCCACCGCACAGGCCGCGGTGCCCTCCCCCACTCCCGGCACCCTCGGTAAGTACACCATCAGCGCCTCCTATGTCGCCGGGGTCTCCTCCGGCGGGTACATGGCCGATCAACTGCATGTGGCCTATTCCGGAACGTTCGAGGGTGCGGGCATTTTCACGGCCGGGCCGTACCATTGCGCGCAAGGTCGGCTCACGACCGCGCAGCTGGCCTGCATGAACAACCTCATGCCCGACAATCTGCCCGCACTGGAACAGACCGCTCGGCAGCGGGCCGGTTCCGGTGCGATCGACTCGCTCGACAACCTGTCCGGCCACAAGGTCTGGCTCTACCACGGCACCAACGATTCGACGGTGAAACAGTCCGTCAACGACGACCTGGCGACGTTCTATCGCGATTTCGGAGCCGACGTCTCCTACACCGACACCAGCCAGGCCGGGCATGCCTGGGTCAGCCCGCTCGGGCCCAATCCGTGCACCGTCACGCGGACGCCCTACATCAACAACTGCGGTGACGATCCGCAGCAGGCCATGCTGTCGCATCTGCTGGGCACCGTGCGGGCGCCCGCCGCCGCGCTGTCGGGCACGCTGATCGGCTTCGACCAGAAGACGTTCGTCCCCGGCGGCGCCGATCCCGGCTCGATCAGCCTGGGCCGCACCGGGTTCGCCTATGTGCCCACGGCCTGCGCGAGCGAATCCTGCACCCTGCTGGTCGCGCTGCACGGCTGCAATCAGAACTACGACAACGCCCTGTTCGGCGCGAAGTTCATGGCGTATGCGAACCTCAACGAATACGCCGACACCAATCACATGATCGTGCTCTACCCGCAGGCGTCGGCCAACCCGATGGTCGGCAACCCGCAGGGCTGCTGGAACTGGTGGGGCTACGGCTCCGACTCCGCCTACGACCAGCACGGCGGCAAACAGCTCGAAACGATCATGAACATGGTGCGCACCATCACCGGCACCACGTAGATCCGCGACAGCGCTCTGGTCATCCCGGCGCGACAACACTCTGGTTATCCCGGCGCGACAACACTCTGGTTATCCCGGCGCGACAGCGCTCTGGTTATCCCGGCGCGCTTTACGCCGGGATTCGGATCACCGTGATCGTGGATCTGGCCAGGGCCGCGCGGAACCGGACAGGATCGGGCCGGACGGTCGCGGCCCTGGGGCGTGGCCGGATGCGATGGATCTGCGGAAGGGTGATCGGGCGTGGCGCTGGGTAGCGGCGGATACGGGGCGGCGTCCCCGACAGGTGCGGGGAACGGGTCGGCCTGGTGATCAGTATCGGAGCCGCCCGGTCGGCCGAAGGCGCGGATCGGGCGGTGCACGCTCGCGTGCCGGCGGTGCCCCGGTGGCTGCGCGCGATCGGTGTGCGCGCGGTGTCGCTGGCCGGATTGCTACTGCTGTGGTGGGCGATCACCGCCGCGAAACTGGTGGACCACCAATTCCTGCCCGGCCCCGCGGCGGTGTGGCATGCGTTCGTGCGGGCCAACAGCTGGCATCAGCTCGCCCCGGGCGTGCCGCGGGAGGTGCAGGGTGAACAGAACTACTTCCTGTGGGAGCATCTGGTGGCCAGCCTGCAGCGGATCGGTGCGGGCGCGGGTGCGGCGGTAATCCTCGGACCCCTGGTCGGTTTCGCACTGGGAACGTCGAAAATGCTTGCGGCGGTGCTGGAACCGTACCTGAACTTCCTGCGGGCACTGCCGCCACTGGGGTATATCGGCCTGCTCATCGTGTGGTTCGGAATCGGCGACACCTCCAAGATCTGGCTGCTGTTCCTGGCCGCGTTCCCGCCGGTCGTGATCGCGACGATGGCTGGGGTGCACGGGGTTTCGGCCGACCGGATCAATGCCGCGCGGTCGCTGGGCGCGTCCCGGCTGCAGGTCGTCACGCGGGTCCTGCTGCCCGCGACGCTGCCGGAGGTGATCGGCGGCATCCGCGTCGCGATCGGATTCGCGTGGACGACGGTCGTGGCGGCCGAACTCAACAACGGCATTCCCGGAATCGGCGGGCTCGCCTATCTGGCGGGGCAGCGCCTGGATACGGCGCTCACCCTGGCGTGCATCATCGTCATCGGCCTGACAGCGCTCGCGTTGGACGTCGTGATCAAGGGCGTCGGCGCGCTCGTCGTCCCGTGGAAAGGCAAAGCATGAGACGGGCAGTCGTCGTCGCGCTCGCCGCGGCGCTGGTCCTGGCGCTGAGCGGCTGCGTCGAATCGGGACGCACCGACTCCTCCCGCTACACCGGCCCGGCGGTGGCCTGCCCGGTGCCGGTCGACGAATCCTTCACCGGCGCGGTCCGCCTCGGATATCAGGACATCCCCAATGGCGATCTCATCGTCAAGGACACCGGGCTGTTGCAGACCTGCCTGCCGAACGGCAAGTTCACCTGGTCGAAATTCGCCTCCGGGGGCGATGTGATTCAGGCGTTCGGGGCAGGTTCGCTCGATATCGGCCTGCTCGGCAGTGCCGCCGCCGCGCGCGCCCTGTCGACGCCGTTGCGGCAGAACCTGCGGGCGGTGTGGATTCACGACGTCATCGGCGGCGCGGAATCGCTGGCGGTCAAGGACCCCTCGATCACCTCGGTGGCCGCGTTGCGGGGCAAGCGGATCGCGGTGCCGTTCGCCAGCACCTCCCACTACAGCTTGCTCGCGGCGTTGTCGGCGGCGGGGATCGAGCGGGATGTGCGGTTGGTGAACCTGTCCCCCGACGCGATTCTCGGTGCGTGGAAAGGCGATCAGATCGACGCCGCCTTCGTCTGGGAGCCGACGCTGGCGCAGTTGACTGCCGACGGACACGTGGTCACCTCGGCCGCCGACACCGCCAAGGCCGGAAAGCCCACCTATGATCTGGCGGTCGCCCGCACCGATTTCGTTGCCTCCGAAGCGAAATTCCTCGACGTCTGGACAGCGGCGCAGGATTGGGCGGTCCATCAGATCACCGGCAACCCCACCGAGGCGGCCACCCATATCGCCGCGCAATTGGGTATCCCGGTCGATACCGCGCGCACACAGTTGACCGAATACTCTTATCCGGATGCCGCAACCCAGTCCGGCGCACCGTATTTGGGTAAACAGCTCGGCAACGATCTGCGCAGCGCCGCCGAATTCCTGTTGAGCCAGGGCGAAGTACAGGGCCTGGCCGCGCCCGAGGCATACGCCGGGTCCGTGTATGCGCCGGCCGCATCGAAGGTGGGGGCCGAATGACAACGGTTGTGGACCGCGATCGCGTGGTGCTCACCCAGGTGTCGAAGACCTACGACACCGCCACCGGCCGCACCGTCGCCCTCACACCCACCGATCTGGTCATCGAACCCGGCGAATTCGTCAGCATCGTCGGGCCGTCCGGCTGCGGCAAATCCACCCTGCTGAATCTGCTCGCCGGATTCCTCGCACCCACCGGCGGCACGCTGCTGGTCGGTCTCGATCCCGTCACCGGACCCGGACCCGAACGCGGTGTCGTCTTCCAGTCGCCGACGCTGTATCCGTGGCTGTCGGTGCGCGGCAATGTCGAATTCGGCCCGAAATGCCGTGGCGTGGACCGCAGGACCCGCCGCGCCGAGGCCGATCGGCTGCTGGAGCTGGTCGGCCTGGCCGATTTCGCCGACAAACGGCCCTATGAGCTGTCCGGCGGCATGCAGCAGCGCGCCCAGATCGCCCGGGTCCTGATCAATGACCCGCGCATCATCCTGATGGACGAACCCTACGGCGCGCTCGACCAGCTCACCCGCGAACGCCTGCAGGTCGAACTGCTGCGCCTGTGGCGCCGCGCCGGGAAAACCATTGTGTTCGTAACCCATTCGGTGGAGGAAGCGGTATTCCTGTCCACCCGCGTCCTGGTCATGAGCGCCCGCCCCGGCCGCATCATCGCCGACCGCCGCATCACCCTCCCGGGCGACGGCCCCACTACCGTCCGCGACCTCGCGGTCACTACCACCCCGGAGTTCCAGAAGCTGAAATCAGCATTGGCCCAATCGATTTACGACGCCCACGGATAGTGGATTCGCCAGTACCTATCCGTGGCGCGGGTCGTCGGGGACATGCAGAGGCCAGCGGTCCACGCCGTCCAGCACCGGGTCGTTCGGTGGGCCGGTCGCGGGGTCGAACAGGCCCGGCTGGGTGTGGAGCGTGGTGATGGCGTCCTGGCGGTAGCGGTTCGCCAGGCAGTCCGGGCCACAGGATTCCTGCGTGTCGTGGTGGCGCAGGGCCTCGGACTCGGCCAGCCACCCGGTGGCCTGCCGCAGGACCTCGCCGACCACCGGCTCATCCGACAGCAGCAGACTCCCGTACTCGGGTGCGACCACCATGGCCGACCCCATGTGCTGCAGGCACCGAGCGGCGCCCAGCCGATGATCCAGCTCGCGGTACCGCATCAGGGCCCGCTGCCAGCACCGCAGCGCCCGCCGCCGCTCTCCTCGCGCCCACCACAGCACACCCAATGTCTCCTGGGTATGCGCCGCCCCCGACCGGTCACGGCCGGATTCCGCCAGGACCTCGGCGACCGCGAGCCGATTACGCGCCGCATCCAGCCGTCCCTCGCGCAGATGTACGGCGGCCAGATCGATCAGCGCGCTCACCTCACCGGCAATGTCCTTGCGGGGCAACCGCTGCCATGCCCGCTCCAGCAGCCGCGCCGCCTCGCGCAATGCCACCGGCTCCGGCTCCGCGCCGTCCAGCACGTCCAGCGCCCGCCGTTGATCGGCCCGCGCCGCCAGCGCCGCCTTGTACGGATGCAGCCACGTGATCCGCGAGTCTTCCACCGGGCGGCCGATCCGAATCTGCGCCAGCTCGTGTTCGAGCGGGAACCGAGCGCGATCGGCCAGTCCCGACACCCTCTTCAGCACATCGCGATTCGCCTCGTCACACCCGTTGCGGGCACACCAGAGGTCCAGGGCGTCGGCAATGCGCATCAGCTCGGGTACCGCCACGGGCAGCACGGAGCCGGTAGCGTGTCCACCGCACTGCCGCAGCACCGTGCGCAGCTGGTCCTCCTCCTGTTCGAACCACCGCCGCGCGCCCGCCGCCAGCCGGGGGGAGTCCAGCGCCGCCGCCCACCGCATCGCATGATCGGCGTGATATCGCAGCAGGGCGGGTAATGCCGCCTCCCATTCCAGACTGTCGCGCACCTGCTCCGGGGTCGGCGTGAGCGGCACCGAGATCCGCACCAGCCGATCCCGTTCCCCCTGCCGCAGTGCCCGTTTCGCGATCAGGTCCGCCACCACCGTTGTCGCCGAATTCCCATCCTGTGGCTGGTGGGCGAGTGGCAGCCGCAGCGGTGCGGCCAGTATCGCCGTCACCATGTCGTACAGCGCGGCGGTCTCGTAGCTGTCGAAGGGCAGATCCCGCAGCACGGCCGCCGTGATATCGCCGTTCAACGCCGGATTCGGCTCCGGCGGTGAGATCGGTTGTGCCGCGGCCGAGCCCGCCCACGATCGCACCGCAGGGCCCGGCGGCACCAGGTCGGCGGTCAATCGCAGTTCTCGCTCGGCACGCACGCGTTCGCGCACCGAGGACAGCTTGCGCCACAGGACATATGCCGCCGCCAGCACGACGATCAGGACGGCGAACCGGCTCAACCAGTACGACAGCGACGTCAGCACATGGTTCTGCCCGACCCAGCTCTCCAGCAGATTGCTGACGATCTCCAGCAGCATCGAGGTGGCCAGCACCGAGGCCGCACTCAAAAACCCCTGCCACACCGAGGATTTCGAGATCACATTCAGCGACGATTCGACACCAGGGTCGCGCGCCGCACCCTCCTGCGCGGACGTCATCGCAGCACCCCGCCGGTGAGACCCGGCACCAGGAACCTCCGCCACGTCGCCAACAGCAAGACGACCGGCGGAATCACCGACAGCAGCGCACCGGCCGCCAAATGTGCCACGTTCTCGTGGAATTGGCGGGCCTCGCTCCACAGCAGCAGCGACCAAGGGCTGGCGTCGGCGCCGCTGACGAGCAGCCCGACGAAGAAGTCGTTCCACACCTGCACCAGCTCGAGCACGGCCACCGCGCCGAGGGCCGGGCCCGCGGTCGACATCACCTGCCGCATCACGATGGAGGCGTTCGCCGGGCCCCGCCGCATATCGGAGATCGGTGTATCGGCCGGTGCCAGCAGCGCTCCACGCAGGATGAGGATGGCGATCGGCAAGCCGAGTGCCGCATGCGTGAGGATCAGCGGCATCGACGTACCCGCCAGGCTGTGGTCGCCGATGAAGGCCCGGATGCGCCCGACGTAGACCTGCGCGGGCATCACCGCGAGCACGACCAGCAGCATGACGACCACACGCGAGAGTCGTCGCCGCGGTTCGAGCGAGGCGGTGTAATAGGCCGGTGGCAGGGCCGCGGTCACGGTCAGCGCGGTCGCGACGATCGCGACCCAGCCGCTGTCGACCAGCGCATGCCACAGCTCATTGTCCTGCCACACCGATTCCCGGCCCGTGAAGGCGGTGCCGTCGGGCCCCAGCCAGCTGATGACGATCAACACGACCAGCGGCGACAGCATCAGCACCGAGACGAGACCGACCCGCAGCCACAGGCCGCCCGCCCGGACCGCGACCGCCGCCGGACGGATACCGCGCAGGACCACCCACCGCACCGCCCGCCCGATGCGCTCGGCCACCGCACCCCTGAGCGGCCCCGCTCCCGCGACGCGCCGCATCCCCTGTTCTACTGCGGCACCGGTCCTTGTGGCCACGGCGTCCTCGGCCTGGCGGTGCGCCCACGTCGGCCATCGCAGTTGCAGATGCACAGGCACCGATTGCGGTGCCGGACGCGGCCAGCGGGTGCGGTGGCGTTGCACACCCGATTGCAACAGCCACGCGCCCAGTCCGACCACCACTGCCAGCGGCAGCGAGTACGCCTCGGCCCCGACGCGGGCGGTGGCGGGATCGCTGATCAGCTGCCACCAATGCACTGTCGCGCTGTCGAGGATGTACTGCTGCGGCCCCGGCACCGCGATCAGTATCAGGTCGAAGACGCGTGCCGCGGCCACCGCCACGACCAGCCCGAGGATCAGCAACACCGGATTCAGCAACCGCGCCAGCCGCAGCCACATGCGTGCGCCGGTGCGCTCGTGCAGGTACGCGCTGCGCACCGGATCGGATTCGATGCTGTCGACCGCGGCCCGCAACAGCACGAACAGCGCCCCGAACCAGGTCCACACGAACGCGCACCCCAGCATCACCGCGTACAGCAGCGTCTGCTCGGTCACCCCGGTCGCGGCGGCGACCGGCGGTTCGAAGATCAACCGGAACGCCAGACCCGCCACGAACGCCGAAATCCCGAACGGCACGATCAGCGGCCACCAGGGCCACCACCGCCGCCGCCGCACGCCGTACGCCGCCCGCACCGCGAGCGGCAGCACGACCGCCAACGCCATTACCACCCAGCCGATGGTGATGCCGTACGCCTGTAGTCCCGCATCGTCGAGCACCACCGCCACCACCGCCACCGCCCCGATCGCCGCCGCCACCGCGGGCACGGCCGTCAACGGACGCTCTCCCCGGCTCGGCCACAGCCGCCGCCACACCCACGCACAAACCACACCGGCACAAAGCATCACCGCAAACCACACCATCAGCCCCGGCCGCTGCCGTCCCGCGAACAACGCCTCGGCCGGCACCACCAGCAACACCGCCGCCGCCCCCAGCCCCCACCGCGTCCGCAACACCCACCCCCACACCGGACTGGCAACCGCCCCCACTCCCAAAATCGCCACAGCCCACCACCCCGCCGCCGCATTCCACCGCACCGCAAACACACCCGCCGACACCGCCACCACAACCAGTAACGCCCCTTCCGCCCACGCAACCCAGCGCTCCGCGGAATCCGTTCCCCCACCAGTCGCCTTCCCGCCGGTCGGTTCGGGAGCCGCGCTGAAGTCGGTGGCGCCCTTCCACTGTCGGCGTAGGCGATCGACGAGGGCGGCGGATGCCACGACCACCGCGCAGGACACCGCGATCAGTGCGCCGGTCACGCTCGTCAGGGCGGCGGCGAGCGTCGCTACCGCGGGGACCACCAGTAGCACGACGATCAGCAAGGCCGCCGGGAGTTGTAAGAGCACCGCCGTCAACGGGCGCAGGTTCCAGCCGCGGACCAACGGGCCGGCCATGCGCCGCGGGGCGAGTTCCAGGGTCAGACCGTTGGCTTCGGTTCGGTGGAGCGTCATGTTGCGCTCCGGGTGAGGGCGGCGATGGCCAGGTCGACCGCCTCGTCGATACGGCCGCGGCGCCGGGAGCCGACGTCGATGAGGAAGTCGGTCAGGATGCGCCACAGACCGTTTCGGCGACCGATCGGTCCGATCAGGTCGGCGAAGTCGAAGATGTCCCAGGAATTCAGTTGCGCCGCAACATCTTCGAAGATCCCGTGATACGACGCCGGTGCCGGGGTCTCGTTGCTGGGAGCGACGAAGCCGCCGTAGCCGGTCAGCCACGGCAGCGGGGCCGTCGGTGCGGCGAGCGCGGCGACCAGGTCCTCGGAACGGGAATCGGCGGCCGTCGTGATGACCATGACGTCGCCGCCGCCGATATTGGGCGTGCGGTACCCGTGGTCGATGGCCGGGAACGGCATCACACCGACGGTGGCGTCGGACCGGCCCGTGGCGCGCAGGCAGCGCCGGACGATCGGTTCCGCGAAATCCGGTGCCACCACCATCATGGCGTGGTGATGCTGGAACACGTCGCGGACGGCGTCGGGATACTGCCGCCGCAGTGTCGCGGCCACCCCGCCGGGAAACGCCAGCGGGTCGCCCCACACCCGCCCCAGCATGCCCAGCGCATCCCGCACGCCCTGCCGGTCCCAATCACGTTTGCGCACAGGGCTTGTGGTGTCGGCGGGGTTGCGTGGCGGTTGTGCCAGATCCTCATAGGCCCCGGGCGTCGCCGACCGCAGCACGTTGGCGAACACATTGGCCAGTATCCACCCGTCGGCCGCGCCCAATGCCAGCAATCGCCGTCCGTCCCTGGCGAATTCGCGCATCTTCTCCGGCCACTGCGCGAGCGTCCAGCCCCGCGGCGGATCGAACCGCCGGTCGGCTCGCCGGAACTCCTCCGCACTATCGTAGAAGGCCCGACGGTCGTACCAGACCAGCGACTTGTTCGCGGATTTGAACGGCACCCCGTAGTGGCTGTCCGCGTCGGACACCCGGTACCGCAACAGATCCCACCATGGGGGCGGGTACCGGGGTATGCCCTGCGTCGCCCACAGCGAGTCGCCGACCGCCCGCAGCTTGGTCCCCGCCAACTCCTGGACCCGGCCCGCGTCCGGCAGCATGACGATATCGGGCGCGTCGCGGCCGCGGGCGTTGAGCGCGATATCGATATCGTCGCCGAGCGGCACGACGTCGACCGGATGGGCGAAGCCGGGCACCTGCGGTGCGGGCGATCTGATTCCGGCCAGCACGGCCCGGAAGGCCGCCAGCTCGGATCCGCTCCACGGCACCGCAATTCGCACCGCATCCGACCCGCGGCGCACCGGATCGGGCGCGCAGGCCGCCGCCACCGGCAGCAGCAGACCCGCCCGCAGCACCGCCCGTCGCGTCGCCATCCTGCCCCCGCTAGCGCCTCGTTTCCGGCGAAAAGCACGCCGGGATAACAGTATGGCAAGCGCGCCGGGACCGCCCGCCGGTCCGTCGAAAATTCGGACCGGCGGCGCCTACCCCGTTACCGTCCCGGATACTCCGGCGGCTGCCACGGGCGGCCCTCGATGTCGTTGGCGCGCTGCGGCTGCTGGGGCTGCTGCGGCGGCTGCGGCTGGTATTGCGGCGGGGCCTGCTGCTGCGGCTGCTGCGGAATCCCCGGCTGCTGCCCGAGATTACGCGGCATCACGGGCGCTATCGGGGACTCCACCGGGGTTGCGGCGGCGGCCTCCGCGGCCCGCACGGCACGCTCGGCGGCGGGATCGGTCTTGATATCGAACCAGTCGGCGACCTCGTCGGAGTCGTCCTCGGGCCGCGGGACGGCCTCGCCGTCGCTGCTGGGCTCGTAGCGGAAGACGCCGTCCTCACCGCGTTCGCCGAACTGCGTGGCGAAACCCTCCAGGGCCTTGCCGAAATCGCTGGGCACCACCCACATCTTGTTGGCGTCGCCCTTGGCCATCTGCGGCAGCGTCTGCAGGTACTGGTAGGCAAGCAGTTCCGGGGTGGGCTTCCCGGATTTGATTGCGGCGAAGACCTTTTCGATCGCCTTGGCCTCACCCTGTGCCTGCAGGTAGGCGGCGGCGCGTTCACCCTGCGCGCGCAGGATCCGGCTCTGCCGCTCACCCTCGGCGGACAGGATCGCCGACTGCTTGGAACCCTCGGCCGCCAGGATCTGCGCCTGCTTGGCGCCCTCGGCGGTCTTGATCTGCGCCTCCCGGTTACCCTCGGCGGTGAGGATCATGGCCCGCTTCTCGCGGTCGGCCTTCATCTGCTTTTCCATCGACTCCTGGATCGACGGCGGCGGATCGATGGCCTTCAGCTCGACCCGCGACACCCGCAGGCCCCAGCGGCCGGTGGCCTCGTCGAGGACGCCGCGCAGCTGCGAGTTGATCTGGTCGCGGGAGGTCAGGGTCTCCTCCAGCGTCATACCGCCGACCACGTTGCGCAGCGTGGTGATGGTCAGCTGTTCGACCGCGGCGATGTAGTTGCTGATCTCGTAGACCGCCGCCTGCGGGCTGGTGACCTGGAAGTACACCACCGAGTCGATCTGCACGGTCAGGTTGTCCTGGGTGATCACCGGCTGCGGCGGGAACGACACGACCCGCTCGCGCAGGTCCACCTTGGCGCGGACTCTGTCGGCGAAGGGCACCAGGAAGGTCAGTTGGCCCGAGACGGTGCGCGAATATCGGCCCAGGCGCTCGATGACCGCGGCCTCGGCCTGCGGCACCAGCGCGATCGATTTGAACACCACCACCGCGACCAACAGGACGAGGACGGCGGCGACGATCAGTACAGCCATTACGGCCCCTTCCACACGACGGCGTGCGCGCCGTCGATCTTCATGACGTAGACGGTATCCCCCTCGGCATACTCCTGCGACGGGTCGAGCGGTCGCGCGCTCCACACCTCGCCGTCGATCTTGACCCGGCCGCTGTCGTCGTTGACCGTCTCGAGCACCTTCGCGGTCTTGCCGGGCAACGCGTGCACATTGGTCGGGGTGGGCGGTGGAGTCGCGAAGCGCCGCAACAACATCGGCCGCACCAGGAGGATCAGTCCCAGCGAGGTCACACCGAACACGACCGCATCGATCACCAGCGAGGTATGCGCGACCCCGGCGACACCCGCCGTGGCCAGCGCCGCCCCACCCAACATGAGCAGCGTGAAGTCACCGGTGAGCATCTCCGCGGCGGCGAGCAGAACCCCCGCCACCAGCCATATGATTGCGGCCACGCTCTCACCGTACCGGGTTCGCCCGATTTTCGGCGTGGCTGTTGCGGTTGTGTTGCACGCGTCGCCGGATCGTGTCGTAGCCACCGGGAAACTCACCACGCCAGGTATTTTCGTGCGGGTGAGTGCGCGAGAATACGGCGATATCTATTCAGGACATGCCAGGACACGCAAGCGAGCCGTGCCGCAGGTGGCCGCCGAGCGGGATCTGGTGGCCGAGGACGCGGCAACCGGGTTCTGCGGCGCGGTGGTCGGATTCGAGCGCACCTACGACGGGGATTTCGTCAAGCTCGAGGACCGGCACGGAGCGGTGCGGCTGTTCGCGATGCGCGAGGCGGCGTTCCTGATCGATGGGGAGCCCGTCACCCTGGTCCGCCCGAAGGTTGCCGGACCGGGGAAACCGGTCCGTTCGGCGTCCGGTTCGACCCGGGTCGAGGGGCTGCGGGCGCGGGTGGCGCGGGCCAGCCGCATCTGGGTGGAGGGTGTGCACGACGCGGCGCTGGTCGAGCGGGTGTGGGGGCACGATCTGCGGGTCGAGGGCGTGGTCGTGGAGCATTTGGAGGGCCTGGACAATCTCGCCGAACGGCTGACCGAGTTCGGGCCGGGGCCGGGCCGCCGGGTGGGCGTGCTCGTCGACCATCTGGTCACCGGATCCAAGGAAACCGGTCTGACCACCGGGCTGGGTCCGCACGTGCTGGTCACCGGGCACCCGTACATCGACGTGTGGCAGGCGGTCCGGCCCGATGTGCTCGGTATCGAGGCCTGGCCGCACGTGCCGCGCGGGGAGGACTGGAAGACCGGCGTGTGCCGCCGCCTGGGCTGGGGCACTCCACAGGATGGCTGGCGGCGCGTGTACGGCGCGGTCGACTCCTTCCGCGATCTGGAATCGCCGCTGATCGGGGCGGTGGAGCGGCTGATCGACTTCGTTACCGAACCCGAGTAGCTCCGCGCACACCGCAGGGTGCACAGGCAACGGCGCAGTTATGCTCGAAAACATGTGTTCTCCCAGTGCCACGCTGACGGTGTGGGCCGGCTCCTGGCTGGCCGGTCGCAGCGCGCCCGACGACGTCCTGGACGCCCTGCGCGCGTGGGCACCGCGGCAGAGCGTGGCGGCCGGTGACCCGGTGACCGGCGGACATACCGGCCTGCCCTGGCCCGCTGCCGAACCATTGGACGCGGGTTCGGGAATCATGATGCTGCTCAAGGTCATTCGCGAGGCCATGGCCGATCAGCGGGCGCACCTGCGCCTGGTGCTGCCGGTGCCGGGAGACGCGCGCGGGCTGCCGATGGGCACCGAGTTCGCCACCGCCGCAATGGATGCCGAGGAAGGCATCCTGATCGGGGCGCCGGGCACCGAGGGCACCGGCCTGGTCCCGCAATGGACCGACGAGGACACCTTGCAGTGGACCGTCTACCACACCCCCATCCCCACCCCCGCGCCCGATATGGCGCTCGGCGAGGCCGAATTCGCCATGCGCCAGGCGGTCCGCGACGCCGCCGACGCCCTCATGCGCCTGCAGACCACCGGCGTCGGCACCGGCGACGACGACCCCCGCGAACTGATCGAGGCCGAACTGGCCGACTACTCCCGCCACATCTACCCCGACTCGGCCCCACTACGCGCCCGCCGCATCCTCGACTCCGCCGACCACGTCGCCGCCATCCTCACCGTCGCCCAACAGGCCCCCGCCTCCTCCCCCGCCTCCGCCAGCGCCATGCAGGCCCAGGAAACCCTCCTACGCCCCTTGTGGAACGCCATCCGAGCCGCCCGCCTAGCCGCAGTCCACGCCGCCTCCGGCCCCCGCTGACCTCCCCCGATACCCTGCATCGGCCGCCCCAGGGGCGACCGATACAGGGATGAGAGACAGGCCGCCAGCGATGAAAGCTCCCGCCCAACTTCGATATCCCTGAGCGACACCCCCATCACCCCTGAGCGGCACTTCTCACATCCCTGAACGACACCCCTTACATCCTTGAACGGCAGTCCTTCACCTCTCTGAGCGACACCCCTTACATCCCTGAGCGACAGCCCTTCACACCCCTGAGCGACAGCCCTTCACACCCCTGAGCGACAGCCCTTCACACCCCTGAGCGACAGCCCTTCACACCCCTGAGCGACAGCCCTTCACACCCCTGAGCGACAGCCCTTCACGCCACTAAACGGCAGCCCTTCACACCCTGAGGGACAGCCCTTCACATCCCTGAACGGCAGCCCTTCACATCCCTGAGCGAAGCGAAGGGCAGGCGCCCGACCAGGAATGCGACAAGGCATGAGCCGAACCCCATACATCCCTCAGTGGCAGCCCCGATGCCCCTGAGCGGCAACCCCCATACATCCCTGGGCGGCAACCCCCATACATCCCTGGGCGGCAATCCCATACATCCCTGGGCGGCAATCCCATACATCCCTGGGCGGCAATCCCATACAAACCTGGGCGGCAATCCCATACATCCCTGGGCGGCAATCCCATACAAACCTGGGCGGGAACCCCATACATCCCTGGGCGGCAATCCCATACAAACCTGGGCGGGAACCCCATACATCCCTGGGCGGCAACTCATTACATCCCTGAGCGAAGCGAAGGGTAGGTTCGCGATCAAGGGGTGGGGCTGTCTGTACCGGACGCTATGGTGAGGAGGTCGCGGGCGGGGCCGGTGAGGCGCTGGGCTTTGGGCCAGATGGCTCGTAAGGGGCGGCGGAGGTTCAGGCCGGATAGGGGTGGGGAGACCAGGGTGCCGTCGCTCAGTTCTGTGTTGACGGCGAGGGAGCTCAGGATGGCTGGGCCCAGGCCCTCGGCGACCGCGGTTTTGATGGCGGTGGTGGAGGACAGTTCCAGTAAGACGTCCGGATGCCAGGTGGGGTCGTGGCGGATCATGGCTTGTTCGAAGGCGATTCGGGTGCCGGAGCTGGGTTCTCGGCAGATCAGCGGGGTGTTCGTCAGGTCGGCGGGGGTGATGGAGGAACGGCGTGCCCATCGGTGCGTGGGCGCCACCACCACGACCAGCCGGTCCCACGCCACGATCCGGTTGTCCAGATCCTCCGGTGCGTCGGGCACTTCCACGAAACCGATCGTCGCCCGACCGTCCCGCACCGCCTGGGCCACCTCCGCCGAATTCCCGGCTTCCAGCGCGATCGTGGTGTCGGGAACCCGAATCCGCAGCGCCATCAGCCATTTCGGGAACAGATATTCGGCGACGGTCTGGCTCGCCGCCACGCTCAGATGCGAATCTCGTTGCGCACGAAGAGTTTCTATGCCCGCATCGAGCTGAGCGGCGGCGTCCACGACGGCGTGGGCCCACTCCGCGATCAGCGCACCCGCGGCGGTCGGCCGGGAACCGAGTGTGGTGCGCTCGAGCACCGGCACCCCCACCAGCTTCTCCAGGTAGCGGATACGGGAGCTGGCCGACGGCTGACTGATCCCGTGCGCCTGCGCCGCGCGACCGAGGCTGCCCAGCTCGATCACCGACAGCAGCAGATCCAGTGCGGCCAGGTCCGGCACCCGGGGCGACAGCGGCATAGATCGATTCTATGGACCCATCGATACAGGCCTGCTACCAGGTGCTCCGCGCGGCGGCGAGGCTGAAGTCATGACGACGCTGACCCATCGCCCCGCACCTCCGGTTGCACGGCCCGCCCGCCGGTTCCTGGCCGCGCTGGACCGCCCGGGCGACGCGTTCGGCCATATCGGCCCGAACTGGTTCGCGGTGGTCATGGGCACCGGAATCGTGTCGAATGCCGCCGTCACGCTGCCGCTGCAGTTCCCGGGACTGCGGGCGTTCGCGACCCTCGTGTGGGTGGCCGCGGCAGTGCTGCTGGTCGCGCTGATCACGGCCTGGACGATGCACTGGCGCCGCTTCCCGGACAACGCCCGCGCCCACGGCGCGCATCCGGTCATGTCCCAGTTCTATGGAGCACCGCCGATGGCGCTGCTGACCGTCGGACTCGGCGCACTGCTGGTCGGCCGCGACGTGGTCGGGACAACCGCGGCGGTGGCGATCGACTGGGTGCTCTGGTCGGCGGGCACGGTGCTCGGCCTGGCGACCGCGTTCGCCATCCCCTACCGCATGATCACCCGGCATCGATTCGATCCCGATGCCGCCTTCGGCGGCTGGCTGATGCCGGTGGTGCCGCCCATGGTCTCCGCGGCGACCGGTGCGATGCTCGTCCCGCACACTCCGCCCGGGCAGGCTCGATTGACGCTGGTACTGGCCTGTTTCGCGATGTTCGGGGTCAGCCTGATCGCCGCGCTGGTCACCACCACGCTGATCTGGTCGCGGCTGCTGCATTACGGCCCGCCGGCCCGAGGTGCCGTGGCCACGGTGTGGCTCGTGCTGGGCCCACTCGGCCAGTCGGTCACGGCCGCGGGACTGCTCGCGAATACCGGACCGCAGGCGCTGCCGCACCTGTACGCATCCGGGTTGGAGGTCTTTGCCGTGGTCTACGGCGTCGTCGTCTGGGGTTTCGCGATGCTGTGGCTTGCCCTGGCCATCGCTATCACCGCCCGCGAGCGCGCGACCATGCCGTTCAACCTGACCTGGTGGGGCTTCACCTTCCCCTTGGGCACCTGCGTCACCGGCAGCACCGTCCTGTACACCCGCACCGGCGCCACGGTTTTCGCCATCGTCTCGGTCGCCCTGTACGCACTGTTGCTGGCGGCCTGGACGGTGGTGGCCGCCCGCACCGCCGACGGCGTCCTGACCGGCACCTTGCTGCGCCCTCCGGCTCCGGCCCGCTGAGCCCCCTCAACCCCGTCGGTTATTCGGGGCCGTGTTTCCGGACCGAGTATTCACCGCGGTCGGGCTTCCAGATGATCACTTCCAAATAGTCGTCGCCGACCTCGACAGCGGAGGCGCCGGTGATGTCGGCGGCGAAGAACGGGTCGAAGGTGTGGCCGCGCAGGTCGAAACCCGTCTCGTCGTAGAGGGCCTGTGCCCAGCGTTGCTGCAGGTCCTCGTCGCGGACGTCGCGCACGACGCCGAACAGTTTGGCGTCGCCGTCGCTGACCTGGGTGTCGACCGTGGCGGTGTGCAGGCAGAAGCGAGGGTCGCGGCGCAGGTCGTCGAATTTGCGGGTGTCGGGCATGCCGACCAGCCACAGCTCGTCCTCGAACAAGCGTGGCTCGAGCGGGCTGATGCGCGGATAACCGTCCGCGCGAGTGGTTGCCAGCAGGCACAGGTTCTTCGTCGCCGTGTGGCGGCGCAGAAAGATCGCGGAGATGCGCGGAGCGGACTTCGTGAACTCGATCCAGGTGGTCACCCTTCGTAAGGTAAGCCGGGCCGCCGACACAGTCGGCCGATCGGCGTGAAAATGTTCCGATCTGCTTGAATGGGCCGATCGTCGGCTACCGGCACGGAGGTGAATCCATGGCAGTCCCCCGTCGTGGGGCCGCGGTGGCGGCAGCCGTGTCGATCGGTCTCGCCGTTGCCACTCCGGCCCAGGCCGTCATCGGTGGCAGTGCGGCCGAGGCGGCGGCCTACCCCTGGCTGGCAGCGATCGGCACCCCGGCATTTCCGTTCCGTCCGGGTGGTCACTTCTGCGCCGGTGTGCTGGTCGCGCCCGACCGAGTCTTGACGGCAGGTCACTGCGCTGTCCTCGCCCGCCCGGCTCCGGAAACCCTCACCATCACCTTCGGCCGGACCGATGTGGCCGGGGACGGTGGAATCACCGCGCGGGTCGAGGCCATCCACCTGCACCCCGATTTCCGCGTATCGACATTCGACGGCGACCTCGCCTTCCACCACGACATCGCGGTGCTCACCCTGACCGAACCGGTCGCCTTGCCGACGGTGGACATCGGTGCACCGCAGGGTGACTCGGCGACCGTCGTCGGCTGGGGCGCCACCGCCGAGGACGACTGGTCGAACTCCCGCCTGCGCACGGCCACCATCCCACTGCGAAGCGACGACGACTGCGCGACCGCGTACGGTTCCGATTTCGACCCGGCCCAGGCCGTCTGCGCCGGCTCTCCCACGGCGGACACCGCCCAATTCGACAGCGGCGGGCCACTTCTGATCGGTGGGAAGGTCGTCGCCCTCACCTCCTGGGCCAAGGGATCGGCCGAACCGGGCTATCCGGGCGTGTACGCCCGTGTTCCCGCCCTCGACTTCTGATCCGAGCCAGGCCATCGCGCCGATGTCGTGGTTGCCGCCGGTAACGGTTCCGTAGGGTGTGCGGCATGGTTCGTCCCGTCGGGATGGGTGCCGTATCGCGCCCGATGGCCGGGCCCGCGGTACTGCGGCCCGGGCTCGACGCCGGCCCCGCGGACCGGGCGCGCGGGTGGTGGGTGACCGCGGTCCTCACCCTCCTCGCGGCGGTCACCCGATTCGTGAACCTGGACCACCCGACCGAGGCGGGGACACCGGTTTTCGACGAGAAGTACTACGCCGCCCAGGCGTGGGAGATGCTCACCAACGGCATGGGGGTCGAGGACAATCCCGCCTACTCGGTGGTCGTGCACCCGCCCGTCGGGAAGCTGCTCATCGCGATCGGGGAGGGCCTGTTCGGCTGGAACGCCTGGGGCTGGCGGTTCTCCGCAGCGATCGCCGGAACCCTGCTCGTGCTGCTGGTCATTCGCATCGTGCGCAGGATGACCCGCTCGACGATGATCGGTGCGATCGCGGGAATCCTGATGATCGCCGACGGTGTCACATTCGTCCAGTCGCGCATCGGGATGCTCGACATCTTCCAGGCCTTGTTCGTCACCGCGGCGTTCGGCTGCCTGATCGTCGACCGCGACGAGGTTCGGGCCAGGATGGCGCGGGCCTGCTGGGACGATCGAATCACGCCGATCCCGTGGGGTCCTCGGCTCGGCGTGCGCTGGTGGCGGTTCGGCGCGGGCGTGCTGCTCGGGTTGGCCTGCGGCACCAAATGGTCCGGCGGTTATTTTCTGCTCGCCTTCCTGCTGTTGACCCTCGCATTCGACCTGAGCGCCCGCCGCGCCTACGGTGTGACGCGTCCGTGGCTCGGCACCGTGCTGCGCGACGGACCGCCTGCGCTGTTCGCATTCGTATTCGTCGGCTCCGCCGTGTATTTGGCGTCCTACACAGGGTGGTTCGCCAGCGAGACGGGTATCAATCGGTACGCGGTGGGCATTCAGGTCGGCCGAGACGGAATCTTCTCCTTCGTCCCCGATGCGCTGCGGTCGCTGTGGTACAACCACGGCGCGATCCTCGATTTCCATATCCACCTGACCAATTCGGCCGGGCATCACCATCCGTGGGAGTCCAAGCCCTGGACGTGGCCGATGGGTCTGCGGCCGATGCTGTATTACCTGCCCGAGCCCGCACAGACCACCGGCTGCGGCCAGCCGTCCTGCATGCGGGCGGTCATGCTGCTGGGGACCCCGGCGATCTGGTGGTTGGCCTTTCCCGTCCTCGCCTGGGCGCTGTGGCGCACGCTCACCCGCCGCGACTGGCGTTATGCCGCCGTGCTGGTCGGGTACGGCGCGGCCTGGCTGCCGTGGTTCGTGACGCTGGACCGGCAGATGTACTACTTCTACGCCACCGCCATGGCACCGTTTCTGATCATGCTCCTCGCCGCGGCGTCGGGTGAAATCATCGGCAGGGCAACCGAACCGCGCGAGCGCCGCGGGACCGGGCTGCTCCTGGTGTGCCTGTATCTCGGCCTCGTCGTGGCCAACTTCCTGTGGATCTACCCGATCCTCACCGGACTTCCGATCACGGTGTCGACCTGGAATCACCACATGTGGCTGCCCAGCTGGCGATGAGTCAGCGGCGATGCGGCGCGGCCTCCAGATGCACGACCTTCACCGTCGTCATCTCGTCGAGGAGTTCGGGCCCGTAACCGAAGCCGGTCCCCGACAGCCGGCGCGGCTGCGCGGCACCGCCGGGCGCACCGCCGAACACGGCATTGATCTTCACCGTTCCCACCGGCAACGCCCGCCACGCCTGCTGGGCGTGCTCCATGGAGTTGGTGAGAACCGTTGCGGCCAACCCGTATTCGTCATCGCACGCCTCCGCCAGCCCCGTCGGGAAATCGGCGACCACGCGGACGGGTGCGATGGGGCCGAACGTCTCTTCGCGCAGGACCCGCATCGCCGGCGTGCAGTCGGTCAAAACCGTCGCCGGATACCCGCTGCCGGGGTCGTCCGGAATACGCCCGCCGACAAGGGCTTTCGCGCCCTGCGACAGCGCCTCGGACACCTGCGCGTGCACGTCGGCCCGCAGTCGGTCGTCCACCAGTGGCTGCGGATCCGCATTCCACCGTTCGGCCTGCTCGCACAGCGCGGGCACGAATTCGTCGGCGATCGTGCGGTGCACGTAGATTCGCTCCACCGAGGTACAGATCTGCCCCGCATTGGTGAATGCCCCGATCGCCGCCTGCTCGGCCGCCCACACCGGGTCCACGTCCGCATCGACGATCAGCGGATCGTTGCCGCCGTTCTCCAGCAGGACCTTCGCGCCCGTCCGCGCGGCCGCGGCGGCAATACTGCGACCGGTCATGGTGCCGCCGACATGCGCGACGACGTCCACCCCGGGCGTCCCGGCCAGCGCCGCACCGACGCGGCCGTCTCCCGAAATCGTCTGCAGCACATCGGCCGGACACCGCTCGGCGAGCAATCGGCCCAGCAGCCGTCCCGTCTCCGGGCAGCGTTCGCTCGGCTTGTGCACCACGGTATTCCCGGTGGCCAGCGCGGCTCCCAGCAGACCCGCGGCGATGGCGACCGGATCGTTCCACGGCGTGAGCGCGACCACCACGCCCCGCGCCTGCGGAATCATGAAATCCGTTGCGCCCCAATTACCCTGCAGGGCGCGCCCGCGGTGCACCGGGCCCAGCTCGGCATACTGCTCCAGGGTGCCCGCACCCGCCAGCACGCCCTCGCGTCCGGTCGCGGCGGGTCGCCCGGTTTCGCGCTCGAGCGTGACGGCCAACTCGTCGGCATGCTCGCGGACTGCGGCCGCGCCCGCGCTCAGCACCTCTGCGCGGGCTGTCGCGGGCGTGCTCGCCCAGTCCGCCTGTGCGGCCCGGGCGGAACCGATGACGCCGACCGGATCGGCGTCACTGGTCGCGATCGTTTCGGAACGGGTCCTGGCCAAATCGTCGATCTGGGTCATGATCTCCGGATACCCGAGCGCGTGGCGACAAACATCGCCGATTCACCGGCGACTACCGCGACGCGGTGCGCAACAACCGGATGACCGCTCGCTCCACGATCGCCTGACGCTCGTCGTCGGAACCGGCCCGCCGTGCGCGAGGCAACGCCGAGGCGATCGTCTGCCCTTGTTCGAAAGCGGTGACGACGCGCGGGTCGACATAGGAGTTGCGCGCCACATCGGGCGTATTGCCGAGGGCAGCGGCGACCTCCGCCATCACCTGCCGCACCGCGCTCTTGCGACCGCGCTGGGAACTCGGGCGCTCGATCCCCGCGAATTCGGCCGCCGCCAGCACGGTCGCCTGCCAGGTGCGCAGATCCTTCGCAGTGCACTCGCCGCCGACCAATTCCTTGAACCGGGCATTGATGTCATCGGCGTGCAGTTCGCGATAGCCGGAGCCGTTCCGATACGCCAGCAGCCGTCCGTTCGGCGAGCGCGTGCGTTTCAAGCTCCGCACCGCCCGCGCCAGCTGCGGCTCACGCACCCGCACCCGCCGCCGGATGCCACCCTTGGCCGGGTAGTCGAACAGCATCTCGTCGCCGGAGACGCGCACCTGCTCGCGCAGCAGCGTCGCCACGCCGCGGGTGCCGTTCTCCTCGGCGTATTCCTCGCCGCCGATCCGGAAGACACCGCGGTCCAGCAAACCGATCGCGACGGCTTCGATGCGAGCGCGATCCAGCCCCGGAAGCCGCAGATCCGCATCGATCCGTTCCCGGAGCTGCGGCAGCCGCGCGGCCAGCTCGAGCACCCGATCGAACTTCTCCTCGTCGCGTTCCCTGCGCCACTGCTGATGGTAGAGGTATTGGCGGCGACCTGCGGAGTCCACGCCCACCGCTTGAATGTGACCATTCGGATACGGACAGATCCACACCTTGCGCCAAGCAGGGGGTATCGCCAGGCCGTGGATGCGCTGCGACGTCTCGGGATCGGTGACCGGCACACCGTCGGCATCGATATAGGAGAAACCACGCCCGCGCCGGACTCGGCGCAGGCCGGGCCCGTACGGCGTGCTGCGTCGCAACCGCATCGACACACTCCTCTCGTCGCAGGTGCGGTGATACCCGGCGAGGTCGTGTCCATGCGAGTGAAACACCGGCTTCCCAGCGTCGAGGAAACCGTGCATCATGATCGAGTTGCCCGTCGGCAGACTCGGACCGAGATCCGGAGGAGAAGCAATGCCCGGCGATACCGCACCGAGCCACGCGTACTTCGACCAGTTCGTCGCGGCCGCCGACTACCCCGTAGTCGTGGTCACCACCGAGGCCGGCGGTCGCCGCGCGGGCTGTCTGGTCGGTTTCTCGAGTCAGGTGAGCATCGACCCGCCCCGCTACCTGGTCGGATTATCGAAGACCAACAACACCTTCCGGGTCGCCAGCGAGGCGGATTCGCTGGCGGTCCACCTGCTCGACTCCCGGCAGCTGCCCCTGGCCCGCCTGTTCGGTTCCGAAAGCGGTGACGGCGTCGACAAATTCGCCCACTGCGAGTGGCACCCCGGGCCCAACGGTCTGCCCATTCTCGCCGCCACCCCCGCCTGGTTCACCGGAAAGATCAAGCATCGCCACGACTTCGGCGACCACGTCGGCATCGTCCTGGAACCCATCACCGGCAAGCTCCGCGGCAACAACCCCACCGCCCTGCGCTACAGCGCCGTCGCCCACCTCACCCCCGGCCACCCCGCCTGACCCACACGAGCGGGTCTCCGTCAGTCCCGGACCACGACGGCGACCTTGCCCCGACCGTGGCCTCGCTCCACGTCGCGATGGGCTTCGGCGGCCCGATCGAGCGGGTAGGTCGCGCGCACATGCACTCGCAGGCTGCCCCGCTCCCAGAGCCGGACCAGTTCCGCCAGACGTGACGCGGAGCGCTGGGCCCGGATGCTGCGCGCGCCCAGCTGTTCGGCGAGCGCATGGTCGACGAGAGTTCCTATCCGGTCGGCGTTTTCGACGAGTTCGATCGAATCCCGTAGCGCCCGGCCGCCCGCACCGTCGACCACGGCGTCCACGCCCTGCGGTGCGATCTGTCGCACTCGCTCGATCAGGCCCTCCCCGTAGGCCACCGGCATCGCCCCTAATTCCTGGAGATAGGAGTGGTTGGCGGGGCTCGCGGTGCCGAGCACTGTGGCTCCCCACGCCCTGGCGAGCTGCACCGCGACCGTGCCGACACCACCGGCGGCCGCGTGGACCAGCACCGTATCTCCTTGACCGACACCCAATTCGTGCAGCGCGGTGTAGGCGGTCTGCCCGGATGCGGACAGCGATCCCGCGACCTCCCAAGGCATGGTCTGCGGCTTCGGGACCACCGCATCGGTGCCGACCACCACGTACTCCGCCAATCCGGCCATGAACACCCAGCCCAGGACCTCGTCGCCGGGCACGAATTCGGTGACATCGGGCCCGACGGCGTCCACGACACCGGCGAACTCGTTGCCGATCTGCGCCGGAAAGGTCACGGGGAAGCCGGGCCAGCCCTGGCGGACCCCCGTATCGAACGGCTGGACGCCACTGGCGTGGACCCGTACACGCACTTGACCGGGTTCCGGGTTCGGCGTGGCGAGATCGACGATCCGCAGCACCTCCGGCGGCCCGTATTCCTCGAAAACGACGGCCTTCATTCGGGATTCCTTTCGGTTGTCAGGACTGTGCGAAGGCCGTGAGCGCGGCCCAGTCGATCTCCGGTGGCCGCAGGCCGCGCTTGGCGAGATACTGGTGCGTCCGCTGCCGTCCGTCGGCGATCCAGGCCTCGTAGGAGCTCTCGTCGCGGCCCGAGGCCAGCTGACCGGGTATCCGCTCCGGCAGGAATGCCCACGCCGATCCGTCCTGCGTCAGAGTCCCGTCCACCAGCAGCGAGTGCATCTCGCCGGAACGGCCGTTGTGCCTGTGCCACAACAGGTTCGCCGGACCGGGGAGGCCGGAGAAGGGCTGACGCGGCTCGACTCGCAGCCGCCCGGCACCATCCTGCGCGACGGTCACTCGTGCGGAGAACGGGTACCCGCTCGCGTCCCGCGAGCACAGCACCGCCGTGGGATACCGCGCGAGGGCGTCGGCGATCCGCACCGTCATCGCCGCGGTCTCCGGTAGGGGCGGCTCCCACGCACCGCCCGCGTCGACCGCGTCGGCCACATGCACGCGCTCCGGTGTGACGACGATCGGCAGCCGCCAGTAGTACCACTCCATGGCGGTTCGGTACTCCTCGGAACCGAAATCCGGGGAAGCCTCGGGCACCCTGCGAAAAACGTTCTGCCAGAACTCAGGAATGTCCTGCGGCGCCGCAACCGTCTCGGGTGCCTGCGCCGTGCCCTGCACCAGCACCGCTTCGGCACCGGCGAGGTCGGTGCCGGTGAAGTCGGAGTAGAACAGCCCCACCCGGCCGTCGCGCCGAATGTTGTAGACCTTCTGGGGATATGCGAGCGGCGTGGTCATGATGATCCGCTCGGTCTCCGGCAGCCAGACCGCACTCATCGGCTTGGTGCTCAGGCCCCCCTTCTTGGTGACCGTACTGAGCTCCATGACACGCACATTCGCGAGGACTTTCGCCACATCCGGGTCGATTGCCATCGGTCGTCCTCCACAACAGGGATCGGTAGTTCCGCCCAGAAACCTAGAACCTCAACCGAAGTCGAGGTCAACTGCGCTGTGACAGGAAACTCGATCGCGTCGGCGCGGCAGTTCGCGATACCGTGGGCCGAGCCGTCGAGTAGAGGAGGTAGACGTGGCTTTCATGGTCTGCAACGAGGTAGTCGCTACCGCTCCGATGCGTGCGAACACCGGGGACTGACTTCTCACCATTCCCGGCTCTCGTCTCGCGTCGGTGCGATTCCATACCACGTCGAGTACGAGGAGAATCAATGTCTTCCAATTCATCCGTCGAGCCGCTGCCCGCGGCCGACGGCGGGCCCAGCCGGGTCGTGCGTTCCGGCGGGACCGTCAGACGTCCGGCCGGACCGTGGACCACCACCGTGCACGCGCTGCTGCGTCACCTGGAACGGGTCGGGTTCACCGGCGCACCCCGGGTGGTCGGCGACGGCTTCGACGCCGACGGGAACGAGGTCCTGACCTATATCGACGGCACCATCGGCCATCCACACGCGTGGTCGGCCGAGGGCGTCCGGCAGGCCGGTCGGCTGCTGCGCGAATTCCACGACGCCGCAGCCGATTTCACCCCTCCCGCGAATGCGGTCTGGCATCCGTGGTGGATGCATCGCGACGGTCCCGATGCCGTGATCGGGCACTGCGACGCCGGGCCGTGGCACACGGTGGCTCGCGACGGGCATCCCGTGGCATTCATCGACTGGACCCTGGCCGGACCGGTCGACCGCCTCGACGAGGTCGCGACGGCGGCCTGGTGGCACGCCCAGTTGCACGACGACGATGTCGCCGCCCGCAACGAACTGCCCGATGCGCCCACCCGGGCCCGTCACCTGCGGTTGTTCCTCGACGGCTACGAACTACCCGCAGCCGATCGAGAGGGACTGGTCACCCGGATGATCGAGGTCGCGATCCGCGACTGCGCCGCCGAAGCGACGCAAGCCGGGATCACTCCGGATTCGACCGACCCCACACCGCTGTGGTCACTGGCGTGGCGGGCCCGCGCCGCGGCCTGGATGATCCGCCACCGGACCTTGCTGGATCAGGCCATCCACGCATAGCCCGGACGCCGAGGGCCGTCGGCACTCCCGGCGGTCCTCATCGGCGTCAGCGCAGTTCCTGGATGCGGAGCATATTGCCCGCGGGGTCGCGGAAGGCGCAGTCGCGGACCCCGTAGGGCTGGTCGGTCGGCTCCTGGACGACCTCGGCGTCGCGGGCCTGCAGGCGCTCGAAGACGCCGTCGACATCCTTGGTGGCCAAGACGATGCTGGCGTAGGTGCCCTTGGCCATCATCTCGGTGATGGTGCGGCGCTCGTCGTCGGTCAGGCCGGGGCTGGCCTCCGGCGGGTACAGGACGATCGACGTTTCGGGCTGGTCGGCCGGGCCGACCGTGATCCAGTGCATCCCGTTGTATCCGACGTCGTTGCGCACCTCGAAGCCGACTACGTCGCGGTAGAAGGCGATCGCGGCCTTCGGATCGTTGTGCGGGAGGAAGCTCGCGTGAATGCTGATATCCATGGCCATCACGCTAAGCGTGGTCCCCGGTGCCGGGCTTCTCGATTCCTGACCGATCCGGCAGCAACAGCAGGCCCAGCGCCATGCCCAGCAGGACGGGCAGTCCGTGGTTGTCTCGGAGAACAGTGTCGACCACGGCCAGGACGGGGACCGCATAGAGGAGGGGCTTGCCCGGCCTGCGCGGCCCGAAGCGGTCCGGGGCGCGTAGTGCGGTGAGGGTGAGCGCGCCGACGAGACCGGCGACGCACATCGAATTGCCCGCACCGGTGGAGTGCAGCCACAAATAGCTCATCGCCTGGCCGAACAGGCCGCAGCCGAAGTACATCAGCAGCCACCGGGCGCGGCCGAGGACTCGTTCGGCGATCGCTCCGAACACGAGCAGGATCATCAGATTGAAGATCAACCCGGCCGCCCACCCGTCCTGGAAGAACATCGCGGTGAGCAGCCGCCACCACTGCCCGGCATCGATGCGGCTCGGGTCGCGCCGCACGTGGTCGAACAACGCCGGATATGCCAGCTGCGCAACCCCTGTCGCGGTGGTGATCAGGAAGACCGTGGCGGTGAGCGCAGGCCGTGGCGGTTCGAACAACCAGTCGAGCACGGCGGTCAGCCGTGACGGCGTGGGCGAGGCATCGTTCACCGGGGCCAGCGTATCGCCTCATTTCGGGAACCGACCACGGCGCGGATGCCGGACGCCTCGGTTGAAGGTCGAACATGATTCACGCAACACTGCCCTGGCGATACCGTTCCAACTTCAGCTACCGTTCAGCAAACGATCGTATGACCAGTTGATCGGCGTACCTCGATTCGAGGGAGTCCCCATGGTTGTTGTGAACGGTCCACTCGGCGGGCACCGGCCGCGCCGGAGCAGCAGGACGGCGGTCGCCGGCGTGGGTATCAGCGTCGGTGCGATCAATACCGTGTCGGCGTCGATCACCGGCGCCGGTCGGACCTCCGTATCGAGCCGCAAGACCGCCGTGACGATCGACCCGTCCGGAGCCACCGCGGCCGAGGCCGACCATGCCCTCGGTACCGTGATCACCGATTTCGCGGATCTGGCCCGGCAGCCGGAGACGGTGACGGTCGCGGGTCGGGTCTGGTCACCGACGATGATGATCGCCTCGGTCGTGTGCAACCTCCTGGATCCGGTCAGTCCCGCCGCGGATGTCGCCGTCACCTACCCCGCCGGCTACTCCGACAAACAGGTGGAGCTGCTGCGGCAGGCGCTGGAACTGTCGGTCACCCGGTCGGTGCTCCTGGTGCCCGAACCGGTCGCCGCCGTGGAATGGCTTGCGCACGAACACGGTGCGCCGGATCCGGGGCTCGTGCTCGTCTACGATCTCGGCGCGACCTCCCTGGACGTCACGCTGGTGCGCGTCGGCCCGGAGCAGCCGACGATCGTCGGAACACCCCTGCGGTCCTACGATTTCGGCGGCGAGCCACTCGGCGCGTGGATTGCCGAGAAGGTCGCGCTGTCCGACGACGGGCGACCGGCTTCCGAGCTCACCGACTGCGACGAGCTGCGGGCCGCACACGTGCGCTACTCGTTCCGGGTAGTCGACGAATGTCTACGATCGGCATTGACGAGCATCGGCGAGATCGATCGAATTCTGGTGGTGGGCGGCGCTTCTCGAGGGTCGGAAGTCGCCGGTGTCCTGGCCGAACTCGGGCGCCCCGTGGTCACTTCCGCCGATCCGGGGCACTGTATCGCCGTCGGAGCCGCCGCACGGGCGGCCCGGACCCACGACGCGCGCGTGGTCGAGACCGCGCGTCCGGGTCGTCGGCCGCTGGTGCTGGCCGGGGCCGCCGCGCTGTCCGTCGTGGCGGTGTCCGCGGGGACGCTGTTCATGGAGCCGGGTTCCCCGAAGACGCCACCGCCGCAGGCCGTGGTCGCACCGCAGAACGCCCCTCGGCAACCGCGAGCCCAAACCGACGACCATCTGCTGAAGGCCGCCGCGCAGCCGAATCCGCCGCCGGCGGCGGAGGCCCAGCCGCCCGCGCCACAGCCTCAGCAGGCGGATGCGGCGAGTCCCGGCGGTCCCGTCTCCTCCGACATCCCACCCGACACGTCCGGTCCGGCCGACGCGCCGAGCGGGCCGGAGGCCGACGCGCCTTCCGACCCGCAGCCCGACGCGCCATCCCCACGCCGGGAACGCCACCGCACCGAGCACCGGCCGCATCACGGGCCCTCGCATCTGCCGTTCTGGCGTCACCGGCATGAGGGCGCCCACGGCCGACGGCCCTGAATTACCTTCCGCGGCGCGGCGATTCGCAACATCCGACGATGCACGGCGCACCGTCGACGGTGCAGCCGTAACCGGGCACCGAGCCCAGCCGCCGGGGTTCGGCATCGCCGAGATGTTCGGCCACCAGTTCGGCGACCAATTGCGCGAACCGCGGATCCGGCCCGGGCGTGGCGGCTCGTGCGAAGGCCATGCCCAGCTCCGCGGCCTTATCCTTCGCCTCGTTGTCCAGATCCCAGATGACCTCGAGGTGATCGGAGACGAATCCGACCGGGCACACCACCACCGCGTCGACGCCCTGGCCGGACAGCGCCTCCAGGTGGTCGACGATGTCGGGTTCCAGCCACGGCACCTGTGGCGGGCCCGACCGCGACTGCCAGACGACGTCGTAATCGCCGAATCCGCTTGCCGCCGCGCACAATCGGGCCGCATCGGCGACCTGGCGGCTGTAGAGGCGGCCGCCGTCGGCCGGGGGCCCGGCGGCCAGATCCGCCGACACCGGAATGGAATGCGCCGTGAACACCAGCCGCGCGCACTCGCGTCGATCGGCCGGAAGGTGTTCTCGCGCAGCGCGAATCGCATCCGCGAACGCCTCGATCAGCAGTGGATGATCGAAATACTGCCGCAGCTTCACCAGGGTGGGCGCACCCTCCCCCACCGCGGCGCGGGCCCGCGCGATGTCCTCGTCGTACTGGCGACAGCCCGAATACCCGCCCCACGCCGAGGTCGGGAACACCAGCGCCGCACCGATTCCGTCGGCACGCATCCGCTCCACGGTGTCCTCGACCATCGGATGCCAGTTGCGGTTGCCGAAATACACCGGCAGATCGACGCCGTGCGCGGCGAATTCGGCCTCGACCGCCTTGATGATGTCGCGGTTGAGCGCATTGATCGGCGACACTCCCCCGAAATGCAGGTAGTGCTCGGCGACCTCGGCCAACCGCTCCGGCGGCACGCCCCGCCCGCGAGTGACGTTCTCCAGGAACGGCATCACGTCCTCGGGGCGTTCGGGGCCGCCGAAGGACAGCAGCAGCAGCGCGTCGACGGGCCCGGTCACAGCCTCGAACTCCCTCTCAGTTGGTGGGGAAACCGTCTGTGGGCAGCCAGGTGTTGTGGCTCGCGCCGCCGTCCACGTAGATGATCGAACCGGTGGTGCCGGGCAGCCAGTCCGACAGCAGGGTCACGATGGACTTGGCCACCACGGTCGGGTCGTCGACGTCCCAGCCGATCGGCGACGCGCCGTCCCAGTAGGTGTTGAGCATGCTCAGCTGCTTGGCGTCATCGGTGGCGGTGCCCGCGATGGCCTTGGCGGCGAGGGTCTTGATCGGACCGGCGGCGATCAGGTTGGAGCGAATCCGCTTGGCCTCCCCCACCTCTCGCGCGACGTAGCGGTTCACCGACTCCAGCGCGGCCTTGGCCACACCCATCCAGTTGTAGTACGGCATCGCGGTGCGCGGATCGAAGTCCATGCCGACGATGGAGCCGCCCTCGTTCATCACCGGCAGCACCGCGCGCGCCAGCGACGCATAGCTCCACGCGGAGATCTCGAACGCCTTGGCCGCATCCGGGCCCGGGCCGTCGAGGAACGGCTTGGCTTCGGGACCCATCAGGGTGCGCGGGGCGAACGCGATCGAGTGCAGCACACCGTCGACGCCCTCGGGGGCCAGCTCCCGCACCTTGTCCGGCAGCGCCGCCAGATCGTCCTCGCTGGTGACGTCGAGCGCGATGGCGGGCGGGATCTCCTGCGGCAGCCGCTTGGCGATGCGGTCGATCAGTCGCAGCCGCTCCGGGATGCCGGTGATGATCACCTTTCCGCCCTGCTCCTGCGCGACCTTGGCCGCGTGGAACGCGATGGAGGAGTCGGTGATGATGCCGGTGATGAGTACGGTCTTGCCTTCGAGCAATCCGCTCATTGGGTTCGGGGTCTCCTGTCGGGTCGAAGATCTACGTGGATGGGGGACAAAAAGGACGAAAGGGTCAGTGGCCCATGCCCATTCCACCGTCCACGGGGATGACGGCGCCGGAGATGTAGGCGGCCTCGTCGGAGGCGAGGAAGCTGATCGCGGCGGCCACTTCCTCCGGACGGCCGACGCGCTTGGACGGAATGGCCTCCATGGCCGCCTCGACGAACCGGTCCTCCATCGCCTGGGTCATCTCGGTGTCGATGAAGCCGGGCGCCACCACATTCGCGGTGATGTTGCGGGAACCGATCTCGCGGGTGATCGCCCGCGCCATGCCGATCAGGCCCGCCTTCGACGCGGCGTAATTGACCTGCCCCGGGATGCCGACCATGCCGACCACCGACCCCAGGAAGATCATTCGACCCCACTTCGCCCGCTGCATCGCTCGCGTGGCGCGCTGCGCACAGCGGAACGCACCGGTGAGGTTCGCGTCGAGAACGCGCGTGAACTGCTCCTCGGTCATCCGCATCAGCAGCGTGTTGTCGGTGATCCCCGCATTGGCGACCAGCACCTCCACCGGCCCCTGCTTCTCCTCCACCTCGGAGAAGGCGAGATTCACCGATTCTGCATCCGTCACATCGCATTTCACACCGAACAGCCCCTCCGGTGCGCCCGAACCCCGATGCGTGACAGCAACCTTGTGTCCGTCGGCAGCCAGGCGCTGAGCGACCGCGAGGCCGATGCCCCGGTTGCCACCCGTCACCAGTACCGACCGGGATGTGATGTTCGACATGGCCTTCAACCTACCTTCGTCCACTCGCTCCCCGACCACCGGCCCGGACCCTCCGCCCGCACCAGCCCCAGCACACGACAAGGGCCTGGAAGAGTGTCGCATCCACCCCTCCAGGCCCCGTCGAGGACCGTGGATTTCACACGGAATTCGTTCTCGTCACGGAAGTCGCTGGCGGTACACCAGACCGGCGCCCACACCCGCGGTGGCGAGCAGCAAACCCAGCAGCAGCCAGGGGCGGCTGGCGTCGCCCATGGTCATCTCGTAGCCGATCTGGCTTTGCAGGGTGTCGTAGACCGTGCTCAGCTCCTGCAATGTGGAGGCCGTGTAGAACTCACCGCCGGACAGCTTGGCGATCTCTCCCATGGCGTCGTCGTCGACCGGCACCTCTTGACCATGCGTTCCACCGTCGGGCAGCGGGATGTCCACCCTGCCCCAGCGGGTGCCGAAGGAGATCGTGGAAATCGGGATGTTCTTCTGTTTGGCGATCCGGGCCTGCACGAATTCGTGGCGCGGATTGTCGTAATCCTCGAAGTCCGGGACCGTCTGTTTGCCGTCGGACATCAGCACGATGCGGGCGGGCGGTGGTTGCTGGGCCCCGCCGAGCACTGCGCCGAGCGTGTCGATGGCCTGGAGGGCCGAGGCGATTCCTTCGCCGGTGGCCGTGCGTTCGGAGAGTTTCAGGTTGTCGATCGCGGCCTTCATGGCCTCGTGGTTGGTGGTCGGTGACACCAGGACCGAGGCGGTGCCCGCGAAGGCCACCAAACCGATGTTGAGGCCGCCGGGTAGTTCGTCGACGAATTCCTTACCGGCCTTTTTCGCTACCTGGATGCGGGAGGGTGGGACGTCGGTGGCCTCCATCGATAGGGACACGTCGATCACCAGCATCACTGTGGCGCGGTTGCGGGGAACCTTCTTGGCTGCCTGTGGGCCCGCGGCGGCGACGGTCAGCAGCGCCAGGCCGACCAGCAGGAGGGCCACCGGGACGTGGCGCCAGGCGCTGGGCCGCTTCGGGGCGACCTTCTCCAGGGTCTCCATATTGGAGAACAGCAGCATGTGCCGTTGGCGGCGGCGCTGCATCACCACGTACAGCAGCGCGATCAGGGCGACGACGACGAGGAAGCCGAGCCAGATGGCGGCGGAGAAATGCGAAATACTCACTGTCGAGGAACCCGCCCGGTCGGGGCGCCGAAGGTGTGGCGCCGAGTGGACACGAACCGGACGACGTCGGCGATCCAGTCCCGATCGGTGCGCAGCGTCATCACCGGCGCGCCGGCACTGCGCAGCGACTGCTCGACCTGCTCGCGGTGGCGCTGCGCGGCATGCGCGAAATCGGCACGCAGCGTGGGCGTCACGCTGAACTCTCGGGTGTGCCCGGTCTCCGGATCGTGCAGCACCACGTCACCCACATCGGGCAGGTCCAGATCCAGCGGATCGAGCACCTCCACCGCGAGCAGATCGTGACGGCCGGAGATGGCGCGCAGCGAGCGCTGCCAGTCGATATCGCCGAGGAAGTCCGAAATAACTACGGCCAGACCGCGTTTGCGTTGCGGCCGGCGCAGCGACTCGAGGGCGCCGCGCAGATCGCCGCGCACCCCGTCGGCCGCGTGCGGCGTGGTCGCGATCTTGCGCAGCATCGACTGCGCGTGCACGCGCCCGCTGCGGGCCGGAATACGAAACAGCCGTTCACCATTGGCGACGACGGCACCGACGCGATTACCGCCACCGCTGGTGAGGTGGGTGACCGCGGCCGCGGCGGCGACCACCAGATCCCGCTTCTGGCACCGGGCGGTCCCGAAGTCCAGGCTCGCCGACAGGTCCACCACCAACCAGGTCTCGAGCTCCCGGTCGGCGATCATCTGCCGCACGTGCGGATGGGTGGTGCGGGCGGTGACCGACCAATCCATCTGCCGCACATCGTCACCCGGCTGATACAGCCGCGCATCACCCGGTTCCGATCCGGGTCCCGGGATCAGGCCGAGGTGATCGCCGTGCAGCACACCGTCGAGGCGGCGGCGCACGGTCAGCTCCAGGGTCTTCAGCGCGGCCGTCAACCGCGGGTCGGTGAGCTCACCGGAGCGGAACGACGGTGGCGCGGTACTCGCGTGGCCGGGCGGGGGATTTGCTGGAATCGTCACTGGTGCAACCGAATCCGATGCTCCGGTCACTGACGCTGCTGCTGCGGCTGCCCGGCGTTCTGCTGGCCGTTGGGCGCCGGCGGCACCGGTTGCTGCCCGGCGGGCTGCGCGGGCGCGGGCTGGGCGGGCGCGGGCATCGGCGCCGGACCGTTGGGCTGGGCGGGCGCATTCGCCTGCGGGGCGACCTGCGGCAGGCCCACCGTCTGCAGCACCCGCCGGATCACGTCGTCGGGGCTGACCTCGTCGGCGAGCGCGTCGTAGGACAGCACCAGGCGGTGGCGCAGCACATCCGGCACCACCTCGACCACATCCTGCGGCACCACGTAATCGCGGCCGCGAATCAGCGCCACGGCGCGCGCGGCCGCGATGATGCCCAGGCTCGCGCGCGGCGAAGCACCGTAGGCAACCCAGCCCGCCACATCGTTCAAACCGAATTCAGCGGGCTTGCGCGTCGCGGCGATCACCCGCACCACGTAATCGACCAGCGCGTGGTGGACGAAGGTGTTGGCGGCCAACTTCTGCAGCCGGATCAGCTCGGCCGGCTCCAGCACCTGCTTGGGTTCCGGCGGGGTGACACCCATCCGGTAGATGATCTCGCGCTCCTCCTCCACCGAGGGGTAGTCGACGACCACCTTGAACAGGAAGCGGTCACGCTGCGCCTCGGGCAGCGGGTACACGCCCTCGCTCTCGATCGGGTTCTGAGTCGCCATCACCAGGAACGGATCCGGCATCGGGTAGGTCTTGCCACCGATCGAGACGTGCCGCTCGGCCATCACCTCGAGCAGTGCCGACTGCACCTTCGCGGGCGCACGGTTGATCTCGTCGGCGAGCACGAAGTTCGCGACCACCGGGCCCAGTTCGGTATCGAACTCCTCGCGACCCTGCCGATAGATGCGGGTACCGACGAGGTCGGTGGGCACCAGATCGGGAGTGAACTGCACACGCGAGAACGAGCCGCCCACCACCTTGGCGAAGGTCTCCACCGCGAGCGTCTTGGCGATGCCCGGAACACCTTCCAGCAGCACGTGCCCGCGGGCCAGCACGCCCACCAGCAGCCGTTCCACCAGGCGGTCCTGTCCGACGATCACGCGTTTGACTTCGTAGATCGCCTTCTCCAGGGTCTGGACATCGCGCTCGAGGGTGTTGGGCGACGGCGCATCCTGCGCCGAATTCACCGTGCTCACACCATCCGTCGAAGTCACCAACATCCCCGCTTTCGCCTAGTCCGGCCTCGAGAGGCTCGCCCACTGCATCCTGTGATCCGGCACCGGATCGATTCGGTGTCGCTCACCACAACTATTCCAGGTTCGGCATCCTCCCCCAACGCGGCCAGGGGATTCGGCAGTACTCCCTCGCGGTTTCCTGCTGATTCCTGCTTCGCCGACCGCTCGGTTGCCGAGGGTCTCCACAGGCTGTAACCGCTTGCCCAGCGGCCCGCCGCCGTAATACGCGACACACTGCACAGTAACGCACATCGCGCGCGGCGGCCGCTGGACAGCGCCGGTGATCACCCCCGCGACAGCAGCCGGTTCAGCTGCTCGCGCAGCGCGTCGATGGCGCGCTGCCCGGACAGCGGGTCGTTGTCGAGCTGCGGGAGTTCGATGCTGAGCCGCCCGTCGAAGGTGCTGACGAGAAAGGCGCTGCCCCAGGCCGGCTGGGTGGGCGCGTCGGGGGCGACCCTGGCGTGGAAGGTGCCGCGGAAATCGGTGAGCCGCAACGCGCCGGGCGAGCGCAGCGCCGGCACCGGGCCCCAGTTCGTCATCACGATCGCCCCGTCGCCCAACGCCTCCCCGGCCCGGGCCATCGCCTGCGCGTCGCTCAGCTGCAGGGCACTGCGCTGGATGCTGCCCTCGGCGAGTCCGGCGTGCAGCTGCGCGCAGACCTCGCGGCCCACGGCGACCGCCTCGGGTTCGACATCGGCGGCCTGGAAGGTGGCGAAACCGAGGACGTTGGTGCCCTCGGTGAGGCCGATCTGCGGGGTGAGCCGGGTCCGCAGGTTCACCGGGTACACATAGATCAGCTCCGCCAGTGGCTTCTCGCGCAGCTCCGCCTGGGCGAGCAGGACCGCGCCGGACAGCAGGCCGTTGATGGTGACCCGCTCGCGGTGGCCCAGCGCGGCCAGGGCCGCGGTCTCCTCGGCGGTCAGGCGGTGGCGGGCCATCGCCAGGGTGACCGGTTCGGTGGCGGGCGGCTGGGGCGGGAGCTGCTCGGCCGCGAGGTCGGCCGCCGGGGATTCGGGGACGCCGCCTTCGATGCCGCGCTCGGCCAGCAGCTGCTCCACCGACTTGGGATAGGGCTGGCAGGCCAGCTCGGCGGCGGCACCGTCGACGATATCGGTGTAGCGGGCCCACAGCGCCTCGAGGACCCCGAAGGAGTGGTAGGCGTCGGCGATGCTGTGATGGGTCGCCAGGGTCACGCACGACTGGGCGCCGTCGCGGACGACGGTCAGTCCGCTGAGCGCGCGCTGCTGATCCAGATCCGCCCCGGCCAGGCCGCGCTCCAGGTCACCGCCGCCGACCTGCACCTGCGGGCGAGCATCGGAGGTGACGATGACCGCGTCGCCGTCGGCGGTGGTGTCGATGCGGGCCGCCAGCACCGGATAGGCATCGATCACCGACTGGTAGGCGGCGTCGAGCGCCTCGAGATTCAGGTCGCCGGAGGTGCGGACGGAATATCCGACGTAGAGCTGGTTGCCGGTGAACATCGCCTCGCTGGGTGCCAGCGAACGCGCGATTCCGGACGTGGTCATGAGGGTCTCCCATTCACTGCACGGTCTGTCGACCGACTCGAAAATTTATTGCACAGGCGATGCGAAATTCGCAGTCGTCATCACCTACCGAGACGTCGGTGCCGCGCGGAATAGCCACCCGCACGAAATTCGGCTCGCGCGGGCGAGGCATTGTCAATTCTTTGCAGGCGGAGAATCGGTAGGCGAACCGATGGGAATGCCGCCCGGGATTACGGGAACGGCGGCTCGGCTGTGACCGACGGGCATCGTGTAATCCATTCCAGCACAAGAGCTTTCAACGCAGCCTCCGGCACGGGAGCGGGAAATACAAGGTCACGAACGCACGCTAACAGTTACTACCGAGTGGTAGCAACAGGAAATCGAGAGGGTACTCAGAGTCGCAAGACCGGCCGGTTCGGTTCCGATTGTCCGATTCCTGGACAGTCGTTCAGATCATTTTCCTGGTTATATAGACAGCCGGTATCACTCGATCAGTCGTACTGCGTAAGGCATAATTCCGCCCTCGCGCACCGGAGAGATTTTGACCACATCGCCGGATTCGGGTGCCTCGATCATTTTTCCGCCGCCCAGATACAGCGCCACGTGTTCGCTGCCGTTCGGACCCCAGAACAGCATGTCGCCGCGCTCACGCTCGGCCACCGGAACGCGGGTGCCCATGTTGTATTGATAGCCGCTGTAGTGCGGCAGCGAAATCCCGATACCCGCGAAGGCGTAGATCATCAGCCCGGAGCAGTCGAAGCCGACCTTGTTGAAATCGCCGTAACTGTCGGCGACACCGCCGTCGTGGATGCCCAGCGTCGGCCCGTCCTCGTCGCCGCCGCCCCAGGCGTAGGTCACGCCCAGCTGCGACATCGCCCGATCGACGACGGTCTCGATCTGCTCGGCCCGGCTGCCCGAGGGGCGGCTCGGCGGATTCGGCATCGACCGGTGCGGCGGCGGGTCGTTGCCGAGCTGGGTGTGCGGGCGTTTGCCGTCGCCCAGCTGCGCGGCGCGGTCCTGAGCCTCCCGGTTGGCCGCGGCGCGCGCGGCGGCCGCCGCCGCGGCGGCCTGGGCGGCGGCCTCCTCGGCCCGGCGCTGGCGATCCCAGGCCAGGAACGCCTCGCGCTGCCCCTGCAGCCCGGCGACTCGCTCGCGGGCCGCGTTCAGCCGCTGCTGTGCCGAATCGCGTTGCTGAACAAGGGCATTGCGGCGAGCCGCCTGCTGTTCCTGGGCGGCCTTGACCGCCGCGACGGCTTCGAGGGCCTCGATCTTCTTCTGCTCGGCTTCGGCCGCCGCGGCATCGGCGGCCTGTTTGGCCTTGCGCGCGGCCGAATCCTTGTTCGCCTGTTCGACCTGGGCCCGGCGCAGCCGTTCCAGGGCGTCCTGCTGGGACTTCGACGCGATGGCCAGGGTCTGACCGCGTTCGAGCGCGGTGGCCGGGTCGGCGCCCGCGAGGACGTTGACCATCGACGAGGTCCCCGGCTGGGTGTATGCCTCGATGGCGAACTTGTCGAATTCACTGCGCGCCTGGGTCACCTTGGTGCCGGCATCGGCCAGATCACGCTGGGTGCCCGCGACGACGGCCGCGGCCGCATCGGCGGCCTCGCGGGCGGTCTGCAGATCGACCAGCGCCTTGTTGACCGCCTCGCGCTTGCGGGCGACCTCGGTATCGAGCTGCTGCAACTGCTGTTCGGCCCCGGCAACCTCGTTGATCAACCCGCTGACCTCGGTGACCGACGCGTCGACCTGGCCGTTGGCCGAGGCGATGTCCCCGTCGCTCGGATTGGCCGGTGGCGGCGGCGCCGCGCTCACCACCGTGGCGGTCACCGTCAACGCGATCGTGCACATCAGCAACCCGAGAGCGACCCATAGCGGGCCACCTCGCCCCCTTGCCGACACTTGCATCACACCTCCCTGGATCCCACCGCGGCCCCGGGGAACGAGACGTCACCGGGACTGCGCAGGGCGATCAGTCACCGGCATCGCCTCACGAGCACCAGCTGGAACCGCAGTATTCAGCGGTAGCCGGCAACCCATGCGACACATCTTCCCCAAGAGTGTCGTTCCAAACCGTACGACACTTCCTCCACGGATGAAACAGTGGCAACAGAAACCCATACGGATATTTCGGGCGTTGCCAATGATTTGCCAGATGCGGATAAGGGTTCTATCGGACAAAACAAACCGTACGTTCAGTGGAACGGACGGCTACGGACCAAGTGTTAATGGGTCCGGTCCGGGATCCAGAGGGGATGACGAGAAATCAGACGCGCGCGGAGCGTTCGTCGTCCGTCGTCGCCGCCCGTTGACGAGCAGCGCGCCGCGATTTGACGAAGTACAGCCCGCCGACCGCGATGACGGTTCCCGCCAGCAGGACTCCGGTGACCGCCGTCCATGACAGCTTCTCCGGAGTCTCGAGGTGGTCGACGAAGATGCGAGCGGCCACCGCGCTCTGCCCACCCGTGTACTTGGCCGTGTCCTCGGCCCACTCGAGCCGGGCCCGGGTGAACGTATCGCTGTAGGTGCCCACCCAGCTGTCACTGAAAACGGCGACCGTGCCGTGTTCGGCCTTGCCGACGTCCGTGGCCAGGTCGCGCAGATCGGATTCGCGGGCCGGATTGCCCGGCACGACAACGATACTCAGCGGAATGCCGTGTTCTCGAGCATCATTCACGATGGCCGCAAGTTCGTCCTGGTTCTTCCCCTTCGGCGCGGCGACGTGGTTGTCGGCCAGGTCCACCAGGATCGCGTCCACATCGGTATCCGGCGGTAGTTCCGCTGCCATGGGGGTGAAAACCGAGGTGTACGAGACGGTCATCTTCCATCCGGTCTTGTCGAGCCGCCCAGCGGGCGACGAGCATCCAACACAGTTCAGGCGATCAGCAGGGTGGCGGCACGCCGAAATTGAGCACTCCGCCGGGCCCCGAGTGCACAGTACGCGACCGGGGCATGATGGATGCCGGGACGCCTCGCTGGACGTGCCCCGCGCGTTTCATAGGACAAGCGTACTGTTAGGGTTGGAAGTACGAGGCGCACAGCCCAGCCTGCGCCCTCGACCGGGTCGTCGGCACAGCCCCGCCGACGATCACCCTCACCGACGAGTGGAGCTGAACGTATGACGAGCATCGATACATTCGGCGCCAAGGGCACCCTGCAGGTCGGAGATCGGTCGTATGAGATCTTCCGCCTCTCCGCCGTGCCCGGCACCGAGAAGCTGCCCTACGCCCTGAAGGTCCTCGCGGAGAACCTGCTTCGCACCGAGGACGGCGCCAACATCACCGCCGACCACATCCGCGCCATCGCCAACTGGGACGCCAAGGCCGAGCCCAGCACCGAGATCCAGTTCACCCCGGCCCGCGTGATCATGCAGGACTTCACCGGTGTGCCCTGCATCGTGGACCTGGCGACCATGCGCGAGGCCGTCACCACCCTGGGCGGCGACCCGGACAAGGTGAACCCGCTGGCCCCCGCCGAGATGGTCATCGACCACTCGGTCATCATCGATGTGTTCGGCCGTGAGGACGCCTTCGAGCGCAACGTCGACATCGAATACCAGCGCAACGGCGAGCGCTACCAGTTCCTGCGCTGGGGCCAGACCGTCTTCGACGACTTCAAGGTCGTGCCGCCGTCGACCGGCATCGTGCACCAGGTCAACATCGAGCACCTGGCCCGCGTCGTCATGACCCGCGACGGCCAGGCCTATCCGGACACCTGCGTCGGCACCGACTCGCACACCACCATGGTGAACGGCCTGGGCGTGCTGGGCTGGGGCGTCGGCGGTATCGAGGCCGAGGCGGCCATGCTGGGCCAGCCGGTCTCGATGCTGATCCCGCGCGTGGTCGGCTTCAAGCTGACCGGCGAGATCAAGCCGGGCGTGACCGCCACCGACGTCGTGCTCACCGTCACCGACATGCTGCGCAAGCACGGTGTGGTCGGCAAGTTCGTCGAGTTCTACGGCAAGGGCGTGGCCGAGGTGCCGCTGGCCAACCGCGCCACCCTGGGCAACATGAGCCCCGAATTCGGTTCCACCGCAGCGATCTTCCCGATCGACCAGGTCACCCTGGACTACCTGCACCTGACCGGCCGCAGCGACGAGCAGGTCGCGCTGGTCGAGGCCTACGCCAAGGAGCAGGGCCTGTGGCACGACGCCGACAAGGAGCCGGAGTACTCGGAGTACCTGGAGCTCGACCTGTCGACCGTGGTGCCGTCCATCGCCGGCCCGAAGCGTCCGCAGGACCGAATCCTGTTGTCGGAGTCCAAGGTCGCCTTCCGCAAGGACATCCACAACTACACCTCCGATCCGGAGGGGTCCGCCGCGGCGATCACCCCGCACTCGCATCTGGACGAGGCCATCGAGGAGTCCTTCCCGGCCAGCGATCCGGCCGTGCTGTCGTTCGCCGACGACGACGCGGTGCTGCCGACCGCCGCCAACGGCGCGACCGGCCGCCCGTCCAAGCCGGTGAAGGTGCACACCGAGGAATACGGCGACTTCGTGCTCGACCACGGCGCCGTGGTGGTCGCCTCGATCACCTCCTGCACCAACACCTCCAACCCGTCGGTCATGCTGGGCGCGGCCCTGCTGGCCCGCAACGCGGTGGACAAGGGCCTGAGCCGCAAGCCGTGGGTCAAGACCTCGATGGCGCCGGGTTCGCAGGTCGTCAACGACTACTACGAGAAGGCCGGGCTGTGGCCGTATCTCGAGAAGCTGGGCTTCAACCTGGTCGCCTTCGGCTGCGCCACCTGCATCGGCAACACCGGCCCGCTGCCGGAGGAGATCTCCAAGGCGGTCAACGACAACGACCTCACCGTCACCGCGGTGCTGTCGGGTAACCGCAACTTCGAGGGCCGCATCTCCCCCGACGTGAAGATGAACTACCTGGCCTCGCCGCCGCTGGTCATCGCCTACGCGCTCGCGGGCACGATGGACTTCGACTTCGAGCACGACGCCCTCGGCAAGGACAAGGACGGCAACGACGTCTACCTGAAGGACATCTGGCCTTCGCCGCAGGAGATCCAGGACACCATCGACCGCGTCATCAGCCGCGACATGTTCGTCAAGGACTACGCGGACGTGTTCAAGGGCGACGAGCGCTGGCGCAACCTGCCCACCCCGGAGGGCAAGACCTTCGCGTGGGCCGAGGACTCCACCTACGTGCGCAAGGCCCCCTACTTCGACGGCATGCCGGAGAAGCCGGAGCCGGTCACCGATATCACCGGTGCGCGCGTGCTGGCGCTGCTGGGCGATTCGGTCACCACCGACCACATCTCCCCCGCGGGCAACATCAAGCCGGGCACCCCGGCCGCGCAGTACCTCGAGTCCAACGGCGTCGAGCGCAAGGACTACAACTCCTACGGCTCGCGCCGCGGTAACCACGAGGTGATGATCCGCGGCACCTTCGCCAACATCCGGCTGCGCAACATGGTGCTCGACACCATCGGCAAGAACGATGTCACCGGTGGTTACACCCGCGACTTCACCCAGGACGGCGGTCCGCAGGCGTTCATCTACGATGCCTCGCAGAACTACCAGAAGGCCGGCATCCCGCTGGTCGTGCTGGGCGGCAAGGAGTACGGCTCGGGTTCCTCGCGCGACTGGGCGGCCAAGGGCACCCGCCTGCTGGGCGTGCGCGCGGTCATCGCCGAGTCGTTCGAGCGCATCCACCGCTCCAACCTGATCGGCATGGGCGTGATCCCGCTGCAGTTCCCGCAGGGTGAATCGGCCAAGTCGCTCAAGCTGGACGGCACCGAGACCTTCGATATCGAGGGCATCACCAAGCTGAACGAGGGGGTGACTCCGAAGACCTTGAAAGTGACCGCAACCAAGGAGAACGGAGACAAGATCACCTTCGACGCGGTTGTCCGCATCGACACCCCCGGTGAGGCCGACTACTACCGCAACGGCGGCATCCTGCAGTACGTGCTGCGCAACATGATCGCTGCGTAGGATTTGCCGCCTCCGGCGGCGGGTTCGCGCCCTCGAAGTCTCGCGTTCGCGCGCCCGAGACTCGCGCCTACGGCGCGTGCGCTTCGGGCACGCCAACGCGAGACGGGCGCGAACGTCGCTCGTAAGACTCGCTCCCGACGGGGTTGCGAGAGTGCGAAACTTGCGAACACGGCAGCAGGTTGGCCCCACCCCACTCGTAACGTGAGAGCCCCCGCGTCGGCGCAGCGCTGACGCGGGGGTCCGTGTATCCCGCTGGAGGAGCCCATGCCCAAGGTCAGTGACGACCATCTCGCCGCCCGGCGCAGCCAGATTCTGGACGGGGCGCGGCGCTGCTTCGCCGAATACGGCTACGAGGGCGCGACCGTGCGTCGCCTGGAGGAGGCCATCGGGCTGTCCCGGGGTGCGATCTTCCACCACTTCCGCGACAAGGATGCGCTGTTTCTCGCGCTGGCCCAGGAGGATGCCGGGCGCATGGCCGAGGTGGCGGCCAATCAGGGCATCGTGCAGGTGATGCGCGAAATGCTCGCCAATCCGGAGCAGTACAACTGGCTGGGCACCCGGCTCGAGATCGCCAGACGCCTGCGCACCGACCCGGAGTTCGCCGCCAGCTGGACCCAGCGCTCCGCCGAACTCACCGCCGCCACGCTGGCCCGTCTGGAACGCCGCAAGGCCGCGGGCGCGCTGCGCGACGACGTGCCCACCGATGTGCTGCTGGGCTATCTCGACCTCGTGCTGGACGGCCTCATCGCCCGCATCGCCTCCGGCCACGCCAACGAGAACCTCGAAGCCGTCCTGGATCTGGTGGAAGCCTCGGTGCGGCGCAAACACTGACCTATACGGCCGGCCACCGAAGGTGCCGCTGATGTCCGATCAGCCACCGAAAGTGTCGTTGATGTACTGCGCCGCATGGGTCGTCCACGTCACGGTCTCTCCGGGCAGGTTGTGGAACGCATACAGCACATGCTCACCATCCGGCGGCGGCTTCAGGTATCCGGCGACACCGTCCACGGTCTCCGCATACCGTTGCAGATTCGCCACCGGGTCGCGCAACAGCCAGCGCAGCAACTCCTGGAAGATCAGCGGCCCGACATTTCCCACGCGGGCGCCCTCCACGAACGCGAACGGCGAAATTCCCACGTCGATGATGCGCAAAGGGGAATCCGCCGGAGACGCGGTGATGATGTCCCCAGGATTGGCGTATTCGCGCACGGCAACCCGCTCCGGCCACGGCCCGTGCTGACCGTGCAGCCCGAAGGTCTCCGGCGGGCACAGGTTTTTCACCGAGTCCCCGGCCCGGCGCACCGGATTGCCGATATTCACCGCGAAGGCGATTTCGAGCGGACTGCCGTCGGTGTTGGTGAACTCTCCCGTTTGCACCCCCTCGAGAATGCGGCCGACGACGACCCCACCCAACGAATTACTCAGCAGCCCGCAGACATTCGGCGAGTTCCGGATCGCCGCCACCCCTGCGGCCGTGCCGATCCGCACGGAGGTGTTCAGCGAGGGACCCCACAGCTCGGGAACCGGTCCGATCGAGGCGGGCCAGTCCGGCTCGTACCAACTGAAATATCGAGGATCCAGCAGCCCGGTCACCGCCTGCAGCATGCCCGAGGCGGTCCCATCGGGATTTCGCACCTCTCCAGTGCCTCGGAATGTGATGATGTCGATCATCGATCTCTCCCTACCGTGTAGTACTACGGTAGATCCGGACGAGCCTCGGCGAATGGATAACCGCAGGCATTCGCATTCATCCGCAACAGTGGATCGGCAGCAGATCCTCCGGTGGCGCCTCGTCTTCAGCGCGCGCGGCCGATTCCACCTCGGCGAAGATCCGGGCGCGATCGTCCGGGCCGAGGTAGCGTCCCCGTGCCAGCACCGCGTGGATTCGGCTGGTGTTGGTGATGGACGCCAGCGGATCGGCGTCCAGGACAACGAGATCGGCGAACTTGCCCGGCTCGACCGTTCCGGTGAGATGTTCTATGCCCAGGCAGCGCGCGGCGTCACGCGTTGCTGCCTGCAGAGCCCGCAGTGGCGAAAGCCCTGCCCGCACAAGCAGTTCCAACTCCTCATGCAAGGCCGAGCCGGGAAAGACGTAGGGCACGCCCGTGTCGGTGCCCGCCACGATGCCGACCCCGGCGGCGTGCAGCGCGCCGAGCAGGTCCATGGTCGCCCGATGGTTGTAGCGCAGCGCGGCCTTCACCTCCTCGGGCCGCGCATCGGTCTGCCGTACCGTGTCCCGCCACCAGCTCTGCACGGACGCAGGCATATACCGCAACCGCTCGTCGTCTCGATCGCCGGGGAACTCACCCGACTCCAGACTCCGCAGCACCACCAGCGTCGGTGACAGCCAGCTGCCATGTCGGATCATTCGATCCCCAAGGTCCGCAACGGCTTCCGGGCTGTGCGTCTCGGCCGCCACCCGCTCGAGCTGGGCCCTGTTCGCATAGAACCCGTCGGGATCGACCGCTTCCGGGGACATGTTCTCGATCTGGGCGTACAGCTCTCCCGCCCGCGCCGAGGTGGACAGCAACAACCCGTACATATGCTCGAGGGTGTATTGCCCGGCCACCACGGCCTCTCCCGCCGGGATCCGGTAGGGCACGTGTCCCGCGAAGCGGATGCCCACCCGATGCGACTCGTCGGCGATGGCCGTGAAGGTCTCCCGAGTCAGTAGCGAGTAGACCTTGACGAAATCCGCCCCGTCGCGCCGGGCGCGTCGCACCGCGTCGCGGGCCTGCGCCTCGCCGGTCACCACCTCCGAGCCCGGCCAGATACCGGGCGGCCCGTCGACGATGTTGCTGGCCACCACCATGCGGGGGCCGAATGCCTGCCCTTGTTCGATCCGCCGGCGCAGATCGTGCGTCTGCGGGAACCCCCACATCTCTCGGATGCCGGTGACACCGTGCACCACGTGCAGCGGCGGCACGATCGCTTCCATCGGCGCCGCATGCGTGTGCATATCCCACAGGCCCGGCACGATGTACTTGCCCGTCAGATCGACAGTGCGGATCGCTTGTGGCACAGCGATATCCGGATACCGGCCCACGGCGAGGATCCGGTCCCCGGCCAGCACGACCGTCGTATCGGGCCGCGGCGGCGCATCGGTGCCGTCGATCACGGTGGCCCCGTGCAGCACCGTGATCGGCGCTTCGGCGTCCGCGCGGGCGGCCGAGGCGGCCGCACCACCGGTGATCGCACCGACCGCTCCCGCCCCCACCAGCCGCAGGAAATCCGCACGGCTCAGTGCGTGCATGGCCCACCTCCACCCGTCCGGCCGATCCGACGGTACCGCGAAAGGCGTTGATTCCGAAGGGCAATGCCGCTACCGCTCGGCCAGGAAACGGCCGACGATCGCGGCCACCTCGTCCACATGGCTGAGGTACACGTCATGGCCCGCACCCTCGACCACCGCCAGTTCGGTATTCGGGCGCCGGGCCACCATCTCCCGGGCGTGGTCGGGCGGGACCACGGCGCTGTCGCCGCCCAGCAGCACCAGGGCGGGCTGCGCGCTGCCGGTCCAGTCGTCCCACCAGTCGCCGATCACGCCGCGTTTGACCGCGCGCATATCGTCGGCGTCCCAGGGGAAATACCAACCGTCCTCGTCTTCGACGGCGCTTTCCAGGAAATGGAACGGCACGCCCATCGACACCAGCCGCCCCAGCGCGTCGTGCATCTCGGTGAGACTGTCGAAGCGCGTGGGCAATTCGGCCAGCCACGGGTCGGCGAACTCGCCGGCCGACACCGGGAAGTCGATGGCGACAAAGGCTTCCACCAGATCGGGGCGCCGCGCGGCGATCTGATAGGCGTTGATCGCCCCGAGGGAATGCCCCACGATCGTGACCGGACCGAGGCCGAGTTTCTCGATCACCGCCACGGCGTCGGCTACGAATCCCTCCCGTGAATAGTCGCCGGGTTTGTCGGATCGGCCGTGCCCGCGCTGATCCGGAGCGATGATGCGGCGGCCGAGCCGCTGCGCCAGCGGCATCCAGCAGCGGCCACGGCCGAACGTGCCGTGCAGGGCCAGCAGCGGGCGCCCGGGACCGCCGGAGTCGACATAGGCGAGGCGAATTCCGTCGGGGGTGGTCAGGTGATCGGTCATGTCGGAAACTCTAATCGAGTGTCTCGAATAGAGACAACTCGATTAGAGATAGGTCGATTAGAGGGTAGGGTAGCGACATGCTGGAGCTGAGCATCCTGGGCTTCCTGTTCGAGCAGCCCATGCACGCCTACGAGCTGCGCCAACGCATCTCCGGCCTGTCCGGCCACATTCGCCCGGTCAGCGACGGCGCGCTGTATCCGGCGCTGAACCGGATGCGAGCGGCCGGGTTGCTGACCAAACAGCACGATCCGCAGACCGGGCGGCAGATGCTCTCACTCACCGAGGAGGGGCGCGCCGAACTGCTGCGCCGGCTGCGCGATCCCGCGCCGGTGGAGATCACCGACCGCAACAACTTCCTGATCCTGCTCGCCTTCCTGGGCCACCTGCCCGATCCGGCGGATCAGCTCGCGGTGCTGCGGCGGCGCCTCGACTTCTACGAGCAGCCCGCCAGTTACTTTTATGATCAGGGTCGGCCGCTGCGGGCCGCCGAGATGACCGATCGGTTCCGCCGGGGCATGTTGACGCTGGCGGCGGCCACCCGTAAGGCCGACAAGGAGTGGTTGCGCGCGGAGATCGCCGACCTCGAACAAGCGCTGCAGCACGCGCGGTAACGGCTCCGTGATCCAGAACACGCACGTACCGGAAATAGTCCCTAGTGGCCGGAGGTTTGCCCAGTTATGACCTTCGCTGTGCCCGTCACCGTCCGCGGCTACGAACTCGATGTCAACGGCCATCTCAACCAGGCCGTGTACCACCAGTACGCCGAGCACGCGCGGTGGGAGATCATGCGCGCAGCGGGCCTGATCCCGGAAAAGATGCAGGCCGCCGGTGTCGGACCGATCGTGCTGGAATCGACGGTGAAATACCTGCGCGAACTGCACATCGGCGACGAGGTGACCGTCACCGCCGAATTCCTCTGGGCCGAGGGCAAGATCTTCCGGATGCGCCAGCAGGTCGTCAAGCTCGACGGGACCGTATCCGCCGAGTTCACCGTGGTGCTCGGATTGCTGGACCTGACCGCGCGCAAACTCGTCCCGAATCCGATCGACCGATTCCGCGAATTGGCCGAATCGCCCGATCTGCTCGGGCTGTGACCGGTTGAGCGGTCAACCGAAAATCTTTCGGCGATAGGCCTTTACACACACGTCGTGCACGTCTGCACATGCACGTGAAATCTTTCGTTGCGAACCGATCGGCGGACGCGGCGGGATATGATCCAGATCACGCTCGGCTTCCGTGGCAAACCGCGAGCAGATCGGAGACCAGCCCATGATCGACGCCGTTCGGTTATCCCCGCGTCGGGATTCGCATCCGGAGGACACCTCCGTACCGCCGCTGTCCGGCTACCTCGTGACGGAGTCGGAGCAATCGCTCAGAGTCCGCGTCAGTGACGGCATCTGGACCTTCGACAGAGCCGATATCCTCGCCGTCGAGCGAGCCGACCGCACACCGGCCGATTCCGGCGAAAAACCCGTCCGGGTGCGCATTCGCCCCGGCACCACCGCGGATTTCACCCGCCGGGTGCGCATCGAGCTCACCGAGCGCCCGATGACCGTGCCCCGCGAGCACTCTCCCGCACGTGGCGACGACATGCTCGCGCGCCTGACCGAGAAGTGGGCCCGCGGACTGCAGTTGGCCACCACACGCGGGGTCGGCGGCGCCACCTTCACCTATTGCCAGACCCGCACCGACGCGCGCAGCGACGACGGCACCGCCTGCGACAGCCTGGACTGAGGAATCTCTCGGATGGACACCGGCGCGGCGGGTTCGGTGCTGATCGTCACCGAGCCGGACGACGTGCACGCCGACGCGATGACCGCGACCCTGCGAAAACACCACGGGCTCATCCCGATTCGGCTGGATATGCGCGAGTTTCCGCGCGAGAGCGGCAGTTTCCGGCTCGACCGCGACGGCACCGCGCGGTCGCTGTCGCATGTGCTCGGCCTCGACGACGTCACCGCGGTGTGGTGGCGGCGCCCGCATCAGTGCCGGGTGCCGGGCGGGGTGCGGCGCGCCGACGACGAATACCGGCAGGCCGAATGCGACGGGTTCCTGCAGGGTCTGCTGTGGTCGATTCCGGCGCTGTGGGTCAACGACCCCGGCGCCGATCGCACGGCCTGCCGCAAGATCGTGCAATTGGAGACGGCGCGGCGCTCCGGTTTCGCCGTTCCCGAGACCCTGATCACCAACGATCCCGACGAGGCCCGCTCCTTCGTCGGATCCCGGCCCGGCGCGGTGGTGTACAAGCGCACCGGCACCGGGCGGGCCACCTTCTCCGAAACGCGCCTGGTCACGCCCGCCGACCTCGGGCGACTGGAGACCATCCGCTCGGCGCCGACCACCTTCCAGGACTACATCGAGGCCGACTGCGATCTGCGGGTGGTGTGGATCGACGGGGTCGAGTGGGCGGTGCGCATCGACTCGCAATCCGGTGTGGGACGGGTGGATTCGCGGCTGGACACCTCGGTCGAGTTCGCTCCCGCGCGGCTGCCCGCCGCGGTGAGCAAGTCGCTGGCGACGCTGATGGGCGCGCTCGGGCTGGCGTTCGGCGTGCTCGACATCCGGCTCGGCGCCGATGGTGAGTACTGGTTCCTGGAAGTCAACCCGCAGGGGCAGTTCGCCTATCTGGAGATCAAGACCGGGTTGCCGATCTTCGAGAGTCTGGCGAACTTTCTGGTCACCGCCGATGCCACGGTGCCGGGGTTCTGACGCCGCCCCGGATCACTGCCCGGTTTCCAGGCTCGCCAGCAGCGTGCGCAGGACGCGGTCGAGATGGCGGCGGTCCTCGGCCGGCAGCACCGACAGCAGCCGGGTTTCGTTCTCGGTGTGCTCGGTGACGACCGCATCGACCAGCTCACGACCGGCCGGGGTCAACGCGACGCGCACCGCGCGCCGGTCCTCGGCGTCGGCGGTGCGGCGCACCAGGCCCGCGGTCTCCAGGCGATCCAGGCGGCCGGTCATCCCCGCGCGCGACAGCATCAGGGTGTCGGCGAGTGCCGAGGGGTTCAGTTCGAACGGTTCGCCCGTACGACGGAGCGCCGCAAGGACATCGAATTCGCCGCGTTGCAGGCCGTACTCGGCGAAGACCGCCTCGATCGCCCGCGACGCCAGCAGGTGCAGCCGGGCCAGCCGCCCGATGATCGCCATCGCCTCCAGCTCCAGATCCGGTCGTTCCCGCCGCCACTGCGCCGCGATGGCGTCGACCGCGTCGGCCTTCGAAGTCACCATGGCCGGGATTCTATTCGCTGGGATATAGTTCGGTAGCGAACTATTCGATAGCGAACTACTGGAGTGGGGATCATGCAGGTCACGAAGCCGTCCATGCCCGCAGTCATCCGTCAGCCCGCCGAGGCCGAGGTGCGCCGGACCGCCGAGGTCACGATGCGGCTGCTCATCGATGCCGAGGAGACCGGCCGCAGCGTCAGCACGCTCGAGGTGACGATGGCGACCGGTGCCGATGGTGCGTCGCCGCACTATCACACCCGTTCGGAGGAGCTGTTCTACGTCGCCGACGGTGAACTGCAGGTGATGGCGGGCGAGGAGATCGTCACCGTCGGAACGGGCGGGTCGATCGTGGTGCCGCGGTTCATGCCGCATGCGTTCGGCGCGGCGCCGGGCAGCCCGGCCCGCATCCTCATCGCCCTGACGCCGGGTGTGCAGCGGTTCGAGTACTTCCGGACGCTCGAACGGTTCGCCCATGGACAGGCGACGCCTGCCGAGATGGCGGCGGTGGGAGACGAGTACGACAACCACTTCGTGGATGCGCCGCGCTGGTGGGCAGAGCGGAATGCCAACCGCCAGTGAGGAGTTGGGTGCCGCGCACCTTCCGCTGCGACACCCCCTGCGCCCGCGTCCCAGCACCCCTATGCCCGTGCGATTCCGGCGTGCTTTCGGCCGGAATCCCTTGCGGTCCCGGCCAAAAGCACGCCGGGACGGAAACGGGAACACGCCGGATCCGGAACCGAGCGGGAACACGCCGGACCCGGAACCGAGCCGGAACGCGCCAAATCCGGAACCGAGCCGGAACGCGCCGGATCCGGGACCGAGACGGGAACGCGCCGGATCCGGGACCGAGACGGGAACGCGCCGGATCCGGGACCGAGACGGGAACGCGCCGGATCCGGGACCGAGACGGGAACGCGCCGGATCCGGGACCGAGACGGGAACGTGCCGGAGCCGAGGCTGGGCATGCCCGTGCCTCGACGGGTGCCCCGGCACCACCGGATCGGCGCGTGACGCATCATTCTCCCGGGCGGGGCTTTACGCGGAATGTTCGCGAAAAGCCAAGCCGTCCAGGGGAACTCGCGTTCGTCTAGCCGTCTTACTTGCTGGCCGACTTGCGGCGGTTCGCGCCACCGCGGCTGCGGAGTTGCACATGCGACTCCACGAGCACGTTGTGGATGAACCCGTACGAGCGGCCGGTCTCCCGTGCCAGTGAGCGGATACTCGCTCCCGCCTCGTACTGCTTCTTGAGCTGGGATTGCAGGCGGTCTCGCGACTTTCCGGTGACGCGCGTGCCCTTACCCAGCGTGGACTTCCCTTGTGCGGGCCTGTCACTCATGGCTTCCTCCGGTCGCCCTGCAGCCTCATTCCAGGCTAGACACTCCGCTCTCCGTGATCAACGCCTCTCTGTGATTCGCATCACCAATTCGGCGTCCAGGGTAGGCCGAAACCCCCTCAGCCCCACCACTGGCCTCCGCCCTGACCTGCGAGCAGGCCGAAGGCCTCGTCCCAGGACGAGTCGAAACTGTCACCCCAGGAATTCCACGATGTATTGCCTGCATTGCCAGTAGGGGCATCGAAGCCGTTGCTCCACGGGTCCCACGAGGCGTCACCCGCAGTGTCGGAGGGCGTGTCGAAGCCATTGCTCCAGGGGTCCCAGGACGAGTCGTCGGCGGTCGACGGAGTGCCGAACCAGTCGTCCCAAGGATTCGAGGAGGCGGTGTCGCCCTCGTTCGAGGAGGCGTCGGCGTCGCCACTCCACGGATCCCCCGAGGCGTCGTCACCGGCGGCAGAGGGCGCATCTCCCCCATCGCCCCAAGGATCCCACGAGGCATCCTCACCGCCGCCGGAGGGCGCACCACCGTCGCCCCACGGATCCGACGAGTCGGCACCGCCGCCGGAGGGCGCATCGCCTGCGCCCGAGGGATCCGATGTGTCACTGTCGCTGCCGTCGTCCCAGGGGATCCACGAACCATCGGGACCGTCACCGGCGTCTTGGCCGTCGTCGCCGCCCGACGGCTTATCCGCGCCTTGGCCGCCCGAGGGCTTACCCGAATCTTGGTCACCGCCGGACGGTTCACCCGCCCCTTGCCCGCCACCGGACGGCTTGCCCGAACCCTGCCCACCGGACGGCTTGCCAGACCCCTGACCACCCCCGGACGGCTTACCCGAACCCTGACCACCGGAGGGCTTATCCGATCCGCCGCCACTGCCGGACGGCGTGGCCGCGCCTTGGCCGCCGCCGGAAGGCTTACCCGAACCCTGGCCGTCCCCCGAGGGTTTACCCGAACCGTGTCCCCCACCGCCCGGCTTATCCGCTGCCTTGCCGTTGGAAGTGCCGAAATCCTGTGTCCAGTAAGGAGTTCCGTTTCCGTTCTGCGCGTATCCGACGCCGATGTCGTGCAGGCCGCAATTGAGGATGTTGGCGCGGTGACCCGCGCTGTTCATCCACGCGTCGACCACTTCCTCGGCGGTCCGCTGGCCCATCGCGATGTTCTCGGCCCAGGTCCGGGCGCGGTATCCGGCCGCGCTGATTCGGTCGCCCGGATCACCGGCCGACGAATTGTGGTCGAAGAAGCCGCGCCGGGCCATGTCCTCGCTGTGGGATTGCGCGGCGTCGGTGAGATGGCTTTCGGCTTTCAGGGCGGGGCAGCCGGCCTTCGCGCGTTCGGCGTTGGTCAGGCTGATCACCTCGTCGGCGGCGGATTGTGACTGCGGTGCCGCGGCGGCGAGCGGGGTCCCGGCGAGGGCGCAGACGGTGAGGGCCGACAGGCCGACCGTGGCGGACAACGAGCGCATGGTGGCCGATGAGAAACTCATAATGCCTTTCGAAGGAAGATATCGGGATGATCTCGATGCGAAGCGCAACAACGCTGCGCCGGAACGGTATTCAATTCGGTTCCGGCTCGCAATATCGAACCCCCTCGGGCTGAAGGGATGTGAAGGCACACCTTCACGCGATGCGGAACCCGGCTCGGCCACAACAGGTTCCAGCCAGGACCAACCAGTCACACCCCGGTTAAACCTCGACTTCTCCGAGCGCCAAACCTCCCTTGGGAACGAGCACAACATGCGGACGCGGTAACCGTGCACAGTGCCATGCAAGTTCCAGCTGGAATTAATCCGCCTTAAGCTCGCCTAACTCTGGTATCGAGTTCGGTTTGTCACCTTTACGATTCGACGCAAATCACGGATCCATAACGTCGACGAAGGCAGACATCTGATGGGTAAGCACAGCGCGAAACAACATTCCCTCGGTGCGGTGCGGTTGGCCATGCTCTCGGCGACCGCACTGGTGACCGCCGCGGTGACCACCGAACACGGTCCCTCCCACGAGAATCGGGCGATCCACACCACCACGAGCTGGACCGACCTGGAGACCCCGTGGCGTTCCGCGGCCCCGATCACCCCGGGGATCACCACACGCCCCGCCACCACCCCGGCGCAGATGGAAACCCTCGTGGAGAACGGGGAATCGCCCGCCGCATCGGACGCCTCCGACCAGCACGCGGGCCGCCACGGGATCCCGCTCACCTACGAGGAGGAGCCGCAGCAGCACGCCGAACGCCCGGCCGAGACGGTGGCCGATCGGACCGAGACCCAGCACACCGACCGCCTGAGCGGAAATGCGGGCGGCCACGGTAAGCACGCGAAGAAGCCGGACGCCGAGAAGAAGGGCGAGAAGAAGAAGGACACCCCCTCGGCCGCTCCGGCCGCCCCTGATCTGGGCGAGCTGCTGGCGAGCTTCGCCCAGATCCTCAACACCGGCAGTGCGGCGGGCGGCTCGCTGGCGCAGGCGCTGGGGTCGGGCAGTGCGGCGCTCGGCACCGGCAGCGCCGCCGTCGCGCCGGTCGGGGACCTTCTCGGCACCGGCAGCGGCAGCGGCAGTGCGGTCGCCGGGCCGCTGGGCGCGCTGGCCAAGGCGCTGGGCAGCGGCAGCGCCGCGCTCGGCACCGGCAGCAGCTCCCTCGGAAAGGCCGGTGGCTCACTGGCTTCGGTGTTCGCGCCCAAACCGTCCGGTACGACCTCGAAGGCCCGCCACGCCGCCGAAGCCGAGGACGACACCGCGGTCGGCTGAGCCTCTCAGGCCAGCTGAATGAGCTCGAGGTAATCCTGCGACCAGTGATCCTCGGTGCCGTCGGGCAACATGATGACCCGCTCGGGATTCAACGCCTCGGCGGCACCGGGATCGTGGGTCACCAGCACCACCGCACCGGCGTAGCTGCGCAGTGCGTCGAGGACCTGTTCGCGCGAGACCGGATCCAGGTTGTTGGTCGGCTCGTCGAGCAGCAGCACATTGGCCGCCGAGGACACCAGCCCGGCCAGCGCCAGACGGGTCTTCTCACCGCCGGACAGGGTGCCCGCGGGCTGTTCGAGCTGCGGTCCGGAGAACATGAACGCACCCAGGAGGCCGCGCAGATCCTGTTCGCCCGCGTCGGGTGCCGCGTGGCGGATGTTCTCCCACACCGTCGCGGTGTCGTCGAGGGTGTCGTGTTCCTGGGCGAAATAGCCGATCTTCAGGCCGTGCCCCGGAACCAGCTGCCCGGCACTCGGCTGCTCGGCCCCGGCCAGCAGCCGCAGCAGCGTGGTCTTACCGGCGCCGTTGAGGCCCAGCACCACGACCCGGCTGCCGCGGTCGATGGCCAGGTCGACGCCGGTGAAGATCTCCAGCGAGCCGTACATCTTGGTGAGGTTCTCCGCCATCAGCGGCGTCTTCCCGCAGGCGGCGGGCTCGGGGAATTTGATGCGCGCGACCTTGTCGGCCACCCGCACCTCGTCGACCTCGGCCAGCATCCGTTCGGCGCGCTTGACCATGTTCTGGGCGGCAACGGCTTTGGTGGCCTTCGCGCCGAGCTTGGCGGCCTGGGCCTTGAGCGCCGACGCCTTCTTCTCGGCGTTGGCGCGTTCGCGGCGGCGGCGCTGCTCGTCGGTGGCGCGGGCGTCGAGGTATTTCTTCCAGCCCATGTTGTAGAGGTCGGCCTCGCCGCGCACCGCGTCGAGGAACCACACCTTGTTCACCACGGCCTCGAGCAGCTCCACGTCGTGGCTGATCACGATCAGGCCGCCGTCGTGGCTCTGCAGGAAGCCGCGCAGCCAGGTGATGGAGTCGGCGTCGAGATGGTTGGTCGGCTCGTCGAGCAGCAGCGTGGTGTCGGATTTGCCGCCGCTGCCGTCGGAGGCCGAGAACAGGATGCGGGCCAGCTCGATGCGGCGGCGCTGGCCGCCGGACAGGGTGCGCAGCGACTGGCCGAGCACCCGGTCGGGCAGGCCCAGGCTGTGGCAGATGCGGGCGGCCTCGCTCTCGGCGACGTAACCGCCCAGCGCCGAGAACCGCTCCTCGAGGCGGCCGTACTTGCGCACCGCCTTCTCGCGTTCGGCGTCGTCGGCGACCTCGGCCATCAGCGCCTGCTGCTTTTCCATATCCCGGATCAGGGTGTCCAGGCCGCGGGCCGACAGCACCCGGTCACGCGCGAGCACGTCGAGATTGCCCTCGCGCGGATCCTGTGGGAGATAACCGATCTCACCGGAGCGGGTGACCTTCCCGGCGTACGGCTCGCCCTCCCCGGCAAGGATGCGCAGGGTGGTGGTCTTCCCGGCACCGTTGCGTCCGACCAGCCCGATCCGGTCGCCGGCCTGCACCCGCAGCGCCGAACCGGGCGCGGTCAGCAGGGTGCGGATTCCGGCCCGGACCTCCAGGTCGGTCGCGGTGATCACAAAAGTCTCCTCGGGCTTGGTGGTGGTTGCTGGTCCGTCCGAGTGTGCAATGCCGAAGCACACAAGAACCACCGATTTTACCTTCGCGAACGACCTCCTCGCCGCACCGGCTCACGCAGTGTGATTGCTGTAACGTGCGGTCGCATGAGTGAGGAGTTGAAGGGCAAGTCAGCGCTGGTTTCGGGGGCGAGCCGGGGTATCGGCCGGGCGATCGCGGCGGAGTTGCTCTCCCAGGGTGCGAATGTGCTGATCACCGCGCGCAAGGCCGAGCCGCTGTCGGCCACCGCGGACGAGCTGCGGGCACTCGGCCACCCCGGCAAAGTGGTTGCCCTGGCAGGGAATTCCGGAGACGCGGCCGCCCGCGCCGAGGCCGTGGGAGCCGTGGTCGCCGAATTCGGGTCGCTGGACATCCTGATCAACAACACCGGCATCAACCCGGTCTACGGGGCGCTGATGGAGGCCGACCTGGATGCGGTCCGCAAGATCTTCGATGTCAATGTCGTCGCGGCCCTCGGTTACGCGCAGGAGGCCTACCGGGCGTGGATGCGCGACCACGGCGGCGCGATCGTCAACGTCGCCAGCGTCGCCGGAATCCGATCCACCGGCGTCATCGCCGCCTACGGCGCCTCCAAGGCCGCCCTCATCCGCCTCACCGAGGAACTGGCCTGGCAACTGGCCCCCACCATCCGTGTCAACGCGGTAGCCCCCGGCGTAGTCAAAACCCGCTTCGCCGATGCCCTGTACTCCGCCGACGAGGGCGCTGCAGCCGCCGGATACCCCATGAAGCGCCTCGGCACCCCGGAAGACGTCGCGGCCCTGGTCAGCTTCCTGGTCTCGGACCGAGCGTCCTGGATCACCGGCGAGGTGGTCCGAGTCGACGGCGGCCTGCTGTCCACCGGCGGGCTTTGATCAGCGGAAGAGCAGGGCGGTAGCGGTGTCGGTGTGCAGGTACTTCAAGTACTTGCTGGCGGTTTCGTCGTCGACCGCGCTGGTCGTCGTTACGAGGGTGACGACGAGGAAATCCTTCTGGTTGATTTCTCTCCACTTGCCGATGGCGAAGTCGTCGATGTAGGTGCCCGGCCGGAACTTCAGGTCCTCGTCGGTGAACTGGTCGTGCGCGGCGGTGGCCTTGCCCTCGTCGGACATTCCCAGCACGAGCTGGGTCAGCATCAGCGCGCCGCCCTCGGACCGGTACACCATCTCGGCGGCATATCGACAGCCGAGGCCGGTGAGTTTGCCGTGGAGCTCGATATCGGAGCAGGTGGCGTGGTCGCGGCCCTCGACCCAATCGGCGTGCATCTGCACGTCACCGAGTTTGAAGTCCCAGTCCTTGGCGTGCTCCTGGTAGCTGAATCGGGAGGAGGCCGATGCCGTCGGTTTCGTGGTCGGGCGGGCCGTCGTGGGGCGGCCGGGGGAGCTGGTTGCCGTGACCAGGTTCTCGGTGGTCGGGGAGGCGGTGTTGATGTCGTCGGTCTTGTTGCGGGTGAGGACGACGACGGCTCCTACGCCGATGACCAGTAGGGCGATTACAGCAAAGATGATGCCGACGATCAGGCCCGTGTTGTTCTTCGGCGGGCGCGGCGGGTAGCCGCCGGGGTATCCCTGCTGCTGCGGATTCCAGCCCGGCTGCTGCTGGGCATCCCACATGGGTTGGGGCATATCCCAACCGGAGGGCTGGGGCTGTTGGTACCCCGGAGGTTGCTGCTGGTAGCCGCCGGGTTGACCCCACGGGTCCTGGGGGCCGTTGCCATAGGGGCCGGAGCCGGGGGGATACGTCATGAGTGCCACCTTCCGCACCCGGGGCCACCCTTGCGCCCTCCGCGGTCTTCCCCCCGGGCATGCGCAGGACACTACCCGACGCGCCGAGCCGCACGCCAAACGCGGATCGCGGTCTGATCCAATCTCCAGCGTGACCACCGACCTCGTCGTCTGCGGCCTGGGCCCCGCCGGCCGTGCGCTCGCCCATCGTGCACTCGCGCACGGCATGTCGGTGACGGTCGTCGATCCGCATCCGGGGCGCCGCTGGACCGCCACCTACGCCGGGTGGGCGGACGAGCTGCCCAGCTGGGTGGCGCCGCAGGCCTTGGCTGCAACGGTGCGGGTGTCCGCCTGGGGAACCCGGCGCGTCGAGATCGACCGGGACTATGTGGTTTTCGACACCGCGGCGCTGCAGGACTCGCTCGATATCGACGGGGCACGGGTGATCACCGATCGCGGTGTCGCGTTCGGCCGGGAACCGGACGGAGCGAAACACGCTCGGTGGGTGCGGCTTTCACCGGGCGAGCTGGTCACCGCGACCCGCGTCATCGATGCCCGCGGTATCCCACGCTCCCCGGCACGGGCCGAGCAGACCGCCTATGGCATCGTCGTGCCTCGTGATCGGTGGGACGAGCCGCTGTTCATGGACTGGCGCCCCGACAACGGCGTCGGCCCGACGGAACCTCGCTCGTTTCTGTATGCGATCCCGCTGGGCGACAACCGGTTTCTGCTGGAGGAAACCTGCCTTGCCGGTCGCCCCGCACTCTCCGGTAAAACGCTGCGCGAACGCCTGCACGCCCGGCTGCGTTCTCGCGGTGTGGAACTCGACGGTGATGAACGGGTCGAACATGTGCGCTTCCCGGTGGAGGGCGGGCGTCCGGGCGCGACCCGGTTCGGTGCGGCGGGTGGAATGCTGCACCCGGCCACCGGTTACAGCGTCACCGCCACCTTGGCCGCCGCCGATGCCTACGCAACGGGACACTCGCTCCACATCGCCCGCGCCCGAGCCGTTCACCTGCTCCGCAGCGCCGGACTGCGCGCACTGCTGGCGCTCCCCCCGGACGAGCTACCCGCCTTCTTCGACGCCTTCTTCGCCCTTCCGCCACAGCATCAACGGGCTTACCTGTCCGGCCGCACCGACCTCCCCGGAACAGCCGCCGCCATGGCCGCTCTGTTCACCGCACTCCCGTGGCGCCTCCGCCGCATCCTGGCCTCCGCGACCCTCGGAGCAGATCGCATCCGCACCCCTTGAACAATCTGATGACCCGCACCTCCGGCGCCAAGAGGCCTACGGTGCGGGGATGCGAAAGGCCGCTTTCGCCGGATCACCGTACGGGTCATCGGAGCCTTACCGCCACCCGCTCAACTGCGGTCCACGATCAATGCGGTCGCATTGTCGGTGCCACCGGTGCGCAGGGCGACGTCGGTCAAGGCCTTCGCGGTAGCGCCGGGCGTGGTGGTCGTGGCGAGGAACTCCTTGATGGGGGCGATGCCGAGACGTTTGTGAACACCGTCGGTGCACAGCAGCAGCCGCCCGCGGCTCGAACCGGTGACCGCGTGGCCCACCTCCCCCGGCTTGACCGTGCGGGCCGAGGTGGTGACCAGGTGGCCCATGCGCGGGGTGGGGCGCAGCCCGTGGGCATGCAGATATTCGGCGACGGTGTGATCGGTGGTGATCTGATGCAGGACTCGGCCGTTCCAGCGGTAGGCGCGACAGTCGCCGACCCAGGCGATATCGCACGGACCATCGGGCTGATCGGCGCCCGGCAGCACGGCCACGACGAGTACGGCGTCGGCGGCGGGCTGCGGGAATTCGCGCAGCAATTCCTGCTGGGCGGCAAGGATTCCCGCCACCGCACAGTCGCGTGCACCGGCACCCGCGGCAACTCCGGCCGCGGCGCGAGCCGCGCGGGCCGCCAGCAGATGATCACCGACACCGTCGGCCACGACGAAGGCGGTGCGGCCCACCGACGCATCGGTGTAGGTCGCGACCGCGTCGGCATTGAGCGAGCGCAGGCCGCGCCGGCTCACCGCTCCGGCTTGCACGCCGTCGAACCGATTCTGTTCGCGCCGGGGTATGGCGGTCGTCGGGGCTGTGTTCACGGCCTGACCTCCTCGCGTGGGCCTGCCTGGTGCCGTCGATCAGCACCCTTCCAGTCAACCGCGTTCGGCCGCGCTCCGCACCGGAGTTGACCGTGGAATTCCTGTGAAAACGGCTACGAGATCATCACGGCGGCAAACGATCTGCGCGATCGACGCTACTGCGACGATCCGGGCGGCGGTCCCGTCCATCGAGCACGGACCGGTCGCCCCGAGACCTTCGCCTCGCGCAACGCGAGTCGACGGGAGGGTGGTCGGCCGCCTGAACCCGGTTTGCCATGATCGGGATATGACCGTCGCATCGCCGATCCTCGCGGGAGTGCCCGGCTCGTTCCCTCGCAGCGTGTTCCACGAGCGGCATCCGAAGCTCGTCGAGCAGGTGCTCGCCGCCCACCCGTACGGCCCCGCGGAACAGGACGCGCTGCGCCGTCTGCTCGCGGAGAGCACCGACGGTGTGATCGAACCGCTGGCCACCGAGGCCGACGATGCGGCGCGGTGGTCGGTCTGGGGCAGCGAGATGTGGGGACGGCCGTGGGGGGAGGCGTCGTTCCTGTGGGCGGAAAGCTACTTCTACCGTCGACTGCTGGAGGCGCTCGGCTATTTCCGGCCCGGGGTGTGGCAGGGCATCGACCCGTTCGGACCCACCAAGGCCGCGGAACTGACCGGCGATGCGGTCGCCGACGAACTCGACGCGCTCACCGGATTGGCCGACGCGCCGCAGGACAAGAAGCGGTCGGCGCTGCTGCTGTCGTCGCTGTGGGGCAATCAGGCCGATCTGGGCTTCCAGCTCACCGCCGCTCCCGGGGCCCGGGCCACGCGCCTGCTCGTCGACGACAGCGCCGCACTGTGGGACGCCCTGGATCGCGGGGCCGAACCGCTCGTCTGCCTGATCGCCGACAACGCCGGTCGTGAATTGCTGCCGGACCTCGTGCTCGCCGACCACCTGCTCGACAGCGGAGCGGCGGCGCGCGTCGTCGTGTACGTCAAACCGCGCCCGTACTACGTCTCCGACGCGACCATGACCGATGTGCTGGCCGCCGTGCGCGTGCTGCGCGCGGCGGACGGCGAGGCGGGCCGGGTCGGGCAGCGGGTATGGGCAGCCCTGCGCGCCGAGAAGCTGGCCGTGCGCACGCACGAATTCTTCTGCGCTCCCTTGACATTTCACGATATGCCCACCGATCTGGCGGACGACATCGCACCGGCCGCGATGACGATCGCCAAGGGCGACTTGAACTATCGGCGCCTGGTCGGCGACCGGCACTGGCCGCCGACCACCGCCTTCACCGAGCTGGTCGACTACTTCCCCACCCCGCTCACCGCGCTGCGGACGCTGAAATCCGACGTCGCCGTGGGGCTGACCGAGGCGCAGGTCCGCGATCTCGACGCGACCGGCACGGCGTGGCGCACCAATGGCGAGCACGCCCTCATTCAGTGCAGCCAGGCTCACCGATCGCGTCGATAGGCCAGATATTCCAGGTCGGCGAACAGCACGACCACGGCCGCGCCGACGAGCAGGAACGCCGTACCCCAGCCGGTCAGCGGGATCACGTCGAGAAATGCGAGAACCGCCATGCCCAGTCCGGACAGCAGGTTGGCGGCCACCACCGTGATCGCCAAGGCGTCGGGGATCTCCGGATACCCCGCGATCAGCAGGAGCGCGGCGGCACCGCCGAGCATCGCCACCCCGAACGGAATCGACCAGGCCGTCGGCAGGCCGAGCGGATCCCGCAGCAGCCGAGCACAGGCCAGCATGACGATGCCGAAGGCGCCGGTACTCCACCCGTCCACGCGCAGGGCCGTGCGCAGGGTGAGGCCGGGGGCGGTGGCGGTGAGGGTACTCATCGGTGTCTCCTGTCGTCGACGGTGATCGGTCGGCCTCGACGCTGCCAGCGCCGGGTCGTGGTCTCAATAACCTCCGAGGTCATGGTGAGCGCGAAACGGCGGTGGCTAAGCTGCGCAGAGTGACCTCGACCGTGTCCTCCCCCGTGGGTAGCCTGCTGCGCGAATGGCGGCAGCGGCGCCGACTGAGTCAGCTGGATCTGGCGCTGGCGGCGCAGAGTTCGGCCCGGCATCTGTCGTATGTGGAGACCGGCCGCTCCCGGCCCAGCCGGGAGATGGTGCTGCGGCTGTGCGAATCGCTGGATGTGCCGCTGCGGGAACGCAATACGCTGCTGCTGGCCGGAGGCTATGCGCCCGAGTACCGGGAAAGCGATCTCGACGACGCCGAACTGCGCTCGGTGCGCTCGGCGCTGCGCACGATGCTCGACGCCCACGAACCCTATCCGGCCGTGGTGGTCGACCGATATTGGAATCTGGTGACCGGCAACCGCGCCATGGGCGTGCTCATGAACGGCATCCCCGAGCACCTGCTGACCCCACAGCCCAACGTGTACCGGCTCGTCCTGCATCCGGAAGGCTTGTCGGCGCAGCTGGCGAACCGGACGCAGGTGCGAAACCTGTTCCTGGAAAGGCTGATTCGACAAGCCAACGCCACCGGTGACGCCCGGCTGCGGGCACTCTACGACGAGGTGTCCCGCTATCCCGAGCCCGCCCCCGAATCGGGATCCGAACCCGCCCGGCCGGGCCCGTTCGAGGTCCCGATCCGCATCCGCACCCCGATGGGCGAGCTATCGATGTTCAGCACTATGGCCACCTTCGGCGCCCCCGCCGATGTCACCCTCTCCGAGCTGGCCATCGAATTGTTCTACCCCCTCGACGAATTCACCACCGAGGCCCTGCACGCGCTGGCGCGGTAGCCGCGACGGAGTCAGCCGAGGGCGCCGAGTTTGCGTTGCAGCAGCGCGCGCTCGGACTCGTTGCCGCACAACCGCACGGCCCGTGCGAGTTCGGTGCGGACATCGGCGGTGCGGCCCAGGCGGGTGAGCAGCTCGCCGCAGACGCTCGGCAGCAGATGTGAATTCCGCAGGGCATCTCCCTGGGTTGTGCGGGTCGGACCCTTTCATCCCTGGGTCGAACGGGCAACGGCCCGAATCGACACGCGCCTGCGGCTAATTCGAGATTTTTTCGGATCCGGGTGTCGTGGTGGCCGGAGCGGTGGTCGTCGAATTCGTGGTCTGCGTGGTCGAGGACGGAGCCGGTGCCGTCGTCGTCTCCGAAGTGCTTGTTGCCGTGGAGGTTCGGGACGGCGACGTGGTCGGCGTCGCGCTGGTCGGTGCCGAGGTCGTCGGGGCCGTCGTGGTCGAGGCTGTCGTGGAGGGAGCGGCAGTAGTCGACGACGGCGTTGTCGAGGTCGGGGACGTCGTGCTACTTCCGGTCGTCGTCGGGGCAGCGCTGGTAGTAGTGGTCGCCTTGGCCGGTTCGCTCGTCCGCGCCGCCTTGCTGTCCTCCGCCGCCTTGTAGGCCGCGGCGAGGTCCTCCGAGTTCGGCTTGTAATTCGTATCGGGCTGCTTCCCCGCCTGCGCCTCCTTGGCCAGATGGGTCAGCCACGCGGCCGCATACTCGGCGGAGGTCATGGGCCTGCCGTTGGCCGGGTCGGCGTTGCGCCAGTAGTCGAAGTGGTGTCCTGTCGCGTTGGGACCCAGCGTGAGCTGATACGGGTCGCTCATGATGACCGGGATGGTGTTCTGATTGGTCACGATGAGGCCGATGATCTCGTTGAAGATCTTCTGCGGCAGGTAGGCGAGCGGGGACATCTGGTCCTTCTCGATCGCATCGGCCTTGGCCACCGGCTTCGGCGCCTGGCCCGGCTTGTACGCCGGATCCGACACCCGCAGCAGGACCTGCAGGAAGGTCTCGTCACTGGCCATCCAGTTCGGCTGGGCGGCGATGTCGGCGAACGCCGTCACCGCGATGCGGCCCAGGACCGCGGCGACATCCTGCCCGGTCGCGGGGTTGAGTCCCTCTTTCTCGAGCTTGTCGGCATTGATCTGGCGGCCGACGTTGACCACCAGTTGCAGCAGCGAGATGTTCTGCGGCGCAGCGCAGGTGAGGTCACCCTCGGAGCAGAACGACGCGACCTTGCCGTTCAGCGCGCCGAAGCTGCCGCTGGTACCCGGCAGCGCGCCCTGGCCGGAGACCGGCTTCACGCCGTTCTGGTACTTCTGGTCGAAGTTGTCCGGGCGGGTGGGATCCTTGGCGCCGGGGAACGGCCCGTCGCCCGCCGCGCGACCGGAGTCGGCGAGGATGACCACGCCCACGACGTTGTTCGGATCGACGATGCCGTACTTGCCGTCCTTGTCGGCCTGCTGGTTGCCCACCTTCATGGCGACGCGGCGCACGACGTCGGCGCCCTCGCTGTAGCCGACGATCGCGAACTTGGTGTCGGGACAGGCCTTGCGGATCTCCGTCATGACCCGCTCGGTGTTCGCGGCACCGGAGTTGACGGCGTCCTCGTAGGTGGCCATGTTGGCCGGGTAGGCGATGTAGACGGCCGCATAGGAATCGGGGTTCACGGCACCGTCCGGGGCATTGACCACCGGATCGACCCACGTGCTGTTGTGATCGCCGGCCATCGCGGCCGGAAGCTCCTCGCCGTTCGGCCCGACCAGCAGCTTCGTGGTTCCCGCCTTCGGGGTGTCGCCGCGCCCGGCCACCGAGATGGTCACCATGTCGTGGCATTCGGTGACCGATGCCTTCAACTGCGTGTCGTCGGTGCGCGGTGACGAGGTCACCGTGAACGTGGCGGCGACGATTGCCGCCACGCCCAACACCGCGGGCGCGGCGGCCGCCGTAGCGATCCGATGCCGCGCGAAGAACTCGCGAAGAGCCATGTCCCGATCCCCATTCCGATACCGACGAGTGGACGGTCAGGCCCCCCGACGGGCCGTGTGCCATCAAGAACGTCGCCGGTGGGGCGGCGAGCGTTACCGACCCATCAGTTCACGGACCTCGCCCACCAGGTCGAGCTGACGCAGATGATCTCGCCCGTCCAGCCCGAGCCCGATGTGGTCGACCCCGGCCTCGGCATAGGCGGCGCATCGCTGCGCCGCCTGCTCCGGGCCGCCGACGATCGTCACCGTGTCGACCTGTTCCGGTGTGAGTTGGAAGAACTCACCCATCGTGGCCGACATCGCCTCCCGGTCGGCGTGGTCCTCGGGGTCGTCGCCCAGCACACAGTGCACGCCGAGATGGATCCGCGGGGCCGGGCGTCCGGCCTCGGCCGCGTAGTCCCGCAACCGGTCCGCCGCCGCGGCGACCTGCGCCGGTGTGAGCGCGGACGGCAGCCAGCCGTCGGCCCGGGTGGCGATGCGCCGCAATACGGCATCGCTGTCGCCACCGCCGACGATCAGCGGCGGGACCGCGGCGGCCGGAGCCAGGCGCAGGCCGACCGGGCCGGGCCGCGCGGGAGCCCTGGTCTGCTCGCCCGCGATAAGGGCCGGGAGGAGATCGAGGGCCGTGTCGAGAAGCCGACCGCGCCCACGCTCGGGCGCCTCGACCGCCTGCCAGAACGGTGTGCCCGGGAAACCGCCGATACCGAGCCCGAGCCGGACCCGGTCGCCGGACAGATACTGCAGCGTCTGCACCTGAGCCGCCAGCAGCGCCAACGACCGGGTCGGTACCGACAGGACACCGAAATCCAGGGCGATCCGATCGGTGACGGCCGCCGCGGTCGCCAGCACCACGATGCTCTCCAGGCTCGGAGAACCGTCACCGAGCAGCACATCGGCCGCACCGACGGCATCGAGCCCGAGCTCTTCGGCCCGCGCGGCGGCCACTCGAATACCGTTACGGCCCAGCGCGATGCCGTCCTCCATGGTCGGCAATGCCACGCCGATCGTCGGATTCGTCATGATGATCCGTGTCCTCTCCTCCAGGTCCCCCTATCGTCGAACCTGAAGCATTGTCGAGGTCAAGGAGAATTGGACGCGGTCTCGCAGGATCGGTTCGGCGGGTTGCAGGATGGGCCGAGGGTCGGCGACGGGATAAGCCGCGCCCTCGAGGTGAGGGAGCGGGTCGAGGCGGCCCGGGCCCGGTGGAACCCACTCGCTGTAGTGCCATTCCAGATGCAGGTGCGGGGCAACGCCGCCATTGGTCCGCTGATCCGAATCGATGACGGCGATCCGCTCGCCCGCCTCCACGCGCCGGCCCACCCACACCTCGGGCATTACATGTCCATAGACGGTGGTGCCGCCGCCGTCGGCGTCGGGATGGCAGATCACCACCCATCGCCCGAAGTCCGTCGCCGGTCCGGCCTGTGTGACATACCCGCCTTGGACGGCGAATACCGGACGCCCGCCCGCTCCTGCAGGCCAGCCGAAATCCACTCCCCACTGGAAATTCTCACCCCGCGGACCGAACGTGGCTGTCACGATATGACCGAGTTCGAGCGGCCAGACTCTCGGCGCCATCTCTGTCTCCCCTGCGATTTCAGGTTCCGGCTGGAAATCTACGGCTACGATGAATCGAATAAAACAGTCATTCTATCGGCGGCTCGCCAGCCGGGGCGAAGCTACGCTGGTGGAGTGTACGTTGAGGTGACGCCATTGCCGGGTATCGGTGTGCGCAAAGACTTTTCGATCAAGAGTGGTCGTCGCCGGATCGGCGTCATCGATCGCCGCGACGGCACGATCGACCTGATCGTGAGCAAGGTGGGAAATCCGGACGTCACCGACCAGCTGGCCCTGACCGCGGAGGAAGCGGCGGTACTGGCGAATCTGCTGGGCGCACCGCAACTCGTGGCCCAGTTGCGCGACGCGCATCGCGATTTGGAAGGGGTGAACACTCGGCAGTTCCCGGTCGTGCGGGGCTCACCGTACGACGGGCGGCAGCTCGGCGAGACCGAAATGCGAACGCGCACAAAGGCATCCATCGTCGCGGTGATGCGCGCGGGCCATGTACACCCGTCGCCGGGGCCCGATTTCACGCTCACCGCCGGTGATCTGCTGGTGATCGTCGGCACGGCCGAGGGGCTGGACGCGGCGGCCGAGATATTGACAAACGGCTGATCGCATGGAGATCAACGCCACCGCGCTCGCGCTGATTCAGCTGGGCGCGGTTTTTTTCGGCCTGGGTGTGCTGGGGCGGATCGCCGCCCGGATCGGAATGTCACCAATTCCGCTGTATCTCCTGGGCGGGTTGGTTTTCGGCACCGGCGGACTGGTCGAACTGCATCATGTCGACGAATTCATTCACCTGGCCAGCGAGATCGGCGTGGTGCTGCTGTTGCTGCTGCTCGGCCTGGAATACAGTGCCGCCGAATTGGTCACCGGCATGCGCCGCTCCTGGCCTGCGGGCCTGGTCGACATCGTGCTGAACGCTACGCCCGGCGCGCTCGTGGCGCTCGCGCTCGGCTGGCGGTTCCCCGGCGTCATCGCCATGGCCGGGGTCACCTACATCTCCTCCTCCGGGATCGTGGCGAAGGTACTCAACGAGCTCGGCAGGCTCGGGAACCGCGAAACCCCGGTGATCCTGTCCATCCTGGTCTTCGAGGACCTCGTCATGGCCGGCTATCTGCCCGTGCTCACCGCGGTGCTCGCCGGTCTCAGCCTCCTGACCGGACTGCAGACCTTCGCCATCGCCCTGACCGCCGTCACCGTCGTCCTCGTCGTCGCCTTGCGGTGCGGCAGTTACGTTTCCGCGGTCGTGGCCAGCGACGACCGGGAGGTCTTCCTGCTCAAACTGCTGGGCTCGGCGCTGCTCGTCGCGGGATTCGCCTCCGCGGTGCAGGTGTCGGCCGCCGTCGGAGCGTTCCTGCTCGGCATCGCGATCTCCGGGTCGACAGCCAAGGATGCCACCAAAATTCTCGAACCGTTGCGCGATCTGTTCGCGGCGATGTTCTTCGTCCTGTTCGGCCTGCGCACCGATCCCGCCGCCATCCCCCCGGTGCTGGGCTGGGCGTGTGTGCTGGCCGCGGTGACCACCGCCACCAAGATCGGCACCGGCTGGTGGGCCGCCGCCCGCGCCGCGGTGCCGCGCTTCGGCCGCGCCCGGGCAGGCGCCGCCCTGGTCGCCCGCGGTGAATTCTCCATCGTGATCGCCGGACTCGCCGTCACCACGGGCGCGGTATCCAGCGAATTCTCTGCCCTGACGACCACGTACGTGCTCCTGATGGCCGCACTGGGCCCCATCGCCGCCCGCGTCGTGGAGCCGATCCTGCACCGGCTGAACAAACCGTCGACACCACCGCGGTCGGCACCCGAACATTCGTAGCATGGACCTCATGCCTCCCCCACCGACCGCCGCGGGCCGCAACGAGGCCGTCGAACGCGAGATCATCCGCAGAAGTGACGAGTGGGCGGCCGCCATCGTCGCCAACGACGCCGACGCCCTGGCCGAGTTCGTCTCCGACGATTGGGTTTTCGTCACCGACCGCGGCATCTCCCCGGGCTCGGAGTTTCTCGACCTGGTCCGCGCGGGTACGCTCACCCACTCCGCCATGGCCCGAATCGGCGAGCCACGCATCCGCATCTACGGCGACACCGCGGTCTGCACCGCCCGTGTCACCAACACCGCGCACTACGCCGGTCGACGACATGACGCCGAGGAATGGACCACCGACGTCTTCGTCCAACGGGACGGCAAGTGGGTCTGCGTCCTCACCCAACTCACCTCGACCCGACTACCTATGGTGTCGGCATGACCGGCCGGCGGCGCAGGTAGCGGCCGAGTGGTGGGGCGTCGATCTTGCCCGAGCGCAGGATCCGACGGCCGCGGAGGAATACGTCGGTGACCCGGGCGGTCATCTCGAAGCCCTCGAACGGGCTGTATTCCTGGGCGGATTCGGAATCGGCGGCGCGCACTGTCCAGTGCGCGTCGGGGTCGACCAGCACGATGTCGGCGTCGTAGCCGGGCGCGATATCCCCCTTGGTCGCCAGCCCGTAGCGGCGGGCCGGATTCCGGGAGGTGAGAGCCGCGATCCGAGACAGCGCCAGACCGCGGGTGCGGGCCGCGCCGACCAGGCCGGGCAGCAGGTACTCGGCACCACCGAAGCCGGACCTGGCGGCGAAGACATCCTCGCGATCGGTCCCGAACTTCTGCTCCTCGCGGCAGCATGCGTGATCGCTGACCACCCAGTCGATCTCACCGGCCACGAGGTGACCCCATAGGGCCTCCACATCGGCGCGCTCGCGCAACGGCGGATTCACCTTGCCGCCGAGGCCGTGCGCGGTGTCGACATCGGCGAGCAGGTGGCCGATGGTCACCTCGCGCCGAAAGTCGATGTGCGGGAACGCTCGTGCCATCGTCAGCGCCGCCGACACCGCCTTGGCCGATGACAGGTGCAGCAGATTGATCGCGGGCAGCCCGGTCTCGTGAGCGAGGTAGGCGGCGATGGTGATCGCCAAGCCCTCCGAATGCGGTGGCCGCGAGGCGCTGTAGGCGCGCAGCCCCGTCAGTGTCCGATCCCGCTCCACCAGGGCCGTGTAGGCGGCCATGATCTCGGCGGTCTCACAGTGCAGCGACAGCGAGATGCCTGGGCCGTAGCGTTCCCGGGCGCGCTGCACGCCGCGCATGACGAATTCGAAATGCGCCAGATCGTAGCGCTCACCCGGCGGCAGCATGAGGAAGTCGGACTGATCCGCAGACCGTCCGTGCAGCCCGTGCCCGCCGTAGAACATGAAGATCTTGAACGAGGTGATGCCGAATTCCTCGACGAGATAAGGAATTTCCTCGATATGTCCGGCGGTCATCGGCGCCAGATGCAGCGCGTGATCGATGTAGGCGCGCCCGCGCATCCGCTCGAGCACCTCCGGCACGAAATCCCGATACGGTCCGCCCCGATCGAGGTAGTAGCGGCCGGTCCGCATATAGGTCAGCGACGTGGTGACCCCGCCCTGCGCACAGGCGCGGCTCTCGCTCTCGGTGTCATCACCGAGGTCGTGGTAGATACCCCAATGCTGATGGGCATCAACCACACCCGGAAAGGCCAGCAGGCCCTCGGCGTCCACCACTCGTGCACCGGGCGCCGAGAGGTTCGGCCCCACTGCCACGATGGCGCCGTCGGCCAGGGCGATATCGGCCGGGTCGGCCGAACCTCCCTCGGGTCGCACCACGCGGGCATTCCGGATCAGCAGGTCGGTCGCCACCATGGCTTCCCCAGTTTCTCTGTGCGAAACAACTTCAACCAATTCTGCGATCCTCGCAGTAGGATGCGCTGATAGTCAACGTATAGCCCCGCCACAGTGTTTCGTTCAGAGAAACGACCAGGGTGAGAAGGAGTTGCGCCATGACCGATGCGCTGGCCGGTATCCGGGTGCTGGATGCGGCGACATTGTTCGCCGGGCCACTGGCGGCCACCCTGCTCGCCGATTTCGGCGCCGAGGTCATCAAGGTCGAGCATCCGCGCGGCGATCCGGCACGCGGCCACGGACCACACCGCGATGGGACCGGGCTGTGGTGGAAGATGCTGGGCCGCAACAAGAAATCTGTCACCCTGTATCTGGGCGACCCGCAGGGGCAGCAGATCTTCCGGCGCATGGCGGCCGATGCCGACGTGGTGATCGAGAACTTCCGGCCGGGCACACTCGAGCGCTGGGGGCTGGGTTACCCCGTTCTGCGCGAGGTGAATCCGCGCCTGATACTGGCCCGGGTCACAGGTTTCGGCCAGACCGGACCGTATGCGCGGCGGCCGGGCTTCGGCACGCTCGCCGAGGCGATGAGCGGGTTCGCAGCGATGACCGGCGAACCGGACGGCCCGCCGACGCTGCCGCCGTTCGGCCTGGCCGACGGCGTGGCGGCGCTGACGACGGCCTTCGCAATCGTGGCGGCGCTGCGGGCGCGCGAGCGCGACGGGGTGGGACAGCAACTGGATCTGGCGATCATCGAGCCGATTCTGACCCTGCTGGGTCCGCATCTGATCGCCTATGACCAGCTGGGCGAGCTGCCGCAGCGGCTGGGCAATCGGTCGTCGAACAATGCGCCGCGCAATGTGTACCGCACCGGCGACGGTGGCTGGGTGGCGGTGTCGACCAGCGCCGAATCCATTGCGGCCCGGGTGATGCAGCTGGTCGGGCGGCCGGAGCTGATCGACGAGCCGTGGTTCGCCACCGGCACCGGCCGGGCCGCGCACGCCGACGAACTCGACGGCGCGGTGGCCGGGTGGATCGCCGCGCGCGGAACCGACGAGGTGGTGCGCGAATTCGACAAGGCCGAGGCGGCGGTGGCGCCGATCTACACCGCCGCCGATATCTTCGCCGATCCCCAATATCAAGCACTGGGCACGATCGCCGCGGTGCCCGACGACGAGCTGGGACAGGTGCGCATGCAGAACGTGCTGTTCCGGATGTCCGAAACGCCGGGCCGGATCCGCTGGGCCGGTCCCCCGCTGGGCGCCCATACCGCGGAGGTGCTGGGGCGCTATGGCGTCGGCGAGGTCGATCTGGCCGAGCTGCGGGCGGCGGGAGTGGTGCGATGAGCGACCCGTTGCTGGCGGCGGTGCGGGCCGGGGTGCGGCTGATCGAATTGGGCCAGCCCTTCTTCACCGGAATGCCGTGCTCGCCGAACCATCCCGGCTTTCGCATGACCTTGGCGCGCCGGCACGGCGATGCGGTGCGCCCGGACGGCGGGTCGGCGGCCAACGAGGTCATCGTCACCGGCGGGCATGTCGGCACCCATATCGACGCGCTCAGCCATGTCAGTCAGGACGGGCGGCTGCACGGCGGTGTGGACGCCTACCGGGCACAGCGCGGCGGTGCGTTCACCGCGCACGGCGCCGAGCACCTGCCCGCCCTCCTCTGTCGCGGTGTGCTGCTGGATGTCGCGCGGGTGCACGGTGTCGATGTGCTGCCGGGCGGTTACGAGATCACCGTGGAGGATCTGCGGCGCGCGGCGCAGTCGGCCGGTGTGACAGTCGAACCGGGCGATGTGGTGCTGATCCGTACCGGGTGGGCCCGTCGGTTCGGCGATGCCGGAGCCTACCTCGGCCAGGAGTACGGCGTCCCGGGGATCGGAGTCGACGCGGCGAAGTGGCTTGCCGCTCAGGACATCCGCGCGACCGGAGCGGATACAACCGCCTACGAATGCATTTCGCCGGGGGCCGGGCACCGGGTGCTGCCGGTGCATCGGGTGTTGCTGGTGGAATCGGGTATCCACATCCTCGAACATCTGGCGCTGGACGAGCTGTCCGAATCCGGGACGACGGAATTCGTCTTCGTGCTGGCGCCGCTGCGGATAGTCGGCGCCACCGGATCGCCGGTGCGGCCGGTCGCGGCGGTGAGCCGATGAGCGGGCCGACAGTGGTCGGGCGCCTGGCCGCATTCGCCGAGACGGCCCGCGCCCGCGGCATCGGCACCGAACTGCGGACGGATGCGGCACGGCGGGTATTGGATGTGCTCGGCAACAGCATCGCCGCGCTGGATCTGGCACCCGCCACCGCGGTCCGGACGTTGCTGAGCGAATGGGGCGGGCGAGAACAGGCCACCGCGTTCGGCTCACCGGCTCGCGTGCCCGCCCCGAATGCGGCGCTGCTGGGCGGAACCCTGGCGCACGCCTTGGACTTCGACGACACCCATCTCCCCTCGGTGCTGCACCCGTCCGCCTCGGTGGTTCCGGCGGCCCTGGCCGTCGCCGAGGCCCGCCGGGCCGATGGCGCGGCCCTGCTCGATGCCGTCGGCGTCGGAATCGAGATCACGGTCCGGCTCGGCATGGCCGGTTACGATGCGGCGCTGAGGAATTCGGTGTTCTTCGAACGCGGCCTGCACGCCACCGCCATCTGCGGGGCCGTCGGCGGCGCGGCGGCGGCAGCCCTGCTCTCCGGGCTGGACGCCACCGGGACCGCCCACGCCATGGCGATCGCCGCGAGTATGGGCTCGGGCCTGCTCGAGGCCAATCGCACCGGCGGCACGGTCAAACGGGTGCATTGCGGGTGGGCCGCCCATGCCGCCGTCACCGCCGCCGGGTTGGCCCGCGCCGGGCTCACCGGGCCACCGACGGCCATCGAGGGCAGATTCGGTCTGCTGCAAGCCTTCTGCGGCGAGCGCGGCCACATCGGCGCCGTCACCGAAGGACTCGCAGTGGACTGGGAGCTGCCCAAGATCTTCTTCAAACCGTATCCCTGCAATCACTTCACGCACGCGGGGATCGACGCCGCCTTGCGATTGCGGGCGCGCGGCATCGGCCCGGACGACATCGCCGAGCTGGAACTGGGTGCGCCGACTGCCGCGCTCCGCACGATCGCCGAACCGGCCGCGGCCAAGGCGAATCCCGAGTCCGGTTACCACGCGGCGTTTTCGGGCCCTTATACGATCGCCGCCGCGCTCTCGGGGGGCGGCGGGCTCGGAGTATTCCACGAGGACTTCACCGACCGGGCCGCGCGCGATCCCCAGCGCCTACGACTGGCCGCCATGGTGCGCTGCGTCCCGGACCCGCACTGCGACAGCCTCTTTCCGCACCAGTTCCCCGCCGTGCTCACCGCCCGCCTCCACGACGGCCACACGATAACCGAACGCGTCGACGAAAACCGCGGCGGCCCCGGCAATCCCCTCTCCACCGAGGAACTCGCGACCAAGTTCCGCCTCAACGTCGCAGGGCATCTCGAACCTGACCGGGCCGATGCCCTCGCCGACACCGTCGCGGACTTGGCCGCACTGGACACCCTCGACCCGCTGCTCACCCCTCTCCGGCACGCCACCACGAACAACGTTGCGCGCGGGTAAACATCCTGCGGTGTCGATACGGTCACGTACCGACCGGTGCGGCAGGAAAGACACCCGCGCGACCGAGCAGCGCGGGCACCTGCTTGCCCAGCATGGCACCCAGCCACCGGCCCGTCTCGATCACGCGCGCGAGGTCCACACCCGTCGTGACACCCATCCGGTCGAGGGCATAGAGCAGGTCCTCGGTGGCGATATTGCCGGTGGCCGCCGGAGCGAACGGGCAGCCGCCGATGCCGCCGGTGCTGGCATCCAGCACGTGCGCGCCCGCGTCCAGGGCGGCGAGGGCGTTCGCGTAGCCGGTGTTACGGGTGTTGTGGAAATGACAGCGCACCAACGCCTTCGGCGCCGCGGCGCGAATCGCGGCAACCAGACGCCGCACTCGGTCGGGGGTGCCGACACCGATGGTGTCCGCCAGGGCGATCTCGTCGGGCGCCGCGGCGGCCACACGCTGCACCAGGTCGACCACCCGCTGCTCGGGCACCTCGCCCTCGAAGGGACAGCCGAATGCCGCCGCGATCGTGACCGTGCGCCACAATCCGGCCGCGGCACCCCGTTCGGCCAGCGCCGCCCAGCGCGCGACGCCCTCCGCCGTGGTACATCCCTGGTTGCGGCGGCTGAGGGTATCGGTGGACACCACCACCACATTGATCTCGCCCACCCCGGCCGCCACCGCTCGATCCAGTCCGCGCTCGGTGAAAACCAGTCCCGCATAGGAGATGCCGTGACCGCGCGGGACCGCGGCGAGCACGGCCTCGGCGTCGGCCATCTGCGGCACCCTGGCCGGGTTGACGAAACTCACCGCCTCGATGCGTCGTATCCCGGCGTCGATGCTGCGCCGGATCAATTCGACCTTGACATCGGTGGGCACGATCTCCGGTTCGTTCTGCAGGCCGTCCCGGGGAGCGACCTCGACCAGCGCTACCTTCACGAATCCTCCTCGGGCCCGGGCGATCTTGTTGCTCGTTTCGCATTGGGATACATTGTATCCATTCTCGCGGTGGCCGGTGCGGCCCGGCACCGAAGTCGGCACGGAATGGAGTGCACCCCATGACCGAGGAGACGACAGGCCCGCTGACGGGTCTGCGGGTGATCGAGATGGGCCAACTGCTGGCGGGCCCGTTCTGCGGTCAACTGCTGGGCGACCTGGGTGCCGAGGTGATCAAACTGGAGGCACCCGGCCAGGGCGACCCGATGCGCGAATGGGGACGGGAGAAGCCCTACGGCCGCTCACTCTGGTGGCCCGTGGTGGCGCGCAACAAGAAATCGGTGACCTGCAATCTGCGCGACGGCGAGGGTCAGCGGCTGGCGCGCGCACTCATCGCCCGCTCCGATATCGTCGTCGAGAATTTCCGCCCGGGCACGCTGGAACGCTGGGACCTGGGCTACGACACTCTGCGCGCCGACAACGAAGGCCTGATCCTGGTGCGGGTTACCGGGTACGGCCAGAGCGGCCCATACGCGCCTCGCGCGGGTTACGGCTCCATCGGGGAGGCGATGGGCGGAATCCGGTATGTCACCGGCGATCCTCGGCATCCGCCCGCGAGAACCGGTATCTCCCTGGGTGATTCGCTGGCGGCGGTGTTCGCGACGATCGGCGCGCTGGCTGCCCTGCACCATCGCCGCAGCACCGGCCGCGGCCAGATTGTGGACTCGGCCATCTACGAGGCGGTGCTCGCGATGATGGAATCGCTGCTGCCGGAGTGGGGCGTGACCGGATACCAACGCGAGCGCACCGGCGCGGTGCTGCCGAACGTCTCCCCCAGCAATGCGTATCCGACCGCCGACGGCGAGATGATCCTCATAGCCGCCAACCAGGACAGCGTCTTCGCCCGCCTGGCCACCGCCATGGGCCGCCCCGAGCTGACCGGCGCCGAACGGTTCGCCACCCATCCCGCGCGTGGGGAGAATATGGCCGAACTCGACGACATCATCGCCGATTGGACCAGATCCCAGGGTGCCGAGCCGCTGCTGGCGGCGCTGCACGCCGCCGGGGTGCCCGCTGGCCGCATCTACACCGCGCGCGACATGTTCGCCGACCCGCATTTCGCCGCCCGCGACGCCATCATCCGGCTCGCCCACCCCGAATTCGGCGAAATCCCCATGCAGAACGTCTTTCCCAAGCTGAGCGAGACTCCCGGCAGCGTGCGCCACCCGGGCCCCGAGCTCGGCGAGCACACCGCCGAGGTGTATCGCGGCCTCCTCGGTCTGGATGAACCGCGACTGGCTCGACTAGCCGAAAAGGGCATCATCTGAAGGGGTTTCGCGTGCACGACCTGACCGAGGACTATCGCGCCCACGGCTTCGCCGCCGACCTCGGCGTCGGCGAGCGTCCCGCGGTGCTCGTAGTCGACATCTGCGCCGCCTACCTCACCGACGGCTCGCCGCTACGGGCACCGGTCGAGCGGGCGGTGCGGGCGGCGGCGAGGCTGGTCGCCCGGGCCCGTGCGAGCGGACGTCCGGTGCTGTTCACCCGCGTGAGTTACCGCCCCGGCACCACCGACGGCGGCCTGTTCCGGCGCAAGGTGCCCGCGCTGCGGGTGTTCGAGGAGGGCAACCCGCTCGGCGCATTTCTCACCGACCCCGCGCCGCGACCGGACGAGGTGGTGGTCACCAAGCAGTACGCCAGCGCTTTCCACGGCACGTCGCTGGCCGCCACCCTGACCGCTCAGCGAATCGACACCGTGCTGCTGGCCGGGCTCACCACCAGCGGCTGTGTTCGCGCCACCGCCACCGACGCCATCCAGCACGGGTTCCGGCCAGTGGTCGTGGCCGACGCCTGCGGCGACCGTGACCCGCGCCTGCACGCGGCCAATCTGCTCGACCTGGGTGCGAAATATGCCGATGTGCTCGACCTGGACGCCGCGCTGCGCGTACTGAGCTGACACGTATTCCCGAACGAGACAAGGGGTTTGGATGGGCGCGCACCCGCACGGCTGGTGGATCCTGCTGCATCTGGTGTTGTTCGTGTTCTGGCTGGGCGGCGATCTCGGGGTGTTCTACTCCAGTAGGTTCGTCATCAATCCGGCACTCACTCCGGGCGCGCGGTCCACTGCGCTGGCCATCATGAGCGGGCTGGACCTGGGGCCGAAGATCTGCCTGGTGCTGTTCCTGCCCAGCGGCCTGACCCTGATGGCATTGGCGCCGCACGGCGCACACCTGTTCGGAATCGCCTTGTTCCCCGGGTGGTTCGTGGCGCTGGTGTGGGTGTTCGCGGCGGTGTGGCTGGCCCTCACCGTGGTCGCGCATCGTGCACACGGCCGGTTCCCGCTGGTGACGCGCGCCGATCTGGCAGTGCGGCTGGCGGTGATCGCCGGGATGGCCGCCTCGGGACTCTATGCGCTGGTCGCCACCGAACCGTTCGGTGTCACCACCGACCCGCGGTGGCTCGGCGGCAAGATTCTGCTCTATGGCGCCGCCATCGCGGCCGGGCTCGGTATCCGAATAACCTTGCGGCCCTTCGGTCCTGCCTTCGGCCGTCTGATGACCGGCGACTCCGACGACGGGATGGAACACACGCTGCGGCGCAGCGTGAACGGCTGCCTGCCCTACGTCTGGGTGATCTGGGGCAGTGTGCTGGCCGCCGCCGCACTGGGGGTGCTCAAACCGGGAGCGGACCTGTGAGACGTCAACCGGTGTAACCCAATTGCGCCGACAATGCGCCGGATGCCTTGAGCAGCATGGGCACATACTCCTGCATGTGCGGCTCGAACCGGGGCAGGGGCCCGCATACACTGATGGCCGCCACCACCCCGCCGTCGTGATCGAGAATCGGCGCCGCGATCGAGGCCGCCCCGATCTGCCTCTCCCCCAACGACACCGCGTAACCGCGCTCACGGATCGCCTTCAGCTCCGTGCGCAACTTGCGCGGCTTGGTGATGGTGGCGTCGGTGAGCGGGGTCAGCTCGTGGCGATCCAGATAATCGTCGACCTCCTCGGCGCGCAGGAAGGCCAGGATCGCCTTGGAGGAGCTGCCCGCATGCAGCGGATACGGCTGCCCCAGCGCCACCTCCATCCGCAATTCCTGGTCCGGCACAACCTGATCCGCGTACATGCGGGTATCGCCGCGGCGAATCGACAGGGTCGCGGTCTCCCCCGTCACCGCGGCCAGCCGGCGCAGCTCCGGCGCCGCCATCACCCGCAGATCGGTGCGCGCCAGATAGGCGCGGCCCAGCGCGATGGCGGCGTGCCCGAGCGCGTAGCGGCGGGTGGTGGGCTCCAGGACGATGAGATCCCGGCTGCGCAGCGCGGTAAGGATGCGGTGCACCGCCGCCTTGGTGATGCCGAGTTCGGTGGCGATCTCGGTGACGCCGAGATCGGGGCGGCCGCTGCGGCCGAACAGCAGCAACACATCCATCGCCCGCTCGACCGCGGCGATCGAGCGACTCTGGCTGTCGGATTCGGTTTCGGGCACGCGGCCAGTGTAGGCGGGGGATTTCCCGATGGGAAACACCATCCCCGCTGGCCCGCCCCCGAATCCCCCTTGCCCCACCATCCGAATCCCCTTGCGAAGCAATGGGGATAGCCGTTACCTTGTGCGTAACAGCGTTTCCACTAACGAAACGGAGGTGGGCCGTGGATGCGCACCATCTCCGCACGGTGTTGGCGCAGTGGGCCTCGGGTGTGGTCGTGGTGACCACGACCACACCCGACGGCGGTCGCCACGGCATGACGGCGAGTTCGTTCACCAGTGTGGCGCTGGATCCCCCACTGGTCTCGGTCTGCCTGCTGTCGACGGGCACGACCGGCCGATTCGTCAGGGCCAGCGGGGTTTTCGCGGTCAATGTGCTCGGCTGTGATCAGGAGGAGATCGGCCGCCGCTTCGCCGACCGCGGCGGCGACGCGAACCGTTTCGCACTGGGCCGCTGGCATCGCGCAAGGACCGGTGCGCCGGTTCTCGCCGACGCGGTGGCCTGGCTGGACTGCGCGGTCGCGGCCCGCTACCCGGCCGGGGATCACACCATCGTGCTGGGCCTGGTCCGCGAGGCCGCCGCGCCGCGCCCGGCCGCCCCGCTCATTTATCACGACCGCACCTATTACGAGGGGATTGCCCGATGATCGGTGAACAGCTCGTCGAGGACATGACCGACGCCGAACGCGAACGGGCCGAACGGGTCGAGGCCGTGCTACCGCAACTGCGGGCGGCGGCCGAGGAGGCCGACCGCACCGCCACCTTCCCGCCCGCGCACGTGGCTTTGCTGCGCGAGGCGGGCCTGCTGGGCCTGGTCGTCCCGGAGAAATTCGGCGGGCTCGGCGGGACGTTGCGCGACCTGGCCGCGGCCACCTTCGCGATGGGCACCGCCTGCCCGTCCACGGCGTTGGCCTATTTCTTCCACAACACCAGCGCCTCGCGCGGGCTGCTGCCGTTGGAGGCCATCGATGCCGGGCTGTTCACCGACGACGAGGTACCGGCGGTGCGCGCATTCGCGGAGAAGGTGCTCACCCGGATGGCGGGCGGGGCGTGGCTGGCGAATTTCGCCTCGGAGTCGGTGAAGACGGAGAAGGCCAACATCACCATCGCCACCACCGCCCGCAAGGTCGACGGCGGCTGGATCCTGCAGGGCGAGAAGTCCTTCGGCTGCGCCACCGGCGTCGCCGACTACTACCTGACCTCGGCGCGGCTGGAAAACTACGACACGGCAGAGGGTTTGGCGACGTTCTTCGTGCCGCGGGAGGTGCGCGGGGTGAGCGTGCGGGCACCGTGGGACGGGCTGGGCATGCGTGCCACCGCGAATAACGGTATCCGCCTGGAGGAGGTGTTCGTGCCCGACGACGAGGCGCTCACGATTCCCGGCGCCTTCACCAAGATGTTGCGCATGAGCCGAGGCTCGTTCGTCGGCAATCAGCTGGCCATCGCCGCGGTCTACACCGGCTGCGCGCAGCGCGTCTACGACGAGACCCTGGCCGCGACGACCACGAAGACATTCGCCGACACCGGCAGGCCGATCGCGTCCTCGCCGGTGCATCAGGTGCTCCTCGGCGAGATGACCCGGCAGTTGCGCACCGCCTATCTGTGGTTGCGCTATCAGCTCGCGATCGAGACCGCCGAGCCGCCGATCAAACCGAAGGACGAGGTGTTCACGCAGTGGCGGCTCGGTAAGGGCGCGGTGACCGAGGCCTGTTTCCAGGTCGCTCTCACCGCGTTCAAGGCCGGTGGCACGTCGGCGGCGGCGATGAACGGCGTGGCCGGGCGGGCACTGCGGGATCTGGCGATGGGTCTGGTGATGACCTTTCCCGCCGAACGCGGCATGCTGGAGGTGGCCCGCATCGTGACCGACGCGAAGGCCAACGAATTGTTCACCACCGCACCGGAGTCGGCCCGATGAGTATCGAATTACCCCGTCTCGCCGATCTGGTCGACGGGCAGTGGGGAACACCGACGGTAGATCTCGGTGTGCGGCTGGAGGATCCGGCCACCGGCGCGGAGGTGGCAGCGGCGATGGCCACGTCCTCGAGTCGCATCGATGAGGCGATCGCGGTGGCCGACAGGGCATCCGGTGACGTCGCGCCCGACATTCTCGACGGCATCGCCGAGGATCTGGAGGGGCACCTGGAACGGATCGCCGCTCTGGATGCCGCGGCCACCGGCGTGCCGATCACCCAGACCCGGCTGCTGGCCGCGCTCGTGACCGCGTCGTTCCGGTTGGCGGCCGGGCAGCTTCGCGCCGGTGCCCGGCGCGCGGATCGCGAGGGCGTGCAGGTGCATCGGCTGCCGCTGGGCCCGGCGCTGTGCCTGGTGCCGTGGAATGCGCCCGCCCCGATGGCCGCGCACAAGGTCGCCAGTGCGCTGGCCGCGGGCTGCCCGGTGATTCTCAAGGTGAGCGAGCTGGCGCCGCACAGCGCGATCGTGCTGGCCGAGGTCGTCGCGCAGCGGGTGCCGCCGGGCATGTTCCAGCTCGTGCAGGGCGGGGCCGCGGCCGGTGCCCAGCTGGTGTCCGACCCGCGGATCAAGGCGGTGTCGTTCACCGGCGGGCTGGCCGGGGGCCGGTCGGTGGCGACCGTGTCGGCGCCGCTGCTGCGCCCGTGCCAGCTCGAGTTGGGCGGCAACAATCCGCTGCTCGTGCTGCCCGACGCCGACCTCGACACCGCCGCGCACATGGCCGCCGATCTGCTGACCACCCTCAACGGGCAGTGGTGCCGGGCGCTGGGCAGGCTGCTGGTACCGGCCGGGCGGGCCATGGAAGTGGTCGCGGCGATCGGTCGGCGGCTGGAAGCGTTGCGGATGGGCCCACCGCTGGACCCGGAGACGGAATTCGGGCCGCTGATCCACTCCCGGCACGCGCGCACCGTACGCGCAGCATGTGGGCCAGGGCATCGATCCTTCGGTGCCACACCGGAATCCGGCAACTATGTCGCGCCCACGCTGCTGGCGAATGACCTCTCCGAGGAGATGTTCGGCCCGGTCGCGGGCGTGGTCGCCTACGAGACCGTCGAGCAGGCTATCCACCTGGCCAATGCCGTCCCCTACGGCCTCGAGGGCTATGTGTGCGGCACCGACGAAGAGGCGGCTCTGGCTGTGGCACAACGCATTCGAGCCGGTGAGGTGAAGGTGAACGGGTCCGCCGTCACGAGCCTGCACATGATGACGCCGCGTCCGGCGTGGGGGGTGTCCGGACTCGGCGAGGAGGGAACCGCGGAGACATTGCGGTTCTTCACCGGGGCGCGGGTGGTCGGCGTCGAGGGGCGGTTCGCCCTGCACGGTTCATGACGCACGTGATCGTGGCCGGTGCGGGACCGGTCGGGCTCACCGCCGCGCTCACCCTGGCCCGGCGTGGTGTGGGAGTGACGGTCCTGGAACAGGGCGCCGAGTTGGCGAGCGAATCGCGGGCCTCCACCTTCCATCCCCCGACGTTGGAGATGCTGCAGCGGCTGGGCGTGCTGCAGGCCCTGCTGGACCGGGGAATCGTGGCATCGACCTTTCAATATCGCGAACGCCGCGGTGGGGTGGTCGCGACCCTGGATCTGAGCGTGCTCGCCGCGGACACCCCGTTCCCCTATCGCGTGCAATGTGAGCAGAGCAAGCTCACACCGATTCTGTTGAGTACCTTGCCCGAGCACGCAGAGGTGCGGTTCGGGCACCGAGTCGAGGATGTGCGGGCGGACGCGGACGGCATCGACGTGCGGACGTCGCGGGGCACGGTGCGAGCGGAGTGGCTGCTCGCCGCCGATGGCGCCCATTCCGCGGTGCGGCACGCGATCGGCGCGGGATTCGACGGCCGCACGTATCCCGAACGATTCCTCGTCGCCTCCGTCGACGAGGACCTCACCGCCGCCCTGCCCGGAATCGCCCCGATCAATTACGTGTTCGACCCCACGGAATGGCTCGTGCTGCTGCGCACCCCCGAACACTGGCGCGTACTGCTCCCGACACCCGACCGAACCTCCGACGACGACGAATTGCGCAGGCTGCCGAACCGATTGGACTCCGTCGCCCGCCTCGGCAGGCCGTGGCGTCTGCGCCACGCGACCCTCTACCGGGTGCATCAGCGGGTCACCGAGCGATTCCGCATCGGCCGCGTCCTGCTGATGGGCGACGCGGCGCATGTGAACAACCCGCTCGGCGGCCTCGGCATGAACAGCGGCATCCACGACGCGGTGGCCCTGGCGACCGCGCTGGCCGATGTCCTCGACGGCGCACCGGAATCCGTGCTCGACGCCGCCGCCGAGCACCGCCGCCGGGTGGCCGTCGATCACGTTCAGCGCACCAGCCACGCCAACTACACCCGCCTGCGGGGCAACGCCGACGAATTCCGAGACCAAGTGCGCCACTTGGCCGCCGACCCGGACGCTGCCCGCGCCTATCTGCGTCGCGCCTGTCTCATCGACTCACTCCGGACGACATCATGACTGCGACGACGCGGATCGAGCGGGAGAATCCCGCCCACCCCCTCGACATCGTCGGGAGCGTGCCGGTAACCGGGCCTGAACAGGTGGACGAGGTGGTGCGGGCCGCGCACGGGTGGTTTCGTGACTGGTCGGCGCGGCCGATCGCCGTGCGGTTGCGCGCGCTGCTGGACGCCGCGGATGCGCTGGATACCGAGCGCGGCGACCTGGCGGTGTTGCTCGCGCGGGAGTCGGGCAAACCGGTGGCCGACTGCCGCGGTGAGATAGCCTTCGCGGCAACGTATCTGCGGTGGGTCTGCGACCACGCCCCGCAGGTGTGCGCGAGCACCGTCGTCGACGACCGGCACGGGCGTATGGCGCTGTCGCCGAGACCGTTCGGTGTAGTCGCGGCCATCACCCCGTGGAACGCGCCGATCATTCTGTCGATGCTCAAGCTCGCACCCGCCCTGGCCGCTGGAAACACCGTGGTGCTCAAGCCTTCTCCGCTGGCTCCGCTCGCGGTGACCCGTGCCGCGCAGCTGCTGCCCGCGGTGGCGGTGATGCACGGCGGACCGGACTCTGTCCGTGCGCTCGTCTCCCATCCGCTGGTCCGCAAGGTCGCCTTCACCGGCGGCGAGCAGGCCGGAGGGAGTATCGCCGCGACGGCGGGACAAGCGATCACGCCGGTGCTGCTCGAGCTCGGCGGTAACGATCCCGCTGTCTTCCTCGACGATTTCGCGCTGATGCCCGCCGATTACGAGCGGCTCGTCCTCGCGTCGTTCGCCACCTCGGGTCAGGTGTGCATGGCGGCTAAACGGCTGTACGTGCCGCACCGGCGCGCCGAGGAGTTCATCGAGGCCTATCTCGCTGCCGCACAGCGCATCCTGACCGTCGGCGATCCGACCGACGAGGCGGTGACGATGGGCCCGGTGGTGACACGTGCCGCCGCGGACCGGGTGTCGGCCCTGATCGCCGACGCGCGCCGGCGCCGGGCACGGATCATCCGGTTGGCGAACAGCCCCGGCGGGGAGGGCTATTTCGTCGATCCGGTGCTCGCGGTGCATCTGCCCGACGATGCGGATCTGGTGCGCCGCGAGCAGTTCGGCCCCGCCGTGCCCCTGCTCACCTACCGCGACGAGAACGACGCCGTCGCTCGCGCCAACGACAGCGACCTGGGCTTGGCTGCGTCGGTGTGGTCGGCCGACGAGGACCGTGCCTTCGCCCTCGCCGCCCGCCTCGAGGCCGGTTTCACCTTCGTCAACACCCACAACCGGACCGGTATGAGCCTGCGGGCCCCCTTCGGCGGAACCAAGCGCAGCGGCTTCGGCCGCGAATACGCCGAAGAGGGCCTGCGCGAATACCTCCAGACCACCGTCGTCCATGCCCCGGCCGCCTTCCGCCCGGGCGGCCAGGGCATGTCCGCCCGCGCCTACCCCACCGGCTCCGCCTGAGCGCCGGCCTCGCTCGTGTAATCCACCACGGCTCGCGCCGCCAGGCGCGGCACCAACCACGCGGCGACCTCCCGGTGCGCCGGATGATGTTGGTAGTCGGTCAGTTCCATGGCCGAGTCGTGGGTCGTGGTCAGGCACAGGTCATACGACACGTCGGTGCCGAGTTCGTCGAGGGCGACGTGCAGGGAACGGATGTGCGGCACCGAGTCGGTCAGACCGCCGAGCAGGTCGGCGGCCTGCTTCGCGTCGGCGCGGTCGTGAAATTTCATCAGCACGACGTGCGTGAGGGTCATCGTGTTCCTCCCCGGCGACGCACGAGCCACGCGACGATCACGCCGATCACGACCAGCGCGGCCACCACGATGCCGATCACGAGAGCGGTGTTGCCGGAGTCGTCGGAGCTCGAACTCGCTTCCACTTCCGGTGCTTTCGTGACCGCGTCGGCCTTCGCGAAGGTCAGCGGCACCGAGGTGAGAATGTTGCCGGGGTTGGTGAGGCTGGTCACGGCGAGTGTGCAAGCCCCGGAAGCGGCGGTGCAGTCGACCCCGCCAACCGATGCCACCAGTGTCACCGTGTTATTGCCGCTCATCGACCGCCACACCCCCTGGGCGTCGGCGTTTCCGAGCACCGACCCCGTCAGATTGCAGTCACCTGGCGCCATTATCCGGGGTTTGCATTGTCCGACGGCCACCTGAGCCAGATTGGGTGGCAGACCATCGAGGGTCACCGTGATGACCTGCCCCACGCTCACGGCGTCGGTCGTGCTGGGGTGCAGGGTCGGCGCGGCGGCGGCGAGCGGAGCGGCGGTCACGAGGGCGATCGCCCCGGCCCAGCCGAGGACTGTCCGTGCGATTGTGCGTCTCATCGTGATCATCCGCACGCCGACGTCGGGATAGAGCGAAACATGTTTTCCTCCTGAGTTTTTCACTTCGGTCACCGGGTACGCCGACGGTCGGCGAGGGCGGCACCGGCGACGAGCACCAGCACCGCGAGGGTCACCGACCACAGCACGGTCGACGGCCCGCCCGTATCGTTCGCCGGAGCGGATGCGGTGGCCGGGGGCGCGGTAGTGGCTGCGGGCGCTTGCGAGCCGACGAAAGTCACCGGTACGGCCGCGGAGTTCGCGGCGATGACCGCTGCGGGCTCGGTGCCGGGCAGGGGCGCAGCCGCGACCACGCATCGCTGGCGCAGGCAGTCGATCGACTTGAAGCGCGGGTGCGCGGTGAGCGTGACGGCGGGGAAGGTGCCGTCGTCGTCGATATTGACGAAGGTGGCGCCGCCGTCGAGATCGCAGTCGGTCAGGCCGTTGCTGAATCCTTCGCGGCACAGGCCCACGGCGACCGCTGCCAGCCCGGGACGAAATCCGCTGCCGTTCACGGTGATACGCTGCCCGTCCTGCAGGTCGCTACTCGCACTGACCGACAACGCGGCAGTGTTCTCCGGGACCGCCAGGGCAGGGGCCGAGGTCAGCAAGGCGGTCGCGCAAGCCAGAATCGGTGCGAGCCGGTAGGTGGTTACCTTCACAATGCGACCTCCGCAACGACAGTTCCGGTCGAACCTGCACGGCGATTGCCTATCCGGGCGGCTCGACTGACTGGCAGAGCGCACGCGAGCACCGGGAACGCAAGCAGCGTCACGGCGGTCCCGGTACCGAACCAGAGACCCAGTGCCGCCGCTCCCCCGAGCCCGGCCAAGCCCCCGATCGCCGTCGCCAACGCCGTGGCCGCCGAAATCCGCACGTTCGGTATCGGATTCGCGCCGAGAGCGGCGTCATCCAGGGTCGCGAGCAGTCGGGTGGCGGCGGTAAGAGTCACGGCCGAGCCGATCACGCTGGTCCACACGCCGGGCGCGGTAGCGATCAGCAGCGCTCCCCCGGCCGTCAGAATCGCCAGGGGCGCAACGGCTTCGGCTGTCCGCCGGGGTAAGACCAGCACCGCGGCCGGTGCGATGGCCATCGCCAGCCACCGCCACTGCTCGTCGTCGAGCACGTTCCAGCGAAACAACAACAGGTGCAGTGCCGGAAAGACGGTGCCACCGAGGGCGAGTCCCGCACCCACATAGCCCAGCAGCATCGGCCGTGGCAACCCCGCGGGACCGGGCCGAGAATGTCGCGGCACCGTCCAGGAGTGGACCCCGCGCACGCCTGCCGATACGGACACCACCCCCGCCACCAGGACCGCGCAGGCAATGACAATCAGTGCAGTACGCGGCTTTTGGGCCCACGCACCGGCGGCGAGGGCACCTCCTGCCGCGCCCACGGCCACCGCCGCATACCACGCACCGACTCCACCCGCCCGCACCGCGACGAGGGCACGCCCGGCCACCCATAACGGACCCGCCGCCGCACCGGCGATCAGCACACCACTGGTGAATGACCACACGTCGGGCATCGCACCGGCGATCGCGAGACCCGCGCCCGCGACGACCACGCACGTACCGGATGCCAGGCGAGATATACCGCGCGGCAACCGAAGACAGGCCGCCACACCCACGCAACCGACCACCAGCGCCGCCAGCATCACGTATCGCATCACCGGGCTGGGCACACCGAACTCCCCGGCCAGAGGCTTGGTCAGCAGTACCAGCACGCTCCCGGCCATCGGGCCCGCCGCAACCCCGGCGAGGACAGCCGCCCAGCCGGATACGGCCGAACCATCGCGGTTGCCCATGACCACCTCCAGCGCATGTTTCCCTATAGGAAACACAGTTTCGCAGTTGCCCTATTGAACCCGCGCCCACTGGCCCCGTCAAGACGAAACGAGCCGTAACCACCTGGCAATGCGCGGGATTCACCGATCGTCACGACAGCGGCATGAAATATCGGCGATCGCTGGACAGATCGCCGCCCGGGGGTACAGAATCACGACTATTGGAAACGACGTTTCGTTGTACGAAACGCGCCGCAGACTGTGAGGAGGCGAGTCGATGCCCCGGGTCGCGGCCGCGCAACTCGCCGCGGGAACCGATGTCGAGGCCAATCTCGAGACCTGCCTCCGACTGATCGACGCCGCCGCCGAGGCGGGTGCCGAGCTACTGGTGCTGCCGGAGTTCTGTAATCACCTATCGTGGTATGCCGACCGCGCCCATGCGCACAGAATGGCCTGCCGGAGCGGGGATTTCTTCCTCACCGCGATCGCCGAACGCGCCGGACGCCACCGCATGTTCGTCAAGATCGGTGTGACACTGGCCCGCTCGGACGGGCGCACGACCGGCACCGGCCTGCTGTTCGGCCCGGACGGTCGCCTGCTGGGTGAGTCGGACAAGCAGATCCTGATGGGCGCGGAGAACGACTATCTCGATCCGGGCCTCACCGACTCGCCGGTCATCGCCACGCCCGTGGGGCGCCTCGGCATGTACGCCTGCATGGAGGGCGTGATCTGCGAGGTCCCCCGATCGCTGGCGGTGCGCGGCGCGCAGGTGCTGCTCAACAGCCTCAATTCGTTCGCCACCGATGAGGCGAGCCTGCACATTCCGGTGCGTGCGGCCGAGAACAAGGTGTGGGTGGTGGCCGCGAACAAGGTCGGCCCGCTGCTGCCGGCCGCACAGCTGCCGGAGATCGCCGCACGACTCGGCATGTCGCCGAACAGATTGCACGGTGCCGGGGAGAGCCGAATCGTGGCCCCGGACGGCACCGTCGTCGCGAAGGCCCCCGCGACCGGGGAGGCGATCACGGTCACCGACATCGATATCGCCCGCGCCGACGACAAACGGCGGCCCGACGGCACCGATGTGCTGGCCGCCCGCCGACCGGTCTTGTATCGACCGCTGGCCGAACGCGCCCGCCGACGGGCTGCCGCCGGTGCGGAATCGGTGCCCGTCGCCGTGGTCGCCCCCGATGCCGGACTGGTGAAGGAGGCGGTCGCCACCGGAGCGCAGCTGATCGTGCTGCCCGAACTCGCCCCCGTCCCGATCGCCGATATCGTTGCCGCACTGCAGGGTTCGGCGGCGCACGCGGTACTGACCGTCCGCGACGGCGAGCGGCACACGGGCGTGCTGGTCACCGCGGCGGGTGTCGCGGGGTCGCAGGATCAGCTGCATCGCACCGAACGTCACCCCTGGTTGCGGGAATTGGGTACCGGGCTCACCGTATTCGCTCTGCCGTGGGGGCGGCTGGCCGTCGTGGTGGGTGACGACGCCCTGTTTCCCGAGACGTTCCGGCTGGCGGCTCTGGCCGACGCCGACGTGGCAGCGGTCTGCTGCAGCCCGGCCGAACCGTGGGAGACGGCGCTCGGCCTGCCGGAACGGGCGGCGGAGAACCGGCTCAACCTGGTGGTGGCCGGGCTCGACGCCACCGGTGGATTGACCGGCGCGGTGCACGCCCTCAGCCCCGATTTCACGCTGTGGACCGCCTGGCAGGGCCCGTTCACGGGCGTGATCAGTCACCCGATCAGTACCGGCGTCCCGCCCGGCGCGACGTGCGTGCACGCCGATGTCCGTCCGTCCCAAGCGATGAACCGCGCGGTGTCCAGGGGTACCGATCTGGTCGCCGACCGTCCCCGAGCGGCGGGCGAAACCTTGACCGGAGAACTGGAGCACCGATGAGCGAAACCGTGCAGCACGTGGAGCAGATGGTCGATGCCACCGCCCGCGCCGACGTCACCGATACCTTCGAGGAGTGGCAGCAGTTGCTTGCCGCCCTGAAGACCCGCATCGACGACCGTTTCGAGTTGCGGCGCGATCCGGCCACCGAGGATCTGGAATCCTACGGCGATCCCGAACAGGGCCCATCGGGCCGGTTGGCCGCCTACTCCGGACCGGAGATCGACTGGCTGGTGCACTCCTGGATCGGCGATCCCCGCACCGGTTTCGTCAATATGCACCTGACGGCCTGGCTGGGCCCGCAGATCCGGGTGCCGCATCTGGGGTGCGCACTGCTGCTGTGGCCGGAGGGCTGGTTCTATGTCGATGCGATCCCCCGGGCCGACCTGATCGGCGAGGCCGACTACTACGACCGCTACTACGCCGACGCCGACGAACCGTGGCTGGCGTTCAAGGCCGATCACCCGGATTTCACCTGGTTCACCAGCCGGACCGGATTCATCCGGGCCAGCCTGTCCCCCACCGCCTACTGCTATTCGTTCCCCCCGACCCGCCCGAATCTCGACACCGTGGCGGATCTGCTGCACGCCAGGGTCGATCAGTGGCTCGGCTGGGTCGACGAGGCCGAACCCGTTGCCGCCGAGGATCGGCCGCGCCTGGCGGCCCGGGATCTGGCGATCCGCCGCAATATCGCCGAGCGTGACCCGGCGAATGCGATGGGCCGCCGCATGTTCGGCGACGACCTGACCGACCGGCTGGTGCGCGGCCTCTGGGGCGGCGACCGAGAACTGCCCAGACCCTCGGCATGAGGCCGCGGAAGGACACGGTATGAGTATTGTTCGCTCCCTGTGGTGGTCGGTCCGCACCGACGGCACGGCCCCCTTCGACACCGCTCACCTCAAGGTCTACTACCCGGCCGCGGTCTCCGGTGACGACAACGAAAGGCTCACCGGCGTTTTCGCCGCCGACCCGGCGCGTGCGCCGTATCCGGTCGTGCTGTTCCTGTCCGGGGTGAACGTCGCCCAGGACTGCTACCGCCGGTTCGCGACCGCGCTCACCGAATCCGGCATGGTGGTGGTCACCTTCGATCGCGTGGCCGAATTGTTCGGCGGCCAACTGGGGCTCACGCCCGGCGTCGATCTCGAGGCGGCCACGCCCGCCACGTACGGCACCAGACCGACCTGCCCGACCATCGGCGCCGTGCTCGAGGGCCTGGCCGAGCTCAACGACCGAGCGCCGCTGCGGAACGCGCTCGATCTGAACCGCCTCGCCCTGGGTGGCCATTCGGCGGGCGGCACCGTCGTGTTGCAGTCGGCGCGGTTCTTCCCGTCGGTGCGTGCGGTTTTCGCCTGGGGCGCGCACACCATGGTCGCGACCATGCTCGGCTGGGATCCCGGCACCGTCGTGCCCGCGCAGGTCGCCTGCCCGGTGCTGCTGGGCGTCGGCACCAATGACGGCGTCATCCAGGGCAGTGCGGACCGCTACGGCGAGGACGCCGACCGGCCGGATCCCGTGGCCCGCACCTTCGCCGAAGCGCTGCCCGACGGTGAGCATCTGCTGGCCGTGGTGCCCGGTGCCAACCATTTCGGGATCGCCGATGCGGACCCCACGGCCGCCCGTGCCTTCCTCGACGGCCCGGCCGAGGCGCCCGCACTGGCGTCGGTCGCGCGGCTGACATCGGCGTTTCTGCGCACGCATCTGCTCGGTTCGCCGTCCGCGCGTGCGGAGCTCGACGCCTTCGACGACGGCGTGCTGCTGAAGCGGCGATAGCAGAAAGATCGATCGATGCTGAAAAACTTCTGGTACGCACTGGAATTCGCCGACCGGGTGGGCCGCGCTCCCCGGAAGGTGACCTGTCTGGGACAGGATTTCGTGCTGTACCGAACGCAGGACGGCGCACCGGTGTGCCTGTCGGATCTGTGCGTACACCGCGGCGGCGCGCTGTCGATGGGGAAGGTGACCGGCGACTGCATCGCCTGCCCCTATCACGGCTGGCAGTACGACGCGGCCGGGGTGTGCGTGAAGATTCCCGCCAACGCGCCCGAACGCAGCATTCCGCGGAAGGCGCGAGTGGACGCGTACCCAACCCTCGAGCGCCACGGCATGGTGTGGGCGTTCCTCGGCGACGCACCCGAGGAGCAACGGCCGCCGATCCCCGACATCCCGCAGCACCTGGATCCGACGTTCCGGGCCGTGCAGTTCGAGATGGAGATCGACGCCAACTACGAACGCTCGCTGGAGAATGTCGTCGACGCGGCGCATACGCCGTTCGTGCACGGCACCGCCTTCGGCAATCCGGACAAGCCGGAAATCCAGGATTTCCGGGTGCAACAGACCGACTGGTCTGCGGAGGCGGACATTCAGCTGAGCACGCCGCCGCCGAAGGGTTTGTGGAGCCTGCTGTGGAAGCAGCGCCGGGCCGAGTATCTGACCGTCACCAACGGCTGGTATCTGCCGAATCTGGTGAAGCTGCACGTGCGGCTGCCGGTCGGCGACCTGGTGCTCTACGACTTCAATATTCCGCTCTCGCCGGATCGCACCCTGGTGAAGATCCTCGGCTTCCGCAACTTCTTCACCGGTGCGTGGGCAGATGGCAACACCCGCAAGCGGATTCGCAAGATCCTGCTGCAGGACCGGCCGGTGGTGGAGTCGCAGCGCCCCGAACTGCTGCCGTTCGATCTGTCCGACGAACTGCATGTGCGCAGCGACGCCCTGCAGGTCGCCTATCGCCGCCGCCGTGCCCAGCTCGTGAAGGAGGGCTGGTGGGTCGGCGGGGACGACATCATCACCGGTGATGCGCCGCGGCGCACCGCCACCGTCATCGCCTCGCCCGCGCGCCACGACGATCCGGAGTTGGCCGGGGCGTGGGTGCACAAGGCCCGCATCGGAGGTCGACCGCAATGAGCCTGCCCGCCGCGCTCTGCGAGCACACCCTGCAAACACTCACCTCCGCACTGGGTTTGGAGACCGTCGAGGATGTCACGCTGACCGGCGCCGCGTCACCCGACCCCGTGGGCCGGCTGCGGGTGTTTCGGGGCGGCCCGATCGATAAGGCCGTCACCGTCGATCTGGTGGTGCCGCCGATCGGACTGGACAGCCATATGATCTTCGCATTCCTGCCGCCCGGCAGCGCGGTCCCACATTTCACCCTGGACTCGGTGCACGCCGCCGATCATCTGGCGATGCACCTGGACCTCATCCCCCGCGTCGATCTGGCCGTGCACCTGGACTATCTGGACGCGGCATTCCTTCCGCTCACTCCCCTGTTGGAGGCGGCTTGGAGGATCGAGGGCATAGCACCGGCCGCCATCGGGCCCCGGCAGCGGGCCATGATGTCGCCGTGGATGGTGGTGTGCCGCGCCACCGAGGCGGCGTTCCGCGAGCTCGGTCCCACGGTGGACGCATACCTGCGGCATTGGCTTTCCCTGGTGGACAAGGGCGTTCCGTCCGTGGACATCGATCTCGCCGCGCGTGACCGCGCCAATCGGGCGAATCTGTTCAGCCCGCAAGTGGATCCGGTGTGGGCGCAGGTGACCCGGCTGGTGGGACCCGAGCAGTCCGGGCGCGTCCGCAGGGAGTTGGTGTCATGACCGCCTCCCCCGCGCCCAGCGGCTTCCAGCAGCGCATCCAGGGCGAATGGGTCGGCCGCCCTTCGCTGTTCGATGCCGAGGGGGCCTGGCTCGGATTCGAGGACATCCGCCGCTCCTCGGTCTTCGACAACGGCACCACCACCTACTACATGAACGGCGGACTCACCGGCGGCGGACCGCTGGCCGCCCGATTCACCCTGGGCGCCCCCTTCGCCTTCGGCGTCCTCGACTCCGACGTCGACCGCATCTACACCGGGCCCGACTTCTACGGCTCCGGCCAGCCGTACGGCGCGTTCGTCGACGCCCACTATTACGGGCCCGGCTGGCAGGTCTCGCTCAACACCTGGAACCACACCATCGGCGACACCCAGGTCTATTCCTCGGTACTGCACCAGGGCCCGGCCCTCATCGGCGTGTTCAACGGTGTCTACACCCGTGACCCGGAGCTGGTCGAGCAGCGCATCGAAACCGAGACGCGCTGTGGCCCTGCCCCTTTCATTCTTCCGACCAAAGACGACTGCCGCTATCGTGGCGAACTCGAGGTGTGGTCGGCGGCCCAGAAACCGCTCGGCAATACGACCATCACCCTCGACATCGCTCCGCTGAGCCTGCTCACCGCCGAGCACGGCATCCTGCTCTCGGGCGCACTGGATTCGGACGTTCGCGCCACCGTCCGCCGAGACGGCCCACGCAGCTTCCACGAGGGCCCCGACGTGTGGGGCAACGCCACCGCCTTCGGCCGCGCCAACTATCCCCGCCTGCACCTGACCGACGGCCGCCGCCTGCTCGGCCGCGAATTCATGATCGACGCCCGACCCGGCATGGGCGCGGGCGCCACCCTGGCGGTGGTCTACCAACTGTTCGAGCACAACCGCCTCACGGCCGTGCTGCACGGCATCATGGAGCGTGAGCGATGAGCACGGTCGTGATTACCGGCGGGACCAGGGGTATCGGACTGGGCATCGCCCGTGCGCTACTCGAGCGAGGCCATCGGGTTGCGGTGTGCGGTAGGGATTCCGAGCGCGTCGCGAAGGTGGCCGCCGACCTGCCCGAGGCGGGGCTGGCCGTCACCACCGATGTCGCCGATCGCACCGCCGTGCAGGCGCTGTGGGATGCGGCGGCCGAGCGGTTCGGCGGCATCGACGTCTGGATCAACAATGCCGGTGTCACCCACGATCGACTGCCGTTGTGGCGGCTGCCGGACGACGAGGTGCGGAAGGTGTTCGACACCAATGTGATCGGCGTGGTCAACGGCTGCGCGGTCGCGCTGAGCGGCATGGCGGCCGCGGGGCACGGGCACGTCTGGAATATGGAGGGCCTGGGCAGCGACGGGCGCTCGGTGACGGGGCTGGTCGCCTATGGGGCAAGCAAGCGGGCGGTCACCTATCTGACCGAGGCGCTCGCGACGGAGGTCCCGGCGGGAGTGTCGGTCGGGCTGCTCAGCCCCGGCATGGTGACCACCGATCTACTCACCCACGGTTACTCCGACCCGGCCGAACTCGCCAAGGCGCGCAGGGTTTTCGAGATCCTCGCCGACCGCGTCGACACCGTTGCCCCGTGGCTGGCCGAGCGCGCCGTCTCGCAGACCCGCAACGGTGCCCACGTGCGCTGGCTCACCACCCCGAAAGTGCTCGGCCGCTTCGCACTCGCCCCGGTGCGGAAGCGAAATATCTTCGACGACAAGGAGCCCCACTGATGCCTGACGTGCTCGGCTGGCGAGCCAAATTCGGGGTGCTGGCCCCGTCCACCAACACCGTGGTCGAACCGGACTTCGCCCGCATGGGCGTGCCCGGCGTGACCGCACACTTCGGCCGTATCCACATTCGCGATCAGAACATGAGCGACGACGCGGGAATGGGGCGGCTGCTGGAGCAGATCCGCGCCGAGATCGCCGCCGCCTGCGCGCGAGTACTCACCTGCGAACCCGACTACATGGTCATGGGCATGTCCGCGGAGACCTTCTGGGGCGGGATGGCGGGAAATCAGCGGTTCGTGCGGCAGATCGAAGAGCTGTCCGGGCTGCGGGTGGCCACCGGCGCCGAGGCATGCCGGCGCGCGCTCGAACTCCATGGTGCGAAACGGATCGGCGTGGTCACCCCGTATCAGCCGGTCGGTGACGAGAACGTGGTGCGGTTCTTCGGCGAACTCGGGTTCGACGTGAAATCCATCAAGGGCCTGTGCTGTCCGACCGCGGTGTCCATCGCCCACGTCTCCGAGGACGAATTGCGGGCCGCGCTGCGGGAGGTCGACGGTGACGGGGTCGACGCGCTGGTGCAGTGCGGCACGAACCTGTCGATGGTCCGCCTGGCCGACGAGGCCGAACGCTGGATGGGCAAGCCGGTGATCGCCATCAACGCCGCCACCTGGTGGATGGCCCTACGCGACAACGGCATCGACGACCGCGTCGACGGCGCGGGCACCCTACTGCGCGAGCACTGAAGGCGGGGCCGCCGATGCCGTTGCACACCGGTGGTGCCGCCCTCTCGATGGCGGCGGGAATCCGGGAATTCGCCCGCGCCACACCGTCGGCTCCGGCGGTGACCGATGATCAACGCTGGTTGAGTTTCTCGGCTGTCGACGAGCGCTCGAATCGACTGGCCACCGCGCTGCTCACCCGGGGGCTGCGCCCGGGCGACCGGGTGGCGGTGCTGCTGGGCAACCGCCTGGAGTATCCGGAGATCGCCTGCGGTCTGGCCAAGGCAGGGCTGGTCATGGTGCCGATCAACCCGCGCTCGACCGCACCGGAGGCCGCGTACGTGCTGGCGCACTCCGATTGCCGCGCACTGGTTCTCGATGACGCACTGTCGGGCATCGTCGCGGATGCGGCTCCGCCGGTGATGTTCGCCATCGATGGCGCGGACCTCGGGATCGACTACGAACGCGCACTCGCCGCGACCGACGCCCGCGACCCCCACGCCGAACCCGGCGAGACACAACCGTTCTGCATCGCCTACACAGCGGGAACCACCGGCTCGCCGAAAGGCGTGGTGATCAGCCACCGCTCCCGGGTGCTCACCTGCTACGGCGCGGCGCTGGAGTGGAATCTCGGACTGGGTCGGCGCAGTATCGCCGTCGCACCCATGTACCACGGCGCGGGTTTCGCCTTCGGCTACGCACCGGTGTTCGCCGGCGGCTGCGTCGCCATGCTGCGACGGTGGGATCCGCAGCGGCTGCTGTATCTCATCGAACGCGAACGCGCCCAATCGATTTTCCTGGTGCCGACGCACGCGCATGCCTTGCGCGCCCTCGGCGACGAGCTGTACCGATTCGACCTGTCGAGTGTCGACACCGTCTATTTCAATGCCGCCGCCCTGCCGACTCCGCTGAAACAGTGGGCGCGCCAGGCATTTCCGAACGCAGGCGTCCACGAACTCTACGGCTCCACCGAGGCCGGTATCGTCACCACCTGCCGCCCCGGCGACGCCGACCGCAAGCCGGGCTCAGTCGGCACCCCATGGCTGATGACCGAGGTGCGGCTGGTCGGTGACGACGGCGAGTCCGTGGGGGCGGGTGAGCCGGGCGAATTGTTCAGCCGCTCACCGTATCTGATGAACGGCTATCTCGACGACGACCCCGCCACGTCCGCGTGTGTCACCGCCGACGGCTTCCTCACCAGCGGTGACATCGCCGTCGCCGATGAGGACGGGTTCTTGAGCATCGTCGATCGCAAGAAGGACATGATCGTCTCCGGCGGGGTGAATATCGCGCCCCGCGAGGTGGAGGACGCCCTCGTCGCCTGTCCCGGAGTCGCCGAGGCCGCGGCGATCGGCGCCCCGGACGAGCAGTGGGGCGAACGGGTCACCGCGTTCGTGGTGCCGCTGCCCGGCGCCGACCTGGACACCGCCGCGCTCATCGCGCACTGCCGCACCCGGCTCTCCGGGTCGAAGCTTCCCCGTCACATCCGCATCGTCGAGCGGCTGCCGCGCAGTGCCGCCGGCAAGGTGCTCAAACGCGAACTGCGCCGAGCCCTGAAGGAGGATTCCGCATGCGACCCCATGTCGAGCTGATCCACGAGGACGACTACATCTGGCACGGCGCCGAACTGATCGGCGGCGAGGGCCGGGCCAGCGAGCGGCGGCTGTCGGTGGACGAGGAGGACGGCTCCGCCTCGCTGCGCATCGACTTCCACACCCGCTGGGGCCGTGGGCCCGGCATCCATCACGCCAACGCCGAGTACTACGTGCTCGAGGGCGGACTCACCTACGGCGACCGCACCATCGGGCCCGGCGCCTACGTCTTCGCGCCGAAAGGCGTTCCGGTGGAGGCGATGTCGTTCTTCGAGGGCACGAAGATCCTGCACTATCGCGAATACGGCGATGCCGGTTTCGATCCCGTCGACAGCACCGCGGCGCCGCGATGGCCCGACGCCCGCGAGGACGTGATCGTGCTCGACACCGAGGCCATGCCGTGGCAGCCGGTGCCGAACGAGGGCCCCATGCCGGGCATGGTGATCAAATATCTGCACGTGGATCCGGTGTCGGGGTTCTACACGCGGCTCGTGCACGCCGAGGAGGGCTGGACCGACCACCGCCTGGCCCACCACCCGTGCTTCGAGGAGGCTTACACCACCCAGGGCCATATGGAATACAACTTCGGCACCCTGGACCTGGGCACCTATTTCTTCCGGCCCGCGCGGGTCAAACACGGCCACTTCACCACCATGGAGGGCGGCGCCACCTGGCTGCTGCGCTCCGACGGTCAACTGTTCAACTGGTACACCCAGAACGAATGGGTGCGCTGGGGCGGCGATGCGGTCAACTGGGCGTCCGGCGGCACACCCACCCGCTGGTCGATATCCAGCCACGACCTCGGCGACCCGAACTCCCGCAGCGCCGCCGACCTGGCCGACCTCGCCAAGGCGACCGACTATTTCCGCCAGCAGGACGGCATCGACCTCGGCGACTACCTCCAGCACGGTTCCGGCACCGACCCCAGCCTCATCGCCATCGCCAAGGCCGTCGACCTGGCCACCCTCTCCGGCAGCCACACCCACGCCCACGCCATGGATTTCGGTCCCGACCCCCACACCCTCGAACACCCCCACGAACGCACCGACGCCCACTCCCACAACTGGGGTGCCGGACGACCATGGCACCCCGGCGATCCCATCCCCGCACCCATCCTGTCCAGCCTCCCCGTCCGCAGCCGCTCGCGGGGGCGCTGGGACGGCGACGGGATGTAGGTGCTCAGTCGGCGGCCAGGAGGCGGCGGGCCGCGCGGACGACGGCGATGTCGACCATGCGGCCCTTGTCGTCGAGTACGACACCGCCCCGGGCGGCCTCGAATCGGGCCACCAGGGTTCGGGCCGCGGCGAGTTCGGCCGGTGTCGGCGTGAAAACGTCGTTCACGACGGGAATTTGGGCGGGATGGATACATGCCCGGCCGCGGAATCCGAGCCGGGCCAGGGCCTCGGTGGAGGTTCGTAGCGCGCCCAGGTCGCGGAAGTCCGTGGATACCGGCGCGAGGGGTGGCTCGATTCCGGCGGCGGCGCTCACCAGAACCAGATGACTGCGGATCGCGAGAAGTTCGAGATCATCGGGGCCGGGGTCGATTCCGGCGTCGGCGCGCAGGTCGGCCTCACCGAGTTGCAGACGTTCGACACGCTGGGCCGCGGCGATCTCGCGGGCCTGCAACACGGCCGTCGCGCTCTCCAGCAACGGGCAGAATCGAATCTGCTCATGGCCTCGTACCATCGCCTCGGCGGCTCGAACCTGCGCGGCGGATTCGGTTTTGGCCAAACACAGTGCCGACACCGGGGGCCCGGCCACCGCCCGGATGTCCTCATGGCCCCTCTCGCCCGGGTTCACCCGCACCCAGATCCGATGCCGCCCTGCGGGTATCGAGCGCAGCCACGCCGCCACCTCGGCACGGGCGGAGTCCTTGTCGCGCACGGGGACCGAATCCTCCAGGTCGAGCAGCACCACGTCGGCGGGACCGGACAGTGCCTTGTCGAACAGTTCGGGCCGGTTGCCGGGGACGTAGAGTGCCGATCTCACCAGCCCACCGCCCGTTCCCCCGACACCAGGGCCCGAGCGATGATCGTGCGCTGAATTTCGTTGGTGCCCTCGCCGATCGCCATCAGCGGGGCGTCCCGGTACAGCCGCTCCACGCCGAATTCCTGGGAGTAGCCGTGGCCGCCGTGGATGCGCATCGCCTCGAGGGCGGCGCGGATCGCGGTCTCGGAGGCGAAATATTTGGCCATGCCCGCCTCCATGTCCACGCGCTGCCCGGCGTCGGCGCGGGAGGCGGCCCAGTAGGTGAGCAGCCGGGCGGCTTGTAGTTCGGTGGCCATATCGGCGAGTTTGGCCGCGACAGCTTGAAATTCGGCGATGGGACGGCCGAACGCGTGGCGGGTGCGCGCATAGTCGAGGGCGGCGTCGTAGGCGGCCTGGGCGATGCCGACGGCCCGGGCGGCGACATTGATCCGGCCGATCTCGAGGCCCGACAGCGCCTGCTGCAGACCGCGGCCCTCGACGCCGCCGAGCAGCGCGTCGGCGGGGACACGCACCTCGTCGAGGCGGACCTCGCAGGATTCGGTGCCCCGGTAGCCGAGCTTGGGCAGATCCCGGCCGACCGTGAAGCCGGGCAGTGTCGTGTCGACCAGCAGGATCGACATGCCGCGGTGGGCGGGTTCGGTGATGTCGGTTTTCACCAGCACCGGCAGCGGATCGGCGTGGCGGGCATTGGTGATCCACGTCTTGGTACCGCTCACTATGTAGACATCGCCGTCGCGGCGGGCGCGGGTGCGGATGCCCTGCAGGTCCGAGCCCGCATCGGGTTCTGTGAGCGCGATTCCCGTGCGGCGGGCACCGGTGGCCAGTTCGGGCAGGTAACGCCGCCTCTGCTCCTCGGTGCCGTGGTGGGCCAGCAGCCAGCAGGACAGCGAATGCGAACCCAGGACGCCGGCCACCCCCATCCAGCCGCGCGAGATCTCCTCGAAGACCAGGGCGAAGGAGACCTTGTCCACCTCCAGCCCGCCGTACTCGCCGGGCACGGTGAGCCCGAACAGGCCCATTCGCTTCATCTCCTCGACGATTTCGGTGGGATAGCGGTCCTCACGCTCCCAGCGCGCCGCCACCGGAACGATCCGCTTGTCGACGAACGAGCGCAGCGTGGAACGGAATTGGCGTTGCTCATCGCTCAGATCGAAATCCATCGGGTTCCCTTTCGAATATCGGCAGCCTCCGCCCGTCGTCCAGGGACCGCCAGGTGAGCCGGACGCGGTCGTCGCAGCACCATGAATCCGGCTCGCCGCCTATCAGATTGGTCAACAGGGTCGGCCCTTCGTCCAACCGCACCCGCGCAACGACGTAGGGCGCGGGCAGATCCGACCGGACCTGGCGATGCACCACGGTGAAACTCTCCACCGTCGCCCCGCCCCCGGCCGTCACCCAGTCCAGCGCGGTCGACCCGCACTCGGTGCACACAGCGCGCGGATAATGCTGCAGGGCCTCACATTTCGTGCAGTGCTGCAACAGCAGCCGACGGTGCCGGGTGCCGTCCCACCACGCCGCGGTGACCTCGTCCTCCGGCACGGTCATCGGTCCCTCCCCAGAATCACCGTGGCGTGGGTGGACAGGATGCCACCGGTGCCGTGCGCCAGTGCGACCTCCGCGCCCGGCACCTGCCGCGCGCCGCAGTCGCCGCGCAGCTGGCGCACCGCCTCCACGAGCAGCAGCAGCCCGAACATGCCGGGATGGCAGTAGGACAGGCCGCCGCCGGTGGTGTTGAGCGGGAAGACTCCGCCGGGACGAGCGCGGCCGTCGAGGACGAATTCGGCGCCCTCCCCCCGCTCGCAGAATCCGAGCCCCTCCAGGGCGAGCAGGACCGTGATGGTGAACGAGTCGTACACCTGGGCGACGGAGATGTCCGCCGGTCCGAGCCCCGCCATGGCGTAGGCCCGGCGTGCGGAGTCGAAAACGCCCGGGCGCAACAAGTTTCCGCTCGCCATGCTTGCGTGCGTGGTGGATTCGCCGTAACCGAGCACCACCACCGGCGTCCGGGCGAGATCGCGGGCCCGGTCCAGGCCGGTGATCACGATGGCTCCGCCGCCGTCGGTGACCAGGCAGCAGTCGGCCGATGTCAGCGGCGAGGACACCATCGGCGCGCCGAGCACATCGGCCGCAGTCAGCTCGCCGGCTCCGTGGCGGTACGCGGCGGGATTGCGCAGCGCCCACTGCCGCGCCGCCACCGCCACCTCCGCCAGACCGGCACGGCCCTGGCGGTATTCGTGCAGGTACCGCTGTGCGGCCAGCGCGTAATACGACAGCGGGTACAGCGGCCCGTACGGCGTCTCGAACTGCGCCTGCGGGAGATGGTCCTCGACGACGCCGGTCAGCGACCGCGAGCGTGCACTGCGCTGATTCGACGCATAGGAGATCAAGACCGTCGAGCACTGCCCGGCGGCGATGGCCTGGGCCGCGCGTGCCACATACATCTCGAACACCGATCCCCCGGCGAAGGTCGAGTCGGTCCAGGCCGGTTCGAGGCCGAGATATTCGGCGAGTTGGGTGGCCGAGAACCGGGACAGGCCGGCCGTCGCCAATCCGTCGATATCGGCGAGGGTGAGCCCGGCGTCGTCGAGGGCGCGGGTCACGGCCTGGGCGTGCAAGTGCAGCACGGACTTCCCGGTGACGCCCAGGTCGGATTCGGCCGCGCCGGCGATCGCCACGGCTGTGCTCATCCCGGCATCACCGTTGCCCCGGCGGGCGCGACGATCACCCGCGCCCGTTCCCCCACGACCGCGACCTGCTGTCGCACCACCAGCGCATCATCGCGCACCTCGACGACCTCGCCGGTGCAGCACACCGTCTCCTCGGCGAAGGCGGGTGTGCGGAAACGGAAGTGCAGGCTGCGGATTCGCGCGCGCGGGCCCAGCCAATCCTGCAGTTGTTCGGCCAGTAGCGCGCCGAACAGTTGGCCGTCGATCACCGGCGCGGGCAGACCGCGGGCGGCGAGGTAGGCGGTGTCGTAGTGCAGTCGATGCCAGTCCCAGGTCGCGCCCGCGTAGGCCACCATGTCGGCGAGCCCGATGCGCCGCTGCAACTCGGGAATTACGGTGCCGGGCTTCACGATTGCTCCAGCGGCACGTAGATCAGCGTCTCGTCGTTGGTGGCGAGCAGGTCGTCGTTCTGGTTGCGGTAGGTGGCGCGAGAGTGGACGAACAACTTCCCGGATTTCTCTTCGACGTCGGTGACGCACCAGGTGGCGGCGATGATGTCGGTGGGATGGACCGGTCGGTGGAACTCGTAGCTGTTGCCGCCGCGCACCAGCCGCGTTCCCGGTGCCTCGACACACCAGCTGTGCCCGGCGAAGCCCTCGTCGTCGCGGGGAAGGCCGGTGTACTGGTTGGTTTCGCAGATCAACGTGGGTGGGGCGACCACGTCGTCGTATCCGTGTGCGCGGGCGTAGTTTTCGTCGGTATAGAGCGGATTCTCGTCGCCGACCGCCTGCGCGAAATAGCGGATGGCCGGGCGGCCCAACGGTTCCGGCGCGATGTAGGTGACCTCCCGCCCGATCACGGCGGTGAAGGCGGCCACGGGAAGGGTCATCGCAGCACCGCCGTCGGCACGACCTCGATGAGGAATTCCGGGCGCAGCAGCCCGGTGCACACCACCGAGGTCAGCGCCACCTGCTGGGGAAAATGCCGACGCCGTATCGCTTCGAGTTCGTGATACGCCGGAACCGCTGCAGGAGTGAGGTATTCGACCAGCCGGACCACCGCGGAGCCATCCGTCCCGGCGGCGGTCAGCACCTGCCCGATCGCGGCGTAGGTGTAGTCCGCCTGCTCGGCCAGATCTCCCGGCAGCGCCCGCTGCGTGTGCGGGTCCAGCGCGGCGAAGCCGGACATGAACAGCATATTCCCGGCGGCCACACCCGGCCGGTAGGTCAGGGTGTCGTAGCGGTCCCAGTCGGGATTGACCGCCCGCAGCGGCTCCATCGACGCGACCGCGTCCAACCGGACGGCGATATCGTCGCTCGGCACGAGAATCCCGGCGGCACCGGGGAATACGCGTTCCCCGTCGGCAGTGATCTCGCCGAGAAGCTCGGCCCGCGGCCGCCCGCACCGCGGATAATCGCCGCGGGTGGCCGAGGCGGTGTAGTCGGTGGTCTGCACCAGACTGCCGAGCCCGAGTTTCACCGCCGCCAGCGCCTCGCCCACCCGCCGCAGGCATGACCGGTACTGCTCGGCGAATGCGGCCGACCGATTCGCCGGGGTGATGCCGGGCAGATACACCACTCCGCCCGCGACGGTGACCACGCCGACCGCCGTGGCGAACCTGCTGCCCCCGCCGCCGACTGCGGTGTACTGCACCGCTACCCGCTGTCCCGGCACGGGTAGCCCTTCCATCGGCACCACCGACAGGGTCACACCCTGCGGGCGCACACCGGCCTGCTCGGCGGCGTCCGGCGTACGAAACTCGGTCACCTGAACCAGATCCCGCACCGACAACCCGACCGTCGCCAGCAACTCGTCGGCTCGCGCATACGCCTCCCCCATGTCCACGCCAGCGGCGGCCGGACACCATACCGTCTCGGAGACCATCCAACTCACCATGCCGCTTCCCTCCGTGTCACGCCGTCGCGGCGCCTGCAACCACTGGCCGCACACCGTTTCACGGCTTCACCTCCTGCAGGACGCTGGTGATGCGGTCGTGGTCGGCCAGGTGCTCGAGGGCAGCGACAGCATCCGGGGTGAGGCCGTTGGCGAGGGCCTTCTCGCGCACCATCTCGTCCAGATGCGGGTCGTCCGGGCCGCCGCGGCTGTGCGGGACGTGGGCCTCGACCTCCGTGCCGTCGCGCAGGCGAATGCACAGGCGGCCGGGCTGATCGGCGGCCGGCCCCTCGAAGCCGGCAGCGCGATACCGTATCCGGCTCGCGAGGGCGGCGAGCTCTGGTCGGTCGAGATCACGGTAGGTGTGGGTGGTGACCTCGCCGTCGGCCAGCATGGCCGCGACACTCCACGGAAGGCTGAACTTCGCCGCGTAGGCGGTGTCGGGGCGGTCGCGGCCCGGGCCACAGACGATCGGCACCGCATCCGGATGCAGGTCGACCACGACCGCGTCGATGTGGTCGATGCTCACCGCGGCCGAGCGGGCGGCATCCAGCGGCGCGTGCAGCAGCTGGCACGCCGGATACGGCTTCACCGTGACGCGTGTGGTCTCCCACTGCTCGCCGAGCCGCCGACAGACATCGACACCGTCGCGGTCCAGCAATACTCGATACAGCCCACGCTCCCCGTCGAGGACGGACTCCGGCCCGGTGGCCCCCGCCACGGCCAGCCGCGCGGCGAGAACACCGGCGTGCGCGGCAAATCCGGGATGCAGCTGTTTGGTGCTCGCCCCGGTCCCGAGGAAGGCGAGCAGCCCACCGGCCTGGCTGCCCGCGATGCCGAGCGCATGCGTGGCCGCGTCCTCGTCCAGACCGTACAGCCGCGCGGCCGACAGGGCCGCGGCGAAGACGCCGCACACCGAGGTGGCGTGCAGGCCCCGGGCGTGGAATCCGTGCGGTGCCGCGGCACCCAACCGGCAGATCGTCTCGTACCCCACGACGACGGCCGCGAGCACGTCGCGTCCCGCCGCGCCGATCTGCTCCCCGACCGCCAGGACCGCAGGCAGCACCGGAGCGGTCGGATGCACGAGCCCACCGGCATGGGTGTCGTCGAAGTCCAGCGTGTGCACCAGCACTCCGTTGGCCAGCGCGGCGGCGGGCGCACCCATCCGCTCCCCCGTCCCCAACACGCTCGCCTCCGCCGGTCCACCCATCCCGCGGGCAACCCGCAGCGCCGGAACATCGTCGTCCAATGCCGCGACGGCACACCCGATCCCGTCCAGGACATGCCGAATCGCCGTTCGCCGCACTACCTCCGGAATGTCGTCGTATCGCAGGCCCGTCCCCCACCGGGCCACCGTCCTCGCCGCGGAGACGCTGCTCATCGCCGGGCTCCGAAAGCGCCCGACGCACTCAGTTCGGCGATCCGGTCGTCCGAGTAACCCAGTAGGTCGCGCAGGATCTCCTCGGTATGCTCGCCGCGCTGCGGCGCCCGTCGATGCGGGCGTGCCCGAACACCCACTCGGACCGGGGATGCGGGGGTGCGCAGCGTGCCGTAGCGGGGATGGTCCGTGGTGACCAGGAGTTCGCGGGCCGCGGTGTGCTCGTCGGCGAGGGCGGCGGGCACGTCGTGGATCGGTCCGCAGGGGATGCCCGCCGGGCGCAGGTCGGCGAGCCAGGCGTCGACGGTGCGGGTGGCGAACACCTCCCGCAGCCGGGTCAGCAGGCGGTCCGCGTGGCGGGACCGATCGGCGAAGGTGGCGTAGCGGCAGTCGGTGCCGAATTCGTCACCGCCGGTGGCCTTGTCGAGTACCGCCGCCAGTCGTTGCCAGAACTTCTCCTTGGCGCAGCCGACCACCAGCCAGCCGTCGGCGGCGGCGAAGTTCTGGAACGGCACCAGCGACGGATGCGCCGAATCCTTCGTCCGCACAGGCCGATACCCGGCATTCACCGTCCAGGTCGCGACATAGCTGAGTAGTGAGATCGCCGTGTCGTACAGCGACAGATCGCAATCGGTGCCCACCCCGTCGCGCCGCGCCGCATGCACCCCGGCCAGTACGGCCAGCGCCGCGACGAAGCCCCCGGAGAAATCCACCAGTGACAGACCGGATTTCGTGGGCGGACCGTCGGGGTCGCCGGTGAGGTCCATCCACCCGGCCAGCCCCTGCACGATGTAGTCGTAGCCCGGTTCGGCCGCACGCGGCCCGGTCATCCCGAACCCGCTCAGCGAGCAGCACACGATGCGCTCGTTGAGATGTCGCAGATCCCGGTAGGTCAATCCCAGCGCCGCAGGCACGTCGCCGCGCAGATTCGAGTACACGGCGTCGGCGTGGCGCACCAGATCCTCGAACACCGCCCGGCCCGCCGAGGTCTGCAGATCCAGCGACACCGATTTCTTGTTCCGATTGAAGGTTTCGAAGAACAGCGAATCCTCCCCGTCGGCATACGGCGGCACATACCGGCCCACATCACCTCCGGCGCGCGGGTCTTCGATCCTGATCACCTCGGCACCCAGATCCGCCAGATGCAGGCTCCCGAACGGACCCGCACCGTACTGCTCCACACTGACGATGCGGATATCGGCCAGCGGGCTCATCGCGCCACCTCCCGGATCACCTCGAACAACCGGCCCTGGATAGTCCGGACCTCCTGCGGCGCAACCCCATACACGGCCGGGCTGAGCTTCACCGCGTCCGCTTTACCGGCATAGGCGCCGATCCGCTCGACCACCTCGTCAACCGTGCCCGCGGCGACCAGTGGCCGCACCATCGACTCGGGCACCGCGTGCGCCAAGGCGTCGGCATCGGCTCCCGCCCGCCGCTCCCGCACCACCTCGGCCTGCTCGTCGGCCAGACCATGTGCCTCGAACAGATCCCGATAGCCTGCCACCGACGCGTAGAACCCGACGGTGCCCCGCGCCCGCCGCCATGCCGCCGTGGCATCGTCGTCGACCGAACAGCACACCGACGCCACCACCCGAAGTTGTGGCCGCGACCGTCCGGAGGCCCCCAGCCCCTCCGCAAGGCGCGGCAGTACAACGTCGTTCAGGTACTTCGGCGAGCACAGCTCGTGTGACAGCCAGCCGTCGGCGATCTCACCGGCCAGCCGCGTCAGACGCGGTCCCACTGCCGCCAGATGGATCGGAATCGCCTGCCGCACCGGCCGATACGGCCGCCGATACCCGCGCATGCGCAGCCGCCGCACCGAACCCCGGTTGTCCATCGGCTCGCCACGATGCGCACCGGCCACGAAGGTCCGTATCGCGGCGACGGTGTCGCGCATCCGTGCCACCGGCTGCTCCCAGTCGGCGTCGTGCCAGTCGCGCATCAGCCGACGGGTACCGGTTCCGATCCCCAGCACGAATCGGCCACCGGCCAGTTCGTCGAGATCCAGCGCCTCGAGGGCGGTCACCAGCGGGCTGCGCGCGAAACCCAGCGCCACGGCCGTCCCCACCCCGGCGCGCGTGAGCGCGGGTGCGACCGCCGCCGCGGAAATGGTGGCGCTGCGGTGCAATTCGGGCACCCAGATCGTCGCGGCACCGGCCGACTCGGCGGCCCGGGCCGCCTCGGCGAGTTCGGCGAGGGTCTGCCCCCACGGCGCGTAGTCGACCCTCATGGTGCCAGCGGTCCCGACTCGGCCTGGGGAAAGTAGTCGCGATGATGCGGCGCGTCACGCTTGTAGATCAGCACGGTGCGCCGCCAGGACAACACCTCGGCACCGTCCTGGTTGAGGCCGCGGGTCCGGAACCCGACGATGCCCGCATACGGTCGCGACGCCGATTTCCGGGCGTCGGTCACCACCGATTCGGCGTAGAGCGTGTCGCCGACGAACACCGGGTGGCTGAGCCGGATCTCCTCCCACCCGAGATTCATGATCGCCAGCTGGCTCGTGTCGATTACGGACAGGCCCAGCACGATCGCCACCGTCAGCCCCGAGTTCACGATCATGCGCCCGTAGGGTGCGCGCGCGGCAAATTCGGCGTTGAAGTGGTTCTGGTTCGTGTTCATTGTCAGCAGCGTGAACCAGGTGTTGTCGGCCTCGCTGATCGTGCGGCCCAGCGGATGCTGATACACGTCGCCGATCACGAAATCCTCGTAGCAGCGCCCGATTCGGGCTCGGTGCACGGTCATCGGGTGACTCCCTGGGCGGGCGCCCATCGGGCGCCATTTCGGAACGCTGTTTCTCTGTTCGAAACATAGCGGGTGGCTCGCCGTGCTGTCCAGACCGAATCATGCTCGCCGACTGTCCGTTTCCCCTTGACACCCGGTCCCGGAGCGCCGCTAATGGACATCTATCAGCTTCGAAACGCCATTCCATCTATGGAAACGGCTCTGCATTTGGAGTCCGCCATGGCCCTCCGAGGTCCGGCACTGGCCGTCCTGGCCGCCTGCACGCTCGCACTCACCGCTGCCCCCGCCACCGCCGACGATCTGTCCGGCACCATCGACATCCCTTGCGCCGCAGCCACGCTCCGGCAGAGCGCCGACTGGTATCGGCCGAGCGGGTCGCCACGGGGGCTGATCTGGCTGCAGCACGGATTCGCGCGCAGCAATGCGAATATGGCCGATCTGGCCCGCACCTACGCCGACGCGGGCTATCTCGTCTTCTCACCGAGTCTGCCGTTCATGGATCTGTCCGGTTGCACGCTGCAGAACCTGGGCGACAACACGGCGTTTCTGAACAACCTCGCGGCCCTGTTCTCCGGCGACCCCGCCGGGGCCCTCAGCGCGAGCCTGACCGCGGCCCTCGGCGCGGCCCTGGATGCCGCGGCGCTGCCGCAGCAGTTCGTCTTCATCGGCCATTCCGCGGGCGCCGAAGCCGTCGAATACGTCGCCGCCCGCCTGCATCAGAAGTATCCGCAGGCGTGGGCCGGGCTGCGCGGGCTGATCCTGCTCGACCCCGTCATGTCGTTCCTGGGCGACAACACCTACCGCGCCCTCACCGATCTCGACGCGACCGGGCTGCCGATCCTGACGGTGTCCGGACCACCGTCGCTGTGCAACAGTTTCGGCAGCGGAACCGTTGCCCTGCAGCGCACCCTGCACCGGCCGTTCGTCGGCGTGCAGTTCGACACCGGCACCCATACCGACGCCGAGGGCGCCAGCTCCGACATGCTCGGCGACATCCTCTGCGGCGCACCGCATCCGGCGAACGTCAAGGCCCTGCGCACCTTGACGCTGGGCTGGCTCGCCGACTTCTTCGCCGGAACCACCACCCCCGACTACTACCCCACCGGTGACACACGGACCGCCGCCACCCCGGCCGCCTCGGGCTCGATTCCCGCCGTCCCCGACGCTCGGGTCCTGCCGGGATCATAGGCCGGGCGCCGGGGGTCAAGGCGGCGTGCTCAGCTCACGAACGGGACGTATCCGGGATAGACGAAATGGCTCGGGCCACCGCCGGGTTGTTGCCATCCGACGACCGCCGGGAAGTTGAACGGCAACTTCTTCAGCTGATGCGGATTACCGTCCCGGTCGGCCTGCCAGCAGGACATGATCACGCCGTGGAAAGCCGTGCACACGATGCGGGTGCTGGTTCCGTACGGCGAGGTGAGCCGGTAGCTCGCGTCGAACGGGTTCCAATAATTGAGATCCCCCGGGGTGAGGAAGCTCTTGGTCTCGAATACCGACACCGGGCTGTTCGGCTGCTGGACCGGCCACTCGTCGGCGGACGCAGTCCCGGCCCCGGCCACCAGGACCGTGGCCGTTGCGAGCACCGCCGCCGCGCCGAGTGCGGCCTTCCGGAATATCGACCTCGGGTTCATCCGCGCCAACCTCCTCCATCGGGTGCAATATCCCGTGCCATCGCCCCACGCAGGAAGTCCGTTACTGCCCACCGAGCAGACCACTCGGCACCCATTCCGGGACGTGTCGACCGACGGCAAGAACGCGGAGGTCGCTCGCTAGCGGATGTTTGCCAGGAAATCGTCGAGGGCCGACCACATCTGGGGGTTGAGTTGGACGTGGCGGCCGGTGCCGGTCACGGTGCGGAAATCGACGCCGTTGGCGGCGAATTCCTCGGCCAGCCAGACGTGTACGGGAGAGGGGACCTCGGTATCGGTGAGGTTGAGAAACAGCAGGATCGGGGCGTCGTAGCCGCTGGTCGGCACCGCCATATAGGAGGTCAAGGCGTCACGAATACCGGTGTCGGACAGCGGTTTAGCCAGTAGTTGGCCGATACTCAGGCCGCGTACCCGGTCCTCGATGGCGGGTTTGCAGAGCGTGACGATGTCGTTCAGGACGGTCCGCCCCAGCGGGCTGAGGTACTGGTCGAGGCCGACGTCGGGGCGAGCCGCTCGCAGCCCGGCCAGGATATAAGTGACATAGGTGACCGAGCCGTCCGTGCCGGGAATGGCCGGAATCTGCGGCCCGGCTATGGGGAGGATCTTCTCGATGTCCGACTCCGGGTCGACCGCGACCGTGCCGCGGAAGTCGAGATCGGCGGCATCGCGGGATTGGAAATACCCCGTGCCCAGCGCCGCCTGCCCACCCTGGGACAACCCGACCACGGCCCAGGTCCGCGAGAGATCCGCGTGCGCCGACCGCACCGCGTGGACCATATCGATGGTGGCGGCGGCCTCGGTGCGCAACTCCAGATACGGATGCGGGCCGGTGTCGAACAGGCCCAGTCCGAGATAGTCCGGTGCCACCAGGGCGAAACCCCGCGAGACCAGGTGCCGCATCAGCTCGTCCTCTTCGTCGTTCCAGAACGACTGCGGTGCCGTGCTGGGGTCGGATTTGGCGCCGCAGCCGCGGCCGAGGCCGGTGGTGCCGTGGTCGAAGGCGATGATCGGCCAGCCGCCCGGCGGTGGCGTGCCCGGCGGGACGAACAACGCCCCGCTGGCCGGGCGTGGCGCCCCGTCCGAGCCGGTCGTCCAGTAGGTGATCACCGATCCGCCGGACATGCCATGGAACCCATCGGGTTGCGCGGTTTCGCCCATCAGCGTCCCGGGAGTTTCCGCGGCCGCGGGTCCGGCTGGTACCGCGAGCACGGCGGCCGCGAGCGCAGCCACCACCGCCAGGGCGGTCGTTCCACCACGGATAACCTGCATCGAAGGCCTTTCTCGCGTGACCGGACATCGACCTGGACGAATTGCAGCAGATGGTGAAAATGCGCTGGAAGTATACCCACTAACCATGCTGGCGAATGGATAGCAACTCGGCAGGTCGGTTCGGACCGACGAGCAGGTCCGCGATGCGGACCCTCACGAAATGGCGCGGCTCACGATGCGCATCTGTTGTTGGCGGTCGGTGGTGATGCGGTCGCGTCGAGTGGCCATGGCGTCTGCGGCTGATTCGCCGGTGGTGAGGGCGGTGGCGAGGGCGAGCGCGTCTTCGATGGCTTCTCGGGCGCCGCGGGCGGCGGCGGCGGGGGTGAAGGCGTGGTCGGCGTCGCCGCAGAGCACGACCGGGAGTTGCGGTGGGCGGGCATCGGTGAGGGGGACGTTGCGGGCGTTGCTGAGGTGGATGGTGTCGGTGGCGGCGAGGATGGTGTCGATGAGGTCGGCGGCGGTGGGGTCGGCGCCGCGGATGGCGTCGGCCCAGTCGGTGGTGGGCTGGGCCCCGGTATCGGGTGCGATGGGGTCGCGGGTGAGGCGGGTGAACCACCAGACGCCGTGGTCGTTCCACATGTGACCGAAGGTGCTGATCGGGAGGGGGCCGTCGCCGAGGCGGCCGTGGAAGTGCATGACGTCGGGTTCGGTGTCGAGGGCCATGCGGTGCGGGATGGTGCCGTAGATGACCACCTGCCCGGCGTATTCGGCGTGCCGGTCGGGTTCGAGGCGGCTGCGGGCGAGGGAGTCGACGCCGTCGGCCGCGATGAGCGTTGTGTCGGTGGCGATTTCGCCGGTGTGATCGAACAGGGTTCCGGTGGCGACGTCGACGTCGGTGACGGTCTGGCCGTAGCGGATGTCGGCGGCCGCTGCGGCAGCGTATTCGGTGAGGACGTTCATGAGATCGACGCGCTGGTACAGACGGTGCCCCTGACCACGCATCCGTCCATCGGGCAGGTAATGGAAGCGAAAGCCGGGGATGGAGTGGGATGCCCGGTGGAGCAGATCCAGGGGAACCCCGAGATCGGCGAGGGCTTGATGAGCGTGGCCGTCGAGAACCATGAAGGCCCCGGCACCTTGGGCGGTCTGGCGTTCATAAACTGTGACGGGATGCTTGCGATGCGCAAGCGCCGCAGCGAGTGCGGTACCGGCAATCCCTCCACCGAGAACAGTGACCATCGCGAGACGCTTCCTTCCATCGATGTAGGAACGAAAAGTACTGAGCAGAGCCACCATTCGCGCGGGCACGAATCCCCGAAGGCACCCGGCGGTTCGTTCACATGCCGCGGGTGGCCGGTGTGATCGGCTCGCCACCGTTGCGGGCCTCGATTTCGGCACGCATTCGTTCATCGAATGCGATGAGGGCGGGTAGCGGCCGGATCATCACCGTCAACGCCGCCACCCGGTCGGTGTCGTCGAGCTGGATCATCATCATGCCGTGTGCCGCAAGGGATTCGATACGAGCGCGGAACAGCCAGATGTGAGTGTCGGCGGGCCCCGCGTCCCAACTCGCTCCGGTCAATTGGCCGCGATGCCGATAGTCGGTCAAAGTTTCCATCAATGCGCGAAAGATAATCCCGGCGGCATCGCGGCCACGGTATGTGTGCGCTTCCACCGGCGAGTGCAGCTCGAAATCCGGGGCCAGCAGGGCGATCATCGTCTCCGGATCGCCGGCCGCGAACGCTTGCCGGAATCGCGTGACGGTGTCGGCGGGCATGGGGTTCCCGACTTTCTGGGACATGACATCCTCCTGATCACCGGGCCACGAGGGCTCACGGTGCCCGTCGCGCGGTTCTGTTGAAATATACCTATCCGGACGACCGTCGTGATCTCTGCAGGGGTAGGGGTACTCGACGACCTGCGCCGCACCTTCGCGGCCGGTGCCGAAAGGAGTGACATGGGCCGGTTCTCATTATCGCGGCGCCTCGGCGCGCTCGTGTTGATCTGCGCGGCGGCAGCGACGGGCGGCTGCGCGGAGCGGCCGACGGCCCCGCCGCCGGGTGAGCGGGACTTCGTCTCGATCGGCGATGTCGATCCGACAATCCTCGTCGACGCCCGCTACTACGGCGACCACAACTTCATCGGGACGCGCATCGCCGGCTACGAGGCACCGAAATGCCTTCTGACCCGGCAGGCGGCGGCCGCCCTCGCGGAGGTACAGCGGGAACTGCGGCCGATGAACCTCACGCTCAAGACCTACGACTGCTATCGACCGCAGCGGGCGGTCGACCAATTCGTCGCGTGGGCAAACAATCTCGACGACGTGAAGATGAAGAAGGAGTTCTATCCGGCGGTGGACAAGGCGGACCTGTTCCGCCACGGCTACATTGCCGAGAAATCCGGCCACACCCGCGGCAGCACAGTGGATCTGACGATCGTCGCGCTGCCCGCGCCCGCCGCCGAGCAGTACCGTGCCGGCGATCCGCTGCGCGAATGCTTCCTCCCCGCGGATCAGCGATTCCGCGACGAGAGCCTCGACTTCGGCACGGGTTTCGACTGTTTCGACCCCGCCGCCCACACCGCCAATCCCACGACCGGCGGCACGCAACGGGCGCTGCGCGCACTGCTGGCCGATGCGATGTCCGACCACGGCTTCAAGAACCTCGCCGAGGAATGGTGGCATTTCACCCTGCGCGACGAACCGTTCCCGAACACCTACTTCGACTTCCCCGTCCGGTAACCCCCGAAGGGCTACCAGTACTGATGGCGTTTTCCGTCGGTGTCGGCGACGAAGATGATCGCGTCGGCGCCGTCCAAGTCTGGCGGGGCGAGCGGGATGTGGCCGGGCACGATCGGTTTGCCCGTGCCGATCGACGGGGGCAGCGCGGCGCGCAGTGCCGGTGTCGGGAACAGGGCGCGTCGCGTGGTCGCCTCGGCCAACACGCGCTGGAGTGTGCCCGGATCGCTGTGGGGGTTGGCGTCGGTTGCCACGAACATGTAGCGCTCGCCGAGGGTGAGCCCGACGAGCGCGCCGGCGCTCCCCCAGTTCGCCCCGTCTTCGCCGACCGGTGGGTGCGGCCGCAGGTGCGCGTTGTGCGCGAACACCAGGCTCGGTCCACGTCGCTGCTCCTGGGTAACGATCGCGAGCAGGTTCTCGGCCATCATCTCGGCGCGCAGGCTGGCCAGTGTCGCGATGCGATCGGGGGCGGAGCTTGCCATGGCCGCGTGATAGCGCAGCAGGCCCTGCGCGGTGCGCGCGTGGGCGACGGCGTGGTCGTAGCCGGTGGGGTCGGCGGGGCGCAGGCCGGGTGCCGCGCGGCACAGCGCGCTGGCGAGGTCGTCGGCGACGATGCGCAGGGCGCGAGCGCGTTCCGAGTTGCCGATGGACGCTGCCGGGTCGTACACGGCCGCTCGGTTCGTCCAGTCCGCGTCCTCGCCGAGCAGCACGTCGAGGTCGCGGGCCGATTCGGGCCGCAGCGCCGCGGGCAGGTAGTCGAGGACGACGGATAATGCGCGCCGCGGGCTCGGCGCGCCGTAGTGCTCGACCGGCGCGTCGAAGCCGTGGAAGCGAACCCGATCCTGCGGCGCGCGGTCGGCATTGTGCGCGCGGAGCCATTCGACGAGTTCGCGGTTGCCCGGCACGGCACCGAACCCGTGGCTGATGCCGTTCGCGAGCACCGTATCGATCTCCCCGGCCGCCCCGCCCGCGTAGTCGTCGACGAGAGACGCGGCAAAGATATCGATCTCCAACACGATCGACCGGTACCCCCGTTCGACGAGGTGGCCGAGGATTTCGTTGCGCAGCAACGGGAATGCCTCGATCCCGTGGGTCGGCTCGCCGAGCGCGAGCAGGGTCGGCGGCTCGGGCCGCGTGGCGAGCAGTTCGTCGAGGGCCCGGCCCAGGCCGACCGGGTCGTCGAGCTGGCGGGCGATTCCACGCAGTGATGTGGCAGTGGACATGGGAACCCCTTTTCGGAAGGAACTGCCCTCGACCGTATCGTTGAAGACCCGAGTGAAACTTCCACGGCTTCTACGCGAGTTCGACAGGTAGAAGCCTCAATCAGAGGTGCGCGGTCACCATGCTGATTGCAGCACCGTCCGTAGGTTGATCACGCTGTCGAACGCCGGGCGATGGGTGTCGGCGTCGGTGTCCAACCAGAGGTCGCGCCATTCGGAATGCTCGCCCAGCACATTGTCCAGCGCCCGGACCGCAAGCGGAGCGATGTCGGAGGCGAGTTCGACCGTACCGCCTTCGATCAGAAAGTCGGGCGCGTAAGCGGACGTGATCGGCTGCCCGCCGGGGACCGTCGAGGCCACGATCGCGGCCGCGGCGATAGCCTCACATGCTGTGGCGCTGTCCAGATAACCGGTTTCCTCAGCGGCCGCCGTCAATGCGTGCCGAATCACGCCCGGCCGCTCGGCGGGGTCGGCATCCTGCAGTTCATAGCTCCAATCGGCGGCGGTGTCGTTGTCGAACGGTCCGGTGTCCCACGTGCCCATACGAATCCTTATCCCTTGTGCGGCAACGCCATCCTAGAAAGCGCCACCGACATCTTCGATGAGCGGCAGTTCCGACGCAGCCCCCGCACAGCCGGATTAGGCTGGTCCCGATGCCCGATCCGTCGCACTTCGACAACCACGCGGAGATCTACGACCGCGCCAGACCGCCGTATCCGACCGCACTGTGGGCACGACTGACAGACCTCGGGTTGCTGCGACAGGGCACCCGGGTGATCGAGCTCGGCGCCGGCACCGGTCTGGCGACCGGACCGATGCTGCGGGCCGGTGCTTCGGTCACGGCCGTCGAGCCCGGCGCTGCCCTTGCCGACCGCCTGCGTCGACGCTGGCCCGAAGCGACGGTATACGTGGACAGGGCGGAGTCCGTACCGTTGCCCCCTGCAGCCTTCGATCTCGCCGTCGCCGCGACGGCAGTCCACTGGTTCGATCTCGATGTGGTGTTGCCGAGACTTCATCGAGCGTTGGTGCCCGAGGGGCATTTCGCCGTGTGGCGCAACGCGTTCGGAGCCCCTGCGGCGGCAGTCACCCCGTTCCGCGAGCGGGTCGCGGCGATCACAGCGCGCCGGGGCGAGCAGCATCGGCGGCGTGGCCCCGGCGAGCTCGACACCGATGCCTGGATGGACCGGCTCACGAGCAGTGGGCACTTCGCCGCCATGCATGTCGAGCAGTTCTCCTGGACGATCGAACTTCGGAGCGACCAGATTCACGATCTGTTCACGACGTTCAGCAACTGGAACCCTGCCGAGGTCGACGAGGCAGCTCAGGCGGCGCACGACCTCGGTGGGCGGGTGACCGAGCAGTACGTCACTCCGCTGATCGTCCTGAAAAGGATTGCCCGACACGTAATTATGGCTGGCTAGACTTCCAGATCGATGACCAGCGGGTGGCCGGTGTCGAACCAATAGCGGTGTAGTTCTTGGATTTTCGTTCGCGACGGAGCGCCACGCATGTGGAGTAGACATTCGCCGAAGTCGAGGGGTACGACCGTTTCGGTGAGCACCGCGCGGGCGGCCGCCAACTCCTGAGGCTCGGTGATCTCGCGTACCGTGCCCGAGAACGTGCCGCCGCGAATCTTCAATCGCACGTGCGGGTTTGCGCGAATATTCAGTAGCCATCCTGAGGCCGCGAAGGGACGATCGACCGCGACATGGGGAAGCAGGAGCTGTGTCAGGTACGCCTTGTCGCCGGACCGGATCACTCGCATGCATTTGCGGCGCCGCTTGCCGGTCTTGCGGCCGGTCGTGATGAGGATCCCGTAGCCCCTGGGCGGCCTCAGCAGGAACAGCGGAAGCATGGCAGCGCTGAGGTTCCGTCCATGCCGTGCCTCCCGGAGCAGGTTTCGGTGTCCGGGAAGTTTGGACCGCGCGGCACGCACCGCAGCGGCGCGACGGGCTTCGAGATCGGCGGCAGATTCCGGCCGATTCCTGTCCGAATCGGTCATGTGTCCCATGCTCCGCCCCATACGCGCCGGTGGACACCACCCACGGTAGGAATTCCGGGCCGCCGACGGACATGGAGCCGTTGGCGGCCAACCGATCTCCATCGGAACATTCAGTGGGCCCGATCGCCTCCGGTGAACATGTCGACCAGGCTGTGGGGGGCGTTGCCGCCGAACAAACTCTCGACGAGGACGGTGGTGTCGGTGGCGGCTTCGCTGCTGCGGGTGAACATGGCCTGCTCGTATTCGGTGAGCGCGGCCTCGACGTCGTCGGGGTGTGCGGCGAGGGCCTTGCCGAGTTCGGCGCCGTCGAGCATGGCCAGGTTGGCACCTTCGCCGTTCGGGGCCGAGAGGTGGGCGGCGTCGCCGACCAGGGTCGCCCCCGGCATCCGATCCCACCGGTGTTCGATCGGCAGAGCGTAGTGGGGGCGCCAGACCGGCGCGGTGTCCCCGTCGGTGATCAGAGCGGTGAGTTCCGGTGCCCAGCCGTCGAACTCCTGCGCTATCCGCACGGTGGCCGCGGCGGCATCGGTGAAATCGATGGCGGCGAACCAGTCCAGCGGCTCGGTGAGTTCCACGTAGGTGTGCAAGGTGTCGCCCCTTTCCCGGTGAGCGAAGATCCCCTTGCCCGGCGCGGGCGCGAACATCGACCCGTCGCCCACCGCTTTCGCGCTGGCCGGGCGGCGGGTGTCGGCGTCGAACAGGTAGGTCTCGACGAACGACGTGCCGGTGTACTCGGGTGTCGCGGCGGTCAGCAGCGGCCGGACTCGGGACCATGCGCCGTCCGCGCCGACGAGCACGCTCGTGGTGACGATGCTGCCGTCGGCGAAGCCCAGCTCATAGCGGCCCTCGCCGAGGGCACGAACACTGCTGAGTTTGTGGCCCCACCGGACGGTGCCGGCCGGGAGTGAGTCGAGCAGGATCTGCCGCAGCTCGGCGCGCTGCACCTCGGGGCGTCCACCCGTGCCGTCGTCGGCCTTGTCGAACAGGACGGTCCCGTCCCGATCCAGGACCCGCATCGCTTGGCGGCCTTCCAGGATGAGGCTACGGAACTCGGCCATCAGACCCGCCGCCTCGACGGCGAGTTGGCCGTTGTAGTCGTGGATGTCGAGCATCCCGCCCTGCGAGCGCGCCGTCGGCGAGGCCTCCGCCTCGTACACCGTCGCCGGGATGCCGTGAACGTGCAGGACGCGAGCAAGGGTGAGCCCGCCGAGTCCGGCGCCGACGATCGTTACTCCAGTGCGCATGGTGATTCCTTTCAAGTCGGTGACCGATCGGCTCGCGGCTGGCACACTGTAGTCGGAACGGCATTCCGCAAGTGCTGCAGCGCGATTCGTTCGCCGATCGTCGTGTTCGGTCACGCCGACGAGAGTGCTGGACGCCGATTGCACGGCCCTTGCGCACGGCTTGCATCCTCATGCGTCCATCCCGATTGCGGCGTAGAAAATCCATTCCCGGACCTCCGCTGCCCATAACAAAACAGTTCAGAGAAAGACACTGGGCCATATATTCACTGGCAGCTCATAGGCTGCTACCGGAAGCAAGATGCCCTACCCGGACAGCATTCCCCCGGAAATGTCAAGCAATGCCACCCGACCGCCCAGAACAAGAGAAAGTAGTGCTGTCAAGGTGTTTCGGGAATTTGTCAACCCGCCGTCTTCGGGGTAACTTCGATTTCACGATCAGGTCTCATACCCGAACGACTTCTGTGCTGCGTATTCATTTACCGAATCAGGGGATGTAATCAAATGACCATTGTGGTGACCGGTGCGACCGGAAGTGTCGGCAGACTTGTCGTCCGGCCGTTGCTCGACTGCCGCCCGACCGACCACGCGATGCACTTCGGCGGTGAACTCCGGTGACCGCCAGGATGATCCATGTCGGAGACATCGAACTGTGGACCGAAAGCCTCGGTGCCCCAACCGATCCGGCCCTCCTGCTTCTCGCCGGTGACACCCTCTCCTCGAGAGGCTGGCCGGAGCCGCTGGTCGAGCGCTTCGTGGCCGCCGGGCATCGGGTGATCCGCTTCGACTACCGAGACACCGGCAGGTCGACGTGGCGGGAATTCTCGCAGCACCCCTACACCTTCGATGACCTGGCCTCCGACGCGGTCGCGGTGCTCGACGGTTGGAAGATCGATACCGCACACGTCGTAGGTTTCGGAATGGGCGGCGGGATCTCTCAGCTGTTGGCGCTGGACCATGCGTCGCGGCTGCGGACCGTCACGCTGAGCAACTGCTTCGCGCTCGGGGTCGACTTTTTCCGCAATTGGGAGCGGGCGTTGACCGGCGAGCCCACACCGGACGGGCTGCCGACCCCCGATCGACGGTTCGTCGAGCTGGCGTTCGGAATAAGCACATCCCACGACGACCTCGAGCGGATGGCGGCCGGTGAGTTCTACGACGAGGCCGAGATCCGGGACGCGGAACTGATGTCCCAACGGCACGCGGGCCGGACGGATACAAGACAGCTGCACCCGCATGGTGAAGTCCACGTGGGGCTCGACGGCCGCGGCCCGGAACTGTCCGGAATCACCACCCCAACCCTGGTCATCCAGGGCATGCGTGACCCGATCAACCCGCCGCCACACGGTCGCCATCTCGCCGACCTCATCCCCGGCGCCCGGCTCGTCGAGATCCACGGGATGGGGCACTCGCTGCCCACCGCCGTGCACCACGAATTCGCCACCGCCGTACTCGAACACACCGCGGTGTCCGGCACGGTGTGACGGGCTCGCGGATAGTCCGCTGGCATGAACTTCACCGACGTGGGCTCTCGAGCGACACCCGCCCTTCAGCTCTCGACCGCCTCGACCCGGCGCCGGAGCAGACAGAACTCATTCCCCTCCGGATCGGCCAGCACATGCCAGTGTGCGTCGCCGGTCTGGCCGATGTCGACCTTCCGCGCACCCGCGGCGAGCAGCCGCTCCAGTTCCGCATCCTGATCGCGGTCGGTGGGATTCACGTCGAAGTGCAGCGGCAGTTTCCCACTCTTCGGCTCGGCGCTGCGGATGAACACCAGCGTCGGCTGCGGCCCGCCGAAGCCGGCCCCGGGCGGCCCGATCTCCAGAGCGGCATCGTCCTCCCAACCGAGTTCGACGTACCCGAGAACTTCACACCAGAAGTCCGCCAGCCGTTGCGGGTCGACACAGTCGATAACAAGTTCGGTGATCCTGCACGCCATGCGCGCGACACTACCTGTTCGGAACTGTCCGAGACTGTTCCGAACCGAAGCGAAGCAAATGAATTGGTACCCCTGCTACGGCTTGTGGGCCAGGATGATGCTGTTCGTCGTCACCGATTCGCAGGGGATCCGCTCCACGTCGGCGAAACCCGCGTCGGTCAGCCAGCTTGTGTACTCCGCGCCCGAGTAGTTCTTGCCGCCCTCGGTCTCGACCAGCATGTTCACCCCGACCAGCGCGGCCCGCGACGGTCCGGTCCGGTCGTCGTCGAGCAGGTCCTCCAGCAGGATGATCATCCCGCCTGCCGGAAGTGCGCGGAAACATTTTCCGAGCAGCGCCCGGCCGGTTTTCTCGTCCCAATCGTGCAGGACCGCGGACAGGCTGATGGTGTCGTATCCCGTGGGCAGTGCGTCGTCGGCGAGGAAATCTCCCGGCACGGTAGCGATGCGGGCCTCGAGTCCCGCCGCAGCGATCTTCTGTGCCGCGATCTCGCAGACGTGCGAAAGCTCGAACACGGCCGCGCGGAGCGTCGGCACTGCCTTACATGCCTCGATGACCAAGGCGCCTGATCCACCGCCGACATCCAGCAGCGCATGACGTTCGGCCAGCACCGGCAGCGCCCGCGCCATCACACGCCCGGTGAACGAACTCATCGAATGCATGGCTTCCCAGAACATCGACAGGACGAGCTGGTCGCCCTGGTCGAACACGCTCGACTGTTTCTCCGGATCCCATGTGGTCGGCCGGTTCGTCCTGACAGCGGTCGCAAGCTCCTGCCAACCGGGGTACCTGCGTCGATCGGCGTACCGGATGAAACCGCCGAAATAGTAAGGACGCCCTTCGACGAGAAACTCATCCGACAACGGCGAATTGCGGTATCGCTCACCGTCTTTGATCAGAAGCCCCAGGGACGCGCAGGCCGCCAACAAGATATCGGCAGGACGATCCTGAATTTCCAACTCCCGTGCGACGTCCTCGCGGCCGAGCCCGCCCGGTCGAGCGGTCACTTCGAACAAGCCGACCTCGAGTGCCGCGGCCAACGTCGACGCCGCCCAACCACCCTGCACGATCTCGAATAACGGGATCGGGGTCAAACCTTCAGGTGTTTCCCGGTCCCCTGCCGAAGGCTCGGTGTCGATCTCACTCACTCCCCGCCTCCTCGACCAGCAACTCGCCACGCGCACATCGCATCACGAAACGTAGACATCGAGTGGACCCCCTCGGAACAGTCTGACCGTGAGCGATCTCTCTATCTCGGACCACTTACCGAACCCACGCCGACGCTAGCAGATAACACACTGCGCCACAGCGCCTTTCGTCACAGTTGAAGAACAGGCCACAACCAGCACATGACCTGCCCGGTCGCACTGTCGGCCCGACGTGATGCTTGACAACTAAAGCTTTATACCTAAAGTAAATAGGGCGATCGGTGTGCGAGGAGAGCGTCATGAGGATCGTCTGCGTCGGTGGGGGGCCCGCGGGGCTGTACTTCGCCTTGCTGATGAAGAAGCTTGATGCGGCGCATGACATTACGGTGGTCGAGCGGAATCGGCCCTACGACACCTTTGGCTGGGGCGTGGTGTTCTCCGACGCCACTATGGAGAACATGTGCCAGTGGGATGCGCAGACCGCGGACGACATCCAGCAGGCGTTCAACCACTGGGACGATATCGAGCTGCGGTTCAAGGGGCGGACCCTGCGGGCGGGCGGGCACGGCTTCGTCGGCATCGGCCGCAAGAAGCTGCTGAACATCCTGCAGGCCCGCTGCGAGGAGCTCGGGGTGCGGCTGGTGTTCGACCGGGAGGTGGAGTGCGACACGGAGTTTCCCGATGCCGACCTGATCGTCGCCGGCGACGGCATCTCCTCCAAGATCCGCACCCGGCACGCCGATGTCTTCCGGCCCGATATCGTGCACCGCCCCAACCGCTACATCTGGCTGGGCACCCCGAAACGCTACGACGCGTTCACCTTCGACTTCGTCAGAACCGAGCACGGCTGGTTCCAGGCCCATATCTACAAGTTCGACGAGACCAGCTCCACCTTCATCGTCGAATGCCCCGAGAGAGTCTGGCTCGCACACGGATTGGACGAGGCCGACCAGGACGAGTCGGTGGAGTTCTGCGAAAGGCTGTTCGCCGACAACCTGCAGGGCGCGCCGCTGCTGACGAACTCGCGCCACCTGCGCGGCTCCGCCTGGCTCAACTTTCAGCGAGTGAGGTGCGAGCAGTGGTGGCTGCACAATGGAGACAGCCATGTCGTGCTGATGGGCGATGCGGTGCACACCGCGCATTTCGCGATCGGCTCCGGCACCAAACTGGCCCTCGAGGACGCGATCGAACTGACACGTCAGTTCACCGAGCACGGCGACACGGCGGCGGATCTGCCGAATGTGTTGAAGCGCTATCAGGATGTGCGGTCCATCGATGTGCTGCGCCTGCAGAACGCGGCGTGGAATGCGATGGACTGGTTCGAGGTCTGCGGTGAGCGGTACTGCGACCGGCTCGAGCCCGAACAGCTGATGTACTCGCTGCTCACCCGCAGCCAGCGCATCAGCCACGAAAATCTGCGGCAGCGTGACAAGGACTGGCTGGAGAACTACGAGCGGTGGTTCGACGCCCGCGCCGGTCTGCCGCGCCGCGCCGACGAAGCGCCGATCGCACCCATGTTCACACCGTTCTCGATGCGCTCGGTCACGCTGAACAACCGCATCGTGGTCTCACCGATGGCGCAGTATTCGGCGGTGCACGGGGTGCCGGGCGATTTCCACCTGGTCCATCTCGGTGCCCGTGCGCTGGGCGGGGCCGGGCTGGTGCTCGCCGAGATGACCTGCGTGAGCCCGACCGGGCGGATCACCCCCGGCTGCCCGGGGCTCTACACCGACGAGCAGATGCGCGCGTGGCGGCGCATCGTCGACTGGGTCCATGCCAACACCGACGCCAAGATCGGTGTCCAGCTGGGTCATTCCGGCGCGAAGGGCTCCACCCGCCGCATGTGGGACGGCATCGATCAACCGCTCACACCCGCCGACGACGAACCGAACTGGCCGCTGGTCTCCGCCTCGCCGCACCAGTATCTGCCGGGCGAGAGCCAGTGGTCGCGGGAGCTCACACGCGCCGAAATGGACGAGATACGAGAGCAATTCGTCGCCGCCGCGCGCCGCGCCGAGGCGGCCGGATTCGACTGGCTGGAATTGCACTGCGCGCACGGATATCTGCTGTCCGGGTTCATCTCTCCGCTCACCAACCACCGCACGGACTCCTATGGCGGATCGCTGGCGGGGCGGCTGCGCTATCCGCTCGAGGTCTTCCGGGCCGTGCGTGCCGCCTGGCCGCAACACCTGCCGATGTCGGTGCGCATCTCCGCGCACGACTGGGTGGACGGCGGTATCACGCCGGAGGACGCGGTCGAGATCGCCACGGCATTCCGCAAGGCGGGAGCCGATCTGATCGACTGCTCCTCCGGCCAGGTGAGCAAGCAGGAGAAACCGATCTTCGGCCGCATGTGGCAGACGCCGTTCGCGGATCGGATCCGCCACGAGGCCGGCATCGCGACCATTGCCGTCGGCGGGATCTCCGAGGCCGATCATGTCAACAGCATCATCGCCGCCGGGCGGGCGGACCTGTGCGCCGTCGGCCGCCCGCACCTGGCGAACCCGGCCTGGACGCTGGGCGAGGCCGCCCGGATCGGCCACACCGAGATCGACTGGCCCAAGCAATACCGTGCCGCCAAAAGGCAATTCGAGGCGAATATCGCCCGCGAGAAGGCGGCCGCGCAGCTGCCGGGACGGAACCAGGGATGACCACCTCGGCGGCCCCACTGGCCGGACAGCATGCCGTCGTCACCGGCGGCGGCAGGGGCATCGGCGCGGCCATCGCCCGGCGGCTGGCCCGCGACGGCGCCCGGATCACGCTGTTCGGCCGCGCAGCAGACACCTTGACGGCAACGGCCGCCGAACTACCCGGTCCCGCAGCATCATTCGTCTGCGACGTCACCGACGCCGCCGCGGTGTCGGCGGCCTTCGCAATGGCACGAGCCGAACACGGCACCATCGACATCCTGGTCAACAATGCGGGCCGTGCCGCCAGTGCGCCGCTGACGCACACCGACGACGCCCTCTGGCACGACATGCTCGCGGTGAACCTCACCGGCGCGTTCCTGTGCACGCGTGCGGCACTGACCGACATGCTCGACCGCGACAGCGGCCGGATCGTCACCATCGCCAGCACTGCCGGACAGCGCGGCTATCGGTACGCCTGCGCCTATGCGGCCGCCAAGCACGGTGTCATCGGCCTGACCCGCGCGCTGGCGCTCGAGGTCGCGGCCACCGGGATCACGGTGAATGCGGTCTGCCCCGGTTTCACCGACACCGATCTGCTGCACGACAACGTCACCATCGTCGCGGACAGGACCGGCCGCGACCGCGATGCCGCCCTGGACGCATTTGTCCGATACAACCCTCAGGGCCGGCTGATCGAGCCCGACGAGGTGGCCGACACGGTGGCGTGGCTGTGTTCGCCGGACGCGAAATCAATTACCGGGCAGTCCATTTCGATCAGCGGAGGAGAGGTGACCTGAGTGGCGAATCGAGCCGAGACCACGGCGCACGTGCTGGGTGACGAGCGCATCGGCGTCGAAGCCCGCGCGGCCGCGCACGACCATTTGGATGTGCGGTTGTGGCTGCGGCTGCTGGCGTGCAGTAATCAGATCGAACAGGAGATCCGGACCCGGCTACGCACGCATTTCGCCACCACGCTGGCGCGTTTCGACTATCTGGCTCAGCTCGATCGCTTTCCGGACGGCCTGCGGATGAGCTCGCTGTCGCGCTATCTCATGGTCACCGGCGGCAATGTCACGGGACTCACCGACCAACTGGTCGCGGAGGGCCTGGTCGCCCGCGTCCCCGACCCCGACGACGGCCGCGCCATCCGGGTGCGGATCACCGACAGCGGCCGGACTCGGTTCCGCGAGATGGCCGACGAACACGAGCGCTGGCTGACCGAGATGTTCGACGGCTTCGGCCGCGACGCCGAGCAGACGCTCTACGACCTGCTGGGGCGACTGCGAATCCACCTGGCGCACACCATCGATCGTCCCGGGAGCATCGAATGACCACCCATCTCGACCCCGCGCTGCGGGCGGGCAACCGAATCACCCTCGCCGACTATGCGGCACAGCACTTCCGCTGGTCGGTGAGCGAGGGCGTCGGCACCATCGTGCTGGACCGGCCCGAGCGGAAGAACCCGCTCACCTTCGACTCCTACGCCGAATTGCGTGATCTGTTCCGCCGCCTGGATCGGGCAGAAGATGTCTCGGTCATCGTATTGCGCGGTGCCGGAAGCGATTTCTGCTCCGGTGGGGACGTCCACGACATCATCGGCGCGCTGATCGGGCTGCCCGCACCCGAACTCCTGATGTTCACCAGAATGACCGGAGATCTGGTCAAGGCGATGCGCGCCTGCCCGCAGCCGATCGTCGCCGCGGTCGACGGGGTCTGTGCCGGAGCAGGAGCGATCCTCGCCATGGCGTCGGACCTGCGCATCGGGACCGCCCGAAGCAAGACCGCGTTCCTGTTCGCGCGCGTCGGGCTCGCCGGGTGCGATATGGGCGCCTGCGCCATCCTCCCCCGCATCATCGGTCAGGGCCGGGCGGCCGAGCTGCTGTATCTGGGCCGCTCGATGAGCGGTGAGCAGGGCCTGGCATGGGGTTTCTTCAATCAGCTCGCCGAACCCGACGAACTCGTCGGCGCCGCAGCGGATCTGGCGCGCGAACTCGCCGAGGGCCCCACTTTCGCCCACGGCATGACGAAAACGATGCTGCACCAAGAGTGGTCGCTGACCATCGACCAGGCGATCGAGGCGGAGGCGCAGGCCCAGGCGCTGTGCATGCTCACCGAGGACTTCGCCCGCGCCTATCACGCCTTCGCGGCCAAACGCCGGCCCCGATTCGAGGGAAACTGACCATGGACGGCGAACATCTCGACTGGCCGTTCTTCGATGCGCCCCACCGGGAATTCGCCACGAAGCTCGCGGCATGGGCCGATGAACACATCCGCGTCGACCATACCGCCGGGGTCGACGACTCCTGCCGCGCCCTGGTGCGCGAACTCGGTGCGGCGGGCTGGCTGCGATATGCGGTCGCGGGCACGGCCTTCGGCGGAGCGCGCGATGCGATCGATACACGGGCGATCTGCCTGGCCCGGGAGACACTCGCCTGGCACGACGCCCTCGCCGATTTCGCCTTCGCTATGCAGGGATTGGGTTCCGGCGCAATCGGTCTCGCGGGTACCGACGAACAGAAACGCCGTTACCTGCCGGGGGTCGCCTCCGGGACGGCGATCGCCGCCTTCGCCCTGTCGGAGATCGATGCCGGATCGGATGCGGCCGCGCTGACTTGCACGGCCCGCGCCGACGGCGACGAATTCGTCCTCGACGGCGAGAAGACCTGGATCTCCAACGGCGGAATCGCCGACTTCTACGTGGTTTTCGCACGGACCGGTGAGGCACCCGGCGCGCGCGGCATCTCCGCCTTCGTGGTGGACGCGGACACTCCTGGACTCGACGTGGCCGAGCGCATCGACGTCATCTCCCCACATCCTCTGGCACGCCTGCGTTTCGAGGGATGCCGGGTGCCCGCGGCACGGCTGCTCGGCGAGCCGGGCACGGGATTCCGGCTCGCGATGCGCACCCTGGACGTCTACCGCACCTCCGTCGCCGCGGCGGCGCTCGGCTTCGCCCGGCGTGCGCTGGACGAGGCGATGGCTCGGGCCACCTCGCGAATCATGTTCGGCGGGCGGCTGGCCGATCTGCAGCTCACCCAGGCCGAACTCGCGCGGATGGCGACCACGATCGACGCCGCCGCCCTGCTCACCTATCGCGCGGCATGGCAGCGCGACCGGGGCCGCACGGTCACCCGCGAGGCCGCCATGGCGAAAATGGCCGCGACCGAGGGCGCCCAGCGGGTGATCGACGCCGCGGTCCAGCTCTGGGGCGGACTCGGCGTGGTCAGCGGGCAGCCGGTGGAACGGCTGTACCGCGACATCCGGGCGCTGCGCATCTACGAGGGGGCCACCGAGGTGCAGCAGCTGATCATCGCGCGCGAACTCCTGCGCTCCCGAAACTCCGCCCGCCCAGCCATATCCGGCCAGCCCCAGTGAGATCGACCATGACCAGTGCGCACATCGACACCTTCGCTCACGACAACCTCCCGCCGACCGACCAATGGCCGGACCTGGTGTTCGACCTGCCCGAGCTGCGCTTCCCGCCGCAGCTCAACTGCGCGGCCGAACTGCTGGACCGGTGGGTGGAGAAAGGATTCGGCGATCGGGTCTACATCCGCGCCCCCGGCGGTGTCGCGTGGACCTATGCCGAGATGCAGGAGAAGGCGAACCGCATTGCCGCGGTCCTCGCCGACGACATGGGCCTGATTCCCGGTAATCGGGTGTTGTTGCGCGGCACCAACAGTCCGATGCTCGCGGCTTGCTGGTTCGCGGTGATGAAGGCCGGTGGTATCGCCGTGACGACGATGCCGCTGTTGCGGGCCAAAGAGCTCACGCACATCATCGGCAAGGCGCGGATCACGCATGCGCTCTGCGATGCCGTACTCGGCGAGGAACTGCGGGCAACCGCCTGTCCGGAGCTGCGCCGGATCCGCTACTTCAACAGCGACCGAGCCGCCGACGATATCGGCGGGGCCGGGCTGGAGGCGGCCATGGCGCTGCGGCCCGCACACTTCGATACCGTCCGCACCGCGGCCGACGATGTCTGTCTGATCGCCTTCACCTCGGGAACGACCGGTGTTCCCAAGGCGACCATGCACTTTCACCGCGACGTCATGGCCGTCTGCGCCTGCTTTCCACGCCATATCCTGCGGCCGCGGGCCGAGGATGTGTTCATCGGCAGCCCACCGCTGGGGTTCACCTTCGGGCTGGGCGGGCTGCTGTTGTTCCCGGCCACGGTCGCAGCGTCGACCGTACTGCTCGAAAAGGCCGGTCCCGCAGAGTTGTTCGATGCGATCAGGGAGTACGGCGCGACGATCCTGTTCACGGCGCCGACGATCTACCGCGCCCTTGCCGGGCGCGGCGATGAACTACGCAATACTTCGCTACGCACCTGTGTTTCCGCGGGCGAGCCGCTCCCCGCCGCGACCAGGGACCGGTGGCGCGCGGCCACCGGCATCCAGATCATCGACGGCATCGGGGCCACCGAGATGCTGCACATCTTCATCTCCGCCGACGCTGAACATGCGCGACCCGGTGCGACCGGACTGCCCGTACCGGGTTATCGGGCGCGCCTCGTCGACGAGACGGGCCGGGCAGTGCCGCCGGGAACGGCGGGAAGGCTGGCGGTGAAGGGCCCGACCGGCTGTCGCTACCTCGCCGACGAGCGGCAGTCCGACTACGTGCGCGACGGGTGGAATCTCACCGGTGACTCGTATCTGGTCGACGAGGACGGCTACTTCCACTATCGGGCACGCACCGACGACATGATCATCTCCGCCGGTTACAACATCGCCGCACCCGAGGTCGAGGACGCGCTGCTGGCCCACCCGGCCGTCGCCGAATGCGCGGTGGTCGGCGCACCGGACGAGGAACGCGCACAGCTGGTCAAGGCATTCGTGGTGCTGCAGCCTGGATATCGCGCGGATGACGACATGGTCCGGCAGTTGCAGGAATTCGTGAAGCGGACCGTGGCCCCGTACAAATACCCGCGGGTCGTCGTCTTCCGGAAATCCTTGCCGCGCACCGAAACGGGCAAGCTGCAGCGGTTCAAACTGCGCGAGGCCGATCCGAGCACCGAGGTGGTTCGATGAGGGTCCTGCAACCGCCCGGCTGGCCGCGTCCCCGCGGATACGCCAACGGCGTCGCCGCCCGGGGCGAGATGGTGTTCGTCGCGGGCATGGTCGGCTGGGACGCCGAGGGCAGGTTCCCCCACGGGGATCTGACCGGCCAGGTGCGCCTGGCCCTGTCGAATATCGTGGCCGTACTCGCCGAGGCGGGAGCCGAACCCGCCGATATCGTCCGAATGACCTGGTACGTCACCGACGCCGAGGAATATCTCGCATCCTCCCGCGAGATCGGCGAGGCCTTCCGCGACCTCATCGGCTGCTACCACGCCGCCATGACCGTCGTCGAGGTGTCCCGCCTCGTCGAGAAGCCCGCCAAGGTGGAGATCGAGGCGACCGCAGTGATCCCCGACCAACGGGGCACGGCATCCGCGTGACGGCATCCTACGTCGCATGACGGGACGGATACCCACCGCATTACAGGGCGTGTTCGAAAGTGGGGAGTAGAGCCACAACGTAGGCGACCGGCGAACCGTCCTGTACGCACAGGTGATGGCCGGACTCTACGAACCCGAGGCGCCGCATCAGTCGCAGGCTGCGCGTGTTCCATGATTGCATCACCACGCGCAGCGCGGATGTCGGATGCGCTCGGCGGACGTGATCGATCACCGCAGCACCGAAACTCACGCCGTGACCGTTGCCGACCCAGGCCGGATCCATGCCCACGCCGAGGTCGATCACACCGGGCTCCTCGCCCAGCCCGGGCACTCGCGCTTCCGCTCCGGTGCAGTAGAACCCGACCATTCGGCCGTCGTCGGCGTCGACCACGGCCATGTACCCGTCGGCGGCATCGGGAAGTCCCTCTTCAGCCGACAGGTTGTAAACACTCCAGGGGCCGTCGTATTGCCACGCAGCCACGCAGCGAGCGTCTCGAGCGGTCCATGGGCGCACGGCCAGGCGTTGGGGCCATCGGTCACTCATTCGCCCCATCCTCCCTCGATTCGTGGCCCGGTCAAACGATTTAGCGACCGAGCTCAGTGTCGGTCCCGCAACGACACCAGCTGCCGGGTCAGTCTGTTCACGGCGCGGTCGCTGTACGCCGAGCGAATGACGGCACGGGTCCGGTTCGCGCTGGTTGCCAGTGCGCGTGCGCCGTCTACGTCGTGTGCACGCAGGTGAGCTTCGGCGAGCCAGATGGTGTAGAGGGTGGTCTCGCGGAGGCGGCGGGGGTCGCAGTGCCGCAGCGCCGGACCCAGGCGTTGCTGTGCTTCGAGTGGCCGTCCCAGGACGGTGTCGACGCGGCCTGTGATGATGTTCATCTCTTCGGGGGTGAGCCAGTAGGCCCACGTGGGATCGGGGTCGGAGTCCGTGCGGTGGCTGTATTCGTCCTGGGCGCGCTGGATTTCGTCCGCGGCATGACGGGTGTCACCGGCGACCGCATGAGTCCAGGCGTTGCGTGCGTGCAGCAGTGCCCGCACGGTGGGTGTGGCGGTCGCCGGGCGATCGGAGTTGTCCATGCGGGCCAGCGCGGAGCGGGTGAGCAGCACCGCGTCGCGTGCCGGGCCACCGGTCTCGGCCATGTGGTACCCCAGGCTGGACACGATCTGGGCCGCGAGGACGAGATCGCCCGCCGCATGGGCGGTGCGAATTCCGTTGAGGTAGTAGCGTTCCGCCGCCGCGTTGTCGGAGGCGTCCGCGGTCGACCAGCCCGCGAGCTGGCACAGTTCGGCGACGGCGCGGAGCAGTTCGCGCCCGGTCCGCTCGGTGTAGGTCGTATCGCCCAACAGGTTCGCCGTGCGGGCGAGTTCGGCACGAACCGTCCCGTGCAGGTCACCACCGGCGATGAGGTCGTCGGCCTCGCGCAGATAACGCAGGCGTGCCCGGATTCGCTCTATAACGTCGGTGCCGATCCGCCCGATACCCCTCCCGGACTGCCGCATCTCGGTGACGGCCGGTGGCGGCGGCGCGATCAGCCACTGGTGCGCAACCCGCACCGCTTGACCGTCGGGCAGCGGGGCCGCCGGTACGTCCGTTGCCAGCTGTGCGACGAGCTCGTCGCGTTCGGTCGCGGTCCAGATGTCACTGATCAGGTCCGTTGGTGCACAGGCGGCGGGCTGACGTTCTCCCCCGTTCAGCAGGCACGCGAGTTCGTCGAGCCGCAGGCCCAACTCACGTGCCAGTGCCACGCGCAGGCGAGGCGATGGGGTCGATGTGCCCCGTTCCCAGCGAGCGACGCTGGAGACGTCGACTCCGAGACGGTGGGCAAGCGTCTCCTGAGTCTGCCCGCGGTCGCGGCGGGTCCGAGCAAGACCGGTTCGGCGTTCCACCGCCGTCAGATTACCTGTGACGCCGCCACAACCTCAGCCACCGCTGGAACCGAGACCTCCGAGATGCCCGGTAAATGCCTGGTTGATGCCCTGGTCCGCACCCGGTCGTCCAGGTTGACTACGAACACATCACAGCGAGTAAGGAGGAACCCCTGAACACCGGTGTCACCCCGGCCCCGGGGCGGTCGCCGCTCGGCGCGGTGCTGCGCTCCCCGTCGGTGCCGAGTCTGCTGTCCGCGTCTCTGATCGGCCGGCTGCCGACCGGTATGGCCCCGCTGGCGATTCTGCTCACCGTCCGCGACAACGGCGGCGACTACGGAGTGGCGGGCCTGCTCGCCGCGCTCTACGCCGCGAGCGCGGCGGTGTTCGGCCCGGTATCGGGCAGGCTCGTCGACCGCACCCGCCAGGCGACCGTGCTCCTGACCACCGCGCTGGTGTCTTCCGCAGCGTTTGTGGTGCTGGCGTCGGTGGACCCGCACGCCTTCGTATTCAGCGCGGGCGCAGCCCTTGTCGCGGGAGCGGCGACGCCACCGCTGGAACCGTGCCTGCGAGTGCTGTGGGGTGAGGTAGTTTCCGGCGAGCAGAATCTGCGCGCCGCGTTCTCCCTGGATGCCGCCACACAAGAGCTGATCTTCGTGTGTGGGCCGCTGATCGTCCTCGGCGCGACCGCGCTCACCGGCCCCGCCGCCGGGCTCCTGGTCGCCGGGGCAGTCGGCCTGTTCGGCACCGTGTGGTTCGCCACCGCGCCACCGGCGCGTGCGTGGCGCGGCACCGACGCCGAACGGCACTGGTTGGGACCGCTACGCGGAGCCGGTGTCCCCCGCCTGTTCGCGGCGTTGGTGTGCGTGGGCGCCACGATCGGCGTCTTCACCGTCAGCATCACCGGGTACGCCGAGCAGCACACCGGCCGCGGCTCTGCCGGATGGTTGATCGCCAGCAATGCCGCAGGCGCGCTGCTGTGCGGAATCGCCTACACCACAGCACCCATCGCACGCCGCGAAGACCGCCGCCTGCTCGCCCTTCTGGTGCTGCTCGCGCTCGGCTACCTACCGCTGGCTGCCACACCGGACACCGGGCCGATGACGCTGCTGGCCTTCCTGAGCGGCTGCGCATTACCCGCCACGCTGGCGTCGGCCTTCGCCCTCATCGCGCGGATGGCCCCCGAAGGAACGCTCACCGAAGCGCACGCGTGGATGATCACCTCGTTCGGCGTCGGCAACGCGATCGGTTCGGCGCTGGCCGGAACGCTGCTCGAACTCACGACTGTCCGAACCGCATTCGTCCTGGCCGCCGTATTCGGCTGCGCCGCCGCCGCATTGGCCGCGCGCCGACTCCTCACCGACGACGCCTTCGCCGTAATCGGGCTGAGGAATACCTGAATCTCCTGTCCGACAACAGAAACGAGTAATTCACGATGAGTATGCTGCGCGATGTCTCGCTGGCGGACGCGGGACGCTCGAAGATCGAATTCGCCACGCGCCGCATGCCGGTGCTGACTGCCCTCGCCGAGCGGTTCGCGCAGAGCAAACCGTTCGCCGGGCACCGGATCGCCGCATGTCTCCATGTCACCACCGAGACCGCGAACATGTGCAAGGCGCTCGTCGCCGGTGGTGCGGAGCTGGCGCTGTGTGCGTCGAATCCGTTGTCCACCAAGGACGATGTCGCCGCCTCGATTCAGCGCGACATCGGCGCCGAGGTGTTCGCGATCTACGATTGTGACCGCGACACCTTCTACCAGCAGGTCGAGGGCGTGCTCGGTATTCGGCCGACGATCGTGGTCGACGACGGGGCCGACCTGACGACGACCATCCACAACGACCGTCCCGACCTGCTCGACGACGTCATCGGCGGCACCGAGGTGACGTCGACCGGTGTGCTGCGACTGCGCAACATGGCCGACGACGGCGCTCTGCGCTATCCGGTGCTGCCCACCAACGACGCGGCGACGAAGCATCTGTTCGACAATCGCTACGGCACCGGCCAGAACACGATCGATGGGATCCTGCGGGCGACGAACATGCTGTTGGCCGGATCGACCGTGGTCGTCATCGGCTACGGGTGGTGCGGCCGCGGTGTCGCGATCCGGGCACGCGGCATGGGGGCCACCGTGATCGTCACCGAGGTCGACCCGGTGCGCGCGCTGGAGGCCAAGCTCGACGGCCTGCTCGTGATGCGACTCGAGGACGCCTTGGCACACGGCGACATTTATGTCACGGTGACCGGGAATCGTGACGTCATCACCCTGCCGCACCTGCAGCGCATGAAAGACGGTGCGGTGGTGTGCAATTCGGGTCACTTCGACGTCGAGATCGCGGTCGAGGCGTTGACCGAGGCGGCCGTCGAACGCCGCGAGCTGCGGCCGAACTGTGTCGAATACCAGCTTCCGGACGGGCCGCGCATCATCCTGCTCGCCGAGGGTCGTCTGGTCGGCCAATCGGCCGCCGAGGCCCATCCCGCCGAGGTGATGGACATGACCTTCTCGACCCAGGCACTGGGCGTGCAGTACCTCATCGAGAACGCGGCCCGCATGAAGCCCGGGGTGCACGAGATCCCCCGCGAGATCGAAAACACGGTGGCCCGAGCGAAACTCGAGGCGTACGGCGTATCCATCGACTCGCTCAGCGACCGGCAGCAGCAGTACCTGTCCGACTGGCGCATCGGCACATGAGGAGCGTAGGCATGCATGTCGAACACATCATCTGGGATTGGAACGGAACTCTGTTCGCCGACGGTCGAGCGTTGATCGAGTCGACGATCGACGCCTTCGAGGCGGCCGGGTTGGGGGCGATCGCACACGAGGATTATCAGCGACTGCATTGTCAACCGATCTCTTCCTTCTACGACAGGCTGGCGGGACGGCAACTGAGCGCTGTCGAACAGGAATTGCTGGAGAAGAACTTCTATGCTTCCTATCAGAAACGGCGTGAGGACATAGCTCTGGCGCACGATGCCGTGGAGGCGCTGACCACCTGGCAGGGAGCCGGCCGGAGTCAGTCGCTGCTCTCCATGCATCCGCACGATCGCCTGATGTCGCTGGTGCAGAAGTTCGGGCTCGCGGAGTTCTTTCTGCGGATCGACGGTCTGGTCGGCGACGAGTCCGCATACAAGGCCCCGCATTTGCGGCGTCACCTCGATTATCTGGACGTGTCCAAGGACAACATCCTGCTGATCGGCGACAGCGTCGACGATGCGAAAGCGGCGTCGCAGTGCGGAATCAACTGCATCCTGTACCACGCCGGAGCGAATGCTCTGCACGCCGAAGATCATTTCACCGATCTCGGCGTCCCCGTGGTCGCCGGCTTGCGCAACGCTGTGGCAGCGGTGCTCGACGCCGACGTGGGGGTGGTGTGAGGTCGCCGAAGTGGCCGGGAGTCGGTCGAGCGTGTCAGTCGGTGCCGAGGTCGAATCCGACCTCGGCACCGCCTTCGGAGTGGTTGGTGGCGAATACCTTTCCCCCGTGTGCGGCGATGATGTCGTGCACGATGGCCAGCCCGAGGCCGGAGCCGGGGGTGGAGCGGGTGCGATCGGCCCGGTAGAAGCGGCCGAAGACCGCCTGCTGGTCGGGGGTGTCGATGCCGGGGCCGTGATCGCGAACCCATAGGCGGCTCCCGCGGATTCGGACCTCGATCGCGGTGTCGGTGGGGCTGTACTTGAGGGCGTTGTCGAGCAGGTTGTCCACGCAGCGGGCCAGCGCGCGCGGACGGGCCTCGACCGGCACCGGGTCCGCGGCGGCCACGGTGATGATGCGCCCGGTGCGGCGCCGGAAGCGCTGGGCGCAGTCCTCGGCGAGGTCGGGCAGGTCGAGAGTGGTTGTCGGCTCGGCGATGTCGTGATCGGTGGCGAGGTCGACGAGTTCGCCGATGAGGGCGTCGAGCGCCTTGGCCTCGGCCACCAGGGTGGTCAGGACCCGAGCCTCGTCCTCGGGGGCGAGTCGGCCGTTGGCGCGATGCAGCAGTTCGGCGCTGCCGCGGATCGAGGTGAGCGGGGTGCGCAGTTCGTGCCCGGCGTCCTCGACGAGGCGGTGTTGCTGGGCGCGCGAGAGCCGCAGCGCGGCCAGCATCGTATTGAAATTGCGGGTGAGCTCGCCGATCTCGTCGCGACCGGCATCGGGCAGCCGCGCGGACAGATCGCCGGTGGCGGTGATCTGCTCGGTGGTGTCGACCAGGCCGCGGATCGGCCGCAGGATCCGGCCGATCAGCAGCCAGCAGAACGCGGCGGCAGCGAGGACCGCGAGCGCCGTGATCCAGCCTGTGCGCCACAGAAATTCGTGATCGATGCGGGCGACCTCGGCTTGGTTCTGGCCGACCATGATCGCGCCGCCGGTGGGACGGGCCTTGGTGAGCACGCCGTAGTCCTTGCCGTCGATGGTGGTCTCGGTTTCGGCGATGCCGTGACCGGTGCGCGCGACGGCGCGGTCGGCGTCGGAGACCGGGAGCGGCGCCCGGCCCGGCGTCAGCGCACGCACGGAGCCGTCCGCGGCGAGCAACTGTTCGGTCATATCCGGGCGCTCGGGGACCGGCATACCGGAATCCATCAGCGCCGCAACGGTATCGGCGCGATCGGACAGCCCGCGGTCGACCTGATCGGCGACCAGCGGTGCGACACCCTGATAGGCCGTGGTGACCGCGACCAGGATGGCGGCCACCACCGCGATCACCGCCACCAGCGTGATGCGGGCGCGTAGCATCACTGCTCCCGGATGGTGTAGCCGACGTTGCGCACGGTGTGGATCAGGCGCACGGCGCCGCCCTGTTCGAGCTTGCGGCGCAGATATCCGATGTACACATCCAGCGAGCGCGATTCGGTGTCGAAGTCGAAGCCCCAGATGTGTTCGTAGATCTGGCTTCTGGTCAGCACGATCCGCTGGTTGCGCATCAGCAGTTCCAGGACGTCGAATTCGGTGCGGGTCAGATCGAGGCACACGCCGCCGCGGTGCACCTCGCGCGCCGCCGGATCCAGGGTCAGATCGGCGACGGTGAGCACCTCGACCGGATCGGGGGCGCTGCGGCGCAGCAGGGCGCGCAGGCGGGCGAGCAGTTCCTCGGTGTCGAATGGCTTGGGCAGATAGTCGTCGGCGCCGGCGTCCAGGCCCGCGACCCGGTCGCCCACCTGGTGCCGCGCGGTCAGCACCAGGATGGGCAACCGGTCGCCCCGGCGGCGCAGCGCCCGGCACAGCGACAGGCCGTCCAGGCGCGGCATCATCACATCCACCACCGCCAGATCCGGGCGCTGATGCTCGAGCAGGTCGAGCGCCTCGCGGCCGTCGATGGCCAGCTGCACCCGGTAGCCCTCGAACCGCAACAGCTGCTCCAATGTGCTTCGCACGTTCGGGTCGTCCTCGACGACGAGCACCGACGGGCCCGGATTCCTGGCTTGCATGGGGTCATTCTGGCCGGTGGTGGGTGCGGACATCGCTACGGCTGCCTCACCGCGAGACCGGCATCACGGCGATCGGCGGGATCGCCTGCACGCAGGCGGTCGAGGAGACCGCGCCGGTGCGGACGAATTCGTTCACCAGGCCCACCACACAGCCGCTGGGTTCCAGGTCCGGGACGTGGCCGGTGTTGGGCACGGAGATGAACGTCGCGCGCGGGAAGCGGGCGGCGGCCAGCTTGCCGTTCACGTCGGGCGTCACCGCATCCAGGTCACCGGAGAGCACCAGCACCGGGACGTTCGGCAGCGGCTCGCGCATCTGATCGGGGCGGGGATTGGAGGCGCTAGTCCAGTGGAGGCACACGTCGCCGTGGTCACGCTGGGCCGCAGCGAAGCCCTCGGAACTGAACGCACCCAGCCCGGGGACCTGCGCCAGCGCCTGCCGGTACTGCTGTTCGCGTTGCGGCACGGTGGCTTCCGGCGACCAGAACTGCGGGTAGTCGTTGCACGTCACGGCGATGTAGGCGCCGATCTTCTCATAGGCTTCCGGGCTGACGACCCGGGCGGTGAACTCGCGCAGCGGCCCGTCGTCGCCCGCGACCGCGGCGTGCAGCGCGGCGGGCAGCATGCCCAGCGGGGTCGGCGCGTTCGGATCGAGGCCGACATTGGAGGTGGCGTCCTCGAAGATGAGATTGGCGAGTTTGGCCTCGGTCAGCAACACCGGATGCGGGCCGTCCACGGCAATCGGCTTGTCCCGCAACCGCTGTGCGGTTGCCCGCAGATCGGCCACCGCGGTCGCCGGGTCGCAGGCACCGCTGCGCTCGCAGATCCGCTGCAGCGTCAGCGATACCGCCTCGGCGTTGGGCCGCTGCAGTTTGTCGAAGTCCGCCGGATACGCGCCGGTCAGCACGATCGACTGCACGTGATCGGGGTGGCGCTGGGCGTAGACCGGCATCAGATAGGTGCCGTAGGAGATGCCGTAGAGCACCAGCTTGTCGATCCCCAGCTTCGCGCGCACGGCGTCGAAGTCGTCGGCGGTGGCCGCGGTGGTGTAGCCCGCCGCGCGAGGACCGAGCTTCTCGCCGCAGCGCTGCACGGCTTGTCTCTGGTGCTCGCGGGTGCCGAGCTGGAATTCCCGTTCCGTCACATCGCAATCGATCGGGCTCGACACCCCGGTGCCGCGCGGATCGATGAGCAGCAGATCATGATCGTCGAGCATCGCCGACGACAGCGCCACCGCCTCGGCGGCATGCGCGATCATCGGCACCCCCGGCCCACCCGGGTTCGGCACGATCGTCCCCGCGCTCGGTGCATCGTCCCGACCCTGACGAATCCAGGCGTAACCGACCTCCACCTTGCCCAATTCGGGCCGATCGGCCACCAGCGGCCGCTCGACCACCCCACACCGCACCTCATGCCCGGCCACGGTGGGACACCAGGCCGGACCCGCCGACGGGGCGTTCGACCCGCCGCCGCACCCCGCGAGCACTCCACCGACCACGGCGACCGCCAGAGCCAGGCTTACCGACCTACGCAGACCGCGCATCCCTCGAACCTTCTTTCTCCGTTGTCTGTCGAGCGTCGATGCTGCCCAGCGAATGTCAGAGCCGCGTCGGCCGAACGGCAAAACAACGTAAGAATCGGCAGCGCCCCGGCGGCCGCCTCGTCAATACCGGAAAACCTTGGAGCGACCCGGCATTACGGCCGTCTCCTCCCCTGGATCACCACCCGCATCGTCACCGCCACCGCGCCCGACCGGTAGCCGACACCACGACGTATGCGGGATCGACCCAGCCCGCACGACCTCAGAGCCGCATATCGAACGCACATCCGGCCGGCGGCATTAGGGGGTATCGGGTCCGATTCTGCGGGGCTTGGCCATGCGCCGAATGCCGACGGCCGGGGCAGCGTCACCCGCTCGTTTGCGCCATGCGCCGAGATCGATGACACTGCCGCCATGCTCGGCGCCGCCCGGCTCCTCGTCGGGAACGTGTTGCCACGCCGGACCGAGGTCGACCGGCCATGCCCCCGTCTCACACTGCAGCTCTGATCGCAGCACGGGCCTGGTCGGCGCAGGATCGAAAACCGAGCCCCCCTCCGAGCGCCACGTTTTACGGCGACGCTCACCGGCATCCTCGGTCATACGCCGCGGGCGATGCGGCAACCGGACCAGCTTCGACGCGCCGTCACCCGCCTCGGAACGACCGGTCTCGTCCGCCCGCACACCGTCCGGCGTCCTGCGCAACCGTTCCACCGCATCGAACCTGTCTCCACCGGGCCCCGGCACGTCGCTCACGCTCGTATTCTGCCTCACGACAGCCACAGTCGGTCGCACCGTGGACGACGCCCGGCGGTCTGCAACTCCAGACGAGTGATCTCGCCGACCTCGGCGTTCCCTCGAGCAAGTGGACCCTCGAACCAAGTCATGGCCGCCAAGACGGCCCGGCTCGCACGGCTGACGGCCCGTTCCCGATCCTGCTGTTCTCACCTGGAATCAACGACGATCTGGCATTCGGCCGAATCGACGGCGATATCGCAGAGACGATCCAACACCTCGCACAGCCCGGGTCCATCGCACACCCCTGACCCCGTTGTCTATGGCTGTCTATGCGACCCGACCCCGGTCCTGGTGCCGTTGAGGTAGGCGAGGACGGCGAGTACCCGGCGGTTGGTGTCATCGGAGGCGCCGATGCCGAGCTTGCCGAAAATGCTTGCCGAGTGCTTGCCGACGGCGCTCTCGCTGACGTACAACCGTCCGGCGATGGCCGCGTTGGAGCAGCCCTCCGCCATCAGGGCGAGCACCTCCCGCTCCCGCGGGGTGAGCGCTGCCAGCGGGTCGTCCCGGCGGCGCCCACCCAGCAGCTTGGCGATGACCTCGGGGTCCATCACCGTGCCGCCCCCGGCCACGCGCCGCACCGCGTCGATGAACTGCCCGGCGTTGAGCACTCGGTCCTTCAGCAGGTAGCCGACGGCACCGCTGCCATCGGCGAGCAGCTCCCGCGCGTACAGCTGTTCGACATGCTGGGAGAGCACCAGCACCGGCAGGCCCGGCCGCTCGCGGCGCGCGGACAGCGCCGCCTGCAGGCCCTCGTCGGTGAAGGTCGGCGGGAGGCGGACGTCCACCACGGCCACGTCCAGCTCCTCTTCACGCAGCACCCGCTCCAGTTCGGGGCCGCTGGCCACTGCGGCGGCGAGGGTGAAGCCGTGCCCGGTCAGGAGGTTGACGAGTCCGTCGCGGAGGAGGAATAGGTCCTCGGCGAGGACAACGCGCATGGGATCTCCATCTTCACCAGTGTCGGACCACCCACCGGGCTGTGCACCTCGACCTTACCGTCGAAGGCCGCCAGTCGGCGGCGCACACCACTCAGCCCGCTACCGCGTTCGGCGTCGGGATCGGCGCCGCCGCGGCCGTCGTCCCGGACCGTGCAGCGCAGGACCCCGTTCCCGTCCCCGTCCCGCTTCCCTTCCCTGTCCCCGTCTTCGTAGTGCAGGGTTATCCGCACCGTGTCGGCACCGCTGTGCTTGGCCGCGTTCGCCAGCAGCTCCGAGACGGCGAAGTACAGCGCCGACTCGATCGGCGGCTCCGGGCGTCCCGGCAGCACGGCGTCAACTTCGGCCTCCATCGGGGCGTCCAGTGCCAGTGCCCGCACCGCGTCGGCCAGTCCGCGCTCGGCAAGCACCGGGGGGTGGATACCGCGGACCAGATCGCGCAGTTCGTTCAGCGCCTTGGTGGAGTCGTCCTGCATCTGCGTGAGCAGCCGCCTCGCCCGCGCCGGGTCGGCCTCCATCAGCGCGTCGAGCGCGCCGAGGTTCATCCCCAGGGCCACCAGCCGGGCTTGGGCACCGTCGTGTAGGTCACGCTCGATGCGGCGCAGCTCGGCGGCCGCGCTGTCCAGGGTGGCGGTGCGGGTTTCGGCCAGCTCGGCAACGCGCGCGACAAGGTGCCGCCGCTCGTTCTCGAACGCGACGTCCGAGGCGACGAAGGGCGCGGGGCCGAGCAGCACGGGCAGCCACCGGCCGTGCCGGAAACGCCCGGCGCGGGCGAGCAGCAGTGCCGCGATATAGAGCGCGACGCCACTGGGCAGGGCGGCCGCCGCGGAGTCGAACGGACCGGCGTGGAAGGCGCCGTGGCCGCCGCCGACGTAGTAGACGACGGCCGGAGCGGTCAGCCCGAACAGCCCGTGCCAGGCGATCGCGGCGGGCACGAGCAGCAACAGGGTGCCGACCAGTGGCTCGCAGGCGAAGAAGGCAAGGTCGCGGCGAGTGGCCGGGTCCTGGCGTGGCGGGCGCGGGAGGTAGGGGGCGGGCAGGTAGAGGTCCGGGTGGTCGCCGCCGTGCCACGTTGTGCCGTAGGAGCGGACGAACCGTGCCGCCCTGCGGGTGGCGTGCAGCGCGCGGCGGCCGGGGCCGGTGCCGGGCGCCGCGAACGCGAGGACGGCGAGAGGGACGGTGAACAGCGCGAGGGTCACGACCGTGAATCCGACGGATATCGAGTACGCCAGGTCGACGTGGTAGCAGCCCAGCCGACGCAGGACCCGGCGCACCGGTCCGGCGCTTGTCGCGGTCATGACGTAGCCCTCCTCTTCCCGTGCACGCCGTGGGTGTGCCCGACCTTTTTCAGTCTGGACCACCGGCGGCGGTTTCCGGGGTGGGCCCAGGCCCCGAACGGGGTGGGTCTGGGCACACCCCTGTCGGGCAGCCAGGTCCATTACCGCTGGCGCGGTTCGTTTCTAGCGTCGATGCCGAGGTGATTGACGATGATGATTGAGCAACAGACCCAGCTCGCCGCCGGTGCGGCACCGACCCCCGATGGCGCCGTCGCCGATTCCGCCGGGTCACCGGCCCGGGCGGCGCAGTACCGGGCGCTGGCGGCGAACCTGGGTGTGAATGTAGCGGCGCCTCTGCTGGTGTTCTACGGGCTGCGCGCGGCCGGTGTCGGGCAGTGGTGGGCGCTGCTGGCGGGTGCGATTCCACCGCTGCTCCGGGCGGTGGTGATGATGGCGCGCACTCGGCGGATCGACAGCCTGGGGGCGTTCACGCTCGTGCTGCTGGCGTTGGGCGTGGCGAGTTCGCTACTCACCGGGAGCGCGCGATTCCTGCTGGCCAAGGACGGGGCAATGACAGCAGTAGCCGGGCTGTGCATCCTGGCGACGCTGCTGATGCGGCGGCCGTTCATCGCCTCGGTGCTGATGTCCATCACGGCCAGGGAACAGCACGCGAAGCTGGCCGCGTACTGGCGCGACTCGCCGACGTTCCGGCATGTGATGCGGGTTTTGACCGTGGTCTGGGGCGTTGGCTTGATGGCCGATGCCGTGGTGCGGATTGTGCTGGCGTACACGCTTCCCGTGGACGCCGTGCCGCTGATCAGCAACCTGCAGTACGTAGCGGTGTTCCTGCTGTTGGAGGGCATCAGCCGGGTGTACGCGCGGCGCAGGAGCGTGATCGAGCGGATCACGGCGGACGCGGCGGCGCATGCGTGAGACGGACAGGAGCAAGTAAGGAAGGAATTGGGATGCGATCGGTACTGGTAACGGGTGCGGCGAGCGGCATCGGTGCCGCGGTGGCACGGCACTACGGACGGACTCCCGGCGGCCTCGGCGCCGGTGTGGTGGTGGCGGACGTCGACGAGGTGGGCGGCGAGGCCGTCGCCGCGGAGGTCGGCGGGCGCTTCGTGCGCACGGATGTGTCGTCCGAGGAGGACAACGCGGCTGCCGTGCGGGCGGCGGTCGACGAATTCGGCGGGCTGGACCTGGTGCATCTGAACGCTGGGATCGGCGACGGCGGCGGCTTCGGCGAGGAGGACTATCGGCCGGAGCGGCTGCACCAGGTGGTGGCGGTGAATCTCTACGGGGTGATGTACGGCCTGCGCGCGGCGCTGCCGGCGTTGGCCGCCGACGGCGGCGGCGCGGTGGTGGTGACGTCGAGCATGGCCGGCCTGTCGTCCGCCGACTTCGACCCGGTGTACGCGGCGACGAAGCACGCCGTGATCGGGCTGGTGCGGTCACTGGCGCCCGTGTGGGAGAAGAGGAATGTGCGGATCAACGCGGTGTGCCCCGGATTCGTTTCGACGCCGATCCTGCCGACGGAGGCGGTGGAGCACATCCGCTCGGCGGGCTTGGCGTTGGCCGATCCGGCAGAGACCGCCGCGATGGTGGCCGAGGTGGTGACGGGCGGTGACACCGGCCGCGCGTACATCGTCCAACACGGGCGGGGGCCGGAGCCGGTGGACTTCCCGAAACTGAAACTGGTCGGCGCCGACGGCGTGGGCGATGCGGTCACACGTCCCAGGTGACCGGGAGGCTCTTCACCCCGTAGATGTCCGCGGTCTCCGGGCGCAGGGCAACCTCGTCGGCCGGTACGGCCAGGCGCAGCGTGGGAAACCTATTGATCAGCGCGGGGAACGCGACGCGCATCTCGACGCGGGCGAGCTGCGCTCCCAGGCACAGGTGGGTGCCGTGGCCGAAGGCGAGATGTCCGTCGGCCCGCCTGTGGAGATCGAGCGTGTGGGGATCGTCGAAGCGCTCGGGGTCGCGATTGGCGGTGTGGTACGACGCGATGACCACCTGCCCGGCCTTGATCGTCTGGCCGGCCAGCTCGACGTCTTCCAGCGCTGTTCTCATGAACGTCTTGGCGACGCTCAGGTATCGCAGCAACTCCTCGACGGCCTGGTCGGTGAGCGCGGGATCGGCGCGCAGCGCGGCGAGCTGCTCCGGGTGGCGCAGCAGCGCGAAGGTGCCCAGCGCCAGCATGTTCGCGGTGGTGTCGAACCCGGCCGTCAGCAGAAGCAGGGCCATCCCGCGCAGTTCCTCATCGGTCAGATCGGTGTCGGTGAGGTCGCTGAGGATGTCGTCGGTGGGGTTCGCGCGCTTGGCGGCCACCAGTTCCGTGAGGTAGTCGTAGGTCGCGGTGACGGCCGCTATCTGGTCCTCGTCGCTGGTCTCCCCGTTCATGAACGACTCGACGTGCTCTTGGAAGCGGTCCCGGTCCTGGTAGGGCACTCCCAGCAGTTCACAGATCATGATGGCGGGGATGGGCTTGGCGAACGCGGTCAGCAGATCCGTTGGCGGCCCGGCTTTCTCCATGGCGTCGAGGTGGTCGGCGGTGATTTGCTCGACGCGTTCGGTGAGCAGCCACATGCGCCGTGCGGTGAACTTGCTCGCCAGCGGTTTCCGATAGCGCCCATGCTGCGGCTCGTCCATGAGAAGAAACTCACCGGGCGGTGCCGGAAGGATCTCGATGCCCGAGTAGTCGATGGTCGGGTGGAGCATGAGCTCCTTGCGTGAGCTGAATCGCTGGTCGGCCAAGACCGAGCGGACCAGGTCGTATCCGGTGATCAACCAGCCGGGCTTTCCGCCGGGGAAGGTGTAGTGGCTGATCGGGCCGTGTCGGCGGGCGTCGATCAGCTCTGCCGGCGGGTCGAACGGGCAGCCGGGCTGACGCGCCGCCGGCAGCGTCGTGACAGTGTGGAGGAGTTCACTCATGGCCATTCCCCTTGCGGTAGTACGTGTTCGGGGCAGTTCGGAAGCAGCAGTAGTCCAACTATAAGTAGACGTATACACATATGCAAGGTCGGGCCTAATCGGCGATAACCACCGGGGCGGACATCCCTATATCTGGCTCGAACGACCGGAACGGAGGTTCGGGCTACAGCTACGCGTGATCATGACGGAGTCGTGGGATGCAGCCCGCGGAAGGCCGAGCGCGCCACCGCACTTCATCTCGGCACAGACGATGTCATTGTCGTCTTCTCGGTGGGAGGGCTATCCGCGGATGAAGCGTTCAGCGAATCGTGACAACTCCTCGTGTTGTTCACTCGGATCCGAGGCCGTGGGACTGACCACCACACGGGTGACCCCTTGCGCGGCAAAGGCTTCGAGCCGCTCGTCGGTCATGTCGATTCCGCTCCAGCGGGTGTATTCGAGAGCGTCGGGATCTCGCCCGGACTCCTTTGCCGCCGAACGCGCCAGTTCCCACTGCTCCGCGCGTTCCTGAGGGACCAGCGCACCTCCCGCGAAATACCCGTCACCACGCAGGCCGGCTCGGCGTGCAGCCGCCCGACTGGAACCACCGACGTGGATGGGTAGCGACGAGGCCTGGTACGGCTTCGGAAACTGTACGAGGTTGTCGAAGGAGAAGAATTCGCCCCGGAAGCTCACGCCCTCCTCACCCCCCGCCCACAGCAGGCGCAGCACGTCGATCGTTTCGTCGGCACGTCGTCCACGTGTGCGGAAATCGACGCCTGTCGCCGCAGCCTCTTCCGGCACGGTGCCCAACCCCACCGTCAGCAACCGCATCCGGCCCTTCGACAACACGTCGATGGTCGCCAACTGCTTGGCGAGCACACCGGATGCCGATACGGCAACAGCAGCACGCCCGTGCCCAGCAGCAACCGCTCGGTGGCCGCGGCGACATAGGCGAGGGTGTCGAGCGGGTCGAGAAACGGCAGCGACGGTGGGACCTCGAAGTTGTGGAGCTTCACGCCCGGATACAGGACCAGATGCTCGGGCAGATACAGCCCCTCGAATCCGCACGCCTCCGCACGGCGCGCATAGGCGATGATGCGGTCCGGATCGGCGCCGAAATGGGCGCTGCTGTAGCCGACTGCTGGTGCGACAGCTGTCCAAGTGGAGAACCGGACTCGACATCACGAGATTCCCGGGCTGCCATGTCACCGTCGACGCCGGCATCCGGCGGCCGGGGCTCAGTTCGTCGGGCGAGGGATGTAGGCCAATCCGTGGGCGCCGGGTTCGCCGCGCTTGGCGATGTTCAGCGAGCCGAGCAGTTGCCAGGTGTGTAGATCGATGATGTCGACCGTCGATGAGGACACCGCCGCGACGTAGCCGAGTCGCCCGTCCGGTGAGGCGGTGATCGTCAGCGGGAACGCACCGGTGAGCTGCACCTCGGCGATTTGCTCACGAGTGGTCGTGGAGAAGGCGGTCAACGTGCCGGGCTGCTGGCGTCCGAGTCCCGAGGACCCGTCGGCCACCATCCGCAGTTGCCCGGCGAGCAAGGTTCCGGTGCTGGTCAGGTGCACCGGCAAGACGTTGCGTTCGGTGGGCCAGACAGCGGCGATGCTTTCGGCCTCGGTGTCGATCACTCGAATTCCGGGCTGTGGCCGGTGATCGGCCACACCGGGTTTCAGGCCGACATACGGTGCGGCGACATAGAGTTCACGGCCGTCGGCGGAAACCGCGAGGCCCTCGCTGCCGGGAACTTCCACGGTCGTGGTTGTGGTGCCGGTCTCCAGGTCGACGAAGGACACGAACGGTGCCTCCTTATTGGTGGCGTAGCCGCGCCGACCGGCGGGGTCGATGACGAACCAGTGCGGGCCTGGGGCTCCGGTATCGATGCGGCCCAAGGGCTTTCGGGTTTCGGTGTCGATGACGACGACACCGCCGGGCCGATCGTCGGATCCCTCGACGCTCACGTACATCCGGCCTCGGACGGGGTCGAGCGCCAGCCCGTGCGGACCGTGTTCGGGAGCGAGGTCGACAACGTCGACGATGCGGCGCGCGTCGGGGTCGATGACGGTCAACTGAGTGCGGCGGCCGGTGTTGGCGTGGTAGTAGCCGCCGTAATAGGCGCTGGTGCACCAGAGCAGCCGCTGGGTGGGGTCGAAGCACAGTTCGTGGGGCTCGGCGAGCACGTTGAGCACGCCGAGAGGTGCGTCGGTGGCGGCGTCGAAGAACGTGACGGTCGGGCCGCTCTGGCTGACGACGGCCAGCACATCGCCGTCACGACCGGCGCGGGCAGTGTTGTCGATCATGAAAGTTCCTTGCCTGAGTCGGAAGCTGTTTGTGCTTCGAGCCTCTACCAAGGACGTGTTGCACCACAATGCAAGGATTGATCAGTAATACTTGACGTAGTGGATAAAGATCGGGCTTCGACTGTGGACTTGAACCTGCTGCGGGTTCTCAATGTGCTGCTGCAGGAGAACAGCGTCACCGTGGCCGCCGAGCGGTTGGGGACTTCCGCGCCCGCGGTCAGCCGCACCCTGGCCAAGCTGCGCCGGCTGAGCGGCGACCCGCTGCTGGTGCGTGCCGGACAGCGCCTGGTGCCCACGCAACGCGCCCTGGAAATCCGCGACACCTTGAGTGCGCTGCTGCGGCAAGCCGATCAGCTGCTGGCCCCTGGCGCCGAGTTCGATCCGCGAGGGTTGCGGCGCACCTTCGCCGTGCAGGCGTCCGAGCTGTTCGTGACCGGTCTGGCGGTGCCGCTCCTCGCCGGGCTGCGGCGTGACGCTCCGGACACCACCGTTGTTTTCCGACCGGAGTCGCTGGAGGATACGGCCGCGTTGCGGCGCGGCGAGGTCGATCTCGAGGTGGGGGTGCTGTCACATCTGGACCCCGAGACCCTCCACCGACCCCTCCTCGAGATGCCCGTCATCGGCGTTGCCCGCGAAGGCAATCCGATCTTCGACGAACCCATCGATGCGGCCCGGTACGCGGCCTTCGGGCATATCGGGATCTCCCGACGCGGTAGGCAGCACGGACCCATCGACGAGGCGCTGGCCGAACGCGGGTTGCACCGGCGGGTAGCCGTCGTGGTTCCCAGCCACACCAGCGCGATGCTGTTGGCGCGATCCACGGATCTGATCGCCCTGACCGCCGCGGACTGGCTGACCGCCAGCTCCGCCGGCCTGGGTTTGCGGACCTTCGATATTCCGCTGGATCTTCCTCCGGTCGCCGTCGGCATGGCATGGCACCCCCGCAGCGACCACGACCCCGCCCACCGCTGGTTCCGGCACTACGTCTCCTCGATATTCGACAGCGCCGGAACGAAGCAGACGAAGCCGCTCAGGGCGGGCAATTGTCTGCCATCGACAACTTAATAGCGAAAGGTTAGCTGTCACCGCCCTAGGCTGCGACGATTGCTGAGCGGTGTAGTGGTGACGAGTGCAAGGAGGAGCAGCGGCAGACGAATACGAGGAGTGGAGATGACTACCGGCTCCGGCGCCTACGCCAGATCACCGGCCACGACATAGCCCACCCCACCGACAGCACGGTCACACACACCACCCACTGGTGGTGGGCACTGCACCACTGGCTCACGCCATCGGACACGCGATGGTAGATCCGGGACGCGTCACCGCGCTGTTTCGATCCGGGCGGCTCGTCCGGCCGTGTGCGGGTGTCGACCGTGTCGTCGGTCCGGGACAGTCGAAGTGTCGGGGTGTTCGGTGAGGATTTGTCGATATGCCGCCTCGTATCCGGCTCCTAATCGGTTGGTGCAGTACAGGTCCTCCACCCGGCGGCGACATCGGCGTGGGTCCAGTGTGTCCACGGCGCGCAGGGCGGCGGGGAGTTGGTCGGGCCGGTCGCAGATGAATCCCGTAACTCCGTCCTCGATGATTTCGGCAACCGCACCGCCGCGCAGTGCCACCACCGGTGCCGCAGGCCATGGCCTCGATCATCGCAATCTCGAACGGTTCCTCCCATTCGATCGGGAACAGCAGACAGCGGGCCTGGGACAGCAGCAGTCGCTTGGCGACGGCGTCGGCTTCCCCGAAGACGAAATCCCGGCGGGTGAGCCGGGGGCGCACATGATTGTCGAAGTAATGCCGTTCGAGCGGTTCGTTGCACTTCGCCGCGAGCACGAGCCGCAGCCCTGCCTCGTGCGCGGCATCGAGAGCGGTATGCGCGCCCTTGAAATATGCGTAACGGCCGAGAAACATTGCCCAGGACTGTTTTCGGGATTCGAACGGCCACTCGTCGGGGTCGATGGCATTGCGCACCGTCGCGGTCCAGTTGAGGTCGGGGGCCAACTCGCGCTGGCGGGCGCTGATCGCCACCAGGTGCGCGCTGTCGCCGAGAGCCCGGTAATACTCGGCGTGCTCGCCGTCGACGGATCCGTGCACGGTGGCCACCGAGGGAATTCCCAACTCCCGGTAGACAGCGAAATTGACTGGCCGTATCACGCGCACAATCGCCATCCCGGTGCTCGGCCCCTCCGGACACGTGCACGCCGTCACTGCGTGGGCCGGAGCCCCCGACGACCAGCCACCCTCTCCCCAGCTCGTCGGCGCTATCGAATGGGACTTCGCCACGACAGTCACTGTCTCACCGGCAGCACAATTCCTCGTGCGGACATCCCACAACGACTTCAGTGCCGAGAACACGCTGCCGGAATTGCTGGCGTGCTTCGACAACTGGGACAACCGCGCCGAATTTCTTGCCCTGTTCAATCTCGACCACCCGGCCAGCCACTGGATCGGTACCGCCACAAGGATTTTCGCCGACGGCACCCATCACCAGCTCTACATTGCCGCCCGTGCGTGCGGCACCGGCAACGCCCGCACCGTCCGGGCGATCGTCTGTGACATCACCGGCACTCAGACACCGGCCATCCCGGGCCTATGCTCAATCGCCGTGCGGCACATGCCGATACGGTCAGGCCGTGCCCTCGCCCTCGTCGACCTCCAGGCGGGGGTAATCCACGAATGGCTCGCCAACCACCACGACGGCATCGCGGGCTGGCGCCACCACAAACCTCTAATCCACCCCGACGACCACCTCAACATCGTCAACACCATTCTCGATCTCCTCGCCGGGAAGCGCCTGACCGCCACCACTCGAGCGGCGGATACGCTTCGACGCCGCAGACGATTGGATCCTGCTCCACGGTCGATGGACTCGAATCAGCGACGGCAAGCGGCCCCAAGCGCTCATCGATGTCACCCCTGTCCTGCCCATCCCAGCGTCGGTGACAGACACCTGCCAACGGTGTCGAAGCCTCTCCCACCGCAATTAGCCCAAGGACGGGCCTGATCTTCTTCACCGACAGCCAGCACATCCGGGCAAAACGGTATCCGCCCGGTCGACAGCGACATAGTTCGGCTCGGTACACGCCGATCCCCGTTCGGGTAATCGAGGGTCAGTGCGCCACCTTCGGCCAATTCGCGCCGCGCAGGCTTCTCACTCCATTGGCCGGTCAACTGCCAGCTCGTATCCTATGCCGCCACAGACAGCCTGCTGGGCGCTTCTCAATGGCGTTCACGTGAATCCTTCCGAACGTTGACGTCGACCCCAGCCAGACGGGCTGAATGTGAGTGGCTGCGTGACGATTCGGCGTTTTGCGCGTGCATTCGACGCTGGACCGTGCGACGATCATCTTGTAAGCATTGATGCGAGGGAGGGGAGCGGCTCATGGAACAAGCCACCGTGTACCGCTGGAATATCCAGAACGGCACCGGCGTGCTTACTCGACCGAACGGTTCGCCCGTGTGGTTTCATCTGTCCAGCGTGGCGCAGGACGATGTTCTCACCCTGCGGGAGGGCGACCTGGTCGACGTTGAGGTTGAAAACACTCCACAGGGGGGATACGAATCTCGCGCGATATCCGTGCGAAGGCACGTCACCTAACCACCATTTTCACTACTTTCGCAGCTGTTGTTGCGGCGCTGCTCGTGTCGGCACCACAGGCGGCCGCTGTGCCAGGGGTTTACGACTTCCATCCGAACGACACCCGTTATGTGTACGAGGGCAAGCATGGCACCTTCACCGGTGACGCGCTCTATGCCAGCGTCAACCCTTCGGGTGATAACCGGTTGTTCTGGTCGTTGCGACTGTCGCCGAGCGTCCAGGCCATCGTGCAAGGCCCGATGTCATGCGGAGCGAACGTGCAAGGCAAGTCCGAATACCACGACTTCCATCCGGGAATACCTGCGGACTACTGGTGGCATTCCAAAGTCACTGGCTTGGACCTGGATCGAACCTATAAGCTCATCGCGCGCTGCGACGTCACTGCAGCCAACGGGTACACCACCGCGCCGTGCAATGTCGAGTACACGGTTGAGTTCACGCTGCACTCGAGCTGACTGACCGCGCCTTGGACAGCGAGAGATTCCACGCTGTACTGCGGGTCGCTGGAGCTGTGTGACAGCATCCCCTACAAGTAGGGGATGCTGTTGTCCGGCGCCAATCGAGGTGACGCAGGTTGTGTGGCGTGAGCAGGAATGCGTCAGGTAAGTGGCAAAGCGTTAGGTCTGTCTTCTGCCGGATTGTTGACGCAAGTCAGAGTTTCGCGTGTGCGCGGAGCTGGTCGAATACTCGCTGCGCTGGGCCTCGGTCGAGGAACGCTTTGATCTGGGCGGAGCAGTCCTCGATGGTGGTTGTGTTGGTGTCGATTTCGGGGTCGGGTGCAATTCCTCGGGGAGCGTCGAGGTCGTCGGCGGTGTTGGCGAGCATGTGTATGCCTTTCATGGTGGCGCAGTGACCCGTCATGGTGTGAGCTCTGCCGCTGTGGCCGGCCAGTTCTCGAGGACGGTGTCCAAGGCATCGAGCGCTTTCGACCAGGAGAGTTCTATGTCGCGCTGGGTGTGTCGGAAAGCGCCCGTTTTCTCGAGGCTCACGTAGCCGTGAAGGGTCCCGTTCACGAATCGGACTGCATCGGTCTGATCGGGTTCGGGCAGGTCGTAGCCGCGCAGGAGAGCTCGAGTCAGTTCCGCGTTTCGCCGGGCCGGGTCGGCGGCCGGGGAGTCTGCGTCGATATCCAGCTGCCCGGCGGCATAGCGGCCCGGGTGTTTCTTCGCATAATCGCGGTAGGTGCTGGCGAAGGCGACCAGCGCATCCTTGCCCGCGCGCCCGGCCAGGGCGTCGGCGGCCTGGTCCGCAAGTTCGGTCAAGGCCAGGGCGGCCACTCGTTCCCGCAGCTCACGCACGTTCTTGACGTGGGAGTACAGGCTCGCGTCCTTCACACCGAAGCGCCGGGCCAGCGCCAGGACGGTGACGTTGTCGAATCCGATCTCATCGGCCATCTCCGCCGCCGCTTCGACTAGGGCCTTGGTGGTCACTCGCGTACGTGCCATGAAAGCTAACCTACCGCTTAGTTAACCTAATCTATTGCCTAGTGTCTCTAGGTAAATTACTGTGGTGTCTCATGAGTTCGCACCCCACCGAGTTCGGTCGGATCTTCCCGCCCGACGAGCCCTGGCTCGCCCGGCGGCCGGCGGAGGAGATCCTGCTTCCTGGACTGCCCATCGTCGATGCGCATCACCACCTCTGGGACGCGCCCGGATTCCGTTATCTCCCTGCAGAATTCGCCACCGATACCCGGGGCGGTCACTGCGTGGTGGCCACCGTCTACGCCGAATGCCATTCGGCCTATCGCACTGACGGCCCGCCCGAACTGCGCCCGGTCGGCGAAACTGAACACATCGCCGCCCTGGCCGCGTCCGGCGACGCTTCCACCCGAGTGGCCGCCGGCATCATCGGATCTGCCGACCTCGGGCTGGGCGCAGCCGTCGGTGATGTGCTCGAGCAGCACATCACCGCAGGTCAAGGCCGCTTTCGGGGTGTGCGTCTGAATGCGAGCTGGGATCCGAACCCACAGATCCGCCTCGGCCCACCCACCGCGCGACCGCATATGCTCGCCGACCCGGCCATCCGCCAGGGTGTCCACACGGTCGCTGCGTTCGACCTCGCCCTCGACCTGTGGCTGCTGTTCCCGCAGTTGGGTGATGCGGCCGAGCTCGCCGACACGGCCCCCGAGGCCAGGATGGTGCTAGACCACTGCGGGGGACCGCTCGGATTCGGCCCTTACACGAGCGACCGCGCCGAACATTTCTCACATTGGGAGAACGGAATTCGCGCGCTGGCCGAGCGTCCCAATGTCGTCTGCAAACTCGGCGGCATCATGGGCTGCGCAGCCGCGTTCGACTATCCGCGAGCACCCGTCCCGCCCAGCTCCGAAGAGCTTGCTGCCCTGTGGCATCCGTGGTTCGACGTGTGCATCGATGCCTTCGGCCCGCAGCGCTGCATGTTCGAGAGCAACTTCCCCGTGGAGAAGATGGGGACCGGATACGCAACGCTGTGGAACACCTTCAAACGACTGGCGTCCGGAGCCTCGGACTCGGAACTGTCCGCGCTGTTCTCCGAAACAGCCGGACGCACTTACCAATTGGCGCTCTGAACGAACCCTCCCGTCCCACTGAGGAATCCGCGATGACCGACTTGATCACCACCCCGATCGATGCCCAACTGGTCCATGGTGCGATCGAACTCGAACGCACCGCCAACGGCGTCCTGCCCCACCGTCTCCCCGCCCGAGCCAGGCAGCAGTTCAACGACGGCTTCCTGACCATGGTCGAGGCCCAACCCACCGGCGTGCGCCTGGCCTTCCGCACCGATGCCACCACCATCGAACTGGAGGCACTGACCACCCGCATCGCCTACACCAACGGCCCCGAGTTGCCGGAAGGCGCATACGAACTGCTGGTCGACGGCAAACTGTTCGATTCCGCAACCATTCGTGGCGGCCTGCGGCATCTCATCAATCCCGCCACCGGGGACACGACCACCGAGAGGGGCCACTCCGGCACCGCCCGCTTCATCGGCCTCCCCGAAAGGGCGAAGACCGTCGAAATCTGGCTTCCGCACACCGAAACCGCCGAACTCATCGCTCTGCGCACCGACGCGCCGATAGAACCGGCCCCGGGCCGCGACCGAACGTGGATTCATTACGGCAGTTCGATCAGCCACGGCTCCAATGCCGACCACCCAACGGGCACCTGGGCTGCCACCGCCGCCCTCGCGGGCAATGTGGACCTGATCAACCTGGGCCTGCGCGGCAACGCCCTACTGGACCAGTTCGTTGCCCGCACCATCCGCGACACCCCGGCGGACCTGATCAGCCTCGCCATCGGCATCAACCTGGTGAATACCGATGCCCTGAGAATGCGCACCTTCACCTCGGCGGTGCACGGGTTCCTGGACACCATCCGTGACGGTCACCCGCAGATGCCGCTGCTCATCGTCTCCCCGATCCTGTGTCCCATCCACGAACACACCCCTGGCCCCCTGGCTCCCGAAATGGTCAACGGCACAGTGCAATTCCGCGCTACCGGCGACGGCTCCGACCCGACCCGGCTGACCTTGACCCGGATTCGGGACGAACTATCCCGCATCGTCGCGCACCGGTCGGTGGACGACCCGAACCTGCACTACCTGAACGGACTGGACCTGCACGGCGAAACCGATTCCGCCGAACTTCCGCTGCCGGATCGTCTGCACCCCGACGCCGCCACTCACCTCCGCATAGGCGAACGCTTCGCTGCACGCGTCTTCGGTGACCAGGGACTGCTGCCCGGCTGATCCCCATGAATCGAAAGGAAAGCAAATGCGAGACATCGTTGTCGTCACCGGTACCGGCGGCATGGGACTGTCCGTCGCCCGCCGACTCGGCTCCGGCCGCCGCCTGCTACTGGCCGACTACGCCCCAGCCAACCTGGACCGCGCCACCGACCTGCTGCGCAGTGAAGGACACGACGTCCATTCCCATCATGTGGATGTCGCCGACCAGCGTTCGGTGCACGAGTTAGCCGATGCCGCAGCGGCATTGGGGACCATCCAGGCCGTTGTGCACACCGCGGGCCTGTCGCCCGCCATGGCCAACCCCGAGCGCATTCTCGCCGTCGACCTCCTCGGTACCGTACACATGCTCGACGCCTTCGAACGGCACGCGTCGCCGGGTCGTGTGCTGGTCGCGATTGCCAGCATCGCCGGACACCTGGCCGGCTTCCTGACCCCCGAGCACGAACGCCGACTGGCGACCAGCGCCGCGACCGACCTGCTGAAGCTGTCGTCGGAGGTGTTGGCAACCGTCGCCGAGATCACCCCTGAAAATGCGTACGCCCTCGCCAAACGGGGTGCTCAGCTGCGTGTACAAGCCGCCTCGGCGCCCTGGGCCGAACGCGGCGCGCGAGTGGTGTCGATCAGCCCGGGTCTGGTCTCCACCCCGATGGGACAGCTGGAGATCGCGCCCGGTGCTGACGGGACGGCAGCGGATGCGAACCAGATCCTCGCGGTCGCAACCAGGCTCGGCACACCCGACGACATCGCCGCCGCGGTGGAATGGCTCGCCAGTCCCGCAGCATCGTTCATCACCGGCACCGACCTGCGCATCGATGGCGGCGCCGTCGCTACCATCCGGTGGGCCACGGATCGGTGAGAAACCCATGAATAGTCGCTGGAACCGTCGGCGGCATTCTCCGCTAACGGTTTTCGGTGTGGGCCGCGCATCCGGGCCAACAACGCGACGGGATGGCAAGCAGTCGACATCGTCTCGCGCCGCTATCCCGGAGAAGTCGGCCGCATTCTGCACATCATCCGCATAACCAAAGCTAACGACGACGAGACAGGGCAATCGTAGGTCCCACGCAGCCGACCACAGCTATCGTCTTGCGATGGTCTATAGATCGTCAAGCCGGTGTTGACGAATCATTCACCAGTTGCGCCTTGGTAGCTGCACCGGCTTGCCGCCTCGTTCCAACGCACGCAAATGCCGATTATGTGACTGCTCGGTGACTGCCCCCTGGGCTGTGGGTTGATACTGCAACTGCACTCGCGTAGTTCGGTGCTGGTAGACCTGTCCGGTGGTGTTGGATCGTGCTGTGGCCGAGCTGGATTCGTTGATGGCGAGGATCGGGGAGCGGTTCACCCGCGCCGAGCCGCGGGGGCGGCGGCTTCCTCGTCGACGTGCCCGGTTGGGACCAACAACCACCGCGATCAACAGATTTCGATCGTACTGGTAGAGACCGAGTTCAGCGAAGCCTGCCGGTAGGACGATCACGACGTGGCGTCCTCGACGTCGGCGTATTCGATTTCCCCGAACAGCAAGGTGGTGTTCAGGAAGTCTCCGATGACCCGTTCCCGCATGCTCGTTACCTTGGTCGTCCACGACAGATTCGGCTCGACCGATTGCTGACCGAGCGCGCCCCAGTATCCGGGCTGGGGCCCATCGATTGGCCAACCGAGCTCGGCGGCGCGCTCGGACGCCGCGTCGATCGACGGAACTCCGACAATGGCCCCGACCGGTCCCTCGCCGCGCTCGGCCAACATGGCACGAAGAGCGTCCGCGGCGGGCGAGTCACCTAACGGTGCCGCGAACTCGAGCCCGGCATCCCACGAAATCATCGTAAGGTTACCGCCGGGCTCGTTGCGAAATTCTTCGAATGTGGTCTCGAACAGCTCGCTCATCTGCTTGACGTAACGCGACAGATTGTCCAGCTCGACGAGCCAGGCAAAATGATCGATGCGGTTCTTCCCCGTGGCGTGCTCGACGTCGGCGTATTCGATTTCCCCGAACATCAAGGTGGTGTTCAGGAAGGATCCGATGGCCCGTTCCCGCATGCTCGTTACCTTGGTCGTCCACGACAGATTCGGCTCGACCGATTGCCGACCGAGCGCGCCCCAGTACCCGGACTGGGGCGCATCGATCGGCCAACCGAGCGCGGCGGCGCGCTCGGACGCCGCGTCGATCGACGGAACTCTGACCACGACCGCGCACGGTCTCTCGCCGCGCTCGGCCAACATGGCACGAAGAGCGTCCGCGGCGGGCGAGTCACCCATCGGTGCCGTGAACTCGAGTCCGGCATCCCACGAAATCATCACAAGGGCACCGCCGGACTCGTTGCGAAATTCCTCGAATGTGGTCTCGAACAGCTCGCTCATCTGCTTGACGTAACCCGACAGATTGTCCAGCTCGACGAGCCAGACACAATGATCGATACGGTTCTTCGCAGACATGATTCCCTCCATGGATCCGACGTTCTATGTGCTGGCCACCCTCATAGCGTGGCCTCCGTCCGGGTGAGGATGGTGCGGAACTGGGTGGTTTGTTCGGCCATGACCTGCGGTCCTCCCCGAGTCTATTTCTGATTCGCCATCCACAGCTCGGTAACCATGATGTTGCTATATCGAGTCCAGGGGAAGGGAGAGCTTTTCCTGGTAACGCCAGTCCTACCCTCGACTTTGACCAGAAAAACAACGAGCGGCGCGACCCAGGATTCGCTGCGCTCCGGCGGTCCCATCGCGAATGTCACAATACGGTTGGTCTTGCGTCAAACTCTTGGCAGCATGTCAGGGTCCGCAACCTGGATGCCAGATTGGCGGCCCGACCACGGTTCAGTACGACGCGCGATAATGCCGCCTATCGCGTAGGTTCCTCAGGTTGCTAGAGGTTGTCCAATTGCACTGGCGGACGGGCCGTGCGGTTTCAGCGCCAGGTGCCGGGGTCGCAGTGGGGGAAGATGCGGCGGATTCCGCCGCGCGGGTCGGGGACGTCGCCGTGCCAGCGGGGAATGATGTGAATATGTAGGTGGGGAACGCTGCGTCCTGCGGCGGTGCCGTCGTTGACGCCGAGCGTGTAGCCATCGGGATGAAGCTGATGGTCGAGGTAGGTCTTCATCCGCCGGGCGAGGTGGTGCAGGTCGTGCGCTTCGTCGTCGGTGAGGTCGAAGAAGGACAGGACATGCCGGAACGGGACGATCTCGAGGTGTCCTGCGCTGGCCGGGTAGTTGTTCCATCGGCCGTACGCGGCGCCGTATTGGTCGGCCACGGTATCCCCGGTGGGGTCTTGGAGTCGGCAGAAGATGCGCGAGGGTGTCGTGGTGCTGTCGGGCCGAGCCACGCTGGTCGAAGACCTGAGTCTGATCGACTGGAACGACATCGACGAGGTGCACACCGCCTGCTCCGACGTACTCGCCATCTTGGCCACCGACCGCAGCATCGTGCGCACCCGGCTGCTGGCATTACCGAGCTGGCCGGAGCTTTTCGGGTTGAGCGAGCACTACGACATCCTCGACGAAATTGTGCTCCACGATGACATCGCAGGTGGTTTCCGGGTCCGCCTGCACATCTTCCTGCCCGGCTATTTCGACCGACCACACAACCACCGCTGGTCCTACGCCAGCCGGATCCTTCACGGCCACTACCGGCACTACCTGTTCGGCAACGCCGAGGTGGACGAATAGATCGACCCGGCCGAACTCCCCGCGCTCATGGCTAGAGAGGAACCGGTAGCTACGTCGTACGCACTGCACCACAGCATGATTCATGCCGTAGTAGCCGAGCCCCACACGGCATCACTCGTCATCCGCGGCCCGGCCGTGAAGGACCGCTTCCTGGTAATGGACCGACACACCAACGAGGCGTGGTGGCAGTACGGCAGGAAGGACGAATCAACCAAGGAAGCGAAACGGAAGCAGATGACACCGGAACGCTTCGACTGGCTGATCGGGCAAATGGACGAGTGGAAGCTGTTCTAGCAATCCAGCACAAGCGCAGATGACTTGGCCGCCGTCACGCGGACCGGCACTGCGCCGAGAACGCCATCGCGCACAGTTCTGACCGTGTCGGTAGTGGGGCACTGTGGTGTCGTGCACACCGCAGTGCCCCACTGGCCGACCCGAGCACCATACTGCGCTGCATCAACGACCCCGCTCGCAGGCCATACAACAGCCCACCGGAAAAAGCGGCGCCAGCGCAATGGGTATGGCGCACCTCCACCTCGAAAGCAGGCACGAAGACTTCCTCGGACCGAACCTCCTTCGACAACGCCGATCCACCCAAGTTGACCAGCAGCGGCACCCCCGAGACCCGCGCCGCCCTGATGGCCCGCACCGACGCCTCCTCGACGAGCTGGTACTCATCGACGTAGACATAGCTGGCTCGTGCAATCGGCGATAGATCTACTTCGGTCAGCGAATCCAGCACGCCTCGCAGATGAGCGAACCACGTCCGGGTGTGATGATCATCGGCCACCACAGTGATCCACGGCGTGGACGCAGCACTCTTCACCGGTGCCGCCATAACGATGTGGTGGTCCTGGAGCCAACGCTCGATGTCCCGACCGAGGTCGTCAGCACCAAGGGGATTGGCGATCAGGAGGGCGGGCACGTTGAGAGCGGCGAGAACTGCCGCAACCATCGGGGCATCGGCGGCAATGGACAGTTCGGCATCGGTCACAGCGGCACCATGGTTGGCGGCGGGGAAATCCCCCACGCGCCAGAGGCGGGCTGTCGCCAAATAGCTGAAACAAACGATCGGTTGAGCGGGTGCCGCCACGATGCACTACCAGCCGTAGACCGAGAAAGGGTGACCGTCACCCATAGCTTGCAGCGCGCTGCGGCAGCAGTCGATCATGTGCTCAGGCAGTCGGTCGAGCGTAAACCATTGCAGCGCAGCACATTTCTCGGGCTCCTGGTTGACAGGCTCGCCCACCCAATCCGTGACGACGGAGAAGAAGGCCACGCGCCCGCCAGCGGAAAGCGGCCCAGGATCGCGGAAACCTGCTCTCGGAAGTGCCGCGCCGTATGATGCTGTACCGTGAGTTACCTTGTGTAATAGGCGGTTTCGTTGCTGTTGTAGAGCGCGCCGTCGATGCGGCGGCTGGTGTAGGCGTCGACCGGCGGTAGGTTCGAGGGGGTGAACCATTCGACCGCGAGGGATTCATCGTCGTGGACCTGCGCTTGTCCGCTGATGGGGTGGCATCGGAATACGACGTCGAGGTATTGGCACAGGTCGCCTGAGGGGTAGGTGATCTGCGGTGAGACGTCGACCATCACGAGTTTGTCCGGCTCGACGACGATTCCGGCTTCTTCGTAGCATTCCCGGACTACACCGTGGGCGGGTTGTTCGCCAGGGTCGAGAATGCCTCCGATCAATGACCATTTCCCATCGTCGGTGCGGCGGTTCAGCAGCAGGCGGCCCTCGTCATCGATCACGACTGCGGTGGCAGCGGGCAGCCACAGCAACCGGGTCCCGACCATGCTCCGGAGCTCGGCCAGGAAATCGGGAATAGCCACTCGCGGATCATAGTCGGCCCGTGCACCGGTCCACACACACCGTCCGGCCCGGCCTCCTGCTGCCCCGACGGTGTCGGCTGCACCGATCGTGCGCGCCGTTCACAAGTTGTGGTGGACTGGCAGATTGTCTCGATGAGACCGTAGACCGCAGCAAGCGCCAGGCCACGGATCGTTACGGGTGAGTCCGGGCCGGTGATCTGGCCGTGCCACGGCAGCAGCATCTGGTTCCGACCAGCGGGCATGAATGGAGGACAGCGGAATCCGCGTGTCGATGTCGTTCATCGGTACGTCTTCAATGACTGAACTGGAGGGTGAGTTGCTCTCGTCCTCCGCGCTGCACCGCCCTGGCTCTGGGGTGACGGGTCGGTGGAGGTGGACAATGGGTGGGGCGAGGTTGCGCTGAGCCGTCCTGGTGCGGTCCTGCAGGTTGCTTCGGTCGGGGGGCCGGGGTTCGCGCGCCCTGACCCGTCCACCTTGCGCGGCGTGGAGCGATGATCCCGTGGCACGGCGCGCACGGCCTGCACATTGTCGTGCAGGTCGTGGCTGCCGGGGCCGGGCTCAGACAGGAATGAACCTGCCGGTGCGGACGCCACACAGAAACGCCTCCGCCACATGTCACCCCTCATACGGGGCCATCCACGCTGTCGACGGCAACGAAGATCTAGCAACGCTGCGTGTGTCATTGCGCCACATTTCCGGTTCGGCGAGTTCTACTTGCCGGTATTCGGCGTCGCAATGATGACATGCGACTCGACGATCCGAGGCTCATCGGCAGAAAGGGCGTGGACAGTGGGCAAGATTGCACTCCGGCTGACCGTCGTCTTGTTGACGATCGCGTCTTCGGCCGCCCTCTCAGAGGTGGTGGCCGGGGCAGCGGAACCGCGGCGGAACGCAGGCGAACGGTACATGGAAATGCTGGAGGTTTCCTTCCCGAAGGTGCCGGAAGCAAGAACCCAGATCACCCCCTCCCAGTACTACTACATCGGCGAAGCGATGTGTGTGAGAGCCGATATGGAAGATGATGTTCTGGAGGACTTGGACAAGCTGCTCAAAGACGTTATTCCCACCTACAAGAAGCCCGCGAGTTCGAAGAGCCTGGAAGACCCCGTGTCCGAAGCACGTCAGCGTGTATTCGGAGACGAGGAATTCACCAATGAGGTGCGGAAGGCCATGTGCGCCGCAGTCCATGATCCCGACCTGACCACATTCCACGAGTACATCGAAACGCGCGAGGAGATGGTCGAGGAGCGCGGATACACACTCGATCCCGAGTTCAAAGACCCGGACACCATCATGGCTTTCTGGCAGGACAAAATCGACGGGTACGGCATGGCTTTGAAGCCATGGCTTCCGATCGATTTGGACAAAGCCGACTGACCGGACTCAATGCTTTGTCTCGAGTCAACCTCTTGGCAGTGAAATTATAATCGACAGAATTGCAAAATTCACGGGGAGCAAAGCGCACGTAACCGGGATGGCTACGGGAGTTATGTTGTCTCGTTCTCGGATTCGGGTGACGGGTCGAGGCGATAGAGCGATTCGGCGCTGGTGTGGGCGATCTTGTGTCGAACCCGTCGTCGGGAAGCGTCTCGAGAAACTCCGTGATGGTCGCGACGTCGAGACGGTGGAAGGGGTAGTCCCCGGAGAGCAGGATCCGGTCGATGACGGCGAAATCCAGTGCACGGCGGAGCGCCAACCCGACGCCGAGTCCACCGCGCGGTACCGGACCGAGCCGGTGACCTGGGACGGCGCCGCACACCCTATACCTTCGACATCCCGGTAGCACGCTTGCCCCGTTCCAGCCTGAACCCGCCACCTTCACCAGTATCTGGTTGTTCTACCACGCCGACGGGACCGTTACGGAGGCCGAACTCGTCAACGCTCCGGTCACCCCGCAGTGCTAACCGTTCCGCGGTCCCGATGGCACCGTGGGCATCCGGTGGGGTGAGCCAGTCGGATGCATTCGGCAGTTGTGAGCTTGATCCACCGGGCAAACATGCGCCGTCACCTCGACGACCAGTACTGGATACCCGACGACGCAATCATCGGTCTCCCCGACAGCCTCGGGCCCACCGATTGGGCCCACAACTCCGAATACGTGGGACTGACCATCGCCGTCCTGGTCACACTCATGAGGTGCGGGCGATCACGCAGAACAAACGGATCTACGAGGTCGCCGAGCAGAGAGCACCCGCCACCACCGTGATGATCCGGGCCGCCGCCGCACGCCTCGGGATCGGTCCCACGATGTGGGCTACCACCCCGTCCCGGACCTCGGGGCCACATCCGGCGACCTGCGCTGTGGGAGTCGCCACATGCATTGCCGCAAATAGTGAGCGCACTTATACTCGAGTATGCTCGGTCTTTTGGCACTGCGACAGGCGGATCCGCACGCGAGCTGATCTGATCGCAGCCACCGTGAAGTTCGAGGGTTCCCCGCCGGACGTGGTCACAAGATCGGCTCGGCGGAGGCCCTGTGGATCGCGAGAGGATTGTTCGGCATGTCCGAGAACAGATTTCCGCTGACCGAATACCAACGCGACATCTGGACGCAGGCAGTCCTGTTCCCGGGACGCGCCGCCTACAACTCGGTCAGCTCGGTGCGGATGTTGGGTACTCCGGATATGCGGACGTTGAACGAGTGCGTTCGAGACCTGCACGCCCGACACGACGCACTACGTCTGCGCTTCGGATCCGAGAACGGTATCCCGTTCCAATGGGTGAGTGATGAGATCCCGCCTGACATTGAATACGTGGACCTTTCGGGCGAACCCGACCCTAGGAACGCTTGCACGGCATGGATGGAGCACACCGCTGGCCAGCCATTCGAGTTCACCGACGGCGGGCCGATGGCGCGGGTCTTCCTCCTCAGGGAAAGCGACGAGGTCCACTATCTGTTCCTCAGCAGTCATCACCTCGTTGCCGACGGAATGTCGCTGGGGATCTTCATGCCCGAACTGCTCCGCAGTTACACCGCTCGGATAATGACCGGACAGCCCCTCGACGTAGCCGGTTCGTCGTATCGGGAGTTCGCCGACAGCGTCGCCGACTACACCGGCTCGGAGGCGTGGTCCGACGATCTTCGGTTCTTTCGAACCCGATTGGACGGATATCGGCCGGCGCTGTTCGATCGAGCAGCCCGCGTGGCCGACGAGTTCCGGCCAGAGCACCGATCGTTCGTGCTCGAGCCGGATCTCGTCAAGTGCATCCGCACCCGGTCCACGTCGTTGTATTCTCATTTTCTGGCCAGCCTCGCCATTTACCTGGGCCGAATGCACCGTACCGATGACGTGGTGATCGGGGTCCCGTTCGGAAACCGTCGGTCGGAGTCGGAGCGGTCGACGCTCGGCACATTCGCCAACATGCTCCCGCTTCGGATAAGGCTGGTAGAGGACTCGCCTCTCGGCGAGATGACCCGTCGTATCCAGGACGAGATCGATGCCACGAAGCCGCACGAGCGGATCAGCTTCGGCTCGTTGCTGAACAACCTTCCCGAGTCCGCACCACCGGGAAGGCAGTTGTTCGACGTCGCGGTGTCGAAGGTGCGCCTCCCGATGCTGGGAGCCTTTTCGGACAAGCTCGAGGATTTCCGGATCTATCCGGCGGGCCACTCCCCCATTGCTCTGCAGATGTATCTGCGGGAGTACAGCCAGGACGAGGTCACGCTGGAAATCGACTATTATCCGGATGTTTTCGACGCCGATCATCCGATCGAGATGGTCGGCCGACGGCTGCTGCACCTGATGACCATGATCGCGGAGCATCCCGAGTTCGAACTCCGCCAGGCAAATCCGATGCTCCCGGAGGAGAAAGCGGCCATTGCGCGGTGGAATTCCAACGCGTATCCCTACGACCGCACGCTCACCTTGGATCGAGCCTTCACGCAGCAGGTCCGCCGGACACCGGACGCCGTGGCCGTGCGCGGCACGGGCACGCTCACCTACGCAGAACTCGACGCGAAATCCGATGCGCTGGCCACCGTACTTCGAAGGCGCGGAATACGCCGCGGTGATCGCGTTGCCGTGGTGATGGAGCGCAGGCCGGAACTGCTGGTCGCAATCCTGGCGACGCTGAAGTGTGGTGCGGCGTATGTGCCGATTGACCCGAACTATCCCCGCCGACGAGTGGAATACCTGCTGTCCGACAGTGCCGCGCCCGCGGTTCTGGCCTGCCGCGATCTGGCCCTCATCGCCGAACATCCCGAGCTGCCATTCGTTCTCGTAGACGATCCGCTACCGGACCCGGTGCCGGCCGAACCGGTGGCGACCGGGCGGGATTTAGCGTACGTCATCTACACGTCGGGATCGACCGGACGTCCCAAGGGCGTGATGATCGAACACCATTCGGTGATCAACCGGCTCGGCTGGATGCAGCGCACCTATCAACTGGACGCCGACGACGTCGTTCTGCAGAAGACACCGATCTCGTTCGATGTCTCGGTGTGGGAACTGTTCTGGTGGACCCTGTCCGGCGCCAAACTCGCGTTGCTGCCGCCCGGCGCGGAGAAGGACCCCGCCGAACTGCTCGATGCCATTGCCGCACAAGGCGTCACAGTGATGCATTTCGTGCCGTCGATGCTCGACCCCTTCCTGGACCTGCTCGAACGCGAACCCGATCGACTGGCGCAGACAGCGACACTCCGGCTGGTGTTCAGCAGCGGCGAAGCATTGCGACGTGGCTTGGTCGACCGCTTCAACCGCGTGTTCGCTCGCGACGGCCAGCGCTCGGTGCGACTGGTAAACCTGTACGGTCCAACCGAAGCCACCGTCGACGTCACTTACCACGAAACACACGCCGACCCGAATGTCGGTGCCGCGCGGGTTCCGATCGGGCACCCCATCGACAATATCGAGCTGCACGTGTTGGGGCCCAACGATATCGAGCAACCTATTGGGATGCCGGGCGAGCTGGTCATCGGCGGCGCCGGCGTCGCTCGCGGCTACCTGAACCGACCCGCGCTGACCGCGGAGAAATTCCATGCCAACCCATTCGGAGCGGACGGGCGGATTTACCGCACCGGTGATCTCGTCCGCCGACTGGCCGACGGCTCGCTGGAATACCTCGGTCGCATCGACAGCCAGGTCAAAATCAGGGGAAACAGAGTCGAACTCGGGGAAGTCGAGGACGCCCTGATGTCGGCCGAAGCCGTGCGTGCTGCGGCTGCCACTGTCCTCGACGACCCGATTCGGGGAACTGTGCTCGTGGGGTACTACGTCGCAGACCATCAGCTCGACCCCCGCAGGCTGCGAGCCCACCTGGTCACCGTGCTGCCCCAGTTCATGGTCCCCGCACAATTCCAGCGACTCGATCGAATTCCGTTGGGTCCCAGCGGGAAAGTCGACCGGAAGGCGTTGCCCGCGTTTGCCGGACGGACGGCGCCCAGCCACATCCGCGACGGGGTCGCGGTCGGCGTCGAACGCGTGATCGCCGACGTGTTCGCGCAAGTGCTGGGCGTGGATTCGGTGGGCCCCGACGACGACTTCTACGCTCTCGGTGGGGATTCCCTGCTGGTGTTGCAGGTGTGCGCGATAGCGGGACAACGTGGCGTCCAGATCAGCGCGCGCGATGTGATCACTCACCCGAGTGTGGCCCAGCTGGCGCGGATAGCCCAGCCGTCCACGACAACAGAAGAACCGGTCGTGCCCTTCGAATTGGTCACCGACAACGACCGGTCTCGGCTCTGGTTCGCCGTGGATGCCTACCCGCTGGCGCAATTGCAGTGGGGGATGCTGTACCACAGCATCGAATCGGAGTCCTCGACGCTGTACCACGATGTCTTTCGCTACACCCTGCGTCTGCCCTGGGACGAGCAGGCTTGGTTACGAGCGGGTGCGCGGTTGGTCGAGCGGCATCCGGCATTGCGGACCTCGTTCGACGTCAACGGATTCAGCCAACCGCTGCAGATCGTGCACCGGGAAGTGCCGTCGGCCTTCACCACGACGGATCTGCAGTCTTTGACCGCGGCGGCGGCAACGGCGCACATCACCGACTACATCGAGCAGCAACGCCGGTACCCTTACCGCCCCGATGCCGCGCCGTTGTATGCGGTGCACGCCTTCCGGCTGCCCGACATCGTGGAGGTGGTGTTCAGCTTCCATCACGCCATCCTCGACGGGTGGAGCGTGGCCATGCTGGTGTCGCAGTTGCTCGGCGACTATCTGAACGAAACCGGCCACACGGTGGATCGGGCTATCGAGATCGAAACTCTGCCGACCCATGCGGATTTCGTTCGCGCCGAGCAAGAAGCGTTGGCCTCCGACCGCATACGCCGATTCTGGCTCGAAGAACTGCACGACAGCCGGGCAACCACCCTCGATGGATCGGAGCCGACCACCATCGACGGCGGCGGTGCCCATCTCTCGCGGACGGTCGCGGTGCCGCACGTCGTGACAGAGGCCGTCGGCGAACTCGCCGCGGCGGAACGCATGCCGATCAGCACAGTGCTGTTCGCGGCGCACGTACTGACGCTGCGCCTGATCACCGGGTCATCCCAGATCACCACGGGACAGGTGACCCACAACAGGCCTGCCAGGCTCGGAGCCGAACTGGCGGCCGGGTTATTCTTGAACACCATCCCGGTGCGTATAGATCTGTCCGGCCCGAACCGGATCAGCCGGGACATCATCCGGGCCGTCCGCGATCAGGAACTGCGGCTGGATCCGTATCGGATCTACCCGCTGAGCGCCATCCAACGCGACCGCGGCGCACCGGTGATCGCCACCGCATTCAACTTCGTCAACTTCCACATTGCCGCACCACTACTCAATAGCGCCGATGTGGAGATCGTCGACATCGATACCTATGAGCAGACCAACTTTCAGCTCATGGTCAACCTCGTCGTCAACCCGGTGGACAAGTCGATGTTCATCCGCCTCGACGCCGATGCGATGCACAACACCAACGCCTCGGTCGATGCGTACATCCACACCTACCTGGGCGCCCTTGACGCACTGATCACCCATCCTGATCAGCTTTTCGGCATCAAGGCCCTGGCACCTGCCCGACGTCTGCCTCCCGGTGCACCAATCCCCCGAGCGACCACGACCGAAAACCGGCCGCTGCACGCGACCAGCACGCGCCCGGCCACCCATGCCGAACGGATTCTGGCACAGGCATTTTCGGAAGTACTAGGGGTGGATCCGGTGGGAACCGAGGACGACTTCTACGCCCTCGGCGGCGATTCGCTGCTGGTGTTGAAGGTGTGTGCGCTGGCCGGTCGACGAGGCCTGCGCGTCACTGCGCGCGACGTAGTCACCCACCCGACTGTCGCGGAGCTGGCGCGGGTGGCACGGCAGGGCGAGGCCGTACAGGAGTCGGTCACGCCGTTCGCATTGATCGCCGATATCGACCGTGACCGATTGGGTTTCGCCGCGGATGCCTACCCGCTGGCGCAATTGCAGTGGGGGATGCTGTACCACAGCATCGAATCGGAGTCCTCGACGCTGTACCACGATGTCTTTCGCTACACCCTGCGTCTGCCCTGGGACGAGCAGGCTTGGTTACGAGCGGGTGCGCGGTTGGTCGAGCGGCATCCGGCATTGCGGACCTCGTTCGACGTCAACGGATTCAGCCAACCGCTGCAGATCGTGCACCGGGAAGTGCCGCTCCCGTTTGCGACCACCGACTTGTCTACCGAGAGCCACAGCAATGCGGGCAAGCGGATCGCCGACCACGTTCGGCAGTGGCGCACGCATGCCTATAGATTCGATGTGGCGCCTCTGTTTCATGTCCACGCCTTTCGTCTCCCGGACCCCGATGCCGTGGATGTGGTAATCGGCTTTCACCACGCCATCCTCGACGGATGGAGCCTGGCCATGCTGATGTCGCAGCTGCTCGACGACTATCTGTACGAGGCAGGCCACACAACGTCCCCGGTCGAGACCGGCGACCCGCCCACATACGCCGAGTTCGTCCGCGCGGAGCGGCAGGCGCTGGCCGCACCGCAGATGCGCAGGTTCTGGCAGGACACACTGCGCGGCACGGAGCCGACCGCGATCGGCGCAAGCGGGTCGGCGGGCAGCGGATCCGCCGACCGCATCACTCGCAGCATGAGGATTCCGTCCGCCGTTGCCGATGCCGCCCGGGTGTTGGCCACACAGCAACGAGTGCCCGCCAAGACGATTCTGTTTGCCGCGTATACGCTGACATTGCGGTTGTTCTCCGGATCGCCACATGTGACCACCGGCATGGTTACACACAACCGGCCGGCCCGATTCGGCGCCGAAAACGTCGCAGGACTGTTCCTCAACACCATTCCGGTCCCCGTCGACCTGTCCGTCCCGGGCCGGACCTGGCGCGAGGTCATCGACGCGGTCCGCGCGACTGAACTCGAACTCGACCCCTACCGCGCGTATCCGCTGAGCGCCATCCAACACGATCAGGGCGGCGCCGATGTCATCGTGACCGCGTTCAACTACGCGAACTTCCATATCACGGCATCATTGTCGGCCAACCCCCACGTCGAGGTCCTTGCTTTTGAAGTCGAGGAGCAGACCAACTTCGCCCTGTTGCTCAACGCGATCGACAATCCCCTGGACAACTCGCTGGATGTACGGATCGACGCCGACGGAGTCCACGTCGACGACGCACTCGCCCAGGCGTTCGGCGACGCCTACCTCGCCATTCTCGGCACTCTCACTACCAACCCGGACCGGGCCGTCGACTTCACCGCCTCGGCCCCTGCCGAACCGCTCACTCGCCCACAGGAATTGTCGACTCCGCACGTGCTCGACGCCATCGCCACTCACGTCGATCGCGTTCCCGACGCAGTGGCCGTCGTCCACGACGAGCGGACGCTCACCTATCGGGAGCTGTGGCAACAGGCTCAGCGGATCGCCGGCGCCCTGTGGGGCCGTGGCGTCCGTCCCGGTGGTCGAGTCGGCGTGGCGTTGGCTCAGGGGCCGGGACGCATTGCCGCGGTCGTCGGTGTCGCGGCCATCGGCGCGGCGGTTGTCCCGCTCGATACGGGGCAACCGGCCGCACGATTGCGCGGCATGATCTCCGATGCCGCACCGCGATTGGTGTTGATCGATGGGGATATCGTCGACGGAATCGCGAGTTCGCTCGCCGTCGATGTCGCCGACCTGCTCGACGCACCGACCTCGCTTCCGGCACCAGTGTTACCGCATCACCTCGAGCAGACCGCATACGTGTTGTTCACCTCCGGCTCGACCGGTCGACCGAAAGCGGTCACGATGCCCCATCGCGCGCTGGCCAATCTCGTTGCCTGGCAGTTGTCGGTGCACTCCGGACGCATCGGAGATCGCGCACCACACACCCTGCAACTGGCGCCGTTGACGTTCGATGTGGCGTTCCAAGAGATTTTCTCGACCCTGTGCGGCGGCGGTACCCTGCACCTGGCCGATGAGGAACTGCGAACCGACGCCAAGGCGCTCGTGCGGATTCTCGACTTCGCGTCGATCGAGCGGGTGTTCCTGCCCTACGTCGCATTACAACAACTGGCGCAGGTCGCGACCGCGACGAACAATTATCCGAATCACCTGTCCCGGGTGGTTTCCTCGGGCGAACAGCTACGGATCACCCCACAGATCAAGGCATTTCTCGCCGCGCTTCCCGGTCGGCCGGTGGTGGAGAACCAGTACGGGCCTACGGAAACGCACGTGGCAGCCGCGCACACCCTCACCGGCGATCCCCGAGATTTCCCACTCCTCCCACCGATCGGCGCACCGATCGCGGGAGCCGAAATCCACATACTGGACCCGCACCTGCGCCCGGTTCCGGTCGGCGCGCTCGGCGAGATCTACCTCGGCGGAGCAGTTCTGGCCGACGGATACGAACGCCGCCCGGATCTAACCGCGCAACGCTACGTCGCGCATCCGGGCGGCGAGCCCGCCGCCCGGCTCTACCGCACCGGGGATCTGGGCCGTCGCCATCCCGGCGGATACATCACATACGAAGGCAGGCTCGACACTCAGGTCAAGATTCGCGGGTTCCGTGTCGATACCGCCGAGGTGGAGGTCGCGATCATGGCAGCCGCCCCAGCGGTGCGGGAAGTCGCCGTCGTCGCCCGTACCCTCGACGGCGCTCCATCCGAATCCAGCGCGGACACCATCCTCGCCGCCTATCTCGTCGGTGACCGTACCACGGCCGATATCGACGACATCCGCCGACGAGTTGCCGCGGCACTGCCCAGCTACGAGGTTCCCGCCCATTTCGAGTGGGTGGATGCCATCGCGCGTACGCCCTCGGGCAAACGAGCCGATGCCATGCTGCGCCGACTGCCGCTGACCCCCTCCACGCCGCCCCGCACCACGGCCGGGCCACGCGACGGGCTCGAACGCGAACTCGTCGATCTGGTCGCCGATGTCACCGCCACCGATACCGTCGGCATCGACGACGGGTTCTTCGACATCGGAGGAACGTCGATCACCGCGACCCGGCTGATTCTGGCTCTGGAACGTCGGTATGGCATCGAGGTTCCGATGTCGTCGTTCGTAGCGGCACCGACCGTCGCCGCCCTGGCAGAGCTGGTGCGAGGGCGATCGGCGGCGCCGGCGCCGGACCCGCTGGTGGCCATCAAACCCTCCGGCGACAACCCCCCGCTGTTCCTCGTCCATCCCGTCGGCGGAACGGTTTCCAGCTATACCGCGCTGGCCCGGCACCTTCCGGCGGATCAACCGCTATACGCTCTGCAGGCGTTGGGAATCGATGCGGGGACGACCCCGCTGGAGACGATTCCAGACATGGCCGCCGCCTACGTGCGCGCCATCCGGCGGGTGCAACCAGAAGGCCCCTACCACATCGGTGGGTGGTCACTGGGAGGACTCATCGCCTTCGAAATGCTGCACCAGCTCGAGGCGGCGGGTCACGAGGTTGCCACCTTCGCCCTACTCGACTCGATGATGGGGCGCGCGAACGTTCCCGCCGACGCGATGGCGATGGCGACCCATCAGCTGTTCATGTGGGAGTTGTTGCGAGGAGACCGAGCATCGCAGGCACCGGTACCCGAGATCCCCGTCGAACTGCGCACCGAGGACGACAAGCTGGAATTCATACTGGACCGGGCGGTCGCCGAAGGTGTTGTCCCCGAGGGTTCCTCACGTCGGTTGATCCGGAGGTTGTTCGCCGTCTTCGCGACCACCTGGAAGGCCGCGGTCCACTATCGGCCGCAGCCCACCGACCACGATCTGACGCTCTTCCACGCCGGCGAACCGCTGCCCGAGATCTTGAAACCGGCGCACGAGGCGGTCGGCAGCCTGTATCGCAATGCCACCAACGGCTGGGACACGATGACGACCGGCAAGGTCGCCGTGATCGATGTGCCCGGCAATCACTTGACGATGATGGACGAGCCGTTCGTCGCAATCCTCGCCGAAACGTTGGCGAAGGTGATCCATCACAACAACTGCGAGGAAAGGATCCTGCGATGAGGCCACTCAAAGCTGTCGTCGTCGGCGCCGGAATCGGCGGACTCGCCACAGCCGCGGCCCTACGGGCGGCGGGAGCAGAGGTCGAAGTCTACGAGCACGGTACGGAGTTGCGCTCCGACGGCGCTGGATTGGCCATCTACAGCAACGGGATGACCGCGTTGCGGACCCTCGGATTAGGTATCGACGAGGACATCGAACGCCGAGCAGGCCGCTTTCACGGGTTCGTGTACCGGCAGCCGGATGGCCGCGTGATGCGACGGCTTCCTATGGCAGATCTGCATCAACGCCTCGGTGCGAATAGCTTCTTCACCCATCGCGGTGATCTCATGCAGGCACTGCACACCGGCACCGGTAACATCCCGATCCGCTTCGGAGCCACCGCAGTCGGATTCGTCGACGACGGCACCGGAGTCACGGTGAGCTTCGATGACGGTTCTGAGGCGCGCGGAGACGTCCTCATCGGCGCCGACGGCATCAATTCGGCCGTGCGGGCCCATCTGCATCCGCCGAGCCCGCCGCGACCCGGGGGATACGTCTGCTGGCTCGCGTGCGTTCCCTACGATCCCTCCACCCACACCCATGTACCCCACGACGGTTACGGCCACTTGTATTGGGGCAGGGGAATGCGGTTCGGGATCCACGACATCGGGCATGACCGAGTGTACTGGTGGGGCACGCGGACCGTCCCGGCCGCGGAAGCCGCCAGCTGGCGGGGCACCACCGACGATCTCATCGAGATCTTCCGAGATTGGGCTCCCGAGACCCATGAACTGATCGCCTCGACCGTCCTGTCGGACATCGTCACCGTCCCCGCTCAGGATCGTGTACCGCTTGCCTCATGGGGAACGGGACGAGTGACCCTGCTCGGCGACGCGGCACATCCGATGCTGACCGCCTTGGGCCAGGGAGCAAATTCCGCGATCGAAGACGCCGTGCTGCTCGCTCATGCGCTTGCCACCGTGCCCGACGCCGCCGCGGCCCTGCGAACCTACGAAAAACGTCGATTCGCCCGCACCAAATCGATGGTCGAGGACTCTCGAATGCTCGGAACCGTCGAACAGACGACGAACCGGTTGCTGATCGCCGGGCGCGATAACTACATTCGCGTCGCACCGCACTCGACACTCATCCGGACGCTCGCGAAGCCGATGACCTTCCCCGGCGTGTCCACCCGCTCCACCCATCTTCCTCGACCGTTGACCAATACCGAACGCTGGCATTGGATAGCCGATCAACTGTCGCCGTTGAACATCGTGTCCCGGGTCCGCATCGACGGCCCGCTGTCCGAAGGCGACGTCGCTGCCGCGCTGTCCGCACTGCAGCGACGTCACCCGCTGTTGTGCGCAGCCGTCGAAGCCGACGATGCCGGGCGTGATCCTCGCTGGGTTCCGGTCGCCGACCGGCCGATCGCGCTGCGACGGGTCAGCTCCGACGACCCCGACGCCTGGTTGTCGGAGATCAATTCCCGCGAGCTGATCGAGCCTCTCGATCCCCGCGGTCCGATGGTTCGAGCCGTGCTGATCACCGCCGGTCCGCAACGGCACAACTTGATCATGACGTCCACGTACGCCATAGCAGACCCCCCGGCGATGCTGTCGCTGCTGCAGCAGACCGTCGCTTTGGCCGACCGTCATCGCCGCAGCGGATCCATCGAGGACGGACCGACCATGGGACATCCGGCGATCGCGGGACCTGAGGACCTGCTTCCGCGTTCGCATCGAGGCCTTCGCGGTCTGGGACACGGCGCGGCCTCGATCCTGCGAGACCAGCGCAACGGATTGCTGCGCCGCCCGGCCCGGGTGACGGCGACTACAGCTGTCGAGCCCCGTCAGCGAACAACCCAGGTGATCCATCGGACGTTGAGCCGAGCCCACACTCGCGCGTTGACCATGGAATCTCGGCGACGTGGTCTGAGCCTCCGCGCGGTCCTGGCTGCGGCGCTGCTCACCGCGGCAGGCCGCGAAGCCGAAATCGCCGACGGCACCGCGCACGCCATCGGGCTCGGCGTCGACTACCGTGACCTGCTCGACGGCACGCCGTCGACCTGGGACCTCGGCGCCTTTCAGGCGATGACCGAGACCGTGGGAACCTACTCCCGCACGGGCTCTCGCTGGGAATTGGCCGGCGAGATAGATCGCGATCTGGCTCGTCGGATCGCGCGCGGCGACCATCTGGCGACAGTGAACATTATGTCCGTGCTGGCGCCGACCTCGGTCGCCACCAGCACGGCAGCGGTGCGGGCCATGCAGAACAACGGATCCGGCCAGCTATGCCTGATGCCCATCGTTGATACGTCGTTTCCCCGGCAGCTGGGCGAATGGCGACTCGGTGATGTGCAGGTCGTCTCGGGAATCTCGGTGAGTGGGCTGGTCATGGTCACCACGACGGTTGACGCCGACGAGTTGTCACTCAACCTCTCGTATGTGCCGGAGATGATCCCGATGCGCCGGGCAGAATTCCTGGCCGACAACACGATTCGCGTCCTGGCCGAAACCGTCGAAACGGCGCCGAACCCGCGACACGTGCGCGAAATGGTTGGCTGACCCCGGAAAACCGGACGGAGATGTGTTCACAATGGTCGAAACTCGCACCGATGTCGTCATTTCCGGCGCTGGTCCGACCGGGCTCATGCTCGCTTGTGAGCTCGCACTCGGCGGGGTCGCACCGATCGTCCTCGAGGCGTTGTCCGAACCGAGCGCCGAGCCGAAGGCCAACGGCCTCGGCGGTCAGGTTGTTCGGCTGATGGATATGCGCTCGCTTTACCCGGGCGAGCAGCCGCAGCCTATCCCGTTCTGGGTGTTCAGCGGGATGTTCGTCGAATTCTCCACCGTGCCGGAAAACCCGATGTACGCCTGGCCAATTCCACAGCACGACCTCACCTGCCTGCTGGCCGAGCGGGCCCGCGAGCTCGGTGTCGAGATTCGCTGGAGCCATGCCCTGACCGATTTCACACAGGACGACGATGGCGTCGCCGCCACCGTGACGGCGCCCACGGGGCTGTACCGGCTCAACAGCCGGTTCCTCGTCGGCGCCGACGGTGGAAAGAGCCTGGTACGCAAACGATCCGGCATCGCCTTTCCGGGTGTCACGAGCGCTGAGCCCATCATCCGCATGGGCTCCGTCGTCATTCCCGATAACCTGCGGACCCCCGACGGTCGACTGCAGCCGCCCGGCTTCGACCCGGTCGAGGTCGAGTGGAACCGCCTCGAGAGCGGCACGATCATGGTCGCCGAGTTGCAGCCGGGCCGAACCCGGGTCGCCACCATCGAATACGGCGCCGACCCGGTCGCAGAGGATGCACCGATGGCGTTCGACGAGTTGCGGGATAGCATCAGCCGGGTAGTGGGTGCCGAGTTGCCGGTGCGGCCGCCGACCGGGCCCGGCCCGCACGGGATGCGGCGCATCATCGGCCAGAGTACCCGAATCGCCGAGTGCTACCGCACCGGCGGCGTCCTGCTGGTCGGCGATGCCGCGCACGTGCATTCATCGATGGCGGGCCCAGGGCTGAATCTCGGCCTGCAGGACGCCGCGAATCTGGGCTGGAAGCTGGCCGCCCATGTGCAGGGGTGGGCGCCACACGACCTGCTCGACACCTATGACAGCGAGCGGCGTCCGGTCGCTGAGCGGGTCATGATGCACACACTGGCCCAGAGCGGATTGCTGGCCCCCGGTCCGGAGGTGACCGCGCTCCGGCAGCTTTTCGGCGAGTTGCTCCGGATTCCCGCCGCCGCCGACCACCTCGCACACCTGCTGGCCGGTGCGGATGTCCGGTACGACACCTGCTCTGATCACCCACTCGCCGGTCGGTTCGTCCCGGACTTCACGGTCGAAACCGGCGGTGGCACCGCACGGATCGCCGAGCTCCTCCGTTCGGCCCGTCCGCTACTGCTGGACCTCACCGGCTCGGTGGGCGATGCCGCCCTCGAATGGTCCGACCGCCTCGACACCGTCATCGCCACCGCCACCGATGCTCCGGCGGATACCCTGCTGATCCGCCCCGACGGTTATGTCGCCTGGGCCGCAGCCGGATCCGACAGGCATGGTCTCCGCCGGGCACTGACCGGTTGGTTCGGACGGGAGCGCGCAGCATCCCGGCGATCACGGGTACGCCGTGAAGATTCGACACCGGCGCTCCTCGACGACGGTGGGCAATCATGAAGCCGACCCGCATATTGCGCCTGCTCGCTTGGGTGGCTGCGGTGGTACTGGCTGCGGGCTCCCCTACCTCGGTGGTCCATGCCGTAACGACCGATGGGGGCGTCCGCTATGTCGCATTCGGAGACAGTACCGCGATGGCGGTGATGCTACACGGATTCCCGCCGACCGACCCGCAGCTCAGAGCGATAACCGATGTGAACGACACCGACATGTGCGGCCGCACCCCGTTCGGGTGGCCGCAGCGGTTGGCCGATGCGTGGGAGCTGGGGGATCCGCGGAACGCACCGTACCTGAATATCCCGCCGGAGAGCGGCGGTCAGTCAACCTACGTTCCCGGGGATTGGGCCTACTACGCCTGCTCAGCAGCGGATATGGCCGATCCCACCCCGAACAATATCGGCACTCAAGTCGACCAGGCCATCGCCGACGGGGCGTTGGGATCTGCCACCACGCTGGTCACCATCCAGGCCGGTGCGAACGACCACTGGGGCCCGGGCATCAATTATTTGGACACTATTCCGATCTGTCTGGCCGATATCGTTCGTGGCTGCGACAGCCGGGTCGACCCGAACTATGTCGATGTCACCCAGGTCAGCGCCGGAAATCTGGTGGCCAAGCTGACCAATGGCCCGAACGGGGACGTTCTGCGGCGACTACGGGCGGCGGCGCCGAACGCCACAATCGCCCTCGTCGGCTCTATGAACCCGCTGCCGCCGCCCACGGCGAACCATGTGTGCACCAGTTTCCTCGGCGTCCGGTTCCACTGGCCACAAAGCGATTTCGCTTACGCACAGCAATTGCAAGCCGCGTTGGAGCGAGCCTACCGGGGTGCGGCCGACCGATTGCATATCGCTTTCTGGTCGCTGGCCGAGCTCGGTGAAGGGCACGACGTCTGCGCCCCGGTGACCTACTGGACCGGCGTGCTCGATCCGGGCCAGTCGTGGTATCCGCTCCTACCCAATATGCTCGGCCACCTGGTAGAAGCCGATTACATCAACCGACTGCGGACTGCTGCCGGAATCGAGTAATCAATCGGCCGCCGCTCGGTTGTGACTGGTAGGTCGGCGATCAGCACGTCGAGATTCCTCCTGACGATCCTGCAGATTTCGCTGATCTGAGTCGGCTGGTTGTATCGGGCGGCAATCTCCACCTCGATGTTCAGCCGACCCTGAAAGGTGTATACGAAGAAGTCCACGGCTAGTGCCGGATTGTCCTGGTCGGTGGTGAACGCGCGGAAATCTACGAAGTCGACTCCGCTCGGGATATCCAGTGCCGGAACAATGCCCGTGTTAGTGATGAAACTTCGAACGAATTCCACCGGCTCGCCGCGGGCAACCTCCAACTTGGCCAACTCACACGTGTGGGATGGACAGCAACAACGCCGCGAGCAAGCCACGCGGAGATCGGACCGTCGACGAATTCCAGCGCAGCTCGACGGCAGAAGCCGCTGAAAGTTATCGAACCTGACTCCCGATCGCTTGCCCGAGCAATCCCGCCAGCACAGCTCCGAGAGAATCGCGAAGTGTGTCCATCGCGCCGGGATCCTGCAGCATCGTGGTCTTGGTGTCGGTAGTGCAGCCGGATTGGGCGGGTACGCCATCGAGTCGATCGCGCAGCCAGATCAGCGCACTCGCGGCTCCCGTGGCGGTGAGAGTGACGTGCTCGCTGGCTATGTCGCGTTCGTAGTGCACCGACGCCTGCGGATCGCGGCAGTAGCCGGCGACGAGGCTGTCCACCTTCCACGGTGCGGTGGCCTCGTCGTTGACCGATTCGTACAGGAACTGCGGCATCTTGGGCACCGCCTTGCCCAGGCTCGTGTCTTCGAATACTTGGTTCAGGACAGGGTCGAGGAAGGGATCCTGTTTGAATGTTCCGAGGTAGTCCATGAAAGGCAGCACGGCCGATGTCCAGTTCGTGCACAGCGGCTTCTTGAGGGCCATCGTGGCCTGGCCGACGGGGTCGAGGTCCCGGTTCAGTGCGGCGGCAAGCTCGGGGTATTCGCGGCTGACGCCGATGATGGCCGCGTAGATCAGACCGGCGAACAGGCCCTTATTGTTCACCTTCACCAGTTCGCGGGTGTCGCTGGGGATACCCCCGGAGGCGACACCCTTGATCTGCAGTTCAGGGGCGTAGCTTTCGTGCAGTTCCGCCGCCCAGGAGGTGGCGATGGCACCGCCCGAATAGCCCCAGAGCGCCACGGGTGTATCCGTACCGGACACCTGGGCAGGCTCGAAACTTTCCACCGCGCGAATGCCGTCCAACGTTGTCTGTCCGGCGAGCCGACCGGCAGCGTAGGCGGAATTGGGACCCTCGTGATCGGGAACGGATACGGTCCAGCCCTGACCGACTCCGATCATCGCCATCAACTGCTCGAGCTGGGTGACCAGGGTTAGATTCGGCGGCAGCGAGCCTGCCTGCCACGCGTAGGACGGCGCGCAATAGTGCGCCAAACTGTCTTCGGCCGCCTGATAGGACAGGAGCTTGCGTCCACCTGCCGGTGCCGGCCCGCGCGGCTTCAATACCGTGGTGACACCCGAGATCGCCCTGCCGTGCGAATCGTTGGTGCGATAGAGCAGCTGCCACGCGTCCACATTGGTCGGCAGCACGCTGAAATTGGCCAGGTTCACCTGCCGGGCGCGCACGATCTGGCCCGGCTCCGCCTGCGCCACCAGTTCGGGTGACGGGTTGTAGAAATCGTCGAACTCCGGCGGTATCGGCCAGAAAACAGGCGGCTCCACCGGCGGCTGCGGTGCCGCCTGCACGGGCGCGGCGCTCGAGAAAGGCGCGCCCACAACGGCCACCGTCGCCACCATCGAGACCCACATACACCGTTGTCTGCGCATCGCACCCTCCTCGGGTTACGAATCTGGTAATTTATCTGACCATACTTCTGCCACAGCACCGAACGGAATGTGACATAGACCACTATGCGGCTCGGGCTAAATCTGGTCAGAAATCTTTTCAATTGCCCGTGGCACGTGTACCGTCCCCCTGGCCAAGTTGATTGCTGGAAGATAGCTAGCGCGTCGTTCCGGCCGACGAGAACACCGAGGAGCGTTATGAAGTACCGCATTTCGGCCGCGGTGGCTACCGTTGCTGCCATCGTTGCCACAACCGTACTCACGGCCTGTGACAGCGATTCGTCATCGACGACGACAACCTCCCACGAAGGCCGCTTCCTTCCCCGGTACGAGACCGCCGGACCCGGCATGGAACAGACCCAACAGTTCCTGCAGGACAACAAGTTCCTGGAGCTGATGGCCCAGGATGTCAACGACTCCCTGAAAGTGCCCGACGACGTGCCCGTAATCGCCACATCGTGCGGTACGGCAAATGCGCACTGGGACCCCGAAGACAAGCAGATCGTGGTCTGTTACGAGCTGACCGACCTTGTCCGAGGAGTATTCGCCGACAGCCCCGACCCGGACATGCCGATCGACCAGCGCGTGCTGGGCGGATTGACCGCGATCTTCTATCACGAACTCGGCCACGCCCTCATCTCGCTGTTGCACCTGCCCGTGACCGGGAAAGAGGAGGACGCCGCCGATCAGCTGGCTACCGTCGCCCTCGTCGCCGGCGACACCGGACAGCAGCTCATGGCGTTGAGCTTCGCCGACTTCTGGGGTCTGCTGGCGCAGAAACAGACGGAGTTCACCAGAGAAGCCTTCGCCGACGAACACTCCCTGAGCGCCCAGCGAGAGATCAACATCGTGTGCTGGGTGTTCGGTTCCGACCCGACCAAATTCATCACCCTCGCCACACGGGGCTACCTCCCCGAAGACCGCGCCCGCCGCTGCGGCAAGGAATACGAAACGATCCTGCACGCCTGGACATCTCTCCTGGCCCCGTACGCCAAAACACCCACGTCCGCACCGCCGGCTCCGACGACCACCCGCTGACACCGCGAGTACAGGGCGATCCGGGAGCTGCGCTGACCGGTGAGCGAATTCCTGCGCCAGCGAGTCGACCGCGCCGACCAAGCCGAGCCCCGCGAGGAGAGTGCATCGAGCCTGCGAATGGAAGCATTTGCGGTAGAAGACAATTGCTCAATCAATGCCGCCACGTAACGGCGGTTGCCGAACAATGCTAGTGCTACCTCGGGGCGGCGGCATTGCGAGCAATTATCGGGAGGGCAGGTTGATCCAGCTGGGTGCCTGGGGATCGAGTAGCAGGTGTTGCGGTTTGAATTGGCTTTCCCACATCAAGGTGGGGGCGAGCATGCCCTTGGGGAAGTTGTTGGCGTAGATGTCCACGCGCAGCCGGTGACCGGGCTGCAGGACGGCGTCGGTGGCGGTGAGCCCGAGGTCGAGGACGGTGGGCTGTCCCGGGACAACGGGTTGGCGGGTGGGCAGGGTGAGAGGGTAGTGGGGATCGGTGTAGTCGCCGTTGGGGGATTTTCCACTGGTGGCGTCGTCGATGGCGCGCAGCGAGGCGGTGAGTTGGCCGGTGGTGAGGACGGTGGAGGTGCCGTCGGGCGCGACGTCGTTGAGCGTAGCGTTCCAGTATCCGTCGGTGGCGTCCAGAACGGTGTTCAGATGAATGTTCACCGGTCCGGAGATGAGGGTCGGACGGTCGACGACCGGGCCGGTGAAGGTCAACGCCGCGACCTCGGCAATACGCGAGTCCTTGGCGCAGGCGTCCAGCGGCGAGGTGATTGCGATGGTGATCTGAGCCGTGTCACGGGAGCACATCGTGGCCAGGCCGGGCGCGACAGTGAGGGTGGCCGGTGCTGCAGGTGGCGTATCGGTGAGAGTGCCGTCGTGGGCGACGATGCCGGTGGTTGTTCCGCTGTGGTCGGCGGATAGGTAGTGACGGCGGTATTCCATTCCTGCTCGCGGGAATTGGTCGGTGGTCGTCCACTGGCCGCCCTGCTGCCACAAGGTGACGGGTCCATAGGAGTCGATGCCGTTATCTATTCCTTTGAGCCACTTGTCGAACCAGGCGCGCTGGAGGGCGTCCAACCGGGGTGGTGCGCCGGGGGTTCCGAGTCCGGACCCGATGATCAGGTGATACCAGTCACCCATCAGCAGTTGTTTGTGGCCGGGCGGGAGCGGGATGGCGTTGTAGATGCGGGTTTGAGAATCAGCGAACAGGTCGTGCCAGCCACCGACGACGAAAGTGGGGATGGTGATGTTTTCGGGGTGTCCGAGGAGGGAGGTGCGGAAGTAGCCTTGCGGGTCGAGGTATTTCTTCAAATGCTCGGGGATCGAGTCCACTGAGGTCACGAACAGAGCCTGGACCAACAGGTCGATGAACGTGATGGGGCTTTGAACTCGGTCGAGTAGCCACTTCCAATCGAATTGGCCGGTCAGGATCGAGGCGGCGTCGGGGACGAGTTTGAGGCCATTGACCAGGGCGAGCCACAACGGTATGAAGCCGACACCGACACCGCCTCCCGGGGCGACAGTGTCGCGGATCAGGTCGCTGGAGGGTATGACGGGGAAGATCGCTCGCAGCGCAGGGGGATTGGCTTGGGCGGCCATGATCTGATTGATCCCAGAATAGGAGACCCCGGCCATGCCGATCTTGCCGTCGGACCAGGGCTGGTGAGAGGCCCAGTCGATAACTTCGAGGGTGTCTTGTTGTTCGCGGTGGCCGAAAGCTTCCCAGACGCCTTCGGAGAAACCGGTGCCGCGCACGTCGACCATGACCATCGTGTAGCCACTTCGGATCAGGCGGCGGTCCGCGGTGAACGATCGGAAGAACCCACCCGAGGCCGTCCTGATGATGTCGCCGATGCCGGAGGCGGGCGTGCCCTGCAGATCGAAAAGGTCGAACCGGTTGACCATGGCCTCGAACACGTCGGTCAGAATCGGCACGGATAGCGCCGAATCCAGCACCATCGACGCCAGTTTCGTATAGGGGGTGAGGTTGACGATCGTGGGCAGCGGAGTGTCGACGATGCGTCCGGAGGCGTCCATGGGCCGGTACACATTGGATTTCAGAATTGTCCCGTCGCTCATCCGGATCGGCACATCCCAGTCGATGTGCACCCCGGGATACTGCGGCGGCGCGTCCTGAGCGGCCGTCCACGCGGGCCCGGCGGGAAAGCCATCCGGACCGTTGGCGGGTGCCACGGGCGCGAGTAGTCCCGTCACCACGATCGCAGCGACCGCCGTCGCCAGAACTGTGGTCAGCGAACCGGTCCAGCTCCGGCGCCATCGACGGACCATGGTGTCCTCCGTATCGTCAGGTATTCGAGGAATCGGTCGTAGCGTTCGTGCCTGGCCCGTCATTGGCGGCTTACGCCAGGCATGAACCGGACTGGCCCCCGCGATTACGAAGGGATCGCCGGCCCGGCCGCCGGGCGACGTTCCACCTGGAACGACCAACCTTCCGGGCCTTATTGTGTTGGGCTACCGATAATTTGGGGGTTGGGCCAGCTCTGCGGATCGGCCGCAGCAGTGACGAGTAGGGGTACTGCCATCCCGAAGCCGAGCGCCACGGCAGCCGGTTCGAACCGGCGCAGAACACAATGACGCATCGCGGGCCTCCTCTCCCGCACTATCCGGTAATCGAAATTACCGTATAGCGCACTAGTGTTCCACGTCACTGTGTGATCGGTCACATATCGGGGCCCGTGGCGGGCAAGGCTCTCCAGGGGCAACGACCCGAAAACGCAGCTCGATCAAGGGTTGCGGACGACGGTTGCGCAACCGGTCACGGGCCCAAGGCTGCTCGGCGCACTAGGCGCGCCAAACTCATTGCGCCGCAACGAAATCATGCAGCGGATCGTGGTCGAACGCCCTGAGATAATCCATGCCAGGGAGGATCGCCGAGGTCCAGTTCGTGCGCAGCGGCTTCTTGACCGCAATCAGAACCCGCCCCGACAGGATTGATGTTCTGCTCCAGTCTGTGCCTGTTCAGATAACTCACGACCGTCCCGAAGATGGCGGCAAAGATCAACCCTGCGAACAGGTCCTCGATTATTGGCCATGACAAACACCCGGTGGCCGCCGAAATGCCCCTGGAGGCAAGACCTTTCGCATTGAGTTCGGGCGCATGACAGGGCTGGAGTTCTGCCGCCCACGAGGTGGCGATCACGCCACCGGAGTACCCCCACAGCGCCACGGGCCGTCCTCGCCGGAAGCTCCCGCTGGCTTGCTTATCGATCATCACCTGCAGCGTTCCACCTAAGCCACCAACGTGAGGTTCGGCGTAACGACCCAGCCTGCCATGCATACGACGGCACAATGGTGGCCAGACTGTCCTCAGCCGCTTGATAGGACAACAACTTCCGTCCGCCAACAGGTGACGGACCGCGCGGTTTCAGAACATTCGCCACACCTGAAACCGGCTGGACGCGTGAGTCATTGGCGCGATGCCTGTAGCACGAGCCTAGGAGCCGCGACCACCGCAGCAAGCGCGAAGGCAATCACCTGAACCAGCGCAGACGGCAACGGCGCATCATCCGAGCCTCCTCACTACTTCACCCTCGCGCATTCCTCGAGTCCAGGAGTCGCAAGTCACCCTCCATGGTGGCGCAAGATATCCTTCCAACTTAGGTGAGCACACTCATAATAGAGTATGGTCATATTTTGAGATGATGGGAAGAGCACATCGACGTCGACCACGAGGAGGGAACCGTGCCATCCGCGCCCATTCGAATCCTGGACCCCAGCGAGCGAGCGTTCGTCGCATCTGGTCTATATGTCGGAGGTTCGGTGTCGGTGACCGGCAAACTCGACAGCGCCGCTCTGGCGGGCGCCCTGACAGGCATACGGCAGGCGCACCCACTCCTCGGGGCTCGCCTCGAACGAGACGATCTCGGCAACTACTGGTTCGTCGAATCCACAACATCATGGCCAGCACCGACCTGGCGTTATGGCGATCCGGACACCCCTCTGCTGGGTGCCGAGATGGATCAGCACCAGATCCTCAGCGGGTTACACATCGTTCACCGCGGTGACAACGCCAGCGTGACGATTCTGCTCCACCACAGCGTGGCCGACGCCCGTTACATACTCACCGCGCTTGATCATTTTTGGTCCGCCTACACCGACATCGTGGAGAGGGGAGCGTCAGGAAGCGCTACTGTCGCAGCGGTGCGACGCAAGGTTCCGGAATCCGTCGAGCACATTCTGCTGTCACGCGGATACCGCAAACCCTCCCAAGATGCGCCCGGCACGTCTGCGACCGCCGGCACGGACGCACCCGTCGACGGCAGCCTTCACCCGCTGCATGCGGCGACCATCACCGACAAGGGGGCGGCGATCATGCCGCCCGGCGCCAGAATCAGGCTGACAGCGCGAGAAACCGCAGAGTTGGTCACTGTGGGACGAACCCGAGATCTGCGGCTCAATGCTCTGGTGTCCGCGGCGATACTGCTGGCCGAAGCCCAACACCAGGGGAGCTCCTCGCGCCCGATTCCCTATCGGTACGCCGTGGACATCCGATCACGCATCGCACCACCGGTGGCGCCCACGGGCGGAACCAACGTGTTGGGATCTGCAATCTATCGCGCCGTAGTACAACCCGGCACGACCGCCATCGAGCTCGCCCGCGACCTCACCGCCCACCTAGACCACGACCTTGCCGAGGACATCGTCCAAACCCGCTCGCTGGGTCTGTCCGCCGACGGACGTAACCCCTTCCCGTTGGGCCCCGACACTGTCTTCTCCACCAACTGGGGAAAGATACCCGAGCTGAGGGCACCAAACGGGCTGGCACTGCACGATTTCCGCACCGCCATGGTCCTCAGCGGCGCCGATGCGGTGACGCTACCTCCAACCGAATACCCGATCGGAGCCGGTCACATCTACACCATCACCACTTTCCGCGATCGTCTCGGCGTCGAGCTCTCCCCCACCGTGATATCGAGATCCCGAGCCGAGCAATTGGTCGACTCGATCGGCTCCGAACTGCGTTCGGTCACCCGACTCGCCGCTCATCACCCTCGATGACTTGCGTGACGCGGGCCATGCGGTGACCTTCCGGCCATAGCGGAGCGAATCCTTGAACATCTCATTGCCACCGATTCTGCGTTCAACACACCCAGCGGCCTGCCGGCTGCAGCCAGCGGGCACCAGCGTGACAGAAAATCAGAAGCGGTTGCGACGTGCCCACCTCGTCGCGCCACGGCTCTCGCCCAGGCCAGATCAGAAGTCAGGATTCGAGTCTGAGCCGACGCAGCGGGATTCGAGTCGAACGGCACAGGTTCGAGATCGAGCGTGATCTCGTCGAGCGTATCCGGTCGCGGTCAATGTCGCTGTATTCCCGCTTCCCGGCAAGCACCGCGATCTGTCTCCGGTCGGATCCGCGAGACTTCCCGTTCCTGCTGCTATCGGCACGTCGATCGGGGGCGTCGAAGTCCCCGTCCTGGGTTCGTGCATGCGCCCCGTGGCCGTTGGGCGCCCTCGGCGAGATCTACGTGGGAGGGTCTGCCCGGGCGACGGCCTGGCAGCGAGGACGGTTCGCCGATGGAAGTCGCCGGTCGCCCTTCGCTCGAAGTTCCGAGCGGGGCACGCATGCGGGCCTGATCTTTCGGCCTATGTGGTTGGCCTGGCTCAGTTCACGACAGGAACGTCGCGTTGGTGATTGTGGCGCTTACCGTGGTTGCCCCGGAGCCCAGACATGCCCCCGCATTCGCCGGCGCTCGATTACCGGATTGTCAACACGGTCGGGCATGGTGGTCCTGCCCGCAGCCGTCGATGACCGCCTGGTTGCGTCGTGCTGAAGATCTCGCCAGCGCGCGTGCGAAAAGTGGGGCCATCAAAGGTGGAAAGTGGTAGCGATGGTCAAGTTCGTTGCACGGCAAATGCTTTCGGGTTGTCGCTGATGAGTTCTGTCACGGCCAATTGCCGGATAGCTCGGCGAGTTCCAATCGTGTCCTGTAGGCGACGAGTGCCCGATTCGACGTCTTCGGTACAGACTCTAATAAGCCGTCGACCAGGAATTACACCTTCCAACTTCGAGGTTCCGACAGCGCACCGTCGTGCTGGTCTCGATAGGCCAATGCCGAGTCCGATGGAGTGCAGGCCGCCGTCGGCAAGACGGCATGCCGCGGTAAGCCCGGCCGCGGACAGTACGGCACGCAGGCTGAGGTCGCGTCGCCGATATCAACCGGTGCCGTCGGTGACGCCGCTGGTTCAGCATGCCGTCGCCGATGCCCGCCGTTTACTCTCCTTGGTTCGAGAATGTGGTGGTCTATCTACAGGGCATTCGAATGGGCGTCATACCTGCGTGCACCGAACTTATCCCGGCGGATCCACGGCGCGCGGCGCATGCCGCGAGACTCGCGCACCTCTTGCCTGCGCCGACGCAGTCATCAAGTACACTCTCCTTTGAGCACACTCTACAAAAGGTAGGTCGAGATGGCTGGCGTCACCACCCCGGGCAGAAGGGAACGAAACAAGCAGGAGAAGCTGTCGCGCATCACCGCCGCTGCCCGCCACCTCTTCCGAGAAAAAGGTTTCCCTGCAGTGACAACTCGGGAAATCGCGGACGTCGCCGATATCGGCGAGGGGACTTTGTTCAACTATGTCCAGGACAAGGCCGATCTGCTGGTCCTGGTCTACGGCGACATGATCGAAAGCGCCGTGGAACGCGCGTTCAAGGAATGCGCCGCCATGGGCACCCTGTTCGAGCAGATGGAGCATGCTTATCGAGAACTGCTCCGATTATACGCCGCTGATCTGGATAATTATCGTCATCTGGTGAAATACACGATGTTCGACGCGAGCCCCACACCCTACGGTGAGCGGGCGATAGCAATCTGGGACAGGGCACAGTTGTTGACGCGTGAACTGATAGAGGCGGCGCAGCGCCGAGGTGAAATCGTTCAAAATGTCGATGCCACCACCCTGGCCCGTAATCTCTACGCCTCCTTCCTTCTGTCGTTACTCCAAATGCTGACCCCGGCGCCGGGCTGCGGTCCGCAATCCAGTTCTGCCGAGACTGATCTAGCGGCGGCATTCACACTTCAGCTCGAACCGCTGACAGAATCGAGTTCTGACCTCTGATCCCGGCGCAGCCGACATCGTGCCATTGCTCGTGAGCAGGTCGGCCTTGGACGAGTGCGATCGCCGGGCAGCGGCCAGCCTCTTCGCACGACAACGCGGCGGAGTGCGAGTGTAATAGGTTCCGCGCAAGGAGGATCAATTCGGCGCACCGACCATTGTGAGCAGACGGGACCGGAGGATGTCGATTCTGTTCTGGGCGGACTCGACATCGAGGGGGTGAGCGACCGTGAGCTGGACGCTCAGCCGTCCGGAGAAGGTGGTGATCCAGTAGAGCGGCGGTTGTGGTTTCGCGGCGTCAGGCGATCGCAGCTCGTTGTAAATGACGGCATAGAGGTCGTCGATCTCGAGATTGGCTGGCAGACGCAACGGAGGAATACGGCCCCAGTTCGTCACGGTCACGTTTCGGGGCGGGATACGGACATCCTCGGCATCCGACATGTTCCCGGGACCGGTCTGGATGGCGGCACGTAGGAGCATGCCGTCGGCGATGCTGGCTCGCAGCGAGGTGCTGATTGCGCGGGCCAGTTCAAGCAGTCCCGCATCTGGGTTCGATGATGAGGTAAACGACGCCCATCCCAAAACATCGGTGCCCAGCGTCGCTTCGACGGGTGGAGTCAGTCTGTCGCGCAGATCTACCAGGTAGCCCAGAGCGATCTCGGTAATCGGTACGGCCAGAACGTCGGCCTCCCCCTGCAGTAACGCGGCGCTCACCAGGCCGTTGACAGTCACGTGATGTTGATGTCCGAACTCGATCAGTGATTCTGTGACCGCCACGTCCGCACGCCACCGCACCGTCGGAGTCACCGTGGTCTCCAGCTGGGTGCCGTACCCCGGAGCCACGTCATCGACAGGCAGCCATGACGGTGGCTCCTGATCGGGGCCGTAGCTGTAGATGTCGCGGTCGGCGAGCAGCTTCTCCATGGATTCCGGGTATCGCTGCCGCACCGTATCGAAGGCGATCCCCTGCACGATGTCGGTATACGTGGACCACAACCGGTACAACAACGCCAGCAGGTGACGGGCGTCAGCGATCGCGTGATGGACCAGCAGTTCCACGCGGGTCCGTTGACCGTCACGCATGACATGCACTCGCGACAAGGATCGACTCGAGTCCAATGACGCACCCGACAACGATGATCCGGAATTATCGTCGTATATATTGATAGCCGCGGGGGCAGCGGTTTCTACGAGCAGATGACCGCCGTCGCCCGGCTCCAGCCGGGCGGCAAGCACGGGGTGCGTCTGTCGCAATACCTCGAACGCTGCGGTCAGCGCCGGCAGGTTCAGATCTCCCCGAACAGTGACGGCTACCGCGGCGTAGACACCCGAACGGACGAACCACTCTTCACTGGGAGCCAACCTTCGAACAACGCCAACATCGAACACTGCGCGCGCTCCTTCGAATCCGCGAAACGACCAATTGCCCCGAGAAACGATGCCCACGACGGACGGATACAGCGCGGGCCGCCCACACCCCGGCCCAATCCTGCTGAACAGACAGAGAATGCACCACTGCATCGCCGGTTCACCCGACACGGGACCGGTCCCTCGAACCCATCCCCTAGGCACCCCCGTTAGTGGTGGGGCGCGGGCCTACGTGCGTGCCGACAGCTGCGGTACGGGTCAGGCCGAGAGTCCGCGCAGGTGGTCAGCCGCGGACTGGCGCACCCCAGCATGCTCGACAGGGTGACCCGATACGCCCCAGTGTCCCTCCGGCACGCAATGCAGCAGCACCCAAACCGCTTCGGCGGCATGGTCGTCCAGGCCCGCAGCCTCGGGTACGGCGTCGGTGGCGTCCTTCACCAATTCCCGCCGGTGGCGCTCAGAGATGATTATGTTGTGCACGGTGATGTCGACGCGAAAAGTTGACCGATCGGTGAATCGGCCTGTGGTGTAGAGCTGGTTCCTGGGTATTTCGACCGCTTGGACGCTGCTGAAGTCGCGGAAGGGCCCGACGTTCGGGATTCCTTCCGCTTGCAGCGAGGCCGCGATCAACCGGTCGGCGAGATGTTCGAAATTCTGGGTAGGTAACGCGCCTTCGGGGTAGGCGACAGTGATAACCGGCATGACGGCTCCTTGTTGAGTGGAGAATTTGTTCGTGTCGGATCCGAGCTGGATGCAGTTCAACGGCTGTCGCCGGTGGTTGACCATGCGTCGGTGATTACTCTGCGGATGTCTTCGTCGGTGCCCGTTTGCCCGCCCACACCCCAATGGTGTGGAGGCACATCGTGGATCAGCACCCACACCGAGTCCGCCGCCTCGTCCCCGTGGCCGGCTGCGGTCAGGACAGCCCGGGTGGTCTTCTTGATGAGATCCTTCTCGCGTTGTGTGGTGAGAAGAAAAGCGTGACAGGTGATATCGACGCGAAAGACCGGACGCCGGGCAAACACGCCGGTGGTGTAGAGGGAATCCGCAGTGGGCTCGTGCGCATACACGGCGCTGATGGAGCGAAAGTCCACGGTATTGGGTGCGCCTTCTGCCTCCACCGCGACTGTCAGCAGTTCATCGGCAAGCGTTTCGAATACCGACGCCGACAACGCTTCTCGGGGATAAGTGATATCGATCAGAGGCACGGCCGAATCCTCACCTGATGACGAAGTTCGCTTGGCTTGTTTCCGGGACAACGGAGGTTCGGGCGGCACGGTCCAATTGTTCGTACTGCTCAGCGGAAAGCTCGATCGCCCCGGCGGCGACGTTTTCCTCCAGATGCCGGATCGATTTGGTTCCTGGGATCGGAAGCATCACCGGCGAGCGGTGCAGCAGCCATGACAGAGCGAGCTGGGCAGGGGTCGCGTCGATCGATCGCCCCAGCTGCTCGAGGACGCCACCGGGACGCGCCAGTTGGCCGGTGGTTATCGGAGCCCACGGAAGAAAGGCAATTCCCTGCTGCTCGCAATAGTCGAGCACAGCCTCGTGGCGGCGGTCGACGAGGTTGTACAGATTCTGCACGCTGACGATGTCGGCTACCCGGCGAGCTCTTTCGATTTCCGCCACAGTGACTTCCGACAGCCCGATGGCGCCGATCTTTCCTTCGTTCTGCAGTTCGACCAGCGCACCGAGGGACTCTTCCAGTGGCACTACCGGGTCGATCCGGTGCAGCTGGTAGAGCTCGATTCGCTCCAAGCTCAACCTGCGCAGGCTGAGCTCCACTTGTTGGCGGAGGTAGTCCGGACGGCCGATTACCCCCGCTTCCATGCGACTTGGGCGAATGAGGCCGCCCTTGGTCGCGATGACCACCCCGTCGCTGTAAGGATGCAACGCCGTCCTGATCAGTTCCTCACTGATATGCGGGCCATATGAGTCGGCGGTGTCTATGAAGTTGACACCGAGCTCCACCGCCCGGCGCAGCACCCGCACCGCATCCTCACGACTGGGTGGCTCACCGAAGCCGTAGGCACCGACGATCTGCAGGGCACCGAAACCGAGTCGGTTAACCGTTACGCCGCCCAGGGTGATCACACCGCTGACGGTAGCAGTAGCAGACACAGTGGATCCTTTCACTCGAAAACATTGACATGCAGCGCAAATTCAGCCCGTCTCGGCAGAACCCAACGAGATGTAGTGAGTGCGCTCAAACTTGAGCGTACTCCATTACGTATCGCCGGGGGAGTGTGATGCCAACCACGACCGATGGGTGCTACCCCGAGTTGATTGTTCTGACTTTCCCGTCGAGTGACCGTCGACCGATCGGGAAGGTCATGCCGAGCAGATCATGGGCATACGGGGCGCCCGGGAGGCCATCACTTCAGACATCAGCTGCTACTCCTTGTTTGGAGTTACACCATTGTTCTTACGGTCCCGTTATTGACGGCAGCTAGCGAGCGAACGACGTGGTGCTGGCCAACGGAAGGACGATCTTCGATTTGTAGGTGCTGTTGTGCAGGATCTGCTGGGTGCTGCCGATCAGGGCTGGGTAGTCCTCGGGCGGGAGGATATAGATCGGAAAGTCCCCGGTGCCGATGGTCAGGCGCAGCCGGTGCCCAGCGGGGAAGATATGTTGCGCGGGGCGTACCTTGATGTCGTATTCGGTCGGGACACCGATCGGCACCGCTCGTAGGGATTCTCGGGTGTTGGTATGTGCGGGCACTTGCAATGATCCATCTCCGGTACGCCAGCAACGATCCTCGTCGAGGGTGCGGTGGGTACCCAGCAACTGACCTTCGGTGACGGCTTGAACGGAACCGTCCGGTGCCACGTCAGTCACCTCGACACTGAACGCGGCGTTGGGGCGGTCCGACGTCGCCATCAGGCTCAGGCCGATCGGACCACTCAGCACCGAATCGCTGTCGAACGGCTGGGTCTCGTATGTGGGATGGTCACCAGGGAAGGTAGGCCCGGTCGTGCAGGGTGATGGCAGGTTGAGCAGCCTGGCTGTGATGGCGGTGAACCCGATGAATTCCTGTTCCATGCTCCGGCTGCACAACGCGGCCTCGGCGGGATGGAACTGGAGACGGTCGGCGCCGTCGGGGTCGGTCGGCGCGGTGGTGCTGAGACGGCCTTGGGAGTTGAGGTAGTAGGTGGCCGCCGGCGCCTCTTGGACCGGATAGGTTGCGCTGTGCAGCAGTTTGCCGTCATCGGTGATGGCATGCAGCGGAGTGGAGGTGTTGTCGATTCCGTTGGGGATGTCCTTGAGCCACCGGTCGAACCAGGCGAGCTCGATTTGGTGCAGGTCGATGTCGGGAAGGCCGCCGCCCAACCCCAAACCGGGCACCAGGTGTGGCCACGGTCCGATCAGAGTCTGGTATTTTCCGCTGGCCGTCTGACCGGGCGCCATCGCCTCATGCTGTGGGCGGCCGGCCAACAGGTTCTGCATCCCGCTGTAGTTCAGCGGCGTCCCGTTCTGCAACAGGTCGTAGCTGCCGCTGACCTGGTACACCGCGATCCCGTTCTCCACGACCTTCGCCAGGGCGCCATCGATTGCCCGTTCCTGGTTCGCCTGTTCGTTGTAGCGTTTGTCGCCGTTGAGGATCAGGTTGATCGCCATCTGCAGATAACTGTTCGGATCCAGCTGCGTGAGCACATGGTCCCATACCACTTTGAGCAACTTCTCCGGCTGGTCATGGAGGCCGAGTAGCGGATCTATCACCAAAGGCAACCAGCCCTGCGGTACCGGGCCGACGGACAAGCCGAACAGAAGAACGTAGTAACCGTCGTGGCTGATGAGGTCCTCGTACAAGGAATTCCCCGGCATCATCGGGAACATTGCCTTGACCGGAGAATCCTTGTCCAGAGCCTTGGCGGCCAGCAGCTGGGTCATGCCGAGATACGACAGACCGGACATGCCGACCTTGCCGTTCGAGCCGGATAGGTGAGCGGCCCAGTCGATTACCGCGCGGGTGTCGTCCTGTTCCTGTGGCTGCAGCACACCCCATTGCCCCTCGGAGGTACCGGTGCCGCGAACATCGGCGATTACCTGGATGTAGCCGCGTTTCACCAGGTAGTCATTCCAGCCCGCCGCATCTGCCAAGTACTTCAGGACATCCATGCCGCCGGGTAGCAGTTTGCTGAGCGGACTGTTCTCCACGATCGGGCCGATTCCGTTGTAGGACAACGCATCCATCAACGACTCGGAGTCCTTGCCGTACGGAGTCATGGTCACGATCACCGGAAACCGTCCGGCAGCTTGCTGACCCGTCGCGTCAGTAGGGAACCGGACGTCGGCCCGCAGGACTGTCCCATCCGATGCCTTGATCTCCATGTTCTTGCGGAGTCCCACCCCGTAGAGCTCAGGGCCAGGGATCCAACCGGCAGGGAGCAATCCCGCGGTGCTCGCCGACGGGAGTTCTGCGGCCGACTCGGCGACTGCGTTCTCGGCTCGCACGATCACAGCGGTTGCGCCGAGGGTCAGAGCCAAAGCGATGACGGCGGCGCGAGCGCTGAACCGTTTCATGTGTGTCCTCACTCCAGCTGACGAGTGAGTACACTATAGAATCTGGTAAGCCGAATTACCAGTGTTTGCTAGCGGATTCGTATCTCAGTCGAACTCGATGTACAACGCGATTGGCCGCACTAAGCGTCTTCGCCGGCCGCGGCGGACAGTTCCCGATGCTTGTCCGCTGCGGCCTGTCGGGCAGCGTCGTGCCCGACAGCCTGCCCAGCCACGCCCCAGTGTCCTTCCGGCACGCAGTGCAACAAGACCCACACCGAGTCGGCTTCTTGTTCTCCCAGACCAGCTGCGTTGAGCACGGCGTGGGTGACTTCCTTGATCAGAGCTTGCTCGTGTCCGGGTGACGCCAAGATGTCATGGCAGGTGATATCGATGCGGAAGGTGGGGCGCTGCGCGAATCGGCCCGTGGTGAACAGTTTGGCCTTGGGCAGCTCGACGGCTGTGACGCTGCCGAAGTCGCGGAAAGGCTCGGCGTCGGGTGCCCCCTCCGCGCGCAGGGCGGCCCCGATCAGGTGATCGGCCAGCTGTGGGAAGTCGGCTGCCGGCAGCGCGCCCTCGGGGTAGGTAACGGTGATCAGAGGCATGTCGTTTCCTCTCTCGTCGGTGTCGTTGGATCGGTGGCGTTTCGAGCAATGGTCCGCAATGGGCTCGTTGTCTATGGTCGAGATCGTCCGGGCAAGGCCTTCCAAGGCTCGGAGATCGCTTGGCGCACAACTTCGTCAGTTCCGGTCAGTACCGCGACGCCGCAGTCGTGCGTGGGTACGCCATGGACCAAGACCCACACCGAATCCGCGGCCTCGACACCGAGGTTGGCCGCGTCGAGTACGGCGCGGGTCGCCCAATGGATCAGTATCTCCTTGTACTCGGGTGTGACGAGAAAGTCATGGCGAACTATGTCGAGCCGGAACGCGCGAAACACCCTGTGGTATGGAGCTTGTCGTCAGCTATCTCGTGGGCGTATATCCGCGCCGACCGAGCGGAAGCCGTCCGCGTCGGGCGAGTCTTCCGCCTCCAGGGCGCCGGTCAGTAGTTGGGCTGCGAGCGCCTCCAGCTCCGAGTCTGGTACTGCGCCACGTGGGTAGGTCAAATCGGTCAGAGGAATGGCAGGTTATGTCCTTAGTCTCTTCCTTGGCCTGTTCCGGCATCCACGGCACGGTCCAGTCGCTCGAATTGCTCTCCGGATAGCTCGATGGCTGCGGCAGCGACGTTCTCTTCCAGATGTTCGATCGAGCGGGTCCCCGGGATGGGCAGTATCGTCGGGGAGCGATGCAGCAGCCAGGACAATGCGAGCTGCGCTGGCGTTGCTTCGTAAGCTCGTGCGAGCTGGTCGAGGATGCCGCCGGGACGTGCGAGTTCGCCGGTGGCGATCGGAGTCCACGGCAGAAAGGCGATCCCTTCCCGCTCGCAATATTCGAGGACGGCCTCGTGTCGGCGATCAACGAGGTTGTACACGTTCTGCACACTGGCGATGTCGGCCACTGTGCGCGCCACCTCAATATCATCGACGGATACTTCCGACAGGCCGATACTGCCGATCTTGCCTTCGCTCTGCATCTCTGCCAGTGCCTGAACGGATTCCTCCACAGGCACCGTAGGGTCGATTCGGTGCAGTTGGTAGAGCTCGATACGTTCCAATCCAAGCCTGCGCAAACTGAGCTCCACCTGCTGGCGCAAGTAGTCCGGCCGGCCGATGACTCCGGCAGCCAGAGGGCCGGGGCGAATCATGCCGCCCTTCGTTGCGATGACCAGTCCGTCGGGGTAGGGGTGCAAGGCGATCCGGATCAACTCCTCACTGATGTGCGGACCGTAGGAGTCGGCCGTGTCGATGAGGTTGACGCCGAGCTCGACGGCCCGGCGAAGGACACGGACGGCCTCCTCGCGACTCGGCGGCTCGCCCCACGCATAGGGGCCAACGAGCTGCATTGCACCGAAACCCAGTCGGTGCACAGTGGAATCTCCCAGAGAGATCACACCGCTCGCGGCTGCGGAAGCAGCGACTGGAGTCACCATTGCTCCTTTCGTTCGAAGTTGGTGCGTCGAACCGGATATTGCACAGACGGTCGTGCCTGGCTTTGTTACCCGGCCCCTGGGTACCGATGGCTAGGGTGCGGCTCTGCACCAGCATCAGAAATTCGTGAGCGTGCTCAATCTTGAGTATACTCGCGATCTCTTGCCGGGCAAGTGTGGCGGTTGGCACAACACTGGAACGGGCGGGTTGCGCCTTCTGGAACCTCTCCTGATAGAGCACCCACTGGCCGCGACGAGGACAGCTTCTCCGGCACACGTTCGACATCGGTCTGCCCGGAAAGTGCTGGTACAGAGTGTGTTTGGAGACAGGCGCGGCGTCGCCAGTTGTTCAGCGTTCTTCCAGGATTGCTTGCCAGTGAAGATCTTCTGACATCCCGCCTCGGTCAGCGCGTGGACCGGGCGGTCGAGCAGCTGCCCTTGGTGGACACCCGCGCGTAGCCGATGAGCGCTCCCCCACCGCCGACGGGTCGAGCGCATCACCGTCAGAAATGAGCGGATCGGCGAAGTCGAGGTCGCGGGACAAGGCAGGCATGCGGCGAGTGTGAGAGAAAGGGCCGACACTTAACCGGAGTACGTTCCCCGCCCCGGTACGTTCGGCCGAACGCAGGACCCGCCGGTGCGAACAGTGCCGTTCAGCAGCAAATGCGCATGCTCACTAGGCAGGCCAGATCGGTCGCAGGGGCCCAGCGGCATTACGGGGCGTCGGGTGCTTGGGTTCAGCTTCGCTTCGGTCCAGCCACCGCCGATGCCCGGTGTGCAAAGCCGAGCCGGATGCCAGGGCCTGGCGGCGGTCCAGACCGGCGGACGGGCGACCTCATGCAGGGGCGCCGAGCGGCGGGTGCTCGAGCACGCGGGGCTTGTACTCGACCAGCAGGATGCGGCCGTCTAAGGTGCGGTGCTCGATCATCTCGAGGGCAACGTCGGGATAGCCGTCGTAGATGCGTTCTGCGCCCGTGGCACCGGTGATCACCGGGAACATCACGACCCGAAATCGGTCGACGAGTCCGGCTCGTAGCAGGGACCGGCACAGGCTCAGGCTGCCGATCGTGGTGAGCAGCCCCGAGCCGCTCGACTTCATGGCGCGGACCACCTCGACGGCGTCGTCGCGGACGAGCGTGGAGTTGGCCCACGTCAGTGGCTCCTCGAGGGAGGAGGAGAACACCACCTTGGCCGCTCGCGTGAGCCCGTCGACCGACGCCTCTTCTTCGGGCCTGAACTCGTCTTGACCGTCCGGGGCCTCGCCGGCGGCGAAGCAGGTGGGTGGTCTCGGGTTGCTCGCCGAGCCATGCGAGGTACGCCGGGCCTTCGAGGCTCCAGAACCCAGGCCACCCCTGTCCTTTCCTAGGGTGTCACGAGCTTTGACCGGCCGGGAGCCACAAACTCATCGGCCGCGCGGTGGGGTAACGAGGAAACCCGTGATGCTGCAGCCGACCGTCTCGTCCGAGGAGTGGGAGCCAGCGTGGCCAGCGCACACGCCCTGGCCCTGTGGCGTATGACACTCTCGCGCCTGAGGCGAGCAAATTCAAGTTCGAGTATGCTCAGTTTTGAACCGAAGAAACAAGGCCATGGGCGTCGACCATAAGGAAATGAACCGTGACATCAGTCGACCTTCGCTCGATCAATCCACTAGCCACTCGCAGTCGATCCGCGACGACTCGGGCGACACGGAAGAAGTGAGACGATGACAGACCAACAGGTTGTGGCGGTCGTGGGCGCAGGACCTGGCGTCGGCTTCGAGGTGGCGAGGGCTTTTGGCCGCCGCGGTTACAAGGTCGGCTTAGTGGCACGCACCGCGAACAAGTTGGCAGACATGGTCGACTCGCTGAGAGCCGCGGGAATAGACGCCGACGGCTTCCGGGGAGACGCCGACGACGAGACGTCCCTGACGACCGCGTTGGAGTTGCTGTCCGAGACGCTCGGGCCGGTCGACGTTTTGCAGTACGGGGTGCCCGGGCCGCTGGCGCGAGGGTTCCTACCAGCCGCGGACATTTCCCCGGCTCTCATGAGGGAATTCATCGACGTTCGCCTTCTCGGCGCCGTCGCGGCGACGCGGGCCGTGCTCGGGTCGATGCGGGCCCGCGGCAGTGGGGCCCTCTTGTTTACCAGCGGAACCTCAGGCGAGACCCCGCATCCGAACACGGCTGCCATGGGCGCCCCAAACGCGGCACTGCGGATGTACGCACAGCACCTGCATACCGAGTTGAAACAAGACGGGATATTCGTGGCCTACGTGCCTATTGCGTTGCCGCCCATCATTTCCGATCCGGCTATCGAAGCTGCCCGAGGCGACATACCCGACCAGGTCAAAGCTACGGTGGCAGAGAATCCGATCAAGATCACCGCCATTCAGGTCGGCGAAATCCTCTATCGACTCGCCACCACCGGAAAAAAGTTCGAAACTACCATACCGGACCCAGTGCTTCCGATGGCATAGCACCTCGAGTTCACCTGATCAGTGGTTCGAGCTGAACTTTGAATGCTGCCTCTAGATCGTTCTCGGCAGATCTGGATTGCGGACTGCAATTGGTGCAGCCGTCAGCATTTGGAGCAATATCAGGAGGAAGGAGGCGTAGAGATTGCGGGTCAGCATGACGGCATCGCCATATTGGGCGAATCTCACCTCGGAGCTGCACTGGTCCTGCTGCACACCGTTGGACGCAGGAGCGGTAAGCTACGCAAGGTGGCGTTGCCGTTCTGGCGCGATGCCGACGGACACAGGATCGTGGGCGCCTCGTTCGCGGGAGCGTCGAAGCATCCGGCCTGGTCCGTCACCTCACCGATCGCGGCGCCAATCCGCTCCTGTTGGTGCGCTCGCGTGAGGTGACCTACTGGTCCGCACCGGCAGTGCTCGACAGCGCCGAATACGAGCACATGGCCCACCTTGGCCATGGATCGACCATTCTATTGAGACTACCAAGCCCTGGCGGAACGTCGAATTCCGGTGCGCGGCTTCCGGAAAGCAAAGTCGTGCCGCGTCACAGGCGGTCTCACTCACGATGATTGCTGACAGTAGCTCGAGCTCCGGTCCGGACCGCAGGCGTCGAAGCGGTTCCTCACCGCCTATGCGAACAGTTGGAGGGTGACACCTGATCTGATAATCTCCCTTACAGGATAGAGGTCGGATTCGATACGGCAGGGTCGAATGGAAGGCCAGAGCTATGCGCAAAATGATTCGCGATTTCGCAACAACCCGCATGGCGACAGGGCGTACGCCAAAATGTCTGCGCCGATCGATGTAGGCGCCTCCGGCCTGGGTGTCGACCTGCGGCTTCTTCGATCGTGGTGGCAAGGCAGGGTCAATTATCGCTGGCTGGTAACCACGCTCGCGTTGAACTCGGCCCTGGGGTGGGTGAGAGCCGTTATGGCATGCGGCGGTGCCACGGTGTCCGCCGTGGCGCTCGCTACCGTGCAGTCACCCGAATTGCACGGGACTGTCGAGCGGGTAGTAGCGGGTGGTGTCGCGGTCGCGGCAGCGCTGTGGGGACTCCGGTGGCTATTGCTTCCGTGGCCGCGAGCGACAGAATCGATCGGACTCATTGCGGCTGCTGATGTGGCGATCACCAGTGCCTGGTGTGCGGACGAGGATGCAATCAGCCGCTCGATCGGCATCGTGGTATTGATGACCCTGGGGCTGTACGTCGCGTTCTTCCATAGCCCGAAAGTCCTTGCTGCGCACGGAGTTTGGTCATCGTCGTCAATCGCCGCGTTCGCAGTCCCACTTTTTGCGCACGGCTATATCTACGGGGCGGTCGCACTGATCCTGGTGGCGAACACAGTCGTTCTCGTCGTGCTTCCTGGGCTGCAGTTCTGCTATTGGGTGCTGCGAACCGAAATGCTGTCGGACCCCTTGACCAAGCTGTTGAGTCGCCGTGGGCTCGAATACCACTCGTCCACGTCGTTCCGCGGCGCCGAGAGGGAGTCGATCTGCGCCATGGTCATCGACTTGGATCACTTCAAATCAGTCAATGACACGTTCGGCCACCCTGCTGGCGACAGGGTCCTGGTGACCACCGCCGCCCGACTTCGCGCCGCTGCCTCACCCCGTGCCGTCGTTGCCCGCATCGGAGGGGAGGAGTTTGCCATCCTGGACAGGCTGTCGACGGCTACTGCGGGCACGGTTGCCGAGCGGCTACGCTGCGCAATTGCCGAACCCGCCGAGCCGGTTGCGATCACGGCCAGCATCGGTGTCGTGATCGCCGACGACAGCGGCGCAGAAGAGCGCGAGGCGTATCGGACGGTGGGCGATCTCATCGAACGCGCTGACGTCGCCATGTACCGGGCGAAACGACTGGGCGGCAACACCATCGTGATGGCGAAAGCTTCAACGCAAAAGATAAGCGCAGGGTGAGGTGCCGCCGCGCGGTCCGCGCCAGCCACTCGGCGATTGTGAGGGAAGTTATATTCAAGGTCAACGTTTACGAGTATGCTCAAATTCGCGCACATTCACGCTTAGTTGGGGTGGAAAGGAAGGTCTGTGATCGAAGCAACGGAGATGAACGATGCACTCCTTCCGACCAGCGTTTCAGTAGCCTTCTTCGCAACCCCGTGACCACCGCATCCTCCCAGATTAAAGCGATTCCCACACTCGTCCTGGTTGCCGGAGGCGAGCCGGTGAAACGAATAAACGGCGCAAAGAGTAAGGCTGCACTATTGCGCAAGCTGGACGCCCCCGCGAAGCCACCTGACACGCCAAGGAGGGTTATTGATGCTATTCCGGTTAGGTGCCATCGATCGCAGTTTCGTGATGGCCAAAATTTCGGCGTGTTGCACAACAATCTGCACCGGAGAGGTCGATGTCTCGTTGTTGCAGCGAGCATTCGAAATGCTGTGTAAGAAGTATCCGATGCTCAGCGGACGCGCCGAGTATGACGCCGATGAATGGTATGTGCGCATTCCCGACTCGGGCAGTCGCGTGGCGGCAGTTGAACTCGTCGACAGCCCCATTTCGGCATGGCTGGCTCGAGGCTCCGCGGCTCTCGATCCCACCCGTGCGCTGGCCAAGCTCGAGGTCGTACGCGACGGTGAGGTCACAGCCGTCGCATTACACATCTGTCATGCGTTGGGCGACGGCGCGATGATCTTCGCGGTGTTGCGGGACTTCTGGCAGATTGCCGCAGCACTCGACGGGAAGACGCCGCTGCCGGACCTCACGCCATGCTACCCACGCGGCATCGAGGACCTGTATGCCGAGCGCGGAGTGGTCCTCCCCCGCCTGGATGTGCGGGATCCCGGTCCTGTTTCCGGTCTCCCCACGAGCGTGTCGCCTGAAGGAACGGGTTTTCGGCTCGCTCCTGGGGAGCGGATCACCTTGTCCGACCGCGAGACCGACGCGCTGCTCCGATATGCCCACGCGGAGGAGACGACAGTGCATGCGCTGCTGAGTGCGGCGATCATTCGGGCCGAACGCGCGATGACCCCCGAGCCCGCCAACGTCGGTGCCACCGGGACGCCGCAACTGCCGATGCTCATGTTCCATCCGGTCGACCTGCGCCCGCATTTGCGCCCGCCTGCCCGGCCCACCGATGCCGCCAACGCACTCGGATACGCTCCCACCATCACCGCGTGCGACCCCGAGTCGGACCTGCTCGCCCTCAGCAAAGAGGTGAGACACCAGATCCGCTCCAGTGTGGACAGCGGAGCTGCACTGGCTGTTCTGCTGAATTTCGTCTCGGCACCTGTCGCGTCCGACGAGCCGGTGGAATTCGTTCGAAGTTTCATCACCAACACGGGCGTTGTTCCGGCACTGGACATCCCGAGCGGAGTCGACTTCGTCGATTTCCGCTTGTTCACCACCACCGACCAGAACAGCCCGGTGCCGACCGTGGGCTTCTTCGTGTACACCTTCCAGGGCCGACTGAACATCGAAGTGGAATTTTCCGCGCAATACAATCAGCCCACCCAGATCAACGAACTACGCAGGATCGTGAGCGAAAATCTCGAACTACTGATCGCCGTCCCGCCCAGCCGGAGCTGAACGGGTTGGTTTGGCTATTCGATCCCAGCGGTGATCCGCAATTCGATGATGTAGTCGGCTTCCACTCGATGGCCGAGCATATTGGGTAGGAGTGGATACCACGACTGGCCCGGATCGAGCCCTCATGGGTCGAGGTAGGCGGCGGCTTGGGTGAGGAACAAGTCCGTGTAGGTGCCGTCTCGTGCCATCAGTTCGGCGTGGGTGCCGTGCTCGATGATTCGGCCGTGGTCCATGACGTAGATGTGATCGGCGTCGCGGATACTGGCGAATCGGTGGGTGATCAGCAGCATCGTGCGGCCGCGGTAGAGCCGGCGAATGTGCGCGAACAGATCGGCCTCGGCCTTGGGGTCGAGTGCGGCGGTGGGTTCGTCGAGCACGATGAAGGGGGCGTCTCGAAAATACGCGCGGGCCAAGGCCAGTCGCTGCCATTGGCCCGTCGACAGGTCGACGCCGTCGCTGAATTCGGTGGATAGAACCGTGTCGTAGCCGCGCGGCAGTGCGGCCAGGAAGCCGTGTGCGCCCGCTGTTTTCGCGGCTCGTTCGATGCCGCTGTGGTCGCAGAGATGGTCGGGGCGGCCGAGGCCGATGTTGTCGGCAGCGGTGAGCTTGTAACGGGCGAAGTCCTGGAACAACACGGTGGCCACTGCCCGGAGGCGCGCCGGGTCCGCGAGCAATTCACCGTTCCACCGCAGTGTTCCGGCGTCGGGCCGGTACAGCCCGGTCAGGATCTTGGCCAGCGTAGTTTTGCCGGAGCCGTTGGCGCCCACGAGGGCCACCACCTGCCCGGCCCGCAACTCGACGGTGACGTCATTCAGGGCCGGAGCAGTTGAGGCAGGGTAGCTGAAGTCGACGTGTTCAGCGGCGAGTGTCGTGAACGGCTCGACCTGATCCGGTACAGCGGGACGGGTCGGAGTATCGCCGAGAAAGCGTTGCATCGTCTCGACGAACAGTATCGGGCTGCCGAGCATTCCGCTCAGACCTGCCAGCGCGGTGAGCTGACCGGACAGCAGGTACGCGCCGCCGAGCGCGGCGATCGCGGTGGCCACGGTGATCTGACCGGCCTGTACGAGAACCAGCACTGCCGCGACCACGCCCGCCACGATGAGCGCTCCCACCGCTCGGGCGCGGATCTCCCGCCACAGAAACGCATAGGAGAATCGACGCTCGGCCTCGATCGCGGTGGCGTACTCCATCGCCAGCCGGCTTCGGAGCGTGCCGGACAGGTCGAACGCACGAATCTCTTTGGCAGTGTCTCGACCGGTGAGCAAGTGCAGGAGATAGTCCCGCAGCCGCCGGTTCTCCAGCAGGCTCGTGCGCAATGCGAAGTCGCCCCGCTGCCGCTGCAGCGCCACCCGGATCATCGGCACCGTGGCGACCACCAAAACCGGCAACAACCACCACGTCATGATCACCACTGCACCGATCACGCCGAGCAACCGCAATGCGGTGGTCACCATCATCATCGTCATTGCGACCAGGTGACTGGTGAAATCCCTTGCAGCCCACACCGCTTGTTCCACCCGGTCGTGGAAGGATGTCACCTCGAAGGTGCGCAATTCGACCTCGGCAACCGCCTCTGTGACCCGATCGCAGGCCAGCGCGTTGGTTTTCAATGCGAGCACCTGTTGCTGCATGGTCGAGACCAGTTCGGCGCCAGCGGACACCAAACCGACCACCGCCATCACCAGCAATCCACCAGCCATTGCGGACAGTCGGACGCCGCTGATGTTGCCGGACAGGCCGCCACCGAGCGCAGCACGCAGGGCCAACAACCCCGCACCGAGACCGAAGGACTGCGTCATCCCCAGCACCGCGACGATCGTCAGTCGGCGTCGATCGGCCTGCCAGGCCAGGCCCCAGGCGAACGCGACCACGGCGACCACGGTGCGTGGCCGCAGCCGATGCGCGGCGCCCTGGTGCAGCGCCTTTGTCAGTTTGACCTGCTCGCTGGGCATGGGCCGGACTGCGGTTCCCTGCTAGGGTGCGTATCCGGCGGTGCGGCCTGCCGTCATCAGGTCCGGTGATGACTCCGCGAGCCGATGGCGTGTCTGCAGGAACAGTTCCACCAGCCGGTGGATCTGCAGACCGGCACCGTAGGCTCCGGTGACGGGGCGGCCGGCGGAGTCGACGGGGACGGCGGTCGGCACCAGACCTTGGGTCATGTCTTGATAAGTGGACAGCTGCCGGGCCCATCCCTCCTGTTCATCCTCGAGGCGGGTGGGACTTCCCGCCTCGTGCGAGCCGGGAAGTTCCACCCAGCGCATCAGGTGCTCGTCGATCATTCCGTGCAGCAGGACTCGCAGAGCGGCGCAGTGTGGACATTCGGGCTTGGTGACGACCACGACGCCGACCGCCCGTGCGATCGACTCCGGTTCCCACAGCCTGGCATCCTCGGCCCGTCGCCGAGCGTCGGCTCGTGCGTCGAGGATTCGCATCGTGGTCACGACCGCTGCGGTGAGCGCTACCAGGACCGCGGTGCGCGCCCCGACGGACAGTCCCCAGCCGGTGGCCGCGACCGTGCAGCCCACAGCGATCCCACATCCGAGCACGGTTCCGGCGATGTGGCCGGGGCCGACCACGGACGAGCGGGATCCGAAACATCCACACGTGCGGCCGCGCAGCCGCATCGCGGCAATGGAGAGCAGTCCGTAGGCAACCGCCAACACCACGGCCGTCGGCAGCGCGGCCAGTAGGAGCACCGAGGCGGCGGCCACGGCCTCGATTGCGATGACGGCGCCCGCGGGAATCCGGATGCCCGCGAGCGTGGGGTCCGGCCACACCAGTCTGTGCCGACCGGCGTCGATGGCCTTGGCCGCCGCGGCGGCGAGCAGGACAGCTGCCAGGACCACCAGCAGCAGCGACACGATGATGCTCAGGTTCATTCTCGCTCCGGGGTATGGGGGGCGTCGGTGATACTCGGCTCGAGTCGGATCCAGTTCGCGGCGATGCAGTGCGCCACGAATTGTCGTTCCTCGTCTGTCGCGTCGGTCGGCAGCCTGCCGACCGTCAGGAGATCTGCGGCGGCATCGACGATTTCATGACAGGACGCATCGGAGAGATCCACCAGAACGCACCCGCCGAACGGAAGCCGGTGCAGGCGGACGTGATCGGCCATTCGCCATCGAGCCGACCGATCCGTGGCTGCTGACCAGTGCGCGGCAGGGGGCTGATTCATCATCGTCCTCCCAACCACGAGTCCACGACGGTCAACCGGTGCAAAGTCAGGGCGTGATTGGTCCTGATGAACGAGTTCTCGATCGCATTACGAATCATCGTGCCGTCCACCATCTTCGCGTCGACCAGGTACCCCTTGGTGAGCCGGTCCAGGGCCACGGCACCGGCCGGACTCGCCGCCCAGGCGGCCGCCGTGGTCCGGCACCGTTGCTCGCCACCGACCGCGCGTTCCCGGCTCTCGGGCGAGCCCAGCAACGGACCGTTGCGGATCAGACCGTGCTCTACCGTGGCCCGCAGCGACAAAGGCAGGTCCCATACGGCCGCCAGAATGTCTGGCCGCCACGCAGGGATCGTCACCTGGACTCCGAGTCTTCGTGCGGTTTCCATCGTCCAGGCCAGACCGGGGTCGGCCCACACCGCGAGTAGGTCTCTGCATGCCTGACCGGCGTGGGCCGCCCAGCGAAACCATGCGATATCGCTGGCTTCACGGAGCGCACCGACCTGATCGGCACCTTCGGGTGTCAACCACCCCCACGGCCCCGGCTCGGTGAGCGGTGGCCCGGCCCCATCGCCGACGGCATGGCGGTACGCCGGGTGTCGGCGGCGGCCGGAGAAGGTGGGTTCTCCGGACCACCGGCCGGGTTTCATCATGGCCAACTCGGCGGGCGACGCCGACAGCAATCGGCGCAGGTCATGTCCGGTGATGACGACACCGACGCCTGCGTGCGCTGCGGCCACCACCGACAGTGCGGCGGGTAAATGGCGGCGCCACAGCAGAGGCCACAGCTTCGGTAACTCTGCGGCGAGCTCCTCGACCGGCCAGCGACCTCGTCCAGGCACGACGACCTCACCCGACCATCCGGTCACAGTGATCGGTCCGCCTTCCGCGGCGGGCGGTCGATGCTTCAGCAGCAGAGCCGAACCCGCACCGCCACCGTGGGCCACCATCGCCCCGCCTGGGGCATGCCAGTCGGGCAGTCCACGGATGAGGTCGGCCAAATGTGCCGCCACCGCCGCGGTTTCCGTTAAACGGTCTGTCGATACATGCATCGGTCGGCTCGCCAGGTTATCCACATGGCTCGTATCGGCACGGATCACCACCCCCTCGGAGGAGAACCAGCCGGTGGCCGCGGGCGGTATCCGACCGACATCGCGCACATGGGTTCGCCACGGCGGGCATCGAACACCCAATGCCATGGCCACCAAGAGCGCCACATCGGCTGCGCCGGCGTACCAAGCCCGATCCGGCTCGGCGGGGTCGAACGCAGCCAAATCGTCGGCGACGTCCAGAAGGCCCTCGGTGCGACGCCAATACGCGACGGCGCTCCTGTCCGTCCGGCCGGTCTGCGCGTCGTCGTGGACGGGCCGGCCGGGCGGACCGACAGCGACCGTTATCGAGTTGTCGAGACCAACACTGTCGAATGATGTCATGGACAGGCTGCCATTCGTCTTCCTCCATCCAAAATGTCACAATGCGATCAGCCGATTCTCGTTCCGGCGAGCATTCGATCGCAGCCGTCGCGATCGGCAGTGGGAGGTGATTGATACTGTCGAATCCGAATTGTGATCGACTGGGCGCCCAGGAACTACTGAACGCCCAGTTTTATCGAATATTACTTTCGTGCCGGGCAGCTCGCTCAAACACTCCTACCGAGCGGTCACCCTGGAACCGGGCAGCACGTGCACTCGACGGGGCACGAGGCCGCAACCGGGACGCAGCCGACACGGCCCGGCAGGTCTGTGCATACGCCGTTCTGAATGTTGATCGCCACACAGTGCCCCCGGCATACCTGCTCACGAGGCGGTGGGACGTAACCCAGGACGGTCGCGGTGGCCGTCCTGGCGTGCGCGCCGGTCAGAGCGACCGAACGCCGCAACAATGAAGACATGAGCGCGTCCCCTCTCCGCTCCAGCGGCCGGAGGAGCGCCGGAGCGGATTGATCTTCGCTGACCTCCGGCATTTATACCGTAACCCCGATTGCATCGAGTGGATAGGCCCCTTCGGACGACTCGCGCAACTTCGCAAGAAAATAGAACGAAATCGTCGGAATGTTCTGGGAGTTGCCGATATTGTGCCGTCCGAATAATCTCTCGCCCAATTTCCATAATCGAGAATCGCCGGTTGTGCAACCTGCCCGGCGGTTCGATCGGCACGAACCACGCCGTCCGCCATCACACCATCGGGTGTCGTTACGGCAAGGTCGCCAGCGAGGTGCACAACTCGGCGACCGGTAGCCCGGTCGATACCACCGCACCGTCCACGGTCACCCACATCGGGTGTTGCGCATCCCGGTCCGGCGGCGCGGTCTCCCGGCCGATGACCAGCACGGCGTCTCGACCGTGTGCGCGCAGTGCGGCGGCCAGGAAGATCGGTTCTTCGTCGGGGTGCCGATCGGCGGTGCCCAGGCGCCACAGCGCGCGCAGCACCTGCACGTCCGTGTGCACCGGATGAGTGCAGACTCTCCCGGTGCGGGCACGGGTGAGTCGGGCGAATTCGGTGTGATAGCCGGTCTTTCGGGCCCGGCGGACCGTGCGGCGGCCCTGACGGGCAGCCGAGACGAGGTCCAGGAGGTGCACGGTGACTCCTTCGATCAGCGGGGCGGTGGTCGTGTCCAGCGGTCCAGCCACGTCAGCTCTTCCCGGGCGGCGGTGAGCAGACCTTCGCGAGTGGTGAAGGCGTGGCCTTCGTTGTAGAGCAGCACCATTCGGGCATGCCCGCCTGCGGCGAGCACGGTGTCGTAGAAGGACCACGCCTGCAGGGCATCGGTGACGCCGTTGATGTCCGCACTGCCCTGCAGGATGAGCACCGGGCAGCGGATCGAAGGGGCGTGGTAGGCCAGGGTGAACCCATCGTAGACGTCGCGGACCTGCCATAGATCCCGATGCTCGTCCTGGAAGCCGCGCGGGGTCAGCGTGCGGTTGTAGGCGCCGGCGCGCAGGATCGCGCAGCGGAACCAGTCTGGGGCCGACGCCAGCACCACCGCCGCACAGGCCGCGCCGAAACTGTGCCCGCACAACGCCGATCGCTCCAGGTCCACTCGCCTCTCGCCGACCAGCTCGGTGCGGAGGGCGGCGACGCCGTCGACGAGGCGATCCCCAATATCGGCGAAACGGTTCGTACGGCCCAGTGGCAGGCGAAGATGGAGAGTGGCCACGGCGTGCCCGGCGGCCAGCGCCGACCGCCTCAGCAGGGGCAACCGCATCGTGGACGGTGTCGGCTCCGGCAGCGGCGCATCCTCGGGCAAGGGACACAGATCCACCAGAAGGGATGCTCCGGCCGGGTCGAGCGATTCCGGCGATGGCAGGCACAGGCGATAGCCGACCCACGGTGACAGCCGTCCATCCGCTCGGCAATCCGACCTCGGAACCGCGCGGGGAGCCGGTACCGCGAGCCGATGCACCACTACCCGATCATCGACGACCGAAACGTTGTGCGCGCAGCGCACCAGTGACCACGTCTCCGCGCCGTAGCGCACCACAAGCATCATGCGTTCCCCGACGAAAGCCACCCGGCCGGCGTCTTCGGTCGGTCCGGGCAGGTATTGCACCGCCGTGGACTGCTCACTGTGGTCTACCGCGAGCAGCCGTTCGCCATTCGACCCGACGCCTGTGACTGCCACCATCATCCGGCCTGGTAGCGATTCCACTGACGGTACGACGCGCAGTCGGCAGCTATTGGGAATCAAGGCTGACGGTAGCTCGAGCGTCCTGGGGGGCGATGCGGGGACGGCGAGTACCAGACGTCCGTGGCAGCCCGTCGCGGTCTCACTCCCTGTGGTAGCTGCGAACACCCCGGCGTGTGTCGGCAGCCAGGAGGAGACCGGCCCCGGCAGGGTGATCCGTTCGGCCACTTCTAATCCGGTGACGGCCGACAGGAAGCCGAAGGCTATGTCGGTTCCGATTCGTTCGGCCGCGAGCACGGTCTCACCCGCGCCCGGTGGCCAGCACATGGCCCCCACCGGCCGACGGCCCAGTTCACGCCGACGGGTCACACCGCCGACCTCGATACCGCCGCGCCCGTCCTGCCGACCGCCGGTTGCGAAGGAATAGACTTCGTAGCCAACCGTTTTCCCCGCCAACAACTCCCGCACGTCGTCGGGGCCATTGGCGACGCCGGCCAACAACCTCGTTCCCGCCGGGTTCGGTTGGCAGTCGGCCACGACACAACCTGCACGCAGCACCTGTGTCTCGCTGCCGGTCTTCCGATCCATCGCCACGAGGTCGACGCGCGCCGCCGCGGCGATGGCCATCAGGTCATGGTGGTATTCGAGTTCGCTTCCGTCGTGTGTTCGGTCTGTGGGTCGTCCCGGTTCGGCGACGATGTCGTCTCGAGGATCGATGGCTGTTCGATCGATCGCGTCCCGGGCGACCACCAGATCGCCATCACCGGTCCACCACAACGGAATCCGGGTCTGCCCGTCCCATGCCCGGCCGATCCCGTCAGCAACCGCCCTGAGCAGCGAAAAGCCGACGCGCGGCCCGACCATCCACCGTTCGCCGGATGCTGCGTCCAGCACCCATACCCGGTAGCCCTCGTCAGCGGCGGGCGTCAGACCGGCCAGCCATCTGCCGTCCGCACTCCACACCGGTTCCCCCGCGACCGAGTCGAACTGCTCGATCGACCGTGTGCCATCGATGGTGTCGCACACGACGAGCCGACCCGTGCGAGGGACCGACGCAGGCACCGCCCGGCGAGTGACGTCATAGCTGATCGGTCCGTAGTAGAGCACGAGGATGGGTGCTTTCGGCCGGACCGAGGCTACCGGCCGCTCGGTGATCGCCACCCGGCGCCCGTCCGGGCTGATCGAGTAGTCGACTCCGACCGGCGCGTCCAGATCGGCGGCCAGTTCCCGGAGCACCGCGCCGATCTCCATAGTCGACTCAGTCTACCCGCCCTCGATCCGGCCGGATACCCCTGTGCCACAACATCGTTCGCTCATGGCTGATCTCGACGGATCTTCCGGGATGTCGGTGGGTACGCGCCGCGACGCCCGCAGCGAATAGCTGTCGCCGGAGTTCCTCACCACCCGCGTCGACGAGTTGGAACACCATGCCGGAACTTCCAGCGAGGCGGCGGCGATCTCCGGTACAGCGACCGAGTCAGGGGCAGGCAGAATATTCCACACGGCCCCGTCGGGAGCCAGGACAACCGGCAAGGTCGAACTGGTCGTCAGGTCGAACTCGCGACCAGGACGACGGTGTCCCCCGCTATCGGTGTCACCGAATCCATCACTAGCCCGGCGCGATTCAGCAGGGTCGTGAATTCCTCGCGGGTGCGTTCGCGGCCCTGGACGACCGTGAGCATGTACAGGGTCATGAGGGCGGTGATCTGCGCTTCCTCACCGCCACTGGCGGTACGTGCCGCCATTCGGTCGACGATCATCACCCGGCCGCCCGGGATCATCGCCGCACGGCACCGGCGCAGGATCGCCACGCACCGATCATCCGACCAGTCGTGCATGATGTGCCGCAGGAGATACAAATCGGCATCCGGCGGCACTCCCGCGTCGAAATCTCCGGCGACACAGCGAATTCTGGCCGCAGACGGACGGCCTGCCAGCCGCTTGCGCGCCGCGGCTACGACCGACGGAAGATCGAACAGCACCGCGCGCGGACCGGCATACGCATCGAGGATCGCCTCTACCAGCGCGCCGTCACCGCCACCCACATCAACGATTGTGTGATAGGCATCAAAATCCATGGCGCGCAGTAGGTTTCCCAGCTCCAGATGCATCCCCGCCACTTGGGAGGCATCGAAGATCTCCCGAAACCGCCGGTGCGCACTGGCATACGAGAAGAAGTCGGTGCCGTGGACGTGATCGAAGGCGGGCTGGCCGGTGCGCACGGTGGTCGCCAGCTCGTTCCATGCCGCGCCGATCTCACCGGCGGCCAGCAGGGCGGTGGGCAGTGCGCTGCCGGGGCTGCCGGGCAACAGGGTCGCACCGAGCGAGGTGAGTGCGAACCGACCGGGGGCGGGTTCGCTGAATACCTCGAAGGCGGTGAGGCTGCGCAACACGGTGCCGAGCACCGACGCGTCGGAGCCGGTGCGGGCGGCCAACTCCGCGACCGTCGCCTCCCCCGCCGCCAGCAGGGTGGGAATTCCGAGTTCGGCGACCGCACACAGCGCTCGCGACAGCAGCGGGCCGTACAGCATGCGCCGCATCCGAATCGGGTCGCTCGCCCGCCGATCGGACGCGGGGTCGTAGCTCAGCTCGATCGTCATCGGTCGTCTCCCTGTCCGTATCGGCCGACCGCCCGCTCGTACAGCGCCAGCATCAGCTCGTCGCGGACCTTTCCGGACCGGAAATGCGATGCGAACCGCTTGTGGTATTTGTCGAACCAATGCCTGCTGTCGGTGAGGAACAGAATGTCGTGCGGCGCCATCAGCCGGACCGCGACCAGCGGCAGCGGCGAGCGGGAGATCGGGAAGATCGGGTTCCGCACGGCCGGTTCGTCGCAGACCGGATGGAACTGACCGACCATCAGCCCGTTGTCGACGGCGTACTCCTTCAACTGCGGGTATATCTCGTCGAGCACGCGATATCGATCCGGGACGAGATCGGGCAGCACAATGAGCGCACTTTCCAGGGACACACCGGATTTGGTGGCCTCGGCCGATCTCCTGCGGAACCGGTTCAGCTCGCGCCGCAGCAGCTCCGCGAGCGCCCGCGGGTCCGTCCCGTCGATGCCGTGGTGGTAGACGAACGACAGATTGCGGCTGTTGAGTGCGGGACGCACGAAGGGGCAGACCGGTCCACTGCGCCCGAGGTGCTCGGATGGTTCGCAAATATACCGATCGAGCCAGTCGGACACGATGCCGTGGGCCCGCACCAGACCCTCCGCTTCGACTGTGCCGCAGCCTGATTCGACGAGTTCCGCATATCGGTGACCCGCCGGCGCAGACGGAAGCCCTCGCCCGGTGAGGACGGAGTTGAGCCTCGGGCCGATCTCGGCCAGCGCCGCGGCCGAGGTCATCTCCGCATGCGTGTGCGCTACGAGGTGCTCACTGATGCGTCCGGCGACATATGGGTGCCAGCGCCGCACACCGGGCACCTCGGGACTCTCGCCGCGTCCGGCCGTGAAGTACACCAGGTCGGTGTCGGCCGCGACCGGTCTGTGCTTGGCCAGCACGGCCGCGGTGTTCTGGCACACCCGCACGATCGCCGCGATGGCCGTCTCGTCGACGGCGGCGGCCACCGTGATCGACGCCGAGGTGCGCAGCAGCTCCGCGACCCGGGCGATGGTCGGTTCCGCGTCCAGCAGCTCCGAGTCCTCGACGCCGGCCTGCTCGAGCAGCAGTCGAAGCACATTCGCCTCGGTCACCTCGGCGACGCCGATCTCGTCGGCGGGATGAGTGTCGAGCATCGCCACCACATCGACCTCGGCACCCGATTCGGTGAGCATCGCGGCCACGTGCTGGGCGATGACGCCACCGGTGGACCACCCCAGCAGGCGGTACGGCCCTTCGGGCTGGACGGATTTCATCTGCTCGATGTAGTCGGCGGCCATCTCCGACAGGCTCGCTGGCAGCGGGCTCGCCCCATCCAGACCACGAGCCTGCAGCAGATACAGCGGGACCTCCGGGTCGATCTCCCGCGCCAGGCCGACGTAGCACCAGGCGATTCCGGCGAACGGGTGGATGCAGAACAGCGGCGCACGCGTCCCTCTCGGGCGTAGGGGCAGCAGCGGTCGCAGCATGCGCGCGGAGCCGGGACTGCCGGTGTGGCGCCGCATGATGGCGGCCGGAGTAGGGCGATCGAACAGATCGCGGATGGTGAGTTCCGGATCCACCACCTCACGTAGGCGATTCACCAGGCCCGCGGCGAGCAGCGAATGCCCGCCGTATTCGAAGAAGTTGTCGTCCATTCCCATCTCGGGCACGCCGAGCACGTCAGCGAAGATGCTGCATACCACCTGCTCGGCCGGGGTCTGCGGTCTGCGCGACACTGACTCGGCCGTCTCGGCCGGTGACGGCAGCTGGTCGGCCGCCACCTTCCCGTTGGGAGTCAGGGGCCAGCGGTCGATCTCGACGATCGCGGACGGGATCATGAAGGCGGGCAGGGTGCGGGCGAGCCGACCACGGATTTCGACGCTCGACGCCGGAGCGGACCGTGCGCTGACATAGGCGACGATGCGCTTGTCCCCCGGCCGGTCTTCGCGGACGAGAACGTGTGCACGGTCGACGGTTTCATCGCGCAGCAGTGCTCGCTCGATCTCGGCGAGTTCGATGCGGAAACCGCGGACCTTGACCTGATTGTCGGTGCGCCCGCCATAATCGATCGTCCCGGTGGGTGTCCAGCGGCCCAGGTCACCGGTGCGATACAGCCGTGCACCGGGCGCGCCGAAGGGGTCGGCCACGAAACGTTCGGCGGTGAAGCCGCTGCGCCGCAGATATCCCAGCGCGACACCGGTTCCGCCGATGTAGATTTCACCGGTCACGCCCATCGGCACCGGACGCAGCCAGCGGTCGAGGATGTAGATCCGCTTGCCGGTGATGGGCGCGCCGATCGGGACGCCGCGTTCGAGATCGTGCGCGCCGACGGGCTGGAATGTCGCGAATACGCTTGTCTCGCTGGGCCCATAGCCGTTCACCAGGCGGTGGCGTGCGCGCCACGCCTCGGCAGCGGCCGCAGGCAGCGGCTCGCCTCCGGCGGTGATGGTGAGGCCGTCCGGCACCTCGTCGGGCCGCATCGTCTGTAGCACGGCAGGCGGACAGAACAGGTGCGTGATCTGCTGTGCGGCAAGGAATTCGGCGAGTTCGCCGCCGAGCAGCCGACCGGGCGGAGCGAGTACGAGATGTCCGCCACAGGCCAGCGCTTGCACGAGGTCACCGACCGCTCCGTCGAAGCTCGGCGAAACCGCTTGCAGCACTCGGCTGTCCGATCCGACGCTGAGCACGTCGGCGCATGCCTGCGCCAGACCCGGCAGGCCGCGGTGGCTGGTGAGAATGCCTTTCGGTTCCCCGGTGGAGCCGGAGGTGAACACGACGTAGGCGGGATGGTCCACAGTTATCGGCGGCACGGCCGGTGGGTGATCCGGCATGGCGTCGAGCGCCGCAACGGTCGCCCGGTCGTCGATAGCCAGGTGGCGCGGGCCGGGTACCCGCTCGAGCAGCGCGCAGGTGGTGAGGACCAGCGTCGGCTCGGACACCACAATCATGCGCACCAGGCGTTCGGCCGGGTAGTCGGGATCCAGGACCGCGAAGGCGGCCCCGGCCTTCAGCACCGCCACCAAGGCAACCACCCAGTCGACCGACCGCGGCACCGCGACCCCGACCACCTCGCCCGGGCGGACGTGCCGCGCCAGGTGGTTGGCCAGCCGGTTGGCCCGCCGGTCGAGTTCGGCGTAGGTGAGCAGCGCACTCGCATCCGATACCGCCGGTCGGTCCGGATGTGCACGAACCTGTTGTGCCACAAGGTCGACCAGGGTCCGCGGGCCCGGACGCGGGTCTGTGGCGTTCCACCGCTCGAGCATCGTCGATCGCTGGGCCGCGTCGTCCACGGGCAGATCCCGCAACCGTGCGTCCGGATCGCGCACGACGGCCGCGAGCATCCGCACCAGTGCCGCGCCGAGCGCGTCGGCGGTGGAGCGGTCGAACAGATCGGTGTTGTAGTTCAGCACCAGTCGCAGTCGCGGGCGACCGTCGGCGTCGCGCTGTTCGGCAAACGCGAAGCTGAGATCGAAACGGGCCGTCGGCGGTCGGACCGGTTCGACTGTGACCCGCAAGCCGGTGTCATCGACGATCCGGGCAGCGACATCGTGCCCGGTCGCGGCGTCGAGGCTCAGCATCACCTGGAACAGCGGATGCCGGTTGGTCGCCCGCACCGGATCGAGCGCGTCGACCAGATTCTCGAACGGCAGATCCTGGTGTGCGTAGGCCGCCAGGTCCGCATCGCGAATACCGGAGATCGCCTCGGCCACAGTCCGATCGCCGGGCACGGCGGCGCGCAGCACGACCGTGTTCACGAAGAATCCGACCAGCCCCTCCAGGGCCTCGTCGGTGCGCCCGGCCACCGGTGTACCGACCACGATGTCGTCACCGGCCCCGAATTTCGACAGCACGACCGCGACGGCGAGGTGCAGCAGCATGAAGACGCTGGCCTGATGACGGGAAGCGGTCGCGCGCAACGCATCCGGGAGATCGTCGGCGAACTCGACATCGAGGCTGGCGCCGCGATGGGATGGCGCGATCGGGCGCGGGCGATCGGCCGGCAGGATCGTCTCGTCCGGCGCCCCGTCCAGGAACCGCCGCCAGAACCGCAGGTGCGCACCGAATGTCGAGGAGGGATCGTCGGGCGCGCCGAGCACGTTGCGCTGCCAGAGCGCATAGTCGGTGTAGCGCACCTCGAGGTCGGGCAGTACCGGGGCCGTCCCGGAGCGGCGGGCGGTGTAGCTGCGGGCCAGATCGTTCATCAGCGGACCCAACGACCATCCGTCGCAGGCGATGTGGTGCACGACCAGCAACAGCAGCCGAGCGCCGTCGACATCGAACAGTCGGGCACGCAGCGGCGCTTCGCGCTCGAGATCGAACGGTGTGGCCACGACGCGATGCAGGTCGTCGGTGAGCGATTCGGGTGAGCTGGTGAGCACCGGGATGTCGGTGGCCGCGGTCACCCGCGCATGGGTCGCGTCGAGCACCCGCTGCCAGGTCAGCGTGTCGTCCTGGCCGTAGACGGTGCGCAGTGTCTCGTGGCGGGCCACCACGTCGCGCAGGGCTGCGGCGAGTGCGGCGAGGTCGAGATCGCCGTCCAGCCTCAGCAGCAGCGGGATGTTGTAGGCGCTGCCTGCCCCGTCGACGCGGCTGATCAGCCACAGTCGTTGCTGCGCAGAGGACATCGGGACCACCGCCGGTCGGTCCGGATGGCGCCGCACACGTCGGTGCGCGCGTCCGCTCGCGGCGACGGCGGCGGCGATGCGGGCCGGGGTGCGCCCGCCGAAGACCTCCCGCACGGGCAGTTCAACACCGAAGACTCGGCGCACCCGGCTCACCAGCCGAGCCGCCAGCAGCGAATGCCCGCCCAGATCGAAGAAGTCGTCATCGATACGGACGTGGTCGAGACCGAGCAGCTCGGCGACAATGCCGCAGAGGATCTCCTCGGTATGGTTGCGGGCCGCGCGCCCCTGCCCGAGCACTCGACGATCCGGCACCGGCAGGGCCGCCCGGTCGATCTTGCCGTTGGCGGTCAACGGGAAGCGGTCGAGCACCGTGACGGCGGCCGGTGTCATATAGCTGGGCAGGCGGGCTGCGACCAGATCGCGCAGCGCGGCGGGGTCGGGGGCGGCACCGGCGGCGGCCACCACATAGGCCAGCAGGCGCTGATCCCCGCCGTCACGATCGGCCGCCACCATGAGGGCGCGTTCGACGTCGGGGCGCGTGACGAGCACGGCCTCGATCTCGCGCGGATCGACGCGGAAGCCACGGATCTTGATCTGGCCGTCGGCGCGGGCCACGAACTCCAGCTGGCCGTCGGGCCGCCAGCGCGCAAGATCGCCCGTGCGGTACAGCCTTTCGCCGGGATCGCCGTACGGGTCGGCCACGAAGCGCGCGGCCGTCCGGCCGGGCTGGCGGTGATAGCCGCGGGCAATTCCCGGCCCGCCCGCGTACACCTCGCCGATCTCGCCACGAGCGACCGGTTGCAGCCACCGGTCGAGGAGATAGACGCGCACGTCGTCGAGCGGCCGACCGATCGGCGGTGTCTGCGCATCCGCACACAGTGGGGCGCTCTGCGTCACCGATACCGTCATCTCGGTGGGGCCGTAGCCGTTGACGAGAGTCAGCCGAGAAGCCAACTCATCCACCAGTTCCCGGGGGCAGGCGTCACCGACCAGAGCGAGCGTGCGCAACGGCCACCGCTGCTCCTCGGCCTCGGCGACCACGGCCGGCGGCAGTACGGCATGGGTGATCCCCTGTCGCGCGATCCACTGCCGCAACTCCTCGCCTGCGCCCAGATCCGCGGGCGCGATGACCAGGGTGGCCCCGGTGGCCAGGGTCGGCACGATCTCACCGATGATGCCGTCGAAGCTGGGTGAGGCGAATTGCAGGACCCGGCTGCCCGGGTCGAGAAACAACCGGTCGCGGGTAGCGGCGGCGAAGGTGGCGGCCCCTCGGTGAGTGACGACGACGCCCTTGGGGGTGCCGGTCGAGCCCGATGTGTAGATCAGGTAGGCAGCACGGTCGGGATGCACACCCGGGTCGGCGAAAGCCGTTGGCGTACGCCCTATCTCGTCATCGTCGATGAGCACGGTCGGGAGCCGGACGGGAACCGACGCGGCGGTCCGCGCGCAGGCCAGCGCGAGCGCGGGCGCGGCATCGCGGAGCATGAACTCGATCCGCTCGGCCGGGTACTGCCAATCGATCGGCAGGAAGGCGCCACCGGCCTTATGCACGGCCAGCATGGCGATCGGCACCTCGAGACAGCGCGGCAGCATGAGGGCGACCAGCGTCTCCGACCCCACCCCACGCGCGGCGAGGACACCGGCCAGTGCGGTCGCTCGCGAATCGAGTTCCGCGTAGGTCAGTTCGGTTCGATGACCGTGCAGGTCGTCACCGACCAGCGCGACGGCATGGGGGGTGCGCCGCGCCCGGTCCTCGAACAGCCGGTGAAATGCACTGGGCGGATAGGCTTTTCGGGCGTCGTTGAGGGTGTAGAGTACCTCGCGGCGTTGCCGGTCCGGCAGGCTGGGCAGCGAACCGACGGGCACCCCCGGATCGGTCACGAATCCCTGCAGGATGCGCTCCAGACGATCCAGGAGCAGCGCCGCCTCGGACTCGGTGACGACGGCCGGATCGTGACTGACCCGAAGGCGCAAACGCTCGCCGGGAACTGCGATCAGGCCGAGTGGATAGTGCGATTCATCGTATCCCGCACTGCCTTCGGCGGAGATGCGCAGACCGCCGATCTCGGTGGCGGGTGCGCCCATATCGGAGGGCAGGTTCTCGAACACCATGCCGGTGTCGAACAGCGCGTCGAATCCGGTGGCCCGCTGAATATCGGTCAGGCTCACGTGCTGGCTGTTCTGTAGGCGGGTCTGCTCGGTGTGGAGCCGGGTCAGCAGAGCGGTGACCGGTTCGCCGGGATCGAGGCGGATCCGGGCGGGGACGGTGTTGATGAACAGACCGATCATCGTGTCCACACCCGGTAGGTCGGCCGGACGACCCATGACGGTTGTCCCGGTGACCACGTCGCTGCGATCGAGCCGATGGGCCAGGGCGATTCCCCACGCCGCCTGCACTACGGTGTTGAGGGTGACCGCGCACGTGGACGCCAGCCGCGCCAGCGCGGCCGACAGCACCGGGGTGAGCACGCGGTCCATCGAGACCGGAGTCGCCGGTGCGGGGCGGGTGTGCGGGTCCACCAGCAGCGTGGGCTCCTCGAACCCGTCCAGGGCGGTGCGCCAGGCGTCCAGGGCCGCATCCGGATCCTGCCGGTTCAACCAGGCCAGGTAGTCGCGGTACCGGGGCGGCGTCCCGAGCGACGCGTCATCGCCGTCGGCGGCGTAGAGGGCGAGCAGTTCTCGGGTGAGCAGGGGAACCGACCAGCCGTCGAGGATCGCGTGATGGTTGGTCATCACCAGCCGATGCCGGTCGGGGGCGCAGCAAATCAGGGTGAACCGCAGCAGCGGTGGGCGCCCGAGATCGAATCCGCGCATGCGCTCCTCGCGCAGGGCCCGGTCGATCTCGGAATCCGAGTGGCCGGTCATGTCCCGAACCGTCCACGCGCCGTGTACTTCTCGGTGTACGACCTGAACGGTCCGGCCGTTGTTTCCGGTGTGGAAGCCGACGCGCAGATTCGGATGGCGGCGCAGCAACGCGGCGGCGCTGCGGGCCAGCACGTCGACGCGCAACGGTCCGTCGATGACGAAGGACTGCTGCATCACATACATGCCGGGCCGGTCACGATCGTGACCGGCGTGGTAGACGAAACCTTCCTGCAGCGGTGACAGCGGCAGCACGTCCTCGACGGCGCCGTGGCCGAAGGACGTCTTGGCGGCGGTCATGGTCAGCCCTCCTCGGTCGTGCGGGCGATCGCCAGCTCCAGATCGGCGAGTTCGTCGGGATCCAGCGCCAGCAGTGGCTCGTCGGCGGCCGGGGTGACACGTCCCGTCCGGTTCAAGGTTTCCAGGGCGGTGAACCAGTGCGTGCTGAGTTCTTCGATGTCGGCGCCGGTGAGCAGGGAGTCCGGCCACGTCCAGAACGCTCGCAGCCGCGGTCCGGCCGGGCCGTCGATGGCGATCGCGTTCAGGTCGATCGCATGCTCGAAATGCAGCGGGGAATCGTTGGCCGCCAGCGCGTCTGCCGGGTCGGCGACCATGGTCCAGCCGTTGGTCGGCTGCTGGGCGAACCGGCCCAGATAGTTGAATCCGAGCTGCGGGCGGCTCAGCGCCGCCAACTGGGCACCCGCCGGGTCAAGGTAGCGCAGGACCTGAAAGCCGTTGCCGCCGTCGGGGATATCCCGCCGGATGGTGCGTACCCGCGCGAGCACCGTTCGGGCCTGTCCGGTGTCGTCGAGAACGAGATCCTCGCGCAGCGAGCCGATGTCGAGCCGGATCGGATAGCGGGCGGTGAACCAGCCCGTGGTGCGGGTCAGGTCGGCGTCGGCGACGGCCTCGCGGCCGTGTCCCTCCACATCGACCAGCAGCGTGTCCGCGTCGGCGTGCCCGCGCGCTCGCTGCCAGGCCAGCACGGCCATCGTCAGCGCCGTCAGCAGGATGTCGTCGATATCGGCGCCCAGTGCGACCGGTGTCGTTGTGAGCAGCTGTTCGGTCGACTCCGTGGACAGAATCCGGCTCAGCGTCCTCCCCCGATCTCCGGTGTCGATGGCCGGATCCACTCGGCGGGCGCCGACCGGAGGCTGCTGGGTGTCGAGAACCTTTGCCCAGTAGGGCAATTCGGATAGCCGCATCGAGTCCGTGCCCTGCCGGAGCAACCGCTGCGACCAGGTTCGGTACGACGTCGCCTCAGGCGTCAGAACCTGCTTCGGCTCGGCACCCGCCGCGGCCGCGGCCAGCGCGATGGCCAGGTCGTCGAGCAGCGTCGGCCACGACACACCGTCGACGCCGATGTGATGCACCATCAGCAGCAGGCGGGTCTGCGGGCCGTCGAACAGGACCGCGTGGACCAGCTCGCCCGTGGACGGGCTGAGCTGCCACCGCGCCATAGTCGTGTATTCGGCTGTCGCGCTGGCCAATTCGGTGGCCGTCGCGACGTCGACCACGGTCAGCGTGGGCCGGACGGCGTCGCGGGGCAGAGTTTCCATCGTGACGGCGCTACTGTCGGGATCGATGCCGACCCGGGTGCGCAGGCTCGGATGATGATCGACGAGCGCGGCGAGCGCGCTCCGCAGGTGGACCGGCTCGATCCGGTCGTGGGTCTCCAACAGGATCGACTGGCTGACCTGATCGTGGTCGCCGGGCCGCTCGTAGAGCCAGCGGACCATCGGCGGCGCGGCGAAGGCGCCCACCGAGTCGGCATCACCGTCGTGTGGAGCGGCCGCGCGTGCGCCCGCCCCCGCGAGCAACCGTGCGACGGTGCGGTGTTCGAAAACGTCCTTGGGCAGCAAATGAATTCCGGCCTGCCTGGCCTGCGCGGCGACCCGCATCGCACCGATGCTGTCGCCTCCGAGGGCGAAGAAGTCGGCGTCGACGGTGACCCGGTCGCGATGCAGAACCTCGGCCACGATGCCGCACAACCGGACCTCTCGCTCGGTGACCGGGTCGCGGCCCTCCCCCGCCGAGACGTCCGGCGTGGGCAGTGCCCGCCGATCGAGTTTCCCGCTGGCGGTCTTGGGCAGTTCGGCGAGCCGGATCAGCGTGGCGGGGGCCATGTATCCGGGCAGCCGCGCGGCGACCGAGTCGAGCACGGCCGCGGTGTCGACCGCAGGATCTGCGACCAGGTAGCCGACGACCCGGCCGTCGCGCACGTCCGCGGCGGCGGCCTCCACCCCGGGCGCCTCGGCCAGCGCGGACTCGATCTCGCCCAGTTCGATGCGGTATCCGCGGATCTTGACCTGGGTGTCGGCACGCCCGTGATAGTGCAGCGTCCCGGCTCGGTCCCAGGCCGCGAGATCACCGGTACGGTACATGCGCGCGGACTCGGCGAACGGGCAGGCGACGAAGCGCTCTGCGGTGAGGTCGGACCGATTCAGGTACCCGCGGGCCAATCCTGCTCCGGCGATGTACAACTCGCCGACCTCGCCCGGCGCGACCGGCCGCAGGAACCGGTCCAGGACATAGCAGCGCACGTTGAGCAGCGGTCCGCCGATGGGCGGAGCGGGGAACGACCCGCTGAACTCACCGGTGCTGTAGATGGCCGCCTCCGACGGACCGTACAGGTTCACCACCCGTCGTCCACGCGTGCGCATCGTCTCGGCGGTGTCGGCGGGCAGTGCCTCACCCGCGGTGAGCAGTGTCGCCGCACCGAGATCCGACGAGCACGCCGCCAGGATCTCCCGCCACAGTGTGGGTGTGGCCTCGACGAGTGTGGGCCGGTGGTTCTCGATCATCGAAACCAGCGGCATGAGCTCGCGCGCCGCGCCCGGCGGGCTGACCACGGTGGTGGCACCGCTGATCAGCGGCAGCAGCAGTTCCGCGGTCGCGATGTCGAAGGTGACGGCGCTCAGCGCCAGCAGCCGGTCTTCTCGGCCCACCTTCAGCAGCCGCCGTAGCCCGGTCAAGACATTGGTGAGCCCGCCGTGCGGCACGACGACGCCCTTCGGAGTTCCGGTGGAGCCGGAGGTGTAGATGATGTAGGCGGCGTTGCCGGGCCGCACCCGCGGCAACGGAACATCGGGCGCCGAGCCGGGTGCGTCGATATCGATCCGGGCGATCTGCGGATGTGCGGCAAGCAGTTCCGCGGTGTCGGCGGTGACCACCGCGGCGGTCGGCGCGGCTTCTCGAAGGATGTGGGCCAGCCGCTCGGGCGGGGTATCGGGGTCGAGCGGGAGATAGGCGGCCCCGGCCCGCAGGATGCCCAGCATGGCGGCGACCAGTCCCGCCGAACGGGGCACCAGCATCGCCACCACATCGTCCACGCCCACCCCTGCGGCGGCCAGGCGGCGAGCGAATGCACCGCAGCGGCAATCGAGTTCGGCATAGGTCAGCCGCTCGTCGGCCGACAGTACCGCGGTGGCGTCGGGTGTGCTCGCCACCGACTGCCCGATCAGCTCCGGCACGGTGCGTTCGGGCAGGTCCACGGTCGTGTCGTTCCAGTCGCGCAGCACCCGGACACGGTCGGCCTCCGGCAGCGTATTCACCTGTGCGACAGGCGCATCGGGGGTCTCGGCCAGCGCTGTAAGAATGCGGCACAGCCGCTCCAGCAATACCTCGGCGTCGCTCACCGGATAGAGGTCGGGGCGAAACACCAGGCGCAGGCTCAGTTCCGGGCCGAAGGTGGCCATCAGGCTGAGCGGGTAGTGCGTTGCGTCCCAGCCCGTGACGTCGGTGATCCGCAACCCGCCGACAGTCGCGTCGAGGCTGTCCGGGTCGACCGGGTAGTTCTCGGTGATCACGGTCGTGTCGAACAGGGCGTCGAATCCGGTCAGCCGCTGAATCTGTGACAGCCCGAGATGTTCGTGCTCGCGCACCGTCCGCTGGGTCGTCCACAGCCGACGAGCGGTGTCCAGCATGCTGTCAGCGGAGGCGATCGTGACGCGGACCGGGACGGTGTTGATGAACAGCCCGATCATCGATTCGACGCCGGTCAGGTCGGCCGGTCGGCCGGAGACCGTCGACCCGAAGAGCACATCACCGGTGCCGAGCGCGGTGCCGAGCAGCAGCGCCCACGCCGTCTGCACCAGCGTGTGCGCGGTGAGCCGGTTCGTCCGGGCCACCTCGAGCAGATCGGCGGTCGTACGGGCGGGCAGCCGCACGGTGTGCGATCGCGGCGGCTGCCGCACGTCGGCGACGGCGCCCGGCGCGACCAGCGTCGGGGTCTCCACATCCGCGAGATACCGCCGCCATGCCGAGCGCGCGGCCTCGCGGTCGCGCCCGGCCAACCAGCCCAGATAGTCGCGGAAGGCCGTGGGCCGCGTCAGCGCCGAGGGGCCGTCCGCATACAGCGTCAGCAGTTCGCGCAGCAGGATCGGCATGGACCAGCCGTCGACGAGGATGTGGTGGCAGGTCAGAATCAGCCGAAACGTCTTGTCGCCCAAGCGCACCAGCGTGAACCGCAGCAGCGGCGGCTCGGACAGGGTGAAGGCGTGGTGCCGCTCGGCGTCCACGATCCGGTCCAGTTCGTCGCAGCGACGGCCCTCGGGCACCGGCCGCAGATCGACCTCCTCCCAGGGCATCTCGACCTCGCGCGGGATCAGCTGGACCGGGCGATCGAGCTCCTCGTAGACGAACCCGGCCGTCAGATTGGGATGCCGCGACAGCACCTCGGTGGCGGCGCGGCGCAGTGCCGCGGTGTCGAGCTCGCCCTCGAGCGCCACCACCACCTGCGTCGTGTAGACGTCCATGCCATCGCCGAATTCGGCGTGGAACAGCACGCCTTCCTGCAGCGGCGTCAGGGGAAGGATGTCGTGAATATTGCTGGTCATCGCGGTGTGCTCCTCCACTTGCGTTCGAGCAGATCGACCTGCGACTGGTTCAGCGCCAGCAGCGGGAAGTCCGAGGGGGTGTGGCCGCCGGAGCCGTCGTGTTCGATGTGGCGGGCCAGGGCTTCGATCGCGCGGCACCACGCCTGCGCCAGGTCCTCGGCGGCGCGGTGGGTCAGCAGCCGCGACGGCCATCGGAAGGTGGCCTGGAGTCGGTCGCCGTCGGGGGTGGCGTGCACGGCGGTATTCACCTCCAGCACGTGCGCGCTGGGTGTGTCGTCGTCGAAGGCGCTGAGGCCCAACGGTTCCGGCGCCGGCGTCCAGTCCTGGGAACGGGCGTGCGCGATCTTGCCGAGATAGTTGAACAGGATCTGCGGACGCGGCAGCGCGGCAAGGGCGTCGCGGGTATCGGGATTGAGGTAGCGCAACAGTCCGAAGCCGATGCCGGAGCGTGGAATCTCATGGAGCTGTTCCTTGACCGATTTGACGATCAGAGACCAGCTGGCGCCGCCGGTCCAGACGTCACCCCAGTCCGGTATGCCGATCCAGAGCAGTGCCGGGTGCAGCGCGGTGAACCAGCCGACCGTCCCGGACACCCCGGAGACCGCTTCGCGCCCGTGCCTTTCCACATCGACCAGCAGTGTCCCGTCGGACCCGGTGGTATGGGCGATCGCGACGGTGAGTGCGGACAGCAGCAACACGTCCGCGCCGGTGTGGAATGCGGCCGCTGCCTCGTCCACCACTCGCCGCGTCACCTCGGCCGGCAGCGAGATCTGCAGCTGCGCCTGGGTGCCCACGGTGTCCAAGGCGGCGTCGAGCCGGTCGGTGGTCAGGGACGGACCCTGTTCGGCGAGTATCGAAGTCCACCGGTCCAGCTCGGCGACCGTTTCGGTCGCCGTCGCCTGCTCGGCCAGCAGCTGGGCCCACCGGCGCACCGACGTCCCTCCGGATGTCAGCGGCTGCGTATCGGGTTCGGACTCGGCGCGAACCAGCAGCGCCAAGTCGGTCAGCAGGGTCGGCCAGGACACCGCGTCGACCGCGAGGTGATGGGCGATCACGAGAAGTCGGCCCTGGACCGGTCCCGTGTCGAACCACCAGAACTGAATCATCGGCCCGTCGAAGGGATTCAGCAGCGCCTTCGCATGCCGCGCCTGCTCTGCGACGAGCGACGCGAGTTCCCGCTCGGCGAGGGCACTGGCGTCGATGCGACCGACCAGCGGCCGGAGCTGCTCGGTGTCGGGCGGCAGAATCTCCGCGGCCCAGCCGACGCCTGTGCCGTTCTCGCGCAGCGCCATTCGCAGCGCGTCGTGATGGGTGACGAGTCGGCGTGCGGCCTCCTCCAGCCGTCCGAGGTCCAGTCCGGGCGGCACCCGCAGCAACACGGCCTGGTTGAAACCGTGGATCGAGCCACCGCGTTCGGCCAGCCAGTGCATCATCGGCGTCATCGGCAGCGGACCCACCGGCATATCGTCGGCACGGTCGGCGGCATCGACCGGCGTTGCCATGGCGGCCAACTCGGCCAGCGTCTCCGCCGCGAGCACATCGCGCACCGTCAGGCTCAGGCCGTGGCCGCGGGCGCGGCTGACCAGTTGCAGCGCGGTGATACTGTCGCCACCCGCGGCCAGGAACCCGGCCTCGGTGCCGATGTCGTCGCGGCCGAGGATCTCACCGCACAGCGATGTCAGCACCCGCTCCTGCGGTGTGCTCGGCGCGCGCGTGCCTTGGCCGCCGCTGACCGGTTTCGGGAGTGCGGCACGGTCGAGCTTGCCGTTGGCAGTGGTGGGAATGCGGTCGATCTCCACGATGGCGGCGGGAATCATGTAGTGCGGCAGTCGCTGTCGCAGGTGCTCGCGCACCGGCACCATATCGATCGGTGCGTCATCGCGTGCGACGACGTAGGCCACGAGTCGCTGATCGTCGATCACGACGACGGCATCGCCGACCGCCTCGTGCTCGGCCAGCACCGCCGCGATCTCCCCCGGCTCGATCCGCAGACCCCGCAACTTCACCTGATCATCGCCGCGACCGACATATTCCAACTCACCCTCACGGGTCCACCGCACCAGATCACCGGTGCGATACATGCGTTCACCGGGCACGCCGAACATGTCGGGCACGAACCGTGACGCGGTCAGGCCCGCCCGCCCGTGGTAGCCGCGGGCCACGCCGTCACCGGCGACATACAGCTCTCCCACGATGCCCGGCGGCACCGGATGCAAGCGGCCGTCGAGCACGTGGACTCGCGTCGCCGACACCGGTGAGCCGATCGGGATCTTCCCCGAGGCGTCCAGTGCGTCACTCATGGTGGCGCACACGGTGGTTTCGGTCGGACCGTAAGCATTGATCATGCGCCGACCGCCGGACCACCGTCGCACCAACGCCGGGCCTACCGCCTCACCGGCGACCACGAGCAGATCGAGCGACGGCATCGTGCCTTCGGGAACCGACGCCAGCACGCTCGGCGACACGGTGGCCGCCGTACAGCCGGTGGCTGTGACGAATTCGGCGAGTTCCGCGCCCACCAGGGGGCGTTCGGGGGCGACCACCACCGTGGCCCCGGTCAGCAGGCTCATCGACAGCTCCCAGTAGGAGGCGTCGAAACTCGGCGAGGCCAACGCCAGCACCCGATCGCCCGGGCCCACCTCGCACTCGCGCGCATGGGTGTCCGCGAGTCCGGCGACACCGCGATGGGTCACCAGTACACCCTTGGGTCGTCCCGTGGATCCGGAGGTGTAGATCATGTACGCGCCGGAGTCGACCGAGACCGCGGGCAATGTCGCCGCCGAGGCCGCCCGGTGGCCGATGATGGACCCGATCTCCCGACCGGACATGTGCAGCGCCGCCACTCGCTGTCGGGAAATCGATGGCGGCAGTGCCGTGTTCGACCCTTCCGCCACGAGAATCAGGGCAGGATCGCTGTCGGTGAGCACGAATTCGATACGCTCGGCCGGATACCCGGGATCCACCGGCACGTACACCGCTCCGGCCTTCAGGACACCCAGAACCGCAACGACATTCGCCACCGACCGCGGCAGCACCAGCGCCACCCGATCCTCGGGCCGCACCCCGCGCGTCAGCAGTTGTTGCGCCAAGGCGTCCGAGGCGGTATCCAACTCCCGATACGACAGCCTGCGCTCACCATCGGTGACCGCCGGAGCACCAGGATGCCGTCGGATCTGCGCGGCGAAGATCTCCGGCATCGGACGGCGCGGTCCGGCGAACCCGCCGACTGCGCCTCGGCCGTAGCTCCCCTCCCACTCGCGGGGCTGCAGTACCTCCACATCGCCGACACCGCGATCAGGGTGGGCGAGCATCTGTTCCAGCACGATCCGCAGTCGCGAGGCCAGCGCCTCGGCCGTCGCCGGGTCGAACAGGCCGGTGGAGTATTCGAGCATGCCGTCCATGCCCGCCGACTCGCCGTGCTCGTTGCGATGTTCGACGAAGCTGAACGACAGGTCGAACCGGGACGCGGGCACGGCCACGTCGTATCGCGTGGCCGACAGGCCCGGCAGCCGTAGCGCACGCTCCCGCGAGTTCTGGAACACCACGGCGACCTGGAACAATGGGTGGCGCGACCGCGACCGGGGCGGGTCCAGCACCTCCACCAGCCGCTCGAACGGCAGCTCCTGATGCGCGAATGCCGTCAGGTCGGTGTGGCGGATCCGTTGCAGCGCTTCGGCTATGGTCGGATTGCCGGACAGGTCGGTGCGCAGCACCAGGGTGTTGACGAAGAAGCCGATCAGTTGCTCCAGCTCCGGCTCGGCACGGCCCGCCACGACCGATCCGATCGGGATGTCGGTGCCGGCGCCGGACCGATGCAGCAGGATCGCCACGGCGGCATGCACGACCATGAAGACGCTGACGTCGTAGGTTCGGGCGAATTCCGCGAGACGCCGGTGCAGCACGGGGTCGAGATCGAGCGAGACCGCCGCCCCGTGGTAGGAGGTCCGCGCCGGACGCGGCCGGTCGGTCGGCAGCGGCAGTTCGACGGGCAGATCGGTCAGTGTGGTGCGCCAGTATTCGAGCTGGGCCGCGGCCAGGCTCTGCTCGTCGGCCTCGTCGCCCAGCAGCCGCTGCTGCCACAAGCTGTAGTCGGCGTACTGCACGGGCAGCGGCTCCCAGTCGGGTGCGCGACCCCGCGATCGGGCCTCGTAGGCGGTCGCGAGGTCGGCGGCCAGCGGCAGCTCCGATTCGCCGTCGACCGCCGCGTGGTGGAGGGTGAGCACAAGGGCGTGGTCGTCGGGACCGATCCGGAAGATCTTGGCGCGCAGGGGGATCTCAGTGCGCAGGTCGAACCCCCGGGCGGCTTCGGACGCGGCGAGCACCGCCAGGTCGGCGGGGTCGATCGCCATGGTATCGACATCCAGCCGGGCCTGGTCGAGCACGAGTTGGTAAGGGCGGCCGTCGAATTCAGGCAGGACGGTGCGCAGCACCTCGTGCCGTCGGACGAGGTCGTCGAGGGCCTGCACGAGCGCGTCGACGTCGAGCCGCCCACGAAGCCGCACCGCCAGCGGGATGTTGTAAGTGGGCAATTCGGGATCGATCCGATTGAGCATCCACAACCGCCGCTGAGCCGGCGAGGCGGGTATCCGCTCCGGTCGAGTCCCAGCCACCAAGCGCGCCACACCATCGCCATCCCGGCGTGCCACACCACCGCCATCCCGGCGTGCCACACCACCGTCATCCCGGCGCGCTCTTGGCCGGGCCCCTCCGTCGATCACCGCGGCAAGGTCGGCCACTGTGGGATGGTCGAAGATGTCCCGGACCGCGGACCTGCCGCCGAGCCGGGCCCGTATCCTGGACACCAGCCGGGACGCGGTCAGTGAGTGACCGCCCAGTTCGAAGAAGTCGTCGTGGATTCCGACCCCGTCGACTTCCAGCACCTCCGAGAACAGGTCCCGCAACGTACGTTCGGTGGGTGTGCGTGGCTGCTCGCCGCCGGTTCGCGCGACCGGTTGCGGAAGGGCCGACCGATCGAGCTTGCCGTTGGCAGTGGTCGGAACCCCGTCGATCTCGACAATGGCGGCGGGAATCATGTAGTCCGGCAGCCGGTTTCGCAGCCATTCGCGCAATTCACCGGCGTCGACCGAGGCGGTGGCGACCACATAGGCGACCAGTTGCTCCCCACCGGAGACCACGACGACCGCATCGGAGATCGCCTGGTGCTCGGCCAGCACCGCCGCGATCTCCCCCGGCTCGATCCGCAGACCCCGCAACTTCACCTGATCGTCGCCGCGACCGACATATTCCAACTCGCCGTCACGGGTCCACCGCACCAGATCGCCGGTGCGGTAGAGCCGATCACCGGGTGCGCCGAAGGGATCGGCCACGAATCGCGCCGCGGTCAGACCCGGCCGCCCATGATAGCCACGGGCCACGCCGTCACCGCCGACGTACAGTTCACCCGCGACCCCGCGCGGGACCGGATGCAGCCGGTCGTCGAGCACGTGGATCCGCGCCGCCGACACCGGCGAGCCGATCGGGATCTTCCCCGAAGAGTCCAGCGCGTCGCTCATGGTGGCGCACACCGTCGTCTCGGTCGGACCGTAAGCATTGATCATGCGCCGACCGCCGGACCACCGTCGCACCAACGCCGGGCCTACCGCCTCACCGGCGACCACGAGCAGATCGAGCGACGGCATCGTGCCTTCGGGAACCGAGGCCAACACGCTCGGCGACACGGTGGCCGCGGTACAACCGGTGGCGGCGACGAATTCGGCCAATTCCGGCCCGGTCAACGGCTCTTCGGGAGCCACCACCAAGGTGGCGCCGGTCAGTAGGCTCATCGACAATTCCCAGTAGGAGGCGTCGAAACTCGGCGAGGCCAGCGCCAGCACTCGATCGCCCGGACCGATGTCGCATCGCCGGGCATGGGTGTGCGCCAAACCCGCCACACCGGAATGCGACACCAGAACGCCCTTGGGCCACCCGGTGGATCCGGAGGTGTAGATCAGATAGGCGGCGGAGTCGGCCGGAATGGACGGCAGCCGTCGATCGTCATCGGGAACCGGATCGTCGACGAGCGTTCCCACGGCGGCACCGGAGCTACGCACCGCCGCCCGGCGGGATTCGGAAATACGTTGTGGCAGGCTTTGATTCGCTCCCTCGGCCACCAGGATCAGTGCGGGATCGCAGTCGCCGAGCACGAATTCGATGCGCTCGGCCGGATACCCCGGATCCACCGGCACATACACCGCCCCCGCCTTCAGAACACCCAGCACCGCAACCACATTCGCCACCGACCGCGGCAGCACCAGCGCTACCCGATCCTCGGTGCCCACCCCACGCGCCATCAGCTGCCGGGCCATAGCATCCGAGGCGACATCCAGCTCCCGATACGACATCTCCCGCACACCATCGGTCACCGCCGGTGCCGCCTCCCGCTCCAGCACCCGCGCCACGAAGAGCTCCGGCATCGAACGGCGCGGCCCGGTGAAACCGCCGACCGCGCCCCGGCCGACGATCCCGTCCCGTTCACCGGCATTGAGCACACTCACGTCGCTTACGCGTCGGTTCGGATCGTCCAGCACCGCGTCGAGGAACGATCCGAACCGCTCGACCAGGTCTCGCGCGGTGTCCCGGTCGAACAGCTCGGTGGAATACTCCAGCACCCCGTCGATCCCGGCGTCCACGCGCTCGGTGAAATGCCAGGACAGGTCGAATTTGGCGGTGGCGACCTCGGGTTCGCCGACCTCGACCGCGAGTCCCGGCAGCGCCAATCTCGGCTCGGGAGTGTTGTTGAGCGACATGGCGACCTGGAACAGCGGGTGGCGCGACCGCGACCGCGGCGGGTCCAGCACCTCCACCAGCCGATCGAACGGCAACTCGCGGTGCGCGAACGCCGCCAGGACCGTCTCCCGCGTGCGCGCCAAATGGTCGGCGAAGCTCGGCTCGGCCGACAGGTCCGCGCGGAGCACGAGAGTGTTGGTGAACAGCCCGATGAGCTCGTCCAGCTGCGGTTCCTCACGCCCGGCGACCACCGTGCCCACCGGGACGTCGGTGCCCGCGCCGATCCGGTGCAGCAGCCCCGTCAGCGCGGCGCACAGCACCATGAACACACTCGCCCCGTGCCGTTCGGCACAGCGCATCACCCGCTGCTGCGTGCGCGCACCGAGACGGAACCGCTCACGCCCGCCCGCGCCCGACAGCGTCGCGGGGCGCGGCCGATCGACCGGCAGAGCCAGTTCCGCGGGAAGTCCGCTCAGGGCCGTGCGCCAGTAGCGAATCTGTTCGCCCGCAACGCTGTCCGGATCGTCCTCCGCACCGAGCAGGGCGCGCTGCCAGGCGGCATAGTCGGAATACTGAACGCTCGGCGGCGTCCGGTCCGGTGCCTGCCCAGCGAGCCGGGCCCGGTAGGCCGCCGACAGATCCGCGGCCAGCGGCGCCAGCGAAGCGCCGTCGGCCGCGCTGTGATGCACCACGATCAGCAGCGTGTGCTCGGTCGCACCGGTGGTGAAAAGTGTTGCCCTGATGGGTAATTCGCAATCCATCCCGAACGGCCGGGCCGATTCCTCGGCCAGGCGTCCGGCCAGTTCCCGCGGCGATGTCGCACACCGAATCATTCGCAGGCCGGTGTCGGGTGCGGCGATCACGGCCACCGGCTCGCCGTCGTCCTCCACCATGTAGGTGCGCAACGCTTCATGCCGAGCGACCACGTCCGCCAGAGCCTCCTGCAGCAGATCCGGGCGAACGTCTCCCCGTAACCGGATCTCCAGCGGAATGTTGTAGCCTGCCCGATCCGGTTCGATACGGTCCAGCAACCACATCCGCCGCTGGGCGTACGACAGCACGGGCTCGGTCCCGGCACGTGCCGTCAGCGCGGGACGGCGCGGGCGGCTCTCGGCTGGGCCGTCCAGATGGTCGGCGAGCTCGGCGACCGTCGGGTGATCGAACAGCGCACGGACCGGGATGTCGACCCCGAGGGCCGCGCGCAGCCGCGCGATCAGTTTGGTCGCCAGCAGCGAATGCCCGCCCAGGGCGAAGAAACTGTCGTCCAGGCCGACCCGTTCGGCACCGAGCACCTCGGCGTACAGCTCGGCCAGCCGACGCTGCCGGTCGTTCTGCGGCGCACGATAATTCGTGGTGTCGAAGGCCGGTGCGGGCAGCGCTCGGCGGTCCAGTTTGCCGTTCTCGGTGATCGGCAGCGTATCCAGGTGGACAAACGCGGCGGGCACCAAGGGCGTCGGCAATCGCTTCGCCAGCTCCGCGCGCAACCGCCGGGTGTCGAGCCGCTCGGCACGCGACGTGACGTAGGCGACCAGGGCGGCGCCGATGGGCAGATCGGTGCGCAACACCACCGCCACCGCGTCGATAGCCGGATCGGCCCGCAGCATCGAGGCGATCTCGGTGGGATCGACTCGATGGCCGCGGATCTTCACCTGATCGTCGGCGCGCGACAGGTAATCCAGCACCATGCCGTCGCCGACCGGTCGCCACCGGACGATATCGCCGGTGCGGTACATCCGCTCGCCCCCGGGTTCGATCGTGTTCGCCACGAAGCGAGAGGCGGTCAGCCCGGGACGATTCCGATAACCACGGCTGACACCCGCTCCGGCGAGATACAACTCGCCCGCGACACCCGGCGCACAGGGCCGTAGACAGGAATCGAGCACGTAGCAGCGCATGGCATCCAGCGGCCCGCCCAGGGGCATCGCCGCGGACCTCGTCACCGCCTGCCGCACCGGATACCTGGTCGCGAAGGTGGTGGTTTCGGTCGGTCCGTAGACGCACACCACGTGCACCCTCGGGCACGCGGTGAGGACCCGGTCGACCGCATCGGGGGCGATGGCCTCGCCGCCGACATTGATCTCGCGCAAACCGTCGAAACAACCCGGATCCACCTCGGCGAGTAGGGCGAACAGCGCCGTCGTCAGGAACATGGCGGTCACCGCGTGGCGGGCGATCAGCTCGCGCACCACCCGGCCGTCGACAGGGCCCTCCGGCGCGATCACGACAGTGTGTCCGGTCAGCAGCGGCACCCAGATCTCGTAGGTCGAGGCGTCGAAGGCCAGCGGCGAGTGCAGCAGCACCCGTTGGTGGGCGCCGCCGGTGAATCCGGAATCCAACGCCAGAGCGGCGATATCGGCATGGGTGACGACCACGCCGTTAGGCCGGCCCGTCGAACCAGAGGTGTACATGACATAGGCCGCCTGCCGCGGGTGCACCGCGACATTCGATGCTGTGGGCAGCCGGTCGATGTCCCGCACGATCGGCGGGTCGTCGAGCAGTACGAGTTCGGCCGTGGCGGGCAGCGACCGCGACCGCTCGGTGTCGGTCAGGACCAGCCGCGGCGCGGCGTCCTCGAGCAGGAAGACCTTGCGCTCCAACGGATATCCCGGATCGATCGGCAGGTACACCGCGCCGATCTGCACGCAGGCCAGGACCGCGATCACATAGTCGACCGATCGGGGCAGGGCGATGCCGATCGTCGACTCGGGTTCGACACCGCGAGTCAGCAGGAAGTTCGCCAGCCGCCCGGCCCGCGCCGCCAGCTCGGTGTAGCCGATCGACTCGTGATCGGTCACCAGCGCCGTGGCGTTCGGATGGGCCTGGACCCGAGCCGCGAAGATTGCGCCGATCGGCGCCCAGGGTGTCGTCTCGAGTGTCGGAGACGGAATCGACAGTCGGCGTTCGGTTTCCGATAGCAGATCGATGTCGTGCAGGCGCAGATCGGTATCGGTGGCCATGGCATCGATCAGCATCAGCAGTCGATCGACGAGTGCCTGCGCGGTGGCCGCGTCGAACAGGTCGATGGCATAGTCCAACTGCCCGGTGAGCGAGCTCTGCTCGGGACGGTCGGTCAGGTCGAAGGACAGGTCGAATTTCCCGGCGTCGAGTTCCCCGGGGGCCGCCGTGATCTCGAGGCCCGGCAGGGTGAGGGTGGCCTCGGCATTGTTCTGGAAGGCGAGCGCGACCTGGAACAGTGGATGCCTGCCGAAGGACCGTTGCGGATTCAGCGCCTCCACCAGTCGTTCGAAGGGCACATCCCGGTGTGCGAATGCGGCTAGATCGGTGGTCTTGGCCCGTGAAATCAGTTCGGACAGCGTCGGATTGCCGGAGGTGTCGGTGCGCAGCACGAGGGTGTTGACGAAGAAGCCGACCAGATCGTCCACCGCGGTCTCGGACCGGCCAGCGACCGGCGCGCCGATCACGATGTCGGTCCCCGCGCCGAGGCGAGTCAGCAGGCCGGCCAGCGCCGCGTGCACGAGCATGAACACCGTGGCGTGGTGTTCGGCGGCGGTCGTGACCAGCCGCGCGTACCGGTCGGACTCGATGCGCACGGGTACCGATCCGGTACGGCCGCTGGCTCGAACCGGTCGCGGCCGATCGAACGGCAGCTCCAATTCCTCCGGCGCACCGGCCAATACCGTCCGCCAGTGCGCGGTCTGCGTCGACAGCAGCGATGCCGGATCGTCCTCGTTGCCGAGGACACGCCGTTGCCACAGCGCGTAGTCGGTGTAAGCGACCGGAAGCTCCGTCCACCGCGGCGCGGCCCCAGCTGTGCGCGCTCGATACGCCTCGGACAGATCGCGGGCCAGCGGCGCCAGCGACCAGCCGTCCGCGGCGATGTGGTGCACCGTGAGCACCAGGACATGCGATTCCTGTGCCAGCCGGAAGAGCCTGCACCGCACGGGGATATCGGTCTCGAGGGCGAACCGTCGCGTGCCCTCCGCGCGGATCGCGGCGTCGAGGACCGCCTCCTTGATCTGGTCGATGTCCAACGGCAGCTCCACCGATTCCGCCGGAAGCACTCGCTGGTACGGCTCACCGTCGTGCTCGGGAAATACGGTGCGTAGGGTTTCGTGCCGCTCGACGACATCGTTTATCGCATCCCGCAGTGCCCCTGTATCCAGCGCGCCGGTCAGGCGCACGACCATCGGCATGTTGTAGGCGGCCCCGGTGTCGGCCAGCCGTTCGAGGAACCACAGGCGTTGCTGCGCGAACGACAGCGGGATACGCGCCGGGCGCGGCTGCGGAGTGAGCGGCGCCCGCGTGCTCGCCTGCGTGCCCGCGAGCTTCTCGGCGAGCTCTGCGGGTGTGGGATATGCGAAGACGTCCTGAATTCCGAGCTCGACCGTTGTCGCGGCGTGCAGGCGTGAGATCAACCGGGTTGCCAGCAGCGAATGCCCGCCGCGGTGGAAGAAGTTGTCGTCCGCCCCGATCGCCGCAGCACCCAGCACCTCGGCGAAGACGGCACAGACCAGTTCCTCCATAGGTGTGCGTGGCGCGCGGCCCACCGGGTCACTCTCGGGTGATGGCGCGGGCAGCGCCCGCTTGTCGAGTTTTCCGTTGGGTGTCAACGGAATTCGGTCCAGACTCACCAGCGCCGACGGAACCATGTAGTCGGGCAGCTCCCGCGACAGCAGGCGTCGCACCTCACCCGAGTCGAGGCGCGCGCCCTCGCGCGGCACCGCATAGGCGACGAGCCGCCGATCGCCGGGGTTGTCCTCGCGCACCACCACCGCGGCGCGGGCGATGTCCGGATACGCGGTCAGCGCGGATTCGATCTCGCCGGGCTCGACCCGCACGCCCCGCACTTTCACCTGCTCGTCGGCGCGGCCGTGATACTCGATCGTCCCGTCGGTGCGCCATCGCACCAGATCACCGGTGCGGTACATGCGGCGACCCGCCCCGGCGATCGGATCGGCCACGAACCGGCTCGCGGTCCGCCCGGGTTGCCCCGCGTAGCCGCGGCCCACACCCGCGCCCGAGACGTACAGCTCCCCGATCGCGCCGCGCGGAAGCAGCGTCAGGTCAGCGCCGAGCACGTACAGGTCGATGCCGGGAATGGCCGTGCCGATCGGAATCGGTTGGCGGCGATAGTGTTCCAGGTTGGCATCCAGGCGATGGCAGGCCACGACATCGGCCGCCTCGGTCGGGCCGTAGCTGTTGACGAACACCGGTGCAGGCGCACCGACACGGGCCAGATCGTCGGTGGCTATCGGTTCGCCGCCGAGGAACACGATGCCCAGGCCACCGAGGCAGCCCTCGGTATCCGCCTCGACGAGCGCCGTGAAGGCGCTGGGCGCCATATTCGCCGCCGCGACGTCCACCTCGCCGAGCATCCGGATGATGTCGGCGGGATCGAATCGGCTGCCCGCCAGGCAGAGCGGGCGTCCGGTGCGCAACGCGGTCCAGACATTCTTCTGGGTCAGATCGAAACTGGGCGAGGACGCGATTAGCATCGCGCCGTCACCGATGTCGGCCAGCTCGCGTTCGTACCAGTCGAGGGTGTTCTCGAAACCCTCCACGTGCACCGCGGTGGGCTTGGGCCGACCGGTGGAGCCGGAGGTGAAGATCAGGTAGGCCAGCCGCTGCTTCGGCAGCGCGACCGGATCCGGCAGCATGACCGATGCGCGCACCGTGCCGGTCTCGCCCGGCACGACCAGCGGAATGCCGACGTCGTGCTGGTCGGCCCACTCGCGGGTTGTCACCGCGCAGACGGCCGCGCTGTCGTCCAGCATGGCCTGAATCCGATTGTCCGGGTAGGTCGGATCGATCGGGGCATAGGCGGCCCCCGTGCGCCGGATCGCCAACAGAGACACGATCCAGTCCACCGATCGAGGGAGGATGACCGCGACGACGTCGTCGGGGCCCACACCAGCAGCGACCAAGGCGCGGGCCAGGGCCTCGGATCGCCGATCCAGCTGTTGCCGGGTGAGTCGGCCGTCCGGTGCGGTGACGGCGACGGCGTCCGGTGCCATCGCGGTCTGGCGTGCGATCCGGTCGATGGTTTCGGTGTCCGAACGTGCCGGTATCGGGCCGCGGCCCAAGGCCAGCAGGTCCTCGCGCTCGGCGCCGACCAGCACCGACGCCGTACTGATCGGGGCGTCCGGCAGTATCAGCACATCGCTCAGGAACCGGGTGAACCGCGCCGTGAGCGCCTGCGCGGTCGCGGAATCGAACAGATCCGCCGCGTATTTCAGCGAGCAGTGCAGTCCGGCCGGTGCGCCGGTGTTCGAATGGCCTTCGCGGACGACGAGTTCCAGATCGAAGCGAGCATCCCCGATATCGATCGGGGCGAGCCGGGCTCGAGCACCGGGGAGATCGAACCGGGCCTGCTCGGTGTTCTGCACGGCCAGCATCACCTGGAACAGTGGGTGCCGCGCCGCGGACCGATCCGGATTCAGCGATTCGACGAGCAGTTCGAACGGAATGTCCTGGTGGTCGAAGGCTTCCAGCACCTTGGGCCGGTTGCGGTGGACCAGTTCGCGGAAGGTTGGGTTGCCCGAGGTGTCGATCCGGAAGACGAGGGTGTTGACGAAGAAGCCCACCAGCGACTCCAGCGCCGTATCGGGTCGTCCGGCGATCGGGGATCCGAGAGGGATGTCGGTGCCCGCGCCCAGCCGGGTGAGTAGCCCCGCCAGCGCCGCCTGCAGCACCATGAACGGGCTGGTGCCGGTCTCGACGGCGAATGCGCCCACCCTGCGGTGGGTTTCGACAGGCAGATCGAATGTGATGCGGCCGCCGGTATGCGAAGGGCGCTGCGGCCGCGGACGATCGGTGGGCAGGGCCAGCTCGGCCGGTGCGTCGCGCAGCTGGTCGCGCCAGAACGCCAGCTGAGTAGACATCCTGCTGTGCGGATCGTCGGCGGAGCCCAGCAGCCGCTGCTGCCAGAGGGTGTAGTCGATGTACTGAACCGGCAGCGGCACCCAATCAGGTTGTGCGGCGGCCACTCTGGCTCGGTAGGCCACGGAGATGTCGTGTGCCAACGGTTTAGCCGACCAGCCGTCGGCGGCGATGTGATGAACCACGACCGCGAGCACATGCTCGTCGGCGTCGAGGGTGAAAAGCCGTGCCCGGATCGGAATCTCGGTAGCGAGATCGAATCCGGTGCGGGCGAAGTCCCGCAGTTGCTCGTCGAGCAGCTCCTTCGACACCGTGGCCGCGTCCATGACCGGCGGCAACTCTCGTGGGGCCAGCACCTGCTGCCGCGGACGGCCGTCGTGCTCGGGGAACACCGTGCGCAGCGATTCGTGCCGAGCGATCACATCGGCCAGTGCGGCGGCGAGGGCGGCGGCGTCGATCTTCCCGTGCAGACGCAGGGCATACGGCTCGTTGTAGGCGGTGTGGTTGCCCTCCAGCCGCTGCAGGAACCACAGCCGCCGTTGCGCGTACGACAGCGGCGCCGGCCCGGTGCGTGGTTGCGGCGTCAGCGCGGGCCGGGTCGCCAGGGCGCTGTCGGCCAGTCGTTCGGCGATCGTCGCCACCGTGCGAGCGTCGAACAGATCGCGAATGCTCAGCTGCACGCTGAAGGCGGCCTTGATCTTGGCGATGAGTTTGATGGCCGACAGCGAATGCCCGCCGAGATCGAAGAAGTCGTCGTCCGGACCGATCTCGGCCACCCCGAGCACTCCGGCGTAGAGCTCGCACAGGGTCTGCTCCACCGGAGTATGCGGCGCCCGGCCTTGGCGGGGCGCCGAAACCTCCGGTTCGGGCAGCGCTCGGCGGTCCAGCTTCCCGTTGTTGGTCAACGGCAGTGCGGGCAGGAAACCGAAGGCCGAGGGAACCATATAGTCCGGCAACAGTTCTCGCAGGAACTCCCGCAGTTCGGTGGGCGTCGGCGGCGCGTCGGCATGCGCGGGCACGACATAGGCGATCAACCGCTGATCCTCCCCCTGTGCGCCGCGGACCACCGCGGCCGCATCGCGCACCTGTGAATGCCGCAGCAGCCCGGCGGCGATCTCGCCGAGCTCCACGCGGAACCCGCGGATCTGCACCTGGTCGTCGCCGCGGCCCAGGTACTCGAGCTCACCGTCGAAGGTCCAACGCGCGATATCACCGGTGCGGTACATGATTTCGCCCGCCCCGGCGAACGGGTTGGCGACGAACTTCGACGCGGTCAGCGCGGCCCGCCGGTGATAGCCGCGGGCCTGGCCGCTACCCCCCAGATACAGATCACCCGCGACTCCCGGTGGCACCGGGCGTAATCGGGAGTCGAGCACGTAGGTGCGCTGGTCCGGAATCGCCCGCCCGACGAGGTTGGCGGTGACGTCGCGTTCGTTCGGACCCAGCGGGCGATAGGTGGCGTGCACCGTGGTCTCGGTGGTGCCGTACATATTGATCATCCGAGGCCACTCGCCGCGCTGTTCGAACCAGCCCCGCAGCTGTGCGGGATTCAGCGCCTCACCACCGAAGGTCACCACCCGCAGGGCCAGCCGGTCGGCCAGCTCGGGTGCGCTGCGGGCGGCGTCGGCGAGCGGCAGGAATGCCGAGGGCGTCTGGTTGAGCGCGGTGACCTGCTGCGCGACAAGCAGTTCCAGGAATTCGTGCGGCGACCGCGACAGTTCGTAGCTCACCACGATCAACCGCCCGCCGTTGAGCAACGCATTCCACATCTCCCACACCGACATGTCGAAGGCGTAGGAGTGGAACAGCGGCCACACGTCGCGGTCGCCGAAATCGAACCACGCGGCGGTCCGATCGAGCATGCGGATCACGTTGTGATGGGCAATCACAACACCTTTCGGCCGACCGGTGGATCCGGAGGTGTAGATCACGTAGGCCGCGTTCGCCGGACGCAGCACCGCGCTGCGCTCGCCGTCCTCGATCGGGTGGGCCGGGTGGTGCGCGATGCTCGCGACGACCTCCGGATCGTCCAAGAACACGGTGGTCGCTCCGTCCGGGACTGCGGCGGCGAACTCGGCGGTGGTCACCACCACCGCAGGCGCGGAGTCGGCGAGGATGTAGCTCGTCCGCTGCGGCGGCGCGGCGGGATCGACCGGGACGTAGGCCGCACCCGCCTTCAGCACCGCCAGGACCGTCACCACCAGCTCCAGCGAGCGCGGCAGCAGCAGGCCGACCCGATCGTCCACGCGCACACCACGTTCCAGCAGTGCGCGGGCCAGCCTGTTGGCTCGTTCGTCGAGTTCGCGATACGTCAGGGCGTGATCGGCGAATCGAACGGCCTCGGCGTCGGGGCTGCGCCGCACATGCCGGTCGAACCGGCGGCAGATGTGGTCGCCCGGCCGCGCGGACTGCGACGGATTCCACCGCCGCACGACATTGTCGCGCTCGCCCTCGGTCAGCACCTCAATCGATCCGATCGGCGCCAGCGGATCACGGGTGATCGCGCGGCAGTACGCCGTGAAGCGATCGCGATGCGCGGCCACCGCGTCCGCGTCGTATGCCTGCGGATTGCCGTCGACATCGACCTGCAGTCCGGCGCCGTCGGACCGGTCGTAGATGGTGAAGGCGAGATCGTCGACCGGGCCGTTGCTCAGGTTGTGCACCGTCGTAGGGATGCCCGCGAAGTCGACCGGCAGATAGAACGACAGGATGTTCACGAACGCGACCGGCAGGACCGCGTGGCCGCGCAGCGATTCGAGTTCGTGGCGCAGGTCCTCGAGGCGGTACTTCCGGTGCGACAGCGCCGCTTTCAGCTCCGCGCTGGCCTGCGTCACCACCTCGGCGAATTCGGTCTCCGGGCGAATCCGGAACCGGACGAGGACCATGTTCGCCGCCATGCCGGGGGTCATATTGGCCTCCGGCGTGGACCGACCGGTCACCGGCATCACCAGGACGACGTCCTCCCGGTCGGTGATCCTATGGACGTAGCAGGCCACTGCCGCCAGGATCACGCGAGTCCACTTCGCCCCCAGCCGCTCCCCCAGCGCCGCCAGCCGATCGGCGAACTCCTGAGGCAGATAGGCGGTCTCTCGATAGAACGTGGGTGAGACGCCGGTCGCCTTGCGACCCATCCCCACCAGTTCGACCTCGTCGGCGAACTTCTCCAGCCAGTACCGGCGGTCCACGGCGAACTGGTCCGAATCTCGGTACCGCTGCTCGTCGTCGATGAACAGGCTGCTGTGGCCGAAGGGATTCGGGCCGGGGTCGTGCCCGCGTACCAGCGCCGCATAGTGCTGGGTGATCCGCTGGATGAACAGCGAACCCGAGTACGCGTCCAGGATCGCGTGGTGCGCACTCTCGAAGAACAGGCACAGCTCGGGTGACAGTTTGAACGCGGCGGCGGTGAATAAGCCGCCGCGTTCCAGGTCGGGTGCGCTCGACAGGTGCGACTGCATCCACGCCATCGCGAACTGCCTGCCCTCGGGGTCACCGGTCAGATCGAAAGTCTCGACGACGCATCGGCATTCGTCGCGGTGTTCCTGAAAGATCTCGCCGTCCATCTCCACGAAGCGGATCCGGCAGGGATCGACCTCCCGGGTGGTCGCGCGCACCGCCTCGCCAATCGCGGCCAGGTCGACGTCACCGTGGATCTCCACGTACTCCGCGATCCAGAACGCCGAGCTCGACGGGTCGAGCGCCTGCCCCATCACCACACCCAGCTGCGCACGCGACAACGGCAGCAGACTGGACGATTTCGTCGATCCCACCACGGTAACTCCTTACCTGCACACCGCATTGCCACGGCGCATGCATTGCTGGATCCCGCGCGAAACGACAGACGGCCTTGTGCCGTACGTTCTTTCGCCGGACGAACCCGAGAGCGTCACTGTCGATGCCCCCGGCCACGGGCTTCGGGTCTCCGTTCCGGACCCCCGTCGGACGGAACCTGGGAGAGCGACCCGCTGGTTTCAAACGAAAGTAATAGCATTAGAGCTATCTGTCAGCAACTACTTCGGTGAACAGCTTGTCACGGAACCGTAAAGACGCACTGGTAGCGGACTGTTCGTCAGCATCCGGCTCCCGGGGCCTAGCCAGAGCCAGGTCCTCGTGTTAGCCTCAGCATCCGGAGAGCAACCTGATACACCGCGTATCACTAAACTTGAATCAACCAACTATTTGAAGGCACGCATTAGTTCTGGAGACGACATGACAACGAGTACCAATCCGTTCGACGACGAAGACGGCACTTTCTTCGTTCTGATCAATGACGAAGAGCAGTTTTCGCTCTGGCCCGCCTTCGCCGAGATACCCAGCGGCTGGCGCGCTGTCCTGGGCCCGGATACCCGGTCCACCTGCCTCGAGTACATCGAACAGAACTGGACCGATATGCGGCCGAAAAGCCTGCGCGAGGCGATGGCGGCCGACGCGGCCGCACGCTGACGCGTCCGTCCCGAAACAGCCTGCGCCAGCGAAGAATCGACCGGATGGGACATCGGCACCGGATGCATCAACGGGTCGTCCAAGCCGTGGTCGTCACCGTCGGCGGATTCTTCGCGTAGGATTCCACCAGCGACACCCAGCCTTGTACCACTTTGTCGCATTCATCGCCACACCGCTGTGCTCGCGACTCTGCCAAATACCCGTAGGTGCCCAGGGCGGCGAACTCGCTGCGCTGGACAAGAAGATCAAAGCTGCCGATTGGGAACTGACCGCGTTGCTCGCCGCGACCGACACAACTCTGACCAGCCTGCACGGCATCGGCCCGTCCGGTACGGCGCGGCTGCTCGGCGATATCGGAGATATCCTCCGATTTCCCAGCGCCGCTCGATTCGCCTCCTGCAACGGCACCGCACCCATCGGCGCCTCCAGCGGCGACTACCAGCGACATCGCCTGTCCCGCAAGGAAATCGGCGCATCAACCGGGCACTGCACTTCATGGCCATCGTACAGTTGCGCCATGACACCGCCGGCCACGCCTACTACCGACGCAAACTCGCCGAGGGAAAAACCCCGATGGAAGCGCTGCGCAGGCAGAAACGACGCCTGTCCGGCGTGGTCTACAAACACCTGATCCGTGATACCCAACGAGATTCGGAGGCGAGCCCGAAAGGGCACTCGGGGGCGACTCCGACATTCAGCGCGGCCGACCCAACCCCGATGGTCGACACTTCGGACAAGCCACTTCCCGGCCCCCCACCAGCGACAATACGCCGCCCACCGCCGCTCTCTTGACATAGAGGGGGAGTCATTTCAGTGCGTTGGACGCCTTGCCAACCAACCAATCTGGACGACTAACCAACGCGCGGCCAGCGGCATTTGCGCTGATCGCATGAGCGTACGTTGGAAGCCGTGTCAGCCAATGATCTCGTACTCGGCTAAGGGCCTGCGGTTGCCGAGTTCGAGCAGGGCAAGAGTGCGGGATCCGGTACCGCGAGAGAGCAGGAAAACCTCGCAGTACCGGATCTTCGAGTACTCCTCCCGTCGGATGGAGGAGTCGTGTTAGCGGACTGCGCGGGTCCGCGCTCGGTGTATCGACACGCCTCGACACACCGGCAATTAGAGATTCGTAGTCCAAATGCGCCCAGATGGAGCCGATTTGGGCCAATTTCCTCGAAGTTCGGCTACCTCGACCGGGATGCGGGACTCCCCAGCAAGCGGGCCCAGGATCGTCGCCGATGTCGTTCGAGCACACCCAAGCTCGTCTCCAGATAACGGGTCGGTGCCGCCACAGCGGCGATACTGGGCCAGCGCTGGCCCTCGTGCGGCCAGTCGTCCACGTGCTGGACCAGGTCGTACCACAGCTTGCCCGGCCCGGAAGGGCATCCCTCGCCACCGCATCCTCCCCGACGTTGTGCCACTGCGATGTCTCAGCAACGCCGCGTGACTCGGTGCGTCGGCCGGATAGTGCGCAGCGGCGCATGCTCGCTCGGCACTCCACCCCACCGCTTTCCGTTCTCGGGCGACGGCCAGGCCCGGAGGTTTCCCTCCTGGGGCCTGGGCCCAAGATGACATAGGAATGAGGGTGACCGGTCCATGACTTGGGTCCCCGGCACCGATGGGCAGGTGCGGCTCGTTGCATCCGCCTGCCGGTGCCGGTCGTACCCGAGACAGTGTGCCCGGCGAGCCATTCGGCGACCGTGCACCGTCTGGTATTCGGAGCGGTCGTCGAGCTGGCTGGGTATCCGTCAACGGTCGCAGTGGGATCGGGATGGTCAGGCTGGAGGGTTTGAGGCTATCCGCCGCTGGCCTGGTTGTGTGCATCGCTGTAAGTCCGTATAGGACCTTCCTAATCTGATTGTCAGGTTCGATGTCGCCGGGTCTCGAGCGCTGAGATCAGCAGGAGTCCCACGAGCAAGAACAGCTAAACACCGGTCATTCATTTCTCGGTAATCTTCCGAGTCTCAGTATCGACCTCGCTGAAGAAGCGACTAACCGCCTCTCGATTGGCTGATTGTTCCTTCTTCAGTTTACCGATGCGATTGACTATGTTCTTTAACGCAAACCTCTTCAGGTTGACCTGAGCCTCATCGGTACACAAATTGTCATGCTTCAGCATCTCGGGTTCGAGCTTGGCAAGAGCGCTCAGAAATGTCGGCATCCTGTCGGTTGGCAATTTCTCGGACGCTGGGCGAATGGCCTCATCTATTATTTCCTTGACCAATCCCTTGTCGAGCTCATGCATTGTGCAGAACTCGGCCAAATAGATGCCGAGAGCTTGAGTTTTCCGCTTCGTTTCAGCGGTCGCCGCCAGATACTCGATGCCCAGATTGATAGACGAGGGCTGCACAGCGTGTGCCGATCCTCCAGCGACAACGGTGCCCGACAAGATCAGCACGGCCGCTGCTGTTGCAGTCGAGTACCTCGAGTTCAATGCCACTCCTTGCCTCCCTGGACGATGACAACCAGCTGAAAAATGTTCGTTGCCACCAGCGCTGCGGATGGGCGTGCCTGCGGTGAGACAGTCATGCCGACCCGCCAGTCGACGCAGGATGCCACTTACATCCGGCGGGACCGTCTGACATCCAGCGTATTGAACGCGAGTTCGATTACATCGATAACACTCCGGTCAGTTCACGAACTGCGCCGCGACTTCACCGATTCGTTGTTCAGTAGGGGAAGTGTGATACCAGGACCGGTGCCGCGGGTGGGCCCGTTACCCCTCACCGCTCCTGTGCGGCCCATCCATAGGCATACGGGCTGATTCTTCACGAGACACGAGGCAGGGGGCCGAGGAGTTCGGTGAACGGGTTTGGGGGGTGGCTTTGCGCAGAAACCGCTTCCTGCTGGGTCCGTCCTGCAAGCAAGGTGGGGATGGCATGAGCTATCACCGTGCTGGATTCGAATGGAGGAGTTGGAAGCTTCCACGCCTCTCCACCGTGATTCGACCAACCCATCCCAACCGCCGCCAGTAGCGATCACCGACCTAGTCGAACAGCGACAACCACATTCGGCGGGCCCGCCTCTTGTGCGGGGCCCCCACCGAGGGGTTCATGAAGTATCCCCTTGCTACTAAAGAGTGCGCGCTGCGGGGCGCGCGGACCATCTACAACCTCACCAGCGGATCAGGGCGCGTCGGTAGGGATGTAGAGCACTCGGCGATCGTTACAGTCGTCGGACCTACCCGGCCAGAAAGGCCAGCGTGCCCAGTTTCCGAAACCGTCAACGAAGTCGGCGAAGCCGCGATTAATGCCGCACTGCGATGTTTGACCCGGTCGATTCCTGGGTCTAGAGCATACTACGCATCAACGACGGCAGGCTGCTCGTCACTCCAGAAGGGTGCAACCGGCTTCATCGCAATGGTAGAGCCGGATTGTGGGACTTGATCGGATGGGTGAAGTATTACCTCACCCATACGATCCGGATGTGGCGCCGAATGTCTGATCGACGTGCAAGGCGTGGTGCGACCTCGGCGGAGTGTCGGTTACGACTCCGATCTCGATCAACTTATCGTCGAGCCGTACCGCTGTGGACCGAATGGGAGGATTGTCGATGTTCCGTACGATCTGTGCTGTGCCAGTGGCTGCCCTGCTGGTATCGGCGGGCGCTGTCGCTGCGTCAGTGCTTACGGCCGCCCCAGCCGCCGCGACAGCCGCCGATTGCAAGGCAGCCCAGCGTACTCCGGTGACTGCCAAGGAGAAAGAGCTGTTCCTGCACAAGGGCAAGAAGAACAAGGACGGCAAGCTGAATCAGCGCGCCAAGAACATGATCAAAGATTTCGAAGACAACTGCGCCGACGTATACCAGAAGAAGATCAGTGACGACGACCGCAGGAACAGGCTGAGGAAGGCATTCAACGAGTACTTCCACGAGAAGTTCCCCAGCGACTATGCAACTCGGGTGTGCGACGCCGCCGTCAAGCCTGCGGATTCGAACTCCTAGCGCGGCTTCCACTAAATAGATGGCCGGAGCCGGGAGTCCGGGCCGCCGGGGCTAGGGCACGGTTTACCGTCCCGTCGAAGCCTGGCTCGCAGCCGCCGGACCGACACCGGTGCAGTAGCCCTCGATCGCGCCAGGGGAGTGTTACCTACCAGCACTTCGGCGGTGTCGGTGATGGTCTGGAAGGTGCGACACATCCGCGCGGGCCGTAGACGAACGCAGCCGGATCGGCCTGCTGCCCGGTCATCGTGGTGGCTTTCACGCGCGTATGGGACGGTCCGGTATGCCGCCTCCGGCGGGACAGCGATGGTGACAAGGAGCCTGCAAACCCAGTGACAGATGGCCTGCTTCGTTCGACAAAAACATCAGCCCAGATGCGCAGCCGACGACAGGCGTGATGCTTCGTCACAATTGCAACGACAGGTTGTAGTTGTTCTCCAGAATCCCCATGTCTCACAAGACAAGCGTGGGGCAGGGTCGAACCAGCCCTCCTCCACGAACCCCATTGGATGACAGGCGTACACGAGACGTCAGGGCGACACACACGCAGACGTTCGCCCGGTGGTTTCGTCCGCTGTCTGTGACGGCATGTCCGCACACAATTGATACGTAGATTGGGATCGTGGCGACTTACCCGGAGTTCCCAGCGAGTCTTTCCACCGAGTGACTCCGGCTGCGGCGCTGGCTTCCATCGGAGGCGGAGGGCCATCGCGCGCTGTGGGCTGAGCGAGATGCGCGCGCCGTCCGCCGGATCGACGCGACCGGCGCCCGACGATCGAGGAGATGCGCGGCTGGTTGGTGGACAATCCAAGTAGCCGAATCCCGTGCGTGCAGGATCCACCGCCTCGAGTGGTTATCGGTGCCAGACTCAGGCCGAACTACGGCCTGTCCCACCGCTCGTGTAGCCGCCTACCGGGCGGCGACCCGGCGAGACGCGCTGAGGCTCGAGGCGTACCGCCGAACACTCCAGGCAATCCCAGACACTTTAAGGGCCAACACCACTGAACTCTCATCGCCGCTCCCCCTCGAGCGTCTGCTGCTCGCCACGTACAACCCTGACCTGTCATAGGCGGCAACACGGCTTGCCCCGCTGTGGCCGGGCCGACGCACGCGCACCGTCACGTCCCATTCCGGCGGGCTACCCGCCGGTATGCTGCTGGCTGATTCGGCGCTGCTTTGTTTCGACTGAAAGGAAGAAGCGATGAGAATAGGACTGCTGGCGTCCTGTGTGATCGTGGCCGCGGTTACCGCGTGCGGAAGCGATTCGGAGCAGGAATCCGGCCACACGACAAGCATGAGCGCGCCCGGTCCCACGACCCCGGGCACCGCCGCGCCGATCGATCTGGCGCACAACACCTTCCCGGTGAGTTCCGCCGACGCACTGGGTACCGCGCGGCAGAAATTCGATGGCACAGTGACGAAGATCGAGCTCGAGCAAGAGGGCGTGAATGGCCGGAATGTGTACGTGTACAAGGTCGAACTGATGTCGGATACGCAGAAGTATGCCGCACAGTTATCGGCCGACGACGGCGCGATCGTCACGGAAAAGACCGACGATCTGGAGCCCGACAAGGTCGGTCGCGCACGGACCGAGGAAGCAGTCGACCTGGACACCGCGGTGCCCCTGACCGCGGCGATGGACACTGCCACGAAGGCCCGTCCCGGCACCGTCGAGAAATGGAAGATCGAGGGCAAGAACGGCTCGGCGCAATACGAGTTCGATATCCGCACCCCGGGCGACACAGACGAAGACTACGAGGTGCAGGTGGACGCGTACTCCGGTCAGCTGAAGACGGGCTAGGGAAGGGAAATGGTGCCGCTGTCGCGCCGCCGATTGCTGACCGGAATGGCGATGCCGAGCGCGCTGCGGAGGTAGACCATGGCTCCGGCTTCGGCCATCACCCACAAGTCCCGGGGTTGTCGGGTGCTCAGATCGGTGAGCTTCAGCTCGTCGAGGACGGTGATCAGGCGGGCTTCGGTGTCGGTCAGGCGCCGCTTGCCCTCAGCCCAGTCCTCGAACAACAGGTGCACCCGTTCCAGGGCCCGCGCCGATGCGCGAGCACCCCAACCGAATCATCAAGCGCAGCAAGCAGTTTCCGATGATCCGCAATGACGATTTCTGCCCGCCACCACGAGATACTTCCCGACGCACCATCTGTTCGAACCAAACCGAGCCCAGGCGGCGGGTTCGCGCCAAGTCCCGCCGGCACGGCCGCAGATCACCCGCAACGCCGCCACCCACGTCCGAGACTTGAACGGCTGCTGAGCAGCCTCCAGCGCGGCCGGCATCGGGTGCCTGGCTCGGAAGTCGACGAACTTCCGCGCGCGTCAGCCTGAGATGTGGGCTTGGATGCCGTCGAGGAGGAAGTCGAGGCCGGTGCGGAAGGTTTGGTCGGCGTCCAGGTGGGCGCCGACGCGTATGACCGTGGCCAGCGCGGGGAATCGGCCGGTTGCGAAGGTCCGTTCCAGATAGGGCCCGAAGGCGACCTGCCACTGCTGCTTGTCCATCCCGGTGACCCGCTCGGCGCGCCGCTCGGCGATCTCCCGGCGCACCGCGCCGATCACGTACGCATTGACCGCGTCTACCACGGGCATGACGGCGTCTACGTCGACGCCGCCCATCGCGGCCACCACAGCCTCCCCCCTGGCCAGCGCGTGCGGCCCGAGCTGGGGCCGCCCACCGATCAGGTCGGCGAGCCATTCGTGCCGGTGAGCGGCTTGCCGGGTGGTTTCGGCAAGGGAGCGCAGCACTTCTCGCCAACCGTCTCCGGCCGGTCGGATCTCGGCATAGACCGCATCGACCATCAGGTCGAGCAACTCGTCCTTGGTGGCGATGTAGCCGTACAGCCGCATCGGCCCGACATCCAGCGCGGCGGCGACCTTGCGCAGCGACACCGCCGCCAGCCCGTCCGCGTCGGCCAGCCGGATCGCCGCTCGCACGATCGCCTCCCGGCTCAACGGGGCAGGCACCGGTCGATCCGGCGGCTCCGGCCTCTCCCACACCAACATGCCGCCGACGATACAACGCGTCATCCGATACAGTGCATTGGTAAATACAGCGTATCGGAGGGGATTATGGGCATCGCGATCGTCGGAGCCGGACTGGCCGGCCTGGCCCTCGCCAGGGTGTTGCACGTGCAAGGCATCGACGCCGTCGTGTACGAACGGGAACTCTCGCGCGATGCGCGTGGTCAAGGCGGCATGCTCGACATACATTCTGGGCAGCGGGCGCTGCGCGAGGCCGGTCTGATCGACCGGTTCTCCGCGATTGCCCGTGGTGAAGGCCAGGACATGCGTCTTCTCGAGCCGGACGGCACCCTGCTGCTCCAGGAGGACACGCCCGACGACGCCCCGCTCGAGCGACCCGAGGTCGACCGTGCCGATCTGCGCAACCTGCTGCTGGATTCCCTCCCCGAAGACGTGGTGCGCTGGGGGCACGCGTTCGAATCCGCCGACAACGGCGTGCTGCACTTCGCCGACGGCAGCAGTGCGCCGTATGACCTGCTGGTCGGTGCCGACGGCGCGAACTCCCGAGTCCGCGCACTGCTTACCGGCGCTCGACCAGCGCATATCGGCCAGAACGTCGTCGAACTCGGCATTCCCGACATCGACCGCACGCGCCCCGACCTCGCGGCGATGGTCGGGCGCGGCAACTACTGGGTGCTCGGCAACGGACTATCCCTGGCGGCGCAGCGCAACGGCGACGGCCGCGTTCGCATCGGCCTCAGCTTCTACAACACCGCGGAGGACTGGTTCGCGACCAGCGGGATCCCGTTCGACGACCCGGCCGCCGCCCGGGCGCGGCTGATCGACCTGCTCCCCGGCTGGGACTCACGGTTCACCGCGCTGATCGCGGCCTGCGACGACACGGTCGTGCCGCGGTCGATCACCGCTCTCCCGGTCGGCCTGACCTGGCCGTCGAAGCCGGACGTCACGCTGCTCGGCGATGCCGCGCACCTGATGCCGCCGGTGGGAGAGGGCGCCAACATGGCGCTGCTCGACGGCGCCCTGCTCGGTCTCGCACTGGCCGCGCACCCGGACGACGTCCCCGCCGCCGTCGAAGAATACGAACGCGAGATGTTCGAACGCACCAGCGCTGCCGCCCGGATGTCCGCACGCATACAGGAAATCCTGACATCGCCCGACGCCGGCCGGAGAATGCTCGAGTTCTTCCAGCCGAGCTGAACGGCGCCGATCGCGGTCCACAAACGGCCGTCCAGCCAGCGCGATCAGCCGCGGTTCACACGATGCCTACCATTCCAGGGTGATGAAGCGTAGAAGGGCACCGCCCGGCTACGCACATAGCGGAACGCGACTGAGTCTTTCCGGACATCGGAGATCCCCGGCGGTGCCAGCGCAACGCTCGCAAAATGCCGCATATCGAGCGGCCTATGACCGCGACGTGCTGCAGAAGATGCTGTCGACCCCCCTCCCGCGAGAACCGATGCGGAACTAGCCCGCAGGTCAGCACATACAACAGCCCGACACAGGTCCGAGACCACCAGAGAACGCAGGTGCGTCCGGCCGGGGTGACCGCACTCGGGCTGGCTGGGCAGCGACGACACACCGTGCCGGTTCCCCGCCCGGCAGCGCAGACTGCCACCACCGCCTACGGCTCTGCACCTCGAGTTTGTCGCGGGGGTGTCGGGGTATTCCTGCGGCGGGTTTCGCTCCCCACCTGGCAGGGGCCGAACCTTCTGTGGCCGGTGCCGCCGGTTTTGTTCGGCACGTGCTCCCCGACGGCATCGGATCAGCCCGAGAACGGTGTGTTCGCCCATGCATCCGTGTCTTCGCTCGGCCAGAAGGCACTCGGCGACGATGGGCTGGTTTGAGGTCGACTCCTGTCCGACAGGGTATCCGGTGCCCTCCAGATACACATCGGCGCCGTAGCCGTCCTCAGGCAAGGACATCCATACGCCGACTAGCTCGACTCATGAAGCGGGACTTGCGGTTCGACGCCGCACGCCACCGCTCCCCGATAATTGATTACGCATTCGAATGTGCACGGCTACTGTTCATCTCGACGACCAAACGAAATTCGTGAACGACACTACGGCGTTGTCTCGCACGCGCGGTTGTTCCCCAACGATTGTGACCGAGCCGCGATGCCGGGCGTTGCCTGCTGGGTAAACGGCCGGTTCGCGGTGGCCGAACGTGCCAGCGTGCCCGTGATCAGCGTGGCGAGGGTGGTTTCGAGGATGGCAGGCGTGTCGAATCGCAATGCATTGAGGGTGGGGGCGACGCGGTAGGCGTCGAGGACCCTCGCAGACGGCCGGGAGTACGGGTAAAACGCCGCAGCGATCGTCGGGGCCACCATGCACAACGTGCGGGCACCGTCGTTGCCGAGTTCGGGCAGCACGCCGCGGACAAGGTCGACCAGGGTCGCGTGAAGATCGGCCCCGGATCGCTTGTAGCGCACCACGACGTCGGTGGACACGTTGTGCTCCAAGACGCCTGGCTGCGCGTTGAGCAGATCACACAGCACCGGGTGGTCGCGCAGGGAGCGACTGAGGACAGCGGCGAGCTGGTCGCCCCGCTCGGTCGCCGACACGTGCGGGTCGATCGCGGCAGTCAGTTCGTCGGCCACCTCGGCCACCCATCGACGCAGTTCCCTGCTCATCAGCTCGAGCAGTATCTCCTCACGAGACTCGAAGTAGCGCAACACATTCGACTTGGCCAGTCCGACCCGGCGACTGAGTTCGTTGAGACTCAGCTCGGCCACCGGCATCTCGTCGAGCATCGCCGCCGCGGTATCCAAGATCACGCGACGCCGAACCTGCCGCTGCTCTTCGCTACGCGCCCGCTGGAATGTCATGTGGGCCATATTACAGACCCCCGGTCTCTTGACAATAGACCACTGGTCCCTTACGGTCGCATACGCAAGAGACCGGTGGTCTGAAATGCTGATCCACAAGGAGGAGCCGTGCAGGGGAATGGTCCCGACGGCCACGGTGAGGACAAGCGGTATCCGCGCCCGGACGCTTCACAGTGACCTAGGACTGACCGTCCAGTAGCGCCGTAGGGCCGTCGAGGGGCTAATCGAAGTGATCACGGGACAAGGCCGCGTCATAAGCAACGAAAACGATGTAATTTCCGGTGATCCTTTACCGCGTCATCCGCTGATCGAACTGCTCGGAGGAGGGCATGATGGCTTCGACTCTGGACACCTATCGTTTGCTGGGCCGTTCGGGATTGCGAGTTTCTCCATTGGCATTGGGGACGATGACCTTCGGTGCCGACTGGGGGTGGGGAGCGCACGAGAGTGAGGCCCGGAAGCTGTTCGATACCTACGTCGAACGAGGCGGTAACTTCATCGATACGGCCAGCAATTACACCGGTGGCACCTCGGAGAAGCTGATGGGCGAGTTCACCCGCGACAACCGCGATAGCCTGGTGCTGGCGACCAAGTACTCGCTGCTGCGGCACCCGACCGATCCGAATTCCGGTGGCAACCACCGCAAGAACATGGTCGCGTCGGTGGAAGCGAGCCTGCGGCGCCTGAATACCGATTACATCGACCTGCTGTATCTGCACGTGTGGGACTTCCGGACTCCGGTAGAGGAGATCCTGCGTGCCATGGACGATATGGTGCGACAGGGCAAGGTCCTGTATGTCGGCATCTCCGACACCCCGGCATGGCAGGTCTCGCGCATGCAAGCCATCGCCGACCTGCGGGGCTGGTCTCCGTTGGTGGCGCTGCAAATCCAGTACAACCTTGTCGAGCGCACCCCGGAGCGTGATCTGCTCCCGATGGCTCGCGAGCTCGGGCTGGGCGTGCAGCTGTGGTCACCGCTGGCCTACGGCGTGCTGTCGGGCAAATACAGCCGCGCGGATCTGGATCGACAGGCCGCCGACGGGGCGGACGGCACCCGCAAAGCGAGCGTGGTCGCAGGTGGGCTTTTGACCGAACGGAGCATCGCGATCGCGGATGTTGTCAAACAGGTTGCGGCAGAAATGAATCGCAGTCCGGCCCAAGTAGCACTGGCGTGGACATTGCAGAACCCCGCGGTCACCGCGCCGGTCGTGGGCGCGCGCACATCGGATCAGTTGGAGGACAATCTGGGTGCGTTGGAGGTCGAGTTCGATGCCGATCAGCTGGATCGGCTGAACAAGGTCAGTGCGATCGACGTGGGCTTCCCACACGACTTCCTGGCCAGCCCGGACACACGCCGAATCCTCGACGGCGACCTCACAATCGAACCTCGCCGCTGACCCGGCCTCGACGGCGAATCGAGGCCGCACACCCAACTCTTGACGCACTGGAAAGCTGCCTTCCGCCATGCAGCCGCCAGCAAGGGCGAGTTCTTCCTAGTAAACGCCGGTACCACCCCGCCGTATGATCACATGATGACGAGCGTACGACGGCCGCGCGACACTCGGAAACGATCGTCGATCGGATGAGTAAGCCATGCAGGCCATGATCGACGGTCTCCCCGAACTCGATGTGGATGTTCTGTTGATGTTCGGGCACACCATCGCCCCGGACACGATCGGTCCGATCCGCCGCGTATGAGCGTCGAACGTTTGTGCTCCAGGACCTCATGAGGTGCTGTTCCATACCGTCGCTGTCGCGGCATAGGCACCGGCGGTCTCGTCGAGTGAAAGGTCGCTGAGGAACGCTATCCTGCCGGCCGCGGTCCTGACACAGTACTTGCTGTCTTTGGTCAGACGCAGGCTCTCGGTCCCGCGGGCGGTGACGAGATCCGTACACTGCTGTCGGGTGGGCCGGTTCACCTCCGTCCACACCGCAACGCTCGGCGACGTGGTGAAGAACCCAGCGTCAAGCCCGTACAACGTCGCCTTGGAGATGTCGTCGGACGGGTCTTCGTAGTTGACCCAGAAACTGGTCCCCTCCCTGGACGGAAGCACTCGAGGCGGCACCGAGTCCAGGTCCACACGAGTGAGGGTTATCGCGCCCATCCAGCGCATCTCGTCTGACACCGACACAGCAGGAGGACTGGTCGCGGTCACGCTGTCGCTCGTAGTTCCCGGGCCAGCGCTGGAGGCGGGTGGCCCGGTCCGCGTCGCCGGTGGCGAAGCCCCGTTCCCCTGCAGCACGTCGAATATCTTGTCCGGTACCAGCACGACCAAGCCGGCGATCAACGCCGGAAGCGTCGCGGCAAGAACAGGATGCCGCCGGACCCAAGTACGGCGACCCGCCCCCTTTTGTGGCGATTGCCCCACGGGCCCTCCCCATCGCCGTGTCCGTCATTGTCGATGATGAAGCGATTCTTCGCTCGTGGTCTCACCGAATCCTAGCCCAGCCCAACCCCCTTACAGGAACTGGCCTGCGGCGACGGCGCCGACCGCTAGCGCGCGATCCGTGTGCGGCCGCGCTACCTCACAGCCGTCCGCGCCTGTCGGCTTCGGCTCGCCAGGCAACGGCCATCGTGCGGGATTGCGCGGCCCGATGACGATCATCGGCGAATTCGAACTGGAGGGTCATGGCTTCCCAGAACTGGGTGAGTTCAACGATCCAGTCGTCGGAGTGATGGGGCTGTGGATAATCCGTCGCCATCATGGCGGTCAGGCGTGTCCGGCGGAGGGCCCGCCGCCGGACACGCGGGCAGGCGGGAGCGGCTGCCTCCGATCAGCGGAGGGAGGGGGCGCGACCCGCGTCACCGGTTCAGCCCCCGATCACTGCGTTCATGATGGTGCCGGCACTGGTGGCGGTGGCGCCGCCGATCAAGGCTCCGGCCACCATCTTCGGTGAATCCACTCTGCCGCCGCTCCACTTCTCCCAGCCGAGCTTGGCGCCGCCGTAGGTGATGGCGGTGACGCCGGACAACAGGACGAACCAGGTGAAGTACCGGAAGATCTTGAGGATCTTGTCGGCAGCCGGCGGCGTCTCCGGAGTCGGGTTGCCGACCTGGGCCAGCACCGCGGTGCACATCTCGCAAGCGGCCAGAGCCATGCTCACAGTCGTTGTCCTCCCGGGCGTTGAAGGAATACCTCCATGACCACTCCGCGGCGGAACACCTCAACTGTTCCAGCCCCGGATGCTCGCCGCCTAGGGCGGGTCTGGAGATCCTGGGCGGCGGTCCGAACAACGCGTGTCCTGTCCTCCGTGCTGTCGGCGACCGATCCCTGGGAGAAGGGGGGCGAGACGACCCCTCAATTATATGCCAACCAGTCCGTTTTGTTTCTACTCGCGCATGTGCTGCAGCCGAATTGTGATGACTTGTGTGATGGCACGCGGTGCTGCGACCAGCCGCTCCCGATGGGCCTGCCTTGGCGGTTCCTGCAAACACACCATCCGGCCAACCGACGGTGCTGACCGATCCGATCCGGTGCGGGCGCCGAACTAGCTACGGCACATGTGCCCAACACATGCACCAGTTCGGATACGCGGATCAGCGACCGGTGGCAGTGCCACAGTCCTCCGGGTATGGGGCACCGCCACCGGTCACCCGTACATATCCGCGCGTCGATGATCAACAGCGCAGCGCCGAATGCATTCATCCCAATCAGGCGCAGGCGACGGCGGCCCGAGATCAACAACCGTCCGGACGTGCCAGCTCGCACCGTTCGGCATCGGTGTCCTGCGACCGCCACCACCCCGTCAATGGCTGATGGCCACCGAGCCGGTACCTGCACATCAGCACACCGGCGGTCTGCTCGATCACCGTCCGCGCCTGCACCATCGCCGCCGTCTCGGTCGTCACCGTCCGGCTGCACCGTGGCAGCCGGCTGCTCGACTCACACACCATCCGGAACGAACCCGACCAGTTCGTTACTGCGCGGATGAGCGATATAAATATCGCCGCGGCATCGTCGCCTGCGGCATCGACCATCTCGTCGAAGGGACCGCACACCCTCACCCTCTACCCGGATCTGGCCACCGCCACCACTGCCGCGCCGACAGAACCGGCGTCGTGACCCGTACGCCCCAGTAGCGGAACGGCCCGTCGCCGCGGCGCCGCCGTCACCGCAGCCGCGGATCCTGATCCGCTGCGGCGCGAGCTTCCCGTTCGAGATCTTCGTCGTCGGCGCGAAATTCGTTTGCCGTTGAACCCCGAGGACCCGGCACTCCATGAATAACCAATCGACGTACTGGTGCACTTGGTTTTGCGACGGGTGTCAGAGCTGGAACCCGGCTTCAATTATCAGTTGACCATACGATAACCGCAGTTCATCGCCGTTCCCATGTTCGATGTGCCCCGCCCAGGAATCGAACCTGCGACCGATTCGGCCGCATGCTGCCCGCCACGACCGGAGGGTCACAGATGCGATCGGAACCCCGTATTGGTTGGGGCAGGGGCAAGCCCGACACCATGTGCCGAGCGACGGCGCAGGGGCCAGATGTCCGGCGATCCGATGGCCAGAGCCGCTCTGCAGGCGTAGCCACCACCACCCATCGAGTGCCTCGGAGCGACACCGACGTGTGCAAACGGGATCGGTATCAGGCCGTCACAGGTCCACGAACAACAACGAACAACAACTGACGACACGCTCCAACAACAACGAATCCGCAGGTCGTAGCGGTTCGCCGGACAAATCGTGCACGTCGAAAGTACGATCGAGCCATGCGATCGATCTGGAAAGGTTCCATCGCGTTCGGGCTTGTCAATGTGCCGGTCAAGGTCTATACCGCCACAGAGGACCATGACATACGGTTTCACCAGGTCCACGCCAAGGATGGTGGGCGGATCAAGTACGACCGGGTGTGCACCGTGTGCGGGCAGTCGGTGCAGTACGCCGATATCGATAAGGCCTACGAGTCGCCGGAGGGCGATCGGGTCATTCTCACCGACGAGGATTTCGCGAAGCTGCCGGTGGCGGAGAAGCACGAGATTCCGGTGCTGCAGTTCGTTCCGTCGGAGCAGATCGATCCGATCCTGTTCGACAAGAGCTACTACCTCGAGCCCGACTCGAATACGCCGAAAGCCTATGTGCTGCTGGCCAAGACGCTCGATCAGACCGATCGCGTCGCGCTGGTGAACTTCACCCTGCGGCAGAAGACGCGGCTGGGGGCGCTGCGGGTGCGCGACGGCGTGCTGGTGCTGCAGACTCTGCTGTGGCCCGACGAGGTGCGGGCGGTGGACTTCGAATCGCTCGACGGCGTCGCCGAACCCCGCAAACAGGAGCTGTCGATGGCCGAGACGCTGGTCGACAGCATGTCCGACGAGTTCGATCCCGGCCTGTTCACCGACGATTACCAGATCGAACTGAAGAAGATGATCGACGAGGCCATCGAGTCCGGATCCAGTAAGGTCACCCGGCCCGCCGAACCGGCGCCCGCGGAGATGGATGCCGAGGTCGTGGACCTGGTGGCCGCCCTGCAGCGCAGCCTGGAGGCGACCGGCCGCCGCGGCTCCGGCAAGGCCGAGCCCAAGGCCAAGACCACGTCCAAGACCACCGCCAAGAAGCAACCGGCCAAGAAGACAGCGAAGAAAGCCACCAAGAAGGCCGCCGGCAAGCAGTCGGCCCGCAAAGGCGCCTGACCCCGTTTTCCGAGGCCGGGCCGGGTGGCTGGCAAACTGTCGGCCATGGAATCCGACATAGCCATCGTTCCCATGGGCCTCGGACACCTGCGCGAGGTGCTCGACCTCGGCGACGAGGTGTTCGACACCGACGCCAAACCCTATACCTCCTGGTCACTGACCTCGATCGTCGAACATCTGGACAATCCCGATGGGTCGTGCTGGGTCGCGCTGGATTCGGACCGTGTGGTCGGTTTTGTGCTCGGCTCGATGGAGTTCGAGTTGCGCGAGGACTGGGCCTACCTGGAGTGGATCGCGGTGGCCCCGTACATGCAGGGCCGCGGTATCGCGGGCAGGCTGGTCGATATCTGCTGCTCGACCCTGTTCTCCCGCGGCGCCCGCCGCATTGTCACCGACGTCGAAGCCGGTAACACGGCATCGGCGACGCTGATGACGCGGCACGGGTTCACCGACGGCACCACGGTCACGCTGTTCGTCCGCCCCAACCCGGATCAGCCCGACCTCACCGCCGCCGAGGCCACCCCCGGCCTGTCCCCCGCCACCAAGCGCACCTTCGCCCGCACGGGCCGGTTGCGGCGCTGACAGATTCGCGCAGGCGAGGGCGAAACGAGCCCCCGTGCAGGCGATGTCGTCCCGAGCGTAGGTATAGGCAGCGGGGTCGGCGGGGTTCGGCGATACTGCTCACGCGTTACATCTCGTCGAAACCGAAGGAACCGCATGACCGACCCGCACGCCCAGCAACCGTTCCCGCAGCAGCCGGGCCAGCCCGGCCACGGGTATCCCCCGCCCGGGCACGGCATGCCAGGCGATGCCGCGGGCCCACCCGGATACGGCACACCGCCGGGATACGGTGCAGGCCAACCCGTTTACGGCACCGCGCCCAATTACGGTGCGGGCCAACCCGGATACGGCACTCCGCCGGGATATGGGCCGGGCCAACCCGGTTTCGGTGCCCCGCCGCCGGGATACGGTGCGCCGCAGCCCGGTTACGGCGCTCCGCCGCCCGGTGCGGGGTACGGCTATCCGGCCGGGCCCGGTTATCAGCCGTACGGATACGGCCCGCCGTATGCGAGCTGGCCCGCCCGGGTCGGTGGCGCGGTGGTGGACGCCTTGATCGTGGGCGTTCCCGCGGCCATCTTCTACTCCATCGGGATCGCGGTCGGCTCCACCTCGGTGACCTGCACCGCGGACGAGGGCCCCTACAGCTACAGCCAGACCTGTTCCGGTGGCCTGTCGGGAGTGGGTGTCGCCCTGATCGCCGTCGGCGGACTGATCGCCCTCGTGGGCGGGCTGTATCTGCTGTTCCTGGAGGGTCGCACCGGCCAGACCCCGGGCAAGAAGGTGGTGGGCATCCGCCTGGTCCGCGAGGCGGACGGTCAGCCCCTCGGCTTCGGCATGGCCCTGGTGCGGCGGATCTGCCACATCCTCGACACCGTCCCGTGCTACCTCGGCTGGCTGTGGCCGCTGTGGGACGACAAGCGCCAGACCTTCGCCGACAAGATCCTCAACACGATCGTCGTCAAGGTCTGACACCCGCTACTCGCGGAATTTCGCCTCGAGTTCGGCCAGGGTGGCCTGCAGGTCGGCGGCATCGTTGTGTTCGAAGATGCCGTCGAACCCGGCCTCGGCCCGAATGGCCGCCTCGACCTCCGGGTCGTGATAGATCGTCACCAGCCGCCGCAGCGTCGGATCGTCCTTGTCGGCGGCACGGGCGGCGAAAATATTGATGTACTGCTTCAGTTCCGGGCGCTGCGGGTCGTCGGTGAAGATCACCTGCTCCCGCGTGAGCCCGGCCTGGCGGGCGAAGGTGTCGTCGACGAAGGCGGCATCGACGCTGTCCAGCGACTGCGCGGTCAGCGTGGGATCGATGGTCGTCAACTTCACCTTCGAGGCCGCGGTGTCGACATCCTCGAGCTCGGAATCCCAGCCCGGACCGCCCTTCAGGCTGATCAGCCCGGCCGCCGCCAGCCCCAGCAGCGGCCGCACCTGATTCGCGGGATTGTTGCTCAGGGTGATCCGGCCGCCCGCCGGGATGTCGGCCACCGACCTGTGCTTCTTCGAATACAGCGTCAGCGGGTAGATCTCGGTCGCACCGATCGGCACCAGCGTGTCGTTGTTGCGAACGTTGTAGTTGGCCAGGTACCGGATGTGCTGGAACTTGTTCAGATCGATACGCCGTTGCGCCAGTGCGGGATTGGGCTGATTGTAGTCGGTGAAGTTGACGAACTCCACCGAGATGCCCTGCGCGGCGGCCTTGTCCTCGAATACCTGCCAGTGCGGTTGGGCGAGATCGTTCACACCGATGCGCACCACGTCGCCATGGTGGCGTCCACCACAGGCGCCGACGGCCGCGACCAGAGCGAACAGGACGGGGACCACCGCAAACCGGCGCAGCCTTCGCATTTCGTGCAAAGTAGACGCCGGAACCACTGGTTGCCAGGGTTTCGCTCAGGGCAATCCGAACCCTTGTCCGCGGCCCGGTGCGCCCGCTTGGATAGCCGGGTTCTGTTCACACGAAGTATTTGGAGCACGAGTGAAATTCCATCGGGCACTGGCGATCCCGGTCCTGGTAGCAACCGCGGTCATCACCCTCACGGCCTGCGGCAATGACGGCTCCGCATCGGGTCGGGTGGTGCGGATCGGCACCACGGACCGGGATCCGGTGTGGGACGTGTTCGAGCAGAAGGCCAAGGAGCAGGGCATCACGCTGAAGGTCACCAACTTCTCCGATTACAAGGCACCCAACCTCGCGCTGGCACAGAAGCAGATCGATGTGAATCTGTTCCAGCATCTGCAGTTTCTCGGTCAGTACAACGTCGGCAACAACGACACGCTCACCCCGATCGGGGCGACCTACATCGTCCCGCTGGGCCTGTACTCGAAGAAGCACAAGTCGGTCGCCGACATCCCGCAGGGCGGCAAGATCGCGATCCCGAACGATCCCACCAATCAGGCGCGTGCGCTGAATGTCCTGCAGGGCGCGGGGCTGGTGAAGCTGGTCGGCACGCCGCGTCAGCCCTCCCCCGCCGATGTCGACAAGGCCGCCTCCAAGGTCGAGGTGACCACGGTCGACGCGGCGCAGACGCCGCTGTCGCTGAACTCGGTCGACGGTGCGGTCATCAACAACACCTTCCTGGAGCGTTCCGGTATCGATCCGAAATCCGCTCTGTACAAGGATGATCCGAACGATCCGGCCGCCGAGCCGTACATCAACGCGCTGGTGACGCGGGCCGAGGACAAGAACAATCCGCTGTATCTGCAAGTGGTCGACATCTGGCACGATCCGGCGGTGCAGGCCAAGGAAACCGAGGTGTACAAGGGCACCGCGGTCGAGGTGAAGCGCAGCGGACCCGAGCTGGAGCAGATTCTGCAGCGGGTGCAGCAGAACCTGCGCGGCCAGTGAGCGAGGCGGCCGCCGCGGTGCCCGCGGTCGAATTCCGTTCCGTCACCAAAACCTTCGCGTCGGGTAAGTCCTCGACCGTCGCGCTGGACGCCATCGATCTGCGCATCGAGCGCGGTGAGATCTTCGGCATCATCGGCTATTCCGGCGCGGGGAAGAGCACGCTGGTGCGGTTGATCAACGGTCTGGAGAAGCCCAGCTCGGGCAGCGTCCTGATCGGCGGTGAACCCATCACGGGCGTGCCCGAGACGCGAGTGCGCCGGTTGCGCCGCGATATCGGCATGGTGTTCCAGCAGTTCAATCTGTTCCGTTCGCGCACCGTGGCCGGGAACGTCGAGTACCCGCTGAAGGTGGCGCGCTGGCCGCGCCCGAAACGCAAGGCCAGGGTTGCCGAATTGCTGGAATTCGTGGGCCTGTCGGATAAGGCGCGCCGGTATCCGGATCAGCTGTCGGGCGGGCAGAAGCAGCGGGTGGGCATCGCCCGGGCACTGGCGACCTCGCCGTCGCTGCTGCTGGCCGACGAGGCGACCTCGGCGCTGGACCCGGAGACCACGCAGGAGGTGCTGCGGCTGCTGAAGAAGGTCAATGCCGAACTCGGGGTGACGATCGTGGTGATCACGCACGAGATGGATGTCATTCGCGCGGTCGCCGATCGGGTCGCGGTGCTCGCCCAGGGGCGGATCGTCGAATTGGCCAGTACCTTCGAGGTTTTCGCGACGCCGCAGGCCACGCCGACCCGATCCTTCGTCGATACCGTGCTGCACAACCGGCCCAGCGACGAGGAGCGGGACCGCCTCGCGCGGCTGCACGCGGGCCGGCTGGTCACCGTCGACGTCGGCGAGGGCCGCGGGATCGGTGCGGCGCTGACCACCGCCGCCCATGCCGGGGTGCGGTTCGAGGTCGTCTACGGCGGAGTGAGTGCCTTGCAGGACAAGACGTTCGGCAGCCTCACCCTCGCCCTGGACGGACCCGAGGACGCGGTGGACAAGGTGATCGACGAACTGACGCACGGGTGAAGGGGCCGGGATGCATACGAATTGGGACCAACTGCGGCCGATCCTGAGCGAATCGATCGGCACGACTTTGTATCTCGTGCTCATCACCTTCGCGGTGGGCGGGCTGTTCGGACTGATCCTGGGCACCGCGCTCTACACCACCCGCAAGGGCGGGCTGCTGGCGAACGCGCCGGTGCACCTGCTGCTCAATGTGCTGGTCAATGTGGTGCGGCCGATTCCGTTCATCATCCTGCTGGCGGCGCTGGGCCCGGTGACGCTACAGGTGGTTGGCACCACGATCGGCACCGACGCGGCGGCGTTCGTCATGATCGTGGCGGCCTCGTTCGGCATCGCGCGCATCGTGGAGCAGAATCTCGTCACCGTCGACCCGGGCGTCATCGAGGCGGCCCGGTCGATGGGCGCGGGGCCGCTGCGGATCATCCTCACCCTGCTCATCCCGGAGGCGCTGGGCCCGCTGATCCTGGGCTACACGTTCGTGGTGATCGCCATCGTGGACATGTCCGCCATGGCGGGCACGGTCGGTGGCGGCGGCCTGGGCGATTTCGCCCTGGTCTACGGCTATCAGCGCTTCGACTGGCAGGTCACGCTGGTGGCTACGTTGATCATCATCGCGGGCGTGCAGGGCGTGCAGTTCGCGGGCAACTGGCTGGCCCGCAGAGTATTGCGCCGCTGAGTTCGTTCGGACGCCGAGTCACACGCCCTTCGGGGTGCGAGATTTCATGAAGCCGAACAGGTATCCGGCGACGCGGCGCATCTGGATCTCCTCCGAGCCCTCGGTGATGCGGTAGCGGCGGTGGTGGCGGTAGATGTGCTCGAAGGGTTTGTGGCGGGAGTAGCCGAGGCCGCCGTGGACCTGCATGGCGCGGTCGGCGGCCTCGCAGCACAACCGGTTGGCCCAGTAGTTGCACATCGACACCTGTTCGGAGGCGGTGAAGGTGCCGTAGCGGTCCATGGTCCAGGCGGTCTTGTAGATCAGGGCACGCAGCATCTCGCACTGGGTGTGCAGTTCCACCAGCGGGAACTGGATGGCCTGATTCTCGGCCAAGGGTGTGCCGAACGGCTTGCGCTGCTTGGCATATGCCACCGACTGATCGATACAGTATTGCGCCGCACCGAGGCTGGAGGAGGCCTGGCGGATACGGTTCTCGTTGAAGAAATGCTGGACCACCGCCAGGCCGCGTCCCTCCGGCCCGAACATCGCCTCGCCGGGCACGCGCACCTCGCGCAGCGCGACGCGGCCGTGGTCGGTGGGCATGTTGAACGTCCACAGGTATTCCTCGACGGTGAAACCCGGTGTGCCGGTGGGCACCAGGAAGGCCGTGATGCCGGTGGCGTCGCCGGGTTCACCGGAGGTGCGTGCGAAGATCAGGTCCGCGTCGGCGATGTTGATGCCGCTGTTCCAGGTCTTCTCGCCGGTGATCACCCAGTCCTCGCCGTCGCGGACGGCGGTGGTCTGCATATGGGTGGCATCCGAGCCGTGCTCGGGTTCGGTGATGCCGAAGGCGAAAAACCGGGTGCCCGAGGCCAGCCCCTCGACCCACTCGGATTTCTGCCACTCCGAACCGTATTCGAGCATCAGCAGCAGGCCGACGTTGTTGGCGACGACCGCGTGCTCGGTCTGCAGATCGCAGTGCAGGCCCAGGCCACGCCGGGCGAGATGTTCGCGGATGACGGCCATACCGAGGTTGGTGCCGTCGCGGCCCCCGTAGGCGGCCGGAAAGGCGTAGCGGTAGTGGCCGGCGGCGTCGGCGCGGCGGCGGGCCTCGGCCAGCAGTGCCTCCCACTCCTTGGTCGGCAGGCCGCCGCGTTCCCAGTCGGTGCGGGCGTCCTCGCGGCGATGGTCGAAGAAGCGGATGTTGTCGTCGGCCCGTTCCAGCGGGACGATCTCGCGTTCGATGAAGTCGTCGAGTTCGGCGAGATAGGCCATAAGCTCGGCGGGAAGCTCGAAATCCACTGCTGCTCCTAGCGTCCGGTCCGGGTCTGCATGAGCAGGTCCCATTCGATCTCCGAGACCCGGCGGCCGCTGGCGGCCATGACGATATCGCGTACGCTGCCGTCCAGATGTGCCGCGGCCTGACCGGCCAGCCCGACACCCCAGCCGAGCGTGCACAACACCTTCCACCAGCGGAACCGGTCCGGGTCGAAGCTGCCGCCGACCTGCTCGTAGCCGTGCACGAACGGATCCCGGCCGCCGAAACCACCGAACTCCGCGGCATCGGAGCGGAAGCGCCACATCCGCAGCGCCGCCCAGGCGGCGTCGCGCATCGGGTCGCCGAAGCGCCGCGCCCCTTCCCAGTCCAGGACCGCCCGCAGGCCGTCGCCGTCGACGATGAGGTTGCCGTTGCGCATATCCGTGTGCAGCACCGCTTTTCGCGGCGGCGGGTCCGGGATGTGGCGCTGCAGCCAGCGCAGTGCCAGCGCGAAAACGGGCCGGTCGCCGAGGAGTTCCCGCACGCCCGCTTCGGCCTCGGCCAATTCGGTTCGGGCTGGGTCGTCCTCGCGCGAGCCGGGCAGCCGCGGCGGTGCGGCGGCGGGGTCGATGCCGTGCAGCCGGCCCATCGCCTCACCCAGCTGGACGGCCAGGCGATCACCGATGCCTGCGGCGTTGACCAGACGTAATACCTTGCGCGGCACGGTTTCTCCGTCGACGCGTTCGGAGACGAGGAACGGCGCGCCGACATGGCCCGAATCGGTGCACGTGGCCACCACCGCGGGCACCGGAACACCGGATTTGCGGGCCATTTCGCGCACTTCGGCCTCGGTGTCGACCGGGAGCCGCTGAATCGCGGGAGGCACGATGGTCGCGACCAGCCGACGGGTGTGACCGTCGCGCTGTGCGTCGAAGGCGACGCTGCGCCGCCGCGCACCTGCCGAGAGCTGCCGCACATTCGACACCGATACGTCGCCGCCGAGTTCGGACTGCAGGAAGCGGGCCAGTCCGGTGGCCAGATTGGCGGTCACTCCCCCTCCCACGCGTCGTATCCGGGCTTGGCGATCGCCAGATCGGCCCGCACCACCACGACCAGCGCCTGCCACAGGGCCTCGTCCGAGCCGGCCGGGACCGCGGCCAGCAGCTCGCGTTCGCGCTGGGCCGCGGCCGGGCCGAGTTCCAGTTCGCGCCGGACGATGCGGGCGAGGTTGGCGCCCACCCGAGCCCGATGTTGCAGTTCGTCGGGTAGGGCGGGCAGCAGCACGTGGTCCAGCAATTCCGCGAGCGAGTCGAGTACCTCGGTCGCCGTCGGTCGATACTGCATATCCGGTCCTCCCTCGCTCCCGGATTCAGCATCGCACGAATGCCGCTCCCACCCAGGGGGTTTCGGGAGGTGCGATCATCCGGCCCGGGCCTGCCCCGCGGCCGCGCGCCGCGCAGCGATCAGCCAGGCCGGACGACGCGTACCCGCGCCCAGACGCTTACCCCAGCTCGAGCCCGCCGCGGCGACATCCGCCGCGGCCAGCGGCCGGATCTCGGTAATGGCCAGCCCCTGCGCGGCATAGGGGCCGACGAGGGCCGACAGCGCCGCGCCGTCCTCGATGGCCGCCACTCCGGCGCCGCGATCCTGATCGGTCACCGACAGCAGTATCGACAGTGCCGCACCGGGTTTCATGATTCTCGCGAGGCCGCCCAGCACCGCGTCGTCGGCGCCGAGCAGTCCGCGCAGCAGTGAACCCCAGGGGAAATTGACCGTGACCTCGTCGGCGAGCCCGTTCAGTTCGGGCGGCAGGCGTTCGGCGGCCGCGACGACGAACAGGGCATTCGAGCCGTCGCGCGATCGCATCGCCCGCCGGGAGGCATCCACCATTCCGGCGGCGCTCGCATCCACACCGATGACCAGCAGCCGCGAATTCGCGGCCGCGGCGGCCAGCACCGCACGCCCGTCACCGGTTCCCAGGTCGACGCGCACCGCCGAGTGGCGGGCGATCAGCTCCCGGGCTTAACCGATATCCACATCCCGGATCTTCTTACCGCACACGATTCGCATACCGGGGACGTTATCCACTCCCCGATGGCGGCGCACGCGAATTTCTCTGCGGCCCTTACTGGGCGTTGTCGGTGCAGGCCGACAGGACCACCTGGGCCGCACGGGGTGAGGCGCTGCCGAGGTCCGGGAACGGCGGGGCGCTCAGGCCCAGGGACTCGACAGCGGCTCTTTCTGCCTCGACCTTGGTCGGGGCCCAGGCGCCGCCGAAGCGGCGATCCGCGCCCTGGGCCACGGCACCGCAGGCGTTGGCAAAGTGCACGACCACCTCGCAGTCGTACACACCGCATTTGACGTTGGCGCCCGCGTCGGCGGTCGCCCAGCTGTTGTGGTTGACGGCGTAGGCGACCGTCCCGGTGCTCGGCGAGACCGACAGGGCACCGTAGAGGTCGTCGGCAGCGCTCGCCGGACCTGCGGATACGACGGTCAGCCCTGCCGCCGCCGGTACCGATAGACACCAGGCGGCCTTGCGCAGCAATGACATTGGTGATTCCTCCCCGTAAGAGAAACGAACGGGGTGAATCTTCGCCTACCGGACGCCGGTCTGTCCAAGGAATGGGCGACCGAGTCGCTGTGGCCTAGACGGTGAAGCCCAGGGCGCGCAGCTGCTCGCGGCCGTCCTCGGTGATCTTGTCCGGCCCCCACGGCGGCATCCAGACCCAGTTGATCTTGAGGTCCTCGACGAGGCCGCTGCGCACCAGGGCGTTGCGGGACTGGTCCTCGATGACGTCGGTCAGTGGGCAGGCCGCGGACGTCAGGGTCATGTCGATGACCGCGATGTCCTCCTCGACGCGCAGACCGTAGACCAGGCCGAGGTCGACGACGTTGATGCCCAGTTCCGGGTCGACGACATCGCGCATCGCCTCTTCGATGTCCTCGAGCAGGCGCATCTCCTCGTCGGACAGCTGTTGCTCGGTGGCGGGTGTCTCACTCATGACGCTCCCCATTACCCATCGCGGACTTGGTCTCCTGTGCAGTGTCTCCCACTGCTCGTTCGTGGGTTATCCGGACCACCGCGTCCTTGAACGCCATCCAGCCCAGCAACGCGCATTTCACCCGCGCCGGATACTTCGAGACACCGGCCAGCGCGATGCCGTCGCCGAGCACGTCCTCATCGCCCTCGAGCGTGCCGCGGCTGGAGATCATCTCGTTGTAGGAGTCCACGACCTTCAGCGCCTGCTGCACCGGCAGGCCGATCACCTGGTCGGTGAGGATCGAGGTGGCGGCCTGGCTGATCGAACAGCCCTGGCCGTCGTAGGAGACGTCGGCGACGTCGCCCTTGTCGTCGATCGCGACGCGCAGGGTCACCTCGTCACCGCAGGTGGGGTTGACGTGGTGCACCTCGGCACCGTACGGCTCCCGCAGTCCGCGGTGATGCGGATGCTTGTAGTGGTCCAGGATGACTTCCTGGTACATCTGCTCCATGCGCATGTTCTATGCAACTCCGAAGAAGGTCTGCGCCTTCCGCACCGCGGCGACCAGCGCGTCGACCTCGTCGAGGGTGTTGTAGACGGCGAAGGAGGCGCGGGCGGTGGCCGGGATGCCCAGGCGGCGCATGAGCGGCCACGCGCAGTGGTGGCCGACGCGGATCGCGACGCCCTCGTCGTCGAGGATCTGGCCCACGTCGTGGGCGTGGATGCCGTCGACCACGAACGACACCGCGCCACCGCGGTCCACGTTCTCGGTCGGGCCGACGATCCGCACCCCGTCGATCGCGCCCAGGCCCTCGAGCGCCGCGCCGGTCAGCGCGTGCTCATGTGCCTCGACGGCGTCCATGCCGAGTTCGTCCAGATACCGCACGGCCGCGCCCAACCCGATGACCTGCGAGGACATCGGCACCCCGGCCTCGAATCGCTGCGGCGGCGCGGCGAAGGTGGTGCGCTGCATGGTGACGGTCTCGATCATCGAGCCGCCCGTGATGAACGGCGGGGTCTCCTCCAGCAGCGCGTAGCGGCCGTAGAGCACGCCCACACCCGACGGGCCGAGCATCTTGTGCCCGGAGAACGCCGCGAAATCGACGCCCAGCTCGCGGAAGTTCACCGGCATATGCGGCACCGACTGGCAGGCGTCGAGCACCGTCAGCGCGCCGACCTCCTTGGCGCGGCGCACCATGTCGGGCACATCGGTGATGGCCCCGGTGACGTTGGAGACGTGCGTGAAGGCGACCACCTTGGTGGCCGGGGACAGCTCCAGCGAATCGAGATCGATGCGCCCGTCGTCGGTGATGCCGTACCACTTCAGCGTCGCCCCGGTGCGCTGGGCGAGCTCCTGCCAGGGCACCAGGTTCGCGTGATGCTCCAGCTCGGTGATCACGATCTCGTCGCCCGGGCCCACGTGGTACGGGAACCGCTTGTCGGCGAACGAGTAGGTCACCAGATTCAGCGATTCGGTCGCGTTCTTGGTGAACACGATCTCGTTCGCGTCCACGCCCACGAACCGTGCGACCTCGGCGCGCGCGTCCTCGTAGGCGTCGGTCGCCTCCTCCGACAGCTGGTGCGCGCCACGGTGTACCGCCGCGTTGTGGGTGGTCAGGAAGTCCCGCTCGGCGTCGAGCACCGCGAGCGGGCGCTGCGACGTGGCCCCGGAGTCCAGGTACACCAGGGGTTTTCCGTCGCGCACGGTGCGGCTCAGAATCGGGAAGTCGGCCCGAATCCTCGCGACATCGAGTGTGCGCACGGTTGCGGTCATATCAGGCTCCTACAGCAGCGGAGGTGAATCGCACGTAGCCGTTGGCGTCCAGTTCCTCGGCGAGCTCCGGCCCGCCCTCGGCGACGATGCGCCCGCCCACGAACACGTGCACGAACTGCGGCTGGATGTAGCGCAGGATGCGGGTGTAGTGGGTGATGAGCAGGATGCCGCCGTTCTCGCGCTCGGAGTAGCGGTTGACGCCCTCGGAGACGATGCGCAGCGCGTCCACGTCCAGGCCCGAGTCGGTCTCGTCGAGGATGGCGATCTTCGGCTTGAGCAGGCCCAGCTGCAGGATCTCGTGGCGCTTCTTCTCGCCGCCGGAGAAGCCCTCGTTGACGCTGCGCTCGGCGAAGGCCGGGTCGATGTCCAGCTCCGACATCGACTCCTTGACCTCCTTGACCCAGTGCCGCAGCTTCGGGGCCTCGCCGCGCACGGCGGTGGCGGCGGTGCGCAGGAAGTTCGACGTGGAGACGCCGGGCACCTCGACCGGGTACTGCATGGCCAGGAACAGGCCCGCGCGGGCGCGCTCGTCCACGGACATGGCCAGCACGTCCTCGCCGTCCAGGGTGATCGAGCCCTGGGTCACGGTGTACTTCGGGTGACCGGCGATGGCGTAGGACAGGGTCGACTTGCCCGAGCCGTTGGGGCCCATGATGGCATGCGTCTCACCGGATTTCACGGTGAGGTTCACGCCCTTGAGGATCTTGATGGGCTCACCGGACTCGTCGGGGTTGGCAACCTCGACGTGCAGGTCCTTGATTTCCAGGGTGGTCATCGAATTCGAGTTCCTTTGCGGGGTAATAGGTTCGTGGGTCAGACACCGATCGCGGCGAGTTCGGCCTCGATGGCCGTCTCGAGCCGCTCCCGGATCTCGGGGACCGCGATCTTCTGGATGATCTCGTGGAAGAAACCGCGCACCACCAAGCGGCGGGCGACGTCCTCCGGGATACCGCGAGCGCGCAGGTAGAACAGCTGCTCGTCGTCGAAACGACCGGTCGCCGAGGCGTGTCCGGCACCGACGATCTCGCCCGTCTCGATTTCGAGGTTCGGCACCGAGTCGGCGCGCGCGCCATCGGTGAGCACCAGGTTGCGGTTCGCCTCGTAGGTGTCGGTGCCCTCGGCCTCCGCGCGGATCAGCACGTCGCCCACCCACACGGTGTGCGCGTCGGGCTTGTGTGAGTGCGGATCGCCCTGCAGCGCACCCTTGTACAGCACGTTCGACTTGCAGTTCGGCACCGCGTGATCCACCAGCAAGCGCTGCTCGAAGTGCTGTCCGTCGTCGGCGAAGTACAGGCCCAGCAGCTCGGCGTCGCCGCCGGGGCCGTCGTAGCGGACGGTCGCGGTCAGGCGCACCAGATCGCCACCGAGGGTGACGTTGGTGTGTCGCAACGTGGCGTCGCGGCCGAGCTCGGCGTGATGCGCGGTGGCGTGCACGGCGTCGTCGGCCCAGTCCTGCACCGCGACGACGGTCAGCTTGGCGCTGTCGCCGAGTACGAATTCCACGTTCTCGGCGTAGGTTCCGCTGCCGCGCTGGTCGAGAACCACGGTGGCCTTGGCGAAGTTGGCGAGCCGGATCTGCAGGTGACCATAGGCCGTTTTGCCCTCGCCGGGGCCGGTGATGGTGACCGTGACCGACTCGGCCACTTCGGTTTCCGCACCGACGGTGACGATCGTCGCCTGCTCGAAGCCCGAGTACGCCTGCGCGGCAACCCGATCCGCCGGTACGCCGGCCTCGCCGAGGCGCGCGTCGTCACGGCCCACCGTCTCCACGGTCACACCATCGGCGGCCGCCACCTCCACGACCGCCTTGCCGTCGCGCACCGCGGTGCCGTCGTGCAATCCGCGCAGGCGGCGCAACGGGGTGAACCGCCATGCCTCGTCCTTACCCGAGGGCACCTCGAAGGCATCCACGTCGAACGAGGTGAACAGCTCACCCTTGTTGGCGGCAGGGACCTTGGCCTCACCGGCAACGGCAACGTTCTCGACCGGCATCAGCCGACGGCTCCTTCCATCTGCAGCTCGATCAGGCGGTTCAGCTCGAGCGCGTACTCCATGGGCAGTTCCTTGGCGATCGGCTCGACGAAGCCGCGCACCACCATCGCCATCGCCTCGTCCTCGGTGAGGCCGCGGCTCATCAGGTAGAACAGCTGATCCTCGGACACCTTGGAGACGGTGGCCTCGTGGCCCATCGTCACGTCGTCCTCGCGGATGTCGACGTAGGGGTAGGTGTCGGAGCGGCTGATCGTATCCACCAGCAGCGCATCGCATTTCACTGTCGAGCGCGAACCGTACGCGCCCTTGTTGACCTGGACCAGGCCGCGGTAGGAGGCCCGCCCGCCGCCGCGCGCCACCGACTTCGACACGATGGTCGAGGAGGTGTGCGGCGCCAGGTGCAGCATCTTCGCGCCGGTGTCCTGGTGCTGGCCCTCGCCGGCGAACGCCACCGACAGCACCTCGCCCTTGGCGTGCTCGCCGGTCATCCAGACCGCCGGGTACTTCATGGTGACCTTGGAGCCGATATTGCCGTCGATCCACTCCATGGTCGCGCCCGCGCCCGCCTTGGCCCGCTTGGTGACCAGGTTGTAGACGTTGTTGGACCAGTTCTGGATGGTCGTGTAGCGGCAGCGGCCGCCGTCCTTGACGATGATCTCCACCACCGCCGAGTGCAGCGAGTCCGACTTGTAGATCGGCGCGGTGCAGCCCTCGACGTAGTGCACGTAGGCACCCTCGTCGACGATGATCAGCGTCCGCTCGAACTGGCCCATGTTCTCGGTGTTGATCCGGAAGTAGGCCTGCAGCGGGATATCGACGTGCACCCCCGGCGGCACGTAGATGAACGAGCCACCCGACCACACGGCGGTGTTCAGCGCGGAGAACTTGTTGTCACCGGCCGGGATGACCGAGCCGAAGTACTGCTGGAAGATCTCCGGATGCTCGCGCAGGCCGGTGTCGGTGTCGAGGAAGATGACACCCTGCTTCTCCAGGTCCTCGCGGATCTGGTGGTAGACCACCTCGGACTCGTACTGGGCGGCCACACCGGCGATCAGGCGCTGCTTCTCCGCCTCCGGGATGCCCAGCTTGTCGTAGGTGTTCTTGATGTCCTCGGGCAGCTCGTCCCAGGTGGTGGCCTGCTTCTCCGTCGAGCGCACGAAGTACTTGATGTTGTCGAAGTCGATGCCCTCGAGGTTGGAACCCCAGGTCGGCATCGGCTTGCGGTCGAAGATGCGCAGCGCCTTCAGCCGGATGTCGAGCATCCACTCGGGCTCGTTCTTCTTCGCCGAGATGTCGCGCACGACCTCCTCGGACAAGCCGCGCTTGGCACTGGCACCGGCGACATCCTTGTCTGCCCAGCCGTAGCCGTACTTACCCAGCGAGGCAATGGTCTCCTCCTGGGTCAGCGGCTGCACCTGGTCGGTGGTCGTCGTCATTCGGCACTCCTTCCGGAGTCGTTCGGGGTCACCGTTGCGGGCTGGGCAACGGCCTCATCTGAGTTCGGGTTGGTATTCGTACTGTTCGGGAGGACGAACAGCGGGACGTGCGTGGTGCAGGCGCAGTCGCCGTTGGCGATGGTCGCCAGCCGCTGCACGTGGGTGCCCAGCAGTTCGCGGAAGGCCTCCAGTTCGGCGGCGCACAGTTCCGGGAATTCCTCGGCCACATGCGACACCGGGCAGTGATGTTGGCAGATCTGCACTCCGGCACCCACCTTGCGGGTCGAGGCCGCGAATCCGGCGTCGGTGAACGCCTCCGCGATCTCGGTGGCCTTGGTGGCCGTGGCCTCGGGGGTGTGCCGGGCGAGCTTATCGATACCGGCGACGATCGTGGCCACACGCTGGCGAGCGAAGTCGACGATCGCCTTCTCGCCACCGAGCTCACGCAGCTGGCGCATGGCCGCGCCCGCCAGATCGTCATAGGCGTGACCCAGGCGGCCCCGGCCCGCGGCAGTGAGCTGATACTGCTTGGCGGGACGGCCGCGCCCCTTCTGCTGCCACGGCGCCGACCTGGTCGCGCGCGCCTCACCGGATTCGATCAGCGCATCCAGGTGCCGACGCACACCGGCCGGGCTCAGGCCCAGACGCTGGCCGATGGCGGTCGCGGTGATCGGGCCCTCTTCCAGCAGAAGCCGGACGACCGCCTCCCGGGTGTGCCCCTCACCCGCCGGTGTCGCGGCCACGACAGCGGCCCGGGCGCCGCCTCGACGCCCGGTTTCCGTCTTCGCGTTCCGCAAACCCACGGTTTTCACAACATCAGTGTGACGGAATTCCTTCCCGCATTCTAGTAAGGGTGACCTGAGTACGGCCGGTCCGGACGCGGCCACCCACCCGTTGCCGATTTGCGACACGGTGGCCCGCATCACCGCACCGACGGTGCCGTGCGCTCGAATCGCGCTCGAGCACAGGGCAATTCGGACATGATCCGCCCGGACCCGCGGTGGCCGGGATTTCGCCGGAACGCACGCCCCCGGATCGGCTGCGCACTCGGTGTGACCTATTCCCCAGTTCGCCTCGAATAACGAAATGGTCGCGATTGCCGGATTACGCCATGAGGGCCCCGGCCCGCCCCTGTCCCCGGAATGCTTTCGGCCGGGGTCCCTGGCCGGGAGGACGGCGAACTAGGCTCTGCAGCGTGGTGGCACTGGAGGGCGCGCGGCGCAGACTCATGGAACTCGGGCGCCGGGCATTGGGCCTGGATGTCCCGCCCGCCGATCACACCATCGCCGTCCTGCACAGCGTCGAGGCCGATGCCCCGGGCCTCGACGCGCGCGAAACCGCGCAGCTGGGCCGGATCAGGCTGCTGGGGGCGACCGGCACGGTCCTGATCGGCATCAGCGCGCTCGGGGTCGCGGCACAGCCGGTCCTGCAGAATCCGGTGTCCGGGGTGCGGGTGATCGGTGTTTTCGCGCGGTGGCAGACCTCGTCGCTGGCGCTGTCCATGATCGGCACGGTGCTGGTCGTCATGGCGTGGCTGCTGCTGGGGCGCTTCGCGGTCGGCGGCCTGGGCGGCGCACCGGTGCACCGGCTGACCCGCTCCCAGCTCGATCGCACGCTGCTGCTGTGGATCCTGCCGCTGTCGGTGGCGCCGCCGCTGTACTCCACCGATGTGTATTCGTATCTGGCGCAGAGCGAGATCGCCAAGCGGGGCATGGATCCCTATGTGGTCGGCCCGCAGCAGGGGCTCGGGGTGGGCGATGTGCTCACCATGAACGTGCCGAACATCTGGCGTGACACTCCCGCACCCTATGGACCACTGATCCTGTGGATCGGCCGTGGCATCTCGCATCTGACCAACGACAACATCATCATCGGCGTGTGGGCGCATCGGCTGATCGCGCTCGGCGGCGTGGCGTTGATCGTGTGGGCGCTGCCGCGGCTGTCGCGCCGCTGCGGGGTGGCGCCGGTCAGCGCGCTGTGGCTGGGGGCGGCCAACCCGCTGGTGCTGTTCCACCTGGTCGCCGGCGTGCACAACGATGCGCTGATGCTCGGCCTGATGCTGGCCGGAATCGAATTCTGCCTGCGCGCGATCGAGGACGCCCCGGTCTTCGACCGCCGGGCCTGGTCGCTGCTGATACTCGGGGCGGTGGTGATCTCGCTGTCGTCGACGGTCAAGATCACCTCGCTCATCGCGCTCGGCTTCGTCGGCATGGCCCTGGCCCGGCGCTGGGGGCCCACGCTCAAACAGGTGGTGGCGTCGGCCGCGTTGCTGACTGCGATCGCCCTCGCCACAACGCTTTTCGTGAGTGTGACCAGCGGGCTGGGCTTCGGCTGGCTGTTCACCCTCAACACGGCGAACGTGGTGCGCAGCTGGATGTCGCTGCCGACGGCGATCGGCATCATCACCGGCTTCGGCGGCGTCCTGCTCGGCCTGGGCGATCACACCACGGCGCTGCTGAGTATCACCCGCCCGATCGCCCTCACCATCGCGGCGTTCCTCACGCTGCGCATGCTGATCGCCACCTGGACCGGCCGCCTGCCCGCGGTCGGTGCGCTCGGCGTGTCACTCGGCGCGATCGTGCTGCTGTATCCGGTGGTGCAGCCGTGGTATCTGCTGTGGGCGATCGTGCCGCTGGCCGCGTGGGCGACCACGAAGGCGTTCCGCGTTCCCGCGGTGGTGCTTTCGGCCGTAGTGAGCGTGATGCTGATGCCGCGCGGCGCGGACTACGGGGTCTTCCAGATCATCGAGGCCGCCATCGCCGTGGTCGTGGTGTCGGTGACCTTCGTCGTGGTGACGCGGAATCTGTTGCCGTGGCGCAAACGTGCGGGGGTGTCTGCTCCGTCACAGCAGCCCGCCGCATACGGTGTCTCATCGTGAGCGCAGCCTCCTCGCAACCCGCCGTCCGCATCGACGGCGTCGTGAAACGGTACGGCGAGACCACCGCGGTCGACGGCATCGGTTTCGAGGTGGGGCACGCCGAGGTGCTGGCGCTGCTGGGGCCCAACGGAGCCGGGAAGACGACGACCGTCGAGATGTGCGAGGGCTTCCTCGCGCCCGATGCCGGAGCGGTGCGGGTGCTGGGGTTGGATCCGATCGCCGATTCCGATGCGCTGCGGCCGCGCATCGGGGTGATGCTGCAGGGCGGCGGCGCCTATCCGGGCTCGCGGGCCGGTGAGATGCTCGATCTGGTGGCCTCCTACGCGGCGAATCCGCTCGACCCGGACTGGCTGCTGGCCACTCTCGGGCTGAGCGAAGCGCGCCGCACCCCCTACCGCCGGCTGTCGGGCGGCCAGCAGCAGCGGCTCGCGCTGGCCTGCGCCCTGGTCGGCCGCCCGGAGCTGGTGTTCCTCGACGAGCCGACGGCGGGAATGGACGCCCAGGCGCGACATCTGGTGTGGGATCTCATCGATGCGCTGCGCCGCGACGGTGTCGCCGTGCTGCTCACCACCCACATGATGGACGAGGCCGAACAACTGGCCGACCGGCTGATCATCATCGATCACGGGCAGGTCGTGGCCGCCGGAACCCCCGCCGAGGTCACCTCCGTCGGCGCCGAGGGCCAGCTGCGTTTCACCGCCCCACCGAAATTGAATCTTGAACTGCTGAAAAGCGCCCTGCCCGAAGGTTTCGCACCGACCGAGACCTCCCCCGGCTCCTATCTGCTGCGCGGTGACATCACGCCGCAGGTGCTGGCCACCGTGACCGCCTGGTGTGCGCGGATCGACGTGCTGCCCACCGATATTCGCATCGACCAGCGCCGGCTCGAGGACGTCTTCCTCGAGCTGACCGGAAGGGAGCTGCGCGGATGACCGAGACCGCCGAGCGTTTCGCCCCGGGCACCTTCAGCCCCGACCCGCGACCGGCGCCGCGTGCAGGCATGCTGGCGGCGCAGACGCGGATGGAGCTGATCCTGTTGCTGCGCAACGGCGAACAGCTGCTGCTGACCATGTTCATCCCGATCGCGCTGCTGGTGGGTCTGACCCTGCTGCCGATCAGCGACCTGGGCGAGCATCGGGTGGATCGGACCGTGCCCGCGGTAATGATGGTGGCCATCATGTCCACCGCCTTCACCGGTCAGGCCATCGCGGTCGGCTTCGACCGGCGCTACGGGGCCCTGAAACGCCTGGGCGCCACCGCCTTACCGCGCTGGGGCATCGTCGGCGGCAAATGCGCGGCGGTGCTGATCGTGGTGGTGCTGCAGTCGGTGCTGCTGGGGCTGATCGGATTCGCGCTGGGGTGGCGGCCCTCGATCGGCGGGCTGGTCGGGGGTGCGGGCGTGATCGCGCTGGGCACGGCGACCTTCGCCGCCCTGGGCCTGCTGCTGGGCGGCACCCTGAAGGCCGAAATCGTGCTGGCGCTGGCCAATATCCTGTGGTTCGTCATGCTCGGCACGTCGAGCCTGGTGTTCGCCGCCGACAAGGTGCCGCACTGGCTGAGCCTGCTCGCTCGACTGATTCCCTCCGGCGCGCTGGCCGAGGCGCTGGAGCAGGCTCAGCGGCTCACCGTCGACTGGTACGGCCTCGCGGTGCTGATCGCCTGGGGCGCGATCGGAGGCGTTCTCGCGGTGCGCTGGTTCCGCTTCGAGTAGGCGGCCTACGCCGTCGGGTCCAGGGTGCGGCCGAGTGGTCGCGCGAGCAGCGCGGTCAGGGCCGTAACCAGAAGCAGCGCAACGATATAGCACGCGAACAGCGTCGGATGCGCCGCGAACTGCTGTTTGAGAGCGGGCGTGGTGCCGCCGAATACGGCGGTGGTGATGCTGTACGGCAGCGCCATGATGGTGACCCGATGCCGGGCAGGGGCGATCATCGCCGTGGCGCCCGGCAGGATGGCGGCGAGAGTGACCACGCAAACCGCCGACGCCACCATGAGCACCCAGTATGTCGACACCGTCGCCGAGTTCAGCAATTGCTGCATGGGCACGGTCGCGACGGCCAGAGCCACGGCGGCCCCGGCCATCCAGCGCAGCGCGCCGACCCGCTCGGCGAGCAGGCCGAACAGCGGGGCGGCCAGCATATAGGCCAGCTGCGCGACCACTCCGGCCCAGAGCACCTGGCGGTCGGGCATTTTCAGCACGCTGATCGCATAGCTCGTCGGCGCGGTGATCCAGAGATAGTAGGACGACAGCGTGCCCGCGGTCAGGCCCGCGACGACCAGACCCGGCACGAGCAGGGCCCGCCACTCGTGCCGCCACCGCACCGGTTCGGTGGCCAGCGAGGTGTCGAGGCTCTCCGGAATTCGGCGCCGGGCCAGCACGAACACCAATGACAGCAACGCCGCCACCAGGAACGGCACCCGCCAGTAGCCGTCCCGGAGCGCGTCGGGACCGAGCCCTGCCGCCAGTCCTGCCACGACCAGGTTCGCCGCGATCGCGCCGAATCCGTAGAAGATCGAATACACGCTGGTGCCGAGGATGCGCCGGCGCGGCGGGGCCGACTCGTACAGATAGGCCTGGGCGATGGCCTGCTCGCCGCCGAAGGAGAAGCCCAGCAGCAGCCGCCAGCCGAGCAGCAGGATCGGTGCCGCCGCACCGATGGTCTCGTGCCCCGGCATGAGCGCCATCCCGAGGGTCGCGAGCCCGGCCAGCGCCAGGGACAGCACGAGCGCGGGCCGCCTCCCCCGTCGATCGGCGAACCGGCCCAATGCCAGCGCCCCGATCGGCCGGATCAGGAAGCCGACGGCGAACACCCCGAGCCCGTACAGCACCGACCGCTGTAGATCACCACCGAAGAATTGGGGCGAAAAGTAGGCCACCAGCAACGCATACAGCGACCATTCATAGGCTTCGAGCGCCGCACCGGCGGCGGTCGCGGTGACGCGGCGAATCGAGCGCGCCCGCGGGACGATCAGGGTATTCATAGGCGCGCTCACCCTACACAGCCGGTCACCGGGGGTCGTCGGCCTCCAGAGCTTCGACGGCCTCGCGCAGGATGCGGAATTCGGCGGCCAGGGCATCGAGGGTGTAGTGGGCATTGAGGCCGCTGGGGTTCGGAAGGACCCAGACCTCGGTGTCGCCCAACGATTCCGGTTGGCGGCCGACCACGGTGCGGGGGCGGTCGAAGGCGGTGCGGTAGGCGCCCAGACCGAGGACGGCCAGCACCCGCGGGCGGTATCGGAGCACGCGCTCGGCCAGCGCCCGGCCTCCGTCGCGCAGTTCCTCGGCGGTCAGCTCGTCCGCCTTGGCGGTCGTGCGCACCGCGACATTGGTGATGCCCAGGCCCAGCGCCAGCATCTCCTGCTGCTCGTCCGGGCGGAGCACGCGCGGGGTGAAGCCGGAGCGGTACAGCGCGGGCCAGAAGCGGTTGCCGGGCCGGGCGAAGTGGTAGCCGGTCGCACCGGACCAGAGTCCCGGGTTGATGCCGCAGAACAGCACCCGCAGCCCGGGTGCCACCAGATCCGGGATACTCACCCCGTGCGCGGCGGCGAGGTCGGCGGGGCTGGGTCGGTGGGCGGCGGTGGAGCGTGGCATTCGACCAGTGTGCCGAATGCCGTGCCACGACACGCTGTAGTAGCCCGGCTACGGGCCGTGGACGGCGGCCGACTACCATCACATCGTGCTGTCTCGCGCATTTCTGCGACTCGTCGATCTGCTTCCGCTGCCCTCGCTTCGGGTGCAGCGGATCATCGCGCTCGCGGTGATCCTCTCCCAGGCAGGCATTTCGGTGACCGGCGCGATCGTGCGGGTCACCTCGTCCGGGCTGGGGTGCCCGACCTGGCCGGAGTGCTTCCCCGGCAGTTTCACCCCGGTCGCGCACGCCGAGGTGCCGGTGCTGCATCAGGTCGTCGAATTCTCCAACCGCCTGCTGACCTTCGCGGTCACGCTGTGTGCGGCACTGGTGGTGCTGGCCGTGGTCCGGGCCCGGCGGCGGCGCGAGGTGCTGGTGTACGCGTGGCTGATGCCCGGCGGCACCGTGCTGCAGGCGGTGATCGGCGGCATCACAGTGCGCACCGGGCTGCTGTGGTGGACCGTGGCGGTGCACCTGCTCGCCTCGATGCTGATGGTGTGGCTGGCGGTGCTGTTGTTCGCCAAGATCGGTGAGCCCGACGACGGTGTGCAGGTGCCGCAGGTGCCCGCCCCGCTGCGGTGGCTGACCGTGCTGAGCGCACTCGCCTTGGGCGCCACGCTGATTGCCGGAACCCTGGTCACCGGCGCCGGGCCGCACGCGGGCGACAAGAGCGTCGACAAGCCGGTCGCGCGCCTGCAGGTGGAGATCGTGACGCTGGTGCACGCCCACGCCGAACTGCTGGTCGCCTACCTGTCGCTGTTGATCGGGCTGGGCTTCGGCCTCGCCGCGGTCGGCATGACCCGCGCCCTCAAGCTCCGCTTCGCCGTCCTGCTGGCGCTGGTGTGCGCCCAGGGCCTGGTCGGTGTCGTGCAGTACCTCACGCATGTGCCCGCCGCACTGGTCGCCGTCCACGTCGGTGGCGCCGCCGCGTGCACCGCCGCGACCGCCGCGCTCTGGGCATCGATGCGCACCCGCGAGCAGGTCACCGCATCGGCCGCGTCCTCCGTTACCCAGGCCGCATAACGACATCGGCTGCGCTACAGGGACGTATTTCTCCCTCGACGGCGCGGCGGCGATAATGCACCCATGCCGACCTACGCCTACCGATGCCGGGAGTGCAGCGCGACATTCGAACTCGTGCGGCCCATGAGCGAATCCGGGGCGGCCGCGGCGTGCCCGGACGGGCACGCCGACACCGTCAAACTACTCACCACGATCGCACTGACCGGGGCGGCCACCGGCGCCCCCGCGCCCGCGGCCGGGGGCTGCTGCGGTGGGGGCTGCTGCGGCTAATCCGCGGGGCGGTCCCAGTTCAACGGGGCCTTACTCGCCAGCTCCGGGTCGCCGTTCGAGTACTCGGACATGCTTTTCACGATGGTGTTCTGAAAGGCCAGAATCTGGTCTCCGCGAACCACTTTCGTTTGAATCGACGCCAACTTCCCCGCGAGCGGGCCCTGTGGAACCTGCAGCGTCGTCGCCGTATGCACCAGGCGCAGGTCTTCGCCGAGCGGGCGGCTGGCCACTTCGCGCATCTCGAGAACGCTCCCCCGGTAGATGGTGTCGAGGATGTTCTGGCATTCCCTGGCGATCTCCGCCCGGCCCCGCTGCAACCGCCCCAGCACATCCACGAAGTCGGCGTCCTCGGCGAAATGGGCCGCCCACGCCGCGCCGTCGCCGGTGTTCCACGCGCGCACCAGGCCCTCGATCATCGTCTGCTCGTCACTCATCGGATCCTCCTTGCTAGTCTTAGAACATCGATCCAAAAATTGGAACGTTGTTCTAGTAGGAAGATACATGGCCGACGACCTGCCCGGAATAGTTCGTTTGCGGGACCGCCGCGAGGCGCTGACCCTGCGCACCATCCTCACCACGGCGCGGCAGCTGTTCGGCGAACGCGGCTACGCGCGCACGCCGATCCGGTTGATCGCCCAGGAGGCGGGGGTGGCGCCGCAGACGATCTACGCACACTTCGGTTCGAAGGCGGGTGTGCTCACCGGCCTGGTCGACCTGCTCGACGACGAGGCCGGGATGCCCGATCTGATGGCCGAGGCCTATCGCACCGACGATCCCGTCGCCCTGCTCGGGCTGCTGGCCCGCGCCGCCCGGCAGGTGCGGGAGCGCTGCGGAGATATCGTCGCGATGCTCGCCTCGGGCGCCGCCGTCGACCCGGATATCGCGGCCACGCAGGCGGAAGGCATGCGCCGCAACAGGCTCGGCGTCACAGCGATCGTCGACCGGATTCGCGACGGCGGCCATGCCCTCGATCCGCGCGCCGTCGATATCGTCGTCGCGCTGATGAGCCTGGGCGTGCACGACAGCCTCGTCGTCGAATCCGGTTGGTCCTACGACGATTACGAGAGCTGGCTGGCGGAGGCCCTGGTGACCGCCGTGCTACCGGGAAGTTGAGCCGATCAGGCGGTGGCGTTCGGGCCGATCCAGTCGGCGAACAAGCGATCGACGGTGCCGGTGGCCAGTTGGGCCCCCAGCCACCCGTTCACCTCGGCGGCCAAGACCGGGTCGTTGCGGCGCAGGAGGAAGATCTTGCCGAACGAGTCGAACGGCCGTTCCGGGTGCAGCACCACCAAGCCCGGATGCTGCCGCGCCCGGTAGCGCCCCTCGACCGAATCGGTGACGAAGACATCGGCACGGCCCTGGTCGATTTCGGAGAAGATCGTGACGTTGTCCGGCCACACGGTCAGCTGCGCATCCGGGAAGTTGCGGCGCGCGAAGTCCTCATTGGTGCCACCGCGATTCACGATCACCCGCACCTCGGGGCGGTTGATCTGCTCGATGGTCGCGTAGTTGTCGGCGTCGGCCGCGCGGGTGATGGGCGCCTTACCGTCGGTGCCGTAGGTCAGCGAGAAGTCGGCGAATGCGCGGCGGGCCGGGGAATCGGAGATGCCGCCGACGGCGAGATCGCAGTCCTGAGCGGCGAAATCGGTCTTCATCGACGCCCAGGTGACCGGCACGACGTGGAGGGGGCGGCCGATCAGGTCGGCGAGGCCGCGCACCAACTCGATGTCGATGCCCCGGTAACCGCCGTTGCCGTCGCTCACCGAGTACGGCGGATAGTCACCGGTCGTGCAGACGCGCAGGGCGGGCGGCTGCTGCGCACTCGCCGGAACCGCCACGGCGACAAGGGAAAATACGGCGGCCGCCAACGCGGCCGCGACATGCCGGAGGCGCATGGGCCCAGAGCGCTCAGCGCTCGTTGCGCGCCTTCGGGTACCGCGACTGCCGCGCCACCCAACCGGCCATCTTGGCCCAGTGCCCCTTCGCGGGAGTCACCACGGAGGTCAGCTCGCGGTCCCAGTGCTCGGTCTCGCTCACCCCGTCGACCGCCTCGACGAGGGCCTTCGCGGTGGGCAGGTCGTCGACGACCCGGTCGCCGAGCACACCGTCGGCACCGACCAGCGTGATCCGCACGCCCATGCGGCCGATGGGCTGCAGCACGGCGGTGGCGGAACCACCGTGACCGGCGACGAATTCCTTCACCGAGTCGACGACGGAGGGCGACAGCTTCGCGGGGGCCGCGGTGGCGGTTTCGGTCATGCCGATCAGTTTACCGATGGGTAGGGTAAGCGCATGCGCGCGATTCAGGTTTCCGAGCACGGCGGTCCCGAGGTCCTGAAATACGTGGAGGCGCCCGCGCCGCAGGCCGGTCCCGGTCAACTGCTGGTGGATACCGACGCGATCGGCATCAACTTCATCGATACCTATATCCGCACCGGCGCCTATCCGCAGGACGTGCCCTACATCCCCGGTTCGGAGGGCACCGGCATCGTGGCGGCGGTCGGTCCGGACGTGAGCGAGTTCCGGGTCGGTGCTCGGGTGGCGTGGTCGGCGGCGCCGGGCAGCTACGCCGAGCAGGTGCTGGTCCCGGCCGCGGTGGCGATTCCGGTGCCCGAGGGGGTCGAGGCGCCGGTGGCGGCCTCGGCGCTGCTGCAGGGGATGACCGCGCACTACCTCGTCGAATCGGTCTACAAGCCCGAACCCGGCGAGGCCGTACTGGTCCACGCCGGGGCCGGTGGCGTGGGTCTGCTGCTGACCCAGATGGCGGCCGCCAAGGGAGTGCGGGTGATCACCACCGTCTCCACCGACGAGAAGGAAACCCTGTCCCGGGAAGCGGGCGCCGCCGAGGTGCTGCGCTACGACGAGGATGTCGCCCAGCGGGTTCGCGCGCTGACCGACGGCGAGGGCGTGGCGGCGGTCTACGACGGCGTCGGCAAGGCCACCTTCGAGGCGAGCCTGGCGTCATTGCGCGTGCGCGGCATGCTCGCACTGTTCGGCGCGGCCAGCGGCCCGGTGCCGCCGTTCGATCTGCAGCGCCTCAACCGCGCCGGTTCGCTGTTCGTGACCCGGCCCACCCTGGCCCACTACACCCGCACTCGCGACGAATTGCTGTGGCGCGCAGGCGATGTCTTCAACGGCATCGCGACCGGCACCCTGCGCGTCCGCGTCGGCGCCACCTACCCCCTCGCCGATGCCGAACAGGCACACCGGGACCTGGAGGCCCGCAAAACCACCGGCTCGATCGTCCTGTTGCCCTGAGCCTTTCGCCGGGGCCTCAATAGTCACGGCCGGTGAGCCCGCGGTAGATGAACCGCGTCAGCCCCTCCACGGCCTGCTCGTCGGTGAGCTCGACCGCGCCCTCCGCCGCGGCCTCGAGGAGGCCGTGGATCATGGCGAACATCATCGCGAGGCTGCCGTCGCGGGTGCTGGGTAACTGGATGCCCGCCACCCCGAAGCCGTCCAGGTGGTCGGCGATGTCGCGGCGCTGCTCGGCGGCGAAATGCGCACTCAGCCGCGCGAAGTCCTCGTTGACCAGCGCCGCCTGATTCACCGCACGCAGCACCGGCCAGTGGCGGCGGGCGAAGCCCCAATAGGCCCGAACGTGGTAGCGGATGGCGTCGGGATCGGTGAAGTCGGGATTGTGCTCCTGCGCGTCGGCGGCCGTATCCCCTTCGGCGGCAAAGTCTTTCAGCAGCTGCTGCAGCAGCTCCTCCTTGCTCGCGAAATGGTTGTAGAACGACCCGGCCGCGCGACCGGCGGCCGCGGTGATGTCGGTGATCTTGGTGTTCAGATAGCCCCGCTCGGCGAACAGCCGGCGCGCGGCATCCTTCAGGGCCTGTTCGGTTTCGGCCGACTGCTCCTTGCGGCGGGCCATCCTCACCTCCTTGACAGCGGACCCTACCAATCACAATACTGAATCAGTATTCACTGAATTTAGATTCACCATTGGGAGGACTCATGTCTCCGCAGGTACTCATCGCCGGAGCCGGGCCCACCGGCCTCACCCTCGCCATCGATCTGGCCCGTCGGGGCGTGCAGGTGCGCATCGTCGACAAGGCCGCGCAGTTCTTCGTCGGCTCCCGCGGGGACGGCATCCAGCCGCGCACCCTGGAGGTGTTCGACGACCTCGGGGTGCTCGACCGAGTGCTGACCGAGGGTGCGGCCCCGGCACCGATAAGGGTGTATCTGGGCGGGCGCTTCGTCACCGAGCGCCACCGGACAGAAGCACTGGAGCCGACCCCCGCGGTCCCCCATCCCAACCCGTGGGTGCTGGGACAGTCCGACATCGAACGCATCCTGCGTGACCGGCTCGCCGAATTCGGGGTAAAGGTCGAGTCGGGCACTGCCCTGGTCGATTTCGCTGCCGACGACCACGGCGTGACCGTCACCCTCGACGGCCCCGGCGGCATGCAGACGGTGCGGGCGGACTATCTGGTCGGCGCCGACGGCGGTGCCAGCCGGGTGCGCAAGGTCCTCGGCATCCCCTTCGAGGGCACCACCGACGAGTCGATGCGCATACTGATCGCAGACGTGACCGCCGACGCGCTCGACCACGACTACGGCTACTGGTTCGCCGAGTCGGGAGCACCGTTGGAGGGCGTCGCCATGACCCCGCTGCCGGGTGGTCGGCTGTTCCAGCTCGTCACGGGACTGTTCGACGACGAGCCGACCCGTGCGGTGATGCAGGCGCGCGTCGATCGCTACTCCGGGCGCAGCGACATCGTCCTGGGCGAACCGGTGTGGGCGTCGGCCTGGCGGCCGAATACCCGACTCGCGCAAAGCTTCCGGTCCGGGCGGGTATTCCTGGCGGGCGATGCGGCGCACGTGCATCCGCCGACAGGCGGGCAAGGCATGAACACCGGCGTCCAGGACGCCTACAACCTCGGGTGGAAGCTCGCCGCCGCCCTGCGTGGCGATCCGAAACCGCTCGATACCTACGACCTCGAACGCCGCGCCGTGGCCGCCCGCGTGCTGGGTATCAGCACCGACCTCCTCGAGAAGCATGTCGCAGGCGACGAGGACGCCATGGATCGCGGCGAACAGACCCGCCAGCTCGACATCAGCTACCGCGCGGCGGGCGAGACCGGCACGCTGGTCGCCGGGGATCGGGCACCCGACGCCCCGCTGCGCCGCGCCGACGGCACCGTGGTGCGGCTGTTCGACCTGTTCCGTGGCCCGCACGCCACCCTGCTGTCCTTCGACGCACCCGCCGAACCCGCTGCCGACGGGGTGCGGACCTATTCGATCGTCGGCCCGGATCGCCTGGCGACCGACGGTCGACTCGTGGCTGTCGACGGCCATGCCTTCACCGACTATGCCGCGACCGCCGGGACCAGAATTCTGGTGCGGCCCGACGGATATCTGGCCTGGCGTAAGGACGGGTGACCCGCCGGGAGCGCGGCCGGACCGATGCTGCATGATCTGTGCTGGCGCGCAAGCCGATTCGCCCGGGTTCGCTGTACCGTCGTACGGTGGCCGGGTGACCGCTGAGGCGGCCGGCAGATGAGGGCATCGGTCAGGGGTTGATCTAGATGTTGGTGAAGGTCCGCAACGACGACCCGTCGCGCCTGTCCAGCACCGAGCGGACAGTGGTGAACTGGTTGAAGTCGTGGACCGGGGCGCATGCGCTGTCCGGGATCTCGGTGGTGAAGGCCGGTGGCGCCGACGTGATCGTGTGGACGCCCAAGATCTGCGTCGTGGTCGCGGTGAAGGGTTTCACCGAGCGGGTGAACGGCACGCTGACCGTCGCCGCCGACGCGCCCTGGACCGTCGATGGCCGCATTGCTCCGCTGGAGGGTGTCCAGTCGGGCACCGAGCCGATGGAGGAGATCCGCGCCCGCACCGACGAGGTCCAGCGGTTGCTGCGGGCTGCCCCCGGCCGCGAGCACGTGCGGGTGATGGGCATGGTGCTGGTCATCCCCCAGCTCGGCACGCGGGTGAACCTCGAGAAGGGCATGCTGCCGGACGGGATCGATGTGGTGGTCGGCGACCGGCCCGCGTCGCTGCGGTCCTATTTCACCGACATCGCCGCGGATGCCCCCGACTCCTGGGATGCCGCGCAAGTGGGCCAGGCGCTGGGCGCCCTCGGATTTGCCGCCGCCGCAACGTATTCCGACCTGACCGCCGAGGGGTTCCCGGCACCACGCGCGGACCGGACGCCGCCCCGCCCGGCGGCGGATCGGCCCGCGGCACAGCCGATGGATGCGCCGGTCGCCACTGCGCCGATCCCCCAGCCCGGTGGACAGCAGGCTGCGCCGTCGAATCCGGCGGCCGGTGGTCCCGTACCGGTTCCACCGCCCAGCGGTGCGCCGATTCCACCGCTCGGTGGCCCGGCTGCGCCCGGCCCCGCCGGTCCGCAACCCACTGCCGGGCAATACGCCGCGCCCCCACCGGGCCCGGGCATGCCGCCGCCCCCGCAACCCCCGTATCAGCCCACCCCCCAGCCGTATTCGGTCCCGTTCGATCCGCGCCCGCCCAAGCCGCCGCGCCGTCGCGGGCGCGGGATCGCCCCGCTGGTGATTCTGGCCTTCCTGGTCCTCGTCCTGGCCTTCGCCGCCCTGTGCAGCGGCGGAAGTTCGAACAAGACGACTCCCGGCCCGGCTCCCGCCCCCGGACAGACCACGACCACCCCCTTCACCAAGGCCCCCGACCGAACCATCCCCACACAAACCCCCGGCCCGGCCTGCTACCCCCTCCAGCCCTGCCCCCAGGGATAGAAGGCCCCTGCAACGGTTTCCTTCCTGCCCTGGTTCCTCGTGTGCCCTGGTTCCCTCGTGCCTGGCCAGAGTTCCCTCGTGCCCTGCCCGCAGGGCAGGGCTCAGCCGAAGAGGCTGTCGCCGAGGGTGTGCCAGCCGAGGACCGAATCGACGGCCAAACCGCAGAACACGACGGCGAGATAGTTGTTGGACTGCAGGAACAACCGGAGCGGTTTGACCGATTCGCCGCGGCGGACACCGGAATACAGCTGGTGGGCCATCAGCAGGAACCAGGCGCCGGCCGCGATCGCGACCGCGGCGTACACCACGCCGGTCGCCGGAATCAGCGCCAGGGTCGCGGCCACGGTGAGCCAGGTGTAGACGACGATCTGCTTGGTCACCGCCTGCTCGGTGGCCACCACCGGCAGCATCGGCACGCCCGCGGCGCGGTAGTCCTCCTTGTAGCGCATGGCAAGCGCCCAGGTGTGCGGCGGTGTCCAGAAGAAGATCACCAGGAACAGCACGATCGCGGGCCAGCCGATCGAACCGGTCACCGCGGACCAGCCGACCAGCGCGGGCATACATCCGGCCGCACCACCCCACACCACGTTCTGCGAGGTGCGGCGCTTGAGACCGAGCGTGTAGACGAAGACGTAGAACAGGATGGTCGCGACCACCAGCAGACCCGACAGCAGATTGGCCTGCCACCACAGCCAGGCGAACGACCCCGCCCCGAGCACGACACCGAAGACGAACGCGTTGCGGGTCGGCACGGCCTCGCGCGCCAGCGGACGCTTGGAGGTCCGCTTCATCACCTTGTCGATATCGGCGTCGGCGACGCAGTTGAGGGTGTTGGCGCTGGCCGCACCCATCCAGCCGCCGAACAGCGTGGCCAGGATGAGACGGATATCGATGTGGCCGCGGTCGGCCAGCAGCATCGTCGGGATTGTCGCGACCAGCAGCAGTTCGATCACGCGCGGCTTGGTCAGCGCGATGTAGGCCAGCACCCGCCGGGTCAGGGCCGACAGCGGGCCGGTGCCGGTGACACGGTCGGCCAGTGCCGTCGCGGAGGAGCCATGCGCACCACCCGGCTGTTGCCCAATCCGCACTGTCTCTCCTCGCAGGTGGTGCACTCGATCCGGTCAGAACTACTACAGACGATGGTAGACCCCGCTATGGTGTGGCCCCGCACCCACCCGCCGCGAATCCGCCGGTGCCGCAGGCGTGGTGCGCGTTCAGCGCGGTAATCATCCACCGTAACGAAGCAGCTACGCGGGCACCTGAGCGGGCGGGTTCCCGCATCGCGAGATTGCGGTGACCTCTAGGGTGGTGGGGTAGCCCACGCCGCCAACCGTTGACGAGAAGGTCAGGAGAATCCCGGTCGTGTCAGTCACAGACGACATCCGCGCCCTCACCCAGCCGAACCACCCGGACGACTGGACCGATTTGGACTCGCGAGCCGTCGACACGGTGCGCGTCCTCGCCGCCGACGCGGTGCAGAACGCGGGCAACGGGCACCCCGGCACCGCGATGAGCCTGGCGCCGCTGGCGTACACGCTCTACCAGCGGGTGCTGCGCTACGACCCGAGCGATCCGGACTGGACCGGGCGTGACCGGTTCATCCTGTCCGCGGGCCACTCCAGCCTCACCCAGTACATTCAGCTGTACCTGTCGGGCTCGGGTCTCGAACTCGACGATCTGAAGCAGCTGCGCAAGTGGGGTTCGCTCACTCCGGGCCATCCGGAGTACCGGCACACCAGGGGTGTGGAGATCACCACCGGACCGCTGGGACAGGGCCTGGCGTCCTCGGTCGGCATGGCCATGGCGGCCCGACGCGAGCGCGGCCTGTTCGATCCGAACGCCCCGCAGGGCCACAGCCCCTTCGACCATTTCATCTACGTCATCGCCTCCGACGGCGATATCGAAGAGGGTGTCACCTCCGAGGCGTCGTCGCTGGCGGGCACCCAGCAACTGGGCAATCTGATCGTCTTCTACGACGACAACAAGATCTCCATCGAGGACGACACCACCATCGCCCTGAGCGAGGACACCGCCGCGCGCTACCGGGCCTACGGCTGGCACGTGCAGGTGGTCGAGGGCGGCGAGGACGTGGTCGCCATCGAGGAGGCGATCGCGCAGGCGCAGGCGGTGACCGACAAGCCGTCGTTCATCCTGCTGCGCACGATCATCGGCTATCCGGCCCCGAACAAGATGAACACCGGCTCCTCGCACGGCGCCGCGCTGGGCGCCGACGAGGTGGCCGCCACCAAGAAGATCCTGGGCTTCGATCCGGAGCAGAGCTTCGAGGTCGACGACGCGGTCATCGCCCACACCCGCCGCAATGCCGCCGACCGCGCCAAGGCCGCCCGAGCCGCCTGGCAGGAGCAGTTCGACACCTGGGCCCAGGCCAACCCGGAGAACAAGAAGCTCTTCGATCGCCTGGCGGCGCGCACGCTGCCGGACGGCTGGCACGCGGGCCTGCCGTCCTGGGAGCCGGACCCGAAGGGTATGGCCACCCGCAAGGCGTCGGGCAAGGTACTGGCCGCGCTGGCGCCGGTGCTGCCGGAGCTGTGGGGTGGTTCGGCCGACCTCGCCGAATCCAACAACACCACCATGCCCGATCAGCCGAGCTTCGGCCCGGAGTCGATCTCCACCGGTATGTGGAAGGCCAACCCGTACGGCCGCACCCTGCACTTCGGTGTGCGCGAGCACGCCATGGGCGCGATCCTCAACGGCATCGCCCTGCACGGCAACACCCGCCCCTACGGCGGCACCTTCCTGGTGTTCTCCGACTACATGCGCCCCGCGGTGCGTCTGGCCGCGCTCATGCGGGTGCCCGCGATCTACGTGTGGACCCACGACTCGATCGGCCTCGGCGAGGACGGCCCGACCCATCAGCCGATCGAACATCTGGCGGCGCTGCGGGCGATCCCGGGCCTGAACGTGGTGCGCCCGGGTGACGCCAACGAGACCGTGCACGCCTGGCGCGCGGTGCTGGAACTCGAGAGCACCGAACGGGATTCGCATTTCACCCCGGCGCAGGGCCCGTTCATCGACGGCCCGTCTGCGCTGGCACTGACCCGCCAGGACCTGCCGATCCTCGAGGGCACCAGCTACGAGGGCGTCCGCAAGGGCGGCTACATCCTGGCCGAATCGTCCACCGGGACACCGCAGGTGATCCTGATCGCCACCGGCTCGGAGCTACAGCTCGCGGTCGAGGCCAGGACTAGGCTGGAGGCGCAGGGCGTTGGAACCCGTGTGGTCTCGATGCCGTGCGTGGAGTGGTTCGACGCGCAGGAGCAGAGTTACCGCGACGAGGTGCTGCCGCCCACGGTCCGTGCGCGCGTCACCGTCGAAGCCGGTATCTCGATGCCGTGGTACCGATTCGCCGGCGAGGCCGGTGAGATCGTCTCGATCGAGCACTTCGGTGCGTCGGCCGATTACAAGACCCTGTTCCGCGAGTTCGGCTTCACCGCCGACGCCGTGGTCGAGGCCGCCCAGCGTTCACTCGACAAGGTGAAGGGATAACTAGCGTCATGGCACAGAACGAGAATCTCGCCGCATTGTCCGCCGCGGGAGTGTCGGTGTGGCTCGACGATCTGTCGCGGGACCGCATCCGGTCCGGCAACCTCGCCGAACTCATCGCCACCCGCAGCGTGGTCGGCGTGACCACCAATCCGACGATTTTCCAGGGCGCGCTCAGCAAGGGGCACGCCTACGATCAGCAGATCAAGGAACTGGCCGCCCAGGGCGCCGACGCCGACGCCGCGATCCGCACCATCACCACCGACGACGTGCGCGCCGCCTGTGACGTGCTGGCCGAGGTCTACGAGGCCACCGGCGGCGTGGACGGCCGGGTGTCGATCGAGGTCGACCCGCGCTTCGCCTTCGACACCGACAAGACCGTCGCGCAGGCGATCGACCTGTGGAAGACCGTCGACCGGCCCAATCTGTTCATCAAGATCCCCGCCACCGAGGAGGGCCTGCCCGCCATCGCGAAGGTGATCGCGGAGGGCATCAGCGTGAACGTGACGCTGATCTTCTCTGTGCAGCGCTACATCAGCGTGATGGGTGCCTACCTGGACGGGTTGCGCGCCGCCCATGTCGCCGGGCACGATCTGGCCCGCATCCACTCGGTCGCCTCGTTCTTCGTCTCCCGGGTGGACACCGAGATCGATAAGCGGCTGGAGAAGATCGGCACGCCCGAGGCCCTCGAACTGCGCGGCAAGGCGGGTATCGCCAACGCGCGCTTGGCCTATGCGGCCTATCAGGACGTCTTCGACGGCGGTGCGCACACCTCGACCTATCAGCAGGTCGCCTCCTCCGGCGGCAACCGGCAGCGGCCGCTGTGGGCGTCCACCGGTGTGAAGAACCCGGACTACTCCGACACCATGTACATCACCGAGCTGGTGGCTCCGAACACGGTCAACACCCTGCCGGAGAAGACGCTCGAGGCATTCGCCGACCACGGCGAACTGCGCGGCGACACCGTCAGCGGCACCGCCGAGCAGGCCCAGGCCGTGTTCGACAAGCTCTCCGCCGTCGGCGTCGATCTGGACGACGTCTTCGTCGTGCTCGAGCGCGAGGGCGTGGAGAAGTTCGAAAAGTCGTGGGAGGAACTGCTTTCCGCGACCAAGGCCGAGCTCGAGACCACCGGGAGCAACTGACCGCGATGGCCGGCGTAGAGACGACGGCCGCACCGGCGAATCCGCTGCGCGAAGAGCGGGACAAGCGGCTTCCCCGGATCGCGGGCCCGTGCAGCATGGTGATCTTCGGTGTCACCGGTGACCTGTCACGCAGAAAACTGATGCCGGCCATCTACGACCTGGCGAACCGCGGGCTGCTCCCGCCCGCGTTCGCCCTGGTCGGGTTCGCGCGCCGGGACTGGGCGGACGAGGACTTCTCCCAGGTCGTGCTCAATGCGGTGAAGGAGCATGCGCGCACGCCGTTCCGGCAGGAGGTCTGGGATCAGCTGTCGGAGGGCCTGCGGTTCGTGCAGGGCACCTTCGAGGACGATGCCGCCTTCTCGCAGTTGGCGGCCACCCTCAAACAGCTCGACCACGAGCGCGGCACCGGCGGCAATCACGCCTTCTACCTGTCGATTCCGCCCGACGCGTTTCCGGTTGTGCTGCAGCAGCTCTCGCGCACCGGGCTGGCCCAGCAGCAGGATCACGAGCCGGGTAAGCCCAAGCCGTGGCGGCGGGTGGTGATCGAGAAGCCGTTCGGGCACGACCTGAAGAGTGCCAAGGAGCTCAATGCCCTGGTGAATCGGGTGTTCCCGGAGGAGACGGTCTTCCGCATCGACCACTACCTCGGCAAGGAGACGGTGCAGAACCTGTTGGCGCTGCGGTTCGCCAACGAGCTGTTCGAGCCGACCTGGAACTCCAACTATGTCGACCACGTGCAGATCACGATGGCCGAGGACATCGGATTGGGCGGGCGCGCAGGCTATTACGACGGTATCGGTGCCGCCCGCGACGTGATCCAGAATCATCTGCTGCAGCTGCTGGCGCTGACGGCGATGGAGGATCCGGTCAACTTCGAACCGCGGCAGCTGCAGATCGAGAAGATCAAGGTGCTCTCGGCGACGAAACTGGTGGAGCCGCTGGACGAGACCACCGCCCGCGGTCAGTACACCGAGGGCTGGCAGGGCAGCGAGCACGTGGTGGGGCTGCTCGACGAGGAGGGTTTCGACCCGAATTCGCGCACCGAGACCTATGCGGCCATCACGCTAAATGTCGACACCCGGCGATGGGCGGGCGTGCCGTTCTATCTGCGCACCGGAAAACGCCTGGGGCGCAGGGTGACCGAGATCGCGGTCATGTTCAAACGGGCGCCGCATCTGCCCTTCGATCAGACCATGACCGAGGAACTCGGGCAGAACGCGCTGGTCATCCGGGTGCAGCCGGACGAGGGCATCACCCTGCGGTTCGGCTCCAAGGTGCCCGGCGCCAGCATGGAAGTGCGCGACGTCAACATGGATTTCAGCTACGGGGAGTCGTTCACCGAATCCTCGCCGGAGGCCTACGAGCGGCTCATCCTCGACATGCTGCTCGGGGAGCCGTCGCTGTTTCCGGTCAACGAGGAGGTCGAGTTGTCCTGGCGCATCCTCGATCCCGTGCTGGAGCACTGGGCCGCCGCCGGCAAGCCCGAGCCGTACGAGGCGGGAACCTGGGGTCCGGCCGCGGCCGACGAGATGCTTGCCCGCACCGGGCGCGAATGGCGGCGGCCATGATCGTGGACATGCCCGATACCGATACCCGGGATGTGGCCAAGCGGCTGGTGAAGCTACGCGAGAGCAACGGCGTGATCACCGTGGGCCGGGTCCTCACCCTGGTGGTGTGCACACTGGACTCCTCTGAGGCCGAAGATGCCATCGATGCCGCCAACGATGCCAGCCGGGAGCACCCGTGCCGGGTCATAGTGCTTGCGCGGGGCGACCGGTTCGCAGAGACCAAGCTCGACGCTCAGATAAGAGTCGGTGGTGACGCGGGCGCGGCCGAGGTGATAGTGCTTCGGCTGCAAGGGGATCTGGTCAATCACGAAAGCAGTGTGGTGATCCCGTTCCTGCTGCCCGATACGCCGGTGGTGGCGTGGTGGCCGCGCGGGGCGCCGGAGTATCCGTCGAAGGATTCGGTGGGGCGCTTGGCGATTCGCCGCATCACCGACGCGACCTTCGCCCCGGATCCGCAGGCGGCGATCAAGAAGCGGGTGAAGTCGTATGCGCCGGGCAATACCGATCTGGCGTGGAGCCGGATCACGTATTGGCGGGCGCTGCTGGCGGCCTCCCTCGACGAACCGCCCTACGAGCCGGTGGAATCGGTGACGGTGTCGGGCCTCTACGAGGAGCCCGCGCTGGACGTGCTGGCCGGATGGCTGGCCGCCCGGCTGGACTGCCCGGTGCGACGGCGCACCGGTGAGCTGAAGGTGGAGTTGCATCGGCCGACGGTATCGATCGCGATCTCCCGGCCGCAGACCGGGCGCACCGCCACCCTGTCCCGGACCGGCGAGCCGGATCAGCGTTTCGCGCTGGCTCGGCGGGAGACGAAGGACTGTCTGGCCGAGGAGTTGCGGCGCCTGGACGCGGACGAGGTGTACGCGGAGGCGCTGGCGGGGATCGAAAGGGTGATCTATGAGTGAGCCGCGGGTCGAAATCCACGCCGACACCGAGACTTTGGTGACGGCGGCGGCCGCCCGTTTCATCGAGACCGTGACCGCCGCTCAGCGCGAGCGGGGTTCGGCGTCGGTGGTGCTGACCGGTGGTGGCACCGGGATCGCGACCCTGGAGCAGATTCGTAAGGTGCCCAACGATATCGACTGGTCGCGCGTCGAGGTGTTCTGGGGCGATGAGCGTTTCGTGCCGTCGGGCGATCCGGAACGCAACGAGCTGCAGGCCCGCGAGGCGCTGCTCGACCATGTCCCGGTCGACCCGGCTCGGGTGCATCCGGTCGCCGCCTCCGACGGCGAATACCCGGATCCGGTCGAGGCGGCGGCGGAGTATTCGGCCGCGGTGCACGCCCACCTCACCGAACACGGCGCCTTCGATCTGCATCTGCTCGGCATGGGCGGTGAGGGACACGTGAATTCGCTGTTCCCGCACACCGATGCGGTGCGTGAGGAGCACGAACTCGTGGTGGCGGTGACCGATTCGCCGAAGCCCCCGCCGGTGCGGGTGACCCTCACCCTGCCCGCCGTCCACCGCGCCCGCCACGTCGTCCTGATAGTCGCCGGCGAATCCAAGGCCGCCGCCGTCACCGCGGCCCTCTCCGGCGCCTCCCCCCTCGACGTCCCCTCCGCAGGGGCCAAGGGCAGCGAATCCACCACCTGGCTGCTCGACCAGGGCGCCGCCGCCGACCTGCAGCGCTGACCTGCCCGTGCCCCTTTCGGCCAGCGCAGCCTCCTTCATTCCCTTGCCTCGGCGCGCCAGCGCCGAGGCAAGGGCCATCGATAGACTTGCCGTATGCCGCTGATCGATGTCACCTATTCGCCCGAGGTTCCGGAGGACATGCTGCGGGAGCTGGCGAAGCAACTTCCGCATCTGGTGTCGGTGGCGGTGGAATGCCCGGAGGAACCCTATGACAGGAATCTGAAGCCGGGGGATGCCGAGATTCGGTTTCGGCAGGCGAGTCCGTTCGACAGCCAGGGGCTGGATGTGGTCATCGAGATCAAGTCCAAATGGTTCGCCAGCCGGGCCGATAATCGGCAGGAGAGAGTCGAGCAGCTGCACGAGGACATCGAGAAGGCCTTGGGGCTGGATAATTTCGGCGTGTACCTGTCGATGCCGGTGGCCGCGTGGGAACAGAGCGAGTGAGGGCTCGGGTCACCCGGTAGGCAACGAACAGGTTTCAGGTAGCAGGGCTCACCATGAGTCGCGCGGTCCCAGGCGGTAGCGTCGGCGCGGTGGACGAGGCAATCACGACATTGCGGTCGGTACGGCATTTCCTGCCGAATCCGGTGCCCCGGGTGACCATCGAACAAATCATCGACATCGCGCGATGGACGGGCTCGGCGCGCAACCGCCAACCATGGCGCTTCGTCGCGGTCACCGACCCGGGCCTGCGCGCCGGCCTCTCGCGCCTCGGCGACTACGCCATGCTCCTGGGCCGCGCCCCACTGGTCCTCGTATTGCTCTCCGAGGACAACGGTTTCGCCGACACCGAATTCGACCTCGGCCGCATAGCCCAATCCATCTGCCTGGCCGCCCACAACCGCGGCCTCGGCAGCTGCGTCACCACCTTCCACCCCGACGACAACGTCCACCACGCCGCCGCCCTCCTGTCCACCGCCCCCGGCTGGCTCCCCCGCCACGCCATAGCCCTCGGCTACACCGACAACGACAACCACCACCCACCCACGGCCATCCCCCGCGGCCGCCTCCCCGTCCCCGACCTCCTCACCTGGCTGCCTTGATTCCCGCCCCGGCCAACTCGGACAGATGGCGGGTGAGGAAGGCATTCACTGCGTCGGTGCGTTCCAATTGGACGAGGTGGCCTGCGGCGGGGACCTTTTCGACGGCGCGGAGGTCGGGGACGTGGGCGCGCATGGTGGTCAGGGGGTCTCGGCCGCTGAAGCCCTCCATGTCCGGGTCGTTTTCGCCGTAGAGGAAGTAGGTGGGGACCGGGATCGTGGTGGGGAGGTCGGCGGTCAGTTCCCAGTTGCGGTCCAGGGCGCGGTACCAGGTGAGGCCGCCGGTGAAACCGGTGCGCTCGAATTCGGCTGTCAGCGTGTCCAGCTCGGCCTCGCTGAGCCACGTCCACGGCAGGGGAGGCGCTGTCGGCAGCACGTCGAGATAGCCCAGCCCCGGCGGGTTCTTCCAGGTGTCGAGGTAGTGGTAGTCGCCACTGAGCGAATAGAAGACACGGGCCAGGAATTCCCGTGGCCGGGCGGCCAGCTCGGCATCGGCCACTCCCGGTGTCTGAAAGTAGGCCAGGTGCAGGAAGTGCCGCCCTGCCGCCTTCACCCAGAACGCCGACGGCGGCTTGGGCGGACGCGGGGCGAACGGATTGTTCAGGACGAATACCGCCTCCACCCGTTCCGGCGCACGCAGCGCCAGCTCCCACACCAGCTGCGCACCGAAATCCAGGCCCACGAAGACCGCCTTGTCGGCACCCATCTCGTCGAGCAGGCCGAGCAGATCGCCGATCACCGCGGCATTCGTATGCGCCTCGACGCCCTCGGGCGCCTCGGTCCGGCCGTAACCACGCAGGTCGGGGGCGATGGCGTGGTAACCGGCCTCGGCCAGCGCGGACAACTGCCGATGCCAGACGTACCAGCCGTGCGGGAACCCGTGGCAGAAGATCACCGGATACCCCCGGCCCTGTTCGGCGACATGCATCCGAATGCCGTTGGTCGCCACGAACCGATGTGTCGGCTCCACTTCGCCTCCCGAGTACTAGAACGTGTTCTTATTTCACGGTAATGTCCCGGAGTCGTGAACGGAATACTCACCGGCCGAGTCGCCGTGGTGACCGGGGCCAGCCGCGGCATCGGCAAGGGCATCGCGCTGGAACTCGGTGCGGCAGGCGCGACGGTGTACGTGACCGGACGCACCGCCTCGCCGGGGCGCTTGCCCGGCACGGTCGCCGAGACGGCCGCGCGGATCGGGGAACTCGGGGGCGTCGGGATCCCCTACGTCTGCGACCACCGTGACGACGCTGCGGTCGAGGGGCTGTTCGCCAAGATCCGCGCCGAACACGGCCGCCTCGACGTCCTGGTCAACAACGTCTACAACTCCCCCGCCTCGGCGCGCTGGCTGGGCAAACCGTTCTGGGAGGTGCCGCCGAAGGCCTGGGACGAGGGCTTCGACATCGGCGTCCGATCCCATTATGTGGCAAGCCATTTCGCCGCCACCCTGCTCATCGAGGCGGGCGGGCTGATCGTGAACATCTCCTCCCCCGGCGCCGAGCACTACACCCACAACACCGTCTACGGCGTATCCAAGACGGCCGTGGACCGCCTGACCGCCGACCTGGCTCACGAGCTCACCGACACCGCCGTCACCGTCGTATCCCTGTGGCCCGGCATCGTGAATACCGAACTGCTGCAATTGGTCCCGCCCGACGCCGAGGGGCGCCGCCTGATCACCCTGCCGGGCGAGGGCACCTTCGACCTGAACGAGGCGGAAACCCCGCACTTTCCCGGCCGCGCGGTCGTCGCCCTGGCCGGCGACCGAAATCGCCGCACGCGCACCGGAAAGGCCTGGCGAGTGGCCGATCTGGCCGAGAGCTACGGTTTCACCGATGTCGACGGTCGCATCCCCCGCACCGGCCGACCAGCGGGATGACACGCGAGCCGCCCGCGTGCTAGCCTCGGCGCCGTGACTGCCGGGTCGGCGATACGCCGCACACAGACAGGTTTCCCGGCCGCGATTTGATCGCGGCGCGGGCCCGAGGCCCGCCCTCCGGACGCATCCCCAGCTCCATCCAGGGACCGCGAAAGGAGGTGAATCACATGTCCCACCAATCGGTTTCGCCCGAACAGTGGCGGTCTTTCCGCGCCGCTCACGACCGCGGTAGCGAATTCGAGGCGCCCGTCGTCTCGCTCGCCCCGTTCGGCGCATTCCTCGAGGTGTCGCCGGGCATCCACGGCCTGCTACCCAAGTCGCCCACGGCCGACGACCCTGCCGTCGGCACGACGTTGCGCGTCCGAATCCTGGACCTCGACGACACCAACCACCGCCTGAGCCTGGCTCGGGCATGACAGCAGCGGTGTGGGGCCAGGATCCAGCTGGCCCCACACCGCCTTCAGCCTACGGGTCAGGTCCTGGCTCGCAGGGCCAAGTAGCAGCACACGACGGCCAGAGCAGATTCCCCCACCGCACATACCGCCGCCTGCGTGAGAGTCGGCCCGGACGCCGCCGTCGTCAGGTCGAACCAGCCGTCGAGCACGGCCACGGCCGCGGTCGCCGCGGCGGTCACCCGGCTGCGCTCGTCTCGTCGGCGCAGCAGCAGGGCCGTGGCGACGCACCCGGCCGTGAGCAGCACATCCAGCCCGATCCACGCAACGGACCAGTTCCGCACCGTCGTCTCCGCCGGGAGCGTGCGCCCCAGGAGCACCATCCACGGGATCAGCGCGATCGCCACCGCACCGAGAGCCCACGAAACCCACTGCGTTCCGGTCCTTTTCGCTCGCATGCCGCCCACAGTACGATTGCAAACAGATCTTTGCAAAGAAATTTTTGCAGACATCTGTTTGCTACCGTGGGTGCCATGTCCAAACGTGCCGTCCAGGAGATGACCAGCGCCGAGCGCACGGCGCTGTATCGGACCCTCGCGCATCCACTGCGCGGCCAGATCCTGCGCTATCTCGGCACGCACGGGGACGCCAACTCCACGACGCTGGCCGAATTCCTCGGCGAGAGCACCGGGACCACCAGCTATCACCTGCGCAAGCTCGCCGAGTCCCGACTCATCGAGGAGATCCCGGAGAAATCCCAGGGCCGCGAACGGTGGTGGCGCGCACTGCCCTTCAGCCACACCACGCCCGACCCCGCGTCCATGACGCCCTCGGAGTACGCCGCCGCCGAACACCTGGCCAAGCTGAAGATCGGCGCCGACATCGACCGCTACCTGCGCGCCAATCAGGAATGGACCGGCCCGACCGGCTGGTCACAGGTCCAGCGCCACGCCTGCTACATGACACACGACCAACTCCAGGCCTTCATGGACGACTACATGGACCTGGTCGAACGCCACAGCCACCAACGCACCGACGCCCCACCCGACGCCCGCGCCATGGCCCTGCGCTTCTTCGCCGTTCCGGAAAGTTCCGATTGATCCCGGCCTAAAGCATGCCGGGATGGCGGATGGGCGAGTTGCGTTGCGCTCAGGCGATGTCGAGGAAACGTTGGATGGAGCGGGCGGGTGGTGGTTTGGTGCGCCAGGCCAGGTGGACTTGGGAGGGTGGGGCGTCGGGGATGTCGAGATAGGTGACGCCGGGGTGGGGAGCGCGGGTGCGGGCCAGTTCGGGGACCGCGCCGATGCCGCGGTCGGCGGCGATCAGTTCGATCCATTCGTCGAAATTGGTGCAGGTGATGATGTCGCGGGTGGGATCGGGTGTGGGCCAGGAGGTTTCGTCGGTGGTGCCGGAGATGGTGTTCACGACCAGCGGATAGCGGGCCAGGTCCTGCCAGCGCAGGCGGGGGGTGCGGGCCAGGGGAGAATCGGCGCTGACGGCCACGACGCGTCGCTCGACGGCGATGGTGCGCGCGGCCAGATTGCGCGGTAGGCGAATATTCTTGCGGTACAGGGCGATATCGAGGGTTCCGGCGGAGAGTGCGGCGATCGGGTCGTCGACGCGGTGGATCTGGACGTGGCCGCCGAGTGCCTCGAAACGGGTGCGGGCGGCGGTGAACCACGTGTCGGGCAGCAGCCAGGAGAACCCCACCGACACCACGCCCCGCAGCTGCAGGTCGGCGACGACGGTGTCCAGATCGGCGACGATGCGCCGGGTCTGCGCCAGGAATTCCGCGCCCTCGTCGGTCAGGTCGAAATGGCGGGAGCTGCGTTCGATCAGGCGGCAGTCCAGCAGCCGTTCCAGCTGCTGGATCGTGCGGGTCAGCGACGGTTGGGTCACGTGCAGCCGGTGCGCGGCGCGGGTGTAGTTCCGCTCCTCGCACAGCGCCAGATAGGCACGCAGATGCCGCAACTCCAGATCCATACGTCCAGCGTATATATGGTGCATGAATGTCATTTCACGGGGATGGCGACGGCACCTAGCGTCGGTCGTGTGACTATCGCTCTACCTCGACACCACACGCTGGCGCCGGCCGCGCGCGCCTCGGCCGGACTGGCGGCGGCCATGGGAATCGGCCGATTCGCCTACACCCCACTGATGCCGGTCATGATCGACGCCGGAGGCCTCGACGCGCACACCGCCGCGGTGGTCGCGGCCGCCAATTACGCGGGTTATCTGATCGGTGCGGTCGCGCTCGCCCGCCGCCCGGACTGGAACGGCCGCACCGCGTTTCGCTGGTCGGCGGTGGCACTGGTTATCAGCGAGGTCCTCATGGCCGTCCCGGCCCCGGTCGCAATTCCGGTGCTGCTGCGGCTGATTGCCGGGGCGGCCAGTGCGGTGCTGTTCATCGGATGCGCGAGCATTGCCGCCCGGCACGAAAATCGCAGGCGCGCAGCCGGTATCGCCTTCACGGGCGTCGGGTGCGGTATCGCGCTGACCGGACTGCTGGCGCTGGCCGCACGGCCGGTGGTGTCGTGGCAGGGGATGTGGCTGGGTGCTGCCGTGGTGACGGCGGTGCTGCTGGTGCCGGCGGCGGGAATCGAGATCGTGCCCGGCACGCGCGCATCCGCGAGCGGCACCCGGCCCGCGCGGCCGTGGCGCGCGCTGCTGGTCGCCTACTTCCTGGAGGGTTTGGGCTACATCGTCATCGGCACGTTCCTGGTTGCCGCGGTGACCACCCCGGACCGCCCGGCGCTGGGTACGTCGATGTGGGTGATCGTCGGCGTGGCCGCCGCCCCGGCGACCGTGCTGTGGGGCGCGGTCGCCCGCCGCCGGACGCCGGTGACCGCGCTGGTTGTCGCACTCCTGCTGCAGTGCGCGTCCGCACTCCTGCCCGCGCTGTCGACCGGTGTGGGCCCGGCAATCGTCTCGGCCGCGCTGTTCGGCGCCACATTCATGGGCATCACCATGCTCGCGATCGAGGTGGGTGACGACCTCGCCGGGGCAGGCGCCGCGGCGACTCTCACCGCCGTGTACGGCTTGGGGCAGGTGCTGGGGCCGCTGGTGGTGGCGCCGGTGCTCGGTGCGAGTTACGCCGCGGCCTTCGCCATCGTCGCGGTGGTGCTGGCGGCGGCGACCGCGGCGGCGCTGTCGATCAGGCGAACTTGATCTCGAAGCCGATGCCGAGGATCGCGATCACCCAGACGAGGCCGACGAAGATGGTGATGCGGTCGAGGTTCTTCTCCGCGACCGTGGAGCCCGACAGGCTGGCCTGCACACCGCCACCGAACAGACTGGACAGACCTCCACCCTTCGCCCGGTGCAGCAGCACGAGCAGAACCAGCAGCAGACTGGTAATGATCAGGAGGATATCCAGGAACATGCGCATGCCGCACAGTTTAAGCGAGTTAGATGCTGCCATGACTCTCACCCCGGCCGCCGAGTCCATCATCGAGCAGCTCCGCCTCGAACCGCTCTCGGTCTGCAACGGCTTCTTCCGGGAGACGTGGCGCGACGAGCATTCGACGGTCATCCACTGGCTGCTGCCGGACACGCACACCGCCCCGCTGCATACCGCCGACCACACCGAGGTGTTCGCCTATCACGCCGGTGCGCCCCTGCGGTTCACGCTGTTCCACCCGGTCGGGCGGGTGGAAGAGGTGCTGCTCGGCCCCGATCCGGCCACCCAGTTTCCCCATCTGGTGGTCCCGGCCGGGGTGTGGCAGGCGGCGCGCACGACCGGCGAGTACACCTTGGCCAGCGTCGTGGTCGCGCCGCCGTTCCGGCCGGAGATCGTGCACGAGGCCGACCCCTATCTACTGTCGCGGCAGTTTCCCGACCACCGGGAGTTGATCCGCGAACTCTGCGGGAATGGGGAAGGCCCCGACACCGCCGACCACGGCTAGGATCGCAACATGTCAGCTACCGTGCTGCGCTGGATGCCGATACTCGCGGCCGTCGGAGTGGCGGCGGCCTGCTCGAGTCAGGGTTCCTCGGACGGCCCGACCCCGATGGGGCATACATTCGTCTCCACCAAGGTCGACGGCACTGCGATCCCCGGCGGCGGTCCCCTCGTACTCACCTTTGCCGACGGGCGGGTGTCGGCCCAGGCCGGATGCAACACCAGCAGCGGGCCGGTCGACTTCGACGGCGACGTCCTGCGCGTGTCGGGGCTGGCGACCACCATGATGGCCTGCCCCGGCGACCGTTCCGGCGCCGACGGATGGCAGAACGGGCTGCTCGAATCCGCGCCGACCTGGAAGCTGGACGACAATACGCTCACGCTGTCGGGCAACAACAGCACAGTCACCTTGCTGGACAAGAAGGTGGCCCAACCCGATCGGCCGCTGACCGGCACCGCATGGGTGGTCACCACCCTGGTGCGTCCCAATGGCCAGGTGACCTCGCAGGCATTGGAGCAGGCGCGGCCCACCCTGACCATCGGCCCCGACGGGCATGTCACCGGCAGCGCCGGATGCAACCGCATGACCGGTTCCGCCGACGTCGCCGCGAACGGCCAGGAGATCACCTTCCGCATCGCCACCACCAAGATGGCCTGCGAGCCCGATGCAATGGATGTCGAACGGCAGGTCCTGGAGGCCCTGGACGGCAAGACCCGAACCACCGTCGACTCCGACACCCTCACCATCCACAACGACGGCAACAACACAGGCCTCGTCCTGCGGGCAGAGAAGTGACCCCGGCAGCGCACGCCGGAACATGGAGAAGGCCACGTTGAGGGGAATTTGGAAGATGCTGGAGAAATTTCGGCCCATCGGGGGCTGTGACGCAACATTATTGGAGATGTGATCAACGAACGAGAAGTAGAACTGGATCGGCGGTTTCGTGAGGCGGTTGCAGGGGCGACGCCGGGAGCCCGCCGCAGCCCGACCGAACCCGTGCAGGCGGGTAGCGCTCATACCGGTGCGACGTGTCTGGAGTTGTTCGACGCTCAGGTGACCAGTCGCCAGCTGGACTTCGCGGCGCGCCGGCTCACCGCCGCGGGGCGGGGCTACTACAGCATCGGTTCCTCCGGGCACGAGGGCAATGCGGTGCTGGCGGCCGCGCTGCGCACCACCGATCCGGCTCTGCTGCACTATCGTTCGGGCGCGTTCTTCGTGCAGCGCTGCCGCCGGGTGGGCGGGCTGGATCCGATCCGCGACGTGCTGCTCGGCGTGGTCGCGGCGGCGTCGGACCCGATATCCGGTGGGCGGCACAAGGTTTTCGGCTCACAAGCGGCCGCGGTGATTCCGCAGACCTCCACCATCGCCTCACATCTGCCGCGCGCGGTGGGGCTGGCGTTCGCGCTGGATCGGGCCAAGCGGCTGGGTCGCACCGCCGAGTGGCCCTCGGATGCGGTGGTGCTGTGCACCTTCGGCGACGCGTCGGCCAACCATTCGACCGCGGTGGGCGCGATCAATGCGGCGATCCATACCGCACACCAGAAGGTCGCGATGCCGGTGCTGTTCGTGTGCGAGGACAACGGGATCGGGATCAGCGTGCCCACTCCCCCGAATTGGATCGAGTTCGCCTACGGATCCCGTCCCGGACTGCGGTATTTCAGTGCCGACGGATCCGATCTGCTGCAGGCCCTTGCGGTATCGGCCGAGGCGGCCCAGTGGGTGCGGGAGAACCGCCGTCCCGCATTTCTGCGATTGCGGACCGTGCGGTTGCTGGGGCATGCGGGCTCCGATGTCGAATCCGCCTACCGCCGCGCCGCCGACATCGCCGACGATCTGCGGCGAGACCCGGTGGCGGCGACGGGGCGGCTGCTGGTCACCACCGGCGTCGCCGAGCCGGACGAGGTGATCGCGCGCTACGACGCCATAGCCGCGCAGGTCGCCGAGGCCGCCGCCAAGGTGGTGGACGAACCGAAACTGACCACACCCGAGGCGGTTACGGCATCACTGGCCGCCCATCATCCGGCCCGGATTCGGGCGGACGCGCTGCGCACCGAGGCGCTCACGACCGGTCCCTCGGCCCCTGCGGACGATCCGGCAAGGCCGGACGGCACCGAGCCCGGGATGGTCGCGGCCGTGCGCGCAGGCAGTTCGGTTGCGGCGGCGGGTGATTCGGTCGACGCCTCTCGCGACGCCGTGCCTCGGGTGGCGGAAGTTCCTGCCGAACAGCACGATTCGCGACAACCGCAGACCGCGTCCACTGGACACCGCCGCGTTCCGGTGACTCTCGCCCAGGCGGTCAATCAGACGCTGGCCGAGTTGTTGGCCCGCGACGACGACATTCTGGTGTTCGGCGAGGACGTCGGGCGCAAGGGCGGTGTGTACGGGGTGACCAAGGGCCTGCAGAAGACCTTCGGCACCCGGCGGGTCTTCGACACGCTGCTCGACGAGCAGAGCCTGCTCGGCACGGCGCTGGGCGCGGGGCTGACGGGCTTCGTGCCGATCCCGGAGATCCAGTACCTGGCCTACGTGCACAATGCGCTGGACCAGATTCGCGGCGAGGCCGCGACCCTGCAGTTCTTCTCGTCCGGGCAGTACCGCAATCCGATGGTGGTGCGCATCGCGGGCTACGCATACCAGAAGGGCTTCGGCGGCCACTTCCACAACGACGACTCCGTCGCCGCCCTGCGGGACATCCCCGGCGTGGTGGTTGCCTCCCCCGCCCGCGCCGACGATGCCGCCGCCATGCTGCGCACCTGCGTCTCGGCGGCCCGCGTGGACGGGCGGGTGTGCGTGTACCTGGAACCGATCGCGCTCTACCACACCCGGGACCTGCACGACGACGGCGACGACGGCTGGCTGGCCGCGGTCTCCGGCGATCCGGTCGACATCGGCCGCGCCCGTGCCTATGGCGAGGGCGGCGACCTCACCATCGTCACCTTCGCCAACGGCGTACGCATGAGCCTGCGCGCGGCGCGCCGCCTCGCCGAGCGCGGGATCCACGCCCGCGTCCTGGACCTGCGCTGGCTGTCCCCGCTCCCCGTCGACGACCTGCTGCACCACGCCCACGCCAGCGGCCGCGTCCTGATCGCCGACGAAACCCGCCGCAGCGGCGGCGTCTCCGAATCGGTGTGTGCCACGCTGCTCGACGGCGGCTTCACCGGCCCCATCGCGCGCGTCACCAGCGCCGACAGCTTCGTCCCCCTCGGACCCGCCACCGCCGCGGTCCTGCTGGACGAGACGGCCATCGAGGCGGCCGCCGAGAAGCTCGTCGGCTCGGCCGAGGCCGAACCGACGGTCGGACTCAGCGGGCGGTGACGGTGGTAGGGAGGGTGGCGAAGCCGCGGTTGTTGGAGGCGTGGATGCGGCGGATACCGGCCGGGTCGATGGCGTAGTCGGCGATGCGGGAGGTGATCTCCTGCAGCGCGACTCGCAGCTCCAGCAGGCCCAGATGCGAGCCGAGGCAGTGGTGGCGGCCGCTGCCGAAGACCAGGGAGGCGCTGGTGTCGCGGTCGAGGTCGAAGGTGTCCGGGTTCTCGAACACCTCCGGGTCGCGGTTGGCCGAACCGGTGATCAGCAGCATCCGGGATCCGGCCGGGATGCGCACGCCGTGCAGTTCGATCTCCTCGGTGGTGGTGCGCAGATTGGACTGGGTCGCCGGGTCGTAGCGCATACCCTCGGCGATGAAGTCGTCGAGGCGGCCGTCGAAGGCCTGCCGCCGCTGATCCGGATGTTCCCATCCGGCGTGCCAGAGGTTGCCCAGCGTCAGCATGGCGGTCTCGATACCGGCGCCCACCAGCAGGATCAGCACGCCGACGATCTCCTCGGGGGTGAGCCGGTCGTCGCCGTCGGCGGCGTCCAGCAGACCCGAGAGCAGATCGTCGCGGCGCTGCTTACTGCGTTCGATGGTCAGCTCGGTGTAGTAGCCGACCAGAGCCCCGATGGCCTGCATGGCCTCCGGACGAAGATCGGTAGACTGCTCGTCGGTGTACATGATCTCCATGCCGAGCTTCAGGACCATGTCCCGGTCGGCTTCGGGCACCCCCACCAGCTCGGAGATCACATGGGTCGGGAACGGTCCGGCGAACTCGCTCATCAGATCGAACGAGCCGCGCTCGACCAGCGGCTCCAGCAACCCGCGCGCGATCTCCCGCACCCGCGGCTCCAGCGACTGCACCCGGCGATTGGTGAACGCCCGCGTGACCAGCCCGCGCATGCGGGTGTGCTTGGGCGGATCCATGGCCACGAAGGAGAAGAACCGCTCGGCTTGCGGCCCCCAGAACGCCGGCTCCATCCGCAGGCCGTTCACGCTGGAGAAACGGTCCGAATCGCGCAACGCCGCCAGCACGTCGGCGTGGCGCGACAGGGCCCAGAAATCGTCGGTCTCGTTGCGGAAGACCGGGGCCTGTTCGCGCAGCCGGGCGTAGTAGGGGTACGGATCGTTGTGAACGTCGAAATCGTATGGGCTGTAGTGCAATTGCATTGACCGAGCCTTCCATGCGCGGTGGCGGTGTCGCTACCCGGTTCGCAAAATCGACCTGACAAGATCACAGTAGTCGAGAGGAAAGAGGGCGCAGTGGAATCCGAATGGGCACCACCCGGGATCGACGTGAGCAAACCGCACCCGGCCCGCCGGTACGACTACTGGCTGGGCGGGAAGGATAATTTCGAGGCCGATCGGGAATCGGCGGAGATGGTCGCCGAGGCGTTCCCCAGCGTGCAGTTCTCGGCGCTGGAGAACCGGGCCTTCCTGCGGCGGGTGGTGAGCTTCCTGACCGCCGAGGCCGGTATCCGGCAGTACCTCGACATCGGCGCGGGGTTGCCGACCGCGGGCAATGTGCACGAGATCGCGCAGGACATCGCCCCCGAGTCGCGCATCGTCTACGTGGACAACGACCCGATCGTGGCGGTGCACGCCCGCGCCCTGCTGAACAGCGCGCCGGAGGGTAGGACCGCCTTCCTCGAGGCCGACGTGCGCGATCCACAGGCCATCCTCACCCACCCGGATCTGCTCGCCACCCTCGACCTCACCCGCCCGGTGGCGTTGATGCTGGTCGCGGTCATGCATTTCATCACCGATGAGGACCGCCCCTACGATCTGGTCCGAGAGCTGTGCCGAGCGCTGCCGTCGGGCAGCTACCTGGTGATGAGCCACGCCACCAGCGACCACCTCACCCCCGAGGACATCGCCGAGAGCGAGGCGGCCAACAAGCGCAGCGGCATCCCGTTCCAGCTGCGGTCCACCGCGGAGTTCACCCAATTCTTCGAGGGCCTGGACCTGGTACAGCCGGGGATCGGCTCGATCATGACGTGGCGGCCGGAAGGGTGGCGTGCGCATCCACGGCCCGAGGCGGTGTCGATGCTCGGCGCGGTGGCACGGATCCCCTGAACCACAAGTCTCCCCTGTCATTCCGGCCAAAAGCACACGGAATGACGGTGTAGGTGACGCAGAGCGGTCTGCGTTCCAACCATGAAACGCCGGCCGTTCGGTGTTCCGGCGTCGCCGGATCAGGCCGATTCGAGGACTCGCTCGACAACGCTGACGCGGCGGTCGAGCCGCGAGGAGTTCACATTGTCGGCGGCGCGGTGTGCTCGCTGGATGGTTGAGCGGGCGGCGTCGATGTTGCCGCCTCGTGCGTATGCCTCCGCGAGCCATGTCTGGTACAGGGCTACCTCCCGGGCGTGGTCGGCTGGGTAGTGATCAATCGGGCGGGACAGCAGTGGTTCGGCTCGCAGGCCGTCGCCGAGTTCTACGAAACAGCGTCCGGCCATTACGTCGATTTCGTCGCGGTTCAGCCAGTACGTCCAATGCGGCTCTGCGACATCGGGTAGTCGATCTTCGTATGCGTCGTCCACAGCGTCGAGGGCGCGTCGGGTGGCTTCATGGTCGCGGGCGCGCGCGTTGGACCAGGCAACCCGTTCGAGCAGCAGGGCACGGGCGACCGGCGTAGCGTCGGTTGCTCCAGCCACCGCCGAGCGGGCCAGTAGTGCGGCGTCGGTGGGATTGCCTATATTGGCCATCTGGTAGGCCAGCGATGAGAACAGCTGCCCGGCCAGCGTCGGGCTTCCGGCGTCATCGGCGGCCGATACGCCGTCGAGGTATATGCGCTGAGCTTCGGCGTAGCGTCCAGCGTCGGAGGCGACCCATCCGGCGAGCTGGGCAAGTTCGCCGACCAAAGTCAGCAGTCTCCGGCCCACAGGCGCGGCATAGCTAGCTTCCTGGACGACCGCGCGTGTGTCGGTCAGCTCCCGATGTACCAGCGGGAACAGATCACGTCCGCCAATCGAGTCATCGAGGTGCCGCAGCTCGATGATGCGCTGCTCGAGTTCGTCTGCCAAGCTGTGGCCGACTCGACGTCCGGCGGTACGGTGCGCCGCTGCAGGGGAATCCGCTACGAGCCATTCGTGAGCGATCCGAATCGGGTCGGTTGGAGGCGCGGTCAGCGTGTAGACACTCACACCGAGCGCCTTGGAGTAGGCGCTGATGTGCTCGGGGTGTATCAGCCGCTGTCCGGTCTCCAGTTGGCCAAGAAGACTCTTGCTGAAATGGGTCCGGGCGGCAAGCGCGGACAGGCTGACGCCTACTGCCTCCCGGGCAGCGCGGAGGCGCGCGCCAAGTTCCGCCGATTGGCTTGTGCCGGGCCCCGCCTGGTCCATACCGGTCATCGTAGGACGGTTGTGGACGACTGCGGACGCGAATGTGTATTGCCTGGAACCCGGCTCGGGCAACGCTGTTGGTGGGCCTCGACGCCGGGACGAATGGACCGAATGAGACCCGATTCCGGTCATACCCTCGGCGTCGAGCGTCCTTCCAGCGACCGGGAAGGCTGCGCGATGGATAAGGCGAATGGTCAGCTTCCGCAGCTGTTGGTGCACGTCGATGCCGGGGCGCAACACCCGACGATCGTCTACACCGCACCGCCGGATGTATTTGTGCGATTCCTGAGAGCATTACGGCTGTGGAACCCGCACTACGAGGTGGAAATCGAAACCCTCGACGATGACGAGCACTCTCCGCCGTGGCCGATCTGGTGTCTGCGGGCATGGGAGAACAATCGATGAGTGACGTGGTGACGTTCGTCGTGTGGTTGCTCGCGACCCTCGCGGTGTGCGCGATCGTCTACGCGACAATCTTGTGCTGGCCGACCCGCATCCCAAAAGGCAAGTCCGTAAAGGCTATTCGGCAGCGCGTCGAGGACGAAGGGCCAAGGCAATGAATTCGGGCAAGCCGTACGGCCTCATCCGCCCCGCGCACGCCACTGGTGGAGTGGCGGAAGGGGCGGCAGAGAACGGCCCGATACCGCGAAGGCGATATCGGGCCGTTCTTATTTCCAGCAACGTGGCGGGTCAGGGCAGCGGGCCGCCTGCGGCGATGGCCGAGAGGGTGGCGAATTCGTCGCCCTTGAGCGATGCGCCGCCGACCAAGGCGCCGTCGATGTCGGTCTGGGCGATCAGTTCGCCGACGTTCTTGGCGTTGACCGAACCGCCGTAGAGCACCCGTACGCTCGCCGCCACCTCCGGGTTGGCCAGTTCGGCGAGTTCGGCGCGGATGGCGCCGCACACCTCCTGCGCGTCCGAGGGAGTCGCGACCCGGCCGGTGCCGATGGCCCACACCGGCTCGTAGGCGATGACCACCTTCGAAATCTCTTCCGCCGTCAGGCCTTTCAGCGAACCGCGCAGCTGCTCGAGGTTGTAGGCCACATGGGTCTGCGCCTCGCGGATGTTCAGATTCTCGCCGATGCAGACGATCGGGGTCATCCCGTTCTTCAGCACCTGCTTGGTCTTGGCCAGCACGATGGCGTCGTCCTCGGTGTGGTACTGCCGCCGCTCCGAGTGACCCACCACGACGAAGCTGCACCCCAGCTTGGCCAGCATCGTGGCGCTGATCTCGCCGGTGTAGGCGCCCGCATCGTGCACCGACACATCCTGCGCGCCATAGGTGATCAGCAGCCGATCACCCTCGATCAGCGTCTGCACGCTGCGAATGTCGGTGAACGGCGGAATGACCGCGACGTCGACCTTGTCGAAGTACTTGTCCGGCAGGGCGAACGCGATCTTCTGCACCAGAGCGATGGCCTCGAGGTGATTGAGGTTCATCTTCCAGTTGCCCGCGATCAGGGGCTTACGTGCCATCGATCAGTCCTCCAGTACCGCGATGCCGGGAAGTTCCTTGCCCTCCAGATATTCCAGCGACGCACCGCCGCCGGTGGAGATATGCGAGAAACCGTTCTCGGGCAGACCCAGCGTACGCACGGCCGCGGCCGAATCGCCGCCGCCGACCACGCTGAACGCGCCCTTCTCGGTGGCCTTGACGATCGCCTCGGCGACGCCGCGGGTACCCGCGGCGAACTTCTCGAACTCGAACACGCCCATCGGGCCGTTCCAGAAGACCGTCTTCGCCTCGGTGAGCAGCGCGCCGAACCGGTCCACCGACTCCGGACCGACGTCCAGGCCCATCCAGCCCTCGGGAATCTCGTTGGCGGGCACCACCTTCGACTCGGCGTCGGCGGCGAACTTGTCGGCCACCACGATGTCGCGCGGCAGGTGGATGACATCGGCGTAGGTGTCGAGCAGCTTGCGGCAGGTGTCGATCATCTCCTCCTGCAGCAGCGAGGAGCCCACCGAAAGGCCCTGTGCCGCAAGGAAGGTGAAGCACATGCCGCCGCCGATCACCAGGGTGTCGACCTTGGGGGCCAGCGCCTCGATGACCGCGAGCTTGTCGGAGACCTTCGAGCCGCCCAGCACGACCGCGTACGGCCGCTCCGGCTCGCTCGTCAGCTTGCGCAGCACGTCGACCTCGGCGGCGACCAGTCCGCCCGCATAGTGCGGCAGCAGCTTGGCCACGTCGTAGACCGAGGCCTGCTTGCGGTGCACCACGCCGAAGCCGTCGGAGACGAAAGCGCCGTCGTCGCCGACCAATTCGACCAGGGCGCGGGCCAGCTTGCCGCGCTCGGCGTCGTCCTTGCTGGTCTCGCGGGGATCGAAGCGGATGTTCTCGAGCAGCAGCACGTCACCGTCGGTGAGGCCCTCCGAGCGCGCCAGCGCATCCTGGCCGACCACGTCACCGGCCAGCTGCACATTGCGGCCCAGTTCCTCCGACAGCTTCGCCGCGACCGGGGCCAGCGACAGCTTCGGGTCGGGCTCGCCCTTCGGGCGGCCCAGGTGGGCGGTGACGATCACCTTGGCACCGGCCTCGGCCAGCGCCTTGATGGTCGGGACCGAGGCGATGATGCGGCCCGGATCGGTGATGACACCGTTGTCGAGAGGCACGTTCAGGTCGGAGCGCACCAGCACGCCCCGACCCTCGACACCCTCGTTCAGCAGATCCTGGAGTGTCTTGACCGACATGGCGCTTACAGCGACTTGCCGACGAGGCCGACCAGGTCGGCGAGGCGGTTGGAGTAGCCCCACTCGTTGTCGTACCAGCCGAAGACCTTCACCTGATCGTCGATGACCTTGGTGATCGGCGCATCGAAGATGCAGGAGTGCGGGTCGGTGACGATATCGCTGGACACGATCGGGTCGGTGTTGTACTTCAGGATGCCCTTCAGCGCGCCCTCGGCGGCGGCCTTGAATGCGGCGTTGACCTCCTCGATCGAGGCCTTCTTGTTCAGCTGCGCGGTCAGGTCGGTGATCGAACCGGTCGGGACCGGGACACGCAGCGAGTAGCCGTCGAGCTTGCCGTTCAGCTCGGGCAGCACCAGGCCGATCGCCTTGGCAGCGCCGGTGCTGGTCGGCACGATGTTCAGGGCGGCGGCGCGGGCGCGGCGCAGATCCTTGTGCGGACCGTCCTGCAGGTTCTGGTCCTGAGTGTAGGCGTGGGTGGTGGTCATCAGGCCCTTGACGATGCCGAACTCATCGTTGAGCACCTTGGCCAGCGGGCCGAGGCAGTTCGTGGTGCACGAGGCGTTGGAGATGATGTTCTGGCTGCCGTCGTACTTGTCGTCGTTGACGCCCATGACGATGGTGATGTCCTCGTCCTTGGCGGGCGCGGAGATGATCACCTTCTTGGCGCCGGCGGCCAGGTGGCCCTTGGCCTTGGCGGCGTCGGTGAAGATGCCGGTCGACTCGACGACCACGTCGACGCCCAGGTCGCCCCACGGCAGCGCCGACGGGCCCTCCTTGATGGCCAGCGCCTTGATCCGCTGGTCGCCCACCACGATGGTGTCGTCGCCGTCGAGCGAGACGTCCTGCGGCAGCCGGCCGAGGATGGAGTCGTACTTGAGCAGCGTGGCCAGCGTGGCGTTGTCGGTGAGGTCGTTGACCGCGACAATTTCGATATCCGTGGTGCCGAGCGCCTTCTGCGCCTCGACCGCCCTGAAGAAGTTACGCCCGATGCGGCCGAAGCCGTTGATGCCTACCCGGACAGTCACGTTATCGCTCCTCAGCTTTCAAGCGGATTCGTTCCGTTGCACGTCCACCCTAATGCCCGCCTGTGATGGCACAGACATGCCCCTGCTCACAAGCGATCGTGCCGCTGACCGCCATTCCGGCCCGCTGCTGGGCGGAATGACCGACTCGGCCCGCAGGGCAGGCGGGCCGAGGGGTGGTCACCTACCCCGGACGGCCGAACTCACTGGCCGGCCTTGCGATCGAGCGCTCTCACCACGATGTCCTTCAGCTCCGCGATGCTCTCCTCTGTCGAGCGGAAGAACTCCCGGACCTCGCCCCGTAGTGCTTCGAACTTCCCTTCCAGGCGAGTCTGGCCGGCTTCCAGACGGGCGTGGGTGGCGTCGGACTGCTGAATGTGCTCGGCCAACTGTAGGCCCAGCGCATTGGTCAGCTCTCGTTGGATGTCGGCTTTGCGCTCCAGCGCGTCGAAGCGTCCGTCATGCGCGTCGACCTTCGCCTCGAGCGCGTCGAACCGTTGGTCGTGCGCGTCGAACCGTTGGTCGTGCGCGTCGAAGCGTTCGCCGTGCGCCTCGAACCGCTGCCGGTTCTCTTCATGATGGGCATCGACCTTCGCGCCGAGCGCATGCACGGCGGCGAGTGTCGCCAGGCCTTCGGCCTGATTTGCTTCCAGCGCGGCCACCCTTGCCTCCAGCTGAGCCAATGTCGTCATCGTCTCTCCCCCTTGTGCGTCCGTACCTTGTGATCAGGCTTGCGACCCTACCGGATCGAGGGTTACGCCGAGGCCGCACGAAGGGGTGCCTGTGGATCAATTCGAAGCTTGTGAACAACGAGTACTTCTACTCGAAAACCGCCGCCGCACAAGGGAGTAGACGCGACGACGGTCACCGGGCGATTACTGTCAGGCGTCCTCGAGAAGTTCGGCCGTCACCGCGGATTCGGTATCGGGAATGCCGAGTTCCTTGGCGCGGCGGTCGGCCATCGACAGCAGGCGGCGGATGCGGCCCGCCACCGCGTCCTTGGTCATCGGCGGATCGGCCAGCTGGCCCAGTTCCTCGAGGGAGGCCTGGCGATGCTGCACGCGCAGCTTGCCCGCGGCGGCCAAGTGGTCGGGCACGTCGTCGCCGAGGATCTCCAGCGCGCGCTCCACGCGCGCGGCCGCGGCGACCGCGGCCCGTGCCGAGCGGCGCAGGTTGGCGTCGTCGAAGTTGGCCAGCCGGTTGGCGGTGGCGCGGACCTCGCGGCGCATGCGCCGCTCCTCCCACGTCAACCGCGTGTCCTGGGCGCCCATCCGGGTGAGCAGCGCGCCGATGGCCTCGCCGTCGCGCACCACCACGCGGTCGGTGCCGCGTACCTCGCGGGCCTTGGCCGAGATGCCCATGCGCCGGGCCGCACCGACCAGGGCGAGCGCGGCCTCCGGTCCCGGGCAGCTCACCTCGAGCGCCGAGGAACGACCGGGCTCGGTGAGCGACCCGTGTGCGAGAAATGCTCCACGCCAAGCGGCTTCGGCGTCGGCGATGCTGCCGCCGACCACCTGGGCGGGCAGGCCGCGCACCGGGCGGCCGCGCACATCCAGCAGGCCGGTCTGGCGCGCCAGCGCCTCGCCTTCCTTCGACACCCGCACGACATACCGGGAGGTCTTGCGCAATCCACCGGCGCCGAGCACGTGCACGTCCGAGCCGTAGCCGTACAGCTCGAAGATCTCCCGGCGCAGCCGCCGCGCGATCGAGCCCATATCGACCTCGGCCTCGACGATCACGCGCCCGCCGACGATGTGCAGGCCGCCGGCGAACCGGAGTAGCGCCGACAGCTCCGCCTTGCGTGAACTCACCTGCGAGACGGACAGACGGCTCAGCTCGTCCTTCACCTCGGCTGTCATCGCCACGAGACCCGCTCCTTTCCACCCAACGCGGACCGCACCTGCTGGCCACGGTGCCGTCCTTCGACTCGAAGCCCTGCCAATTCCGGCCGAGGTTGCCGGATCACCTGATCCAGTGCGGCGGCTAGCTTTCCAGGGTGGTGCCGGTCCGTCCCCGCCTCGGCGACATCAGCGAAGGTTACTCGCGCACGCAGCTGTTCGGCAGCTCTTGCCACATGTTCGCGTTCCCTACCCTCCGGTACGGACCCGGAATCCACCACCACGTCGTCGACCGCGAAATCCGGTGCGTGCTGGGACAATACATGCAGGTGCCGCTCGGCGGAGAATCCGGCCGTCTCACCGGGCTCGGCGGCCAGGTTGAGTACCAGCACTTTTCGGGCACGCGTGTGGACCAGGGCCTCGTGCAGACCGGGCACCAGCACGTGGGGAATCACGCTGGTGAACCAGGAACCCGGCCCCAGAACCACCAGGTCGGCGTGTTCGATGGCCGCGGTCGCCTCCGGGCTGGCCGGGGGATCCTGCGGGATCAGCCGCACCCGGCGCACCTTACCGGGCGTGGTCGCGACGGCCACCTGACCGCGGATGCAGCGGCTGACCCGCGGGTCCGCCTCCAGGCCCGACACATCGGCCTCGATGGTCAGCGCGGTCGGGGACATCGGGAGCACCCGGCCGGTGATGCCGAGAATCTTGCCGGCCTCGTCGAGGGCGGCGACCGGATCGCCGAGCACTTCTGTCAAGCCCGCCAGAATCAGGTTGCCGACCGAATGCCCCGCCAGCGCACCGGTGCCGCCGAAGCGGTGCTGGACCGTGCGCGCCCACAACCCGTCGGTGTCGTCGGCCAGCGCCGCCAGCGCCATGCGCAGATCACCCGGCGGGAGCATGCCCAGTTCCGCGCGCAACCGTCCCGAGGAACCGCCGTCGTCGGCGACGGTCACCACCGCGGTGATGGCACGGGTGAGCAACCGCGCCGCGGACAGGGTCGCATACAGCCCGTGACCCCCGCCCAGCGCAACGATCGCGGGCGTTGTTTCGGCTTCTGTCATTCCCGCCCCAGGTCTCGGTGCACCACGCGCACGACATCGTCGTGCTCGGACTCGCCGAGCAACTCGCCCAGCGCCTCCGCTATCGCCACACTGCGGTGCTTACCGCCCGTGCAGCCCACTGCCACGGTCATGTATCGCTTCCCCTCTTGGCGGTACCCGTTGGTCGTCAGATCGATCAGGTGGCGGCAGGTCCGCAGGTAGTCCTCGGCGCCGGGCCGGGACAATACATACTCGCCGACCACCGCATCCTGCCCGGTGTGCTCGCGTAGCTCCGGAACCCAATGGGGATTGGGTAGGAAACGCAAATCAAACACCATGTCGGCGTCCAGCGGTACTCCGTACTTGAAACCGAACGATTGGATGGTGACCTGCAGTGCGGTGGGCACACCGGCGCCGTAGGCCTCTTCGAGCTTGCGGTGCAACTGGTGTACCGACAGCGCGGTGGTGTCGATGACCAGATCGGCGGCGGTCTTCACAGTCGCCAGCCGATGTCGCTCCGCAGTGATACCGGCCGACAGCGTACCGTCGGCGCTCTCGCTCTGTAACGGGTGGCGTCGGCGAGCGAATCCGAAGCGGCGAATCAGCACGTCGTCGGAGGCCTCGAGGAACAGCACCCGGGTGCGCACCCCGCCCGCGCGCAGCTGCTCGGTGACGCCGGACAGGTCGCCGGTGAAGAAGCGGCTGCGCACATCCATCACCAGGGCGAATTTGCGGATGGGCGGGTTGGCCGCCGCTCCCAGCTCCACCAGCCGGCCGATCAGTTCCGGCGGTAGATTGTCGGCAACGTACCAGCCGAGGTCCTCGAGCACGCGGGCCGCGGTGCCGCGACCGGCTCCGGACAGTCCGGTCACGATGACCACCTCGATCGGCCGGCCCTCGCCGTTACCGCTGCCGTTGCCACTGCCTGGTTCCGGCAGCGAGGTCGGCGACTGCGGGTCCACCGCGCTGCTGTTCGATTCGACGCTGGTCATGTCCGTCCGGATCCGTCTCTGCCTGTCATTCGATCATCCTGCCCTGTGCGGTGGCCCGATGACGGGCACACGCTACCGGCGAAACCGAGACGTGATGGTTCGCCGTTCATTCACCGTTGAGGGCCGCGAGCACCGCCTTTGCGGTCGCCACCCCGATGCCCGGCACCTCCGTGATCTCCTCTACCGTAGCCTCCTTCAGCCGCGCCACCGACCCGAAGTGGGTAACCAGCGCGGTGCGGCGCGACTCGCCGAGGCCACGCACCGAGTCCAGCGCGGAGGCGGTCATCCGGCGAGAGCGCTTGCTGCGGTGGAAGGTGATGGCGAACCTGTGCGCCTCGTCGCGGACCCGCTGCAGCAGATACAGCGATTCGCTGTTGCGCGGCATGATGACCGGATCGGGTTCGCCCGGCACCCACACCTCCTCCAGCCGCTTGGCCAGGCCGATCACCGCGACATCGGTGATGCCCAGTTCGTCGAGCACCTCGGCGGCGGCATTCACCTGCGGCGCGCCGCCGTCGACGACGAACAGGTTGGGCGGGTAGGAGAATTTGCGCGGCTTGCCGGTCTTGGGGTCGATACCCGGCGTCGGATTGTCGCCGTCCTCCTCCGCGAAGGCCTCCAGATCCTTTCGCAGCCGGTAGAACCGCCGCCGCGTCACCTCGGCGATGCTGGCGACGTCGTCGGAGCGGCCCTCGCCCGCGGCCTCCTTGATGGTGTAGTGCCGGTATTCGGATTTGCGCGCCAGCCCGTCCTCGAACACCACCAGCGAGGCCACCACATCGGTGCCCTGCACATGGCTGATGTCGACGCATTCGATGCGCAGCGGGGCACTGTCCAGATCCAGGGCGTCCTGAATGCCTTGCAGCGCCGCCGATCTCGCGGTCAGATCCCCGGCCCGCTTGAGCTTGTGCTGGGCCAGGGCCTCGCCGGCATTGCGCTGCACGGTCTCCATCAGCGCCTTCTTGTCGCCGCGCTGGGGCACCCGCAGCTGCACCGACGAGCCGCGCAGTTCCGACAGCCAGCGCTGGATCTGCTCCGGATCGCCGGGCAGCGAGGGCACCAGCACCTCGCGCGGGACCACCGTCGCCGGAGTCTCGGCGTCGGCGTCTTCGGCGAAGGCGGCCTGCTCGCCGTAGAACTGGGTGAGGAACTGCTCGACCAGAGCGGGCATCTCGCCCCCGGCTTCCACGTCGTCGACGGCGTCGCCGGACTTGTCGACCACCCAGCCGCGCTGACCGCGCACCCGGCCGTCGCGGACGTGGAAGATCTGCACGGCCGCCTCGAGTTCGTCGGTGGCGAAGGCGATCACATCGGCGTCGGTGCCGGTGCCCAGCACCACCGCCTGCTTCTCCAGCGCGCGCTTGAGCGCCTGCACGTCGTCGCGCAGCCGGGCGGCGGTCTCGAAATCCAATTCCGCTGCGGCGGCCTGCATTCGGCGTTCCAGCTCGCGCACCATCCGGTCGGTCTTACCGGAGAGAAAATCGCAGAAGTCCTCGGCGATGCGGCGGTGCTCCTCGGCACTCACCCGGCCGATACAGGGCGCCGAACACTTATCGATGTAGCCGAGCAGACACGGCCGCCCGATCTGCTGATGCCGCTTGAAGACCCCGTTCGAACAGGTGCGCACCGGAAACACCCGCAGCAGCAGATCCACCGTCTCGCGGATGGCCCAGGCGTGCGCGTAGGGGCCGAAGTAGCGCACCCCCTTCTTGCGCGCGCCCCGGTAGACGAATACCCGCGGATACTCCTCGTTCATGCTCACCGCGAGCATCGGATAGGTCTTGTCGTCGCGGTAGCGGACATTGAACCGCGGATCGAATTCCTTGATCCAGTTGTATTCCAGCTGAAGGGCTTCCACCTCGGTGGTCACCACGGTCCATTCGACACTGGCGGCCGAGGTGACCATCTGGCGGGTGCGCGGGTGCAGCGAGGCGACGTCGGCGAAGTAGGAGTTCAGCCGGCTGCGCAGGCTCTTCGCCTTGCCGACGTAGATGACCCGCCCGTGCGCGTCCCGGAACTTGTAGACGCCGGGTTCGACGGGGATGGTGCCCGGGGCGGGCCGGTAGGTCGCGGGATCTGCCACGGCAACCAGGTTAACGACCTGCACCGACAGGTGTGGCCGACCGGCCGACGGGAGCGGCGGCGCGCAATCGGCCGGCGCCGGCGGTGATCGCCTCGCACAGCGCCCGCTCCGGTTCCGAGAGCGTGCTGCGGCGGCGCAGCAGCACGAACTCCAGCTCCCCCAGCTCCGGCAGCCGCGCGTCCTCGACCGGGAAAAGCCCTGGCGGAAGCAGACTTTCGGCATGCACGATCACGCCGAGACCGGCCAGCACCGCGGCCCGCAGGCCCAGCTGACTGTCGCTGACGCAGGCGATCCGCCAGGTCCGCCCCTCGCGTTCGAGCGCCCGCAGCGCGACGTGGCGGGTGAGGCTCGGCGGCGGGAAGGTCACCAGCGGCACCGGATCGTCGAAACCCGTTGCGCCCGAACGCCCCGCCCACACCAGCCGGTCCCGCCACAGCAGTTCACCGTGTTGCTCGCCGGGCAGCCGCTTGCCGACCATCAGGTCCAGCTCCCCGGCCTCCATCCGGGTCTTGAGGGTCTCGCTGAGCCCGACGGTCAGCTCCAGATCCACGCCGGGATGGGTGCGCTGGAACTCCAGCAGCACATCCGGCAATTCCCGGGCCATCACGTCGTCGGAGGCGCCCAGCCGGATCAGGCCCGTCAGCCGCGAGTCGGAGAAGTAGCGCTCGGCCCGGGCCTGCGCGTCGAGGATGGCGCGGGCGAAGCCGACCATGGCCGCCCCGTCGGCGGTGAGGGCGAGATTGCGGGTGTCGCGGCGGAACAGCGCCCGCCCGGCCGCTTGTTCCAACCGCGCGATATGCCCGCTCACCGTGGATTGCCGCAGGCCCAGGATGCGGCCCGCGGCGGTGAAACCACCGGCCCGCTCGACGGCGAGAAAGGTGCGCAGCAAGTCCGGGTCGAACACGGCTATCACGATACGCGTTCAGAGATATCTCTTCCAACGTCTTTTGCGATCAGTAGTCGCGGGCCTACCGTTTGCTCGTGAAGTTCCTAGCCAAGCTCCGCATCGACGCCTTCATGCTCGGCATCCTCGCGAGCGTGCTGCTGGCGGCGCTGCTGCCCGCGCGCGGTAGCGCCGCCGATGTGCTGGACCACGCCACCACGATCGCGATCGGGGTGCTGTTCTTTCTCTACGGCGCCCGGCTGGAACCGCGCGAGGCGGTGGCCGGGCTGCGGCACTGGCGGCTGCACTCCACGGTGCTCGCGGTGACCTACGTCGTGTTCCCGCTGCTCGGGCTGGCGTTGCGGCTGCTGGTGCCGTCGGTGCTGACCGAGGACCTGTACACCGGCGTGCTGTATCTGTGCCTGCTACCGTCCACGGTGCAGTCGTCGATCGCATTCACCTCGATCGCGCGCGGGAATGTCGCGGGTGCGGTGGTCAGCGCGTCACTGTCGAATCTGATCGGCGTGTTCGCCACACCCCTGCTGGTGATGGTGCTGATGCACACCACCGGTGGCGCGACGGTCTCGCCCGGCGCGGTGCTGGCCATCGTGGTGCAGCTGCTGCTGCCGTTCGTGGCCGGACAGCTGCTGCGCTCGCGGCTGCGGTGGCTGCTGCGGCATACGGCGGTGACCCGGACAGTCGATCGGGGTTCGGTGTATCTGGTGGTCTACGCGGCATTCAGCGCGGGCATGGTCGAGCACATCTGGCGGGGTATCTCGCCGCTGTCGCTGGTCGCCGTGGTCGCCGTGTGCGCGGGATTGCTGGCGGTAGTGCTGGGCGTGACCGCGCTGGGCAGCCGGTTGTTCGGTTTCGAATGGGCCGACCGGATCGTGGTGATCTTCTGCGGTTCGAAGAAGAGCCTGGCCAGCGGGCTACCGATGGCAACGGTCCTATTCGCCGGGCATGCGGTGGGCCTGATCGTGCTGCCGCTGATGATCTTCCACCAGATCCAGCTGTTCACCTGTGCGGCCCTGGCGGGTCGTTGGGGGCGTGCGGCGGCCACTCGCGAGGAGCCGGCCGCTCAGGCAGTAACCGCCGGGACGTGACCCTGCACCGCCCGCTGCGCGGACGGCGCAGGGAATGAGAGGGGGGCACCGTGCAGGGAATGAGAGGGGGCACCCTGCAGGGAAGGAGAGGGGGCACCCTGCAGGGAAGGAGAGGGGGCACCCTGCAGGGAAGGAGAGGGGCACCGTGCAGGGAATGAGAGGGGGCACGGTGCAGGGACTGAAGAGGGCGGCCGTGCCGGGAGGCGAGAGGCTCGGCAGTCCAGGAAACCCAAGAGGCAAGCAGTCCAGAAGACCAAGAGGCAGGGTTTCCAACCTCCGTGGGCCTGCGCACTCATTCCCTGCGCGTTGACTATCTCATTCCCTGCACGGCGGCCCCCAGGGCCGCCGTGCAGGGTCCTGGGGGGAACGATGCGGGGAAGGTGAGGGTCTGCTGCCGATTCCGTGTTGCCGGTGGGTAGCCCGTACCCTAGCCCGGTGACATCCCCCAGCACCTTGCGTTCCGGTGCGCTGTCCCTGGCATCGAGTGTGGTGATCGGGGTGGCGTCCGCGGGACCGGCCTACAGCATCACTGCCACCCTCGGCCTGGTGGTCGCCGCGGTCGGGTTGCAGGCGCCGATCATCGTGTTGCTGGCCTTCGTGCCGATGCTGCTGGTGGCCATCGGGTATCGCGAGCTGAATCAGGTGGAGCCGGATCCGGGGACCACCTTCGTCTGGGCCACCCGCGCGTTCGGACCGTTCACCGGATGGATGTCGGGCTGGGCGATCGTGGTGTCGGATTTGCTGGTCATGGCGAGCCTGGCGCAGATCAGCGCGCAGTACACCTTCCTGCTGCTCGGCGCGCACGGGATCGGCTCGGATCCGACCAGCGGCTGGGTGCTGCTGCTGGGCGTCTGCTATCTGATCGTGATGACGCTGGTGGCGGTGTGCGGGATCGACGTGTCGGCGCGGCTGCAGTCGGCGCTGCTCACCGTCGAATTCGGGATGCTGGTGCTGTTCTCGGTGGTGGCGCTGATCCGGGTGGCCACCGGGCACGCGCCGCAGGGGTCGAGCGTGCCGCACCTGTCGTGGTTCGATCCGTTCGCCATCGGCACGTTCTCCGATTTCGTGACCGCCGTGCTGCTGATGGTGTTCATCTATTGGGGCTGGGATTCGGCGGTGTCGGTGAATCAGGAGACGGTCGATCCCCGGCGCACCCCCGGCCGGTCCGCGGTGCTGTCGACGGTCACGCTGGTGGCGCTGTATCTGCTGGTGACCGTCGCGGGCCAGGCCTTCGCCGGAGCCGGGAAGGACGGCCTGGGGCTGGCGAATCCGGCCCACGTCGACGACGTGCTGGGCGCGCTGGGAAGCGCGGTGTTCGGCGACGGGCCGATCGGGTCGGCGCTGGTGCACCTGCTGTTCCTGATGGTGCTCACCTCCGCGGCTGCCTCGACCCAGACGACGATCCTGCCGACCGCCCGCACCACATACTCGATGGCGCTGCACCACGCCTTGCCGAAATCGTTCGGCCGCATCGATCCGCGGTGGCTGACTCCGGCGTTCTCGACCATCGTGTTCGGTGCCCTGTCGATCGCGCTGTATGTGGCGCTGAACTTCGTCTCCGGCGGCCGCCTGATCGCCGAGGCGGTGACGGCCATCGGCATCTCGATCGGGCTCTACTACGGCCTGACCGGGCTCAGCTGCGCCTGGCTGTATCGCCACGAATTCACCTCCGGCGCACGGACTTTCCTGGTGAAGGGGCTGCTGCCCGCCTGCGGCGGGGTGGCACTGCTGTTCGCGGCGGGCTGGACGGCGGTGACGTCGTGGACGCCGGGCGAGGGTGACGCGTCGTGGCAGCTGCCGGTGCCGCCGCACTGGCGGATCGGCGCGATCTTCCTGCTCGGGGTGGGCACGCTGCTGCTCGGTGTGCCGCTGTATCTGTTGCTGGCGTGGGCCATGCCCAGGTTCTTCCGCGGGCAGGTGCTGGCGCGACGACTGCCGCGTCCGTCGGACGGCATGGCCGTCGAGGATGCGCTGTCGCGCACCTGAATCCGCTACCGGGTGATCGGGAAGCGGGTACTGCCGTCGTCTCCGGCGGGGATGATCGGCAGCACGACCGAGGACGGGTGGTCGGGGTCGTGGAAGATGGTCTGCGTCGCGCCCTGGGTGTTCGCGCTCTGCCCGAACGGTTCACCGGTGTTGGGGTTGGGCGCATACTGCGGATAGTCGCTCGAGGAGATCTCGAGGCGGATCCGCGACCCCGCCTTCACCAGATAGCTGGTGGGCCATATCCGAATCGTGTACTGGTAGGGCTGTCCGGGCACGATCGGTGTCGGATGCTCCAGCGAATCACGGAATGCCGCCCGGATGATGCCGTTGTTGAGGTTGACCGTGGACCCGTCGGGAGCGACCGCGACCAGCTTGGCCGTGAAGTCGGTGTCGGGCGCGGTGGAGGCGGCCCACAGCTTCACCTCGGTCGGGCCGGTGATCTCGGTGTCGGTCGGCATCGGATCGGTGGTATAGGTCAACACATCCGAACGCTGTTCCACCACATACTGATCGAACGGGCCCTGCGGTCCCGTGGACGCGCCACAGCAGGAGTGTCCGCCCGCGCTGGGCACCGGGTCGAGGGGGTTGTAGTAGTACCGGTCCGGTTCCTGGGGATCCTTCGGCGCGTCCGGGGTCAGCGCTCCCTTGCGGCCGGGCAGTGACATGTTGCCGTCGCCGGAGAAGTAGTAGGTGGTCCACTTCGTGTTCGGCAGCGGCCAGGCATCGGCCTGCTTCCACCGATTCGCACCCATCACGAAGTAGTCGACACGCGGCCGTCCGGACACCGCGGTGTCCTTGCCTTTGAGGAAGTGGTCGAACCAGGCCAGCATCAACTCGTTGACGGGACTGTCACCCGCGGGTCCGGCGGCGGCGAGCATGGGCGCGGACACATTCGTGCCCGGCCTGCCCCATCCGACATGATCCCAGGGCCCGATCACGAGGCGCTGGTTGCGGCGGGCCTCGTCGCTGCCGCCGCTTTTCACCATGCCCGCGAAGTTGTCGGCGCCACCGGCGAGGAAGGCGTCGTACCAGCCTGCGATATTCAGCACGGGCACTTTCACATTCGCGTAGCGGTCGCGGATGCTCCACTGCTTCCAGTAGTCGTCACGGGTCGAGTGACGGATCCAGTCGAAGTACCACGGCGCCACCGCCGGATCGCCGGGATGCATCGGCGGGAACTGCTGATACGGCCGATACGCCAGCCACCGGGTGTGCTCCTCGGCGTCGGCCTCGAGCTGTTTGGCGGTCGCGGTGTCGCCCCGATTGAGCGCGGCCGTGCGGGCGATGGTGTCCATGGCCCACGGTTCGACGAAGCCGAGCCGGAACGCGCCGCCCTCGTAGGTCCAGCCGTCGTAGTAGTCGGCGGAGGTGTTGGCCGGAACGATCGTGGTCAGATGCGGCGGCGCGCCCACCGCGGCCAGCCACTGGGTGGCGCCGACATACGACGACCCGTACATCCCCACCTTGCCGTTCGAACCCGGCAGGGCCGCAGCCCATTCCACCGAGTCGTAGCCGTCGTTCAGGTCGTTGCCGAATTCGGTGAACGTGCCGCCCGATTTCCCCTGCCCCCGAATGTCCTGTACGACAACCAGATAGCAGTGCGAGGCGAACCAGTCCGGCGACTGATACCGGTAGGGCTGGATCTGGGCGGAGGATTTGCCGTACTGGGTGCGCATCAACACGACCGGCACCGGGTCGGCGGTCTGCGGGCGATAGACGTCGGCCTTCAGCACGACGCCGTCACGCATGGTGGCGGGCACATCCTCCTGTTTGCCGACCGCGCACGATCCGCGGCCCTCCGCGGGCGGCCAAGCCCCTGGCTTCGATACCCCTGTGCCGGAGTCGGTTCCGGAGCCACCGCATCCACTGGCGACCAGCACCGCGATCACCGCCACTGCGCCGGAGCGAAGGATTCGGTTGGAGCGCATCCGATTCCACAGCACCGACCGACGGTAACACCGAACGGAATTATCCGCGAGGCGGCTCGAAGTGCCTCCGGCGCTGGGGAGGGAGCGGCGTGTACTGGGCCAAGGCTCTCGCGACGCGTTCGATCAGCTCGACCGGTGGCAGTTCGAACGCTTTGACCGGCACACACCATGTCGCGCCCGGAACACGTTCTGGAAGATCATTACTCACGTCATCACTCCCGAAATCCCGCTGTAGCCATGCGATGAGCGCCCGCGGCCGGGCCACATCAACCCTTTCGCACCTTCGTCCGGCGAACCAGAGACCGGAGATGTACTCGCGGGATACTTTCGGCAAACGCCTTGCCGGGCGGCGGGTTACACGATCGAGGGCTGCTGGGGACGGCGGACCTTGGGCCGCAGGGTGCGGCAGGCCAGTTCGACCGCCAGCCGGTCGTCGGGGTCGCGCAGGTTGACGCCGAGAATCCGCTGGATGCGGGCGATCCGGTCGGCAACGGTGTTGCGGTGCAGCCCGAGCGCGGCCGCGGTGGCCACGACCGAGGATTCGTGTTCGAGATACACATCCAAGGTGGTCAACAGCAGTTCCTGATCGACCAGCGGGGCGAGCAGGGTGCTGGCGAGGGCGCGCGCCGGGCGTGACCGCGTCCAGGCGCGCACCATCCGGCCCACGCCCAGAGTATCGATGTGCGCGACCCGAGCCCCGATGTCCTGGATGACGTCCGCGGCGGTGAGGTCGATGGACAAGGCCGCCTCGCGGGCCTCGTCGACCGTGCGGGCCAGGCCGCCGATCCCGGGGTGACCGCGCCCGACACCGGCGGCGATCTCCATCCGGGATCCGGGTCGCGCCAACGCCTTCCGCACCGATCCGAGCAGCCCGTCGACCTCGTGCGGCGACGGCTCGTCCTTGGAGGTGTGCCAGGCGACCCAGCCGTCGGACTGTTCGACCAGCGGCCCGCCGATGCCGCAACCGCCCAGCACGCGCAGCATCTCGTCGCGGTCGGCGAGGTTGTCGTACGGCGACTCGTTGAGCCGGCGCAGATAGATCCCGGTGTGCCAGCCGTCCAACCGCCAACCCAGGATCGCGGCGCGGTGCCGGGGCACCGGACCCGCGTCCTCGCGCAACCGCAGCAGATCCGACAGCAGCGTCGTGCGGGCCCGGGCGTCGCGCTCGGCGTCCAGTCGCTGGGTCGCCAGCCACGCCAGCACCCAGGGTTCGGCCGTGGCCAGGACCGCCTGGGCGATCTCGATCTGCACCGGCGCCGGTGTCGGCAGCGCGGCGGCCATCCACAGCGGCGCGGATCCTGTGCTGACCGGGTGAATCACGAAGGTGGTCTCCCCTTCCGCAACCACCTGCGGCAGCGCGAGATCGCGCCGGAACTCCGTCGGCGCGTGGTCGCCGTGCACGAGCTCACCGTCCGGGCTCAGCGCACTGACCGGGACCTGCAACACCTCGGCGGCGACCTTGGTCACCGACCGCAGGCTGTCGGCCCGGCCGCGGATGCGGCTCAAGAAGCGCAGCACGTGTTCGGACTGCACCACCTCGGGCGTGGCGACCAATTGCGCCAGGCGCAGCGCCACCTCGTGCGGGCCGAGCGAATCGGGCAGCAGCACCAGCGGCAGGCCCAGGCGCTCGGCGAGCAGCACGCTGGTGGCCAGCGGGCCGTGCCGACCGCCCGGCAGCACCAGACCGGCGACACCGGCCAGCGCGCAACGGCGGATACCGGCCTCGACCTGCCACCCGGTCGAGTCGTCGAGCCCGGCCACCACGATCAGGTCGCCGTGCCCGAGCCGGGACGGGTCGACACCGGAACGCACCGTCACCCGGCGCACCGCGGTATCGGCCGACCGGCCACCGACCAGGCGCGCCCCGGCCAGGACCGGGTGGGCCACCAGTTGACGCAGCGATACGGGACCGGATGTCGCCTTCACCGCATGAGCCTCCTCGCATGATCCGAGAATCTGCGGACCGGATCGGCGTCGATTCCGTGCGCACGCGGTGCGACCCGCGGCAGCATGTCGGGTTGCCAGAGCCGATCCGGCACCGGCAGGGCCAGGATCGCCACCTCGTGCCCGCGCCGCACCTGGCCCGTCTGGATCGGCCGCAGGGTGTGCGCGTCGAGCAGACAGATCACGTCCGGAGTCGTCGCCACCACCTCGCCGTCGCGCAGCACCATCGCGTACTCGTTCTGCATTTCCACCCGCAGCAGGTGCCGACCGTCCACGGTCCGCATCGCGACGCTGCCGCTGGCGAAACCCCTGCCCCCGTAGCGGAACACCTCCAGCACCGTGCCCTGGCCCAGGAAGTCACCGCCGAGCCGGTCGGCCAGCGCATCACCGTCGTCGCCGGCGGCCATACCGTCCCGATGCCGCCGACCGAGCCGGATGGCTCCGGTCACCGTGCCGGGCAAGGCAACTCGCCGATACATCCCCGCCAAGATCGGCGGATAGGCCAGCACCGCCCATCCGCCCAGACCGGTCAGGGCGCCCCGCATCACGCGCTCGGCGGTCAGTGCGTCCACGCCGTCGATGACCACGGCCGCCCCGTGCGCCTCGGCGATCGACCACGGTCCGACGAGTTCGTCGACGGCGATGACGGTCTGGTCCAGCCGGGAGAACGCCCGGCCCATCAGATCGGCGTCCACCACGGGCTTACCGGTCTGGGCGGCGGCGATGAAGGGGATCAACGCGTTGCTGCCGCCGATCTCCACCACACCGATGGCGTCGACGGCGACACCGAGGCGGCGCTCGGCGGTGCTGACGCAGCGGCGCAACTCGTCACCGGCGGGCAACTTCTCCACGGCCACGGTGGCACTCGACCCGACCTCGCCCATCACCAGCACCCAACCCTGGTCGAGCGCATCGAGGCCGACGAGGGGCACCTCGTTGCGCGCGGTCAGCTCCGTGCTCAGCCACAACGCGCTCAGCTGGGAGTCGCCTCCGCCGCCCGAGCCGAGCAGACTCGCCCCGCGCTGCAGCAGATCCACATCCTCGGTGCCGAGCTTGTCGACTATCACGTCAGTTCCTCGACCGGATGGAAGTCGATGTCGAATCCGAATGCGCGCGGCCCGAATACGGCCAGGGCCGCGGGCGTGCGCATGATCGGGGGCGCGGAGATCGCATAGACCGTCACCCGCTGACCGAAACGCAGCGCCTCGGTGGTGATCGGCTCGGCGGTCTCGGCACTCAGCACCGTGATGAGATCGGGGACGACGACCCGCACCCGGCCATCGATGCGCGCGAGCAGATGTTCGTTCTGAAACGACAGCTCCAGGATCGATTCGTCGGCGAACGACTTGATCAACGCTCTCCCGCGGGCGAACCCACCGGTGGTGCGGCGTTCGACGTCGACGATCCGCCCGGCGAAAACCGGTGCCGCATAACCGTAACTGGTCTCTTTGAACAACGCGGTCAGCGCCTGCAGCGGATCACGATGCCGTTCGCGGCTCTCGCGCAGGCACCGCCCGATCCGCAGGGACAGCGTGAGCGTGTTGCGAATGCCCGTGCGGCGCACCTGAGCCCCGCTCATCGAGTACTGGGCAATATCCATCGTCCCGCCCAGCTGCACCGTGACACTGCGCGCGATCCGCTCCAGCCTGAGATTGTCGGGGCCGGTGTCGATGACGCCGTGCTCGTCGCGCGCACCGCTGAACGCCATGGGAGAGCCGGGAATCCCGTAGACCCCGAAGGTCAGCATCTGCAGTTCCGGGAAGGCCCGGCCCATGCCGTCGGCATCCACGACCGGCAGGCCGAGCTGGGCGCCGACCAGCAGCGGCACCATCGAATTGGAGCCGCCGCATTCGATCGGCATGGTGGCGTCGGCGCGGCGGCCCAGATGCCGCTCCAGGGTGCGCAAGGCCAGCGCGGCCTCGGTGCCGCGCGGAAGTTTCTCGATCCCGACCGTCGGCGCACCCATTCCGGCGGTGGGGATCACCAGCGCGTCGTCGCCGATCTCGTCCGGGTCCAGCAGTTCGACCGTGCGCCCGCGCCGGAACTCCTGCTCCACCAGCAGCCGCCCCAGGTGGGGATCACCGCCACCGCCGGTGCCCAATAGTGCTGCGCCCCGGGCGATATCGGGTAGATCCGCTACCGTCAACTCACGCACCATGACGCCCCGCCAGGAGGAGATCACCGACCGCCTTGACCCTGATGCGGGTGGCGTTACCGGGCAGATAGGCGATCGGCACCTCGTCCACATCGACGATGTCCACGCGATTCGGGTCGGCACCGCCCGCGACCGCGCGGTCGATGGCCTCCTGTTTGGCCGCATCGAGGACCGCATCGCGGCGCCCCGGCTCCACCGGGTAGATGCGGTCCACCTCCCCGCCGATCTGCGCGATGGCCGCCCCGATCGCATTGGCGACCGCGAAGTGCTCGGTCCGGTGCACACCGGCGACACCGTCGAGCGTGTCCGGCACCAGGAATTCACCGCCGCCGACCACCACGACCGACGGCAGTTCGCGCGAGGTCCGCATCCGATCGATTACCTGGCCGATCTTCGTCTCGATGGCGCCCAGCGCGTGTTTGACGAAATCGCCGGACAGATGCCGGATCCGGCCGGCCTCGCCGATGTCGAGCAGGCCCGCGGCCACACCGATATCGGTGGCCGTGAGGACGTCACCGCCGAATACCAGGGCCTGGTCGGTGAGCCGGAAGCCGACGCTGTCGGGCCCGACATCGATTCCCTGCCGACCGGATTCGCGCACCAGCGAGCCTCCGCCGAGGCCGATGGAGATCACGTCCGGCATCCGGAAGTTGGTGCGCACCCCGGCGACGATCACCTCGGTCGCCGCCTCCCGCGGAAATCCGCGCCGCAGCACACCGACATCGGTTGTCGTCCCGCCGACATCGACGACGACGCAATCGGCCAGCCCGGACAGGAATGCGGCACCGCGCATGGAGTTGGTGGGGCCGGAGGCGAAGGTCGCGACGGGATACTGCCGGGCGTAGTGGACCTCCATCAGAGTGCCGTCGTTCTGACTCAGGAACAGCGGCGCATCGATACCCGCGCCGCGCACCGCCGCCGCCAGCCCGTCCACGATCTGCGCGGCCATCTCACCGAGCGCGGCGTTGATGATCGTCGCGTTCTCCCGCTGCAGCAGGCCCAGCCTGCCGATCTCGTGCGACAGGCTGATCACCATCTCGGGCGCCTCGGCGGCGATGATCTGGGCCGCGCGGCATTCGTGCTCCGCGCTGACCGGGGAGAACACCGAGGAGATCGCCACGCTGCGCACGCCTCGATCGAGCATGTCGTGGGCGGCCGAACGGATTTCGTTCTCGTCCAGGTCCGAAATCGTCTGGCCGTCGTACTCGAATCCGCCGTGGCACAGATACGGCCGCCCGGCCACGGCCTGCACCAGCGACGGCGGCCAGTCCACCATCGGCGGCAGCGCCGCGGTGGCCGGCAATCCCAGGCGCAGGGCCGCCGTCGGCGCGAGCCGGTTCGCCTCGACGAGCGCATTGATGAAATGTGTCGTCCCGATCATCACCGCCCGCACGGTCGCCGGGGCCACACCGGAGTTCTTCTCGAGTTCCCCGAGCGCGGTGACGATCCCGGACGTGACGTCCTCGGTGGTCGGCGTCTTGACGGCGGACACCACACGCTCGCCGTCCATCAGGACCGCGTCGGTGTTGGTGCCACCAACGTCGATGCCAATACGCATGCGTGCCACCCTACGGTAGCGGGTACCTCGCGTTCAGCGTTATGGACATGTCAAATCCTTTGCTGCTCAGATGCATTGGTCACCGCGGGTTCGGTGCGGTAGGTGCCGAAGGCGCGCAACACACCGATCCGGTCCGCGAGGAGATAGAGCACGAACGCGACGACCAGCGCGTTGATACTGGGCAGGCCGAACGTCACATACTTGCCGACGAGCGAGGCCAGCAGCCAGATCACCAGGGTGGCGGGCACCCAGACGGGCGAGTCGGTCGGCAGAGCCGTTCCGGGCGAGGCGAGTTGGGCACGCCAGCGGCGCGCCACGAAGTACTCGGCGACCATGATCGCCGGAATCGGCGGGAAGGCCACCGCGAGCCAGGTGAGGAAGTCGGTGAAGTGCGACAGGATTCCGGCCGCGCCCAGCACGCTACCGGCCACGCCGACCACGATGGTCACCCAGGCGCGATGCACCCGGCGGCCGAATGCCGTCTTCACGAAATTGGTTATGCCCAGCGACGATACGTACAGATTCCAGTCGTTGATCTTCAGCGTGGCGGTCACGATCACCAGCACGCCCACCCAGCCGGTGGAGGACATGACGATCGTGATGATGTCGCTGCTGCGCACGGCGTGGGCGAGCAGGACTCCGGCCGCACCGATCACCCACTCGCCCAGGGTGATTCCGACGATCGTCTGCTTGACCACATCGGCCGGCGACCTATTGAAGCGGGTCATATCCGGAGTGATCACCGCACCGACCATGAACTGCCCGGCCACCAGGGTGACCGCCTGCACCATACTCAGGTGCGGCCCGGGCGCGGTATCGGTCAGCAATCCGCCCACGTCGTGGCGGCTCAGCTCGACCACCACCGACACGCCCGCCAGAATGAGGAAGGCGGGCACCGTGATGTAGGCGGTCCAGGCCATCCACCGGAACCCGTAGGTCACGATCGCGGTAACCACCAGACCGAACAGCAGCGACCAGCCCCACACCGGCAGCACCCCAAGGATTTTCGCCAGACCTTCCCCCGAGATCTGCGACTGCACACCGAACCAGCCCGTCGCGCTGAGCCCGATGACCAGTCCCACCACCGCGCCGCCGCCCTGCCCGAATCCGGTCCAGCGGGCCAGCACCGAGGTCGACAGCCCCTCCCGCTGTCCGATGATCCCGACCCCGATGGCCACCAGCTCGAGCACCACGGCGCCCAGCGTGAGCGCGAGAAATGCCTGCCAGAACGGTAAGGCGAAACCCAGTGTGGCGCCGAGCAGGAACTGGCTCAGCGCCGAGATCTGGCCGAAGCGCTGCGCGGCCACCGACAGCCACGGATAGCGTGCGCGGTCCGGGACGCGGGACAGGGCATAGTCGTCGTGCCCGACTGCGGCCATCGTTGTTCCCCCTGAATTCTTGGTCTTGCCGACTTCTGTTGGAGCGAAACGAGATTCGCATGCTACCCACCGCCGTGTGGACACCCTATGTGCGAAAGGCACAGTCGGCCCGCCCGGACTGTGCAGGGTGCCCGGCGAGAACTTGCGCGCGGTTCGTCCGCTTCCGTCCGTTTGTGCCAGTCGCTCGATCGGCGCCGACGGCCTGTGCAGTCCGCACGTGGACGGTCGGCGTCGCGATATCTAACGTCCTGACATCCGGCGGGGCACGCAAAAAACTATCGGGAAGGGGGAACAGTCGTGTTCAAACAGCTGCTACGCGGCCTCCGTGCCCGGCACGCAGCGGCCGCTCGCGGCGAGCTGTGTGCCTACTCCGGGTTCCAGCTCTGTCCCAGCTGCGGGTCACCGCTGGGCCATCAGGGATTGGACTGGCTGACCGGGCTGCTCGACCGTCGCACCTGGCATCACCACGCGGACGTGGCGCTGACCGAGGCCGCGGCCCGCCGAGAGCCGATCAGCCTGCTCATCGCCGATCTCGACCGGTTCAAGGTGATCAACGACGAACACGGTCACCTCGCCGGGGACAATGCCCTGCGCCAGGTCGCCGGCATTCTGCGCTCGGTGTCCCGGCACCAGGATCTGGTGGCGCGCTTCGGCGGTGACGAGTTCCTGGTACTGATGCCGGGCTCCGAAGCCGCCGATGCCTTCGCGGCGGCCCGCCGCCTCAACGTGGAGCTGAACTCGGCTCGTCTACGGATCGTCAGCACCCGCGACGGCGAGACGACCCTGACCGGCTTGTCCGTGTCGGTGGGCCTGGCCACCCGCTGCGTCGGCATGGGCCTGGAGGATCTGCTGCTCGCCGCCGATGCGGCACTGCTGGCCGCCAAGCGCAACGGCCGCGCCCAGAGCTGCTGCGGCGGTGACGGACACGGTTGGACCTTCGATCAGGTAGCTCCCCCGTACGCCCTGTATGCCCGCTGACTCACGCCGGGTCAGCGGTGGGCGGCACTCCCCCTACCGCTGGATCAGCCACACTCCGCTTCCCGCAGCAGCCCCTCGTCGCGACGAGTGAAGGCGCCACCGCCCCGCCCGATCTTCGCGAGCGGGGCGGCCAGATCGCCGCGGGCGCCGATCTCGATGGTGTCGAGTTCCAGCCAGTCGGCCATCTCGCGCAGCGAACGAGCCAGGGCCGTGGCGACATAGGAACAGTTCCAGCCGGGTTCGGCGAAGGCGCCGGGGACCAGCAGGCGGCCGGTGGCGCGGTCGGCGCGCAGGTCCACTCGGGCGACGAGGTCGCCGTCGAGCAGGAACGGGAAGACGTAATAGCCGTGCACCCGTTTGTGTTCGGGAGTGTAGATCTCGATGCGGTAGTGGAAGTCGAAGATTCGCTCGGTGCGGGGGCGGAAGAAGATCAGCGGATCGAACGGGCACAACAGGGCGGCGCCCTCGACGCGACGCGGGGTGCGGGCACCGGCACGCAGGTAGGCCGGTTTGTCCCAGCCCTCGACCTGCACCGGTTCCAGCTCACCCGCATCCACCAGATCGGCGATGGCGGGCTCGGTTCGGCGGCGGTGCAGGCGGTAGTAATCGCGCAGATCGGGCTCGGTGGCGATGCCGAGCGCCTCGGCCGAGCGCCGCACCAAGTCCCGCACCGCATCCGCCTCGTCGACCTCGCGGGCGAACACCTCGGGCGGCAGCACCCGCTCGGTCAGGTCGTAGTGCCGTTGGAACCCGACCCGTTTGTCCACCGATAGTTCCCCGGTCGCGAACAGCACCTCGCAGACGACCTTGGTGTCGCTGTAGTTCCAGCCCCAGTGGTCCTTGGTGCGCGGCCGGTCCAGTTCCAGATGTCGCTCGACCTCACCGGCGGTGCACGCGCCGAATTCGCGGATCACGTCCAGCACATCCTTGGGCAGCGTGGGATTGCGCTTCAGGACGTCTCTGGCCCCGCCCCAGCGACCGTCGCGATACTGCGCCATCCGCCAGCGCAGCAGCGGCCAATCCTCGACCGGGATCAGCGCCGCCTCGTGCGCCCAATACTCGACCAGTCGACGCGGCCGACGCCCGTTGTGATCCCACGCCGCCTCGTCGAGCACGGTGCGCTCGTAGGCGCCGATGCGGCTGAACACCGGCGCATAGTGCGCCCGCACCACCGCCGACACCGAATCCAGCTGCAGTAATTGCGTGCGTTCCAGCACCCGCAGAATGGAACGGCGGTTCGGTGGGGACGCCGGGCGGGCCGCGGCGAACCCCTGGGCGGCGAGCGCGGTCCGGCGGGCCGCGGCGGCGGTCATGGTACGCACATCCGAACCATGCCAGAGGGCACCGACAAGTTCGTTTCAGCGGGTTGCCCGCCCCGATCGCCCACAGCGGATACACTGACGTATCCAAAGTCAGCCGAGCCAGGAGGAGTTCCCGTGGCGCCGTCACAGCAGCCGGATGTCATCGTCGTCGGAGCCGGCCTGGCCGGGCTCGTGGCCACCTATGAGCTCACCAAGGCCGGGCGGCGGGTGCTGGTCCTGGATCAGGAGAACCGCAACAATCTCGGCGGGCAGGCGTTCTGGTCGCTGGGCGGGCTGTTCTTCGTCGACAGCCCCGAACAGCGTCGCCTGGGCATCAAGGACTCCTTCGAGCTGGCGTGGCAGGACTGGCAGGGCTCGGCCGGTTTCGACCGCGACGACGAGGATCACTGGGCGCGGCAGTGGGCCCGCGCCTACGTCGAGTTCGCCACCACGGAGAAGCGGCAATACCTGCACGACCTCGGGCTGCGCGTGACACCGGTGGTGGGCTGGGCCGAACGCGGCGGCAGCACCGCCGACGGGCACGGCAACTCGGTGCCTCGTTTCCATCTCACCTGGGGCACCGGGCCGGAGGTGGTGCGGGTGTTCCTGGAACCCGTGCTCGCGGCCGAGCAACGCCGGCTGGTGGAGTTCGCGTTCCGGCACCGGGTGGACGAGCTGATCGTCGAGGACGATGCGGTGGTCGGTGTGCGCGGGGGCGTGCTCGAACCCACCGATCTGCCGCGCGGTAAGGCCTCGCCGCGAACCACGGTGGGGGAGTTCGAATTCCGCGCCCCCGCGGTGATCGTGTCGTCGGGCGGCATCGGCCACAATCACGAGCTGATCCGCCGGAACTGGCCCACCGACCGCCTGGGCCCGTGCCCGCAGACCATGATCTCGGGCGTCCCGGCCTATGTGGACGGGCGGATGCTGGGAATCACCGAGAAGGCCGGTGGCCGCATCGTGAACCGCGATCGCATGTGGCACTACACCGAGGGCATCCACAACTGGGATCCGGTCTGGCCCGATCACGCCATCCGCATCATTCCGGGTCCGTCGTCGCTGTGGTTCGACGCGAACGGAAAGCGGCTTCCCGCACCGTGTTTCCCGGGTTTCGACACCAACGCCACCATGAAGGCGATCCTGGCCACCGGCTACGACTACTCGTGGTTCGTGCTGACCCAGCCGATCATCGAGAAGGAATTCGCGCTCTCGGGTTCGGAGCAGAATCCGGACATCACCGGTAAGGATCTGAAGCTGGCCGCGAAGAGCCGGTTCGCCAAGGGCGCACCGGGCCCGGTGGAGGCGTTCAAGAAGCACGGCGTGGACTTCGTGGTCGCGGACACCTTGCGCGACTTGGTGCAGGGCATGAACAAGATCGCCCGCGGCCCGCAGCTCGACGCCGAGGACCTCGAACGCCAAATCGTCGCCCGCGACCGCGAACTGACCAACAAATACAGCAAAGACGCGCAGCTCATGGCCATCGCGAACGCCCGCCGCACGCTCGGCGACAAACTGGTCCGCGTCGCCGCCCCGCACCGCATCCTCGATCCGGCGCGCGGGCCGCTCATCGCCGTCCGGCTCAATGTCCTGACCCGCAAGACCCTGGGCGGCCTGCAGACGAATCTGGATTCGCAGGTGATCCGCGCCGACGGCACCCCGTTCCGCGGTCTGTACGCCGCGGGCGAGGTGGCCGGTTTCGGCGGCGGCGGGGTGCACGGCTACAACGCCCTGGAGGGCACCTTCCTGGGCGGCTGCATCTTCTCCGGCCGGGCCGCCGGGCGGGCCCTGGTGCGCACGTTGCCCTGAATCACATCCCGTCGTCCTCGACCGGACCGGTGGCCGGGCCTAGCATCGGCGATCATGAGTGACCGGCCACAGGCATTGCTGTTCGACGTGCAGGGCACCGCGACCGATTTCCACAGCACGGTCGCGGGCGCGGCGCGGCGGATCCTCGGTGCCCGATACGACCTGGACTGGTCGCGGTTCGTCAACGACTGGCGCGCAGCCTATTTCCGCGGCACCAAGGCCGCGGCGGCGGATCGGTGGGTCAGCGTGGCGTCGATCTATCGATCCGCGCTCGACGACCTGCTCGGCGAGCAGGGTCTCGAGCTGCCCGAGCCGCAGCGTCGCGAACTCACCGACAGCTGGAAGCGGCTGGACCCGTGGCCGGATGCGGTGGCCGGGCTCACTCGCCTGCGCGGCGCCTACACCCTGGCCACGCTGTCCAACGCCGATGTGAATGCGGTCGTGAGCATTTCGCGGCACTGCGACTTCCCCTGGCATGCGGTGTTCGCCGCCGAGATGGCGGGTGCGTTCAAGCCCGACCCGCGCGCCTACCGGATGGCGGCGGGCTACCTGGGGCTGGAGCCCTCGGACATCATGATGGTGGCCAGCCACAAATACGACATCCGCGCCGCCGCCGAGCTCGGCTTCCGCACGGCATTCGTCGCCCGGCCAAGGGAATTCGGCGATCCCGCCCTGGCCGACGTCGTGTTCTCCGACGAATTCGACATCAACGCCGCCGATTTCCTGGACCTGGCCGGCCAGCTCGGCTGTTAGAGCACGCCGTGGGCGCGCAGGACCGTGCGCAACCCGTCGGGGCGCTGTGCGGTCGGCAGCGGATCCACCCAGCCGAAGCGGCAGCCGAGAGCCGTTGCGGCACCGTCTGCCTCGCGGCTGTCGCCGACCATCAGCGCCGCCTCGGGGGCGACACCGAGCCGGTCGAGAGCCCAGCGGAAGATCGTCGGATCCGGTTTCACCGCGCCGACCTCGAACGACAGCGCATAGGCGTCGACATAGCGGTCGAGGCCGTATTTGCCGAACGACGGGCGCACGTCGTGTGCGATATTGCTCACGACGGCGATCGGAATGCCCTGGGTGTTCAACGCTTTCAGGATGTCGGCGGTATCCGGGTAAGGAGTCCACGCCAGTGGGTCGACCAACCGGGCATAGACCTGCTCCGGACGCCCGACGCCGGTTTGGCGCAACACCTCCAGGTATGCCTGCCGGTGCAGTTTCGGGTCGAGATCCCGGTTCTCCCAGGCGAATTGGTCACGTTCGTCGAATCGCACCACCTGCTCCACCGGCGTCGTCAGCCGCCGCAGCACCTCCGCGGACTCGGCCGCGTCCAGCGGCCGCCCGTCGGTCGTGATGAGATCCGCAGCCCAGCTCTCGTGGTCCTCGAGCCGGAACAGGGTTCCGGAGAAATCGAAAAGCACTGCCTCGACAGTCACCCGGTCAGCGTACCGAAGTCGTCCCATGACATTGTTCACACATCAGCTTGTCTGAGGAGTTTGCTACGGTGAATCGCATGGCCGACTCCCCCATTCTCCAGGTCGGGGCCGTGGACTTCGTCCGCAATCGCACCCCGATCCTCAGCGAGGTGTCGCTGACCGTGCGCCCCGGCGAGCACTGGGCGCTGCTGGGCCCCAACGGCGCCGGCAAGACCACACTGCTGAAATTGCTGGGCGCCTCGGAACATCCCACCCGCGGCAGCGTCGAGGTCCTCGGCCACCGGCTGGGCCGGGTCGATATGCGCGAATTGCGCACGGCCATCGGCCATGTCGATCCCCGCCACGCCCCGCCCTATCCGCTCACCGCGCACGAGGTGGTGCTGACCGGGCTGACCAACACCGCCGATCTGAAACAGCGGTGGAGTCCGACCGCCGCCGAGATCGCCGAGGCCGACCGCCTGATCGAGTTGCTCGGGCTGACCCATCGCCGAGAGGCCCGCTGGCCCACCCTGTCCCAGGGCGAGCGGGGCCGGGCCCTGATCGCCCGCGCCCTCATGCCCAACCCTCGCTTGCTGCTGCTCGACGAGCCCGCCACCGGCCTGGACGTGGCCGGGCGCGAACAGCTCATCGACCGCCTCGACGGGCTGCAGACCGCCCATCCGGAGCTGGCCTCGGTGCTGGTCACACACCATCTCGAGGAGCTGCCGCCGGGCATCACCCACGCCGTGCTGTTGCGCGCGGGCCGCAGCATCGCGCAGGGGCCCGTCGACGAGGTGCTGACGAGCGAGAACATCAGCACCTGCTTCGACCATCCGATCCGACTGACCCGGACCGAGGGCCGCTGGCAGGTGCGCACGGATCGTGCGGCGGGAGCGACGCAGCCGGAGGCGGCAGCGCGCGCCTGAGGTCAGTCGCCGTCGAGGGGGATGTTGGCGACCACCGGGAACTCCCCGGTGTAGCCCTCCCGCTCGCGGGCGATGCCGAGCACGCGTTTGCGCGCCGCGAACCACCCGAGGATCAGCGCCGGAATGAGAACCACCAGGCTGGCCACCGTCCAGGTGCCGACCGGATAGTCGAAGGCCGTCAGCACCAGCACGGCCACCAGGAAGGCCAGGGTCGCGAACCCGGTATAGGGCGCGCCGAACATGCGGAACGACGGTCGATCCGCGTCCCCGCGCCGCCACCGCCGCCACAGCTGCAACTGGCACAGCACGATCGTCGCCCAGGACGACAGAATGCCCAGCGCGGCGACGTTGAGCACGATCTCGAAGGCCCGCGAGGGCACGAGGTAGTTGAGCCCGACGCCGAACAGCGCTACCAGGCTGGTCAGCAGGATGCCGCCGTAGGGCACGCCGCGCTTGTTCATCATGCCGGTGAACTTGGGCGCGCTGCCGTTCATCGCCATCGACCGCAGAATCCGCCCGGTGGAGTACAGACCCGCGTTCAGGCTCGAGAATGCGGCGGTCAGCACGACGAAGTTCATCACCGACCCGGCGTTGCCGACACCGAGCTTGGAGAAGAACGTCACGAACGGACTCTCCCCCGCCGAGTACGCGGTGTAGGGCAGCAACAGCGCCAGCAGCACCAGCGACCCGACGTAGAACACCGCGATCCGGAAGATCACCGAGTTGATCGCCCGCGGCATGATCTTCTGCGGATTCTCCGTCTCGCCCGCCGCGGTGCCCACCATCTCCACGGCGGCGTAGGCGAACACGACGCCGGAGGTCACCGTGACCAGCGGCAGAACTCCCGTCGGGAACCAGCCGCCGGAATGGGATATCACCGAGAACCCGGTGGTCTGGCCCTCGATCTCGAAACGACCGGCCAGGAACACCGAACCGATGATCAGGAACGACACCAGGGCGACGACCTTCACCAGCGCCGCCCAGAACTCCAGCTCGCCGAACCATTTCACCGAGATCAGGTTGACGCTGAGCACGATCAACAGCGCGGTCAGCGCCAGGATCCACTGCGCGATCGGCTGGAACGGCCCCCAGTAGTGCAGGTAGGTGGCGATCGCGGTGGTGTCGACGATGCCGGTCATCGACCAGTTCAGAAAGTACATCCACCCGGCGACGAAGGCGGCCTTCTCGCCGTAGAACTCCCGGGCGTAGGAGACGAACGACCCCGACGAGGGCCGGTGCAACACCAGCTCACCCAGTGCGCGCAGGATGAAGAACACGAACACGCCGCACACGCCGTACACCAGGAACAGACCCGGCCCCGCATTGGCCAGGCGCCCACCGGCACCGAGGAAGAGTCCGGTTCCGATCGCGCCGCCGATGGCGATCATCTGCAGCTGACGTGGCTTCAGGCTTTTGTGATAGCCACTGTCCTCCGCGTCGAGGTACGTGTTGCCTCGCACTTGGGTCATCTGTCGGTTGTTCCTTCGTCGACTCCGTGAGGCCCAAACGTTACCTGGTCAATAGCCGGACCCCGCACACTGGCCTCGGTTGTCGACCCCATAACACAATAGGGTTCGCTCCGGGGATTTCGGTCCCTCCGAGCAGAAGTAGCTGGGGAAATGCTCTGGCGTCTGGACCGAGCGTCCGACGGCAAAACCACTGCCGCTGTCGGACCCGGGCGTTACAGTCCGACCATGAGGCGCATGCGACATATCGGGACCGGGGCGGCCGCCGCGCTGCTGCTCACCACAGGCCTCCTGACCGGCTGCACGTCGGACCCCGGATCGACGGATCGCACCTGCGCCGACACCCCGAACGGCACCCCGGTGGCCCCGCCCGGACCGGCCGCGACCGGCACGAATATAGCCACCAATCCCGAGATCGCCACCGGCTACCGCAGCAATATGACGGCGGTGCGCACCCGCAGCTTCGCCGTCTCCTCCGCCAATCCCCTTGCCACACAGGCGGCCTGCCGCGTGCTGGCCGACGGCGGCACCGCGGCCGACGCGATCATCACCGCGCAGGCGGTGCTGGGCCTGGTGGAGCCGCAGGCATCGGGTATCGGCGGCGGCGCCTTCCTGATGTATTACGACGCCAGCACCAAATCCGTCGACGCCTACGACGGGCGCGAGGTGGCCCCGGCCTCGGCCACGGAGAACTATCTGCGCTGGATCAGCGACACCGATCAGACGCCGCCACAACCGAATGCCCGCGCCAGCGGCCGGTCCATCGGCGTACCCGGCGTGCTGCGGATGCTCGACCTGGCCCATCGCGAGCACGGCAAACAACCCTGGCGGGACCTGTTCGCCCCGGCCGTCACCCTCGCCGATCAGGGATTTGCCATCAGCCCGCGGCTGGCGGCCCAGATCGCCAGCTCCGCAGCCGATCTCGCGCGCGACGACAACGCCAAGGCGTACTTCCTGCAGCCCGACGGCTCGCCCAAACCGGCCGGATACCAGCTCACCAATCCGGCGTATTCGAAGACATTGGGCGCCATCGCCTCCGACGGCGTCGATGCCTTCTACACCGGTGCCATCGCCCGCGATATCGTCGACGCCACCGCCACCACCTCCGGCGGGCGCACGCCAGGCCAGATCACCCTCGAGGATCTGGCGCGCTATCAGCCCAAGAAGCGCACGGCACTGTGCACCGACTACCGCGCCCACGAAATCTGCGGGATGCCCAATCCGTCCTCCGGCGGCATCACCGTGGCGGCCACGCTGGGCATTCTGGAGAATTTCGACCTGTCGGCACTGAAGCCGGACAACGTGGACCGCAACGGCGGCAAGCCCAAGGCCGAAGCGGTACACCTGATCTCGGAGGCGGAGCGACTGGCCTACGCCGACCGCGACAAGTACGTCGCCGACTCCGATTTCGTTCCGCTGCCCGGCAACTCCCCCGACACCCTGCTGAACAAGGACTATCTGAAACAGCGTGCCGGGCTGATCAATCCGGACCGCAGCATGGGTAAGGCCCAGCCCGGCGATTTCGGCCCGGTCCCGCTGGGCACCGGCCCGCAGCCGCCCGAGCACGGCACCAGCCACATCTCCGTGGTCGACGAATACGGCAATGCGGCGGCACTGACCACGACCGTGGAATCGGCGTTCGGCTCCTTCCACGTCGTCGACGGGTTCGTGCTCAACAATCAGCTCACCGATTTCAGCGCCGATCCGACCGGCACGGACGGGGCGCCGGTGGCCAACCGCGTGGAGGCCGGGAAGCGGCCGCGCAGCTCCATGAGCCCGACACTGGTGTTCGACCGGGCCCCCGACGGCTCCCGCGGGCAGCTGGTCTACACCGCCGGATCCCCCGGCGGCTCGCTGATCATCCAATTCGTCGTGAAAACCCTTGTCGGCATGCTGGATTGGGGGCTGGACCCGCAGCAGGCCGTGTCCGAGGTGAGCTTCGGCGCGGCCAACGGTCCCGTCACCGGGATCGGCGGCGAGCATCCCGCGATCGACGCCACCGACCGCGGCGATCACGACCGTCTCGTCCAGCGGCTGCGCGAACTCGGGCATCAGGTGTCGGTCGATCAGCAAGCCAGCGGGCTCAGTGCGCTCAAGCGCGAGAGCGACGGCTGGATCGGCGGGACGGATCCGCGGCGCGAGGGGGCCGTGATGGGCGATACGAGGTAGCCGAGTCCGTCGTCCCGGGCGTGCCGGGACGACGGCCACCCATCAGCGGCTGAGGCCGACCTCGTAGGAGTACTGGTTGCCCTTCACGCCGGACACCACGAAGGTCACACCCACGCTCTTACCGCCCGTTTCGGTGACGGTGCACGTGCGGGAGCTGTTGTCCTCGAGCTTCTGCACGCCCTTGCAGTCGACACCCGCGACCTCGCCGTCGGCGATCTTCCGATACATCTGGGCGATCTTGGCCTTGGCATCCTCCACGCCGATCACGTGATCGTCGAAGGCGGCCTCGACATCGACCTTGTCCCCCTCGACCTTGGCGACCTTCGCGGTGACCGGCCAGGTCTTACCCGCGCTGTCGTTCGCCGTGCACTTCACGGTCGCATCGGCTTTCGCCTCCAGCGAACCGTCGCAGGACGAGCTCGCGGGGGCCTCGGCGGCGTTCTTCTGGAACAGGTCGGCGATGGCCGCCCGAGTGTCCTTGTCGTCGACCTGATGGGAATGACCGGATCCGGAGGAACAGCCGACGGCGACCAGGATCGGCACCAGGAGCAGCAAACGACGCATACGCGCATACCCTTCGCATTCTTCATCGGTAACCCCTCATCGATTACCGAGCTAAGAATTGCTACCACGCCGTGGCAGGGTCGGCCACCCGAGGACGAGAACAGGCTCCCCATCCTTCCGGCATGCTTGTTGCCGGGATCAATCCCCTTGGGTCGCGGTGTATTTCGCGCCGAGCTCGCGGAAACGCTCCATCGCGTGCGCGGCGTGGTCGCCGTCGTTGACGCGGATGGCCAGCATGGGCGCGTACTCGTCGCCGGCCAGTTCCAGGCGGGCCCAGGCCTTCTTGTCGGGGATGGACACGCCGCGGATGTCTCGCCACGCGAAGTCGTTGTCGCCCAGGATGTTGCGCACCGACACGCCCCGCGGCCCGACTCGCACGCGGGGGCGGGTGAGCAGCAGCACCGCGGCGGCCAGCAGCCACCCGAAGCAGACGAGGGCGATCTGATCCGCGACGCGGATGTTCACTCCGGTCGCGCTGTGCGGGGTCGCGATCCCGGCAATGGTGAACAGGATCGCGATCACCGCCGCCACGATGCGGGCGGTACGCACCGACCGACGGGGCCGAATCTCCAGGTCCCACTCGGGCTGGGTGGTCGGCTGCGGTCCGCGCTTCCAGATTCGGACGACCGGTGGCATGGGTTCACACAGCCTGATGCAGGGCCCGCAGCGTCAGCGCCGCGTCCAGCGCGGCCGCGGCGGCCTGCTCACCCTTGTCCTCCGCGGAATCCGGCAGTCCGGCCCGATCCAGTGCCTGATGTTCGGTATTGACGGTGAGCACGCCATTGGTCACCGGCGTGCTCTCGTCCAGCGACACCCGCGTCAGCCCGGCGGTCACGGCATCACAGACGTATTCGAAATGCGGTGTCTCCCCGCGGATCACGACGCCGAGCGCGACGACCGCGTCGTGGGTGCGGGCCAGCGCCTGCGCCACCACCGGCAGTTCCATCGCCCCCGCGCAGCGCACCACGGTGATCTCCTCGACCCCGGCCGCGCGCGCCACCCGCTCGGCATTGGCGACGAGGGTGTCACAGATCTTGGTGTGCCAGCGCGATGCGACGATGCCGAGCTTGAGATCCTTGGCCTGCTCCAGCTCGAATTCCGGTACGCCCGTACCGCTCATTGAATACGTCCGCCTTCCTGTGTGGTCACTGCGCCGTCACCGCGCTGTTTCGCCGAGGTCGAGATCGTCCAGGCCGACCAGATCGTGGCCCATCCGGTCGCGTTTGGTGCGTAGGTAGTGCAGGTTCTCGGCGTTGGCGCGCACCGGCATCGGCACCCGTTCGGTGATCGACAACCCGTAGCCGTCCAGGCCCACCCGCTTGGCCGGGTTGTTGGTCAGCAGCCGCATCGACGTGATGCCCAGATCGACCAGGATCTGCGCGCCGGTGCCGTAGTCGCGGGCATCGGCGGGCAGGCCCAGCTCGATATTGGCATCGACGGTGTCGT
>NZ_JADLQQ010000006.1 GCF_015477765.1 Nocardia transvalensis | reverse complement strand
CGCCCCACGGTCCGAGCCGAGAGGACCCGCCCCACGGTCCGAGCCGAGAGGACCCGCCCCACGGTCCGAGCCGAGAGGACCCGCCCCACGGTCCGAGCCGAGAGGACCCGCCCCACGGTCCGAGCCGAGAGGACCCGCCCCACGGTCCGAGCCGAGAGGACCCGCCCCACGGTCCGAGCCGAGAGGACCCGCCCCACGGTCCGAGCCGGGAGGACCCGCCCCACGGTCCGAGCCGAGAGGACCCGCCCCACGGTCCGAGCCGAGAGGACCCGCCCAGCAGTGAAAGCAAAGCCACTGCCGGGCGGGGGAACGAGAGGGCTCGCCCGGCTGTGAAAGCAAGTGGCGCAGGCCCTCTCTCGTCGTCCCGGCGCAGACCCTCTCGTCATCCCGACGCAGACCCTCTCGCGCATCCCGGCGTGCTTTTGGCCGGGAGCTTTGTCCTGCCGGGGATACCTGTGGCGCGCGGGGGCGGTGGGGCGGGACTATGGTGAGCCACATGCTTGCCGAACAGGCCGCGGAGGCGATTGCGGGACATACGGGGGTGGCGCGTCATCGGGTTGCGGTGGTGCTCGGATCGGGGTGGCAGGAGGCGGCTGCCGAGATCGGCAATCCGACAGCGTCCGTGCCGATGGCGGAGCTGCCCGGATTCGGGGCGCCGACCGCGCAGGGGCATCAGGGGATGGTGCATTCGGTGCGGGTCGGGGATTCGCCGGTGCTGCTCATGATGGGGCGCCAGCATTTGTATGAGGGGTACGAGCCGGCGCAGGTGGTGCACGGTGTCCGCTCCGCTGTCGCGGCCGGCGCCGAGGTCGTGCTGCTGACCAACGCGGCCGGTGGTATCCGGTCGGGCCTGCGGGTCGGCGAGCCGGTGCTGATCAGCGACCACATCAACCTCACCGGCCGCACCCCGCTCACCGGAGCCACCTTCGTCGACCTCGTCGACGCCTGGGATCCGGAGCTGCGCAAGCTGGCCAAGGAGATCGACCCGAGCCTCACCGAAGGCGTGTACGCGGGCCTGACCGGCCCCCAGTACGAAACTCCCGCCGAGATCCGCATGCTCGCCACCGTGGGCGCCGACCTGGTCGGCATGTCGACCGTGCTCGAGGCCATCGCCTGCCGCGCGGCGGGTGCCCGCGTGCTGGGCATCTCCCTGGTCACGAACCCGGCCGCGGGAGTCACCGGCGCGCACCTGTCCCACGCCGAGGTGCTCGCCGAGGGCCACGCCGCGGCGCCGCGGCTGGGCAAACTGCTGCGCGGCGTGCTGGAGCGCCTCTAGATCGTGCGACCGGTCACCTCGAGCCGAGGAGGATTATCCGCGTCGAATCGGTTATGCCGGAAGGGATATCGCTCGGTCGCGTCCGGCCGCCCCGGACGGAATCCGCAGGAAGGGATGTGCCGCTGATGTTGCGTTTCGGAACCGCCGGTCTGCGTGGTCCACTGCAGGACGGCCCGGACGGGATGAATATCACCACCGTGACCCGGGCGACGGCGGGGCTGGCCGAGTGGCTGCGCGGACGCTGCCTCGGCGGCGGCCTGGTCATCGTCGGCCGTGACGCCCGGCACGGCTCCACTGAATTCGCCGAGGCCACCGCGGAAGTCTTTGCCGCCGCAGGCTTTTCGGTGCTACCACTGCCCAGGCCGCTGCCCACCCCGGTCGTCGCCTTCGCCGTGCGCGAGCTGGGCGCGGTGGCCGGAGTGCAGATCACCGCCTCGCACAACCCGCCCACCGACAACGGATACAAGGTGTATCTGGACGGCGGCTCCCAGCTGATCCCACCCGCCGACGCCGAGATCGAGCGCTGCATCGAGGCTGCGCCGGAACCGATCTCGCGCGCCGATCCGCGACCGACCGCACCCGATCCGGCGATCCTCTCGCTGTCCGCGGGCACCTCGGTGAGCGAGATGGGCGAGGAGATCGTCCGGCGCTACCTCGCCCGCGTCGCCTCGCTGCCCGAGGTGATCGGCGGACGAGAACCCCTGTCCGCCAACCCACTTCGCATCGCCTTGACGCCCATGCACGGCGTCGGCGGTGAGGCGGCCGTCTCCGCCCTGCATGCGGCGGGCTTCACCGACGTGCACGTCGTGATCGAACAGTTCGCGCCAGACCCGGATTTCCCGACCGTCGCATTCCCGAATCCGGAGGAGCCGGGCGCCGCGGATCGGCTGCTGAATCTGGCGCGACAGGTCCGCGCGGATGTCGCCGTCGCCCTGGACCCCGATGCCGACCGCTGCGCGATCGGGGTGCCCGGCCCGGACGGCTGGCGGATGCTGCGCGGCGACGAAACCGGGGTGCTGCTCGCCGATTACGTGCTGCGCACCGCCCCGCCGCAGTCACTGGTGGCCACCACACTCGTGTCGTCGCGGCTGCTGAGCAAACTCGCTCCCGCCCGCGACGCCCGCTACGCGGAAACCCTCACCGGCTTCAAATGGCTGGCCCGCGCGGGCGAGGGCCTGGTCTACGCCTACGAGGAGGCCATCGGGCACTGCGTGGACCCGGCGACCGTGCGCGACAAGGACGGCATCTCCGCGGCCGTCGCCGCCTGCGACATGATCGCCCGGCTGCGCGCCGAGGGCCGCACCGTCGGTGCCGTTCTCGACGATCTCGCGCTCGAATTCGGTCTGCACGCCGGTGATCAGGTCTCGCTGCGGCTGGCCGATCAGGCCGCCGCGGCCGAGGTCGTCGCGCGGCTGCGCGAGACCCCGCCCGACACCATCGCCGGCGAGCCGGTCACCTGCACCGACCTGTTGCAGGCACGCGGCCGCATGCATACCGACGCACTGATTTTCGAGGGCGCCTCGCAGCGCATCGTGATCCGCCCCTCCGGCACCGAGCCCAAACTCAAGTGCTATCTGGAGGTGGTGGAACAGGTGCCGTCCCGCGACGCCCTCGAGGATGCGAAACTGTCGGCCGCGCAACGGCTGGCCGAACTGCGCGCCTACTGCCAGAAACTCTGATCGGACGATTCAGCGGGGCCCGAACTGACGATCGCCCGCATCGCCGAGGCCCGGAACGATGTAGGCGTCGGCATTGAGCCCCGAATCCACGGCGGCGGTGAGCAGCCGCACCGGAAGTCCGGACTGCTCCAGCGTCGCCACCCCCTCCGGAGCCGCCACCACGCAGATGGCGGTGATATCGGTGGCCTTGCGGGCGACCAGCAGTTCCAAGGTGTGCCGCATGGACCCGCCGGTGGCGAGCATCGGGTCGAGTACGAAGACCGGCAGCGCGGACAGATCCTCCGGCAGCGACTCCAGATACGGCACCGGCTGATGGGTGTCCTCGTTGCGGGCGATGCCGACGAAGCCGACCCGCGATTCGGGGATCAGCTCGCTGGCCGCATCCACCATGCCCAGCCCCGCGCGCAGCACGGGAACCAGCAGCGGCGGGTGCGCCAGTCGAGCCCCCTTGGCGGTTGCGACCGGCGTGGCCACCTCGAAAGAGGCGAGCGGAGCGTCGCGCAGGGCCTCGTAGATCAGGATGCCGGTGAGGTCGCGCAGTGCCGCCCGGAACGCCGGATTCGGTGTCCGGGCATCCCGCAAGGTGGTCAGCAGGGTTGCGGCCAGCGGATGATCCACGATGTGCGTGCGCATGAGGGAACGATAAGGTCTGTACCGGTTCGGTTCCGAACCCACGGCACATTTGTCCCGTCCGGGACGGAACCCTGCCCACGGCACCTGCGTCGAAGTACTCGAATGACGTAATCTGCCGAGAGACCAGCACGATGGGGGATGTTGATGCACAAGATCTCGGTCGACACCGAGGGCGTCGCCGCCTACGGTGCGACAGCCGATGGCCTCGCCGGGGAGATGGCCGCCGCCGCGGCCGGCGCGGCAGGAGCCGATCCGGTGCTGCTGGGTCCGATCTTCGGTCTGGTCGGCGGTGATTTCGTGGCCGCCTATGCCGCGGCCCACGCCGGTCATGTCGCCGCGATCGGACAGCTGTCGGCGGTGCTGGGCACCGTCGGCACCGCAGCGACAGGTTCCGCGACCGCGTATTCCGGAACCGACGCCGGCGGCGCGGCGGCCCTGCGCTCCGTCGAAGGGGATTTGGCATGACCGCCCCGGTGATCGATCTCAGCGCGCTGGCGCAGCCGCTGATCGACCTGCTCGCCAGCTTCGGCTCGGGCGCGCTGCCGAGCGGCGGTCCCGCGGATGCGCTGCGGCTGACCTCCACCACTCTCGACAACATCCACCAAGCGGGCAGCACGAGTATCAATCAGCTCACCAGTGCCTGGAACGGTGAGGGCGGCGACGCCGCGATGAATAAGGCGCTGAAGGTGCAGACCTCGGCGGCGAGCCTGTCCGACCGCGGCAATGACATCGCCGACGTGGTCAGTCAGGCGGCGGCCTCGGTGCAGACCGGCCAGAAGGAACTCGACGCGATCCTGCAGTCGTTCGTCGATTCGGTCACCGCGCTCGGCCCTGCCGTCGGCACCCCGCCCGGACTTGCCATGGTGGTGAGTTCCGCGATCGACCACCTCGGACAGGCATTGAACGTGGTCGGCCGGGTCCGCTCCGAACTCGAGACCCACACCGCCTCGATGACCGAACTCACCCCGCCACCGCCGACTCCCCCACCGGCGGCCGCGGTGGCACCGGCCGCGGTGGCCGCGCCCGTGTCCGGCGGCATCCAGCAGGCGAGTTCGCTGGTCGGCAGTGCGCTGTCCAGCGGCGGCTCGATGCTCGGCGGCTTCACCCCGGCCGCCGCGACCGCGCCGTCGCGGACGCGTCCGGGCGGCACGACCTCTCCGTCGCCGCAGTCGGCCACCGGCGACAAGCCGGGCCGCCACGGCGGCGTCATGATCAAACTGCCCGACGGCAGCGAGGTCGAGGCCCCCAACGAGAAGGCGGCCACCGCGGTGAAGTCGGCGATCAGCGCCGTCGGGACGCCGTACGTGTGGGGCGGCAACACCCCGGGCGCCGGCCTGGACTGCAGCGGCCTCACCAAATGGGCCTACGGCGAGGCCGGCGTCGACATTCCCCGGCTGGCCGCCGACCAGAGCGCCGGAGCCACCCCGGTCAGCCCCGGCGACCTCATGCCGGGCGATCTGGCCATCTGGGACGGCCACGTCGCGATGGTGATCGGTAACGGACAGATGGTCGAGGCCGGTGATCCGGTACAGACCAATCCGATTCGAACGGAGAACTTGGGTATGGCGTTCCACGGCTTCTACAGGCCCACAACATGAGCATGAACCAACAGCAGACACCGCAGCTGCCGAACGTCACCGTCGCCGCCAGCACCAACCGCGCCGGCACCATCAGCGTGCGGGCCACCGATCAGGGCATGCCGGTCGAGATCAAATTCGAACGCAGCGAATACCGTTATGGAGCACAGGCTTTGGCCACCGAGATCCTGCGGCTGACCAAGCGCTCGACGATCGTGGCCAAGGCGCGCCGACGCGAGCTGCTGGCAGAGTCCGGTATGCCGGCGGAGATCCTGGACAAGCTCGGGCTGCCCACCCGCCAGCGCGCGGTCGACGAGCTGGACCGCATGGACGACGAGGACACGGGACCGACTACCTGGATGAGGCCGGTGTGAGGGAGCGAAGCGAGCGAGCCATGAACACAGCCGCTACCGCGGTCATGACGGAGCCGAGCGCTAGCGAGGCGCAGTCATGAGCGCGGAGATGGATGCCTTGGTCGCGCAGGCGACCCAGAAGCTGGAGGCGCTCGAGGCGGCGCTGTACGGCCTCAAGCAGGTGCGGGGCCGCTACACCACCGAGGACGGCTCGGTGAGCGTGGAGGTCGACAGCGACGGTGCCCTGGTCGCCCTGACACTGGCGGAGACGGTCACCTCCCGTTCACCTGCGGAAGTGGGGCAGGCGATCATCTGGGCCTGCCAGCAGGCGGCCCAGAACGCCGGTGAGCAACGGTCCAAGGTGGTTGCCGAGCTGAACTCCACGTTCGTGGCAGCGCCGCCGGGAAACGTTGCGGGGCGGGCCGAATAGTGCGGAACGCCGAGGCTCGATAGGCTTCCCGTCATGGCTTCTGGAGACATCGTCCCGATCGAGCTCGGCCTGACCGACGGCGACCTCGTCACACTGTGGGCACCGCGTTGGCGGGACGGTGACGACGAGTGGGAGGCATTCCTCGGGCACGAGGACGCGCTGTACGGCTTCGAGTCGGTCGCGGAGCTGGCCGCGTTCATCCGCACCAACGACGACAACGATCTGGTGGACCATCCGTCCTGGAAGGTCGTGGTCGGGTTGTCGGCGGATCAACTCGAGCCGGAGGAGCAGCACGTCTTCGATCTCGTCGGGGTGCCCGAGCTGGCGGCGGGTGATCCCGATCCGGAGATCGTGGCCGAGCTCGAGGAGACCCTCGACATGGTCCGCACCATCGGCGAGGTGTGCGAACTCGACGTGGTGACGAAGTTCTTCGGCTCGCATCCGGTGCTGGGCGCCCTGCCCGCGGGGGTGAGCGCCTTCTACGGGCGTGAGGGCGAGGAGCTGTGGAACCAGATCGGCGCCGCCATCGCCAAGGACTGGGACCGGGTGGTCGACGCGATCGACTCCGTGGTGCAGACACCCGAGGTGGATGCCGACGCGGTCGCGGTCGCCGAGGCGGAACTGCTTGCCGCCGAGGAGAACATCGTCGACGCCGAGGACGCGGCCGATACCGACGACGAGATCGAGCCGGTCGACCTCGATGCCGACGACGAGGAGGAAGAGGACGAGGAGGAGACGTTCTGGCACGAGGTCGGCATCGACCCGATCAAGATCGTCACCTCGTCGGAGACCTTCTACACGTTGCGCTGTTACCTCGACGACGAGCCGGTATTCCTCGGCAGCAACGGCACGATCACGGTCTTCACCTCCGAACGCGCGCTGGCCCGGTACCTGGCCGACGACCACGACCACGACCTGGCCCGGGTGAGCACCTACGGCGAGGTGCAGACCGCGGCCGTGGACGGCTCGCTCGAGATCGAGGTCGAAGACGAGAACGTCTACGTCCTCCCCGGCCTCGCCGACGATCTCGCCGAGGGCCCGAAGGCCGTCGACGTCGAACAGCTCGACCTGGCGGTCGAATTGCTCACCGACGCAGCCGATTACGCCGACGACGACACGGCAGAACAGGCCTTGGCAAAGTCCACCCCCCTCGGCTGGTACGTCTCCTACCTCCTCGAGCCCGACCCCAGCCGCCTGGCCCCCAGCCCTCCCTTCACCGCCGAGGCCGAAACCTGGCGCACCCTGGAACACGCCTTCGAAAACCGCCTCGAAAAGGGCTGAGCAGGTCCGCCTCCCCGACACCCGGCGGGCACCCTCCGTCCCCGACACCCGGCGAGTGCCCTCCATCCCCGACACCCGGCGAGCGCCCTCCATCCCCGAACCCCCAGCGGAGCGGGCCCCTTTCATTCCCTGTCATTGCGGCCCCTAGGGCCGCAATGACAGGGTCTCTCACCGATCACCCGATCAGAACCGCATACCCCGGCTTGATCACCTCGTCGATCAAACGCAATCGATCCGGGAACGGGATGAATGCCGACTTCATCGCATTGATGGTGAAGCGTTCCAGATCGCTCCAGCTGTAGCCGAAGGTCTCGACCAGTTTCAGCATTTCCTGGCTCATGGTCGTGTCGCTCATCAGGCGGTTGTCGGTGTTCACCGTGACGCGGAACCGCAGCCGGGCCAGCAGGTCGAAGGGATGCTTGTCCAGGGCGGGCACCGCACCGGTCTGCACATTCGAGGACGGACACAACTCCAGCGGAATGCGCTTGTCCCGAACGTAATTGGCCACCAGCCCGAGGCGCGGCTCGGTGTCGGAGTCGAAGATGTCGTCGGTGATCCGCACACCATGGCCGAGCCGGTCACAGCCGCAGAAGGCCAGCGCCTCGTGAATCGAGGGCAGGCCGAAGGCCTCTCCCGCGTGGATGGTGAAGAACCCGTGGTTGGCTCGCATGTATTCGAAGGCATCGAGGTGCCGGGTGGGAGGGAATCCGGCCTCCGCACCGGCGATGTCGAATCCGGCGACCCCCCGGTCGCGGAAACGGACGGCCAGTTCGGCGATCTCCAGCGACCGCGCCGCATGCCGCATGGCAGTGAGCAAGCAGGTCACCCGAATCGGGTTGCCGGCCGCGGCGGCGAGCTCCTCGCCCTCGCGGAATCCGGCCAGGGTGTTGTCGACCACCTCGTCCAGGGTGAGCCCGCGTTCGAGGTGTTGTTCGGGCGCAAAGCGCACTTCGGCATACACCACGCCGTCGGCGGCCAAATCCTCCGCACATTCGCGGGCAACTCGCCGCAGCCCCTCGGGGGTCTGCATCACCGCGACGGTGTGGTCGAAGGTTTCCAGATAGCGCTCGAGCGAACCGCTGTCGGCGGCATCGCGAAACCAGGTCCCCAACGATTCGGCGTCGTGCGCCGGCAGCTGGTCGTATCCGCACTCGGCGGCCAGCTCGAGGACGGTCGAAGGTCGCAGACCACCGTCGAGATGGTCGTGCAACACGGCCTTCGGGGCTTGGCGGATCGAGGCGAGGGTCAAAGGCATCGGTCCAGTCATGTACCGACGCTATCCGTATCCGCCGGGTTCCGCAGCAAACTTCGACTGTGGGCATCCTCTCGCCAGCATGTCGCTGGGAGATCGCCCATGTGTCGCCGGGGTCGAGCGGAGACGAAAGAGGGCGGCTCCGTAGCGGAGCCGCCCTCTTTCACGAACGCGAGCCGAACTAGGCCGAGCCGAGCGCGCTGAAGATGTCCAGCAGGTTCTTCAGCCCGGAGGTCGCGTTGTTGAAGATGGACGAACCGGTGCTCAGGTTGTTCAACCAATCCATGTGGAATATCTCCTTCATCAGGTTTCGCGTTTGGAACGGTAGGTCAAAGGTCACGAAACCACAACGGGGGCTTAAGGTCCGACTTAACACCGAGTCCCGATTTTCCGGTTTATTGACGACAATTCGGACGAATCGTCCTATCGGGCAGGCCTCATCTCATATTGCGATGCGCTCCAAGACGATCGGCGCGGGCGTCACCGTTTCGGGCCCGATCGCGTAGGCGCCGCGCAGGGCCTCCAGCGCGGCCGGGATCGCATCGGGGGTATTGGTGTGCAGAGTCAACAGCGGTTGCCCGGCCGTCACGGAATCGCCGGGCTTGGCGTGCATTTCGACACCGGCGCCGAACTGGACCGGATCGCCTTGACGGGCCCGGCCCGCCCCCAACCGCCAAGCCGCCAGCCCGACACCCATGGCGTCGAGCCGGGTGAGTGTCCCCGTGCGCTCGGCCTTCACGACCTCCACATGCTTGGCGCGCGGCAGCGGTGCATCCGGATCACCGCCCTGGGCGCTGATCATGGCGCGCCAATGGTCCATCGCCCGCCCGTCGGCCAGCGCGTCGGCGGGGTCCACATCGTGAATTCCGGCCTGGGCCACCATTTCCCGGGCCAGCGCGACCGTGAGTTCGACGACGTCGGCGGGACCGCCGCCCGCCAGCACCTCCACCGATTCGGCGACCTCGAGGGCATTACCGGCGGTGCGGCCGAGCGGGGTGTCCATGGTGGTCAGCAGGGCGACCGTGCGCACACCGGCGTCGGTGCCCAGTTCGACCATGGCCGTGGCCAACTCGCGGGCCGCGTCGATATTCTTCATGAACGCGCCCGCGCCCACTTTCACATCGAGGACCAGCGCCGCGGTGCCCTCCGCGATCTTCTTGCTCATGATCGAACTGGCGATCAGCGGAATGGATTCCACGGTCCCGGTCACATCGCGCAGGGCGTAGATCCGCTTGTCGGCCGGCGCGAGATCCGCTCCCGCCGCGCACACGACCGCACCGATCGCCGGATCCGCCAGCATCTCCCGCATCCGCGGCACCGAGACATCGGCCTTCCACCCGGGGATGGACTCCAGCTTGTCCAGGGTGCCGCCGGTGTGGCCGAGGCCGCGGCCGGACAGTTGCGGAACGGATGCGCCGCAGGCGGCCACCAGCGGCGCCAACGGCAGCGTGATCTTGTCCCCCACCCCACCGGTGGAATGCTTGTCCACCGTGGGCCGCGGCAGATCGGTGAAGTTCATGCGCTGCCCGGATTCGATCATCGCCTTCGTCCAGCGCGCGATCTCGCGCCGCGTCATCCCCCGCCACACGATGGCCATCGCCAGCGCCGCCATCTGATAGTCGGCCACCTCACCGCGCGTGAAAGCATCGATCACCCAGTCGATCTGGTCGTCGTCGAGCTCTCCCCCGTCCCGCTTGGTCGTGATCACCGACACTGCCGAATGCACACTCACCATCCCCTCAGCCTCTCAGACGACCGCCCCTCCCGGAGCGATTGGGCGACCCTCAACCCCGGAAAAGGGTGCGTCTTCCGGGAAGGGGTGCGGCTGGACCGCGACACGCGGCAACCCCCGATGACCTGCGGTAGCCTCGCTGCCACATCGAAGCGAACAGGGGGAAGTCATGTCGTATGCGGAGCTCGACCGGCGCGTGACCAAGCTCGAGGGGCGGGTCACCGATATCGAGGAAATCCACGGGGCGTCGATCTACAAGCTCACAAGAGATGTCCGCAGGCATGAGCTGATCACTCGGCGGCTTGCCGATAGTGTCAACGGACTCAGCCGGGGCGTGGCGATGATTATGGCGCATATGGGGCTTCCCCCAATCGAGATACCGGAGGTCACCATGCCCACCGAGGAGGAGATCGACGTCTCCTTCGAGGAGGAGTCGTGACGGCGAGCCCAAACCGTCCGTAAACCTTTGCGCCACTGTGTTTTTCGGCGTCCAGTCAACACTCGGCGGGTCGGGGAACCACGACCCCGACCCGCCGCGGACGCTCCGAAACACCCGCATATCCGAATTCAGGTGCCGAAATTCACACCTATTGTTGCCCCGCGGCCAGATCATCGGGCCCGAAGGCACTGGGCAGCAAACTCCCGAGAGGCCGTGGCCCGTCCTGGTGGTCGACGAGCAAATCCGCACCTCCATGCTCGTATAGCACCTGGCGGCAGCGACCGCAGGGCATCAGTGTCGTGCCCCGCGAGTCGCATGCGACAACCGCCAGCAAACGCCCGCCGCCGGTCGCGATCAAGTTACCGACGAGTACACATTCGGCGCAGAGGCCGAGACCATATGAGACATTTTCCACATTGCACCCGCTCACAATTCGGCCGTCGACGGTGAGAGCCGCCGCGCCGACCGGAAACCGCGAGTAGGGTGCATACGCATTCTGCATTACTTCGAATGCCTTGCGGCGCAATGCATTCCAATCGACTTCCGGCATATCGGACCTCCGCTCGAACGACTCGACCACGACCGTAGAGAAGCCATCACAACCCCGTCAATGCCAAAGGCTAGGCAAACCTAACTAATGCGAATTCGGCTTCAACGCGCGGCACGCCGAATTAGTTCCGCGAATCGCCGGGGATTAGAGTTCCAGACAGATCGGTTCAGGTTCCCGGCGGCGGGCCGACCGCAGCCTCCGGGGCGTTGGCTCCGGGCACGAGCTGGTGTTTTCCAGATCCAACGGCTCCCGCCCGCGCGCCGAGACCGCGACCGGGTCCATCAACGACGTTGGAGGCACCGCACTCTATGACGACCACCCTCGAAGCTCCGGCACAGCCGAAGCGGAAGACCCTGTACCGCGGCGACCCGGGCATGTGGTCCTGGGCCCTGCACCGGATCACCGGCGTCACGATCTTCTTCTTCCTGTTCGTCCACGTGCTCGACACCGCGCTGGTGCGGGTCAGCCCGGACACCTACAACCGGGCGATCGAGACGTACAAGAATCCGGTCGTCGCCCTCATGGAGATGGGCCTGGCCGTGTGCGTGCTGTTCCACGCCCTCAACGGCATCCGGGTCATCCTCGTCGACTTCTGGTCCAAGGGCCCCAAGTACCAGCGCCTGATGCTGTGGATCGTGCTCGCGGTCTGGATCCTCGTCGCGGCCGCCGGTGTCGGACGCCAGTTCTTCTACCTGCTGACGGAGCACTGATATGACTGCACCTGTTCTCGGCAAGTCCTACGACCGCCCCGCCAGCCTCGACGCCCCGCGCGCCCCGCGGCGCACCGCGGGCAACAACTTCGAGAAGTACGCGTGGCTGTTCATGCGCTTCTCCGGCCTGCTGCTGGTCGTGCTGGTCATCGGCCACATGACGATCATGCTGATGCTCGACGGCGGCGTGAAGCGGCTGAACTTCGGCTTCGTCGCCGGCCGCTGGGCGAGCCCGTTCTGGCAGCTCTGGGATCTGACCATGCTGTGGCTGGCTCAGCTGCACGGCGGCAACGGTCTGCGCACCGTCATCGACGACTACTCCCGCAAGGACTCCACCCGGTTCTGGCTGAAGACCCTGCTGGTGATCTCGATGATCCTGATCATGGGCGTGGGCACCTACGTCATCTTCACCTTCGACCCCAACATCAGTTAGGAACGCCACCTCGATGAGTGAATCGCGACCGATTCAGGAGCACCGCTACGACGTCGTCATCGTCGGTGCGGGTGGCGCGGGGATGCGCGCGGCCATCGAGGCCGGTCCCCGAGTCCGCACCGCCGTGCTGACCAAGCTGTACCCGACTCGCAGCCACACCGGCGCGGCGCAGGGCGGCATGTGTGCCGCGCTGGCCAATGTCGAAGAGGACAACTGGGAGTGGCACACCTTCGACACCGTCAAGGGCGGCGACTACATCGTCGACCAGGACGCTGCGGAGATCATGGCCAAGGAGGCCATCGACGCGGTGCTCGACCTGGAGAAGATGGGCCTGCCGTTCAACCGGACCCCCGAGGGCAAGATCGACCAGCGCCGTTTCGGCGGCCACACCCGTGACCACGGCAAGGCCCCGGTCCGCCGCGCGTGTTACGCCGCCGACCGCACCGGCCACATGATCCTGCAGACGCTGTATCAGAACTGCGTCAAGCACGATGTCGAGTTCTTCAACGAGTTCTACGTGCTCGACCTGGTGATGACCAACACCGACCGCGGCCCGGTCGCCACCGGTGTGGTCGCCTACGAGCTGGCCACCGGCGAACTGCACGTGTTCCACGCCAAGGCCATCGTGTTCGCCACCGGCGGCTCGGGCCGGATGTACAAGACCACCTCCAACGCGCACACGCTGACCGGCGACGGCATGGCGATCGTGTTCCGCAAGGGCCTGCCGCTGGAGGATATGGAGTTCCACCAGTTCCATCCGACGGGCCTGGCCGGTCTGGGCATCCTCATCTCCGAGGCCGTGCGCGGTGAGGGCGGCATCCTCCGCAACGCGTCGGGCGAGCGGTTCATGGAGCGCTACGCCCCCACCATCAAGGACCTCGCGCCGCGCGACATCGTCGCCCGCTCGATGGTCAAGGAGGTCCTCGAGGGCCGCGGCGCCGGCCCGAACAAGGACTACGTCTACATCGACGTGACCCACCTCGGCGAGGACGTGCTCGAGGAGAAGCTGCCCGACATCACCGAGTTCTCCCGCACCTACCTGGGTGTGGACCCGGTGAAGGAGCCGGTGCCGGTCATGCCGACCTGCCACTACGTGATGGGCGGCATCCCGACCCGCATCCGCGGTGAGGTGCTGCGCAACAACACCGACATCGTGCCGGGCCTGTACGCCGCGGGTGAGTGCGCGTGCGTGTCGGTGCACGGCGCGAATCGTCTGGGCACCAACTCGCTGCTGGACATCAACGTGTTCGGCCGCCGCGCCGGTATCGCCGCCGCCGAGTACGCCCAGCGCACCGAGTTCGTGGAGATGCCCGAGGCCCCTGCGGAATACGTGCAGGGCTGGCTGGCGCGGCTGCTGTCGGATCACGGCAACGAGCGCGTCGCCGACATCCGCACCGAGCTGCAGGCCACCATGGACGCCAATGCCGCGGTGTTCCGCACCGAGGAGACCCTCAAGCAGGCGCTCACCGATATCCACGCGCTCAAGGAGCGCTACGAGCACATCACGGTGCAGGACAAGGGCAAGCGCTACAACAGCGATCTGCTCGAGGCCGTCGAGCTGGGCTTCCTGCTGGAGCTGGCCGAGGTCACCGTCGTGGGTGCGCTCAACCGCAAGGAGTCGCGCGGCGGTCACGCCCGCGAGGACTATCCGGACCGCGACGACGTCAACTTCATGCGCCACACCATGGCGTACAAGGACGTCGAGCCCGGTGCGCACGCCAAGCTGATCGCCGATATCCGGCTCGATTTCAAGCCGGTGGTGCAGACCCGTTACGAGCCGATGGAGCGTAAGTACTGATGACCGCCGTAGCCAACGAGGTAGTTGGGACTTCCCCTTCGAAGCCTGCCCCGGTGCCAGAGGGCTCGACCATGATCACCGTCAAGGTGGCGCGGTTCAACCCGGAGGACGGCCGAGGCGCGCACTGGGATTCGTTCCAGGTGCCGGTGCTGCCGACCGACCGCTTCCTGAACGTGCTCATCTACATCAAGTCCTACCTGGACGGCACGCTCACCTTCCGCCGCTCCTGCGCCCACGGCGTCTGTGGTTCCGACGCCATGCGCATCAACGGCGTGAACCGGCTGGCGTGCAAGGTGCTGATGCGCGACATGCTGCCGAAAGGTGGCAGGGCGCTCACCGTCACCGTCGAGCCCATCCGCGGCCTGCCCGTGGAAAAGGACCTCGTGGTGAACATGGAGCCGTTCTTCGACGCGTTCAAGGCGGTCAAGCCGTACCTGATCACCCACGGCAACGAACCCACCCGCGAGCGCATCCAGAGCCAGGCCGACCGCGCCCGGTTCGACGACACCACCAAGTGCATCCTGTGCGCCTGCTGCACCACCTCGTGCCCGGTGTACTGGAACGACGGCAGCTACTTCGGCCCGGCCGCGATCGTGAACGCCCACCGCTTCATCTTCGACAGCCGCGACGAAGGCGCCCGCGAACGCCTCGACATCCTCAACGACGTCGAAGGCGTCTGGCGCTGCCGCACCACCTTCAACTGCACCGACGCCTGCCCTCGCGGCATCGAGGTCACCAAGGCCATCCAGGAAGTCAAGCGCGCCTTGCTCTTCGCCCGCTGACCCAGCCCGAAACACTGAAGGCCGCCCGCATCCTCGGATGCGAGCGGCCTTCGTCGTTCGCCGCTCGTCCGATACGACCGCAACTACAACAGGCCGCCGATATCCAGCTGGCCTGGGCCGCGCAGAAGTTTTTCGATCCGAGTGATCAGGTCACCGGCCAGAACCGAGATGAGCATGAATGCGGCGAACCATTTCGCGGTTTGGATGGTCGCATTCCGCAACCAGCCACCACGCCACCGAAACTCCGAGTCGGTGGAAACCTCGGCCCAGATTCCCCAGCGAGCAACCGCCCACGCGGCGACGAACATCAGAGCAGCGACGTAGCTGAGCCAACTCTTGGGGTCGTAGTTCCGCCATACCGTGAAGCCGACCAGTACCAGTCCGGCCGTGGTGAGCAGCAATATCAGCCGGGTCGCCCGGATCACCTGGGTCAGCCGGGACGAAACCCCCATTCGCGCCGAGGCATTCGCCGCGCCCATGAACAAGACTCGAAAGTCGAGTACTCCGCCGGCGCGGAACTGTGCGATGAGTTTGCGCCAATCATCGCGACGTTCGGTCAGCCAGGTGCGCCAGATTCGGCGCACATTCCGCGGCGGTCGTGCGAAGCCCCGGTAGTACAGGAGGCCGCGGATCTGGGAGCGATCACGCAGGAACCCACGTCCGTGGATGTCGTCTCGTTCGACGAGGCGGCCACCGCGCCGAACCGTTTGCCAGCGGAGGAGCTCGCGTACTTCACGGCCGCTGCGGCGCCGGGTACCCGGACGGTGATAGCGGCACCGCTGCCATTCGCCCAGTACCCGGTTCCTGCACGGGTGGCCGGTAGTCGTGAGGGGGTAGTCGCATCGGACGGGCCAGGCGGTCCCACGAGACCACTACACCATTCCGGCCAGCACCCAGGTGACGATCGGGAAGACGAGCGCGAATGTCAGCGGCCACGGAATCCCCCAGGGGCTCAGATAATCGAGCAGCCCGGCAAAGGGCTCCAGCAGTCGTACGAGATGGTGCCAGACCTCCCCCATGTCGTGATCATACGGACAGACATACCGGGTCGAGGGCCGATCGACGATGACGATCGCGAAGGCCGCCTTCACTTCTCGTGGAGGCGGCCTTCGGTTCCGGCCAGCGGATTGTCGGGGGTGTGAAGAACCTGCAGGGTAGGTTCTGGTTGAAGCCCTCGAAGCTGGTGGCATCCGACTTGTTCCAGCTGCTCATCTGGGCCCAGACGTTGGGGGCGACGGTGTTGACATGCACTGTGCGCGTGTCGAATTCGCGGCATTGGCCGACGACGACTCGGTCGCCGATCGGGTCGCGCGAATAGATCCATCCGTTCGAGGCACCGAAGTCGTCGTCGATGCCGTGCCATATCAGGGTGTATCCGGAGGGCATGGCCTCGTAGCAACAATGTCGCAGTCCTGACGCAAGTAGTACTCACCGCGGTAGAGCCCATACACCTACCCCCTAATGGTATTGACTAAATACCCCCCAGGGGTATTATTCGAGCCATGCGGAACGACCACTCGGCGCACAGCGGACACGATCACACACACGGGGGCACTGCCATGACCACTCACTCGAGCCACGTCCCCACCAGCTGGAAGATGGCGGCGCTGGCGACCCTGCACTGCCTCACCGGGTGCGCCATCGGCGAGGTGCTCGGCATGGTGATCGGTACGGCGCTCGGGTGGGGCAATGCTCCGACGATGGTGCTGGCGATCGTGCTGGCCTTCGTCTTCGGCTACGCCTTCACCATGCGCGGCGTGCTGAAGGCCGGGCTCACCCTCGGCGCCGCCGTCACCACCGCCCTGGCCGCCGACACCGTGTCGATCAGCGTGATGGAGATCGTCGACAACGCCGTGATCCTCGCCGTCCCCGGCGCCATGGACGCTCACCTGGACTCCGTATTGTTCTGGGCCACACTGGCCTTCGCCTTCGCCATCGCCTTCGTCGTGACCACACCGGTGAACAAGTGGCTGATCGGCCGGGGCAAGGGCCACGCGGTCGTCCACGCCCTGCACGGGCACCACTGAGCCACGTGCCCGGGAACGAAACCGCCCTATCGACACATCCGTCGATCGGGCGGTTTGACGGGAGCGCCTAGTCTGCCCGGTTGCGATACCGGTCGACCAGGTGCTGGTAGAGAGCGTCCTCCTGCGATCCCGGCGAAACATCGCGCAGTCCGAGAGTGACTTTGCGCCCGGCAGCCACGGAATATCCGTCCTTACTCACGCCGAGATCCTCCACGACGGCCTGCAGTAGCTCGTCGAGCTCATCCTGGGTCGCGTAAACGGTGAGGGTGCATTCGACCGGCACCGCCGCCGGGTCGTACGCGTTACCGCAAAGCCGCACAGCGAAATCGAGGATTTCCCCCACCGGCCCGAACCCCGTGTAGCACGGAATACGGTTCACTCCACGAACCCGATGCGCACTCTCTTCGAGCAACAGTGCGATCGGGTGAATCTCGTCGTTGTCGAGAGACCCGGGCCCACTGGGATCGGGCCACCCCAGCCCCACCGCGATCTGCCATGCGCCCCGTTTGTCGTCTTCCATCCGCACCCCTCCCGTCACCGCCGCCCGATGCGGCTCACCGCGCGGCGCTCTCACCTGATTCGACGCTCTCACGCCACCCGCGGTTCCATTCACGATCGATCATGCGGCCCACCCGATCTCGTCGGCACATCCGACCTCGCTCCACCACCAGCCGTCCGCCCGCCCCTTTCGCGAGCAGTCGCTTCGAACCGCGAAATCAGCATCGGCCGGGATATCGCGGGCGAACAGGGGTAGCTCGGCTCCCCAGCCGAGGCATCATCACATGTTAGTCATCTACGCCCCAGACCTATCGAAGATCCGGGACTTCTGTGGCGGTCGAACCAGCTTCGCGGTCCAACCCAGCGCGCCGTCCTCGTGACGACGGCACTCCGGGACATGCCGAGAGCATCGGTGGAGGTCAGTGCCGTCGCGAGGGAGGCTCGCCGATATCCAATCCGGCCGCGCGCAGATGTTGTTGCAGTTCCCGTGCATTGAGTTCGGCGAGATAGGTGTTGTAGGCATCCAGCGCCGGGTCCGCATGGTGCGGGCGCATCGGCCGTGTCGGGAGCAGTTCGGCGGGAACTTCGCGCGACAGGTGTTCCTTCGCGCGAGACGCCGTGTCTGCCGGGCGTTGTCGTTCCAACGCCCGGAATCGGAGCCATCCCCAGACGAGGAACGCGGCGAACAGCGGCCACAGCAGGACGTACCCGATGTTGTTGTCGACCGCGACGGTCCTCGGCCCGTGATCCCATGCCCGCCACCCGACTACGAGCAACACCATCACCGCGCCGACCAGAACCACAATCGCTGTGCGTTGTTTGACGGGCATGCCCACGATGCTACCCAACCAATACTACAACCCGTAGGACTTCTCTCACGCAACGAGAAGCCCACGCCCGGAACACCTTTCCTGCCGCGGGCCGCACAGTCCGGGCCTGAGATCTCACGGCCGCGGTTGCGGGGGTGGCACGCGGTGCGTGGTGGCGATCTCGATGAGACGCCGCAGGGCTGGGCTCTGGACATCTTCTGGCGTGCGGATCTTCGCGTGGCGCATGGACTTTCCGGTCCCTTCGAGAATCTTTTCGGGATCGGGGAGCTCGGCACCGTAGTAGAAGCCGAGCACTACATGTTTGGTGTGGGGGGCGATCCAGCAGAAGTGCTCGGTCATCTTCTTCGGCCCCGTACCGTATCCGGCGGTGCGCTGCTGCGGCCAGACCACCTCCACAGTCACGGGCAGCACGTCATAGATCAGGCTGCGGCAGGCGAGGGCCAGGCGGCGAATATCCGGGGACAAGCCGTCTGTCATCGCGATGAAAACGCTGTCGTCCTGCGTCACGATTCCGGTCGCCATACCCGCCCTCCGTTCGAATGAGACTCCGTCCGTACGAACCCTGGCGCTACTTCTCAACAGCTACACGTTGAAACGGAACTCCACGACGTCCCCGTCTGCCATCACGTAATCCTTGCCCTCCATCCGGACCTTGCCTGCTGCCTTGGCTGCGGACATGGAGCCGGCTTCGATCAGGTCGTTGTAGGCGACGACCTCGGCCTTGATGAAGCCTCGTTCGAAGTCGGTGTGGATGACGCCGGCGGCCTTGGGGGCGGTGTCGCCGCGGTGGATGGTCCAGGCGCGGGCCTCTTTGGGGCCGGCGGTGAGGTAGGTCTGCAGGCCCAGGGTGTGGAAGCCGGCGCGGGCCAGGGCGTGTAGGCCGGGCTCGGATTGGCCGATGGATTCGAGCAGTTCGCGGGCGGACTCCTCGTCCAGCTCCAGCAATTCGGCCTCGACCTTGGCGTCCAGGAATACCGAATCCGCAGGGGCAACAGCGGCTTTCAGCTCCGCAACGCGGGCCTCGTCGGTCAGCACCGACTCGTCGGCGTTGAATACGTACAGGAACGGCTTGATGGTCAGCAGCGACAGTTCGCGCAGCAGGTCGGTGTCGAGCTGGTCGCGGACGGCGAACAGGGTCTTGCCGCCGTTGAGGATGTCCTGGGCGGCCTTGGCGGCCTCGAAGGCGGGCTTGCGCTCCTTCTTGACTTTGGCCTCCTTCTCGAGCCGCGGCACGGCCTTCTCCAAGGTCTGCAGGTCGGCGAGGATCAGCTCGGTCTCGATGACCTCGATATCGGCGAGCGGGTCGACACGGCCGTCGACGTGCACCACATCGTCATCGGCGAAGACCCGCACCACCTGGCAGATGGCGTCGGCCTCGCGGATGTTGGCCAGGAACTTGTTACCCAGCCCCGCCCCCTCGGAGGCGCCCTTCACGATGCCGGCGATGTCGACGAACGACACGGTCGCCGGAACGACGCGCTCGGAGCCGAAGATCTCGGCCAGCCTGTTCAGCCTCGGATCGGGCAGCGGCACCACGCCGACGTTCGGCTCGATGGTGGCGAACGGGTAGTTCGCCGCCAGCACGTCGTTCTTGGTCAGCGCATTGAACAGCGTCGACTTGCCGACATTCGGTAGGCCGACGATTCCGAGGGTGAGACTCACGAGAGCAAGAGTCTACGCGGCCCCGTCAGCCCCGGGGGTCGCGGCCCAGGTAGCGCAGGAGCTGGTCGACCGGGGTGTCGGTGGGATCGCCCGCCACGGCCGGGTCGTAGACGCCGTACTGCCGCAACGGTTCGATCAGCCCGCCGGCGCCGAGGAGCAAGGCCGCGGCGAGGTCGTCGGTCAGCGGTGAACGCTGGCCGGTGGCGGCGGCGATGTCCCAGGCGTGGACGGCCGCATCCAGGGCGCACAGGACCGCCGCGACCGAGGCGGGCAGGGCGCCGTGCGGCAGCGGGGTGGGCACGGGTGCGGTGGGGTCGGTGACGGTCGCCCAGGCCGCGGCCGCCTCGTCGACGGCCGTGGCAACCAAGGCGGCGGGCAGGCCGGTGATGGTGCCGGAGGGGGCGAACGGGTCGTATTCGGGACCGGATCCGACGCCGAGTGCCCTGGCATAGGCGCGCTGATCGGCGGCGGCGTGCTGAATCACCTGCGTAACCGTCCATTGCGAGCACGGAGTCGGCAGCCGCCACTGCTCGTGGCCGATTCCGGCGACCACGTCGACCAGGGCGCGGTGGGAGGCGATGAGCACATCCCGCCATACCGGAGCGAGGGCGGTGGCCGGATCGTCGGCGGTCTGCGGGGTGATGCTCATCGGTGGTGCCTTTCAACTCGTTTCGCTGTCGAACATAGCGACATCCACCGACAAGACATTCCCGGAGGTGGCGAAGTCGGATCGAATCAACGCCCGCCGAGCCCGGATTGGGCGATGCCGCGGACGAATGCCTTCTGGGCGAAGGCGTACACGATCAGCAGCGGAGCCAGCACGATCAGCGCGGCGGCCATGAGGATCGGCCACTGCGTGTGGTACTGCCCCTGCAGGCGCACCAATCCCAAAGTGGCCGTGGCTATCTCGTTGCGTTGAATCATCACCAGCGGCCACAGGAAGTCGTTCCACACCGTGATCCAGGTGAGCACGGCCAGCACCATGACCGCGGGACGGGCGTGCGGGAGCAGCACGCGCCAGTACACCTGCCAGGTGCTGCAGCCGTCGAGAACGGCGGCCTCCTCCAGCTCCACCGGCAGCGTGCGGAAGAACTGCCGCATCAGATAGGTGCCGAAGGCCGAGCCGAACAGGCCGGGCACGATCATCGCCCACGGCGTATCGACCCAGCCGAAGGCGCGCATGAGCAGGAATTGCGGAATGACCGTCACCGTCAGCGGCACCATCAGCGTCGCCAGGTACGCCACGAACAACAGATCTCGCCCGGGAAAACGCAAGCGCGCGAAGGCATATCCGGCCAGCGAGCAGAAGAACACCTGCCCGGCGGTGACGCATCCGGCATAGATCGCCGTATTCAGCAGCATGCGCCCCAGCGGCAACAGCCCGAAGACCCGGCCGTAATTCGACCACTGCGGGTCGGAGGGGATCGGATTCGGGTCGCTCAGCGCGCCATCGCCTTTCAGCGAGGCCGACAGCGCCCAGAGGATCGGCCCGATGGCACACCAGGCGATCACCACCAGCGCGGCATAGATCAGCGCCCCGCGCACGATCGCGCGCCGCGCCCGCACGGTCACCACGGCTGTGTCTCCCGCCGCGACAGCCACAGCTGCACCAGTGTGAGAACCAGCAGCAGCGCGAACATCACCCAGGCCAGCGCGGCGGCATAGCCGACCTCGTAGAACCGGAAGGCGTTCTGGAACAGCATGATTCCCAGCACGAAGGTGCCCGTCTCCGGGCCGCCGTTGCCGTCGGTGAGCGCGTAGGCCTGATCGAAGGCCTGCACGGTGTTGATGACGGTGATGACGAAGACGAACGACAGGGCGCCGCGGATCAACGGCACGGTGATCGAGCGGAAACGCCGCCAGGGGCCCGCACCGTCGATCATCGCCGCCTCGTACAGGTGCTGTGGAATGCCCTGCATGGCGGCGAGCAGCACGACCGTCGCGAACGGCACGCTCTTCCACACCGTCACGATGCTCAGCGAGATCAGCGCCCACTGCGGCTCGCTGAGCCACGGCACCGGCCGCAGCCCGACCCACCCCAGGACGAGATTCACCAATCCCCCGTCGGTGGTGAACAGGAACCGCCACACCACGGCCATCGCCACGGTCGAGGCGACGAGCGGCAGGAAGGCCACCGTCCGAAACAGCCCGATTCCCCGCAGCTTCCGATTCAAGGCCGCGGCGACCGCGAGGCTGATGGCGACCGTCGGCACCAGGGTGAGAACGGTGAACACCGCCGTATTGCGCAGGGCGATATAGAACAGCGGATCGCCGAGCAACTGGCGGTAGTTCCCCCATCCGGTAAACCGCATCGGCCGGAACAGATCCCACGAGTGGAAGCTCAGATACAGCGAAAACCCCAGCGGAAACAGCATGAACACCGCCACCGCCGCCAGATTGGGTGCCACGAACCCCATCCCGGCGCGAGCCCGCCGCCGCGCGAGCTCCGACCGCCTTCGCTCGCGCGTCGTCTTCGGCACCGCCCGGATTGTGCGATCGTCCGCGGGCCGCGGTGCCGCCGTTATACGGTCGGCACGCCCACCCGCGAACGCCGGGACGCGGTTCCGCACGGATTCGAGGCTCATACCGGCGCCCCCAGCAGCGCGTCGATATCGGCGGCCTTGTCCGCCAACGAATCCGCCGTCGCCGCCCCGCGCAGCACCCGATTCATACTGCGCATGAGCAGCGCATCCACCTTGCCCCACGCCGGAGTGGTCGCCAGCTGTCGCGAGTGGTCCGGACCGCCGGTAAACACCTCCAGATTGCGAATGTGCCGGTGGGCGGCGGCAAATCCGGGCGAGTGCATAGCGGAGCGGAGCACCGGCACGAACAGCCCGGATTCGGCGATGATCGCCTGCCCGACGGGCCCCGTCGCGAATTTCACGAATTCCCAGGCCTGTTCGCGTCGCGGACTCGCGGCCGCGATCGCCAGCCCGGTGCAGCCGACATCGGTGACCGCCGCCGGACCGCCCTGGGGGCCCACCGGCAACACGGTGACATCGAAGTCCAGTTCGTCACGGCCGATGAACTCCGAATACAGCCAGTGCCCGCCCAGCAGCATGGCCGCCCGCCCACCCGCGAACAGATCGTAGGCCGAGACCGCCTGGCGGTCGGCGGTATTCGGCGCCACCCGGTGCCGCACGGCGAGATCGGCATAGAACTGCACGCCCGCCGCGAACCGTGGATCACCGATATTGGTGCGGGTGGGCGCCATCGGCGGGCTGAACCATGCCGCCCCGTTGTTCATCGCGAAACAGGCTGCCGAATACGCCGGCACCCAGCCGTCCACGAACCCCCACTGCCGCACCCGCCCGCCGCCGTCGCGATGGGTCAGCGCCTGCGCGGCCGCCAGGAATTCGGCGTAGGACCACGGCCGATCCCAGCGGGTGGGCGGGTGAATCCCGGTCCGGTCGAGAAGCTTTCGGTTGTAGTAGAGGAAGATGCCGGACCACTGCTCGGGCAGCGCGTACTGTCCGCCGCCGTAGGTGAAGGTGTCGTACAGCGGGCGATAGCCGTCCTCCCGCAGCGCCGCCGCCCGGTTCGGCTCCCGGTCCAGCAGCGTGCGCAGATCCAGCAGCACACCGCGTTCGGCCAATCCCGCATACAGCAGTTCCCAGGCCATCAGCACGTCCGGGCATTTGCCGCCCGCGCAGTAGGTCAGCATCTGCTGCAACGGATCCGGCCCCGACAGGATGCCCCGAATCCTGATGTCCGGACGGCGCCGGTGGAATTCGTCGATGATGCGCAGCCGGGCGCGTGCCTCCTCCGGTCGCGCCTGGAAGAAGAACGTCACCGCGTCGTCGTGGGCGTCCCCGCAGCCGCCCAGCAATGGAGCGGCCAGCATCGAAGCGAGCACGGCGCGACGGGGAAGCGGTGACACAACAACCCTCCCTCCGCACGGCAACCAGGACAACGGCAGAAGCTGTGGAGGCGCGGCAGCATTACCGCGGACCAGCACCGCAGCATACGCACGAGGGAGGATCGGCGAGGGCAACACGCGGGCAACGGACGAATGTCCGCTCCGCCCAGATCCCAATTGGTGAGAATGCGATGTGCACTATGTGGGATCGACATGCGACCATGCGGTCGGACACCCCCAACCGGGTGGGGAATGTTCAGACTTGGTCAAGTCGGGCACATCCGCGCCCCGGTTCAGCTACGTTGTGTCCGTTTCCGCAAGACCCAGCTAGACACACGGGAGAGTAGCTCGCATGGCGACCATCGAATACCTCCGAACAGACCCCGACCTACCTCCCGTGGGAGTCGTGGACCGTTCTCGCCCGAGCCCCGCGAAGAAGGGGATCTTCCTCGTCATCGCGGTGCTCGGTGCCATCGCCTGGGCGATCCTGGCCATTGCGCGCGGCGAAAGCGTCAATGCGGTGTGGATCGTGGTCGCGGCGGTGTGCACCTACGTGATCGCCTTCCAGTTCTACGCCCGGCTGATCGAATACAAGATCACCAAGCCGCGCGACGACGTCGCCACGCCCGCCGAGGAACTGGAGAACGGCAAGGACTACATGCCGATGGACCGGCGGGTCCTGTTCGGCCACCACTTCGCCGCCATCGCCGGTGCCGGTCCGCTGGTCGGTCCCGTGCTGGCCGCGCAAATGGGGTATCTGCCCGGCACCATCTGGATCGTGATCGGCGTGGTGCTCGCCGGTGCGGTGCAGGACTATCTGGTGCTGTGGGCGTCGACGAAACGACGCGGGCGCAGCCTCGGGCAGATGGCGCGCGAGGAACTGGGCGTCGTCGGTGGTGTCGCGGCGCTGCTGGCCGTGCTGGTGATCATGGTGATCCTGCTGGCGGTGCTGGGCATCGTGGTGGTCAACGCGCTGGCCGCGACCAGAGGCGCCGACGGACAGCTGCACGGCGGCAGCCCGTGGGGTGTGTTCTCGATCTCGCTGACCATCCCGATCGCGGTCCTGATGGGCCTGTATCTGCGCTACGTGCGGCCGGGCAAGGTCGGTGAGGTCTCGCTGATCGGTTTCGCGCTGTTGCTGCTGGCCATCGTCTCCGGCCGCTGGGTCGCCGAATCCGGTTGGGGCCACGACATGTTCACGCTGTCGGGCACCACCATCGCCTGGATGCTGATCGTCTACGGCTTCATCGCCTCGGTGCTGCCGGTGTGGCTGCTGCTGGCGCCGCGCGACTATCTGTCGACGTTCATGAAGATCGGCACCATCGTGCTGCTGGCCATCGGTGTCATGGTCACCATGCCGGTGCTGAAGGCACCGGCGATCTCGCAGTTCGCCGGTAACAGCAGCGGTCCGTCGTTCGCGGGCAGCCTGTTCCCGTTCCTGTTCATCACCATCGCCTGCGGTGCGCTGTCGGGCTTCCACTCGCTGGTCTCCTCGGGCACCACGCCGAAGCTGCTGGAGAAGCAGGCGCAGGCGCGGATGATCGGCTACGGGGGCATGCTGATGGAGTCGTTCGTGGCGGTCATGGCGATCATCGCGGCGAGCATCCTCGACCAGCATCTGTACTTCGCGATGAATGCGGGTGCGGGCGTCACCAAAGGCACCGCGGAGGGGGCCGCCGCCTACACCAACAGCCTCGGTCTGAGCGGCCCGCCGATCACCGGGGCCGACCTGGATCAGGCCGCCAGGGATGTGGGTGAGACCAGCATCGTGTCGAGAACCGGTGGCGCGCCGACCCTCGCGGTCGGCATGGCCGAGGTGATGCATCAGTTCATCGGCGGCGCCGCACTCAAATCGTTCTGGTACCACTTCGCGATCATGTTCGAAGCGCTGTTCATCCTCACCACGATCGACGCGGGCACCCGCGTGGCGCGGTTCATGCTGTCGGACACCCTCGGCAATCTGGGCGGACCCGCCCGCAAGTTCAAGGATCCGTCGTGGCGGCCGGGCGCCTGGCTGTGCTCGTTCGTGGTGGTGGCCGCGTGGGGCTCGGTGCTGCTGATGGGTGTGACCGATCCGCTGGGCGGCATCTACACGCTGTATCCGCTGTTCGGGATCGCCAACCAGCTGCTGGCCGCGGTGGCGCTGACCGTGGTGCTGGTGATCGTGGTCAAGAAGGGCCTGGTCAAATGGGCGTGGATACCCGCGGTGCCGCTGGTCTGGGATCTGATAGTGACGATGACCGCGTCCTGGCAGAAGATCTTCTCCGGCGACAGCAAGATCGGCTACTGGACCCAGCACAGCCTCTACAGTGACGCCCGCGATGCCGGACGGATACTGGCACCGGCGAGGACCATGGAAGATATGGACAAGGTCGTCCGCAACACCTTCATCCAGGGCACGCTGTCGATCATCTTCGCGCTGCTGGTGCTGATCGTGGCGCTGGTCGGGCTGATCGTGTGTATTCAGGCGATCCGCAAGGGCGGTAGTGCCACCACCGAATCACCGGAGGTGCCCTCGAAGATCTTCGGTCCCAGGAGCTTCTTCGCCACCAAGGCCGAAAAGGAGGTGCAACGGGAATGGGACGAGCTGGTGAAGGCGGGCAAGGTCAGGATTCCCGGCGCCGCCCACGCGATGGCCAGAGAGTGAGTTCCGCAGCTGTTACGCAGAGCCGTCCCCTGCGGGCGGCTCTGCGCGCCCTGCGCGGGGTGGTCTGGTATATGAATTCGATTCTGGGGGGCCAGGATTACGCTCGCTATGTCGAGCATCTGCGCCGCAACCATCCGGAGCGGCCGATCCCGACCGAGCGGGAGTACTGGCGGGAGCGGCACGCGGCGGCCGACCGCAACCCCGCCAACCGGTGCTGCTGACCATGCGAGACCCTCGCGCTCCGCAAAGCAGCACATCAACAGCAATTCAGGCGATAGCCCTCATGCATCACAAACGAACGTTCATGCTGCGGGGTAGCTGTCTGATTTCCGCTAGCGCGGAAGCGCTCGGGCTGACATGGTGGACTGCGTGAGTGCGAACGGTCTGGATTTCGAGCGTTGTTACCGTGCCGTGGCGACCCGCGACTCCCGCTTCGACGGGCAGTTCGTCACCGCGGTGCGCACCACCGGAATCTATTGCCGCCCATCCTGTCCGGCTATCACTCCGAAGCGCTCCAATGTGACGTTCCTGCCGACCGCCGCGGCCGCGCAGCAGAGCGGATTCCGCGCCTGCCGGCGCTGTCTGCCCGATGCGGCGCCCGGCTCGCCGCTGTGGAACACCCGGGCGGATCTGGCGGCACGCGCGATGCGGCTGATCGCGGACGGGGTGATCGAGCGCGGCGGGGTTCCGGCGCTCGCCGGTTCCCTGGGATATTCGCAGCGCCAGCTGACCCGGGTGCTGACCGCCGAACTCGGCGCAGGCCCGCTCGCATTGGCCCGGGCCCATCGCGCACACACCGCCCGGCTGCTCATCCAGACCACCCGGATGCCGATGTCCGATATCGCGTTCGCCGCCGGGTTCGCCAGCATTCGACAGTTCAACGACACCGTGCGCGAGGTGTTCGCGGTGAGTCCGACGGTCCTGCGCGAGGAGGCCCGCCGCCTGCGCGGGGACACGCTGCCCGCCACCAACGGCATGCTCACCCTGCGGCTGCCCTACCGCGAACCGCTGGACAGGTCCTGGCTGGAGTGGTTCCTGTCGTCGCACGCCGTGCCCGGCATCGAGCAGTGGGAGGACGGCACCTACACCCGCAGCCTGCGCACCCCGCACGGACACGCGACAGTGCGCCTGAGCATCCAGATCGGCCATGTGCGAGCAAGTTTGGCGCTGCACGACATGCGCGATCTGGCGCCCACGGTGGCGCGTCTGCGGCATCTACTCGATCTGGACGCCGATCCGGTCGGCATCGACGAATCGCTGGCGGCCGGTTTCCGCAGTGCCGAGCCGACATTCAGCCCCGGCATCCGCGTGCCCGGCTGCCTGGACGGCCCGGAGTTGTTGTTGCGCACCATGATCGGACAGCAGATCTCGGTCTCGGCGGCGGCCACCCACACCGCACGGTTGGTCGAGGCGCTCGGTGATACCGTCAACGGTCCGGTGCCCCGGCTGTTTCCGACCGCGGAGGTCATCGCCGAGCGCGGCGCCGAGGTGTTGACCGGCCCGGCGCGGCGCACCACCTCGATCCTGTCGGCCGCGCGGGCGCTGGCCTCCGGGGAATTGTCGCTGCACGCCGGGCGCACCGCCGCCGATGTGCGGCGCGATCTGCTGGCCCTAGACGGCGTCGGGCCGTGGACCGCCGACTACGTGACCATGCGGCTGCTCGCCGACCCGGACATCCTGCTGCACACCGATCTGGTGGTACGACAGGGCGCGGCCCTGTTCGGCATCGATCTGGCCGAGACCGCGCGGTGGGCACCGTGGCGGTCCTATCTGTCGATGCATATGTGGAAGCGGGCCCTCTCCGAACGGGCCTCGGTGAACGGCTCGGTCAATGGCTCGGCGAAGTCGAACGCGAAAGTAGGTCTGCCCCAATGAGCATCGCCGACCACGCCACCGTGGCCACCCCGATCGGCCCGTTCACCGCACTCGTCGACGCCGACGGCGCGGTCCTCGCCTCCGGCTGGACCACCGACGCCGAGGGTCTGCGCCTTTTGGTCCACCCGAGTCTGCGCCCGACCGAGCTGCGCGAGCGAGCTTCCCTCGGGCCGGTCACCCGGGCGATCGAGGCCTACCACGCCGGTGATCTTCTCGCCATCGACCACATCGCCGTCCGCCAGATATCGGGCCCCTTCCTCGTCCACGCCTGGGAGGTCCTGCGCAAGATCCCGGCCGGACAACCCGTCACCTACACCGCCTACGCCGAACTGTCCGGCCGCCCCGAAGCCATCCGCGCCGCCGCCAATGCCTGCGCCCGCAATGCCGCCGCCCTGTTCGTTCCCTGCCACCGCGTGCTGCGCACCGACGGGACGTTGGGTGGCTTCCGCTGGGGGCTGGAGGTCAAGAGCTGGCTGCTCGCACACGAGAACGATCGGGCTTCTGCCCGGTACTGATCGCAGGATCCCCTCAGTCACCCTCGGCATCCTCCCGGTCGATCCGTTCCCGAATGGCTTGCATAGACCTGTCTTGGGGATGCGCTGAGGCCAGAACGTCGCCACGACTAACGCTCCCAGCGGGATACCGATCACGATGAACAGGCCGACAGGCCACCCGAGCAAGTTCACGACGCCTCCGCACCGGTCTCGTCGTCACGGGCATCAGGCATCGGGGAGGCACTGCCGACGCGCCTGAAAAGCTCCAGGTACACGCCCGGACCGCTCTCCGGGTCGGAGTGATCCCCGTAGTCCCAAATTTCCAACACGCCCCCGGGAAACTCGAAAAGCCTTGTACACCAATTCATGTTCGGCCCCTACTCGGTCGTTGGTGAGGCGGCCCGGGGCCGGGAGCCGATCAGGTCGGAACCGTAGGGGCCGTCTGCAACCCGGTCCCTACGGGAGCTTCAACCAGCCCCGAGCGCCACATCCAACGCTAAGAAGCGACGAACGAGCCGGTCGAGGAGTTTGGAAGAACTTGCCAACATTGGTCGGTTCTGGTGTGGCCTGTCACGCGGTGGGCCACCATTGTTGAAGTGCGGCAAACAGTTGCACACGCGCGTACAGGAGGCAGAGCCATGTGCTTGCGTTTTCTCGGCAAAGGTGGGTCCGGTAAAGATGACTGTCCAGCGCTCTACGCCACCGACGACGGGAGTTATCTGATCATCGGCTGGCAGACGGGCTATGTCGGCACGATCGAAATTCCGCATCTCTTGCTGGGCTTCGTGGAGTCTCGAACGTTCATCGGGTCACCAATGACAGACACGGGCCGGGGCACCTTCACCCTGTCCGGTCGTGCCGTCACCGCCCCTGAGACCCTGGCGCAACTAAAGATGGAAGACTACGAGGAGGCCATCCTGGTGCCGAAAGCGGAGAGGACGTACTTCGGTGGAGTTCCGGCAGACTCGCGAGGTCTTGCGACATTGTCGAGATGAGGCGTTCCGTCTGGAAACTCGGGACTCCTACGGTGTGCCTTCCGAAAATGAGCCACTACAGCGGTTCTTGAACAAGGAGCCGTTCGACCTTCGGGCATGGTTTCAAGACTGGTACGACTTCGTACAGGAACTCGTGGCACGCGGCGTCGTTGTGAGCCGCGTGCGGGTGGTCAGTGTGCCTCACACTGACTATCAGCGTTGGCTGTTCTCTCTTGCGGCGCTGAACGTTGAGGCGGGCGAAGATATCCGATATCTTCCCCGGCGCGATGCCGGGGAGATTCCTACGGACGATTGGTGGTTGCTCGACAACGAACGAGTTGCGTATCCGCTCTCTGACGAACAGGGTAGGGCGGTCGGCGGTGTAGGAGTGACCGCCGACTCCCATATCGTCTCCTATTGTCGAGAAGTCAGAGAAAGACTTTGGCGGTTGGCAACACCATACGCTGAGTACGCACAGGTAATATCCCGCTCGTGAGCAGCTCGATTCAGGAGGCGCGGGAAGCTCTCGGCAAGCGCTTGCGCGAGATCCGCCGACGCGTCGGGATCACGGGCCGAGAGCTCTCCCGCCGCGAAGGCTGGCACGAGTCCAAGGTTTCCAAGATCGAATACGGGAAACTCCGGGCATCGGACGCGGATGTTCGTGCGTACTGCAAGCATTGCCGCGCGGAAGATCAGCTAGAAGACCTCCTGGCTACTGTCCATAACATCGACTCCGCGTATGTCGAATGGCGTAGGCACCTCGGGGCGGGCATCAAGTCGGGACAGCAAAAGACGCTGAGACTAGAGGCTGAGGCCAAGCTGATTCGCAACTATCAGCCGGCCATCGTGACCGGACTACTTCAGACTCCGGAATACGCCGAAGCAATGATCAGATGGGTGGCCGAGTTCTACAAGGTACCCGACGACGTAGAACAAGCCGTAGCCGTACGGATGGAGCGGCAACAAGTCTTGTATCGGAGGGATCACCGTTTCCACTTCCTGATCGGAGAACAAGCGCTTTATACCACCGTGGGAGATGACCAGGTCATGATCGGACAACTCGATCGACTGCTGTCGGCTGGGAGCCTGCCCCGAGTTGCATTCGGGATTATTCCGATGACCGCTGACGCTCGTGTGTTGTTCAACAATTTCGTCATGTACGACAATCGGCTGGTCGCAGAAGAGGGCAGCACGGCCAAGCTGACGATTACCCAGCCTCGAGAGATAGCTCTGTACGGCCGGGCGTTCGATGTGCTGGCGAAACAGTCCGTTCCCGGAGAAGCAGCACGAGCGCTGATCCGCAAGGCTCTGGCGACACGCTCTCAACCATGACGGTAGGCATCGGCTGGCACCCTCGGCGGCCTCCGCTGGGGCTGGAGATCGAGAGCTGGCTGCTCGCCCACTAAGGGGCGCACAGCAAGGTCGAGGCATGAACGGATCGATCGGAATATTTGTCCAAGACACCGGCGTGCACGGGCGGCGACAGTGGTTTCATGAGCCGCAGTATCGTCGAGAACGCCTTCCAGGCGTTCGTAAGCAACGACCCTGACAAGATCTCAGCGGTCCTCGCCGAGGACGCCGAATGGCTGTCGCCTCCCGGGAACGCCACCGCCGTCGCGCTCGAGAGGACCAACCACATGGTCGGACGCGAGGCGATCGTGCGCTTCTTCGCCGAGGACTTCCCCCGTTTGTTCGTGCGTGACGTCGCCGTCACCGTCCACAGTCTCCGGGCCGACGCCGAGTGGGCGACCGTGGAGGCGACCGTGGCCGCCACGCTCTCCAACGGCAATCACTACGACAACGACTACTGTTTCGTCATCGAACTCCGGGACGGCCGCATCCACCGAGTCCGCGAATATGTGGACACGGCCCGCGGCAACCGCCTGATCTTCGATGGCCTCGACGCGAAGGGACACAACGGGGTCGGGTCCCGCCGCCGATCCTCAGGGCACAGCTCTCAAATGCCGCCCTCGCCGCCGACCTGACCGCGACCGATGACTACGCGCCGCCTCACCATAGTTTTGGTGGCACGCGCACGGGGCCTCGGCCAATTAGGCTGTGCCGCGGACGTATTCGGTAAGTGACGACGCACGGAACCAGGAGCCGATGATGCGCAGGACCGCCAGGCTGATGCTCGTGCTGTCCGGTGTGGCAGCGGTGGCAGGACTCGGAATCGGCGTGGCGGCGGCCGACGAGTATCCGGACGATATTCCCTGGGAGAGTACGGTTTCCGTGGAGCTGTGTGTTCAGGGCGGCGGGGTCGTCGATGGGGGCATCTGTGTCGGTGGCTCGTATCAGGGGTTCATCGTCGTGGGCTGAGCCCGGTTCGGCCCGCTCAGGCGACGATGGTTTGCAGGCGGGAGCCGGTGGGTTCGCGGATGACGTGCAGGCGGCTCGGGATGCGCTGGCGCATTTCGTCGACGTGGGAGACGACGCCGACCACCCGGCCGCCGGAACGCAATTCGTCCAGCACGCTCATGACCGCGTCCAGGGTATCGGCGTCCAGGCTGCCGAATCCCTCATCGATGAACAGGGTGTCGAGCACCCGGCCACCGGATTCGGCGGAGACCACATCGGCCAGGCCGAGCGCCAAAGCCAGTGAGGCCATGAAGGTTTCACCGCCGGAGAGGGTTTTCGACGGGCGAACCGCGCCGGTGTAGTCGTCGCGGATGTCCAGCCCGAGACCACCGCGGCGGCCGCGCGGGCCCGCCGCATCGCTGTGCACGAATTCGTAACGGCCACCCGACATTCGGCGCAGCCGCGCCGAACCGGCGACCGCGACCTCCTCCAGCCGGGCCGCCAGCACATAGGAGCGTAGCGACATCTTGCGGTTGTTCGCGCCGCGGCCCGCCACCACATCGGCCAGTTCGGACAGTTCCTCGTGGGCGCGCTGCATCGGAGCGATGCGGTCGACCGCGGCCCACAGCTGGCCGGTCAATTCCTCGAGCTGACCCACCCGGCGGATCGCCTCGGCATGTCCGGCGACGGCCGCGTCCAGGCGAGAGCGCGCCTGTGCGACAAGGGTTTCCAGTTCGGTGAGGTTACCGGGCTCGGCGTCGGCCGCGGCCTGGATCTCCGGTTCGGCGAGGACGGCCTCGGCATGGGCGCGCGCCCGATCGGCGGATACCAGTTCGGCTTCGATCCCCGCCTGCTGCTGTGGCGTCCGGGCGGCGGCGTCCACCACCTTCGCGTAGGCCGCCAGCACGGCGTAGTCGGGTTCTCGGGCGTCCTCGGCGACGACCACATCCGTGCCCGAGACGAGGCCCGCCGACAGCGCCGACTGTTCGACGCGGCGGGCCGCGGCGGTGACTTGCGCCCGGGCCGAGGCGGTTTCGGCTCGGGCGTCGCGCACTGCGGTGGCGTCGGCGACCAGCGCCTCCAGCCGGGCACGGCGGCGTTCGACCGTACCGTCGGCACCGGCGGCGGCCCGCAACCGCTCGGTGAGTTCGGCCAGGCGGCGGTCGGCGGCGACGATGCGTTCGGCGACCGCGCTGCACCGGCTGTCCAGATCCCGCAGTTCCTCCTGCAGGGCGGTCTCCTCGGTGCGCAGGCGGGCGAGTTCGACGGTGAGGTCGTCGTGGCGGGTCGCGGCGGCGTCGGCGGCTTCGTAGCGTGCGGTGGCGGCGTTCAGGGCGGCGGCCAGTGCGGCCTTGTCACCGTCGCCGCCGCGTTCGACGAGCACCTCGATGCGGCGCTGCAGTTCGTTGACGCGGGTCAGCGCCCGATCGCGGGCGGCCTCGGCGAGGCGTTCGGCCGCCACCGCCTTCTCCTCGTCCTCCTTGGTGGCCGCGGCGTCGACCGGGCGAGCCGGAGCCGGATGCTCGGTCGCGCCGCATACGGTGCACGGCTGTCCCTCGGCCAGCGCGCCCGCCAATTCCGCTGCCATACCGGACAATCGGCGCTCCCGCACATCCAGCGTGCGTTCGCGGGCATCGGTGTGGGCAGCGCGGGCCGTCTCGTAGGCGGTGGTCGCCTGCGCCAATTCCGTGCGGTGCCGGACCAATTCCACCGCGGCGGTCGCCGCCGCCCGCAACCTCTCGCATTCGGCCGCCAATCCGGGCAACTCGGCCACCGCATTCGCCGCCTCGCGCAGCCGCACCTCGGCCGCCCTGATCGACTCCGGCAATCGCGCCCGCTGCGCGGACAGCTTCTCCACTCGCCCGGACAACTCGGCCTGCTCCCGCCGCATCCCGGCCAGATCGGCCGTCAGCCGCCGCGCCGACTCCGCATCTGCCCGCACCTCATCCAACGCCCCGATCTGCGCAGTCCACCGCTGCACCGCCGCCTCGATTCCGAGCGCCTCCGTCGGCCCGGACTCGGTACTACTACTCGCCGTTGCAACATCGAGCGAGCGGCCGCTGCCGAAGTCCGGGCCCCCGGTCCGCACTGGGCGATCCTCCGCCCGCCGCGAACCCGGATCGGCAATGGTCGACGCACCGATCGAGAAGAGTTCGAGTTCGAGGGGCTCGTCTACCGCTGCGTCGGTGCGGGTTTCCGCCGAGTCGGTTGTGCCGTGCAGCGGCTCGTCATCGGGTGTTTTCGGTCCGCTGGGCTGCGTCTCGTCGGCATCGGGATGGTCCCCGGATCCGGTGCGCGGGATGGCCAGCAGGTCTGTGAACCAGTCGGTGTCGGCCAGCTCTGAATTGGCCAGATCGGTTGCGGCCCAGCTAGTTCCAGGTAGCTCGGTGCTGGCGGGCTCGAGCAGGCGGGTGGCGAGCCGTTCGGCGAGGCTGCGGGTGTGGTCGGTGCGGCGGCGGAGGGTGACCGCGGCGGCGCGGGCCTCGGTCAGGGCCGCGGCCACGGGTTCGGCGCGGCGGGCCTGGTCCAGTTCGGATTGCAGGGTGGTGCGGCGGTCTGCGGTGGCGGCGTATTCGGCGAGTTGGCTGCGGGCCGCCGCCAAGCGGCGGTGCAGGTCGTGCAGTCGGCGCTGTTCCTCGGCGGCGGCGTGGGCGCGGGTCGAATCCTGTTGGCGCAGCTGCAGTTCGGCCGCCGCCTCGGTCGCGCGGGTGCGGGCGGTGGCGAGCAGCTGCTGTGACCAGTCGACCGCTTCCAGGGGGCCGACGGTTTCGGTGGCGCCCACGCCCGCGGCCACGCCCACCTGGGCGACGAGCCGGTCGATGCTCTGCCGCTGCACCTCCAGCTCGGCGGCGCTGTCGCGGCGCTGCTGGGCCAGCCACTGTTCGGCGGTGCCGAACCGCTCTGTGTCGAAAAGCTTTTCGAGTAGTTTTTCGCGATCCTCGTTGTCCGAGCGGAGGAATCGCGCGAAGTCGCCCTGCGGCAGCAGCACCACCTGGAAGAACTGATCGGCGCTCATCCCGAGCAGCCGGTTCACCTCGTCGCCGATATCGGGGATGCGCGACAGATTCCGGCCGCGCCCGTCGAGCCATTCCAGGGTGGCGGCGGCCTGCTCCATGCGGAACCCGGTGCCGCGCTTCTTCGGGCGCTGAAACTCCGGCGAGCGGGTCAAGCGCAGTCGCCGTCCGCCGAGCGTCGCCTCCAATACCACCCGCGGCGGCGTCTGCGGGTCGGCGTGATCGGAATGCAGCCGCTTGCTCTCGCCGCGCGCACCGGGCACCCGGCCGTACAGCGCGAACGCGATCGCATCCAGCACCGTGGTCTTCCCGGCGCCGGTCTGGCCGTGCAGCAGGAACAGGCCATCGGCGCCCAGCTCGTCGAAATCGACGGTCGCTGTCTCGGCGAACGGGCCGAAGGCGGTCATCTCCAGCCGATGCAGCCTCATGCCGTGAGCTCTTCGGCGACCTGCGTCGTGGCGGGTATCTCCGCAGCCGAGGTGGCCGCCGCCGCCAGCGCGCGCTCGACCCACTGCATCTCTGTCGGCGAGGGTTCGCCACGCACGTCGCTGAGGAAGCTGTGCGCTACTTCGGTGTCGCGGCGGCCGTGCACCCGCTCACGGTAGCGCAGCTCCGGATTGCCTTCCGGCCGAACCCATTCCACGTGGACGGCATGCGGGAACCGCTCCCGCAGCCGGCGCAGGGCATCGACGGGGCGGGCATGGTCGGTCAGCGTGGCCGCCACGTAATGGCCCTCGGCGTCGGCGTGGGCCGGGTCGCTCAGCAACTGGTCCAGCGTTCCGGTGAGCTGGCTCAGGCCACGGACCTGCGGCAGGTCGCGGCGCTCGACGGAGACCAGTCCGTCGGCGTCGAAATCGAGCAGCCACACCGCCTTGCGATGGGAGCGTTCGGCGAACGAATACGGTAGCGGTGAGCCGGAATAGCGCACCGAATCGGACAGGGTCTGGGGTGAATGCAGATGTCCGAGCGCCACGTAGTCGATGCCGTCGAAGGCGCGCAGCGGAACCGTCTCCACCCCGCCCACCGAAATCGACCGCTCCGAGCCGGTCGCCTCGCCGCCCACCACGAAGGCATGGGCCAGCACCACCGACCGGGAGGCGCCGCGGCGTTCGAGGTCGGTGCGGATGCGGCTCATGGCCGCGTCGAGAATGTCCGCATGCGAGCGGGCCTGCGGTACATCCAGTTCGGCGCGTGTGATCTCGGGCTCCAGGTACGGGATGCCGTAGCAGGCGATCTCGCCGTGCTCGTCGGACAACAGGACCGGGCGATCCACCTCGGCCACCGTTGTGCGCAGATGGAGGCCACCGGCGGCCGCGAAACTCCCCAGCGCGCCGAGTCGGGTCGGCGAGTCGTGGTTGCCGGAGGTGGCGACGATCACGGCTCCGGCCGCGCGGATGGCCTCGAACCCGCTGTTGCACACCGTGATCGCATCCGCACTCGGTATCGAGCGGTCGTACACGTCTCCCGGCAGCAACACCGCGTCGACCCGCTCGGCGGCCACGATCTCGGCAATGGATTCCAGCGAACGTGCCTGGTCGGCAAGCAGATCGACACCGTGGAACGTGCGCCCGATATGCCAGTCCGACGTATGCAGCATCCGCATGCCGCGAAACCGTAGGCCATCGCACCGACAGAACCGAAACCGGCAGGCCGAACCTGTCGCAAATGCGCCGACAGGTTTGCGAGGGGTTGGCGCCGACAGGTACGCGGGACGATTCGCGCCCACAGGTACGCAGGGACGGTTGGCGCCGACAGATGCGACGAACACGTGCTATGTGATTGCGACCTCCCGGTACTTGTCGGTGGGATGGGGCACTATCTGCTTTCATGACCGCACCGATGCTGTTTGCGCTGCTGTTGGTGTTTTGTGCCGGGGTGGGGCTGGGGTGGCTGGGCCATGCCGCGCGGGCGGGACAGCGGGCGGCGAGTGCGGAGGCGCGGCTGGCGGCGCTGCGGGATAACGAACGATTACTGCGGCAGTCGCTGAGTGCGGCGAGCGAGGATGCGGCGCGGCGCAATTCGCACGCGATCGGGTCGCTGGTGGAACCGCTGCGGGAGGCGGTGGGTGCGCTGAATCAGCACATCCAGCAGGTCGAGCACAGCCGGATCAACGCCTATTCGGGATTGCGCGAACAGGTCGCGGGCATGCAGCGGGTGTCGCATCAGCTGTCCACCCAGACCGGCCAGCTGGTCTCGGCGCTGCGGGCCCCGCAGGTGCGCGGCCGGTGGGGCGAGATTCAGTTGGAACGCGTGGTGGAGTTGGCCGGTATGTCGCGGCACTGCGATTTCGCGACCCAGGTCAGCCGATCCGGAAGCGACGGCGGGGTCCGGCCGGATCTGGTGGTGCGGCTGGCCGGTGGGCGGCAGATCGTCGTCGATGCGAAGGTGCCGCTGACTGCCTACCTGGACGCGAGTGCCGAGAGCGATCCGCGGCTGCGTTCCGAGCACCTCACCCGGCACGCCAAACATCTGCGCGCGCATATCGACCAGCTGGCCGACAAGGCGTACTGGACGGCATTCGATCCGACGCCGGAATTCGTGGTGCTGTTCGTCCCCGGTGATCCGTTCCTCGATGCCGCCCTGACCGCGGACACCGGTTTGCTGGAGTACGGATTCGGCCGCAACGTGATCCTCGCAACGCCGACGACGCTGATCGCATTGCTGCGCACGGTCGCCTACGGCTGGCGGCAGGAGGCCTTGTCCCGCGATGTGGCAACGATTCAGCAATTGGGTCGGGAGTTGTATGCGCGGCTGAGTACGACCGGGCGCCATCTGGATCGGCTGGGCTCTCAGCTGGGCAAAGCCGTCGAAGCCTTCAACCACACCGTGGCCGCGGTGGAGTCGCGTGTGATGGTGACCGCACGCCGACTGCACGATCTCGAGATCGGGGATCGGGAGGTGCCGACGATCCGCCCCGTGGAGGCGTGGCCGCGTGCCGTCGCCGATACCGACACCAGCGACTGACCTGCCCTTCCGCACGGCCTCGACACACGGTTCGGCCGAGACCGATAGTGTGCTTTACGTGGCAGCTACCCAACGCGACCGATCCGAGGTGCCCGCATCGCACCGATCGATCATGCCGACGGTGCCCGGCGTCCCGGCCGGTGCGGCGGTACTGATCGCGGTGGCGTGCACGTTCATCGGGTTCTTCATCGATGCCGGCAACAGCGGCAAGGAGCTGACCCATGTGTTCGCCGCGTGCTACATCCTGGGATGTGTGCTGGCGGCGCTCGTGGTGCGCTATCGCGGCCTGTTCACCGCCATGGTGACGCCGCCGTTATTGCTGTTCGTCTCGGTTCCCCTGGCCTATCAACAACTGATCGGCCGCAGTTCGACCTCGGTGAAGGACATCCTGCTGAATCTGGCCATCCCGCTGGTGAACCGCTTTCCGACGATGGCCGTCGCGACCGTGCTGGTGCTGATCATCGGCGGCATCCGGGTGGTGCTGCACCGCCGCGAGCCCGGTTCGGGCCCGGCCGGTGCACGCTTCCGCAAGGGTGATTCGTGGGGGCCGCGGCCGTCCGCGGCCAACCGTGCCCGCCGCAGCCGCTCCTCGGCCACCGGCGATACCCCGCGTCGCCGTCCCCGCTCCGAGGCTTCCGGATCATCCAAGTCCGACCCGGACGCGACGCCGCGGACCACGCGGCGCACCACCGGACGGGCCGCCGAACGCTCGCCGCGAGTCTCCCCCGCATATCCCCGCGCCTCCGAACGCGCCGCGGCGGGCGATCCGCCCCCGCGCCGCAGCCGGACCCAATACAGCGGCGACGTCCCCCCGCATCCGCGCCCGAACGTCCGCTACCGCGAACGCGACGCGGGCCGTATCGAGCGCTGACGCACCGCACCGGCACTGCCCGCCGGGCGGTACGCCGCGCCGGGTGAACCCCTCACTCCCACACCCGGACTCACCGCCACGCTCACCCACCCCACGCGACGGCGCATCTCGACGCCGGCTCACCCCACCGACGCCCTGCCTTGTCCCACACCCGACCATCGCCCCACCCCCGAACCCCGTTACGCCCCACGAATTCACCCCGCCCACAACGAAGTCGCCCAGCACCACATCCCGAACGACCCCTGCGGCAGCCAGCACTACCGGACTTACGCTTTGCCCGTGCGCTACCACACTCGCGCTACAGCGCCCGCGCGTCGCTTCACGTCGTCGGGCCCGCGTCGCTTCACGTCGTCAGGCCCGCACATTCCTTCGGGCCGCCGAGGCAGACAGCCTTTCGCGCCGCCGAGGGCACACAACCTTCCGGGCCGCCGAGGCCACACAACCTTCCGGGCCGCCGACGCCACACAACCTTCCGAGTCGCCGACGCCACACACCCTTCCGAGCCGCCGACGCACACATCCCCGTCTTCGCACGCCCCCAGGCGTGCGAAGACGGGGTATGCGGGGGTCAGCTGCGGGCGGGGCGGAGTTCGCGGGGGAGGGCGAAGACGAGGGTTTCGTTGGCTGTGGTGACCGGCTGGACGTCGGCGTAGCCGTGGTCGGCGAGGAGGTCCAGGACGCCGCGGACGAGGATTTCGGGGACCGAGGCGCCGGAGGTGACGCCGATGGTCCGGACGCCGGAGAACCAGGCGGGATCCACCTCGCGGGCGAAGTCGACCAGGTAGGAGGCGCGGGCCCCGGCACCGAGGGCGACCTCGACCAGGCGCTTGGAGTTCGAGGAGTTGCGGGAGCCGACCACGATCACCAGATCGCATTCGGGGGCCATCGCCTTGACCGCGGTCTGGCGGTTCTGGGTGGCGTAGCAGATGTCGTCGCTCGGCGGATCCTGCAGGTTCGGGAACTTCTGGCGCAGCCGCTGCACGGTCTCCATGGTCTCGTCGACCGACAGGGTGGTCTGCGACAGCCAGATGACCTTGTTCTCGTCGCGCACGGACACACCGTCCACCGCGTCCGGACCGTCGACCAGCTGTACGTGCTCGGGCGCCTCGCCGGCGGTGCCCTCCACCTCCTCGTGGCCCTCGTGGCCGATGAGCAGGATGTCGTAATCGTCGCGGGCGAACCGCTTGGCCTCCTGGTGCACCTTGGTCACCAGCGGACAGGTGGCGTCGATGGCGTGCAGGTTGCGGGCCGCGGCCGCCTCGTGCACCGCCGGAGACACCCCGTGGGCGGAGAAGACCACGACGGCACCCTCCGGAACCTCGTCGGTATCGTCGACGAACACCACGCCACGCTCGCGCAGGGTCTCCACCACATGCCGGTTGTGCACGATCTCCTTGCGGACATAGACCGGCGCACCGTGCTTGTCCAGCGTCCGCTCCACGGTCTCCACCGCCCGATCGACACCGGCGCAGTAGCCCCGCGGCTCGGCAAGCAGCACCCGCTTGGTGGCCCCGGTCACATCCGACCCGGCCGACCGCGCGATTCCGACGTTCAAGGGGATAGCCGACGACATGGCCCCCAGCTTACGTGCGCGGGGCAGACCCACCACCGGGAGCGTGCGACCCTCCCGAGACATCTTCGATATCCTCGCGGGAGCGGCAACCATTCTCGGTCGGGGCCGCAACGACTGATATCGCGAGTACATGGGTAACTCGCCGGGTACGCCCAGAACCCAGCCATGCACCCAACGCAGGACCTGTGACCAAGCCGACTGGCACTCGGCTTGTACGGCCTGAAGACGCGGAGAGGCGGATGAGCCTAGCCTATGACCATGTTTCGACCGCCTTTTATTGCCCGCGTCGCCGCCGGGGCCGCCGTCTATGTCATTGAGGAAACTCGTCGGCTACCCACGGCCGCAATGAATTTCCCGATCACCGCCATCAGCCAGCTGTTGCAAACGACGATGCATGCACAGCAGTTCGTGACCAGCCTGGCGCTCAAGGGCGACGCCGTTTTCGACCGCCTGGCCAACCGCCCCGTCGAGCAGCCGGAGTGGGCGACTTTCGATGAGGATATCGCCCCCGAGCAAACCGTCGGCATAGGCCCGGAACCGGTTCGGGCGAGCCGCTTCGATCTGTATTCCGAACCCGAACCGATCATCGAACCCGAGCCCGTCGCCGAAACCGCACCGGAGCCGAAGCCCGCCGCCGAAACCGAGGCGATCGCCGAGCCGGAACCCGGCACCGAAACCCCGGCCGCCGCAAAAGCTTCCACCAACGGCCGCAGTGCCGGGACCGTCGTCGTGCCCGAGGTGGCCAAGCGTTACGACTACGCGAATATGACGCTGGCCCAGCTGCGTGCCCGCCTGCGCGTGCTCAGCCTCGACGATCTCGCCGCCCTGCTCGAGTACGAGCTGCAGACCCGCGACCGCGCCCCGTTCGTGACGATGTTGACCAACCGGATCGCCACCGTGCAGGCGAAGTGACCGACCCCCGTTCGCAGACACCGGCCGGCCGGGCCGATGCGCCCGGCGCGGCGGCCGTCCCGACCGCAGATGCGGCGGGAAATACGGGAGGTAGCGCTGCGGGAAATACGGCAGGTGGAGCTGCGGGAAACACCGGCGGCAGACCCGCCAATTCGGCCGAGCATCCGTGGCCGGTGCGCAGCATCGCCATCAAGGTGGCGCAGTGGATCGACCGGCTGGGCAGCATCTGGGTGGAGGGTCAGATCACCCAGATCAATGTGCGGCCGGGTGCGCGGACGGCCTTTCTGGTGCTGCGCGATCCGGCCGCCGACATGTCGCTGTCGGTGACGTGTGAATCGGAACTGATCCGCAACTCCGCGGTGCCCCTGCAGGAGGGCAGCCGGGTCGTGGTGTTCGGCAAACTCTCCTATTTCACCGGCCGCGGAACGATTTCCTTGCGAGTCACCGAGATCCGTCCCGTCGGCATCGGCGAACTGCTGGCCCGGATCGAGCGGTTGAAGGCCCTGCTGGCCGCCGAGGGCTTGTTCGATCCCCGGCTCAAGCGCCCAATTCCGTTCCTGCCCAAGACGATCGGGCTGATCACCGGCCGGGCGAGCGCGGCCGAACATGACGTGCTGACCGTCGCCCGGCAGCGCTGGCCCGCGGTCCGGTTCGAGGTCCGCAACACCGCGGTGCAGGGCCCGACGGCGGTGCCGCAGATTCTGGACGCGCTGGCCGAACTGGACCGGCATCCGGATGTGGAGGTCATCGTGCTGGCCCGTGGCGGCGGCAGCGTCGAGGACCTGCTGCCGTTCTCCGACGAGACGCTGTGCCGGGCGATCGTGACCGCGACGACCCCGATCGTCAGCGCGATCGGGCACGAGCCGGACAACCCGATCTCCGATTACGTCGCCGACCTGCGCGCGGCCACACCCACCGACGCCGCCAAGCGCATCGTCCCCGACGCCGCCGCCGAACTGGCGCTGATCGGCGAGTTGCGGGATCGGTCGGCCGCGGCGCTGCGGGGTTGGGTCGATCGCGAGGCGCGCGCCCTGGAGCAGCTGCGCTCCCGACCCGTGCTGGCCGACCCGCTGCGCGGGCTGGAGCAGCGGCACGAGGAGGTGGAACGGCTGCGAATCGCCGCCCGTCGTGCCGTCGACCACTGCCTCACCACCCAGTCCACCGCCACCCGTCACCTGCGCGAGAAGCTGACCGCCGTCGGCCCGGCCGCCACCCTTGCCCGCGGTTATGCGGTGGTGCAACGGGTTTCGGGCAAGGAGCGGCACGTGATCCGCACCGTGGCCGATGCACCGCCCGGCAGCCAGCTGCGCATCCGGGTCGCCGACGGCGCGGTCACCGCCGCCGCCCTCGGCAGCGAATCCTCGACCACACCCACCGAGCGAGCTTCGGGGAAGGAGTCCCACGATGACCGACGATGACCTCGCCGAGATCGCGACCTTCGGCTACGAACGCGCCCGCGACGAACTGGTCAACGTCGTGAAGATGCTGGAGCAGGGCGGTATGGATCTCGATGATTCGCTGGCGCTGTGGGAGCGCGGCGAGGCCCTGGCCAACCGCTGCGAGGAACATCTCGCCGGGGCTCGCAAGCGCGTGGAGGACGCGCTGTCTCGCCGCGACGCCGGGGAGCAGCAGTGACCATTCGCCGCGTGGTGCCCGACCATCGGACCGCCGATATGGAGCGGGCCCGCGACTTCTATCGGCGGCTGGGTTTCGAGGAGGTCATGGATCTCGGCTGGGTGGTCACCCTGGCCTCGCCGTCGAATCCGACCGCCCAGGTAATCCTCTTCGACGCGAATGCCGATGAGCCGCAACCGGATATGAGTGTCGAGGTCGACGACGTCGATGCCGTGCACGCGACCATGGCCGAGTCGGGCGCCGAGATCGTCTACACCCTGCGGGACGAGCCGTGGGGCGTGCGGCGCTTCTTCGTTCGCGATCCGGACGGCACGATCGTCAACGTCGTGAGCCATCGCTGACCAGCAGCCGACCGATCAGGACCCGTGCGGCACGTTGATCCAGAAGATCCACTCCCAGCCCGGCCCGTCGGAGAGCAGGCCGCCGAGGATCACCCCGGCGATCGAGGCGATGCCGGCCAGCGATCCCCACATGCCGAGCGCCTTATTGTGTTGCGGCCCTTCGGGAAAGGTGTCGGTCAGCAGCGACAGGGCGGCCGGAGCGATGAGCGATGCCCCGAGGCCCTGGAATCCGCGCGACACGATGAGCATGGCCGCGTTCACCGCGAGCCCCGATGTCAGCGACGCCAGGGCGAAGACGACGAATCCGGCCCGCAGCACCCGGCGGCGACCGTACCGATCGGCGATACGCTCGCTCAGCAGCAGGAATCCGCCGAGCACGGTGCCGTAGGCGGTGACGATGTAGTTCAGGCTGACCTCGGACATGCCGAGATCGCGCTGGATCGACGGCAGCGCGAGGTTCACGATCGATACGTCGGTGAAGACCATGAACTGGCCGATACAGAGGAAGGCCAGGATCGCCCAGGCCGAAACATGCGACCGGATTTCCGTCCCGTCCGGCGGGGCCGTCGTGGGGCCGAGGGTCATTGCACAACTCCTTGCTGAATCCGAGAGGGCGAGGCGAGGGCGCTCAGCGGCGGGCGGTGCGCCGCTGGTAGCGGGGATTCCAGACCAGGCGGTACAGCAGCCGGACCGGCGGTGGCAGGACACCGAGAACCGCGTGCCGCCGGGGTTCGGCGGCCGCATCGAGCAGCCAGGGCAGGAATGTCGCGGCACCGACCTGCCGGCGCTGCGCCTTCCCGAAGGTGGCCCATTCGTCCGGTGTCAGCACCTGTTCGATGAGCGGCAGCGCGGCGCGTTCCTCGTGGTCGAGGTGTGCGCACAGCACCGGCTCGAGATCCTTCAGCAGCGCATGCGCCTCCGAGAGCCGTTGCGCACCGACGGCTTCGGTGATCGCGGTCATGATCGGGTCGAGTGCGGCGTGCTCTTCTTCCATGGCATCGAGCAGTTCCAGCTCGGCGCCGTCGATGACCTTCGCTCGCAACACCGGCCACAGCACCTCGTCCTCGGCGGTGTGATGGACGGTCAGGTACTCGCTGAACGTGCGCCACCGATCGCACAGGACGGCCGGATCGGTGGTCGACGACATCCGGCGCACGTCACGGCGGAAGGCGTCGTGCGCGGCGTACATCATCGTCAGGTCGAGGGTCGGCTGGGTGGTTGTCGCCACGGGAAGGCCTTTCGGGTCCGGTCGAATCCGCTTCGGGACAGAAGTTCGGAACAAACTGTTCCGTATCTATGGAACATACTGCACCATAATGAGACTGTGGTGCAAGATGCTCCGAAACCCGATGGCACACTGACGGGTGGAGACCGAACCGCCACGCGAGTATCCGAGCCGAAACGGAGATTCATGCCCCGCCCGAGCGCCCGCGGGCTCACCGAACGCGGTCCCGACCCGCGAACGGTGCGCAGCCGCGCCGCCGCGCTGAGAGCCGTGCGCGAACTGCTCGTCGAACAGGGCCTGCCCGGCGTGACCCACGCCGCGGTGGCCGCCCGCAGCGGTGTCGGGCGCACGACGCTGTACCGGCACTGGCCCGATACCACCGCGATGCTGCAGGACGCCGTCAGCGAACTGGTCGTGAACGCCGCGCCGGAGCCCACCGGGGAACTGCGAGCAGACCTCATCGCCCTGCTCGAGAGCCTGCGGACGCTGCTGCATCAGCCCGCCAGCGAACGCGCGATGCGCACGTTCATCGAGCGATCCGGTGTCGATCCGGCGTTCACGAGGGCCAAGGAGCATCTGTACATCGCCGGGTCGGCCCGCCTGCGCGAGATATTGACCGCCGCGACCGATCGTGGCGAGCTGGACACCGATATCGACGAGGATCTGGCCGTCGGGCAGCTCGCGGGGCCGCTGTTCTATCGGCGGCTGCTGGGCGACCGGGAAGTCACGGCCGACTACGTCCGCAATGTCGTCGACGGATTCCTGCGCATGCACGCACTCGCGACATAGATCCGCCGCCCGGCACGTCCGTCACGCGATGGTGCGCACCAGCCGATCGTGCACGGCGCGCCAGATGTCCGGGGCCAGCTCGTGTTCGGCGAGCATTTCGAGCATGCGCACCACTTGCAGGTATCGAATGCGCCGGATGAGAACCGGATCCGACGGGTCCATACCCGCGCCGGTGAGGAACTGCGGCCAGGCGGCGGGCGGCACCTCGGGACCGGCGAAACTCACCGACCACTCCCACCAGGCGGCGTCGAAGAGCGGGTCGGCCAGGCGCACCGATTCGACATCGACCAGGCCGGTGATGATGCCGCCGTCCACGAGGAGGTTCACCGGCGCGAAATCGCCGTGCGCGAGTACGACCGGGCGCCCCTCGAACAGGTCGGGCAGATCGTCCAGGACGGCCTCGAGGGCGGCGCTCTGCGCGGCGGTCAATCCGGGTGCGAGGCATTCGGCCCAGGCGTCGGCGCGCGCGGCCAGGTAGCGCGGCCGGGCCCAGACATCGTCGAGTTCCAGGTCGGGGCAGTGCAGTTCGGAGAATGAGGCGAGCAGTCGGCCCGCGGCACGGGCCAGGGCGGGAAAGCGAGAGGTGGTCGGGCCCACCTCGGTGCTCGCGGGAACGGGGACGCCGGGGAGTGCCTCGAACACGATCCAGGGCGGGTCGGCGTCGAGGTCGAAGCGGCGGATCTGCGGTATAGGGATCCGCTTGTGGGCGGCGGGTTCTCGCAGTGCCTGCAGTACTCGCACGCCGCGCTCGGCATCGGCGCGACGGCGGAAGCGCTGCACCACCACCCGGGTGCGGTCGCGGAGGGTCACCGTGTCGGTGCGGTTCTGGGACCCCCACTCGGCGGGCGCCACACCGCTGACGGGTTGTCCCAATGTTTCCTCGAGCCAACCGAAGTCCGCGCGATCCACCGATCAACCGTATGTGCCGCCTCGCGGTTCCGGCACTCTTTTGGCCGGAATCGCGACCTCGTCGTTCCGGCGGCTGCCTTCGGCCCGAATCAGGGCTGGAGGGGAGGGGCGGTAGCTACTGCGGCCGCGAGGGTCGTGTAGGCGCCCTGGTTGCCTGCGCCCTTGATCAGGACGCGAACCGGGCCGAAGTCGGTGATCCAGGCCGGTTCGGTGCCCTGGACGTGGAAGACCGTCCAGGTGCGGTCGCCGACCTTCTGGGTGCCGCTGGGTGAGCGGGTGTTCTCCACATGGTTGGCCAGGGCGTCCATGGTGGCGTTGGACTGGGTCAGCTGCATGTAGGTGCCCTGCGGGGTGATGAAGCCGACCGTGCTGACCGCTCCCCCGCCGTGTCCGGTCACGGTGTCGCGACTGCCGGAGTTGGGTTTCCAGTCCGCGGGCAGGCTGGGCTCCCGGATCGGGAACGGCAGCGTGCGCGCGTCGTCCTTCAGGGCCGCGGAGAGATCGAAGTTCGGGATCTTGCCCTGCGTCGGCCCGCTGGTCGACAGACTGCACTGACTGGCGAGCGCGGCGAACACCACGCAGATCAGCACCAGAGGAATCAGAGACCAGAACAGATCCCGGTAGTCGTTCATGATCCGCGGCTTCTGAGACACGCCAATCAGTATCCACGCGAGATCCCCGTCTCAGCGCGCTGGGGCGCGCTGAGACGGGAAACGAGGAACGCCGCCGTCAGGACGATAAACAAGGGCCGCGGTCGTGGAGGTTCGCTGGAGCGCCCGGCACTGCCCGCATTCCCCGTCTTCGTGCGCCCTGGCGCGCGAAGACGGGGACACTTGTGAGTAGGGGCACGCCCCCATACGGAATTGGAACGGCAGTACCTGATTAGGAGAGCAAAGCATTCTGAGACAATTCACCCAGCAGTAGACGACCTGAGGAGGCATCGCCATGACGGCATCCAAGCCCGCATCCAGCCGCCGGGAGGCTCCGGACCGCAACCTCGCGATGGAGCTGGTCCGGGTCACCGAGGCCGGCGCGATGGCCGCGGGGCGCTGGGTGGGCCGGGGGGACAAGGAGGGCGGTGACGGTGCCGCGGTGGACGCGATGCGCCAGCTCGTGGCCTCGGTATCGATGCGCGGCATCGTCGTCATCGGCGAGGGCGAGAAGGACGAGGCGCCGATGCTCTACAACGGCGAGCTCGTGGGTGACGGCACCGGTCCGGAGGTCGATTTCGCCGTCGACCCGATCGACGGCACCACCCTGATGTCGAAGGGTTCGCCCGGTGCCATCGCGGTGCTGGCGGTGGCCGAGCGGGGCGCGATGTTCGACCCGTCGGCGGTGTTCTACATGGAGAAGATCGCGGTCGGCCCGGAGGCCGCCGACGTCATCGACCTGTCCGTCCCGATCGCGGAGAACCTGCGCCGGGTCGCCAAGGCCAAGAATTCCTCGGTCTCCGACCTGACCGTCTGCATCCTCGACCGCCCCCGCCACGCCCGCCACATCCAGGAGGTCCGCGACGCGGGCGCCCGCATCCGGTTGATCTCCGACGGTGACGTGGCCGGCGCCATCGCGTGCGCCCGCCCCGAGTCGGGCACCGACGTGCTGATCGGCATCGGCGGCACCCCCGAAGGCATCATCGCCGCGGCCGCCATGCGCTGCCTGGGCGGCTCGCTGCAGGGCAAGCTCGCCCCGAAGGACGACGAGGAGAAGCAGAAGGCCATCGACGCCGGTCACGACCTGGACCGCATCCTCACCACCGAGGACCTGGTCTCCGGCGAGAACGTCTTCTTCAGCGCCACCGGCGTCACCGACGGCGAACTGCTGAAGGGCGTGCGCTACTACGGCGGCGGCGCCTACACCCAGTCGATCGTCATGCGCTCCAAGTCCGGCACGGTCCGCATGATCGACTCCTACCACCGCCTGACCAAACTCCGCGAATACTCCTCGGTCGATTTCGTCGGCGACGAACACGCAGTCCCACCCCTCCCCTGACCCCGGCGAAAAGCACGCCGGGGAACGAGGGATCGGCACGCCGGAGAACGAGGGATTGGCACGCCGGGAACGAAGAATCGGCACGCCGGGGAACGAGGGATTGGCACGCCGGGGAACGAGGAATCGGCACGCCGGAAAACGAGTTCCGGCATGCCGGGAGCCAAGAGGATGGCATGCAGGGGGATAAGAGGACGGCATGCGCGGGAACCGAGAACGGCGTACCCGGGACAGCGAAACCAGGGCGGGAGCCTTTTCGAATCCCTGCACCGGTCGCCCCTCGGGCGGCCGGTGCAGGGGCCCCGGTGATGTTCGACGGTGAGCTGGGCGCCGCGCTGGTGCGGCTGGGGCGGGAGGCCGGTGGTAACGGCGAGCCCGAATCGTTGTCCGAGCGGGCCGACGCCGCGGTGGTCCGGGTGGGCGAGATCGTGGTCAAGGCGCATCCTGCCGATACCGACGAGGCGGCGCTGCGGTCGCGGCTGACGCTTGCCGCCGACTCCCGGCTGCGGCGAATCCTGATGGCGCCCATCGCCGTCGGCGGCCACCTGTTTCACCGGTGCGCGGGGCGGCTCGTCACCGTATGGCCATACGGCCGACCCGTGGACCCCGACGATCCGGATGCCGCACCGTGGGAACAGGCGGCCGCCCTGCTGGCACAACTGCATTCGGTGGCGATACGGCCGGGCCGCATTGATGCCGGGCGACCGGACGACGCGATACCGGAGGCCGGTGGCCCGGCCCGCGTACGGCGAGCACTGGCACGGCTGCGCGCCGCACCGCAGACCCATCCGTCCGCCACCGCGGTGGTGTGGCGGGCGTACGAGACGCTGCCCGACCTCACCGCGGCGCCGAAAACCCTGGTGCACGGCGACTTTCATCTAGGCCAGCTGATAAGCCTCCCCGAGGGCGAAAACCCTTGGCGGCTGGTCGATGTGGACGATCTGGGAATGGGTGAGCCGGTCTGGGATCTGGCCCGGCCCGCCGCCTTCTTCGCCGCGGGAATTCTCGAACCCGATGCGTGGGAACGCTTCCTGGGCGCCTATCGCCGCCGCGGCGGTCCGGCGGTGCCGCTGGGGGGCGACGCGTGGGAGGTGCTGGACGTCCCGGCGCGGGCGCTGGTCGTGCAGGCCGCGGCCCTGGCGGTGGCGAAGGCCGAGCAGGGTCTCGACGAATTCGACATTGCGTTGATCGACTCCTGCCGACGGATGGCTACCCTCACGTATGGTGGGTGACGCATACGACGATCCCTGCGTATGCATCGCGAGAACAGGGGAATCCCGTCCCATGCAATGCCCGAAATGTCACGGTTACATGCAAACCCACAACCGCAGCGGGGTGCAGATCGAACAGTGCACCAACTGCCGCGGCATCTTTCTCGATTACGGTGAGCTCGAGGCGCTGACCAGCTTCGGAGCCAACTTCGCTCCCCCGCCGCCGGTACCGGGGCCCACGTGGGGCACGCCGCACTACGGTCACGGTCACCACCGCCGCCGCGGCTTCGGCAAGATGCTGTTCTCCTCGTGACCCACCGCTGACCATTCCGGCCGACACCATGCCGGAACGCCGGAGGGCGGGGGCGGCGTCGCTATTCCCGCCCGCCGTGTGCGGAAGCCCTCAGGTGTGGCTGCCCACTTCGGCTATGCGCGGGCATATGGTCGGGGTATGACCGAGCAGACTCAGTACCGCATCGAACACGACACCATGGGCGAGGTCCGGGTTCCGGTGAATGCGCTGTGGCGGGCGCAGACCCAGCGCGCGGTGGAGAATTTCCCGATCAGCGGGCGCGGTCTCGAGCGTGCCCAGATTCGCGCGCTGGGCCTGCTGAAGGCCGCCTGCGCCACGGTGAACCGGGATCTGGGCCTGCTCGATCCCGCGAAGGCCGACGCCATCGTCGCCGCCGCGAACGAGATCGCCGACGGTCGCCACGACGACCAGTTCCCGATCGATGTCTTCCAGACCGGATCCGGCACCAGCTCCAATATGAATGCCAACGAGGTGATCGCCAGCCTGGCGGCCACCCACGGGGTGACGGTTCATCCCAATGACGACGTGAACATGTCGCAGTCGTCCAACGACACCTTCCCGACCGCCACCCACCTGGCCGCGACCGAGGCGATCGTGAAGGATCTGATCCCGGCCCTGGAGCATCTGCGCCTGCGCCTGCTGGACAAGTCGACCGAGTGGCGCACGGTGGTGAAATCCGGCCGCACCCATCTGATGGACGCCGTGCCGGTGACGCTGGGCCAGGAGTTCGGCGGCTACACCCGTCAGGTCGCCTCCGGAATCGAGCGGCTGATCGCCACGCTGCCGCGGCTGGGTGAATTGCCGATCGGCGGCACCGCCGTCGGGACGGGGCTCAACGCCCCCGACGGTTTCGGCGCGAAGGTGGTCACCGAGCTGCGCAAGACGACCGGCCTGGACGAATTGTCCGAGGCGCGTGACCATTTCGAGGCGCAGGCCGCCCGCGACGGTCTGGTCGAGGTATCGGGCGCGCTGCGCACGGTCGCGATCTCGTTGACCAAGATTGCCAATGATATTCGCTGGATGGGCTCGGGCCCGCTGACCGGTCTGGCCGAAATTCAGCTGCCGGATCTGCAGCCGGGTTCGTCGATCATGCCGGGCAAGGTGAATCCGGTGCTGCCCGAGGCGGTCACGCAGGTGGCGGCCCAGGTGATCGGCAATGATGCGGCTATTGCCTGGGGCGGCGGTAACGGCGCCTTCGAATTGAATGTCTACATTCCGATGATGGCACGCAATGTGCTGGAGTCGATCCGCCTGCTGGCCAATGTCTCCCGGCTGTTCGCGGACAAATGTATCGAGGGGCTCATCGCCGATGTGGAGCGGCTGCGCCGCCTGGCCGAATCCTCGCCGTCGATCGTCACGCCGCTGAATTCGGCGATCGGTTACGAGGAGGCCGCCGCGGTGGCGAAGCAAGCGCTGAAGGAGAAGAAGACAATCCGGCAGACGGTCATCGATCGCGGCCTGCTCGGCGACCAGTTGTCCGAGAAGGAGCTGGATCGCCGCCTCGACGTCCTGTCCATGACGAAAGTCGACGACCCGAAGAAGTAACTTCCAGCAGTACTCCAGGTCAGAGGACACTTTCCCTTTCTCGCCCGGTGGGCTGTGAAACGCATCACCGGTAGCCACCGATTAACTGAATGTCCGCATATGGCGGATGCTTCGAGAAAGGAAAGAACAATGTTGGCTGCACTCGCCTCTGGCCTCGTGGCCCTTCTCGGCGTCGGGGTTACCGCCCTGGCGGCCGCCTTCGGGATCATCCTTTGAACAATGCGGTCGGTGGGTATGGCGGCAGGAGTCGCCATACCCACGCGCGGTCACAATGCCGGAGAAGTCCCTCGGCTCCGGCGGTCGACCAGGCCCGGGTAGTCCCGCAGGTCGATATCGTTGGTCGCGCCGTCTTGAATTTTCAGCATGAGACCGAATGCCCGTGAGCGGACGAACCAGTTGCGCACCCGAATACCCCACGCGGTCCGGGGGGCCAGGAAACGACCGCCATTCGCTTTGCCCGCCATCTTGGCGTACCGGCGCATGATCTCGTCGTAGCGGGCATAGGCGACCGTGTGATCGCCGTCGGCCGCGGCCAATTCACCCGCCAGCACGTAGGCGCCGACCACCGCCATCCCGGTGCCGAGGCCGCCCAGGGTATTGCCGTAGGCGGAATCGCCGACCAGGGCGACGCGGCCCATGGTGTAGCCCGGCAGGCAGACCCGGTCGACCGAGTCGAAGTAGAGGTCCGGAAGGTCGTTCAGTTCCGCCAGCATGGCCGGGACCCGACCACCCATCCCCGCGAACCGCTCGGCAATGATGCGGCGCTGCGCGGCGACGTCGCGGCGGTCGTAATCCAATGCGGGCGAGGCGAACATGTACATCTGCGACGCCTTCGACCCACCCTCGATGGCCAGCAGTCCGGGCGCATGCCAGGCTTTGGCCCTGTTGCGCGTCCGCCGCTGGGGATCGTGTCCCCAGCCGGGCGCACCCGCCACGCAGTAGTAGTAACCCAGGTGGCGGACATGATCCCGCTCCGGCCCGAAGGCCAGGCGACGCACCCCGGAGTGGATGCCGTCACAACCGACGACGAGATCGAAGGTGCGAGCGGGCGCGCGCTCGAACTCGACGCGCACCCCGGATTCGGTGTCGGCGAGTGCGGTGATGAAGTCGCCGAACAGATATTCGCAGTCGGCGGCGGTGCGCTCGTACATGAGCTCGGCCAGAGCACCGCGCAGGATCTCCACGTCACCACCGAGGAATTCACCGGTCATGACGGCCTTTTCGCGACCCGCGGAATCCACGTACGCCAGATCTGTCCGCTCGGTCTGACGGCGATAGACCTCGTCGAGGATGCCCATGCGCTCGAGCACGGTCAGGTGGGTCTTGCCCTTGAAGTCCACCGCCTGGCCGCCGGGCCGCAGCGCGGGCGCCTTCTCGACCACCGTGACGGCGAAGCCGTACCGGTGCAACCAGTAGGCCAGGGCGGGACCGGCAATGCTGGCACCGGAGATGAGAACGGTCGGGTTACGCATGGTGAGCTCCGCTTTTCTAACTGCGTCTATCGGACTCTTATTAGCGTATTGTGGACGCAGTTTGGCCGTCAAGTGGTTCTTGGGAAGGATGGGCATCATGTCGGCACCAACCACCCTCGAGCTGCTGTGGGGCGGCCAGCACCGTCCCCGGCGCGGTCCCAAACCGTCACTGTCGCTGGAGCGGATCGTCACCGCGGCGATCGAACTCGCCGACGCCGAGGGGCTGGCGAATTTGTCGATGCAGCGACTGGCGGAGCAGGTGGGCTGCGCGAAGATGGCGCTGTACCGCTACGTGCCGGGTAAGGCGGAACTGACGGCTTTGATGTTGGACACCGCGATGGGCGCGCCACCGCAAGCCCCTGCCGGACAAGACGATTCGGACGAGGAACCGTGGCGGGCACAGTTGCGGCGGTGGACGGTGCAGCTGTTCGAGCGGATGCGACAGCACCCGTGGGCCCTCGAGGTCGCCATCGGGGCGCGCCCGTTCGGCCCCAACGAGGTCGCCTGGACCGAGGCGGCCTTGGCGGCGCTGGCCCAGACCCGGCTGTCCGGTCCCGAACGGCTCGACGCGGCGGTGCTGCTGGCCGGTCACGCCCGCAATCTCGCCCAGCAGTCGGCAGGGTCGGCAGGCCCCGAGACGGAGGCCGAATTGGCCCGTCAAGTCGGCGAAGCGCTGGCAGGCCGGGCCGACCGGTACCCCCACACCGTCGCGGCGCTGGCCGAATCCGCCGGCGGCGGGCAGGACGACGCCCTGCACTTCGGCATCGACCGCGTCCTCGACGGCTTGGCCGCCCTCACCGCCCAGCGCACCGGCTGATCCGCGGGGCCTGCGCAGCCGCGAAACGAAACGGAACACCGCCCGGTGGACGGTCGGCGCGCTTACAGTCGGGACATGGAGGAGACACCGGAATTACAGCAGGATGCGGTCACGACCGTACGGGAGTTCTTCACCGCGCTGGAGATGCGCGCGGTGGACGAGGCGATCGATCTCCTCGATCCGGGCATCGTCTGGAAGAACACCTCGCTGCCGGATGTGCGCGGCAGCGAGCGGGTCGGGGCGGTGTTGCGCCTACTGAGCCGAAAGTCGTTCGGGTTCCGGGCCGTCATGCACCACATCGCGGCCGAATCCGAGCGCCATCCCGCCGCCGAAGGACAGACGGTGCTCACCGAACGCACCGACTACCTGCGGATGGGTCCGGTCGAGATCGGCTTCTGGGTGTGCGGCACCCTCGAACTCGTCGACGGCCGCATCACCCTGTGGCACGACCACTTCTCGTGGGAGAACTTCCTGCGCAGCACCGCCGTCGGAATCTGGCGCACCCTGCGTCGGTGACCCGCCGCACCCCTAGGGGGGATGCGGCGGGTATGCGATCGGCGAGCCCCGGCGGGTATGCGATCGGCGAGCCCCGGCGGGTATGTGATCAGCGAGCCCCGGCAGGTATGCGAGAGGCGGCGGGGGTCAGGGGCGCAGGTGGGACAGTTCGGCGCGGGCCAGTTCGCCCGCTTCACCGAAGTCGGTGCGGGAGAAGATGTTCCAGCGTTCGAGCAGGGGCGTGAAGACCAGTTCGCCCTCGCGGGCCGGGTCGTAGATGCCCGCCTCGGCCAGCACCGCGGTGCTGTTGCGGCCGTCGGCCAGGGTGACCTCGGGGACACGGAAGTCGGCGATGCGGTCGGCGATGGCCCGCACGGCCTGATCCGGGACCAGATCCAGCGCGGCAGCGACCAGATTGGCGAACATCACCGACTGCAGTTCGTCGTCGGCGGCCAGCCGCTCCGCGATCGCGGTGACGATCGGATTCTCGCCCAGTGCCGCGGTATTGCGGTGGCGCACCGCGGCCGCGACCTCCTCGAAGGCGCAGGCGGCCAGCATATCCACCAAATGCATGGCCGGGCGGCGGAATCCGGCCGTCATATGCGCCATGCGCATCCGCTCCAACTCCACCGGATCCACCGACCGGGTCACCATGAGGTAGTTGCGGATCATGATCTCGTGCCGGTTCTCCTCGGCCGTCCAGCGGCCGACCCACCGCCACCACGGGCCGATGCGCAGGTACTTCCCGACCTCGCGGTGATACGAGGGCAGATTATCGGCGATCAGCACGCTGACGGTGAGCGCCAGTTCGGCAACCTCACCGAGCTCGGACTGGTCCGGCTCCCAGTCGTTTCCGCCGAGGAAGGCGAAGTTGCGCCCGTCGTCCCAGGGCACATAGTCGTGCGGCTGCCAGCCGTCGGCCTGCGCGATATGCCGCCGCAGATTCTCTTCCACCTCGTCCGCGAGCTTTTCCAGCAGCTCACGATCGGTCAAGACACTTTGCACCCAGCCAACCTACCGATTGCGGGGCGGGCCGCGCACAGCAACGGCCCGGAAACCGCGTTGTCTCCGGGCCGAATCGGCTGCGGTTACTTCGGAACGACCGAGGTCTGGTTGTTCACCCACGTAATGCTGCCGCCGGTGAAGTCGCTCTGCTTACCGCCGGGAATGTCCTTCTCGTCTGTGGTCGGGTAGCCGAGTTTGCCGTTCACCCCGCCGTCGGCCTCCCACGCCTTACGGATCTCGCCCCACACCACGTGCGGGCCCGTCTTCTCGCTGAAGCAGATCGCTCCGCCGACGAATTCCTGGCACGAACCGCCCTCGGGACCATCGGTTTTCGAACCGGTGGGCTGGCTCAGGACGCCTTCGGGGCCGCCCATCTCGCTGTACTTGGCGAGGATGTTCCCGGAGACGGTGATCTCGCCGTTCTGCGTGGAGATCTTGGTTTCGGTGGCCCCGGCGACGGCGCTGCTCAGCGCCGAACCCGCGCTCTCCATGGCCGAACCCGCACTGTTCATTGCCTCCGAGGCACTGGTCACGGCCTCGGAGGCCTTGGAATCGGAGTCGTTCTTGTCGTCGCCGCAGCCGGTGAACAGCAGGGTTCCGGCAGCCAGGGACATGGTGCAAACAGCCGTGCGTCGAGCGAAGTGGTGCATGTCCATCCTCTCGAAGGTGACGACCGGCGGCGCCGGGAATCGGCGCCGCCGGCTATTCAGGCCGTTGCCCGGCTATGGTTCGGCGAATTACAGAACATCGTCCGAAACCACGCCGAACACTTAACACGGCGGAATATACCCTTCACCTGTGAGGTGAAACACACACTGGGTATTTGCTAGTTCAGGCGTTCGGTCCGTACTCCTCCAGCATCTCGGTGACCAGGGCCGCGATCGGCGAGCGCTCGCTGCGGGTCAGGGTGATGTGCGCGAACAGCGGATGACCCTTCAGCTTCTCGATCACCGCCGCCACGCCGTCGTGCCGTCCGACCCGCAGGTTGTCGCGCTGGGCCACATCGTGGGTGAGCACCACCCGCGAGCCACCGCCCAACCGGCTCAGCACCGTGAGCAGCACATTGCGCTCCAGCGACTGGGCCTCGTCGACGATCACGAACGAATCGTGCAGCGAGCGCCCGCGGATGTGAGTCAGCGGCAGCACCTCGAGCATGCCGCGGCTGAGCACCTCCTCCATCACCTCCGTGCTGGCCAGGCCCTCGAGCGTGTCGAAGACCGCCTGCGCCCAGGGGCCCATCTTCTCGCTCTCGGTGCCCGGCAGATACCCCAGCTCCTGGCCGCCGACCGCATAGAGCGGCCGGAACACCACCACCTTGCGGTGGGAGCGGCGCTCGAGCACCGCCTCGAGCCCGGCCATCAGCGCCAGCGCCGACTTGCCCGTACCGGCCTTACCGCCCAGCGACACGATGCCGACACTCTCGTCGAGCAGCAGATCCAGCGCGATCCGCTGTTCGGCCGAGCGGCCGTGCAGCCCGAACGCCTCGCGGTCACCGCGCACCAGCTGCACCCGCTTGTCCGGCGTCACCCGGGCCAGCGCGCTGCCGTTCGCGCCGAGCAGCCGAATCCCGGTGTGGCAGGGCAGGTCCCGGGCCTCGTCGAGATCGACGACGCCCTCGGCGTAGAGCCGGTCGACGCAGTCGGCGCTGACGTCCAGTTCGGTCATCCCGGTCCAGCCGGAGGTGATCACGTCCTGCGCGTGGTACTCGTCGGCGTGCAGACCCACCGCACTCGCCTTGACCCGCAACGGAATGTCCTTGGACACCAGCACCACCGAATGGCCCTCGGCCGCCAGATTGAGCGCGCAGGCCAGGATGCGGGAGTCGTTGGAGTCGGTGCGGAATCCGACGGGAAGGACATTCGGATCGGTGTGGTTGAGCTCCACCTGCATGGTGCCGCCCTCGGTGCCGATCGGCACCTGCTGATCCAGCCGGCCGTATGCCAGTCGCAGGTCGTCCAGATTGCGCAGGGCCTCCCGGGCGAACCAGCCGAGTTCGTGATGGTGCCGTTTGGCTTCGAGTTCGCTGATCACCACCAGCGGCAGCACCACATGGTGCTCTCCGAAGCGCGTGACGGCCCAGGGGTCCGACAGCAGGACGGAGGTGTCGATCACGAAGGTCTTCGACTGCGAGGCGCGGGCTCCCTTTCCGGAGCCTCCGCTCTTGGTCGAGCGGGCTTTCGAGGGAGCGATGACGGAGCGTGCATCAGTCACGGTGGGCTCCTTTGTTGTCCGTGCTACACCCGCACGGACGTTCTCGCTGGGCCGGTCCGCCCTGGGGTCAAACGACCCAGGGGCCGGGTGCCGGCCCCCTCGCACTGAGTCTCTCAGCCACGATCAGGACCTCCCGCACGAGTCACTCCGACGCGACTCGCACTCCCGACGGTACTGCCGATTCGTGATTCCGGCCTCCGAGATTGCGGGCGTGTCGGTGAAGATCCCGTTAACGGCCAGCTCAGCGCCGCATCGGCGGAATCCGGTGATGTGACACATATCTCGGCCGGGGCCCGGATGTCCGGGGGTTCGCTGGGCGGCGGTCAGTCCCGCAGCTGCTCGAGCAGCACCGGCACCTGACTGCGCATCGGATCCTTGACCGCGGTCACCAGGGTCACCGGCCCGGCCGCGGCCAGCTCGCGCAACCGGGCCAGCGCCTGCCGATGCGGCTCGTCGGCCAGTTCGGCGCGGTAGCGGCGGGCGAATTCGGCCTGCCGCCCATCGAGGTCGGCGTGGAACCACTTGCGCAGCTCGGTGGACGGCGCGACGTCCCGGGCCCACTCGTCGATGTGAGCCTGCTGTTTGCTGATACCCCGGGGCCACAGCCGGTCGACCAGCACCCTGGTCCCGTCCGCGGCGTCGGGCTCGTCGTAGACCCGTTTCACCCGGAAGTCCGGCGTCGGTTGCTGTGCCATGCCTCCATGGCAGCACGAACCGTCCGCCCGAGCCAGGTGCCGCGAGCCGCGAGCGGATAGAGTCGACTCATGGCCGATCTCGAGCAGCTGGAGCAGCTGTCGTCCAAGGAGTTGCACGACCGCGCCGTGGAGTATGCGGTCCGCCACGGCGATGTGAAGTTCCTGTGGCAGCTGCTCGAACAGATCCCCGCCGCCCAGGCCGCCGCGGGCGATCTCGGCGAGAGCGAACTCGACATCAAGTACGTGCTGCCGCTGCTCCACGACTACGTACACGCCGGGGAGGGCAAGGTGGCCGAGGTGTTGCGGCCGCTGTACATCGAGTACCTCGCCGCGCACGACTGACCCGCTCCATACACCCGCCGCGCCGAGATTGCCAGGGCGGATTCATCCCTGTTCGGCGGGTCGGGGGGTCAGTAGGTTCTGGTTCATGAGCATTCGCCTCGGGTATCAGATGCCGAACTTCAGTCATGCCGCCTCCGCACGGGAGCTGTTCCCCTCGGTGATCGCGCAGGCGCGGGCGGCGGAGGCGGCCGGTTTCGATGCCACGTTCGTGATGGACCACTTCTATCAGCTGCCGGTGCTGGGCGCGCCCGACGAGCCGATGCTGGAGTCCTACACCGCCCTCGGCGCCCTGGCCACCGCCACCGAGCGAATCCAGTTGTCCACCTTGGTGACCGGCAACACCTACCGCAATCCTGCGCTGCTGGCGAAGACCGTCACCACGCTGGACGTGGTCAGCGGCGGGCGCGCGGTGCTGGGTATCGGCGCGGGCTGGTTCGAACTCGAACACCGCGGGTACGGCTTCGACTTCGGCACCTTCACCGAACGTTTCGAACGGCTGGAGGAGGCGCTGCTGATCATCCGGCCGATGCTGCGCGGCGAACGGCCCAGCTTCGACGGCAGCTGGTATCGCACCGACAACGCCCTCAACGAACCGCGCGTCCGCGACGATCTGCCGATCCTGCTGGGCGGTGGCGGCGAGAGGAAGACCTTCGCGCTGGCCGCCCGGTTCGCCGACCACCTCAACATCATCTGCAACGCCTCGGAGCTGCCGCGCAAGATCGAGGCGCTACACCGCCGCTGTGCGGAGGTGGGCCGCGATCCGGAGACGCTGGAGACCAGTTTCCTGGCCCTGGTCTTCGTCGACGAGGACGGTGACCGGGCCCGCAAGCTGCACAACGACCTCCTCGAGCGGCAGGCCCGGCAGGACATGTCCGGCCTACCGGCCGCCGAGTTGCGCGAGTCCCAGCTCGATCGTCACTTCGTCGGCGATCCCGACGATGTCGCCGAGCAGATCCAGCGCCGGGTCCTCGACCACGGTGTCGACGGCGTGATCGTGAACATGGTCGGCAACGGACACGAGCCGGGCGTGCTGGAGCTGGCCGGAAATCTGCTGCGGCCCTTGGTGCATCAGGACTGAGCTTCGAGCCATATCGCCCCGGAGGGACATGCGTCGACCGCCTCGGCCAGCGCCGCCTGCTGCTCTGCTCCGGTCGCGGCGGTCTTCGGGATCACCCTGCCGTCGTCGGCATCCTGATCGAACAGCTCCGGCGCCAGCAGCACGCACATGCCCGCGCCGATGCAGATGTCGCGATCGATCTTCAGTTCCATCGGATTCGACTCCTACCAGGTGACCGGCAGTCGGTACACACCATAGATATCCATCCTGTCACGCGTCGGCACCTCGTCCGCGGGCGTCGCGAGCCGCAGCGTGGGAAAGCGATTCAGCAGGGCGGGCAGGGCAATTCGCATTTCGACACGCGCCAGCTGCTGCCCGAGGCACTGATGGACGCCGTGGCCGAACGAGAGGTGACCCACCGCGCTGCGGCGGATATCGAACGTATCCGGATCGTCGAACCGCTGCCGATCGCGATTGGCGGCCTGCACGGAGATCGCCACCGTCTCACCGGCCCTGATCAGCTGACCGGCCACCTCGACATCTTCCAGAGCCGTCCTGCTGGTGGTGTGCACGATGGACAGGTAGCGCAGCAATTCCTCGATGGCCTGATCGGTCAGATCCGGGTCCGCGCGCAGAGCGGCGAGCTGATCGGGATGGCGCAGCAGCGCGAAGGTGCCCAGCGCCAGCATATTCGCCGTCGTGTCCAGGCCCGCGCCCAGCAGCAGGATGCCCACGCCCGCGAGCTCGTCCTCGGTCAGGTCGGAGTCGGTCAGATCGCTCAGCAGATCGTCGGTGGGCCGGGAGCGCTTGGCCACCACCAGATTCCGGACGTACTCCTGACCGGCGGCCATCGCGGCGAACTTCTCCTCGGCGGACACGTCGATATCGTTCACCCTGTTCACCTCCTCGTTGAAGCGGTCGCGATCGGAGGACGGCACACCGAGCAATTCGCAGATCACGAACGCCGGAATCGGTTTGGCGAAGGCCTCCACCAGATCCACCGGCCCGCCGTGGCGGTCCATGGCGTCCAGTTGCTCGGCGGTGATCTCCTCGATGCGCTCGGTGAGCAGGCGCATCCGGCGCACGGTGAACTTGCCCGCCAACAGCTTTCGATACCGCGTGTGTTCGGGAGCGTCCATGCCCAGCATGTCGCCCGGTGTCGCGGGCGGCATCTGGCCGTAATCGGCCAAGGGGGCGTGGCTGATTTCGTAGCGGACGCTGAAGCGCGGATCGGCCAGCACCGCACGGCTGATGGCGTGCCCGGTGGCCAGCCAGCCCAGATGGCCGTCGGGGAAGGTCATGCGCAGCAGCGGAGTGCGCTCGCGCAGGGCGGCCAGGTCGGCGGGAGGGTCGAAGGGACAACCGGCCGGTCTCTGGGTCGGCAGGTGTATTGCGGTGGTCGGCGTCTCGGTCATGATGGGCAACCTCGTGATCTGTCGTTCAGGATATTCCGAACGCTACGTTGCATTCAGAACCCACACAACGCAGAAATCAATGTATTTCCCAATCATGCTGGCCATTTCACGCCTATCGTTGCAATGACACTGTCGATCAATGCAACTCCGGAAGGGAAGAGTTGCAATGATGCTGGGACTGAACGCATACTGCCGACACCGATCGGACAGGAGTCACGGATGCCGGGAGACAGGCTGACCCACGAGGATCGAGAGGTGATCGCCGCCGGGTTGGCCGAGGGTCTCGGCTACGCCGCCATCGCACGCCGACTCGGTCGGCCGACCTCGACGGTGAGCCGAGAGGTCACCCGCAACGGCGGGCCGGGCGGCTACCGCGCCGACCGCGCCCAACGCACCACCGTCCTGCGGGCCCGCCGCGCTTCCTCGCAGCGGTCCGCACTCGACCGTGCCGCACAAGGCTCCGATCGAACGGACGAGGTGGCCGAGTTCGCCGAGAACATGGCCGTACTGCTGGTCGACACCGGCGTCCCCCGCATGGCCGCACGTGTTTTCGCAACCCTGTGCATCAAGGACAGCGGCAGCGGCACCGCGGCCGAACTGGCCCGAGAGCTGCGCGTCAGCCCCGCGTCGATTTCCGCGGCGGTCGCGACGCTCGAGGGCTTCGGGCTGATTCGGCGCGAACGTCCGCCCGGCACCCGCCGTGAGCTCTACGTCATCGGCGACGACGCCTGGTATCGCGCCACCGTGGCGAGCATCCGTTCCAACGACATTCTCGCGGCCGCCGCGCAGCACGGTGCCACCCTGCTGGGTCCGACCAGCCCCGCCGGCGCCCGCCTCCGAACCGCGAGCCGATTCTTGGACAACCTCGGCCGCGATCTGGAACGCGCCGCCGAGAACTGGCGGCGGCTCCTCGTCGACCCACCCGGCCGCCCGGAATCGGAAATGGACTGAGGCATTTCAGGTCGTACGTCCAGTTTATTAGATATGGTTTCTGGATATTTGCCATAAACCTCCAAGAAGGGCTTCACAAAGGCGGTCCGGCATCGTATACGCACGCCCGCACAATACAAGCCCGAGAATGTGAAACACGGTTATACATGCGGATCTAGCTGCTAATTCGGCCGATGTGATCCACGTCTAATTGACGGTTGGACAACAACGCCCGACGATCGGCGCATGACGCAAACTTGGCGATGCTCAGTAGTTGCTGTCATGCTCTCGGTCCTGGCCGCAGGAACCGCGGTCCTCGCTGCCGCGGCCTCGCCCCAACCCCCGCCGAGCGGCTGCGATGCCGACTATTCGATACCGAACCAGGTCACTGTGACCTGCGCACCGGGCGCCGGCACGGGCACCCACGCGTTCCTTCGGTGTCGTGATCTTGGCGGTCTCCCCCACACCCGCATCGGCGCCTCGATCGGCCCGGAAGGAGGGATTTCCCGCGCAGTCTGCGCGCCCGGCGAAACGGGCGAGTAATCCGAAAGAAAGGCTTTCCAATGTCTGCAACAAGCAAGCTTTCTGCAAAAAGTGGTCTTTCTGAAAAAAGCGGCTCTTCTCAGAGGGGTCGGCATGGCAAGGAAATCAAACGCAACCGCCGCGGGCTCTATGCCGCGGCCGCCTTCGCCTCGCTGAGCTCCGCGATGGTGTCCGGTGGGCACGCGTCGGCCCAGCTGCCCGCCCTCCCCATTCCCGGGGCACCGATCCTGCCCGGCGGCGATCTGCCCGGCCGGACCGCGGCCATCGGCACACCCCCGGCACTGGATCGCGCAGCCGCGCCCCAAGGCGCACCCGCGGTCCCGGTGCTCACCCCGAACGGCGACAACGGGATCGGCATCGACCTGCCCGCCGTCGCCGAGACCGCCATCAATGCGATCCTTCCGCCGAATTCGGCAGGCCCCGTGCAGAACACCATCCAGAACACGCTGCAGGCGTTGGCCGACACGATGAACTCCGGCGCCCCGGCCGCTCCGGCGCCCCTGCGCGCCCAGGCGACACCGACCGAGGGGCTACCGCTGCGACCGGCGGTGGGCTCGATACCCGCCGCGCGCACCGACGCCGCCGGTCCGGTCGAGGAACTGGCCGCCGTCGCCGCGCAGATCGGCGGCGCCAACCTCGATCTCGGGCGGCTGGCCGCCTGGGCGGACGAGACCTTTCCGACGGGCCCGCTGCGTCAGCCCGTGGAGGACATGCTCGGATTCGTCAGCCAGGCCATCGAGCAGGCCGGGTCGCGCCGCCGCGAGTCAGGACCTCTCGACGAGCTGATCGGACAGGCCCGCGACCTGTTCGGCTCCGCCCAGGGCGGCGACGACGTCACCAAGGCGCTGCGCGATCTGCTCGCGTCGCTGGCCGGTTCCGGCGACCCGCTGTCCGGTCTTGCCCACGGCATCCAGCAGCTGTCCGCGCCGGAGTTCGGCCCGCTCGCCGCCGCCGTTCTCGGCTTTGCCGCGCCCGCGCTGTCCGGTGTCGCGCCGCTGCTGGGCTATGTCACGCCGGTCCTCGGACTGCTCGACGACCCGGGCACCGCGCTGACGCCACTGCTGCACGGCATTCGAGGGCTGCTGGCCGGTGACGGCCTCGTCGGTACGCACCACGCCTCCCTCGCACTGACGGCCATCCCCGTCATCGCGGCCATCGCGATCGTGCCGCTGCTGTTCGCCGGTGCGCTCGCGATCGGGGCGATCGGCATAGCCGCGATCGTCGCGATCGGTGCGGTCATCGCCGCGCCGCTGGTCATCGGGGCTCTCGTGATCGGCGGACTGGTGGTGGCCGCACTTGCTGTTCCGGTGCTGGTGGTGCTGGCGATCATCGCGATTCCGGTGCTGATCGTCGTCGCCCCGATCGCGTTCGTCGCGTTCCAGGTGCTGGCGCCGGTCATCCTCGCCGGTGGGCTGGTCGCGCTGGCCGCCGTGGTCGTCGGCGGAATCGCCGCGGCGGCGGTCACTCTCGCGGTCGGTGTGGTCACGACGCTGGCCGCGCTGGCCGTCACGCTCGTGCTCGGCACCCTGCTGACGATTCTGTTCCCGCCGCTGGGCCTGATCACGGCGACATTGGCATTCACCGTGGGCGCGTTCGGGATTCTGCTCGTCGGCACGATTCTCACCGGACTGGCGACCTTCGGCGTGCTGGGTGTCGCCTTCGCCGTCGCCGCCGCACTGGCCGTGGCCCTCGGCATCGCCTCACTGTTCACGCCGTGGGGTCTGATCGCCCTGCCGATTCTGGCCGCGGTGGTGGTCGCGGGCCTGATTCTGTTCGGGGCGGCGGGAATTGCCGCGGGACTCGTCGTCGCGGCGATGTTCATCGTCGGCATGACAGCGCTGGCCATCGTGGCACCGGTCGCCGTGGGCGCGCTGCTGGTGCTGGCGTTGGCGGCCGAGGCGATTCGGTTGGCCGCGCTGGTGGCGGCCTGGTTCCTCGCCGCCGCGGGCGGGCTGCTGATCACCGCCGCCGGTGCCATCGCCGCCGGGGTCGCGGTGCTGGCGGGCATCGCCGCCACGCTGTTTCTGGTGTTCGCGGTGCCGGTCGTCGGCCCGCTGCTGGCCCCGATCGTATTCCTGGGGCTGGTCGGGATTCCGACGGCGCTGGGCCTGCTGTTCCTGTTCGGCGGGCTCGGCCTGGCGGGTGTGCTCGTCGCGGTGTGCACCAGCTTCTTCCTGATCGAGGCGGGGATGTGGGCGCTGGCCGCGGCGGTCGCGAGTGTGATCGCGATGGTCACCATGCCGTATGCCATTCCGCTGTTGCTGCCGCTGGTGGCCGCCTTCCTGGCCATTTCCTCGGCCGCGATCATGGTGTTGGCCGCCGCCGACTTCGTCTTCACCTTCGCGCCGTTCGTGGTGCTGATCGCGGGCGCCTTCGCGTGGGCCGTTGCGGCGGTCGCCGCGGCATTCGTCGGCGGGCTCGGGGTGAGCGTGCTCGGTTTCGCCATGCTGACGCTGACGCTCGGGGCGCTGATCATCATCAACCCGCCGATCGCGTTGCTCGCCCTCCCGCTGCTGCTGGTGGGTCAGCTGTTCATCGTGCTGGGCGGTCTCGGCGGCATGGCCCTGGTGACCACGCTGCTGGCCGGGTTCGTGGCGGTGCTGATCCCGGCGCTGGGTGCGGCGGGGTTCGTGGCGCTGGCGGCCATCGTCACCGCGTTCGTGATCGGCTCGCTGCTGTTCCCGCCGTTCGCATTGATCGGAATCCCGGTCGGCGCAGCGGGATTCGTGGTGGGAGCCGCCGCGATTCTGCTGGCGGTGGTTGCCGGGCTCGGGCTGCTCGGCGCGGTCACGGCGGCCGGATGGATCCTGACGGCGGCGCTGGGCATCCTCGCGATCGTGGCGATGATTCCGGTCGGGGTCGCGGCTCTCGCGCTGGCCGCGGTGCTGACGATTCCGTTCCTGATCGTCGGGCCGTTCGCCCCGGTGCTGTCCACCGCGCTGTCACCGATCATCGCGGTGGCGCTGGGCGCACTGTTCGCGCCGTTCGCGGTCGCGGGCCTGCTCGGTGCCTTCGTGGCCGTTGCGATGCAGGTGCTCGGGCTTTTCGGCGTGCCGCTGCTGGGCGCCCTGCTGTTCGGCGGATTGTTCCTGGGCTTCAAGGCCGTGGTCCTGACCTTCTGGCTGGTCAGCCTGCCACTCGATTTCGCCGCGCCGTGGATCCTCGGCGGCGCTGCGCTCGCCCTGGCGCTGCCGCTGCTCGGCGTCGGTGCGGTGCTCGGTGGCGGAGCCGTGCTCGCCGCGCTGGTGCCGCTGCTCGGGCTCGCCGCGGTGGGCGGCCTGGTCGTGGGCGCTCTCGGTGCCGGTGCCGTGGCCTTGGCCGGTGCCGCCCTGCTGGGCCTGCTGGCGCTGCCGGTCCTGGCCATCGGTGCACCCCTGGCCCTGATCGGATTGCTTGCCCTCGCCGCCCTGGCGGCGGCGGTCGTGATCGGAATACCCGTCGCCGCAGCCACACTCGCGGTCCTGGGTGCGGGTGCGGCACTGCTGACCGCGATCGCCATCCCGCTGTTCGGCATGGGAATCCCGGTGGCCCTCATCGGCCTGCTCGCCTTGGCGGCCCTGGCCGCGATCCTGGTGATCGGAGTCCCGATCGTCGCAGCAACCCTGGCCATACTCGGTGTCGGTGCGGCCCTTGCCATCCCAGCCCTGCTGATCGGTGTCCCCCTGGCCGTAGTCGGCCTGATCGGGGCGGCGTTCCTGCTCAGCCCGGAGTTCCGGTCGTATGTGATCTCCGCGTTGCGGGCCCGGTTCGGTGGGGGCGGCTCGGGCGCCGGCGGTATGGCTGTCGATGGGTCGCAGTTGCTGGACAACCTGATTCCGGACAATGCGCCGCTCGATCAGTTCATTGCGGCGTTGGTGCAGCGGCTGGCTCCGCAACAGCAGCAGGCCGCGGCACCGGTTGCCCATGCCGATATTCCGCTCGTGGGGATCGATGCCGCCGACGGGTCGGTCCGGGGCGATGGTGCCCGGCAGCTGGTCGAGGTGACGTTGTGAGGCGGCGGATCGGATCGGAAAGGAGACGGCCATGCTGAACACCGCCGACGGGACAACGGTTGTCGATCCCCGCGCCGGGCTGCTGGATCTGCGCACCGCGCCGATCGGATACGGGTACTACGCCGAGAACGCCACCGATGCCGACACGATCGCCTCGTGCCATGAGCGGTCCCGGCGGGGGCGGATCGGCTGGTGGAACCGCCATCGGCAGCTGCGTCTGGGTATCGGAGCGGGGTTGGCAGTGAATATCGGTTTCCTGCCCGCCGTGCAGGACGCGCTGCTGTCGGCGCTACAGCATCTGGCATAACCGGATGACACGCGTGGAGCCCGGCACCTGGGCGCCGGGCTCCACCCTGCGGGCCGAGGACCGCCCCGGCCTACTTCGCGGCAGCGCGGTCGACGGCCGCGCGCAGGCCGTCGGGGGTGAGGTTCTCCACGACCCGGTCGCCGATCCGGACGGTCGGGGTGTGGTTCAGCCCGGCGGCGACGACCTTGTCCGTGTGGGCGGTGACGAATTGCTGGTAGCGGTTGGCGTGGATGCAGGTCGCCACCTCCGGTGCCGAGGCACCGGCGCGGGTGGCCAGATCCACCATGTGGTCGTCGGACATTCCCGGGGAGTCCTTGGCCGGTTGCTGGTCGAACATCGATCGATACCAGGCCGGCCAGGCGTCCTTGTCCGATGCCGCCACGCAGGCCGACGCATTGGCTGCCCGCGCCGAATAGTGGTCGGCGCCGCCCACGATCGCCACCAGGTCGTACTCCACCGCGACCTTGCCCGTGCGGGTCAGATCCGCCAGGGCCGTATCACTGGTCTGGGCGAAGGTGCGACAGGACGGACAGGCGAAGTCGGTGCTGACGGTCAGCACGGTCGCGGCGGCCGGGTCACCGAATCGCAACGTGCCGCGATCGGTGAAGACCGACGGTGGAGCCTCGGCCGCCGCCCGTTCCTCCTCGGCATGGTCGTGACTCCGCTTGGTCGCCCCGACGAATATCGCGACCGCCACGACCAGCGCGATCAGAACGACGGCGGTGAGGACGACGCCGGTCGTCACGCCGCGGCCTTCGCGGGCCGCGCGGACGACGGCAACTCTGGTTCCACCCTTTCGCGGGGATTTCGTGGCGTCCATCCCGAAACCTCGATTCCAATCGTACTTTCGGTTGGTTATGGCGCGATATCGTACATTTGCTGTCGCGATGCAATTGCCGTCATCTTAATTCATCAGAAGATCCGGGAAATGGCGCCACGCATGGTAGCCCGATACCTTTCGGCGACAAGATAAAGATTATGCAAATTCGGACACTTAACACCATTTACCTGGGCTTTTGCCCAGTGTGATCTACGTCTGATTGACGGTTCGACCGAATTGGACAGACGATCGACACCATGGCCCGTTTTCAGAGTTGCTCAATGTTTGCTAGCGCTCTTGGAGTCATCGCCTCGAGCGTCGCGATCGCCGCTACATCCGCCTCGTCGGAGCCGATCCCGAGCGGATGTTCGGCCGACTATTCGGTGCCCAACCAGGTCACCGTGACCTGTGAACCGGGAGCCGGGAACGGCACGCACGCCTTCATTCGCTGCCGCGATCTCGGCGGCCTGCCGCACACCCGCATCGGCGCCCCCATCGGCCCGGACGGCGGTGTGTCGCAGGCCGTGTGTGCCACCGACGAAACCGGTCCGGCCTGATCACCCAGATTGGAGAACTCTCCGCGAGCCCCGCTCGCCGGATTCATCCCGAGCGTTTTGCGAGTTCGAATTGAAAGGTTCTTCTCATGTCGCCCACCAGGCAGCTCTTCACCACCGACAAGTCCACGGCCCGACACCGTAAGGACGTCAAACGCAATCGCCGTGGCCTCTACGCCGCCGCCGCGTTCGCCTCGCTGAGCACGGTCATGATGTCCACCCCGCACGCGAGTGCGGACATCCCCGGCCTGCCCATCCCGATTCCGACCGACCCGGTCGGCGACGCCATCGCCGGCGCGCAGGCCCAGCTGCCCCAGGTCGGAGCCGCGATCGATGCGGCCGCACCCGGTGTCGACGTGCAGGGCATGGCACAGGGCGCCCTGGACACCGCGCTGCCCGATCAGACCAACCCGGTGCGGGACACCCTGCAGTCGCTGACCGACGCCCTGGGACCGGGCGGTCCCGCTCCCCAGGCCGGGCAGGGCGGAGGATTCGGGCTGCAGCCCGTTGCCGCACCTGTCGGCGGAGCACCCGCCCGCACCGTCGATCCGGTCGGCGATCTGGCCGCGGTGGCCGCGCAGATCGGTGGCTCCGGCATGGACCTGGGTCGGCTCGCCACCTGGGCGGATCAGACCTTCCCGACCGGCCCGCTGCGTGGACCAGTCGACGATCTGCTCAGCTTCGTCTCCGCGGCCACCGAGCAGGCCGGCTCGCGCCGACGCGACATGGGCTCGCCCATCGATGACCTGATCGAACAGGCGCGCGTCACCTTCGGCTTCCCGAAGGACGGCGGCGACGCCGTGTCCGCCCTGCGCGACCTCGTCCAGGGCCTCGCCACGCCGACCGCCGCCACGGCCGATCCGGTGCACGGGCTGACCGAGGGCGTGAGCGCACTGGTCGATCGCGGCATCCCCGAGCTCATCCCGCTCGCCTCGGCGGTGCTCGGATTCCTCGCGCCCGCCCACGGCGGATTCCCGCCGGTGCTCGGCTTCCTCACCCCGGTGCTGGCCGCGATCGTCGATCCGCGCTCGCTCACCCCGCTGCTGCACGGCATTCGGGGCCTGCTCGCGGGCGACGGACTCCTCGCCACCCGCAACGCCGCCCTGATCGTCATCGCCCCGGTATTCGTCTCCGTGATCATCCCCATCATCACCGGCGTGGTGATACCGGTGCTCCCGCTGCTGTTGGTGGGTGCCCTGGTGGTCGGTGCGATCGCCATAGTCGCGCTGCCGCTGCTGATTCTCGGCGCGCTCATCGCCGCGCCGTTCGTTCTCGGCGCGCTCGTGATCGGCGGTGTGGTGCTCGGCGTGCCGCTGCTGCTCGGTGGCTTGGCCCTCGGCGCGCTGGCCCTGTGCCCGCTGTGCTGGGGCGCGCTGCTGCTCGGCCCGCCGATCCTGGCATTCCTGGCGCTGTGCCCGCTGACCTGGCCGGTAGTTGCCCTCGGCGGCCTGGCGCTCGGCGCCCTGTTCGTGGTGAAACTGATCGAGGGTGCGGTGGCCCTGGGCGCCCTGGCGCTCGGCGCTCTGCTGCTCGCGCCTCTGGTGCTCGGCGCGCTGGTCATCGGTGCTCTGGTGCTCGCCGCCCTGGCACTGCCGGTGCTGATCATCGGCGGTCTCATCCTCGGGGCGCTCGTGCTCGGGGCGCTGGTCGTCGGCGGCCTCGTCCTCGGTGCGCTGGCCCTGTTGGCGCTGCCGTTGCTGGCGCTCGGTGCGCTGGCGCTGATCGCCGTGGGCCTGCCCCTGATGGCGGTCGGGGGGCTGATCCTGGCCGCCTTCCTGCTGTGCCCGCTGACCTGGGTGGCGGCCGCGCTCGCGCTGCCGGTGCTGGCCATCGGCGCACTGCTGCTGCTGTGCCCGCTGACCTGGCCGCTGTTCGCGATCGGTGCCGTCGTCGTCGGCGCGATCGTGCTGTTCAAGCTGGCGGTCATCGGCACCGGCCTCGGCGCGCTCGTGCTCGGCGGCCTGGCCGTCGCCGCCGGTCTGGCGCTCCTGGCCGTGCTCGCACTGCCGGTGCTGTCGGTGCTCGCCGGGCTGGCGCTCATCGCGCTCGGCAGCGTCGTGGCGGTGGGCGGACTGGCCTGGATCGTCCTGTGCCCGCTGCACTGGCTGGTGGGGGGCGGCCTGGCCGTCGTGGCCCTGCTGGCCCTGTGCCCGCTCACGTGGCCCCTGGCGGCGATCGGCGCCGCGATCCTGGCTCCTCTCGTGCTGTTGCTCGTCGCCATGGATCTCGGCAAGCTGGCGGTGGTCGGCGTGGGCCTGGGCCTCATCGCGCTCGGCGTCGCGCTGGTCGCGGCCCCGTTCGTGATCGGCGCACTGGTGCTCGGCGGACTCGTCCTCGGCGCGCTGGCGCTGCTCGCGCTGCCGGTGCTGGTGGTGGGCGGTCTCATTCTCGGTGCCCTGGCACTGGGCGCGCTCGCCATCGGTGCGAAGTTGCTCTTCGACGCCTTCCTGGTGGGCTTGGCGGTCGGCACCGTGCTGGGCTTCCTGGCCGGTGTGGTGGCCACGGCCGTCGTCGGCGGGCTGATCGCCCTGGAGGCCATCAAGCTCACCGCGCTGGCGGCCTTCACGGCCGGTGCGCTGACCGGTGCCGGTGCGGTGGCCCTGCTGGTCGCGATCGCCGCGGCGATCGCATTGGAGGAGGCGCTGCGGCAGAGCCGGCAGTTCCGGTCGTATCTGATCTCCCTGGCCCGGGCGGTGCGCGACTACTTCGTCGGCCCTCGTGGCGGGGAGAGCAGCGGGGTCGCTCCCAACGGCTCGCAGCTGCTCGACGACCTCATCCCCGACGATGCCGATCTGGACAAGGTCATCGCCTCGCTGAACAAGCTGCTGGCTCCGCAGCCCCAGCGTTCCGACGCACCGGCAGCACCGACACCGGCGGCATCGGCGACACCGGCGGGACCGGCAGGACCGGCAGGACCGGCGGGACCGGGCCAATGTGTACCGCCCGCCTCGCACTCCGAGGTCCCCTTCGTCGGCCTCCACGCCGCGCAGGGACCGGCCCGCGGTGACCGGCGCGTGCTCGAATTCGCCCTGGTCTCCGTGCCCGGAACCGATGAACGGAGGAACGCATGACCACACTCGGCTCACCGGCGGGCGGTACGACCGTTGCCGATCCGCGGGCCGGACTGCTCGATCTGCGTAGCGCGCCGATCACCTACGGCTACTACGCCGAGAACGCCACCGGCGCCGAGACGATCGAGCAGTGCCATCGCGGACCTCGGCGCGGACCGATCGGCTGGTGGAACCGCCACCCGCATCTGCGCCTCGGTGTCGGCGCCGCCATGGCCGTCAATCTCGGCTTCCTCCCGGCCGTGCAGGACGCCCTGCTGTCGGCACTGCAGCACATGGCATGACCCGGTGGGGCCCGGCCACCCGTGCCGGGCCCCACGCCGGCGGCGCCCATCACCGCCCTCGGCTACGCGCACTTCGGTATCAGCCTCGTAATCCCTCTTTCGACAGCCACAGACACAAGGAGTCGACATGGACAGCACCTACGGCACCAACCCCGAAGCGACCGCGGCCGCTTTCCATCTGGAGTACCTCTACGGCCCGCAGTGGCCCGCCGTCATGACCCTCGTCGAGCGCGCGGCCCAGTTGACCGCCGAGGAACGCGAACGACTCAACGCCGCCGCGGCCAAGAAGATGGAGGCCGGAATGGCCGCGTTCACCGGCGCATCCGGTGAGGGCCTGGCCGGTCTGCTGTCCAGCCTCGGCGGAACCCCCGGCGGCGCCGCGCTTCCCATGCAGATCGCCACCGAGACGGCCAAGGAATTCGGTCGCTCCCGCAATCTGCAGACCGCGGGACTCGTGGTGGGCCAGGCGGTTTCGCCCGGTTCGGGCGCCGGTGACCTGACCGCGGTGCTGCAATCGCTGGGTTCGATCGGCACGCTCACCGCGGTCAGCCAGGCCGCCACCGCCACCGTCCTGCAGGATCTGGTCGGCCGCGGCCGATTCGACCAGAGCGTCTACGACGAGCTCATGGAGCCCTGGCGCACCGCGATCGGCTGATCGTCCACTGCGGCAAAGGAGTACCCGCCGATGGCGTCCTTCGCCACGAAACGGGCACGCCGGGCAGCGATGCTCACGGTCGGCACGGCCGTGGGCATCGCCGCACTGGCCGGCTGCTCGGCACACCACGACACTCCGCACGCGGCCGCCGACCCCGACACCGCAGACTGTCTGACCGGCGCCCGGGTGGTCGGGGGACTGCAGGGCACCTTCCAGAAGCTGTCGGACCAGCTCAACGGCATCGGCCCGGCGTCGGAGCGCGGTGATCTAGCCGACCTCCAGAACCGCGTCACCACCGGCGCGGATCTGGCCGCCCGCATCAAGTCCGGCCTGGATCCCGCCACGGCCGCGATGTCGTCGGTGGCGACGAAGCGGGCCTACGCCGGGGTCGCCGACGCAGGGGACCGGCTGCACACGGCGCTGCTGCGGCTCGACGAGGCCGTGCACGGCACGGCCGGCCGACGGCGCGGTGGACGCGGTGCAGCAGTCGCTGGGCGCGCTCAACACCTCGGTGACGACCATGCGGCTGTCCTGCTCGACGGTGTACGCCGAGTCGACCGTCACCCCGCGGCCGCAAGCGCCCGCGAGGCACTGAGACGAGCGCCGCGCGGACATACGGCTCAGCCGAGCGGGCGCGGAGGGGCTCAGCCGAGCAGGCGCCACTCCTCCAGGCCCTGATAGAGCGGGAAGTCGTTCGCGAGCTTGGAAACCCGCGCACGCAGCGCATCCAGATCGGCACCGCCCGCCAGCGCGGTCGCGATGATGTCGGAGACCTCGGCGAATTCGGTGTCGCCGAAGCCACGCGTGGCCAGCGCCGCGGTGCCGATGCGCAGGCCGGAGGTGACCATCGGCGGACGCGGATCGAACGGAACGGCGTTGCGGTTCACCGTGATTCCGATCTCGTGCAGCAGATCCTCACCCTGCTGGCCGTCCAGCTCGGAGTTGCGCAGATCCACCAGCACCAGATGCACGTCGGTGCCGCCGGTGAGCACGGTGACGCCCTTGTCCTTGACGTCGGCGGCGGTCAGCCGCTCGGCGAGGATCTTGGCACCCGACAGCGTGCGCTCCTGACGCTGCTTGAACTCCTCGGTGCCGGCGATCTTGAATGCCACGGCCTTGGCGGCGATCGCATGCATCAGCGGGCCGCCCTGCTGGCCCGGGAACACCGCGCTGTTGAGCTTCTTCGCGTACTCCTGCTTGGCCAGGATCACGCCCGAGCGGGGGCCGCCGAGGGTCTTGTGCACGGTGGAGGAGACCACATCGGCATGCGGGACCGGCGACGGGTGCAGACCGGCGGCGACCAGTCCGGCGAAATGCGCCATATCGACGAACAGGTAGGCGCCCACCTCGTCGGCGATCTCCCGGAACGCCGCGAAGTCCAGGTGCCGCGGATACGCCGACCAGCCGGCCACGATCACCTTCGGACGCACCGAGCGGGCCTGCTTGCGCACCTCATCCATATCGATGCGGTGGTCTTCCTTGCTGACCGCGTAGGCGTGCACCTCGTAGAGCTTGCCCGAGAAGTTCAGCCGCATGCCGTGCGTGAGGTGACCGCCGTGCGCCAGATCCAGACCCAGCAGCCGGTCGCCCGGGTTCATCAGCGCCATCAGCACCGCGGCGTTGGCCTGGGCCCCCGAATGCGGCTGCACATTGGCGAATTCGGCACCGAACAGCTCCTTGACCCGCTCGCGCGCCAGCGTCTCCACGACGTCGACATGCTCGCATCCGCCGTAGTAGCGGCGGCCCGGATAGCCCTCGGCGTACTTGTTGGTGAGCACGCTGCCCTGAGCCTGCAGCACCGCGCGCGGCACGAAGTTCTCCGAGGCGATCATCTCGAGGGTGTCGCGTTCGCGGGCGAGTTCGCCGGCCATCGCGGCGGCAACCTCGGGATCGAGTTCGGCGAGCGACTGGGAGTTGACAGAGGCGGCGGTCGTCTGGGTCACCAGCACAGTCTATGTGGCGGCCGCCGCACACCCGAACGGTGCTCCCTCTCGCATGTCGGCGGTGCTGACCTGCGTCGAACAGTGTCGAACGGGACATCCGACCCGGTTATAGCAGACACTGTCGCAGAGTAAGGTGTATCACATCCCTCACGCGCGGAACATCGTGCGCCAGTTGATCTTTCGAGGTGCCGTCATGTACGTGGCTTCTCCCCCCAGCCTGTTCCAACAGCTGATCCTGGTCCTCACCACCATCTATTGCTCGACACTCGGCTGCCCCCGCCTGACCTGAGCGGCCGGCGCCTCAGAGCATCCGCCGAACGGCGCCCGGAGTGAGCGGCTCGTCCAGCAATCGCCGGAACCGCTCGGCCCGCTCGTCGGCATCGGCCGCGCGATAGAGCCACCCGCCGAGCAGGCGGTAGCCCTCCACATAGGTGCTGATGTAGGCCCGCCACAGCGGCGAGGACAGAAACCGCAGCGACTGACGCGCCCGCTCCGGCGTGGTCAGACCCCAGCGCTGCAGGAATTCGGCGACCTCGTCGGCATCGCGGCCGCGGTCGTGCAGCAGCAGCGCCGCATCCTGGCGAACGCCCAGCAGCTTGGCCGAGGTGGTCGAAAGCCGCTCGGCGCGTTCACCGTCGAACCGCAGGCCCAGATCGGCGTAGATCTCCTGGGCCCAGGTGCCCCACCCCGGGCCGACCAACGACTTCAGCGCCAGATCGGCCAGGCCCTCCGCCATCAGGCACTGCGGGGTGTTGACCAGGAACAGGGTCTGTTCGTCGTGCCCGGCCGCGACCAGCCCGGCCTCCTTGCGGCAGTGCTCGGTGTGGTGGCCCGGATAGGCCTCGTGAGCGATGAGTACCGGCAGATGGGCCATGTGCTGTTTGAGATCGGAGTTGATCGCCACCCGGGAGCGGTAGTTGCCCAGGTAGTAGTTGAAACCCGACCAGGGTTTGTCGCCGACCACCTCGTAGTCCACCCGCTCGTGATCGGGCAGCTGATAGCGGTCCCGCACCAGTTCCCGCAGGGCACTCGAGAACGCCTCCACGCAGGCGCGCAGCCGCTCCGGGGGAATCTCGTCGGCCTTGCGGTGGGCGGTCACCCGCTCCAGCAGCGTCCCCTCACCGGGCAGCACCTCGTCCATCCGGCGGTGGGCGTCACGATAGTCCTCGATGTCGCCGGGGGCGATCTCGACATCGAAGTAGGCCCGCACCTCGTCGATGAACGAGATCTGCTCCCCGGCGAACTTGCGGCCCGAGCACTCCATCGCCCGCAGGTGCACGTCGAGGAATTCGGTGCGCTCCGGCGGCAGTCCCGCCTGTGGTAGCTCCTTGCGCAAAGCCGCTGCCTGCGTGGCCAACTCACGCGGCTGGGGTGTCGGGGCATCCTCGGTGGCCCGGCGTAGGGCCGGATCACCGGTATAAGCGTCGACGAAGCCGGGTTCGAGGCGGTCGAATGCCAATCCCAGCCGCAGGTATTCGGTCACGAGCGGATGCGCTTGCATGACATCCGACGATAGCTGAGAGAAATGTCACTGAAGGTTACCCGTGAGTAATCACACCCGGTGTGCAACGGCCCCTTGACCGCGAGGACAATTCGCCTATGCGAGGACTGTCTGCGGGGTCGACTCTGGGGCGTGGGTAGTGGGGCGGATGAGCGAGCCGAGTCCCTATGTGGAATTCGATCGGAAACAGTGGCGCACACTGCGCAAATCGACTCCGCTGGTCCTCACCGAGGAAGAACTGATCGGACTGCGCGGCCTGGGCGAGCAGATCGACCTCGAGGAAGTCGCCGAGGTCTATCTGCCCCTGGCTCGGCTCATCCACTTGCAGGTGGCCGCTCGTCAGCGCCTGTTCGCCGCCACCGCAACCTTTCTCGGCGAAACTCATCCCGACCATCAGGTGCCCTTCGTGATCGGCATCGCGGGCAGTGTGGCCGTCGGCAAATCCACGACCGCCCGCGTCCTGCAGGCGCTGCTCGCGCGATGGGACCATCACCCCCGGGTGGATCTGGTCACCACCGACGGATTCCTCTATCCGACAGCCGAACTGACCCGCCGCGGCATCATGCATCGCAAGGGTTTCCCGGAGAGCTACGACCGGCGCAAACTGCTGCGTTTCGTCACCGAGGTGAAATCCGGGTCGCCCGAGGTATGCGCCCCGGTGTATTCACACATCCGCTACGACATCGTGCCGGGTGAGTTCCATTGCGTACGTCAACCCGACATCCTCATCATGGAGGGGCTCAACGTCCTGCAGACCGGCCCCCGGCTCATGGTGTCGGACCTGTTCGATTTCTCCATCTACGTCGATGCGCGCATCGAGGACATCGAACAGTGGTATATCAACCGCTTTCTCACCCTGCGCAAGACCGCATTCGCGGATCCGAATTCGCATTTCCACCACTACTCGAAGTTCACCGATAAAGAGGCCACCATCACCGCGCAGGACATCTGGAACTCCACCAACCGCCCCAACCTGGTGGAGAACATCCTGCCCACCCGCCCCCGCGCCACCCTGGTCCTGCGCAAGGACTCCGACCACAGCATCAACCGAATCCGCCTGCGCAAGTTGTAATTCGCTAGATCTTCCAGGCGGCATCGAGCCGGGCGGCCACGTCGATATCCCGCACCGCGGCGATATGCGGCTTGCGGATCTCCTTGGCGATGTAACGGGCCACGAAACGACGGATCTCGTGATCGACACCGGCCAGCACGCGCACCAATTCCGCCCGGCGAGTGTCGGTGGCGACATTGATGCGGACGTCGCCGCTGCGGGGCTCGGCGATATCGATGATCACCCGCAGGGGTTCGGCGGTGCGGACGGTCAGATGCAGGTGCACATTTCCGTCGACCTCGTAGCGATGTTTGTCGAGGGCCAGATCCAGCGTCAGTTCCACGCTCAGCGGGATCACCAACTCGAAGGTGATGTGCTTGCCGAGCTCCCGCACCAGCGTCGGCTCCCCCAACTGCACCTGGGCCGATACCTTGGCCAACCGCCCGGGCCCCGCGCCGATCGGGCCGAAATCGAAAGCGGTACCGGTCAATTGGGTGAAGGCACCGGCAACGCGCTGTTCCGAGGCGGCATATTCCAGAAAGCGCCGCCCGAATTCCTCATAGCTGATGAACGACGGCGACTGCTCCCGCGCGTCCTGGATCTCCGCCGTGCCACGCTGCCCGGCCTGGAACTCGTTCATGTCCGCGACGGTACGCCGGAGAAGCCTCCGGCAAGGCCATGATCAGGCTAGATTCCGTAACGTCTGTGGCGGGCGGCGTAGTCGCGCAGGGCGCGCAGGAAGTCGACGCGGCGGAACTCCGGCCAGTAGGCCTCGGTGAACCAGATCTCGGAGTAGGCGCTCTGCCACAGCAGGAACCCGGACAGGCGCTGCTCGCCGGACGTGCGGATGACCAGGTCCGGATCCGGCTGTCCGGAGGTGTACAGATGCTGGCCGATGGCATTGACGGTGATCGACTGCACCAGATCCTCGCCGGTCTCCCCCGCCGCCATCTCCTGGCGCACCAATGAGCGGACCGCGTCGGCGATCTCCTGGCGACCGCCGTAGCCGATCGCGACATTGACGTGCACCCCGTTGCGGCCGTGGGTCTCGTCGGCCGCCTTCTGCATGCGCCGGGCCACCTCGCCGGGCAACCCGTCCAGCGAACCGACGATGCGCACACTCCAGTTCCGCTCCGGGGCCGACAGCTCCTCGACGACGTCGGGGATCACCTCGAACAGGGTCTCCAGCTCGTCCGCGCCGCGGTTGAGATTCTCGGTGGACAGCAGGTAGACCGTCACCATCTCGATGCCCTCGGCCTGACACCAGCCGACCAGCTCGGCGATCTTCAGCGCGCCCACCCGGTGGCCATGGCTGACATCGGTGAACCCGTTCTCCCGCGCCCAGCGGCGATTACCGTCGCACACCACGGCGACGTGGCGTGGATGTTGTTTGCCCACCAGCTGTTTCGACAGCCGTGCCTCGTAAATGCGATAGGGCAGGCTACGCACCCGACTAGCAATCTCCACGGCGCCCCACCCTACGCCTGCCCGCCACGCTGGCCCGCCTCCCCGCGCCTTAGGCCGTACAAGTTGGGTGCCGCTCGGGTTGGTCGTAGGTCCTGCGTGAGCGACTGGTTGGGTTTTGGGCGTGCCCGGTGAGTTACCCATGTGCTTACGAAATCTGTTGTTGCGTTTGGAGGTCCTATGGCGATCTGACCTGCAGGTTGTATGTCGTCGGGGACGGCGTGGACGCTACATGCGGCGTGCGTTGTGGATTCTGAGGAGAGCGGCTGGGGCGTAACTTACGGTACCGTAGGTTGCTCAGGAGGTGAGGCGTGGCCGAGAGGGTGGAGCCGGTGAATCCGGTGGTCGAAGTGCTGGATGAGTTGGCGGGGATTCCGGTCAAGCCGCGGATGCGGGGGTGGATTCATACCTATGCGGTGGGGATTGCCGCTGTGGGGGTGGCGGCGTTGGTGGGGGCCGCGGCCATGGTGTCGACGACTGCGGCGTGGTCGACGTTCGTGTATGGGGTGACCGTGTGTGGGGTGTTCGGGGTCAGTGCGGCCTATCACCGGGTGAATTGGGGTAGTGCGCGGGCTCGGATCCATATGAAGCGGGCCGATCACTCGGTAGGTTGATCATGTTATTGATCAACCGGCCAGGATGGTTATGGACAAGATTTACGGCATCTACTGCCGTATCAGTGAGGCAGACCCAGGGGACACAGCAGGCGTAGACCGGCAAGAGAAAGAGTGCCGGGCCCTCGTCGTTGAGCTTGGAGGCAAGGTCTACAAGGTCTATGTCGACAACGACATTTCAGCGTTCAGCGGCAAACATAGACCTCAGTACGAAGCCATGAAAGCCGACCTTGAAGCTGGACGTATCAACGGTGTCGTTGCATGGCACCCTGACCGGCTTTACCGCCGGAACACGGACCTTGAGCCACTGATCGACCTTTGCGAGCGAACCAAGGCAGACGTTAAGACCGTTACCGCAGGGGATCTCGACCTTGCCACGGCTTCCGGCCGAATGGTTGCCCGCATGCTGGGCGCAGCTTCCACCCATGAAGTCGAGCGCACCATCGAACGTATGCAAGCCGCCAAGAAGCAGGCTGCTCATCTTGGCAAGCCCCTCGGTGGCAAACGCCCGTTCGGGTTCCAAAGTGATCACATCGCACATGAGTTGGCGGAAGCGGACGCTATTGCCGATGGGACGCAGAAGATCATCAACGGCACGGGCAATCTGTACACAATCACACAGGAATGGCATACGGCAGGGCTGCGAGGCCCGACCGGTAAACCACTCACGCCCGCCGTCGTCAAGGGCATTCTGATTCGGTGGAGGAATGCGGGCCTCTCCACCTACAAGGGAGAAATTGTTGCCGAAGCCGTTTGGCAACCGATCGTTTCAGCGGAGGATGTGAAGGCAGTGAGAGCTGTGCTCGCGCAAAACCAGCGACTCAACAATGAGCCATGGAAGCGGAAGCGCATCGGGACTTCGGTCTACCTGTGCCACCACTGCGACGGGCCAACTGTTGTTGGTTCTCGGAAATGGAAGCACACGCGGAAGCGCGAACTTGGCACGGTCGAGTCTTATATGTGCGTTGAACGGTGTTTTCATCGGGCCGCAAAGCCTATCGACGACAAGGTTGAGGGTGCGGTGCTCGATGCCTTGGCGAAGGGCAGATTGCCCGCCCGCAAGGCCGATGACTCTGTGGACATCCGAGAGATCATCGCCAAGAAGACCGTTGCTCAGCGCAAGCTTGATGAGCTGACCGAGATGTTTGCTGAGGGCCTGATCGACAGCTCACAGCTTCGCTCCGGCACAGCGGTCATTCGAGCCCAACTAGCGGGCTACGACGAGCAGTTGGGTCTAGCGCGCGAGCTGGAATACCTCGATGGCCTGACTCTCAACGCGGACGACATCGCGTCAACGTGGGAGGGCCTGACACCGGAAGCCAAGGGCGCGGTTATCGACATGATGTGCGAGGTTCGCATCTCCAAGCCGCGCCCCCGTGGTCGCATCTTCGATAGTGAAACAGTGGAGATCATCTGGAAGTGATCGCGTTCCCGTTGCCAGCAAGACCGACGACAGAAAGTTGATAGGGATGATCGCCCGAACTTTCCGCCACGACAACCCGGCTCTCGATTACATCGAGGTCCGCGACAACGGGACTCTCGTTACGAAGTTCAGGGCCTACAGCAAGAAGGACCCGACAACCATCGCTGATCGAGCGCTGAAGGCCAACGGCTATCGGAAGGTGACGCAGTGGGACTACAACGCAGAGGGCCACATCGTTTGTGAGGTTGAGTACGAAGCACCTGAGGGCTTGGCCAAGCTCCTTCAGTTCTAACGAAGAGGACTGTTACGCCTGACCAATCGGAACAGTCCAGACATAAGGAAAGAGCCCCCCAGCATCGCTGGGGGGCTCTCCGCTGCTACGCGGCCAGAGTCTTGCGAACCATCTTCAGGACCAAAGTTCTTCCTCGCTAGCGGCAACGATGATCGACCGACAATGGCTCGCGGACAAGACTTTACCCCCTTGATGATCAACAAGAGGACCGTACCGGGGAAGACTTCGGCGGGAAGTGGTGTCGTCCGCCGACGGGGGCGGTGCACGACCGAGCTGATGGCCGCATCCTTAGCGTCGGCAGTCGCCTCAACGATCAACACCTAGTTTCTGAATGATAACAACTTGTCTTAGGGATCATCGCTGCGTACTCTCCGACCTATGGCAAATAAGACCATTATTGAGACTTACGACGATCTCACAGGCGACAAGATCAACATGGATATCGTTTCCGATCCCACCATCACCTTCATGGTGGACGGCGTGGAATACGAAATCGACCTCGGTGCCAAGAACCGCGACAAGTTCTATGCACTCGTGGAGCCATACACCAAAGTCGCCCGCAAGGTCGGTGGCCGACGAGGAAGCCGTAGGACTGGTAAAGCCGCCGCCGGTAGATCAAGCATACCCCGGGAACAACTCGGCGCCATGCGAGAGTGGGCCAAAAAGAACGGGTACAAGATCAGCGAACGGGGGAGGATTTCGCAGGAAGTCCAAGATGCCTTCCACGCAGCCAAAGGTAAGTAACTCCCAGGAACCAAGAAGGCCCCCAGCACCGAAGGGTGGAATGCTGGGGGCCTTCCCTATGCCTCTAGTTCTGCTGCCGGGTCGGCTTCTTACGGGCGTCTTTCACAGCCTGGAAGACACCGAACACAGTACCGAAAGTGCTGCCGCCCACCAGTTCTCGACGAGCTCAGGTCAGCAGCACCAGCCACACTGCGATGTAATGGCACAGCGCCGCGACAACCGTTGCGGCATGGAAGAACTCGTGATGCCCGAACACCTCAGGCCACGGGTCCGGCCAACGCGAGGCGTACAGGACGCCACCAACGCTGTAGGCGATCCCACCCGCGAGTAGCAGGATGACCGGGGCCCAGCCAACATTGTGGATAAGCGTTCCGGCAACGGGCACGATCGCCCAGCCCAACAGCAGATACAGCGGCACTCCAACCCAGCGCGGTGCGGTCGGCCACCGCATCTTCAAGATCACCCCCGCGAGCGCGCCCGCCCAAACGACCGCGAGCAGGACAACCCCGGAGTGGCCTCGGACTCCGAGTTGAGCGAACGGTGTGTAACTACCAGCAATGAAAAGAAAAATCATGCTGTGGTCAGCTCGTTTGGCGAGCAGCCTTGCACGACCCGTCCGCCAGTTCACACGGTGATACGTCGCGCTGACGCCGAAGACGCCGCATACCGTCACGCCGTACACGAGCGTTGACCAGGCCGCAGAGGCCGACACCGAGGCCGCGACTGCGACCAGCGCCACCACCGCGACAGCCGCTATGCCGACAGCCCAGGTGTGAATCCAGCCGCGCATACGTGGTTTGATCAGCGCGATTTCTTCCCGAACGGATTCGAGGGCGTCCGCCATCGAGGCGGAAGGCTGCACAGTGTCGGACACGGATTTACCTCCTCAGTAACTTACGGTACCGTAGGTTAGCGCGTGGGCATCCAGAGCGCCATCAGCGCCTTCTACAGCCCGGCCTGATGGCCGCTGAGTCAGCCTCGGTGGGAGCCTCACAAGCGGCGTGAGGTCCCGAGCAGCTATCGTGTAGTGCGCTCCTGTGGGGGCATGACCCCAGCTCTGCGCGAACCGATCCCCTTCCGGTTCGATGGATACGTCAGAGCTGGGGTCGTTGTGTGTCCGGGGCGGCTTCGATTGCCAGCGAAGAACTGCGGCTGTCTACTCGATGGCTGGCGGCCTCTGCCCTGGGCCCTCTAGCGCCGTTCGCTTCCGTGTGGAAGGTTGTGCTATGACTGGCTGAGCGGTCTATCGGGTGACCGCAAAGCCGAAGGGGGAGAACGGATCATGGCATATCCGTTTTCTGTATCGGCTCCGGTAAGCGCAACCAGAGGGGATGTAGGCGCGTGGTTCAGCCGCAGAATCAGATCAAGCAAAAGGGCTCTCGGGGGAAGCTTTTCAGGAATGTACTTGTGGGCGTGGCCGTCGTGCTGGTGATGGGGGTTATCGGCAATCTCGCTGATGACGACAAGAAGTCCGGCAAAGCTAGTGCAGTCGCTACGAGTACAGCACTTGCGGCCCCGACACCGGAAGGGGTTACCTCCACTACGACGGCAGCGGTGCCCACTGATCCGGCGCTTATGAGTGAAAGCGAGCTTCGGCAGTGGAAGATCAACCGGGACAATGCTTTTATTGAGAAGGTGTATGCGCTCGGGGTGCCTCAGAAGATGCAACGACAGGCGTTGATCAATGCCGGGTTGCGGGCGCAGGATGTCATGAAGTATGAGGGCGGTTCGGCGACAGACGCGGGTCTGGCGATCCTCCCGAAGGTGAATGGCGATATGGACACTGCCGCGAGTGTCGTGCAGGCGGCGATAGAGGTCTACTGCGGAGGCGTTTGCAAGGCCCACTAGCTAGCGGGCCACACGCACGCCCCCGTCGCTTGCATCGGTGTCGGTGCGGCGCAGGGGGACACGGCCACGAACAGCAATTTGGTTGGAGGGAGGTACTTCTTGTACCCGACTTCGCAATAGTCGACACCTTGCAGTGTCGATCAGCGTCGGCGTGACGCCCTTCGCGCGGCGAGCGCCGGAATTGCGCCGATCTTCTCGGACGGTAGAGACTCCCACAAGAGACCATTCGGGCGGCGAGGTTCATCGCACCAGATCACCTCTTGCGGCGTCACGATCAAATCCATACGGAAGTCGTGTTCCGCTTCGGGGATTGGCTCATCAATTACTTGGAGCTGGTGGACAGTCGTCACAATAATGGTGTCCTCGCCAATTAAGCCCGCCTCTTGAAGTATCGCCAGCTCGATATCTGAGTAGCCAGCTCCCTTCCCCAGCCGAGCACCGTGGCGGTTTACGGCGACACTGCCGAGTACAACCATTTCGACCGGGCTGATCTCGTCCACATCCACGGTGCGGGCTACCTGCGCTGCTACGTCCTTCTTCGCTGCTTCTACGGGAGGCGCGGGAAGCGTGGTCGGGTCGAGCAGGTAGAAGGGCTTCTGTGTGGCGAGTCGAGGAACCGCCATATATACGAGCTTTCCTTCCCGCAACGCACGGACCCGGACTGGCAGTTGCGCGGTGTCGGGAACCGTTTTGATGACCCGCGCGGCATCCCATGCAGATAGCTCGGCCAGGCGGTCAGCGGCCTTATCGGCACCGATGAACGCCGGTATGCGTCGGCTCGCGCCGGGCGGTACGGCATGCTCGCGCTCAAGAAGCGTCCAGATGTGTTCCCGTACAGCTTGTTTCGCCAGGTTGGTATCCACTTCAACGCTCCTCACGTGGTGGCCATCAGTGCTAGCACACGGTCGTAAACATCCTGCACCGCAGAGATGTTCCGGAAGGGGCGCAGTTCACGACACGCACCGAACACGATGTTCAGACCCGCGCCACCGCGTGTCTGTTCAACGATGTCGATCGCTCTATGCAAGACGTTCGCACCTTCATCAAGTTCGTGTTGTCGGATGTGAGCCAACGCCAGGTTTCCGAGGATGATAGCCTGCGCCTTCGGACTACCGAGAGTATCGGCAGCGGTACGCTCCAAAATCAATTGTGCCCGTTTGGAACTACCGAGAAACAAGTAGCAAGAGCCAGCCAAACGGCCGCACTCGCTCACCGAGAACAAGCCCAACGAGGATTCGGCCGGCGTGATGCGCTCGAAGCAACGCTCCGCTGTGTTCAAAGCCTTCTCGCAGTCGATTCGTCGGCCTAGCATGGCGAGCGCTTCGGCTCGGTGAAGCCATGCCATTCCGGCAAGTTCACCGCTGGCTTTGTGGACCGTATCGGCTACCTGGGTGGTCAGCTTCAGGCCATCGGACGGATTCTTTTCGCCGTAGAGGGCGATATAGCTTTGCCTCAGGAGGGCTTGGCTTTCCGCGATTGGATCACCCAGTTGCCTTGCGGCCGAAATCGCCTGCTCAAGATACCGATTCGCCGTTATGTTGTCTCGCCGCTGGGACGCATCCCAGACGAGCCGACTCATGAACGTAGCGCTTTGGGCCTCGGCCGCGAGCAGAGCACGGCGAACGGGCTCTCCCGACCCTTGCGCCAAGAGCAACTGCACCTGACCGAGGTACTGCCCGGCTTGGGCGAGCAACGATGTTGACGGTTTGCTGCGGTAGCTCTCGTTCAGGTCATATACACGGCTTCGTAGCAGATCGACGGCTGCCAGGTCGACGGCCGCGCGACCTCGGGAAAGTTTGTCTTCTCTCTTGCCCGTCCGGCTGGCTATTCGTCGTCGTGGCTCGACGCCGCCTCTGATACCTGCCAAGGCGGACTGGAACCGCGCTCGTTGGCTGTCGTCCAGCCGTTGCAGCAACGTATCCATGCCTGCGGCGAACTCGCCCGAGAGAGTGATCGTGGCTCCGCGGCCTTCCCATTTCTGGATAGCACCCTTAGAGAAGCCGGACAGAGCCGCGAGTTCCGGACGGGTAAGGCGAAGCGCCTCCGTACGTAGCAATAGCACCTCAACACCGGTCCATCTGGTCACGATCATCGTGTCTGCCGTCCCCGTGCAGGCTTGCAACTTACTCGTGAGCGTAGTTCTTCCGTAGCAGTCGCGGGGTTCTCTGGCGCACACCCCTGCGCGATGCTCATGCCAGGCCCCGACGCCGGGATGATCACCGCGTCGATTTCCCCGACGTCGGGTGCCGTACCAATGACCGGATCGAATGACGGCAGGGGTGGACACGGTGGGGTTCAACTGGTGGCGAGACAACACCGTCGAACCGGAGCAACCGAGCGTGAGCGTGCAGGAGGTTCACGATCGAATCCAACGCGAGTCAGAAGTTCAGGCCAGCGCAGTCGGTTGGTGGCACGAGCCACCTTACGAACCGCTCACAGTCCCGCAGGCGCACCGAATCATGCAGCAGCACAGGGAATGCCAGACAGATGGGTGTCCCCGCAAAGCGGCGGCATGGCGAACGTTGGTCGAGTCCGGGAGGGTCAAGCCCGACAGCGGCCGGGCCCACTGAGACGTTCCGCGCCGCCATGATAGCCAGCCATCCTTGTCGAAACCCGTCCGGCACAACTGGTTATCGCCTCTCTTGCGCACCTAAGAGGATCGGCGGTGCGGCACGGGAAAAGAATCTCAACGACATCGGAAGGCGGCGTCACATGGCCCGACCAGAAGATGACGCCGCAGCGGATCAGCAGCACGGCGGAGCCGTCGACCTGGCCCACGCTGCCTCCCGAAAGTTTAAGGTACCGAACGCAACTGGAAGAGGATGATTTCAAATGATAGCCAGTCATGCGGAACCGTCTCGATTTCTGATAACCGGTGCAGCTGGGTTCATTGGCCGCCATCTCGCGGTTGCTCTCGAAGCGCGGGGGAATGAGGTCGTAGGAATTGACAACATGTCGGTTGAGCAGCTACAGGAATACGGAGGCGCGTGCCTGGTCGTGAAAGACGTACACGACCTCAGCCACGATGACCTTGCCGGGGTGGACATAGTTGTCCATCTCGCCAGCGCGAAGAATGTCCCCCGGTCGTTCGGTGAGCCACAGACTTACGCCTCGAATGCCTCGATGGCCCTACATCTGCTCAAAACCGCTCACACAGCGGGCGTTTCGCGCGTGTTGATCGGCAGTACGTGCGAGGTGTACGGCGACCAGGGAGGCGGACCGCTGCCCGAAGCGTTGCCGGTGTTTCCTCGCTCGCCATATGCCGCATCCAAGGCAGCGATGGAGATGGCCGCCCGTGTCTACCAGTTGGCGCACAAAGAGGCCGGAAGCCCTGGGATAACCATTGTTCGGATCTTCAATGTGTACGGCCCAGGTGAACGCGCCGACGCGCTGATCCCTTCGTTCTGTCACGCTGCCTTGAATTTTGGACGCCTGCCCATCGAAGGTCATGGGCGGCAGCGCCGTGACTTCACCTTCATCGACGACGCCGTAGACGACTTGATCACCGCCCTGCCGTCCAGTCGAAACGTGCTCAACCTCGGATGCGGAACAACGGCCTCGGTGCTGGAGATCGCCGAGCTGGTGCGCGGACACGTCTCGGGTGTCACAATCGAGCACCATGCCGAGCGTCCGAACGAGATTGCATCGTTCCGTTCCAATCGGGGATGCAAGGAGTGCCGATCCAGGATCGGACTCGGCGAAGGCATCGGCCGGACCGTGGCATGGTGGCGTCGCCAAATCGCCGACAATCCGCGGTTCGGTGACCGCGACTCCATAGCCGTCCAAAAGTACTCAGCAACGGAACCGAAAGAAGAAAATGTCCATTCCTGAATTCGTCAGCGAACTGCGGGCCGCCGTTGGGCCTAGTCATCTCCTGTGGCTGCCAGGTATCAATGCCGTCGTAATCAACGACGAGGGCCAAGTCTTGCTGCAACGCCGGAGTGAGGATAGCTGTTGGAGCATCTTGTCGGGGATTGTTGAGCCCGGGGAGCATCCGGTTGCGGCAGTTTATCGTGAGGTGCACGAGGAGACTGGTGTCAGCGTCGAGGTAGAAAAGTTGACGAGTATTACTATTTCGCCGATACGCCACCACGCCAACGGCGATGTTGCCCAATATCTCGAAATGACGTTCCGGTGTCGTTGCGCCGTCGGGTCCGCTGCCGCACGGGTCAACGATGACGAGTCAGAGGCAATCAATTGGTTTCCACCCGACACACTTCCGGAAATGGATGACTTGATCCGTGCCCGGGTCCGACATGCCGTCAGTGGTTCCGACGAGGTGATGTACACCGACTCGTCGGGCTTGCCAGTGCAGCTCGCTCCAGCCGCTCACACCGCTACAAGCGCACCGAATCACGCAGCAGCACAAGGCTTGTCACCTCGATAGCTGTCCCCGCAAGCGTGCCGCGTGGCGGACGTTGGTTGATGCGGGGAGAGTCAAGCCCGACAGCAGCCGCACCTACTGAGAGATGTCCAGCACCGTCACGATGACCAGTCGCGCACATCTGGTCGTTCCCCGCGCCTGCGCGTGCGGAGGGGTCTGGCGGTGGGCCATAACGAGATTCGAAAGGGGGTGCACATGATCGGACCCGAAGACGACACCGCAGCCGATGAGTAGTTCGTGACTCACGCTGTGTAGCAACCGTTTTGGTCATCAAACAGTGCCCCTGGTCGGCCGGAATATGTGAGCCAACCTGCGTTGGCCGGGGGCATTGCGGACAACTTCATGAAGTCGGAAAGCTCATGCATACAACTACCGTGAAAGCCGAGGTCCGCTGCCTGGTGTGGATCGACAAGGCCCTCCACCTCCCGCATTTCGACGAACGGGTGAACGGCTGGGATGTTCGTACCTGCCGCGCGTATGCCAACAGGTACAGCCTGGTCGTGGCCCGAACTGTCGTCACGTCGGCCGAATGGCAGAATCCACCGTTGACCGTGCTGCGTGACCAACTGTGCGCCGACGAGATCGGAATCGTCGTGGTCCCCAACCTGATGCATATCGACCTGGATGAGGCGCGGACGTTCGCCGAGGTCCATTCGGCTACGAGCGGGACCGTGTACCCGCGCAAGGAGCTGACTACCTGTCGGTTCCAGCCGTTACAGTGACGACCAACCGACCGCAGAGGGGAGCTTGACGTGAGTGACGGCCAGATGGGCTTCAATATCGAAATTGATGAGAAGACACAAGGCTGGCTGGATTGGGTTTCACCACCTCGGCGTGCAGCGCAGGCACAGAAGTTCCTCCAGCGCGCCGGACTGCGCGACCTCCCAGCGGAGCCGTGGCCCGAGGGGGCGCCGGAGTTGGCCAGGCTGGATACCCTTGTCGCCGAGTTGTTTCCGGACATGTCCACCGCGATGGCACCCGAGAACGCCGATATCGCAGACGCTTTCATTTGTTTCATCGGGGAATGTTTCATCAAGTTCGCAGGCGCTGAATGGATAAACTACGAATGGTTCGGCCGTGACCATTCGTTCTACGACCACGTGAACCCCGCCCTGCGATTCGACACGGAAGACGAAGACATTGAAACCGCGTGGGGTTTGATGGACAGCATGATCGAATATCATCCCGAAGATTACGACGGCATGTTTTCGAAAATGGCTGCAATCATACGCGAATACGCCTCCTACCATGAAGAAAAACGGCAGGGGTAAACCCGTACCCATCAGGTGACGGTACACCCACCTGAAACCCTTCATAACCAAGACGCACACCTCGGGGGGTGGGATCAGTCATGCCGGATGGATACGATAGCGATCGCCACGACTACGATCCTAACCAACGTGGAAGAATATTCGAAAACGGCATCGAACGATACTTTCGCGACCGCCAGCGAGGGTACGTCCAGCAGTCTCGCATATACGAAACCACGCAGGGTCGAATCCGATTCGACCATGCGAAAGAAGACCGGGGCCGCACCTTCACTATTGAAGATAAGTCCGGCAGGATCGAGGGTAGGAAAGATGAGAAGCAGCTGAAAGCGGTGCGGGAGCTTATCGAGAAAGGTTTGATACAAGGGCATGTGTTGCGATCCGTCGAAGGTGAGACGGTATCGAAAGAGGCGCAGCGACTGATCGACGGATTGAAGCGGGATTTCCCAGACAAGTTCACACATCAGGTGATCACGCGAGATGAGGCCCGACAAGTTTGGGCGCTTGGCTTGGAGATGGAGCGCGGTCAACAACTTGAACTCCCAGGCGTCGGCGAGCTGGCCCGCCAAGCCGCAGAGAAGCAGCTGGCCCAACAAAAGCAGAAGGATCTAACGCTGGCCCAGTCCCTCGAAAAGGCGAAGCAGCAGGCCAAGGGGAAGGAAGCGCTCGCCAAAACCGTAGCGGAGAAGAATCAGCAGCTCGCGCAGGCTAAAGAGAACTTCCTCTTCATCGACCCGGCTGATGTCCAGCGCGCTCACGAGTCGACTAGCAATCAACTCAATAAGGTCCGGGAAGAGGAAAAAGCGCAGACCAAGTCTATGCTCTGGAGTATCGGCGTCACGGGTGAGCAAGCGAAGATCATGGAACAAATCCTGGCACAGAACCGCGAGAATCAACGCCAAGAGGTCACAAAAGGTATCGAGTCGATAGGACAGGTTGCCCAGCGTGAGGCGCAAGTCCAGGCGGCAAGAGAAGCCGCCGAAAAATATCAGCAGCAACAGATGCAGCTAGCCCAACAACGGGGCTATGCGCCGGAGTTGCAGGCGATTATGCAGATAATGAACCAAGGCAGGCCCGCGCCTAATGTCTCGATGCCTAGTGCCCCGACACAAACACCGAGTGTCGAGCGAGGCGGCCGGGCAGCGGAACGTGCGTTGGAGCTGGCGAGACAGCAAGAGATCAATAGGGGTCTCGATCCGAGGCAGAGATAATGGTTTTCTTTTCAAACTGGACGCATGCAGATTGCAGGGCATCGAACCGAAGGTTGCTTTCCTAGCGCGACCGGAACCGATGTGACCAGAGGCGCGTCAACATAGGCATGACCGATGAGCCGATCGAGTTCCAGCCCTACACCAACCCTTCGGACGAACCGTCCCCAGACTCGCTGTCGCTCATGTATGCCCAGCGAGCAAGGGCCTGGCGCGAGTGGGTAGCGCGTCGACCGGGCCGCTGGCGGTGCGCCGGTATCCGGAGATGGGGCTAGCACTCCGCGCAGCCCGTGGCCGTTCGTCTACTCCTGGGGCGGGCGGTCCGGGTACGGGTCTTTGGTGCGTTCAACCAGGCGGTCTTTGCACTCCGGACAGAGCATCCCGCCCGGACCGGCGTGGCGCTCCTGGCACAACGCACATAGCTTGGGCTCGTTCTCCACGGTCCGGCAGTTTATCGAAACAAGCTCGTTATCGAAAGCATGTTCGAGAGCTGTTAGGGTCTGCTCATGCCCTTCCAGAGCCGCACCGAGTTCGCCCAACTCTGGCTCGAACAGGTCCGGGATCGGCTTGCCGACGCCGCTGCTGACGGAACCTACTTGCCGCCTGAGCAGCTAGCGATCCTGTCGAGAAAGGTTGCCGAAGGGCTCAGGATCTTCATCGAAGAGACACGCGGTGGACCTGCAACAGCATGCGAAGTTTAGGCGCGTTGGGAGGGCAGACCCGGCGCAGGCCCCGGATTACCCGTCGCCTTCCACACCACTCGCCGAGGGCTCCTCGGTCGGGAAGTCCTCGGGCGTGACGTACTTGTAGCCGAGCATATCCAGGGCGGTCACGTAGCAGCCGTTCACGTACTCGGCGTCATCGGGGTTGTAGCAGTCGCGGGCGATGAAACCGGCCCGCCGTCGCAGATGTCCGCCCATGACACTGCCCCATTCAGTAGCTGGCAGCACCCCGACTTGCGCGTTCTGGAATGCATCGGCCGGTGTAATCCACACGAGCGCATGCGAACACGGTTCCCCCTCGACATCGAATGGTTCGCTGAGCTTGAACACCTTCGCGTGACCGATAAGGTTGATCTGGTCAATATGCACGGTGGCAACCTTCGCCACGGTCTACGTCCTCTCTCTGATCCAGGCCCGGCCTACTCCGCCGTGTCCGCCCGCTGTTTGCCGTCCGATTCCGCCGATGGCTCCGCCGCCTCCTCCGCCGCCTCCGGGGTCCCCGCCGTTGCCGCCTGGTGTGCTGCTGTTGCCGCCTGCTCCGCCGCCGCCCCCGATCGGTAGGTACTCGGTGGTGGCTGTCCCGTTGCCGCCCACGGGTTTTCCGCCCAGGTTCGGGCCGCCGCCGCCACCACGACCGGGTACGTGGTCTGGAGTCCCTACGGGGATGCCGCCGGGCATGCCCGAGCCAGCACCTCCGCCACCGCCACCGTTGGACACGCCGACCGGTTGCGCCGAGTCCTGTCCGTTCTCACTGACCGCGGTCTGACCGTGGAAACGGAACGCTCCGCCGTTACCGCCGGACACCGTGCCCGATCCTCCGACGGCGGGTGATGCTGCGTTGGTACGGCTTTGGCCGCCAGCTCCGCCGCCAGCGCGGTACTTCGCGGTTGGGGTGCCCTGGGATGGGTCGGAGAAGTACAACGTTGTGTCCGCGCCGTTCTGGCCACCAACACCGGGGCCACCGCCCTGGGGTGGTTGTTCGCCGGTCCCGTTGCCGCCCATGGTGATCCAGATTCGACGAATGCCATCGGGCCCGGACGGAACATCGGATGCGTTGATGGTCACGTGGGACTCACCGCCTCCGCCGCCACCGCCTCCGCCGTAGTTGGGGCTGATGAGTCCGCCGTCCTTGCCGCCGCCTCCGCCGCCGCCCGCGCCGATCATGATCACATCAATCAGGTTCGTTGTCGGCTTCAGTTCGACGAACCCTGAGAAATACAGTGGTTGGTATGCGCCGTTGATCGTTTGGACCACGCCGTCAACGGATTTCTTCAGATTCTCGATCCGCGCTTCATGATCGCCGAGGGTGCTAGCGTGAGTGCCAAGGGTATTTCCGTGAACACCGAGCAGGTTTCCGACGAACGTGAGAATTTCTTTCAGAGTCCCTTGTACGAGTTGCCCGGCAATGGTCACCGCCATGTCGAACAGCGACTTGACCACCTTGTCGAAAGCGCCGATCAAACCACCCGTTCCGCCGGACCAGGGATCGAAGAACTGGGATACCGTTGCCTCCGATAGGTCATAGCCGAAGTTCGGGATGTCCTTAGCAACGTCGCCGGTGCCGTACTTACTCGTGCCGGTCTCGGGGTCGTAGGCGTTATCCGGTCTTGGAGCCAAAGGTTCAGTCACTATGTGGCTCCTCACTTTTCGGTGCGCAACACCTGTAGCTCAGCCCGCAAGGCCGCGATTTCCACGCGCGCTTCAGCCAGCTCGGTAAGCGCTTCCGTCAGCTTGTCTCGGAACTCAGCGATCTCACGCTGATGTCTTGCCGCATCCTCGGCCCGAGCCTTCAAAGACTTATCCAACTGCTTGGACAAGTCGTCCAGTCGAGCCGAAATCAGCTCCCCCCGTGCCTCTTCCAGCCGTGCAAGGTACTCATATCGCTTGACTCGAACCTCAGCGAACGTGGCCAGAAGCGCACGAACCTTAGGGACTGCTACCGCCAAGACAGCGATAACAGCCCCCGCAACCGATGCCGCAACGACAACTGGATGCGTACTAAGGTCCATCGCTCCCCGCCTGCGGCTCAGCCGCCAGGAACGGCAAGAACTTCTCAATGAAGTCGTTCACACCAGGCAGCGCGAAAACCTTGGTCACCGCAGCAGCAACCGCAACGATCTGCGCGCCGTACACCGTGTGGTCAAGACCGCTCGTAGCCAACACAGTTGGGATGAGGCTCAGCACGGCAACGAACACCGCGAAGCCCGTGCGGATAGCCGCCCGCGAAGAATGCTGTACCTGAGTCGGTCCCATTAGGCCGCCACCTTCGCCAGCACGGCATCCAACTTCGCTTCCAGCGCCTTACGCGACTCGTGCAACTCCTCAACCTTCCGGTCCATCTCCAGCACGTAACCGACCAAGGTGTCGGCGAACGTGGAGCCCTGGACACGCGACGGAAAACGGTTAGTCAGCTCGAACAGCACACGATGCTGATCAGCGTCATTCAGCGCCATAAGGAAACCCTCATCATTCTTGTTGTCAATCTGCTTTTGCACATCAGCCCGGAACGCATCCATATCCATGCTTCCGGGGTCCCACTTGCCCTGAGCGCGGCCCGCCCACTCCTTATGACCGATCACATGCGATGAGTCATAACCGAGCTTTCGCAGGATTGCGGCAACGGCCTTCACGTATGCCGAATACTGGCTATCGGACCAACCCTCAGTGCCGTTGTTCTCCGCCTCGATTCCAATGGTGTGGTAGTTGGCGTTATCGGTCGGCAGGCCCGGATAAAATCCTTGCCCGGCGTGCCAAGCCACGCCCACACCGCATACGGTCACCACGCCGTCACGGGCTAGATGCAGCTGCGAACACAGCCCCAAGTCCGGATGCTCCGATATATAGCGCGGGTTGTTCGACGGAGGGTTATTACCGGTGTGGTGCGCGACCACGCCCCAGATGCTTCCGAAATCACCATGTCCACGGTCACGCCAACCGGGGAACTCTCTCACCTCAAGCCCTTCGGCCCGCAGCACATCAGCGAGCCAAACAGGGTCGCCACTCCAACCCACTAAACACCTCGATACTTCTCTAGGATTTCTTCACGGGCGAGGCCCGTCATTTCAGCGGCGATAACGCGCCGCTTTTCCACGTCGTCACAACCCATCAGATAGCCGAGCACCACCGCTGCGTCATGCTTTGAAGGGTCCAAACGTTCCCCGGCCGGCACTCGGTGCGGAGGCGAAGGCATCCGGCCCATATAGCGGAGACGTTCGGCCATAAACGCTTGTTCAGCGCCGGTCATCTCTTCTGGGTCCGGAACTCGAATAGGTTCAGGGTCCGGATCGTTGATGTCCAAAACGACCATAAGGCCGTTAAGGTCATGCGTACCGCCGCGCCCGATATGTCGAAGCTTCTTGGTCGCCAGCTCCGGATGCCATCGAACGCCGTAAGACTTGAACAGCTGAGCCCACTCTTTGCGCGCCTTCGGCTGTACCTGAAGCGGGAGGCTGTCCGACAACGGCAGATGGGTGAACATCCATTCGATGTCATCCGGGTTGTTCTCGTTAGCAACAGGAGGATTCTCCAAATCCCATCCCCTAACCGATTGTTACGATGCCGTGAGCGCGAAGATGGAGTTAAAGGCGTTATCGAGATTGCGGAACGCCCTCAACATCGGATCTTCATAATCACGCTCACCGACTGTGATTTTCCAAGTCGGGCTGGTCTCTCGGTCCCATGTAAGGACGATCTCCGAGACACGTTCGACGCGAATACGACCCGGCTTGATACCGAGCGGCGCCACGCCGATTCTGTCGCCCAGACCGAAATGACCCCTACCGCGTTCACCGATTCGCCAAGGCGTGGCATCGCGGATATCGAGTTGCAGCGAGGTCGTTTCACGAGTCTCGGACTGCGCTACCCGCATCGCATAGAGGAACGTGAGCGGGTTACCGGTTTTGGCCTTATCTGCCAGCTTCTCGAAGTAGTGGAACGCGCCCATCTTTTCGATCCGCTGCCAGTCACGCCACTTGGCCCACGCCAAAATTGTGTCGCGATAGAAAGGCTCAGCGAGCGTATTAATGACATCCGCAGCATCACCCGCAGCCGGACCTACTTCAGGTATTAGAGCTAACAGCGCTCCAATGCCCTTAATAGCCGCAGCAATGCCAGCGTTGACGCCTTCCATAGACGCACCACCGCCGACGTATTGGCCATCGGTCGGGGGCTTCCACGTGAACGTAGACGACTGGATACCCGTATGCTCGGACTCCCGGAACACCACACCAGGCGCAGCCGGATTGGTGCCTAGGAACCCTTGCCGGTAGTACTCCTCCAATTGTTCAGGAGGGATATCATTCGGGTCCTGGATGGACTGAAGATGTGTATCCACGCCGGAGGCGTAACGATCCTGCTTAGTGTCAACCTTGCCGTTGAACTTGCCGTTATAGCGCGGGTCGTTCGGGTCGTCCTTCGATAGGAACGGTGTGACCACATCTCGGGTAAGGCCCTTGAAGATATCGCCGAAGAACGATGTACCGGTGTTCCAAGCGCTCTTGTCTTCCAGGTCCCACACCAGACAGCCGTGACGCAGCCGAGCACCTTCCCACGGCGGGAAGTCGTACATCACGCCGTCGATCTCGCCCCGCTCAATGAGCTGCTTCTCAACCTCGAAGTAGCGCGGGTCAAGCGGGCCCAGCTCCTGCAATATGGGATGCTGGATGTACCGGCGACACGTCCAGGTCAGCTCAGCGTCTTTACAGACGGGCTCCATCAGGTCGTGAATGGACTCGAACCGCGCGGAAACGAACGTCGTCATGGACCGATCGCGGTAGCCGGGCGGATCAGGCTTGACCACCTGCGTCCACTGCGACTGCAAAAGATGGTACTGGTCTGACCAACCCTCAAGTGAAGTAGGGTCTTTCGGAATCGCCGGGATCTGCCACAAACCGGTTTCGAGCCGAAATAGGTTGCACCACAGCAAAGTACGGCCTACCCAACGGGCTTGGCCCCAGGCCGGGAAAATGCGCGGGAATTGCACCGCGGCCGGAAGCCATGGATTCGCCCAAGCACGGATATGCTTAAGCTCCTCGTAATCGTGCTTCCAATTGAGCCGGACAAGCTTCTTGCCGTTCTCGTCCTTGATGATGTTCAACTGAGCGAGGCGATAGCCGAGCCTGATTCCATCCTTGTCGACCGTTAGATGAACGTTAGCGGTCTCGCGTCCGCTGCGAGGATCGCCGTCCGTCTGATGCTCACATAGCCACCGCGCCAGATAGTTATCTAACGGTAGCTCGAACTGCCCCGTTCCGGTCTCTAGATCAAGCTGCTGAAAAGACGCATTCATTTCCTGCGTCACTAGGCCGCGGAAGTTATAGTCACCGTCCCACATGCGCATTAGCGGTCGCTGTAGGCGCTGCTCTTTGATCCGCTTATCACGGGATATCATCCGAGCGTTGGCCAAGTCCATGCGCCGCTTGATGGTCTGCAATCGCTCGGTAGTGCTCATTGCAGGCCCCACGGGCGCGACCAAGACCGCTGTAGGCGTACCTGTACCTCACACTCGCCGTTAGCGCCCTTGACCGCTACGGGCAGCATTACGGGGTTCTTCTCGGTCCCCGTATAAGGCGGGATCGGATAGAGGAAGGAGCGTCCAAACATGCGCATCCAAATCTGAGTCCCGCCATCGGCGGTAACCTGCTCCGCTTCCTCATCGGTATCAACCCGCACGGTGCCGTCAGCGGCAACAAGCTTCGGGAGCGGAACCGTACGCCGCTCATGCAGCGCCGCAGCGCCAAACCGATTGCTGCCAAAGGAGAAATCAGCCAGCGAGTAGATGGCGCCCGGCCGATTCTGCAAAACCCACTTAAGCCACACCTGCGTATCGGTGGGATTCCAGACAGGGACGTACTTGACCTCGCCGTCCTGGACTACCAACTCATAGGTGTGGTCCCGCTCATACCAGCGCGGGTTACCAGCAACGCAGGTCATAATGACCTTGCCGTACTGGCTCTTGAACGGCGAGATATCAGGCGTGAACTTAGGAGCCTCACTCAGCCGCAGATCAAGGTAACGGCGAGAATCAGGTGTAGTTATCCACAGCCGCGAGTCCCTGTGATAGGACCACGCTTTGCGCCATTCGCTATCGTTCTCCTGCCAAGGCGCGTCATCGGTGCCGATGATCTCAGCGCCAAGGATCACGTCCCGCTTATGGACACGAATACCGCCCCACGATGCGCCGATCTGATAGGCGTGCGAGTTCCAAATGCTTTCGGTCGGCTCATCGAATATGCCCTCGGGGTTCTGCCCGAGATAAATTCCTCTATCCCCTGCGCCCTCACCATGGAGCCTGAACCACTCCGTATGCGGACCGCGAGCCTTTAGCTTGCCAGCGACGATATCGGCCTCATGCTCAGCGTTCCACTTCTCATCTTGCAAGATTTCGAGATCGGATCGCTTATCGTACGATTCCAGCTCGATTAGTAGATCTTCCTCCACTATTGGATAACCTCCCTGCTGCAAGCACAGAAAGGGGAGGACGCCCAATTGGCGGGCATCCTCCCCTACGTGTTCGCGTGTTAGCGCCTGCTGAAGCTGCTAGCGCTCATGGCGTTGCGCTTCTGCATGACCTCGTATCTCGAAAGGGCTTCCTGGACAGTGGAAGCGTTGATAGTGACGTTCGGCCGCGTCGCGACCATGGCCTCAACCTCTTCACGCGTAATCCCAGCCCCACCAGACGGGGCGAATAGGCCACCAGCGAATGCCTGCAACTGCTCAGGGCTGTTGAAGATCGGCTCAGGCCGACTGCTCAGGTTGATAGCCATCTGTCCGGGCTCCAGCCAGCCGCCCGTGTCGTAGACGCCGACCGGGAGCACCTTCTTAGCCCACTCGGGAACTTCCTTCTTGCTGCTACCCGGAACGAACCCGAGATCAACGAAGCCGTTGCGGACGGGGCTGTCCACGATGGCATCAACCGCGTCCGACACGCCGCCCGTAGTGGACTCCTGAGCGTCCTTCTTGTTCGGTGACGCCGGGCTGTACTTCTGGACAAGGTTGTAGACCTTCGCGCCCTTGGTGTAGGCGTCGGAGAGCTTGGAACCCAAACCGAACGGCAACATCTCGAGAGCGGCGTCAACGACGATGCCGCCGAACGTCTTTCCGAGATCGGTTAGCGTCTCCTCGGCCTTGCCTGCCGGAGTTGTCTTCTGCCAAGCCTTATAGGCTTTCTGAACAGCAACGTCCGCCTTCTTGGCCTCCGGGGAGCCCTTGCCGTAGGCGTCATAGATCCGGTTCCGCTCGCGGATGGCTTCAGATAGAGACGCTTCCGCCTCAATCTGCTCCATCTCGCTATCGGAGTACCACTTGTCCATAGGCCCGGCGTCCATCTCGGAGGCATCACGCTCACCCGAGCCGGGGATTAGTTCGCCCACATGGTCACGCCGGTACGTGAGATCGTTAACGTCGTTCTCGGCTTCCTGGACAGCCAGACGCGCGGACTCAACGTCGGTATCGGTAACGCCCTTCTCACCCTTGGCCCTCTTGGCAACAACTTCGTCGTAGCGCTCGCGCGCCTGCGCAAGGCTGTTCTGCGCCTTGGCGAGCTTGAGACCGTCTTCCTTCTCGTCCCACTCGTAGTACTTGCCGTTCTTTACGTAGCCGTTCGCAAGGTCGTTGTATCCCTGGATCAGCTTGTTCGGCAGGTAGTAGCGATCCTCGAACTGAGAGTCATCCGCGCCCGCGCGGCCGGAACCGATGCCGGAAGTGCCCTTAGTGCCACCAGATTCCGCATTCAGGCCGTTGATCGTCGCGGCGACGTGGCCGACGCCATTGGACGTAATGCCAAGGCGGAAAAGGTTTCCCGCAGGGCCACGGCCCTTCTCAAGGCCGTACGCAGCAGGGTCGGCCTGCACGGCGGCAGTGTTCCACCAACGGCCCCACTCGCCGATCTTCCGCTTACCCATGGCAACCAACTGGAGGTAGGCGATAAACCCGCTACAGTCGAAATTCGGGCCGCCACCGGCCCACTCGTACGGATGTCCCTCGGCCTGCTGCGCCGCCCTGATCGCGTTCTGAATGCCGACCGGCACCGCGCCGCCCTCGGCGAACGCCAGGCCGCCAGCCTTGGCCGCAGCACGCAGCGAGTACACGCCCTGATGACCACCGAGGTTCTTCACATCCTCGGCGGTGAGAACATGCTCACCAGCCGACAGCAGCGCCGGAACGCTATCGGAGGTCGGGCCGCCTGCACCGAAGATCGGGCCGCCAGTCGCGCGGGGCTGAGGCGGAATCGGGTAAACGTTCGGGCCGACACCGCCCTGGACGTTGAGCTGAGCCGGAATCTGAACAGTCCGCGGCTGCCACTGGTTCAGCTGTGCATCGAGAGCGTTCGTGTCGATCTTCGGCGTGAGCTTGTTCGTGGGCTCCGGCGGAACGTAGTTCTTCAGCAGCTCGTCAAGCTTGGCGGGATCGCCGTTGATCTCGATCGTTGTGCCTTCCTTGTGCACAACGCTGCCCTCACCGAGAGCCTTCTTGATCGCGTCCTCTACCGCGCCGCGCTCCGCTTCAGGAACGATCTGCAAGTCGATCTGTGCGTGCCCGTCCTTGGCCTTGAGCATCGCAAGGATTGCGCCGACCTTCGCCTCAACGGTCTCCGCGCCTTCAAGGGAGGCAAGGAATTTGATCGTTACCGGGTCCCACCCGTAGGCGGTCCGGGCGAAGTTCTCAAGGTCGGCCTGCGCGATGCCGGTCTGATCGGACAGGGCCGCGAACGCCTGACCACTCAGGCCGAGTGACTGGTTGAAGTCCCGGCCCGCCGCCATGGCGTTGACGAAATCGGACTTGATTGCGTTGATCGCATCTTCAAGCCGTCCGCCGTTCTGCAAGGTGTAGTCCACCTTGTCGCCTGCCAGCAGGTCATAGCCGTAGCCTTCCTTGACGTCCCAAGGTTCGGACTTCAGGCCGTTGATGCGTTCCTGCTGCTGCCGCTCAGACGCGAGCTTGTCAGGCTTGCCGCCCTGCATGAGGGTGATCGCCTGATTGAGCAGGCTCGCGCGCTTCTCGGCGGTGCTGGACTCCTGCGACAGCTTCGCCACGACATCGACCAGGCCCACAATGCCGTCAGTCGAGTTCTTCGCTGCCGTAGCGGTTTTCGTGTACTCCTCGCGCAGCTGGCGGAACTTGGCCGCGTTGTCGGCGCCGGCCGTGGAACCGTCATCGAGCGCCTTGAGTAGGGCGTCGAAGCTCGGCCCGCCTTCGGCGGCAATGGTGAACAGGTCGTCAACTTCAACCTTGAGCTTGCTCGCGGCATCGGCCAAGCTCTTGTACCGGTCGCCAGTCTTGTTGTCCTTGTCGTACTGCTCTTCAGCATCGGTCGTGCTGATCGTCCAATGCCGAATGTTCTCCCACGGGGTATGAGGCTTCCGGCCCTTGGTGAGTTCGTCCCCGAACTTCGCCCGGCCGATTCCAACGCTGGCCTTCTTGGCGGTGTCGTCCAGCGTGCCGCCGGTGGCCTGTAGCGCCCTGGCGAAGTCCATTTGGCTCTTAGCGCCTTCGGCGGTGAGCGCGTTCAGCTCAGCCTGCATCTGCTTGACCTCGCCCTGATGCTCCAGGTAGAGCGCCAGGCCCGCGACGGCCACGCCAGCGAGCGGAGCGACCATGCCCAGACCGGCAGTCACCGCGCGGCCCAGGCTCGCCATGCCGGTACTGACCTTGCCGGTAACCGAACTCATGCGGTTCATGTCCCGAGCTGCGTACGCGGTCGCGGCCTGCCCGGCAGTCGTGATGGAGCTACCCAGGTAGCCCATGACGCCGCCCATGCTCTTGGCCTTCTGCGCCGCGTCGCCCATGCGGAGACTGGTCATCAGAAGGGACTCAGACATGCGGGCCATGCCGTCAGACGCCTTGCGGAGCCCAATCCCGTTGAACGCGTTGGTAAGTGAAGTGCCGACAGTTGAGCCCTTCACGGCCGTATTCATGCGAACCATGGACGCTGTGACGCCGCCGAGAATGCCTTGCACCGAGCGCAGGGCCCGGAAGCCGAGCCATGCCGTCAGCGCCGCAGTGACGAGCGAGGTGTGCGACTTGATCAGGTTCGACGCGGTGTCAATGACGGGCAGCGCCGCCTTAAGGCCCGCAAGTGCCAGATTCCAGACGCCACCACCAACCGCGCCGGACGCCGCAGCGAACGACTTAGCGAACGCCGCAATGCCCGGCGCGGCAGACCGCGCGGCAGAGCTGATATCCGCGAATGTCTCTGACACCCGGCCGTTCTCGAACTCCGACAGCGCCGAATAGGCGGATGTGGCCGCATCGACCAGCTTCGGGCCCCAGTCCCACATGACACTCTGATCAAGGGATTCCGCGAACGCCGTAACCTTCGGCTTAACGGTGTCGATAGCTCGCGCCCAGGTGTAGAACCATCCGGCCAGACGATTGAACGTCGGCTTTTCCAGTTCCTCACCGAGTCGCGCAATAGCGTTCTTCAGGTTCAGCCAACGAGTCTGAACCGTGCCGCCCATCGTCTTAGCGGCTCCGCCGATCTTCTTTTCGATGATATCGACAAGAACATCAGCGGTAACGTTGCCTTCCTTTTTCCACGCGGCGAAGGCTTTGCCTGACAGGCCCGAATACTCCTCAAGCCACTTGTTGATAGGAAGACCGCGGATAGCCAGCTGGTTAAGCTGCACCTGATAGGCGCGCCCCTGCGTGACTACCTTATCCATAATCATGGTGATGTCTTGCAGCGGCGCATGCGTATAGGACGCCGTATCCGCAAGCGTCTGAAGCCACTTGTTCAGTTTCTCGCCGTCAGGGACGCCCGCAGCAACAGCCATGGACGCAGCGCGAACCATCTCAGGTAGCGAAAGCGCTGTACCATCAACGATGTCCTTCGCGTTCTGGATAACGTCCCGGACCTGCTTAGCGTTCTGTCCTAGCGCATGTAACTGAGCCTCTGCCTGGTTGGTGATGTTCAGGCGGTTGAAGCCACCCTCTAGCGCCTCACCGAGAACCTTCTTAACGCCAGCGCCGATAGTCTCCGCAGCCTGAATACCAGCGTAGACAAAAGCACCATTCTTGAACGCGCGAGATGCAGCGGCGTTAATACCTATAGAGACTTCCCGCCCCATGGAAGCACCTATAGACTTGCCGGTAGTTTCCGCAATCTTCTGCACGGCTCCCAGCTCAGTACGCATACGGCTCTTCAGCTGGCCCGTCTCAGGGACAATTGAAACGTACGCGGTCGCTAGCTCAAGAGCCATGATCACCCCTGTCCGTTGGCGGCCAACCTTCTGCGCATATCCGCCAACTTGTTTTCAATCTCACCCAAAGGCACCGCGTCCGGATTAAGAGATTTGATCGGCTCGTTGTCCTTGGGACGTTCGATCATCTTTGGTTTCTCACCATTTCCTCCGGACCGCTGCCAGTTAGCGCCGTGAAGCGCATGAAGCTGCGCGGACATGAATTCGATCTCAGATGTCCACCACCAAGAATTAGGGTGGAGAGCCCGATAAAAGGCGAAGTCCGCCTGAGGCGGCATGTAGTCCAGCAGTACGCCGAACTCATGCCACGACAGGCGCTCAGTCCCGATATCGTGAACGTGGAATCCGAGCCTTAACAGGTCGTAGGTGATGGGCCCCGAATACTTGTCTAGGACTGTTCGGAGCCGGAGGATTCCCCCAGGCTGGTAGCGGACGCTTCGATCCAAGCCGCAGAAATCCGCAAGACCTGATCATTGGCCATCTTCCGAACAGCCTCTACAGCCGTAGGGTTCTCGATACCGATCAGGTCCCGAGTGGTGCGCGGTTCATCGTGGCCTTCCTTAGCGGCCAGCACGAGATAATCCGCGCCCTCACCGGAGAGGTACTGAAGCTTCGGCACCGAGTAAACCTTGCCCTTGTGACGGAAGGCGAATCGGTTAACCTTCTTTTCGCCATCGGAAGCAGGAACGTCAAAAACAGCCATGACCAGACCTTTCAAAACCACAATGAGATATGCGAAAACCAGACCGACCCACCGGGCAGAGGCTTAAGGTCCGGTCACAAAGAGAGCGTGCCCGGCGAGAATCAGTGCGCTATTTCGCATCCGCAGATCGGCCAGTATCACGGCCAGTGTCGCCGCCCGCAGCCGGGATGCCGAGAGACAGGTACTCGACCACGTTGAGGCCCTTGTACGGGAATGCCTCAATAGTCACGTCGTACTTAACGATGTCGTTGCTGACCTGCGACACGTCGCCGACAGTGGTCGGCTTACCCTTCGGGACAATCTGACGCCGCAGCTTGTTGCCCTGCACGGTCTCAGTAACGAGAATCCAGTCATCCAGGGGATTGGACGAATGGCGAACCTCGATAGCGACCGTGACGCTAGCGTTAGCGCCGGTTCCCTTGATTTCCTTGATATTGTCCTTACCGAACACCAGCCGGAGCGCGTCCAGATTGGAAGCCTCAACAAGCTCGATCTTCAGAGTCTCGGTGTAGTCGGACTGCGGCACAGCGATAACCGAGCCACCGAACTCCTTGATCTTCTGAACGTCTCGGCTCTGCGAGTTGACAATGCCAGCCTCGGACAGACCGCCAAGGCTCACCATCTTCAGGTCCTTAACAAGGTCCTTGGTGAAGTCCTTAGCGCCGTCAATGATCTTGTCCGCGTCGGTCGCGGTGTAAGGCATCGCAAACACAACGCCGGTCACGCTCGGAGTGGGGACATAGACCTTATCGGTATCCGTCGTTGCCACTAAATACCCTTTCAATAGAACAAGCCCCCAGCTAAGAGGCGCTGAGGGCTTGGAAAAGCTTGCTTTGTTTAAACGTTGCTAGAGATGCCTAGCCGAACCGTCATAGTCCAGCGATCTTGACTCGACACGTCCGGATCAAGGTGACGCACAGGGCCGCCAACCTCACGGTAAGAGGAGATGAATGCATAGGCGGATTCGCCTGCATCGTTCTGATATTCCACATACCGGCCGAGGCACAGTTCAAAGACTGAAGCCACATGCATAGCCATTTCTTCGGCGCTACCGGTACACCAGCATTCGATCATGAACATAGGACCGTCAGTCACAGCGTTGTAGCGTGGCCCGCCAACGCGTGAAATCTTCACGAACCTGTCGGGCCGCTTTTGGTCGATATCTGTAAGGATAACTACATCTTTCGACAGCTCTTTACGCAGAAGCGCATAGCACACCGCTAGAGCTGGCTTGCGAACATTGCTGCTCACTATCCCCTACCCGCATCTAGGGCCCGCTCCAAAGCGCCCCTAGTGACCGACTCATGATGCGCGACACTGCGCACCTCAACCCTTGTCACCGATGTACGCCAACGGCCCTGAGGCTTGGCCTTACCCATGCGGCTGTAAACCTCGTACTTGCCACCTTCGGACGACGCAGCGGACTTTACTGACTCTGCGCGCCGCTCAAGGTCTTTGACAACGCCAGGCTCACGCCGGAGCGCCTTTAACGCCTTGTCGTGAAACACGATCTTCACTAACCCTCCACAAACCGCAGATTCACTACGCCGCCAGGATTGAAGCCGAACGGGCCCTGTCCGTAGTCCTGGAGATAACCCACGACATCGAAGAGAGTGCCTGCGAACCGCACACGGTCGAACGGCTTACACACGAACCCTGGAGGCACATACATTTGACGGTCGATAACCAGACGGTTAGAACCAACCGTCTCCATAACCGGGCCACCGATAGCGCTGTGATAAGACATCAGCGGACCAATGCCATAGATGCGCTGCTTGACCGGCTCACCGTAGGTGCGTTTCAGGTTTCCGCGGTTATCCCGCTCCTCCCCGTCCTTGACCGGAAAGACCTCAACCTCATAGCGCAGAGGCAGGAAAGGCATAGACTCACCAACCCTCTAGACCGGGCTCCATATAGGCGGGCCCGTTAATCCATGCGCCCTCTAGCGGGTGCCTGCTGGTCTTAGCCGACATAGGCGTCATGTCGATAGTGAACGCGCGGGCACGCGAGGTTTTGCAGAGTTTCTGTAGGTCGCTGATCTCGGACGGCCAGAACATTCCGCGCCTGGGCTGCCTGGTGTCAATCGTCTGCTGATACGGGCCCGCACCTTGCTGCACCGCCGCGCCGGACCCTGCCTCATGCCATCGGATGATCGCACCGCGAATGATGGCGACCGCGGCCTTGTACTCCACAGAATCCCGATTGGTCATCTCCGAAATACAAGGCGCGACAACGGATGCCATTGCGATAGCGTCCTGAATCATGAGAGCGGCTTTCGCCTTGTCAAGGTCCGGCGCGAATGGCGACAGTTCGGCGGGATCAATCGTCACCGCCATCGAGGAACCCTTACGCCTTGGCGGCAGTGTTCACGCTGCCCGTAACGTTGGTGACCTGCGCCTTGGGATCACCGTTGATCGAAACGACCGGCTTGACCTTGATCGGGCTGCCGTTCTTGTCCAGCTTGCGCGAAATCGGCTGCGCCACAGTGAAACCGACGCGGAAGACACAACGCAGCGCCTTGGCATCGTTCTGCATCAGGTTCAACAGCACGTTGCCCTGGTCGTCAGAGATCACGCCCTGGTCGAACAGCTTGAAAGTCACGTCCTGGCGGACGCCGAGATAAACCTTCGACCAGTCGGCCGCGATGATCCGCTGATTGCTCGCGCCGTTCAGCCACGCGCCGTTGTTGGTCTCGTTCAGCGGCAGGCCGTACAGTGTGCCCGGCGCACCCTGGTTGATCGAAGGCACGTACAGCGGCTGACCCACGTTGTCCCGCGCGGTCGCAAGCTTCCACTGCAAGCCCGGCTCAGAGATGAAGCCGGTCATGCCGAGACCCTGAACACCCAGACGGCGGCCTGCCTCGGCGACAGCCGCCGCGTAGTCGGTGAACTGCGAAGCATCAACGGTGTCAGCAACATTCGCCGACAGCAGCGTCTTATCCCACGACGCCGGGGCACCGATACCGAAGATGGCCGCCTCATCCAGCTTCTTGGCCACAGCCTCAGCGATCAGCGGGCGGACCTGCTCCCACAGCGGGATAGACGCGTCATCGACCAGCGCATCCGGGATCGGGGCGATAACCGCGATCTCCTCGGCGGTCATGGTCAGCGGCTCCCACTTAATCGACGTGGTCGGCTTCAGACCGCGCTTGTCCTGACCAGTAGCGGCCAGCGGCTCAGTAGGTTCGCCATTGATGAACTGAGCCTCAGGCAGCGACGAAAGGACCGGCTGAGTGTAGGTCTTGCTAGACATGCGAATCTGCTTGGCGCGCTGCATAAGTGCACTCGACTGAGTAGCCAGCTGCACAACCTCGTTGACAACCTGCTCCGGAACAACGGTGAACCGATCCGATGGCATAGTGCCGGTGCCAGCGCCCGGACGAGAAATGATCTTATCGAAAGCCATTGGGTTTCTAACTCCTGAATTTGGGCATGAAAAAACCCGGCCCCAATCGGGAACCGGGTTGGTTTAGGTAATTAGTTGAATTAGCCGCGAATCATGCTGGACAGCCAATCGCCGCCCGTACCTGCATCCTCAGTACCGGCACCCTGCATCGGGTCCGGCATAGGAGCGCGAGGGGCGCGGCCATCATCTCGAAACGCAAGAATCGCGTCGGCGGCAGACTCGAACTCCTCCACCGTGCGACCGGTCAGCAGTTCAGCAGGCACACCCTTAGCCGCTGCAACCTGCGCACGCGTCGAAGACACCTCCAGCTCAGCAATCCGAGCCTCAGCCGCCGTCGCGCGATCGTTAGCCTTCTCAAGCTCGGTCTTCTGCTCAGCCTGATACGCATCGAACTGCGCCGCCTTCTTCTTCAGGTCGCCGTAATCGGCGTACCGCTTGACGCGCTCCTGAATGATGCGATTCAGATCAGCCTGCGAAGTGATGGGCGTAAACGAATCGTTCTTACCCTCATCGACCGGAGTGACATCGACAGTAGTGTCAGACATTCGAGTTCTATTCTTCTTTCCCGAGCCCTGCTCGTAATGACCGCCCTATGAGTGAGTTATCTCCGCCGGGCGTGAGGCGGAAGTCTGTAAGCGTCAACCAGCGTTACTATCTAGTTGCCGACGCTAAGAAGCGGCTGATACTGTCGCCGCATGACAATCGGAAGCGTGCATATCGGACCACTCGGACTAGCGTTCCTGCTGTTCGTGGTCGTGGTCGGGGCGGTAATCACGGTTGTTGTGAAGCGCTCGAACAACGAGACCAAGCAGCTTCGCGACATGGCGCGCAACTACTACGCACAGGCACCGCAGCCCTACAACCCGCAACAGCCGCAACCGATTACGCCTGCTTCGCAGCAGCCGCCAACTCCCGGTACGCCTTCATAAGGTCCTTGCGATCCGTCGAGTCCGCGAGCGTTGACGCGTCCTTGTACTCCTGACGCCAGGCATCCATCCAAGGAGGTTCCGCGTAGGTCTGCCCGGACCGGACAGGGACAGCGATACAGCGGCAATAGTCGTGGTAGCGCTCGCCGTCACGGCGTCGGAACAAGGCCGTGCTCTCGGATCGGTAGTAGCCTTCACCTTCCCAGGTCCCGAGCGTGCTGAGCATCCGGCAGAACGCACACGCATTCGCCGACGCGTACCGGGCCCAGCGCGTACCGGGCTCATGCTTCGCGTTCCACCGCACCGTGTTTCGGGACTGATTGAACATCTGCCGTTGAGCGACCCCAAGCATGGCGTTGAACATCGCTTCTGTTAGCGCCTGCTCGGTGGCAACGCCGGTCGTAGCGGCTTCAGCGGCCATCGCTTCGGCTACGGCTTCTTCAGCGGTAGCGCCCGCAGCAATAGCGGCCTCCATCACGGCCTGACGTGCAATCGCCGAGTCCACACCGGCATCAGCGGCCCTGCCTCGGCCGGCGCCAGGAGCTTTCGCGTCGCCGAGCTGGCCGCCGCTGCCGCCCTGATTCATCGCCCAGGCCGCGCCCGACCGAAGCTGAGCATCACTCGGCAGGGCAGGCACAGAGGCGTGATACTTCGCCCCCGGCGCACCCAGCGAGTCATACCAAGCCGCAGTGACCTCACCGACCGAAGCCAGATGCGGCCCCACGACATCCGGGTACATCTCCCAGAACTGTCGCCGAGCCGATCGGCCCTCACTCAACGCCATGGACACATTCCAGGCATCGCGGATATCCCGCGCGAGCATCACGTTGAGATCGTTCAGCGTCTGCCGGAACTCCTGTACGTCGTCGGCAGTGATCACGCTGCCGCCTGCATGGGCTTATTGCTGTCCGCCTTGGCCGACAGCCCAGGATCGGCCTGCCGACTGGCGTTCGCCTGCTCCCGTGCGGTCTGCATCATCTGAACAGCCACCATGCGGCGTCGGTCTTGCTCAACCTGCTTCTGTTCCATCGCAGTGAGGCCGATGCGCTTATAGGTCACCGCGGAATCGGGCGGAAGGATCTGCGCCTGAACAAGGCTCACCGCCTCGGCGGCCGCAGCCGAGCGCGTAGGTGTGGCAGCATCGCGCCAATCCAAATACACGTCCGTGTCGAAAGTCTTCGGGATCGCCCCGTCACGCACCAGCAGCGCCAGGCGGGCCACTTCCAGCCACGCCTTGCCGAACGTGAGCTGACGGCGCTCCGCCCGCTTCAGCAACCGCACCTCCATAGCGCGGATAGCGTCCGCTGACGCAGCCTGATCGGTCGCAAAGCCCAAATACATTGGTGGGATGGCACATTCAGCCGAGAGTAGCTGAGCGAGGCCCTGGAGGTATTCCAGGTACGGCGCGGGCTTCCCCTGGTCGAACTGCCCGACCTTGGGCTGAGCTTCCGGATTGTCTTCATCGTGCCGAACCGCGAGCATCCGGCCGATTACGGCTTCCCACCCGGTCACCGTCGAACCATCGGCCCGAGTGAACTGCTCTTCCGACACGTCGGTAGCCCAAAGCCTTGGAGCCCAATTGAATTCGCGATTCATCTCCATTGCCATGATCGTTCGCACGGCGTTGTCAGTGATTCCGCGGACAGCCCGAGTGATTTCCGAACGGCCATAGGGCCGTGACGCGGTAGGACGATTCGGCATCTGCACAACCGGGAGCCGGTCCATGTGGTGTTCGTCGCGGTAGTAGACCTGCCAAGGCTCCTGCCCCGACTCGCCGCGCCACAGGTAGATCGTCTGCCCCGGCACATACAGCCGAGCGGACGTGAAGTCCTCTAGCTCGTCATCCCAGAACCGCGTGACCGCCGACCGCAGCCGACGCGTACGAACATCGCGCACCCCGGCCGTAGTCCGTGGCGAGAGCACCGACACCAGCGGGTGAGGCTCCAACTCCGTCACGTCACCCGACCCCACGGCGATGAACCCGGTCCCGAACATCAGCGAATCCAGGTGAGCCTTGCTTGCTTCCGCGTCCAAGTCGTTCGCCTGATAGACTTCGTCCAAGTGGTAATCGCCTTGGGTCGCAACCCAACCGAGGAAATCTAGGCGCTCCTCCAGCACGTCAACCGCAGTACCGGCCCAACCGACCGCAGTCATGAGCTTGGCCTCAAGCTCAGGCGGGACAGCGATACGCAGATTCAGAACACGCTGCCGACCCTCGTAGTAAGCCTGAGCCGTCGCGTTCGAAGACAGGTGCTTATCAATCAGATTCAGGTTCCGATTGAACGAGACCTCTTCATCGTTGGACAGACGCCCTAGCCGCAGAAGTTCAGCCATTCACAACACCAATACCTTTCCCCGGCCGCTACGCTTCTTCTTCCGGAGAGGGCGACCATTCATATAGCCAAAGAGCGCCAGCGTGCACGCGACTACAGGCGTGATGTCCGAGGCCGCGTCCTTGCGGGACCACGCCCACAAGTCGCCGATAGGCCGCTTACGGGCAGCGTCGATAGCCGCATTCAGAAGCGGCTGATTGGGGTGACGGACAGCGCCCGTCATCACGTAGTCAAAGAACAGGCCACACGCGACCGCGAACTCAGATACCGCAGTCTTGATGACCGGTACGCGAAGCGCGTCCAGCTCTGGCACCACCGTTGCGGCAGGCCCATCAACCACAACCGCGCATGGCGACCACTGCGCAACCAACCGCGCTAGCGTCGGCGCAATCCACGCTGTACCGGCCCGATTGTCCACAAGCTCAACGTGATAGAGCCCATCCTCACGAACTCCTGCCACAGCGATAGACGCCTGAGACCGGTCCGGGCTGATATCGACGGCGAACGCCACAGGATCAAGCACCAGCGACGCGCCATCAGCGACACGCCCCCAAGAATCAGCGTCAATGACCGACGCGGTAACCGCAGCCGACCACATGCCAAGCCGCTCACGCGCGAAACCCTCATTGCTGTACTTCGCCCGGTCTTCGGCGAGAACTTCCCAGTCCAGGCGATAGCCGAGCGCGGGATTGGCCTGAGCCCAGCTCTGCGGGTCGTCCAGGTCAGCGCCTTCCGGCGCAGCCCACTCGTGGAAGCACGCCCGAACAGCTGACCCTGAACGAACCTTGTCCCGGAAGTTGGTGAAGACCTCCGAGTTCATGACCTCGTTCGGAGGCGTGCCGCAGAAGATATGTTGATAGTTCCCGAGTGGAGCCGCGGACGTGGTAGGGCCAATGCTCTCGAATGCCTCATCGGAACATTCCTGCGCCTCATCGAACAGGACAACATCAACGGTAAAACCACGTCCGCCGCCCTTAGAGCGGGCGATTACCTGGAGGCTCCCGCCATTCTTCAGCCAGATAGCCTCGAACCCGGTAGCGGTCTTGATACCAAGGATCGGGTGAACCATCTTCGCTAGGTCGGGATAGTTCTCTTCATCCTCAAAGAAGGATTTAAGCCGAGCGAAGTATGTTCGGGCGGTCTTAGTAGAATGCGCGGTGAAGAGAATCCGCTCACCCAGAAGCACCATGCCGACAAGCGCACGAGCCTCGAGTAGGGCGCTCTTTCCTGACTGACGGCTAACTGATAGACCACACGATGTGTGCGAGTACTTGCCGTTAGGGCGGAACGATAGCCACGCGGTGAAGACAAGCCTTTGCCAAGGATCTAGATCAAGCCCGTACCTTGCAACGAACCTGATAGCCGCTTCGGCCTTCTTAGTGTTCTCCAGATTCGCCACCGACCATAGCGGCTCTTGCCGACCATAGACGCTATGCGCTGTTGAACTCATCTCGGAAGCTATCAATCTCGGTAGCCTCCTTTTCCTTCGGCGTCATCTCATCAATCTCTTTCGAGAGGTCCCGAATCTGCTTCGCGTATTGCGGCAGGACACCGGGCGACGCCGTTTCCATGGCTTCAATAAGTCGGTCGCGCAAAGCGACGATGGTCTGTAGGTGAGGGTTGGTCATGAGATTTCTTTCCCTACGCTGCGAACAGGGCCGCCTGCTGTGGCGCTTCCGTGTTGGTGTGGCTGAGCATCTGTTCGCCGATAAGGTGCGTGTACGCGGGCGGGATTGCCTCTCGTAGCCCTTCGCGAGTCATCCAGTCGATACCCATAGCGGCCTTAGCTCGCTCGGTGCCGATGAAGTTGCCTACGGGCTGGATGATTTCCCCCGGCTTGGAGGTCCGGCCCATCTTGGTAACCGGCAAATGATGTCCGCGGTGAGCTGGCACCGTAATAGGGAAGCTCGACTCAAACAGCCGATGTCGATAGACCTGCACCCCGTAGAACATGGAACCGCACACCATGACCGGGTTACGCAGGTCAGCACCAGGGACATTCTCGATTATCCATGGCCTAGTGCCGGCTAAGCGCCGGAATGCGTAGCGGACAGACTCCAATACGTCGTCATATTCGTGTCCACCGAGGTTCTTGGTCTTCGAGAATGCCTGGCAGGGCGGTGAAGCGTGGAAGGCATCGAACTCCGCGTGATGGTCCTCTAGGAACTCGATAGCGTCGGCCTGATGGAACTCAAACGGATATTTGGGCTGAGGCTCTATATCGACGCCGACCACTTCATATCCGGCGAGATGGTAGCCAAGTCCAGCGCCGCCTTGCTTGCTGAAGAGATCAAGTAGGCGGGGCTTTTCCACGTTGCGACAACCCCCTATGACCTGCTATCTTCGAACTATGGGAAACAGTGGGTCGAAGCAGCGAGAGGCCATTGTTATGGCCGCTGTTCGCGCTCCTCGCGCCCTTTCTGCCCGCTCGGGTAGCTAACGCCAGGAAGAGAAGAAGGGAGGCTTAGAATGCCCCCCTCCCCCTGTTGCGAGCGATATTGGCGACTGTGCCTGAGGGTGCGCGCGTGAGCGCGGTTAGGGGGTCACTCCCCTACCCTTTCGACTCATTGCCCAGGCACACCGAGAGCACAGGCTCAGATCAACGCTGCGCGCCTATCGCGGTTCAACTTATAGAGGTCTAGGGCAAAGCTAAGAGCGTGGCCTATAAAGGCACGCAGCTACCAAGCGCGTGATGTTGGCATGCGATCAGCGAGCGTGTTAGCTCGATTGCCTCGACTGGCATTGCATGCTCTGTGTGCGGCTCTCAGTTCGCCGAGTAGGTGACCACCTAGTGACCTTGGCGTCACGTGGTCCGCAGTCCAGGACATGCGGTCTGTGTGTGGCAGTGTGACGTCAATCGGCTGGCCACATATCCAACACACTTGCGATTCTTTGCGGAGTTTCTTTGTTGCTCTCACGTATGCTCGATGATTCAAACCTTTGTTGCTCTTATTGCTCATTGATTTGATATCACCTACTTATATGCACATGTATTTCATTCGAATGCGAATGGATAGAGATTGCGCTTGCATAGAAGGCGCCATACAGAGGGGATCTATTTGGAAGGGACTATGCTGCCCTCAGTAGGCAATGCTCGGGTGAGACCACCGATAGCGCATGCTCTAGTTCCCTGATCCTGGATACGTAGTACTTGCGTGCCAGCATTTCAGCGTTGTTGTCGGCATTGGTGACTAGCTGTAAGTGATCAGGATTGATACATGCCGATTTGCCGCAGCGATGATGACAGGCGTTGGAATCTAGCTCATAGCCTAACCGCGCTTCTAATACGATCCTATGGACGGATACTGATACGGATCGACCTTGACTGCGGTAGCGATATACGGGATATCCTTTGCGTAGTTCCCTACTCCATATGTGGCATCCGTTGTCATCCTTGATTGTTAGCGCTCTTGCGCTATGGATGATTCCGACTCTATCGCCTGATTCGATTGATAAGCGTAGTCGTGATGGTTTCCCTATGCAAACCACCACCTATATGGAGAAACCCCCTGAGAAGTGGACCTAGGAGGTTGTTTGAAGAGAATGTTTCTCTTCGTGGCTACCGCAGGTAACCGCGGCCTAGGTTAGCATCCGGGTCGGATGGTTTACATTCCCATATGTAGCGACCAGCGGGAACAAGAAGACCCAGGCGACTAGGGGTCTTTTCATTTGCAGGCTCCCGAGGACTTGAACCCGGCCAATGGCCTTGGAGACCACCGCTCTACCCGTTGAGCTAGGATTGTCTTAGCTGTCGATTCAGGCGTTAGCTGACCCGGTTGCAAGCTGGGTGACCGAATACAGCCAAAGAATCAGCTGTAGGAACAAGGGCATATCGGTTTCCTTTGGGCTAGTACGGGTATCGAGGGTAAGAAAGACCCTGCCCTGCAAGAGGACAGGGTTGGCACTACTCCTCTGCCGCGTCATTCTCGGACTGTTGGGCTACGCTAACCGCGTAAGGTTCCCGGATGACGCTATCGAAGCCTCCACGACTGACGGTCCAACTGCGGTCGCATCATATTTGTATTCGTGGGTACCGGTTAAGGGCCTGAATCAATCGTACGAAAGCAAAGGTAGGGTTCCGTTCTCTAGTGCACTTTTCGATGTTATCCACTTGCCACGATTTCCACGCCCAGCGCCAGCGGTAATCCTCTGGTTGGCTTTCGCCTCCGCGGCCAGCTCTAACGCCTTCAATAGAGTTGCTTTGTCGAACACCCTGCGTCCGCTGACTGTCTTTGCTGTCTTGACCCAACCTTTCGCTCTCCAAGCGTAGAGCGTGGCTAGTGATCGGCGGGTTAGGCGCATGGCTTCATGCTGATTGAGCCACATAAACGCGTGCCAGCCTCCTTTATCCTCCAGTGTGTTCAGATGGCCGAGTGTTCTAGTGAACTAGTCACTAGAAATAGAAGACCCCCTAAGGAGCTAATCCCTAGGGGGTCTTCGTCCATCTGCCTATCAGAACAATCCGGGCTCAGAGTAGGACTCAGGAGCCTTACCGCGATCGCACATCAGCAGTAGGTCAAGGTCTCCCCACTGCTTACGGTTCGCGTTGCGGACGCGCCGCATATCGTCCAGCATCCTTGTCTCCCCGGGCCATCCCTCGCGTGCTAGGAGCTGCACGCCGCGAACGATCTCCCACAGAGCTACGGTGCTGTCACCTGCGAGCCCGACGATTCGGCCCCCAGAACGCCACACAGGGCCCGTAAACGGGAGCTGTAGCGCTACTGCCCAGTTGGCCAGTGTCGAGAACTCAAGGTCTGCGGCATCCATCGCACCGAGGTTGCACGGTGCCTTACGCGGGTCTCGGTGAGCCGTCACCTTGTCGGCCGCCTCCCGCTCCTTGTCGCTCCAGTCGGCGCCGGCCGAAGCTTTGCCGTTGGCGTACATCTGCGCACGCAGAAAGTACACAACATCCGGAGTGTCTAGGACCAGCTCCATGAGTTCGTCAAGGTCGCTCATCGTGTGGCAAGCCCTCCCCATATCCGGCAAGCCGGAATAGCTTCAGAATCTCCCGAACGGGCATAAGGGCGAACTGCTCTCCTGGATCGGCGACGCCTTGGCGTTTCCATGTGAGAAATGCGAAGTCCGCCCTAGCTTCTCGCTTCTGCGCCTCCAGGTCTTCAGCCCATTTACTCCACTGCGGAGCGCGGACGTTCTTGCACTGCTGGATAACTCCCACACCGAGGCCGTTCACCGGGTCTAGGTGGTTGTCTCCGGCGTCGCGCTGATAGCCCGCCCTTGTGCCCTCGCAGTGCGGGAACCCGTTCGCTCTCGCGTAGTCGCGTTGGGAACGCTCGAAAGCGCTGCCCTTGCGCTTCATAGCGTTTGGCATCAGTTCACATCTTCCCTTCCCAACGCAGAGCGTTAATGAGATCAGGCGTCCGCGGGTGAAGGAACTTCCCACTACGTAGCCATTGGTCCGGCTGCCTGTTCGGCGTGCTTACCAATGGCGCGCCTGAGGGTTTCGGCGGCACTCGTTCGCCGCCGTTCGTTCTCGGTGCCATCAAATAGCCCTAACTGCCCTTCGCAGGTCCAACCCTCGAAAGGGTTAGCCTTCCCAACCATGCAAGCGGAGAACGGTTTCGATATCCGGAGGCTGATAGGCGGGGCCCTTCGCGATCTTGCCGTCTCGGCGATAGATCGGTCTACCGTTCTCACCGAGCTTGGTCATGTTCGACCACATGACTTCTCGGAACGCAGCTTCAAGCGGGATGCCGTAGGCAAGGGCTGTGCCCTCGATGATCACAGCCATATCGGCTAGCGCGTCTGCGATCTCAACCATGTCTCCGGCTGCAACAGCGTCCCGGTACTCCCTGAACTCCTCGCGCAAGAGCTTGATTCGAAGCTTTTCGGTCGCCTCGTCCGGGAAGTCAACCCGCGTGTTCACGGGATGCTCGAACGCCTTATGGAACTCGGCGACAGTCCTAGCTCTGCTCACTTGTTCCGCTCCTCGCTCCCGCTCGGTTCCGGGCCCTGCCATTCCAGAAAGGCTCGTAGCCGCTTATCGCTCCCGCGCTCTGCCGGATTGAACTTGGTGACTCCTAGGCGGTAGAACTCGCGGAGGTAAGCCCACAACCCCTTTTCTAAGTCCTCAACCAGCTTGCTAGGGTTCTTGTCTCCCGCGCGCACAACGTATTTCGCAGCGTTGTAGCGATTGCCGGGAAGGTGTTCGATCAAGTCGATAAGCTGTGCGCCATTCTTGCCTTTGTAATGGCTCGGGTTGATCGGGTCTGGCATCAGCCCTCCAAGAAATTGATGCTGTTAGCGGCCCACTGGCAGAACGTGACGTTTGTTCCTGGAACGATCTGCCTCCAGTACTCGGCGTGCCAGCCGTTCAGGTAGCGCTGAGCGTCTGCGGCTGCCTTCCGATAGCGTTCGATCTCGGTTCCGAACCGTTCTGGCCGATGGATGGAGTTCTGCCAATCGCCGGTAAGCAACTTGCTGGCCGCGACGCTGAACCACTCGATTGCGTTGGGCCCCATCGCATCCGTGAAATCTGCGAGGTCCCGCAACGGGCTATCCATGGGGGCTGCGGTGATCGGGTCGCCGGGAAGCGCGAAGTAGTGCACGGTTGCGTCTCGCCACCGGGGCCCGGCGAGGCCGCACCCTCCGGGGTCAACGTCGCCGACGTAGCGGCGGGCCGGGCGGTGCGGGTCGGCGAACAGGTAGGTCCGCGACACCTTGGTATGCTCCGCCAGCTCCCCCGCGATCGTCGCGCCTTGGCTGTAGCCGACCAGGTAGACCGGACCCTCAGCGAGGTCGATAGCCCGGCGCAAGTTCGCCGTTCCCTCGTTCACCGAGTCCCGATATGAGGTGGGCCAGCCGTAGACAGCCGGGTAGAGAACAGTCTCGCGCTCGATGTCTGGCAGTAGAGCGTCAGCCACCGATCGGAGCATGCCGAGCTTGTCCGGTCGACTGGTATCGACATGCCACGTGCCGTCAACGAACAGCACTGTTGCCATGGTGAAACCCCTTTTCAGGCATGAAAAGGGAGGGCACCTGATTGACAGATGCCCTCCGCAACGTCGGATGACGTCTAATCAGAAATTGGTGTAGGTGATCGCTGCACTGATGTCGTTCACCGCATGGCGCAGCTCCCGAATCTCATTGGCGACCATGGACATTGCAGCGGCATGCAACGCTGCGTCCTCGCTCACGCCGGGGCTTTCGATGATCTCGGCGAGGTTGTTCAGGGCCTCATCCAACTTGTCAGGCTTAGACATCCCAGCCACCTCCGTTACCGCCACTGTTGCCGCCACGCTTCGGCAGCGGGCCCGACACCGTACGGATCTTGCCCTTGTTGCTCTTACGGGTCTCGCCGTTGTGCTCGTATTCTTCTTCTTTCAGCGTCCCGGACCATTCGATCTCGCACTTACCGCCGTCGAACTGCTCAGCGATGTACTCGGCAAGAGATCCGAAAGCGGTTGCGTTGACGATGATTTCGTCCTGCTTCTCCCACTCGCTTTCGCTCACCTTCTTGTTGAAGGAGTGGGCGATTGCAAGACGGATGTACGCGGTACCGGAAGCGCTGAAAGCAAGCTCCGGGGTATTAATGATGAAGCCCTTGGAGGGGCCGATGTTCAGAGTTCCCATGAGGCGTGAGCCCTTTCTAAACGTTCCACCGCACAGTAGGCGCGGTGATATTCCATTCGATGCGATTTGCGTCCTGGCGCATGACGAAATCGCCTATGTAGTCGTTCTCGCAGCGGCGCCTGATCTCGCCGTGGCGATCCTTGACGATGGACAGGCAGGCAGCGCCACCCTTGCCGGGCGCGAATGCGCGCCGGACTGCAACCTTGATCGCTGTGCCGTCGATAGCCCGCAGCTTCGCCGAGCCGCCGATAGGGCCACCCTTAGCCGCAGCCTCACCCTTGCCGATGTGGTCGATCAGGGCGACAGTCGCGCCAGTCTTGGCCAGAGGCTTGAAAACCGTTGCGTGACAACGTGTGTAGTCGTCATTGTCGATACTCGACGCGCCGAGTAGCGGCATGATCTCGCCCACCGAGTCAATGCATATCAGGGAGGCACCCCACTCGTGCATGTCCGCAACGATCTCCATCAGATGATCGCCGGAGTCCGGTTCTACGTGGAGAAACCGAGAGTTATCCGTAACCACGCTTTGAGGCACGCCCAGCATCGACAGGCGGGAAGCCAGAGCCGGAGCGCTGTTATGGTCTGCATCAATGTAGAGACACCTTCCATCTTTCTGTTTCAGTACTTCAGCCATGGCCGCTAACACAATCCACGATTTGCCGCCCTCGGGTAGGCCGAAGATCGTGTTAACAGCATTGGGGTACAACAGGGATGCGCCGTCTTCGCGGGACAGGATTGTTGGCTTAGGCCGAACGAACTTCCCGGACTGGAGGACGCTACCCATGTCGCTGTATCCGGCCAGCAGTTGCGGCTTGACCTTGACCGGCCGGAAATCAGTGAGGCTATGACCGCTCATGATGTGGTCTGCGGCGTCCTTGCCCTCTACAGCTTCCACAATCTGGACCGACCGGGCGTAAGCCTGTCGACATTCGCGGGCCACACCGATAGCATGCTCTAATCCCTTGTCGTCCTTATCGGCGATGATGATTACGGCTTTGCCGGATAAGGGCGACCAATCGAACTTGGCGTACTTGCCAGCGCCCATAGCGCCCGAGACTGCTACAGCCCCAACGGATCGCAGTACTTCTACGTCCTTTTCGCCCTCACACACGTAGACCGTGATCACGTGGTCTTCAACAGCTTCCACGTTGTAGAGAGCTGTACCCTGGACGTTGCCCGACTGCGAAAACTCTTTGCCTGGTTTACGTTTGACTATCCGACCGTCTGAATACTTGTATTGAACCCCTGCCGGGGAGTCAAACAAGTCTTTAGGGGATAGCCCCACTAGCTCTAGCACTCGGTCTGTTGGGTCCGAGAATGAATGCAGCAGAACTTGACCGGTGATCTTCCGGATAGACACCGAGCGATCACTACCCGAATGACCGGGTGCTTGCGCATCTGCTTGGTTATCGGACTTCCGATGAACTATTAGACCCTGAGACTCGAATGCCTCTATGACTTTCTCGAAGGCATCCAATGTGTTCCTTAGGTGGCTACCGCAGGTAACCGCGGCCTATCGTATCGCTCTGTCTGACAGTGACGTTCCCTAGAATGGGCTGTCAGTCTCGGAGGTACGCACCCAGACACGGACGTAGCCCTGGTGGTTCTCCCACCGCTTCACCCATCCGGCAGATTTCAGCTCGTCGAGGTAGCGATAGGCGCTCTTGCCGTTCCGGACTCCTGCACGCTTGGCAAGGGCCTGCTTGTACAGCTTCACCGATTCGCCGTCGGTGCTCATCTCCTCCATGTCCCACAGCAGTTCGACGTACAGGGCGAGAGCCTGGCGGCTCAGGCCGTAGCCGAACACGACGGTAGGAACCTTGACCGTGAACGGTTCGAAGTCCGATGCATCTTCGATCACTCCGCCTTCGGCGACAGCTGTTGCGCCGGAGTCAATTACTGCCTTGAGTCGCTTCAGCATGCTTACGTTTCCTCTTTCCTTCTCTGGTGATGCGCCGCGAGTCGCAACGACGGCACAAGTTCAAACCGATGTTTCCGATCCGTACGACACCCGGCCTCGCGCAGGCGCTTACAGTCGGAGTGCCATAGGCACGCTCACAGTCGGAGCACGCAAGTAGCCGAGCCTCAGCTCTGGCCATGGACTCTTCTTTGCGCTCGATCGCGGGCTTGCCGGAATCGCTGGTGTGGCAGACGCTGCACAGGCCCCTAGCAGCGTGGCGTCGCGTACCTGCGACCTGGCGCTTGGCGCTGCTGTGTAGCGGTATCGCGCACTTCACGCAATTGCGATAGGTCGGCAAAACCTTCGGGGGCAGCTCAAGACCCTTGCTCTTGCGCTTGTCGTAGCACGGCTGGCACAGGCCACGCCCCGCATGCGGTCTAATGTCACGCTCACCGGCCCGCCAGCGGGCACGCGAGATCATCGGCCTTTTGCAGTCAAGGCACGGGTTCAGTGGCTTGTACTTGCGAATCCGCGGCGCTTCCACGCCAGCGATTGCCGCCAACTCGGCAAGCGCGCTCACGTGATCACCCCCGCGCGAATCACTCCCGTTGTATGCAAAGGGAACCCGTCAACCGAACGCATCGGCCTAACGGCATCCTCAGCGCATTCACGGAACACCGTGCAGCCTGCGCAGCGGTCGCGAGCGATCCGGGCCCGTTCCCGCTTCGCTGCCTCACTGGTTGCGGGCGGGAGATAGTCCACGTCCCATAGGTGCGGGTTGTCATTGGCGCATACGCCGCGTTTTCGCCAATCCTCCATGTGGCTCAATGGTCAATCCTTGTATTGATGGAACGGCGCGAACGCTTGCACCTGGTGCTCAGTGACAAGCTGAACTGGCCCTTTGGCGCGGTCTAGGCGCTCGAACTCGTACTCTTTGCCGGCCACGGCCTTGGGCCACCGTCGATAGATGTGCATCGGTGCGGGCCCGCTGAAGACGGTCATTCCGTCCGGGACATCTGCGATGTGCTCGTACCGCATCACTCGTCACCGTTGAGGATGATTGCCGACAACAGCGCGGCAAGCTGGCTTTCATCGGTGCATTCGGTGATCTTGCCGGTACCGCCGACTTCTGCCCACTTGGCGCGCAGGTCATCAGGGCTTAGGTTCCGCGCCTTGCACTCAGCAAAGATGTTGTCTCGAATAACCTGTGTATCATTCGGTTTGGCCTTGGCCGCGGCCTTCTTCTTGGCGTCGATCTCACGTGCCTTAGCGGCAGGGCTACCGGGCTGAGGTTCCTTCTTGGTCGCAGACCGCTCGACGTACTCGCTATCCGGGTCCGGGTCGTCGGTCGGCAAGTTGAATAGCTGCAACAGCGCGATGCGGTAGGCAACGCTCATGGCCTTGGCTGTGGCCTTGTCGGCGAAATCGGTTGCCTCGGTTCCCGCTTCGATCGGGTCGGCCATACGATCGCCCTCGGGGCCGTACACCCCGTACTGAACTGTGCCCGTCACCCAAGCCTGACGCTTGCCGCCGCCGCTGGTGATCTCCCGAACGTCCAAGTTCGTACCGATGGGCGCGACGATCAGGCCATGGTTACGCATAGGGCCAGCACAGGCGTTCACTACCTGGTCGACGCCTCTAAAACTGAATTTCTGCGCCAGGTTCTTTTGATCCTTGCGGACCGCGCCAACCTCGCGCATAACCTCGGCGACAGTCTGATAAACGTTCATCGTAGATATTGATCCTTCGTAGCGATCCAGACAACGAACAACATGAAGAGAATGAGGACCATGAGCGATAGCTCGAACATCAGGCGATTCGCTTCAGCTTCGGAATCTTGCGAGCTTCCCTCACATCAAGGGCAAGCTGAACGGCATCCCAGCCGTAATCAATATCCAGCAGGTACATAGCGGCCTCGAACTTGCCGTACTTGTTCTTCTCACGAGGAATCTCGATAAGAACAGCCTGCTTCAGGTCGATATCAGGATGGAGCGGTGAGCGCTCATCCGTCTCAGGGTTATAGCGTTCGCCATGGGCATAGATAGCGCACTGACACGTCACACCTAGCGGGTATTTGCTGTTGTTTACGCCGGATTTCACATCACCGCCCATGACCATACCGTCGACATTCAGGAGCTTGTCCATGGAACCAGCTACCCGAATTTCATCAACCGTAAGGAAGGGCTCTTTGTCGAGAACCCGAGCGCGAGCCTTCTGCATGAGATCGGCGTAGGCCCGCATGGGGCCCTCAGCCTCATAAGGCATGTACTCAGGCCAGCCGCCATCATCAATGATCTCTGTGAACTCATGGAACGCTGTACCGCTGTCTGCCGCCCGGCCCGAACCCGCGGCCGTCATAGCCTTCTCCGTAATGTCCCGCAAGGCGGTCTTGTTGTTGGCATAGGCGTTGGCCCCGTCTCGGGACAGCAGGGACGCCACACGAGCACCTAGAGACCGTTCCTTGACCAGGCCGATAGCAACCATGGCCTTTGCCCAGCCGATAAGGCCGGACTGATCATCCAAGGCTTTGGCCATGGTGCTCGCCCGTGTGTAGGGCTCTCGCTCGATGACGCCAGCGGCCTTGTGCTGGCGGTAAAGCTCGTAGCTGAGGTCATCCCGTGGGTAGAGCAATGGTCTCCCCCAGCGGTCACGCAAGACGCTGTAGTCGGTCATTCAAACCGCCTCGACTGCACGAGCGTTGATCGCCACGATTCGGAAGTCAGCCAAGTCGGTAACTAGCCGCCATGCGGAGAGGTCACCGGTAGCGGCATAATAGTTCGCCGCGATGGCGGCCGCACTGTCCAATGCCTCAATTTGTTCTTGAGCGAATCTCACTCTTTCCCTCCTATTATTGGAAGCGCCTTAGGCCCGACTGCGAACGGGCAGCACTACCGAGAGTGGATAAGGCTCCTCGGTCTTTCCCGAGTGCCAAAGGGAGAATCCGCACAGTTCACCGTACGAATTTCCTTCGAGAGAACCGTTTCCCTCGCTCCCACTGCATAAGGAGCGGTCTAGGACCGGCGAGGGTTGCATTATTTGCCGTCCCATACTCTGGCCTCTCAAAGCTTGAATAAGCAGTGTTAGTAGGCGTCACACTGTGGAGTTATGAAAGAACACGCTCACCTGCTCCGGACATAGCTCCGCCAAGGACGGGTTGCAGGGAGTGAAGAAATAGGGTTGCGCCCTAGCCGGGAGTCGAACACCGGCTAAAACACCGCGTTAGGGCTTGGTCTTTAATTGGATTTAGTTACCCGGTGTGGGTACGTGGGAGAACTTCGCAGGATTGTGAGGATACGTTCCCGCTGTTCGTCGGTTAGCGGCTTGGATCGGCGTTCGCTGTCTTTGAGGCAGGAAACCTGTGGTTCGCGGTTGTGCATGCGGCGGGTCCTCTCGCGGGTTGTGCGTTACGGTGGGCGATCTGGCGCGAAACTGCCTCTGACCGGCCAGATCGCGGCCCGGCGAGCGCTTGACAGTGGCGTAAGACCCTCCGTCTTTCAGAGCCGTTTTCGGCAAGGGAGTAGCCATAATGAAATTCCAAAGGATCAAAAGAGATGACTAACCCTGATCAGGGTTTTCGTCGCGCCCCTCCCGGACTCGAACCGGGATGTGTGCCACTGGGGCTCCCTTCATTACGCTGCCGGTCGTTTCGGTCCTATCGGAACGAGCTGAACAACCTCATCAACCCGCTTCCCCGTCGCCAGCGCCATGCTCGCGATCAGCAATCCGCTCGGTTCCGCGCCCCCTCGAACTCTGTGCAACGTCGCCCGGCTGACCCCGAGAACCCTGGCCAGCTCCTCGTCAGATGTATAGCCGTGCAACGCCTTCAACACGTCTAACAGGTCGACATCGAGCCGAACCGTTGTCGCCCCGATCCGCATCCCTCGTCCCCTCTCTGTCGTCGGCCGGTGTCCGGCCCGTCCGATCTGGCAACGAGCTAACCACCGGGAACGATGAAGGCGCAACCACGATGCATCAAATCTGAGTCGCCGATTCGAGTCGCGACTGCGCATATGCGCAGTTCAGAGGGATTGCGTATGTATCAAAAGTGAGGCACACTGAGGTTGATGAACACACCCCAGAACTGGCGCGACTGGTTCAAAACGATCTCAGAAGGCGGCTCCGAGCGGGCAGTAGGCGCTCGAATGGGTCGCGATGCGAACTACGTCCGGCGCCACGTCAAAATTGACGAGCCCCCGTCCGACGCCGTGATAGCATTCGCACATGCGTTCGAACAGAACCCCGTACTCGCCCTGATCTGGTCAGGGCATGTGACGCCAGGGGAGATCATCGAGGCAGCGAGATCGCTGGACGTCCGACCCGCAGCAACGACCCACCTCCTCGACCTCATCGAGAACACTGTCCAGGAACTCAAGGGTCGGGTTGGTGAACCCGGTCCAGCACAATGGGATTCGACTGAAACATCCAAACCGATGGATACGAATAAGATTCCGTCCGGAACTAACAAGGATGCGGAGCGGGAGGCGTCCTCGTGGCGCAGCCGACGGGAAAAGGCGAGAAAGGGTTTACTCGGTTGATCGTGGGATTGGTAGCCGCCATCGTGGCCAGTGCATCCACTGCTGCGGGCGCCTACGGGCGGCGCGGCACTCCGGAACGCACACAAAGCAGGTCGATGACCTTCGCTCAGGCGGCGCTCAGCGTGTACACCGCGATAGAGGCCCTCCGTCTGCTGTTCATGATCACCGCAACGACCATCGGTCGAGCAAATGCGGTCATGGCATGGTGCGGCGAGATCGCAGGGATAGTCGCCATGTGCGGGGTCTGCGTCCACATCTCCCTCATATGGTCGGTCAATCACGTCACACCATGGATCAAGGCAGCCACAGCGGTTCTCGCTGCCATGTCGATCACCATCTACCTGGGCCTGGGACTGGGCACCACCACAGACCTGATCCCCAGCATCTACCCGGCATTCATCGCGACGACCATCCTGATCACAGGCTTCGTCACGCTCGCATCGGCGATCCTCGTCTACCCACGACCAGCAGGCAGTCAGCTGTCATTGATCCTTCTCGGGCTTGGCGGGTTCTCCGTCGTCATCGTCGGCATTCTCAACTACACCCACCCCGGGATCGGATACCCAGACAGCCACCAGACCACCTGGGTGATCGCCTGCGTCGGCATCACCTGCTACGGATGGGCCGCAATCACCCACCAGCACACCCACCAACCGCAAGCAAAGACCTTGTGAACACTGGAAATATCGCCCGACTCAAGATGTCAACGATGTCTTCGACCCTTAGTTCAAAGCAATGAGGCAAGCGAGCAATCGGGCAGTTGCTAGGAATGGCAACCATCTTCCTGATGGGCTGTCCGACATCGTCAACCACGTCAAAACCACAGGCACACAACGCAAGCCGATCTCCGCCGTCTAACAGTCAGCATCGCCCTTCGGTGGATGCCCTACCCTCAAGCTCGGGGCCTCCGCTATCCAAACCGCGCCCATTGGCGCGACACGAAGAGGGCAAAGGTTCTGGCTGCACACCCAGCCACCGCGTGATCTTCGTCTCATTCATCGCGAGTCTCGTTACCAGTATTTATCGAAACCTCAGCCAGCAAATCTTGTTGTCACGCAACCCTGACCGAGCGCCTCGGTATCATGGTGAAGGATCCGGGCGTGATGCCTGAGTGCTGAATTTGGTTGTCGTAAGCACTATTTGAGTGGCACCCCCAGCGATGCGGCCTGCGGGCTGTGCTGGCAGTATGAGCGGGAAGTTCCGGAAGTGTCCGATTACTACCGTGGAGGAGACTGTCTTGTCACAGACCGTTGCAACACCGTCGTTCGAATCGCTGGGCCGCATGGTGGGTATGCATGTGACCGACCCGTTCGAGGATCTGTCCGGTGTCTCGGTCGGGCTCTCGGACGAACTGCCGTCGGACCGGGACGTCGTCGCCGAATCGGCCGTCGAGTTCGCCCTGGCCAGTATCGGCGGTGTCGGTACCTGCCTGAGCGAGATCGAAGCCACCCACGACACATGCAGGCGCGCGGCAGCCCGCCGCGGAGCGGCGGTGCCGTGCGAGATCCGGCTGGTGAAGGTCGATATCGACGAGGACGGCAGTGGCACGGTCGGTTTCACCGTGGTCTGGTTCGACGAGGATATATTCCGGGTGAAGAAAGACATCTTCGTGGAGGTGGCCGAGGCTCGGCTGGGAGTCGCCGAGGATAATGTGAAGGTCGATCATCGGCTCCCGGTCCGTTGGTGATGTCTTGAGTTAGCGTTGTGGCAAGCCGTCACCGGGTAACGGTCCATATCGCAGACACAGAAGTAGAATGCGAAAACCCCCAAGTTTCCGAAACTTGGGGGTTTCACGCCTCCAACGATCTCACGACAGCCCAGGCGGCCGGTTTCCATTCGATCCGAACGAACTTCAGGTCGAATGGTGCGCCGTTCCTCCGCCCCTGGATCGGCAACACCGTCACCATCATGGATGGGGCGATGATCTTCGCCTTCACCGACACACTTGGCGACTCCCACTCGGCGACAACGTTATCGGACGCCATCAGGTGCGGAATCACGTCCTTCTCCTGTGCATGCTGGATCCCGCATCCAGGCGTTCGCGCTTCGCCTTCAGCTTCGCACTCATCACCGCTTTCTGCTTCATCGTGAAGTCCTCAGACTCCGCCAACTGCATCAGCTCGTCATCCACGTCGTCGCGCTGCTGATACAAGGCCCCAACGCCGCGGGTCTGGGCAACGTCTGAGCGTGTAGGAAGACGGGCACGGCAAGATGCGATCATCACGCGCCCGATCGTGCTCGATGCAGCGAAGAACGCTCCGGGCCGTTGAAATGGAGGCAGCCAGACCGAATGCCGCGCCCCCTGCCATTGGGCCGCACGAGGCGCTGGACCGTACGACGGATGCCGCCTGAGCGGTAGGGTGCGAAGACCCCCAAGCTTCGGGTGTATTGGTCACAACCGAGTCTTGGGGGTCTTCAGCGGCCCGTAGCGAAAAGCGTCAATGGGGGTTGAAGTGGTAGAAATGCCGTCTGATCAGGCAAGACAGATAGGTAGCTTGACTGATGCATCGATCACTCGATGATCTTCTTGTTCATTGCGGGTAGTTATACGCCGTTCGCGCTGCTGGGGTTGCCGGGGCGGACAGGGGCGACGCTGCTGGCCGTGGTGTGGGCGGGGGCGGTGGGTGGGGTGGGGTTGAAGTTGTTGTGGCCGACGGCGCCGCGGTGGGTGGGGGTGCCGTTGTATCTGCTGTTGGGGTGGGCGATCGTGCCGGTTGCGGCGACGATGACGCACAACGTGGGGGTGGCGCCGATGGTGCTGCTGCTCATAGGTGGGCTCGCCTACAGCGGTGGCGCGATCCTGTATGCCGCCAAATGGCCCAATCCGTGGCCGAGCACCTTCGGCCATCACGAGTTCTTCCATGCGGCAACGGTTGTGGCCGCGCTGTGCCACTACATCGCCGTCTGGTTGGTCGTGCTCCTGTGAAGGGCGTGCCGGGCACGAGGGCGCGCAAGATCACGGGAAAAGGCCGGTGGTCGGCATTCGGGTTCTATGCTGCTGATTCGTGCTGCCTGACGCCCTAGCGACCCGTTGGTCGACATGATCGCCCGCCTGATTCTGTGGGCGCTGCGGGCGCCGTGGGGGCTGTCGGCGGTGGTGCTGGCCTGCAATCTCGGCGGGCTCGGGGTGATCGTGACCGAGCTGTGGCTCAGCGGGTTTCTCGGCCGCCTCGGTCCGGATTGGGTCACCGCGCTGGGGCAGGCCGCGATCTATCCCACGCTGGGCGCGGTGGTCGGCATCGTGCTCGCCGTTCGAGACCGTTTCCGCTACTTCGGCTGGCTCGATCAGGGGCGGCGGCCCAGCGATGCGGAGGCCCGCCGGCTGCTGAACGTGCCCATCGCGATCACCGCCCGCGCGCTGGCCATCTGGCTACCCGGCGTGGCCATCGTGACCGCCATCTTCTCCCACGTCGTCCCTGCCCGTGCGACGGCGGTGATCGCCGCGATGTTCACCCTGGGCGCACTCGAATCGGCCGGATTCACCTTCCTCGTCGTCGACCGGCTGACCCGCCCTGTCATCCCGATCGTCTCGGCGGTGCTCGGCGGCACGATGCACTGGAGTTCCACAGTGCTCAACCGGCTGGTGGTGTCGTGGGCGGTGGCCGGTGCGATGCCACTGCTCATGCTCATCGTCGTGCTCGCCGACCCGGCTGTCGACGCCGAGGACCGCATCCGGACGGCGATCTACATGTCCCTGGTGGGGCTCGCCGTGGGCGCGCTGGCCACCGCCACCCTGGCCCGCGCGGTCGCCGCGCCGCTGCGCACCCTGCGCCGGGCGCTGGACCGCATCGCCCGCGGCGACCTGGACGTCCGGGTGCCGGTCGGCAGCGCCAGCGAGATCGGGCGGCTGGAACATTCGGTGAACGAGCTGGCCACCAACCTGAGCGAGCGGGAACGGATGCGCGATGTGTTCGGCCGCCACGTCGGCACCGAGGTGGCCGAGCGCGCCCTGGCGGGCGGGCTGGACCTCACCGGCGACGTCCGGATCGTCACCGCGCTGTTCGTCGATGTCGTGGGTTCGGTGGAACTGTCCACCGAACTCGCACCGCGGGAATTCGTGGCCAAACTGAATCGCCTGCTGGCCACGGTGGTCTCGGCGACGGAGGACAACGGCGGGCTGGTCAACAAGTTCGAGGGCGATGCGGCGCTGTGCATCTTCGGCGCGCCGATCGCCCTGCGCGACAACGCCACTCCCGCACTGCGCGCGGCCCGGCGCATCCGCGACGAGGTGGCCGCCGTCGGGGAACTGGATATCGGCATCGGGGTGGCGCGCGGGCTGGTGTTCGCCGGTGACGTCGGCACCGACACCCGCCTCGAGTACACGGTGATCGGCGATGCCGTCAACGAGGCCGCGCGCCTGACCGCCGAGGCCAAACACGTGTCACGGCGAATCCTGGTGAGCCGGGCCGTGATCGACGCCGCCGCCGAACACGAACGCGGGAAATGGGTGCTGTACGAGACGATTCAGCTGCGCGGCCGCAAGGAACCCACCGACTGCTGGACCGATATCCCGCCGACCGAGCGCGTCACGGATGCCAGGTGATCCGGCCGCCCTGGAAGTCCTGGGCCTTACCGCCCTGGTAGTCGTATTCGTCGCTGGTCGGGTAGCCGTAGCGGCCCGCCTCGGCCACGTTGCTGACCCAGGTGTCGCGGATGGCACCCCAGACCGCGTGCGCGCCGGTCTTCGGCGACCAGTAGACCGAGCCGCCGTCGAACAGGTTGTAGCGTCCGTCGCCCTTGCGCGCCTTCTGTTCGTCGGTGATCGGATAGCCGAGCGGGCTGTTCTCCCAGCCCAGCGACCCCCACTTGTCGCGGATGAACCCGCCGACATAATGCGCGTCCGTGCCGACCGACCAGTAGATCGAGATATTCTTCTCGAAGACCTGGAATTTGCCGCCGCGGGCGGCATCGGACTCCGGCGAGATCGGATTGCCGAAGGTCGCGAAACCCCCGGCCCGGTCGTACTCGGCCTCGATCGCACCGCCCACATCGAAGGCGCCGATCGGCCGCGCGGCGGCCGTGGTGGCGCCCACGGCTGTGATCGATGCCACCGCCGCCGCGGCGGCGACCGTCGCCACTGCGGCGCGCGGCGACAGCAGGACGGAACGGTTCTGACGACGTGGCTTACTCACGAGGGCTCCCTGCGCATGCGGTATCGATGACCTGGGAATTGCTGTTGGCGAGGTCATCCTGCCGGGCGAACAGCGGGTCGGCAAGCGACCGGGCCGAGCGACCCCTACTGCCATACCCTTCCGCTATGGCCGTGAGGTGAGCGATACCCGCAGCTCGTCGGCACTGGTGACGGGCAGATCGCAGACCGAGCCGCGGCACACGTAGGCGGCGGTCCGCCCGGACACCGGCGGGCGCGCGGCCAGCAGCGGCGCCGAATCCCGCGGCCCCGCAACCACCACCGATCCACCGGGCGCGAACCAGCGGGCGGCAGCACTCAATTCGGTGGCATCGCCCCCGTCGGGCACCGCGATTGCGACCTGCAGGGGTCCGCGCAGGGCGGCCTCGGCCACCGCGAGCCAGTGCCCGCCCGAGCGCGGCGCCCGTGCGAGCACGATCGCACCGCGCGCCAGGGTCTGCTCGGCCAGCTCCCGATACCGCGACGCCCGCGCCGGATCGCTGAGCACCGAGGCCGTCAGCAGCGCCTCGGCGAAGGCGGACGCCCCGCAGGGCGTGGCGCCGTCGAGCGGATCGCGCGGGCGAGTGACGAGGGTTTCGGCATCGTCGGCGGTATCGAACCAGGTGCCTGGCTCGGTGGGATTGGCGAAATGCTCGACGGCGGCGTCGATCAGATGCTGCGCCCGCTCCAGCCACTCGGCCTCGGCGGTGGCCTGATACAGCGCCAGCAGGCCGGTGGCCAGCCAGGCGTAGTCCTCGAGCACACCGGCGGCCGCACCGGCGGCGCCGTCGAGCGAGGCACGGACCAGGCGGCCGTCGACGATGTGCCGGTCCACCAGGAACCGCGCACAACGGGCCGCCGCGTCCACCCAGTCGGGGCGGCCGTGCGCGGCACCGGCCTCCGCGAGGGCGGTGATCGCCATCCCGTTCCAGGCCGTGACCACCTTGTCGTCGCGATCCGGCTGGGGTCGGCGGGCGCGGGCCTCGCGCAACCTCTTACGGGCCTGCTCGAGCCGTGCGGTGTCCTCCGGATCGCGATATCGGGTGAGCACCGAGGTGCCGTGTTCGAAGGTGCCGGCCGTGGTGACGCCGAAAACCTCCGCGGCCCAGGCGCCGTCGATCGGGCCGAGTTCGGCGGTCAGCTCCGCGGGTGTCCAGACATAGGTGGCGCCCTCCACGCCCGGACCGTGCGGCTCCACCTGGGTGTCGGCGTCCAGGGCGGAGGCGAATCCGCCGTAGGCCGTGCCGAGGTCGTCGAGCAGGAACTGCGCGGTCTCCTCGGTGATCCGCCACGGCAGCGACGAAACCGATTGCGCACCGGGCGTATCGGAGGCCCGGCGCGCCAAATGCGCGTAGGCGCGCAGCAATTGGGCATTGTCGTAGAGCATCTTCTCGAAATGCGGCACCACCCAGGCGGCGTCGACGGAATACCGGGCGAAGCCGCCGCGCAGCTGGTCGTAGATGCCGCCCCGGGCCATCGCCTCGGTGGTCCGCGACACCACCTGCAGCACCTGGTCGTCACCGGTGCGTTCGTAGTGGCGCAGCAACGCCTCCAGCAGTGCCGACGGCGGAAACTTCGGGGCGCCACCGAATCCGGCATAGCGCTCATCGACATCGCGCAGCACGGTGGCCACCGCATGTCCCAGCAGTTCGGCGGTGACGGTCAATGCGCTGTCGGGCAGCCCGTCGTACTGGGAGCGCAGCGCCTCGGCCACCTGCCCGGCCGCCTGATCCACCTCGTCGCGGCGGTTGCGCCAGGTGTCGGTGACGGCGCTGAGCAGCTGCGTGAACGACGGCATACCCCCGCGCGGCACCTTCGGGTAGTAGGTGCCGCAGTAGAACGGCTCCCCGTCCGGGGTGAGAAAACAGGTCATGGGCCAGCCGCCCTGACCGGTCATGGCGACCGTGGCGGTCATGTAGACCGCATCCAGATCCGGCCGCTCCTCCCGATCCACCTTCACGCAGACGAAGTTGTCGTTCATCAGCGCCGCGGTCGCCTCGTCCTCGAACGACTCGTGGGCCATCACATGGCACCAGTGGCAGGACGCATAACCCACCGAGAGCAGGATCGGCACGTCCCGGGCGCGCGCCTCGGCCAGCGCGGCCGCATCCCACGGCCGCCAGTGCACCGGGTTGTCCGCGTGCTGACGAAGGTACGGGGAGGTCGCATCACCGAGAAGGTTCACACATCCAGCCTTGCACATTCGCGCGTACCGAACCGTAACCAATCGATACCCCGCCGACTGGGTATGTCAGAGACATGAAGGACACCATTACCCCTCGACCCGCACCGGTACGCCGGCCGTGGTACGCCGACCTCGAGGAGGCCGAACGCCGCGGCGCCCACGGCAGCGCCGGCATCGGCTACTTCGACTGCGATTGCGACATCTGCCGCCACCGCACCCACGACCCCCGCTTCTGATCCCGGCCGAAAGCGTGCCGGGAACAAAAAGTTGGGTACGTGCCGGGAACAAGGAAGTCGGGTACGTGCCGGGATCTGGGAAGTCAGGCGGGACTATCGGGTTTCGCGGATGCCGATGGTTTCGTTGGCTTTTCGTCCGACGAGTCTTCCGGAGTCTCCTCGTCGCGGTGGGTGATCCCCGGTTCCGTGCCCTCGTCGGCCTCCTGGTCCGGTTCCGGGTGTTCGGGGGAGAATTCCGCGGGCAGGCCCTTGATGTGCTTGTTCATCGAGCGGATCAGCAAGACGGTGCCCGCGAGCAGGACCAGGATGATGACCAGGCCCAGCGGGGAGGCCTTGCCGAATTCCGGGCCGGTCGGGTTGGTGGTGCTCTGAGCGAGCAGGGCGAAGGTCATCGGGCAGGGTCCTCGATCGCGCGAGCGTCCTCGGCGAGGGCATCGGCGTCCTCGGCCTCGCGGATACCGGCGAACAGATCGGTCTCCGGGATCTCGGTGCGCACCCGGGTCCGGGCCAGCTCGAATTCCTCGGTGGGCCACAGCCGCTGCTGCATCTCCAGGGGGATGGCGAAGAACGCGCCGTTGGGGTCGATCTGGGTGGCGTGCGCGCGCAGGGCGTCGTCGCGCTGCGGGAAGTACTTCGCGCACTCGATCTGGGTGGTCACCCGGGACATGACGTCACCGCGCTCGGCGGCGACGCTGCGGATGCGGTCGAGCCAGTCCTGCATCGGGAACGGTTCGCCGATCCGCTCGTACTCGGCGGCGAACACCTCCAACCGCTGCATGCTGAAGCCGTGGTCGTAGTACAGCTTCAGCGGCGTCCACGGCTCACCGGCATCCGGGAACTTCTCCGGATCCCCGGCCGCCTCGAACGCGGCCACCGACACCTTGTGGCACATGATGTGGTCCGGGTGCGGATAGCCACCGTTCTCGTCGTAGGTGGTCATGACGTGCGGTTTGAATTCGCGCACCACGCGCACCAGAGCCTCGGTGGCCTCCTCCAGCGGCACCAGCGCGAAGCAGCCCTCCGGCAGCGGCGGTAGCGGATCGCCCTCGGGCAGGCCGGAATCGACGAACCCCAGCCAGTGCTGGCGCACGCCGAGTGCCTTGGCGGCCTCGGCCATCTCCTCGCGCCGCACCTCCTCGATGCGGTCGAGGATGCCGGGCACATCCATCGCCGGATTGAGGATCGAGCCGCGTTCGCCGCCGGTCAGGGTGACGACGAGAACGTCGTTGCCCTCCGCGGCGTATTTCGCGGTCGTCGCGGCGCCCTTGCTGGATTCGTCGTCGGGGTGGGCATGTACCGCCATGAGGCGAAGTCCACTCACGTCCAACTCACCTCGTCGCTCACCGTATTCACCTCATCGCTCTCGGCCGCGGGTGTCGAGTCAGGCGGCGCGGGCCCGACCGCTCGCGCCGATCTCCACTCCCTATAGTTCCATTCGACCTTCATTTGTTCCGACCTACCCCCCGGGAGCGACCAGATCATGAGCGAGGCGACCGACCGGTCCGGTCTCGAGGGTCCCGAGGCCGCCCGCCGGGTAGCCGACCGCTACGGACAGCGACCCCGCCGCAACCGCCGCTGGACGGCGTTCGCGCTGGGCGCGGTGGTGATCGTGCTCGGAGTGGTCGTCGCCTATGTCGGATATCGCCAGTACGGCCCGAAGGATATCGAGCCGGACCAACTCGGCTACACGCTGGTGAACGACTCCACCGTCGAGGTCCACTTCAAGCTCACCCGCAAACATCCCGACCGGCCCGTGGTCTGTTTCGTGCGCGCGATGGACACCGACGGCGCCGAGGTCGGCCGCCGCGAAGTGCTGATCCCGGCCTCGACCAGCGGTACGGTCGAGCTGACCACGACCGTCCGCAGCACCGCCCGCCCCGCCAACGGCAACATCTACGGCTGCAGCGGCAAGGTCCCGCCCTATCTGCGCGCCGACTGAAGACACGCCGACAGAACGCCTGATCTTGCGAGCACATAGGTAACTTGTCGGGTACGCCCGGAATCCGGCCACCCGCCTGACGCAGGCCTCTACGCGACTACCGCGGCACCCAACGGGTATGGCCTGAAGTGCAGGGAGGCGGCCCTGACCTGCGAATTTGTAAATCGTGCTAAAATGGGCCGATACACGGTTCCGGAGTTCGGAGCCGTGTTTGCTGCATTGGCGGCCAGCGCTGACGGTTCCGGGCATTCAGGTGCCTGCGGAACAGGGCCTGTCGGGGTTCGAGAGGACATCCCCCAGGGATCGCTCTAGCCGTCCACTGCTGTCGTGCGCCTCCGGCAGGAGGTGTACGGCGGCGGAATCAGGGAATCCCGGCTTGCCGGGAACAACTACTAGGGAGTGATCGAGATGACTGAGACGAACGTGACCTGGCTCACACCGGAGTCGCATGCAAGGCTCAAGGGCGAACTCGACGCGCTCATTGCCAACCGTCCGGTCATCGCGGCCGAGATCAACGAACGCCGCGAAGAAGGCGACCTGAAGGAGAACGGGGGCTACCACGCGGCGCGCGAGGAGCAGGGCCAGCAGGAGGCTCGCATTCGCCAGCTGCAGGAGCTGCTGAACAATGCCAAGGTGGGCGTGGCACCCTCGGTTTCCGGTGTCGCACTGCCGGGTTCGGTCGTCAAGGTCTACTACGACGGCGACGAGACCGACACCGAGACGTTCCTCATCGGTACCCGCGAGGAGGGCCTGGGCAGCTCCGACCTGGAGACCTACTCGCCCAACTCGCCGCTCGGTGGCGCGCTGATCGACGCCAAGGTCGGCGAGACCCGCGAGTACACGCTGCCCAACGGCAACACCATGAAGGTGACCCTGGTGAGCGCGGAGCCCTACCACAGCTGACGTCTCCGGCAGGGCGCTCGGGCCCTCCGGCGGCGGATGCAGCACCGTCGCCGACCCGAGCCCGACCGACCGGACCAGGCGGCCGCATCCCCTAGGGTGCGGCCGCCTCGTCACATTTCCGGCCATTGCGCCGCCCGAGGCGTCACCCGAGGGCTTGCTCGATATCGGCCAGCAGATCGCCGATGTCCTCGATGCCGACCGACAGCCGCACCAGATCCGCGGGCACCTCCAGTTCCGAACCCGCGGTCGATGCGTGGGTCATCGCACCCGGGTGTTCGATCAGCGATTCCACCCCGCCCAGCGATTCGGCGAGCGTGAAGATCCGGGTGCGCGCGCAGAAATCGCGAGCGGCCCGGTCACCGCCGTGCAGACGCACCGAGATCATGCCGCCGAAACGCCGCATCTGCTTCTGCGCCACCGCATATCCGGGATGCTCGGGCAGGCCCGGGTAGATCACCTGCGAGACGGCCGGGTGATCGGCGAGGAAACCGGCGATCGTCTCGGCGTTGTCGCAGTGCCGATCCATCCGCACCGCAAGGGTTTTCACCCCGCGCATGGTCAGGAAGGCATCGGTGGGGCCGGGCACCGCGCCCGCACCGTTCTGCAGGAAGCCGAAGGCCGCGTCCAGTTCCGGATCGTCGGTGATCAGGGCGCCGCCGACGACATCGGAGTGGCCGCCCAGATATTTGGTGGTCGAATGCAGCACCACGTCCGCGCCGAGCAGCAGCGGCTGCTGCAGATACGGCGAGGCGAAGGTGTTGTCCACCACCAGCTTCGCGCCGCCACCGTGCGCGATATCGGCCAGCGCGGCGATATCGCCGATATTGAGCAGCGGGTTGGTCGGCGTCTCGAGCCACACCAATTTCGTCGTCGGCCGCAGCGCCGCGCGCACCGCATCCGGATCCGACACCGGCGCGACCGAATACTCGATGCCCCACTGCGTGAACACCTTGTCGATCAGCCGGAACGTGCCGCCGTAGGCGTCGTTGGGGATCACCAGGTGGTCGCCGGGCCGCAGCGTCGCGCGCAGCAGACAGTCCGAGGCCGCCATGCCCGAGGCGAAGGCCCGCCCGTGCCGCCCCGATTCGAGGGCGGCCAGATTGGCCTCCAGCGCGGTGCGGGTCGGGTTGCCGGTGCGCGCGTACTCGTAGCCGCCGCGCAGCCCGCCCACGCCGTCCTGGGCGAAGGTCGAGCTCGCGTAGATCGGCACGTTCACCGCGCCGGTCTGCGGATCGGGATCGAATCCGGCATGCACGGCCCGTGTGGAGAACCCCAGCTGATCGTCGGTCATGCGGGCTGAGTTTATGGGCTGCGTCCGATTGCGATCCCTCCGGCCCGTGAACCGTGCGTGACCAGTGGATGCCGGATCGGGCGATGAACTGGGCATCGTCCGGGTCGGTCGCCCGATAGTGTGGGGTCATGGTCACCCTAGACGAGCTCTTCGCCATCGACTCCTTGCTCACCGACACCGAACGTCAGATCCGCGAGACCGTGCGGGTGTTCGGGGAGCAGCGGCTGCGCCCGCATGTGGCCGAATGGTTCGAGCAGGGCACGTTCCCGGCCCGCGAGCTGGCGCCGGAGCTGGGCAAGCTCGGGCTGCTCGGCATGCATCTCGAGGGCTACGGCTGCGCGGGCACCTCGGCCACCGAGTACGGCCTGGCCTGCCTGGAGCTCGAGGCGGTGGATTCCGGTGTGCGCAGCATGGTTTCGGTGCAGGGATCGCTGGCCATGACCGCCATCCACAAGTACGGCTCGGAGGAGCAGAAGCAGCGGTGGCTGCCGGAGATGGCGGCCGGACAGGCGCTGGGCTGCTTCGGGCTGACCGAGCCCGACTTCGGTTCCAATCCCGGCGGCATGCGCACCCGCGCGAAGCGTGACGGCTCGGACTGGGTGCTGGACGGATCCAAGATGTGGATCACCAATGGGTCGGTGGCCGATGTGGCCGTGGTGTGGGCGCGGACCGAGGACGGCATCCGCGGCTTCCTGGTGCCCGCCGATTCGCCGGGTTTCACCGCCCGCGAGATGCACCACAAGCTGTCGCTGCGGGCCTCGATCACCGCGGAACTGGATATGGACGGGGTGCGGCTGCCCGAGGATGCGATGCTGCCGGGCGCCGAGGGACTGGCCGGACCGCTGGCGTGCCTGTCGGAGGCGCGCTTCGGAATCGTGTTCGGCGCGCTGGGCGCGGCCCGCGACTGTCTGAGCGCCGCGATCGACTACGCCCGCACCCGCGAGGTGTTCGACAAACCGCTCGCCGCCTACCAGCTGACCCAGGCCAAGCTGGCCGATATGGCCGTCGAACTCGGTAAGGGGCAGCTGCTGGCATTGCACCTGGGCCGGCTCAAGGACCGGGGCGCGCTGCGGCCGGAGCAGGTCAGTGCGGGCAAGCTCAACAGCACCCGCGAGGCGCTGGCGATCGCTCGGGAATGCCGGACCATTCTGGGGGCCAACGGCATCACCCTGGACTATCCGGTGCTGCGGCACGCCAACAATCTGGAGTCGGTGCTCACCTACGAAGGCACCGCGGAGGTCCACCAATTGGTGCTGGGCGAGGCGCTCACCGGGTCCAAGGCATTTCGCTGACGCGGCCTTGTGAAACATCACAGTGCTGGCGATGCTGCCGAATTGCTAGTATGACCAGGTGTTTTTGCTCGGCTCCGCGTTGCTCGAAGTGTCGGCGCGCAAGACCCTCAATCGCCTGCACTCCTCCCACGGAGCCCCGGCACTAGCCGCCGCCCAGGAAGCCCCCGCGGTGTCGGCAGCCCTCGACCAGCACGCCGCGGCCGTCCGCGACATTCTCGAATTGGGCGTGGAGAATTCGGCAACCGTCCCCGGCAGCGTCCTGCTGGCCGGTTACGCCCGCGGCCTCCTGGAACATTCCGGCCGAGCCGCCCTCCACGCCCCCCGCGACCCCGACGGCTGGCTGAGCGCCGACTGGCTCCAACTCCGCCTCGCCGGAGTATGCATGCTGGCCGCGCAAAAGTCCTGATTCCGGCAAAAAGCACGCCGGAACGACGTTGGTAAACCGTCGTTCCGGCGTGCGTCCGTAATCCCTTCGTCCTGGGCCGTCCCCATTCCCTCTCGTCCCGGGCCGTCCACACTCCCTCTCGTCCCGGGCCGTCCACACTCCCTCTCGTCCCGGGCCGTCCACACACCCTCTCGTCCCGGGCCCTCCACACTCCCTCTCCCTCCCCATTCCCTGTCGTCCCGGCGCGCTTTTTGCCGGGACGACAGGGGGTCACCGGCGCTGTGGCGGGTGTCCGTAGCCGGACTGGTCCCCGTAGCCGGAGTCACCGCGGTCGCCGCGGCCCGGACCGCCGTAGCCCTGTTGCGGCCCGGTGTTGTACCCCTGCTGAGGGCCACTATGGCCGTGATGGTGTTCGCGGGGGCCCTGTTGCATTCCGTAATCGGGCTCCCCGCGATGTTCGGGGCCGTGCCCCATTCCGCCGCCCATTTGCTGGCCGGGGCCGTAGCCGCCTCCGCCGCCCATCTGCTGACCGGAGCCGTAGCCTCCCCCGCCACCCATCTGCTGCTGCTCGGTGCCGTAACCGCTCGCACCGGCCATCTGCGGCGCCCATCGGGGACCGGCGGGCTCTCCCCTGCCCTCGCCCCTGGCCCACTGCTCGCGCTGCATCTGGCGTTGCCGGGCGGCGTCCTCGCGCCCGCGCTGATAGGCCTCGGCGTGCCCCTTCAGCTGCGGCATCTCACCTTCGACGGTGTCCAGCCAGCCCTCCCAGCGCTGCTGCATGGGACGGATCAGACCGCCGCCGACACCGACCACCAGGACACCGCCGATGGTGGCCAGCACGGTGATCAGGATCGGCATGGTGACCGACGTGGCCACACCGATCTGGTTGAGGGCGGCGATGATGCCGACGCCCCAGATGAACACCGCCGCGATCCGACCCAGCATCCGCCCGTAGGACAGGCCGCTGAGCATATTGGCGACCAGATCCATGACCGCCCGCGCGATGGCGCCCGCAATACAGACGATCACGATGGCGACCGCGGCCCGCGGCAGCCAGGCGACGACGCCATTGAGCATGTCACTGACGGGATTGGGCCCGAAGGCGCCGAAGCCGATCTGCAGCGCGATCAGAAGGATCGCGTAGTACACCAGCTTCACCAGGATATCGGTGGCGTCGTACCGGCTGCGCGACAGCATGTCCTGGATGCCGCCCCGTTCGACCAGCCGGTCGAATCCGATTCGGCGCAGTATGCGGTCGGCGATTTTCGCGACCGCCTTGGCGATGATCCAGCCGACGGCCAGGATCACCACGAATCCGACGAATTTGGGGACGAACGTGGCGATGGAACTCCACGCGTTGGACATCCCCTGCTGGAAATCGATAGCCAAACTGGAGGTGTACACGACCCATCCCTTCGCTATCTAGCCACTCCGGACGGTTTGCCAGAACTGCTACAAGGGCGGTTATACCCTGCGGTGATCACACCAATCTGTAGTTTGCATCGATTTTGCTGCCATATTGTTGTGAGCGCCAGTCAGTACGCCGAACTGACGTTGTCCATCGAACCGTAGCGCGACGCCGCGTAATTGCACGCGGCCACGATGTTGGCGACCGGATCGTAGATATCCCAGGAAGTCCCGTCCACGTGATAGGCGCGGAAGGTCGGATCGATGACTTGCAGCAGCCCCTTGGACGGGATGCCGGCGGCGGCGTTCGAGTCGTAGAGGTTGATGGCCCGGGGGTTGCCCGTGGACTCCCGCATGATGTTGCGGAAGATGCCGTCGTAACTGCCCGGAATGCCATGGGCGGACATGATGTCGAGCGCCTGGTGAATCCAGCCGTCCAGGTTGTCGGGGTAGCTCGGCGGCGGCGGGGGCGGCGGCGGCAGGATCGGCAGCGGCTTGGGGGCCGGCATCGGCGCCGGGGCTGCGGCCGGGACGGCCTGGGGTCCGGCCGGCTGGGCGGAGTCGGCGATCGTCGACGCCAGCGCGACCGGCTGCACCGCCTCGGTCCGCTGCCCACCGGCGGTGGTCACGGCCGCGAGGGCGGTCAGGGCGAGGGCCGCGGATCCGGCGGTCCGGGCGACCGCCTTGGCTCTACTGCTGTTGGGAGACTTCGACATTCGACGTGGTTCCTACTCTCTGTCGGCCGTCGCCGGCCGGCAGCAGGCAGCGCGAAGCCAGGGCGGGCCCCTTTCTGGACTCACCCGAAGCGCTGGCTGCTATTGGGTATGGGACCGGGGAGAGACGAACTCCCCGTCGACACGACGCGACTCAGTAGTGGCCGGACGGCCCGGCGGCTGCGGCGCTCCGCGGCGCCGCCGACGCGATCGTGTTCCGCATTAGCGTTGACTACTCCTCGTGCTTTTCAGACCTGAGGTCTGTTTCCAACGAGGTCACAGGATGATTGCGGTAGGTTAACGTAAACTGAACCGAAGGTGAACAAACGGCGTTTCACCCCCGCCCCCTTGCCCGTCCACGCTGGCTATAAACCGCTGACCAGCGCATTCGGCAGGGTCCGGACAGTGGCATGGATCACGGAAAAAATCGCCGTGTCGCGCTGGACCAGGGTCGTTTGCCCGTATTTTCAGGTCTTGTGACACCTGTTCGGTAACGGCTCGGACACGGCCCAGGGGCAAGCCCTGGGCATGTGTTCGAGAACTCCTCGGGCAGGTGTTCTAGAACTCCTCGGGCAGGTGTTCGAGGACCTCCCCGGGGCAGGCGTCAGCGAGAACCGGCAGCGGGGAGCATGGCACGATCGCCGGGCGCATTCGCCAGCGCGCCGTCGGCCTCGAACTCGAGGTCGGCCAGGACATCGGCATCGCCCGCCGGGACGGACTCGACCGGCTGCGGCGCCCACCGGCGCAGCATGCGCATGACCAGCGGCAGCATCAGCACCATCAGCACCAAGCGAATGCTCTGCACGCTGGTGATCAGCGGCATATTCGCATTCATGCCCTCGGCGGCGGCCAGCACGGCATTGATGCCGCCGGGCGTGGTGGCCAGATACAGGTCCGACAGTTCCAGATCCAGGAACAGCGCCAGACTCAGCGCGACGGCGGCGACCAGCCCGGAGAGCACCACGACGGCGGCCGTCATCCCGGGGATCAGCCGCGCCATCTCCCGCACCACCGATCGGGTGAAGCGGGTCCCGACCTCGAAACCGATGAAGACGAACAGCAACTGCTTCAACAGATGGGTGGGCGCGTAACCGTGACTCACCCCGGCCGCGGTCAGCGCCATCGTGAGCAACATGGGACCGAGCAGCGCCGCATTCGGCAGCCCCAGCCACCGGCCGCCTCGAATTCCCACCAGGCACAACACGATTGCGATCGACAGCCCGGCCACCTGGTCGCCGCGGCCCACGATCATCCAGGCCGGGAGATCGGGATTGGTCACGCTGCCGACGATGGCCGAGCCGGAACCGTCACCGTCGCCGAGGACGGTCGCCAGCATCGGCGCGGTGAGCGCGACGAAGCCGACCCGCAGATACTGCATGAACGCCACCCGGCGCGGATCGGCGTCGAGTTCGTCGGCACACGTCACCACGGCGGCCGACCCGCCCGCCATCATCCCCAGCGTCGCGGTCGGCAGGTCCATCTTCACCATTCGGGCGAACAGGACCGCCACCAGCACGCTGAGACCCAGGGTGGCGACGGTGACCAGCAGCACCGGCACCAGGGCCCAGCCGATGGACCCCAGCAGCGCCACCTCGAGGTAGCTACCCATCAGCACCCCGAGCATGGCCTGCACGCCCACCGACACGTTGCGCGGCAGCGGTGTGGGCAGCCGGCCGGTCAATGCCAGCCCGGCACCCACGATCAGCGCCACGATCATCGCCGGAGCGGGAAAACCCATCCGCCCCAAGACCTCCGCGGTGCCGAGCACCGCGGCCAACAACAACACCCACACCAACGCCTGCCGCCGAGTCATCTACATCATGATCGCCAATGCCGATGAACTTCTGGTAACAAACCAGTTATCTCGACTGTCGGGACTCGTGATTCGGCACTCATCCGCGATTTCCCTTTATTAGGAGGGAAATTCGATTAATTCCATCCGGAAGTATCTCGGTTCAGCTTCCGGATGGCGGTTCAGCTATCGCGCAGACAAGCCTGGGACGCTGAGGAATCCGAGGAGGTCGTGACGGGTGATCACGCCGATCGGCTTACCGTCCTCGACGACCATCAGGGCGTCGGTGGTCTCCAGCGATTTGGTCGCGGCCGAGACCGGTTCGCCGGAACCGATCAGCGGGAACGACTCGCTCATATGCTTCGACACCGGATCGGTGAGGTGCGCGCGGCCCTCGAACACCGCCGACAGCAGATCCCGCTCGCTGACGCTGCCGGCCACCTCGCCCGCCATGACCGGCGGCTCCGCGCCGACCACCGGCATCTGGGAGACGCCGTATTCGCGCAGGATCTCGATGGCGTCGCGCAGGGTCTCCTGCGGATGGGTGTGCACCAGATCCGGCAGCGCGCCGGACTTGCCGCGCAGCACATCGCCCACGGTCGGCTCGGTGATGCTGCCGTCCAGGCGCGAGCGCAGGAAGCCGTAGGAGCTCATCCACTGGTCGTTGAAGATCTTCGACAGGTAGCCGCGCCCGCCGTCGGGCAGCAGCACGACCACCACGGCGTCGGGGTCGCGCTCGGCCACCTGCAGGGCCGCGACCACGGCCATACCGCAGGAGCCGCCCACCAGCAGGCCCTCCTCGCGGGCCAGGCGGCGAGTCATATCGAAGGAGTCGGCGTCGGAGACGGCAATGATCTCGTCGGGCACGTTCGGGTCGTAGGCGCTGGGCCAGAAGTCCTCGCCGACACCCTCGACCAGGTAGGGGCGGCCGCTGCCGCCGGAGTAGACCGAACCCTCCGGATCGGCGCCGATCACCTTGACCTTGCCGCCGGAGACCTCCTTGAGGTAGCGGCCGGCGCCGGTGATGGTGCCGCCGGTGCCGACCCCGGCGACGAAATGGGTGACCTTGCCGTCGGTGTCGCGCCAGATCTCGGGCCCGGTGGTCTCGTAGTGGCTGGCCGGGCCTCCGGGGTTGGAGTACTGGTCCGGCTTCCAGGCGCCGGGGATCTCGTGCACCAGCCGATCGGAGACGCTGTAGTAGCTGTCCGGATGTTCCGGCGGCACCGCGGTCGGGCACACCACCACCTCGGCACCATAGGCGCGCAAGACATTTCGTTTGTCCTCGCTCACCTTGTCGGGGCAGACGAAGACGCATTTGTACCCGCGCTGCTGGGCGACCAGCGCCAGCCCCACACCGGTATTGCCCGAGGTGGGTTCGACGATGGTGCCGCCCGGCTGCAGCAGGCCCTGCTCCTCGGCGGCATCGATCATCTTGACCGCGATCCGGTCCTTGGAGCTGCCGCCCGGGTTCAGGTATTCGATCTTCGCCGCCACCAGGCCGGAGTCCGGACCCACCACGGAGTTCAGCCGAACGAGTGGGGTGTTGCCGATCAGGTCGACGACATGGTTCGCGATGCGCATACACCTATCGTCGCAGAACAGGGTCGGCCGTCCCGACGGGGTGGGAAATGTTGTCCAGTTCACGGCGCGGCGCGCCCACATACCGCGACGCGGGTCTGAATTCCCAATATCATCGCCCGCGTGAGGATGCCGAAGACCGCTCGCAAAGCCGCTGTCGTGCTCGGATCCCTCGGGGCCGCGACAGCGATCGCCTCGTCTGCCGTCGTGAGCGCGCAGACCGTCGAATTCCCGCAGACGCCGAGCCTGTACTACGGCGGCCTCTGCTGGGGCAACATCCGGACCTGGGCCGACACCAGTCCCGACTTCCCCGGCCGCGCCGTACTCAATGTGCAGGCCCTGCCGATCCAGGGCATCGGCCCCGGCCAATACCCCCTCGCCCCCCTCTGCGACGTGGACACCACCGTCGCCTGGCGCAACCTGAACACCGGCGCCACCGGCGAATATCGCCTGAACGTGGTAGCAGGCATCTACGGCAGCATCCTCTATGCCCAATTCCAGGACACCGGCCCCGGCCGCATCGAGGCCACCGTCTCCACCTCCAACCTCAATGCCCCCGCCCGAGCCACCTTCGACGTCCCCGCCCCACCCCCTCAGTAGCAGGCATCTGGACGTGCGCGGTGAAGGGGGTGCTCACGGTGGTCGGATCGGGCACGATATATGCAGCACGAGTCGGAACGACTGATTTCGCGAGTACATGGGTAACTCGTCGGGTACGCCCAGATCCCAGCGCGCGCCCAACGCAGGACCTGTGAGCAACCCGAGCGGCACTCGACTCGTATGGCCTAGAGCGCGGAGAGGCGGAGGAGCAGGTCGCTGTGGGTAGAACGTGGCGCACATTTGCGGTCACCGGGGCCGCGACGGTGATGGCGGGGTCTGGGGCGACCACCGCGTGGTGGGCGACGAACAAGTTGCTCATGTCGCAGGCGCAGGCGGCGCGGACGGTGATCGGGCGGGATACGTCGAAACCGCCGGAGGCGGACGGTGTCTATACGGCACGCTGTATCGCGCCCGAGCCGTGGCGGGCCGGTGTGCCGTTCGATCTGCACCTGATGATCTTCGGCGACTCCACCGCGGCGGGAGTCGGGTGTGTCACCGCCGAGGAGGTTCCGGGGGTGCGGATCGCGCGCGGGCTGGCCGAGGCGACCGGGCGGCGAATTCGGTTGAGTACCAAGGCGATATCGGGGGCCACCTCGAAAGGGCTGGCGGGGCAGGTCGATGCGATGTTCGTGGCCGGTCCGCCGCCGGATGCCGCGGTGATTCTGATCGGCGCCAACGACGTCACGAAGAAGCATTCGGTGCTGCGGTCGGCGCAGCGGCTGCGGCAGGCCGTCTCGCGACTGCACGCGGCGGGCAGCGTGGTCGTGGTCGGCACCTGCCCGGATCTGGGCACCGTGGCGGCGATTCCGCAACCGTTGCGCACCATCGTGCACGGCTGGAGCGTGCGCTTGGCCCGCGCGCAGGCGGCGGCGACCCTGTCGGCGGGCGGTTGCCCGGTGCCCATGGGCGATCTGCTCGGCCGCGATTTCCGCACCACACCCGAGGTGTTGTTCTCCGCCGACGGATTTCACCCCTCGGCCGCAGGTTACGAACTGGCCGCCAACCATCTGCTCCCGGCGCTGCTGCGCCTGCTCGAGGCGCGCGATTCGGGCATACCGGGTGTTCCTCGGTCGGTCGCGGCGACGTAGATTCGAAGGAGAATTCCCCACCGCTGTACCGAGCGGCCGCTTGGTCGTTCGCCATCGACAAAGGAGTCCTCATGCCCGAGGCCGTCATCGTTTCCTATGCGCGCTCCCCCATCGGCCGCGCGAGCAAGGGCTCCCTGGTGAGCATGCGCCCGGACGACCTGGCCACCCAGATGGTGCGTGCCGCACTGGACAAGGTGCCGGCTTTGGCCGCCGCCGATATCGACGATCTGATGCTGGGCTGCGGCCAGCCGGGCGGCGAGGGCGGCTTCAACATGGCCAAGGTGGTGGCGACTCAGCTGGGGTACGACTACCTGCCGGGCACCACCGTCAACCGCTACTGCGCCTCCTCACTGCAGACCACCCGCATGGCCTTCCACGCCATCAAGGCCGGCGAGGGCGATGTCTTCGTCTCCGCCGGAGTGGAGACGGTGTCGCGGTTCCCGAAGGGCACCTCCGACGGCTGGCCCGACACCCACAACATCAAGTTCGCCGAGGCCGAGGCGCGCACCGCCAAGCGCGCCGAAGGCGGCTCGAACGACTGGCAGGATCCGCGCGAATTCGACCAGCTGCCCGACATCTACATCGCCATGGGCCAGACCGCCGAGAACGTCGCCCAGTTCACCGGCATCTCCCGTGAGGACCAGGATCACTGGGGTGTGCGGTCGCAGAACCGCGCGGAGGAGGCGATCAAGTCCGGCTTCTTCGAGCGGGAGATCACCCCGGTGACCCTGCCCGACGGCAGCGTGGTCTCCACCGACGACGGCCCGCGCCCGGGCACCACCTACGAGAAGGTCTCGCAGCTCAAGCCGGTGTTCCGCCCGGACGGCACGATCACCGCCGGTAACGCCTGCCCGCTCAACGACGGCGCTGCGGCGCTGGTGATCATGAGCGACACCAAGGCTCGCGACCTGGGCCTGACCCCGCTCGCGCGGATCGTCTCGACCGGCGTGTCCGGCCTGTCGCCGGAGATCATGGGCCTGGGACCGATCGAGGCGACCCGCCGCGCCCTGAAGATCGCGGGCATGACCATCGACGATCTCGACCTGTACGAGATCAACGAGGCCTTCGCGGTGCAGGTGCTCGGCTCGGCGCGCGAGCTGAACATGGATCTGGACAAGCTGAACGTCTCCGGCGGCGCCATTGCCCTGGGCCACCCCTTCGGCATGACCGGCGCCCGCATCACCGCCACCCTGCTCAACAACCTGCAGACCCACGACAAGCAGTTCGGCCTGGAGACCATGTGCGTCGGCGGCGGTCAGGGCATGGCGATGATCGTCGAGCGCCTCAGCTGACCGAGGTGAGGAACTCCGACACCAAAGGGCTTGCCACGGAACGGAATTCCTCGAAATAGGCGTGCCGGGCGCGTGGAATGATCTCCAGCCGCGCGCCCGGAATGCGGTGGGCCAGCAGTGGCGCGTTCTCGACAGGATTGAAGCGGTCGTCACCGCCGTGCACGACCAGCGTGGGAATCGCGATGTCCGGCAACACATCCCAGGCATCGTGACGATGGCTGGCGATGAGGTGGCGGCGGCGGGCGTAGTACGGCATGGCCGGATCGCCGAGGGTGTTGTAGGGCCCGGAGGTCTTTGCCAGCCACTGCGGTGTGTACATCAGATCGAGCAGCGTCCGCTCGGCCGTCGCCGGATCCGCGAGCCGGTGACGGATCTCGTTGCCGCGATCCACGCCGTGCTTACTCCCCGGCGAGGTGCAACCGAGGACCAGTGCCCGCACCCGATCGGGATGCGCGGCCGCCACCCACTGCGCGACCCGCCCGCCCATCGACGTGCCGTACACGTCGGCCCGCTCGATCCCGAGATCATCCAGGATCGCGATCACATCATCCGCGAAACCCTTTGTGCTGTAGACGATATCGGGCTTGTCGCTGTCACCGGTGCCCCGATAGTCGAAGGTGATGGTGCGATGCGTGCCGTGGAAGTCCTCCCGAATGGCGTCCCACCAGTGATGATTGTTCGACTGACCGGCGAGCAACAGCAACGGGAAGCCCTCGCCCGCGCATTGATAGGCAATTCGTGCACCGTCGACGGCCTTGACATACGGCATGCGGGACCACTCCTCCCTTGGTGTCAACACCTATTGTCACCGTCGACCGGCGGGGTCACCGCAGCCGGTCTCGCAGCGCTGCGTCCGCGTCGGCCACTTGCGCGGCGATCCGATCGGCCGGCAACAGCGGATTCACCGGAACGAAGGCTGCACCGGCCAACTGAATGCCGTAATAGGCGACCGGGAATTCCACGCAGTTCGGTATCGACACCGCGACGCGATCCCCGCGAGGCGATCGCCGAAACGCCGCGCCGCACCCGCCACAATCGCGCCCACCGGGACGTCCGGATAGTCCAACGATTTCGGAAGTCCGACCGGCCAGGTGCCATTCACGGCGTCGCCCACAATATTCATCCTGCACCAACCGACCCCGGATACGCCGGTGGCCACCGGAATTCCGGTGGCCACCCTATGAATTGCCCGAGCTACTAGTCGTTTTGGAAGTAGCTCAGCAGGCGCAGGATCTCCACGTACAGCCAGACCAGGGTGACGGTCAGGCCCAGGGCCACTCCCCAGGCCGCCTTCTCCGGCGCCTGCGCGCGGATGAGCTGATCCGCGGCGTCGAAGTCGAGCAGGAAGCTGAACGCGGCGATGCCGATGCAGACCAGGCTGAAGATGATGGCGATGGCGCCGCCGTCACGCAGTCCGAAACCGCCGGGGGTGAAGAACGCGGCGATCAGGTTGCCCAGCATCAGGACCAGCACGCCGATCATGGCGGCGAACATCATCCGGGTGAACCGCGGCGTCACGCGGATCGCACCGGTCTTGTAGACCACCAGCATGCCGAAGAACACGCCGAAGGTGCCGAGTACCGCCTGGGCGATCAGGCCCGAGCCACCGACCCCGCCGAAGGCGACATTGGTGAACATGAACGACAGCGCGCCCAGGAACAAGCCCTCGGCCACGGCGTAGCTGAGCACGATCGCCGGATTGTCCTGCTTGCGGCCGAAGGTCGCGACCAGCACCAGGACCAGGCCGACCAGACCACCCACCAGCACGAACAGCGGCGCCAGCGCATGGTTGGCGGCGGTCAGCCCGTAGGAGACGATCGCCGAGACGGTGAGCACGCCCAGCGTGATACCGGTCTTGGTGACGACGTCATCGATGGTCATCGGCCGCGCGGCCGGGGGAGCCTGCGGGGGCTGATACTGCTGTTCATAGCCGTACGGCTGCTGGCCGTACTGAGCGAATTGTCCGGCGCCCGCAGCCGCCGAACCGAATCCCGCGTATCCGCCGCCCTGCTGTTGTTGCGGCAGGTTCTTGAAGATCGGGTTGCTTGAGGTGCGCACCGTTCTCGTGCCTTTCCGAAGTCGCGATCCACGTCTGTCGTGGCCGTTCAGACTATCCAACGTGCCGCGATCGGAACGAGTTCCCGAGGGCGGCGGAAAATCGGACAAAGAGGACTGTACCTCTCGTACCCTACTCCCGCCGGGCGTCCCGCAGACCACGCACCGACCGCGTCACCGTGAACTTGCGATTGCGGCCCACCACATCGGTACGGCCTACCAGCCGTTCCATCACGCCGCGGTAATTCAGGTGCGAATTGTAGACCGTCCAGAGCTCGCCGCCGGGCCGCAGCACGCGGCCTGTCTCGGCGAACATTTTGATCGCCGATCCGGTGTGCACGGCCGCCCCGACATGGAAAGGGGGGTTGCACACCACCAGGTCCGCGCTGTGGTCGGCGACGCTGGCCATGGCGTCGTCGCGCAGCACCTGCACCCGGTCGGCAACCCCGTTGGCATCGGCGGTCGCGCGGGCGGAGGCGACCGCGGCGGCGGACTGATCCGTGCCGACCACGCTAACGTGGGGCCGCGCCTTGGCCAGAGCGACGGCGAGTATGCCGGTCCCGCAGCCCAGATCGATGGCGTCGCGGGCGTCCGGCTTCATGCGGCGCAGGTGCCCGAGCAGGAACCGGGTGCCGATATCCAGCTTCGACCCGGAGAACGCCGCACCGTGCGCGACCACCTCCAGATCGAGCTCGTCGATCTGCCTGCGCACCGGATAGGGCGGGTCGCCGAGCGGTTTGGGCTCCTGCGCCAACAGAATTCGCGACTTCTGCCGACCGCGGCTGGCCCGCACCGACGAGAACGATTCGGCCAGTACCTCGTTCATCGCGGGGGTCAGGTATTTGTCGCGCGCCCCGGCGAACACCTCGACGTCCGGATCGGCGTATCGCGCGATGGCATCGGCGATCTCGGCCAGCCCGGACAGCGCCCGCGGCAGCCGCAGCAGCACCACCTTCACATCCTCCAGCAGCCGGCGGCCCAGGGCATGTGCGGCATAGCGGTCGGCGAGGCCGACCGCGCGGGCGTTGTTGGCCAGGGCCAGTTCGCCGGTCAGCAGATCCTGGTGCACGCGGATGTCGCGCAGATCGTGGGCGGCGACGGCGCCGAGGGTGAGGGCGCCGTATCCGTCGTCGATCACCGCAACGTGACCGCTGCCCGCCTTGGCGAGGGCCTCGGCGGCGACATCGAGGATCAGCCGGTCGGCGGCGTCGACGGCATACAGGTTTACCGCCTCCACATCCGGGTATCGCCGCAACCGGCTCAGCACGTCGTCGACCTCCTGCACATCTACAGTGTGCTAGATCGTTGCCGTGTCGTCGCGCCCACCCCGGCAGTAACTCCACATACCATCTGCCCCATGCGTAACAGGCTGCTCATGACAGTGACCGCGGCGATTTCGCTGCTGGCGGGTTGCTCGGACGGCGATTCGGATCCGGCCCCGCAGTCGGCGGCGCGCAACTCGTCCGACCGGGCCGCAGCCACCGCAACGCCCCCACCGACCGCCACCACGCCCGCGCAGGGCACGCCGTCTCTGGACGCGCGGTTGACGGTGACCGACATCCGCATCGGCCATCACGCCGGATTCGACCGTGTGGTCTACGAACTCGGCGGGATCGGGAGCCCCGGCTGGCGGGTGCAGTACACCGACCGGGCCGTACAGGACGGCAGCGGCAAACCGCTGGATGTGGCCGGAGGTTCGATCCTGCAGGTGCAGATCCTCGGCTCGGCGTATCCGTGGGACAGCGGGGCGACCGAATACGCCGGACCCGATCCGGCGACCGATTCGAGCGCGCCCGGTATCGCCGGGGTGTACAGCACCCACGTCTACGAGGGCACGACACAGTCGTTCATCGGGGTGAACGCGCAGCGTCCGCCGTTCTCGGTGACCGCCTTGACCGAACCGACCCGCCTGGTCATCGATATCGCGGCCGACTGAACCGGTTCCCGCATTCGGATCGGCGAACTCGTTGGGACGCAACGCCCTCGCTACCGGCGCTGTTACCGTTCGGACATGGCACACTCCGCTACCCACGACCACATCGACTGGGCCGCGCGGCTCGCCGCGCTCCGCTGCAGTGACGAACTCGCCGCACCCGCACGAGCACAGGTCGCGCGGCGGCTGGCCGAACGCCTCTCCGGACCCGCGACGGTGATCGATGTCGGTCCGGGCGCGGGCGGGATGAGCGCCGCCCTGGCACGCGAGTTGCGGGCCCGCGAGGGTGGTCGGCTGGTGCTGGTGGAGGCGGTGCCCGAACTCCTGGATGCGGCCACCGCGGCGGCCGCGGCAGACGATGCGGGAGCCCCTGTGGAGGTTGTGCCGGTGTTGAGCGACGCCGCCGCCGAGGACCTGCCCGCGCGAGTTCCGCCCGCGGATCTGGTGTGGGCCGGTCGCGTGGTGCACCACCTGCCGGACCAGCAGCGCGGAATCGACGGACTGGTTCGCCTGCTGCGGGATCGGGGTTGGCTCGCCGTGGAGGAGGGTGGGCTGGAAACCCGCTGTCTGCCTTGGGATCTCGGCATCGGCGCACCCGGCCTCGTCGATCGGTTGACGGCCGCGCAGCGGGCCTGGTTCGCCGACATGCGGGCCGGAATGGAAGGCGCGGTGCGCCTTCCGATCGGCTGGAACAGGGCGCTGCTCGACGCGGGGCTGGCCGAGGTCGGCTCGTTCGGTTACCTGATCGACGCCCCCGCACCGCCGACCGATCGGGTGCGCGAGTTCGTCCTCGAATGGCTGTCACACCTGGCCGAGCACGCCGAAACCCGGCTCGACGCCGCCGACCACGACGCCCTGCGCCGCCTGCTCGACCCCACCGACACCGCCTACGTCGGCAACCGGGACGACATCTTCGTCCTGGCCGCCCCGACGGTGTACGTGGGCCGAAAGGGTTAGGCCTGCCCGGTATCGAAGCGGGAGATCTTGTCGCCGTCGACGGTGAAGCGCCAGGCGGTGCGCATGGTGCCCCAGCGATCGTTGGTGTAGTCGGCGACGAAGGCGCGCCCGCCCGCGGAGACGGAGTCGATGCGCATGCGGGCGTTGCTGCCGAAGATCTCGCTCTGCACCCAGTCCTGCAGGTTGCGGTCGTTGCCGTCGTCGGACATGGTGGCGCCGTCGGCGAGCAGCCGGTCGAAGCCGGCGCGATCACCGGCATTGACGGCGTCGACGAATTTCGCCACCACGGGGTCGAGTTGATCGGTCATTGCGACGTTCCCTTTCGGGTTCGGTACGGCATGGACTGATCTCGCAAGCTCGCTCACGGCAAATCTACCGCGACGATGGCTGCGCCGGGGTCAGTCCGCCGGGGTGGCCGAGGTCGCCGCCCGCGGGCGGGGCATGGCCGCGGCGGCGGCCACCATGATCAGGGCCATGGCGGCGACGCCGATGAAGACGCCGTGGACGGCCGGGGACAGGACGGCGGGTGCGGGATGGTCGACGCCGCCGACCTTCGCGTTCACCAGCGCCCCGAACACCGCGACGCCGACCGCGCTGCCGATCGAGCGGGCGAACATATTCGACGAGGTCACCACCCCGCGTCCGGACCAGTCGACGCTGGCCTGCGCGGCAATCAGGCTGGGGCTGGCGATCAAACCCATTCCGGCACCGACGACGAAGCAACCCGCCGCGACCTGCAGCAGCGGCGAATGCTCACCGAGCAGCAGCAGCGAGGCGGCGCCCAGGGTGGCCAGTCCCGCCCCGATCATCCCGGTGATCCGGAAGCCGATGCGCAGATACACCCGGCCGGACTGCGAGGCGGCCAACGGCCAGCCCAGCGTCAGCGCGCCCACGGTGAGCCCGGCGACCAGCGCGCCGGTGCCCAGCACCCCCTGGGTGAAGGTGGGCACATAGGAGGTCAGCCCCAGCATGATCGCACCCACCAGGACCGAGATCAGGCTGCTGGCCACGATCACCCGGCGGGTGAAGATCCACAGCGGCAGAATGGGACTCGCGGCCCGGCGCTCCACCACGACGAATACCGCCAGCGCCACGGCCCCACCGGCAAACAGGGCGACGCTGGTCGGCGAGCCCCAACTCCACGAATGCCCGCCCTCGAGCAGCGCGAGGATGAGCACCCCGGCGCCCAGGGTCAGCAACCCGGCACCCAGGTAGTCGACGCGATGACGTTGCCGCGCGGTCGTCTCCCGGAAGGCCCGCATCAGCATCCAGCCCGCCAGCGCCGCCAGCGGCAGGTTGATCAGGAAGATCCAGCGCCAGCTCAGATAATCGGAGAACAGGCCACCCAGCAGCGGGCCCAGCACCGACGACATGGCCCACACGCTGGCCAGGTAGCCCTGCGCCTTGGCCCGCTCCTCGATGGTGTAGATATCGCCCGCGATGGTCATCGACATCGGCTGCACCGCACCCGCGCCGATACCCTGCACCGCGCGAAAAGCGATCAGCGCCCCCATGCTCGTGGCGAGCCCGCACAGCAGGGAGCCGAGCGCGAAGACGGCGATTCCGAACAGCATGACCGGTTTTCGGCCGACGGTGTCGGCGATCTTGCCGTAGATGGGGACCGTCACCGCCTGGGCCAGCAGGTAGATGGAGAACAACCAGGGGAACTGCGCGAAGCCGCCGAGACTGTCGGTGATGGTGAGCACCGCCGTGGCGATGATCGTGGAATCGAGGGCGACCAGCGAGGTCGCCAGCATCAGGGCGCCGAGAATGGGGCCGCGTTCGGAGCGGAAGCCGATCGAGGGTTTCGTGGTGGTCGCGTCTGTCAACGGCATCCTCTCTCCCTCTGATCAACATTCGGATCGAACGCACCCGCCCCGCGCTTATTCCATACGGAAAAGCCATGACGGGTCCACCGGTTTTCCCATACGGGCAGGGGGTATTGCCGCGTGCGACAACGGAGGTCTTAGACTGACGGCGTGAGCGACCAGACCCAGCCGCAGCGCCGCACCGGCGGCGTCGGCTGGGCGCGCCGCGTCCCCTCCTGTTCGTCGGCGGTGCGGGCGCTGAATCTGTTCGTGCTGGTCGCGGGGGTATTGATCATGCACGCGGCGGTGTTCGGCGGCACCCATCACGCGACGGCCGCCGAGCCGGGCGCGCTGCCGGGCGCGGCGGCTCACCATATGTCGGCGCCCCACGACGCGATGGCCGGTGCGCCGGCAGATCACACGGCGGTGCGGGCCTCCTCCGGGACGGACTGTGACGGCTGCGGCGACGGCCACGCCGGGATGCATCCGTGCGTATTCGTGTTCTCGGCGCTCGCCCTGATGCTCGGACTCATCGCGCTGGCGTGGGTCGGCACCAATCGGGACCGTCCGCACGGTCCGGCCGCGCGCTCCAGGCTGTCCCACCGTGCCCGCCCGCCCCCGTGGACGGTCCTCTCACTGGCGGAGTTGGCGATTCTGCGGATCTGATGGGCCGCCGCGCCGGCGTGGATCAACCACGCGGACGCGGGTTTTCGCATGCCCTTTTTCCGCAGACTTCGCAATTCCTCAGGAGGACAACCATGTTCGGCTCTCGTACCCGAATCACGCTGGCCGGCGCCGGAATCGCCGCCGCCCTGCTCGTCGCGGGCTGTGGCAACGACGGCTCCGACGGGTCGGCGAACACCTCGTCGGCGCCCATGTCCGGCATGAATCACGGGACCAGCACCGCGCCCCGCACCGATTTCAACGATGCCGACGTCTCGTTCCTGCAGATGATGTACCCGCATCACGCGCAGGCGGTCGATATGGCGAAGCTGGTGCCGGGCCGCTCCCAGAACCAACAGCTGATCACGCTGGCCGCGAACGTGGAGAAGGCACAGGCCCCGGAGATGCAGCAGATCGCCGACCTGCTGCGCCGCTTCGGCAAGCCCGCACCGTCGGCCACGATGCACCACGACATGTCCGGCATGATGTCGCAGGACCAGATGACCCAACTGCAGAACTCCACGGGCCCGGACTTCGACCGCATGTGGATGCAGATGATGATCCAGCACCACCAGGGCGCCATCGACATGAGCAACACCGAACTGGCGAACGGCACCAACCCCGACGCCAAGGCCCTGGCCCAGAGCATCATCACCGCCCAGCAGGCGGAGATCCAGCAGATGCAGGGCATGCTCGGCTGATCCCGGCCTCGAGCGCGCCGGGATGACGGGCGTCCCCCTGTCCTCCCCGGGATGACGGGTGTCCCCTGTCATCCCGGCCGCAGGGGCCCGTTTGTCGTCCCGGCCCGCAGGCCCTTTCACCATCCCGACCTTCGGGCCTTTGCCATCCCGGTCCGCGGACCGTTCGTTATCCCGGCCTGCGGACCCCTCGTTATCCCGGCCTGCGGACCGTTCGTTACCCCGGCCTGCGGACCCCTCGTTATCCCGGCCTGCTTTTGGCCGGGATCAGCTGCCGATGACGGCGTTCATGATGGTTCCGGCGCTGGTGGCGGTGGCGCCGCCGATCATGGCCCCGGCAACTATCTTGGGGGAGTCCAGGCTGCCGCCCTGCCACTTCTCCCAGGCGAACTTGCCGCCGCCGTAGGTGATGGCGGTGACGCCGGACAGCAGGACGAACCACGTGAAGTACCGGACCAGTTTGAGCAGCTTGTCGGCGGCCGGCGGGGTCTCCGGCGTGGGATTGCCGACCTGGGCCAGCACCGTGGAATACATATCGTGTGCCGCGGCGAGAACCATGCTCACGTTCATTGTCCTCTCGGATGCTGAGGGTGATGCCGGTATGACCACTCCGCCCGGATGACGCACAAAGATGGCGGGAGCATGCAGGTAGAACTCGTCGTACCAGTACATTGAACCGCACGCCGAGTATTTGCCGCAGCCGGACACACCGCATCCGTACCGGGAGGTATGCACCTCCTGGTCAGGACCGGTCACAGAGAGCTCGGTCAGGCCCCCGGTCACGGTGAGCCGGTCAGGACCGCCCTCACAACGAGGCGACCAGCTCCCGCAGGACGGGCAGGCTCACCGAGCCGGAGCCGACCACGACATCGTGGAAGGCCTTGATGTCGAACCGGTCCCCGAGGCGTTCGGTCACCCGGGCGCGCTGCCGGAGAATTTCCAGCTGACCCACCTTGTAGGCGACGGCTTGACCGGGACTCGCGATATAGCGGTCGATCTCGGTCTCGATCTCGGTCCGGCCGATCGGCGCGTTGGCGATCATGAAGTCCAAGGCCTGCTGCCGGCTCCACCCCATGGCGTGCAGACCGGTGTCGACCACCAGGCGGCAGGACCGGAACGAGTCGGCGGCCAGCATGCCCACCCGAGCCAGATCGTCCACGTACAAACCCATCTCGTCGGCCAGGCGTTCGGTGTAGAGCGCCCAGCCCTCGACGAAGGCGGTGTTGGCGAACGACTCCCGCCGCTGGAAACGGGGCAGATGGTCCAGCTCGTTGGCGATGGTCAGCTGCAGGTGATGTCCGGGTATGCCTTCGTGAAAGGCGATCGCACGGGTCTGGTAGCGCGGCCGGCTCCGTGGATCGTGGAGGTTCACGAAGTAGGTGCCGGGCCGCGAGCCGTCGGCGGCGGGCGCGAAGTAGTAGGCACCCGGCACGTCGGCGGCCAGGAATTCCGGAACGGGCACGATATCGCAGGATTGTTCGGGCAGGCGGCCGAACCAGTTCGGCATCTCCGCGCTCGCGGCGGCGAACGCGCGTCGCGTATCGGCCATGATCTCCGCGGGCTCGGTGTAGTGCAGGGCCGGGTCCCCGTGCAGGCGGGCGAAGATCTCGGCCTGGTCACCGAGGCCGAACAGGCGCTCACCGAGCCGGGCGTATTCGTCGCGCAGCTGCTCGAGTGCGGCCAGACCCATCTCGTGGATCTGCTCGGCGCCCAGATCGTCGAGTGTGGTGTGCTGGCGCAGCAGGCGGCGGTAGATGTCCTCGCCGTCGTCACCGAGCCAGCACAGGCCCGCCTTGTCGTCGGGACGCGCGACGGGCAGTAGCTCTTCGGCCAGTACGTTGCGATAACTGTGCAGCGCCGGGCGGATCACCTCCCGCGCAACCTCGGACAGCGCTGCCCGCCACTCGGTTTCACCGTCCCAATCCGGCGGGCCGGGGAACGTGACGAACGGGTCGGTCGTCGGATCGGAGGCCAGATAGCCGTCCAGCTGATGCAGCGAGCGCTCGATGGTGATACGCGCCGGGGTGCGACCGGCGGCCAGGCCCGCCCGGAACCGCTGTGCGGCCTGTTCGAACAGGGTTCCGAACTGCCGGTAGCGTTGGACCAGCGCGAACGCATTCTCCGGCGTCGGCGCGTTGGTCTGTGGCGCCAGCGTGAACACGCCGACATGCACCCCGTTGAACTGATCGGAGGCCATCTCGACGGGGCGCCAGGACAGACGACCGATGGCCGAGGCGAGTTCGTTCTGCAGCACGCTGCGCGTGACCTTGTCCTCCGCGTTCAGCAGGCCGGGATCGATTGCCGCAACCCGGCCCAGCAGATCCCGATAGTCCGCCACCACCCGCTGTTCGGCCTCTTCGGACAGATCCTCGATCCGGTCGTCGAAGCGCCGGTCCCCCCACAGGGTCGCCGCGCTCGGCGCCGCCTCCAGAACCTTGTCCCAATACCGCTCGGCGAGATCGATCAGTTCCTCGTGCGCATCCATGCGCACCATCATCTCTCGCGGTTGATCACCGTCCACCCCAATATTTCCCGCGGCGGGCGACCGACCACACCGTCTCGGTACCGGTGGGCGCGGGCAGACCCGCGAACCGGTCGGCGATCCAGTCCACCATCACCGGAATGCCCAGAAACTGCAGCGGCAGATGCATGCTGAGCCGGTCCCGCAGATAGCGCACCCGGGCACCGCCCGCGACATAGCGCTCCACCAGGGCGTCCACGTCGGCGACCGCGATCACCTCGTCGTTGACGCCCTGCAGCACCAGCAGCGGCATGGTCGGCGTGCGCGAGCCGGGCCGGATATCGGCGAGTATGTCCTGCAGTTCGGGCAGCGCGACCAGGGCCGCCAGCCCGGCGTGGGCATGGTTGTCCACATTGTGCAGCGCGAACCGGGCCAGCAGCGGAAAGGTCGCCGCCACTTCGGCTTCGGTGAGCAGATCCAGATATCGACGCCGCACATTGCCGCGCAGAATGGCATCCAGCTGTGGATAGGCGCGGCGCAGCCCGGCGGTGAACACCATGGCGAACCCGGCGAACATGGTGCCGTTCAAGCGCACGAAGGCCGCACCCGGATCGCCCACCGGCGAACCCGCGACCGCGCCGACGATAGTCAGCTCCGGCGCGTGCTCGGCGGCCAGTTCCGCCGCCCACACCGTCGCCAGCCCGCCACCCGAATATCCCCACAGCGCAACGGGTGTCGCCGGACCGAGGCCGAGCGGACCGAAGCGCAACGCGGCACGGATCCCGTCCAGTGCCCGATAGCCGGGTTCGCGCGGCACCCCGAACCGCCCGCCGCTGCCGCCGTGATCCGGTACCGACACCGCCCAGCCGCGGGCCAGCGCGGCGGTGATCAGCGGTAGCTCCACTTGCGGAATCGCCCCGAACGCCCGCGCACCCCGCCGCAGCGCGTACGACGGAAAACAATGCGGCGCAACGGCATCGATGGCGCATTGGAACGAGACCAGCGGGCGCGGGTGTGCCGGGTCGGCGCGGCGGGCCAGCAGCACCGTCGTGACCGCGGCCTCCGGCTCGCCGTGCAGATCACAGCTGCGATACAGCAACTGCCACGCCGAAACCCGCAGCGGCACAATCCCGAACGCCGCCACCTCCACCACCCGGCTGCGCAGCACCGTGCCCGGAGGTAGCTCTTCGAACCCGGAGGGCGGCCGGTGGAACGGGTCGAGATCGGGCCGCAGCGGCCGGGTGGACCGTCGAGCCGACACGGTCACTGCCCACCGCCGCCGATCAACCAGGCGTTGAACGAACAGTCCAGCACCGGATATCCGACCGGATCCAGGGCGCGCAGCGTAATCGACAGCGCCCGCGGCGAATACATCATCGACAGGTGGTCGGACATATCCTGCTCACAACCGTCCTGCAGAGTGATGTTCTCGACCGTGGCACCGGGGCCGGCCTGCAGGAACGCCCACTCCAGCGGATTCATCACCTGGTCGTAGCGCGTGGCTACGACGGTGTAGGAGACGCCGGGCACGGTGTCGCCGTTCGCATTCAGCCGAGTCACGAACTCCGAACCGACCGCCTGCTCGATATTCGCCGGTCCGATGATCGGGCGATAGAAGCCCATCATATCGATGCCCAGATTGGTGATGACCCGGCCGAGTGTCGCAATACCGAGCAGCGAGGTGCCGTGATGGGTGGCGCCGAGCGAGACGAAGCGATCCACCTTGTCGGCGCCACCCTCAAATTTCAGGTATTGGTCGGTCACCGGCCCGCCCTGGGAATGGGCGACCACATCCACCCGGTCGGTATGGGTGGCCGCGCGCACCCGTTCCACGAAATCCGCCAGCTGACGTGCCGATTCCGCGATGGGCCCGACGCCGAAGCGGCCCGGTAGGATCGGGCCGACGCCGCCGCCGTCCAGCAGCGAGCTGCGGCCGTAATTGAAGGCGAATACACAGAATCCGGCGCGGGCCAGCCGCGGCGACAGGTAAGCGAAATCGTCGTAGGCATTGAGCCAGGTGCCGTGCACCAGCACCACCGGGCGCGGATGCGCCGCCCCCGGCGTGCAGTCCCATCGGTTCGCACCCGGCGGCGCGGCATCCGGGTGAGTCAGCCCGTATCCGAAAGCCGCAGGATAGGTGGACATTTCGGGCCCCTCCACCCGAGCGTCGGAAGCGAAGCTCGCGGCCGAACCCGATCCGCTTCCGGAATCCACGATGGGCTCCACCCACCGCCCGTCCGCCGTCGGATGCAGCCCTGCGGCCACATACTCGGCGACCGCTTCCGGAGTGCTCGAAATACCCGCGTCCGAGTGGGCCGCGCCCGCGCCGATTACGGTGAAAAGTACCGCCGTACAGACCAGGACGGCCGGGCGGACCACATCGCGCCGAATACTGTGCCTCATTGCAACCTTCCCCTACGGCACGAGCGGAACCGAGTTATGAAAACACCCGCCGGTTTGTGATTTCAGCCATCGCTCATACCGAATTGTGACGCCAGTCATAATGACTCCGAATAAGAATCTAGGACGGTTCCACCTGGTCTGTCACTGCCCTTGCGGTCACATTTTCGAACGGGAGATTTGTCTCCGGAAACAAATTGGAGCTCAATGAAACCCATAAGTTGCTCCGCCCCATGTGACTGACGACAATCGGTCCATGTCGGTCGCTGTTCAACCCTCCCCGCCGGAAGGCGCACTCGTCGCGCGCCTCCTCGACCGGTTGCCCCAACTCGCCGAACGCATCCTCGCCTCCGGGCTGGGCGCCACCCCACCGGCCGCGGATCTCCCCGAGGGACACTTCGTCGAGGTCCTCCCCGCCATCTACGGTTGCGCACACGCCTTCCTGCACGCCGTCGGCCAGGGACGCGAGTTCCCCCGCGAAGAGGTCGCGAAATACGTTGTGCCGGTGGTCGAACGCCATGCCGAAGACCGGCTGCCGCTGCGCCTGCTGGTGGAGGCGGTGCACGGCTCGGCCCGGCTGGTGCTGCACGAGGCGGTCGCCTCCGCCGATCCGGCCGAGCTGGACGAGCTGGTCGCCTTCGGCGATCGGCTGCTGGATCTGCTCATGCACATCACCGCGGTCACGGTCGAGGCGTATGCCGACGTCGAGCAGTCGATCTACAACGCCGAGCGCGAGGCCCGCCGGGCTCTGTGCGCGGCCCTGCTGCGCGGGCAACCCGCCGAGGAGCTCGCCGCCCGCGCCGATACCGCGATAGCCGAACGCTATACGGTGCTGTCGATCCGATTGCATCCCGAGGATCAGTCACCGCTGGTGGCGAATCTGCTCACCCGCCGCCGCATCCGCCTGCTGCAGCGCACCCTGGACCGGCTCGGCGGCACGACCGCCCTGCACACCTTCGACGGCTGCAATGGAATCGCGCTGCTGCCCACCGGATCGGAATCCGACCATTTCGAATCCTCGGAACTGGCAACCGAACTCGCGAGCCAATACGGGGTCGACGTCTTCGTCGCCGAAAATCCGGGCATTCCACGCGAATCCGTCCCCGTGGCCGCGCAGCAGGCCACCGAGTTGGCCGAACTGGCCCGGCTGCTGGGCCGGCCCACCGGCGGGTACCGGCTCGACGATCTCCTGCTGGAGTACCAGCTCACCCGCCCCGGCCCGGCCCGCGACCGTTTGGCCGAACGCATCGCACCGCTGCTGCGCAGCCCGCATCTGGTGGAAACCCTCGACGCGCACCTGCGCCACGGTTCGGACCGCAAGGCTGCGGCGGCCGAAATCCACGTGCACCCGAATACCTTCAGTTACCGGATGCGGCGCATCGCCGAACTGTCCGGTATCGATCCGAGCGACCCGAACGGTTCCCGTCTGCTCGCCGCCGCACTCACCGTGCACCGGCTGCATCCGGCGCCCGACCCACAGCCCGGATAACCGAAAGCACTGGACCCCTAGTACTTTCGGGTCGCAGTGTTGCGTCGCCCCGCACCCGGTCGATAGGGTTGGCCGCTACTGGGAACCGTCAAGTTCCTTGAGTCACCGATTGCGGAGCCCTCATGAACGGACGCGCACGGCACGATGTCCGGAACCTGTCGCGGCAGTTGGTCGGCCATTTCGCCGCACACGTGGCCCCGTGTGCCACGCTGCCCGGTGACGCACTGCGCGGCGATATCACCGCGGTGACCCGGATCTGCCTGGAGCTGACGATAGACGTGCTCGAGGGCCGCCAGCCCGACGACAAGGTCGAGTTCCTGCAACAGGCCGCCGCGGGCTGGGCGCGCGAGGGGATACCCATCGACACCGTGCACCACGCGGTGCACGAGGGCTTCAAACTGGCCTTCGATCTGCTGCTGAACGGCACCGATCCGCAGCAGCGGCCCGACGATCCCGCCCAGCTGCTGCTGCGGGTGCTCGACACCATCACCCCGGCGGTCGCGCTGGCCTACGTCCGCGAGCACCAGGCGGCGGTCACCGAACATCACACGGCCGTGCACACCCTGGTGTCGGCTCTGCTGTCCGGGCACCCCACCTCGACGATGGCCCGGGAGAGCGGAATCGAGATCGCCTCGGCCTACGCCGTTCTCGCCGTGAACCTGCCGCGCCATCCGGACGAAACGCATCCGGGTATCGACCCCAAGGTCGTTGCCCGCCGTAAACTTCGGCGGCTGCAGACCGAGCTGGCCCGCGGCTGCGGCGGCCGCGCGCTGTCGCTGCTCAGCGTGGACGGCGGCACCGTCCTCATTCCGGAGGAGGTGGTCGCCGACGGTGACCTGGATCGGCTCGTGGACGGCTTGTCCGCGGCCGCACAGGTTCCCGTCACGGCGACGGTGGTCACCGCGGCGACCCAGCAGATCCCCGACTCCGCCGATCGCGCCCACGAGCTCCTGGACACCGTGCTGCGGCTGGGCAGCGGGCCGGGACTGTACCGATTCTCGGATCTGGCAATGGAATACCAGCTCACCCGCCCCGGACCCGGCCTGGATCGGCTGGGCGCACTGCTGGATCCGCTCGACGATCACCCGGATCTGCTGGAGACGCTGCGCAGCCACCTGGCCACCGGCCTGTCGCGCCAGCGCACCGCGCGGCAGTTGCAGGTGCACACCAATACAGTCGACTACCGGCTCAAGCGGATCGGCCAGCTCACCGGGATGGATCCGGCACAGCCCAGCGGGCTCTGGTATCTGCGGGCCGCGCTGGTCGCGCGCACCTATCGGGAGGCCGGGCCGACCGACCCCGAAGCCTGATCGGCTCCTGCCCGATACCCGCACAGCGCCAACGCCGCCCGGGTGAACAGCGGCGCCAGCTCCGGAAGCGCGGCCGCGGCGCGGTCGTGCAGACAGGCGCGGATGCGATCGTCGATCCCGCCGAGCAGCATGTCCACCAGCTGCGGATCCGGTTGGGCGGCAAGCTCTCCGGTCTGCACGCCGCAGCGCGCGATATCCATGATGTAGTCGGCGAACAGCCGATGCACGCGGGCCCGATGAGCGACCAGCGGCGCACCGGCCACCAGGGTCTCCACGTACAACGCGCGCGTCGCGGCGGGCTGTGTGGCCAGCACCGCGAGGTAGACCTCGAACGAGGTGCGCATCCGCTCGGCGAAGGTGGTCGACCCCGCCGCCTCGATCGCCTCCCCCAATTGCCGCAGCCCCGACTCGACCCCGAAATCATAAGCAGCGGCAAAACATTCGTCTTTACCGGCGAACATCGCATAGAACGTCCGCCGCGCCACCTGCGCCCGCGACACGATATCGCCCACCGTCGTGGCCGAGTACCCCAACTCCCCCACCGCCACGAGCGCCGCCCCACACAACCGCCGATACTGCGAGGACTCGACCTCGGCCCGGGTGAGCCGATGCCTGCCCCGCGGTAGCGGACCGGCCGCCCCCTCCGTCTGCACACTCATACGAACCAGGATATTTGCCCGGCCCCTTCGTTCGATACGTCCGAAACGACCTGCACAGCATTGGATTACCGGGAATCGCGCGGCAGCTGGTTGAATTTTTCATCGCATGCCGCCACCTCTGTGTAGATCATCACAGGGGGCTGTGGAGATTATCACATCTCACAATCGCGTACTCGCCAGTAGATTCGAAAGTCGATGGGCCATAGGCAATGTCGCCTCGACGCCCGACCCCGAAATAGTTCCCGACTGCCGTGACGAAGTTCCGGCGACGGGATTCGCTTGTTCCGCTGCACAACCCGACGATCGTTTGTCTGGCAATTCGGCGCTTCCCGTAAACCGGTTTCAGGCGAAGGATCGGATTCCGCATGCCCCAAGGGAGTTTCGAGTGACGACGACCGTGGAAACAACCGGCACCAAGCAATCGGTTGCGGCCGATCAGGCCTGGCCGTTGACCCCGTATCAGCGGGATGTCATGACCGTCGCCGTGCTGTTTCCCGAGTTGCCACTCGCCCAACTGGCGGGCTATGTTCGGATCGCCGCGCCACTGGATGTCGGGCGCTTACAGGAGTGTATCCATCGAGTCGCCGCACGGCACGACGCCTTGCGCGTGCGGATCGACGCGCGGACCATGACCCAGCGCGTCACCCCTGACCTCGACGGTATCGAGGTCATCGACGTCACCGGCGAGCCGGACCCGCGCGCGGCCGCGAAGGCGTGGATGGACCGCGTCACCGACGAGGTGCTCCCGGCGGACGGCCAACTCGTCCGGCCGGCGATCGTGATCGACGACAGCGACTCGTTCCTCATCTACCTCAGCGCCCACCACGCGATCGCCGACGGTTGGGCGCTCACGCTCGCGCTGCACCAACTGTGCGAGGAGTACGTCGGCGGGGAGGCCGCCGCGCCACCGCCGTCCGGCAGCTATCTGAACGTCGTCACCGCCGACGCGGATTACCGCGACTCCGAGGACTACCGGCGCGATCACGACGCCCTGGTCGAGCGGTTCGCCGCCGTGACACCCGCCCTGTTCACCCGTAATGCCGCCGTCCACGAGCACACCCGCTCGCGCCGCAGCCTCCGTTTCGAGCGGGACACCCGAGACCGTTTGCGCGCCACCGGGCATTCGGTGTTCGCGGTGACCACCACCGCGGTGGCGTGGTACCTGCGCCGGATTCATCGGGACGGCGATATCGTGATCGGTGTGCCGCTGCTGAACCGGCGGCCCGAGGATCTGTTCACCATCGGACACCTCACCAACATGCTCCCGCTGCTGGTGGCCATCGACGAATCCCGCACCTTCGGCGAGAATCTCGCTCGCACCACCGAGGCGGTGGCGGAACTCAAGACGCATCAGCGTTTCGCGCTGGGTGACCTGCAGACGGCGCTGCGTGACCGGGGCGCGGGCTCCGGCAGCCTCTTCGACGTCACCTACTCCTATATCTCGGTTCCCGGCGGCGGGCTGCCGGCGGGCGTCACCGAGCTGGCGGCGCTGGCGTCGGGCTATTCGCTGGACGCGCTGAACATCACCGTCCGCGAGTACAAGGACGAGGGTGTCCTCGAGATGGACATGTTCTTCGCCGACGACGTCTTCGACACCGATTACCCGATCGACGATCTGATCCGGCACGTCTTCGGTCTGCTGAATGCGGCATTGGCGAATCCGGATACTCCGCTGGCCGAACTGGACCTGTTGTCCTCCGACGATCACGAGCGGCTGCGGTCGCTGGAGGGCCCGGTGCCGGGCCCGCTGGACGAGCAGGCCACGATCGATCGGCTGGTAACCGAGCAGATCGCCCGCACCCCCGACGCACCGGCCCTGTCCTCTCTCGACGCCGACGGTTCCGTCGCCACGCTGACCTACGGCGAGTTCGGCGGCCGGATCGACGCTCTCGCCACACAACTGCGTACCCATGGCCTGCGGCGCGAGGAACCGGTGGCGCTGATCCTGCGCCGATCGCCGGAACTGGTGATCGCGATCCACGCGGTGCTGGCCGCGGGCGGGGCGTACGTGCCGATCGATCCGGACTTCCCGGCGGCGCGGGTACGGACGATCCTGTCCGACTGTGCGACCCGATTTCTCATCGCCACAGACGAATTCGATGGCATCGCCGGGGAGCTGGGCGTCGAACGCCTGGAACCGGCGGCCGAACAGCCGGTTTCCGCACTCGAACGAACCGCCGCACCGACCGACCTCGCCTATCTCATCTACACCTCCGGCTCGACCGGCACGCCGAAGGGCGTCATGATCGAGCATCTGTCGGTGGTGAACCGGCTCGGCTGGATGCAGCGGGCGTATCCGCTCACCGCCGACGACGTGATCCTGCAGAAGACCCCGGCCACCTTCGATGTATCGGTCTGGGAGCTGATGTGGTGGAGTCTGGTCGGCGCGCAGCTGGCACTGCTGCCGCCGGGCGGTGAGCGCGATCCGCGCAAGCTCGCCGCGGCCATCGAACGGCACCGCGTATCGGTGCTGCACTTCGTGCCGTCGATGCTCGGGCCGTTCCTCGAACACGTCACCGCGCAGGGAGTGCGGGCCGACCAGCTGGCCTCGCTGCGGCTGGTGTTCTGCAGCGGCGAGGCCCTGACCCCGGCGCTGGTGCGCCGGTTCCGCGCGGTATTCGCCGATCTCGGCCTCACCCACGTGCACCTGATCAATCTGTACGGGCCCACCGAAGCCACCGTCGACGTCTCGTATTTCGAGATCACCGACGACGTCCCCCGCGTTCCGATCGGCCGGCCGATCGACAATATCGCCCTACTGGTGCTCGACTCCCAGGGGCGGCGCGTCCCGCAGGGGGTACCAGGCGAGCTGAATATCGCCGGTGTCGGCGTGGGCCGCGGCTACCGCGGCCGCGATGACCTCACCGCGGCCGCCTTCGTCACCGACGACCGGGTGCCCGGCGGGCGCCGCTATCGCACCGGCGATCTGGCCCGATGGCTGGCCGACGGCACGCTCGAGTACCTGGGCCGCATCGACGACCAGGTCAAGGTGCGCGGCAATCGGGTGACACTCGGCGAGATCGACAGCGCGCTGGCCGACTGCCCCGGGGTGTCGGCCGGCGTCGTGATCGATGCCCGCATCGCCGGGGACACGACGACCCTGGTCGCCTACTACGTCGGCGAGGCGTCCGAGACCTCGGTGGCCGCCCATCTGGCCGACCGCCTGCCCGGCTACATGATTCCCGCACATTTCGTGCGGCTGGACGAGATCCCACTGACCCGCAGCGGCAAGGTCGACCGCAAGGCGCTCCCCTCTCCGAGCCCGCGCCGATCCGAATTCCAGCCGCCACGGACCGATTCCGAACGCGCCGTCGGCGCGGTCTGGGCCGAGACCCTCGGGGTCGACGCCGACCGACTCGGCGCGCATGACGACTTCTTCACCATCGGCGGCGATTCCATCCTCGCGCTGCGGCTGCGCACCGCCGCCGAACGGCGCGGTCTGCGGTTCGACATCGATAAGTTCTTCGCGAGTCCGACCATCGCCGAGCTCGCCGCGGCCATCGACGCGGATTCGGCCGCACCCGAGTCGCACGTCCGCACCGCGCTGGACACGGTTCCACTCATCGACCGTGCCACTCTGACCGGCGTCGAGGACGCGTTCCCGGCCACCGCCCTGCAGCTGGGCATGCTGTTCCACAGCCTGGAGCGCACCGAATCCACCCTGTACAAGGACGTTTTCCGGTATCGGCTGCGAATGCCGCTGCGGGAGACCGTATTCCGGGAGGCCTATCGACGGCTGGTGCGACGCCAGCCCGCACTGCGGTCGGATTTCGACCTCACCGGCAGATCGGTGCCGATCCAGATCGTGTATCACGAGGTGCCCGAGACCCTCATCATCGGGCCGGAGCACGATCTGGACTTCGACAACTACGTCCTGGATTCGGCGCCGCTGTACCGCATGCAGGTGGTGCCCGAGCCCGACGGGTTCGAGCTGGTGCTGCGGTTCCATCACGCGATCCTGGACGGCTGGAGCGTGGCCAATCTGGTCCGCGAACTGCTGCAGGACTATCTGCACCTGCTCGGCTTCGATATCGAAGCGGTCGATCCCGCACCGCATTCGGCGACACTGCTGGCCGAGTACGTGCGTGACGAACGTGCGGCGGAGGCCGATCCGCACGCGCGGCAGTAATGGTCGAACCTGTTGTCGGGATCGGAGCCGACCCGGATCGCCTCCACGCGAGCCTTCGAACCGCCCAGCGACGAACCCGCCCAATCCACGGCGTCACTGCCGCGCTGGCTGCGCCGCGCGGCCGCCGCATTCGCCACCGACCACCGAGTGCCGCTGAAATCGGTGCTGCTGGCGGCCCATTGCCTGACCCTGCGGGCGATGACCGGCGCCGAGGATGTCACCACGGGCGTGGTGTCGCATGCTCGTCCTGCCCGGGCGGGCGGCGATGTCGTGGCCGGTCTGTTCCTCAACACCCTGCCGACCCGCTTGGACACCACCTCGTCGACCTGGCTGGCGGCGGTCCGGCGCATCGCTGCGCAGGAGCGCGACGGCCATCCGCATCGGCGCTACCCGCTGCGGGCCATCATCGCCGACCACGGCGGCACGCCGTTCGACACCGCCTTCAATTACGTGCACTACCACATGTTCTCGGGGCTGACCGGGGACGGCACGGTCGCGCTGACCGGGTTCCGGATTCGTGAGGAGACCAACTTCGCATTGTTGGTCACCGCCGCGATCGACCCGCGCACCGACGATCTCACGCTGCGCATCGGCGCCGGGCCGGACGGACCGAGCCGGGCACAGTGCGAGCAGTACGCCCGGTTGTTCATCGGAACACTCGAGGCGATGGTCCGAGATCCGCACGGGCCGCTCGACCCGTCCGCCGCGCACACCGACGACGCGGTCCATCTGGTGGAGGCCGCCGCGGCCCTGCACCCCGATGCCGTTGCCGTGGCGGACGATTCGACCGTCTGGGACTACCGCACCCTGGATCGGGCCGCGGAGACGGTGGCGCTCCGCCTGCGCGCCGAGGGGCTGCCCAGCGGTGCGCGGGTGGCCGTGCAACTGGAGCGTTCGCCGGAGCTGGTCGCCGTCGTACTCGGTGTGCTGCGCGCCGGTGCCGCGGTGGTGCCGCTGGATCCGACCTATCCGCAGGCGCGACGGGAGGCGATGATCGCCCGGTCTCAGCCCTTCCGGATGGTCACCGACGCCGCCGAGCTGCTGGGCGAGCCACCCGCCTCGGACGCCGCGCTGCCCCCGATCCATCCGGAGTCGATCGCCTACGTGCTGTTCACCTCCGGATCGACCGGTGAGCCGAAGGGTGTGGCGATGCCGCACCGCGGTCTGGCGAATCTGGTTCGCTGGCAGAATCGGTGCGCCACCGCGGGCTTGGGCGCGACCACCCTGCAGTTCGCACCGCTGTCGTTCGACGTGTCGTTCCAGGAGATCTTCGCCACCCTCGCCGGTGGCGGAACCCTGCGCCTGATCACCGAGCAGCAGCGCCGAGACCCGGCCGCCCTGGTCCGCACGGTCGCCGAACACGAGGTGTCCCGCGTCTACCTGCCGTATGTGGCGCTGCAGGCCTTCGCCGAGGCGGCGCGCACCACGGGGGTGTACCCGACCTCGCTGACCGCGCTGGCCTCCTCGGGTGAGCAGCTGCGCATCACACCGGAGATCCGGGCGCTGGTCGACGCCAATCCCGGCGTGGTGGTGGAGAACCAGTACGGCCCCACGGAAAGCCATGTGGCGGCGACCTATTCGATGTCCGGCCCGGCGGATCGCTTCCCCCACCTGCCGCCCATCGGCGCCGCGGTCGGCGCGGCGACGATCGAACTGCTCGACGAGCGGCTTCGGCCCGTGCCGCCCGGGGTGACAGGCGAGATCTACCTCGGCGGCGACGGGCTGGCGCAGGGATATGAGTGGCGGCCGGACCTGACCGCGCAGCGGTTCGTGGCCGCGCCGGGCGGCCGAATCCGGTATCGCACCGGCGATCTCGGCCTCGCCCTGCCCGGCGGCGACATCGTCTCGCTGGGCCGGTCCGACACCCAGGTCAAGGTGCGCGGTTATCGGGTCGAATGTGCCGAGGTGGAGTTGGCGCTGGCCGCGGTCGACGGCGTGGCGCAGGCGGCGGTGGTCGCGCGGCGGCTCGATGGCATCGACTCCGTGCTGGAGGCGTTCCTGGTCGCCGAGCCCGGCGTCGCGCAGATCGACACCGACCGGGTGCGCGGCGACCTGCGGCGGGTCCTGCCCGCGCACATGGTGCCCGCACGCCTGCACCGGGTGGACGCGCTGCCGCTGACCCCGAGCGGTAAACGCGACGATGCGGCGCTGCACCGATTGGCGGAGAACTCCGGCGCGGCGACGACCGGACGCCCGCCCGCCGACGAGTTCGAGCGCGAAATCACCGAAATCCTGGCCGAATTCGGCGGTTCCGGTGAGTTCGCCGCCGACACCGACTTCTTCGCCGCGGGCGGCACCTCCATCGGCGCCATGCGAGTGGCGATGACGGTGGCCAAACGCTTCGACGTCGAGATTCCGCTGGAGACCTTCGTCGCCGCACCGACCGCCGCGGGCTTGGCGGCGATCGTGCGGTCCGGCGGCGCCCGCCGCACCTTCGATCCGCTGGTGCCGCTGCGCACCTCGGACAGCGCGGCGACCCCGCTGTTCTTGATCCATCCGATCGGCGGCAATGTCATCTGCTACGTCCCGCTGGTGCGGCACCTGCCCGGCGACCGCCCGGTGTACGGGCTGCAGGCCGCCGGCGCCGAACCCGGCACCGCACCGCTGACGACGGTTCCGGAACTGGCCGCCTCCTACATCGAGGCGATCCGGCGGGTCCGTCCGCACGGCCCGTACCACATCGCGGGCTGGTCGTTCGGCGGCTATGTCGCCCTAGAGGTGGCCCGGCAACTGCCGGAGGAGGAGGTCGAGCGGCTGGTGCTGCTGGACACCATGGCCCTCGGCGACAAGCCGCCGTCGGGGATCAGCGAGCGGGACCTCATCGTGTGGTTCTTCGGAGAGCTGATCTTCTATGCCCGCGGCAACGAGGCCGACCAGCTCGATCTCGACTCCTTCGACACCTCGGCCACCGATCGTGACGAGCTGTTCGATTCGATTCTCCGCCAGGCCATCGATCACGGCATTCTGCCGAAAGACAGTTCACCGCAGCTACTTCGGCGCCTGTACGCGGTGTTCCGCGCGAATTTCGAAGCCACCGTGGGTTATCGGATGACGCCGATCGACCGCGACATCACGCTGCTGCGGGCACGCGACGGCCTGCCCGCAAGCATCGAAACCGCGCACCGGCTGGCGGGCACCATGTTCGGCAGCGCGAGCAACGGCTGGGATCGCTGGACGCCCCGCGGATTGGATATCCGCGAGATTCCCGGTGATCATCTGTCGATCATGACCGAACCACATATCGCCACCGTGGCCGCACTGCTCGGCGAACTGCTCGAGCGGGAACCGGCCCGCCGATCCGCCACCGGGACGTGCTGATGGACACCGAGATTCGTCGCCCCTTGAGCGCGAGTGAACGCTGGTATTGGATCTGCGACCAGCTCTCCGCCCTGAATGTGGTCGCCCGCGTGCATCTGCGCGGCGCCCTGTCCGAGACCGCCCTGCGGACCGCCGCCGACGCGCTGGCCCGGGAGCATCCGCTGCTGCGGGTGAGCATCGCCCGGCAGCCGGACGGCACAGATCCGGTCTTCGTGGCCCCCGCCGATCCGCAGGTGCCGATCCGCACGGTCGACGGCGACCGGACGGATTGGGAACGCGAGGTCGACGAGGTCGAATTGGCCACCCCGCTGGAGTGGGCGACCCGGCCGCTGGCCCGGATCACCGATGTCCGGTGCGGCTCGGGCGGCGCCGAGAGCCATGATCTGGTGTTCACGGTGTCGCACATCATCGCCGACGGCACGACGGCGCTGGCCCTGCTGCGGCGCCTGGTCGAGTTGGCCGCCACCGGTACGGCGCCCGACTCCATTCGGTCGCGTCCGGCGCTGCCCGCCCCGGAGGCGCTGCTCCCCAGGGCTTTCCGCGCGCCCTGGGGCGTGGCCACCGCCGCCGGCGCCGGTCTGGTGGACCAGGCGGTCACCCTCGTCGCACGCCCGCGGCGGCTGCGTCCGCAGATCCCGCTCGAACCGACGGCACGCCGCAGCCGACTGCTGCATCGCGAGCTGAGCGGCGACCGGCTCGAGGCACTCGTCGCGCGCTGTCGCGCCGAGGGCGTCACCGTGCACGGTGCCTTGACCGCCGCCATGGCCCAGGCCTACGGCACCGTGGTCGAGCCGGGCGTCCGCGGCCGCATCGGCATCGGATCGCCGATCGACTTCCGCGGTGAGGTGTCGGTCTCGCCGGAGGACGCCGGCGCCTACGTCGCCACCGTGCCGTCGTATCTGCGCTTCGGTCCCGGCACCGACCTCTGGGATGTCGCCCGCCGACTGAACCGGGAACTGACCCGCCGCAAGCGGTTCCGTCAGCATCTGTCGCAGATCGCGATGCTGCCGGTCCTGTGCCCTGCCTCGGTCACCGCCGGTCGCCGCACCGTCGAGCTGCTGGATTCCCGCGGGCCGGGCAATATCTGCCTGTCGAATATCGGTCGCTACGACTTCCCCGACCGGATCGGCGACTGGACGCTGTCGGGCGCCCAGTTCATCGCCGGGATCTCGGTCAGCGGGTACTTCGTGGGCAGTGTCAACACCAGTCACGACGTCCTGCACTGGAATTTCACCTACATCGAGGATGTCGTCTCGACCGAGCGGGCGACCCGATGGGCAGACGAGACCCTGAACGTGCTGACGGCCGAACCGGCACTTCCCGTACCCGTCCCGAGTGGAGAGTGAGAACCTTGTCCGACATCACGAAAGCCGTGGTCATTACCGGCTGCTCCACCGGCCTCGGTCGCGAGAGCGCGATTCGGCTGGCGCGCGGCGGTTTCACGGTCTACGCGGGCGTGCGCAACGAGCAGGCGGCGCAGGAGTTGCGTGCCGAACTGCCGGGTGACCGGCTGCGGCCGGTGTCGATCGATGTGACCTCCGAGGAATCGATCGCCGACGCGCACAAGCTCATTCACGACGAGGTCGGGGACGGCGGTCTGCTCGGTCTGGTCAACAATGCCGGGATCAGCGTCTCGGCCCCGCTGGAATGCGTACCGCTGGACGACCTGCGCAACCAGCTGGAGGTCAACCTGGTCGGTGTGGCCGCCATGATCCGGCAGTTCCTCCCGCTGCTGCGGATTTCCGGCACACCCGCACCCGCGGGCCCGGTCGGCCGCATCGTGAATGTCACCTCGGGGGTGGGCCGGGTCGCGCTGCCGTATATGGGCGCCTATGCAGCCAGCCAGTTCGGTAAGGAGGGTCTGTCGGATGCGCTGCGGCGCGAACTGGCGCCGCAGCGGATCAGCGTGTCGGTGATCGAGCCGGGCGCGATCGCGACGCCGATCTGGGACAAGCAGGCCCGGACGGCCACCCGCCTGCTCGAGGGCGCTCCGGAGCCGATCGCCGCGCTGTACCGGGACCGGTTCACCGCCTTCGCCGAGGCGAATGCGGCGACGGCGACCTCCGGTACGACCGCACCCGCCGATGTGGCCCGCGCCGTGGAGCACGCACTGACCGCCCGCCGCCCCCGCATCCGCTATCGGGTGGGCAGGGATGTCTCGATCGGGTCGCTGGCCGCCCGGCTGCTGCCCGACCGAGTGCTGGATCTGGCGATCACGAGGAGTCTCTAGACATGAAGGTTCTGATCATCGGCGCGGGTGTCGGCGGGCTCACCACGGCGGCCGCGCTGCGCCGGCACGGCATCGACGCCGAAATCTTCGAGGCCGCACCGGAATTGCGCGACACCGGCACCGGCCTCGGCATCCTGCCCAATGCGAACGGCGTGCTCGCGGCCCTGGGCATCGACCTCACCGCTGGACCCACCGGGCAGGTGACCGAGCATTTCTTCATCCATGGCGCGAGCGGAAAACTGCTGCGCGAGTTGCCCATCCAGGATATGTCCGCCGAACTGGGCCATCCGGCGGTCACGCTCGCGCGCACAGATCTGATGACCGCGCTGCGCGACGCCGTCGGCGACACCCCCTTGCACTTCGGCGCCCGGCTGGTCGCCTACGACCAGACCGACGACGGGGTCGTGGCGACCTTCGCCGACGGCCGCACGGCGCGCGGCGATGTGCTGGTCGGCGCCGACGGCATCCGCTCGGTCGTGCGCGCGCAGCAGACCGGGCCCGAGCCGGTCAACGAGTACGGATACGTGTGCTGGCTGGCGACGATACCGTTCTCCCACGCGCACGTGAGCACCGGTGTGGCACGGCACTACTGGGGTCGCGGACAGCGGTTCGGGCTGATGGATATCGGCGGTGGCCGGGTCTACTGGTGGGGCACCAAGAATGTCGGGGTGGAACGGGCCCGCGCCTACGACGGCGGCAAGGCCGGTATCGCGGCCGCCTTCGACGGCTGGGCCGAGGAGATCGGGCAGGTCATCGCCGCCACACCGGAGGATGCGGTCGTCAGCGTGCCCTCGCAGGACCGAAACTTCCTCGAGCAGTGGGGAACCGGACGGGTCACCCTGGTCGGCGACGCCGCGCACGCGATGTTGACCAGCCTCAGCCAGGGTGCGGGCTCCTCCATCGAGGACGGCTACGTCCTCGCCCACCACCTGGCCACCCACTCCGATCCGATACGGGCCCTGCGTGCCTACGAGAACGCGCGCCGGGAGCGGACCCGGGCGCTCGTCCTCGGCTCGCGTCGCCTCAGCACGCTCGAGCAATGGCACAATCCGGTCGCGGTCGGCCTGCGCACGGCGGTGCTGCGGTTCGCGCCGATGCCGATCCTGCGCGGCCAGAACATCGCGCCCATGCGCTTCGAATTGCCCGCCGGGCCCGTTACTTCCGTGGAGGTGTGATGACTCAGACCCGTACTGTCGACCTGTCCGCCGGACCGATCGAATACCTCGACTCCGGCGACGGCCCGCCGCTGGTATTTCTGCACGGCGCCATGAAGGATGCGCGGGTGTGGCGGGAGGTCGTCGCCGATCTGGAGGCGGACTATCGCTGTATTCGCCCGACCATGCCGCTGGGTGCGCACCGGCTGCCCATGCGTCCCGACGCCGACCTGTCGGTGGCCGGGCTCGCCCGCCTGGCGGGGGAATTTCTCGATGCGCTGGATCTGCGCGCGGTGACGCTGATTCAGAATCATTGGGGCGCCGCACAGGTCATGCTGGCCGAGGGCCACGGCGATCGGCTGGACCGGCTGGTGCTGTCGGCCTGCGAGGCCTTCGACAACTACCCGCCGGGGCGGACCGGGCGACTGTTCTCCCGGGCCGCACGCCTACCCGGCGCGCTCGATGCCATGGGTACGGCACTGCGCGCCGGCGTGATTCGGCGGCGCGCGGCGGCGGCCGACGTCACCACCGTCCATCCGCTGCCGGCCGATCTGGCCGATGAATGGCAGCTACGGTTCACCGATCCGGCGGTCCGCCGGGACCTGGCCAAGGTGCTGCGCGACGACTACTCCCCGGCCGACAAGGCGCGGTGGGCGAGCGCGGCGGCACAGTTCCGGAATCCGGTGCTGGTGATCTGGGCCGAGCGGGACCGACTCATGCCCCGCGACCACGGCCGTCGCCTCACCGCTGCCTTCCCGTCCGCCGAACTGGTCGAGATAGGCGACAGTGCCACCTGCATCCCGCTGGATCAGCCGGCCGCCTTCACGGCCGCGGTCCGGAAGTTCCTGGTCGGCTAGCCGTTTCGGGTGGCCTCCAGCACCCAGGTCGGCAGGAGCATGGCGCCGGAGTCGTCGCGATCGGGCTCCACACCCTGCTCACGGAAGGCCTGCAGCATCGGCTCGGGCGGTGCGATGGCGGTGATCCGGTCGGCGCGCAAGGTGGTGATGGTCCATTTCGGCGCCGAGAACGCCGCGCGCAGTTCGGCTTCGGTGATGGGATACGGCGAGAACGTCCGGTTGCGGCCGTCGGGATCGTCCGGGAAACAGAATTGGATCAGTCGCGCTCCGGGACGCATCACCCGATGCAGCGCGGCGACATAGCCTTTGCGCTGCTCCGGATCGAGGCAGTGCATCAGCGAACTGCTGATCACGGTGTCGAATCGGTTGTCGTAGCCGCTGAGGACCGTCGCATCGGCGACGGCGAATTCGACCTGGGCGCCGCGGGCGGCGGCGCGGGCGCGGGCCTGCTCGATGGCGGTGGGCGCGGCATCCAGCCCCGTCACCCGATATCCGCGCTCGGCCAGGTAGGCGGCGTTGTCGCCGGGGCCGCAGCCCACGTCGAGCACGTCGCCGGAAATATGACCCTGCTCTTCGATTTTCATCAGCAGCGGCTGCGGTTCACCGATGTCCCAAGGCATTCGCTCCAATACGAGGCCCTCCACCAGGGCGCCGGTGCGGTACGCGCTCTCGAAATCGATTGTGGTGGGGTCGAGTTGCGGTGCTGCGTCGTTGTCGGTCATCGGTTCCCGTCCTGTCGTCGGGGTGTTTCGCATCCGTCGATCCCCAGTGTAGTCCCCAATCGGAGGGAAGCCCTCCGTTTTGGCGCCCTGGACCGACAGCCTTACCGAGCGCGGCGGCACGCCGAGGCGAATTCGGCGACACCCCGAAAGCCGGGCGTGGCGATGCTACGGGAAATGCGTTTGCCAAAAGGTAGCCTTGCTCTCCGGCAGGACGGTCGTCCGTCTTGTCCACCTGTCACAGACGACAGAGAAACGAGCACCTATGGCCACGATAGGGCAGTTGAAGGCGGCGCTGGCAATCCTGCATGCCGATGTGGACCACGTCGCAGAGCAGGTGTGGGGCCGAGATATGGCCTCCACCGACACCACGGGGGTTGAGCATGCCATGCTCGCGGGCCTGCTGTATCGGCTGATCGGGGCCGATCTGCGAAGGTTGCTGACCACCGCACCGGATATCGCGGGCCTGGAGGATCGCGCCCGGGCCGCCGGGCCCGGTGCCGTCCACCTGCGTGGCGAAGACTCCAGTGCCCAAGCACATTTCGAGGCCTACTGGCTGACCGACCGGATCGCCGAACTGTACGCCGCGACCGACCAGGTCCAGCCCCCACTGGCCGCCGCCGCCTACACCGCCGAGGCCACCCGCACCCTGCTGCGCATTCACCACGACCTGACCCGCGGCACCCACCTCGACGCGGGCTACGCCCACTGGGAAACGATCCTCGAGCAACTGGACCGCGCCCGCACCCTGGCCCGCAATGCCCACGCCGCCGCCGAAACCGCCCCCCAACATTGCGTGGTCGCCCCAGTGGTCGTCGACGCGGATTAGAAGAGATTCCCCGTCACCACCGGCAACCAATCCCCGTCACCACCAACATCCCGACTCCCCTGCCATCCGGCCATCCCGATTCCCGCCATCCGGACATCCCGATTCCCCGCCATCTGGACATCCCGATTCCCGCCATCCGGATACCCCGATTCCCTGTCATCCCGGCATGCTTTTCGCTGGGATGACAGGGACACACCCTACTTCCGCCCGTTGCGCAGGACCGAGCGCCGCACACCGTAGGTGAAGTACAGCACCAGCCCCGCGGCCATCCAGATCACGAAGCGCAGCCAGGTCTCCACCGACAGGTTCAGCATCAGCCACAGGCACGACAGCACCGCGAGAATCGGGACCAGCGGGACCAGCGGAACCTTGAAACCACGCGGCAGATCCGGCCGGGTCCGGCGCAGGATCAGCACGCCGAGCGAGACCAGCACGAAGGCGAACAGCGTGCCGATGTTCACCATCTCCTCGAGGGTGCCGAACTCCACGAAACCGGCCAGCACCGCGCACACCACGCCGACGATCGCGGTGATCCGCACCGGCGTCCCCTTGGTGCCGGTGTGGGCGAGCCCGCGCGGCAGCAGCCCGTCGCGCGACATCGCGAACAGCACCCGGGTCTGCCCCAGGTACATCACCATGACGACGGTGGTGAGCCCGGCCAGCGCACCGATGGAGATGAGGTTCTTCGCCCACGTCACGCCGTGGATGGCGAAGGCCGTCGCGAGGGTGGCGTCCCCCTTGGACAGCTCGGTGTAGGACACCATGCCGGTCAGCACCAGCGAGACCGCCACATACAGCACGGTCACGATCACCAGCGAACCGAGGATGCCGCGCGGCACATTGCGCTGCGGATTCTTGGTCTCCTCGGCGGTGGTGGCGACCACGTCGAAACCGATGAACGCGAAGAACACCAGGCTCGCCGCCGCCAGCAGCCCGTACCAGCCGAAGGTGCTGTGCCCCGCACCGGTCAGCCACGAGAACAGCGACTGATGTATGCCCTCACCCGTCTTACCGGGCTGCGACGGCGGGATGTAGGGACTCAGATTCGAGGCCTTGAAGAAGGTGAGGCCCACGATCAGCACCAGTGCGATCACCGCGAGCTTGATGGCCACGGCCACCGCCGACACCCGCGAGGACACCTTGGTGCCCACGGCCAGCAGCACCCCGAGCAGGGCGATCAACAACGCCGCGCCCCAGTCGAAGGCGACCGAACCGAAGTGCACGACCGGCGTGCCCACCAGCTCACCCAGGTACTGGGACCAGCCCTTGGCCACCACCGAGGCGGCGAGCGCGAACTCCAGGATCAGGTCCCAGCCGATGATCCAGGCGGCCAGCTCACCGAAGGTGGCATAGGAGAAGGTGTAGGCGCTGCCCGCAACCGGCACCGTCGAGGCGAATTCCGCGTAACACAGCGCGGTGAGCCCGCAGGCGATGGCGGCGAAGATGAACGCCAGCGATACCGACGGACCGGCGACGGTCCCGGCGGTGCGCGCGGTCAGGGTGAAGATGCCGGCGCCGACCACGACGGCCACACCGAAGATGGTGAGGTCCCACGCCGTGAGATCCCGGTGCAGCCGGGCGTCCGGCTCGTCGGTGTCGCGGATCGATTGCTCGACCGATTTGGTGGCGAACAGCGCCCCCCATCTGCTCTGTGAGCGGGTCGTATCTTGTTCTGAACCTGGGATAGCCAAACTTCTAACTCCATCTTGTCGTAGCTGTCCCCCGCTCGACCCGCCGCGAGCACTAGCAGCGAGCAAACATAGCAGCCCGACCGAGTGATCTAGGTCTCCGGGTAACGGGAACAAGAATATGCGACAACCGGGGCGGTTTCGGCCGTTTTGTTCGGTGTATCGGCTCTCACCCGACAAAAGTTCTCAGCACGCTCGTCATGGGCGCACGACCGCGGTGATCGCCCGGTGGACCAGCCACTCGAGCGGGCCGCGGCGACACCACAGCCGCACCAGCGCCGAGACCGCGAGGACCAGGGCGACCAGACCCACGAAACCGGCGAAGGAGAACAGCGCGTCCGGACCGATCAGGCGCAGGAAGAAGAGATGACCGACATACCAGGTCAGGGTCATGCTGCCGGTCGCCACCAGCGGCCACGCCAGGCGCCGCATCCGCACGTGGTCGAGGGCCGCCGACAGCACCGCGACCAGCAGCAGCGCCAGACCGATCATGAGGACGATGCCGACCGCGCTGGTCGCATACAACGAGGACGGGCCCGGCATCCGGAGCAGATCTCGCGCACTCGGCGGGGTGTCCAGGGCCGCGGTATCGGCGGCGAACATGCGATCGGCCAGCCGCGACAGCAGCCACGCGCCGCCGGCCAGGGCGGAACCGGCGACAGCCATGCGCCTTTGGGTGATCTGATTGCGCAGATCCGATCGCCCGATCGCCAGACCCGCCAGGACCAGCGGGATTCCATAGATGGTCTGGAAACCGCCGCCGAAGAGCACCAGCGCGTCGAGGTAGTCGCCCCATCGGTCGGGCCGGACGAGAATCTCCAGACCCTGCGGCGGGGACATGCGCATGAAGTCGGCGTGCCGATTGAACATCCACACCGCATACAGGGTTACCGCGGGCACGGCCGCGGTGGCGAGTACTGCGAGGGTCCGCACCCGCAGCGCGGTGAACGGCACCAGGAGGATCAGCAGCACCGCGTAGTACTCGAGGACCGAGGGGATGGCGAACTGCGCGACACACAGCCCGATCAGCAGCAGCACCGCGGCCCGCACGAGCACGCGCAAACGCGCGCGCGCCATCCGCATTCCGGTATAGGGCCGCGGCCCGCCGGTCATCAGCGCCACCGACAGCCCGGCCAGCAGGACGAACAGGCTCATCGCGCGCGAGGAGGTGTGCTGCTGCACCCACACCAGCGCTTCCGGTGTCGCATCGGGCGGACCGGCGTGCCACCATCCGGTCACCTGGAAATGCATGACGAACACACCGAGGAGGGCGATCCCGCGCACGGCGTCGACGCCCAGCAGTCGATCGAATCCGGTCCGGGCGACGGCCGAACCCGTCGGCCCGTGAGCTTGCACTGCGGTCATGGCTTCGAGGCTGATGCGCCGATGTCCGGGCCCTGTGGCGGCACTGTCGCAATCGTGTCGCAGTCAGCGCTGCACCGGACAGTCCCGAGGTCCGATCCGGTCGCCGATGGTGGGGATGAGGACCACGGTCGCGGGGCCGCGCCCGGCCTGGCGGTGTACACCCAGCGCGGTGCACACCAGCTGGGACACGCCGGGTTCGGTGAGTTCGGCTGCGGTGTAGGGCATGTGGACGGTGATGCGGTCGTCGAACTCGGTCACCAGCGGCCTCGGCGCGGCGACGCCGGACGGCAGTTCCGAATACAGCCCGGGCGGCGGCGTGCTGCGCAACAACAGATCCAGTGCCTCGGCCACGGTTCCGAGATGCCCGGTTTCACGCAGCTCCGGGACGGGTCTGCCCTCGGCATCGAAGTAGTACAGCGTCACTCCCGGCGCCACGCCGGTCGGTGCGTTGCCCGCGGCCAGCACGCCGGACGTCGGAATGGTGCACGCCCCACACACCGCGACCGCCGATACCGGTATCACCCAAAGGAATCGACGAACGATGTCCCGAAAACCCCGGTGTCGCATCAGATTTCCTCCCCGCGGCGCGGGAACCGCGCGACGAATCGGGCACCGCCACCGGGCACGTTCTCGGCGATGATGTCGCCGCCGTGCAGGCGGGCGTGTTCGCGGGCGATGGCCAGCCCCAGACCGCTGCCCTGGGATCGCGAGCGCGACGGATCGCCCTTGTAGAAGCGGTCGAAGACACGATTCGGATCGTCGGCAGGCAGTCCGGGGCCGCCGTCGACGACGGTGACGGTGACGAACTCGTCGTCGGCACGAACCTCGACCCGGACCGGCGGTGCGCCGTGGGTCAGCGCGTTGCCGACCAGATTGGCCACGACCACATCCAGGCGACGCGGGTCGAGGACCGCGTCGATCGGGTCGGGCGCATCGACGGTCACCTGCCGCGCCCAGTCGCGGGCGCGCAGGGTATCCGAGACGGCACGCCGCACCTCCACCTCCTCGAGCTGCAGCCGCTCGCTCGCGGCATCGAATCGAGACACCTCGATGAGGTCGCCGACCAGCCGGGTCAGGCGGCGGGTGGCCTCGACGGCCAGCCGGGCGGAGGTCTGCTGGTCGGGGCTCAGTTGCGCCGAATCCTCGTCCAGCACCTCGACGACCGCGGTGAGGGTGGCCAGCGGGGTACGCAGCTCGTGTGAGACGTCGGCGACGAAACGCCGTGATTCGGCCTCGGATTCGCGCAGGCGCGTCATGGTGTCCTCGAGTTCGGCGGCCATCCGGTTCACCGTGCGGGCAAGCTCGGACAGCTCGTCCGAGCCGCGCGGCCGGACCCGCACCGACAGGTCGCCGTCGGCGAATCGCCCTGCCGCGGAGCGCAATTCCCGCACCGGGCGCAGGACGCTGCGGGCGGCCAGCAGCGCCAGCACGGCCGCCAGCGGCAGGGCGAGCGCACTGGTGAGCGCGGCCGCCCACGCCGATTCCTCGATGCGGTGCTGGGTCTCGGCGAGATCGACCAGGGCATAGACCTCGATACCGGAGGGGGTGCGGCGGCCGTCGACACCGGTGCTCGTGAGCGGCATCCCGATCGCCAGCACCGGCGATCGGGTGGAGGGCCGGACCCGTTGCAGGACAAGCTCTCCGCGGTCGCGCACCGCCGTACGCAACTCGGTGTCGATCAGGCCGAGGTCCCCGCCGGTGCGGGCGGTGAGCGATCCGTAGGTCACCTCCGCGGAATCGCCGACCACGTCGAGAATGCGTTCGAGGGTGGCCTGGTCGGGCGGGTAGGTCAGCTCCGGCGCGATAGCGGTGATCCGTTCGCGCAGACCCTCGGCGGCCTGGTTCTGGGCATCGGCGACCAGCCCGGCGCGTGCGGTCACGAAGCTCGCGGCCGCCGCCAGCACCGCCCCGATCGTGGTGGCCACCACGAAGGCCACCAGCAAGCGGGAGCGCAGTCCGCCCGGCCACCTCATACCGGACCGAACCGGTACCCGAAGCCGCGCACGGTCTGCACGTACACCGGCGCGGAGGGGTCGTCCTCGACCTTCGCGCGCAGGCGCTGAATGCCGTTGTCCACCAGCCGGGAATCGCCGAGATAGCTGTGTTCCCAGACATTTTCGAGCAGTTGCTGACGGCTGAACACCTGCCCCGGCGAGCCCGACAGTTCCAGCAGCAGACGCAGTTCGGTGGGGGTGAGCGCGATGGGCGCCCCATCCTTGTGCACGGTCATCGCGGCTCGATCGATCTCGAGGGTGCCGAACCGTTGCGTGCGCGGCTGCTCGACGGTGCCGCGCCGCAGCACGGCCTTGATGCGGGCGTCGAGCACCCGTGGCAGGACGGGTTTGACGACATAGTCGTCGGCACCGGCCTCCAGTCCGCCGACGATGTCGATATCGTCGTCGCGGGCGGTGAGCATGATGATCGCCACCGCCGATCGCGCCCGCAGCCGGCGGCACACCTCGAATCCGTCGATCCCGGGCAGCATCACATCGAGCACCACCAGCTCGACATCCTCCGACTGCGCCAGCTCCAGCCCCTGCTCCCCGGTCGCGGCCGTGCACACGACATGCCCGTGCCGCCGCAACGCCAGCCCGAGCCCCTCCCGGATCGCGGGGTCGTCCTCGACCAGCAGGATGTACGCCACGACCGCCATCATTCCATTCGGTACGGGCCGGACCGGGCACCTAACCCACCAATCGGCCCAACAGCTCGAGGAAGGCCCGACCCTGTTCTCCCTGGGCCCACTGGAGGTGGCCGACCAGGTAGTCGCGGTAGGCGATCTCGGCATTCTCGTGGTTCGGGTGTGGGAGAACGGATAGGAAATAGTCGATCTCGGACAGTTCGTAGGCGATGTGGGCGAGGGGGAACAGGGCAGGCAGGGCGCGACGCTCGGCGGGGGTGAGCGGGCGGATGGCCGTATAGCCGTGGAGGAACGCCGCCAGCTGCGCCTCCTGGATGCGGGCCGGGCCGCCGTCGCGCAGCGCGATCCAGTCGACGGCGAATCGCTCGACCGCCACGGCCAGATCGAAGGCGGCGGTGGTGCGATTGGCCAGGCCGAAGTCGAAGACGGCGGTGATCTCGTCGCCGCGCCAGAGCAGATTCGTGCCGTGCCAATCGTTGTGGGTCCACAGCGGCGCGAGCCCTTCGGTGCCGACCCGCCGCGCCGCCAGCTGCTCCCGCCACGGACGTGCGTCCAGGAATCGTGCGACCGTGGGCCGGGCGGCGGCATACCGTTCGACGGTCGCGATCGGATCGGTGCACAGCGCGGCCAGCAGCGGCCGCGGTGCCCGCTCGGGAGCCTCGTATCCCTCTGCCGCGCAATGCAATCGGGCCAGCATGCGTCCGGCGGAGTCCGCATGTTCCTCCGACAGGTGAGGGGTCCAAGAGAAAACGCCGCGATAGAGATCCTCCCCGTCCCCGAGACCATGGATCTCATAGCTGAACCCACCGCGAACGACGGTTCGCACCAGCGGAATCGGTATCCCCCGCGCCCGCAGATGCGCCATGTACGCATGTTCCTCCGCCAGCGCACCGGCATCCCGCAATGCCACCGGCATCCGCTTCACCACGACCCGCTCGCCATCGGCCATCCGCACCCGTGCCGTCGACGACAGCGGGCGCGGGCTGCGCCACTCGATCTGCGCCGCCTCGTCGATCTCGTCGAGAGTCAATGGCGGCCAATCGGGCTCGGCCATCGGGTCGGTCCCCATCCCGAAGACGAGATCGCGATCACCGGGCCCGGTGTGCTCAGACAGACTGCCTCCCCAGCGCTCGACGCTCGACGAGCACCAGGCCCCCGGTGGCCAGCGCCGCGACCAGGAACGAGAACAGCGACGCCGACGACCACCACCCGGGATGGATCCCGATCGCATCCTGCGCCTCGCTCCACAGCCGCGCCCACCACGACACCGACCCGGGATTGAACAGCTGATAGACCGCGAACCCCAGCAGCCACGGCACCACCATCAGCGGGCGGGCCGGTGCCCGCTCGGACAGATCCCAGCCCAGCCGCCCCCGGCCGAAGTAGTAATCCACCGCCAGCACCGCGCACAGCGGCACGAAGACCGAGCCGATCAGCAGCAGGAAGTTCGAGAAGCCGGTGAAATCGTGCACCCCCATCGCCAGCACGATCGCCACGACACCGACGGCGGCGGCCAGCACCCTCCGGTCCACCCGCGGCAGCAGATTCTGCAGCGACATGGCCGTGGAGTACACATTGGCGAACGACTGATCCGATTCCCGCACCACCAGCACCGCGAAGAACACCCACCCGGCCGCGACGCCGAGGAAGGTGTCGAAGATCCGATCCGGATCGCCGCCGACCTGGAGCAGCGCGACCATGCCCAGCAGATAGCACCAGGTCTGCGCCACCGAATAGCCCAGCATGGTGGACCCGGAGGCGGCCCGTGCCGAATGGGCGTGCCGGGTGTAGTCGGCGGCCAGCGGCACGAACGACACCGCCACCGCGAGCGCGGAGTCCACGGCGGGGAAGAACCCGCTCCAGGAGGTGTCGCCGACCTGCGGCAGCGGATTCCGCAACAGCTGCACGGTGAAATACAGCATCGCTATGAACACCGCGACCGTCACGTACTTGCGCAGAATATGCAGCACCGACAGCGGCCAGATCGCCATGGCCGTGGACAGGACTCCAGCCGCGACGATCACGAGCACATGCGGCAACCGCCCGTGCGTGATGGCCTGCACGCCGCCCGAGATGACCGTCAGCTCGTACACACCCCAGCCGATGCACTGCACGATGTTGGCGACAGTCGGCACATACGACAGCCGGGTGCCGAACAACCCCCGGAAGTTCGCCATGGCCGGGGCCCCCGTCCGAGCCCCGACCGCCCCCGCGACGGCGACCATCGCCGTCCCGATCAGCGTGCCCAGCACGGTCGCCAGCAACGCGCCCACGATCGGCAGCTGTGGATGACCATCCGGTTGCAAGACATAGATCGCCCCGGTGAACCCGATGAGCGACACCCCGAGATTGACCCAGAACGCGGTCTGATCGGCGAACGACAGACTGCGCGGCGGTTCGGTGGTGAGCGTCAGCGGCGCCTCCGCCTGACGCCCCTGCTCACGAGGGCTGCCCATAACCCGCCCCATGCTACGGGCCGGGTGGTGACGGGAATTCGCCCTGGGCTTCGGCTGAGCGTCGATGATCGGTAACCTCGTGCTGGATGGTTAGTGTCTCCACCTCCGCTCCGACGACGTCCTCGGCTCGTCCCTTCGCTCGACTGCTGTGGCTGGTCCCCCCACTGCTACTCGCGGTCGCGATCTTCTGGTTGACGCATCCCAGCTGGCCGCTGACCCCGATCAAGCGCGAGTTCATCGACCTGCAGGTGTACCGGCTCGGAGTGCAGGCGTGGTGGCACGGCGCCGATATGTACGGGACGCTGCCGAAGACCACGCTGGGTATCGGACTGCCGTTCATCTATCCGCCGTTCGCGGCCCTGGCCCTGGGTCCGTTCGCCATCCTGTCCTGGCATCTGGCCGCCACCACGTTCTTCGTGGTGTCGACGCTGGCCCTGGCGGTGACGATCTATCTCACCGCACGGCGCCTCTGGCCCGGCACCCTCGAACTCGCGCTGTGGGCGAGCGCGTGCGCGCTGCCGGTGGGTCTGCTGCTGGAGCCGGTCCATTCGACGCTGGATTTCGGCCAGGTCAACCTGCTGCTCATGGCGCTGGTCGTCGCCGACTGCCTGGCACTGCGCCCGAAGTGGCCCCGCGGCATGCTGATCGGGCTGGCCGCGGCGATCAAGCTGACCCCGGCGGCGTTCGTCCTGTACTTCCTCATCCGCCGCGACTACCGGGCCGCCGCGACCGCCGCGATCACCGGCGCCGCCGCGACCGCCCTGGCCTTCGCGATCATGCCGAAGGAATCGACCCGGTACTGGTTCGGCGGGATGGGCAATGTGTCGGGGCTGAGCGGGTCGGCCTTCCACACCAATCAGTCGATCCAAGGGGTGCTGGCCCGGCTGCAGGTCCCGGAACCGGCCTTCACCGCGCTGTGGCTGCTGCTCGGCGCGCTGCTGCTGGCACTGGTCGTGGCGGCCATGCGGCAGGCGGGAGACAACCCGGCGCTGATGCTGTCGTTCAATGCGGTCTTCACCCTGCTGGTCTCGCCGATCTCGTGGTCGCACCACTGGGTGTGGATCGCTCCGGCCCTGTTCGCCGCGGCCGGGACGGCCGTGCGGCTGCCCCGGCGTGCCGCACTGCTCTGGTCGGCGGTCGTCCTCGCCACCGCGGTGGTCTTCGTCATCGGCCCGCAGAACTGGGAGCCCGGCGACAACAATCGCGAATTCGACTGGACCCCGGGGCAGCACCTGATCGGCAACACCTACGTGTGGCTGAGTGTGCTGCTGGTCGCACTGTTCGTCGTCGCGGGGCGGATCAATCGGCCCGGGAAACAGAAAATATCACCCCTGTTGTCTCGGGAAACAAAGTGACGGTTCTGCTTTCGCGTCCGAGCTGCGCCGGCGATACGCTCCGCTGGTGTCCACCACCACGTCGCGAGAGCTGTCTCTGACCGAGCTACCGGGGCCCGGTGGCTGGCCGCTGGTAGGAAATCTGCCGCAACTGTGGCCGACGCTGCTGCATCGGCGCCTCGAGGAGTGGGCCGGGGAATTCGGTTCGCTCTACCGTGTCGACATGGCGGGTAAGCCCGTCGTGGTGGTCAGCGATCCCGACCTGATCCGCGAGGTGCTGCGCGATCGCCCCAGCGGGTTCCGCCGGCAGTCGGTGATCGAGTCGATCATGGACGAGATGGGCTCCAACGGATTGTTCTCACTGGAGGGCGATGCGTGGCGGCGGCGGCGCAAGCTGGCGATGCCCGCCTTCAACGCCGGTCATCTGCGCGGATTCCACCCCACCCTGGAGACCATCACCGAGCGCCTGCGGCGGCGCTGGCTGTCGTTGCCGCCCACCGATATTCGGGCCGACCTGACCCGCTACACGGTCGACGTCACCGCCAAACTGACCTTCGACTACGACATCAACACCATCGAGCAATCCGGCGACGTCATCCAGCAGCACCTGGAACTGATCTTCCCGACCATCAACCGCCGCATGGCCACCCCGTTCCCGTACTGGCGCTATGTGAAGCTGCCCGCCGACCGGGCGCTGGACCGGGCACTCGCGGCGATCCGCAGGGACCTCGACGAGGTCATTGCGCGCGCCCGACAGAACCTGCCCGAAAGCCCGACGAACTTCATCGAGGCCCTGCTGCTCGCCCCCGACGGCAACGAAACCTTCACCGACGACGAGCTTTTCGCCGAGGCGCTCACCATCCTCGTCGCCGGTCAGGACACCACCAGCAATGCGATGGCCTGGCTGCTGTATCACCTCGCGGGACATCCCGAGGTGCAGCAGCGCATCCGCGACGAGGTGGCCGAGATTCCGTCGGCGCTGGAGCGGCAGCCGTATCTGGAAGCCGTCGCCGCCGAATCGATGCGGCTGCGTCCGACCACGCCGCTGATCGGACTCGAAACGGTCCGCGACACCGTCCTGGGCGGTGCGGCGATCCCCGCGGGCACCTGGGTGATCATCAACGTCCAGCACCCCGGGTTGCAGGAGGAGAACTTCAGCGATCCGCTCACCTTCGACCCGGACCGCTGGCTGCGCGACGGCGGCGGCAATCACCGCCCGGAAGCGTCCACGCCGTTCGGCTCCGGCCCGCGATTCTGCCCCGGGCGCGGCCTGGCGCTGCTGGAGATCAAGAACGTCGTCAGCATGGTGTGCCGGACCTTCGACGTGCGGTTGCCCGCGGGTGCGCAACCGCCGAAGGACCGCTTCCACTTCGCGACCATTCCGATCGGCATGCGACTGGATCTGATTCCCCGCGGCTGACCGGGACGTGTCGCCCGAGAAAGGATTTCCATGTCCCTGCACCGGTTGTCGGCGACCGACGGCGTCTGGCTGTCGCTCGAATCGCCCGATATGCCCATGCATGTCGCATTTCTGATGGAGTTCACCGCACCCGACGGCGACGCCGACCGCTTCGTGCGGCGCTGGCTCGCCCAGGTCGCCGCTCCCGCCGAGCTGCCCCGGCCGTGGAATCTGGTGCCGGTGAGCCGGTTGGCGTCGCTGGTGCGCGAGGTCGACGAGGTGAATCTGGGTGAGCACATCCGCACCTGGGAGCTGCCGCAGCCCGGCGGCCACGAGCAGTTGCTGGAACTGGCCACCCGGATCCACCAGCAGCAGCTCGATCTGCGGCGGCCGCCGTGGGAGATCCATCTGGTCCAGGGCCTGGGCGCGGATCGGTTCGCGCTCATCTTGAAGGTGCATCACAGCCTGTTCGACGGCGCATCGCTGATGCGGCTGTTCACCGACACCTTCTCCACCGATCCCGACGACCGCGAGACACCACATCTTTTCACCGTCGGCCGTGCGAACGATGCGCCGCCGCAACGCACTTCGTCGAATCCGCTGCGGGTGGTGCTGGTGGCCCTGCGCGGGGTTCTGGAGGTGCTGCGCGGTATCGGCGGTGCCGGACGTGACGCACTGCGGCGGGCACGCGGTCGACGGACCGCGGCCCAGCGCGCCTACGAGCAGCCGCCGTCGATCTTCGACGGTCCGATCACGGGGCGCCGCGATCTGTCCACGCGCCGTTATGATCTGGCGCTGTTCAAGCGGCTCGCCAAGGCCGGTGAGTGCACGATCAACGACATCGTGCTCTACCTGGTGTCGACCGCGCTGCGCGGATACCTCGACGCCCATGGCCACTTGCCCGCGCGCACCTTGACCGCGGGTGTTCCCATGGATCTACGCGAGCAGGACGACGACCGGCTGGGCACCCGCGCGGGCATGATGTTCACCGCGCTCGCCACCGATATCGCCGACCCGCGCGAGCGGCTGACAGCCGTGAAGCGGTCCATCGATGCGGCGAAGCGGCACATGACCGGCCTGTCCCCGAATGCGGCGATCGGCTACGGCCTCGCGGTCACCCTGCCCTGGATTCTCGGGCTGAATGTCGGCTTCGACCGCATGCCCTCCTCCCATCCCATGGGCGTCTCCAATGTCCCCGGTCCACGCCGACCGCTGTACTGGAACGGCGCGCGACTCGAGGCGCTGTACCCGATTTCGCTACTGATGCACGGCAATTCGTTCAACGTCACCTGCGTCGGCTACACCGACGCCCTCCATTTCGGCATCCTCGGCGCGGCCGACAAACTTCCCCCGCTGACCGAATTCACCCACGCCCTGGACACGGCCCTGGACGAACTCACCACCCTGCTACTGCCCGAGGAGCACAGCATGCCTTCCGCGGGCTAGCGAAGTCCCGGCTCGCGTAGAAGCGGGTGACCTCGGTGACGGCCTCCCGTACCTGCCGGAAATAGTTGCTGTGCAATGGATTCGGGCGCGGTGTTGGCTGCTTGTTTCCGAACGGGATATCAGTGATATGCCATCGTTTCACACGCCACTCCTACCGTGACCTTGGTCACGCTACGGAAGGAGTTGCACATGTCTCGACACTCCTGGCTCATCACGGTTCTGGCGGGTGTGTTGGCCGCCGTCCTCGGGCTCGGTCCCACACCGGCACATCGGGCCTCGGCACAACCGCCCACCACTCAGGTGACGGTGATGACGTTCAACATCTGGGTAGGTGGGACCCGGGTGGACTTCAAGAAGGTGTCCGAAGCAATCGTTGCCTCTGGCGCGGACATCGTGGGCGTGCAGGAATCCAACAACAACCTGAATCGGCTGGCGAACGACCTGGGCTGGAAGCATGTTCACGCACCCCTGCAGATCATCAGCAAGCATCCGATCATCGTGCCGCAGGGCAGCTCCGACTACGTCTACGTGGAGGTGTCGCCCGGTCGGGTGGTGGCGGTGAGCAACGTCCATCTGCGGCCGTACCCCTATGGCCCGTACGACCTTCGCGACGGCGCCACCGCCGAGAAGGTCCTCGCCAATGAGCAGTACCACATGAAGGAAATGGCCGGTAGATTCAATTCGCTTCCGGCGCTGGCCAATTCGGGTGTTCCGGTGTTCCTCACCGGGGACTTCAACGTGCCTTCCCACCTGGACTGGACCGCAGCCACCGCGGCCGTCACCCCGCGCCCGTTCGACCGTGAGCTGCGCTGGCCGGTATCAGCCCGGCTGGCCGAGCTCGGTTTCCGAGATTCGTTGCGCGAACGGCACTCCGATTCGATTGCAAAACCCGCCTACACGTGGACCCCGGGCTATCCGTCACCTTCGGTGGAGGCCAACGAGGTACACGACCGGATCGACTTCGTCTATGCCGCAGGCCCATCGACAACCCTCGACAGCAAGGTGATCGCCGAACCCGCACCCGCACAACCGTTGCCGGGCGACTTCGGCGGACCCCACGCCGACGTCGTCATCTCACCGTGGCCGTCGGATCACCGCGCCGTCGCGTCGACATTCCAGGTGACCCCGGCACCAGCCCCTCGCTGCCCCTCCGCACGACGGCAGGCGTCCAGATCGAATTCAGCTCGAGTGCCCGAGGAGCACAGCATGCCTTCCGCCAGCTAGCCTGCCCGCTCTAGAGTGATTCGCATGGCGCGGGGGCAGGTGCTGACCCGGCGGCTGGACCGCAAACCCAGCTGGACGGCGGAGTTCACGGCGGCGCAGCGTGCCGCGGAAACGGTCCATCCACACGACCGCAGGCTGCTCGACGATCGGTACTCGCACCGCTTCGTCCGCGATCCCGCGTTGCGGATGATGCTGTCGCATCCGCTCATTGCGCGCGGCGCGATCTATTGTCTGGACCGGCTGGTCGGCGGGCTGCAGGCCCACACGGTGCTCCGGGTCCGCTATGTCGACGACGCGTACCGTGCGGCGGTCGCCGCCGGGGTGCGGCAGAGCGTGTTGCTCGGTGCCGGTTTCGACACGACCAGCCTGCGCACAGCCGATGCCACAACGAGAATCTTCGAAGTCGACGCACCATCGACGCAGAAGGCCAAGCGCGCCAGATTCGAGCAGCTGTTTCCCCAGCACCGCCCACCGCTCACCTGGGTCGCCTGCGACTTCCAGAAGGACGACCTCCGTGAGCGCCTGCTGGCCAATGGGTTAGACCCCGGCGTTCCGTCCCTGATCGTGTGGACAGGCGTGACAACGTATCTCCCGGTTGATGCAATCCGCGCGACGATGCACGACCTCGCCGCCGTGTGCGCGCCGGGCAGCCGACTGGTGCTCGACTACATCGACCCGGACGTCATTACCGGCACCACCCCATGGCGGGGTGCTCGCTGGCTGTCGCGCATCGTGGCGCGTCTCGGCGAACCCTTCCGGTCCGGCTTCACCTCGGCAGAACTCGACGCATTGCTCGGCTCCTGCGGATTCCGCCTGCACGATGTGTCCAGGGTGCCGACGCTTCTGTGCCGATACGATCCCGCCTCCCGCCGCGGGCTACATGCGGACGACTGGCTGGGGATCGCGACCGCCATACGCGAATAAGCGCCCAGGCCGACCGGGACACACTGCCATGGCTGGTCTGCGGCCGGTGATCCGGCTGCTACCCTCGCGACGTCCGGTCGGCCATCGCGTACCGGAACAGTGCCCCCGGGCGAGATTCGCCGCCCAAGGGAGGCTCCAGCGATATGAAACGGCACATTCGATCGCACAATCCGACTTGGAAAGGGCCTCGGTCACGGATGACGGTCACCCGGGACAAACTGCAGGAGCTGCACAAACTCCTCGAAATCGCGGACGAACCGGCGGGACAGGCCGGAATCGACAAACGCCGCAACAAAGGCATTCCCAGTGCCCGCGAACGCATACGGATGCTGCTGGATCCGGGAAGTTTCGTCGAAACCGGGGCGCTGATGCGCCAGCCCGGTAGCCCCGACGCCTTCTACGGCGACGGCGTAGTCACCGGGCGCGGCCATATCGACGGCCGCCCAGTGGTCGTGATAGCGCACGACCAGACCGTGTACGGCGGGTCGGTCGGCGAGATGTTCGGCCGCAAGGTCGCCGCTGCGACGGAATTCGCCCACAAGAACGCCTGCCCACTGGTGATGATCAACGATTCCGGCGGTGCCCGCATCCAGGACGCGGTCGCCTCGCTGGCCTGGTACGCACTGATGTGCCGACGGGCGGAGGATTTGACGGGTTTCGTGCCGATGGTGGCGGTGATGCTGGGCAAATGTGCGGCCGGGTCGGTGTACGGGCCGGTGAACATGGATGTGCTGGTCGCCACGGAGAACTCGTACATGTTCGTGACCGGACCGGAGGTCATCAAAGCGGTGACCGGTGAGGAGGTCACCGCCGAGGAGCTCGGCGGCGCCGCGGTACTGGCCCGCAACGGCACCATCCATCACATCGCGCCGTCCGAAAAGGACGCCTTCGACTGGGTGCGCAGGTACTTGAGCTATCTTCCGTCCAGCTGTCTGGAACAGCCGCCGATCGTCAATCCCGGCCTGGAACCCGAACCTACGGAGCACGATCTCGAGCTGGACCGGATCATCCCGGATTCGGACAAGGCCGGCTACGACATGTACGAGGTCCTGCTGCGCATCTTCGACGACGGCGACTTCCATGAGATCGGCGCGGTGACCGCACAGAATCTGATCACTGGATTCGCGCGCGTGGACGGGCGCAGCATCGGCGTGATCGCCAATCAGCCGCTGGTGCTGGGCGGTGCGCTCGATGCCCAATGTTCGGACAAGGCAACGAATTTCATTCGCATGTGTGATGCCTTCGGATTGCCGCTGGTGTTCGTGGTCGACACCCCTGGTGTGCTGCCGGGCCTGCAGGAGGAACGCAACGGGGTGATCAAGCGCGGCGGACGCTTCTTCCGGGCGGTGATCGAGGCGACCGTGCCGATCGTGACCGTGGTCGTGCGCAAGGCCTACGGCGGCGGCTATGCGGTGATGGGCTGCAAACAGCTCGGCGCCGATATCAGCCTGGCATGGCCGACCGCGCGGATCGCGGTGATGGGCGCGGAGAGCATGGTCGGCGTCGTCGGCCGCCGTCAACTCGACGCCGCCCCGCCCGAGCAGCGAGAGGCGGTGCGGCAGCAGATGATCGACCTCTACAACACCACGATTGCCACCCCGTGGATCGCGGCCGAGCGCGGCTATATCGACGCGGTCATCGAGCCGTCGCAGACCCGCCTCGAAATCCGCAAGGCCCTGCGCCTCCTGCGCGACAAGGAGGCCGTTCGCCGCCCGAACCCGCGCAAACACAACCTGTTCCCGATGTAGGCGTCGTTCTGACATGGGGATTCGCGTCTAAGTCCGTTTTTCCCAACGCAGTTCGGCTCGATGGGGGCTAGCCTTTGCACGTGCTGCACTATCGAGGAGCCCTGGGATGAACGCCCCCGACTTCGAACCCCGTGAGATCGACGCCAGCCGACCGTCGGCCGCGCGGCTGTACCACTACTATTTGTCCGGCGAGGCCGTGTTCGGGGTTGACAAGATCTTTGCCGAGCACCTGTACCAGGTGTTCCCGTATGCGGACGTATGGGCCCACCACAATCGGGCCTTTCTGCGGCGGGCCGTGAAATTCATGGTGGCGCAGGGGATTCGGCAGTTCCTCGACATCGGCTCGGGCCTGCCCACCGCCGGTAATACGCACGAGATCAGCCGGATCGGTGCGCCCGACAGCCGAGTTGTCTACGTGGACAACGACTTGGAGGCGGTCAACCGCGCCGACGAGCTGTTGCGGCAACAACAGGTCATGGACAGCGTCGCGGTGATCGAGGCCGACCTGCGCGATCCCGACCTCATCCTGGACCACCCCGACACCCGTCGGCTGATCGATTTCGATCAGCCGCTGGGCCTGTTGATCGTCAGCGTATGGCCGTTCATACCGGACGCCGACCGCCCGCAGGAGCTGATGGCGCGGCTGCGCGACCGGCTCCCCTCGGGCAGCTACGTGGCCATGAGCCACGCCTCGATGTCGGAGGTCGGCGACGAGCTGAAGCGGCTCGCCGCCGAGATCGCCGAAATGTACAGCGAGACATCGGATCCCCTCACGATGCGCGATCGCGACGACATCGCGGCGCTCTTCGATGGCTTCGAACTCGTCGAACCCGGCCTCGTCTACGCCGCCGACTGGCGACCCGAGGAACCGGTGGACCCGACCGACCAGGGGCGGCCGGGCAATTTCGCCGCGGTCGGATACAAACCCTAACCGCGACAGGCATAATCGTGCCCAGTGTCGGACCCCAGATCTTGCCGGAGGAAGCGATGTCCCAGCCGCTGTCGGGAAAGGTCGCCGTCGTCACCGGCGCGAGCAGAGGCGTGGGCAAGGGCATCGCGCTGGAGCTCGGCGCCGCGGGCGCGACGGTGTATCTCACCGGACGCACCGTCGCTCCCGGACCGCTTCCCGGCACGATCTCCGAGACGGCAGCAGAGGTGACCGCACTCGGCGGCACCGGCATCCCGGTGCAGTGCGATCATCACGACGACGAGCAAGTGGCGGCGCTGTTCGGCCGGGTCGACGCCGAACAGGGACGCCTCGACATCCTGGTGAACAACGTCTTCTCGGCCCCGGATCTCGCCCAGTGGCTGCATAAACCGTTCTGGGAGCTGCCGTTGCAGGCCTGGGATCAGGTGCTCGGGATCGGGCTCCGATCGCACTATGTCGCCGGTGTGTACGCCGCTCCCCTCCTGTTCAAGGCCCAACGGCCGGGTGCGGTGGTCGTCAACATCTCCTCGTCGGGCGCGGTGTCCTACGGCCACAACGTCGTCTACGGCGTCGGGAAGGCCGCATTGGACAAGATGACGGCCGATATGGCGGTCGAGCTTCAACCACACGGCGTCGCGGTCATATCGGTCTGGCCGGGATTGGTGCGCACCGAACTGCTCGCCAGCGGAGCACGCACAACCGACGACGGCCGAACCGTCGTCGACATCCCGGGCGAGGGAACGTTCGATATCACGCACGCCGAGTCCCCACGCTTCGTCGGCCGGGGCGTAGCCGCCCTGGCAGCCGACCCCGAGACGCTCGACCGATCGGGCGGAACCCAGACCACCGCCGACCTCGCGACACGATACGGCTTCACCGACGTGGACGGCACCGGGCCGGGAGCAAGGTTGCGTACCGGCGCCTAATGGTGGGAAGGGCCGAAGAACTCGACACCCCACCATCGGACGGATTCGACCCGGTGGGCACGGTCGAGATGACCCTGAGCCACTTCGGCACCGCCGACTTCCACGGCGCGATCGATGAGATCTCCCGCGCCGCAGCCGATATCGGCGGCGAGTACTTCTACGTAACCAACCCCATGGGCCACCGCATCACCGCCACCGTCTACCGCCGCAAACCCCGCTCCCCCCGCAGTCGCCGCCGAGGGTGACTCGGCGGCAACTGCTTCACTGGGCCCAACGCGGAAACCGTCGCGTCGCTCGCTTCTCGGCACGGTTCGGATCACCCGATTGCCACCGGTCGCCGTTCGGTGCCCATGCCTCGAGGAGAATTCCTACCCAGCGGCCGTCGGAATCGATCAGACAGTGCTCTTCCGCGTTGCCGGAACAAATCGCCTCAATCAGGCCGAGCGCCGGAACCGGCCGGTCATGGTCTTCGGCAACGTAATCCACCACCATGGTGAAGCACCACCCCGTCTCCACCCGCGCCGCCTCGTCGTCGAAGCGGGTAACCACGATACTGCCGCACTGGTCGCCGGGATGGATTGTGCGGGCGGAAAGAACAACACGTGACTCGGAAAGAAATGTATCCGCGTCATACTTCACCGCGAGATCGCACAGGTCGACAACAAAGTCTTCCCAGCCACCTTCCTCGCTCACTGTTGCGCTCCTCGCTCAGCCACAGGGATCGGTAGCCGTTTCCGAGTACTGCCACGCGGTAGACCCAGAAGGTCGCCCAGCATATACCCCGCTCCCCCTCGCTGCGGTTCGGAATTCCCCCGACGGTCGGGCGGTAGTGCAAACCCACTCATTCAGATTGGATGGCCGACTGCCATCCAGGGACAGGCTCCGCGTCGTGCCTAGCTTGTCGGATGCATCATCGATCTTGCTCAGGCAGCCCAGAAGGAGGCTCGAAAACCGTTGTCATACTTCGTCGCCGGTGCGGCCGTGTTCGAGGGCGAGCTAGAGGCCTGGGAGGGAGTACGGAGGCCGGATCGGCCGTGGGTTGTCGTCGTCCTCGCGAGCACCGGCCCACAAGCGACTTACAATGAGTCACATGGTCGAACGCCAGCAGCAAATGGGACCGGCTCTCGAAGCGTGGTTACGTGAGGCCCTCGGGGAGGAGGGGTTTCGGCTGGTGGGCGAGCAGCCGTTGCTGGCGATGAATACGCTGACCGTCCGGGACGACATTCCGGATATTCCCCCAGAGGTAATGGCCGCTTGGCGTCGGCTGATCGTCACAGACCGGTTTTTCATCGATCAATCGGAAGCCAGATTCATCGATACGGCTCTGGCACATGGCCTCGGTTGGCAGTACGTCGCCGACGCACTGGGCTTTTCGAGCGCCCAGGCCGCCGAGGAGCACCGGGAGAGGCTTGCGGCGGAACTGCACCGGCTTCATCCCTCGACCAATTCAAGGCCGTGGCGAGCTTGAGCCCAGGCGGCACACCCTGAATCCGGTGTCATAGCCGGATTCCGCCGTCCGGACCGGGCATTGTCTTGGTCGCGTCTCCGAGCGTCGGAGAATATCTGGCGACCAGGTGCTTACCCTGACCAGGACCGTGGTGTTCTGCGGGTCAGAGAGTATGGGCGAGTGTCGCGACACCATTGAGCCGCCCTGTGCCCCGTCCCTGAATGAGTAGCGCGGGTGCAGGCGAGTAGGTAGCGCTCGCACCCGCGTATCAGGCTGGGAGATGGTTGTTGCGGAGTGCGGCCGTAGGTGCGAGTGTTGGACGCGCCCCATGCGGCTCGCCCAAGATCGACGAGATCGCCGGCGCCGCAGCTGATATCGGCGGAGAGTACTTCTATCGCCGCAAACCCCGCTCCCCCCGCAGTCGCCGCCGAGGCGGGTGACTGGGGACCCATATTTCCATTCGAGAACATCCCGGCCTCATATGCCGGACATCTTCGCGTCGATTTGTCCGATTTCGCTGTCTCCGCCCGCTCGCGATCCGGGCGGGCCGATCGGATCGAAGGAGACGCACATGTCGCTGGGTCGGAAGACCACGCTGATCGCCCTCGCCGCCACCGCGGTGCTGGGCCTGGGCCTGCCATCCGCCGCGCAGGCCGCACCCGCCCCACCGGCGCTGAAGGTGCTGACCTACAACACCTTTCTGATGAGCACCACGCTGTATCCGAACTGGGGTCAGGAACATCGCGCCACGGCCATCGTGGCGGCCGACTTCTTCCGAGGCAACGACGTGGTGGTCCTGCAGGAGGCGTTCGACAACGAGATCTCCGAGGCCATGAAAGCCGATGCGGCGCGGCTGTATCCGCATCAGACGCCGGTGGTCGGCCGGGGCCGCGACGGCTGGGACGCCACGGGCGGGAAGTACTCCGACACCACCGCGGAGGACGGCGGTGTGATCGTGATGAGCAAGTGGCCGATCGTACGCAAGGAGCAGGTCCTGTTCGAGAACGGTTGCGGCGTGGACTGGACCGCGAACAAGGGCTTCGCCTACGTCGTTCTGGATGTGAACGGCACCACGGTGCACGTCGTCGGCACCCACACCCAGTCCACCGACAGCCGTTGCCGCGCAGGCGAAGCCGTCTCCGACCGTGCCAAGCAATTCCGCCAGATCGCGGCCTTCCTGGACGGTAAGCACATTCCGGCGAGCGAACAGGTCCTGGTGGCAGGCGATCTCAACGTCGACTCACACGGCCCGGAGTACCGCAGCATGCTCGACAACGCGGGCCTGGACCCGGCCGACACCCGCACCGGCCACCCTTACTCCTTCGACACCCAATCCAATTCCATTGCGGCCTATCGCTATCCCGGCGAGCCGCGCGAGGATCTGGACTACGTCCTGTTCCGCCGCGGACACGCCCGCCCAACCGCCTGGACCAACACGGTCCTCCCCGAACAGTGCGAGCCATGGACGGTAACGAGCTGGGGCAAGGACTACACCTACACCAACCTGTCCGACCACTACCCGGTCATCGCAAGCACACGCTGACCCATCCCCCGGCCATATTGGGAAAGACGACGAGGAAGCGGGCTGACTCACGAGCCTTCAGGCGGGTAAGGCGTCCAGGCCGCCTATCGAGTGGACCCACTCCACATAGCGGTTCAGGCCCTCGTGTAGCGAAACCGTGGGCTCGTAGTCGAAGTCGCGGTGGGCGGCGGTGGTGTCGTAGGTGTTGGAGACGGTGAGGGCCGCGACTGTCCAGCTGGACAGTGGGGGGGCGATGCGGTCCTGGAGGCCGGGGATTTTCCAGATGGTGTCGAAGATGGTGATGGCCAGGGTCAGGGCGGGCTTCGGGATGGTTTTGGTGGGTGGGGTGAGGTCGAGGGCGGTGGCGAGGTCGCGGGCGAAGGCCCACAGGTCCACGTCCTCGGCGTCGGCCAGGAAGTAGGCCTTGCCCGCGACATGGTCCGAACGGGAGGCCTGCACACAGGCGCGGGCGGCGTGCTCGCAGTAGGTGATCGACACCAGCACCTGCTTACCGCCGGACAGGTCGGGCAGTCGGCCGGAGCGAATCTTGTTCAGCAGCAGCGTCATCCACCCGCCCGAGCGCGGACCCCAGATCATGCGGGGACGCAGCGCGCAGGTGGTGAAATCGGAGGTGTTGGCGGCCAGCACCTCTCGCTCGGCCACCGCCTTGGTCTCCACGTAGTAGCTCTTCGGATTGCGCACATACGGCTCGGATTCGTCGATGCCGAAACGGTCGGTGTCGTACTCGGTGGCCACGCTCGGGCTGCTCACGTACACGAACCGGCCGACACCGGCACCACGGGCCGCATCCATCAGCCGCCGCGTGCCCTCGACATTGGCCTCCCAGAACAATTCCCGGCGCCCCGTCTCCGCCACCCGCCCGGCGCTGTGATGCACCACGTCGACACCCTTGCAGGCCGCTGCCAGCGACTCCGCATCACCGAGGTCACCGTGCACGATCTCGATATCGGACAGGGTGCCCAGATATCCCAGGTTGCTGGTCGGCCGGGTCAGGACCCGCACCTCGTCACCGGCGGCCAAGCACTGATCGACGATATGACTGCCGAGAAATCCGGTCGCACCGGTAACAAGGACCTTGGTCACTGACTTCCTCCGTGATAGCCGAGCCGTCGGGCCGCCCAGCCCGCGAGCTCCTCCCGGCCGATCTTGGCGTTGTGCCGAATGTCGACGGGAAACCCCTCGTGGTACAGAAACACTCGGATGGGCGAGGTCATCTCCCGGGCCGCGGCCAGCCGCCACAGTTCCCGTTCGATGCGCGGACATTCGGACGGATCGACCCCATCGCGGAGCTCGTAGCACAGCACCGGCACCTGGTCGCCGGAACGGCCCACACCGACCAGCGCGGTCCGCCGCACGTCCGGATGGGTGTTGAACACCTGCTCGCAGCGAACCGTGAACAGATCCTCGGCGGCGGTGCGCACCCGCTGAGAGATGCGGCCGCAGAACCACAGCCGATCCGTGTCGTCTCGCCACGCCAGGTCACCGACCCGGTGCCAGCGACGCACGGTGCCATCCGGCAGTCGCTCATCGATCTTGGCCCGCGCGTCGGCCTTCGGGTTGCGGTGATAACCCTTGCTGACCTGCGAGCCGGTGGCGACGATCTCCCCGACCTCCCCGGGCGCGACCTCCAAACCCTCGCTCCACCAAGGAATCTCATCATCGGAAATACGAATGATGCGCACCCGGGTGTCACTGTCTGTCTCCGGCAACGCACGCCCCACGCAGGTGCCGTACCCGTCGCGGGTCTGCTCGCGAGTGGCCTGCAGCTCACGCCATTCCAGGGTGGTCAGCGGCAGCGCCTCGGTGGCGCCATAGGTGGTGAAGACACGCGCATCCGGGCCCAGCGCGGACCGAATCCCGTCCAGCGCATCGAGATTCGCCGGGGCACCCATCGAGATGACGGTGGTCAACGAGGGCAATTCGATCCGGCTGCGCCGCAGGTACTCTCCCAGCGGGGCGAGCAGCGCCGGTGATGCCGTCAGATCGGTGACCTCGAAGCGAGCGGCCACATCGGCGAGCAGCGCCGGATCGGCCTTCGACACCCGGACCGGATCGACCGGCCCCAACACCAGGTGTGCGCCCTGCAGCAGGTCGAAGATGCCGAACAACGGCACCGTCACCAGCGAGGTGAATCCATCGGCGCGGCCGTGCAAATCGGTGACCACCCGCAGCGACGCCGCGAATTGGGCCCGAGTGAATTCGACACCCTTCGCCGGGCCGGTGCTGCCGGTCGTGAACGCGATCATCAACAGGTCGTCCGGCTCGTGCACCACGGGTGTGTGCGCCCGCGCCCGGCCCCGCTCGGCCAGGTCCTCGAGGGTGTGCCCGCCCCAATAGGAGCGGCCCGCCGTCACATGCACCCGGACCTCGGCGAAGGTCCGCCGCGCCGCCAGCCGCACCAGATGCGCCTGCGGCACACCGATGAACGCCCGCGCACCCACGCTGCGGAAGCAGTGCAGCATGCGCCGCACACCCATCCCCGGGTCCACCACCACCGGCACGGCACCCACCCGGAACAGCGCGAAGATCACCGCGAACAGATCCGGATCCGGCCGGACCATCACGATCGTCTTGACGCCCTTGGTGATTCCGATATCGGTGAACGCGGTGGCGTATGCCTCGATGCGCTCGCCCAACTCCCGAAAGGTCAATGTCTCGAACGACAGGGCATATCCGGCGCTCGACCCGTCCACGCGCGGCCGGGCCGGATAGCTCACCGCGGGCAGATCGGCCCATTTGTCGAGCTGGCGCGCCAGCAGGACATCGAGATCCTCCGACGGGGAACTCACTCGGCGCCTTCCACCCGATAACTCACGCACGCGGCCATCGGACCCGAACCGGCCGCCAGCAGCAGCAATTCGTCGCCCGGCGACAGCTCACCCTGCTCGCGCAGCTGTTGGTAGGCGATGGCCAGGCCCGAACTACCGGCGTCGCGGTCACCGGTCATCGCCTGATAACCGCGCGCGAATCCGAACTTCTCCGCCAGGTCGGCGGCGAATCCGGGGGCCGGGTTGTTGGTCACCAGCACGGCGCGGGCGGGATCGAGCCGCGGCTGCGCGGCGAGGTAGTCGCTCACCGTCTCCGCGGCGGTCACGGCCAACACCGACTCGTAGTCCTGCGCCACCTCGACCGTAATCGACCGCTGGCCTTCGGTTCCCATCGCCTTCAGGTCGAGATAGCCGTCGACACCGGGATTCGTGCCTGCCCGCCGTCCGCGCGCCGGGGGAATGTGCACGGTCCCGAAACCGCTGTCGCGGTCCACACCTTTGCCCAACAGCCAGGCCGCACCGGTGGTGGCGTAGCGGAAATCCGCTGGGGCATGGGCGATCCCACCGGGATGGGCATCGCTGCCGACGATCAGCACCCGGTCGGCGGTGCCGTTGATCAGCAAGGCCGACGCCGCCTGCACGGCGTTGAGCACACCGCAGGCGCCGTTGCGCAGATCGAGGGAGAACGTGGAGCGGCCCGAACCGGCCTCGTAGTCCCGGTGCATATCCAGGCCGAGCTGAATCAGCGCCGAGTTGGCGGGCTCCACCACATTGCCATCGCGATAGACGCCGACGTTGATCAGCACGTCGATATCGTCGGGTGCCACACCGGCCCGCTCCAGGCAGGCCCGGCCGGCCGCCACCGCATGGTCGATGGATCCGGCGTCGGCCGCGGCCGCGCTGATCGCGGATTGTTCGATGACAACAGACATGCTCACCCCACCAAGGAATCGATCGTGACCGACATGACACCGAAGATCATCCCGGATGCGGTCGGCACCACGCAGATCTTGGAACCCTTCGGAATCTCGCCGCGCGAAATGTAGTCGTAGAGCGCGAGGAAATGAGTGCTGGCACCGGTGTTCGCATACTTGTGCACCGTGGCCAGTCGCGGCGGCATCTCCGCATCGTGAATCTTCGCGCCGGATTGGGCGAGCTTTTCGGTGAATGCCACACCGAGCTGATGGAAAACGATGAAATCGAAGTTCTCGGCCGCGAAATCGCTACCGCGTTTGGCGAGAACGTCACGATGGAGTTTCGCCCACGTTTCCCGCCGCGGCGCGGCCTGCATGGTCATGTTGTCGGTCAGCATGATCATGTTCTCGCTGTCGTCGCTGGGCTTGGCGATACACAACGGCGAGAATTCCGAGCAGGTGATCATGTCCACATAGTGGATGCGATCGGCGTCGTCGGTGGCGCGGTCGACGATCACCGCCACCGCGGCATCGGCCAGGGTCAGCGCCGGGAACTGCAGATCGTGCGGATCCTTGGCCTCGGCCAGCGCGCCCTCGGTGACCGGGGAGATGATCTCGGCCGTCACCACCATGCCGGTCCGCACCAGCCCGGCGCGAATCATGTTCTCCAGCAGATAAATGGCGGTCATGGTGCCACCGCAGGCATTGACCACGTCGTAACCGGAGGCATTCTCGGCCCCGATCCGGCGGGCGATCTCGTGCGCGGCAGCGGGCTCGAACACCATGTGGAAGCCGTCGTGCACCGTGGTGCCGGCGCTGATGACGATATCCAGGTCGGCGGCACTGTAATTCGAACGCGCCAGCGCATCGAGCGCGGCCTGGGCGCCGAGGGACAGCGTGTCCTCCTCGGTCCGATCGACCATGCGCCGCGTCTTGATTCCGGTAATGCGTTCGACGTCGAATCGGCCGCCGCTGGACATGCGGGCGAGTACTTCGTCGGTAGTGTATTCCTGCCGGGGCAGAGCGGCCCCCAGCGCAGCCAGGCGTGCAGCACTCACGGTGATGACCCCCGATTTCTCTCAGAACAACGGAACGGGCGAACGCCGTCCCTGGAGGGAACGAGGCAAACATTGACTCGATTCGATTTCCGCACGTTAGGCAGCGATTCGGACGGGTGTCAAGAACGGGCGCCATCGGCAGAGAGGTATATCACCCGGGGACCCATTTCGGTATCGAAACCCTTTACTCGAGAGCCAATCTCGGCACGCCTGTATTGGCTCCCGAGACAAAGAATTGCCCGCTGTTGCAGGCGTTGATCACGACTGGGTAACCTGGCAAAGCCGTCCAGTCCCGGCCAATCCTCCTCGATCCCGGCGAAAAACACGCCGGGAAGTCGGAGAGAGCATCGTCATTCCGGCATGGTTTTCGCCGGAATTTTTGGCGCGCAGTAGATTTGGAGCCCCGTCGTGATCACTTCCAGCACCGCCACGGCCGTCTCGACGGCGACCCGTCCCGCACCCACCGCTCCCGGCGCCCTGCCTCTGCTCGGCCACTGGCCGCGCTTCGGCCGCCGACCGTACCGCTTCCTGTCCACGCTGTCGGCCCAGGGCCCCGTCGTGCGGGTCAAGATCCCCGGCTACGACACCTATGTCGTCACCGACCCGGAGCTGGTGCGTGAGGCATTCGTCGCGCTGTCGGATCAGGGCCTGATGATCGAGCGCGCGGAAGCGCTGCTGGGCGAGGGGGTTACGGTGCTGCAGGGCCAGCGGCATCGGCGCGAGCGCCGGATGATCGCCCCTGCCTTCGCCAAGTCCCGCATCGCGCGCTACGCCACGGTCATGACGCGCCTGGGCGCCGAGCGGGCCGCCGCCTGGCGCGACGACGAGGTGCTGGCGGTCAACGAACAGATGCACGATCTGGCGCTGCGCACGGTATGCGCGACGCTGTTCACGGGCGAATTGGGGTCGGAGACCGCCGAACACATCCACAGCCTGCTGCCGCCGGTGATGACGCTGCTGTCGCGGCGCGTGACCCGCCCGGCGTGGATCGACCGGCTGCCGCTGCCGAGCAATCGCCGTTTCGACCAGCTGGTGGTCGATATGAAGGCCGCGACCAGCACCATCATCTCCGCCTACCGCGCCGAGCTGGCCGCCGATCCCGAACTCGATCACGGCGATCTACTCGACACCCTGCTGAAGGCGCGCGACGAGGAATCGGGTGTGATGCTCACCGATTCGCAGGTGCACGACGAGCTGATCAACTTCCTCGTCGGCGGCACCGAGGCGATCGGCATGACGCTGGCCTGGGCGTTCCACGAATTGGGCCGCAACCCCGAGGTCGAGGCGGCCCTGCATGCCGAGGTGGACGAGGTGCTGGACGGCGGCCGCCCCGCCGAATTCGCCGATCTGCCGCGCCTGGAGGTCACCAAGCGCATCGTGCTGGAGACGCTGCGCAAGTACTCGCCGTGGCTGACCGTCCGCCACGTGCCGGAGGACTATGTCCTGGGAGGTATCGAGATTCCCGCGGGCGCCATGCTTTTCGTGTGCCCGGTGGCGGTCCACCGCGACCCGGCCGTGCACGCCGACCCGGACCGTTTCGATCCCGATCGCTGGTTGCCCGAGCGGACGGCCGGACAATCCAAGGGCGCGCACATCCCGTTCGGCATGGGTGCTCGCCAATGCCCGGGAAATGTCTTCGCGCTCACCGAGGTCGCGCTGCAGGTGGCCACCATCGCCGCGCACTGGCGGCTGCGCCCGGTGCCCGGTGTGCGGGTGGGCGAGATCGTGATCGGCGCGCTGGTGCATCCGGATCGCCTCCCGATGCGCGCGCAGGCGCGGTAGCGGCATGCTCCGATCGCTGGTCTCCTTCGCGCTGCGCCGCCATCGCGCGGTCCTGCTCGTCGCCGCGATCCTGACCGTGCTGGCGGCGTCCGCGGGCCCGACGCTGTTCGGCCGGATGCAGGGCGGCGGATATTTCGACCCCGCCTCGGAATCGACGGCCGCGAGCGCGGCCCTGCGCGACGAGTTCGGGCAGGGCGCCCCGAATCTGGTATTGCTCGTCGACGCGGGCCGCTCGGTTGACGATGCCGAAACCAGCCGCGCCGCAACCGCTCTGGTCGATCGGCTGCGCGCCGAGCGCGATGTCACCGGCGTGCTGTCGTACTGGACCGACGGGCACCCGGCCGCCATGCGCGACAAGGCGGGGACCCGAGGGCTGGTGGTGGCGACCATCCTCGGCGACGAGATGGCCATCGATCACCGGATCGGCGAGCTGGCACCGCATTTCGCCGGTCGGCACGACGGGCTCGACGTGCAGGTCGGCGGCTACGCGATGATGTTGCACGAGACCGTCGCCCGGGGCGAGAAGGATATCGTCACCGGGGAATCGGTGGCGTTCCCGCTCACTCTCATTGCGCTGCTGCTGGTTTTCGGCAGCATCGTGGGCGCGGCCCTGCCGCTGATCGCGGGCACCGTCACCACCGTGCTCACGCTGGGCACGCTGTGGCTGCTGACGACGGTCACCGAGTTGGCCGCCACCGCGGCGAATATCGCCTCCCTGCTCGGCCTGGGCTTGGCGATCGACTACAGCCTGCTGATCGTCAGCCGCTATCGCGAGGAGTTGGCGACGGGAGCCGAACCGCGCACGGCGCTGACGGCCACCCTGGTCTCGGCGGGCCGCACGGTGGGCTTCTCGGCCCTCACGGTGGCGATCGCGCTGTCGTCGATGCTGTTCTTCCCGCTGCTGGCGGTCCGGTCCATCGGCTATGCCGGGATCGCCGTGGCGGCCATTGCCGCGCTGGTGTCGCTGACGGTGCTCCCCGCGGTGCTGCTGCTCAGCGGGAATCGGATCGCGACGTCCCGCTTCGGAAACAAGCGGACCGCCGACGAGGTCGGCGACGGCTTCTGGCACCGCCTCGCGACCACCGTCATGCGGCGGCCCGTGCCCATCGCGACCGTCGTCATCGTGATTCTGCTGGCACTGGGTGCGCCATTCCTGCGTTTCGTACCCGGCTTTCCGGATTACCGCTCCATGCCCGGGGATTCGTCGGCACGGCAGGTGGCCGAGGCTGTTGCACACGACTTCGACGCCACCGAACTGGCCGGACTGTTCGTCGTCCTACCCGACAGCACAACCGGACTCGCCGACTATGCCGCCGCCCTGTCTCGCGTCGAGCACGTCCAGCGCGTCGATACCGCGACGGGCAGCTACATGGGCGGCGCGCTCGCCCTCCCGCCCACGGCGGCTCATCACCGGTTCGAAAATGGTGGCAGCGCATACCTTTCCATCGTTCCCACCGCCGCCGATCCGGACGTCGTCCACGACGTCATCCGCGATGTGCGCGCCCAGCCCGCACCCTCGCGAGCGCTGGTCGGCGGGGTGGACGCGGCCAATCTCGATGCGATAGCGGCTCTCACCGCGCGGGCGCCGGTCGCGCTGGCCTACGTGGTGGTGCTGATGCTGGTGCTGCTGTTCCTGCTCACCGGCAGTGTGATCGTCCCCGTGATCGCACTGGTGCTCAGCGCCTTCAGCCTCACCGCGACCTTCGGTGCGCTGGTCTGGATCTTCCAGGAGGGCCACCTGTCCGGGCTGCTCGGCTTCACCGTCACCGGGGATCTGTCGGCGGTGGTGCCGGTGATGCTGTTCGCCGTCGCCTTCGGCCTGGCCATGGACTACCAGGTCTTCTTGCTGTCACGCATCCGTGAGGAGTACGAGAACACCGGCGACAACACCGCGTCGGTCGCGATCGGATTGGAACGCATCGGCCGCATCGTGACCGCGGCCGCGGTGCTCATCTCCATCGTGTTCCTCGGCTTCCTGGCCTCCGACATCACCTTCATGAAGGCGTTCGGCATCGGCCTGCCGCTGGCGGTGCTGGCCGATGCCACCCTGATCCGCGGTTTCCTCCTTCCGGCCGCGCTGCGGCTGTCCGGGCGCTGGACGTGGTGGTCGCCGCTACCGTTACGCCGCCTGCACGCGCGCATCGGCCTTCGCGAGTCCGACGCCGCACCCGCCGAAGTCAGCGCCTAGTCGTTCGATCCACAAGGGGCACACCATGTCTTCCACTCATGAGTACGAGGTCGCCGTCGTCGGCTCCGGTTTCAGCGGATTGGGGGTGGCGATCAACCTGCGCAAGCTGGGCATCGACGACTTCGTGATCCTCGAACGGGCCGAGGCCATCGGCGGCACCTGGCGCGACAACGTCTATCCCGGATGCGCGGTGGACGTCCCGTCGGTGCTGTATTCCTATTCGTTTGCGCCCAACCCGGATTGGACCCGGCTGTACGCGCCCCAACCGGAACTGCGGGCCTACACCGAGGCCATCGCCGACCGCTTCGATCTGCGCCGCCACGTGCAGTGCAACAGCGAGGTGGCCGAGGCCGAGTTCGACGACACCGCCCACGTCTGGGTGATCCGGCTGGCCGATGGCCGCACGGTGCGCGCCCGCGCGGTCGTGCTGGGCTACTTCTCGTTGCATGCGGAGGCCATTCCCGATATCCCGGGCCGCGACGAATTCACCGGTCCGCAAATGCATTCCAGCAAATGGGATCCCACGTTCGAGCCCGCCGGTAAGCGCATCGCGGTCGTCGGTGCCGGTGCCAGCGCGGTGCAGATCGTGCCGGCGCTGGCGCGGACCTGTGATCGGCTGGTGTCGTTCCAGCGCACCCCGGCGTGGGTGCTGCCGCGCGGCGACCGGCCCATTCCGCCGTGGCTGCGTAAGGTCTTCCGCTGGGCGCCGCCGGTGCGGCTGGCGGCGCGGGCGACGATCTTCTCGTTCCTGGAGATGATGCACCACGCGGAATTCCATCCGCGCGCACTCTCGGTCTACGAATGGGCCTGCCGACGGGCCTTGGCGAAGCAGGTTCCCGATCCCGAGGTGCGCCGAAAGCTCACGCCCGATTACCGTTTCGGCTGCAAGCGGCCAATGGTGTCGGACGAGTACTACGCCGCCTTCGCCCGGCCGAACGTGGATCTGGTCACCGAGAAGATCATCGAGATCACCCCGACCGGCGTCCGCACCGCCGACGGCGAACACCATGAGGTCGACGCGATCGTGTGGGCCACCGGTTTCCACGTCCAGGACTCCATCCGCCTGTTCCCGGACTTCCGTGCCGGCACGACCTCCACGCGCCGCAAGTTCGACAGCGACGGCTTCCGCGCCTACCGCGGCATCGCGTTCGCGGGCCTGCCGAATCTGTTCGCGGTCACCGGGCCGAACACCGCGCTACCGCACACTTCCCAATTCCTCGCGATCGAGCCGACCAGTTCCCTGGTCGCCCGGACCATCGCCCATATGCGGACCCGCGGCATCACCCGCTACACCCCCAGTGCGGCCGCCGAGCAGGAGTGGGTGACCCGCGCTCGCCGCCTGCTCAGCACCCGGGTCTGGTCGGTGGGCGGCTGCACCAGCTATTTCGTCGACCAGGACGGCACCAACACGCTCACCTGGCCCGGTGGCACCTTCAGCGTTCGGCGCGACCGCAGGCGCATCCGGCCGCAGGATTACCGAATCGGCTGAGCCGCACGCGGTGTCACGCTCCCGACGGGCGTTCGCTCCGATGAGGAAGCGATCGCGCGGTGCGAGGACGCGCGCAGTGCGGTGCGACAGTATGGCCAAAGCGACGAACCCCAGCAGCCAGAGGTAGTACCTCTCGGTTTCCCGGTCGAGACCCAGTAGGCGCCACCGGGGTTCGACGTGGGGTGTGGACCGAATGCTGCCCTTGGGTGTGCCGGATTCGTCGACTGCGCCCGATCCCGTGGCCGTCGAGGGCTCCTCGGTGAGCGGAATTGGTTGCGCGAGAGGCACGTTGGGGCTCTCCGCCGGTCGTTCCGCGCTGGGTCCGGCCGGTAGCCGCGGACCGGCGAGGTCGCGCGCCAATGCGGTGAACCAGTCGGCGACGAACAGCACCGCGGGTCGGCCGCCGGTGGCTCGCGCGGCGGCGACGTAGGCGCCGTGCCGGCTCGCCGTATCCAGGTAGCGCGTCCAGATGGCCGGATCGATCAGTTCCGCGGTGTCGTCCATGAGCTGAGCGACCGCGTCGAACATCTGGGTGATCAGGTGGAAAGCCTTCGCGCGAGGCACCGGGCGCCCAGCGGCGGTGACGATCGCCTCCCCCAGTCGATGCAGACCGGCCAGCGGATCGGTGGCGGCGGCCGCGCCGATCTCGGCGACCTCTCCCTGCGTCAGCACCACACCCGTGATCGCGATGACCGTATTCAGGGCGCTGGTGGCGAGTTTGAGCAGGGCACGCTGCGCACCCTCGCCGGTCTGCATGCGGGGATCGGAGGCCTCGGCCAGGCGCTGGCTGAGCGTCTTTTTCGGTGCCAGCGACAGCGTGCCCAGCGTATGTCCGACGAGATCGCGATCGGCGATCTCCACGGCGGTCCTGGCGACGGTGTCCTCGATCGCGTGGGTGATCGAGGTCAGCGCAGCGATCGGATCGGACGGGTCCAGATCGGCCTGCCCGACGATATTGACGATCGTGCGCAGCATCGGCAGATCCGAGGGTGCGTCGCAGGCCAGGTCCCCGGGCATGCACAGCGAGGCGACTCGGCCGGTGAGGGCACCGAAGTCGGCGGCGATGTCCTGGTCCGGTCCGATGCCGCCGCCGGTCAGCGCCGGTTGGGGAAACGGCCGCAGCCGTCCGACCTCCGTACCCGCCGTGCCCGGTGCGGGGGCGGGCAGCGTGCGGCCCGGAGCGCCGGGAAACAGTGGCGCGCCCGGTCGGCGCGTGGGGTCGGCCAGCAGCGCCACCCCGGCCACCCGGTCCGCGGGAATCGCACCGCGACCTTGGCCGACCTCCTGGGCGAACATCGAAACAATATGCGCGCCTTGCGAATATCCCACCAAGCCCAATTCGGTGGTCGGGCACTGTGCCACCACCGCGCTGGCCATGCCCCGCAGCTGCGCGAGGCCGCCGACGACCGATACCGAGTAGGGCACCGGCCCGCCCGGCACTGCGCCGCCGAACGCGGCGTCGTAGGGGACGTAGGCGCGGGCCACCAGCCCACGCGCCGCCGCCGTCACCGGTTCCAGCACCGATGCCAGCATCCCGGTGTCGGCCGACACGGGCGCGTTCGGCGCGGATTGCCCGGTTCCCTGGACGGCGAGCACGTACAGGCCCGGGCAGCCCTGCAAGGGAACCGATACCTCGGCGGGCTCGCCGCCGGCCACCGCGGGCGACGCGACCACGGCCACCGTGAGCAGGACGGCTACACCCCGGCAAGCCACCGCTAACAGACCCGCGACACCAGCCCTCGACAAGAACCCATCTCCTCACACCCGGCTACCGCACCGACACCTGGCCTCGCACCCACCAATCCGGTCCCGGGCGGGCAAACTGGGCGGCTCGATCCCGCCCCGGGCCGGAGTGGCGCATCAGAGCAGTCCGCTGACCAGATTCCCCAGGAGGGAACCGAGGTCGCCCACCAGCGTTCCGGTTGTTTCGATCAAGGTCCCCAGTACTCCAGCAACGGGCTTGACCATTCTTCTCCTTAGATTGCGATGGACATTTCGGATTCGCCTGGCGCATCTGCGCAGGCAGTGCCGAGCCATACAGACCAGCACCGTGCAGTCATTCGGAGCCGCATTCGTTCTGGATGGGATCAAGCCCGTACGAGCTCGGAAAGTCCTCCAGCGCTGAGGGTTCCGGCAAACTGAGCATTTGCCACCATCCGCCCACGGCGGCTCTTCGGAGGTCTATCCGGTGGTGCGCCGCTCAGGATACGTCGGGCAGTGTGACCGGTTCGTCGCAGCTGCTGGGTGGGTCGACCTGGGAACAGATCACCGGGTCGCGGGTGGGACGGTAATCCGGCGCCACGCCACCGTTACGAGTGATGTTCCGATATGCTTCGACGGCCGCGGTGGGAATGCGCTGCAGCGCCGGGTCGGTGGTCACGTCGACGGTGTACAGGCCGAAACGTGGGGCGTAGGAACCCCATTCGTAGTTGTCGGTGATGCTCCAATAGTTGTAGCCGACCACATCGATGCCATCCATGCGGGCACGCTGCAGCCAGTACACGACGTCTCTGAGGTAGTCCTCACGCCGGTAGTCGCCGGGGCGTCCGTTTTCGGTGGCCATGCCGTTCTCGACGACGAACAGCTGCTTGCCCGGAAACTTTCGGGCGTAGCGCCGCAGGGCGTAATAGATTCCCTCCGCCTGTAGCGGCATGTTCCACAGTTGCATCGCAGCGGAGGTCGCGACCCCGTAGTAATAGTCGACGCCGATGTAGTCGAGTTTGTCCGCCATCAGCCCGAAGATCCGGTCGTTCACCGCGGCGTCGTCCTTGGCCACGAATCCGACGTTGCTGGTGACCATGGCGTTGTGATGTATCTGGTGGATGTAGTCGTAGATGGCGTTGTGAACCTGGGCGAACCGGTCCTCCATCTCGTGGAAGCGCCTGTCGAACTCCGGACCGTGCACATCGGCGTGGACGAGTTCGTGCACGATGTAGGCGATCGGCTCGTTGATGGTGACCCACAGCGGATTCCGGTTGTGGTAGCGGTCGACCACCTTGCGCATATTGGCGCCCCACCAGGAAACCATCTCGGGGTTCTGCCATCCCCCGCGGTCGTAGGCCCAGCCCGGGTACACCCAATGATCCAAGGTGATCATCGGCCGCATACCCTTCGCAATGATCGTATCGACCACCCGGTCGTAGAACTGGAACCCCGCCTCGTCCCAGCCGCCGTCGGGCCCGTCCGGCCGGGGCTGCACCCGTGCCCATTCGACACCGATCCGGAACACCTCGACCCCCAGCGCGGCGGCCCTGTCGATATCCTCCGCGAAGCGGTGGTAGAAATCGACCGAATTGCCGTACGGCTCATGGTTCCACCGCGGGTCCGCGATGTAGCGCATCCAGTTGTTGTCCGGCGCGTACCCTTCGCTCTGGAATCCGGACGACGCCACCCCCCACAGGAAATCCGGCCCCAGCGGATCGACACGCGTCGGCGGGACGGGCTGCTGCTGGTAGCCGCTGGAACGCATGGCACTCCTCTCCGAGGGCAATCGTTCCAGATGGGGCCGGACTACGCCGTGAATTCGGAGTCGATCCGGACTCGGATGGGGATCGATACCGTTCAGGCGCCGAGGGAGCGGAATCGGCGCACCGACAGCGGCAGGAAGATCGCGGTGATCAGCAGCGGCCAGAGCAGGGCCGGGGCGATCGGGTGCTGCGTGACCCACGAACTGCCGGACCAGCCGGGGTTGCCGCACAGGTTCCGCACGGCCGAAGCCGTGGCGGACAGGGGATTCCAGTCGGCTATGGTGCCGAGCCAGTCGGGCATGGTGACGGTGTCGACGAACGCGTTGGACAGAAACAGCAACGGCCACACCAGGATCTGCACGACCACGACGGATTCGGGTCCTTTGACCATCAGCCCGAGGTAGATTCCGGTCCACAGCAGCGCGAACCGCAGCAGCAACAGCAGCGCGACGGCGGCGAGGGCGGCAGCGAGGCCGTGGTGCCAGCGCCAGCCGAGCGTGAGTCCGGTGCCGACGATGATCACCAGCCCGATCACGGTGTTCAGCATGTCGGCCGCACAGCGCCCCGCGACGACGGCGGCACTGTTCATCGGCAAGGACCGGAACCGGTCGGTCACCCCCTTCGCGGCATCACCGGCGACGGCCGTCATGGTCGATTCGAGACCGAACAGCATCGTCATGGCGAACATCCCGGGCATCAGGTATTCGTAATAGCTTGTACCGCCCGGTATTTGGATGGCGCCACCGAAGATGGTGCCGAACATCAGCACCACCATGACCGGAAACAGCCACGCGACCACCACGGGCCCGGGTCGGCTCAGCCAGTGCGTCAGATCGCGGCGGGTGATCGTCGCGATGTCGCCGAGAGCCGACGATCGGCGGGTCTCGAAGGTGGTCATGCGGGAACCTTTCCGTGCTGGGTCAGCTGAATGAAGACCTCGTCGAGCGACGGCCTGCGCACACCGATATCGCGTGGTGCGACGCCGGATTCGCGCAGCAGCGACGCGATTGTGATCAGTGCGTCGGCACGGTCGGTGACGGGGATTCGCACCATCCGGGATTCCGGGTCCACGGTGATCTCACCGCAGGCGATCGGCTGGGCGAGAACCTCGATCCGCCCCGCATCGGAGCCCTCGGCACAGGTGATCTCCAGCCAGTCCGTCCCGACCCGGCTCTTGAGATCGGCGGGACTGCCCTGCGCGATCACCCGTCCGTGCGAGAGCATCACGATCCGATCCGCGAGCCGGTCGGCCTCCTCCAGATACTGGGTGGTGAGCAGAACCGTCGTGCCCGCGGCCACCGACTGTTCGATCGCCGACCACACCTGAAGTCGCGCAACCGGATCGAGCCCGGTCGTCGGCTCGTCGACGAAAAGCACAGGCGGAGAGACGATCAGACTCGCCGCCAGGTCCAGGCGCCGCCGCATACCTCCCGAATACTTGCCGACAGGACGCTTCCCGGCCGTGGTCAGATCGAACCGTTCCAGCAATTCGTCGGCACGGCGCTGCGCGGCCGCGGGCGCGAATCCGTTGAGCCGACCGAACATCACCAGGTTCTGCCGCCCCGACAGGATCTCGTCGACCGCGGCATACTGACCGACCAGCCCGATGCGCTCGCGCACCCGGCGCGGCTCGCGCAACACGTCGTATCCGGCCACCCGGGCACTGCCCGAATCGGGCCGCAGCAGTGTCGACAGGATGCGCACGGCCGTCGTCTTTCCCGCGCCGTTGGGCCCGAGCAACCCGCACACCGTCCCGGCCGGAACCCGCAGGTCGATGCCGTTCAAGCCCGCGTCCGCGCCGGCTCCTCGATAGTTCTTGCGCAGCTCACCGGTTTCGATCGCTGCCTCCGAAGCCCGCATGCCCACCCTCTCTCGTCCCGTACAATGTACCGTACATGGTACGGTACACCTGATTCAAGAGGTCGCGCTCGGCGAATGGAGAATGTTCGCGTGGCAGCACCGAAGAATGCGCCGACCGATCCGGCGCGCACGATCGCCCTGCTCTGGGGATTGCACCCGAAACCGGGGCGCAAGGGCCTCACCGTCGCAGCGATCGTCGCCGCCGGAATCGAACTGGCCGACGCGGAGGGGTTGGACGCGGTCACCATGCGCCGCGTCGCCGAACGTCTCGGCGTCGGCGCCATGTCGCTGTACACGCATGTTCCCGGGAAGACCGACCTCATCGACCTCATGCAGGACGCCGTGCTGAGCGGCCTCTACCGGGATATCGATGAACCCGCCACCGCGGCGGGCGGCTGGCGGGCGGCGATGACATTGATCGCCACTCGCAACTGGGAGCTCTACCGGGCCCATCCGTGGCTGCTCGACCTCGTCGGCACCAGGCCCGTGCCCGGTCCGCACACCACCGCCAAGTACGAGGCCGAACTGCGGGCGCTCGAGGGACTCGGCCTCACCGATGTCGAAATGGATTCCGTTCTCGCCCTGGTGCTCACCCACGTGCAGGGCACCGCACGCCTGTCGGCCGGTTCGGAAGCCACCGCGGGCGCTACCCACCTGACCGACCCGCAGTGGTGGGATATCGCGGCCCCGATCCTGGCTCGGCTCGTCGATCCGAAGAAGTTCCCGGTGGCCTCCCGGGTCGGCACCGCAGCCGGAATCGAGCACAACGCCGCCACCAGCCCCGCCCACGTGCTGACCTTCGGCCTCGACCGCATCCTCGACGGCATCGCCGATCTCATCGACCAGCGCCGCGGCGAAACTCCGGCAGCCACCAGTTCCAACGGCCCATGATCTGCATCAGCGCGGGGACCAGGACGAGCCGGATCAGGGTTGCGTCGATGATCAATGCCGTTGCGGCGGCGAAACCGAATTCCTGCAGGCCGGTCACATCGGAGACCAGGAGGCTGCCGAAACCCACCGCGATGATCACCGCAGCGAGCGAGATCGGCCGGGCGGTGCGCTGCAGACCGGTCGCCACCGCATAGCGGTTGTCTCCTGTCGCCAGATACTCCTCCTGCATACGCCGCACGAGGAACAGCTCGTAATCGGTGGACAGCGCGAACAGTACGGCGAAGACGATCAGCGGCACCTGCGGCCAGATGAGGTTCCCACCGGACACCGCCGAGACCTCGTCGCCACCGTCCCGTTGAAACAGCAGCACCATGAGGCCGAATGCCGCCGAGGTGGCCAGCAGACTCATCACCAATGCCTTCAACGGCAGCAGCAGGCTGCGCAGCACGACGACCAGCACGAGGAACGTCAACATCAGCGTGGCGGCGATGACCCACCACATCCTCGCCGAGATTTCGGCGAGAATATCGGCCACCAAAGCGCTGGGGCCACCGACGAGCACGGGAATGCCAGAAGGCACCGTGGCAGGCGCGATTTCGGTTCGGATACGTTCCACCAACCGCACCACCGCCGGTGAATGAACCGTATGCCTCGGCACGGCCAGCACCGCGGTGAGATCGCTGCCGTTGTCGATCCGGGTGGCCGCGGCGACCTCGGGGTCGGCACGCAACGCCGCCAGCAGCGGCCCGGTATCCGGCGGGGCGGTGTCGGCCGGGCGGCTCAGCACCACCGTCACCACACTTGTCGAGCCGGGCACGTCCCGGTCGACGATCGCGTGCCCGGCCAGATACGCGGTCCCCGCCAACGCCTCGTGCTCGGCGTTGACGCCGAGCGCCATTCGGGGCATCGGCGACGCCGCCAGCAGCAGAGCGGCGGTGATCCCGACGACGTACGGCCACGGGGGGCGCATGAGATGTGCTGCGTAACGGCTCAACCGCCCCGAATCCGGCGACGTCACCGCGACGGGACGCATCCATCCCGGCCGCCACCCCAGCCATTCGGTCATCGAGACCAGCAGCGCGGGCAGCAGCGAGACTGTCGCGACCATCGTCACCACGACGACCGCCATCGTTCCGATCGCGGCCTGCACGACCACGTGCCGGCGCACCATGCACAGCGTGACCGCCGCCAACAGCAACAGCAGTCCGGAGTACAGCACCGTTCGCCCGGTGATGGCCATCGCCGTGCCGATGGCTCGCTCGGGCGGCGCCCCCGCCGATAGCTCCTCGCGGTAGCGGTTCATGACGAACAGGGCGTAGTCGATACCGATTCCCAGGCCGACCGCGTTGATCCCGACCAGAAGCATGCCATCGATGGTGAAAAACCTTGTGAGCAAGGAGAACAGGCCCAAGGTGGTAACGATCGATGCACCGGCGATCAGCATGGGAATCAGCGCTCCCACCGGTGTACGCAGCCACCACCACAGCAGGATGATCGCCAACGGCACAGCGACCAGCTCGATCCGCATCAGATCGTGGATCTCGGCTTGCTGCATGCGCTCGCCGAACGCCGATATCGAGATCACATACCCCTGCACAGCATCGCCGGACGCCGACCGCGCCGCCCGGTCGACCGCCTCCTGCAGGGCGGGCGAACGATCCTGGCGCTGACGGTCGTCGCCGGACATTCCCACCAGCAGATAGGCCGCGCGCTCGTCGTGGAACAGGGGCCGCAGCGGCTTGAAGGCATTGGGCAGCGACACCGTGCGATCCGGATCGCCCGCCACCGGCATCAGCAGCACACCGGTGACACCGGGTGCACGGCCCAGCGCCGCCATGCCCGCGTCGATGGCCGCCCCGAATGCCGGATCCGCCGCCGTCAGCGCGGACGAATGCAGGACCGCGATCGCCGGTTCGTCACCGAGAGTGGGCAGGCCCTCGGCCAGCATTCGGCCTGCCCGTTGCGAATCGGATCCCGCGACCTCGATCGGCGGAGCCAGCAACGAGCCCAGCAGATGCGGCAGTCCGAGCAGACCGACGGCGACCGCGATCAGCCATCCCGCGAAGACGCGGCGCCGGTAGCGCACCATCGTGACAGCTAAGCGCGACACCGAGTTTCGCTCCGGTGCGCTGATCTGCTGGACTTCCTTCGTCCACATACCGGCTCCCGCCCTACTGCCTCAGGAGAACTTGTATGAGCCTGTAGCAGTGAATGTGCCGGTAGGAATGTTCTCCTCGTCGCAGGATTCCATCGTCAGGCCCTCGACCGTTCCTTCGGCACTGGCCTTGTCGGTCTCGGCACTATCCGGGTTGTCCACCGGTGCGAAAAGCGTGAATTCCGCCGCCTCACCCTCTTCGGTGGGGATTCGTACGGTGGCCCTCCCGTTCGAGGTCTTCTCCGTGTCCGACTCCTCCTCAGCCACCCCTGTGGCGCGCTTGGCCTCCACGACGCAGAAATCACCCTCCTGCTCCACCGAGACATCATCCGTCTCGGCCGAAAAGTCCTTGACATTGCACTTGTCCGTTTCGTCCTCCACCTCGACCTTGTCCGCGTTCGCCTTGAATGTGCCGTTCTTCTCCGTGATGGTTACCGTGATCTCGACATCGTTGCATTCGAACGATTCGGTGGCCTTCTCATCCGATTCCTGAGCTGCCACAACGCCATACCCGAACGTCGAGGCCGCGGCCACTGCCGCTACAAGCAAACCGACACGCCATACCCCTCGGCGACGTCCACCCGAAACAGCCTCTGCTCCCGATTGTCGATCTTCCATCTTCATACTTTCGTTCATGGATTCCGTGATCGACCGCCGCCCTGGTCGAACAATTCCGGTCGGTAGCACTGTGCTCGAATCATGTTCGTTGCGCCGCGCGGCAGGGATGGGTGCGCAGGACGAAAATGGCGGCTCGCCAGGGGCTTTCGGGCGTGTCGGAAGAACGACGGGATTACGGCGACCCGTTCCATATCAGTGCCAGGAACAATCGCGCCCGTTCGCGGGGCGAATCCAGGCGGTCGCCGAACAGATCGTGGAGGCGGCGGAGGCGGTAGCGGACGGTTTGGGGGTGGATGTGGAGGTCTCTGGCCACTGCCTGCCGGTCGCCCATGTTCCACAGCCAGCTGCGCAGGGTTTCGACCAGGCGGTCGCGGGTGCCCTCGGGCACGTCGGCCAGCGGGTGCAGGACCTGGGTGCGCAGGACCGACAGCAGCCATTCGTCGCGGTTGGCGATGATGGTGTCGAGGTGGTCGGCGACCAGGACGGGGCTGTCGTCCAGGACGCCGGTGCGGCGCAGGCGCAGGGCGGTCTTGGCGATGCGCATGCCGACGGGAAGCAGGTCCAGCGTGAGGGGATGGCCGATCACGACGTCGCGGTCGCGCAGGGCGCCGATCAGCCGGTGCGCCCGGCCGCCGGAGCCCGGATTCGGGACGATCGCGCCGATGGTGTCGGGGCGGCGGATCGGCAGCGCGTTCATGCCGAGACGTTCCAGGGCGGTCCGGGATTCGCCGTCGGCGGGGTCGGCGAGGACGACGGCGGCGGCGGCGGGGAGCGGCCATTCGGCGCGCTCGGCGGCGGCGCGGATGCCGACGGTGTCGGAGCGGCCCGACAGCAGCAGTTCGCCCAGTTCCTCGCGGCGGCGTTCGCGGGCGGCGGTGGAGGCGGACTGCTCGAGCACGTACCCGTGGGCCGAGGCGGTGGAGAATTCGTCGACGAACACGAAGACGGCCTCGGCGAGGGTCGCCAGCATATGCGGCGGCAGATGCAGTTTCAGGGCGGTCTCAGCGACGTGACGCCAGGCCGCCCGCGCCCCCACCTGATACGCGCTGAGCAGTCCCGACAGCTCCATACCCTGCTGGAACTGACGCCGCCCGATCAGCTCGAAAACCAGCTGGGCGCGGTCGTGATCGCCGCGGTCGGTCCGGGCCGGGCCGTGGTCGGTCATCTCCAGCAGGCTGTGCACGAACAGCACACCCGCCTCGGCGACCTCGGGGTGATGTTCGTCGAGAAACCGCGCGTAGTCGGGCCATTCGGCCGCGAGCAGATCCCGGACCTCATCGAGCAGACTCGGCATTCTAGCATCGAGTTCCCCGGCCAGGCGCTCGAGCAGGTCCGGTGTCACCGGGAATTCATTGTCGGAGTTGATCATTCGACGGCCCTCCGCATCGATTATCACCCGATGACAAAATCGATGGTCCGAAATCACCTGCCCGGCTGAAGAATTGCGCCCAGCGTTGCGTCCACCATCGAATCATGGACGCTGCGACCGTCGCGTCCCGCCGGCTGCGGGCCCGCGAGCATGGGGAGAACTTCCCGGTGGCACTGCGCTGCCTGCCCGCGGCACCGCGCCGCCACCTGCACGCGGTCTATGCCGTCGCCCGGCTGATCGACGATCTCGGGGATCGGGCGACCGGTGACCGCACGGCCCGGCTGCTGGCGCTGCGTGCGGATATGGCGCGGGTGTGGGACGGCGAGCCCGAACACCCGATCCTGCGCGCCCTGGTGCCGACCGTCGCCGAATGCCACCTGGACCCGGAGCCGTTTCAGCGGTTGATCGAGGCGAACCTGGTCGATCAGCGCGTCACCCGATATGCGCGCTTCGAGGATCTGCTGGGCTACTGCCGACTGTCGGCCGATCCGGTCGGGCGCATCGTGCTGGCGGTGTTCGGTCAGGCCACGCCGGAGACGACGGCGCTGTCGGATCGGATCTGTTCGGCGCTGCAGGTGCTCGAACACTGCCAGGACGTCGCCGAGGATTACGCGAACGGCCGGATCTATCTGCCGCAACACGACTGTGCGGAACTCGGGGTTCGTGAGTCCTGGCTGGCCACGGGAGCCGACCCGCGCTGTCGTGCCGTGGTGAACCGCCAAGTGGAGCGGGCTACCGCACTGCTCGATGCGGGAAGGCCGCTGATCGCGCGGCTCACCGGATGGGCGCGCATAGCGGTGGCGGGCTACGTGGCGGGCGGATATGCCACGGCCCGCGCACTGCGCGCCGCCGACGGCGATGTGTGGACCGAACCGATCAGGCCCCGGCGCAGCCACACGGCGCAATCCATGCTGGGCCTGCTGTGCCGATCGATGGTGGTGCGAGCATGACGACATCCGCTGACGCCTTCGCCGTGTGCGAGCAGATCACCCGCACGGAGGCGAAGAACTTCTACTACGGAATCCGCCTGCTGCCCACGGACAAACGCACGGCCCTGTGTGCGGTGTACGCGCTGGCCCGGCGCATCGACGATATCGGCGACGGCGATCAGGACACGGCCGCCAAGACCGAGGCCTTGACCATGCTGCGCAAGTCGCTGGCGAATCCGGAGGCGGCCGACGATCCCGTGCTGCTGGCCGTCGCCGACGTCGCCCGGCGCTATCCGCTGCCGCTGCCGGCATTCGAGGAGCTGATCGACGGCGTCCAGATGGACACCGACGGAACCGTGTACACCGATTTCGCCGAACTCACCGAATACTGCCGCCGGGTCGCCGGTTCGGTCGGTCGGCTGTGCCTGGCGATATTCGGTTCCGGCGACGATCCCCGGGCCGCGATGTATGCCGATCAGCTGGGAATCGCCCTGCAGCAGACCAACATCCTGCGCGACATCCGCGAGGACCTGCTGACCGGCCGAATCTATCTGCCCCGCAACGAGCTGGACCGCTTCGACGTCCGGCTCGAACTCGATTCCCGTGGGGCACTGCACGACCCGCACGGCCGACTGGCCGCCCTCATCCGCGAGTCCGCCGGTCGCGCCGAGAACTGGTACTGCCTGGGCCTCCGCCTGCTCCCCGAACTGGACGGCCGCAGCGCCGCCTGCTGCGCCGCCATGGCCGGAATCTACCGCCGCCTGAACACCCGCATCCGCTCCGACCCGGTCCAGGTCTACGACCGCCGCCTCTCCCTGTCCGGCTGGGAAAAGGCTCGCATCGCCACCACCGCCCTCACCCAGTTCTCCACGGCCGCCCTCACCCGTGGGAGCAGGCAATGAGCCCACGGGTGGTGGTCGTCGGGGGTGGGCTTGCGGGGATCACCGCGGCGCTGGGCGGTGCGGCGGCGGGCTATCGCGTCGAACTGTTCGAGGCGCGACCGCGGCTGGGTGGTTTGACGTACTCGTTCGCTCGGGGCGGGTTGTGGGTGGATAACGGGCAGCATGTGTTTCTGCGCTGCTGTACCCGCTACCGGGCGCTATTGGCGCGGTTGGGGGTCGACGGCTCGGTGGCTTTGCAGTCGCGCCTGGATATTCCGGTGCACGGCCCGGATACCCAGGCTCGGTTGCGGCGCTTGCCGCTGCCCGCGCCGTTGCATCTGGGCTGGGCGCTGCTGCGGTATCCGTGGCTGTCGGCGGGGGCGCGGGCGCGGTTCGTGCGGGCGGCGCTGGCGTTGCGGGCGGTGGACGTCGCCGATCCGCGCAGCGATGAGATCGGCTTCGGTGAGTGGCTGCGCGCCCATGGGCAGGACCGTGCCGCCATCGAAAGCCTCTGGGAGCTGGTCGGTATCGCCACCCTCAATGCTCGCGCGGACGACGTCTCGCTGGCCTTGGCCGCCACCGTCTTTCAGATCGGTCTGCTCACCCGGTCCGACGCGGCCGATATCGGCTGGTCACGGGTTCCACTGCAGCAGTTGCACGGTGACGCGGCCGAGAAGGCACTGGCCGCGGCCGGAGTTCGGGTGACCACACGCGCGAAAGCCACCGCGCTGCGCCGTGGGGCGTCCGGTTGGACCGTCTCGTTCGGCGACGGCGAGATCGGCGCCGACGCGGTCATCCTCGCCGTCCCGCACGACGCGGCCACCGCGCTGCTGCCCGCCGGGGCGGTCGATCTGCCATCGGATTGGGCTGCGGCACTGGGGCATTCGCCGATCGTCAATGTGCACGTGGTCTACGACCGCCCGGTGATGACCGAGCCGTTCCGGGCCGGAATCGGCACGGCGGCGCAATGGGTGTTCGACCGGACCGAGGCGTCGGGCCTGCGCAGTTCGAGCCGGAGCCAGTATCTCGCGGTCTCGGTCTCGGCGGCGGACGAGTTCATCGACGTGCCCACCGCCGAACTGCGACAACGCTTCCTGCCCGCGCTGCACCGGCTGATACCCGCCACGCGCACGGCCGAGGTGCTCGATTTCTTCGTCACCCGCGAACGCCAGGCCACCTTCCGTCCGGCGCCGGGCACGGCTCGGCTGCGGCCACCGGCCCGCACCTCGATCCCCGGCCTCCATCTCGCCGGGGCGTGGACCGACACCGGCTGGCCCGCGACCATGGAGGGCGCGGTCCGCAGCGGCGAAACCGCAGTGGCGCAGTTGATTTCGACAGATCGGGGAACCCCCGCCAGCACTCCTATCTCGGAGGTGGTTCGGTGACGGTCACAACTCTGCCCACGGCCGGATCCGGCAGTGACGCGGTACGCTCCGCCCTGTCTCGGGCGGTATCGCGGCTCGACCCGGCCATTCGCCCCGTCGTGTCCTACCACCTGGGCTGGTGCGACGAGCACGGCGTCCCCGTCTCGACCAACGGCGGCAAGTCGATTCGCTCGCGCCTCACCCTGCTCACCGCGCAGGCGGTGGGCGGCGACCGCGAGTGCGCGCTGCCGGGCGCGGTCGCGGTGGAACTGGTCCACAACTTCTCGCTCGTGCACGACGACCTCATGGACCGCGATGCCACCCGCAGGCACCGGCCGACGGTGTGGGCGGTGTGGGGCGATGCGACCGCGGTCCTGGCGGGCGACGCGATGCTCTCGCTGGCGCACGAGGTGCTGCTGGAATCCGGTTCGCCGCATGCCGTGGCCGCGGGTCGCATGATCGGCGCGGCCACCCGGGCCCTGATCCGCGGCCAGGCCGCCGATCTGGACTTCGAACGCCGCGGCGACGTGCGGCTGACCGAATGCATCCGGATGGCCATGGACAAGACCGCCGCGCTCTTGTCGGCCAGTGCCGGACTCGGCGCGCTGCTCGCCGGTGCGCCACCGGACGCGGTGACGGCGATGGAACGCTACGGCCGCAGCATCGGGCTGGCCTTCCAACTGGTCGACGACCTGCTCGGCATCTGGGGTGAACCGGCGGTGACCGGGAAGCCGGTCTTCTCCGATCTGCGCTCCCGCAAGAAGTCGCTGCCGGTCACCTGGACGCTCGAGGCCGGTGGGCCCGTGGGCCGGGAACTCGCGCAGTGGCTGGCCCGCCCCGGCGAGCCGGACGAGGACGAATTGCGGGCCGCGGCAGACCTGATCGAACGGGGCGGCGGCCGTCGCTGGGCGCGGGCCGAGGCACAGCGCCGCATCGAGGTCGCCGAACGCGCCCTGACCACCATTCCCATGGCCGCCGACTGTCGTCGGGAACTGGTCGACACGGCGACCTTCATAGTCGAACGGAGTGCGTGAATATGACGGTGACACAGCCCGGTCCGACCACCGATGTCCGCCCGTCCGCCCGGGATGCGCTGGATTCCGCGGTCGGACTGCTGCGCTCGCTACAACACGAACAGGGTTGGTGGAAGGGCGAATTGGCCACCAACGTCACCATGGATGCCGAGGATCTGCTGCTGCGCGAATTCCTGGGCATCTCGACACCGGAGGTCACCGAACCCGCCGCCCGCTGGATCCGCTCCCAGCAGCGCGCCGACGGCACCTGGGCAACCTTCCACGGCGGCCCCGGCGATCTGTCCACGACCGTGGAGGCGTGGGTGGCGTTGCGGCTTGCCGGTGACGATCCGTCCGCCCCGCATATGCGCGCGGCCGCCGACTTCGTCCGTGCCCACGGCGGCGTGGAGGCGAGCCGGGTCTTCACCCGAATCTGGTTGGCGCTGTTCGGCTTGTGGTCCTGGGACGATCTGCCGAATCTGCCGCCGGAGCTCATCTTCCTGCCCTCGTGGTTCCCGCTCAACATCTACGACTGGGGCTGCTGGGCGCGCCAGACCGTCGTACCGCTGACGGTGGTCGCCACGCTGCGCCCGTGCCGCCCACTGCCGTTCGGCATCGACGAACTGCGCACCGGCTCCGCGGTCGCACATCGCCAACCGATCACCACGCTCGCGGGCCTGTTCCAGCGGCTGGACTCGGTGCTGCACGAGTACGCCCGCCGCCCGCTGGGCTGGGTGCGCGAACTGGCCATGCGCCAGGCCGCGGAATGGATTCTGGCGCGCCAGGAGGCCGACGGCGGCTGGGGCGGCATCCAGCCGCCCTGGGTGTATTCGCTGCTGGCCCTGCATCTGCTGGGCTACCCCACCGATCATCCGGCGATGCGGGCGGGCCTGGCCGGGCTGGAGGGTTTCGTGGTGCGGGAGCAGACGCCCGACGGCGAACTGCGCCGGTTGGAGGCCTGCCAATCGCCGGTCTGGGATACCGCCCTGGCGGTGGCCGCACTGCTGGAAGCAGGGGCATCCCGCGACGATGCCGCGGTGCTGCGCGGCACCGAATGGCTGCTGGGCGAACAGATCACGACCGGCGGCGACTGGCAGGTGCGGCGCCCGGATCTCGAGCCGGGCGGCTGGGCCTTCGAATTCGCCAACGACGTGTACCCCGACACCGACGACACCGCGCTGATAGTCCTTGCGCTGCATCGTGTTCGGCATCCCGATCGCGCACGGCTGGCTCAGGCGATCGCGCGGGCGGCGCGGTGGACGGCCGGTATGCAGTCCGCCGACGGCGGCTGGGGCGCCTTCGACGCGGACAACACCTCCACGCTTCCGGCCAAACTGCCGTTCTGCGATTTCGGCGCGGTCACCGATCCGCCCTCGGCCGATGTGACCGCACACGTGGTGGAGATGCTGGCCGCCCTGGGCCGCAGCGCCACCGACGAGTGCCGGCGCGGTGTGCGCTGGCTGATCGACCATCAGGAAGCCGACGGCTCCTGGTTCGGCCGCTGGGGCGCCAACCATGTCTACGGCACCGGCGCGGTGGTTCCGGCGCTGGTGGCGGCGGGTATGAGCCCGCGCTCGCGATCGATCCGCCAGGCCGTGAGCTGGCTGGAGGAGCACCAGAATCCCGACGGCGGCTGGGGCGAGGACCTGCGCTCCTACCGCGACGCACGCTGGATCGGCCGCGGCGAATCCACCGCCTCCCAAACCGCCTGGGCGCTACTGGCATTGCTGGCCGCAGGCGAAAACTCACCCGCGGTCGAACGCGGCATCGGCTGGCTGGTGGCCGCGCAGCGTTCCGACGGCGGCTGGGACGAAGACCACTACACCGGAACCGGCTTCCCCGGTGACTTCTACATCAACTACCACCTCTACCGCCTGGTCTTCCCCATCTGGGCGCTGGGGCGGTATGTGCGGGGATCCTCGTGACCGGCGAGGGGGTGGCATGACCGGAATCATCTGCACTCCCTTGTGGGTCGAGAGGGCGTGCCTGCTGGGTGCGGCCGCCGCGCCGGTCGTGCATACCGGTCGCGGACCGACCCATCGACTTCGATTCCCCGCCACCGCGATCGCCGTCGTCGGGGTCGCCGGTGCGTTGGACCCCACCCTGCGCCCCGGTGATCTGGTTGTGGCGCAGGAACTTCGGTACGACGGCGGGGTCGTGCCCTGCCCCTCGGCGCCGCTGCTGCACGCGGCGCTGCTGAGACTCGGCCTGCGCGTGCGGCTCGGCCCGCTGTTCTCCGCCGAACGCATCGTCCACGGCTCGGCGCGCACTCGCTCGGCGCAGACCGGCGCTCTCGCCGTCGACACCGAATCGGCGTTCCTCGCCCTCTCCGCCGCCCCGGGGCACGCCGTCGCCGTGCGCGCCATCGTCGACACCCCTGCCCACCCACTGCTGCGCCCCGGCACCGTCCGGCGCGGCGTCGTCGCGCTGCGCGCACTGCGCTCGGCCGCACCGGCGCTCGACCACTGGTCCGCCGCCGTCGGTGCGCCACACAACGTTCCCGCCGATCATCACCGGGAGGTGAGTTGAATGGCCATGCCACTACGCCAATCGCTGCGTCTGGCAACCTATCTCGCGAAGCAGAAGATGCTCCGCAAGGACAAGTACCCCATCCTCGTCGAATTGGAGCCGCTGTTCGCGTGCAACCTGAAATGCGCGGGCTGCGGCAAGATTCAGCATCCGCACACCGTGCTGCGCCAGCGCATGCCGGTCGCCCAGGCCGTCGGGGCCATCGAGGAATGCGGTGCGCCGATGGTGTCCATCGCCGGTGGTGAACCGCTGATGCATCCGCAGATCGACGAGATCGTGCGACAGTTGCTGGCGCGCAAGAAGATCGTCTTCCTGTGCACCAACGCCGTGCTGATGCCCAAGCACATGCACAAGTTCACCCCGCACCGGAACTTCGCCTGGATGGTGCACATCGACGGCCTGCGCGAGCGGCACGACGCCTCGGTGTGCAAGGACGGTGTCTTCGACGCCGCCGTGGCCGCCATCCGGGAGGCCAAGGCCGCCGGATTCCGCGTCATGACCAACACGACGTTCTTCGACGTGGACTCGCCGCGCGACGTCGTCGAGGTGCTCGACTACCTCAACGACGAACTCGAGGTCGACAATATGCAGATCTCCCCCGGCTACGCCTACGAGAAGGCGCCCGATCAGGAGCATTGGCTGGGCGTGGAGCAAACCCGGCGACTGTTCGCCCAGGCCTTCGCCGACGGCCACCGCCGCAAGTGGCGGCTCAACCACTCCCCGCTGTACCTGGATTTCCTCGAAGGCAAGGTCGATTTCCAGTGCACCCCCTGGGCGATTCCCTCCTATTCGCTGAAGGGCTGGCAACGCCCCTGCTATCTGCTCGACGACGGCTACGCCACCACCTACCGGGAGTTGATCGAGGACACCGACTGGCAGCGCTACGGCCGCGGCCACGATCCCCGCTGTGAGAACTGCATGGCGCACTGCGGCTACGAACCGACCGCGGTGGTCGCGACGCTGGGCTCGCTGCGGCAGACGATCCGGGCCGCCGTCGGATAACGGCGGGCCGATCCGGACCCGCCGTCGGAATAGCGAAGGGTTTGCCGTCTATTCGCCGGGGAACTCCTCCCGTGCTCGACAGATCAGTGCCGGTGTTGCACGATCGATGAGATCGAACAGCTCTCTGTACCGATTCCGCCGCTGCACTGCCGAGGAGGAAATACGGTGAGTAGCCTTTTGTTCGCTGTCCCCTTGCGGGGTGCTGCCCGGTGACGGCCCCGCGCATACTCAACGCCGGGCCACCCATCGGTGTCGGCGCCCAGCCGACCGTCACCCTCGTCGAGGCGAGTACGTTCTGCCTGTCCGACCAACTCGGCGACATCCACCCCGGTGGCGCGCAGGGGCTGTACTACCGCGATGCCCGGGTGCTCTCACGCTGGGAGCTGCGGGTCGACGGCCACCACCTGGAACCGCTGACCGTGCTGGCTCCCGAGGCGTTCCGGGCCCGCTTCGTGCTGCGCATGCCGCCGCGCCCCGGCCTGGCCGACAGCACCGTCATGATCGAACGCCGGCGGTTGATCGGCGAGGGTCTCACCGAGGTGCTGACCGTGCACAATCTCGGGCACGAGGACACCGCGATCTCGGTCTCCCTGCACGCCGACGCCGACTTCGCCGACCTGTTCGCGGTCAAGGAGGGCCGCAGCCACCTCGGCAGCGCCGAGGCCTCGGTCATGGGCAACCAGCTGCGGCTCACCGATCACGGCGACAGCGGCCGCGGCCTGCTCCTCACCGCCACCGGTGAACCGCTGGTCCTGCCCGGCGCCTGCACCTGGCGGGCGCTGGTGCCCGCGCACGGCCAGTGGCAGATCACCCTGCTCGCCCAGCCGATCGTGGGGCATCACCCGGTGCAGATGTCGCTCAGCGAGGACGACAACCCGGTCCGGCGCATGAAGGCATGGCGGGCCTCGGCCACCAATCTCACCGGCGCCGATGCGGGCCTGACCCACGTCCTGCGGCACACCGAGAACGATCTGGGCGCACTGCGCATCGAGGAGGCGTACGGCAACCAACCGGCCTATGTGGCCGCGGGTGCGCCGTGGTTCATGACGCTGTTCGGTCGCGACAGCCTGCTGACCTCGTGGATGGCCCTGCTGCTGGACGGCGATCTGGCCGTCGGCACGCTGCGCCAGCTCGCGAAACTGCAAGGCACGACGGTGGATCCGCTGACCGAGGAGGAGCCCGGCCGCATCATGCACGAGATGCGCCGCGGCCCGGCCGGCGATCAGGTGCTCGGGGGCACCGTCTACTACGGCACCGTCGACGCGACACCGCTGTTCGTCATGCTGCTCGACCAGTGCCGCCGCTGGGGCGCCGACACCGACACCATCGAGGAGTTGCTGCCCGCCGCCGACGCGGCGCTGGCCTGGATCGACCATTTCGGCGACGCCGACGGGGACGGCTTCGTGGAGTATCGCCGCAAGACCGATCGCGGCCTGGCCAATCAGGGCTGGAAGGACAGCTTCGACGGGATCAACGACGCGATCGGCCACCTGGCCGAGGCGCCGATCGCGCTGTGCGAGGTGCAGGGGTACGTCTACGCCGCCCGGCTGGCGCGCGCGGCCATTGCCGACGCCTGCGGTGACGCCGTCACCGCGGCCCGGCTGCGCGATCAGGCCGCCGAACTGAAAAAGCAGTTCGACGAGGCGTTCTGGATCAACGGCCGCGGCTGGTACGCGATAGCGCTGGATCGGCACAAGTCCCAGGTCGACTCTCTCACCAGCAATATCGCCCATTGCCTGTGGACCGGCATCGTCCCCGACGACCGCGCGGTCGAGATCATCGATAGACTCTCCGACCCGGCCATGAACAGCGGCTTCGGGTTGCGCACCCTGTCCAGTTCGATGGGTGCCTACAACCCGATGAGTTATCACAACGGGTCGATCTGGCCGCACGACACGGCCATCGCCGTCGCCGGACTGCTGCGCTACCGGCATCTGCCCGGGGCGATCGAACTCGCCGAGAGCCTGGCCGAGGGACTGCTGGACGCCGCCCTCGCCTTCGACGGGCGGCTGCCCGAATTGTTCTGCGGCTTCCCCCGCGACCAGTTCCACATCCCGATCCCCTACCCCACATCCTGCTCTCCCCAGGCGTGGGCCTCGGCCACGCCACTGCTGCTGGTGCGTTCGTTCCTCGGCCTCGAACCCGATGTCCCCGCCCGCACCCTCGCGCTCGCGCCGTGCCTGCCCGAGCGCTGGGGCAAGCTGGTCCTGACCGACCTGCGCCTGGGTGCGGCGACGGTGAATATCGAGGCCGAGAACACCACGGGTCACGTGAGCGGCCTGCCCGAGGATTGGGCCCTCACCGGGGCGCGGATGGACCGGCAACTCGCCAGTGTTCAGCCCGTCGGTTCGACCCGAACCGACGGGGTATGTCAGGCACAGGAGGTGTGACATGCCGAAAGAATGGACAGCCAAACAAGAGCGGCAGTACGAGCACATCAAGGATTCGGCCCGCAGCCGCGGAGCGAGCACTCGCCGGGCAAAGGAGATCGGCGCCCGCACGGTGAACAAGAACCGCGCCCAGTCCGGGCAGTCCCGCACCGCGAGCCGTTCGTCGGTGAAGGACAAGTCGCCGCAGAGCCGGGGCGGTCAGCGCTCGGGCACCAACCGCCCGAAGGGCCCGACCCGCGACCAGCTCTACAACGAGGCCCGCAGGCGCGGCATCAAGGGCCGCTCCAAGATGACCAAGAACCAGCTCCAGAGGGCGCTGGGCAAGTAACGCGAAATCCGGACGCACCGAGGGCCTGCCCCCGGCGCGATGGGCTGTTGCCTCGTACAGGCGGCCGTCAGCGTCGGGGGCATAAACCCTCATTCCCTATTCCCGGCAGGCTTTCGCCGGGAACTAGGGCCCCAGGAAGGCCAGCGTGGCGACGTACATCAGGCCGGTGAAAATCGGCCAGAACACGAGCTTCGGGAGCATGTTCTCCCGCCATGCCACCAGTTTGCGCAGGCCGCCGGTGATCAGCATGGTCGCGTTGAAGGCCACCAGCAAGGTCATCGCGTACAGCGTGAAATACCAGAACTCGATGTAAGAGATTCCGGCCGAACCGGTTTCGGCGCGGGCCGCATTGTCGTTGACGGCAATCACCAGAACCGTGGATACCGCGAAACCGATGATCGCGAAGGCGGTGAACCCGGATATGTTCCGTCGATCCGGATCGGTGGTGATGACGAACAACGAGAGGAACATCAGCAACGCCAGCAGCAAAACCGGCACGATGCGGCCGATCAACGGCCCCACCAGGCTCCGGTTGATGCCGACATTGAAATACAGATCCGCGGCCTGATAGGCGGCCCGGTTGTGCTTCAGTCCGAACTCTCGGTGATCGAAGCTGAACGCCGTGTAATCGGGTTCCCAGCTGCCGAACACCAATCCCGGATCGAGTCCGGCCAGCCGCTCCGGCACCCACTTCGGAAAGGCCTCGAAATCGGGGACCAGCTGCGCCGGACGAGTCAGGTCGGCGGGCCGCATGCGTATCCAGACGTCCTGATGATCGAGGGGATAGTTCTTGTAGTCCATGTGCTGGCGAAAGGTCGCGCTGAACGCCCACACCTCGATGTGGTACTCCCGATCGTCGAAGCTGAACGCCGGGGTGAGCGCCCGGGGATTGTCGGCCTCGGGCATCATGACGCCGTGCGTGACGTCGGCCGGGAACCCGGGGCCGAACCGCTGCCACACCATGCCGGTCATTTTGACGTTGTAGGCGTTGACGAATTCCATCGACAGCAACAGCACACCTGTCGGAATCCGCGTGACCGCATCGGGGGACCCCCACTGTTCGGCGACGACTTTGTCGACGTCCTGGGGATCGAGCGCCGGGGTGCCGGTCACCGTGTCCGACACTTCGTGGCGACTGGCCCCCAACCAGGAATGCAGGGTGCCGAACGCGAAGAGGAGCGACACGAGCAAAGACAGCAGCCACCAGAGGTGTCGCTGCAGTCGGCGGACCCGCCGCTTCTCGAGTACCTCGGCCACTCGGGAATATTAACCGTCAATTTGCCAGTTTCGTCCCAACTTCCCGTCCCCGCGGCCGGGTGTCGACTCGAAATATCTCCTCACCTCAACTACCGAAGGGCTGACACAGCGCTGTCGCCAGCGTGCGTGCTGTTTGCTCCGGCCCGAGAGTCTCGATTCGCTCGAGCTCGGACAGCGTCCGCGGGCAGCCACCCACACCCAGGAATTTCGCTCCTGCGATCACCGAATGATGCTGGCGAGTCGCCGGGCCGGTCATCCCGATGGGCCGTTCACACCGTTCGACCAGCCGCCGCCCGTCGCTCAATTCGATCTCGACCCGCGCGCCGATCGACATGGTCGCTTGATCGAATGTGGCCTCCGGCGCTCCGAGCTCGGCCAGTCGCCGCGGCAGGTCCTCCCCCGCCCACGCCTGCAGTTCCGGCCAGTTCGCGGCGCGCCCGCCCGCCCACCGCAGCGCCTCGCCCAAGGGGGCGGTCGCCCGCAGCATCTCGTCGGTCAACGTGGCATCGTGCTCCACGCTCACCTTGTCGGCCAATCGCCACCGCGACTCGTCCCGCAGCGCCTTGGGCGTGAGATCGTCGGCGCGGAGCCTGCCGGTCTGCAGAATCGTGGCCACGCCGTAGCCGATGGCGAAGGTCGCCGCGGCCACCGGGGTCCGGCCGCCGTCGAGGAACGGTCGCACCTTGCGGTCCAGCAGCCACGTCAGCAGGCTCCCCTGTACCACGATGCGCCGGATCATCGGCAGCTCCGCGGCGGCCAGGCGGGTGCTGAGCCGCTCGGCGCATTCGTAGGCCGCCTGGGCATAGGCGCTGCCCGGGAACCGTTTGAAGGCCAGGGTGTCGGTGTGCCAGCGCCGCCCGAGCCCGGCCACCAGCAGATCCGGCAGCGGCACGGCCGACAGCTGCGCCAACAGTCCGTCGGACCCATCCATAAGCTCTGTGGCACAGGATAATCCGTGCGCCGCGGCATCGCACGCGTCCAGGGCCGCACGCACCGGGAAGCTGGCGGTGAGCGGTTTCAGGTCACCGGCGAGCACGGCCCGGGCCAGCGGCGTCGGCACCATTCCCAGTGCCAGCCCGAGCGCCGCCGTCCATTCGGGGACCGGGGCCCGGCGGGCGTGCAGCATCGCCGCGGCCGCACCCATGAGATGGCAGTGCGTACTCGCCTGCGCCCGGAAGAACGGTCCCAGGATGGTGGCGGCGGTGAGCCGCGCGGCGCATTCGTTGGCGACGACGATCGTGGTGAGCAGCGACCGCCCGTCCATGCCGAGCGTGCGGGCATGGGCCACCGGCACATTGACACAGGCCGCCGACAGATGGCCGACGAAGGAGACGTCGTCGAAATCCAGGCAGGTGGCCAGCCCGGCCAGCACCGCCGCCGACGATTTCGAATCCGCCTGCAGGGGACCGCCGAACGTGGCGACCAGGCGACGGCCGAGCGGATGTGTCAGCGACGCCCGCACCGTCGCCAGATCGGAGATGAGCTGACTGCGCGCCAGCGCGAGGGTGGACGCGGGGATGTCGTCGTAGCCGACCGTGCGCGCCCAGGCCGCCAATTCGGTAGTGGGGCCGAGAAGCCGGAGGGGAATTTCCGTCGAGAGCGTCACCGGATCGGCCTCCTCACCGTAGCGCGTACTTCACGGCCACCGCGGCGGCCACGGCCGGATCGCCCACCACCTCGGCGTCGTCGAGCAGCCGGAACATCGCCAGACTCAGCCCCTCCTTCAGCACCTTCTCCGCCACCGGCTCGAGAATGCCGGCGAGACTGGGGATTCCGAAGTCGAAGCTCGCCTCGAACAGCACCGTGCAGCCCGGCGCCGCGGGATCCACGCGCCAGGTGCCGCGGAATACGTCGAAGTCCCCAGTGGTCTGCTCGAAGACGATGCGCCGCTGCTCGGGCTGGAAGTAGTCGACCTCCGACCAGCGCAGCGGCCCGTTGCGGAAGTAGACCTCCCAATCGCTGGTGAGCGGTGCGCCGTCGCGAGCGCCGTGGACGACGACCGACCGCACCTCCGGCACCAGCTCCGGATACCTCTCGAACCGGGCGATCCGGCAGTAGGCCTCGTCGGCCTCGCAACCGGTGGACCGGACGGTCAGTGCTACCGAGCGCATCGTGCTCACCTTTCGCCGTCGGGGTAGCGGCCGGCCAACGCCGCGACGGCCTGGTCGAACCGGTCGAGCAGAAATCCGACCTCGGACCGGTCCAGCACGGCCGGGGGCGTGAGCCGCAGCACCCGTTCGGAATTGAGCGAATGATTGGGAATGACGTTGTGGGTGACCAGCTCCACCAGCAGTTCGCCCGCCAGCGCCGGATCGGCGAATTCGATGCCGATCAGCAGCCCGCGCCCGCGCACCTCCCGAATGCGGTCACCGAGCCGGTCGACGGCGATCGCGGTGATCGCGGGCAGCAGTTCCGCGCCCAGCTCGGCGGCCCGCTCGACCAGCCCCTCGCAGGCGATCGCGGCGATGGCGCCGCAGACCGCCGCCATGGCCAGCGGCGCCGCGGAGAAGGTGGAGGTGTGCAGGAACGGATCGCGGTCGAGCACCGCATAGGCATCCTCGGTCGCGATGGCGGCCGCGACCGGCAGCACTCCCCCGCCGAGCGCCTTACCCGACAGCAGGATGTCGGGCCGGACGTTCTCCGGATCCGATCCCCACCAGGTACCCAAACGGCCCAGGCCCGTTTGGATTTCGTCGACGACCAGCAGTGCGCCGAATTCCGTGCACAGCGTGCGGACGCTGTGCAGATAACCGGGAGCGGGCAGGACGACACCTGCCTCGCCCTGGACGGGTTCGACGATCACACAGGCGCTCCCGCCGCAGCTTTCGAGGGCGGCGTGCAGGGCGGGAATGTCGTTGTAGGGAATGTGCGTCACATCGGGCAGCAGCGGCCGGAACGGGTCCTGGTACAGGCTTTTCGCCGTGACCGACAGCGCGCCGAAGGTCTTGCCGTGATACCCGCCGTGCATCGAGATCAGATGCCGGTGCCCCGACAGCCGCGCGATCTTCAGCGCGGTCTCGGTGGCCTCGGCGCCGGATCCGCAGAAATGGATCCGCTGCAGGCCCGCGGGCGTCACCGAGGCCAGCATCTGCGCGGCCCGGGCGGCGGTGGGCTCCAGGAACATCCGGGTGCCGATGGGATGCACCTGCAGTTGCCGTTCCACCTCGCGCACGACGACCGGGTGGCGCGCTCCCGCGATGAAAACACCGTAACCGCCTGCGTTGAGGTGCCTTTCGCCGTCGCTGGTGGTCACCCAGGCGCCCTGGGATTCGATCTCCACCTGTCCGCCCAGCAGTTCGGCGATGCGCGCCCGCCCCGTGCTGAGGTTGTCGCGATACGCCTGGGCCACCCAGTCGGTGGCGGCCGCGTTCTGCTCTACCGTCATCCTGGTCACTTTCGGTCGATGCGGAAGGTGCCGCCGGACAGGCTCTCCACCAGCCCGTCGGCGCAGGCCGACCGCGCGGGCGGATGGAAACCGAGACAGCGGCCGGCGGTGGCGAGATAGGCGACCTCCGGGTCGGTGATGAAGGCGATGCCGCCCAGGGCCTCGACGGAGCGGGTGGCGATGTCGTCGATGGCGTCCTGGATGCCGTAGCGGGCGATCATCGCCGTGGCGAGGGCGGCATTGTCGGCCCGGCCGTCGATCAGCAGCCGCGCCACCGAATCCAGCAGCAGCGCCGCCGTTTCCAGCCGCACCCCGAGCCAGGCCCGGGTCTCGACGCTCGCGCGGCGCGCGGTGAAGACCCGCTCCACCAGAGCACCGACCATGCCCAGATAGCAGGCGCAGATCACCAATTCGAACCAGATGAATCCGACGGTCTGCAGTTCGTCCACGGCCCCGGCCTCGTCGACGGTGGCCGGAATGGCCAGGCGCTCGTCGACGAACACCTCCTCCAGGCGGACCTCGTCGCTCTCCGCACCGGCCAGGATCGCGGTGTCCCAGAACGGATGTACCGAAATCCCGGGTGACGTGGCCGGGATCAGGAGCACCCGCAGCTCGCTGCCCCCGTCCGGGGTGGGCACCGCCGCACTCGCGGACAGCAGATCCATCGAGGCGGCCATGCTGCACGGCCGTTTCGACCCCGTCACCAGGAATCCGCGTTCGTGCGGTGTGGCGGTCATCGTCGGAGACAGGATGCCCTGTCCCGGCCGCCCCTCGGCGAATCCCGAGGAGACGAGCAGACTCTGGTCGGCGATGCCCTCGAGGATGGCCCATTCGGTGCCGCCGGAGCGCAGGCTGTCGGCGAGGGTGAACAGGGTGGCGACCGAGAAGTGGTGCATGGCGGTGGCCACGGCGAGCGAGGGCGCGACCGAGCCGATCGCCCGCACCACAGCCGCCGCCTCCCGGGGATCGACGCCGAGTCCGCCGTAGGCGCGCGGGATCACCAGCGCGGGCCCGCCGAACTTGCGGAACAGATCCAGCCCGGGATTTCCGGGGCGTTCCAGCTCGAGCAGCGGTTCGCTCGCCAGCGCGGAATACAGTCCGGGCACGTGCTTTTCGCACAGGGTTCGGGCGTCGTCGAGGGTGCGCACGCGGGTCCTATCGGTAACGGTAGGGCTGGTCGGCCAGGGACATCGCCACGCCTTGCAGGTGGGAGGTCCGCAGCGGCGGATAGTTGGCCTCGCCGAAGACACCGCCGGTGACTCCGGTCCCGCCGTGCGAGGGCAGCGGTGCGGCGAAGGCGATATGCGACTCGTTGATCTTGATCAGCCCGCCGTTGGTCACCCTCGCCAGGTAGGTGTCGACGATTCGGCTGTCGCGTGCCCACAGCGAGTTCCGCAACCCGTAGCTGTTGGACTCCACGAAGTCGATGAACTCCGCCAGCAATCGGGCGTCGTCGCGATGGTCGGGCACGATGACAGGGATGAGCGGGAAGAAGGTCTCTTCGCGCACGGCATCCAACCGCCGCGCCGTCGCCAGGCCGTCGACCCGAATCACCGTGGGCTGCAAGAAGAAACCGGTCTCACCGGGCGACCCGTCGAGATGCATGCTGGCGCCGCCGGTGACCACGGTCGCACCCTTGGCGACCGCATCGGCCAGCGCGGCCCGGAACCTGTCGTGATGCAGGACCGGCGTCAGCACGACACCGTCCTCGTCCGGATAGCCGGGCCGCAGGGCCTGGGCGTGGGCGGTGACGCGCGCGATGAACTCGTCGGCCACGGCCGGATGGACCAGGACCTGATTGGGAATCATGCACAGCTGGCCGGAGCCGTAGAAGCTCTCGGCCACCGCGCGGGCGGCACCGTCGAGATCGGCGTCGGCCCAGACGATCACGACATCGTTGCCAGCTAGTTCGAGGATGGGTTTCTTACCCGCTGCGACGCACCGCTTTTCCAGCGACATGCCCGATTGCACGCTGCCGAAGTGCATGATGTCGTGCACCTGCGGGCTGTGCAGCCACAGCCGCATCAACCGTTCCGGGTCGCCGCAGACCACATTGACCGTGCCCGGCGGGGCCCCCAGTTCGTCCAGCGTGGGCGCCACGATCTCGCGCAGCGCAAAGCTCACCCCGAGCGGTGCGGCGCGGGGCGCACGCACCACGATCGCATTGCCCGCGACCACGGCGGTCACCGCCAGCAGGGCGCTGGACATCGGCGCATTGGCCGGTGGATTGACACAGACCACCCCGTCGGGCCTGCGGCGCACGATGCGCAGGCGGCCGTCGTCGGTGCGATGCTCGCTGTAGAGCTGCGCGCGCAAGAAGTCTCGCGACGGCTTCTCGCACAGCTCGACGAAGCCACCGAACTCCCAGCGCGCCAATTCCAGCGGATGGCCCTCCACGGTGAGCATCCAGATGACGGCATCGGCATTGTCCAGCAGTCGTTCCCGCGCCCGCGCCAGGAATTCGAGGCGGTCGTCGAGGGGTGCGCCACGCCAGACGGCGGCGGCCTCGGCGGCTGCCGACAGCGCCCGCGAGGCGATCGTGTCGTCGGCGACGGCGACCCGGCCGACCACCGTGCCGGGTTCGACGGACGACAGCGCCACGGCGCCGCGGTCCAGATCGCGTTTGAGCCGCAGACTCGTGAACGAATCCTCGAAGAGCGCGCGCGCCGACAACACGTGCACCCAGGTGCCGCTGTCGATGTCCTTGCCGCCCACATAGCTTCCGTACGTGAGCGTCTGTGTGTCCTGCGCCGTCGTCATCGGCTGCGGTCCTCACCCACCTTCTCTTCAGGCCGACACCATCCGGGGCCACTCTGCCGCGCCGCACTGAAATGTTGCTGATCTATTGCTGACGCACCGTTCGCATGCGGTCAGCGGACCGTCAGGGCCGTCCGGAACCCTCTGCCGGGTCGCGCAACACTCGAAGAAAGGGCCGCTCAGAAGTGTTCTCCTCGGACATTACGCCGATCCGGGAGAACACGCGCGTCGAAATTCTCCAGCGGTATGCCGACAACCCCAGCGCCTTCCTGGCGCTGAACCAGGACAACGCCGTCTTCACCGTCCCCGGCCTGACCGGCTTCATCTGCTACCGCCCCTGGGGCCGGTTCCTCATCCAGTTCGGCGGGCCCTTCGCGCCGCGCAACCGGCGGGCGGAACTGCTGCGGCGCTTTCTCGACCATGCCGCGGATCGGCGGAAACGGGTTGTGGCCGTGCAGCTTCAGCGTGCCGACGCCGAGCTGTACGCCGACCTGGGCCTGCCGGTCAATCAGATCGGTGCCTCGTATGCGGTGGCCCTGGACCAGGTGGAGTTGGCCGGGCGCCGCTTCGTCCGGCTGCGCAACAAGATCTCCCGGGCGCGGCGGGCGGGGCTGGTGATCGAGGAGACCGATCCGGACGGCCACCGCGCCACGCTCGCCGAGATCGACCGGTGCTGGCTGCGCTCGAAAGGGCGGCAGGCCCGCCCGCTGCGCTTCCTGGTCGGCGAGATCGGCGGGCCCGCACAGCATTTGCGCAAACTCTTCCTCGGCACCGTGGCGGGCAGGCCGGTCGGATACATCTCCTACAGCCCCGTATTCGGCGCCTATCGCGGGTGGCTGCACGATCTGAGCCGCCGGGTACCCGACGCCGCACCCGGCGTCATGGAGGCGATCAACCTCACGGCCATGCGCCGGCTGAGCCGCGGCGATACCGACTGGCTGCACTTCGGGTTCACGCCGTTCACCGGTTTGGACAGCGCCGTGGAGTTGCCCACCGCGAGCCGGGCCACCGCACGGGTCGTCCGGCTGCTCGCCGACCACGGCGAGCGCCTCTATCCCTCCCGCACCCAACTGGAATACAAGATGAAATGGCAACCGACACTGGTATTTCCGGAATATCTCGCCATCGACGGGCGGCTGTCGCCCGGTGCCCTGTGGAGTCTGCTGCGGGTGACGAACGCGCTGTGAGCGAGGCCGCCGTCTCCGCGACCATCACGAGAACCCCTGCACGAGCGCGGGTTCCGGTCCTGGCCGTGGTGAACCCCACGGCCGGTGGCGATCCGGGCGCGATGGTGGGCGCACTGGACGAGATCGACCGTGTCGCGCTGCGCACCGTCGTCACCGAACGTGCGGGCGATGCGGAGCGGCTCGTGCTCGAGCAACTCGTCCGCGAGATGCCGGAGGTGGTCGTGGCCGTCGGCGGGGACGGGACGGCCGGGCAGGTGGCCGCGGCCCTGCACGCCGTCCACGCCCACACCGGCACCTCCCCGGCCCTGCTCCTCACCCCCGGCGGCACCGGTAACTCCAGCTTCCGCGGCCTGTGGGATCACCGATCCTGGTCCGAGGTCGTGCAGTGCGCCTTGGTGAGTGGCCGGGCGTCCACTCGCACCATCGATCTCGCGCTGATCGAGGAGTTCGACGCTCTCGCACTGCTGGGCTGTGCGACGGGTCTGCTGCCCGCCGCGCTCGTCGCGGCCCGGGACCTGGACGGCAGCGGCCGAGACCTCCTGCTGCGCGCGACGGCGGCGGCCGCGGCCACCTACGAGCCGTATCCGGGCCGGGTGATCGTCGACGACCGGGTGACCATCGAGGGCGACATCCTGGTCGCCGACGTCGGCGGAATGCGACACCGCGGCGGCGATTTCCAGCTGCTGCCGCATTCGCTCCTCGACGACGGGCTGATCGATGTCTGCGTGGTCACCGCCGCCGCGGACCTGGCCGAGCTGTCCCGCGTGGCCTTGACCGCCGCCATCGACGAGCTCGAGGGCGTCCACTACGCCCGCGGCCGCCGGATCCGCCTGGAACGCCGCGACGGCCACAACCTGCTCATCGAACACGACGGCGAACTCATGCCACACACCCACACCGGATACGCGATACGCGTCGTCCCCCGGGCGGTCCGGGTGCTGGTACCCGATCCCCCGCCCGCCTGCCTGACAACGACTACGGAACGAGGTGCCCGATGACGGAGACGGATCCCGAGGTGCTGATCGTCGGCGCGGGAATGGCAGGGCTGGGCATGGCAGCCACGCTGCGCAATGCGGGCATCACCGATTTCGTGGTGCTGGAGAAGGCGAGCGAGGTCGGGGGCACCTGGCGGGTCAACACCTATCCCGGTTGCTCGTGCGACGTCCTGTCGATGATGTATTCCTATTCCTTCGCCCCCTATTCCGGCTGGAGCCGGCTCTACGCCGAGCAGCCGGAGATTCTCGACTACATCCGCCGGGTGGTGAAGGACTTCGCACTCGGCGCTCATCTCCGATTCGATTCCGAGGTGGTGTCCTATCACTTCGACGACGCGGCGGATCGGTGGACGGTGCGCACGCGGGCGGGCGAGGTCTACCGCCCGCGCGTGGTCGTCGTCTGCCACGGCGCGCTGCACCGGCCCTACATTCCCGACTTCCCGGGCCGGGAGCGGTTCACCGGTCCGGTGGTGCACACCGCCCGCTGGGATCCCTCGATCGATGTCACGGGGAAACGCGTCGCGGTCATCGGCACGGGAGCCAGTGCGGTACAGCTCGTTCCGGCCATCGCGGGCCGCGCCGCCCACGTGACGGTCTTCCAGCGCACCCCGCACTGGGTGCTGCCGAAGATGAACCGTGCGATCGGCGACCGGGAGCGGGCGCTGCTGTCGGCCGTACCCGGACTGCGGCGGGTGTACCGCAACGTCGCGTACTGGACGCACGAGGTCCCGGTGGCGGGATTCATGAATCCGCGCCTGCTGTCGATCCTGCAGTGGGCCGCACTGCGTCATCTGCGCAAGCAGGTGCCGGATCCGGAACTGGCCGCGAAACTCGTGCCCGACTACACGATCGGCTGCAAACGCATCCTGCTGACCAGCGACTACTACCCCGCGCTGACCCGGCCCGACGTCGACCTGATCACCTCGCCGATCGCCGAATTCGATCCGCGGGGCATCCGCACCGCCGATGGCATCCTGCACGACGCCGACGTGATCGTCCTGGCGACCGGATTCGACACCGACAACCGCTGCGCCCGAGAAGATATCGCCGGACGCGACGGGCTGACCATCCAGCAGGCATGGCGCGACGGAATGCGGGCCTACCTGGGCATGAGCGTCGCGGGCTTCCCGAACCTGTTCATGGTGATGGGACCGAACTCGGGCGGCGGCGCCCAGTCCATCCTGTTCGTCATCGAGGCCCAGGTCCGCTACATCGCCAAATGCCTGCGCCTGATGCGGAAGTACCGGGCCACCCGCATCGAGGTCCGGCCCGAGGTCGAGCGGGCCTTCAACGACCGGTTGCACGCGCGACTGTCCCGTTCGGTATGGAATTCCGGCGGCTGTGACAGCTGGTTCCTCGACCACACCGGACACAATCGCCAATGCTGGCCCGGAACCGGAACCAGCTATTGGTGGGCCACCCGAACACCGAAGCGGCGTTCCTTCCTGCTCACACACGCGCCGTCGTTGCGGGCCACGGAAAACCAGTGGTGCTAGCATTCGCAACCGAAGGCGGCTCCACTCGACATTTTCCGTCGAATCCCTGCGCGGCATGTTCTGGATGGTGGGCGACGTATGGCGACAACCGATATTTCCGTTCTCGGTCCGGTGCGGATCGTGCTGGACGGCGTCGAGGTCCCCCTGTCGGGCCGGAAGTTGCGCAGTATCGTGGCAATTCTTGCGATTCGGCCGGGTGAGTGGCTGCGCCGCGACGAACTCATCGAAGAACTGCGGTTGACCGAAACCGCCGATGCGGTCAATGCTCTGCACGCGCATATCGCAAGATTGCGAAAGTGGCTCGGCGCCAATCGGCTCCCCGCGGATCTGCTGGAATCCTCGGCATCGAACTATCGCCTGAATCTGGAGCGCGGCTGTATCGATGCCTTCCGATTCACCGAACAGGTCGACCACGCGCTGGCGCTGGGCACCTCGGCGCGCTCGGTGGTGGCGGCCATGCTCGAGGATGCGCTCGGGATGTGGCGCGGGGATGCGCTGGCCGACATCTCCGACGGCCCCCTGGTGGCCGCCCGCGCCGATCAGCTGCATCAGCTGCGCGCCGTCGCGCGGGAGGCGCTGCTCGATTCCTGGATCGCCGTGGAGCGCTATCAGAAGGTGATCGTCCACTCCAAGACCTTCATTGCCGCCGATCCGTTCAACGAGCGTTTGTGGGAGCTGTTGCTCATCGCGTTGAAGCGCTCCGGCCGCCGCGCCGAGGCGGTCGAGGCATTCCGGAATCTGCGCAACATTCTCGATGCGGAATTGGGTATCCAGCCCAGTGATAGGCTGCGCGCCGCGCTCGTAAGCTGACCCGTCACACAACGAAACGGTCCGGCCGGGCGAACCCGGCCGGACCGTTTCGTTCGTCTAGCTAGTTGCCGTCCTGCTCCTTGATGCCTTCCGGCTGTTCGCCGATGGCGGCCTGATCACCGTTCGCATCGTTCGGCGATGCCATGGTGGCGACATCCTTGATCTGGCAGCCGGTCGGTGCGGGTATCCCGTCCATTCTTTCCGTTATCCAGCGATCCACCGACGGTTGGGCCATATACGGAATGGTGATCGCCTCACTGGCGTGGTCCCGGACATAGTGGATGCTCGCGTCGGGATTGTTTTCGCAGTAGTTGTTCACCATGCCGTCCACCATCGCGGTGGGAACGACCCAGTCGAAGTACGGCTGGTAGTAGTACATCGGCATGTCGGGCATCGTGCCTCCCATGCGGTTCTGGTCGATCACCGATTTGACCACCGGATCGTCCAATGCGCCCGGCGGGAGTGATCCCAACACGCTCTGTACGGGGAAGATGGTATTCGACCACCCCATGCACCAGGTGCTGTGAAGGCTCCGCATCACCTGTCCGTACCCGTCCATATGCTCGTTGAGATAGCGATCCAGCTCGGGATATTCGCGAGACAGGCCGATCAGGCCGTCGAACATGTTCGGGGACGCGAGTCCATTGTCGTTGTGCACGACCAGCGCACCGACATCGACCACCGGACTACCGACGGCGGCGCCCTGAATATTGAGATCCGGCGCATACGAGCTGTGCTGCTCCGCCGCCCACTGGGTGGGAACGGCCCCACCGAGATGCCCCTGCATGGTCACCGGGGTGCGCCGCCCGTCGAGATCCAACGGGTAGAAGTTCTCGGCCGCGCGGATGCTGTCGAGCGTGATGTGCCCACCCAAGGGGCCTGCGGCGAATGCCGAGTTGGGGCCCTGGTGATCCGGGATGTTCACATCCCAGCCCTGCCGAAGCGCCTGCTGGAAGGGCTGAATGAATTCGGCGAACGGTTCGATCTGGCCCATGTAGTTGGACGGAACCGATGCCAGCTGGAAGTTGTACGACGGTGCGCAATGGTGGGCGATGGAGTCCTCCGGCACCTGGAACGAGAACAATTTCCGCGGAGTGGGGCCCTGATGCGGCCGCACGACCGTAGTCACCGCGGCGATCGGCTCGTCGCGGCTATTGGTCGAACGGAAAGACAGCTGCCACGCGTTGACGTCCATGGGTCCGCCCACTCCCCAGGCCGCCAGATTCACCTTACGGGCAGCGATGATCTGCCCCGGCTTCAGATCGACGAACCGCTCCGGCGCCGGCCTGTAGAACGGGTCGAACTCCGGCGCCGTCGGCGGCACCGGGAATGGCAACAATGGATCGATCGGGCCGGTGTACATATCCGGGTTGTCGGATACCGGTGTCGTCGGCGGCGCACATGGACACGACGGGTCCGCACTGGCAACGGCGGACAGTGCCACTTGGACGACGGCTACGGCGGTTACGGCAAGTCCGTGCCGCGAACGCCGGCTCCGTAATGAGAACATTCGACCTTCCTTCGCAGAGTGCATGGAGGTTTCGATGGTTCGAGGTTGCGCTAGACCCTAGCACCCGAAAGTCAATTCTCCCGGAGTACACGACACGAATTTAGATAGGACGGTTGATATTAGGGAACTTCCGAATAAAAGAGGTTGCTGAAGGCCTCTTTTTCGAGCATCAGCTACACGCGAGCAACGGCGCTGCTGTCAGCGGAATTTCAGATCCGTTCGATGTCATGACCCGATGTCGTCGACCGACCTCCGACGCCCCGTCATCATCGGCGCGGGCCCCGCCGGGCTGTCGGCTGCCTGGACACTGACCGAGGCAGGCGTGCGGCCGCTGCTCGTGGAATGCGCCGATCGGCCCTTCTCCACCTGGCACGGCTATTACCCGTCGTTGCGAATGAACTCCTGGCGGCCGTTGAGTTCGCTCCCGGGCATGCGGCTTCCGTCCGGCTGCGGGCCGTGGCCCAGCCGTGACGACTTTCTCGACTACGGCCGCAGGTATGTGCGGGCACTCGACCCGGACATCCGTTACGGCACCCGGGTCGAGCGGATCGACCGCACCGGTCCGTGGTGGACCGTACGGACCGACGCCGGTGACATCGAGACGACGCACGTGGTCGTGGCGACCGGATTACACCGCCGCCCGCATCTCCCGGGATGGCCCGGGGCGGGTGGCTTCACGGGCCGACTGCTGCATGCCCGGGATTATCGTGGGCCGCAGCCGTACCGGGGTCGCGACGTACTGGTCGTCGGCTGCGGACCGACGGGGATCGATATCGCCACCGAGTTGGCCCGCTCCGGGGCGGCCCGGGTTCGGATGGCGATCCGCAACCCGCCGTTGCTGTTTCGGCTCAGCCCGCTGACGTCGCTGCTGAGCCAGGCCGTCAAACACTGGCCGGTGCCGGATGCCCTCGTCGACCGAGCCAGCCTGCTGGTCCACCGCCTGCAGTGGGGCGATCTGTCGGGTCTGGGGCTGGCCCCGCCCCGGCACGGCATCGCGACGGCACTGGCCCGCAGCGGCCACACCGCGGGAACGATCGACCGCGGCCTGGTCTCCGCGGTCAGCGCGGGTGCCGTCGAAATCGTCACGGCGGTCACCGGTTTCGACGGCCCGGACGTCCTGCTCGGCGACGGCACCGCCATCGGGCCCGACACCGTGATAGCCGCCACCGGCCAACGACCGGACCTCGCCCGGCTCGTCGGCCACCTGGGTGTCCTCGCCGAGGTGGGCGGCCGCCCTTTGGTCCACGGCGGCCGCACCCTCGGCCACGCCCCCGGGCTGTACTTCCTCGGCTACCGGGTCCCCTCGGGCCAACTCCCGGACCTGGCCACCGACGCCCGTGCCATCGCCCGCATCATCACCGGCACCGGCCGCCTCACACCCTTGCGCCACCGCCTCATCGCCCCCTCGAAATCCCGGAGGTGCGCGTGACGTCGGCGCGTATTGCCGAGTTCGTTCATCGTGCGCCGTGCCGCGTCGTCGCATGGGTACTGATATTCGTTGCCGCCGCAGGGGTGTACGGGCTGCCGGTGAGTACGCAGTTGCCCGCGGGCGGGTACGACGTGCCGGGGTCGGAATCGGCGAGGGCCGCACAGGTTCTCACCGATACCTTCGGGGCCGGGGGGTCGTCTCTCGTGTTCACCGTGACCTCGGACGCGGGTGTCGACAGTGCGCAGGCTCGTGCGCGTGGCCTGGAAATCGTCGAGGAGTTGCAAGGCTCTCCCTATGCGCAGCAGGTCCTCTCGTACTGGACCGCGCCGCCGGGCTTGGCCGCCACGTTGGTGGGGCAGGACCGCCGCACCGGCCTGATCGCGACGCGGATCGCCGGTGACGATCGCGAGGCGCCGTTGCGGGCGCACGAGATCGCCGAGCCGCTGCTCGGCAGCGCCGGCGGTGTCACAGTGACGGCGGGCGGTCAGACCATGGCGCAGTACGAGATCAACCGCCAGTCGCAGATCGATCTGATCAAGCTCGAACTCATCGCGACACCGTTCACCTTCCTGGCCCTGATCTGGATATTCGGCAGCTTCGTCGCGGCCCTGGTGCCGCTGGCCGTGGCGGCGTTCTCCGTGGTCGGCACCGCGGCCGCGCTGCGAATCCTGTTCTCGTTCACCGATGTCGCGGTCTTCGCGGTGAATCTGGCGACCGCGCTGTGCCTGGCGCTGGCCGTCGACTACACGCTGTTCATCCTGAGCCGATATCGGGAGGAGCGGGCGGCGGGCGAACCCTGCGAGCGCGCCTTGGCGCGCACCCTGAACACCGCCGGGCGGACGATCATCTACTCGGCACTCACCTTGGCGTGTGTCGTGGCGACCATGCTCGTCCTGCCGATGTACTTCCTGCGGTCGCTGGCCTATGCGGGAATCGCCAGCGTGGCATTCAGTCTCGTCGGTGCGCTGGTCGTCGCGCCCGCACTCATCGCCCTGCTCGGCGACCGCGTCGAAACCCGTGCCCGCCTTCCCTTCCGGAGCGCTATAGTCCGAAACCCTCAGGACACTGTCTGGTATCGCGCCGCCACCTTCGCCATGCGTCATGCGATGGCTACCGTCCTCGTCCTGACCACCCTGTTCGTCATCGTCGGCCTGCCGTTCCTCGGGGTGAAACTGGGCTATCCCGACGACCGGAACCTCCCGGCCTCCGCCACGTCCCGCCAGACCGGCGACATTCTGCGCACCCAGTTCCCCCAGCAGGACAGTCAGGGGGCGGTGCATATCGTCATGCCGTCGGTGACCGCGTCGGACGAGGCGGTGAGCGCCTACGCCGCACAGCTCTCGCGCGTGGAGAACGTGACCGGAGTCGCCGCCCCGGACGGCCTCTACGCCAAAGGAATTCGTGCCGGAACGGTCACCGCCGACTCCGCCCGCCAGGGTGACGCCGCCTACCTCACCGTCGGCACCACCCTCGATCCGTACTCCGAGGCGGCGAAACAGCAACTGACGCAGCTGAAATCCGTGCCCGCACCGGCCGACACCCTCGTCGGCGGCCTGGCGCAACGCGATCTGGACAATGTCCGCGGCATCACCGATCGGGTGCCATTGATCATCGCGCTCATCGTCGTGGCAACCTGCGTGCTCATGTTCCTGCTCACCGGCAGCGTCCTGCTCCCGGTGAAGGCCCTGATCATGAACTTCCTGTCCCTGACCGCCGCCCTCGGCGCCATGGTGTGGATCTTCCAGGACGGGCACCTCGGCGGCCTGGGGACCGTGGCCACCGGCCACATCAATGCCACCATGCCGCCGCTGCTGGTGTGCATTGCCTATGGCCTGTCGATGGATTACGAAATCTTCGTCCTGTCCCGGATGCGCGAGGAGTGGCTGGCCTCCGGCCGCACGGCCGCCGACAATCAGCGTGCCGTCGCCCTCGGCCTGGCCCGCACGGGGCGGATCGTCACCGCCGCGGCCACCGTCATGGCGATCGTGTTCGTTTCCATTACGACAGCCCAGGTTTCGTTCATGCGCGGCTTGGGCGTAGGCCTCGCGGTGACGGTGCTGCTGGATGCCTTCCTCATCCGCATCCTGCTGGTACCCGCGTTCATGCGGCTGCTGGGTTCCTGGAACTGGTGGGCGCCGCGCCCACTGCGCCGCTGGCACAGCCGCTACGGTCTCGACGACGAATCCGGCGCGGCGCGTGCACTGGTGTGAGCGAGCTTGCGAGGGAACCATGGACACAGCGCGCTTTGCGCACGGTGCCGACGAGCGCCAGCGAGGAGGTGCCGTGAGCAGGGTCAGCGGCCGCGGACCTGCAGGCTGACCCGCCGCAGATGCCGGAGGATCTCCGCATAGGCCGCCGCCACCGACGTTTCGTGATAGCCGAGTCCCGCGGTCCGGCAGTGGGTCATGACAATCGGCCGCGCCCGGCGCAGATTCGGCTGCGGCATGGACGGAAACAGATGGTGCTCGATCTGATAGTTCAGACCGCCGTACACATAGTCGACGATCCGGTTGCCGCGGATGTTGCGAGCGGTCACCACCTGCCTGGTCATCCAGTCCAGCGACTCCCCGTCCGACCGCACGGGCATGCCCTTGTGATTGGGCGCAAAGATCGAACCGCTGTACAGCCCGGTCGCGACGTGGTGTATCCCGATGAACGCCAACGCTTTCCCCGGCTCCAGCACCCAGAACACCGCGGTGAAATAGCACACCAGATGCGTGCCCAGCAGCGTGCCTTCGATCCACGGGCGCCGCACCGCACCTCGCGCGATGGCGCTGATACTCAATACCCGCAGTCCCAGCGACTCCAACGCCGCCATGGGGAAGAAGACCTTGTCCTGGAACCGGACGATCACCCGCCGCACCGCACTCATCGGCTGCCCCGCCTGTTCGACGGCGAAGATCGCCTTGCGGCGCACGATATCCGGATCGGCGAGCAGGTGATTGGGGTTGCTGTGATGGCGGTTGTGGTGGTTGACCCACCAGTCGAAACTGGCCCCCAGCAACAGATTCCAGTGCAGATAGCCGAGCACATCGATGGTCCGCCGATCCCGGCTGACCTGGTGGTGACCGATATCGTGGCCCATCAGCCCGATCTGCACGAAGCAGAACGACAGCCACAGCGCCACCGGCAGTTGCCACCACGAGGACCCGACGACGACGAACACCGTCCAGCAGGCCACCAGCATCGCAATCGTGGCGACGACCTTGGCGAGGTAGTACCCGCGACGCGAACCCAGCAGCCCGGCGTCGCGAATGTCGCTGCGCAGCTGGGGAAAACCCGCTCCGTCCGCCGCGAGCGCCGCCGACCGCTCGGACTCGGCGACCGGATCTGTCGCGGGCGTCGCCAGCAGTTGCTCGTAATTCCCGGCCATGGTTGCGCAATGGTCAACACTCGCTCTGACGGCTCACTGAATCGGCGGCGCGGGTTTTTCAGTGTGGCGTCAGCGGAGATGCGCGCTCGACCCAGAAATCTCTGGCCAGGCCGCGACGTCGATTCCACAGTTCGCCCTTGGCAGCGAAATTGCGCAGACCCGCCCCTTCGTCGGAGTCGGCCGCTCGCCAGTTGCCGTTGACGGCCGAGGTGATCCCCACCGACAGGGCCTCGAAACCCTGCGCGCTGTACAGGTCGGTTTCCACCCCGCGATTGATGATGAATTTGAGCTGCCGCAGCATCTGCTGATTCTTCGACAGCAGCACCTCCACCAGGGCATCCACCTCGGCGGTCAGTCGATCGTCGGCGACGACGCGGTTCCACAGCCCGAGTTCGCGGGCGCGGGCGGCCGGGTGCAGCGCACCGAGCATGTTCACCTCTTTGGTCAGCCGCCTGCCGATCAGTCGCGACATCCGGGTGGTGCCGCCCCATCCGGGCGTGATCCCGACATCGATCTCCGGCATCCCCCAGCGGGCCCGCTCGGTGGCGACCACGAAATCGCAGGCCATCGTGATCTCCAGCCCGCCACCCACCGCATAACCGTCGACGGCGGCGATGGTGATCTTGTCCAATTCCTCCAGCGCATTGGCCGTCGCCTGATAGCGCCGGACCGTACGCAGCACCTCGTTGAGATCCGTACCGGCGTCGAGCCCGGCCGCGAATTCCACGAGATCGTCTCCCGCACAGAAGGTTTCACCTGCTCCGGAGATCACCAGCACCTTGACCGCTGTCGATTCCTGCACCAGCGCGATCGCCTCGGCCAGCTCCGCGCTCAACGCGATCGAGAGCGCATTGCGAACTTCCGGACGGTTCAAGGTGATTCGCGCAACCGGCCCGCGTTCCTCGTAGCGCAGGAATTCGAATGGGGATTCTGTGTGACGGGGATCGGGCATGACAGCCCTCCGTTTCCTACCGAGTAGACCTGAACATGTCCAGTAGTAACCCGAAGAAACTAGTATGGCAACGAAACCACTTCGGAACGAGAAACTAGGTTCCCGTGAGTAACCAGTCGAAATCCCCGGGCCCCCACCAGCGCACGGACGGTATAGAAAGCGCCGCCGAGGTGATCGGCAAACGCTGGAGCCTGCTCATCCTGCGCGAAAGCTTTTACGGCGTGCGCAGATTCGGTGAGATGGCGCGCAACCTCGGCATTACCAGAAAGGTCCTGGCGGCCCGCCTCGACGAACTCGTCACCCTCGGCCTGCTGCAACGCCGCAGATATCGCACCGATCCCGACTGGTACGAGTACGTGCTGACCCCCGCCGGCCGAGACCTGTACGGCGCGATCCTGGCGCTGCTGCACTGGGCCGACGTGCACCGCCCCGCCCTGGGCGAGCCGGTCCGCCTGCACCACATGCCCTGCGACCACGACACCCACGCCGTCGTCGTCTGCGCCCACTGCCGCCGGGAACTCGACCCCCGCGACGTGGAGGCCCGGCTGCCACGCTGAGACCGTGATACACGTCACGATCGGGGTGCTCACGGGGAACTTCTTCGGCCCTGTCCCCGACCTTCACCGACGGCACGCTTCGGTGCTACTCCTCTGGCAAGAAGGTAGATCTGTCGATGAAGACTCTGACGTTCGCAGTGGTTTCGATGTGCGCGGTGGCGGCGGTCGCCGGGTCCGCCGGGCGAGCCACCGCCGATCCGGCGCCCGAATCCATCGGCTACTCGCTGCGTCTGGTCGACAAGTCCGTGGTGCTGAGCGTCGACAAGGGCAGCCTGGCGGCCACCGACGGGCGCCTCGAGCTGCGCGATCCCTCGGGAGCTCCGGCAGCGACGTTCCCGCTCACCTATCGACGCGACAACGCCGTCTTCCCGATCGCCGCCGCGATCGACGCGTCGACCGTGACCCTCACCCCGGACACCGACGCGGCCCATGCCGTGCCCGCGCCGGGCCCGGCGGTCCGCGCACAGGACATCGCTATCGACCCGCAATCGCCCGAATTCAATACGGCCGTCATGAACTTCTCCACCCAGGCCGGGCTCGGAATCGCCCTGGGCACACTGCTCGGCACGGCCGTCGGGGCGGTGGTCGGCTGTGTCGCCGGTGGCGCGCTGGTGGGTGCGGCGGCGGCCGTCCCGACCATCGGCGTGCTCGCGGTCCCCGGATTCCTGGGCGGATGCCTCACCACGGCCGTCGCGGCAGGTGCCATCGGCGCCGTCGTCGGCAATGTCGTCATCGGTGTCCCGGTCGCGGTCGTGGCGGCGTGGTGGTTCTTCGACGCGTTGCGCACCCAGGCCGTCAACTGATCGTAAACACCTTCCGAGCAGGGGAGATGGGGCCGATGCGGAAGATGTTGTTTCGTCGAGCAACTTCTGGCTACTCCAGAGAGAACGCCCACGACAGCGGAAGGAACCAGACCAAATGCTGATGCTCACGCCTACTGCCATCGAGGCCGTTCGCACTCTCACCTCGGCGGAGGGCACGCCGGAAGGCGCGGGTTTGCGAATCTTCGCGGCCGATAACGCCGAGGCCCTGCAGCTCGCGGTCGCCCCGGCCCCGGCCGAAGAAGACCAGGTCCTCAACGCCGAAGGCTCTCGCGTCTTCCTGGACGAGCGGGCGGCCGCCTTCCTGGACGACAAGATCCTCGACACCGGCTTGGACGCCGACGGCCAGGGCGCTTTCATCCTGGCCCAGCAGGACCAGGCTTCCTGATCGGGTAGGGCTTATGCCATAACCCGCCGCCCAGATCCGGAAAGGATCAGGGGCGGCGGGTGAATTGGCCGTCTGCGACGCCTTTGGTGAAGGCGTCCCATTCGGCCGCGCTGTAGACGAGAGCGGCGGTCTCGGCAGTGATGGTCGCACCGCCGCCGGGGTGGAGTGACAGCTTGATGCCGCCGGGGAGGGTGCCCGACTCGCTGCTCAGGACGAGGTCGAGGAAGGACTGCCAGTCCGTGGGGGCGATGGAGACGATGGGTTGTTGATCCGCGGGCCCCGCGTACTTGCTGTCTCGGATGAGCACCGAATCGCGCCCAAGGGAGACCTCGACGCAGGTCCCGTTAGCCCCGCTGTATGTGGATTTGCAAAAGTGTGGGCACACCCTGACCATCCTATCCGGCTCACAACCCGCCTGTTCGGGCTCAGCGACTCGTTGCGATCGAGGGCGGACGAATGCAGTTGTCCGTAAAGGTATTCGAGCGTGTCCACGTCTTGGCGCGCGTTGCGGGGCAGTCGAAATAATCATCGATCCCACCGACGCCCCGCACCTGCTCCCGCGTCCGCCTTGTGAACGCCTGTTCCTCGACCCCTTCACGGGAGGGTGACCGCGGCGCGGAAGCCTTCGCACTGTTCGAGTCCGTCGTGTCGCGGGCATTCGAGCAGATGCCGCAGGTAGGTGCGGGCGTCGTCCAATTCGGCCATGCGGGCCTCGATCGTGGCGATCCGAGAGGTGACGATCTCACGCCAATCGCCGGTGGCCGCGCGAGCATCCAGGACGGCGGCGATCTCGTCGACGGACATCTGCCCGGTGGCCCGCCACAGGCGAATCAGCGCTATGCGATAGATCTGGTCGCGGTCGTAGTACCGGCGTCCGGACCGTCGGCTGGGTGTGATGAACCCGCACCGCTCCCAGTAGTGCAGCGTCGACACGGGGATCGCGAAGTGGTCGGCAACTTGCCGGATCGATGTCAGGTCGCTCACCGAACCAGTTGAACTCAACCCGGGTTGAGCGGGCAAGGTAAGCCTCACCATACGTTGCACGGAAGGACTGCCATGCCGCTGAATCTCGGTGTCTCACTTCCCACCTTCGTCGGCCACGGCGGAACCATCGGCGATATTCCCGCCTTGGCTCGGCATGCCGAACAGGCCGGATTGGATACGGTGTGGGTCGGCGACCACCTGAGCGCGCAGACACCGTTCCTGGACAGCGTTGTCGCCCTCGCCGGTGCCGCCGCGGTCACCGAGCGCATTCACCTGGGTTTCGGCGTCATGCTGCTGGCCCTGCGGCAGCAGGCGTGGGCGGCGAAACAGCTTGCCTCCCTGCAGTATCTGTCCGGCGACCGCGTCCTGCTCGGCGTCGGCGCCGGAGGCCATCCGGACGAGTGGCCCGCCGGCGGGGTTCCCTACACCGCCCGCGGCCGCCGAACCGATGCGATGCTGCGCGCGTTGCCCGACCTGTTCGCAGGACGATCGACACCGCTGCTAACCGTGCCCGGCAAGCCGACACTGACGCTCGACCCGCCCGTCCCGGCCCCACCTTTGTGGATAGGCGGCATGTCGGACCGCGCGTTGCGGCGTGCCATCGACCACGGCGCCGGATGGCTGGCCTCGCTCCTCACTCCCGACGAACTCGCCGCCCGCACAGCCGCTTTGTCGGCCCTGGCGAAAGAGGCAGGCACCCCCACACCCCAAATCGGCACCACCGTATTCGCCGCCCTGACCACCATTTCCGAAGGCGAGCGCCAAGGCCACGACCGCGTAGTCCGCTTCCTCCGCTCCCTGACCGGCGAAGACGGCCTCTCCGAGGAAAGAGCAAACCGACTAGTGATCAGCGGCCCACCCGAAAAACTGGCCGACCGCCTATCCGCCTACGCCCATTCAGGCGCAACCACCTTCATCATCAACCTCTCCGGCCCTGACCTCCCCCACCAATACGCCCTCCTCGCCCAAACCCGAGAACTCCTGAGCGAGCACTGAGGCTGTTGGCCTCTCGCGATTTACTCGCGACGTTGCTCGCTCGACGAAGGTTTGGGGGCGATGGTTTCGAGGGCGGCGAGGAGTGGGGTGAGGAGTTGGCCGATTGCTTCTGGGTTGCCGGAGGCTTCGATGCGTTGTTGGGCCAGGGCATCGGGGACGGAGAGAGTGCCGGCGATGATGGCGGCCAGGGTGCCGGAGTCGTAGGTGAAGGTGGCGTCGGGTGGGTGGTCACCGGGGCCGGAGTAGACGTCGGCTCGGCCGTCGTGGATGTGGAGGTGGGCGACGCTGCCGTCGGCGTGGAATTCGTAGTAGGCGTCAATGCCTCTCAACGCATCCGGGTCGAAGAGCTGAGCCAGGAAGACCAGCGCCCACTCGGCGCGGAAGCGTTGCGTGGGAGCGCGGCCGCCCTCGGTGTAGTGCCTGGAACCCCAGAGGGCGAGCGGGATCATCGCCCGCGCCAGTTCCCGGCCCACCGCGGTCAGTTCGTACACCGTCGAGGCGATCGGCGGGCGCAGGTGACGCCGCGCGATGATGCCGTCGAACTCCAGTTGCTTGACGCGGCTGGCAAGCAGGCTCGTCCCGATGCCGTCCAGCGCCGCGGCCAGATCGGAGTAGCGCTTCGGCCCGGACATCAGCTCGCGCACGATCAGCAGGGTCCACCGCTCCCCGACGATGTCGAGCGCCAGAGCGAGACCGCAGAACTGATCGTAGGTACGGCGCGGCACTCTATGACCCTAACACTCGGGAAGCGTATCCGAAGGTCTCACTTCAATTACCGTCTTCCGCACTTCGAAACTTTATGGAAGAGTACATACATGGCTGCACAGCTCGCTCGCCATCACAAGATGTCCGGCCTCCCGGCAACGAGGATCGCGATGAGTGACGGACAGATCACGCCCGAAGATGCAAGCGACGGCTGGGTTCTCGGCGGCGATCCGGAGCGGCAGCAACTGACCAAGGACTTCGGCCCCGTCCGCGCCCGAATCCTAGCAACCACCCAGACAACCTACGTCTGGACGATCACCACCCGCGACAACCAGTTCCTCCGCGAGGCCTCCAGCCCCTGCCTCGACAGCGCCAAGTCCGCCGCCACCGACTGGGTCGCCGACTACACCGAAGATCGGTGACAGAAGACCCCCACCTTTCGGCGGAGGTCTTCTCACATCAGCTCTCCGGCCTCAGGTCGGCGAAGTTGTCGACCCACTCGGATTTTCCTCCACCCACCGGGCCACCATATTTGTAGTGGTACCTGAGGGCGTCCGGCCTGGTGGTGCCGGACGGGCAAATAGGCTCGAACCGGACCGTGCGGTTGAGCAACGGAGCCTTCTCCGAGTTCAACGTCACGGCAACCTTGTCTCGCTGGCCAGGATCGATAACGAACTCACCGGTGAAAGTCTTGTCGGTGTAGTAGGACGAGTACATTTCACCATCAACCTTTTGCGGCGGGTACAACGTGATCTTCCATCGGGGGATGTCGGACCGGTTTCCCATCCGACCCACCCATGCACCGTAGTAGTCCTCGGCCTGTGTACCGCACTCCTCGGACGGCTGGGCGTCCGCCGTCACGGCACCGATGCAACCCATGGTGAGCAGGGACGTGACAAGCAGCAGTGCCCCTGTCGATCGCTTAATCGTCGTGCCTCCCTCTCGCATGCCTACACCTCGACAGTTTCTTCGAAAATCGCAGCCTTCGGCCCGATCAATTCGAAGACCACCTCGATCTCACCGGACTCGAATTGGTCCCCCACCGCCGGAGTGATGGTGAATTTCTTGGTCTGGTCCGTCCCGTCGCACACGGCGTCCGCTTGATCACCGCCGAGTGTCATGGCGCCTTCGGCGGTCTGACTGGCGACGACGGACAGAGTGTCGATCTCACCGCTCTCACAGGTGTAGCTGACCGTGACCTCGAGACCCGAATCGGTCAGCTCGGCCTTGTCGACCGACGCCGTCGGATCCGGCCGGGCGTGGGCGGTGGCAGCGGCACCGGTCAGCGCGGCACAAGCCACGACGACCGCCGCGAACGTGGAAAGTTTCATAGACACCCTTCTGTCGGAGTCCAGAGTTGCTGTGCCACAGGTAAAGAGATCGCGGCAACCCGCGGGTAATTCCATCTGAGAGTGACACCGCATCTTCTTCGGAGCTGCGCGGCATCGGGATGGGTCGGCCCCCGCGACTCGCTCCGACACGCGGGCCCACCCCGGACACACGAGTGACCGGGTGCCCCGAACCCGGGGCACCCGGTCCTACGCACGGATCCGCGCCACCTGCCTGCACTCTCGGTGCCCCCGATCGGGCTCGAACCGATACTGGGCGGATTTTAAGTCCGCTGCCTCTGCCAATTGGGCTACGGGGGCGTGCGGGTAGCCTACCGAATTTGTACGGGCGTCTCGGAATTATCCCGGAGTTTGCTCAGTGGACGCCCTCCATGAGACGGCTTACCCGGGGAGCGAAGAAGTAGACGATCACGCCCACCGCGATGGCGACCAGGCCGGTGAGGCCGAAGTAGGCGACCTCGTGGTCGGCGTCGTAGAAGCGGGACAACACACCGGACATGGCGGTGCCGAGGCCGATGGAGAAGAAGTACAGGGCCATCATCTGGGCCCGGAACGCCTCGGGCGCAAGCTTGGTCGTCACGGCCAGGCCGATCGGGGACAGCAGCAGTTCGGAGACCGCGAAGCCACACAGGATGAAGAACACCAGCAATGCCGGCACGCTGCGGCCCTCGAATCCGGCCAGCGGTACGAACAACAGGAAGGCGGCACCCATTCCGATCACGCCATAGGCGAATTTGCGCGGCGTGCTGGGCGCCCTGTTGCCCAGGCGGGTCCACATGATCGCGAACAACGAGGAGAGCGTGATGATCCAGACCGGCTCCATCGAGCCGACCCAGTTCGAGGGCGCTGTCCAGCCGAAGATCGACCAGTTCATCCGCGTGTCCGAGTAGACCGCCAGCACGGTGAACATCTGCTGGAACAGCGACCAGAACACGGCATTGGCGATGAACAGCGGGATGAACGCGCGCACCCGGGTGCGTTCGGTCGCGGTCACCTTCGGATGCATCAGGATCACCGCGAAGTACACGACCGAGGCGACCGCGATGACGCCGGTCGTCACCCAGGACAGGTTCGACAGCGTGATCAGCTTCGTCGCCAGAGCGATCGCGACCACGATCACCGCCGCGGCGAGCACGCCCAGCACCTTGCCGACCTGGCTGCGCGGCAGTGGATTCGGCACGGTGCGGCCATGCGCACCCAGGTTGCGCCGGAAGATCACGTACTGGGTCAGGCCCAACGTCATGCCGATGGCGGCCGCACCGAATCCGTAATGGAAGCCTGCATGGTCCCGCAACACACCGGTCACCAGCGGACCGGTGAAGGCGCCCAGGTTGATGCCGAGGTAGAACAGCGTGAAGCCGCCGTCGGCCCGCGCGTCACCCTTCTCGTAGAGGGTGCCCAGCAGCGAGGACGCATTGGCCTTCAGCGCGCCGGCGCCCAGCGCGACCAGCACCAGACCCACGCCTACACCGGCCAGCCCGGGGAGTACCGCCAAGGCGAGATGCCCGGCCACGACCACCACGCCGCCGTAGAACACGGTGCGCTCCATGCCCAGCACCCGGTCGGCGACCCAACCGCCCAGCACGGTGGACAGATACACCAGGCCGCCGTACGCGCCGACGATGCCGGTGGCGGTGGCCTTCTCGAGCCCCAGACCGCCCTCGCCGAGTGAGTAGTACAAGTAGTAGCCCAGGATCGTGAGCATGCCGTAGAACGAGAACCGTTCCCACAGCTCGACTCCGAACAGATTCACCAAGCCGATCGGATGCCCGAACACCGTCCGTTCGGGCTGCCGCTGCTCAGGCTGAGCCACTTGCGTCATGCGCTCGACCTTTCCATGTCACGCAATTTTTCAGCAACCGGGGTTGCGGTCGCGGGAGTTCCCGCGATCCGGCTGTCGGCTGCCGCGGCCAGCAGAGTAGCGGGCTATGTGTGTCGGCGAAGTAAATTCCGGTCAGAATGTTGGACGTATGAGCAATTTGCTCTCAACATGCTCATCTACCGGTACGCCAGCTTGGCAGGATGCACTGCCGTATCGACCTCAGGCGATCGAGAGGGCTATGCCGTCGAGAATGTCGTGTTCGCTCACAATGAGTTCGGAGATGCCTGCACGTCGGGCCAGTTCATCGGCCAGCACTTCGGTGATCACCGCGCCGCCGCCGATCACGTCGACCCGGCCGGGATGCATCGGCCCCAGCGCCGCGCGCTCGTCGTGATTCATGCCGATCAGCCGATGGCACACCGCGCGCACCTGGTTCAGGCGCATCCGGGTGAGATGCACCTTCTCCGAATCGTATTCGGGCAAATCCAGCGCGACCGCCGCGATCGTGGTCATGGTGCCGGCGACCCCGACCCAGGTGCGGGCCCGTTCCACCGGCACCACGCCGAACGCCTGCGCCAACCGCTGGGAGGCGAAGAAGCGGGCCGAGGCAACCTCTTCGGGAGTGGGCGGGTTGCCGTGCAGACAGCGCTCGGTGATCCGGACGCAGCCGATGTCGGCGGAGTAGGCGGCCTGCACGCCGGTGCTGTCGCCCAGCACCACCTCGGTGGAGCCGCCGCCCAGATCGACCACCACGAAAGGCCCTTCGGCGCTGGACAATTCGCCGACCGCACCGGCGAACGACAGCCGGGCCTCCTCGTCGCCGGTGATCACCTCGGCCCGGGCGCCGGGCACCACGCGGGCCAGTTCGGCGGCGGCCATCGAGAAGAAGTCGTCGCGATTGCGCGCGTCGCGGGTGGCCGAGGTCGCCACCATGCGCACCCGCTTCACACCCTTGTCGAGCATCAGATCCACATAGTCGTGCAGGGCGGCGCGGGTGCGCTCGATCGCCTCCGGGTTCAGTTCGCCGGTGGCGTCGACGCCCTTGCCCAGCCGCACGATCCGCATTTCCCGGTGCACATCGGATAGTCGAGCGTCGGGGCCGACCTCGGCGATCAGTAGTCGAATCGAGTTCGTCCCGCAGTCGACCGCGGCCACCCGGTCACTCATCGCTATCCCTTTCCGCCGAATGCGGCTGGTACTGCTCGTATTTCGGCCAATCCGCGGGTATTGCGGTGCCGCGTAGTCCGTTGTCGGCGGCCAGGGCCACCGCCTCGTCGCCGAGCGGGTTCACTCCCGGACCCTTGGCCAGGGCGTGCGCCATCAGCACATGCAGACATTTCACCCGATCCGGCATGCCGCCGCCGCTGAAATCGGTACCCAGCGACTCGATTTCGTCGCGTTCGGCCAAATAGCTCTCGTGTGCGGCCCGGTAGGCCGCGGCCAATTCGGCGTCGCCGCCCAGCCTTTCGGTCATGCCGCGCATCAATCCGGCCGCCTCCTGGCGGCTCGCCTCGGCGGTGAGGCGGGGATCGGTCAGGTAGTACAGCGTCGGGAACGGGGTGCCGTCCGGCAGGCGCGGCGCGGTCTTGACCACGCCGGGTTGCCCGTCGGGGGTGCGGTAGGCGATGGCGAGCACACCGCGCGGCGGGCGGCCCAGTTGGCGGGCGACGATCTCGAGATCGGCCGCGCTGGGCTCGGCGTCCCGCCCGTCATGGTCGGGGCCGCGGATGTCGGGCTCGGTCACCGGGGTGCTCCTTCAGGGGGTGGGGGTGGCGGCGCCGGAGTGGTGGGCTCCGGCGCGGCGGGGGTCGGTTGCGGATTGGACATGCTGCGCCACAGCTCGGTGTACCAGGGGTCGGGCGGGCGCGCCTGGGTGGTCTGGGCCGGGACCGCGGGCTGCTCGATGCCCGGCACCTGCACGATGTAGGGGGTTTCGCCGGGCATGACCAGGCGCAGGCGGTCGCGGGCCTCGGATTTGATGTAGGCCGGATCCTGCTGCTGGGCCCGGCGATCGCGCAACCGGGCCAGATCGTTCTCCAGCTCGCTGCGCTGCTCGGCCAGCTGCGCCGATTCGGCACGCTGGCTGAAGTAGGTGCGCATCGGCACCGCGAGGGTCAGCGCCAGCGCGCACAACACGGCGGCCAGGATCACCGCGCGGCCGGTGGACAGGCCGAGGATCTTGCGCTCGTGCTTGTCGGCGTCGGACCTGCGGCCCGATTTCCCCTTTCCCGCACGGGATTCGGGCTTTCCGGCCCGGCGTTGCGCCGCGCGCTTACCGGCGGCGGTGCGGGCGGCGGGGGCCGATCCACCGGTCGACCGTTCGGGTCGCGAGCGGGCCGACCGCGACGAGCGGCGGTCTCCCCGTCCGGCCGGACTGGTACCGCGCGCCCGTCGCTCCGTCATCTCACACCTCGAAAGTCGGCCGGTATCAACGGCTTGCGACGTTACTAGCCTTCGAACGCGAAGCGCGGGAACGCAACGTCCCCGGCGTAGCGGGCCGAATCGCCCAGGGCGTCCTCGATGCGCAGCAGCTGGTTGTACTTGGCGACCCGCTCGCTGCGGGCCGGCGCACCGGTCTTGATCTGGCCGCTGCCGACCGCCACCGCCAGGTCGGCGATGGTGGTGTCCTCGGTCTCGCCGGAGCGGTGGCTCATCATCGTCTTGTAGCCGTTGCGGTGGGCCAGCTCGACCGCGTCCAGGGTTTCGGTCAGGGTGCCGATCTGGTTGACCTTCACCAGCAGCGCGTTGGCGGCACCCTTGACGATGCCCTCCTCCAGTCGCTCCGGGTTGGTGACGAACAGGTCGTCGCCGACCAGCTGCACCTTCTCGCCGATCTGATCGGTGAGCGCGACCCAGCCGTCCCAGTCGTCCTCCGACAGCGGGTCCTCGATGGAGACCAGCGGGTAGGCCGACAGCAGGTCGTTGTAGAAGTCGGCCATCTGGGCGGCGGTGCGCTCGCTGCCCTCGAACTTGTACCCGGTTCCGGCGGTGTAGAACTCGGTGGCCGCCACATCCAGGGCGAGGGCGATGTCGGTGCCCAGTTTGTATCCGGCCTTGCCGATCGCGGCGGCGATCAGGTCCAGCGCCTCACGGGTGCCGCCGGCCAGGTCGGGGGCGAAACCGCCCTCGTCGCCGAGGCCGGTGGCCAGGCCCTTGCTCTTCAGCTCGGCCTTGAGCGCGTGGTAGACCTCCGCGCCCCAGCGCAGCGCCTCCCGGAAGGTGGCCGCGCCGATCGGGGCGATCATGAACTCCTGCACGTCCACGCTGGTGTCGGCGTGCGCGCCGCCGTTGAGGATGTTCATCATCGGCACCGGCAGCACGTGTGCGTTCGGGCCGCCGAGGTAGCGGAACAGTTCCAGCCCCGACGATTCGGCCGCCGCGCGGGCCACCGCCAGCGACGCACCCAGCAGGGCGTTCGCGCCCAGGCGGGACTTGTCGGGGGTGCCGTCCAGATCCAGCAGGACCTGGTCGACGGTGCGCTGTTCGACAGCGTCGAGGCCGATGATGGCCGGTGCGATCTCGTCGAGCACACCCTCCACGGCCTTCTGCACACCCTTGCCGCCGTAGCGGTCGCCGCCGTCGCGCAGCTCCACGGCCTCGTGCTCGCCCGTGGATGCGCCGGACGGCACGGCCGCCCTGGTCAGGGTGCCGTCGTCGAGAGCGATCTCGACCTCGACGGTGGGGTTACCGCGCGAATCCAGGATCTCGCGAGCTCCGACCTGTTCGATGATGGCCACGAAAACGACACTCCTTCGGCTACGGACTCCATCCTGCTCACCGCCGTCCATGAGCAGGTCGCACGGCTGCCCCGTGCACCCGCGAGCCTAACGCAGGCGGCTCCCCCACAGACCGCCCACATCACAGCCGCACCCTTTCTCGCCAAACGCACCCCCTGCAGGCACCCATAAGGGGTGCGTCTGTCGATAGAGGGTGCGGCTGCATGAGGGCCGCGGCGATCAGACCCTGCGGCCGATGCTGTAGGCGGCGGCGTGGTTGCGGACCTTCAGCATGTAGGCATTGGACTGGTTGTAGGTGAACAAGGCCTTTTGCCAGCCCTCGGGGGTGGTGAGGGTGCCGCCGCTCGCGCAGAGGTAGCGGGCGGCGGTCAGGGCGGCGTCGTCGATATTGTCCGGGTCGGCCGCGCCGTCGCCGTTGGCGTCGACGCCCCAGCGCTGCCAGGTTTCCGGGAGGAATTGGAAAGGGCCCTCGGCACGCACGTAGACCGGGCTGCCGGTGCGGGCGGTGGCCTCCTTGTCCTCGATGCGGGCCACGCCCGGCGAGCCGTCCAGGGGGATGCCGCGGATGGGCGGGCGAACCCCGCCGTCGGCGTCCAGGCTCGAACCGCCGTGGCTGCCGTGTTTGCTCTCGACGCTGGCGATACCGGCCAGAGTCGTCCAGGCGATGCCGCAGTCCGGCCGCGAACGCGCCAGCACCGCCGCGGCGTATCCATACGCCTCCAGCGCCACCACGGGGATCTCGAGAGCGTCGGATTGCTCCCGGGCCCAACCACGCAACTGTTCGGCGCTGCGCCCGGGCGCGTCGAGATCGATCGGCGGCACCGCCGTCCCCGGCCCCGGCGGTATCCCCTCCGGAATCGGCGGCAGCCGCTCCCCGAGCCCACACCCGGACAACACAACAGCCGCCGCAACGGCGACTACAGCACCGGCACGGGCGATCACAGCGGCACGACCACCGCCCTCCTTCGAACGCACCCCTCCATCATCCAGATCCCCACCCCCAAACCCATCCCCCCGATACCCGGGCCATATCGGCATGCCGAAAGTGAGATACCCCACCCCATCCCGGCGTGCTCCTTGCGGTGGGATCCCTGCACCCCGGCGCTAGGGCGCCGGGGTGCACGGAACGAAGAAGGCGCGCTCCCGCCCGGGGTGAGACCTCCGGTGCGTGACTTGCGACGGAGCACCTAGTGGTGCGCGGGAAGCGACCCGCCAAAGAACACCCCGTAGTGCGGGAAGAGGAGACCCGCCAAAGAACACCTGGTGGTGCGGGGGTAACTCACTACGGAGCGTCGGCGCGGCCCTCCTCATTCCCTGCAGCGCGGCCCTCCTCATTCCCTGCATCTTCGGCGCCCTAGCGCCGAAGATGCAGGGTCATGTCGTAGATGTGGCCCGCGGGTCAGCCCAGCAGGGCGTGGGTGGCGTCGTGGGTGGGGGCGGTGAGGACGTTGGGCACGGGGCCCGATTCGACTATTCGGCCGGATTCCATGACGTACATGCGGGTGCAGTAGCGGGCAACGAGGGCCATGTCGTGGGTGATCACCAGGAGGGACAGGCGGCGGTCGGTGCGCAGGCGGTCGAGCAGGTCCATGATCGCTTCGGCGGTGTCGTGGTCCAGGGCCGAGGTGATCTCGTCACAGACCAGCACGGTGGGGTCGAGGGCGAGGGCGCGGGCGAGGGCGACTCGTTGCCGCTGGCCGCCGGATAATTCGTGCGGATAACGCTGGGCCAGTGCGGGATCCAGCTCCACCGTGCGCAACAGCTCGGCGATGTGTCCGGCCAGGGCCGCACCGCGCACTCGGCAGTGCCGCCCGATCGGCCGGGCGAGCGTCTGGAAAACCGTCCGGCGCGGATTCAGGCTGCCGGTGCTGTCCTGCGGCACGAACGCGAGACGCCCTCGGGCCCGAACCGCTCCCGCCGCAGGGCGGCGCAGCCCGACCACCGTGCGCGCCAATGTCGATTTGCCCGCACCGGACGGCCCGGTCACCGCCACCGCCTCACCGGCGCCGAGCCACAGGTCGATATCACCGAGAACCGGTCGGCGATCGATGGATACCGCCACCCCCGACAGCGACAGCACCTGTTCCGCCGGGATCGGCTCGACCGCAGGTGATTCGGTATCCCCTGGGCAGGTGATGCCGATGGGAGGGGCGGTGGGCCCGACGGTGGCGAGGACCGGCTCGGACAGGCGCAAACTCCCGACCGGGATCTGCTCGTCGGCCAGCTCGCGCAATGCCGTCGTATCGTGCCCGGAGACCAGGATGGTGGTGCCGCGCTCGGTGGACAGGCGGCGCAGCAGACGCAGCATCGCCGTGCGCAGGCCGCCGTGCAGGCCCGCCAGCGGTTCGTCCAGCAGGAGCACCGGCGTGTTCCGGGCGAGGGCCCGCGCCAAGGCAATTCGGCGTTGTTCGCCGCCGGACAGCTCCGCGGGACGCCGCCGCAGATACGACTCCGGCAACTCGACGGCCGCGAGCGCCGCCCGCGCCCGCTCGGCGTCGGCGAGCTCACCCAGCAGCGCCCGCACCCGCATGGTCGGATTCAGCGCCACCCCGGGATCCTGTCCGACGAACGACACCTCCTCGCGCCGGAACCGCCGCAGGGCCTGCGAATCCAACGCCAGCACATCGTGTTCGCGCACCCGCACCGACCCGGTCGCCGTCGTGCCCACCGGAACCTGCCCCAGCAGCGCTTTCAGCAACGTCGATTTCCCGCACCCGGACGGCCCCCGCAGCGCGGTGATCCCACCGGCCGGAACCTCCAGCGAAATCGGCTCGAGCAGTGCCGCACCGGTGCCGGAGACCACCGAAAGCTCTTCTACCACAATCACACTCGCTCACCTCCACCGGCCGGATGCGGCACCTGCCTCACCTTGCCCAGCGCGGCGGCCAGCAGGTTCACGCTGACCGCGACCGTGCCGATGGCCAGGCTCGGGGCCAGCACCGCCCAGGGATTGAGGAGGATCCCCGAGGCGTTGTCGCGGACCATGACCGCCCAGTTGGCGGCGCCGAGCGCGGAGGGCAGTCGCAGAAACGCCGCCGTCGACACGATGTACATCCCCGCCACGAAACGCAGACCGAGCTGGGTGAGCAGCAGCTCGCGCATGTTCGGCAACATCTCTCGGAAGATCACGTAGCCCGCCGATTCGCCGCCCAGGCGAGCCGCCTCGATGTACCCGGAGGCGGCGATGCCGGTGGCGGCGGCCGCGAAAACCCGTGCGCAGTAGGGCACTCCGAAGACGATCCCCACGACCACCACCCCGACGGTCCCCCACTGCGGCCACGACATCACCACCAGCAGCAGCGCCAGCACGACCGGCAACAGGATGAGCAGGTCGGCGCACCGCTCGATCACCGCGCCCAGCCGCGGCCACAGCGCCACCACCGCGCCGAGCACACTGGACAGCCCGGTCACCACGGCGGCGATGAACACCGCCAACAGCACCAGGCCCCACCCACCGTGCAGGAGTTGGCTGAACACGTCGTGCCCGAGCCGATCCGAGCCCAGCCATGCCGCGGCACTCGGGGACGCGAAGGGATTGCCGACGGCCTCGTCCACCGCATGCGGCGCCAGCCACGGCCCGACGACCGCCGCGGCCACCACGATCAGGGCGGGCAACCCCCGCAGCCACGACACCCGGTTCGCCCGCGTCATCGCCGCCCCCGAACCGCCCAGGCCCGAACACCGTCGGAGAACAACAGCATTGCCATGATCACCACTCCGGCGACGGCCGCCGTGGCGGCGGTGAGCGCCGTGTCCCGGTCGGCGATGGAACCCGCCAGCAGCGCCCCCAGCCCGGGATAGTTGAACAGGCTCTCCACCACCAGCGCACCGCCGAACAGCATCCCGACGGTGGTCGCCACCGAGGCCACGACGGTCGGCAGCGCCACCGGCAGGATGTGCCGCATCATCAGCTGCCCCCGCGAGAGCCCTTCCAGCGCGGCCTGTTCCACGTGCGGCGCGCGCCCGGCGTCGGCCAGCGCTCCGCGAATCACCCTGGTGTTCCAGCCGATGTGCGGTATCGCCAGCGCCAGCACCGGAAGCACCAGCATGTCCGGCCGCGCCGGAAAGCCCGACGGGCCCGCCACCGTCACAGCGGGCAGCCAGCCGGCGGCGAAGGAGAACACCATGATCAGCACCGCCGCCACCACGAACTCCGGCAACGCCACCACCATCGCCGTCGTCGGCTGCAGCACGCGCGCCAGCCAGCTGGACGGCCGCGCGGCCCACCATATGCCCAGGCCGAGCGAGGCCGCCACGGTGAGGACCAGGGCGAGCCCGCCCAGCAGCAGGGTCTGCGGCGCCGCGGACGCCAGCAGATCGCCCACCGGGCGCCCCCGCACGGTCGAACCGAAGTCTCCGGTAACCAGTCCGCTCAGCCAGGACCAGAAGCGTTGCGGCAGTGGCCGATCCAGCCCCAGCTCATGCCGCTTGGCCGCGAGGAGCTCCGGGGACGCGGTGCGATCCAGGGACGCCCGCGCGGCATCGCCGGGCAACACCGAGACCACGGCGAAGACCAGCGCCAGCAGCACCACCAACAGCGCGAGCCGGCGTAGCAGCAGGGCCAGGAACGTCGTCACGACGCCAGCCAGACCCGTTCCAACTGAACCCGGCCGAATCCACCGAGCGTCGGCAGATCCTTGACCCGCGTCGCGGCGATATCGATGCCGTCGGCCACACCCCACACCAGATAACCACCGCGCTCGTGCTGAATCTGCTGCACGGCACGGCAGGACCGGGCGTAATCGGCCGGATTCGAGGCGGCCAGCGCGGCGCCGGTGGTGGCGTCGAAATCCGGGTCGTCGAAGGCGGTTTCGTTGCGGTTGCTGGTCGAGGCCATCAATTTGGTTGCGAAGAACAGCACCGAATCGTTGGTGCCCCAGTTCACCGTGTAGAGCGGCGCGTGCAGCCAGGTGCGGTCGTAGAAGGTGCCCGAATCCTGCACCACCACCTCCAGTTTCACCCCGATCTCGCGGGCCTGGGCGGCGAACAGCTTCGCCGATTCCGGCTCGCCGGGCACCTCCTCCTTGGTGACGAGCTGATAGGTCGCGCCGGTGTCGAAGCTGGCCTCGGCCAACAACGCACGCGCCCTGTCGAGATCGCGGCGGCGCTGCGGAATGTCCTTGGCGTACTGGGTGTCTCCGGTGCCGAGAATGTCGTTGGCGACCGCACCGAAACCCGAGAACGCCTGCGCGACAAGCGCATCGCGGTCCGCGGCCAGCCGCAGCGCGGTCCGCACCCGCGGATCGGCGAAAGGACCGTCGGCGGTGCGCATGGCGATCGCGACCACGGTGTCGTTGGGGCGGCGGACCACCTGCAGATCGCCGCGACCGGCAGCGGTGCGCCCGGCGATCGCGCCCACATTGGACGCCAGATCGATCTGTCCGCCGAGCACCGCATTCGACAGCGCGTCGACGCTTTCGAACATGGTGATCTCGATGGCCTCCAGCCGTGGCTTCGGCCCGTGCCAGGCGTCGTTGCGCACCAGCCGGGCGTTGCCCTGCCGATAGGACTCCAGCCGGAACGGCCCACTCCCCACGGGTTTGGTGAAATCGGTGCTGCCCTGCTTCACCGTGAACGTCATCAGACGCACCAGCAGCGGAATCTGGCTGTTCGGCGCCGCCGCGGTCAGCACGACCCGGCCGGGGCCGTCGGCGGTGATGTCCTCCGCGCGCACCGGAACCTTGGACTCGCCGCCCACCTCGCGCAGTCGCCGCAGCGACCACACCACATCGTCGGCGGTGACCGGGCTGCCGTCGTGGAATTTCGCGCCCTCGGCGAGGGTGAACACCCAGCGCCGCTGATCCGGATCGGCCGACCACGAACTGGCCAGCCGCGGCGCCACGGTCGGATCGGCACCGGGAACGGTCAGCGGATCGTAGACCAGCGAAGCGATCAGGAAATCACTCTCATTGCTCAGATTCGCGTGCGGATCCTGTTGTAGTGCCGATACTTTGCCGAGCGCCCCGACACGGAGCGTGCCGGTGTCGCCGGAGCCGCGGCCGCAGGCGCCCAGCGCCAGTGCCGCACCGAGCCCGAGCCCGGCACCGAGAAGTTGCCGGCGGTTCATGATCGTCATCGCGGTTGCCTCGTCCCTCATCGCCACGATCGCTTGAGCCAGCCAAGGCTAACCTAATGATTCTGCGCGATGAGTGGCTACCCGTCCAGCGCGCGTTCTCCGATTCCGACCTCCGCCGGACTACCGTGCTGACGAACCCTACGATACGACACAGCTATTTTTGGGGAAACACTTTAGGTAAGCCTTGCTTTAGTTCTACCGACAGACTAACTTCGCAGACCGAGTCTTCACCGCCTGCTTCACCACCGTTGCGAAGAAGGGAATGCCTGGTGAAAAACGTTCTCTGCGAACGTAAGACACCCACCCCCAGCGAATCGGCCGAAATCGAACGCCGACGCCTGCCCGCGGATGCCGCCCGGGCGGTTCGGGATACGGCTGCCGAGATCGCCGTCACAATCGAATCGATGTCCAGTGCAGATCTCGCCTCGACGCTGGCCGACCCGGCGCTCATCGAGCTGGTCGACGCGCGCGCCGCGGACCTGCCCGAATCGGTGCGGATCGCCGTGCGTCCGCCCGCAACCTCCGCCGGTGCCGCCGTGGTGTCCGGTCTGCCGGTGCGTGACGACGAACTCGGACCCACTCCCCGCAGCTGGCAACAGGCCGCGCAGTGGAGCGGCGATCCCGAGCGCCGCGGCGCCTCGTTCCAGCTGGATATCGCGATGTTGCTGCTGGCTCGCTGTGCCGGAGAGCCGTTCGGCTGGCAGGGGCAGCAGGGCGGCCGGCTGGTCAACAACATCGTCCCCTCCCCCGGACACGAACACGAGCAGTCCGGTGCCAGCAGCACCACCCTGCTCAGCCCACACACCGAGGACGCCTTCCATCCCGAGCGCGCCCATCTGCTCATGCTGGGCTGCCTGCGCAATCCGGACGAGGTGGGCACCACGGTGTCGTCGGTGCGTCAGGTCCGATTGTCCGAGGACCAGCGGCGGCGCCTGAGCGAACCGACGCTGCCGATCCTGCCGGACGTCTCCTACGGCACCGATTTCCACCAATACCCGGCCAGTCCGATCGCGACGATCGGCGACGACGCCGGGCGCCCGACCCTGCGCTACGACCCCGCCTACACCCCGCTCGACGACGCCGACGCCGAATTCCGTTCCGCCTATGCCCATCTCGGCGCGGAGCTGGAGCGGGTGTGCCGCAGGGCGGTGCTGGCACCGGGCGAGTTGCTGCTGGTGGACAACGACGTGGTGGTGCACGGCCGAGTACCGTTCACACCGCGCTACGACGGGACCGACCGCTGGCTCAAGCGGGTCAATATCCGCCTGCCGCGCCGCCGCGACCCGGCCGAGGCCGGTGAAAGCGGCTACGGACAGCAAACGGTCACGCCGTTCGCCACGAAACCCGCATCGAACACAGCACAGGATGTGCCGCTCCAGTGAACCGAGGTGGCAAATGACTACCCGACCGACCCCGCTGCGAGTACTGAGCCGCAGCGACCTCGCCGACGTCCCGATCACCCCCGCCGAGGTGGTGCGCGCCGTCGAGGAGGCGTATCTCGCTCTGGCATCGGGCGATTCGGACAACCCGCGCAAACTCAGCGTCGCCCATCCCGACGGCTGGTCGGTGGCCTACGCCATGCTCGGCCGCGACGGCCGCCGCCGGGTGGTGGCGATGAAGACCTCCTACAAATTCGATCCCAGCCACGACCGCAGCACCAAGCGCTACTACACCACCATCACCCTCTACGACGATGCGACGGGCATCCCGATCGCGATGATGGACTGCGCCCGGGTCGGCGCCCTGCGAACCCCGGCGGTGTCGGCGCTGCTGGTGCGCGAGACCGTGCGCTCGGACGCGCGCAGCGTGCTGCTCATCGGCACCGGCACCCAGGGGCGAAATGCCCTGCCGCACTTGCTCGCCGCGAATCCGCAGCTGAACAAGCTGATGGTGTACGGCACGCATCCGGAGGGGATGAAGGCGGTCCACGACCATCTCGCCGCCTACAGCCCGAATCTGGAGCTGCAGACCGTGGCCGACCCGCGCGAGGCCGCGCGGCGGGCAGACGTGGTGCTGGCCACCGCCGGTCCGGGCACCGCGGTCGCCCTCGAATCCGAGGACCTGGCACCGGGTTCGGTGGCGGTCCTGGTCGGCTACGGCCTGGCGCCCTCGGCGCTCATCGATGCCGACCGCGTCATCGCCACCAGCGCCGAACAGATGTCGCTCACCGGCACCGACATGGCCGGACCCGACGGCAAGCTGCGCCAGGTCGACGCCGAACTCCCGCAGATCCTGGCGCGCCGCGCGGTCGGCCGCCGCACCGATGACGAACGCATCTTCGTCTACAACAGCGGCCTGGTCCTCACCGATATCGCGGTCGCCCACGCCCTCGCCAATCGCGCCATCGACGAGGGCCGCGGCACGGAGGTACCCCTGTGGGATTGAGCCCCATCCGCCCGCTCGCCCCCGTGCCGCCGACCGGGACGGACACCGGCCCTGCGCAGACCACTGCCGCCTCCGACGCACCTGGCACCGGGTCGACTGCCGAGTTCGGCGGCGTGGACGGGTTCCCGCCGGTCACAACATCTCCGCGCCCGAGCTCAGCGGGGCCGTCGGGGACCGCGGCGGCCCGAGGCGGGCGGGGTCGTGAGGCCGCCTTCGGTATCGGGCGGACGGACCGGCCGCTCGAGATCGCGGCGGCGCCTCTGCCCGCCCACACCGATGAGTGGGAGCGTCGGCTGCTCGATGATCCGGAACTGTTGGGCGATATCGCCTTTGCCGTCGGCGGGCCGTTCCATGTGATGTATCCGGAGCGGGTCGGGCGCAATATCGACGCGTTCCGCGGGGTTTTCGAGCAGGCCGGGGTCGAGGGCGCAATCTACTACGGCAAGAAGGCGAACAAGGCCGCGTGTGTGGTGCGAGCCTGCGCCGAGCACGGGGCAGGCGTGGATGTCGCCAGTGCCGAGGAGCTGAGTGCCGCGCTGGCGCACGGGGTTCGGGGCGACGAGCTGATGGTGACCGGGCCCGCGAAGTCCGATGATCTGTTGTGGTTGGCGGCGCGGCACGGGGCGCTCGTCGCCATCGATGCGCTCGATGAGCTGGATCGGGTTGTCGCGCTCGGCCTTCCGGTTCGGGTGGTCCTGCGGGTGCTGCCGCCGGACTCGACGAGCCGGTTCGGGATGACCGGCGAGGAACTGGATATCGCCCTGCGCCGCGGCGATCTCGGGCAGGTCACGGTGGAGGGCTTCAGTTTTCATCTGTCCGGTTACGATCCGATTGCCCGCGCAGAGCTGGCGCACGCGCTGATCGAGCGCTGCCTGGCCGCCCGCGCACTCGGCCACCGGGCCGACACGATTTCCATCGGCGGCGGATTCGCCGTCGACTACGTTCCCGCCGAGGCATGGCGGAACTTCACCGAGAACGTCTGCCCGCACTGGTTCCACGCGGGCAAATCCTTCGACTCCTACTATCCCTATCACAGTGAATGCGCCGGTGCGGCCGCTCTCGCCGCCGTTCTCGCCTACCGTGGCCTGGCAAAATACCTGCGCCGCAGCAATATCCGGCTGGCCATCGAGCCCGGCCGCGCGCTGCTGGATCGCGCGGGCAGCACGGTGTTCCGCGTCCAGGGGACCAAAACCCGTACCGCCCACGGACATCCGTACCAGATCCTGACCGTGGACGGCACCAGCCTGAGCCTGTCGGAACAGTGGTTCGACAGCGAATACCTGCCCGACCCGGTGCTGTGGCCGACTCGAACAGGAAACCCCGTGGGCGCCGCGGTCGGCGCGGCCACCTGCCTCGAATCCGACATGCTCAGCTGGCGGCGTATCCCGCTGCCGCGCCCGGCCACGGTCGGCGACCTACTCGTCTACCCGAACACCGCCGGCTACCAAATGGATTCCAACGAGTCGGCCTTCCACCAACTACCCATCCCCCCGAAGGTCGTCCTGCACGACACCGCGGACGGCCGCCTCCGGTGGTCTCTCGACGCCGGATAACCCGCCCCCACGCCTTCGTCATCATCGAGCCCGAGGAGACCTGCATGCCGCTCGTCACGCGCGTGACGGACCTGATCGGAAACACCCCGCTGTTCGAACTGGCGGCCACCGAGACCGGCACCCGGTTACTGCTGAAGCTCGAACAGTTCAATCCGACCGGCGCCGCCAAGATCCGCATGGCCCGCGAGATGGTGCTCGACGCCGAGCGCCGTGGGTTGCTGAATGATGGCGGGCATATTATCGAGTCGACGTCCGGCAACACCGGACTCGGCCTGGCGGTGGTGGCGGCCGAACGTGGGTATCGCTTCACCGCGGTGGTCGATCACCACGCCTGCAAGGACAAGCTGCGAGCGATGCGAGCGATGGGTGCCGAACTCGTCTACGTCGCCGACGAGGGCGACGACAGCCTGGCCACCTCGGCCCGAGAGGATCTCGCCGAGGCGATGGCGGCCGCCCGCGACGACGCCTACTTCACCGAACAGCACAACAACGACGCCAACGCGCTCGGCTACTACGCGGTCGCCGAAGAATTGCTGGCAGATCTGGGCCAGGTCGACATCCTGCTGTCCGCGGTCGGCACCGGCGGATCGCTGTTCGGCACCGCCCGCCGACTGCGCGAACTGGGCTGCCTCCCCCGGGTCATCGGCGTGGAACCGGTCGGCTCCATCGCCTTCGGCGGCCCGGGCGGGCCGTACTGGCAGTCCGGCACCGGCACCCCGCCGGGCGCCACGGTCGGCACCGCCGTCGACTATTCGCTGCTGGACGAGGGCGTGAAGGTCGCCGACGTGGATGCCTTCGCCACCACCCGCGCGGTGGCCCGGAAGGTGGGCCTGCTGATCGGCGGATCGGCCGGCGGGTCGGTGCATGCCGCTCTCACCCGGCTCGAGGAATTTCCGCCCGGTTCCACCGTGGTGACGATCGTCTGTGACGGCGGCGAGAAATATCTCGATACCGTCTTCGACGACGACTGGATGAAAGATCGCGACCTGCTCGACGAATCCGCCGAATACGAGGTGCTGCAGTTGCTCGACCGCTACACCCCGGCCCGCCGGAACCTGGTGGGGGTGCCGTGACTTCCATACGCTCCGACGGCCGCCGGCTGACCACGCTGGCGACGCCGATCGCCATGACGCAGCTGGCGCAGGTCGCGGTGTCGACGACCAATATCGCGCTGATGGGGTCGCTGGGCATCAGCCAGATCGCGGCCGGTGGGCTGGCGATCACGCTGTTCAACCAGATCCGGACGATGTGCGTCGGGCTGATCACCGCGACCGGCAACCAGATCGCCACGGTGGTCAGCCGCGCCGAGAAGCGGGGGACGAATCCGGACAACGAGATCCGCGACGTCGTGCGCGCCAGCTTCCTGATCTCGACCGCGGCCGGACTGCTCGGCGGGCTGGTGCTGATCGGCCTGGGCTGGGCGCTGCAGTGGCTCGGACAGGATGCGACGGTGCTCGCCGAGGCGCGGCCGATGATGGTGGCCCTGGCGCCGGGTCTGCTGCCGTGCCTGTGGTTCCAGGTCATCCGGCAGTACACCGTCGGCATGCAGCGGCCGCAGGCGCTGCTGATGGTGACCCTCGGTTCGGTGGGGCTGAATCTCGTTCTGGCCCTTGCCCTCATGCACGGGTGGGCGGGTCTGCCCGCGCTGGGGCTCACCGGTATCGGCATCGCCACCTCGCTGGTATTCCTGATCACCTTCGCCGTCTTCTGGGCGATGGTGCGCCACGACGAGCGGCTCGGCGCGACGCTGCCGCTGCGGATGTGGCCGGTGCGCGGTCGCACGGTCATGTCGGAGCTGCGGCTGGGAACGCCGATTGCGCTCACCTATGGATCCGAGGCAGGGATGTTCTCGGTGCTGGCGCTGGTGATGGGCACCTTCGGACCGGCCGCGCTGGCGGCTCACAACGTCGTCTACCAGCTGGTCTACATCGTCTTCCAGGTGGCGGTCGGGCTGTCGCACGGCGCCTCCATCCTGGTCAGCGATTCGGCGGGCCGCGACGAATTCCGGCGCGCGCACGGCCTGGCCTGGCTGGCACTGCGGCATGCCGCCGTGGTGGTGGCGCTGGTCGGAGTCGCCTATCTCACGGTTCCCGATCTCGTCCTGCGGCTGGGACATCTGTCCGGCAGCGACGGCGACACCCTCCACGTCGCCCACACCCTGCTGCTGATCGCGATCGTGCTGCAGTTCTTCGACGCCGCCCAGAACATCGGCAACGGCCTGCTGCGCGGTCTGAAGGACACCCAGGCCGGTTTCCGGCTGTCGCTGGTCGGTTACTGGATTGTGGGATTACCCACAGCGCTGCTCCTGGCGTTCCCGGTCGGGCTCGGGGCCGCTGGTGTCTGGTGGGGTCTCACCGCGGGGCTCGCGGCGACTGCCGGGCTGATGCTGCGCCGGTATTTCACGCTTCTCGGCGTGCGCGAACAGGCCGAGCCGCGACTGCTGGCCGGTAGCTCCACGGCGTCGAGCTGACACTAAATTCTCACCCTCGCGTAAGCATGTCGTCACCGTGCACGGGCAACTTTGTAGGAAAGGGCTTCGCTAAGCTGACGCGGTAGCCCCGAAGCCAATGGCGAGTAACCCGCCGGGAGGAAGCCGGTGCACATACGCAGGGTCGCGGAGTACCCGCGACCGGACCACATTCTTTTCCATTTCAGCGACACCCACCTGATCGCCGGTGACGGCGAACTCTACGGTGCCGTCGACGCGGAGGAGCGATTACGCCAGCTGCTCGACCAGGCAGAGGCCAGTCGCATCACCCCGACAGCCATCGTGTTCACCGGGGATCTTACCGATCACGGCGAGCCCGACGCCTACGGCAAGCTGCGCGATCTGGTGGAGCCGTTCGCCCAGCGACTCGGCGCGCCGGTGGTGTGGGTGACCGGTAATCACGACAGCCGGGCCGCGCTGCGCGAACACCTGCTCGACGAGGACGGGACCACCGAGCCCCTGGATCGCGTCCATGTCTTCGACGGGCTGCGCATCGTGGTGCTGGATACGACGGTGCCGGGCCACCACTACGGCGAGGTCACCGACGAGCAGCTGGACTGGTTGCGCTCGGTGCTGGCCGAGCCCGCCCCGTTCGGGACCATCCTGGCCATGCATCACCCGCCGGTGCCGTGCATCCAGGACCTGGCCGTGACGGTCGAGCTGCGCGATCAGCGCCGCCTGGCCGACGTGCTGGACGGCACCGACGTGCGCAGCATCCTGGCGGGCCACCTGCACTTCTCGACCACCGCGAGCTTCGCCGGAATCCCGGTCTCGGTCGCCTCGTCGTCGTGCTACAGCCAGGACCTGGCGGTGTCCGAGGGCGGCCAGCGCGGCCGCGACGGCGCGCAGAGCTTCAACTACGTGCACGTCTACCCGGACACCGTGGTGCATTCCGTGGTCCCGATCGGCCACGGCCCGACCGTCGGTCAACCCGCCACCCCCGAGGAGGCGGCCGAGCGCCTGGAGAAGGCGGGCATCGTCATTCCCCCGGCCTCCCGCATTCCCCAGATCCTCGAGCGCCGGACCTCCACCCCGGCGGAATCCGACGGCGAAGCGGTCTGCTGATCAGGCCGCCCCGGGCTCGAAGGCGACCAACGGCTCGTCGTCGGTGACCTTCTCCCACGGGGCGGGCTCCGGGAAGTAGGTCTGCAGGAATTCCGAGACCGCGCGCACGCGCTCGGCCTCGGGGATCTCCGGGAAGCTACCGTCGTTGAGGCAGAAGAAGTCCACGTCGCGGCGCTCGGCCAGCCCGCGCAGCAGGGCCAGGCCGGCGTGGCTGGTGGTGTCGACGTAGCGCATCCTCGCCGCCTCCTGCGGGACGGCCCGGCCGGTCAGCAGCGCGTAGTAGTGGTAGAGCGAGTTGGTCACCGAGATGTCGGTGGCTGCGCGGAAGCGGCTGGTGCGGGTGCGCGCGAAATCCTCCGCGAACTCCAGTTCCATCTCCCGCAAGACGCTGCGCCGCAACGGAACCGGCGTGTGCTCGAGGTGGCGGGTGATGACGTGCCCGAACCGCCGCTGCAGCAGTTGCCGGTTCACCCGCGCGGCATTCTCGAAACCGCTGCGCCGCTCGTTGTTGGCGCCCGGCCCGATCCGGGTGCCCGCCTCGATGAATCGGCTGATTCCCGCGGGCGTGAAGAACATCGACGGCCGCACCGGGCGCGCGAAGAACATGTCGTCGTTGGAGTACAGGAAATGCTCCGACAGACCCTCGATGTGCTGCAGCTGGCATTCCACCGCATGCGAATTGAACACCGGCAGCCCGCTGGTGTCCGAGAAGTGTTCCACCGCACGCACGATCGTCACCTTGGGATCGTCCTCGAGCCACGCGGGAACCTTGGAATCGGTCGCGATGAAGATGCGGCGGATCCACGGTGCGTTCTTGTGCACCGAGCGCAGCGCGTACTTCAGCTCGTCGATCTGACGGATGCGGGCGTCGGCGTCGTCGCCCTCACCGACCACCACCTGGGCCATCATTCCCGCTCGGCGAGCACGGAATTCGGGATCGGTGCCGTCGACCCAGGAGAACACGATGTCGATATCGAAGCCGACGTCGGTGGGGTGCGGGGCGAACATGCCGTCCAGGGTCGGCCAGCTGGTGTCGAACAGCAGCACCGTGGTCTGCTCCACGTCGGCCAGGTCGAAGACGTTGCGGGTCAAGGCATTCGGGCGCAGGCACTCGACCGTGTCGCCGTGGTACTCCCACAGCTCGATCTCGACGTGATGCGCCGCATCGAGGTCTCGCCCGAGCCGGAAGACGTTGTTGCGCACCTCGTTGCAAGAGAAACCCGCGACCATGGCGGCGCCCAGCACGCGGCGTAATGCGAGCCGATGCGCCGAATCGACGGCCAGCACCAGCCGATGATCGGAGTCACGGACCAGGAGGAACGGCACCTCCGCGGCGACCAGTTCGCCCTTCAGATACCGCAGGTCCTCGACCACCGCGGTCGACACGGCCAGGTTCGCCACCACCGTGGCGCCCCCCATCCGCCCCGTCATCTCCCTCGCATCGAATTCCGTCATAACCCGTTCTCCTGCCGAATTCACGGCCCGCACACCCCGGCCGACCGGGACTGCGGGCACTATCACCCCTGGACGAAAAAAACACACGCCGACGTGCTGTCGGATCCACCCGCACGGCCTCGTCGGACACCTACCCGCAGGGCCTCGTCGGAGACTCACCTGCAGGTTCTATCGGGCGCGCCCACGCGCCCTACCACCGGAAAAACCAGCGCGTCCCTGCACGGACACACGCGGGCCCTCCGCCTGATACACACCTGCATGCCCTCCGTCAGAGCGACGGAGGGACTCACGAACGGTTCAGCGCGCTAGGAAGGCCGCGCGGTGAGACTGTTCGGGAATGCGGCCCACAGTCGGTACCGATATGACCGGAATCCCATTGCTCTCACCTCACTCGCGGCTGGACGCGCGGACGCGTCGTGCTGGATGCTGCTGCGTTGTCTCCACCTGGAAGCGGTGAACGACTTGCTTCACCGGACGGTCATCGGCCGGTTACTCGCCCGACCCCGTATGGACGGGGAACTGTTACGAATGATGCAACCGCCGGTACCCATTCGTCAATCAAAACCTTCGCAGGTCCCGTCCTATTTTCATATCCGTAACCGGAGCGGGGCCGAACCACCGGTAACACCCGGACGGCGCACACCTCAGCTATTGTACAGGTTAGGGTAGGCTTACTAGAGATAGGAGACGGTGTGCGGGTTGTGATTCTGTTCGGGACCGAGATGGGCACCGCGGAGCGGGCGGCGGATGCGGTCGCCGATGTGCTGGCGAAGGACCACGACGTCGCGGTGTACGACATGTCCGATTTCGACGTCGACGATATCGACCTCGGTGACTTCCACGTCCTCGTGTGCTCGACCTACGGGTCGGGCGATCTGCCCACCGGCGCCGAACCGTTCTTCGACCAGCTCGACGACCGGCTGCCCGATCTGACCGGCCTGCGCTTCGCCGTCTTCGGCCTCGGCGACACCGTCTACGACGACACCTACAACCGGGGTGGCGAGATCTGCGCGGAGAAGTTCACCGCCCTCGGCGCGACCCAGGTCGGCGAGCACGGCCGCCACGACGCCTCCACGGCCGTCCGGCCGCAGGATCAGGCCCGCGAATGGGCCGCGTCCCTGCCGATAGCCGCCCTGGCCAGAGCCTGAATACGCCCAGGAAGGGTAGGTTTTCCTCACCCGGCGTGCCCGGGTAGCGGAGGATCGACAAGCGGCACAACGGTTTACACTGCTACCAACACGCGGTCCAGCCCGCCGCGTGAGCCGACCGTAAGGTGACGAAAGATGGTAACCCGAGCCCGGGAGCGTCAAGACCCCTCGACCGAGCATCCCGAACTGGATGCCCTGCCCGAGTGGCCCCTGGACACGATCGCGGTGCTGGTGACAACCGATCCACTGCCGCATGCCATTCCGGTCTCCTGGCCGGTGCGTGCCGGAGACCGCCGAATCCTGTTGAGCCTCAAGTCCGACCGCGGATCGCTGGCCCGGTTGCGCACGCGGCCCGATGTGGCCCTGCTGATTCTCGGTGGCGGCAATGTCGCGCTGTGTGCCCGGGGTAAGGCCCGGGTGATCGCCGACCCGATGCCGGACGCCGACGACTATGTCGCGGTGGCCATCGATGTGGATGTCATCGACGACCATCGCCAGTCCGCATTCGCCGTCGCCACCGGCATCCAGCGCACCGTGCTCGACGATTCCGAACTGCACTATCTCCAATCGCGTGTCGCAACGCTGCGCGACCTGGCCGAGACCGAGAATTGATCCCATGATTGCTGCCTTCTCGGTCACCCCGCTCGGCGCCGGCGAGGACGTCGGCCGCGCCGTCGCCGAGGCCGTGCGCGTCGTGCGCGCCTCGGGCCTGCCCAACGAGACCAATGCCATGTTCACCACCCTCGAGGGCGAGTGGGACGAGGTGATGGCCGTCATCAAACAGGCCACCGACGCCGTCATGGCCGCCGCGCCCCGCTGCAGCCTGGTGATCAAGGCCGATATCCGCCCGGGCGTCGGCAATGCCATGACCGCCAAGGTGGAAAGCGTGGAGCGCTACCTCGCCGAAGGCTGAGCCGCGTGGCCAGATCTTGACGAACAGTGGCCGGCCGACGACTCGCGAATCGGTTGTGCCGCACGCAAGGTGAACACATGAGCGAAACTCGGTGGCCCTTAGTCGAATTGCGGCAGTACACCCTGCACCCCGGCACCCGCGACACCCTCATCGACCTGTTCGATCGCGAATTCGTCGAGACGCAGGAGGCGGTCGGCATGCGCATCGTCGGCCAGTTCCGCGACGAGGACGATCCGGATCGCTTCGTGTGGATGCGGGCCTTCCGTGACATGCCTTCCCGCCGTGCGGCTCTGACGGCGTTCTATCTCGAGGGCGAGCCCTGGCGCACCCATGCCCCGGCCGCCCGCGCGACGATGGTGGACACCACCGATGCTCGGCTCCTGCACCCCCTGCCGGGCACCGGCGATCTCGCAGCGGACGCGGTCCGCCCGGACCCCGGCGCCACCGAAGCCCCGAAATCCCGTGTGCTGGCGAGGATCTACTACGCCGACGCCCCCGCTCCCGTGTTCGCCGACTTCTTCGAATCCCGAATCCGCCCGATTCTCACCGCAACCGGAGCCGACACCCTCGCCTGCTACGAAACCGACCCCAGCCCCAACGATTTCCCCCATCTCCCCCTCCGCACCGACCAGGTCTTCGTCCACCTCACCCGCTTCGACACCGTCGACCACCTGAGCGACCACCTCACCGCCTTGCGCAGTTCCCGGGTCTGGACCGACGACGTCGTACCCGACCTGTCCATCCTCCTCGCGGCCCCGACCGACTACCTCCGCCTCGCCCCCACCGCCCGTTCCCTGCTGCGCTGACGGGCCGTGCTCACCCGCCGTCCGCGTCGCCGTACACCGTCAGCCAGATCGCCCGTCCGAGGGTCTCGGCCAGTAATTCGTCGGTGATCCCCGGGACCCTGGTGTATTCCCTGATGGATTTCTCGACCATGGCGATGAGCACGAAAGCGGTTGTGGTGGGGTCGACTTCGTTGCTCACGCGCCCGGCCGCGCGCTCGGCGACGAGCCGCTCGCGGACCATCTTCGCGAACAGTGCCACCCGATCGCGCCAATAGCGGCCCACGTCACGGTCGTAGGCGGCCACCTCGCTGAGGGCCAGCAGAAGATGCTGATGTTCGCGGAATCCGTCGATCATGGCGCGGATGGCCCGCACCACCCCCGCACGCTCATCGGTGTGTTCGGCGCTCCACCAGTGTTCGGCCGCGGCGAACAGGTCCGCCGTGGCCAGCTCCGCCAGCCGGATCAACAGCTGGCTCTTGTCCGGAAAGTACCGGTAGAACGTCGATCTCGCCGAGTGCGAGGCCGCGGCGATCCGGTGCACGGCGATCTCGGTGAACGGCGTGCCGTCGGAGAGCAGTTCCTCGACGGCGCGCAGCACCCGCCGTTCGAATTCGACGCGGCGATCGTCGTCGGGCTGTTTGCGGGCGGCCCGCGGAGTGCGGGTCAGCGACGGCATTCGGAACCTGTCGAGTGGTTCATGCGGTCCATTGTGCCGCTCCGAGCGGGCCGTTGACTTTGGCGGTCCGACACCTCACCATAATCGGACACAGTGTCCGAGACTCACCGACCGAGGCGGCTCGCATGACGGATTCCCCTGTCGCGGCGGTCGAGGAGGCGGAGGTGGTCGTGGTCGGCGGGCGCTGTGCGGGCGCGGCCACGGCCATCGCGCTGGCGCGGGCGGGACGGCAGGTCGTCGTCGTGGACAGTGCTCACTTCCCGTCGGACACGCTGTCGACCCATCTGCTGTGGCCCGGCGGGGTCGCCGAACTCCAGCGGCTCGGTGCACTGGACCGCGTGGCCACGCTGGGTGCACCGCCGCTGCGCGTGGCCTTCGCGGCGGGCGCGGGCCACCGGGTCCGGTCGAGATTCACTGCGCTCGAGGGCATCGACTACGCACTGTGCGTGCGCCGCACCGGTCTCGATGCCGCACTGGTCGAGACCGCCGTGGGCGCCGGAGTCGAGGTGCGGGAGCGGGCGCGGGTCACGGAACTGGTGTGGTCTCGCGGCCGGTGCCGGGGTGTGCGCTATGTCGATCGCGGCGGTGCGGTGATCGAGGTGCGGGCCGCACTGGTCGTCGGGGCCGACGGCCGTCGCAGCACGGTCGCCCGGCTCGCCGGTGTCGAGCAGCCGATCGTGCAGCGGCCCAGCGGACGCGACTGCTACTACGCATACTGGCGCGACCGCGACGACAGCTGGCGGCAGGTCGCCGCGCAGTGGCGTGCGGGGCCGGATCTGGGCACGGCCTTTCCGTGTGATGACGGACTGCTGCTGTGCCTGGTGCAACCCCCCGCCGTGGCGGGCCCCTCGGGCGCCGGTGCGGCCGAACGCCGCTACCGCGCGGCCATCCATCGGATTCCCGAACTGCGTGCCCGGCTGGACGGTTGCGAGAGGATGAGCCGGGTCCGTTCGGCCACCGGCATCGCCTCCTACTTTCGTCGCTCCTCCGGCCCGGGGTGGGCGCTGCCCGGCGATGCGGGTCATTTCAAGGATCCGGTGACCGCGCAGGGCATCCGAGACGCGTTGCGCTACGGCAGGATTCTCGGCGAACGCGCCGCACCGGTGCTGGATGACGCCGACGCACTCGACAGCGCACTCACCGAATGGGAGAGGCTGCGGATCGCCGAATGCGTCGGCGTCTACCAGTGGACGAATCGCCTCGCACGCGCGGAACCGATGACCCCCTTGGAGATCGAGCTCTACCGCTCGGCCGCCGCCGACGAGTCGATTGCCGCGGCGTTCACCGAGGTGTTCTCGCGAATCCGGGAGCCGAACGACGTGCTCGGCGTGCGCCGAGCCGCGCTGCTCGCCGTCGGCGCCGCGTGGCGCTCGCGAGCGAATCTCGGTGCGATCGTCGCCGATCTGGGACGTCAGGTCCGGGACATGGCCGCCGAGCGGCTCGAATCCGAATGCCTCGTCCGTCGATCCACCCGGCCCGTCCCGATTCCGCCCGCCGCGCGGGCAGCCTCCACCCGCATCACCGCCAGTTCGAGAGAAAACCATGCCTGACACATCGACCACCGGGCTCACTCGCCGTCATCTCCTGCGCGGCACCCTCGTCGCCGGTGCCGCGGCGGCCGCGGCGACGGCGCTACCGACCTCCGCCGCCACGCAGCCCCGCCCGCGCACCCCAGGGCCCCGGACCGGCGGACGGGAGGTGGCGATCTTCGGCGGTGGGGTGGCCGGCCTGACCGCCGCCCAGGAACTCGCCGAACGTGGCTATGCGGTAACCGTGTACGAACCGGCGTTCCTGGGCGGCAAGGCCCGCAGCCTCGGCGTGCCCGGTACCGGCACGGGGGGTCGCCTGGATCTGCCGGGCGAGCACGGATTTCGGTTCTTCCCCGGCTGCTATCAGCACCTCCCCGAGACGATGCGGCGAATTCCGTTCCCCGGCAACCAGAACGGGGTGGCCGACAACCTGATCCGCGTGGAGGGCACCGTCGCCGCGTTCCGTGGGACGCCCCCGGTGTTTCTTCCCGTCGAACTCGGTGCGCTGGACCAACTCACGCCGCAACTGCTGCAGAACGCCATCGTCACCGCCGTCGGCTTCATTCCCGGCCTGCCGCCCGCCGAACTGGCATTCTTCGCCAGGCAGATGAGCGCGTGGTTCACCAGCTGCGACGACCGTCGGTTCGGCCAGTGGGAATACCGAACCTGGGAGCAGGCGCTGCGGGCCGAGGACAAATCCCCCGCCTACCGGGCATACCTGGTCAGCGCGCTCACCCGCATCACCGTCGCGGCCAAACCGCACGTGAGCTCGGCGCGCACCATCGGCACCATCGGCGAGGCGCTGGTGCTCGCCGGTACCGGGTTGATTCCGCAATATTCCGGCGGTGTCGATCGAATTCTCAACCGCCCCACCAACGAAGCGTGGATCGACCCCTGGGTCGCCTACCTGAGGTCGCTCGGAGTGCGGTTCGCGATGGATCGAGCGGCGACGCGACTGCACCTGCGCGACGGGATGATCCGGGCCGCGACCGTAGTCGATGGCCGTGGCACCGCGACCGCCGCGACGGCCGACTGGTACCTCTGCGCCATGCCGGTCGACCGCGCTGTCCCCTTGCTGAGCAACGACATTCTCGACGCCGACCCCCGTCTCGCCGGGATGCGCGAACTGCTCACCGACTGGATGGTCGGCATCCAGTACTACCTCACCGAGCCCACCGGCATCCCGGTCGGTCACATTGCCGCCCTCGACTCCCCTTGGGCGATCACGGCATTGCGGCAGGCGCCGATGTGGGTCGGCGACTTCGCGGCGCGTTACGGCGACGGCACGGTGCGCGAATGCCTGTCGGTCGATATCTCCGACTGGGACACCCCCGGCGTCCTCTCCGGCAAGACCGCCAAACAGTGCTCCGCCGACGAGATCGCCGCCGAGGTGTGGGCCCAGCTCGGGCTGTGGCTCAACACCTCCACCGGATGGCTGCGCGACGAGGCCCTGCATTCCTGGCATCTGGACCCCGGAATCACGTGGACGGGCACCGAAGCCCGCAATGCCACACCGCTATTGGTCAACACCGTCGGTTCCTACGACCACCGGCCCGACGCCCGCTGCGCCATCCCCAACCTGTTCTTCGGCGGCGACCATGTGCGCAGTCATATCGACCTCGCAACCATGGAGGGCGCCAACGAGTCCGGGCGCGCCGCCGCCAACGCGATCCTCGACGCGAACGACGACCCCTCTCCCCGCGCAGCCATCTTCCCGCTGGTCTCACCACCGATCTTCGAATCGGCCAAACGCATCGATGCCGACCGCTACCGCGCCGGTCTCCCCCACATCCTCGAGATCTGAGCGCCGCTGTCAGCGGGCGTCGGCGGCGAGGCCGAAGCCGAGGGCGACGAGGATCGCGGCCAGCGCTCGTTCGATGCGTTGACGAATTCCGGTGCGGCGCAGCCAGGTTCCGGCACGGTCGGCGGCCAGGACGATGGCGACGCACCAGGCGGTGTCGACGACGACCTGGATCACCGCGAGGATGAGCACGGTGGCGAGGACCGGGCCGGTGGTGGGGAGGAACTGCGGAAGGATGGTCAGGCCGAAGACGGCGGCCTTGGGGTTGGCGGCGATGGAGATGAGGGAGGCGCGGAAGGCCGCGCCGGGGGTGTGACCGGTGGGCAGTGCCTTGGTCATGGCCGCGCCGAAGCCGTCGTCCTTCTTCGCTCCTCGCCAGGCTTGGATGCCGAGGTAGATCAGGACCAGTGCGCCGACTATGTGCACCGCGGTGTTCAGATACCGATTGGCGACCAGCAACGCCGACAGCCCGGCACCACCGGCCAGCGTCCACCCGAACACGCCGATCTCGTTACCCGCCACCGCGGCCAGCCCCGCCGCCCGCCCATCCCGCACCGCCCGTTGCAGAAACAACGCAGTCGCAGGGCCCGGCAGCACGGCCAGAACGAAGCAAGCAATCACGAACTCCGGCAACACCGAAACCCAATGCGGCATCTGCCGATGCTGACATGATCGCGATCACAGCGCCACCAAATTTCAGCGGGATCGGATCGACCAGTAAGTGCGCCAATCCTCGGACGACAGAGCCGCACGCTCACCTCGGGTGGCTTCGGCGGCGTCTTCGGCGGCGCGGATGCGGGCCGCGAAGGCGAGGGCGGACTTGCGGAGGCGTTCCTCGGCGCTGTCGGGACCGCCCAGCCGGATCGACCGGAGCTCGTCGGGGATCAGGTCCTCCGGGAGGCCCGCCTTGCGGCTGCGGGAGAGGATTTTCTCGGCCAAGGCGAGCGCCGGTTGGGCCATGGCTATGCCGTCGAGGCAGGAGCGGCGGGACTTTTCGGTGGATTTGCGTTCCTCCCAGGCCCTTTCCTGGGCGGCGATCTTCTCCTCGACGGTCGCGGACGGATCGATCGGGGCGTCGAGCAGGTGGGGGCTGCGGTGGACGAGCTTGGCGACCAGGGCGGCGGCGACGTCGTCGACGGTGAATTCGCCCGCGGCCTCGGCTATGCGGGAGTGGAACAGCACCTGCAGCAGCAGATCGCCCAGCTCCTCCTTGATGGTGACGCTGTCGCCGTGCTGAATGGCGTCGAGCAGTTCGTAGGTCTCTTCCAGCAGGTAGGGCCGCAGCGAGTCGTGGGTCTGGGTGACCTCCCAGCCACCGAAATTCCACAGCCGGTCCATGACCTCGACGGCCTCGGCCAGGCTGTGTGCCATCCGGGCGGAGTCGGCGGTGTGGTCGGCGGTAGCACTCATCGCGCCGCCGACACCTCGGTCGCGACCCGCAGATCCACTGTCCCCTGCGGTTTGCCGTCCAGCGCCAGCAGCAGATCGGCCACGAACTGCAGCAGCTGCACATCGCGGATCCGCCCGGCGCCGACGCTGTCCTCCACCCGCGGCAGCGGCAGCTGCACGATGCCGGTGGTCGGGCGGTAGGTCGCGGTGGGATACAACCTCTTGAGCCGCAGCTGCTTCGAATCGGGCAGCTGCATCGGCGAGATCTTCAGCGTGGTGCCGGTGACACCCACCTCCGCGATGCCGTATTCGCGGCAGACCAGGCGCAGCTTCGCCACCGACACCAGGCGGCCCACCTCCACCGGCAGCGGGCCGTACCGGTCGACGAGTTCCTCGACCACCGCGGCCAGGCCCGAATCGTCCTGGGCGGCGGCCAGTTTCCGGTAGGCCTCCAACCGCAGCCGATCGCTGGCGATGTAGTCCGGCGGGATGTGCGCGTCCACCGGCAGATCGATGCGCACCTCCTTGGTCTCCTCGTCGGTGGTGATCGGCCTGCCGTCGGCGGCGGCCCGATAGGCCTCCACCGCCTCGCCGACCAGCCGCACGTACAGATCGAAGCCGACCCCGGCGACGTGCCCGGACTGCTCGGCGCCCAAGACGTTTCCGGCGCCGCGGATCTCGAGGTCCTTCATCGCCACGGCCATACCGGCGCCCAGATCCGAATTCTGGGAAATGGTGGCCAGCCGGTCGTAGGCGGTCTCGGTGAGCGGCTTCTCCCCCGGATACAGGAAGTAGGCATATCCGCGCTCGCGGCTGCGGCCGACCCGTCCGCGCAACTGATGCAACTGCGAAAGACCCAGCGTGTCGGCGCGTTCCACGATCAGCGTATTGGCATTGGAGATGTCCAAACCGGTTTCGATGATGGTCGTACACACCAGGACGTCGAATTCGCGCTCCCAGAAGCCCTGCACGGTCTTCTCGAGCATGTCCTCGTTCATCTGGCCGTGCGCGACGGCCACCCGTGCCTCCGGCACCAGATCGCGAATACGCTTGGCCGCCTTCTCGATCGACGACACTCGGTTGTGCACATAGAACACCTGGCCGTCGCGCAGCAGCTCGCGGCGGATGGCGGCGGCGACCTGCTTGTCGTTGTAGCCGCCGACATAGGTGAGCACCGGGTGCCGCTCCTCGGGCGGGGTGAGGATGGTCGACATCTCGCGGATACCGGCCAGGCTCATCTCCAGGGTGCGCGGAATCGGCGTGGCGGACATGGTCAGGACGTCGACGTGGGTGCGCAGCGCCTTGATGTGTTCCTTGTGCTCGACGCCGAACCGCTGCTCCTCGTCGATGACGACCAGGCCCAGATCCTTCCACCGCACGCCGGTCTGCAGCAGGCGGTGGGTGCCGACGACGATGTCCACATCGCCGGAGGCCATGCCCTCCAGCACTTCTCGCGACTCCCCGGGGTCGGTGAAGCGCGACAGCCCCTTGACCGTCACGGGGAATCCGGCCATCCGCTCGGTGAAGGTCTGCAGATGCTGCTGGGCCAGCAGCGTGGTCGGCACCAGCACCGCAACCTGCTTACCGTCCTGGACGGCCTTGAACGCCGCGCGCACCGCGATCTCGGTCTTGCCGTAGCCGACGTCGCCGCAGATCACGCGGTCCATCGGGACGGCCTTCTCCATATCGGCCTTCACCTCGGAAATCGCGGTGAGCTGGTCGACGGTCTCGGTGAACGCGAAGGCGTCCTCCATCTCCTGCTGCCAGGGCGTGTCGGGTGCGAACGCGTGACCGGGTGCGGCCTGGCGCGCGGCATACAGCTGCACCAGCTCGGTGGCGATCTCGCGAACCGCCTTGCGCGCCTTGCGTTTGGTGTTGGCCCAGTCCGAACCGCCCAGCTTGGACAGGCTGGGCATCTCGCCGCCCACATACCGCGACAGCTGATCCAGCGAATCCATCGGCACGTACAGCCGGTCGCCGGGCTGCCCGCGCTTGCTGGGCGCGTATTCGATCACCAGATATTCCCGCCGGGCGCCGCCGACGGTGCGTTCGATCATCTCCACGAACCGGCCGATGCCGTGCTGATCGTGCACCACCAGGTCACCGGCCGACAGCGCCAGCGGATCGACCTGGTTGCGGCGGCGGGCCGGGAGCTTCTTTCCCTCGCCGGGTGCGGTGACCCGGTTGCCGGTCAGATCGGATTCGGCGATGACGACGAGCTCGGCGTCGTCGAACACGATGCCGTCGTGCAGCGAACCGCACAGCACCCCGACCAGCCCGCGCACCGGTTCCGCACCCGGATCCAGCGGTGCGGCGGGGACCTCGGCATCGGCGAGCCGTTCCAGGAAGCGCTGGGCGGTACCGTGCCCGGCGACCACGATGACCGCGCGGCCACCGGTCGTCACATGCGCGCGCAGCGACGCGAACACCTGCGCCACCAACTCGTCCGATCCGCGGGCCGCCGGTGCCGCCGAGACCGGCAGCACCACCTCGGCCGGATGGTCGGAGGCCAGCGGGCTCAGCGTCCACCACGGCAGGCCGCGGTCGTCGGCGCCGCGATGCACCTCGTCCAGGCCTCGGTAGGACGACGCCGCCAGGTCCAGGCCGTGCGCGCCCAGCGGTGCCGCCCCGCCGAACGAGGCGGCCGTCCACGACGCCTCCAGAAATTCCTGTCCGGTGCGGACGAGATCGGCGGCGCGGGTGCGGATCTTCTCCGGATCGCACAGCAGCACATGGGTCTGCTCGGGCAGCACCTCGGTGAGCAGCTGCAGATGGCCGGGCCGCAGCACCGGCAGCAGGGCCTCCATGCCCACGACCGGGATGCCCTGCGCGACCTTCTCCAGCATCTCGACCAGGGCGGCGTCGGCGGGATGTTCGGCGGCGACCTCGGCGGCGCGCAGCCGCAGCTCCTCGGTCAGCAGCAGTTCCCGACAGGGTTGGGCGACAACGACATCCACCTCGACCTCGGGCAGCGACCGCTGATCGGCGACCGAGAACGGGCGCAGCTCGGTGATCTCGTCGCCCCAGAACTCCACGCGCACCGGGTGATCCGCGGTCGGGGGGAAGATGTCGAGAATGCCGCCGCGGACGGCGAATTCACCGCGCTTGCCGACCATGTCGACGCGCTCGTAGGCGAATTCGACCAGACGCGTGGTCAATTCGTCGAAATCGTGTTCGAGGCCCACCTGCAGGACGATCGGCGCGATATCGCCCAGACCGCTCGCCATCGGCTGCATCAGCGACCGGACGGTGGTCACCACGACCTGCAGCGGTTCGGCGTAGAAGCGATCCTCCGGATGGGCCAGCCGCCGCAGCACCTGCAGTCGTTTGCCCACGGTGTCCGCACTCGGCGACAGCCGCTCGTGCGGCAGCGTCTCCCAGGACGGGAACAGCGCGACCCGATCGCCCAGGATCTCGGTCAGCTCGACGGTCAGATCATCGGCTTCGCGCCCGGTGGCGGTCACCACCACCAGCGGCCGCTCCCCCGCGATCGTGGCCGCCACGAACGGCCGCACCGCCGACGGCGCCACGAATTGCACCGACGAACGGTCGATCAGCCCCTTGACCTGCGTCAACGAGGTATCGGTACCGGCCACCCCGGCCAGTCCCGCAAGAGGTGGGCGATGGGTGGGCATGAACAGACTCCTGGACGCGAATCAGGAAAACCGACGACTCAGCGAGTCTAGTGTGCCCGGGTGACATCCCTTCGTTCCGGCCGAGAGGATGCCGGGACAATGGGATATCAGGGGACGTAGCGGCGGAGGCGTCTTGCTGCGAACTCGCGGAAGTAGGCGACCTTTTCCTCCGGGACGATCGAGGGCAGCAGGAAGTACCACATGCGTTCCATGCGGACGGCCATCTGATCGATCGAGTCGGTGCCGACGGCGGTGATGTGCACGCCTGCCGTCAGCTCCTGCAGCAGCAGGCCGATGGTCTCCGGATCCAGGTCCGGTTTGAGGTCGCCCTGGGCGATGGCGCGCTCGGCGAGCAATCGGTGCGTCTCACCCCAGGTCTTGGCGATGTTCTCCCCGGTCGCGCCGCGGTAGTCGCCGATCTGATGGGTCAGCTTCAACATCGCGCCCACCATCGGATCGTTCATGGTGAGGTCGGCGACCACGTAGGTGATGCCGATGCACGCCTCCAGGGCCGGCACTCTGGGATCGAAGAATCCCTGGCAGGCGCTGACCAGACGCTCGTTGCCCTGGTCGACCACCGCCCGCGCCAGCTCCTCCTTGGAGCCGAAGTGAAAGTACAAGGCGCCCTTGGTCACATTGGATTGCGCGATGATCTCGCTCAGGCTCGCATTCGCGTAGCCCAGCCGCAGGAAGACATCGGCCGCGCCCGCAAGGACGGAATCGCGAGTGATCTCCGCACGCGCTTGCCTAGCCATCAGATCCGCCTGTCATCAAACCAGCCATCCTGAAGTAGACCGACATCCCGAAGTTGACCGACATCACAGCTCGAACAGCACTCGAAGGATGGGTGAACCGTACCACCCGACCGGCCCTTGCCAGTGGAATCGAGCATTCAGACCAGCCTCCGTCGCAAATTTTGGGTTAACTGTCCAGTTCCGCCCCCATTACCCCCTGCTCGACACGCTGGCCCCTCAGGTACCCGTACCGTGGGGCCATTCCGAGGCCAACTGCGGGTCGGCCTCCAGGTGTGTCAGGCCGTTCCAGCACAGGTTCACCAGGTGCGCGGCGACCACCTCCTTGGAGGGCTGCCGCTCGTCCAGCCACCACGTGGCGGCCGTCGCCACCATCCCGACCAGCGCCTGCGCGTACAGCGTCGCCAGGCTGGTGTCGAAACCGCGGCGTTCGAAATCGCCCGCCAGGATGTGCGCCACCTGATTGACCGCCTCGTTGAGCAGACTCGAGTAGGTGCCCTCGGCGGCCGAGGCCGGTTGGTCGCGCATCAGGATCCGGAATCCGTCGGTGCGCTCCTCCATATAGGTCAGCAACGCTAGTGCCACCTGCTCGAGCCGCACTCGCGAGCGGTTCTTGGTGAGCGAGGCGGTGATCATGCTCAGCAGCGTCGACATCTCCCGGTCCACGACAACCGCGTAGAGCCCCTCTTTCCCGCCGAAATGTTCGTACACAACGGGTTTGGAGACCTGGGCACGCTGGGCGATCTCCTCGATCGAGGTGGCGTCGTAACCGCGCTCGGCAAACAGCGCCCGGCCGATCTCGATCAACTGCTGACGCCGCTGTGTCCCGGTCATGCGCGGTCGCGCCGACCGGCCCACCTCACCCGACGTCATCGATCCACCAACCCTTCGCTCCGCCACGCTGCGGCACCGCCGCGACCTCACCTGCGACAATTCTTCCAACCGTCTGTACCCTATCGACACAGCGGGCGGAATCGGGACAAGCGGTTCGACGTTTGGCCTTCGGCGTGCGAGGATCATTCCCGCGTGCCGTGGCGCAGCGGCGGACCCGAGCGATCCGCCGGTGTGACAATCCGCCGTAGTGTAATGGCAGCACCACTGATTTTGGTTCAGTTAGTCCAGGTTCGAGTCCTGGCGGCGGAGCTCGGGGGCGCAGGCGTATATCGTCGGTCCGCGTCCGACCAGCCCGACAACGACAGCCAGCAGCACGATGACAGGCAGCCGAGGGAGATCCATGCCACAGCAGACCGCCGTCGTCGTTCTCGCCGCCGGAGCCGGAACACGAATGCGGTCCAAGACCCCCAAGGTGTTGCATTCACTCGCCGGCCGCAGCATGCTCGCCCACGCGCTGCATGCGGCGAACGAGATCGACCCCGCCTACCTCATCACCGTCATCGGGCACGATCGGGAGCAGGTGGGCGCGGCCGTGAATTCGGTTGCGGCGGAATTGGATCGCGACATCATCGCCGCGGTGCAGGAGGAACAGCTGGGCACCGGGCACGCGGTGCAGTGCGCGCTGACGGTGTTGCCCGAGGACTTCACCGGCGATCTGCTGGTCACCTCTGCCGATGTGCCGCTGCTGGACGGTCACGCGCTGTCGGCGCTGCTGGCGGACCATCGCAGCTATGCGGAGCGCTCCGCGGTCACCGTGCTGACCTTCGTGCCCGACGATCCGAACGGCTACGGGCGCATCGTGCGCGACGCCGAGGGGCATGTGCTCGAGATCGTCGAACACGCCGACGCCACCCCGGAACAGGCCGCGATCGGCGAAGTCAACTCCGGTGTCTACGTTTTCGACGTCACCGTGCTGCGCACCATGGTCGGCCGATTGACCACCGCCAACGCCCAGCACGAGCTGTATCTGACCGATGTGCTGAAGCTGGCCCGCGAGGCCGGCCATCCCGTGCACGGGGCGCGGCTGGTCGATGCGGCGAAGGTGACCGGCGTCAACGACCGCGTGCAGATGGCCGCCGCCACTCGCACCCTCAACCGCTACATCCTGGAACGGCACATGCGTGCCGGGGTCACCGTCATCGATCCGTCCTCGACCTGGGTTGACGCCGGCGTGCGGATCGGCCGCGACGTGGTGCTGCGCCCGGGGGTCCAACTGCTGGGCAATACGGTCATCGGCGAGGACGCCGAGATCGGTCCGGACAGCACCCTGACCGATGTGGTGGTCGGTGAGGGGGCCAAGGTCGTGCGGACCCACGGCGAGGGGGCGACCATCGGACCGGGCGCGACGATCGGTCCGTTCGCCTATCTGCGGCCCGGCACCATAGTGGGCGAATCGGGCAAGCTCGGAGCGTTCGTCGAGACCAAGAACGCCTCCATCGGCGCGCATTCCAAGGTGCCGCATCTGACCTACGTCGGCGACGCGACGATCGGCGAGTACAGCAACATCGGCGCTTCCAGCGTATTCGTCAACTACGACGGCGTCGCCAAACATCACACCGTCATCGGTTCGCACGTGCGAACCGGCAGCGACAATATGTTCGTCGCCCCGGTCACGGTGGGTGACGGCGCCTATACCGGAGCGGGTACTGTGCTGCGTAGAAACGTTCCGCCGGGGGCGCTTGCCGTGTCGGGTGGAGCACAGCGCAATATTGAGGGCTGGGTGCAGCGGAACCGACCCGGAACTGCTGCGGCGCAGGCGGCGGCGGAGGCGATCGCGGCCGACGACAGGGCGAGTCAGGCAACCGAGCAAAAGGATGGCAACACAGAGTGACCGCGTTCTCGACCGATAACCACAAGAACCTGATGCTGTTCTCGGGACGCGCTCATCCTGAGCTGGCCGAACAGGTCGCCAAGGAACTCGACGTCTCGATCACTCCGCAAACCGCCCGGGACTTCGCCAACGGCGAGATCTTCGTTCGTTTCGAGGAGTCGGTGCGCGGCTGCGACGCCTTTGTGCTGCAGAGCTTCCCGGCCCCGCTGAATCAGTGGCTGGTCGAACAGCTCATCATGATCGACGCGCTCAAGCGGGGATCGGCCAAGCGGATCACCGCGGTGCTGCCGTTCTACCCCTACGCCCGTCAGGACAAGAAGCACCGCGGCCGCGAGCCCATCTCCGCTCGCCTGGTCGCCGATCTGCTCAAGACCGCGGGCGCCGACCGGATCATCACCGTCGACCTGCACACCGACCAGATCCAGGGCTTCTTCGACGGCCCGGTGGACCACATGCACGCGCTGATCCAGCTGTCGGAATATGTGCGCAACCACTACACCCTCGACAACATCACCGTCGTCTCCCCCGACGCGGGCCGCGTCAAGGTGGCCGAGAAGTGGGCCGACTCGCTGGGCGGCGCCCCGGTGGCGTTCATCCACAAGACCCGCGACCCGCTGGTGCCCAACCAGGTCAAGTCCCACCGCCCCGTCGGTGACGTGGACGGCCGCACCTGCATCCTGATCGACGACATGATCGACACCGGCGGCACCATCGCCGAGGCCGTGCGCGTGCTGCGCGAGGCCGGTGCGGGCGATGTGGTCATCGCCGCCACCCACGGCGTGCTGTCCAACCCGGCGGCCGAGCGGCTGTCGGCGTGCGGCGCCAAGGAAGTGATCGTCACCAACACCCTCCCGATCACCGAGGACAAGAAGTTCCCCTCGCTGACGGTTCTGTCGATCGCCCCGCTGCTGGCCCGCACCATCCGCGAGGTTTTCGAGAACGGCTCGGTGACGGGTCTGTTCAACGGTTCGGCCTAGACAGGGCGTTACCCCCCTCGAAGATCGAGGCGTTGCCATCCTCGGAGATCTCGGCCTGCTCTCGGCCGGGATCTTCTTCGTTCTCCCACTTCACGCCGGTTCAGCGGTAGCGTTATAGAAGGCTCCTGGTGGGTTGCTGCTCGGGGCCGGCCTGCGGAGAGAGGTGGGCATCATGGCCGACGAACGCGATGACTTCCGGCTGACGGACGAGGTGTTCGAGATGGGCGATGACGAACAGTTCGAGGATCTGGACAACGACCTGGGCGACGACGACCAGGCCGACGAGATCCGCGAGTACGAGCGCTATATCACCGACCCTCCGTCCGACCTGGTGATCCGGTATCACGAGAACGAGGACACCGGCCGCCTCGGCATCGCGCGGGAACTCGACCAGGAGTGGTCCCGCCGCCGCCACCGCGCGGAGGAACTGGCCGAGGACGGCCGCCCGGCCGAGGTGGCAGCCATGGAGGTCACGGACGAGCCCAGGGACTGACGTCCCTGGGCAATGAGAGTGGAGAGCCCGGGCAATGAGAGTGGAGAGCCCGGGCAATGAGGGCGGGATGGCCGGGCTGATGCTGTTGTCGGTGGGCCGGGTTAAGTTGGCAGGATGAGCGGATTCGCCGGGTTCCCGTTCGCCGGGTTGGACTTCTACGAGGATCTCGAGGCCGATAATTCGAAGGCGTTCTGGACGGCGCACAAGCATGTCTACGACAAGGCCGTCCGGGAGCCGATGGTCGCGCTGTGCGCCGAACTGGAGGCCGACTTCGGGCCCGCCAAGATCTTCCGCCCCTACCGTGACGTGCGGTTCTCCAAGGACAAGTCGCCGTACAAGGACCATCAGGGCGCGGTGGTGCACACCGCGCCCGGCGCCGGCTGGTATGTGCAGATCGGCGCCCCCGGACTGTTCGTCGCCGGTGGCGTGTATGGGACGTCCCCGGAGCAACTGTCGCGATTGCGCACGACGATCGACGACGAGGTGCGCGGGCACGAGCTGGAACAGATCCTCGACGGACTGTCCGCGGTCGGCTACAGCATCGGCGGCGAGAAATTGAAAACCCGCCCGAAGGGCTACCCTGCCGACCACCCCCGCATCGACCTCCTCCGCCATAAATCCCTGCTGGTCAGCAAGGATTTCGGCGCCCCCGACTGGCTGGAGACACCACGCACGGCCAAGGAGGTCCGCAAGTCCTGGGAAACCATGCGCCCCCTCGTGGAATGGCTCTCGGCCGTCATCGGGGGAGCCTAGGGATCAGCGGCGCTCGGCCAACAGCAGCGCGAAACGGTTGTCCGGATCCGTCCACACCTTCTCGGTGGCAAACCCCGCGGCATCCAATTCGCCGGTGAGGCCGTCGATTCGGAACTTCGCCGAGATCTCGGTGCGCATCTGCTCGCCGCGGGCGAAGTGCACGGTCAGGTCCAGATCGGCGACGGTGACGGTCATATCCCGGGTGGCCTCGAGCCGCATCTCGATCCACTCGTTGTCCGCGTCCCACAGCGCCACGTGCGCGAACGCCTCCGGATCGAAGTCGGCCTGTAGTCGAGAGTTCAGCACATACAGCACATTCCGGTTGAATTCCGCGGTCACCCCGGCGGCATCGTCGTAGGCCGGTACCAGCACGGCGGGGTCGATGACCAGACCGGCCCCGAGCAGCAGCTGCTCCCCCGGCTCGAGCACCTGCTGGATACCGGAGAGGAATTCGGCGCGCTCGGCCGGAACGAGATTGCCGATGGTGCCACCCAGGAAGGCGATCATGCGGCGCCCCCCACGCGGCAGGTTGTGCAGCGTATCGGTGAAGTCGCTGACCACCCCGTGCACCGCAAGCCCCGGGAACCGCGCCGCGACCTCGGCCGCCGCGCCACGCAGAGCCGACTCCGACACATCCTGGGGAACATAGGTTTTCAGCGGGCCCGCCGCACCCAGCGCATCCAGCAGCAGCCGGGTCTTGGCCGCCGAACCCGCGCCCAACTCCACCAGCACCTCGGCCTGCGCGATGCGCGCCACCTCGCCGACCACATGTTCCAGCAGGGCCCGCTCGGTGCGGGTCGGATAGTACTCGGGCAACTCGGTGATCGCCTCGAACAGCCTGCTGCCGCGGGCGTCGTAGAACCACTTGGGCGGCAACGACTTCGGGGTCGAGGTCAGGCCCAGCCGGGCATCCGACCGCAGCGCCGCGGTGAGGTCGTCGTCGGTGAGGTGGATTTCCAGCGTCGGTGCGGTCATGAACGGGCCCTTTCGGAGACTTCGGATTCGAGGGATGCGACGGACAGTGCCCCGGGTCGCGCCGTGACCAGCTGCCGATCCGGCACGGACCGCCATCGCGGGTCGTCGTCGTAGGGTTCGGAGGACACCACCGCGGTGTCGTCGGTCACCAGGACCGACAGCGAGTGATGCACGGTGGTGGCCCACAGCGTTTCGCCGTCGCCGAGCAGCAGGTTCAGCCGAGCCCTCGGTGAGTGCGCGAGAATTTCGAGCACCATGTGGCGCAGGATCTCGGCGGTCGCGGCCGGCCCGCCGAGTTCGGAACCGATTGCGCGGCGCGGGTTGTCGAGCAGGTCGGCGAGGATGACCCACAGCGTCGCCGAGTCGGTGTGGGATTCGGCCGCCAGCAACGAGGGCGTGCCGAATTCGGCGGCGACCGCGGTGAGCACGCGCTGCCACTGGGGGATCGCGCCGTTGTGGCTGAAGGCCCAGTGGCCGTGCGTGAACGGCGCGCAGGCGTTGCGTTCCACCGGCATCCCGACCGTGGCCGAGCGGATGGCCGCCAGCACCGCCCCGGATCGCAGCTGCGGCAGCACCTCGTCGACGGCGGGATCGGTCCAGATCGGCGCGGGATTGCGATATCGGCTGGCAATCACCGAATTTACCGGGTGGTGGTCGCCACCCGAACCGACCGCATCGGTCGGCCCGCCGTGGGCCCGCACGCCGATGTTCTCGGTATCGCCCGGGACGGCCGCGGCCGGGTTCCACCAGGCCACCCCGAATCCGTCCGCGTTGATGGCCCCGCCGCCACGCATATCCCGCGGCGCCCAGGCCTGGCTGCGCAGCGAATGCTCACCGCGGGTGAGCAGGCCGCCGATCGGCACGGGTGCGCCGAGGTAGCCGAGATGACGGCACATCAGCGCTCATCCGGCCGCAGATCGCGGGCCAGCCGGAAGCCCGCGAAGATCTGGCGCCGAATCGGGTGGTCCCAGTTGCGGAAGGTGCCGCGGCAGGCGACCGGGTCGGTGCCGAAACAACCGCCGCGCAGCACCTTGTAGTCGCCGCCGAAGAACACCTCGGAGTACTCCCGATACGGAAACGCCTCGAAACCCGGATAGGGCTCGAATCCGGATGCGGTCCACTCCCAGACATCACCGATCAGCTGATGCACCCCCGCGGGGGTGGCGCCTGCCGGGTAGGCGCCGACCTCCGCCGGTTCCAGATGCCGCTGGCCCAGATTCGCGGTGCGCTCGTCGGGCTCGGCGTCGCCCCACGGGTAGCGGCGCGAGCGGCCGGTGGCCGGATCGAAGCGGGCCGCCTTCTCCCATTCCGCCTCGGTGGGCAGGCGTTTACCCGCCCACCTGGCATACGCCTCGGCCTCGAACCAGCACACGTGCACGACGGGTTGCTGCGGCCGGACCAGCCGCATGGTTCCGAAAACCCGCCGCCACCACCGGTTGTCACCGTCGCGCTCCCAGAACTGCGGTGCGGTGAGGCCTGCTTCGCACCGATGCGCCCACCCGCGTTCGGACCACAGCTCCGGACGTTCGTAGCCGCCGTCGGCGATGAACTCCTGATACTGCGCATTGGTCACCGGCGCGGCGTCGATGGCGAAGCCGGGCACATGCACCCGGTGGGCCGGTCGTTCGTTGTCCAGCGCCCACGCATCGGTGGAGGTGCCCATCGTGAATTCGCCTGCTGGAACGACGATTTCACCGGATACCCGCACCTGCGCGGTCGGCGCCGGCGCGGCCGACAGCACGGCACTGCCCGACCGCAGCTGATGGGTGGCCAGCATGGTTTCGTCGTGCTGCTGCTCGTGCTGGGCGATCATCCCGAAGGCGAAGCCGCCGTCGATCAGCCGTGAACCTCGTAACTGGTTGCGGTCCAGCACATCCCAGACCTTCTGCCGCACGGTGCCCACATATCCGCGGGCCTCGATCGGATCGAGCAGCGGCAGCGCCGGACGATCCGCCCGGGGATGTTGGAATGCGTCGTAGAGGTGGTCGATATCGGCGCGCACGGGCTCGCGCCCGCCGACGTCGCGCACCAGCCACAGCTCTTCCTGATTGCCGATATGGGCCAGATCCCACACCAGCGGACTCATCAGCCGCGAATGCTGCGCCACCAGTTCGTCCTCGTCCAGGCAGTCGGTCAGCGTCGCGGTGCGCGCCCGCGACCGCGTCAGCACCTGCGCGATGTGCTCCCGCAGGCGTTCTGTTTCGGCACGGTCGGTGCCGGTGAGATGAACAGTCATTGTCAGGCCTCCGCCTCGTCACAACGTGCGGCCTCACCCGTGGGAATGCGACCGCTACGACATCGATGCACCGCCGCGGACACCTCGTCCGCCGCGTCGGAAGTGCGCGCATGATCTGCCGCGAGGGTGAGCAGATCGACGGCGACCGACCGGATCTGCGGGTCGGCCAGGCCGCAGCGGGCCGCCTCCGACCAGCAGTCGGCGACCGGCATGGCCAGCCGCGTCGCCTCGGCGATCACCTCCGGGGTGGACATGAGCGCGTCGATCACGTGGATCGGCACCGTCCACCCGTCGCCCGGCTGCGTGTCCAGGTAGCGGACCTCCAGGTGTCCGGAGGCCCGCACCGGGGGAAATACCGTGGTCAGGTGATAGTCGAGGTCGACGACGTCGGGCCTGCGGCCGACTTCGTCGTCGAGCGCACCGCACAACCAGTCCGCGAAGGTGGCGCCGGGCGGGGCCGCCCAGTCGCCCAGTTCGTCGCCCGGGCGGCGGATACACAGCAGTGGCACGTCCAGCGCCCAGCGGCCGTAGTCGACGATCGGATCCGACCACTGCCGCACCGGTGGGCGCGTGCGAGTGTGGTCGAGCCGCAGCCAGGTCCGCATCCGCTGCGACGCCCACCCGCCCACCGGGGCACCGCAGAGGTCCGGGGAACAGGCGAAGGCCGCCAGCAGGGCGGGACCGATGGCGTACAGGGCTGTCCAGCGCGCTGCCACCTCGGCCGGGTCGGCGCCCGCATCGACGCTCACCTGCGTCGCCGCGGTGTTGCACATCATCAGCTTGCCGAACGGGCCGATTCCGGCGAACGAATGCTCCATGGCCCGGTAGCGCGGCAGCTGCAGCAGCCGCCGGGCGGGCCGGTCGGCATCGGCGGCCGCGGCGAGGATTCGGATGGAACGAGAGCGGAGCAATTGCTCCAGAATGCGGGTGTCGGCCCGCAGGCGCTCACACAGTTCGGTCGTATCGCCGAACGGGGCGCTGGAAAGTTCTACCTGCCCACCGGGTTCGATGGTGACCCGGCTGCCCCCGGGTAGTGGCAGGGCTGGGGAATCGGGGGCGATGGACCGCGGCGCATGCGGTCCCAGGGCGTCCGCGAGGGTGGAGAGCTCCGGACGCGAACCGGGCGCCGACGACTCATCATGCGCGGTGAGCCACTCGAGTTCGGCGCCGATCAGCGCCGGTGGGCCCTGTTTGAAGCACACGCCGCCGATATAGGCCTCGGCGGCGGCACGCGAGGAGAATCCAGCGCCCGTCTCGGCGGGTGCCCGCACAACCGTTACTGCCATGCCAACCTCCGCTCTGCCGCCGCCGATTTCCGGCCGCCGCAGCCGTGCCGCCTACAGGGGTGGTGGCCGAAGACTGCCAACCCGTCTTCCGCCGACCGATCCAGAGTAACGACGGTAACCGACAACAAATCTGGCAAAAGAGTGACAAACCGCCGTACCGGTTCGGCTTTCCGCAGGTCATCCGGGGTACAGAAGAGATTCGCAAAAAAGCTGCGCACCCCAATCATCCCATCTTCTACCGTGGGGGACGTGCTCGATCAGACTCGGCTGCGCGCCGACATCCCCGCCTACGCCGACACTTCCCGGCCCACACCCGTCTTCCTCGACAGCGCCGGATCGTCGCTGCCGCCCCGCATCGTGCTCGACACGGTGATCGGGCATCTGCGCCGCGAGGCGGAGATCGGCGGCTACCGGGCGGCGAACGAACGCCTCGACGACCTGCAGGCGGTCAAGTCCGCCATCGGCACCCTCGTCAACGCCGACCCGTCCTGTATCGCACTGAGCGACAGCGCCTCTCGGGCCTGGGCCGACTTCTTCTATTCGGTGCCGCTGGGGCCCGGTGACCGCATCCTGATCTCCGGCTCCGACTACGCCAGCAACGCCATCGCCGCACTGCAGCGGGCCCGGACCACGGGCGCGACCGTCGAGGCGATCCCCAGCGACGACGCCGGGCAGATCGACGTGGAGGCCTTCGCCGGGATGGTCGACGAGCGGGTGACGCTGGTGTCGCTGGTGCACGCCCCGACCAACGGCGGCCTGGTCAACCCGGTCACCGAGGTCACCAAGATCGCCCATGACGCCGGTGCGCTGGTCCTGCTGGACGCCTGCCAATCGGCCGGACAGGTCCCGCTCGACGTCGTGGAATTCGGTGTCGACGCACTGTCGGCGACCGGCCGCAAGTGGCTGCGCGGCCCGCGCGGCACCGGATTCCTGTATGTGCAGCCGGAATTGGCCACGACGATGGAGCCGCAGCGGCTGGACCTGCACAGCGGCAGCTGGACCGGACCGGCCGAGTATCGGCTGGCCTCCGACGCCAGCCGCTTCGAATTCTGGGAATGCGACGTGGCCGCCCGGCTCGGCCTCGGTGCGGCGGTGCGCTACCTGCTCGAGCTGGGGCCGGACAACGTCTACGCCGCGGTCCGCGCCAATGCCGACCACCTGCGTGCGGCCCTGCCGCAGATCCCCGGGGTCACCGTGCGGGATCTCGGCACCCGCCACAGCGGGATCGTGTCGTTCACCGTCGACGGCGTGGAGCCGACTCGGGTGCGGGACCGGCTGCTCGAGCGGGACATCACCGTCACCGTCAGCCATGCCAGCTCGACCCTGCTGGACATGACCCACCGGCAGCTGGCGTCGGTGGTGCGGGCCTCGCCGCACTGCTTCGTCACCGTCGCGGAACTCGACCGGTTCGTCGATGCGGTCGCGGCGCTGGCCGCCCGACGCTAGGTGAAGAGCATGCCGCCATTGATCGAGAGGGTCTGGCCGGTGATGAAGCCGTTCTCGGCGACGGCGAGGACGGCGTGCCCGACCTCGTCGGGGGTTCCCATGCGGCCCACGGGAACTCGGTCGGCAATTCCGGATCGCTTCAACCATTCGGCCATATCGGTATCGATGGGGCCGGGCGCGACGGCGTTGACCGTGATGCCGTCGCGGGCAAGACGGGCGGCATAACCGCGGGTCAATCCCTCCAGGCCCGCTTTGGAAGCGTTGTAGTGCGGGCCGACCACACCGGGACTCCGTGCGGCCGCAGAGGACATGTTGACGATGCGGCCCCAGCCCGCGGCGCGCATATCCGGCAGCGCCGCCTGCGTGCACAGGAATGCGGACTTGAGGTTGACCGTGATCGTCTCGTCGAAGGCGGCCTCGGTCAGCTCGTCCACCTCGAGCACGCACCCGATGCCCGCATTGTTGACCAGCACCCCGACCGGACCCAGATCCGCGCGGACCCGCTCGAACAGCGCGCGGACCTCGTCGGCGACGGAGACGTCGGCGCCGACCGCCGTTGCGCGCCCGCCGTATTCGCGAATCTCCGACACCACCTTTTCGGCGGCGTCGGCCTGGCTGCGATAGTTCACCGCGACCGCTGCACCGGCGCGCGCCAGATGCAGCGCTACGGCCCGGCCCAGGCCGCGAGATGCACCGGTGACCACCGCCACCCGGCCCGCGACGCTCGACGATTCCGACATGCAACCTCCCTCATAACGCGGCCTACTTGCCTTCCGCAACAGCTCGGGACCGCGCGGGATTCCTGATCAGATACCGACCGAGGTGTCGAGCGGATAGCGGGTCCCGAGGCGAGAGCGGTCCTTGTAGAAGAAATTCACCACGAGATCGTCGGAGATCTGGATCAATTCGTCGCGGCCCTCCACGGACGTCACCCACTCCGGAGGCAGGGCGGACAGGCCGTGGACCGCACCGATCAGGTTGCCCGCCACCGCACCGGTGGAATCGGAGTCGCCGGAATGGTTGACCGACAGCAGCAGCGCGCCGCGCACGTCTCCGGTCCGGTACGCATACAGCGCGCAGTAGACGGCGATGGCGAGACACTCCTCGGCGACCCAGCCCGCACCGACCTGCTCGACCCGCTCCGGCGTCGGCGGGCCGAGGTGGGCGAGCGCGAGCGCACCGGTCAGGGCGGACACCGCCTCCGAGCTGTCGGCCGGTATCGAGGTGAGCCGAGTGATGGTGTCGCGCAGGGCGATCGGCAGTTCGACCCCGCTCAGCACGCTGTCGATCAGGGCCGCGAACGCACCCGCGGCGAGGTAGCCGGTCGGGTGGCCGTGGGTGAGCTGGGCGCACCGCATCGCGGCCTCGAACGCCCTGTCCGGACCGAGCGCGGCGAGACCGAACGGCGCCGACCGCATGACGGTTCCGCAGCCCTTGGAATTCGGATTCACCGGGCCCGGCTCACCGGGCAGATGCGGCGCCAGATATTCCTCGGCCTGCTGGCGCAATCCGCTCGTGCAGGCATGGCCCGGCGATCGCATGGCGTAGAGGAACGGCCGCCCGGCCAACCAGCCGTCGGGTACGGGGGCGGGCTTCGCCTCCACCTGGGTGGTCAGCCAGCGCAGATATGCGCGGCGCAGCACCGGGGCCGGATCAGCACCGGGCGCGCAACGCAGCAACCCCTCGGCGGTGAACAGCGTCATCTGCGTATCGTCGGTGATCTCTTGGGGCGCATCGGGTATCCGCCCCGGCAGGAAACCGGTAACCCCCGCCTCCCCGTACCGCTCCCTGATCTGCGCCAATTGCAAGAACTCGATCGGCCACCCCAACGCATCACCGACCGCCCCGCCCACCATCGTTCCGCGCACCCGATCAAAGAGCTTCTGATACTCCACTCCCCCGCCTCTCCGCGTTTCAGGCCATACCAGTCGGGTGTCACTCGGCTTGGCCACAGGTCCTACGTCAGTGCCTGGCTAAGCTTTGGGCGTACCCGACGAGTTACCCATGTGCTCTCGAAATCACGTGCCGAGTGTAGTGACTGCCGTCCCCGGCGATGAGTTCCGGTCCGCGGCCAACCGTCATTCCCTGGCCCGCAGCCAACGACATTCCCTGGCCCCCAGCCAACCGTCATTCCACGGCGCGCAGCCAACCGTCATTCCACGGCGCGCAGCCAATCGTCATTCCACGGCGCCCAGCCAATCGTCATTCCACGGCGCGCAGCCAACCGTCATTCCTGGCGCGCAGCTATTTTCTCATTCCCTGTCTCTGTGCCCCCTGGGGCGCAGAGACAGGGGTCAATGCAGCTGGTTCTGGGCGGGTTCCAGCCCGACGCGCAGGAGCAACTCGACCGCGTCGGCGGCCTGTTCGACGTAGACCGGGAGGTCCTTGCGTTCGACGCTGGCGAAGGGCTTGAGGACGAAGTCGGCCGGGTCCTGGCGGCCGGGTGGCCGGCCGATGCCGAATCGCACCCGCAGGTAGTCCTTGGTGGTCAAAGCGTTGGAGACCGAACGCAATCCGTTGTGGCCGCCCTCGCCGCCGCCGCGCTTGAGGCGGATGGTGCCGTAGGGCAGATCGAGTTCGTCGTGCACGACGATGACCTCGGTGGCCGGGACCGAGAAGAAGCGGGCCAGCGCCGCGACGGGGCGGCCCGAAACATTCATGTACGAGCGCGGTTTGGCCAGTAGCACCTTGCGCCCGTCGAGCCGGGCCTCCAGCAGATCGGCGCCCGACTTCTTGTGCACGGTGAAACGGCCGCCGACGCGCTGCGCGAGCACGTCGGCAACCATGAAACCGACATTGTGCCGGGTGCGCTCGTATTCGGGTCCGGGATTGCCCAGTCCGACAACGAGCGCGGGCCCGGCGTTCGATGCGGTCATCGAAACCCGTTGCGGGGCGCTGTTACTCGGCGCTCTCGCCCTCGGCTGCGGCGGGCTCCTCGGCCGCTTCCTCGGCCTCGCCCTCGATGGCCTCCGCCGGAGCCTCGATGATGTTGACGATCAGGGTCTCCGGATCGCCGGCCAGGGTGACGCCCTTGGGCAGCGGGATCTGGCCCGCGAGGATCTGGGTGCCGGGCTCGGAGCCCTCGATGGAGACCTCGATCTGCTCGGGGATGTTCAGCGCGTCGGCCTCGATCACCAGCACGGTGGTGTCCTGGGTGACCAGGGTGCCCGCGGCGGCCTCACCGGTCAGCACGACGTGCACGTCGGTGGTGACCTTCTCGCCGCGGCGCACGAGCAGCAGGTCGGCGTGCTCGATGTAGCGGCGGATGGGGTGCACGACCACGGACTTGGTCAGCGCCAGCTGCTTCTTGCCCTCGATCTCGAGGTTCAGCACGGCGTTGGTGCCGTGCTCACGCAGGATAGCGGCGAAGGCCTGGGCATTGACCGACAGATGCTTGGGGGCCTCGCCGTGGCCGTACAGCACGGCGGGGACGTTGCCGGCCCGGCGGGTGCGCCGCGCGGCACCCTTACCGAACTCGGTGCGTACGCTGGCTTCGAGGACGCTGACGTCGGACATGACAGATAACTCCTACGGCTCTGCGGGCGGTCTGCAAACTGGCCAGGGTCAGCCCTGGCGAATGGGGTCTGCTCGTCGGGCGAAGACCGAACGAGGACGGCCCGAAGCCGCGCCGCGTCGATCACGGTGAGCACTTCCATGCCGCACCCTCGCCGAGACAACCCGAAGAGAATAACACGCACGCCCAGTTCCCCCGAACCGCCACCCCCGCTCACCAGCCCTAGCGCGCGGCGTCGAACCTGGCGGCGTAATCATCGACGTAGCGGCGCCCGGAGCGAGCGGCCATTTCGAGCATGAGGGCGTCGGTGGCCGCGCGGACGGCGAGGCGATCGGCGGGCGGGAAGTGGCGCGGCCGACCGAAGCTGATGCGAACCCTCGCACAGCGCAGCAGGCGACGACCGTGTGGATTGACCCGATCGGTGCCGGACAGCACGACCGGCACGACGGGCGCACCGGTCTGCATGGCCACCCGGATCACACCGGTGCGGCCGCGATAGATCCGGCCGTCGGGCGACCTGGTTCCCTCGGGGTGGATTCCCCACACTCCGTCTGCCTCGAGAATCCGCACGGCCGCACCCAATGCGTCGGCCGCCGCGCAGCCGCCGGAACGGTCGACCCGCACCTGCCCCGTCGCGGTCATCACCCAGCGGTTGAGCCGCCCGCGCCAGCCGGGCTCGGTGAAGTACTCCTGCTTGGCGATGAAGGTGATCCGCCGAGGCAACACCAGCGCCAGATACAGCGAGTCGATGGCGGCCAGATGATTTGCCGCGATGATCACCGGGCCGGTTCGCGGCACATGCTGCAGCCCTTCCACTTTCGGCCGACCGAGCAGCCGCAGTAGCGGTCCGATCAGAACGTACTTCAACAGCCAGTACCACATTGAACCCTCCCTCGAGTATGCGTAGACAGTGTCTACCCGAATTCGTAGACACTGTCTACCCAGGTGGTTCCGATCAGAACTGTCCCGAATCGGACGAATCGCCTACTCTCGTAAACGTTGTGAACTACTCCGTGACGGTGGTGCGCCTGGTGGCCAGGTTGCACGTGGATTTGGGGCGGCTGGCCGCGCAGCTGTGTCGGTGACGCGCGCCCGAACCTCACTCAGCCCCACCTTTGCCTGGAGTTGTTCTTCATGTCCTCCCCTGATTCGCGCAGCCTTACCTGGAATCCGGCGCGCTGGTCGTTCGGTGTGCAGATCCTGCTCGGCCTGGCCGTCGGCGTAGCCGCGGGGTTCATCGCCCGCACCTGGGACGTCGCTTGGCTCACCAGCACACTGACGCAGGTCGGCAGCATCTTCGTGCAGCTGCTCAAGCTCGCCGTGCCGCCGCTGGTCTTCACCGCGGTGCTGGTGAGCGTGGCGGGATTGCGGCACGTCACCAATGCCGCCCGGCTGGCCGGTCGCACCCTGCTGTGGTTCCTGGGCACATCGCTGATCGCGGTGGCCGTCGGCATCGCCCTCGGGTTGATCACCAGCCCGGGACACGGTGTCGACCTGTCGCTGACCGACGCGAAGGCGCCCGAGCAGAAGGGCGGCTGGACCGACTTCCTCACCGGCATCGTTCCGACGAATGTGGTCGGCGCCTTCACCGGCGGCAATGTGCTGCAGCTGGTGTTCCTCGGTCTCGTCTTCGGAGTCGCGGCGCTGAAACTCGGGGAGGCCGCCAAACCCGTTCTCACCCTGGCCGAATCGGTGTTGCAGCTGGTGCAGAAGGCGCTGTGGTGGGTGATCCGGCTGGCGCCGATCGGTACCGCCGGATTGATCGGCAAGGCGATCGCCACCTACGGCTGGGATCTGCTGCGGCCGCTGGCCACCTTCGCTGTCGCGGTCTACGCGGGCTGCCTCATCGTGCTGCTGGTCGTCTATCCGATCCTGTTGCGCACGGTCGGCGGTGTGAATCCGATTCGCTTCTACGCCAAGGCCTGGCCCGCCATCGAATTGGCGTTCGTCTCCCGGTCGTCGATCGGCACCATGCCGCTGACCCAGCGCATGACCACCGAAAGGCTCGGTGTCCCAGGCGAATACGCCTCCTTCGCCGTACCGTTCGGGGCCACGACCAAGATGGACGGCTGCGCGGCGGTCTACCCCGCCCTCGCCGCGATCTTCGTCGCCCAGATCACCGGCACCCACCTCGGCATCCGCGACTACCTGCTGATCGCCTTCGTCTCGGTGGTCGGATCGGCCGCCACCGCGGGCCTCACCGGCGCGATCGTCATGCTCACCCTGACCCTGTCCACCCTCGGCCTCCCGCTGGCCGGGGCGGGCCTGCTGCTGGCCATCGATCCGATCCTGGACATGATCCGCACCGCCACCAACGTCACGGGCCAGATGGTCGTCCCGATCCTCGTGGCCAAACGAGAAGGAATCCTCGACCAGGAGGCCTTCGACCAGCCCGCGGCCCCGCTCACCGCTGTGGGCCCGGTGGCACAGCCGACCGCAGCGTGAGCGAAGTCCCGGCCGAAACCACGCCAGGGTATGCCGCTGCTGCACGTTACGCCGCCGTACCATGCCAAAACGCAACAACCGATTTCCTGAGAACATGGGTAACTCGTCGGGCACGCCCGAGACTCAGCCAGGCGCAGACGCAGGACCTGCGACCAAGTCGAATGGCACCCAACTGGTATGGCCTGAAACGCGGAGAGGCGGGGAGTGGAGTCGTTGCGGGAACGGCTGGTGAGCGCCGGGGTCGAGCTGCTGGAGCAGGTCGGGGCCGGGCAGCTCGGGTTGCGGGCGATCGCCCGGGCGGCGGGGGTGTCGCATGGTGCACCGCGGCGGTACTTCCCGACGCATCGGGCGTTGCTGGCGGCCGTCGCGGCGCGCGGATTCGCCGATCTGCGAATCCGATTCGAGGCCCACGCCCAGCACGATGCGCGCGGCCGGGTGGAACGGATGGCGCTGGAGTACGTGCACTTCGCGATCGAACGTCCGGAGATGTTCACCCTCATGTTCCGCCACGACCTGCTGGAAGGGTCCGGCGAAAATCTGCGGCAGCAGACCGTTCCGATCTATCGGCAGTGGACCGAACTGATCGCCCGCTGCACCCCCGACCGCCCCGCCGAACGCGCACTCGCCCTGTGGACGAATCTGCACGGAATCGCCACCCTGACCGCCAACCACGCCATCGAGCTGATCAGCCCGGCCTCGGATGTGGACGGACTGGTCCGCGCCACGGTCGCCCAGCACCTCACCGCGCAGGTCCTGTCCAGTACCCTGGAACGGTTGCCGACCCGCGAAAAGGAGCTTCCGTGAATTCCCCTGCCAGCGTCACCGTGCACCGGCAGTTGGCCGAGGAAGTGGCGCGGCGACGCACATTCGCGGTCATCTCACATCCCGACGCCGGTAAATCCACCCTCACCGAGGCGCTGGCCCTGCACGCCAAGGTCATTGCCGAGGCGGGTGCGATCCACGGCAAGGCCGGGCGCAAATCCACCGTCTCGGACTGGATGGAGATGGAGAAGGCGCGCGGCATCTCGGTGAGTTCGACCGCGCTGCAGTTCGAATACGGCGACTGCGTGATCAACCTGGTCGACACCCCCGGCCACTCGGACTTCTCCGAGGACACCTATCGGGTGCTGACCGCCGTCGACGCCGCGGTCATGCTCATCGACGCCGCCAAGGGCCTGGAACCGCAGACGCTGAAGCTGTTCCAGGTGTGCCGCCACCGCGGCATCCCGGTCATCACGGTGATCAACAAGTGGGACCGGCCCGGCCGCGCGCCGCTGGAACTGCTGGACGAGATCGACGAGCGCATCGGCCTGACCCCGACCCCGCTGTTCCTGCCGGTCGGCATCGCCGGCGACTTCCGCGGCCTGCTGCGCCGCGGCACCGACGGCGCACCCGTCGAATACATCCACTTCACCCGCACGGCCGGCGGCGCGACCATCGCCCCGGAGGAGTCGCACACCCCCGAACAGGCCGAGGCCCGCGAGGGCGAGGTGTGGACCACCGCCGTCGAGGAGAGCGAACTGCTGTCGGCCACCGGCCAGGACCACGATCAGGAGATGTTCCTGGCCGGGCAGACCTCACCGGTCATCTATGCCTCGGCCATGCTGAACTTCGGCGTGCGCCAGCTGCTGGAAACCCTTGTGTCCCTTGCGCCCCCGCCGGGCCCGCGCCTGGACGTCGACGGCGCTCCACGCGACCCGTCGGAGCCGTTCAGCGCCGTCGTGTTCAAGGTGCAGGCGGGTATGGACACCGCGCACCGCGACCGGCTGGCGTTCATGCGCATCGTATCGGGCGAATTCGAACGCGGCATGGTGGTCACCCATGCCCAGACCGGGCGCCCCTTCGCCACCAAGTACGCGCTGACGGTCTTCGGCCGGGAGCGTTCCACCGTGGACACCGCCTACCCGGGCGATGTGGTCGGCCTGGTGAACGCCACCGCGCTGGCACCCGGGCACACCCTGTTCGTGGACAAGAAGGTGGAATTCCCGCCGATCCCGTCCTTCGCGCCCGAACATTTCGCCACGCTGCGCGCACGCAGTGCCGGGAAGTACAAGCAGTTCCGCAAGGCCATCGATCAACTCGACTCCGAGGGCGTGGTGCAGGTGTTGCGCAACGACACCCGCGGTGACGCCTCGCCGGTGCTGGCCGCGGTCGGCCCGATGCAGTTCGAGGTGGTCACCGCCCGCATGCAGGCCGAATTCGGCGTGGAGACCCAGCTGGACTTCCTGCCCTACCAGCTGGCCCGCCGCACCGACGCCGCCTCCGCCCCCGAACTGGACCGTCAGCGCGGCGTCGAGGTCTTCACCCGCACCGACGGCGCGATTCTGGCCCTGTTCAGCGACAAGTGGCGCCTGCAGTACATCCAGAAGGAAATGCCCGACCTGACCCTCGAGCCGCTGGTCGCCACCGCGGACTAGTCACCGGACTAGTCACCCCATGGTCTCCGCCGAATCCGGCGGCGGAACCCCATCGGCCTCCTGTGCCATCCCCGGCTCGCGCGCGATGAGTCCCCAGCGGCTGGAGGTCAGGCGCAGGCTGGGGAGGTCGGACAGGGAGAGCACTACCTCGTAGGTGCGTTCGTAGCCGGTGTGCGCAATGCGCCAGCGGCCGTCGTCGCACTTGACGTAGCGGTCGGAGTAGAACGCCGCCCCGCGCAGCAGCATGTTGTGGCCGGGGATGAGCACGGTGTCGGCCAGGTACCAGGTGCCGGTCGCGGAGTCGCCGTCGACGTCGATCTCGGGGTGGTCGCAGCGGTGCTCGGTGATGACGTGCGGGCCGAGCGTGTTGCGCATGAACGCCAGGAATGCGTCGCGCGATTCGAACTGCAGGTACTCGCTGTAGGTCGCGGTCGCCTCGGGAATCATGGTGTCGGCGAAGTCGTCCCAGGACTTGGTGTCGAGCGCGCGCAGGTACCGGAACTTCAGCCGGCTGATCGCGGAGACGGCGTCGGAGTCCATACTTCAACAATCCCATCCGATGACGCATATCTGCGCAGATCGGAAAATTTGTATCGGATTGCTATCAAGGCGCTCCGTTGATGGTGAAGCAGGTCTTGCAGAAGTCCTCGCCGAACTCCGTCAAGCGCAGACTCTTTCGGACGATCTTGGGCGCCCGGCCGGCCTGTTTGAGGGCCGACTCCACGATGGGCTGCACCTCGAGGACCATGTAGCGGCTCAGCACCACCGGATCGTCGGAGGTCATCATCAGCCCGAGCCGGTTGAGATTGATCAGATACAGCCGCGCCCGGTCCGGATACCGCACCCCGGCCTGCTCCGGCACCGAGGTCAGATCCCCGGTCACCAGCTCGGACCCGATGCCCAACGGCCTGTTCGTCCGCACATCCACCAGCGGCTGCGGCCCGTTCAGGGCCATGAAACGCAGGATGCGCGCCTCGTCCGGGGCAAGCTGATCGAGGATGCGGTCGTAGGCCGGATGCACATCCTCGGTGAAGTACACATCCGCCGACCTCGCCAGCAGCGCATCGCCGCGGCGGCGCAGGTCGTCGAGCGTCCCCGAGCGCACATATCCGCCGCTGATGGCCTGCTGGCTCTGTCCGTTGGAGGTCGGGACATAGCTGACGATCTCCCGCACCGACCCCTCGGTGACCCCGAGAATATTGCGGGCCACCGACTGCAGCGCCGCGCCCGCGCGGTCGGCGATATCCGCCGACGACTCCCCGTCCAGCGCGGCCTGGGTGATCTGCTTGGTGACCTCGTAGGTGGTGCCGACCGCCCATTGCCCGCCGCGCACCGCGGTGCCGACCGCCAGCCCGGCCGCCCGGAAGGCGCCACGGATCAGCCGGGCCTCGTTGCTGATCTGCCGTTGCTCCACATCCGAGCTGCGTTCCACGGCACGGGAACCGGGTCGGACCACATCCTGTCCGGTCCTGTCGTCTGCCACGTCCTTCTCCGAATATCGCCGGGTGAGCTCGTCCGCTCACACATTATTGCCGCCGTTGCCGCTGATGTGGTGAGGGTCATTCTTCCGGTACCCGCTGTTCGATGCGACATTCCGGGCGCACGGTGTGACCGAAGTCTCCCACCCATCGAGGCGGCTGACCAGTTCTCTCGCCAGAATTGGACCGTTTTCCTGAATCCACAGTAAGGTCCTGCGTGCCGACGGGGTACGTTGAAGTGCCGGTGTGGCGGCGGTCACCGGTAAGGGGTCGGCAGGAGGGTGTCGTGCTGGAGAGTTTGTTCGATGTCGCCCCGACCTTGTGGCTCGAAGTGATCACCATTCCCCTGTTCACCGGTGTCATCGGTTACATCACCAACTGGACCGGCGTGCTGATGTTGTTCAAGCCGATCCACTTCCACGGCATCCGGGTGCCCGGGCTGCGCTGGCTGTTTCCCTATCTGCCCAAGCGAATTCAGGTGCTGCCGCTGCTGCAGTACGACGGCCGGATGGGCTGGCAGGGCATCGTGCCCTCGCGGGCGGACAAGATGGCCTCGATCGCGGTGGACAAGGGCCTGGCCAAACTCGGCAGTGTCGCCGACTTCTACCGGGAACTGGAACCCGATGCCCTGGCCGAACATCTCACCGCCATCGCGCAGGAACAGATCCGCGACATCGTCGAGGAGATCGCGATCCGCGAGCATCCCCAGCTGTGGTTCAACCTGCCCAGCCAGATTCGGGAGATGGTGCACGAGCGGGTGCGTCAGCAGTTGCCCGACATTCTGCGCGAACTCACCGACGAGCTGGGCAACAACATCGAACAGTTGCTCGATGTGAAGCAGATGGTGATCCGCTATTTCCAGTCGCGACCGCAGCTGTTGAACATGGTGTTCCAGGTGCTGGGCGCCAAGGAGCTGCGGTTCATGCAGAATTTCGGCTTCTACTTCGGCGCACCGATGGGTTTGGTTCTGGTGTTCATCCTGCACCTGTATCCGCATGCGCTGGTTGTGCTGCCGGTCGGTGGGGTGATCATCGGCTGGGTGGTCAACTGGATCGGTATCAATCTGATCTTCGAACCGGCCTATCCGAAATGGTGGTGCCCGTGGCGGCAGGGTCTGTTGATCAAAAGGCAGTCGGAAATCACCGAGGGTTATGCGGATTTGGTGGCCAGCCAGATCATGACCGTCGCGAATGTCGGTGACGAGTTACTCAACGGGCCGCGCTCGGATCGCACGATGCAGGTCCTCGAGGACACGCTGCGACCGGCCACCGACCGGGCATTGGGCCCGGCGCGCGGGGCGTTGAAATTCATGATCGGCAGCCGCGATTACGAGACCCTGCAGACGCGCTTTGCCGATCAGGCCAAGACCTTCGCGCCGCAGGCCTTCGCCGATCCCGCGTTCAACGCGCAGCAGAGCAGGCAGGTCGGTCAGTACATCGCCAAACAGATGGCCGCCCTGTCACCGCCGGACTTCGTGGACATGCTGCGCTCGGCGATCAAACAGGACGAGTGGCTTTTGTTCGTGCATGGCGGTGTGCTGGGCCTGTTCGCCGGTTACGCTCATATCCTGATCTTCGGAACAGGAGTAGCCCCATGGCCGTGGTGAACGACTCGGATGAGGGAGATCCCGAGTACTCCACCGAACTCGTGCCGCGCCCGGCTGCGGAACTGGCCTTACCCGGCGAGGTCCGGCGTTCCGGTGGCCCGGTGCGCACCGCGACCGGTGTGGTGCGGGTGGCGCTGTCGGCGGTGACGGAGGCGACCGCCTGGGGTGTGGGGACCGCGCTCGGGGTGACCGGAACCGTGGTGCGCGGCAGCATGTCCGGACGACCGCCGCGCGAGGTGTTGTCCGAGGCCGGTGAGCAGGTGCGGGATTCGGTGCGCCGCGCCCTGGGCATCCCGCCGCCGCCCGACGCCGCGACCGGCACGCCCCACACGCCGTCGCTGCGGGAGCGCGGCGCCGATCTGCTGCGGCGCTCGGCGAGTGTGCACGGCACCGACGACAATCATCCCGCCTTCGCGCGCATCCTCACCGAACTGGCTCCCGACGAGGCCCGCATCCTGCGCTACCTGTATCTCGACGGCGCCCAGCCCGCGCTAGACATCCGCACCGGCCGCCCGCTGCGAACGGCGGCCGAGGGGCGGATGGAGATGGGCCTCAACATGATCGGCGAGGACGCCACGCTGCGTTTCCCGGAGCGCGCCTCGTCCTACCTCACCAATCTGCGCCGTCTCGGCCTGGTCGAATGGGCCCGCGAGCCGCTCGACAACCCGACCCGCTATCAGCTGCTGGAATCCCAGCCCGAGGTGCGCCGCCTGCTGAAACGCGCCTTCGGCACCAAGATCTTCTACCGCAGCATCGCCCTCACCGGTTTCGGCATCGATTTCACCCGCACCTGCCTCCCGGTCCCACCCCTCGACCAAGCCCTGTAGGACCACTCAACACCGGCCCCGGCGCGCGCAACCTCCTGGTCCCGGCGCGCTTTTGGCCGGGACCTCCTACATTCCGGCCACGATCACGCCGGAATGACCGAGCGCTAACCGAGCTGGTCGGCCAGGTCGAGCCAGCGCTCCTCGGTGGATTCCTTCTCGGCTTGGACCTGCTTCAGCTCGGCGCCGAGGGTGACGAGTTTGTCCGGATCGGTGGCGGCCTCGGCGAGGGCGGCGTGGAGGCGGTCCTCGCGTTCGGTCAGCTTCTCCAGGGCTCGTTCGAGGCGGGCGAGTTCCTTGCGGGCGGTGCGGTAGGTGGCCGAATCCGTCGCGGGCGCAGGGGAATTCGCGGCGCCATTGGCGGACGCGGCCGAGCGGCGGGGTGCGTCGGCGAGGGCGGCCCGCTTGCGCAGATATTCCTCGATGCCGCCGGGCAGGTTGGTGAGCCTGCCGTCGCCGAACAGCGCCCAGGTGGAATCGCAGATGCGCTCGATCAGGTAGCGGTCGTGACTGATCACCACCATCGTGCCGGGCCAGCCGTCGAGCAGGTCCTCGAGCTGCTGCAGGGTGTCGATGTCGAGGTCGTTGGTGGGCTCGTCGAGCAGCAGGACGTTGGGTTCGCTCATCAGGATCCGGGTCAGCTGCAGGCGGCGGCGCTCGCCACCGGACAGATCGCCGACCGGCGTGCGCTGCTTGGCGGGGCTGAATCCGAGTCTTTCGGCCAGCTGGCCTGCGGAGATCTCCTTGTCGCCCAGCATGGTTCGCTCGGCTACGTCGGAAACCGCCTCCAGCACTCGCATATTCGTCGGGAGATCGTCGAGTTCCTGACGCAGCCAGCAGATGCGCACGGTCTGGCCCTGAATTCGCTTGCCCGCGACCGGTTCCGCATCACCGGCCAGTGCACGCAGGAGTGTGGTCTTGCCGGACCCGTTCACGCCGACCAGGCCGACGCGCTCACCGGGAGCCAGCCGCCAGGTGAGATCGTGGACCAGCTCGCGCCCGTCGGGAGTGGTGAGGGTGACGTCCTCGAGCTCGATCACCACCCGGCCCAACCGCTTTCGCGCGAACGCGGCCAACTGCACGGTGTCGCGCGGGGGCGGGACGTCGGCGATCAGCGCCTCGGCCGCCTCGACGCGATAGCGAGGCTTGGACGTGCGGGCCTGCGGGCCGCGGCGCAGCCAGGCCAGTTCCTTGCGGGCCAGGTTGCGGCGGCGTGCCTCGGTGGCGTCGGCCTGACGGGCCCGTTCGGCGCGGGCGAAGATCCAGTCGTTGTAGCCGCCCTCGTAGCTTTCCACCTTGCCGCCCACGACCTCCCAGGTGCGGGTGGCGACGGTGTCGAGGAACCAGCGGTCGTGGGTGACCACGACCAGGGCGCTACGGCGGGCCAGCAGGTGTTCGGCGAGCCACTGCACGCCCTCCACATCGAGGTGGTTGGTGGGTTCGTCGAGCACCAGCAGATCGAGCTCGCGGACCAGTGCCGCCGCCAGCGCGACGCGGCGGCGTTCACCACCCGACAGGTTGGCGACCGGGGTATCCATCCCGAGTCCGGCGATGCCGATGCCCTCGAGCACGCTGCGAATGCGCGGGTTGGCGGCCCACTCGTGTTCGGCGATGCCGTCGGTCATGGCGTCCTCGGCCAGCCCGGCCAGCACCACCTCGCCGACCGTCGCCCCCTCCGGCAGGACGCCGCGCTGGGTGACCACCGCCATCCGCAACCCGTTCACCCGGCTCACCCGCCCGCTGTCGGGCTCCTCGATCCCGGTCAGCACCTCCAACAGCGTGGTCTTCCCACCACCGTTGAGCCCCACGACCCCGATCCGCTCCCCCTCCTGCACCCCGAGGGAGACATCGTCCAGCAACGGCGTAATACCGAAGCTCTTGTGGACTTGTTCGAGATTGATGAGATTGACCATGGATCCTCGGTGTCGTCGATACCTACTCCGAGCCAGCGTACTGTCCTGCCCACCTCACCCCGGCCCGCGCCCAACCCCGCTCCCACCACACTCAACTGCTACGGCCGTGACCCCGACCAGGTCGATCGCCTCGCCGATTTCGTCGGCTGACTCCCGACCGGTCAGGGGCGGGTTGTGGGTCCGCTGAGGATTCGGGCCCCCGAGACCGGGCCACTGGCGGTTCGGACGCTGCGGCACACACCGGCGCCCGACAGTTCTGCGGAGACCGCGACGGCCGCCTTCTCGTCGGCGCACAGGAAGGCGCAGGTGGGGCCCGAGCCGGAGACTATTCCGGCTAGGGCGCCCGCCTCGACTCCGGCGCGCAGGGTGCGGCGCAGCTCGGGCTTCAGGGACAGGGCGGCCGCCTGCAGATCGTTGCCGAGCAGGGGAGCCAGTTGCTGCGGGTCGCCGGAGACCAACGCCTGCAGCAGTTCCTGCGGTTCGCCCAGGCGCGGCGGGTTGCCCTGTTCGCGGAGGCGATCGAGTTCCCGGTACACCCCGGGTGTCGACAAGCCACCCTTGGCCAAGGCCAGCACCCAGTGAAAGGTGCTGCGGCACAACACCGGAAGCAGTTCCTCACCACGACCCCGCCCCAAGGCGGTGCCGCCGTACAGCGCGAACGGCACATCGCTGCCGAGTTCGGCGGCCACCGTCGCCAATTCGTCGCGGGACAACCCCAGATCCCACAGCTCGTTCAGTCCGACCAGCGCCGCGGCGGCATCCGCGCTGCCGCCCGCCATCCCGCCCGCCACCGGGATGCCCTTGCGGATCGAGATTTCCACCAGCGGCGCCCGCCCGGCCAGATGCGCCAACCGCACCGCCGCACTCCACACCAGATTTGTGCGGTCGGTGGGCACCTCGGCCGCACCCTCGCCGCTCACCCGGACCGTCAACGAGCTCGCCGGGGCGATCTCCACGTCGTCGCTCAGCGACAGCGCCTGGAATACCGTGGTCAGCTCGTGGTACCCGTCGGCACGCACATCACCCACCCCGAGGTGCAGGTTCACCTTCGAGGGCGCCCGCACGACCACGGGGCTGGGCACAACAGAGAGCACGAGCCCCAAGCGTAATCGCGACGCCGCCCACGACTCGACCGGACACTTGCACGAGGTACCCCTTGGGGGTATGTTCAGGAACAGTGGGGCATACCCCCTTACCGTATAGGATCAACAGAGGAGTCGATCATGGCGACCAGCACCTTCACCGTCACCGGCATGACCTGCGGCCACTGCGTGGCGTCGGTGCAGACGGAGATCGGCAAGATCGACGGCGTCACCGGGGTCGAGGTGGATCTCGGCACCGGCCGGGTCCAGGTCGAGTCCGCCGCGCCGATCTCCGACGCCGAGGTCGTCGCCGCCATCGACGAGGCGGGCTATGAGGTGGCGAACTCATGAACGACAGACCGAAGTTCGCGGCCTTCGGCGGCGGGCTGGTCGTGCTGTTCGCTGCCGCGCTCGGTCTCGGGGCCCTGGTGGGCGACCCGGCCGAGCCGGCTTCCGGGCACGGCGACACGCATTCCCTCTCCACCGCGCAGACAGGCGAGGCCGTGCACACCGGACTGCAGAGCACCCAGGCGGGCTACACCCTCACCGGCCTCTCGGCACCGGCCGAGCCGAATCGGCCCGGCGCGCTGCGGTTCGGCATCACCGGCCCGGACGATGCGGCGGTCACCCGGTTCACCAGCCTGCACGAGAAGGATCTGCATCTGATCGTGGTCCGCTCCGACGCCGCCCAGTACCGGCACGTGCATCCGCAGCGCGAGCCGGATGGCACGTGGTCGATCGATTGGAAGTGGGCCGAGCCCGGCACCTACCGCGTCTTCGCCGATTTCGCCCCGGTCGGCGGTCCAGGCGAACTGGTACTCAGCCGCACCGTGACCGTCGCCGGTCCGGTCGCGCAGCGCCCGCTGCCCCCGACCGCGCGGGTCGCCGACGTCGACGGCTACCGGGTCGCCCTCGAGGGCGATTTGTCCACCGCGGGAAGCGAATTGCGTTTCACCGTCACTCGGGACGGGCGGCCGGTCACCGATCTGGAACCCTACCTGGGCGCTTACGCCCACCTCGTCGCCCTGCGCGGTAGCGATCTCGCCTATCTGCACGTGCATCCCGAGGGCGAGGTCGGCTCGACCCCGGCCGGGCCGCAGGTCGCCTTCCATGCCCAGGCGCCCAGCGACGGCGCCTACCGGCTGTACCTCGATTTCTCCCACGGCGGTTCGGTGCACACCGCCGAATTCACCGCCGAAGCATCCGCTGCCGCAGCGGTTTCCGGCGGGCAGGAGCATCAGCACGGAGGAGGTCACCAATGAGCGCGCCCAGTGCCGAGCGCTCCGTCGAACTCGATATCGGGGGAATGACCTGCGCCTCCTGCGCGGCTCGGATCGAGAAGAAGCTCAACCGGATCGACGGCGTCACCGCGACGGTGAACTTTGCGACGGAGAAGGCGAGGGTCGATTTCCCCGATTCCGTCACCCCTGATGAGCTGATCGAGAAGGTCGTCGACGCCGGATACACCGCCCATGTCCATACTTCGACCGATTCGACTGGGCCGGAGCAGGGTTCGGCTCCCTCGCCCGCCGCGCAGCTGCGGCAGCGGCTGTTGGTCAGTGCGGCGCTGGCGATCCCGGTGATCGCCATGGCGATGATTCCGGCCCTGCAATTCCGTAACTGGCAATGGCTTTCGCTCACCCTGGCCACCCCGGTGGTGTTCTGGGGTGGGGCCGCATTCCATCGGGCCGCCTGGGTCAATGCCCGGCATGCGACGGCCACCATGGACACCCTGATCTCGCTGGGCACGCTCGCGGCGTATCTGTGGTCGGCCTATGCGCTGTTCTTCGGCGATGCCGGAATGGCCGGTATGAAACACGGTTTCAGCTTCGCCGTCGAGCGCGGGGGTTCGGCGTCCAACATCTATCTCGAGGTCGCGGCCGGGGTGATCGTCTTCATCCTGGCGGGACGGTACTTCGAGACGCGCGCCAAGGAACGGGCCGGGTCGGCGCTGCGGGCGCTGCTCGAGTTGGGCGCCAAGGATGTCGCGGTGGTGCGTGACGGAGTCGAGAGCCGGATTCCTGTCGGCGAGTTGCGAGTCGGTGAGCACTTCCGGGTGCGGCCGGGCGAGAAAGTGGCCACCGACGGTGTTGTGGTGGACGGGAATTCCGCCCTCGATATGAGCATGCTGACCGGTGAGTCGATGCCGGTCGAGGTGGGGCCCGGCGATCAGGTGGTCGGCGCCACGGTCAATGCCGGTGGCATGCTGACCGTGCGCGCCACCCGGATCGGCGCCGACACCCAGTTGGCGCAGATGGCGGCGCTGGTGGAGCAGGCGCAGAACGGGAAGGCGCCGGTGCAGCGCCTGGCCGATCGGGTGGCCGGGGTGTTCGTACCGATCGTGATCGCGATATCGGTTGCGACACTGGGCTTCTGGCTAGGAACCGGGGTCTCCGTCGCGACGGCGTTCGGTGCGGCGGTGGCGGTGCTCATCATCGCCTGCCCGTGTGCTCTCGGGCTGGCGACGCCCACGGCGCTGCTGGTCGGCACCGGTCGCGGAGCTCAGCTGGGCATTCTCATCAAGGGTCCGCAGGTGCTGGAGTCGACGCGACGCATCGATACCGTCGTGCTGGACAAGACCGGCACCGTGACGACCGGGAAAATGACTCTGGCGCAGGTGGTTCCGGCCGAGGGCGTGGACGAGGAAGAGCTGCTCGCGGTGGCCGCCGCGGTGGAGCACGGATCCGAGCATCCGGTGGCACGGGCGGTGGTTGCCGGTGCGGCCGAGCGCGGAGTGACAACGCAGACCGTGCAGCAGTTCGTCAGCCATGGCGGCAAGGGTGTGCAGGGCATGGTCGGTGACCGCGCGGTGGTGATCGGGCGGGCCGAACTGCTCGAGGATTGGGCGGTGACGGTGCCCGAGCCGCTGGCCCGCGCCAAGGCCGAGGCCGAATCCGCCGGGCAGACAGCGATTCTGGTCGCCTGGGACAGGGCGGCCCGCGGTGTGCTGGTGATCGCCGATGCCGTCAAACCGACCAGTGCCGAGGCCATCGCCGACATGCGGGCGCTGGGCCTGACTCCGGTGCTGCTGACCGGTGACAACGCCGCCACCGCGCGGACGGTGGCCCAGCGGGTCGGTATCGACGAGGTGATTGCCGAGGTGCTGCCCAGCGACAAACTGGACGTGGTCAAGCAGTTGCAGGATCGCGGCCAGGTGGTGGCGATGGTCGGCGACGGCGTCAACGATGCGGCCGCGCTGGCTCAGGCCGATCTGGGCCTGGCCATGGGCACCGGCACCGATGTGGCCATCGAGGCGGGCGACATCACCCTCGTGCGCGGCGATCTGCGCACGGTCGGCACCGCCATCCGCCTGTCCCGGGCCACCCTGCGGACCATCAAGGGCAACCTGTTCTGGGCCTTCGGCTACAACGTCGCCGCCCTCCCCCTGGCCGCCGCAGGCCTGCTCAACCCGATGCTCGCCGGCGCCGCCATGGCCCTGTCCAGCATCTTCGTGGTCACCAACAGCCTGCGCCTGCGCACCTTCCGCTGACGGCGACCACCCCTGGGCCGTTCGAGTCCCCTGGGCCGAACGGCCCACCGGCGCGTCCATCTCATAGCCCGGCGTGCCCCCCCATATCCCGGCGTGTCCGTCTCATATCCCGGCGTGCCCACCTCATATCCCGGCGTGCCCACCTCATATCCCGGCGTGCTTTTCGCCGGGATCTATCCCTGCTGGGCGAGGCGCACGAAGGCGGCGGTGTCGAGGGTCTCGCCGCGGGCGGTGGGGGCGATGCCCGCGGCGATCAGGCGTTTCTCCGCCTCGGCCGGGGAACCGGCCCAACCCGCCAGGGCGGCGCGCAACGTCTTGCGGCGCTGGGCGAATGCGGCGTCGATGACCTCGAAGACGCTGCGGCGATGGTCGGCGTCCATGGGCCAGGGCGGGTCGACGAAACGATCGATGCGGACCAGGCCGGATTCGACCTGCGGGACCGGCCAGAAGACCTGCCGCCCCACGGCGCCCGCCCGGCGCACGGTGCCGAAGAATCCGGCCTTCACGCTCGGCACCCCGTAGATGCGCGAACCCGGCTCGGCCGACAGCCGATCGGCGACCTCGGCCTGCACCATCACCAAAGCCGTTGTAATGCTGGGCAATTCGGCCATCAGATGCAAAAGCACCGGGACAGCGACGTTGTAGGGAAGATTCGCCACCAGCGCGGTCGGCCGCGCAGGCAGATCGGCGGCGGCCACCCGCAGCGCATCGGCCTCGACCACGGTCAGCCGCTCGGCCAACCCGGGAGCGCGCTCGGCGACGGTATGCGGCAACTGCCCCGCGAGCACCGGATCGATCTCGACCGCGATCACCCGATCCACCACGTCCATCAGCGCCAACGTCAGCGACCCCAGCCCGGGCCCGACCTCGAGCACCACATCCTCACGCCCCACCCCCGCCGCGGCCACGATCCTCCGCACGGTATTCGCGTCGTGCACAAAGTTCTGCCCGAGCTGCTTGGTAGGCCGCACCCCGAACCGCTCAGCCAACACCCGCACCTCGGCCGGCCCGAGCAACTCGGCCTGCCCACGGGCAGCAACAACAGGTTCGGACACGCCCGACAAACTACCAAGCCCCCCGCCCTTCCCCTCCCCCACCTCGCCCGATCCCTGTCTCTGCACCCTTCGGGGCGCAGAGACAGGGACGGATATCAGGGGTGGGTGGGGGTGGACAGGATGTGGGATAGGAAGGAGTCGATGGCCGACCACATTCGAGGGTCGACCTCGCAATGTTTGCCATTGCCGACTACCGCTCGGTGGTCGACTCGGTTGGCGGTCAGCTGGGCGGTCAGGGCGGCGTGCAAGGGGGCGGGGACGGTGCGGTCGGCGGTGTTGAGTAGCAGCAGGATCGGAGCGTTGTAACCGCTGGTGGGGACGGCCATGTAGGAGGCCAGGGCGGTGCGGAAATGGTCGTCGGTCAGCGGGCGCGACAGCAGGCTGCCGATCGAGACGCCCTGCACTCGGTCGGTGATCCGGTCCAGGCACAGTCCGCCGATGCTGTCGAGGATTTCCTTGCCCCGCGGGCTCAGGTAGCTGTCGACGTTCACGTCGGGCCGGGTCTCGCGCAGCCCGGACAAGATGCTCGCGACGAAGGCCGTGGTGCCGTTGCCACTCAGGCCGGGGATATCCGGCATCCAGGGACCGGCGGCCGGCAGCAGTTGCTCGACATTGGATTCGGGATCGAGGGCGATCGTGCCGCGGAAATCGAGATCCGGCGCATAGGTCTGCTGCAGATGCCCGGTGCCCAGCGCGGCCTGCCCACCCTGCGAAGCGCCCATGACCGCCCAGCTCCGCGACAGCTCGGGATGTGTCGCACGCGCTGCCCGCACCAGATCGATGGTCGCGCTGGCCTCGGTCTTCAGCTCCAGATACGGGTGAGTCCCGGTATCGAAGCGCCCCAGCCCCAAATAATCCGGCGCAACCACCGCGAATCCCTTGGACAGGAAGTACTGCAGGGTCCGGTCCTCCTCGGACCGGGTCCGCGGGTAGGGCGCACTCGCCTGATCGGTCTGCCCACCACATCCGGGCCCCAGCCCGGTGGTGCCGTGGTCGTAGGCCATGATCGGCCACCCACCCTCCGGCGCCGGACCGGGCGGCACGAACAACGCACCGCTGGCGGGCCGCGGCGAACCATCCGATCCTGTCATCCAGTAGTCGACGACCGACCCACCCGACATCCCCCGCCACCCGTCGGGTTGAGCGATGACCGAGATCGCGGTGCCCGGCGTCGGTGCCGCACTCGCGGGAGAAGTGGCCAGCCCCACCGCCGCCCCCGCGAACCCGGCCGCCACAACCATCCGCCCCCACAAACCCCACACCTGCATGAAACCCATCCGCTCTCGAACCCGACCCACAAACGCGAGCGAGCGTAGCGGCCGTTCTCGAGAGCAGATTAAGGATCTACGACGCGGACCTCGCGCGATCGAGGAAGGCATCGATCGCCTTGCGCATCTCCGGATTCATCTGCATATGCCGCCCCAGCCCGGTCACCACCTTGTGATCGACCCGATTGGCCGCGAACCGAGCGACCAGCGCGGCGTGCAGCGGCGAGGGCACCGACAGGTCCAAGGCGTTGAGCAGCAACAGGATCGGCGCGTCGTACCCACTGACCGGGACACCCAGATAATCGGCGAGCACGCCGTGAAACTGCGCATTCGTCAACGGTTTCGCGAGCAGATCACTGATCCCCACCCCCGTCACCCGCTCCGCGATCTTGTCCAGGCACAACCGCCCGACGCTGTCGAGGACCTGCTTCCCGCGCGGCGTCAGATAGCTGTCGACCTTCGCATCCGGTCGCGCCGCACGCAGCCCGGCCAGCGCGCTCACCACGAACGCACTGAGCGCATCGCCGACCACGCTGGGCAGATCCGGCCCCCACGGCCCCGCCATCGGCAGCAGATTCTCCACCTCGGATTCGGGGTCGAGGGCGATCGCGCCCCGGAAGTCGAGCTCGGGCGCGAGTTTCTGCTGCAGATATGCCGTCCCCAGCGCGGCCTGCCCTCCCTGCGAGCCGCCGAACACGATCCACCGGCGCCCCAACTCGGTGCGCGCGGCCCGCGCCGCCTTGACCAGATCGACGGTCGCGGCGGCCTCGGTCTTCAACTCCAGATAGGGATGAACCCCGGTGTCGAACCGGCCCAGCCCCAGATAATCCGGGGCCACCAGCGCGAAACCTTTGGACAGGAAGGTCCGCAGGAACGCGTCCTCCTTCACCCGCCGGTCCGCCCACGGCCCACTCGCGGGATCGGACTGACCCCCGCAGCCCGGACCCAGGCCCATGGAACCGTGATCGAAGGCCAGGATCGGCCAGCCGCCTTTGGGAGCGGGCCCGGGCGGAATGAAGATCGCACCGCTGGCAGGTTTGGGCGAACCATCCGACCCCGTCGTCCAGTAGTCGACGACGGCCCCGCCCGGCGTGCCGCGCCACCCGTCCGGTTGCGGGATCACCGCGATCGGGGTTCCGGGCACCGCCGGTGCCGTCGCCTGCACGGTGGTGGCGCACAGCGCGACTCCCACCGACATCGCGACCACGACACCCATCCGCCCCCGAAAACCGAACGACCGCATCGAGCACCACTTTCCGTTTCGACAGGCAGAACCGGGACGAGCGTGCAGATTGCGCGTGAGGAAATCGGTCGAACGGGACGATCGTACACATTGACGCGAACTGATACCCGTTCTAGTTTCGGTGTGTCGTGGAAAAGGTCGCGAACCGGCCGATTTCGTCGGGCAGCGGAGAGTAAGGACGGAACGCAATGCAGCGTAGGTACGACGGACGGCGGGTGCTCGTCACCGGCGCGGGCTCCGGAATCGGCCGGGGCGTCGCCCGGCGGCTGCTGACCGAGGGTGCGACCCTGGTGGCCGCCGACATCTCCGAGGAGGGCCTGAAGGAGACCGCCGAGGCGGTCGGCGCCGACGAACGCGCGCGGCTGCAGACCGTCCGCATCGATATCGGCGATCCGGACGCGGTCCGCGAGGGCAGTGCGGCCGCCGTCGCTTTTCTCGGCGGACTCGATGTGCTGGTGAATGCGGCGGGCATCATGCGCACCGCACATACCCATGAAATGCCGCTCGAGGCATGGAATCAGGTGATCGCGGTGAATCTCACCGGCACGTTCCTGATGATCCAGTCCGCGCTCCCCCACCTGCTGCAGTCCACGCATCCGGTGATCGTGAACTTCTCCTCCACCTCCGCCTTCGGCGCGCATCCGTATATGGCGGCGTATTCGGCCTCCAAGGGCGGCATCAACGCGATGACCCACGCGATCGCCCTGGAGTACGCGAAACAGGGCCTGCGCGCGGTGAATATCGTCCCCGGCGGCATCACCACCGGCATCACCTCGAACCTGGCCGTCCCCGACGACACCGACTGGAGCCTGCTCTCCCGCCTGACCGGCTGGCTGAACGGCGGAGCACTGGGCCACCCCGACGACGTCGCGGGCGTGGTGGCCATGGTCGCCTCCGACGACGGCCGCTACATCACCGGCTCGGAGATCCGAGTCGACGGCGGCGCGCTCATGTAATTCAACTGATCCCCAGGCGACTCGTGCACGCGGGCCACGCACCCCAGCCCTGGCGCGCACGGGTCACCTCGGCGATGGCGATCTGTTCCTCACGGGTGGCGAGGTCGGCGCGCGGGGCGTAGCGCAACCCGCCCTGCCGCACCCAGGTGCTCTGGTCGAATTGGATGCCGCCGTAATAGCCGTTGCCGGTGTTGATCGCCCAGTTGCCGCCGGATTCGCATTTGGCCAGCGCATCCCAGATGGCGCCGTCGCGCACCGGCGGCACCTCGGTGCCCGGCTTGGCGCCCTTGCGCACGGTCTTCGGCTCGGCCGGCACGATGACCTTGTTGGCGATCGGACTCTTGTCGGCCTCGTGTCCGTTGACGATGGACACCGCGAACGTCACGTCCTGCAGCCCGGGCTTGCCCGGTTTCTCGACGACCGTGCGGCTCATATTGAGCGTCGGATCCTCGATGACGTTCTCCGGCGGATCCAGCGGCACCCGTTCCACCCGGTTCTCGACCCGCTTGCGGGTGACGGTGATCTTCATGCCCTCGGTGAGCGAGGTGCCCGCGGGCGGCACGACGGAGTCCTGATCGGCCAGCGGCACGCCCTGGACCTTCAACAACTCACCCACCGTCGGCGCGGCCAGCCGCACATAGCCCGGCGGGCCGCCGTTGTCGGCCAGCAGCACGGTACGCGGACTGGTCACCGCCAGCGCGGCGCCTTCCAACGGAAGCGGCGTCGGCCGCGACGGCGAGACGAAAACATCGGAGGGGATCTGCAATTGGCTCAGCGCGTCGGCGACGGTGTAGCCGGTGGTCCACACCTTCTCCGCTTTGCCGTCGAAGGTCAGCGCCACCTGCCGGGCCCGATTCAAGGTGATGGTCGCTCCGTCGACGATCGCGGCATCGGCCGAGGGCGACACCGCATCCTTGGACCGCAGTTTGATTCCGGCGGCCTTCACGACGCCGCGCACATTCAGCGCCATGGTGGTGAGCGTCGACTTCTGACCGTCGACCACAAGCGTCACCGTCTTGTGGTGCACGATCGCCAGCCCCGCACCCACGATCAGCGTGACCAGCATCGCCGCAATGGCCGCATACAGCAGCGGCGATCGCGACGAGTTGATCCGCTGCAGAGCGGACATACGAAGCTCCGGCATGGTCACAATACGATAACGACGGGGTCAGGGCCTGACAACCACATGCCGCGGATTCCAATCAACAGCACGTCGAAAGGCCGTTTTCGGGATAACGGTCCAATAACGCAAACTGCAGCTAGATTACGACTCGGCCATCGTAGTGAACCGAACCACACTCGACATACCGAGCCCTCCGTTTGTGACCTAGCCCACCCCCAGCGCAACCGAACCCAGCCGCACCCCTTGTCGGGATCCGCACCCCGTCCAGGGCCCCACAGCGGGTGCGTTTATGAACAAGGGGTGCGGCTCGGGTTCAGATGCCGTAGATGCGCGCGGCGTTCGCGGTCGTGATGTCGGCCAGCTCGCGGGGGTCCTGGCCGCGGAGCTCCGCCAGCGCGCGGACCGTGTACGGCAGGCAGTAGGGCTCGTTGGGGGCGCCGCGGAACGGGTGCGGCGTGAGGAACGGCGCGTCGGTCTCGACCAGGATCCGGTCCTCGGGAACGAGAGTGGCCGCCTCGCGCAATTCGCGGGCGTTCTTGAAACTCACCGTGCCCGAGAAGCTGAGCACATAACCGCGATCCACGCACGCCATCGCCATCTGCGGCCCGGAGGAGAAGCAGTGGAAGATCACCGTCTCCGGCGCGCCCTCGTCCCGCAGCACCGCGAGCAGATCGTGATCGGCCTCACGATTGTGGATCATCAGCGGTTTGCCGAGCCGCTTCGCGAGATCGATGTGCCAGCGGAATCCCTCGACCTGATCCTCGATCTCGGCGCAGCCGTCGAGCTTGCCGGGCCAGTAGTAGTCCAGGCCGGTCTCGCCGACGGCCACCACCCGCTCGTCGGCGGCCAGCTTCTCCAATTCGGTCTTCGCCGCGTCGTCCAGGGCGTTCGCGCGGGTCGGATGCAGCGCGACCGCGGCGTATACCCGCTGGTCCCAGTGGGCGGCCTGGACCGCGAACCGGGCCGCGGCCAGATCGTCGGCGACGGTCACCACCCGGCCCACGCCGACCGCGGCGGCCCGATCCACCATGGCGGCAACCGATTCGGCGTCGGCCGCACCGCAGGCGTCCAGGTGGGTGTGCGCGTCCACCAGCGGGGACAGCGGTTCGGGTGCTTCGGGTGCGGGTCGTTTGCTAGGCATGGTCACCGGGGATATTCACGCGAGCGGTCACGGGCACGCGGATTAGAGTAGTGACACCATGACCGCAGCCGAACGCCCCGCCTTCTATATCACCACGGCCATCGCCTACCCGAACGGTGCGCCGCATATCGGGCATGCCTACGAGTACATCTCCTCCGACGCCCTCGCGCGGTTCAAGCGCCTGGACGGCTACGAGGTGTTCTTCATGACCGGAACCGACGAACACGGCCAGAAGGTGCAGCAGGCCGCGCGGGCCGAGGGCATCCCGGTCGAGGAGTACGCCGCCCGCAACTCCGACGTGTTCGAGGCCATGGACAAGAGCCTCGACGTCTCCTACGACCGGTTCATCCGCACCACCGACGAGGACCACATCGCGTCGTCGATCGCCATCTGGGAGCGGATGCAGGCCAGCGGCGACATCTACCTCGACACCTACTCCGGCTGGTATTCGGTGCGCGACGAGGCGTTCTACACCGAGGAGGAGACCACCGTCCTCGACGACGGCACCCGGGTCGCCACCGAAACGCGCACCCCGGTGGAGTGGACCGAGGAGTCGAACTACTTCTTCCGGCTGTCGAAGTATCAGGACAAGCTGCTCGAACTGTACGAGCAGCGGCCCGATTTCATCCTGCCCGCGACGCGACGCAACGAGATCGTCAGCTATGTGAAGGCCGGCCTGAAGGATCTGTCCATCTCCCGCACCACCTTCGACTGGGGTGTACCGGTGCCGGGCGATCCGGCGCACGTGATGTACGTGTGGGTGGACGCGCTGACCAACTACCTCACCGGGGTGGGTTTCCCGAATACCGACTCCGCGTCGTTCCGCAGGTTCTGGCCCGCCGATCTGCACATCATCGGTAAGGACATCACCCGCTTCCACACCGTGTACTGGCCCGCGTTCCTGCTGTCGGCCGGGGTGGAGCTGCCGAAACGCGTCTTCGTGCACGGCTTCCTGTACAACAAGGGCGAGAAGATGTCGAAGTCGGTCGGCAATGTGGTCGACCCGCTCGCCCTCGTCGATCAGTACGGGCTCGATGCCGTGCGGTTCTTCCTGCTGCGTGAGATCTCCTACGGTCAGGACGGCTCCTACAGCCACGAGGCGATCGTCGGCCGCATCAACACCGACCTGGCCAACGAGTACGGCAACCTGGTGCAGCGCAGCCTGAAGATGGTGGCGCGCGATTTCGGTTCGGCCGTGCCGACTCCGGGCGAATTCACCGCCGAGGACCGGGAGCTGCTCGATCGCGCGAACGGTCTGCTGGAACGCTGCCGCGCCGAATTCGACCAGCAGCAGCTGCATCTGGCGTTGGAGGCGGTCTGGCTGACGCTGGGCGAGACGAACCGGTACTTCTCCGCGCAGCAGCCGTGGGCGCTGGCCAAATCGGGCACGCCGGAGGATGTGGCCCGCGAGGCGACGGTGCTCTACGTGACCCTCGAGGTGCTGCGCATCGTCTCGATCCTGGTGCAGCCGGTGATTCCGGGTTCGGCCGGGCGCATTCTGGACCAGCTCGGCCAGACCGGCCGCGCCTTCGCCGATCTGGCCACGCCCATCGAGCCGGGACTTTCACTGCCCGCGCCCGAGCCGGTGTTCCCGAAGTACGTGGAGCCCAAGAGCTGACCTAGCGCGCGGCCCGAGGCGCTGGAACGGGCCGGCCCTTGCGCGCGAGGGTCTGCAGCGTGAGAACGACGGCCGCGGCGACGACAGCGCCGACCGCCGTGTAGATGATCTGCGGGCTGCTGTGGGTGTCGTCGCCGACGGCCACGTACAGGCCGACGTTGATAATCCAGTGGCCGATCGTCGCGACGAGAATCCGTTGGGGCACACTGCCGTTGGTGGAATAGCCGAGCACGACGGCGAAGCCGAGGACGGAGACGAGGAACGACACCGCCACCACCGCTCCCTGCGCGAAGGCCTGCACATGCCACAACGCCCAGACGAAGCCGGTCATCAACACCGCGGCCAACCGGCCGAAACGGGTCTCCAGCACCGGCTGCATGAAACCGCGCCAGCCGATCTCCTCCCCCGCGGCACCCACCAGCTGCAACACCAGGAACACCACGAACGGCACGCTGCCCACCGCCTGGGGGCCGAGCAGACGTGTCCCGTCCCACCACAGACCGGCCAGCACGACCGCACCCATCAGCGTGCATCCGACGAGCATCATGATCAGATCCGCGCCGACCCGCCGCGGGGCCACCGCGGTCGCGTGATTGGAAAGCCGGGCTCGCAAGGCCCCGAACATCAGGAGCGTGCACGCCGCCGCCACCGCGGGGCCGAACTGCGGCAGCGTCAGCGCCGCCGGATCCAGCCCCGACACCGATTGCACCCCGAGTAACAGAGCCGAGATGAGGAACGCCGACACCACGTAGATCGCGACCGGCAACATGCTTTTCTGCACCCGGGCCGCGGAACCCTCGACAACACTCGAATCCATGGCCCTCAAGCTATGGGATTCCGATCGCCAACCGCCTCACTCCCGAGTATCCAAGCGAGTCGCACCGGAGTATCAGGGCGTCGGCCCCTCGCTCGGCCGTACTCCGATCGTCGAAAACGTGTCCGTAACCCTGGACGAAGAATCGTCGTGCGCGGGGAAAGCCCTTGTGCCACAAGATTGTCGGCCCGGATATCAGTCGCGGGCCGCTAGGACTGCGTCGTAGAGTTCGCGGCGGGACGCTCCGGTGGTGGCGGCGACCTGAGCGCAGGCGTCCTTCAGGCGGATGCCTTCGGCGACCAGCGCTTCCACCTCATCGACCAGGTCGGCGGGGTCGGCCGAAATCGGTTGGGCCCCTTCAAGAACCACCGTGATCTCACCGCGGGCGCCGTCGGCGGCCCAAGCGGCCAGTTCGGCCAGGGTGCCGCGCACGACCTCCTCGTAGGTCTTGGTCAGTTCCCGGCAGACCGCCCCGCGCCGGTCCGGACCCAGCACCTGCACCGCATCGGCGAGGCAGTCGGCCAGCCGGTGCGGCGCCTCGAAGAAGACCACGGCCCGCGGTTCGGCAACGAGGGTGCGCAGCCATTCCTTGCGCTGTCCGGACTTGCGCGGCGCGAAGCCGTCGAAGCAGAACCGTTCCATCGGCAGGCCGGACAGGGCGAGCGCGGTGGTCACCGCCGACGGCCCGGGCAGACACGTCACCGCCAGCCCGCGGTCCACACAGGCGGCCACCAAGCGGTAACCCGGATCGCTGACCGACGGCATGCCCGCATCGGTCACCAGCAGCACGGTCTGCCCGGCCTCGATCTCGTCCAGCAGTGCGGGTATCCGGGCCGTCTCGACGTGATCGTAGAAACTCACCACACGCCCGGTGATCTCCACCCCCAGCGCCTTCGCCAACGCCCGCGTACGCCGCGTGTCCTCGGCCGCCACCACCTGCGCCGCCCCCAGCGCCTCCCGCAACCGCTGCGACGCATCCCCCACATCCCCCATCGGCGTCGCCGCCAGCACCAGCCGCCCCGACTGCTCGCTCATCCCGCTCCTGTCCACCAACCTCCGCCACTACCCCTCCATCACACCCCACGCCCACCCTCCCCCACCCCCGACCCCCGCCTTCGCCGGGCAATGACGAGATGCCCGCGGGGCCCGGCTTCGCCGGGAATCGCACGGAGGACTATCCCTCAGGCGCGCGACCTCCTTTGTTCCTGTACCCCTGTGCCCCAGCGCCGGGGCACAGGGCATCGCGCCTTCCTCTGGCAGCTATCTACTGCGAGCTCGGAGGCAGATCGCCTGCGAGGTCGCGGAGGACTATCCCCCAAGGCGCGCGGCCTTCTTTATTCCCTACTCGCTGAGGGCCGCGCGGACGTACTGCACGGCCGCCTCGTCGTCCAGGCCGAGGCGGCGGATGACCGCGACGTATTCGGTGGCCGCGCGACCGGCGGCGTCGCGGGTCGGGTCGCCGGAGGAGGCGATGAACGAACCCAGGCGGCCGCGGGTCTCGAGCACCCCGTCTTGTTCCAGTTCGCGATAGGCGCGGGCGACGGTGTTGGGAGCCAGCCCGAGTTGGGCCGCCAGCGCCCGGACCGTGGGTATCTTGGTCCCGGCCGTCAGGTCGCCGGACCGCACCCGGGCGATGATGCCCTGCCGCAACTGCTCGTACGGCGGAACCGTCGAATGGTGGTCGACCGGAATGTCCAGCATCGGCGTCTCACATCTCGTCCCGCGACAGCGGGCAGGACAGGCAGCGGGGACCACCCCGGCCGGAGCCCAGTTCGGAGCCCGGAATGGTGAGCACCTCGATGCCCGCATCCGCCAACCGTGCGTTCGTGTTCTCGTTGCGTTCGTAGGCGACCACAACCCCCGGCGCCAGTGCCAGGGTGTTGTTTCCGTCGTCCCACTGTTCCCGTTCGGCAGTGACCCCGTCCAGCCCGGTGTCGATGATCCGCAGCTTGTCGATGCCCATCGCGTCGGCCGCGGCCGGCAGGAACGGATCCGGACCGCGCATACTCACCGCGCCCTCGCCCTCCTTGCGGATGGTGAAGGCGCACAGGGAATCCTGCACCGCCGGGTACATCACGACGGCATCGGTGTCGACCATGGTGCAGACGGTGTCCAGATGCATGGTGGCGCGGTTCTGCGCGATCGGCACCACCAGGACGGCATGCGCCAGATTGTCCTCGAACAGGCTGCGCGCCAACGCTTCCGCACCGGCCGGGGAGGTCCGCTCGCCGACCCCGATCGCCACCACACCGGGCGCCAGCAGCAGCACGTCACCGCCCTCCATCGGTGCGGTATGCGATTCGTAGGCCCGCCGCACGCCGAGGAAGCGCGGGTGGAAGGCGTAGACGAGATCGGTGAGCGAGGTCTCGCGCGCCCGCGCCGGCAGCGCCAGCGACGTGATCGCCACCTTCGGGCCGACCCAGAACGACGAGTCGCGGGTGAACAGCAGATTGGGCAGCGGATCGATGACGAAGTCCGTGCCGTGATGCATGCGCCGCACCAGGGAGGTGGCGTCGGGGCCGAACGGCAGCTCGTCGAAGGTCATCCCGGCCATGAGGATCTGCGCCAGGTCCTCCGGCGGCACCCCGCGCAGATAGGCCTTGAGGTCCTCGGCCAGCCCGTGTCCGATGCGGCGCGCGTCGACCGCCGCGGTGATTCCCATGCTGCGGCCGGGCCGGCTCACGGCCAGCGTCTGCACCAGCAGATCCCGCAGCAGCAGCACCTCCACGCCGCGCCCGCGCAGGACATCGGCGAATACATCGTGTTCCTGCTGTGCGCGCTCGACCCACGGGATACCGTCGAAGAGCAGCTGGTCGTTGTTTCTCGGGGTGAGCCGGCGCAACTCGTCGCCGGGGCGGTGCAACAGCACCGTCCGGAGCGTGCCGACCTCGCTTGTCACGGAAAACGGTCGCGCCGGCGGCACAGCCTCTGTTTCCATGAGTTCGACCGTAACGGTCGGCAGCCGCATTGGCACGGAATTCGCTGGGCGTCCGCGACCCGGCCGGGAATGGCACCGCCGCATCCCGAGTTCTTCCGAATGGGCGAAACGACGGTAAAACCTGAAGTATTGTTTAGATTATGCAGCACAGGACGTGGCAGGCCAAGGAGCTCACCCCAGGGCAATTGTCCGAACGCAGCGGAGTCGCGGTGTCGGCGCTGCACTTCTACGAGCGCGAGGGTCTCATCTCCAGCCGCCGCACCAGCGGCAACCAGCGCCGCTACTCGCGTGAGACGCTGCGCCGGGTCGCGTTCATCCGCATCTCCCAGCGCGTCGGCATCCCCCTCAGCGAGATCCGCAAGGCCCTCGACACCCTGCCCGAGGGCCGCACCCCCAATCGCAAGGATTGGGAACGGCTGTCCACGGTCTGGCGCGCCGATCTCGATCAGCGTATCGAGCAGCTGACCCGCCTGCGCGACAGCCTCACCGGCTGCATCGGCTGCGGCTGCCTGTCCCTGGCCAGCTGCCGCATCGCCAACTGGCACGACAAACTCGGCGAGGAGGGCCCGGGCGCCCGCGTCCTGGACGTGAACATCAACTGCGGAACAGACTCCGACGGCCAGTCGTGCGCCGAGCCCGCCACCGAGCAACTCGCCGAAAGCTGCTGATCCTCAGCGCAGGAACGTGTCGAACAGGTCGTTGGCCCTGCGCATGACGAATTCGTAGGGCCAGGCGAACTTTCGGGCCCACCAGTACCCGAAGCGGACCTCGAAGGAGGTGTGGACGAGGAAGCGGTTCTTCTCGATACCGCGCAGAATCTGCTGGGCCACCTTCTCCGGCGGCGCGGCGTGGGTTTGAAAACGCTTGACGTAGCGCTGAATCCGCGGATCCTCGCGGTCGACACCGGCGATCTCCACGGTCTGGACCAGGTGGGTGTTCACCGCGCCCGGCACCACCAGATGCACGGTGATGCCGTGGCGCTCCAGATCGAACCGCAGCACCTCCGACAGCCCGCGCAGCCCGAACTTGCTCGCGCTGTAGGCGCCGTGCCACGGGAACGCGAGCAGCGCGGCCGCCGACGACACGTTCACCAGTGCCCCGCCGCGCCCGGCCTTGATCATGGGCGGCACGAAGTTCTCGATGACGTGGATCGGGCCCATCAGGTTGACGTCGACCATCCGCCGCCAGTGCCGGTGTTCCAGGTTCTCCACCGTGCCCCACGCCGACACACCGGCGACGTTCATCACGACGTCGAGGCTGCCGTGCCGGTCGTGCACCTCGCGGGCGAACGCCGTCACGGCCTCGTAGTCGCTGATATCGAGCGCCTGCGACAGCAGCACCTTGCCGCCGTCGCGGCCGATGGTCTCGACCGTCTCGGCCAGGCCGTCGGCATCGATATCGGTCAGCACCAGTTCGGCACCGGCGCGCGCCGCCGCGATCGCGGTCGCGCGCCCGATCCCACTGGCCGCGCCCGTGACCAGGGTCTTCTTGCCACTGACGGATTTCAAGCGATCGCGCACGCCGTTCCTCGAATGCTGTCCGGCGGCACCGAGCTCGGGTGGCTCCGGCGCCCTGATGTATTCCTGTGCTGCCGAGGAGCATACGGGTTGCGGCCCATTCGGGTTCGGAACCGGGGGCACTCAGCGTCCGCTCAGGACCGCCAGCATGCGGGAAACGGCGGTGGGCCAGGTGAACTGTTCGGCCCGGTGACGTGCGGCGCGCCGACGCTGCGCGGTGGGCAGCGCGAGCACATCGGTGACGGCCTGAGCGAAGGCCGTCGGATGATTGGCCGCGACCGCCCCGCACTCCGCGGTCACGATATCGGCCAGCGCCGAAGAGCAGCTGGCGACCACCGGGGTGCCCGCCGCCAGCGCCTCCAGCGCTGCCAGCCCGAAGGTCTCGTGCGGTCCGGGTGCCAGCGACACATCCGCGCTCGCCAACAGCGTCGCCAACCGCGTGCGGTCGTCGACGAATCCGGTGAAGTGCACCGCGGGCCGCCCGTCGCGCAGCGGCGCGAGCGCGCGGGCACGCCGCTGCAGGGCGTCGCGGCGCGGCCCGTCACCGACCACGATCAGCCGCGCATCCACACCGTCGCGGCGCAGCGCGTCGACGGCCTCGATGCTGCGGTCCACGCGCTTCTCCACCGACAGCCGCCCGCAGTGCACCAGCAGCGGGTACCGGGTGCCGCCGAGTTCGGCGCGCAGCCGTCCGTCGCGGCGGCGCGGGGTGAACATGTCCAAATCCACCCCCAACGGCACCAGCGCCACATTGGACACATCGATGCGCTGGAATTCGGCGCGCGCGAATTCGGTTGTGCACACGACGATGTCGTAATCCGCAGCGGTCCGCCGATTCGCCGCATCGGCCGCGCGGCGCGCCATCGGCCCGGGCAGCACCTGCCCGAGCAGTCGATCCAGCCGCTCGTGCGAGATCATCACCCCCGCCACGTCGCGCCGCCGCGCCCACCGCCCGAAACCCCGCAACGTCAGCCGATCCGACACCTCGAGCGCATCCGGCCGCAACCCCACCAGCACATCGGCCACCCGCCGCGGATCCGCCGCCCGATACCCCCCGGTCCACGGAATCGCCAACGCCGGCACGGTAACCCGCACCACCCCGGTAGCCAACACCTCCTCCGACCGCCGCGCCCCGGGCACAATCAACACCACCTCATGCCCCGCCGACACATACCCCGCCCCCAAATGATGCAACGCGGTGCGAAGTCCCCCAGACCGCGGACCGTAGAAGTTCGCCAGCTGAACGATGCGCACGCGCCGATCGTCCCGGTGCGCGCAGCCACACAGGTCAACGGGGCATGAACAGACGTGGAAGTTCGGCTAACCGGCCGGGTCGTGGCGGACGCAGATGAGTCCGTGGGGGTGCTGGCCGGGGATGAGGGAGATCTCGGCGCGCACGGGTATCCAGTCGGTCCCGCGGAAACGCACCCGCATGGCGATCTCCTGCCGCAGATCGCCGGGAGAGCCGCGGTACACCTTCGAACACGCGGTACGGAATTCGGCGTGATCGTCGGGGTGCACTTCCGGCCGTTCGGTGGCCCAACGGTGCAAGGGCGGGGGCGGTTCGCGCGTCCATTCGTAGATCAGGGAGAGAAGCAATTCGACGAAGCCGAGGCCATAGCCCATCGGCCGTGACACCGCACGCACCAGTGCGATGTCCAGCGCCGGTTCCGGCGTCCTGTCGTCACTGAGCTCATGCATGATCGCGCGAACCATCCGCTGTTCACCGTGATTCACGCGAGTGATCATCTGGAAGGTGCGCACGCGATTGTCGTCGCCGATCATGTCGACCACGCCCTGCCAGCAGCTTCCGGGTACGGCTCGCGCCGCCATTTCGAGGTAGTCCAGGCGGCCGTCGAATCGAACCATCCGCCCGAACGCCTCCGGCGGCGTGCGGACCACCCCCACCTCGTCCGGCGCCCTCGCGAATACCAGCTCCTCCAGTCCGGGCCCGTGGAAGGCCAGTTCCGTGCCGGTATCCCAATCCCAGCAAGCCACCCGACGCTGCGGTGGTTGTGGTCGACCCGCCGGCCCCACCCATACCTGCACCCCGTGTACGGAACCGAAAGCACAGATGATCGGCACACCGACCACCCGCATGCCTTCCGGCGCGGTCTCGATTTCGACGACCGCCGAATCCACACAACGCCGAACCACCTGGACGATGCATCCCGGGATCGACGCCCCGGCCTGTCTGCGCGCCCGCACGAGGCTGCTCCACTGCCGAAGGTGGGCCCCGTCGGCGACCAGGGTCGGTTGATCCGGCAGGCCGAGTGTTTCGACGACCATCCAATCGGATTCGGACATAGCGTCCGATCAACCCCTGAACGTGCCCCGGGACACCTTCGGTAACTCCAGGTCCAAGGGGATCCGCCCGGCCGTGAGATGCTGCTCGACCTCCTCGGCCGGTAGCGGGCGGGAAATCAGAAATCCTTGTGCGCGATAGCAACCCAGTCCGACCAAGGTGCGGGCCGCGACCGCTGTCTCGACGCCTTCGCCGACCACCCCCAGCCCGAACGAACCGGCCAAGCCGACTATCGACTTCACGATCGCCAGATCGTCGGTGCTCACCCCGAGCCGCTGAACGAAACCGCGATCGATCTTTACGGCATCGACAGGCAGCGCCTTCAGATGCGACAGCGAACTGTAGCCGGTGCCGAAGTCGTCGATGGCGATCTGCACACCCATCCGCTTGAGGCCCCTCAGCGTCACCTGGGTCCGCGCGAGGTCTTGGACGACAACGTGTTCGGTGATCTCCAGACACACCGAACTGCCGTCGATCTCGTACTGGCGCAGGATCTCCTCGATCGACTCGACGAAGTCGAGACTCACCAGCTGTACCGGAGAAACATTGATCCGGATGACAACATTGGTAGCCAGTCCTCGCCGACGCCAGTCGGCGAATTGCGCGCAGGCGGTGCGTATGACCCAGCGGCCCAGTTCGCCTGCCAGGTTGGTGGCCTCCGCGACGCCCACGAACGCACCGGGCGGTAACAGCCCACGCGTCGGATGCTGCCACCGCACCAAAGCCTCCAGGGCCACCACACGCCCGGTCCGCAGGTCCACTTCGGGCTGATAATGCAGCAGGAGCGAACCGTCGTGCACCGCTCCGCGCAGATTGAGTTCGACATCGTCCTGCAACTCGAACTGAGCGCGCATGGCATCAGTGAACACGGCCACGCCGTTTCCCCCACCGGACTTCGCCGACAGCAGCGCATGGTCGGCTCGGCGCAGGACGTCAGCGACCGTGGTCTCACCGGGAACACCCAGCGCGACACCGATACTCACTCCGCGGCTGACCGATTCGCCGCCGACCATGACGCGCTGCCCGATGAGCTGCTGCAGGCGTGTGGCCTCGAATTCCGCGGCCACCGCGTCCATCGGCTTCGCGGGCACGATGACGAATTCGTCGCCGCCGAGGCGGGCGATCATGTCGGTCGGATCGAGGTTCTCACGCAGCCGTTCGGACAGTGTCCGGATGAAGTTGTCCCCCGCGGTGTGCCCGAGAAAGTCGTTGAGCGCCTTCAGCCGATCCAGATCCAGGAAGAACGTCGCCACCGGGCCGGAGCTGCCGGGCGCCAACCTGTCCTCCATATGCTCGAGCAGCGCCCGCCGGTTCGCCAACCCGGTCAAATCGTCGTGCATGGCGATATACCGCAGCCGTTCCTCCGCCTCGACGCGCGCTTGGAGCTGGGCGAAGAGGGTGGCAATTGCCTTGAGCACGTTGAGTTCTCGAGTGCTCCACTCACGGTCGCCGTGTTTGATGAAGCCGAGCAGGCCGATCGGCTCGCCACGTGACAGCAGGGGTACCGCGGCCGAGGTCACTTCCCCGAAACCTGACGCCCGCCGAACGGTGTCCTGATAGTCGGCGTATTTCGGGCCCGGCCGAATGATCGTCGGTTCAGTGGCGTATTCGGCCGTTCGAAACGCCGAGTCCGCTTGATCGAAGTACACGACTCGAAGCGGGTCGGGATCGGGAACGAACGGACGATGCGGCCATTCGGCGATGAGGATGGTCGCACGGCGCTCGCGGTCGGTATGGCGCAGATAGCAGAAGTCGACATCGAAGTGCTCGACAAGACTCGCCAGCACGCGTTCCGTCGCCGCCACCATCGTGGTGGCGTCGACGCCCATCAACTCCGAGGCAACCTGCGTTACCAGTGAGTCAAGTGTCCGCCGAGGCACTTTGTCTCCGATCGCGTCAGCTGCGGGGCCTCGTGCCCGGCACCGGAATTCGCCTGCTGCGGACCGACGCACCGGTGGCATAGCTCAGGCGGAGCACCAACGCCATGGTCTCTTCCACAGGCACTTCCAGTAGGTCCAGGAACCTGCCCCGAAGTGACGCTAGTGTATCGGCGAACTCCGGGGAAATCTCGTTCAGCTCCTCCGGACACAGCGTGTACAGAAACACCGGAGATACCGGTTGCACAGCCAGTCCGAACCGCTGAGCCGCGGCCCACACGCGCTCGACCGCAGCACCTGACCGAGCATAAGCCGACAAACTGGCACTTCGCGAGACCGAGGGGTCGACGAATGTCACGACGGCCACAGCAGAGCTGGACCGGACCCGATCACGGAGGTAACGGCCCAGCGCTGCGCCCCCCGACCACGATCGAAGCTGGGCCATCACATCAGCCCGGCTCCCCAGTTCGAATGCGGTGAGTTCGCTCGGGGACAGCTCCAGGCTGCGAACATCGATACCGACGTGCGGGTCGTCCTCGGGCCACCGTAGTTCTGCCAGCATCTGCTCATGCAGTTGCGGGGTCAGAAATCGGATGCGCTCCGACTCGCCGAGGAGGTCGGCTGCCGTTTCGATATCGGAGCGACGCGTTACCAGCCGCAATCGGGCCCCTTCCGCCTCGGCCGCCGCCGTGAGCGCCGCCACGACGGTCTTCGGTATGGTCGCGCCGTTGCCGTGGTTGCGATTGGTCTCCCGGGCGAGGACGGCCGGGTACTCCGCGGCCAGGGCCGGATCGGCGCCGTTACCGAGCCGTAGTTCGGCACAGAGCGGTACCGTGTCGTCCTCGATGAACCGGTACTCACCGAGAAGGCCGTGGGAGGCGGCGGCCACCCGCGCGTTGTAGAGAGCGGCCCCGACCGACACGGCGCTGGCCCGGTAGCAGAAGTCCATCGCGGACGAACGTTCCGGCACTAGCTCGATACAGATCGTGTCACCCCTCTTGACCAGAGACCACGGCTGCGAGTTGCCCCCCGACGGAGCCCGCTGAGCACAGTCGAGAACGGCGCCGAGCGGATCGCCGCCGCTGCTGTCGTCATCGTCATCGTCCCAGATCAGCTCGCGCGGTGGCGCCGGTTCGGCCAGGGCGTCGAGATGAGCTTCCACATCCACCCGAGTGCGCCCGGACGGCACTTTCACCCCCAAACCGATCCTGCGCACTGTGGCCGCAACCGTCGCACCACCGAGCATGACCTCCCCACCCAGCTGCGGCCAGCTCGACAGCTTCTCTCCGACCTCGACGATGCTGGCCGCGCCACGGGCCGACAGCTGATCGCCCTGCAGGATCTCGAGGACATACGGAGCCTGCTCGCCGGTCGACAATCCACGCAATTTCGCGGCATCGACGGCACCGAGCAGGCCATGAAAGGGCTGCCGACCGCAATCGAGGTCGTAGCGTTCGACGTCCAGCAATCCGCGGTCGCTCGTTTCCATGATGAGCGGGAGTCGTCGGCGGCGGGCCCCTTCACGAATCGCGAGCTTGATATCGAACGAATCACACTCCTCGATCACGATCGACAGACCATCGAGGAAGGCGTCCAGCGATTGTGAATCCACGCCCGTTTGCAGCACTTCCACGGGCAGGTACGGGTCGAGTTCGGCAATTCGACGAGCAGCCACCACCGCCTTGTTCACGGCAAGGTCGAACACCGTAGCGGGAACCCTGTTCAGATTGGACAATTCGATATCGTCCGGATCCGCCAATCGTATCCGCCCGCAAACCCCCTCCAAGGCGAGCGTGTACGCGATTGCGTGCCCCACACTCAGCCCGACGACCCCGACCACCACATTGCGCAGTTGATCCTGCTCGGCGCGGGTGAGCTTGTTTCGGTTCCGGTCCAACCGGACGGCACGATAGGTCCGTTCTCCCGGAAGGCCGACTATGGTGCGGCGCCACGGGTAGTAGACCCATCGCTGCGACTCCGGGCCCTCCGGGGCGAAGGGCGGATCCACCAACCGGTCGAATTCGGCCCGTATCGCCGCACGCATGTCGACGACCTCGATTTGTGTATCCTCCCGCAACCTCGCGAGAGCTGCCGAGTCCGCGGGGGCGGCCGCATCGAGAATTATCGGGCGGTATGCGAGCCTCGAGTCGACCTCATCGTCCATTCCGACGCCGAGCCTCCGCCGTCCGTACGTCCATGAGCCCAGGAAGTCGGAAACATCCGGCCGTTGCGCGTAGCGCACGCTGCTCGGTTTCCACAAGAGATACCTGCCCCGCAGCCATCTGCGTGCGGTAGGTCCAGGCATCCCACCAGATCGGAACGGTTCGGTAGCGATCGTCCGGGTACGGCGCGGCAGGGATGTGCTCCGCTACCCGGGCGCCGCTCGACCGGTGCCGATCCACAGCGAAGGATGCCACCGTGGCGAAAGAATAGCGGGCCCCCAGCAGCAGCGGAATATGCAGGGCACACCGTGCGGCGGCGTCGGCCACCTGCGAACGAAGCGGCGTATTGCGCTCTACCCACCAGCCCTTGAGTTCGACCACGCCCATGGTTATCCGATCGGCGATCATTTGCCGCAAAGCCAGTCGGCCGACACATCCACGCCATTCCGCAAGGGCATGCGCCTGTTCGGCATCGGTGTACGGTCCCTGCGCGCGAACACCGGCCACGACCTCGCCCGAGCAATCCGTCACGACGAAAAACAACGAGGTCGAGGCGCCGTCGGCGATCGTGTCGTACTCCAGGACATGCTCGATCCCATAACGCCGGTATGCGGCGACGGCACCGTCGAGATACTTCTGCCACAGCACCGGCGACGCCGCTGGGGTGGCGGCGTGGAAAACACATTCTGTCAGTGCATCCCGAAACCACGGGAGACACGCATCCGCGCCCTCCGTTGGGACGACTGCGACGGCTTCGACAGTCATACAGTTCCTACTCCGTTGCTGCGCGGCGCCGCGCGACTAACCGGACCACCCCTGGTACGGCCGGGCTGGGGCCGCTGTCGGGATGTGGTCACCTAGGGCAGTATCCGTCATTCAACCCAGATTGACCAGATGTCCGGCAAATCTCCCGAAACCTGGCCGGGCGGTCCGAAATTCTCCCAGGTCAGGCCCATGGTGGCGGCGAGCCGGGATAACAGGAAGACCGGTTGGTACTTGCTTGGTTATCCAATAGCTATCGGCGCAGCTATCTAGACGAGGATGGAGATGAGCAGTTCGACGCGGTCTGCGCCGCGCCAGATCTCGATCTCTTCACGGTAGGCGCGGGTGATCTCGGCGGAGGCCGTCGCATCGTCGACCTGGGCCCAGACGTCCTCTACCGGATCGTGATAGTCGCCATTGGGTTCGAAACGGGCATACACGCCCTTGGGCACCCGAATCAGGACGTCGCCGACGGGGACGGCGTCGACCGCCGGATAGTCGTAACTCACCAGCACGTTGTAGTTTCCGGCCGGATCGGGCACGTACACCGTGTACAGCGGGCGCTCGGGGCCGCCGCGATCGCGCAGCCGGTCGCGCAGGAATTCGATCAGCTCGCTGTTGCTGACCTTGAAGCTCGGGCGCACCCGCGGCACCACCAGGCCGCCGTAGATCGCCTCGTCGCGCACCACGATCGAGTAGGTCATCACAACTCGACCGCCAGGTAGAGGTCGATCTTGTAGGCGTGCGGGTAACACTCGTAATCGCCGGTGAAGGTGCGTTTGATCTGTTTGTGTTCCTCGGCGTAGGCGATCTGGGTCCACAGGTCGGTCATGATCTGCGGGAAGTTACCCACCGAGGAGAAGCGGGCATAGGTGCCCTTCGGCAGCCGGGCCACGATATGACCGCGGGTCACCTCGTCGAAGGACTTGCACTCGTAGCCGACGATCTGGGTGTTGTAGGTGTTCAGCTCCGGCGAGTGGTCGGTATACGCCGAGGCCAGCGGGCCGCCGAGCTCCTGGTGCAGCACCGCGGCCCACGCCGCCTCCAGATCGTGATCACGCAGTTCTCCGAGCGCACGTTTCGGGCTTCGCACCGGCAAACCGGCCACCCACGTCTCGTCCCGCTCGACGATCTCAAACTGCATGGAAAACTCTCTCGATTGCCTCGCGCCCTACCGGCCTGCAGGAAGGTCATGCTATCAACCCGGTGAGTGAGAAATCGGTGACACGTCCACTCTGTCAGGGGCTACTATGACCGGCCTCACTGCGGCCGGAGCGCGGGCCGCGCGCGCCGCGGGCCCGGCTGCTCAGCGGGCACGCCGGCCAACGGGCGAGCCCAGCGCAGACATCGATGCAAACGAGGAGCTATCGATGCACGGAGTGCATCGATCACTCGTTTGATGCCGCCCGAACCGGGCAGACTCGGAACCGGACGCCCCGGATGAACAGAACGGAGTTCCGATGACCGCCTACGAATCGAGCGCCCGCCCGGCCGCACCGGCGGGCGAATCGAGGCCGGGCGGATACCGCACGCTCGCCGAGATGGATGCGACCCTGATCGACTGCCGTGCCTGTCCCCGCCTGGTCGCCTGGCGCGAGCAGGTGGCGCGGGACAAGCGTGCCGCCTATCGCGGCGAGACGTACTGGGGGCGGCCGGTGCCCGGGTACGGACCGGACGATGCCCGGCTGCTGCTGGTCGGGTTGGCTCCGGCCGCCCACGGCGGCAACCGGACCGGGCGCATGTTCACCGGCGATCGCAGCGGTGACGTGCTGTATGCGGCGATGTACCAGGTCGGCCTGGCCAACCAGCCCACTGCCGTCGCCCGCGACGACGGCTTGCGGCTGCTCGGCGCCCGGGTGACCGCGCCCGTGCACTGTGCGCCGCCGGACAACAAACCCACTCCCGGCGAGCGCGACATCTGCCGCCACTGGCTCGCCGCCGAACTCCGCCTGCTCGCACCGACCGTGCGGGCGATCGTCACGCTCGGCGCCTTCGGCTGGCAGTCGCTGTTCCCGGCGTTGACGCAGGCTGGATGGGCGGTGCCCAAACCGCGCCCGAAGTTCGGGCACGGGGTGCAGTATTCGATCGAACCCGCGCAGCCGGATCGCGCGCCGCTGCAGCTGTTCGGCTGCTACCACGTGAGCCAGCAGAACACCTTCACCGGGCGGTTGACCCCGGCGATGATCGAAGACGTGCTCGCCCGAGCGAAATCGGCCGCGGGGCTCTAGTCGGCCGCAATCACCCCGCCGCCCGCAGGAACCGTCCCGCGTGCAGCGTGGTGCCGAAACCTTCTGCGAATTGACCCTTTTCGTACACCAGCGTGCCGTTGACGACAGTCGCGGCCACCGCACCGTCGTTGCGATTGACCATCCGGCTCACGCCCGTCCCGGGCATGGGTGCCTCGTGATACTGCGCACTGGAGCCGTCGAATCCGGCCGGATCGATGACGGCGATGTCGGCGCGGGCACCCGGCGCTATCCGCCCGGTATCGAGGCCGTACCAGTGTGCGAGCTCACCGGTCAGCCGGTTCACCGCCCGCTCGACGGGCATGAACCCGTCCCGGTGCACGCGTTCCAGGAACCGAATTCCCATGTTGTAGAAGGCCATATTGCGCAGGTGCGCACCGGAGTCGGCGAAACCGATCTGCACCTGCGGCGAGCGCGCCAACCGGTTCAGCTCGTCGTCCCTGTCGTTGGCGATCGTGGTGCGCCAGCGCAGCTTCGACCCGTGCTCAACCACCAGATCCAGCAGCGCATCGGGCGCCAGAATGCCGCGCTCGTCGGCGATCTGCCCGAACGAGCGGCCCACCACCGAGGCGTCGGGGCAGGCCACGATCTCGGCGTCGTAGAGGTCGCGGTGCCAGACCCGCGAGCCGAACTTCTTGGCCATATCCTTGCGGAACGCGCGGCGGAAGTCGGGATCGTTCAGAAATTCGTGGCGGCGCAGCAGATCTCGGATATTCAGAGCGGCCACACCGGACCCGAACTCCTCGAACACCACCAGATCGACACCGTCGGCGTACACCTCGAACGGCACCGGCAGATGCTGCCACCGGAAGTCGGCGCCGATGAATCGATTCGCCAGCGCCGCAACGGTTGTCGCCAGCCGCACCACCGTGCGGTCGGCCTTGATGTCGGCGGCGGAGATCAGTGTCGTCTTGAGCGGTTTGCCGTGCCCGCGGGTGGCGCTCTGCAGGAAGAAGTGGGCCATCTCGGCCCGGCTCGTCAGGTTGGGAGTGCTCTGGTGGACCCGATTATGCTGCCGCAGCACATCATTGAGCGCCCGATACTCCGCCCACGGGGCGTAGGTGGACGGCAGTTGCCGCCCCGGATAGCGCTTGCCCTCCAGCTTGGAGAAGGAGCTGCGGATCGTGGACAGCCCGACGAACCCGGCATCGAGGGCATCGGTGAGCATCTGCACCATCTGGCGCAGCTCGCCCCGGGTCGCGCGGGCCCGCCGATCCGAGGCGCGCGCCAGCCCCATCGCCGCCACCCGGATATCGGAATGTCCGAGAAAGGCAGCGACATTCACCCCGAGCGGCTTCGAGTCCAGCGCCGCCACATAGCTTTTCGGATCACGCCAGTCCCGATGCTCCTTCACCGCGGCATGCACGACATCCCACGGCAGCGCCTCCACCCGCGCGAACATATCCGCGCAGTCCTCCGCCTCGGCATAGATCGTCGACAGCGAACAGTTGCCCATCACCACCGAGGTGACCCCGTGCCGCGCCGACTCCCCGAGCCCCGGCGCGAACAACACCTCGGCGTCGTAATGGGTGTGCACATCGATCAGCCCCGGCATCACCCACTTCCCCGCAGCATCGATCGTGCGCTCCCCCTCGGGCAACTCGATCCCGATCGCGGCCACCTTCCCGCCCGCAATACCCACATCGGCGCGAACCGGCGCCACCCCCGTCCCGTCGTAAACCAACCCCCCACGCACCACGATGTCGTATCCGCCCATCGGGACCTCCAGACCGCAGTTCAGCTTCGATACACCACTGTATCCGCCTCCCTGCCACCCGACCACCCCCCAACCACCCCACCCCCTTTGACCAGCCGATTCGGCGTCTCAATCCCCAACCTGCTAAAGTTCCACACCGTGGTTCGGCAACGACCCACACGGGGCTATGGCGCAGTTGGTAGCGCGTCTCGTTCGCATCGAGAAGGTCAGGGGTTCGATTCCCCTTAGCTCCACCTTGGAGGGCTTACTAGAACACGGCGCTAAGTCAACGCCGTGTAGTAGGACACCGACGCCACCGCTTCGTTCTGAAGGGGTGGCGTTTTCCTTTTCCACGGCTCCAGCACTTGCATCGGTAGCGGCGAAGGGCCGGGGGGTTCGCCTCGCCTGGTGGATGGTGTGGAGACGTTGGAATGGCTCGCGAAGCTCGTGGCCGATGACCTGCTCGTCCTCGACGTAGAGGGTGTGAAAGATCGCCTGGTTGAGCGTCCGGCGCTGTTGGTCGTTACAACGGCTATACAGCTCCTGGGGGTTCTCGAGCAGCTCGAGTGCCACTTCGATGAGCCGGGCACTGCCGGAGAGGCTCTCGGTCGTAGTGGCCAACCGCGCCGTCAGACGTTGGCGGTCGCGGAAGTAGGTGTACTCGGCGCCTCTGGAGTTGACGGTGTGCTGGACGGTCATTCGCTTGGTGATGCCTGCCCGTCGGCATCGCCCGCAGGATAGGGATCCCTTGAGGTGATGGTGGTGGACCCGTCGCCGCTCGCCAGCGGTGGTGCGTAATTCGATGATGTCCTGGACTCGATCGAACAGGTCGTCGTCGATCAGCGGCTCGTGGCGGCCCTTGATCTCCTCGCCGTCGTAGGTGACGTACCCGAGGTAGTCCGTCACGGCCGCCCGCGTTTCGGTCGATCTCAATGAGATCTGGCCTGGCTCGCCATGCCTGGCACTCATAGCGGCTGTGCACCTGCGATGAAGACGCCGAACAGTCAGGGCAGATGGCCGGATCCCCGCTGGTGCTTGTGGAGATCCGCGCCGCCGGACCGGCCCCAAAGTGGGCCAGAGCCTGAACCTTGACCCATCCGGGCCGGTTCAGCACCGACCCCCCCGGCACCGAACGACCGCTCATGCCGATGAGCGGAAGTTGGACAAGCTCTGTCGACCCTTTAGGTGGCGGCGGAACTGCTGATCCGAAGAGGAGGTGCACCCGGCTGGGCGGTGGCGGTCTTGTAGTAGCGGATCGGATAGGTTCAGAACGATGAGCCGGTGCCGCCGAAAGGCCACGGTGGAATCGGGCCGTTGTCGATCACCACATTGTCGTACCTGATCCCAAAGATCGGATTGGGGTGGCTGCACGAGCCGTTGCTGTCACTCGAACAGGGCTCGCTGTGACTACCGCATCCACCGTTCACGCTCGTCGTCCTGCGCGCCGGAAGATAGGCCCGAGTGACGCGCTCCGCTCCGAAACCGCAGTTGACGATCACGTCTACACGATAGGTGTCGTCGGTTTCGTTGCGGCACCAGAAGTCGGTGCACGAAACCCAGGGTGCCAGCACGGCCGTTGTCGTTGCGGCGGCCTGGGGAGCGGTAACACCGAGGGCAATGGTGAACAGGGGACTGGTGATGCCCAACAGGGCTGTCGATCGGCGATGCATATCAACCTTTCATGCTTCGCATTCGAATTCGCGATCGAATCTACCCTCCCCGCCCGGGTCTGCGAAGGATCGGGTCGACCATGCATTGACCCCAGTTACTTTGGCTTGCAATGGATTTCAATTCGTGGCTCTTGGCGTAACGAGCTCGCGTTTCGGTATGGCGGACCACACCTGAACTGCGAAATGTGGAAGAAGGACTTTCACCGTGCCGGTGCAGCGCGGGTGAGGTTTCGGTGACAGAGAGAAGGATCGACATGTGGACTGAGACTCTTGCAGACGGGCCGTTTTACCTCGACGGAAACGGGATTCTGAAGGATCTCACGCTTGGAGAAGCCGAACATCGAGTCACGACCTGGGAGTACGACGTGCTCTCGGTGCGGTGCGACGGCTCGGGCGAGCCACAGACGATTACCATCCGCAGCCACTCTCACGGCAGGCCGGAAACCTATACAACGACCCGAGGAGCGGGCACCTGAGGACGAGTAGAGCACGGGTCAGGTCCACCGGCTCGTGCCCTGCCAGGCGCTGATATCCCCTGAGTAAGCAGATGCTCCGAACGTCCGGTGATGCCGTGGGGCGGGCGTTCGGCCAACCATGATCAACAGTCGGCAGGACCGCCCGGGTGAACATCCGATAGTGCCGAGAAGCGTGCGGCGGCGTGAACGCGCGCTTCTGCCGAAGTGCGGGGCACTCGAGCCCTAGATGCCCAATGTCTTCGTCAGTGCCATGCGTGGCGCGCGTCGCATATCGCGCGTTCGGCGGACGAGATCGGTTGTGGCTCAGGATATTCCCATGACGCCGATGTTAGGGTGAGGACATCATTCCACCTGGCCTGATTCAGGCACAAAACCAGTTGCGCCCAGGTATCGAACCGCGAGTAAATGAGCTGGCGCACCTTCCTGTTCACTCAACTACTGATCTCCGATGACGAGGTGTCCCGGTACCTGGCCGCACCGATGGAGCTGCTCAGCACTGGCCAGCTGGAGCACTGGAGCGATGAGGACGGCGCCATCTTCGAGTACGCGCCCGATGCCTGGACCAAGCACCCGACGCTGCGGAACCTGGCGCTGCACCCGCGCATCTGCGCCATCGCCGAGCGCGTGCCCACAGCTCGCGTGACTGCCACGAGTCACGATTCCGCTGCGGGCCGGCGGCTGCACCTTCCACCACGTCCGCACCATCCCCATGGCCGGAGCCAACGAAACCGATACGCCGCGGGTGTCCAGCTCGGCCTGCTACGTCAACCGTGACGGCAGCTGAAAGCGCGAAACCCGCGCCATGGGCGCGGGTTTCGGTGTGGTCAGCTCTCAGATAGCGCGGACGCCCTGGGCCTGCGGGCCCTTCTGGCCCTGGCCGATCTCGAACTCGACGCGCTGGCCCTCGTCGAGGGACTTGTAGCCGGAGCTGGAAATCTCGGAGTAGTGGACGAACACGTCAGGGCCGCCACCGTCTTGCGCGATGAATCCGAAGCCCTTTTCGCCGTTGAACCACTTCACGGTACCTTGCGACATATTTCTTTTATGACCTTCTGTAGCGAGCCGGGCGATCACTTCAACAACCCGTGCTCACCTGAAAGCATGCCACGTTTCGGACCGCAGCCCCGAAACCGTGTCGCAGCACACACCTGGGCCGCGCGGTCGAATGCGGTAGCCCCGCACCTCCAGCGACCGGTGTCGTGTCAGTCCTGCTGCCGGAGTTCGGCGTTGGCTTCGAGGGCTTCGGACAGTTGGTCTTCGAGAACGATGATGCGGCAGGCTGCCTCGAGAGGTGTGCCGTGGTCGACCAGTTCGCGGGCGCGGGCGGCCAGGCGTAGCTGGCGCCGGGAGTAGCGGCGGTGCCCGCCGGGTGAGCGTTGCGGGTGATCAGTTGCGCCTCATCGAGGCTGCGCAGCAACTCCGGGGTGGTGCCCAGCATGTCCGCGCGGGGGCGAGCGTTGATCAGGCGTCCAGATCGGTTGGCTGACATGCCGAATCAACACACGAAAATGCCGAATATGGTTCGATTCGAGAGCAATCCTCGGTCGTGTATTTACGGAAGGAGCGGGTGGACCTTCTCCGCGGCGAGGCGAACGAGTCCTGCGGGGTCGGGTTCGTCGGGGGTGGGCTCGAGAATGACGGTGTGGTCACCAGCCTGCACGAATCGTGCGACGGCATCGGCAATTGCTTGCGGCTCTCCTACGGCGCTGAGGCCGTCGATGGTGTCATGACCTCTCCTGCGGAGCTCGGCAGTGACGCGGTCGGTCGCACCGGGACCAGTGGCGGCTACCAGTTGCACGGTGCAGGAGAAGGCGCCGGTTCGCTCGAACATTGCCCGGCCCTGCTGCCTTCCACGGTGGCGCAGGCGATCATGACCGAGACCGGAGCGGAGATGATCACACAGCAGACGGACCGCACCGCCGCTCAGAAGCGCACCGCCGTATGCCGCCACCTGGTGCACTGCCGATAGCCCTCTTCGCCGATCTTCACGGTGACGATGGTGCGGGCCATGGTCCGGATGAACGGATACTGGGTGCACAGGGTGGCCAGCATCCACAGGCCCAGTGCGCCGAAGATCCAGCTGTCGCGCACCATGGGATGCCCGCTGGGACAACGACTCCCGCTTCCGCCGCCGACTACGACTGCTGACCGCGGTCTGGGGCACGGTCTTCGTGCTGGACGGTCTGGTCCGCGTCATACTCGCCTACACCCTGCCGATCGACTCGATACCACTGGTCAGCACCATGCAATGGCTGGTCGTCCTCGGCGCTTTGATCGCCTTCCGCAACTTCTACATCAGCAAGCACGGCATCAAGGCCTGATTCGGTAGGCCCGGAGAAAGGTCCGCACGCCCGCGACGACAAGCGGCCGGACGCGGGCGTCTTCCACGGCATTCGCGGAACCGAGCCGATCCATCGCGACGCCGAAGGTGAGCGCGATGAACTGGTCGGCCGCGAGCCGGGCGTCGGGGACGTCGAGCAGCCCGGCCGCACCGAAGGCGGCGAACCGCTCGGCAAGCGCCTCGTCGGGGGTGTCGGCCATCGGGTTTTCGCGTTGGGCGCCGGCTTCCGCCCGGACGAGTCGCTGCAGCGTTGCATACTCTGCCGAACCGAGCATGTCGGTCGCGATGCGCATCGCGAACGTGACCAGCGCGTCCTCGAGATCGGCGTCCTCGGTGAGGTCGGTGAGGGTGTCGTCGAGGGTGCGCCGGATCGTGCTGATCAGCGACTGACCGACGGCATCGACGACCGCTTGCAGCAATGTCTGCTTGTCGCCGAAGTAGTCGTAGACCGTCCGCTTGGACACCTCGGCCCGGGCGGCGACCGCGTCGACGCTGGAACGGTCGAAGCCTTCGGTGAGGAACAGTTCCCGGGCCGCCGCGAGAATGGCGGTCCGCTTCGGGGTGGACCCCGCACGCAGCGTCTTCGTGGTCGGCATGCGCACATCCTATCCGGACTACACTGCACGGTGTAGTGTAGCCACCGGCACATGGGTGCGTGTCGCGCCCGGCCATGACGGGAAGGACGTTCATGACCGCAATCGCGGCTCCCCCGGTCCGCATCGGCAAGGCTGCTGTCGGCGCCCTCGGCCTGCTGGCAGTCGCCACCGGCGCCTTGGAGTCGGTGGTGACGCCGACGCTGCCACTCCTGCAACGGGAGCTGGATATGAGTCCGGCCGAAGGGGCGTTGCTCAGCGTCGTCCTGCTCATCACCGGCGCACTGATCACACCGGTCGCAGGTAAGTTCGGCGATCGCTATGGCGGAAAACGAGTCCTGGTCCGGCTGATGGCGGTGGTCTCGGCCGGTGGCCTGGTATCCGCCATGGCACCGAACCCGCCGGTGCTGCTGGCCGGTCAGGTTCTGCAAGGTGCGATGGTGGGCGCGTTGCCCTTGTCGTTCATTCTGGTGCGCGAACACCTTCCGGCGGGCGAGTCGAAGGTGGCCATCGGGGTCGTCAGCGGGTTGTTCGTCGGTGGCGGGATGGTGGGCACGCTATCGGCCGGGCCGGTGGCGGAAGCGCTGTCCCGACACTGGATGTTCGCGCTGCCGACGATCGCGATCATCGGGGCCACCATGCTGGTGAACAGGCTGATGCCGGATGATTCGCCACGCCGGTCGGACAACGCCGGATTCGACTGGCCTGGTCTGGCTCTGTTGAGCGGGACGCTGGTCACGCTGATGCTGGTGCTCGCGCTGGCAACCGATATCGTCGCGCAGCCACTCGTGCTCGGCGGTCTGCTCGTGCTGCTGGCCGCCTTCGCGACCGGTTGGATAGCCGTCGAGCGTCGTGCGGCCGCGCCGATGATCGATCTGCGCATGCTGGCACGGCCTGCAATCTGGCAGTCATGCCTGCTGACGTTCATGATTTGCATCGGTACCTCGGCGGCGGTCTATCTCATCCCGCAGCTGTTCGACATATCCGGGAGCGGGTACGGCTTCGGGGTCAGTGCCACCGCGATCGGCTTCTTCCTGTTGCCCGGTGCCGTCGCCGCGTCGCTGGCAGGGCCGATCGGTGGCATCGGGGCACGGCGTTTCGGCTCACGGGCCGTGGTCACCGCCGGGATCGTCATCATGGCCGTCGCTCTGCTCGCCGTGGCAGCTGTGCACACCGAGATCTGGCATCTCGTCGTCGGCAAGATGCTGATCGCGCTTGCCAACGGCCTGTGCGTCACCGCGCTGGTGACCAGTACCGCTACCTGCGTCAATCCAGGCGACACCGGCATCGCCACCAGCCTGGTCCTGGTGACTCGCGTGATCGGCTTCGCGGTCGGGGTGCAAGTCTGCGGTGCCATCCTCACCGCCGGGACCCCGGCCGGATCGGATGTCCCGGCCGAATCGGCCTTCGTCATCGGCTTCGTCATCGCCGGCGTCGTCACGGCGCTGTCCTTGTTCGTCGCCCGCACCATGAGCAAAGGAGTCGACGCATGACCCGCACCGATCGCAAGGTCCTGATATCCGGGGCCAGCGTCGCGGGGCCTGCCCTCGCGTTCTGGCTGAACCGCTACGGATTCGAGGTGACGGTCGTGGAGAAGGCGGGCACCCTTCGTAGCGGTGGTTACCCGATCGACGTGCGCGGCACCGCACTCGAGGTCGTCCGGCGGATGGGAATCCTGCCGCGACTGCGGGATTCGCATATCGACCTGCGTCGACTGACCTTCCTCGACGAGGACGGCGACGAGGTGGCCTCGGTCGAACCGCACGCCCTCACCGGCGGCGTCCCGGGGCAGGATCTGGAGGTGCGGCGCGGGGATCTGACCGACGCTCTCTATGCCGCGGTCCGTGATGATGTGGAATTCGTGTTCAACGACTCCATCGACTCCCTCGGCCAGTCCGGCAACGGCGTCGACGTCGCCTTCCGCGGGGGCAGCACGCGTTCGTTCGACTTGGTGTTCGGTGCGGACGGTCTGCATTCACGCACGCGCGAGTTCCTGTTCGGTCCCGAAGAGCAGTTCCACCGATACCTCGGCTATTGCTTCGCCGGTTTCACCGTGCCCAACACCTTCGGACTCTCCGACGAGGTGATGATGTGGAACACCCCGGGTAGAGCCGCTGCGCTTTACGCCGTAGCAGGCAACGACGACGTGCACGTCCTCCTGAACTTCGCCCACCCGGAACCGCCGTTCGACGCGTTCCGGAACCCGCAAGCCCAACGGGACCTGGTCGCCGCGGTCTTCGCCGACGCGGGGTGGGAGGTCCCGGGCCTGGTCGCCGCCATGCGTGCCGCGGATGATCTGTTCTTCGACGTGGTCAGCCAGATCCGGATGCCCCGCTGGTCAAGAGGACGGGTCGCGCTGGTCGGCGACGCCGCGTACGCACCCTCATTCCTCACCGGACAGGGCTCCAGCCTCGCGCTCGTCGGTGCGTACATGCTCGCCGATTCGCTGGCCGACCGGGATCACGCCGCAGGCTTCGCCGCGTACGAACACGACACCCGTGAGTTCGTGACGGTGAATCAGGACCAAGTCGGCGAGGGCGATGCCACGCTATTCCCAACTACCGCAAAGGCTTTGACGCAACGCAACGACATGCTCCGCACACTCAGCACCATGCCTAACGCGGCGGGTCGACCGGCCCACGCGGCCCTGACGCTGCCGGAACTCTTACCGCTCACGAGCTAGGGCTTGTTTTCATCAGTCAGGACATCGGAGCGCTGATTGATGGCGGCGATACGGGTCGTGGCCGGGTAGCCGAAGGTGAGTTACTCGTATCTGGTTGCGGCAGTGCGGTTTTGCTCAGGTTGGCCGCGTTGCGGTCTTGGTAAATCGGAGAGTCGAAACGGCAGATAGGGCCGCATCCACAGACCTTCGATACCTTTCACGGGGTGTTTTGGGCGGCTGGGCCCTGTGAATGGTGTGGAAGGTCTGTGGGACTGTGTGATCGGGGTGCGGCGGTTCTCGGGGCGGTGTTCGTCGGGGGTGTAGCTGTCCAGGGCTTCCGCTCTGGTGCCTGTCCAGTGCGGTGGCCTCACCCGAATCGGCACCCGAACCCGGTAAACAAGCTCGACGAACCGATCCAGGTAGCTCCCATCAATTCGCACACCATCACAACAGCGGTTCGTGACAAAACCGCGTTCGGGGCAGGCTTACGCAACGCGCGGTAATGCCGCTGGCCGCGCGTTGGCAATTCGTTCAGATTGGTTGGCTGGCAAGGCTTTCCAACGCACGGAAATGCCGATTACAGGCTCGCATCAATGTGGTTCGGCGGCGGCCGGGAGTTGAGCGGGCGGAGCCTGGCGGATCGGCACGGCCACCGTCTCGACGTCTCTTCGACCAGCAGCGCTTGCCACGCTGCCTCCCACTTCTCGGACGAGACGATCGGCTGCAGCGTCATGGGTTTCGTCGTTGCCTCAGCGCGCGGCCGATGAGTTTGTGGCTCCCGGCCGGTCAAAGCTCGTGACACCCTAGGAAAGGACACCGCCATGTCGGAGCTTCTGGTCGACTTCATCACCACCCTCGACGGCTACGCATCGGGAGAAGGATGGCCCGGGTTCTGGGGCCTCGAGGGCCCGGAGTACCTCGCATGGCTCGGCGAGCAGCCCGAGGCCACCCACCTGATGGGAGCGAACACCTATCGCCTGATGTCAGGATTCGCTGCCGGCGAGGTCCCGGACGGCCAAGACGAGTTCAGGCCCGAAGAAGAGGCGTCGGTCGACGGGCTCACGCGAGCGGCCAAGGTGGTGTTCTCCTCCTCCCTCGAGGAGCCACTGACGTGGGCCAACTCCACGCTCGTCCGCGACGACGCCGTCGAGGCGGTCCGCGCCATGAAGTCGAGCGGCTCGGGGCTGCTCACCACGATCGGCAGCCTGAGCCTGTGCCGGTCCCTGCTACGAGCCGGACTCGTCGACCGATTCCGGGTCGTGATGTTCCCGGTGATCACCGGTGCCACGGGCGCAGAACGCATCTACGACGGCTATCCCGACGTTGCCCTCGAGATGATCGAGCACCGCACCTTCGACGGCCGCATCCTGCTGGTCGAGTACAAGCCCCGCGTGCTCGAGCACCCGCCGCTCGGCGCCCCTGCGTGACGTCGCCCGTCCGCCGGTCTGGACCGCCGCCAGGCCCTGGCATCCGGCTCGGCTTTGCACAACCACGACATTCGTCTGAACTTTCAGCGCGTCGCCAACCATCAACCGAGCCCGTGGCCCGACCCCGTCGCACCGCGGCGAATCCGCCTCGACTTCAGCGTCGACAACCTCGAACGAACCGAACGGCACCTCCTCGACCTCGGTGCCGAACTCGCTACCGACCAACCTGGCGGCCAATGCTTCCGCCTGCGGAGTAACCATCACCAACGGCCCGGTCCTCAAACTCGGAGCCCTCGGCGAGATGGTCTCGCACTACTGAGGACGACGTCAGTCGCCGAGGGGGTTGAGGAGGTCGGCTTTGCCCTCGAAGGCGAACAGGAGTAGGTCGGTCATGCGGAAGGTGGTGAGGTCCGGGCCGAAGGTGGGGTGCCATGAGGGGGTGCGGAGGATCGAGGTGTGGCTGCCCTCGATGGCGCGGTGGAAGACCTCGGCGACGATGCGGCCGCCGACGGGGCCGAGTAGGCCGTTGGTGAATTCCGCTTCGCGCAGGATGTAGAACCACAGCGGGGTGTCGGTGGTGACGGCGGATTTCTGTTCGTCGGTGAGTGCGTCGAGGTTCGCGCCTTGGTTGCCTTCCAGGATCTGTTCGCAGGTCAGTGGTTCGACGCCGAAGAACTTCGCCATCTGCTGGCCGCTGGCCAGGCGGACCATGTGGGCCCTGGTCAGGTTGCGGAAGGCGAGGTTGCGCTGGATGTCGGTGATCGCGGTGTCGCGGCCGCCGAAAGCGCCCGCCGGTAGCTGGGCGAGCGGGTTCACCAGCAGAGTGTCGATCCGCTTCGTCACATTGCCGCCGCCTGTCGCGGCCGGAGGCGCCAGATCGGGACGGCCCGCCTCGGTGAAGTCGTAGAGCCTGCGGAAGTCCGCGATCCAGTTGGTCGGCAGGGTCTCCACGGTCCCCGAATTGGGTTCGTCCAGATCCGGAATCTGGGAACCTGCTTGGAAATTGCCGCTGACGCCGGTGAAGGTGAACAACAGCAGCAGGCTGGCGATCGGGCCCGGGCCGGTGCCGTTGAACACTCGATTCCATTGGTACGCACCGCGGACCATGCTGTGGCCGAGACGGTAGGCGGCGACGGAGAACTCGATCGGCACGGTCGGCCGCCTGCCATGCGGCATACATCCCCACCCCGGCGCCTCGAAGAACCGGCGGCCGTGCCGGAACACGTCGTCGACGATCTCCGGGTCGACGATGCGCGGCAGGAAGTCGGTGGCCACCATCCATTGGTAGTGCCGGACGACCTGCTCGCGAGCCGCCGTGAACAGCCGCCGCCCGCTGAAGCCCTGCAGGGCGAGTTCCGCGACCACCCTGTTGTGGAATCGGATGAACGCCAAGTGGGTCTGGGCGACCGCAAGGTTCTCGTCGTTGCGGATATCCGGGATGAGCGGTTGCCGCCGATCCGCGGCCGTGCCGCCGGTGCCACCCCGCCGCGGCAGGTCGAAACCCTCCATCTCGACGTTCACCCGGTCGTCGGGGAAGTCGGTCGGGGAGGTCTTGCCGACCCTGAGCGTCACTCCGTCCTCGGCATAGAAGACCCGGTCGTTCGGGTCCGTCGGCCCCCTGCCGTACAGCGAGTCCAGGTCGAGCGCGGGCGACCGGCCCTGCACCAGCTCGTCGACGGTGACGTCCTCGCCGAGCTGCGCCTCGGTCCGGTCCATGGTCAGGTCGTGATCGACGAACTGTCCGAGGTAGGTGAATCCGGCCGGAATCGGCGGCCCCGCAGAGTCCAACTGAGGCACGTCGGCCGTGATCGCGGCGGCCAATGCGGCCCTCGTCGCCTCGTCGGTCTGCACACCGACCGGCCCGAGCCGCGAGAACCGGAACCGCCGCAGCTCCTCGATCGTCGAAGGCTGCCGCGCCGAGGGTTTACCCTCCCGGTCGAATTCGAGAACCCCCTCACCGACTACATAAAAGCTGTCGATACCGTGGCGCTTCATGTGAACCTCCGGTGTGGTTCGTACTGCTGATTCCGGAAGTTCGGGGGGTAAAACCGGGAACTTCTAGCCTTTGCAGAGATATTACTCTCGGATTACCAGATGTTAGCCCAGATTGCCGATCGTGACCGTCTCGTTGCAATGAACTTCGCTTGACCTCGAGTCGAGTCGAGGTCCTAGCGTGGCGGCCGTGATCACCATCGAGGCTCCCGCGGCAACCGTTCTGGTGACCGGTGCCACCGGCAACATCGGCCGAGAACTGCTGACCGAACTGGTCGCTCACGGCGGCAATATCCGCATCCGAGCGGCGACCCGCGACCCGGCTGCCGCCGCACTGCCGGACGGAGTCGAACCGGTCCGAGCCGACCTGCAACACGCGCAGTCACTGAAGTCCGCGCTCGCGGACGCGACCACGCTGTTCCTGGTGTCGCGGGTCGGCGCCGATGCCGAAATCTTGTCGCTGGCGCGGCAGGCAGGCGTCGAACACGTGGTGCTGGTGTCGTCGATTACCGTGCAAACCCATCCCCATCTGGGACCGGCGCTAGACAACGCCGCAGTAGAGCGACTGCTCGAGGACTCCGGCATGGCCTGGACCATCCTGCGCCCGACCCAGTTCGCGTCCAACACACTCTGGTGGGCCGACGAGATCAGGGAGCACCGCGCTGTCCGGATCCCCTTCGCCGACGTCGGTCTTCCCACCGTTCATCCCGCCGATATCGCCCGCGTTGCCCGCGCGGCACTGACCGAGCCCGGGCACCGGGGCCAGACGTACGCCCTGACCGGCCCGGCGTCGATCACCCCTCGCCAACAGGTCGAAACGATCGCCGCGGCTGTCGGCCACGAGGTTTCGGTCACCGAGATCAGCCGTGCGCAGGCGCGCGAACAGCTGACCCCTATCGCCGGGCCGCACACAGTGGAGGCACTCCTCGATGTCATGGGCGGCGACGTCAATGATGAGTTGCTGACAGTGCGCGACACCGTCGCCCGCATCACCGGTTCCCCCGCCCGCACCTATCGGGAATGGGTCCTGCAGAACGTGTCCGAATTCCGGTGAACCAGCTCGACGGAACGACGGAGGCCCACGGAATATCCTGGAGGACGGACCGGCTTGAACGAGGCAGGAACCGACGAGGAGGCCTGATCCGATGCGTGCCGTCACCTATGACGCCTATGCCAACGACAATTCCACGCTGAAGGTGGGGGAGGTGCCGGATCCGCGGCTCGGGCCCGGTGAGGTGCTGGTGCGGGTGCGCGCGGCGGGGGTGAATCCGGTCGACTGGAAGGTCATGGCCGGGTATCTCGACGAGATGCTGCTGGCCGTATTTCCGGTGATTCCGGGCTGGGACGTTGCCGGTGAGGTGGTGGCGCTGGGGCCGGACACCCCCGAATTCGCCGTCGGCGACGAGGTGATGGCCTACGCGCGCAAGGATGTCGTGCACGCGGGCACCTTCGCCGAGCTGGTGGCGGTCCCGGCGACCGATGCCGCGCGCAAGCCCGCCGCCCTGGACTGGGCGCAGGCCGGTGGTCTGCCCCTCGCCGGGATGACCGCGCTGCGCACCCTCGATCGACTGCAGGTCGGGCCCGGCGACACGCTGCTGGTGCACGGCGCGGCCGGAGGTGTGGGCAGCGCGGCGGTTCAGATCGCCCGCGCCCGCGGGGCCCGCGTGATCGGCACCGCCTCCGAGCGCAATCACGACTTCCTCCGTGCACTGGGCGCGGAACCGGTGACCTACGGCGACGGCGTCGAACGGCGGATCCGCGAACTCGCGCCGGAGGGCGTCACGACCGCGGCCGATTTCGTCGGCGGTCAGTTGGACACCACGCTGGCGGCGCTGGCCGAAGGCGGGCGGCATGCCTCCGTTGCCGACCCCGGCGTGGAACAGCATGGCGGCCATCTGATCTGGGTCCGTCCCGACGGCGGCAAGCTCACCGAACTGGCCGACCTGGTCGAGCGCGGCGAACTCACGGTCGAGGTGGCCCGCACCTTCACCCTCGACGAGGCAGCCGAGGCCTTCGACACCAGCCGCACCGGACACACCCGCGGCAAACTGGTCATCGTGCCGTAGCTGAGTACCGTCATGGCCATGAAGGCCATGACGGAGCAGCAGTGGCGGGCTTTCGTCTCCGAAGGCACGCGCACCGGAAAGCTGGCCACCGTGCGACCGGACGGACGTCCGCACGTGGCACCCCTGTGGTTCCTGCTCGACGGCGACGATCTCGTGTTCACCACCGGAATCACGTCGGTCAAGGGCCGCAATCTCACCCACTCGGGGCGGGCGGCCATGCTCGTGCACGACGACCGCGATCCCTTCGAGTTCGTCATGATCGAGGGCCCGGTCTCCATCAGCGAGGATCGGGACGAAACGGTGCGCTGGGCGATAGCTCTGGCCGAACGATATGTGGGCCCGGAGCGGGCCGAGCAGGTCGGGACGAACAATGCCACGACCAACAACGAGTTCCGGGTGCGGCTGGCGATCGAGACGGTGACCGCCGTCGCGGGTGCCGACGAAATATGATGAGCCGCAGCCCGATCGGCTGCGGCTCTCGGTGAGACGGGCGCCTCTAGCTGCTCGTGGCGCCGGCCGTGCGGCGGTTGCGCGTGGCGTACGCGGCCAGCATGCCCGCGGCGACCAGGCCGAGGGCGGTGATGACGCCGCCGGTCCACAAGTTGTTCCACAACACGGCCGAGGTGTCCGGCCCGATCACCCACGGCGTGATCAGCTGCCACACCCCGATGACGACGACCGCCCAACTCAATCGGTGAAACCGCGCGGGCGCGGAGGCCAGCGCGAGCCCGATGACGGCCACCGCGAGGCCGACGACCAGATTGACGATCGTCAGCCGCGACAGCGCGCCGCCGACCTCGGCGACCGGGAACGGGGTCACCACCCACGGCGAGACCGCCAGGTAGAGACCGGCCAACAGCAGCAGCCCGTCGACCGCCACCGCTTGCGGCCCCGCCACGACTCGATCGTGCCGGGCCCGGATCTCGGCGGCATCGGGATGATCGGTGAAGTCGACCGCATGACGCGAAGCCTCGGTCACCAACAATCACCTTCTTCCTCTTCGACACACTCTCCTCACCCTGGCGACCCAGGGCACTGATCGGCTACCCGCGCTCACATGAGCTACGCGGTGGAAACCCTCACAGTTCCGTTGGCGCATACCGAACGAATCGGACATCCTGCTCGGAACGCACTGCTGCAGTGCGTAAATGACATACAAGACCACTGCTGTGCGACGATGTGCTTGTCGAACAACACAAGATCCGCCGCAGGAATCCAGCTCTCCAGAACCTTCCGACCCCCAGCCTGCTCAACTCACAACGCTCGAGAAAAGCAGCCTTTACCGCAAACCGTGTGACGAACCCATACCGGACGCAGGCACATTCCAGCACACAGCCACGACTTACCGATAGCGACACTCCCGTCAAGGGCGACGACGAGACAGGTTCGCGCGTGGCGTGGTTGAATCCCCACGTACGAAGTGTAGTCGCGCACAAGCTTCTCCGGACATGCCGAAACGACCGCGTACTTCGGCGGGGATCCGGCATGGGAACAGGGGTTTGCGCGTACGACGCCCGCTACGCTTTGCCCTTCGCCAAAATTCCGACGGGTAGGACGCCAACCATGCCGAGAAGCGACCACGCAGTTACTGTTGAGCCGATTGTGTCACAACAGCTGCTGCTGCCGCTCGACTACCCGAATGAACCCGTACAGTCGGCTTCTTACCCGCGCGACGGTAGACTGAGCCGTGATCCTGCCTGTCTCTTCTGCCGTCATGCCGATCCGACGGTGAACACCGTGGTCCGACGCCGCGGCACGATGTATGCGCGGTGGGACAATTTTCCGGCCAGTCGAGGCCACATCGAGATTGTTCCGTTTCGGCATATTTTGTCATTTTTCGACATGACTGACCGGGAAACGCGGGATCTGCATATCCTGGCGCAATCGATGCGGGATACCCTCGACGCCATGTACCGACCCGACGGATTTACCATAGGCGTCAACGACGGATCGGCAGCCGGTCGCACCGTGCCGCATCTACATTTACATATCATTCCCCGGTGGCATGGCGATGTTCCGGATCCACGAGGTGGAATCCGGCGCGTGTTCGCCGAATGCGACCCGGATTCTTGGAGTTAATACACCATCGGCTTGACCGCAAATGCCAGAAGCCAGTCATTCCGGGACGGGCCGGTTATCAGAATACGTTCGAATCCCGACGAGGAAAGCCATTGGTACATTTCCTGTTTGTTCGTATAAGTGAAGTAGCGGCCGTCATCCCGCCGCTCACTTCCGTGCCCTTGTTTCATACTCAAGCCTATCGGCGCGCCGGGCTGCAATATCTCAAGGCATCGCGTCACCACAGCCGGAATTTCGTCTCGTAGCATATGCAGCAGGCTGCCGCACGCCCATATCCCACCGATCGTATTGTCGGCGAATGGCAGGGCAAGCAGATCGGCATTGACGCCGAAAATAGGTAGTGTCGGGCCTGCGGCGGTGAGACACCGCCGCAGCAGCGAGCGGCTCGCGTCGACCGCGATTACAGGATGGCCGGATGCTGCGATGAACCGGGCATCTCTTCCAGCACCGGAGCCTAGATCGACAACCAGCGCGTCGCTTGCCAGATATCCTACGAACGCCAGCAAATCCCGTTCGAGGCCATGGAAGGGTTCGAAGGAATCAGTTCGCTCGATGTAATACTCGGCGTACGTCTCGTACCACGAGAGGGTGTCGCGATCCATATCACATCTCGTCGAAACCATGCGCCTGCATCCGAGATGCCAGCTCGTTCAGTAGTTCCGGGACTGCGGACGACGCGAGGGCAGCGTAGTCGCTCTTGGCATCGAGACTCAAGCAGCCGCGGAAGTTGTGGTTACAGTCTCGGATGGGAGAGGCAAAGACCGCGCCCCGATGCCGGACCTGCAGAAACTCGTCCCACGTCAACCCCATGACGGCGGTATCACCCTCAGCCGCCCGCACAGCTTCGAATACCGCCTTAGTCTTCGCCCGGGAAGCCAGCGATTCCACATCGAAGTCGGCCTCCGCGTTGCGGTCCCAGCACATGCCCACCACACCTTGGCCGCGCCTTGGCTCGAATTTGCGGAGCACGATGTTGCCGCCCAACCGATAGATCGCGACGCGGTGGAGTCTCTTCCCTCCAACGAACCACCACGGCCGCTTCACCTGCCAGGCATGCAATCCGAGATCTTCGAACTGAAATCCGTCGATCACACGGTCCGCCTCTCGGATCATCCTGCCGAACTGAATGAATATCTCGCGCTCGAGCTGCGTGCGCCGATCGACTAGGCTTTGCTGCGCCCGCGCGGCGAACGGACCCAGGGTGAAGACCGCCACGACGATCAACAGAGCAGGTACAACAACCGGTACCCGATCCGCGATATCCGCCCATAGCCGCTGGTCCGGGAAGTTCTGGTTCTTCGCCGCCAGCAACGCCAGCGCTGCGGTCGCGATACCCTTGTCCCACGCGGCCGCGGCCCTCGACCTCATCTTCGATACCTGCCAACTCCGGTAGTGCTCAACAATCTTCGTGCATCATGCGGGCGCGAATGCTACCCCGAGGGGTGACCGGCGTCACGTTACGACCGGCCCGTTTTCCGACCAACTCCGGCATCTCACTCAACTCTCTCCGAACCCTATATCGCACAAGACTTTTCGCGCTTGATGCCGGCACGCCGGTGTTAGACTCAGCAAGTGGGGACGACCGGATTGTGCGACAGGTCGGATCTTTGTGCAGAGTTCTCGGGGACAACGGACACGGAGTTCACCCGCACCTACTTCCCGATGGTCCGGCGATGTCTTGCCGAGACCGCCGACAGCGTTGCGGTCGTAGATCTATCGCCGCTGGTCGTGGGCCATGTGCTGGTTTGCCCTCGCGCACACTACTTCAGTGCCGCCCAGGCGATCGCAGACATCACGTGCGACTTCGGGAGGTTTCTGGAGAGATTTCTCAGAGTGTATGCCCATATTTTCGGGGGATTTACCCTTCTCGAGCACGGGTCGACGGCGGCTATGCGGACCGCTTGCATCAGCCATGCGCACGTCCACGTCTTACCGCTGGCCCTGGAACCAATAATCGGGCGTATGTCCTATGACGGACTATCGCTCACTCTACTGGACAGTTGGCAGGGAGTTATCGATTTGTGCCTCGATCGGTCGCCGTACTATCTTGCCGCAGACGGGGATCGATTTTTCGTTGCCCGGCCCCCGCAACGGCTGATCAGCCAGTATCTCAGGGTGGTAGCCGGGGCGGCCGCGGCAATTCCGCCCGAGGAATGCGACTGGGCGGTTGTCATAAGACATGAGATTTTCCAACGGACGATACAGCGCTGGGCGGTTGGCGCCGCCACCGAAGGAGTGATGCTGTGACCGCACATACACTGACCACCGACCCCCCGCTGGACGAACCCGCCAAGATCGCGGAAATTATCGTACCGGCGATGGGGAAAGAGGTGTCGAACACGGCTCTGGGCAATGGAGCCACCGCCGAGCTACTACTGGGCGCAGCCGCGCAAGACGACTGCGCTGCGTTCCGCCTCAACGGTGATCAAGTCCTGGTCGCTGGAACCGACTATGTCCGCGGCCCCAAGTTCAGCCTTTACGAGAAGGGGTTTCTCACAAATTACGACATCGGTTGGTACCTTGCGGGCGCGAATATCAGTGACGTGGCAGCGATGGGGGCCATACCTCTCGGTCTTCTGTCGGTCGTACGCTACCCCAAGCACCTTCCCGACAGTGATTTCGCCGAATTGATAGAGGGGATTCGCGACGGCGCCCGTGCGGCCGGAGCGCTGAATGTCGGCGGCGACATCGGCAGCGCCGAACGAATCATTCTTTCCGCCAGCGCCTTCGGCGTCGTCGAACCGGCGAACATGCTCACCCGTAGCGGTGCCCGGCCGGGTCAGGCGGTCTGTACGACAGGACCGACCGGGCTCGCCGGCAGTGCAATGAAACTTGCCAACGACGGGGAAGACATTGTTCGCGACGGGTACTCGACGCTGCTGGCAAAGTGGCAGCGGGTGACGCCGCGGGTGGATCACGGGCGTGTTTTCGCATGCGACCCCGGGGTGACTGCTTGTATCGACACCTCCGATGGACTCAAGGGCGCTATCGAGACCCTGGCCCATGCCAGCGGAGTCTCCGTTGTCGTCGACGAAGCGTTACTGCCCGTTCACGACTCGGTACGACTCGCCGCTGCACACTTGAGCTGCGACGTGCTCGACCTCGTTTTCGGTGATTCGGTCGACTTCGAATTGGTGGCGACGGTCGACCCCGACGCAGTGGATGCACTGTCTGCGAAGTGTGCTCAGTCCGGCCTCGACCTCCACGTCATTGGCTGGATCGCCCCGGGGTCTGGCTCGGTCCTTCGACAAGGCGCGGATACAAGGGATATTCCGGGGGCGTCCTGGCGCCATACGTGAATCACCCGCCACTGAACCGATATGGCCATCACGTCATCCCACACCCGGATCCGGATCGCAGGCGGTGTCTGCGGGCGGGCGGACCCCGGCGCTGAAATAGGTGTTGATCGTGAAGCGGATGCAGGTGCTCAGGGCCGGTCGGAAGGTCATGTGGATGCGGACGTTTCGGAGGGTGACCAGCCGGGAGTTGGGGAGGACGGCGTGCAGTTGGACGCCGTGGGCGTACGGGGTGCGGGGGTCGCCGGCCGATTGCAGGATGAGTGCGGGGACCGCATTGCGCACGACGGTCGGTGGTTCCACGGGGCGCGGCCAGTAGGCGCACGGCTGGATGTTGTTGGCCAGGGCACCGAAGACCGGCTGGGTGATGCGGGTGGCTTCGATATTGCGCTGATACCAGGCCGGGTCGGTGGGCGCGCCGACGTCGGAGCAGGCGATTTCGGCCAGGGCCGAATTCTCACCGGTCCGCAGGGCCTCGAGGATCATGCGCAGCCGAGGGGCCCGCGCGGGTGCGGGTGGGTGGCCCGCGGCGTCGGCTATCTCGCGCACGGTTTCGGCCAGAGCCACGTTCGTGCGGTAGCTGGTCACCAGGTTGTGCAGGATGAACGGCAGCCAATGATCGTCGATCGGGAAGTCGTCGATGATGATCGGCTGCCGTCCGGCGGCCCGGATCAGATTCTCGACCGTGGCTCGAACCTGATCCGCACTCGCCCCGAAGTGGTAGGTGTCGTCGCGTTGCGCGGCCCACCTCGTCCAGTCGTCCAGTGCGATCTCACCGGCCGGTCCCCAATCCTGAACCAGCCCTGCCCAATACCGGTCCGGATCGATGGCGCTGTCGAACACCATCCGATCGCTGCGGGACGGGAACATCTGGGTGTAGACCGCGCCCAGATAGGTCCCGTAGGAGACTCCGTAGTAATTGAGTGTCGGTTCGCCCAGCGCCGCCCGCACGACATCCATATCGCGCGCGGTGTTGCGGGTGGTGAATTGGCGGCGGGCGTCGGAATCGTGGGCCAGACAGGTCTGCGCCATGCCCGCCGATTCGACGCTGTCGTGCCGGAAACCGTTGTCGGACAGTCCCGCCGAGCGGATCATCTCGCCGACCGACCAGCCGCAGCGCGGGGCCGCCGTCGACCGGCCCACACCCCTCGGATCCATCCCGATCAGGTCGTAGCGCGCCACCACATCCGGGGTGAGCACGTCCCCGAGCAGATCCACGGTGTCCAGGCCCTCCGCCCCGGGACCGCCCGGATTGGCCACCAGCACCCCGCGCCGCAACTCCGAATTGCCCGCCCTGATCCGGGAGATCGCGACGGTGATGGTGCGGTCGTGCGGTTTCGTGTAATCCAGCGGAACCCGCACGTCCGCGCACTCGGCACCGGCGGCGTCGAGAGTGGCCATCGCACACGGCTTCCAGGCGAGGCGCTGGTGGTAGAAGCGCCCCAATCCCCCGGGATCGGGGTCGGATCCGCCCGCCGCCAGCAGTGCCGAACCCACTGCCACCGCCACTACCAGCCGAAACAGCCTCGCCACCACTACCGTCCGCCTCAAACTCCTACCCAGCCCCGCCGTGCACGGTATCGGACGGGCGGGTCCTCGTCGACCGGACGGCCCGCTCAGCTGGGCCAGGCGAATTCCGGATCCGTGGCGTAGTCCGACCGCCGCTGATCGAGCGCCATCGCGACCATCTCGCGGGCGCCGGGCCCGATGATCCTGCGCAGCGGCGGATTCGGCATCTCGACCAACGCCAGCAATTCGGCCGCTGCGACCTCCGGGGCAGCCTCCTGCCATTCGGATTCGCCCTCGGCCGCGGGCGGCGGGGCCGTCGGGTCCGGATACTCCGGCATCCCCAGAATCCCCGAGCGCAGCTCGGTATAGGCCGGATTCGCCTCGGCGAACTTCATGCTCGACCCCGCCCAGTCGGTGGCGAATCCGCCCATCTGCGCCAGGGTCACCGAAATCCCGAAGGGCCGCAGTTCATCCGCGAGCGAGGCACTGAAACCCTCGAGCGCCCACTTACTGGCGTTGTACAGGCTGAACAGCGGCAGCGAACCCACCGCCCCGACCGTCGAGATCTGCACGATATGGCCCGAGCCCTGTTTGCGCAGATGAGGTATCGCGGCCTGCGAAACCCACAGGGCACCATAGAAGTTGGTGTCCATCTGGTCCCGGATCTGCCGTTCGTCGAGTTCCTCCAGCGCGCCGACCAGGCCGTAGCCGGCGTTGTTGACGATCACGTCGATCGAACCGGCCAGCTCGAACGCGCGGTCCACCGTGGCAACGACGCGGTCGCGCTCGCGCACGTCCAAGGGCAGCACGGTGAGCCGCTCCTGGGCGAGGTCGGCCATCGTGTGTGGCTCGCGGGCGGTCGCGACGACCCGGTCACCGTGCGTCAGCGCGGCGACGGTGAAGGCGCGGCCCAGGCCGCGGTTGGCGCCGGTGATGAACCAGGTTCTGGTCACGGTCACTCCTCTCGTAACGAGACGTTTCGTCTCGCCGTGAAGCATGACAGGGGTCACGACATATGTCAAGACGGTCCGTCTCGTCTCGCTTCTTGCTAGGCTGCCGTCATGCCTGCCAAGCCGAGTGCCGCACGTCGCAGCGAACGGTCGCGATCGGCCATCCTCACCGCCACCGCCGAACTGATCAGCGCCGTGCCCTACGCGAAACTGAGCATCGAGGCCATCGCGGCTCGCGCGGGTGTCGGCAAGCAGACGATCTACCGCTGGTGGCCGTCGAAGGGTGCGGTCGTCCTGGATGCGATGCTCGAAAGTTATTCCAGCCCAGAGGGTTTGACCATCCCGGACAACGGCGATATCCGCGCGGATCTCGGCCTGCTGCTGCGCGGCGCCGTCACCGAACTCACCAATCCCACCCTGGAGGGCTTCCTGCGCGCGATGTACATCGAGATCCAGCAGGACCCCGAGGTCGGCCGCTACTACCGCGAACAGCTCCTGCTCCCCCAGCGGGCCGCGATCGCCGAGCGCCTGAACTCGGCGGTCGCCGCCGGTCAACTCCGCCCCGATCTCGACATCGAACTCGCCCTGGACCTGCTACTCGGACCCATCCAGTACCGCTGGTCCCTGGGCTTGGACGGCCTCACCCCCGCCTACGCCGATGGCGTCCTGGATGCCGCCCTCGCCTATCTCGAACCGCCTCGAGATACCCACTGACCGGGAAATCGCAGCTGAACCCGTGTGACGGAAATTGCATAGCCTGAAAAATTGCAGATCGTGTAGTTTTTCGGCATGGTCAAGGCGATGCAGGACGGCTCACTGGGGCTGCGGGAACAGAAGAAGCGGCAGACCCGGCACGATCTGTGCCTGGCCGCGCGCCGCCTGACCGTCGAGCGCGGGCTCGACGCCACCACCACCGACGACATCGCCAAGGCGGTCGGCGTCTCACCGCGCACCTTCTTCAACTACTACGAGACCAAGCTGGATGCGGTCCTCGGCCCCATCGGGGATATCGGCACACCCGAGGCGCGTGAACAGTTCGTGGCGGGCGGCCCCACCGGCGTGCTGATCGACGATCTCGTCGCGCTGTACGCCTCCAGCTACGTGCCCGAAGACGAAGTGCGCGAGAACATCTCGTTGATCACCGAGATCATCAAGACCGAACCGCGGGTGGTGGCAGGGTTCTTCGCCGCGGGCGTCCGGCACACGACCGCCGTGCAGGAGCTGCTGACCGCCCGCATGGGTGAGGTCTCGCACCAGTTCGCCTCTCTCACAGCGGGGCTCATGTCCACCCTGACCACTCACGCGGCGATGTCGCTGGCCGACCGTCCGGACCTGCCGCTGGCGACCGCCCTCCACGAGCAGTGTCGACTGGCAGCCCGCCTGTTCGGCCCCGACCCTGAAAACAAGGAGAGACACCGATGACCGCGACGGCCGAATCGCCGCCGACCCCAATAGTTCTCACCCGGAAGCGGATCTGGCTCATCTTCTCCGCACTGATCGCGGGCATGTTCCTGGCCAGCCTCGATCAGACCATCGTGGGCACCGCGATGCCGACCATCGTCGGCGAGTTGGGCGGCATCTCCCATATGGCCTGGACCGCGACGTCCTACCTCCTGGCGACGACCATCGTCATGCCGATCTACGGCAAATTCGGCGACCTGTTCGGGCGGCGCTGGCTGTTCCTGTTCGCCATCGCCGTCTTCACCGCCGCCTCGGTCGGGGCGGCCGTGTCGAACGGCTTCTGGGAGTTCATCGTGTTCCGCGGCCTGCAGGGCGTGGGCGGCGGCGGTCTGATGATCCTGGCGCAGGCCATCATCGCCGATATCGTCCCGGCCAAGGACCGCGGCAAGTTCATGGCGCCGATGGGCGCGATCTTCGGCGTCACCTCCGTGGCCGGTCCGCTGCTCGGCGGCTTCTTCGCCGACAGCCTGAGCTGGCGCTGGTGCTTCTGGATCAACGTCCCGGTCGGCCTCGCGGCGATGGTCATCGCGTTCCGCTACCTGAGCATTCCCAGTCACCGGCCCAAGGTGAAGCCCGACTACTTCGGCGTGGTGCTCATGTCGGCCGCGACGACGCTGCTCATCCTGATCACCGACTGGGGCGGCAAGCAGTACGCGTGGGGCTCGCCGACGATCCTGTCGATGGCCGCGGCGCTGGTGATCATCGTCGGCGTGTTCGTGGCCGTGGAGGCGCGGGCCGAGGAGCCCATGCTGCCGCTGTGGCTGTTCCGCAACCGCACCTTCGTGCTGACCTCGGCCATCGGCCTCATCGTCGGCCTGGTGATGTTCGCGGCGCTGGCGTTCATCCCGACCTACCTGCAAATGGCCACCGGCGCTTCGGCTTCGGTGTCGGGCCTGCTGCTCATCCCGATGATGATCGGCATGATGGCGACGCTCATCGGCTCGATGACCGCCATCACCAAGACCGGCCGCTACCGGATCTACCCGCCGCTGGGCGCGCTGATCATCATCCTCGGCATGCTGTGGATGACCCGGATCGATGCGCACAGCTCGATGTGGCTGGTGTCGGCGATGCTGTTGGTCATCGGCGCGGGGCTCGGCCTGATCATGCAGATCATCGTGCTGGTGGTCCAGAATGCGGTCGCGCCCGAGCAGATCGGCACCGCGACCAGCGCCAACAACTACTTCCGGGAAATGGGCGGCGCGATCGGCGTGGCGATCTTCGGGTCGATCTTCACCAGCCGGCTCACCGACGGGCTGACCGAGGTCTTCCGCACACACTGGCAGGAGGCCGCGCAGTCCGGCCTGCAGCCGAGCGAGCTGGTGCCCTCGGTGGTCAAACACCTGCCTGCCGGGCTGCACGACGCCATCGTCGGCGCCTACGCCGACGCCCTGGTGCCGGGCTTCTGGTACGTGATTCCCGGTGCGGCCCTTGCCTTCCTGCTGACGCTGTTCATTCCGCACCTGAAGCTGTCGGACGAGGCGGGCATGGTCGCGCGTGGTGAGGCGGTGCTGGAGGAGGACGACCCGGACGCGGAGCTCGTCGCCGGGCGCTGACCGGACGAGCCGCAGGGGTGCGCGCCCCTGCGGCTCGTTGCGTTCAGTCGAGCCAGGTCAGGGCGGCGGTGACCATGGCGGTGACGCCGGTGTCGATCGCCGGATCGCATTCCGGAGCGAAGTGGGGCGAATGGTTGGAGGGGATGTCCTGCATCCCCCGGCCCTGGGCGAAGGCCTGCGCGAAGCGCTGCGGATCGACACCGCCGAAGAACCAATAGCACAGGGGCGCACCGGAACTCGTTGCCAGCAGGCCGCAGTCCTCACTGGCCGTCACCGGGCCGGGGTCGACGACCTTGTCGGCTCCGAACGCGTCGCGGAATGCCGATGCGGTTCGTTCGACCGCGGCCGCATCGTTGACCAGGGTCGGGAAGGTTTCCAGCGTCTCGATATCCGGTGCGCGTTCCGCGCCGGACGCGGCCGCCTCCGCCCGGACGATGCGCTCGATCGCCCGCAGCACCCGCTCGCGCATCTCGGGGGTGTAGGTGCGGATATTGACCAGCAGTTCGGCGTGGTCGGAGATGATGTTGTGCCGGGTGCCCGCCTTGATCGAGCCGACGGTGACGACGGCGATCTCCCCGCCCGCGATCTCGCGCGACACGATCGTCTGCAGGCGCATGACGGTCGCCGCCGCCAGCACCACCGGATCGACGGTGGCCTCCGGGCGGGAACCGTGTCCGCCCTTGCCGTACAGCGTGATTCGCAGCGCATCGGTGGCGGCCATGGCCGGGCCGGGGTGCAGCGCCACGATATCCGTCGGCAGCGGGCCGACGTGTTGGCCGAGGACCACGTCCGGCCTGCCGAAGCGGTCGAACAGGCCGTCGTCGATCATGGCCTGGGCGCCCGTGGCGGTCTCCTCGGCGGGCTGGAACACCGCGAGCACCGTCCCCGACCAGGACTGCGTGCTCTCCGCGAGGATCTGCAGGGCGCCCAGCAGACAGGTGACGTGGATGTCGTGGCCGCAAGCATGCATGACCGACTCGCCGGTGTCCGGATCGGTCGCGGTGGAGGCGTAGGGCAGGCCGGTCTGTTCGTGCACCGGAAGGGCATCCATATCGGCCCGCAGCAGCACCGTGGGTCCGGTCCCGTTGGCCAGCCGCGCCACTACGCCGGTGTGGCCCACGCCCGTGGTGACCTCGTAGCCGAACGACGCTGCGCGGCGGGCGATTTCGTCGGCGGTGCGATGTTCGCCGAAAGCCAGCTCGGGATGGGCATGGAGATCGCGGTACAGGTCGGCGAGGTCGCCGTGGATTGCTTCGAGCCGATCCGCGAGATTCGGCGCTGCGCGTGTCATTGCTTCGGTCCCTCCCGGCCATGGTGCAGGCCCGCACATCTTCATCAGGTGGTACGCAATCGACTGTACTGGGAGGCACCGGCGTGTGGGTCGTGCAAAGCCGATAGAGTGGAATCGACGGAGTAATTCGACAGGGGTGCTCATTGCGAGAGCGACCACAGTTCCCCCTATTTCCGATCCAGCTCACTAGCGGACCGAGGCGAAACTTCCGGCCGAAACTATACGGCTACGATCCTGCCGGTGAGTATTCGTAGATTTCTCGGCGTTTTCGCCGCCGCGCTGGCACTCGCCGGTTCGGTGAATTCGATTTCCCTGGCCTCGGCAACAGCGGCACCGCCCGTGCCGGGCGACGACCCGTTCTACGCGCAGCCGCACTCGCTGAGCGGCAGGTCCATGGGCGAGGTGATCGACAGCCGGCCGGTCGATCTCCCGAATTTCCCGACCTCGGCGCGATTCTCGGCGTGGCAGCTGAAATACGTCAGCCAGAACTCCGAGGGGTCGCCGTGGACCACGATGGCCACCGTGCTGCGGCCCGCCGACCAGGCCGGGCCGTCGGCGCTGCTGGTCTACGATCCCTGGATCGACGCCGTGGATCCCCGCTGCAGCCCGTCCTATCAGATTCGCGCGGACACCGATTATCAGACCTCCACCGGCATGCGCAGCGAGTTCCAGAATATCGGTGCCGCACTGGACCGGGGCTGGACCGTCGTGATCCCCGATTACCTCGGTCCCGACGGTGAATTCGCGGCGGGCAAAGTCGAGGGCCGTAATACTCTCGACGGCGTTCGCGCCGCCGAGAATTTCGCGCCCGCAGGGCTTTCCGGCACCTCGACGCCGGTACTGATGTTCGGTTATTCCGGCGGGGCCCGCGGCATCGAATTCGGTGCCGAACTCGCACCGACGTATGCGCCCGAGCTGAATATCCGCGGCGTCGCGGCGGGCGGCGTGCCGACCGATATGGGCGCGACGGCAGGGCTGTTGAACGGCGGCCCGTTCGCGGGCCTCGCCTTCTCGGCCGCCCTCGGCCTCGACCGCGCCTACCCGCAGCTCGGGATCTCCTCCTACTTCCCGGATACCGCGTTCCGGCAGTCGATTTCGAGCCTGTGCGCCTACGAGCTGATGAAGAAGTACCCCTTCGACCGGCTGCAGAATCACACAGTGAACGGCGTCTGGCCCCTCGGCGTCCCGGCGATCGCGAAGACGCTGGACGGCCTGCGTGCCGGCACCTACGGCACGCCCACCGCGCCGATGTACCTGTTCACCGGTGCGAACGACGAGATCGCCTCGGTGCCGGAGTCGGACCGGCTGGTGGCCGACTACTGCGGCCGCGGCCTGGACGTCACCTACACGAAGTATCCGGTGGCCGAACACATTTCGGCCGGATTCATCACCGCGACCCCGGCCATGGACTGGCTCGCCCAGCGCCTCACCGGCGCGCCGACCGCTCCGACCTGCGGTGCGCCGGATAACGCGCGCATCGGATAGTCGTACGCCCTGTCATCGAGGTCCGGACGGCCCCGATGACAGGGCGTCGGCCGTGCCCATCGGCGCTACTCCTTGCCGTGCGATCGCCGTCACACCCCCGAAATGGGGGTAACTGCTAGATTGCTCCATGGTGGATAGCTACTGTCAGCGAGATAGTTATCTCGAAAGGACGAGCCCGATGACCGAGAACACGACGACGTCCGCCCCCGCCGCCTGGGGGGAGCCGCACAGCAAGACGGTGACCTGGTACGACCCCCTGGCGACCGCCCAGGCCGGTGCGACCATGTCGGGCCTGGAATACATGCGCGCCATCGCCGCCGGTGATCTCCCCGCGGCCCCGATCAGCTACCTCCTCGGCGGCATGACCGATATGACGGTCGCCGAGGGAGAGGTCGGATTCTCCTGTGTCCCCGACGAATCCGCCTACAATCCCATCGGCCTGGTACACGGCGGCCTGGTCTGCACGCTGCTCGATTCGGTCGCCGGCTGTGCCGTCCACACGACCCTTCCGGCCGGGGTCGGATACACCTCCATCGAGATCAAGGTCAACTACTTGCGTTCCATCCACGCCGACACCGGCCCCATCCGGGCGCGAGGCTGGGTCACCAAGCCCGGCCGCCGCGTCGCCTTCGCCGAGGCCGAGGTGCACGACACCACCGGCAAGCTCCTGGCCACCGCGTCCAGCTCCCTGCTGATCCTGTCCCTGGCCTGATTTCGCGGAACCGCCTCGCATTCCATCCACCGGCGGCAACGACGTGTGCGAGCTGACCTGACTCATCTTGTGCGCGGGCTCGGTTACAGTCGCCTCCATGGCGCGATCATGGGTCTTCGTCCTGGTCATGGGGATTCTCGCGGCCGGACTCGCGGTGCCTGCGCAAACCTCGGCCGCGGCGCCGGACCGGGATGTGATCGTGCAGATGTTCGGGTGGAATTGGCGATCGATCGGCCGGGAATGCCGGGAGACGCTGGGGCCGCTGGGGTATGGGGCCGTGCAGACTTCGCCGCCGGAGGAGCATTCGCTGCTGCCGGAACAGGGTTTTCCGTGGTGGCAGAGCTATTCGGCGGTGTCCTACAGGTTGGACAGCCGCTATGGGACCCGGGCCGAGCTGGCGGATATGGTCCGCAGCTGCCATGAGGCCGGGGTGCAGGTGTATGTGGACACCATCATCAACAACATGTCGGCGGTGAACGGGTGCGGGATCGGCAGTGCGGGCACGCCGTACTGTCACTATTGGTATCCGACGACGGGCTACGGTCCGGACGATTTTCATCATTGCGGCACGCCGAACGAGGCGATCGAGGACTACGGGGACCGCTATCAGATCCACCACTGCCAAACGTTGAATGCCTCCGACCTGGCCACCGACAAGGACGCGGTCCGGGATCGCATTGCCGGATATCTCGAGGATCTGCTCTCCCTCGGCGTCGACGGCTTCCGCATCGATTCGGCGAAGTACATCGCCCCCGAGGACCTTTCGGCGATCGAGCAGCGGCTGACTCGACCTGCCTACGTCTATCAGGAGGTCATCTACGGCTGGCACGAAGGCGTCCAGCCCGAGGATTACCTCGCCACCGGCGACGTGATGGACCTGCGCTACGCCGGAGGCCTGAGCGCGATCTTCCGGCACGGGCGGCTGGCACAGCTGCGAAAGTTCGGCTCGGCCCTGCCGTCCGACAAGTCCGTGGTCTTCGTGGCCAACCACGACACCGAACGCAACGGGTCCACGCTGACCTACGCCGACGGTGACCGTTACGTCCTGGCCAATGCATTCCTGCTCGCCTGGCCCTACGGGCGTCCGAAAGTCCTGAGCGACTATGCCTTCACCGGCTACGACGAGCCGCCGCCGTCCGATCCGCTCGGCCGCACCACCGACGCCGCCTGCGGCGACGGCCATTGGCTGTGCGAACACGCCTGGCCCGGTGTGGCGGGGATGGTCGGCTTTCACCGACAGGTCCGCGACGAGCCGGTGGTCGACTGGTCCGACAACGGGGGCAATCTCATCGCCTTCGGTCGCGGGAACGCGGGCTATCTCGTGCTCAACGGCGAGGACTTCGCGGTCACGAGCCGGGCCTATCACACACCCCTTCCACCGGGCACCTACTGCGATGTCATGCACGGGTCCATCCGAGAAGGAACCTGCACCGGGCCCGCCTACGAAATCGACGGCGGGGGTTGGCTGCACGCGGATGTCGCGCCCCAGTCCGGCATCGCCCTCCACGCCGGCGCGCTCGTGGAGTAGACGCGCCGACCTCGCCTGTGGACGGCCACCAGCCCGACCCCATCATCCTCACAAGCAATAGAAGTCGATACTTCATATTCACTCTTGTCCACTTCAAAAAGTTATGTGACAGTGAACGTATGGCTGCACATGGCTCCATGACCGCATCCGTTGTCGACGACAAGGGGCGCCTCGATGCTTCGCGGTTCGCCGTCGAGGCCGAGCGCATGACCAACGAGGCGAGCCTGGGCGAATGGCTGGCGCTCTACCACCACGATGCCGTCGCGGAATGGATCATCGACGGGGTGCGCCGCTGCTATACAGGCATCGACGAGATCCGGCCCGCCGCGACGGTGATGGCCGGGCTGTGGCGAGTCCACGGACTCCAGGTGCGCAAGACGGTCCAGTGCGCGAACTCCGGCACCGTCGTGCTGACCTATGAGGGCGGGTTCCGCGGCCGCACAAACCAATTCGGCACCGAGATCTGGACCTTCCGCGACGGTCTCGTCAGCCGTCACCAGCTGTACGGCTACCTCGACGTGCGGCGGCCCGACTCGGTACGGGCCCGGCTGCGGATGCTGCTCATCGATCCCCGTACGGCGCTGAGCGCGCTGTGGAACGAGCGCAAGCACTATTCGAACGTCACGGAGTGAGCCATGAAGGCACTGATCGTCGGCGCCAGCGGATACAACGGCGGGCTTGTCGCCCGCCGCCTCGCCGACCAGGGCCATACCGTCCGCGGGTTGGTCCGCGATCCGGCGCGTGCCACGCCCGGACTCGACGAGATCGTGCGGGGCGATGTCGTCTCCGGGGAAGGTCTCGTCGAGGCGCTCACCGGGGTGGATGTCGCGTTCTATTTCGTTCACGCACTTAACGCCTCCGACCGCCGGACCGACGAACGCGACAGGCAGGCAGCCCACCAGTTCGTGCTGGCCGCACGCGCCACCGAACTTCCCCGCGGCGTCTTCTTCACCACCCTGGCCGCCCCAGCGGGGGTGGAACAGCCTGTCTACCAACGCAATCGGCTCGTCGTCGAGGAGATTCTGCTTCGCGGCATGCGAGGTATGACCGCCGTGCGGGCCGGGATGGTCCTCGGCGCGGGATCGCGCGGACTGCTGCCGTACCTGAGACTCGCCCAACGACTACCCGTCATTCCGCTCGGCCCTTGGCGCACCAATCACATCGCGGTCATCGACCCGGGAACCACGGTCGACACCCTCATCACCGCCGGAACCCGCCGTCGATTGGCGGGCCGATCGCTCGACGCACCCGCCTGCGCCGAACCCACCCACGAACAACTCCTGCGGGCGGTCGTCGAGGCACTTCGCCTGCGCCGCCTGATCGTTCCCCTGCCGATCGCCACCCCGCGGGCCGACGCCGCACTCACCGCCGCCGTCACCGGCGACTCCTACCAGTTCTGCCGATACCTCGCCAGCGCCAACCAGTACGACTACGTCGTCGACCCCACCCGCTCCCGCCCCTTCGCCCACCTCACTCCCCCACCGCTGTCCGAAGCCCTCCGCCAGGCCGTAAGTGCCACGGAACCGAGATCCGCACCCCTTCTACGCATCCGCACCCTCTACGGACGGCCGTAGAGGGTGCGGATGTCAGGAAGGGGTGCGGTGTTCAGTTCCAGCGTGACTGCGCCTGGCGGCGCACTGGGTGGCTGCCGTTGGCCAGGGCCTCCAGCTCCTCCAGGAAGCGTTCGATGCTCTCGGCCTTGGCCGTCGGGGTTTCGATCTTGATGCGGACCTTTTCCTCGGTGCGGTCGAGCATGGCGGAGGTCAGGTCGGTCTGCAGGTCGCGGATGAGCTGGCGGCGCAGCTGCAGGATCTGGTCGCGGCCCTGCTTGCGGACGCGCTCGACCTCGGCGGCGGCGGCCTCGCGCATCTGCGCGATGATGTGCTCCGCATCGTCCTGGGCGTCCTTGCGCATCCGTTCCAGTTCGGCCTGCGCCTCTGCCATGGCGCTGTCATAGGCCTTTTTGGCCTTGGCCAGCCGTTCGACCGCCTCCTCGCTCTCCTCGAGCTGCTTGCGGACGGCCTCCTGGTTGCGGGCCATAAGCCCCTTGACCGGTGGCACAACCCATTTGACGAGCACATAGACGATGACCGCGAAGCCGAACAGCTGGCTGAAGAAGACCGGCCAGTCGAAGGTGATGTGGTACCCGGTCTCGGCGGCCAGGATGCCGGTGGTGGTGTTCATGACGACGCCTGTCCCCTCTGACGTCCGGCACTGGTTCCGGCACGTCGATCGTCGACGCCGGACACCCGGTCGGCCAGCGAATCGGCGAGTGGCTCGACTTCCTCGCGCAGCTCGGCGGCCACCTGATCGGCCTCGGCGCGCAGCTGTGCCGCGGACTCCGCGACGATGCGGTCGGCTTCCTCCTGCGCCTCGGTGCGCAGCCGATCGAGAATGGCGCGTCCCTCGGCGCGCGCCTGATTCCGAATTTCGGCCGCTTCCTCGCGCGCCTGTTTGAGACCCGACTGGTAGCGGGCCTCGGCCTCGGCGAACGTCTCCTTGGCTTCCTTGTCGTTCGCCGTCGTCGCCTCGACCCTGGCCTCGCGTTCCGCCAGCACCTTTCGGATCGGCGGAACGACGAAGAACCAAATGACTCCGAGCACGATCAGGAAGATCAACAACTCGACGAAGAAGGTGCCGTTGGGGATGAGGAAATTCCCCTGGGCCACCACATCGGTTCGCGGAGTCATGACGCGTTACTTACCTGGTGTGGCGAAGACGAACAACGCCATGAAGGCCAGGTTGATGAAGTACGCGGCTTCGACCAGACCGACGGTCAGGAAGAAGTTGACCCGCAATCGACCCTCGGCCTCCGGCTGTCGGGTCACTCCGTTGATCAACGCCGAACCCGCGATACCGTCACCGATGCCGGCACCGATGGCGCCACCGGCCATGATGAGTCCGCCACCGATCAGCGCACCCTGGACGATGGTCGCGGTTGCTGGATCTGCCATGTTTCACTTCCTGTTCTCGAACGTTTCCGATCGGCGATCGTCGATCAGATCAGTGGTTTTCGTGCTCCAAGGACATGGACTGGCTGAAGTAGAGAACGGTCAGCAGCGAGAAGATGAACGCCTGAATGGCACCGATGAACATATCGAACAGCTTCCAGACGGCATTCGGCCCCCAGCTTATCCAGAACGGGAACAGCGTGATCACCGAGATCATCACGACACCGGCGAACATATTGCCGAACAACCGCAGGGACAACGAGATCGGCTTGGCGATCTCCTCGACGACGTTGACGAACACCATCGGGCCCCAGCCGGTGTGCCCTTTGAGCAATTGCTTGAAGTGGGTGATCGGGCCGCGCCTGGCCATGCCCGCCCCCTGATAGAAAAGGAATACGAACAGGGCGAGCGCATAGACGAAGTTGACGTCCGACGCCGGCGGGAAGATCAGTTCGCCCTGCCCGTATTGCACCGGCAGCACCGAGATCCAGTTCGACAGCAGGATGAAGACGAACAGCGTGACCGCCAGCGGCAGCGCGAACGGAGCGATCTTCATTCCGATGGCCGTCTCGACCTGGTTGCGCATCTGGATCGTCACGGCCTCGAAGAACAGCTGAACGCCGTTCGGCACCCCCGAGGTGATCTTGATCCGCACGAAGAAGGCCAGGGCGATCACGACGATCGCGGCCACCACCGTCGACACGATCGTGTCGATGTTGAAGTCCATACCCCACATGTGCACGACCGCGTGATGGCCGACCTTGATCTTCGGCTCGGCTTCCTGGGCGAGCACGGCAGCGTGAATAGTCATGGCAGCTGGCGCAGCCCTTTCCATTCGGGAACCACGGTGTGGAGGACCAGGATTACTTGAAAGGCGGCCAGGCCGAAGAAGATTCCGATTCCGCTGGGCCGGGTCAGGAATGCCACCACGATCGCGAGCACGGTCAGACCCATCAGGCGGACCGCGGTAGACAGCATCAAGACCTGTTTGCTCGGCGTTTCCGAACGGATGGTGCGCGTCACGGACTTCCAGGTGAGTTGGGCATTAACCCAACCCAGTCCGAGTCCGACACAGATGAACGTGCCCAGCAGCAACCGATCCAATGGCCCCGTCACCATCAGGGCCAGTACGCCGAGTGCGGTCGCAATAACCGTCACGCGGCGCATTCGGAGTCTGTCCACGGTCACTACGACACCGCCCTTGCCGTCCAACCCACCACGTAGTGGGTTCGTGATTGATCGTCAGCTTACACATCTCAACACCATTGTGTAGCAACAATTTTGATCTTCGTTTACATGATCTTGAAGTGGCGCCGGTTCGCCACGGCAGACATTCTTCAGCTATCCACCGTAGTGCACGATTTGGCAAATCATTGGCGACACAAGGACATCAAAGGCAAATCAGATAGCAGCACGTACCCAGAGGCGACAAAAGAATCAATCGGACAATTCGGACAATTCGGCAGAACTCTGATTGCTTGCTCAGTGCGCAGTCTACAACCCCTCATCGAATATCCCCGAATTGCAATGGCTCCCGCGCAGCAATCGCGACAAACAGGACGATCGTGGCCGCGGCGACCCCGACGGATGCCAGTCGGAGCGTTCGCTCTGACCGGCCGGGCGACACGCGCCCGGCCGGGCTGGCGACGCGTCCGAGCATCGGCGAGGGTGGCGTGGAAGATCACCGCACGCCCACGAGAGGTACCGCCATGGCCGAACCGCCGCCGCCGAACGGCACCGAACGGACCTACCCCCTGCGCCGCCGCGGCCCGATGTTGTGGCTGCTGGCCCTGCCGGGTCTGCTGTACTGCCTGGCGCCGGTGGTGGCGAATCGGGTGGAGCCGCGGGTGTTCGGGATTCCGTTCCTTATCTTCTATGTACTGGTGGTCACCGCGGGCACCGGACCGCTGGTCGGGCTGGTGGCCCGGTTCGATCCCGCTTACCGTTCGGGTGCAGCGGAATTCGTTCCGGCCGATGACGCCGAGCCGCGGGAGCCGTCGTGACGGGGCGCGCGGCGGTGGCCGTCACGCTGTTCGCCGTGGCGATGGTGGCGACGGTCGTGATCGGCGTGCTGTCCGGCCGGGGCCGGGGGAAATCCATGGCCGAGTGGTCGATCTCGGGACGCGGGCTGGGGACGCTGTTCGTGCTGCTGCTCATGGCGGGCGAGTCCTATACGAGCTTCTCGTTTCTCGGCGCCGCGGGATGGTCGTATCGCTACGGGGTGCCGATCTTCTATCTGATCGCCTATCTGAGCACCGGGCTGGTGGTCGCCTACTTCGTGGCGCCGCTGCTGTGGACCTACTGCGCCCGGCATCGGCTGGTCTCGATCGCCGATATCGCCGAACATCGCTTCCGATCGCGGCCGCTGGGTGTCGTCGTCGCGGTGATCTGCACGATCTTCCTGATTCCCTATGTGCAGCTGCAGATTCAGGGGATGGGCGTGGTGGTGCACGCCATGTCCTACGGCGCGGTCGACCTGCGGGTGGCCGCGGTGGTGTCGTTCGTGGTGGCCGAGATCTTCATCCTGGCTTCGGGGCTGCGGGGGTCGGCCTGGGTGAGCGTGCTCAAAGATGGACTGGCGGTGCTGTCGGTGCTGTTTCTGGCGATCTACGTGCCGTGGCACTACTTCGACGGTCCGGGGCATCTGCTGGATCGGCTGGTGGCGGAGAAGCCGCAGTGGCTGACCTTTCCCGGCGCGGGCGGCGGGACGTTCGGCGGGGCCTGGTTCGTGTCGACGATCGTGCTGAACGTCGTCACCATCTGCATCTTCCCCACCACCGTCGCCGGATATCTGTCGGCCGCGAATCCGACCGCGCTGCGCCGCAATTCGATCCTGCTGCCCTGGTACCAACTGCTGCTGGTGGTTCCGATGCTGATCGGGGCGGCGGCGCTGTTCGTCGTGCCGCAGCTGGCGAATTCGGATCTGGCGCTCTACGAGCTGGTCACCGACTCGCTGCCGGCTCCGATAGTCGCCGTGATCGGTATCGCCGGGGCGCTGTCGGCCATCGTGCCGATGAGCGTATTCCTGGTGGCCATCGGGACCCTATGGGGCAGAACGATTCTGGGCCGTGGACTGCCCGATCATCGGCAGCGGAGCTGGTCACAGCTGGTCTGCCTGCTGGTCGGTGCTATCGCGCTCGCCGGTGCGCTGATCTACCCCAAGGCGCTGGTCAACCTGTCGGTGCTGTCCTACGAAGGGATCGCGCAGCTGCTGCCCGCGGTGCTGCTCGGACTGTACTGGCGGCGGTTGACCGCGGGCGGTGTGGCGGCCGGGCTCGTCGTCGGCAGCGTGATCGTACTGGGCCTGCACGTGCTGGGCCTGGATCCGCTGGGCGGAGTCAACGGCGGGCTGATCGCCCTGACCGCCAACCTCGCCGTCGCGGCGCTCGTATCGCTGCTGCGCCGCCGCACGCGGGTCCTGCGCATCGATATACCTCTCCCGCCCGCCCGCACCGTCCACGACGGTTGACCGCTCCCCCGCGGCAGGGCATGGTGAGGCGATGAGCGGCGACGAGGTCCGTGCGGGCGTCACCCTGACCAATCTCGACAAGCCGCTGTTCGACGGCGCGCAGGCGACCAAGCGCGATCTCATCGACTATCTCGAGGGAGTCGGCGACCGGCTGGTGCGCCAGCTGCGGGACCGGCCGCTGTCGGTCGTGCGGATCCGCCCCGGGCAGGAACCGTTCATGCAGAAGAATCTGCCCAAATACACCCCGGACTGGGTGCCGCGGGTGACGGTGTGGGCCGAGAGCTCCCGGCGCGAGGTGACCTACGCGGTCTGCGAGGACGTGCGCACGCTGCTGTGGTTCGGCAATCAGCGTGCGCTCGAATACCACCCGACGCTGCTGCTCACCGACCACGGCAAGGGGCCGACCCACCTGATCCTCGATCTCGACCCGGCCCCGGGCCAACCCTTCCGGCAGGCCGTACTGGCCGCCGAACTGATCCGCCAGGCCCTGGCCGACGACGGGCTCGCGGGCGCGGTGAAGACCAGCGGGGCCAAGGGCGCCCACGTATTCGTGCCCGTCCGGCCCGGTATCCCCATCGAGGATGCCGCGGCCGCCACCCGGGCCATCGCCGCCCGTGCCGAACGGCTCGATCCCGACCTGGCCACCACGGCCTTCATCCGCGAGGACCGCGGCGGCAAGGTCTTCCTGGACTCCACCCGCGCCGGCGGGGCGACCGTCGTCGCCGCCTACAGTCCGCGGGTACGGCCCGGCACGACGGTGTCGTTCCCGCTCACCTGGTCCGAACTCGCCGACGTCACCCCCGCCGACTTCACCATTCGCACCGCCCTCGAGCTGCTCGGCGACCGCGACCCCTGGGCCACGGAAATGCCCGCACCCCAAGAGCTTCCGGCCGATCTGATCGAGGAGGGCCACACCATCCCGGTCGCCCGGGTCCAGGCCATGCACGAGGGCAAACGCCGCGCCCGCGCCCGGCGCCAGAACTCCGATCCCACGCCGTAGCCGACGAGGCATGCGGCAGGAGGCCTCGCCGAGCTGGATCTGGACGAAACTCTGTGCGGCATCGAAGTTCTCGAAGTGCGCGAACGGTATGCGACCGTGCCACAGGGTGTTTCCGGAATGCCGAACGATCACATCATCGCCGTAGGCTGTCTACCGGGCTGATCGGCCCCCGGTTTCGCGGGCCGATCGGCCCGCGGTGGGGTGAAACCTGTTCGTATGACCGGTACATCACTCCCTCGCGAATCCGGCCCGCGAATTGCGGAGGCTACCGGGGGAATCGGGACATTTTCGGCCGAGATGATTAGCTCGTTCAATGCTGGGTATGCCTCAGACCGGGCGTAGCCCTTGATGAAGGTAACCGGAGTTCCGAGAGGCGAAATGTCCTTCGCCTCCCGCCGCTTGGTCGCAGCTTCATACTTTGAGGAGGCAGTACCATGAGCAGTAGCCCGTCCGGGTCCGATTCTCTTATATACAACCTCCACGATTCCGGTACGCCGTTGAATATCGTCATGGTTGCTCCGCCCTATTTCGAAGTTCCGCCCGCCGGTTACGGCGGCGTAGAGGCGGTCGTGGCGCAACTGGCCGACGCGCTGGTCGCCAGAGGACACCGAGTGACACTGCTCGGCGCGGGACGGTCCGGGACTACTGCTCGGTTCCTGCGGGTGTGGGACAAGATCCTGGCCGATCGCCTGGGAGATCCGTTCCCCGAGGTCCTGAACGCGCTGAAGGTACGCAAGATCATTACGGAGCTGGCGAAGTCCGAGCCCATCGACGTCATTCACGACCACACCTTCGCCGGGCCGCTCAATGCCCCGGTCTACCGGGAACTCGGCATTCCGACGGTGGTAACGGTGCACGGCCCGGTCGACGGCGAGGAGCAGGCTTACTATCGGGCACTGGACAATTCGTCGCAGCTGATCGCGATCAGCGATCGGCAGCGCGCGTTGGCGCCACACCTCAATTGGATCGGCCGCGTATACAACGCGGTCCTGCCGAGCGAATGGCCCTTCCAGAAGAAAAAACAGGATTTCGCACTGTTCCTCGGCCGATATGCGCCTTATAAGGGGCCGGATCTCGCGTTGGAGGCCGCGCACGCCGCCGGTGTGCCGCTGGTACTCGCGGCGAAAATGAATGAACCACAGGAAAAGTCCTATTTTCAGCGCGCGGTGCAACCGCTGTTGACCGATCGTGATTTCGTCTTCGGCGAGGCCGATGCGGTGGCCAAACGCCTGCTGCTGTCCCAGGCTCGCTGCCTGCTGTTCCCGATTCGCTGGGAGGAACCGTTCGGCATCGTCATGATCGAGGCGATGGCCTGCGGAACACCGGTGGTGGCGCTGCGGGGCGGGGCGGTGAGCGAGGTCGTCGAGGACGGGGTCACCGGCATCATCTGCGACGATCCCGCCGACCTGCCCGCCGCCATCGCCGCGGCGAGCCGGCTCGACCCCGTCGCCTGCCGTCGCCGGGTGATCGAGCGCTTCTCGGTGGATCAGCTGGGCGCGGGATACGAGGCGGCCTACTATGCGGCCCTCGACTGTGTCGACCTGCCCCGCATCCCGGCCGATCCCGGCACACAGCTCGATCGCAGCCTGTCGGTCGTGGCGAATTCCTGAGACTCGGTCCTGCGGATTCGTTCCCCGCAGGACCGATCCGTGTCGTATGCGGTGCATAGGCGGCCCGAGTCCGGGTAGCCGGTCGGCGGTGGCCCTTCGTGAACCGACACGTACGTGCGGAGGTAACAATGACCGATCCCACCCCGATGCCGCAGGCGCCGCAACCGCCGACACCACCCGACGAGACCGACGGCACCTGTCGGCCCGCGGGTCCTGCCCTGGATCAGCGCGAGCCGGAGTACCGCAGCCCGACCGGCGCGCCGGTGTCCGCCGACCCGGGCGCGCGGGGGCCGCGCGGTGAGGCGCTGACCACGGCCCAGGGCCTGGTGCAGCGCGATACCGACCATGCGCTCAAGGCCGGGCCGCGTGGCCCAACCCTGTTGCAGGACATCCACTTCCGCGAGAAGATCACGCATTTCGACCATGAACGCATCCCCGAACGGGTGGTGCATGCGCGCGGCGCGGGCGCGCACGGGGTGTTCCGCGCCAACGGGGCGGCCGCGCAACTGACCCGCGCGAAATTCCTGCAGCCCGACGCCGAGACCCCGGTGTTCGTCCGGTTCTCGACGGTCGTCGGCTCGCGGGGCTCGGCCGACACGGTGCGCGACACCCGCGGATTCGCCACGAAGTTCTACACCGAGGAAGGCGTCTACGACCTGGTCGGCAACAACATCCCCGTCTTCTTCATCCAAGAGGCGATCAAATTCCCCGACGTCATCCACGCCGCCAAACCGCATCCTGACCGGGAGATTCCGCAGGCGCAGACCGCCCACGACACGTTCTGGGATTTCGTCACCCTGCACTCCGAGGCCACCATGCACACGTTCTGGGCGATGTCCGACCGGGCACTGCCCCGCTCGTTCCGCATGATGGAGGGATTCGGTGTCCACACCTTCCGGTTCGTGAACGCCGACGGGGAGACCTCGCTGGTCAAATTCCACTGGAAGCCCAGGCTGGGCGTGCATTCCATGCTGTGGGAGGAGACGCAGATGGCGGCCGGCTTCGACCCCGATTTCCATCGCCGGGATCTGGCCGAGGCGATCGAGGCCGGTGCCTTCCCCGAATGGGACCTGGGCATCCAGGTGTTCCCGGATTCCCCGGAGCACACCTTCGAGGGCATCGACCTGCTGGATCCGACCAAGATCGTGCCGGAGGAGATGGCCCCGGTGCAGATCATCGGCACGCTGCAGCTCAATGCGAATCCGGTGAACTTCTTCGCCGAGACCGAGCAGGTCGCATTCTGCGTCAGCCATCTGGTGCCGGGGATCGAGGTCACCGACGATCCGCTGCTGCAGGGGCGGCTGTTCTCCTATCTGGACACGCAGCTGCTGCGGTTGGGTGGGCCCAATTTCAGTCAGCTGCCGATCAACCGGCCGCACAGCCCGGTCAACGACAACTTCCGCGACGGCTTCCATCAGACTGGGGTCCATCCGGGAGTGGCTGTGTACAAGCCGAATTCGACCGGTGGCGGGTGTCCGTTCACCGCGGCCGTGGCCGACCGCGCCTATGTGGAATCGCCGACGCCGATTCCGGCGCCGTCCTACAAGTTGCGGACCACCGCCACGACGGACTGCCCGGTGTCATTCGCCGATCACTACTCCCAGCCCCGCATGTTCTACCGGAGCCTGACCCCGATCGAACAGCGGCATCTCGGTGAGGCGTTCGCCTTCGAGCTGGGTAAGTGCACCGACGAGTCGATCCGGCAGCGCGGGGTGAAGATGCTCGCCGAGGTCGACACCGATCTGGCGGGATTCGTCGCCACCCAGCTGGGACTGCCGGTGCCCGAGCCCGAGGCGACGGTCGTCGAACTGCTGCCCAGCCCGGCCCTGTCGCAGTTGCGCGGCAGCTTCCCGGTGGACGGCCGCAAGGTCGCGATCGTGGCCGACGACGCCGTGGACCACGAATCGCTCGACGCCCTGGTGCGGGCCTTCCAGCGCGCGAAGACCAGCCCGATGGTGGTCGCCCCACACGGCGGAAACATCGACCACCAGAGCGGAATCCCCGTCGACCGCACCTTCGCCACCATGCGCTCGATCGAATTCGACGCCGCCATCTTCCTGACCCCCGCCTCCGACTACCGAGTCGACCTCCTGGTCAGCGAGATGTGGCGCCACGGCAAGCCCCTCGCCGCCACCGGCCCCGGCGAAGAAGCCCTGAAACGCAACGGCATAGGCCCCGACCGCCCCGGCGTCTTCACCCCCGAAACCCTCGAAGCCACCACCAACGAGGTCCTGGAAGCCCTGGCCACCCACCGCGTCTGGGCCCGCTTCGCGTAGACGCGAGGACCCTGCTTCCGCGCTGACGCGCGGAAGCAGGGAACCAGGGGCTGCGTGCGAAAGCAGAGAATCGTTGCGCTTACGCACCAATTGTTCTCCCGCACAAGGGGTCCCCTCCCCAGGGCCCCGCCTTCCCCGTTTCCGTTGGGGTACCTGTGCCCCTTCGCCGTCCGATAGCTTTTCCATTCCCCGCGGGCGGGCCATCCCTTCCCCGCAGGCAAGCCATCCATTCCCCGCACTTCCGCGCCCCAGCGCGGAAGTGCGGAGTCTACAGGATCGGGTTGCCGCCCGTGACCGCGATGCGCGCACCGGATACGTAGCTGCCCTCGTCGCTGGCGAGTAGGACGTAGACAGGGGCCAGTTCGACGGGTTGGCCTGCGCGGCCGAGGGGGGTGTTGTCGCCGAAGGAGGAGACCTTTTCCGGGGGCATGGTGGAGGGGATCAAGGGGGTCCAGATGGGGCCGGGGGCGACGCTGTTGACGCGGATGCCCCTCTCGCCCAACAACTGTGCCAGGCTGGCGCTGAAATTGGCGATGGCGGCCTTGGTGGCGGCATAGGGGGCCAGTTTGGGGCGGGGCATATCCGAATTCACCGAGGAGCTGCCGATGATGGCCGAGCCCGGCGGCATATGCGGCAGCGCGGCCTTGGTCAGGTAGAACATCGCGCCGATATTGAGGCGGAACGTGTAGTCCCACTCCTCGTCGCTGATCTCCTCCAGGCTGTCGTGCGTCATCTGATAGGCCGCATTGCTGACCAGCACGTCGATGCGGCCGAACTCCTGCACCGCGCGTTCGACGACGGTGCGGCAGTGCGCGGGATCGGAGAGGTCGCCCGAGACCAGCACCGCCGTGCGCCCGGCCTGTTCGACCAGCTCCGCGACCTGTTTCGCATCCTCGTGCTCGTCGAGATAGGAGATCAGCACGTCGGCGCCCTCGCGGGCGAAGGCGATCGCGACCGCGCGGCCGATGCCGCTGTCACCGCCGGTGATCACCGCGGCCTTGCCGGTGAGTTTGCCGGAACCCTGGTAGCTGGTCTCACCACAGTCCGGCACCGGCGTCATCCGCGCCTGGATGCCGGGCACGTCCTGCTGCTGCTCGGGAAAACCCATGGCGTGTCCTCTCGTCTCGAAGTCGACCCACCGTCGCGGTACCCGGCGCCCGAGGGGGCTAACCAGCCCGAACGGAACCGACAGTGCGGTTTGCCGGAGGGACACCGGGGTACCCGCCGGACGTAGCACGAGCATCGCCCGCCGGAACCGGCGGAGCGCAACTACTGGAGGAGCGCAGCAATGGTCGATACCGCCTACCGTCGAGCCAAGATCGACGAGGACACCCAGCGGATGACCGTTTTCCCAGCTGAGGGCCCCGAACTCGACGACTTCCCCGCCAAGACCCGCGCAGGCGCGCGCCGCACACGGCCGCGCGCCGTCGGCACATCGCACCGCAAACGGTCCTGAACTCGCGCAGCACAGCCGAGCACGGGCGGTCAGTGGTCGAGGCCGCCCAACCGTCCTTCCATCAACAGCAGCAGATCCCCGAGAATGCGGGCCAGCTCGGCACGCTCGGCCTCGGGCAGATCCGACAGCAACGCCTTCTCGTAGGAAAGCTGTTGCGGCAGAACGCGATCGACCAGCTCGGTACCCGCATCGGTGAGCGCCAGATGCGCCACGCGGCGGTCACGTCCATCGATGCGACGCGCGACCAGACCCCGTTCCTCCAGTGCCCGAACACGTTTGGTGACGGCAGCGGGTGAGGCGAAGGTCTCGCGGGCGAGCCGGCCCGGAGTCAGATCCTCGCCGAGGCGGCGCATGGCGCACAGCAGGTCGAACTCCGGACGGCTCAGGTCCGCCCGGCCCAGCGGCGCGTCGGTCACGCGCTGAAACAAGGCCGCACAGCGGTTGATTCGACCGATGATGGCCACCGGTTCGGTGTCGAGGTCGTCCCGCACCCGCGCCCACTGGCGCAGCACACCCGCCACCGCATCCTCGGCGGAGTTCATCGCGCATCCGCCGGGGCCGACAGTTCCGCGAGCAACCGATGACCGGCACGTTCGGCGGCGACGATGCGTTCCTCCGGCAGCGGCGCACTCCACCATTCCCCGGCCGCGGTATCGGCGGCTTCGCGCAGCTCGATCAACGCCGCGGTCAGCCGGGCCCGAGCCGCGCCCCGATCCGGAGCGGTCGGGGCGATGGTGGTGATCGCATCCAGCTCACGCAGCGCCGTATCCACCCGGCCGGACACCCGGCGGTTGGGCACGAGGAAGCAGACCAGCACACCGACCGCGGCACCCACGCAGGTGTCGAGCCAGCGGTCGACGACCAAACGGTGCGCCGACGGGCTGCCGACGAATTCGGCCATCGACAGGGCCAGCGGCGTCACGAAAATCATTGCCAGACCATAGTTCCGGGAGATGGTCGCCTCCACGATCAGCATGCAGACCAGCGAGACGACCACCAGTGCCGTCGCGCTGCGCGTCACCGGCACGAGCGCGGTGAACAGCAACACGCCGCCGAGACTACCCAGCACGCGTTGTACCGCGCGCTGCCAGGTCAGCGTGGTATTGGCGACGAAGGTGGCGGCCGCGGTCAGCACCGCCCAGTACGGGCGATCGACGCCCAGGGCCATCGACGTCCACCCGGCCGCCGCCCCGCCGACGGCCACGCGCATACCGATCGGAAACAGCGACGAGCCGGGCGCGAAGGCGGCGAAGGCGCGCCGGAGACCGGAGCGTCCGTCGGTGGCCTGCTCCACGGCCATACCCCGCAGTTCCGCGGATTCGGCCGAGGCGACGCGGACGGCCGGTACGGGCCGTCCCTTACGCAGGTCTCGCGCCCATTCGTCGAGCTGGTCGGCCTGCTCGCAGCGCCGGTGCACGGTGAGCGACTCCGCCCGTGCCACCAGCCTGGCCAGCGCGGCGATCTCGGGTGTGACCGAGGGAACCGAACGCAGCGTATGCCAGGCGGCCGCCACCGTCCCGGCTCCCTCGTAGCGCAACCGCAGCGCCGCCGGGTCGTCCTCGGACGCACGCAACAGCCGCGCGGCGGACTCCAAAACCCGTGCCACCGCGAGCCGTTCGGGCTGATGCGGCCGAAACAGGCTGGGCGCCAGGCAAATCACCCAGGCCAATGCGCCGCCCAGCAGGACCAACACCAGATGAACCGGCAGGTCCGCCAGCCGAGTGGGCACGAATGCGGCGGTGGCGGTGATGAAGGTCAGCACGACATTGCCGGGCGGCCCGATGCGGGTCGCGTCGCACACCATCTTGTACACGCCCGCCAGCAGGGCTATCACGGCCACCCGGACGACCGCGGAGTCGGTGAGCGCGGCCGTGGCCGAGGCCACCCCCACGCCCGCGGTCATACCCAGCACCACCCACATCAGTGCGCGCGCCCGGGCCGCGTACCGCAAACCATGGCCGTACAGCGCGCACAGGCCACCGGCGGTGGTGTAGAGGGCGAGCTCCATGCGTCCGGCCAGCAACAGCGCCACCTCCGGCACGCCGATCGCGAGCACGGCGCTCAATGCCGACCACCGCCAGGTGTCGGCGGGGGGCCGCAACCGCAGCAGGCCACGTAACGGCAGCGCTCGGCGCAGGCTGCGGTGCGAGCGCGCGACGGCCGTCTGTCGTCCGAGGGTTGAGGGCATAGAAGAAGGTTAACAGGTATTTTACTGAGAAAATAACGGTTGGTCTCCAGATCACACCCCTCGGCGACCCTCGAACCGCGTCAACCGAGAGTGCGCCAGCGCCAGTCCATATCGGCCGTCAGCGGGGCGTCCGGGCGGACCGTGCGCGGCATGGTGTTCAGTCCATTCGGCGGGCCGGATTGTGGTTCGACACACACGGTTTCGGTCGGCTGGTCATAGACCACCACCCAGCGCAGCGGACTGGTCACGGTCAGTTCGAATGCGTCGGGCCAGGTCAGCGTGACATCGACGCCGTCGGGCATGCCGAAGCAGTCGTCCCACGGTCCGGGCAGTGGGGCGATCCGGTTGCCGTCCGGCAGGTAGTCCGGGCCGCGTTCCTCCTGCCACGCGGGGGTGAAGGCGAGTTCGACGGGTTTGCCGTCGGGGGTCAGGCGACGCTCGAACCAGGGATGCCAGCCGACCTGAGCCGGAAAGGGTTCCGCGTCCGCCTCGACCGTCATGGCGAAGGCCGCCGCCTCCGCCGTCAAGGCGACCGAGTGGGTCACCCGCCCCGGGAACGGCCAGGGTTCGCCGAGCCGTTGAGCGAGCACCACCTCGGTGTCGGAACTGCGCACGACCTCCCAGGGCCGATCGCGCACCGTGCCGTGAATGGCGTGCGGCTCCGCGTTACGCGGCAACTGATAGGCGCGCCCCTCCCACTGCAGCACCCCGTCCCGCATCCGACCGCACCACGGTGCCATCGGAAAGCACCCGAACCTGGCGCCGGTCCGCAGCACATCGGTGTCCCCGAGGCGAAAGCTCGCAATACGCCCGGTTCCCGCGTCCACCACCAGGTGCGCAGCCCCCGCGTTCAGGTGCAGTTGCTCGTCGGCCATCTCCTCAGCATGGCACAGCACGGTCAGCGAGGTCCCGGCCAAAACCATGCCGGGACAATGAGGAACCACGCATACCGGGACAATGAAAAACCCACGCCCGCCGGGACAATGAAAAACCTACGCATACCGGGACAATGAAAAACCTACGCCCGCCGGGACGATGAAAAGCCCGCGCCCGCCGGACAGGAGAGCCAGCAACCACCGAACAAAAGGAAGCCGCGACCGTTGACAGCGCGGGTGTCAGGTGTAGTCCTCGGCGAGCCAGGCGGTGGTCCAGCGGCGGGAGATGCGGGTGGCGCGGGCGGGGGGCATGCGGGTGGGTTCGGTGACGACGGCTATGGCGAAGCCGTCGAGGAGACCGAGAAATTCGGCGGCGGCCTCGGGTGCCTCGTCGGCGCGCTTCGGGTTGGCGGAGGCGAGGGCCTCGGCGAGCAGGTTCTCCATATGCTGCCACTGGACGCGGTGCAGGGCGGCGATCTCCGGGTCGTGGGCGGCACGGGCGACCAGGGCCAGCCACACGCGGGTCAGGCGGTCCTCGCTGTCCGGCGGGATGAGCAGCTCGGTGAGCCGCTCCAATCGCTGCGCCGGAGCCAGCTCGGCCACCCCCGAACCCCAGAAGCGGTCGGCCGTCTCGTCGCGCACGTATTCCCACACTCGTTGCAGCAGATCGTTTTTCGTCGAGAAGTAGTACTGCACGGTGCCGATCGAGACATCCGCCCGGGCGGCCAGCGTCCGGATGCTGACCCCCTCCAAGCCGTCCTCGGCGATGACGTCGGCGAGGCGGTCGAGCAGTTCGCGGCGCCGGTCGGCGGCTTGCACCCCGGACCCCGCCGCCTGCCTAGCGCCCATCGCGCCCGCTCCTCTCCCGCCGATTGCGCTCCCGATGGTAGCGCCAGCCCCGCGGCACCGAGCTTCCGCGCCACGGCCACGGGCTCACGGCGGCCGTCGCCCACCACACCGGCGTGCTTTCGGCGGTCTCGACGTGACGACGCAGAGAGATTCCGGCCGAAGGCAGGCCGGAACTGCATCGGGGTGAGGGGATTCCGTCCGGCTATTCGCCTGCGGCGCGACGGATTTCGCCGCCCGCGGCGCGGTTGCGGGTGGCACGGGCAGCGGCGGCGTCGAAGTGCTCGAGGTGGTCGAACATCGGGTCCTCGTCGTCGACGTCGAGCACGACCGCGCGGCGGCGCAGGGCGCGGGCGGAATCGCGGTCCAGCGCGGGGCGCTCCGGTTGGGGTCGGCGGTCGTCGTCCTCGTCGGATTCGCTCGCGGGGCGGTTGCGGGACAACCTGGCGGCGCGGCGGCGGCGGATCTCCTCCTCCAGGCGCACCTGGCGGCGCAGATAGACCAGATAGGTGCCCAGCACCAGCGCCGACAGCGCAAAACCCCACCACAGCACCGGCGACATCACCACGGCGAACGCGCCGAACAGCAGCATGCTCAGCACCAGGCCGAGCGCGGAACGCTGGCGGAACCGGTAGCGCGCGGCACGCGCGATGGCATCGGCCTCCGGGTCGTAGCCGCCGCGCCCCCGCCTGATCGGCACGAAATCCTCGTCCTCGGAATCGAATTCGGATTCCGGCTCCGGCAGCGACCGGTCCGCGGATCGAGCCGGCGGGATGCGGGCCGCCACCGGCGGCTCCTCCGGTTCCTCCTCGACCTCGTCCTCGTCGTCGGCCGTCATCTCGGTGTCGGCGGCCTCGTCGGCAGGTCCGCCCTCGTCGACCTCGGCGTCGATGATCTCGTCGGCGGCGTCCCGGTCACCCAGACCTCCGTCGCGGGCGGTCTTGTCGTCGTCCTCGGTGACGGGCTCATCGGCCGATGTCGTCATCCGATCCTCCGCATCATCGCCGTGGGAAAGCTTTCTCTGCGCGCGCGCCGGAACCCAGTCCGGGTCGGTTTCGTGGCCGGCGCCCGGTCCCTTCTTGGTGCGTCGCTTGGTGCCGCCTCGATGCAACACCCGGGTGGCCAGCGCGGCATCGGTGGTTCGCCGAATGCGCGGATGCCGATCGGCCAGCATCGGAAACAGCACGAAGATCCAGACCGCGACCAGACCGATCCACAAGATCGAATTCGGCATCGCGCTCACACCTCCGTCCCCGCCTGGCCGTTGTCCCTTCGACGGTTTGCACATCGCCCGCGCGATGTTCCGGCTTCGCAGCACGTGTCGCACGGCCGCATTGTCGGACCACTTCGCAGGCTCCCTTCCGATAGCGCAGGACGCACCACCGACGTCCGTAGGCTAGTGCGGTGCCACAGGAATATCCCGCAGGCGCGCCGTCCACACGAGCCCCATGAGTCACAGTGCTGTGTTTGATTGCGACGGCTCCGCCGTCGCGGGTTTGCGAAGGTGCAGGTGGCCTGTGTCTTATTGGGGTGGACGGGGACTTCGCTCGGTGGTGGGCCTCACGAGAGGGTCGCGCGGCCCGCCCGCACCAGGCGGTTCACGATGGTGCCCGACACCTCCTCGACGGTCATCGCGACCAGCAGGTGGTCGCGCCAGGCGCCGTCGACGTCGAGGTAGCGGCGTAGCAGGCCCTCCTCGCGGAAACCGACATTGCGCAGGACGGCCTGGCTGGCCAGGTTCTCCGGGCGTACTGTCGCCTCCACGCGGTGCAGGCCGACCGGGCCGAAGCAGTGATCCAGGCCCAGCGCCAGGGCCGCGGTGGCAACGCCTTGGCCGCCAACGTCTTTCGCGACCCAGTAGCCGATCCAGGCCGACCGCAGCGCGCCGCGCACGATATTGCCGATGGTCAGCTGCCCGCTGAACGCCCCGTCGACCTCGATCACCAGCGGGATCATGGCACCGCGACGGGCCTCGGCCTTCAGGCTCGACCACAGCGACGGCCAGTTCGACGGATGATTGCGCGCCTCCCACGTCCCGCGCCCGGTCGGCTCCCACGGTTCGAGATGCTCCCGGTCGCGCACCCGGATGCGGGCCCACGCCGTGGCGTCGCGCAAACGGATCGGGCGCAGCGTCACCTGTCCGGCGGCTACGCGCACGGGACCCAGATGCGCGGGCCAGCCCGGGTGCTGGGCGGCCCGGAACACGTTCATGTCCATAGTTTCCCAATGCGGCCTTTATCCGCGCTGGGCAAGGAAGGCGACCGGCACCTCGTCGCCGGTCCGTACATCGGTGACCTCGGGCTCGATGACGATCAGGCTGTTCGCCTCGGCCAGTGTCGACAGCAGATGCGCCGAACCGTTCACACCCAATGGCTGCACGAGATATTCGCCGGTCTGCTCGTCACGCATGAGCTGGGCACGCAGATAGCCGCGCCGCCCCGGCATGGAACTGATCGGCATGATCGTGCGGGCCTGCACGACCCTGCGCATGGGATGGCGCCGCCCCAGGGCGATCCGGATCAGCGGGCGCACCATCACCTCGAAAACGACCAGTGCGCCAACGGGATTCGACGGTAGTAGGAAGGTCGGCACCTCATCGCGGCCCAGCCGCCCGAATCCCTGCACCGAGCCGGGATGCATGGCGACCCGCGTGATCTCCAACTCCCCCAGGCCCTCGAGCGCCTCCCGGATCTGCTCGGACACCCAGCCGCCGACCGCACCGGCGATCACCACGACCTCCGAGCGAACCAGTTGCCCCTCCACCACATCGCGCAGTCGCTTGGGATCGGCGCTGACGATGCCCACCCGATTGACATCCGCGCCCGCATCCCGCGCCGCGGCGGCCAGCGCATAGGAGTTCACGTCGTACACCTGGCCGGGCCCAGGGGTGCGATCGATATCGACCAACTCACCGCCGATCGAGATCACCGACAGCCGCGGACGCGGATGCACCAGCACCTTGTCGCGGCCGACCGCGGCCAGCAGCCCCACCTGGGCCGGGCCGATGATGGTGCCCGCGCGCACCGCGATATCGCCGGGCTGCACGTCGTCGCCGATGCGGCGCACATAGTCGCCCGACCGCACCGGCTCGTAGACCTTGATCCGCGCCCGGCCGCCGTCGGTGTAGTCCAGGGGGAGCACCGCATCCGCGAGGGTCGGCAGCGGTGCACCCGTGTCGACGCGCACGGTCTGGCGGGGCTGCAGGCGGATGGGCTGGCGGGATCCGGCCGGCACCTCACCCACCACCGGCAGCGTCAGATCGACCGGATTTCCCTCCTCGTCGCGGATATCGACCCCGGCGCCCTGCACATCCACGCTGCGCACGGCATAGCCGTCGATCGCCGCCTGATCGAAACCCGGCAGCGGCCGCTCGGTGACGACGTCCTCGGCGCACAACAGACCCTGGGCCTCGGAGATGGCGACCCGGACGGGCCGCGGGGCGACAGCCGCCGCGGTCACCTTGATCTGCTGGTCCTCAACCGAGCGCATGCAGCCCTTCCTCTGTCCGTGTTCAACGCGGCCGACCGGACCCGGCCGCCCGCCTCACTCGGACGAGGTCAGCTGCGGGTTCCAGTCGGGAGCGAGCCGACGTTCCAGCCACTCGCGTAGCTCGGGACCGTATTCGTCTCGCTCCAATGCGAAATCGACCGCAGCACGAAGATAACCGCCAGGGTTGCCCAGGTCGTGGCGCGACCCACGGTGCACCACCACATGAACCGGATGCCCCTCGGCGATCAGCAGTGAAATCGCATCCGTGAGCTGCAGTTCCCCGCCCGCGCCGGGCTCGATGCGGCGCAGTGCGTCGAAAATCTCACGATCGAGCAGATAGCGCCCGGCGGCGGCGTAGGTCGACGGCGCATCGGCCAGGGCGGGCTTTTCCACCATGCCCTTGACGCGCAGCACATTCGGATTGGTCGCATCCGGAACCGGGGCCACATCGAAGACGCCGTAGGAGCTGACCTGATCCTTGGGCACGTCGATCGCGCACAGCACCGAGCCGCCGCGCTTGTTGCGGACCCGGCACATCACCTCGAGAACACCGCTGGGCAATACCAGGTCGTCGGGCAACAATACGGCGACCACGTTCTCGTCCGGGTCCAGCACCTGCTCGGCCTGGGCGACCGCGTGGCCGAGGCCCAGCGGCTCCTCCTGCACCACCGAGGACACATCCAGCAGCCCGGGCGCCCGGCGCACCTTTTCCAGCGCCTTGAACTTGCCGCGCTCGGCGAGTGTGCTCTCCAGCACCATATCGTCGACGAAATGCGCGACGACGCCGTCTTTTCCGGGCGAGGTCACGATCACCAGGCGTTCGGCGCCCGAGTCCGCGGCCTCGGCCGCGACCAACTCGATTCCGGGCGTATCCACCACCGGTAGCAGCTCTTTCGGCACGGTTTTGGTCACGGGCAGGAAGCGGGTCCCAAGCCCGGCCGCGGGCACCACCGCGGTACGGAAGCAGGACGGCGTGGGCCGCGTCGCATCCGATCCGGCGTCAGCTGTCATAAGGCACACCCTATCCATCGATGTCGTCCGCGGGACCAGCTTTGTGCGGGCCCGGCCCTCCGGAAGCCTAGGGGTCAGCGGCGGTGTCGGCGCGTCGAACGGACGCGGGCAACCCACCGGCAAGGTCAATCCGGAGTGCATGAATCGATTCCCCCGAGGTTCGCTCGCGAAACCCTCGGCGGGTGTAGCTCATTAGGGTGGTCGTCATGGACAGTGCTGGTCAACCGGATAAGAAGCGGTGGCGCACGGAGTTGCTGGCCCGCCGGGCGGCCGTCACGCCCGCCGTTCGCGAGGCGGAATCGGCCGCGCTGGCGCTCGCGGTGACCGAGGCGATCGAGGCGCGGACGCAGTGGGTAGCGGCATATGTGCCGGTGGGTGGTGAACCCGGCTCGACGGCGATGCTGGACGCCCTGCGCTCGGCCGGTAGCCGGGTGCTGCTGCCGGTGACCGGGCCGCCCGGACCGCTGGACTGGGCCGAGTACACCGGCGCGGACTCGCTGCGCGTTGCCCGCTACGGACTACTGGAACCGGCAGGTCCTACCCTGTCGGCGGCGGCGATCGAATGGGCCGGGGTGGTCCTGGTTCCGGCGCTGGCGGTGGATCTGCGCGGCGTGCGACTGGGCCGCGGCGCCGGGTACTACGACCGCACGCTGCCCGCCGCCGATCCCGATGCCCAGCTGATAGCTGTGGTGCGCGACGACGAACTGGTGGACCGGCTGCCCGAGGAACCTCATGATCGGCGCATGGGGTGGGCCCTGACACCGGGCGGGGGGCTGCGACGCTTGGCCGGGAATTAACGCCGGATTGGCACTGTTGGCAGTGTCGGCTGTAGAGTGCTAACCGACGGAGACTGTGGAGGTTCCTGTGCCTACTTACTCGTATCAGTGCACGCAGTGTGGTGACAAGTTCGACATCGTGCAGGCGTTCTCGGACGATGCGCTGACCAGCTGTGAGAAGTGCGCCGGTAAGCTGCGCAAACTCTTCAACTCGGTCGGCATCGTGTTCAAGGGCAGCGGCTTCTACCGGACCGACAGCCGCAACGGTGCCTCCACCGCGAGCGAGCCGGCCAAGTCCAACGGTTCCAGCTCCGAGTCGTCGACGTCCTCGACCTCCTCGTCGACGTCGTCCACCTCGAGCAGCTCCAGCACCCCGGCCGCCAGCACCGCCGTAGCCTGACCACGCCCGCGCTGTCCACAGCCTTTCAGTTATCCACAGCCCGGTGGTGACCAGCGGTTTTCCTCACTCCATGAGAATGGGCCGCTCGTAGTCTGCCGGTTATGCAGCGACTACGCCTCCGCCTCGATGGGCGAGACGGCCGCGGGGGTGACGCCGACCTCGGCCGCGAACCACGCTGGGAAGTGCTGACCCGGCATCGACCGGCCTGGGCCGATGGCGTGCTCGTACGCCGCCTGCTCGCTCTCGGCCTCACCGTCCTGGCGGCGGTGCTGTTCGTGCGCGGGGATCCTTCCGCCCGCCGGGTCGATGCCGTCGTCGCCGCCCGCGACCTGGCACCCGGCCGAATACTGAGCGCCGAGGATCTGCGCCGTGCCCCGCGCCCGGCCGACACGCTGCCCGAGGGCGCTGTCCACGACCTGTCGGCGCTCGTGGGCGCGACTGTGACCGGCGCGGTGCGATCCGGGGAAATTCTCACCGATCTGCGCGTGGTCGGCCCGCGCCTGGCCCAGGTGGCGACCGGGGTGACCGATGCCCGCATCGTCCCGATCCGCTTGGCGGACAACGCCATTGCCGACATCCTGCGCGCCGGCGACCGGGTCGACGTGATCGCCGCGCCGCATACCGATGCCGATCTCGAGGGTCCGGCACCACCACAAACCCTCGCCACCGACGCTGCCGTCGTCCTGGTCACCACCTCCGACAAGACTCGGGGACAAGGTGAGCGAGCGGTGCTGGTCGCCCTGGATGCCGCGCATGCCACCACCGTCGCGGCGGCCTCGCTGCGGTCGGCGCTGACCGTCACCTTCCACTAGCGGTTCCCGATTTCGCCCGGTGTTTGCCGTGGCCGTCCACTAGCATCCCGGCTATCGGCTGTGATAGCCGTCGGCGATCACAGCGGAGGAAATGAACAGAGGATTCGGCGCGGATGTGACTGTGCCGGATGAGACAGGAGCCGAAATGCTGAAGGGTTTCAGGGATTTCCTGTTCCGGGGGAACGTGATCGATCTGGCCGTGGCGGTCGTGATGGGCACCGCCTTCGTCGCGATCGTCACGGCGTTGACCAACGGAATCGTCAATCCGCTGCTCGCCGTCTTCGGCGGCACCGGCGAACTGGGGCTCGGCTTCCGGCTCGTCTCCGACAAACCGGCGACCTTCATCGCGGTCGGCCCGATCATCACCGCGGCGATCAATTTCGTGATCATCGCGGCGATCCTCTATTTCGTGCTGGTCCTGCCCGCCACCAGGGCCCGCAACCGCTGGGGCAAGTCCATCGAGCCGTCGCTCACCGACACCCAACTACTCACCGAGATCCGCGACCTGCTCGCCGAGGGCGGCAAGAGCGCGGGCGGACGCCACGAAACGTGAAGGGGGACAGGGATGGGCCCAGTGCATGTGCGCCGGGCCCATCCCTGACACGCCTTCGTCATTCCGGCATGCCTTCGGCCGGAATCAGCCCAGGCTGAAGGGCTGGCCCCACAGCGTCACCTGGGTGATGACGTTGTCGGTCTCGACCTGGACGTTCACGAACGAGCGGGCCTGCGCGTAGCCGCCGCAGCCCGACAGGCCGATGGTCGTGTCGGCCCAGGACACCGAGCCCTGATTGCCCGTGAATTTGTTCTTGGCCGAGTGGCTTTCGTTGCCGTAGTCGTCCGGCTTCTCGCGGTCGAGGATGTAGAACGACTGCGCCTGTCCCGGCCCCAGGGTCAGGTTGCCGCTGCTGTTGACGCCGGCGGACGGAGTGACATTGCCCTCCGAGTCCCACGACGCGCCCACCGACGGCTCGACGCCCGCACCGCCACCGGAGATGTTCACCTGGCAGCCGACGACGTAGCCGGGACGGATGTTGCCGCCCGCCGCGCTGGTGTTACCGGAGAGCTCGACGTGCGCACTGCCGGACACCCACGCATTGCGGTGCACCGGAGTGGAGCCCATCGAGGGGCTGATGTTGGCCGACTCCCCATCCAGCCAGACGTGCACGACGGTGCCGTCGGACAGGGTCTTGGTGATGTCGCCGCCCGGCAGCGGCACGAAGGTGTCGGCGTTGGCGGCGCCGGTGGAGAACAGGCCCAGGGCAGCGGTGGTGACAGCACCGACACCGGCCGCGCGAGCCACGGTCTTACGGATGTTCATTATGGTCCCTCATGGGTGAATAGCTTTACGCGGGAATAGGATTGGCGGAATCGATCGACGTCAGCCGATGCTGAACGGCTGCCCGTAGAGGGTGGTCTTCGAGTAGTTGTTGCCGACGACCTCGACGACGGTGTACGCGCGCGCCTGGGCGTAACCCGCGCAGCCCTGAATCTGGATCTCCGCGTCCTGGTACTCCACCGAGTAGGTACCGGGCTTGGTGATGTCCTTGCTGTCGATCTGGACGAACTTGACGTCACCGGGGCCCAGTTTGAGGCCGATCGACCCGCCGAGGTTGGCATTGGTGAGGCTCACGCCACCGGAGACACCCGCGGAAATCGCGTCACTGGCGATGTTGACCTGGCAGCCGACGATGTAGCCGGTGCTGACGATCGACGTTCCGTGCGTGGACGAGTTGTTGGTGCCCGGCGCGTTGGTCGGGCCATTCCACGGGCCGGCTGTGGTTTCGGGAGCGTTCGGCACTTCGGCGATCGCATTGCCCGACACCCATACAGTGCGGCCGGCGCCGTTGGCCGCCAGCGACGGCGAGACCACGGCGTGTTCACCGGTACGGGTGATCACAACGCCATCAGGACCCAGCTTCTGGCCGTCCGGCAACGGCACGAAGGTGTCGGCGTTGGCAGCACCGGTTGAGAAAAGGCCGATGGCCACGGTCGCGGCCGCGCCGATACCCGCGAAACGGGCACCACGCCGCAGACCGTTGGTGCGGTTCTCGCTCATACTTCCCCTCATCAGGTTCTTACGGTCAGCCTCGACCATCGAGGCTGTAAGCGGTCCTTTCAGGCCCAGCTCAGTTTGTCGATACTTTGTTGCCGTCTTGTAACCGACAACCTATTTCTCGCCAAACTGACGGAACCGGGCCCTGTTCCGGTGAGGTCGACGCGAGGCGCCATCCCCGAGCCTTCGAGAACCGCAGGTGGAGCAGCCCAAGGGCGAACATTAAACGCCTCGGCAACTACATGACAACGTAAGCGTCCGTAAAGGCAGTGTGATCTGAATCACACCCCAATCTCGCTCATATTACGGAGAGCGCATAAATGCTGTGAGCACTCCGAAACATGGCCGGGGGTGTCCGTGGCGCAATCGTGACCGCGCGCTCAGCCGTGATGAGGGGGGACCTGTGAGCGCAACCAGTCGTCCGGCGAGCCCGGCCGTTCGCCGTCGTTCGAGCGCTCGTCACTGGTTGTTTGCGGCAGGGTCTCACCGAAGATGCGAGCCAGCCGCGCCGCGTCGGCGGCCGAACGCGAGGAACCCCTCGCCCCGCGGGGGCGAGGGGTCTGCGACGCCTTCTCGGGGCGAGGGGTCTGCGACGCGGCCTCGGGGCGAGGGGGCTGCGGCTCGGCGTCGGAGCGAGGGGGCTTCGGCTCGTTCTCGGGACGAGCCTTCTCCTTCTCGGGACGAGAGTTCTTGCCCTCGTCTCGTGGCGTGTCGATTACTCCGCCAATCCCGACAGTTCATCGATCACGCGACTGGCCAGCGGGCCCAGCGTGGCCATGCCGTCGCGGACGGCGGCGCGGGTGCCGGGCAGGTTGACCACCAGGGTGCTTCCGGAGACGCCGGCCAGGCCGCGGGACAGCCCGGCATCCAGCGATCCGGCGGCCAGGCCGGAGGACCGCAGCGCCTCGCTGATCCCGGGCAGCTCCCGATCCAGCACCTCGGCGGTGGCCTCCGGCGTGACATCGCGCGGGGACATACCGGTGCCGCCGACCGAGATCACGAGATCGACGCCACCGATCACGGCGGTGTTCAGGGCATTGCGGATCTCCACCTCGTCGTTGGACACCGACACCGTGGCATCCACCAGGAACCCGGCCTCGGTCAGCAGCTCGGTCACCAGCGGACCGAGCGAGTCCACCCCGCCATGGGCGGTTCGGTCGTCGACGACCACGACAAGTGCACGGCCCGCCACAGCGGCATCGATTTCCATGCTGCTCACCGTAGCGTCCGTGGCCGACAACAGTTCCCGTCCCCCGGTATCGGATTCGGGCAGCAGGGTCAGCGTGCGCGCGCGACGGATCATCGCGGAGCCTCCGCGGGTGCGGCGTCGAGTGTCACCTCGACGGTCTTCGGATTCTGACCATCGGGATCGGTGTAGGTGATCTTCACCTTGTCGCCGGGCTGATGCGAGCGAACGGCGGCGATCAGACCCATGCCGGAATCGATGATCTGATCGTTGACCTTGGTCACGATCGCGCCGGCCGGGATACCCGCCTTGGCGGCGGGACCGTCAGGGGTGACGTCGCGCACCCGCCCACCGGTGGTGGGGTCGAGCATGTTCACCGTGATGCCGATCTGTGCGTAAGTGGCGTGCCCGGTCTTCGTCAGCTGGTCGGCAACGCGACGAGCCTGATCGACAGGGATCGCGAAGCCCAGGCCGATCGATCCGCTCTGCTGACCGGTCATCTCGGGGGAACCACCCAGCGTCGCGATCGCAGTGTTGATGCCGACCAACTTGCCGTCCATATCCACCAGCGGGCCACCGGAGTTGCCCGGGTTGATCGGAGCATCGGTCTGAATCGCCGAAATCACCGGTGTCTGCGACTGTCCCGGCTCGCCGCTGGTCGACACCGGTCGATTGAGCGCCGAGACGATGCCGGTGGTCACCGTGCCGGCCAAACCGAGTGGTGAACCGATGGCGACAACCGTTTGTCCCACTTGCAGATTCGCCGAGGTGCCGAGCTCGATCGGGGTCAGACCGGTCTTGTTCGCGGCCTTGATGACGGCCAGATCCGAGACCGGGTCGGTGCCCACGACCGAGGCCGGGGCGATGCTGCCATCGCTGAACTGCACCTCCATCTTGGCGTGCGGCCCGGCACCGCTGGCGACGTGATTATTGGTCAGGATGAGGCCGTCCGAGGACAGGATCACGCCCGAACCCTCACCCTCGGCGCGAGCACCCGCCACCTTGATCATCACCACGCTGGGCAGGACCTTCTGCGCCACCGCCGGAACGGTGCCCGCCGGAGCGTTGGAAGCGGGAGCGGCCTTGGGCGGCGGCGCATTCAACGCATTGCTGACCGGCGGGGAGTTGTTGTCGCGGTGGCTGACCAGTGCACCGACCGCACCGCCGATGCCGCCACTGATCAAGGCGAGCACGATGGCTCCAGCGATCAGCCCGGCCGCGCCGCGGCGGCGAGGTGGCTGCTCCGCATAGCCCGGCATCGGACCACCCGGCTGCTGGCCGGGCGCCCCGTACCCGGGCTGCCCCGGCGCACCGTAGGGGTGCTGCTGGTACGGCGGCATCGGGGTCGTCTGGTGAACCGCCTGATCGTATGGAGAGTAGGCCGCATGCTGCGCCGTGACCGCCTCGGTCGGCGCGGTGTGACCGTACGGACCCTGCTGTTCGGACGTCTGCTGTTCCGGGGACGGAGCCGACGGAAGCTGCTCGGTCGGCTGGTGGCCGGTCGCCTCGGGCTGCGGAACCGAGCCCGTCTGCGCGGCCTCCAGCTCGTCCCGCCTGTCCTTCGATTCCTCGCTCATTTCCCTCGTTTCTCCTCGAGTCTGTCGCCAAGTGTGGTGACCTCGACTGAGAGCGGACTGAGACGGCGCTATCAGTTCCCGGAGACATCTCCGCGAGACTGCCCACATCGTACGGTCCGGACACTCACTCGACGCAGGAGCGGTACCCCTATCCCCATGTCAACAGACATCGCCCGGTCGGCCCGGTAGGAAACGCCGAGCAATGGCAGTTGCCCAGGGTTCATTGCGTGGATACGCTCGGCAACCTTTACTCCTCGATAAGCGACGCCGCTTCCCCGGGCAGCACGATTCGAATCAGGGCGCCGCCGCGGTCGGAGGTGTCGATGGTGATCGTTCCACCGTGTTTCGTCACCACCTGTTTGACGATGGCGAGGCCCAGGCCCGAGCCCGGCATGGAACGCGATGCGGTCGTGCGATAGAAGCGCTCGAATACCAGCTCCCGTTCCGCGGGTGGAATACCCGGACCGGCATCGTCCACCGCGAATTCGAGTAAACCAGGGCCGGTTTCGCGCATCGTGGCACGCACTTGTTCGCCCTCGGGACTCCATTTCGCGGCATTGTCGAGGACATTGAGAATGGCTCGTTCCAAGCCGGCCTCGTGGCCGTAGACCAACCACGGGCGCAATTCGGCGACGAATTGGACGCCGCTGCGGCGACGACGGGCGCGTTCCAGGGCGCGTTCAGCCACCTCGCCGAGGTCCACCTGTTCGTAGACCGTTTCGGGCGCGTCCTCGCGGGCCAGGTCCACCAGATCGCCGACCAGGTTGGACAATTCCTCGATCTGGGCCATGACGTCCGAACGCAGCTCGGCCATCTCCTGCTCCGGAATCGACGGGGCGCCAGGGCGAGACGAGGCGATGAGCAGTTCCATATTCGTGCGCAGCGAGGTCAGCGGCGTGCGCAGCTCGTGGCCCGCGTCGGCGACCAGACGGCGTTGCCTTTCCCGGGATTCGGCCAGGGCCCGCAGCATGGTGTTGAAACTCTCGGTGAGCCGGGCCAATTCGTCGTCGCCGACAACCGGAATCGGGGTGAGGTCATCGGTTCGGGCGATCCGCTCGGTGGCAGCCGTCAGTCGCCCGATGGGGCGCAAACCGGTGCGGCCCACACCCGCTCCGGCCGCGGCGGCGAGCACGACTCCACAACCGCCGACGACGAACAGCAGCCACGCCAAGCGATCGAGTGTTTCCTTGGTCGGCTGCAACGAGCGTGAGATCACCAGGGTGGTGCCGGATCTCATACGGACAGCCAGCACCCGCTGATTGTTCGCCGTCCGCAGGGAGACATCGAGCTTGTGGTGAGCAACCGCCCATTCATGATCGCCGACCGGCGGATCCAGCCGCTGCGGCGGAGGGTATGGCGCACTGGCACCCGGATAGATGAGCGCGATCCCCATGTCATTGCCGTACAGCGCGCTGACGGTGATGAGCGCCTGGAATCCCACGGTGTCGATGTCGCTGCTGGCCAAGGCCCGCCCCCGCGAGCGCAGATCGCTGTCCACGTCCGCGTACAACGACCGCGCCACCATCGCGTACGCGGCGATGGAGGTGAGCGCCACCGCCACCAACACCACCGAGGCAGCCAGCAGCGTCACCCGCCACCGCAGCGACACCGAACTGGTCAGCGGCATGGGCGGGCGCATCTCGGGTGCAGCGCCATGCTGCCCGATCCCGGGGATCACGGGCTGGCGCGGAATGGTTCTACCCACGGTCTGCAGCGCTCCTACGGAGGCGTTTCGCGCAGCACATAGCCGACGCCGCGAACCGTATGGATCAGCCGGGGCTCACCGTCGGCCTCGGTCTTGCGCCGCAGATAGCCGATGTAGACCTCCAGCGCATTGCCGGAGGTCGGGAAGTCGTATCCCCAGACCTCCTCGAGGATGCGGCTGCGGGTCAGCACGCGGCGCGGATTGGCCATCAGCATTTCCAGCAGCGAGAACTCGGTGCGGGTGAGGCTGATGGACCGATCGCCGCGCGACACCTCCCGGGTCACGGGGTCCAGCGACAGATCGGCAAAGCGCATCGCCTCCGAGGAATCGACGGCCGGATCGGCCGTGGTGCGGCGCAGCAGCGCCCGCAGCCGCGCCAGCAGCTCCTCCAGTGCGAACGGTTTGGGCAGATAGTCGTCGGCGCCGGCATCCAGCCCCGCCACCCGCTCGGACACCGAATCCCGCGCGGTCAGTACCAGAATCGGCAGATCGTCACCGGTGCTGCGAAGTCGGCGGCACACCTCCAGGCCGTCCAGCCGGGGCATCATCACATCGAGCACCAGGGCGTCGGGCCGCGCGGCGGCCACCTTGTCGAGAGCGTCGACCCCGTCCACTGCCAGATCGACGGAGTAGCCGTTGAAGGTCAGCGACCGTCGCAGCGATTCTCGAACCGCGCGGTCGTCATCGACTACCAGAATGCGCATGGCCTCCAGTCTGACCGTATCGACTGAGAGTCGACTGAGAAGCAAACATGCGACACGCCAGACTATCCATCCGGATGACCTGCGTGTTGGCGAGAAATCCCGCCGGGCGCCACCCGCGCCTTCACGAAAGTGGTTGCGTACAGCGAATTTCGGCTAACCACACAACGGACGATCGAATTGCCGCAGACGTGTTCACACGGTATGTTGCCTGCGGTAAAAGTAGACCTCTAGTTGGTTCTCAACCCGCTGGACCCGTACGTCGACAGTTCACTGAGTGCGAATTCGAACACCCACCGGGGACGGCGCCTCTCGTGAGCGGGGCCTCGGGCAGCGCGGTCGGAGCCCGGGGCAACTGCGCGGAGTGGAGGCGACGGAAGCGGGATGGGCACTGCACCGCGGCCATGGCAGAGGAGTCTGTCCAACCTGTCCGTGACCAGCAAGGTCGGCATCGTCTTGCTGCTGCCGGTGTTGCTCGCCTCGACCTTCGCGGTCCTGCGTATCAAGGACGAACTCGGCCGGATCGCCCAGCTCGACACCGCCGCCGACCAGGCCCGGATCATCCGCCCCACCCTGGCCTTCGGCGCCGCCGCCGATCAGCTCGCCGTCACGGCCGGCAACCGCTCCGCCCAGCCCGTCCTCGACCAGGCCTCCACCCGCTTCGACCAGGCCCTGATCGAGCTGCAGTCGGCCATGAAGTCCGCGCGGACCGACCCACGGGCCGTCGCCGAACTCACCGAGGCGCTCGCGGCCGGCCGCACCTTGCGCAACAACCTGCACGGCGGCTCGCCGACCACGCTCGCGCAGCAGGCCGACGAGGTCGCGAGCCACCTCGGTACCGCGATCACCGCCCTGCCGACGCCCAAGGACACCATCATCGAGCGCTATTACTCGCAGATGGGCGCCCTGGCCACCGCGCGCCGGCAGTTCACCCAGCAACAGTTGCTCATCACCGGCGGGAAGATCATCGACAATCCGGCCACCCTGGCCCGGGTGCTCAGCGCCACCGGCGCCGAGCAGTCCATGATCAACCAGTACGCCTCGATTCAGCCCGAATCGGCCCGCAAACCCGACGTGCTGCTCGGCGCGCTGCAGATCCGGATGGCCGCGCTGAGCCAGAACTCGGACGAGCCGATCACCGTTGCGGGCGTGGCCGATTCGATGCGGACCAGCGCCGACGCCTACCGCGACAGCACCGATCACCTGGCCGGGCTGATCGACTCCGGGCTGTCCGGTCAATCGATCGACGCACGTACCAGCGTGCTGCGCGATGTGGCCGTGGTGGTCGTGACCCTGCTCGTGGGTCTGGCCCTGGCGCTGGCCGTCGCGCGGTCGCTGGTCGTCCCGGTGCGCCGGTTGCGTCGCGACGCCCTGCAGGTCGCGCACACCGATCTGCCCGCCGAGCTCGCCGTCGTGCGCGAGGGCGGTGCCACCCCCGAGATCGTCCCCGTCGATGTGCACACCACCGAGGAGATCGGCCAGCTGGCCCGCGCCGTCGACGATATGCACCGCCAGGCCCTGCATCTGGCCGCCGATCAGGCCCGGTTGCGCCTGCAGATCGGCAACATGTTCGAGACCCTGTCGCGGCGCAGCCAATCGCTGGTCGAGCAGCAGCTGGGCCTGATCGAGGATCTCGAACGCGACGAGGAGAACTCCGAACGGTTGCAGAGCCTGTTCCGGCTCGATCACCTGGCCACCCGCATGCGCCGCAACGGCGACAACCTGCTGGTGCTGGCCGGTACCGCACTGCGCCGCGGACACCTGCCCCCGACACCGCTGTCGGACATGCTGTGGAGTGCGGTATCGCAGGTCGAGGACTATCAGCGGGTGGAGATCGGCACGGTGCCCGACGGCATCGTCGCCGGCGAGCCCGCGGTCGACATCGAACATCTGCTGGCCGAGCTCATCGACAACTCGCTGCGTTACTCACCGCCCAATACGCCGGTGGCGGTTTCGGTGACCCGCGCGGTGGACGGCGGCTATCTCATCGAGATCACCGACCGCGGCCTGGGCATGTCGGCCGAGGATCTGCGCGCGATCAACGAGCGGCTGGCCTCCGGTGGTGAGGTGACCGTCGAAACCGCGCGCCGTATGGGCCTTTTCGTGGTCGGCCGGCTTGCCAAGCGGCATACCGTCACGGTGAGCCTGCGCCGCGCCTCGACCGTGTCCCAGCAGCCGGGCATCACCGCGAGCGTGCATCTGCCGGGTTCGCTGGTCTCGCCCATGCCGGAGTCCGCGACCGGTCCGCAACCGATCGTCTCGGCCTTCTCGGATCCGATGGATCCCGCGGTGTCCCGCGCGCTGGCAGCGGTGTCCGATCTACAGAATCCGTCCCCCTTCGGCCTGACCGGTGCCGGGCTGCCCCAACGGCGGCCCACCACTCCCGCCGATGACGAAACGACCGGCGGAGATTCGGGGCCGGACACCTCCGTTTTCGGTCCCGGAATCCCGGCCGCGCCGGAGGCCGCATTCGCTTTCGGGGCACGAACCACGGACGAGCCGTTCGCCTTCCGCGCTCCGGTGTCGTCCCCCGAGGACGAGCAATTCCCGGACCAGGACTCGGCCGCCACTGCGGATCACGCCTTCTCCGACCAAGAATCCGCGGCCTCGCTCTCCGATGACGGGTTCTCCGACCGGGATCCGGCAGCCTCATCCGCGAATCAGGGGTTCTCCGACCAGGAATCGTCGGCACCGCTCGCGAATCAGGACTTTCGGGGCCGGTCGGACGCAGCGCCCGCCAACCCCGGGGTTCTTCGGTGGGAACCCGCGGACGACAAGCGGTGGGAGCCCGCGGGCGACGCGGCGTCCGGCGCGGAATCCGAGGCGTGGCAGCCCCGGTCGCGTCCGGCCGATCGGCCCCTCGATATCTGGGCCGAAACGAAGGACTTCCCGCCGCCGCGGCTGGGCAGCCCGGACAACTCGGGTGCCCCGGCATCTCAGGGATCGGACGCCGAGGGCTCGTCCTCCGGCGAGTCTCCGACCCCGATCTATCAGCGCATGGTCTCGGAGTGGCTGGTCGAGCCGTCGTCGAGCGGGCCGGCCGGTGGCTGGTCCTCTCCCGCCGACGCGGGCTGGGCCGCCGCGGCCGAGGCCAGCAGTCCCACCGCCGCCCACCGCACGGAGGGCGGCCTGCCGATCCGCCGCCCGGGGGCCCAGCTGGTGCCCGGCGGACTCGCCACGACGAGTCGACCCGGTGCCCCCGATCCGGACGAGATCCGTACCAACCTGTCCAGGCATCTGAGCGGCGTCCGCAGCGGGCGCGCGGATGCTCAGTACAACGACGGAGGCCCAGCATGACCGACACCCAGCAGACCACGACCGACGAGAATCTGAACTGGCTGGTCACTCGCTTCACCCGCGAAGTTCCCGGCGTGTCCCATGCGGTACTGGTCTCGACCGACGGCCTGTTGCAGGCCACCAGCCCGCATCTGCCCTCCGACCGTGCCGAGCAGCTCGCGGCGGTCACCGCCGGCCTGGCGAGCCTGTCCTCGGGCGCGGCCCAGCTGTTCGACGGCGGCAAGGTGATGCAGTCGATCGTGGATATGCAGCGCGGCTACTTATTGGTGATGAGCGTGGGCAACGGCTCGCATCTGGCCGTGCTCGCCAACAAGCAGCACGACATCGGCCGCATCGGCTACGAGATGGCGCTGCTGTCCGATCGGGTCGGTTCGGTCGTGCAGGCCACGGCCCGTTCGGCGGTCTAGCGGGTGCGATGTCGAGCTCCCTCGGAGCCGGCTCCGGCCGGCCAACTACACGAGTCCGTCCCTACGCGCTGACCGCCGGTCGGACCGAGCCCGCGATCGATCTGCCGCTGGAGGCGGTGATCGAAACCCTGCCGTACGCCAATCAATTCGATTGGCCCATCGGCGATATCCGCACCGACATCCTGCGTCTGGGCGCCGCGCGGCTGTCGGTCGCGGAGATCGCCGCCCACCTGCAGCGCCCGCTCGGCATGGTTCGGGTGGTGATCGGTGACCTGGTCGTGGCGCGCACCATGCGGGTGCACACCACACTCAGCGAGAATGCCACCTTCGACGAGCGTCGAGACCTGATGGAGAGGACCCTGCGTGGACTGCGAGCCCTCTGAGCCCGGATTACCGAGACGCCCGAACTCCGCCCTCCTGCCCGATTCGTCAGGACCGTACCCGAACGCCTCTATGCCGCAGCAGAATTCCGTCCCCCCACAGGCCACCGTCGCCCCCTTCCCGAATCCCGCCGCACCCCAGCCGAATCCGTTCGTCGCCAGTCCGGACGGGCGGACCGCCTCCACCAAGATCGTGGTGGCCGGCGGATTCGGCGTGGGTAAAACAACTTTCGTGGGCGCGGTTTCGGAGATCGTGCCGCTGCGCACCGAGGCGATGGTGACCGGCGTCTCCGACGGCATCGACGATCTGTCGGCCACGCCGGGCAAGGAAACCACCACGGTTGCCATGGATTTCGGCCGCATCGTCCTGCCGGGCAATCTGACGCTGTATCTGTTCGGCACGCCCGGGCAGCGCCGGTTCTGGTTCATGTGGGACGACCTGATCCGCGGCGCGATCGGGGCGGTGGTGCTGGTGGACACCCGCCGCATCGCGGACAGTTTCGGCGCGGTCGACTTTCTCGAGTCCCGCGGGTTGCCGTTTCTGGTGGCGGTCAATCGTTTTCCCGACGCACCCCGATTCCCGGTGTCGGAGATGCGGGAGGCGCTGTCGGTGCGCGACGGGGTGCCGATCGTGGACATCGACGCCCGCGACGCGGGTGAGGTGCGAGGAGCGCTGGCCGCGGTCACCGAATACGCGATCCAGCGGCTGAAGGCGGCGCAGCGCGAGGCCATCGGACAGAGCTGAGGTCGCTACATGAGCTATTTCACGATGGGTGTTTGGGTCCTGGGGCTGTCGTTGGGGCTGTCGCTGGCCGGGGCAGTGGTGGGGCTGGCCTGTATCCGGCAGTCGGCGCTGTCGATCACCGCGCGGTTCCGGTTGGTGTGGCTGACCGCCGCGGCGGTGTCGATCGGCGCGGTGGGCACCTGGCTCGCGGTGTATGTGAGCATGCTGGGCGTCGGGGTCTCGCGCGGAGATATCCGCTACGACGTGGGCCGCATGGGCCTGGCGGCGGTGCTCTCGGTGGTGTCGGTGCTGGGCGGGTTGCTGGTGGTCGGCCGCGCGCCGACCCCGCAGCGGCTGGCCGGTGGCAGCACGGTGATGGGCCTGGGGCTGGGGCTCATGCATTTTCTGGGCATGGGCGCCATCCGGGTGCAGGGATCGGTCGTGCTGCATCCGCTCTCGGCGATCGCCGCGACCCTGCTCGCGATCGGTGTCTCGGCGCTGTTGCTGATCACGACGACCCGTCACCGGCCGCTGATCACCCTGGCGGGCGTGGGCCTGATCTTCGCGATCGCCTTGACCGCCCTGCACTACCTCGGCCTGGCCGGTGTGCAGGTCCGCCTCGACCCCGCCGCCCGCCAGCCCACCGGCGACGACCTGTTCACCCTGTTCGTCCCCGTCTTCGTCCTGGGCACCCTCTCCCTGGCCGTCCCGATCACCGCCGTCCTCGTCGCCCCCGACCGCTCCCGCAGCCCCCGAACGGCCACCACCGAACCACAGCCCGCCACCCGCCAACGCCAATCGGTGAGCTGACGGCCGCTCCCTTTCTGCCCGGTGTGCCTTGGCCGAGACGCGTCGGGCCGGATCGCCGTGGTTGGCGATCCGGCCCGACGGGTGGACGAGAGTCCGGCTGTTACGCGTCCGGGGCGTTGATCCGGCTGAAGTACTCGATGGCGATCGCGACGCCCGCGATGCCGCCGACGGTGACCAGGCCGGCCGCGGCGCCCAGCGGAGCGCCGACCGCGGCGCCGGTGAGGCAGCCACCGATCCAACCCGGGATGACCAGGAACGGCGTGCCGACGAAGGCACCGAGGACACAGCCGCCGGCCAGGCCGATGACGGTGCCGATCAGCGTGCCGAGGCTGGTGGCGATGCCGAATTCGGTGCCCGCGGTCGAGATGGCGTCGTCGAGCGCCTGGCGGCTGGCCGCGGGGTGCAGCATCGGGGCCGGGTGCGCGGCGGCCGGATCGGTGCTCGGCGTCAGGGTGGCCTCGTTACCGTCGATCTCGGCCGCGATCGGGAACGACAGCCCGTCCTTCAGGTAGTTCAGCGGAAATCCGGCAACCACGTTGCCGAGGTTGTCGCGGACCTGGAACTGGTCGCCCTCGGTGGTGAGGGAACCGGCGTCGGTGTGAACCACGACCGACTTGTCGACCACAGTGGCGGTGTAGTGGATGTCCGGGTTGCCGACGGCCGCGGGCTGCGCGTAGGAGGTCCCGGCCGAAACCCCCAAAGCCGCGATGACCAGCGCCGATGTCGCGGCGATCTTCCTGAACTTCATTCCTCATCGCTTTCGTAGCAGGTGCGCCACCAACTCCCGGCGCGCAGGTTCGTAACGAACCCTTCAGCATGCTGTCCTGCGTTTATTACGAATCGGTAACCTGGCCCGTCAACAAGTCGCCAAAAATGTGCCGGATGTGTTAAAAGGGCGCAAATTCGCCCACAACAGGGCGAGCCGAGGACCCAGCAAACCCTCAGCTCGCCACGAAGGTGATCGGTACTACTGCGGCTGCGGCATCTCCCCTACCCGTACATTGCCGTCGATGATCCCGAACGCCTCACCCTGCGGCGCTGCGAGGATGGCCATCCGGCCCACTGGAGAGTCCATCACCGGCATCATGGGCGTGGCACCGAGTTCACCGGCGCGAGCGAAGCCGTAGTCCACGTCGTCGAACTGGAACCACGTCAGCCAGTAGCTGGGCGTGGGTTCACCCGGCGTCACGGTGTCGTCGTTCATGCCGCCCACGGGCTCCTGGCAGCCGGGCGGGATGAACAGCGCATAGCGCATGGTGGTGCCGTCGCCGACATGCTCGTAGGTGTAGCCGAACACGTCGGCGTAGAACTTCTCGGCCATATCGAGCTGACGGGTGTGCAGTTCGTTCCAGCAGTAGGCGCCGTGCTCGTTGTAGACGGCGGCGCCGTTGTGGCCGCGGGCCTGCCAGACGCTGAAGACCGCGCCGGTGCTGTCGGCGCCGACGAACATGCGCCCGGCGTCGAGCACATCGAAGGGCGGCACCAGGACCTGACCACCGGCCCGGGTCACCTTGGCGGACACCGCATCGGCATCCGCGGCCGCGAGATAGGTGGTCCAGACCGACAGCATGCCCGGCTGCGGTTTGGGGCCGATCCCGGCCACGGACTGCCCGTTCTTCATGGCCATCAGGTAGCCGCCGGCATCTTCGCCGCCGCCCTGAATCTCCCAGCCGAACAGCCCCGCATAGAACTCGCTCTCCTTCACCGGATCGTCCACCTGACAGTCCACCCAACAGGGGGTGCCCTCCGGCCAGGCCTCGTTGCGAACAGGCATCGGTCGTCTCCGTTCCGTGTCGTCGGTTGTCTGCGGCCGCGAATCGGGCGCGCGATAACGTGATGCCGATCACACGGCCACTTAGTAGTGAACCAGCCGGGACCGACGGGTTCCGCGTGTCGGCACATCTGCCGTCGGGGGGAATTACAGTGGGAACCATGCGTTTCGGCCTGGACTACGCCGCAGCCCGGCCCGGCGGTAGCGCCATCCAGGCCGCAGGTTACGAGTTCGCGGTCCGGTACCTGTCCGAGGGAGGGCCGACGCTGCCGGGCAAGCTGCTGACGCCCGAAGAGGCCGACGATCTACGCGCGCACGGGATTTCGATCGTGTCGAAGTGGGAGACCACGGCCCGGTGCATGCTCGACGGTTTCGATGCGGGTGTCACCGATGCCCGGGCGGGGTTGGACCAGGTGCTGCGCTGCGGCGGACGCCCCGACCGCCCCATCTACTTCTCCGTCGATTTCGACGCCACTCCGGAGCAGCAGGTCCCGATCAATGCCTATCTCGACGGCGCCGCGACCGTGCTGGGCCGGGCGTATGTCGGTATCTACGGCGGGTATTGGCCGGTCAGCAGGGCCCTGGACGCGGGTGTGGCGCGCTGGGCGTGGCAGACCGTGGCCTGGTCGGGCAGCAATCGCGAGCCCCGTCGAAACATGCTGCAAACGGGTCGGCAGGTAAGAGTCAACGGCGTGGTCTGCGATGTGAACGAGGCCATCACCGAGGACTTCGGCCAGTGGGATTACATCAGCGAGGAGGAAGCGGACTTGACGCCGGAACAGGACGCGATGCTGCGCGATATCCAGATCCAGCTGCGCGGACCCGGCCTGTCCGGCTGGCCGCAGCTGGGCACCGATGCCACCGGGCGGAATCTCTCCGTGGTGGACGGGCTGGCGGCGGCGCTGGCGCAGATCGCCGAATTGCGCACCGAGATCAGCGATCTGGAGGCGACGACGGCGGAGCTGAGCAAGCAGGTGCAGCAGTTGTCGCAACACAAGCACTGGCCCTGGCCGTTGTCACTGCTGTCGGGTCCGGCCGCGGCGGTGAGCGATCAGCTGGCCCGGCTGGAGTCGTTGCTGAACGAGCTGACGCGGCCGGGCCGCGGCGACGGACGCACCACCGACACATCGCATTCCGACGAGAAGCACTGAGGTGAGGTTTGCGGAGCGAACGCCCGAACGGGTTCGAGAGTGGCGATGAGCGGGTTCCTCCAATTTCTCGGAAGAACCCGCCCTCCCGCACGAGGGTACCGGCGCCCGGACACGATTTCATCACTTCTCGTAGACTTTTTCATTGCTGAAAAACCAACCAGCAGTACGTAATTCGAACAGGAGCTACCTGTTCGCAATCCTCTACCCTGGGGGTTTGCAGCTCATCCAGGAAACCTGCATTAGCTAGTCGATCGCTCGATTTGGACAAATCCACCACCGCGTCCGATCCCCAAAGAACCGCCCGGTCCTATTTCCGTTCGAAACCTTCCGGCATCCGCACACCTCGAGCTACGCCGGACCGGGCGGTGTCTCCGTCGCGTCAGAGCTTCTGTGGATCGATCAACCCCCGCCGCACGGCCGCGATCAGCCGCCGCGGCACCCGGTGGACGATGCCCCCGACCCTGACCGGCACCAGGTCGGGCGGCGTGGCCTTCCAGTTCGATCGCCGGCTGCGGGTATTGGCCCGCGACATCCGCCGCTTCGGCACTGCCATGAGTCAGCCCTCCCTTCGGTCGGGCCGTGCGGGGGTGTTCGGCCGTGCGGGGGTGTTCGGTCGTGCAGGGGTGTTCGGCCGTGCGGCGGTGTTCGGCTGTGCGGACGAATCCGCCTGGCCGCGTTGACGTTTGCCGTACTTGCGTTCGAACTTCTCTACCCGGCCCTGGGTGTCGAGCAGCCGGTTGGCGCCCGTCCAGAACGGGTGGGAGTCGGAGGTGACGTCGACGGTGATGAGGGGATAGGTGTTGCCGTCGGACCACTCCACGGTGCGGGTGCCCGTGGCGGTGGAGCGGGTGAGGAAACGTTTGCCGGTGCTCACATCCTCGAACACCACCGGGTGGTAATCCGGATGAATCCCTGGCTTCATGGGCCTACCTTTCATTCGCGCGCTGCTCACCAACCGGTGAGGCGCTGGGTTCGCTCGAGTCGCATGGGTCCTCGTGCCAGGTGCCGAACGGGTCCTCCCACTGCGCCACCAGCTCCGGGGCGCCGCGCACCAGCAGCAGTTCGGCATCGTCGACCAGGGCCCAGTGCAGGGCCCGGCGGATCTCGTCCGGGTCGGCGTCGCAAGTCAGAATCGCCAGCGAGACGTCGCGGTCGCCGAACTGCTCGTCCCACCGCAGCGCGGCCAGCGCCCGGCGGTCGGGATCGACGGCGGCCGATTCCTCCGGACCCATCGCGGCCAGCCAGCGTCCGGCGCTGCCGATACGCAAACCGCCACCGGCCGATTCGAGCCACACCACCTCATCGGGCTGCGTGGCCAGCCAGATCCGGCCGCGCGCGGTGACGACCCCGTCGAACAGCACGTCGAGGGCATCGTGCAGGCGTCCGGGATGGAAGGGCCGGTCGGTGGAGAATTCGATCAGTGCCACACCGGAATCGGAGTCCAGCGGTGGTTGCCCGCGCAGCAGTGGGGCATGCGCATCGAAGATCCGGCCACGGCGGGAATTCGGCGGAATCGACGCCAGCAGGGCCTCGATTCGCTTGCCGTCCAAGGCCTCCGGGGCATTCATCCACACCACCGGCGCCTGCGGAATCAACCGATCCAGCACCGCACCCAGGCGCGCCATCTCATAGGAGGTCACCGCGTCGGCGGCGAAAACCAGTGCCGCGTCGGCGAAATCGATCTGACCGACCGCGACCTGCGCGACCGTCCGCTCATCGTCCTCGTCGGCCAGACCTCGATCCGCGAGGGTGTCCTCGGCGAGGGCGTCGGTCAGCCAGCTGCGCGCGTCCAGACAGGTCAGCACCGCCTCGATGCGCACATCGCGCCCGGCAGGACCGTCGACGCGGCCCACCACCCCGGCCACCGGCACGTACTCGATCGCATGACACACCGCCTCGGCCTCGAAGGCCGGATCCAGAGCAATCACGATGCGCCGCACAGAATCCCGCGCGGCGAGCAGACAGAGGAACGGCAACAGATCGGCCCGCAGCGTGCACGAGACACAACCGTGCGCCAGCTCGTGCACGGTCGTCTGCTGTTTGACGGCGCTGCCTTCGGCGTCGCGGGTTCGCGGCCCCTGAGGCTCGTCGGTATTGGACCACACAGTTCGGCGCACGATGCCTTCGCGTAGTTCGCTGAGGTCGTGGCGGATCACCACGGTGCCGGGCGTTTCCCGCAGCATCCGCGCCACATGGTCCACGCCGGTCGCGGCGAGACCCTCGAAGCCCGCCAGCACGACGACGGGCGTGCGCCGGTCGGCATGAGACGCCACCGGAACCCCTTTCGATAATGATTTTCATTTGCTTGAGGTTCACGGTACAGTGTCGACCGACCATTGTCGAAAATGATTGTCATATTGCGGTGCGCGCAACAAGCGCCGCGCAGCCACGCCGAGGAGGGAAACATGTCGGCCCACTGCCAGGTCACCGGCCGGAAACCGGGCTTCGGCAAGTCCGTGTCGCACTCGCACGTCCGGACCAACCGACGCTGGGATCCCAACATCCAGCGCAAGACCTACTATCTGCCCAGCGAGGGCCGCCGCGTCACGCTGACGGTCTCGGCCAAGGGCATCAAGACCATCGACCGCGACGGCATCGAGGCGGTCGTCGCCCGGCTGCGTGCACAGGGACAGAAGATCTGATGGCGCGCAACGAGATTCGCCCCATCATCAAACTGCGCTCCACCGCGGGGACCGGCTACACCTACGTCACCCGCAAGAACCGGCGCAACGATCCCGACCGCATGGTGCTGCGCAAATTCGACCCGGTGATCCGCAAGCACGTGGACTTTCGAGAGGAGCGCTGATGGCGAAGAAGTCCAAGATCGCGCGTAACGAACAGCGCAAACTCGTCGTCGCCCGCTACGCCGAACGTCGCGCCGAACTCAAGGAATTGATCCGCAATCCGGGCACTTCGGACGATCGGCGCACGGCCGCCCAGCTCGCCCTGCAGCGGCTGCCGCGCGATGCCAGTCCGGTACGATTGCGCAATCGGGACGCCACGGATGGACGCCCACGTGGGCATCTCCGTAAATTCGGTCTCTCCCGTGTCCGGGTGCGTGAGCTGGCTCATCGGGGGGAACTGCCCGGTGTGCACAAATCGAGTTGGTAGACCACCGCAGATCTCGTGAGTGAGAAGGAACCCCGGCATGAGCGGTCAGGACCCGGAGTAGGCAGCTTGCGTAACCACTAGGGCCCGGAGCTCATGCCGAGAAAGGACACTGACATGGCCGTGAAGCGAGCACCGTCGAAGAAGGTCCGTGCCGAGCAGGCGCGTCGCCCGAAGAAGAACCCGCTCATCGCCGCGGGCGTCGAGACGGTCGACTACAAGGACGTGAACCTGCTGCGCACGTTCATCTCCGACCGCGGCAAGATCCGCAGCCGCCGCGTCACCGGCCTCACTCCCCAGCAACAGCGCCAGGTCGCCATCGCGGTCAAGAACGCCCGCGAGATGGCCCTGCTTCCGTTCACCAGCCGCTAGTTCGGCCGGAATCCCACCTACGGAATGGTCAGAACCTGGCCCACGTTGATGGCATCCGGATTGTCGATGTCGCTGGCGTCGGCAATCTCCTGATAGCGGCCGCCGTCGCCGTAGAAGCGCTCGGCGATGGCCCACAGGGTGTCCCCCGGCTCGACCGTGTAGGTGCGCGGCTCCGGCGCGGGCGGCGGCGGGGGCGCCTGCTCGGCGGCCGGTGCCGCGGTCGGCTCCTCGACCACGATCGGATTGTCGGTCTTGGTGTCCGACGCCCACAGTGGGCTGCCGTCCTTGGCGTAGAGCACCACGTTGCGGTCGGCCTGCAGGACCAGCCGATCGGCGTCCTTACCGTTGGTGGCGGTGGCCCAGGCCGCTCCGTCGTCGGTGTAGAGGACGAAGTTGCCGTCGTCCTGGAGCACCGCGCGCTGAACGCCCTGCTCGTGCGTACCGGTGGCCCACACGACCCCGCCGGGCTCCGACAACACCAGGTTGCCGTCGTTCTGCAGGGTCAGGGTGTACGCACCATTTTGGAGGGACTGGCCCAGACCTAGTTCATCGCCTACGTTCAGCGTGTCGCCCATCGGAGGGTCCTTTCGGGACAGGGTTTCACCTCGGCATAAGTCGATGGCGCAGAACTGCATTGGCTCATCGTTTGCAGACACTACTGGCCGGTACCGGGCCACGCAGCCATTACGCGCAGTCGTTGCAGAAAGTTCACTGTCCGGTCGAACACGACCCGAACATCCGAACGGAAGCGACCCACTAGGGTGGACGCCCATGGATCAGATCTCGGGACCGCGCCGGACCGGCGCGGCCGCCGTGGCACTGCTGGCGCTATTGGCCGCAGGCTGTGGACAGGCGAACACCGATGGCACCCAAGAGAATACGAGCGCGGCACCGACGTCGGGCCCGAGCACCCCGACCGAGCAGTCCACCCCTCAGCTCGGCCGGCCGTTCACCGCGAACCCGGCGATCGTGAGCCCGCACCCCATCCCCTTCGACAGCTGGAGCCGCGTGGCCCCCGACCGGATCGCGGTGAATTTCCAGATCGGTTCGCCCGAGTGTTACGGCGTCGACGCGAGCACCACCGAGACCGACAGCACGGTTACCGTGGAGTTGCGAGCGGGCACACTGCCCGAGGCGGTCGGCCGCATGTGCACGATGATCGCGGTATTCGGCACCTTGGAGGTACCCCTGAAGCAACCGCTGGGCAATCGAAAGATCCTCAGCGCCAAGTGAATCCCGAGATCCATTTCACTCCCCACTGGCGAGAGTGACGCATCTCACAAATTGGCCTGTCCTGCATTGATAGCGGAACCGTCTGGCGCGCAACCACTTCGGAAGTGATAATTTGCCTGCTTCGAGCCCGGCTTTCCGGGCCGAAAGACCCGGGGGTCGGGATGGGTATGGCCCGGCGCCTGGATGGCGAGGCCCTGCGCGGAGACCACGTCCGCGCAGGGCCTCGATATGTCAGTGGGCGAAGTGCCGGGAACCGGTGAGATACATGGTGACGCCGGCCTCGCGGCAGGCATCGATGGTCAGCTGGTCCCGCACCGAACCACCCGGCTGCACAATGGCTTTCACGCCGGCCGCGATCAGCTGCTGCGGGCCGTCCGGGAAGGGGAAGTACGCGTCGGAGGCCGCCACCGATCCCTTGGCCCGATCCCCGGCACGCAGCACCGCCAGATGGACCGCATCGACCCGGTTCACCTGACCCATGCCGACGCCGACCGAGGCGCCGTCGTGGGCCAGAAGAATTGCATTCGACTTCACGGCACGGCAAGCGCGCCAAGCGAATTCGAGGTCGGCCAGCGTCGCGGCATCAGCCGGATCGCCCGAGGCGAGGGTCCAGTTGGCCGGATCGTCACCCTCGGCGTCGACGATATCGGACTGCTGCAGCAGCGCACCGCCGCTGATCGGGCGCAGTTCCACCCCACCGCGCCGCGGTTGGTCGGCGATCAGGATGCGCACATTCTTCTTGCGCTGCAATACCTCCACGGCGCCGTCGGCATAACCCGGAGCCACGATCACCTCGGTGAAGATCTCGGCGACCTGCTCGGCCATCTCCACGGTCACCTCGCGGTTGGCCGCGATCACGCCGCCGAAGGCGCTGACCGGATCGCAGGCGTGTGCCTTGCGATGCGCCTCGGCGATACCCGCGCCGACGGCAATACCACAGGGGTTGGCGTGCTTGATGATTGCCACCGCGGGAGCCGTGTGGTCCCACGCCGCGCGCCAGGCCGCGTCGGCATCGGTGTAGTTGTTGTACGACATCTCCTTGCCGTGCAACTGCCGCGCCTGCGCCAAGCCGGCCGAGCCGGATTCGTCGACGTACAGCGCGGCGGCCTGATGCGGATTCTCGCCGTAGCGCAGCACCGCCTCCCGGGTCCAGGTGCCGCCCAGCCAGGACGGAAACCGCTGTTCCGCTTCGGCATTCGTGGCACCGGCGGCCAGCACGTTCGTCATCCAGCTCGCCACCGCGACGTCGTAGCTTGCGGTGTGCTGGAAAGCCTTGGCCGCCAACGCGGTCCGCTCGGCGAGGGTGAAACCGCCGGATTTCACCGCGCTCAGCACGCTGTCGTAGTCACCGGTGTCGACCACCACCGCCACCGACGGATGGTTCTTGGCCGCCGCGCGCACCATCGACGGGCCGCCGATGTCGATCTGCTCCACGCACTCGTCCGGGGTCGCGCCGCCGGCGACGGTCTGGCTGAACGGGTAGAGGTTCACCACCACCAGTTCGAATGCCTCGACACCCAGTTCGGCCAGCTGCTCGGCGTGCTCGGGCTTGCGCAGGTCGGCGAGGATACCGGCGTGCACCCGCGGGTGCAGGGTCTTCACCCGCCCGTCCAGGGTCTCCGGAAAGCCGGTGAGGTCCTCCACCTTGGTCACCGGGATACCGGCATCGGCGATACGGGCCGCGGTCGAGCCGGTCGACACCAGCTCCACGCCGGCGGCGTGCAGGCCGGTGGCCAGTTCGACGAGTCCGGTCTTGTCGTAGACGCTGACGAGCGCCCTGCGGATCGCGCTGCGCTCCGAAGGGCCATGAGGTGGTTCGGTGCGCTCCGCAGGACCGTGGGGTTGTTCGTTGCGCTCACTCACCGGAGAACTCGCTCATCTGGGATAACTGCCTTTCGTCCATCGGAGACAATGCCTCGGGTCGCGACGGCCGCGACGACCTGCGCCAGCAACCGCCGTTCGACGATTTTGATCCGCTCGTGCAGGGTCGCCTCGTCGTCGTCGGGCAGCACCGGCACCGCCTCCTGGGCGAGGATCGGGCCGGTGTCGACGCCCGCGTCGACCAGGTGCACGGTGGAGCCGGTGACCCGCACGCCGTAGGCGAGCGCGTCGCGCACCCCGTGCGCGCCCGGGAAGGACGGCAGCAGCGCGGGGTGGGTGTTGATGATCCGGCCGCCGAAGCGCTCGAGGAACGCGGGGCCGAGGATCTTCATGAAGCCCGCCGACACCACCAGATCGGGTTCGTAGGCGGCGACCGCGGCGGTGAGCGCGGCATCCCAGGCCGCGCGGTCCGGATGGTCGGCCACGGCCACCCGGAAATGCGGGATACCGGCGGCTTCGGCGTGTTCGGTTGCCGCACAGGCGCGGTCGACGCCGACGGCGATCACGCGCGCGGGATAGTCCGGTTCCCGGGTGGCGGCGATCAGCGAGCACAGCAGGGACCCGGTGCCCGAGGCGAGCACGACGACGGACGCGGGCACCGTCGGGGGCAGCAACTGGGCGGGCGGGGTCGTCAGCGCTCTACTCCCTGTGTGTGGCGGGTGCGGGATGGCGGCGGATACGTCGGACCGCCGCCTAGAGCCTAACGACCGTCCATTTCGTGGTTGTCCGGCAGGTCCGCCTCTACCACTTCGGCGTCCAGGATGTCGCCGTTTTCGTCGGTCGCCTGTGCCGCGGCGTCCCTGACCGAGGACAGCGCCAGGGGCTCCTCGATCACTTCACCGTCGACGACATCGCTCCCGGAATAAGCATCGGGGTCGACGTAGTACTCGTCGTCGACGTAGTCGTCCGCGACACTCTCGTAGTCGTCGTCCGCATAGTCGTCCTCGGCCGGGTCGTAGTCGGCGTCGTCCGGATAGTCGTCGTAGTCATCGACGTAGTCGTCCTCGGCGTCGGGCACGGCGGGCGCGACGAAGAACCAGCGGGACGCGAGCAGGCCGAGGTATCCGGCGGCCGCGAGCCAGACGAACGCGAACCCGGCGACCAACGGCACCTGGGGCCCGAGGTCCCCGAACGATCCGGCCGCACCGCCCGCGAGCCGGGCGAGCACCGCCAGCGTCAACGCCGAGATGCCCGCCGCGGTGAGCGTCGACCACGGCCTGCGCGGCTCGTCGGCGGAACTCTTGGCGGCTTCCCATCCGCACAGCCCGCCCACGACCGCCGGAACCAGCAGCAGCACCGGCCACCAGGCGGCGGCCGGACCCGCGGGCACGGCCGCCAGGATGGGCAGGCTCGGAACCGGCGCCCCGGCAACGGAGAACACGCTCAGCGCGCCCGACCCGATGTGGATGTCGGCACCGACCAGCAGACTCGTCGCGTCGATCACGACATTGGGGAGGTAGGCCAGCGACAGCAGCGTCAGGCCTAGCACGCCCGCGATATTCCCGGCCGCGCGGTAGGTATCGCCGATGCGCGACCAGTGCGCGAGGAACGAGATCAACGTCAGCACGGCACCGGCGAGCAGCAGGCGTTGCACCGCACGCATCGCCACCTGGGCACCGGGCAGCACCCATTCGGGCAGATGCGGGGTGATCAGCCGGGGCCGCTTCCACACGATTGCGGCCGCCGCCGCCAGCAGATGCAGGCCGCCCACCCAGCCGAAGGCGGCCAACGTATTCGGCGGCTGCAGCGCCACCACCGCCGAGGCGTCCTCGGCCACCGCCAGGCATACCGCGGTGATCAGCAGCGGACCCGACAGTGCCGCACCGACGATCCATCCCAGATCCACCCGGGTGGACTTCGGTTCCACCGCCCGGGCACAGTCCCGCGCGGCCAGCCACATCACCAGCGCGGTCGGCAACAGCGGCAGTACACCGACCGAGGTCTTGCCGATCACCAGCGGAACCTGATGCACCGCAAGCCAACCCGCGGCGATCGCCCCGGATGCCCCCGCCAGCCCGCTACCCGCCGCCAGCAGCGCGCCGAGCATCACGACCACCACCGTGACCATGGTGAAACTCGACGTCCGCGCCGCCACGATGAGCAGCACCTTCGCCCGCTCCGGACTCAACGACAAGAAGATGTTGTCCTCGGCCGCCGCCTCCCGCGAGTCGGGTTCCTCGCTCTCACCCTGCCGGCCCGCGCGCCGCTCGCCGGGGTCGTCCCACTTCACCAGCGACGATTTCATGACGCCCCTTCGCTCGAACGCACCGTCGTTCGAATGCACGTCGGAATGACGAGGGGAACGCCTATCGGTCCACTCGTGCGCTCGCCCATGGGAATTCAGCGTGGCAGGTTTCCCCGCGTCGGCGAGTCAGGCGCGCCGCGCCGACTCGCCGACGGTCGGGAAGGTGGATTTACTTGTCGTCCTCGGGGCGGAATGCCTTGGTGGCGTCCGCGGCCGGATTGGCGGTCTGCTCGCCGCCGAACGGGCTGGACTGCGAGGCCGAGCCCGACTGGCCGGGCTGGCCGTAGCTCTGGCCGCCGTACTGCTGGCCGGACTGCGCCGCACCGAAGTTCTGGGTCGCGCTCTCGTCACCGCTCGGCTGCTGCGGACGCTGCTGCGCGGCGCCGTAACCCTGCTGGCCATAACCCTGCTGGCCGTAGGACGGCTGCTGGCTCTGGCCGTAGGACGGCTGCTGACCGAACTGCGCCTGCCCCGGCTGACCGTACGAGGGCTGCTGACCGTACTGCCCGTAGGCCGACGGCTGTCCCGGCTGCTGGCCGTAGGACGCCTGCTGGCCGAACTGGCCGTAGGAGGCCTGCTGGCCCGGCTGGCCCTGGCCGTACTGGGCCTGCTGGCCCTGCTGTTGCTGCTGGCCCTGGCCGAACGACGGCTGCTGGCCGTAGGCGCCCGGACCACCGAATCCGCCCTGCGCCGCAGCCGGTTTCGGCGCCGGAGGGGTCAGGATGCCCGTCTCGAACAGCACCGCGACCACCGCGGCCGCGGTCTGCACCAGGCCCAGGAACAGCACCACCCAGGCACCCCAGGCCAGGTTCAGGCCGTCGGGCAGGCTGAACGACTGGAACAGCAGGCCGAGGAAGCCCGCGGCACTCGCCGCCGCGGCGACGCCGGTCCAGTTCTGCTTCGGCAGCAGCGAAAGGCCCGCGAGCAGACCGCCCAGCAGCAGGAACACCAGCAGCGGAGCGACACCGCCCGCCTTGAAGAAGTTGGTGGTCTCCTCCGGGACCGAAATGCCCATGCCGACGTCACGGCTCTCGGTTTTCGCGTACGTGGTGAAGCCGAGCAGGAAGTTGATGACGCCGAGCGCGGCGACACCGACGGCAAGAAAGAACGGCAGCCCCTTGCCACTCGCTTCGGGGGCGCTCGTTCCTGCGCCGGCCCCACTCGCCGGCTGCTGGCCGAAACTGGGCGCGGACGAGGGCGTCGGTGCGGGTGCGTTGTACCCGGAGCCCCCGGTCGGGTAGGACATGGCGTCGTCTCCTATCGAGTCCTTCATCGTCTACACGGCTGGATGCCCTCTTGACGCTACTGCACTCGGCCGTCCCGGTCACGGTCGTGCAGTTCGCGATGAACCGGGCGTACGCACGAATCGTGATGCAGACGAGAGCTCGGGAGGTAACCCATGAATCTTTCGGACCGTCTCCGCACGCTCGTGCGCGCGCTGGGGTTGTGCCACTTGTTCCCAGCGCCCTGATGGCCGTCGTCCTGCCCACGACGGCGAAGGCCGCCTCCCATTCGGAGGCGGCCTTCCTCTTCGTCCCAGGCATGCCGACAATTCACATCCCCGGCACGCCGACAACTCACATCCCCGGCACGCCAGCAATTCACATCCCCGGCATGCCGACAATTCACATCCCCGGCATGCTTTTCGCCGGGGTCAGGCGTTGACGGCGGCCTTCTCCAGGATCTCGCGCGCCAGGGCGGCGGTCTCCGACGGGGTCTTGCCGACCTTGACGCCCGCGGCTTCCAGCGCATCCTTCTTCGCCTGGGCGGTGCCCGACGAACCGGACACGATGGCGCCCGCGTGGCCCATCGTCTTGCCCTCGGGGGCGGTGAAGCCCGCGACGTAGCCGACGACCGGCTTGGTCACGTTCTCCTTGATATAGGCCGCGGCCCGCTCCTCGGCGTCGCCGCCGATCTCGCCGATCATCACGATCAGCTCGGTCTCCGGATCCTTCTCGAACGCCTCGATGGCATCGATGTGAGTGGTGCCGATGACCGGGTCACCGCCGATGCCGATCGAGGTGGAGAAGCCGAAATCACGCAGCTCGTACATCATCTGGTAGGTCAGGGTGCCGGACTTGGACACCAGCCCGATCGGGCCCTTGCCGGTGATGTTGGCCGGGGTGATGCCCACCAGCGACTCACCGGGGGTGATGATGCCGGGGCAGTTGGGACCGATGATGCGGGTCTTGTTGCCCTTTTCGACGTTGTAGGCCCACGCATAGGCGGTGTCCTGCACCGGGATGCCCTCGGTGATGACCACCAGCAGCGGGATCTGGGCGTCGATCGCCTCGATGATGGCGTCCTTGGCGAACTTCGGCGGCACGAACACGATCGAGACGTCGGCGCCGGTCTTCTCGATGGCCTCGGACACGGTGCCGAACACCGGCAGCTCGATCCCGTTGCCGTCCTTGTCGGTGTGCGAGACGGTGGTTCCGGCCTTGCGGGCGTTGACGCCGCCGACGATCTGAGTGCCGGCCTTGAGCATCAGCGCGGTGTGCTTGGTGCCCTCACCGCCGGTGATGCCCTGGACGATGACCTTGGAGTCCTTGTTCAGGAAGATAGACATTCTCGTTCGTCCTTACTTGGCGGCAGCCAGTTCGGCGGCCTTGTCGGCGCCTTCGTCCATTGTCTGCGCGAGCGTCACCAGCGGGTGGTTGGCGTCGGCCAGAATCTTGCGACCCTCCTCGACGCGGTTGCCGTCGAGACGGACCACCAGCGGCTTGGTCGCCGAATCGCCCAGGATCTCCAGGGCCTTCACGATGCCGTTGGCCACGGCGTCACAGGCGGTGATGCCGCCGAACACGTTCACGAACACGCTCTTGACCTGGGAGTCGCCCAGGATGACGTCCAGACCGTTGGCCATCACCTCGGCCGAGGCGCCGCCGCCGATGTCGAGGAAGTTGGCGGGCTTGACGCCGCCGTGGTTCTCACCGGCGTAGGCGACCACGTCCAGGGTCGACATGACCAGGCCGGCGCCGTTGCCGATGATGCCGACCTGACCGTCGAGCTTGACGTAGTTGAGGTCGTTCTCCTTGGCCTTGAGCTCCAGCGGATCGGTGGCGTCCTTGTCGTGGTACGCCTCGTGGTCCGGGTGGCGGAAGTCCGCGTTCTCGTCCAGGGTGACCTTGCCGTCGAGGGCCAGGATCTCGTTGTCCGGGGTGCGCACCAGCGGGTTGACCTCGACGAGGGTGGCGTCCTCCTTGACGAACACCTCCCACAGCTTCGAAATCGTCACGGCCGCGGCGTCGAGAATGTCCTCCGGCAGGTGGCCCTGCTTGGCGATCTCACGGGCGAAGGCGATGTCCACACCCTTGGTGGCGTCGACCGGAACCTTGGCGAGGCGATCCGGCTTGGTGGCGGCCACCTCCTCGATCTCCATACCGCCCTCGACCGAGCACATGGCCAGGTAGGTCCGGTTGGCGCGGTCCAGCAGGAAGGAGATGTAGTACTCCGAGGCGATGTCCTTGGCCTCGGCGACCAGGATCTTCTTGGTGACGTGACCCTTGATGTCCAGGCCCAGAATGTTCGACGCGTGGGTGAAGGCGTCATCGGGAGTCGCGGCGTACTTCACGCCACCGGCCTTACCGCGGCCGCCGGTCTTGACCTGGGCCTTGATCATCACGGGCTTGCCGATCTCGGCCGCGATCGCACGGGCATCCTCGGCCGAGTCCGTGACCCGGCCTTCCGACGAAGGCACTCCGTGCTTCACGAAGAGCTCCTTCGCCTGATATTCGAAGAGATCCATGTACTCACCGTCTCGTCTGCGTTGTTGTGACAACGACTTTGTTGGCGGCCCGTCGTCGGAGGCGGGTCGGGTCGGACTCTAATCAGTCACATGGACGCGAAATCAGCCGCATACAGCCTAAGTGGCGCAGGTCACGGGACCGCATCCGCGTCCGCAAAACCCCAGGCCAAGCCTACTCGCGAGTAGCTTGCCGGCCCGGCGCGGGATGAGCGGCGCAGAGGTGAGAGTGCGCACACCGCTACGACGCCGAGTCGTAGATCCGGACGTGCGGGTTACCCGGAGCACAATCTCTCATTCCGCGCTGTTACCGTGATCAATCTCACATGTTTGGACAGAACGACCGCAGCGCTTGCCGACCTGCAATCGTTTCGTTACCGTCGATGCGGTCGATGTCACAGCACGGTCACGACTCGGGTCAGGGACAGGAGGACGGCAGGCTTGTTGCAGCACAGCGCTCCGCAGGTAGAGAGCCGCTCCGCAGGCGACTTGTCGACCGCCGCACAGCTCCTCCCGCATCCGGAACTCCGCCGATGACCAGCAGCTTTCTTCAGCACGGTCAGTCGGCCGGGAGATATCGTCCCGATGGCGAATCCTTCGGCAACCCTTCGTATTTCGGCGAGGCGGGGTCTCCTCATTTCGACGCCTGGCAACGTCCGGAGCCGGTCGACGAGTGGAACGCCCAGCCGTCCTGGACACCCGAGCCGACCGAAGACCCCTGGGCCGCATCGCCTTCCGATACCGGCGGATGGAACGCGTGGGATTCCCACGACGAGCCCCTCGACCAGCACGACGACTACGACTCTCCGGCTGACGACCCCGAACCGTTCGATATCGCCCGACTCGGCGGCGCCTGGCCGCGCAGCACTTCCCGGACCGACGGTGTCGCCGGACGTTCCAATCGCCTCGGCGCCCGCCGTTCGGGGGCGCACCGGATGCCCGCGCCGCCCGCCGCGCTCAAGGGCCGCGCGGCCGTCGTGGCCGTCGCCGCCGGCGCCGTCGTCGCCGCGGGGCAGGCCGGGATGGAGTCCAACGGTCAGCAGCATGCGAACACTGCCGACTACGAGGCCGCCGGACAGGTTCACGAGATCGCGGCCCAGGCGGCGGTCAGCACCGATACCGCCGGTTCCCAGACCCCGCAGGTGCTCAATGTCGCGCCCGTCGCCGATGTGAGCCAGTTCCAGGACATCCTGCAGCACGGCCAGAAATTCGCCGAGGAGCTGGCCGCCCAGGAGGCCGCCAAGCTGCGGCCGCTGTTCGTGAAATTCGCCAACGGCACCTTCACCTCCGGCTTCGGAAGTCGCTGGGGCGTCCAGCATCTCGGCGTCGATGTCGCCGCGCCGATCGGCACCCCCATCTACGCCGTCGAGGACGGCACGGTTCTCGACGCGGGCCCCGCCTCCGGCTTCGGCATGTGGGTGCGCCTGCAGCACGACGACGGCACCATCACCGTCTACGGCCACATCGACACCGCCACCGTCTCCGTAGGCGAGCGCGTGATGGCCGGCGACCAGATCGCCACGGTCGGCAACCGCGGCTTCTCCACCGGCCCCCACTGCCACTTCGAGGTCTGGCGCAACGGCCACGACAAGATCGACCCCCTCCCCTGGCTCGCCTCCCGCGGCATCTCCCTGGGCCCCGAACGCGACTGACCGCTAGAGCGGCTTCGACAAAAACGTCCGCGGCGGAGCCATATACCCCGCCCGCTCATAAAGCCGCACAGCCGCAACATTTTCCGGCCGCACCATCAAGTGCAGCGCCCGCGCCCCATGCCGCCGCGCAGTCTCCTCCACACACCCCAGCGCCACCCGCCCCAGCCCGCGCCCCCGAACGCCGGAAACGAGATACAGCTCGGTCAAGTACGCGTCACGCCCGTTCCACTCCAAATCGAAACCCCAAGTCACCACGAAATACCCGACCACCGAATCCGATTCGCTCAACAGCCCCACCACACCCAACTCGACATCCGAGATGAGCGCCCGCAGCGCGTCCTCCCCGGCCGCCCGCGCCCACGCAATCCCTTCCCCCCGATTGAAGTCCTCGATCATCGAACACAACACCCCGACGTCCTCGACCGACGCCGTGCGCACAACCAGCGCCCCAGTCACGACAACCCCTATCCCGCACTCCGCTGCGTCCACACATCATCGCCCTCGCCACTTCCAATCGCCTTTCGCGGAAACTCGCGAGAACCCCGCCCCGGCGCCCTAGGGGGCGCCGGGACGGGGTATGTGGTGGCACCGACCCAGCCGCGTGTGACAGTCCCCAAACCCCACCGGCAACACGGTGCTCAGTCCACCCGAACACATGGTGAACCCGACCCCGTCCTCACCCCTACAGCAGGCGCCCCAATCCCCGCCCGGCAGCAGGCCCCTCGTTCCCCGTCCTGCCACAGGGCAAGTTCATTCCCCGTCCTTGCGGCCCCTGGGGCCGCAAGGACGGGGTCTACAGCTTTACCAAGGTGCGGCTGTATTGGGGGATCAGGCGGATCTTTCCGGCCGTGCCGAAATCGATGGTGACTGTGGCCAGGGAGCCGAAGCCCTCGGCGGCGATCACTCGGCCCAGGCCGTATTTGTCGTCGCTTACTCGGTCGCCTACGGCCAGGACCAGATTGGTGTTGTTGCGTTTGCCCGTGCTGCTCGGGGCGGGGCGTTTCGGGCCGCCGTCGCGCAGGCCCGGGCGCTGGGACCAGCCGTCGCCGCGGGTCCAGTCGCGTTCCAGGCCGTCGTCGTCGCCGCGGCGGCGGAAACCCCGGCCGGTCTGCGTATTGGCCGGTTCCAGGCGCTGCCAGTCGATCAGATGGCCCGGAATCTCCTGCAGGAAGCGGGATTCCGGATTCGACACCGGCTGGCCCCAGCCGGAACGCACCACCGCGCGGGTCAGATACAACCGGCGCCGGGCGCGGGTGATCCCCACATACGCGAGGCGGCGCTCCTCGGCCAATTCGGCCGGGTCACCGAGGGCACGCATATGCGGGAACTGGCCGTCCTCCCAGCCCGTGACGAACACGACCGGAAACTCCAGCCCCTTGGCGGTGTGCAAGGTCATCAGGGTGACCACCCCGGCGCCCTCGTCGGGAATCTGGTCGGTGTCGGCGACCAGCGACACCCGCTCGAGGAAGGCCGCCAGCGAACCGGGCTCCGGCTCCCCCTCCGCGGCCTCGGGCAACAGACCCTCCGCCCGGGCCGCCTCCACATTGTTGCGCGCCTCGGAACTGAATTCCCGTGCGACGCTGACCAATTCGTTGAGGTTGTCCAAACGCGCGCCGTCCTGCGGATCGTCGGATGCCTCCAGCTCGGCGCGATAGCCGGTCTTGTCCAGCACCGCCTCGACCACATTGCCGACGTCCGGGAACTCCATATCCTCCTGAGTGCCCGCGGCCCGGATCTCGTCCAGCAGATCCATGAAACCCGCGATCGCCCGCTGCGCACGCGTGTTCAGCAGGGCAACCTTGCCGTCCGCGGCATCCCGCAGCGCCTGCGCGAAACCGATCCCCCGCTGCTCGGCGTGCACCGCCACACACGCCTCGGCGCGATCCCCGATCCCCCGGCGCGGGGTGTTGAGGATGCGCCGCAAACTCACAGCATCGTCGGGATTCTCCAGCACGCGCAGGTAGGCGACGATATCGCGAACCTCCTTGCGCTCGTAGAAACGGACGCCGCCGACCACCTTGTACGGCAGCCCCATCCGGATGAAGATCTCCTCCAGCGCCCGGGAGTTGTTGTTGGTGCGGTAGAACACCGCCACATCGCCGTAATTGCACTCGCCCTGGTCGACCAGCCGATCGATCTCCCGGGCCACGAACGAGGCCTCGTCGTGCTCGTTGTCGGCGACGTAGCCGACGATCAGGTCGCCCTCGCCCGCGTCGGTCCACAGCTTCTTCTCCCGCCGACCCTCGTTGCGGGAGATCAGCGCGTTCGCGGCGGACAGAATGTGCTGGGTGGACCGGTAATTCTGTTCCAGCAGAATGATTTCCGCATCCGGGAAGTCGCGCTCGAACTCCTCGATATTGCGAATGGTGGCACCGCGGAAGGCATAGATGGACTGATCGGCATCACCCACCACGCACAACTCGCTGGGCGGCACCGACTCCCCGCGCGGGGTGAAGTCGGGATCGGCCGCCGCGGCCCCGGCGTCGGCGTCATCGAGCGCCGCATGGTGCCCGACCAACTCCCGGACCAGCACATACTGCGCGTGGTTGGTGTCCTGGTACTCGTCGACCAGCACATGCCGGAACCGGCGCCGGTAGTACTCGGCCACCTGCGGGTGGTTCTGCAGCAACGCCACCGTCTCGCCGATCAGATCGTCGAAGTCCAGGGCATTGGCCGCGCGCAGGCGACGCTGATACTCACGGTAGACGTCGGCGACGATGCGGGGCAGCTCACTCTCGTCGGATTCCGCGTCGGCGGCCGCGGACTCGGGGTCGATGAGTTCGTTCTTCAGATTGGAGATGGCGGTGGCCAGCAGGCGCGGGGAGTACTTCTTCGCGTCCAGGTCCAGATCGCGCACGATCATCGCGAGCAGGCGGCGCGAATCGTCGGCGTCGTAGATGGAGAAGTTCGAGTTCAGGCCGGGCAGCAGGGCGGCCTGGGTGCGCAGAATGCGCACACAGCTGGAATGGAAGGTCGACACCCACATGCTGGCGGCGCGCGGGCCGACCAGACCCGCCACGCGCTCGCGCATCTCGGCGGCGGCCTTGTTGGTGAACGTGATGGCCAGGATCTGACCGGGCGTCACGCCGCGGGCGGCCAGCAGGTAGGCGATGCGGCGGGTCAGCACCGCCGTCTTACCCGACCCCGCACCGGCCACGATCAGCAGCGGCGAACCCGTGTGCAGGACCGCCGCCCGCTGCTGCGGGTTCAGCCCCTCCAGGAGGCGTTCGGCTGCCTCGGCCTTGTCGTCTCGACCCTTGTCCGCGCGCCCGCTCCGCGCCCTGTCAGCCACCGTCGTATCCATCGCCCATCCACGCTACCGGCGGGGACCGACACGGATGTAGTCCCATCGCATTCTCAGCGGTCTCTCAACTGAAACTGTTTTGCTTCGCTTACCCCCCGTGGCAGACTGGCCACATGACCAGCGCTCACGCGACCTCTGCTGTCCGGTCGACCACTGGCTATCGTGGTCACCGACTCTGCACCTGAGCGCACACTTGTCCGGGGGGACGATGAACGGCCTGCCGGGTCTGATTCACGGTGAAAGAACCGATCGGTAACGGGTCGGGGCCGCCTGCCGATCGACGTTCTGACACGAGGAGAGATATATGAGCGAGCGCAGCGAGCGAGCAATCGACGCAGCCACCTTGGTGGTCATGCCGGAACCGAGCGCCGGGGAGGTGGAGGCATGAGCACCTCCACGACCGCGACCGGGTCCGATTCCGCGCTGCCCAGCAACGAGGCGGAGATCGAGAAGCTCCGCAAGGAAATCGACCGGCTCGACGCGGAGATCCTCGCCGCGATCAAGCGGCGCACCGAGATTTCGCGGATCATCGGCCGCACCCGGATGGCCAACGGCGGCCCCCGCCTGGTGCACTCCCGCGAGATGAAGGTGCTGGAGCGTTTCAGCGAGCTCGGCCAGGAGGGCCACACCCTGGCCATGCTCCTGCTCCGCCTCGGTCGCGGCCGCCTGGGCCACTGACCGAACCACCGGACCACGCGGCGTTCCGGCGAGCACCGCGACCTCGGGCCGTCCCGGGTGATGTCACCCCGGGGCGGCCGTTTGTATCCGGGCGTGGCGACACGCGCTCGGATCGATCCTGTCGGTGGTCGTGGGTACTCTGGCGGGACGTTCGCAGGGGCCCAGTCCTCGGGGGCCACAACATGATTGGGGGAGATTGATGGCCACTCTTGACCGCCGAGTCACCGCGCTCGAAACCAAAGTGCGCGACGTCGAGAACGGGTTCAACGAAGCGCTGTACCTGAACACCCGAGAACTCATTCGGACCCAGATCACCCTTGCCGAACTGGCCGCACAGTCCGGGGTACGGCTGGCCTCCGACGAAGCTGTGGACGCAAGGCTGGAGGAACTGAGTTGAGGGGCGCCGCGACAGTGAGCGACTGATGGCACGGTGGTGGGCCCGGGAACCGGGCCCACCACGCTCGGGGTTACGGCAGCGCGATGTATTTCGTCGACAAGTACTCGTCGATGCCCTCGAAGCCGCCCTCGCGGCCGAAACCGGACTCCTTGACACCGCCGAAGGGGGCGGCCGGATCGGAGATGACGCCGCGGTTGACGCCCACCATGCCGCTTTCCAGGCCCTCGGCGATGCGCAGGGCGCGGTCCAGGTTCTGGGTGTAAACGTATGAGACCAAGCCGAATTCGGTGTCGTTGGCGGCGGCCAGGCCCTCTTCCTCGGTGTCGAAGCCGATGATGGGGGCGACCGGGCCGAACACCTCTTCGCGCAGAATGCGGGCCTGCGGGGGCACGTCCGACAGGATCGTGGCCGGGTAGTAGTAGCCGGGGCCGCCGGGGGACTTGCCGCCGACGCGGACCTGAGCGCCCTTGGCGACGGCGTCGTCGACCAGTTCGGTGACGGTGTCGAGCTGGTCCTCGTTGATCAGTGGGCCGAGGGTGGTCTCCGGGTCGGTGCCCGGCCCCAGCTTCACCTTCTGCACGGCGGCCACGAACTTCTCGGTGAACTCCTCGCGCACCGAGTTGTGCACATGGAACCGGTTGGCGGCGGTGCAGGCCTCGCCGCCGTTGCGCAGCTTGGCCAGCATGGCACCGGAGACCGCGGCATCGACGTCGGCGTCCTCGAACACCACGAACGGGGCATTGCCGCCGAGTTCCATCGAGGTGCGCAGCAGGGTGCCGGCCGACTTCTCCACCAGCTTCTTGCCGACCCCGGTGGATCCGGTGAAGGTGAGCTTGCGCAGGCGCGAATCGTTGATCAGCGGTTCGGTGACGGCGCCCGAACGGCTACTGGTGATCACCGACAGCACCCCGTCGGGCAGTCCGGCCTCGCTGCACAGCTTGGCCAGCAGCAGCATGGTCAGCGGCGTGGCCGAGGCCGGTTTGACGATCATGGTGCACCCTGCGGCCAGCGCCGGGCCGATCTTGCGGGTGCCCATGGCCAGCGGGAAGTTCCACGGCGTGATCGCCAGGCAGGGACCGACCGGCTGCTTGTGGACCACGATCCGCCCGACGCCCGTGGGCGCGGTCTGGTAGCGGCCGTGGATGCGGACGGCCTCCTCACTGAACCAGCGGAAGAATTCGGCGCCGTAGCGCACCTCGTTGCGGCTCTCCGGCAGCGCCTTACCCATCTCCAGGGTCATCAGCAACGCGAAGTCCTCGGTGCGCTCGATGATGCGCTCGTACACCGTCCGCAGAATCTCCCCCCGCTCGCGCGCAGGCTTGGCGGCCCACTGGTCCTGCACCGCGACCGCGGCGTCCAGCGCCCGCACGGCATCCTCCGGCGTAGCGTCGGCGACCCGCGTGAGCACCTCCCCGCTGGCCGGGTTCTCGACCGGAAAGGTGCCACCCCCGGTGGCATCGACCGGCCCGCCGATCCAGAGCTGAGTAGGAACGGATGCGAGAAGTTCACTTTCGGACACCATGCCCCCAGCGTAGGCCCGCACGTCCCCCCACGACCCCGCATCGCGCGGCCCAGCGACGAACTGTCACCCATCGCCCCAGCCATCGACGAACTGTCAGTCACCGCCCTCCCCATCAGCCGGCGACGAAGGGATGCGCGACGGGTGAACAGAACCCGGACGCCGAGTGGCGAGGTCGCTGCGCGCAGGGTGACGAAGTCGATGGTTACCTGCGCGGGGGCTTGGTGAGCTGTAATCTCGGCCAACCGCCCAGCCAGCGACATCACCGCCATACCTGCACGAGAGCTTGGCGAGCTGTAATCTCGGCCAACCGCCCAGCCAGCGACATCACCGCCATACCTGCACGAGAGCTTGGCGAGCTGTAATCTCGGCCAACCGCCCAGCCAGCGACATCACCGCCATACCTGCGCGGGGGCTTGGTGAGCTGTAATCTCGGCGTACGTGAGCAGCGACATCACCGCGACGGCGGCCTGGCGGAAACTGCACGATCACTATTCGGCCGTGGCCGAACGGCATCTTCGTGAGTTCTTTGCCGACGATCCGGAGCGCGGGCGGGAGCTGACCGTCCGGGTCGCGGATCTGCACATCGACTACAGCAAGCATCGCGTGACCCGGGAGACCCTCGATCTGCTGGTCCAGCTGGCCGAGGCGGCGCGGGTGCCCGAGCGCCGCGACGCCATGTTCGGCGGCGAGCACATCAACACCTCCGAGGACCGCGCGGTCGGCCACGTGGCCCTGCGCCTGCCCGCCGGGACGTCGATGACCATCGACGGCGCCGATGCGGGCGCGCAGGTGCACGACGTCCTGCGCCGCATGGGCGAGTTCACCGATGCGCTGCGCTCGGGCCGGTGGCGCGGCGCCACCGGCGAGCGCATCAGCACGGTGGTCAACATCGGAATCGGCGGCTCCGATCTGGGCCCGGTGATGGTGCATCAAGCGCTGCGGCACTACGCCGACGCGGGAATCTCCGCCCGCTTCGTCTCCAATATCGACCCCGCGGACCTGACCGCGAAGCTCGCCGACCTGAACCCGGCGACCACGCTGTTCATCGTTGCGTCCAAGACGTTTTCGACGCTGGAGACGCTGACCAACGCGACCGCCGCCCGGCGCTGGCTGGTGGCCGCCCTCGGCGAGGACGCGGTCGCCAAGCATTTCGTGGCGGTGTCCACCAACACCGAGCGCGTCTCGGCCTTCGGTATCGACACGGCCAACATGTTCGGCTTCTGGGACTGGGTCGGCGGCCGCTATTCGGTCGATTCCGCCATCGGCCTGTCGGTGATGGCAACGATCGGCAAGGAGCGTTTCGCCGAATTCCTGGCCGGTATGCACGCCGTGGACGAACATTTCCGGACCGCCCCGCTGGCGGCCAACGCGCCGGTGCTGCTCGGCATGCTCGGCGTCTGGTATTCGAACTTCTTCGGCGCGGAATCGCGTGTGGTGCTGCCGTATTCGAACGATTTGGCCCGCTTCCCCGCCTACCTGCAGCAGTTGACGATGGAGTCCAACGGCAAATCGGTACGCGCCGACGGCACCCCGGTCACCACCTCCACCGGCGAAATCTTCTGGGGTGAGCCGGGCACCAACGGCCAGCACGCGTTCTATCAGCTGCTGCATCAGGGCACCCGCCTGATTCCGGCCGATTTCATCGGATTTGCCCGCCCCACCGACGATCTCCCCACACGCGACGGCACGGGCAGCATGCACGACATCCTGATGAGCAACCTGTTCGCCCAGACGAAGGTGCTCGCCTTCGGCAAGTCCGCCGACGAGATCGCCGCCGAGGGCACCGACCCGAAGCTGGTCCCCCACAAGGTCATGCCCGGAAACCGCCCCAGCACAACGATTCTCGCGCAGCAGCTGACCCCCTCGGTGGTCGGCCAGCTGATCGCGCTCTACGAACATCAGGTCTTCGTGGAGGGCACCATCTGGGGCATCGACAGCTTCGACCAGTGGGGTGTGGAACTCGGCAAACAGCAGGCCCTCGAACTCGAACCCCTGCTCGCCTCCGCCGAAGACCCTGCCCCCCAGTCGGATTCGTCCACCGACGCCCTGATCCGCTGGTACCGCTCCCATCGCTGACCCGGGTACCGTCGCGATCATGACCTCGGTTGCACAACATCTGCTGTGGTTCCTGCCGATGCTGTGGCTGGGTATGGTGCTGGCGATCTCCTTCCTGGAGGCGCCGCTGAAGTTCCGGGCCCCCGGTATCACCCTCGCCCTCGGCCTGGGCATCGGCCGCCTGGTTTTCCGCGCCCTGAATACCGTCGAATCCGCCCTGGCTGCCGTACTTCTCGTCTCGGCCGCGACAGTCGGCGTATCCGGCGCCACCTGGACCTGGCTGATCATCGCGGCCGTCCTCTTGGCCGTGCAGATCCTCGTCGTCCGCCCACCCCTCACCCGTCGCTCGAACCGCGTCCTGGCAGGCGAAGAAAGTCCCCGCTCCACCGCCCACTACTGGTACATCGCCCTCGAGCTTTTGAAGGCCATCACCCTCATCGGCCTCGCCCTCACCACCACCCCCTGACCCCGAAGGTGGGATCTCTGGGCCCGGAATTGGGGGCGTGTTCCCGCTGCCTTCACCTGACATCCTGGTCTCAGGAGGAAATTGCACACGGGGGACACCATGACCGTTCGCGTTCGCGCGGCCGCACCGGCATTCATTTCGACCGCCGACCTCGGGCCGCTGCAGAATCTGCCCGGAACCTGGATGGGAGCCGGGTTCAGTGTGGCGGAACTTCCGGATCGTCAGGGCGGCAAGCCATTTCGTGTCAAGACCAACGCCACTCGCGAGATTTTGACCTTCACCGAAATCGGTGCGCCCATTCCCAACCGCGGAAACGACCAGGACGATATCGTCTTCCGCGGCCTGCATTACCTCCAGCAGATCTGCGACGCACACACCAACGAGGCATTGCACGTGGAGAACGGGATGTGGCTTTTCATCCCGCCCACCACCGCCCCACCCAGCGGCGAAACACTGGTGCGCATGGCCAGCATCCCGCACGGGAACACCGTGCTGGCCCAGGGCACTCCGGTGCCGGGAGCCTGCGGCGCACCCGACATCCCGCCGCTGGACTCCACCCCCGCCGGATTCACCTTCGGTGACGGTCATTTCCCGCCACCCGGCACCCAGCTCCCACCCGGCGTCCCGGAGCAGGCTTTGCGCGACCCGTCGGTGGTCCTCACCGACGCCCTCAAGGAGAAGACGGTCGTCCACACCACGACCCTGGAGGTCCGCGCCGGAACCGGCGGCATCCGCAACGTCGGTTTCATCACCACCAATGCCGACGCGACCGCCCTGTCGTCCACCTTCTGGGTGGAGACGCTGCGCCTCGCGGACGGCAGCGAGACCCTGCAGTTGCAGTACAGCCAGCGGTCGATTCTGCGCTTCCCCGCAGGCCCCGATCCGGCGAAACCGGTCGACTGGCCCCATATCCAGGTCGCCACGCTCGTGAAGCAGTAGGCGACCTCGGCCGCCCCGTGCAGCTACTCCCCCTTCAAGCACGGGGCGGCCACCCGGTCAGACGTAGGCGCGCTCCAGAATGGCAGTGGTGTCCACGCCGGTGGGCAGCGTCCCGAACGCGATACCCCAGTCACCGCCGAACCGACTGGCGCAGAACGCATCCGCCACCGCGGCGTGTCCATGGCGAACCAGCTGCGCCCCCTGCAGCACCAGAGCCATCAGCTCGACCACGCGACGGGCCCGGTATTCGATCTCGCCGAGATCGGTGAGCTCCTTGCCGATTCGATCGATCGCATCGTCGAGATGACGATTGGCCCCGCGTGCCAGCGACACCTCATTGAAGTACGCCTCCACCGTCTCGGGCTGGCGGCCCATGGCGCGCAAAGCATCCAGCGCGGCCACATTGCCCGATCCCTCCCAGATCGACATCAGCGGAGCCTCCCGATACAGCCGTGGCATGCCGGAATCCTCGACATACCCGTTGCCGCCCAGACATTCCAGCGCCTCGGCGGCATGGGCCGGCGCCCGCTTGCATACCCAATATTTGGTGACGGCCAGCGCGATCCGGCGCAGCGCGGCTTCGGCGGGATCGCTCGAGGCGCGATCGGTGGCCCCGGCGAGCCGCATCATCACGGTGGTCGCGGCATCGGATTCGATCACCAGGTCGGCAAGCACATTGCGCATGGCCGGCTGGTCGATCAGCTTGGCGCCGAAGGCTTCCCGATGCCGCGCGTGATGCGTCGCGAACACCACACCGGCGCGCATCCCGGTGGCCGAACCGATCACACAGTCGAGCCGGGTCATGTTCACCATCTCGATGATGGTCTTCACGCCCGCGCCCTCCTGGCCGACCAGCCAGCCGACGGCGTTCTCGTACTCGATCTCCGACGACGCATTGGACTTGTTGCCCAGCTTGTCCTTGAGCCGTTGCAGCCGTAGGGCATTGAGCGTCCCGTCGGGCAGCACCCGCGGCAGCAGGAAACAGGACAGGCCGCCGGGTGCCTGGGCGAGAGTCAGGAACATATCCGACATGGGCGCCGACGTGAACCACTTGTGCCCGACGATGCGGTAGCTGCCATCGGAGTGCGGTGTGGCGGTGGTGGTGTTGGCCCGCACATCCGAACCACCCTGCTTCTCCGTCATGGACATGCCCGCGATCAGGCCCGCCTTGGCCGACGGTTCGCGGAGCCCGAAATCGTAAGTGCGAGAGGTCAACAGCGGTTCGTACTTCGCCGAGAGCTCACGGTTGTGACGCAGCGCCGGAATCACCGCATAGGTCATGGAGATCGGGCACATATGCCCGGCGTCCGCGATGCCCCAGGTGTAGAACTTGGCAGCGCGGGCGACATGCGCGCCGGGACGATCGTCGGACCAGGGGCTGCCGTGCAGTCCGTGCGCGATCGCGACTTCCATCAGCTTGTGCCAATACGGGTGGAACTCGACCTCATCGATGCGGTGCCCGTACCGGTCGTGGGTGTGCAGCACGGGCGGGTACTCGTTGGCCAGCCGGCCCCATTCCTGCGCCTCGGCGCCGCCCGCGAGTGCACCCAATTCGCGCACCTCGGCCTCCGCCCAGCCCGCCCCCTCGCGGTGCAGCGCCTCGATCAGCGCCGGATTGCGGGAGAAGTCGAACGGAACGATGTCCGGAACCTGATTGAATACTTCATGGGTGGGCATGCGGGACACTCCTATTCGTGCAGCCCCAGGGCGCGCAGGGTGAAGGCGACGAGCTCGGGCACCACCGATTCGCTCTGCAGCGCCTCGGCCAGCGGTCCGACCAGGACCTCACCGATGGCGCCGACCAGGGCGGTGGCGCTGGTGCGTGGATTCTGCGGTGGCAGTTGGCCATTCGCGACACCGTCGGCGATCGCGGTCTCGAAGGTTTCGGCAAAGGCACGGCGGAACCGCAACCGCTCGGTGTCGACGGCGGCATCGACCGGCTCGGCCAGCAGCACATAGGCCAGCTTCGGATTCTTCAGCGCGCGACCGGCGAAGGTCTCCACCGCGGCGGTGACCCGCTCGACGATGGTGCCCTCGGCCCCGGCCGCCGCGACGGCCGCCACTTCCCGGCTGACGACTTCGCGGAACACCGCCGTCACCAATTCGGCCTTACCGCTGAAGTTCTTGTACACCGTGCCGGTGGCCACGCCGGCCTCGGCCGCCACCGCGGCCATGGACAATCCGGAGAACCCGTCGCGAGACAGCACCTTCATTGCGGCGTGCGTGATCGCGCCCGCCTGCGCATCGAGTCGGGCCTGGACTGCCGGGGTTCTGCGGTAGGCCATGCAAGAAGTGAACCATTAATTCACTTCTTGACGCAAGGGTGGGTTTACGGCGTATGGTCGACCCACCCGAGACGACAGTGAGGCAAGGCCCCATGAGCGAGCGAACAAACAACACAGTGCGCCTACGCGCACGGCGGCGTCGAGCGCCAGCGAGGTGACGTCATGAGCGTACGAATCGAGCGCAACGGCCCGGTGTTCACCGTGATCCTGGACCGGCCGCGTGCGCGCAATGCCGTGGACGGACCGACGGCGGCGGCATTGGCCGACGCGTTCCGAGAGTTCGATGCCGAACCCGAGGCGGCGGTGGCGGTGCTGTGGGGTGCGGGCGGCACCTTCTGCGCCGGCGCGGACCTGAAATCGCTTGGTACCGAACGGACCAACCGCGTCGCCGAGGATGGTGACGGCCCCATGGGCCCGACCCGCATGCAGTTGTCCAAGCCGGTGATCGCGGCGGTCTCCGGATATGCCGTGGCCGGTGGGCTCGAGTTGGCGCTGTGGTGCGACCTGCGGGTCGCCGAACAGGACAGCACCTTCGGCGTGTTCTGCCGACGCTGGGGTGTGCCGCTCATCGACGGCGGCACGGTCCGGCTGCCGCGCATCGTCGGCGCGGGCCGGGCGCTGGACATGATCCTCACCGGCCGCGCGGTCGGGGCTCCCGAGGCACTGCAGATGGGTCTGGTGAACCGAGTCGTCCCGCCGGGCGAATCCCGCCGTGCGGCAGAGGAACTCGCCGCCGAACTGGCCTCCCTCCCACAGACCTGCCTGCGCTCGGATCGCCTGTCCGCACTCGAGCAGTGGGGCCTGGAGGAGGAACCCGCGATCCGCAACGAGTTCCGCCACGGCCTCACCGCCTTGTCCGACGCCGAGGGCGCGCTGGCCGGTGCCCAGCGCTTCGCGGCGGGCGAAGGCCGCCACGGCCGACCCGCCTGACCAGCCCCGCCGTCGGGAGTGCCGATACTGATCTCATGGGCAGGCTGACGGTCGTCGATGAGATCTTCTTGCGGACGCATCGGGGGATGGGGACGCCGATTGCGCTGCAGGGGCTGTGGCGGACCACCGGGCGGGTGGATATCGAGTTGTTGCGGGAGGTGCATGGGGCACTTCGGGTGGGGCCGTTGGGGCGGCGGGTCGTGCGGCCGCGGGTGCCGGGGGCTCGACCGTACTGGCGACCCAACCGCAGCGCCCATCCCCTGCGCGTGGCCGAGCGGCCGATACCGGCGGACGGGCTGCTGGAGTGGGCGGATGCGCAGGGTTTCGATCTGGATCCAGAATTCGGGCCGGGCTGGCGGCTGGCGACGGCGCGGCTGGACGACGGCGGTTCGGTGGTGTCGCTGACGTGTTCGCATGCCCTGGCCGACGGCCGCGGGCTGGTGATCGCCGTCGATAACGCGCTGGCGGGTACTGCGGTGACGGAACATGCTGCGGTGCAGTCGGATTGGGCGGATGCTCGGCGGCAATGGTCTGTCGTGCTGAACGGTACCGCGCGGGCGTTGCGCCGCGGCATTCCCTCACGCCCCGAAGCCCCTGCTCCCAGAGTCGCCGGTACCGAGGCGGCGACCCACAGCGCGGTGCTGCAGATTCCGGCCGCCGATTGGGAACTCACCGCGGCAGCACGGGGCGGCACAGCCAATAGTTTGTTCGTGTACGTGGTGGCGAAGATGCTGTGGGACAGCGGCTTTCCGGAGCCGACCATCTCCGCAAGCCTGCCGGTCGACACCAGGGACGAACCCCACGTGGACAACGACATGGCCATGACGGAGGTCACCGTCACCCGCGCGGACACACCCGCGACCTTGCGCGAAAAGTGCCGCGCCGCCTACGAACACCGCATGTCCAGCCCCGGCGCCCTGCCCGAGGAACTCCTCCAGGTCCTCCCCGACCGCCTGTCCTACACCCTCTCCCGCGGCGCAGGCGAACGAGACATCCTGTGCTCCAACATCGGCCCCCTCCCCAACTCCCTATCCCGCCTGGGTCCCCACCGCTGCACCGGCGTAGCCGCCCGAGCCATCCACCCCGGCCTATCCCCCACCCACCTCCCCCGCACCCACCTCTCCGCCTACCTCTCCCGAATCTCCCACACCTACACCCTCGCCTTGACCACCCTCGACCCCACCCGCATCCACTCCCCCAAGGCCCTGAAAGACCTCGCCACCACCACCCTCACTACCCTCGAATTACCCACCACCCCTTGGTAACCCACATCTCCCCTGTCTGCCCGGCCCTGGGGGGCCGGGCAGACAGGGAATCGGACCTCACTCCCCCAGACCGCAAACCCTATTCCCGTGGGCCCGCGATCTCATTCCTGCGGGCCGCAATCTCATTCCCACAGGCCACAATCCCAATCCCGCAGGCCGCGACCCCAATCCCGCAAGCCACAACCTCATTCCCACAGGCCACAATCCCAATCCCGCAAGCCGCGACCCCAATCCCGCAAGCCACAACCTCATTCCCACAGGCCACAACCTCATTCCCGCAGACCGCGACCTCATTCCCACGGGCCACAACCTCATTCCCGCAGGCCGCGACCTCATTCCCGCAGGCCCGCGACCCCAATTCCGCAGGCCGCAATACCATTCCGGCGGGCCGCAATCTCGTTCCCCGTATCCCCGGCCCCCTAAGGCCGGGGATACGGGGCATCAGAACTTCCGCGGCTACAGTTCCCCCGCCTCTCGGCGGCGGTCGAGTTCGGCTTGGCGGGCTTGTTCCTGGCGGCGGGCCTCGCGGCGTTGTTCCTCCGCGCGTTCGCGGAGGCGGCGGAGGAAGGCCTCGTCGTCTTCCGGGTTTTGGGCGATGTAGCGGCCGGGGCGGTCGTATTCCGGGTAGGGCGTGGTTGTCGGGCGGGGTCTGGTCGTGGTCGGGCGGCCGATCAGGAGCCAGAGGATCGCGCCCACGGTGGGGAGCAGGATCACGATCAGCAGCCACAGGCCCTTCGGCAGCTGTCGGATCTCCGATTCCGGGCTCATGATCACATCGATCAGACAGTAGACCCACAGGACCAGGGTGATCAGGCCCAATACGGCATACGGCACCCCGTCACCTCCTTCGCGCCGCGGAGCTCCCCCGCTGTTCTCTCTGCCATATATCGGACAGGTCGAATCACCGTTGCGTCACACGGCACCCGGCTCTTCCCCCGCCACGACCCGCCCATCGAGAACCGCCTCGACAGCGCGATTGCAAGGATCGTATAGCACCGAGCCTCCCCCGTCTCCCTGTCCTACACGGGAATTCGATCCCCCGCTACGCGGGCACGGACGTAATCGGGCACATCGACACCCGGCTTCAAATCCGCATTCGGGGCAGGGGTACCGAAAAGGGTGTGCACCGGCAGCACACCGGCCCACACATCACTGCCCAGATCCTCCGGGTCGTCGCCCGAATCACCGGTCCGAGTCTTCACCGACGCCTCGGTCAGGTCCAGGGCCAGCACCCGGGTCGCCGCGAGTTCCTTCTTCGTCGGCGGCCGCACGGTCTCCCACGCCCCGGGCGCCGCATGCTCGACGACGGCCCGTAGCGCATGCAGCCGCTCCTCGTGATCGGTGACCTCGACAGGCCGCCCATGAATGACCGCCGACCGATAGTTCATCGAGAAGTGCATGGCCGACCGGGCATACACGACACCGTCGAGCAGGGTCACCGCCACCGAGACATCACCGGTCATCGCGGCCCGCAGATTCCCGGCACCGGTGGAACCGTGCAGGTAGAGGGTGTCGCCGTCACGGCCGTAGGTGGTCGGTACCACCACCGGGGAACCGTGCAACAGCACACCGACATGGCAGATCAGGGCCGCGTCGAGAATCGCGTCCAGCACGGCGCGATCGGTGGCGGCGCGACCCGGGTAGCGGGTGACGGTGCTGCGCGACGTCGGCGAGAGCGGGGTCCGGGCGGAAACTGACTCGGTCATGGGATCATGATTCCGTCGGCTAATGGCATTCTTGAATGGCCAATTCGCCGAAATTTCGAAAGACCACTTCGCATGAGTGACGCCTTGCACGAGCTCCCGCTCACCGTGGACCGCGCCGCATCCATCCCGCTCGCGGTGCAGGTGGCCGACGGTCTGCGAGCCGCCGCGACAGCGGGCAGGTTACGCGGCGGCGACCGATTACCGTCCTCCCGCGCGCTCGCGACCCGGCTCGGGGTGAGCCGCACGGTGGTCACCACGGCCTACGACCAGTTGCACGCGGAGGGGTGGCTGACCGGTCGCCACGGCTCGGGCACTTATCTCACGGCCTCCCCGACCCCGATGCCCGAACAGCCGACGACCACCACCGCACCGGATTCCGAAACCGCCCCTCTCGATCTGGCCGCGGGCGCACCCTGTGTGGAGGCCATCGACCGCGCCGCGTGGCGTCGTGCCTGGCGGGCCGCCGGTGATCGAATCCCTATGGTGCGCAAGGATAGAGCGGGCGATCGCGACTATCGAACGACGGTCGCCGAACACCTCTTGCGCCACCGCGGCCTGGGAGCAGGCAGCGACACCGTCGTGCTGGCAACCTCCGGCGCGAGTTCCGCGGTCGGCGAGCTGGCCTCCGCATTACTGAGCCCCGGTGACACCGTGGCCATGGAGGAACCGGGCTATCAGCGGGCGGTCGGCGCCTTCCGAGCGGCGGGCGTGCGCGTCCTCCCGGTGCCCGTGGACGCGCACGGCATGCGTGTGGAAGACATCCCCTCGGGTGTGAAAGCGGTGTATTGCACACCGGCGCACCAATTTCCGCTCGGCGCCCGCATGCCCGCCGCCCGCCGCATCGATCTCGTCGAATTCGCCCGACGCACCGGAGCATTCGTCATCGAGGACGATTACGACGGCGAACTCCGCTACGACACCGCCCCTTTGCCACTCCTGGCGACACTGGGCCCGGACGTGGTCGTGCATCTGGGAACGACCTCGAAGATCCTGTCCCCGGTCCTCGGCATCGGCTGGTTGGTCGGTCCACCGCAGGTAACGAAAGCCATACTGTCCCACCGTGAATCGACCGGCACCGGACCGGCCCCCGCCGGGCAGCATGTGGTGGTCGACCTGGCTCGCCACGGTGACCTGGCCCGCCATCTGCGCCGCCTGCGGCGTGAGATGCCACCCCGCCGAGCCGTCGTGGTCGCCGAACTACGCCGCCGCGGCCTCGAGATCGTCGGCGACGACGCCGGTTCCCACGTCATGACACCGCTCCCCTCGGCCGCGGCCGAACATCAGGTCGTCACCGCGGCCCGCCACCACGGCGTCGCGCTCGACGGCCTCGGCCGCCACCATATCGGCCCGCAACGCACCTTCGGCATCGCCCTGGGCTACGCCGCCGTGGCCCACGCGGACCTGGAGGTCGCCATCCGCATCGCCGCGGACTGCCTGGCGAGCTACGGTCAGCCCACCGGCCGACCCGCGAAACGATCTGCCAGATAGTCGATTCCGCCCTCCATGGCGACGGCGGTGCCTGTCCCGTGGTCGAGCAACGAACCGGGCATCAACGCCGGTCCGCGCAGCTCGCGATAGGTCACGGAGGCACCCGCGTCGGACCACCGCCGCACCAGATCACGCGCCTGCGGCACCGAGATCACCTGGTCTGCGGTGTATTGGACGACAAATACCGGCACCGTCGGCGTGCCGGTGCCCAGATTCTGTTCCGCGAGCAGGGAAACGAACGGCTCCTCGTGGAAGTGCTCCTTCAGCGACCTTCCGTCAGCGGTCAGTGACCGGGTGGGAAGTCCCGAATACCGGGCCAGGCTCTCGATCTGGCATTGGTGGCGAGTCTCGTCGAGAATGCTCCGGCCCTGATCGTTCAGAATCGACCGAATCCGTTCGGCTTGTTCGGGATACGCCGCGATGAGCCCGTTCATTTCGTACGGTGCGTCATAGCCGAGGTTGTCGTCGCGGGCCCAGATATTGTCGAAGGTGGTGCCGAAACTGGTGAGCGGTTCACCCACCGACGCACCGACAATGTTCAGGCCGACGGTGTACTCGGGCATCTCCAGCGCACCGGCCACGCCGACCGCTCCATACGCCGATCCGGCGAACCCGATCGGCGTATCCGGCCCCAGGCCCGCACCCGGCACCGTCAGTGCCGCCCGGGCAACATCGACGAAGGTGTGCGTCTGGTCGAGCTTGTTCACGTACGTGTGCTCACGATTTGCTCCAAGGCCCATCCAATCGGTGATCGCCACCGCCCACCCGCGCGCCAGCAGCGGCGCGGCGAAAACGGGCTCGTACGCGATTCCGTTCCGCAAATTGATCGAGGTGGCACAGCTTCGATCGAGCCCCTGGGTGACCGACGCGGCGTCGACGAGCGGACGCGGACCGGGGCCCGTCCACGGTTGGTCCGGCACCAGCAGGGTGCCCGATGCGGGCACCGATTCCCCACCGGAGCCCGTGCTCGCATAGAGCATCCGCCAGGCCCGGACCGGCATGGGTATATGCGCAACCGGGTCGAGCGCGACGGTCATCGGCTCGGACCGGATCAGTTCTCCGGGTGCGCCCGAGGTCAGCACGGAAGGCGTGTCGTAGAAGGCCGGTGGCTCGGCGTGCGCAGTGCCGAAACCGACGGAGAAGGCGAGCAGAACCCCCAATGATCCGACTCGGCGATTATTCATTGCTGAAGGTTAACCGCAGGGACCGCAATTGGCCCGTCTTCGTAACAGCAGATTAACCGTCATGTGCGCGGTGCCACTGCGAAAGAAACGATTCGCGTCGAAAAGAGTCGATAAAGCGTCATCCGCAATGACGGACCGGATCAGCACATCTCGTATCGAGTAATGGTGCAGGCTGCTTCTCGGGTTTTGCTTGCGAGGTTGCTCGTGCGGTGAAGTTATAGGGTGGGGTGGAGAGCGGCTAGGGCGTGGAAGGCGGCCTTCGGTTGCCAGGGGAGGGCGGGAGGGGTTGGGCCGGAACCGGTTTCGAGGAATTTGACGATGCTGGGGCTGGCTAGGTCCAGGTCGTTGCGCGGGTCGCCGTGGGGACGGTGGGGGAAGCTGTCGAGGGCGAAGAGGAAGACGAAAGTGCTGTCGACGCCTTCCGCGTGGAAGATTTCCAGGAGTTCGCGGAGGTAGGCGGCTTGACCTTCCTCATCTCGGGAGTAGTCGCCGTTCAGGCGGAGTGGGGCACCGGTGTCGTCGTTTTCGACTATCTCCATGCAGCGGGCGCCCTTCTCGCCTGCGCCGCGGTAGGGACAGGTGCCGAATTCGGTTATCGCCAACGGTTTTCCCTGGGCTACGAGGGTGCGTACGCCGTCGCGGAAGCGGTCGGCGACCTCGGCCGAGCGGTAGAGATCTACCGAGATGATGTCGAAAGGGGTCCAATCCACGCGTTCGAGTTGTATCGACGCGTACGTGAGCCTGCCGTGGAAGCGTTCGCGGACGACCGCAACCGCCTTGTCGAGGAAATCGTTGACCCGGGAACTGATTTCGGCGACCCGTTCGCGAAGGTGGTCCGGGTGAAGGAGGAGTTCCAGCCGCTCATCGGTGGTTGTGCCGGGTAGGAAGCCTTTGTTCATCAGGCTCAGCTCGGCGCCGGTGACGAAGACGACCTCCGCGCCTCGTCGCCGCAGTCGCTCGGCGCGTTCGGCGCAGTCGGCGAACAGCGTCAGCAGCTCGTCGGTCGTGAGTTCCAGAGGGTAGGGCGAGAACCACACCTCCAGGCCGAGGTCGGCGGCGATCGTGGCGGCGTGTTCCAGTCGTTCCGGGACGCCGCCGATGATCCGGACCGCATTGCAGTGCAGGTCGTCGCGGATGATGCGCAGCTCGCGTTCGACTCGGTCCGGGTCGAAGGGTTCGCGGCTGGTGGTTCCGTTGTGAAGAAAGCCGGTGTCGTAGGTGATGCCCTTGGCTCGCATGGCGGGCCCTTTCACACAGAGAGAAATAAGGTACTTAACGTACCGTAAATGAGGTCATACGGGCGCGCAAGCCCTTTCGGTAAGGTACGTTCGGTTCCATCGAAGGACGAGAGGCCGCGGGAGGAAGCGATGCGGGAGCCGGGTTCGGGGCAGACGAGGCGGCGCGGCGCGGCGCTGGAGGAGGCGATCCTGCAGGCCGCGGCCGACGAACTCACCGAATCCGGATACGCCGGACTGACCATGGACAAGGTCGCCGCCCGCGCGGGCACCAACAAGAACGCCATCTACCGCCGCTGGCCCAACCGTCTCACCCTGGCCATCGCCGCCTACCGCCAACTGACCACGACGATCCAACCCCCCGACACCGGCAACCTCCGCGACGACACCCTCGAACTCCTCCGCCGCGCCAACCACCACTGGAGTTCCCCCCTCGGCGCGATCCTGCGCGAACTGCTGTCCGCCGCCGGCGGCGCCGCAGAACTACTGTCCCAATTGCCCGAACAGTCCCCCGACGCCATGACCGCCACCTGCCTGACCATCCTCGCCCGCGCCGTAGCCCGCGGCGAGGCCCCACCCGAAGCCCTCCACCCCCGCGTAGCCACGGTCGCAATAGTCCTACTACGCAACGAATTCATCACCCGAGGCGTCCCCACAGCCCCCGACAACGTCCTCACAGAAATCGTCGACGAGGTCTACCTCCCCCTTGTTCGCCATCGCGCCCCAACACCCCACTGACCCAACCCACGGTCGACAACCCAACTTCTCCTACCCGGTTGCGTCCCAACCACTGGCACACCACCGCAATTCAGCCGCGCACCGACCTTCCACCAGGCCCCACAACCCAACTCGGCCCACGCCACTGAACACTGCGGCCCCACCACTAGCGCGTCACCGCGATTCAGCCGTGCGCGAACCACTTCCGGGGTTCAGCGGCTCGGTTTGGTCCACACGATCGAGTATCTCGGCAGTAGGTGTCGGCGGAATCGTGCGCCGGGGAGGGTGTTTTCGGTGATGCGGCGCATCCCTTGGTAGGTCTCCGGGGGCGGCCACACGATCGGCGAGGGATGGGCCCATTCCTTCTTGGTGGCATGACGCCAGGCATAGATCGGTACGGAGGCGAGGATCCAGGGCAGGTCGGCGGGGAGCCGAGTCCGGGCGAGACCGACGACGGCCAAGGTGCCGCCGGGCCGGAGGAGATCGATCATCCTCGTCAATCCGACCGTGGCATCCATATGGTGCAGGGTCGCGACGGACACGATGCCGTCGAAGGACTCCGGCGCGAAGGGGTGGTCGAGGAAATCCGCATGGACATAGTCGATCTCACCCATCGGCGACTGCGCCCGCGCCAGGTCGATACTGGTCTCATCGGCATCGATCGCCGTCACCTTCGACACCTGCCGACGCAGCCGGCGCGCCAACATACCCTCGCCGCAGCCGACATCGAGGACGGCGCTCGCCCCGGACACCGCCTCCGCGAGCAGGTCGTGAAAGTGGATGTTGACGTTCCATCGGTCCACATCGGAAACTCCCACGCGCCGATCTTGGCATCCCCTCCCCCGGCCCGCAATCGGTGACTTGCCAGCACGCCTTCGCCATCGATGTCCACGAATGCCGCGCGGAGCTGTGGGCCGCATTCGGCTCACACGATCTCCATCAACCGCCCGATCGTGGTGCGGAAAACCTCCGTGCTGCACGGGTCGATGTGGAAGTCACCGTGCCTGCGGGTATAGGTGTAGCGACCGTCGCCCTCGACGTCGAACCAGCTGAAATAGCCGGACGGGCGGCGGCGGTCGAGGTGACGGTCCGGTTCTACTTCGATGTGGCCCTGACCGACGCGCGGTGCGTCCAGGAGGCGGTAGATGCGCTCGACCGCCGACGGCTGGTCGCGCACCGATCCGGCCGACTGCGTACTCGCCTCGAGACGCCGCAGGCTCTCGACGAGAGGCCCGTGGCTCCCCGCCGGCTGATCACCGGCGACGGCGGCAAACACCTTGGGCACCAAGGCCGGTGAACCCACCTGCACCACGATATTGCCGCCCGACTCGTCATCGGCACCCGGCCGCTGAACCAGCGCCACGCCGATATTGGACGTCACCGCGCCGTAGGCCCGGAGCGGCCGTTTTCGCGCCCCGATCATGATCAGGGACATATCGGGATCGGCGGCCGTGCGCAGGACAGGCAGCAGGTCGGGATCCTGCAACACCGGAAATCGAACGCGCAGTTCACTTTTCAGTGTCTCCCATGCCAACTGTGAGGACACCTCGGGGCGCACGACCAGCGGGGCGGGGTAACGGTCCGAACCGAGCTGATCCCAGGCATAGGCGAATTCGGCCTGGGTGAACTCCCATCTCATCGTTACCGGTTGCCCTCTGTCCCTCGACGATCGGGCTCCGGGACGGCGTCCGCGCCGATCGCCTGCGGCACAGCACGGATGGGCTCGCCGAGCAGGTCCAGCTTGTTCCGCTCGTGGACGAGGAGGTCGGGGTTGCCCTTGCGCTCCTTCTCGTCGTCTTCGCCCTTGCCCTTGGCGCCCGGGTTCATCATGCCGGGCATACCCGCCATACCCCCGGCACCCGCGGCGGCCCGGCCCAATCCCGCTGCGCCGCCCGCCGGATTACCGATCGTGCCGCCGGGGATGCTCCGGCCTGGACCACCGGCGCCGGGGCGTCCGATACCGCCGCCCATGCCTGGGACACCACCTCCCGAGCGACCACCCCCGCCCGTGCCGCCCGGAGTGACACCCGCGGTGGTTGTCGGGGCGGAGTCGAGCCCCGCCGGTCGCGTCGCACCGGACGTGCCGGGTGTCTGTGCTGTTCCGCCCTGTCCCGTGGTGGCGTCCGGGGAGACGGACGAGGGCGCGACCTGTGCCGGGTCGGTGGCCTGGTCGCCACCGTTCTGCTTGCCGTCGGCCGAATCCGATCCGCCGGAGGTGCCACCCGGGCCACCGGCACCTCCGGACGTTCCGCCCGGTGACCAGCTCGTGCTACCGCCCGAGTCTCCGCCCGGGCCCGCGGGCGGGACGAAGGTCGGAACCTTCTGCCCCGCAGGCTCGTACGTCGGCACGTAGTGGTTCTTCATCACCCACTGCGCGTCCTGCTCCGCCTCGCGCTTGGCTTTGTCGTAGGCGGTCTCGGTGGATCCGTCCGGAGCCTTGACCGAAAGGAAAGAAGCGGCGTTGGGCAATTTCTCCGGAACCGGGGGCACCCGGACCTTGATGACTTCCGCAGCGTAAGCGACGCTTTCGATTCGGGAGGTCACGCTCTGCACGACGTTGTGCAGATCGGCCATCTCATCGGTGAAACGCTGCGTCGCGGCCATCATCGCGTTGGCCGACTCGCCCACCCAGCCGCCGCCCTCCATGGTCTTACGCACCTTGCCGAACAGGCCCGCGCTGTTGAACATGACCGCGTCGGAGACCTTGCGCCACCCCTTCGCCGCCTCGTGCATGACACCGGGAAGCATCTTGTCGACGTTCGCCTTGATGTCCTCATGCTTCATGGAATCGAACAACTCCATGACCCCGGCGGGAATGTAATCCGGATCGTGCCCACCGGTCCGGACGAGCCCCGCCGCACTCTGCGCCGACTCCTGCGCGGCGAGCGCAGCATTACTCTTCGGCACCATCCCCGGGGGAAGATTGATATCTCCCGCCGCGATCGCCCCGGCCAGCTGCCCCGGTGACGGGAATTGCCAGTTCGGGCTCGAGTCGTTGTCCCCCATGGTCAGTTGTCCTTACCGATATAGGGCTCGAGGGCGGTGGCGACCTCGACAATGTGGTCGCAAGGCTTGATCCCCTTCAATTGCCCCGGAGTGTTGACGATGAGCAATACTTCGAAATATCCGGCTTTCGTGCGCATATCGAGAACGCAATCGTCTGCACTTGTCTTGTGAACGATTACCGCATCGCGACCATTTATGGTCACATCTTGTGTCTTCCCGGCGTACCGCTGCTTATCCTCTTCCAGTGAGATGTTTCCGGAATTTAGGTTCAAGGCAGTGTCAGCGTTGCTGAACTGGCAGGTCAAAAAGGTGTACTCGGCAACGAAGTCGGACAGCCGGCGACGAGTAGACGGGTCGTAACCGAGCTTTGCCACCGCGTCGTCCGGTATCCACGTGCAAGGATCGAAAACAACCTTCTGTCGCCCACCCTCTTGGGTGTACTGGTTGTCCTGAGGGGGCGGCTGCAGTTTCGAAGCAGTCAGCGTCGGACGGGCCGAGCCGGTCGACGTAGCAGCCGTTGAAGCAGTGGTAGAGGGAGTGGGGTTACTACTATTCGAGCTGCACGAGGAAATTGCAGCAATCACAACCGCCGCGAGAGCGAGTCGACTACCACGGCTTTTTAACATCGGGAATACTCCTACTCGCTGCCTGGATTGCGGCCGTGTTGGCGGCTTCGACCTCGCCCGCCTTGCCAGCTGCTTGAAGGACTGCCGCTTTCATTCGGTACGCGGACTCCTCGGCTGCCTTGAGCGCATTGAAGGCCTGGACCGCCTTTTCCTCGAAGCCGTGCTGCAGATGCTGAGCCGAAACGAATCCTCCGAAACCGTCCAACGCCTGGAGGTTCGAAACTTCGGTTTGCCGCCTCACCATCTCATCGGCAAACCACTGAAAGTGCGCAGCCAGCTCATACGCAGTCCGGTCATCGAGCTTGAACTGCCCTCCCGACGCCGCCTGCCAGAGCTCAGCCGCGGCTTGCCGCCCGTTCGCCATCTCCACCTCCCAGTCCCGCCACACCCTACCGACTTCGACGCACGTCACCCCTCGCCGGTTCCATCCCCACCTGCCGCCAGGTCCGGTATGACCCTTGACCTGGGGTAATAGTTCGCCAGCCGGATACGGGAGGCGGCCGCGACCGGCCGGGTGTGGCCAACCCGTGACTCCCCGCGACGGCCGTAGCATGGTGCCATGACCGAACAGGACATTCTGGCTCGCATCAAGGACCTGGTGGAACAGGAGCATCGGCTGCGGTCGAAGGCTGTCGGCAAGGAACTCGATCCGGAGACCGAGCGGCGGAAGTTGGCCGAACTCGAGGTGATGCTGGATCAGTGCTGGGATCTGCTGCGGCAGCGGCGGGCGCGGATGGATCAGGGCGCCAACCCGGATGAGGCACAGCCCAATTCCGCACAGCAGGTCGAGGGCTACCTGCAGTGAGGACTACCATTTGTAGATGGTAGATGTCGCGACCGCTGACGGTGTCGTCCGTGGTCATCGAGGCCGCCGCGTCTCGCGCTGGCGGTCGATTCCGTACGCCGCTCCCCCGATCGGAGACCTGAGATTCCGAGCGCCGCAGCCGGTGCAACCCTGGTCGGGGGTCCGCGAGGCCACCGAATTCGGGTTCGCGGCCATGCAGCATCGTGCCGGGGCGCGGGTCGGCCCGCGCCGGATCCAGCCGACCGGTGAGGATTGCCTGACCCTCAATGTCACCGCACCGGTCACGCCGTCGTCGACCCCGCGGCCGGTGATGGTGTTCATCCACGGCGGCGGGTACGTCATCGGCACCTCGGCGGTGAGCTTGTATTCCGGGGCGCGGCTGGCGATGCGCGGCGATGTGGTTGTCGTGTCGATGAACTATCGGCTGGGGGCGTTCGGTTATATCGATTTCAGTGAGTTCTCCACTCCCACACGGCCTTTCGATTCCAATCTGGGGTTGCGGGATCAGGTGGCGGCGCTGGAGTGGGTGCAGCGCAATATCGCGGCATTCGGCGGAGATCCGGGTAATGTCACCATTTTCGGCGAATCGGCCGGGGCGCATGCGGTGGTGTCACTGTTGGCGACGCCCGCGGCGGCCGGTTTGTTCCATCGCGGCATCGCGCAGAGTCCACCCGCGGACTGGGCGCTCGACGCCGAGCAGGCGCGGGTGTTCGCCCGGCGCTGCCTGGAAAACCTCGGCGCCACAACGCAGGACGCGGTCGAGGCGCTCACCTCCGCGGGTTCCAACGATATTCGCAAGGCGGTGGATCGGGCCATCAGCGATGCGCTGTGGAGTCAGCCGGGGAGTTTCCCGGCGGCGCCGGTCGTCGACGGCGAGTATCTGCCACGCACGCCGCTCGACGCCCTCTCGGTCGGGAGCGCACATGCGGTGCCGTTGATCATCGGCACCAATCGGGACGAGGGCACGCTGTTCTCACGGTTCGATCGGACCCTGCCCACGACCCCGCAGCAACTGCACAAGGCGCTGGCTCGCTGCGGCGAGGATGTCGAATCACGTATCGTCGCAGCGTATCCCGGATACCCGGCCGCCAAGGTCGCGGTGCGGATGGGCGGGGATTTCGTCTTCTGGCGACCGACGATCACGGCGGCGGAGGGCCACAGCCGCTATGCACCGACCTACGTCTACCGATACGATTTCGCGCCGCGGGCGGTACGGCTGGCCGGATTCGACGCCACACACGGTTTGGATCTGATTCCGGTCTTCGGCGGTGTCGACTCACCGATCGGGCGTTCGCTGACCCTGGCCGGCGGATACCGCGGCTTCCTCGCCGTGCAACGCGAATTCCAAGGCAACTGGCTCTCTTTCGCCCGCACCGGCAAGCCCCTGACCGCCTGGCCCGAATACACGGAGCAACAACGCAACACCCGAATCATCGATCACCCCACCCGCGTCGAGATCGACCCCGAGCGCACGAAACGACTCGCGTGGGAAGGCGTCCGGGTCCCAGCCCTCGGCTGACCCGCCCGCCCACGGAGGCCGGAACCCAGGTGGTCGTTCAGCAGGCGCAGTAACGATGAGGGTGCAGCTGGGCCCCGGCCCCCGCCGGGACAACGAGCCTGTCGGCGGCGCCGCGGTTATTTCAGGAGGCGGGACATGCGGCGGTCGGCGAGGATCTTGCCGTTGGTTTGGCACGTGGGGCAGTACTGGAAGGACTTGTCGGCGTAGGCGACCTCGCGGACGGTGTCGCCGCAGACGGGGCATGGGAGGCCGGTGCGGGCGTGGACTCGTAGGCCGGAGCGTTTCTCGCCCTTGAGGCGTGCGGCGTCCTGGCCGACCGATCGGGTGACGGCGTCGGTGAGGACCTCGCGCACGGCGGTGTAGAGCTGGGCGATCTTCTCCTCGTCCAGGGTGGCGGCGGTGGCGAACGGGGACAGCTTCGCGGTGTGCAGGATTTCGTCGGAGTAGGCATTGCCGATGCCTGCCAGCAGCGCCTGGTCGGTGAGGGCTGTCTTGAGTCGCTGCGAGGTGCCGTGCAACAGGTCGGCGAACTGCTGTTCGGTGATCTCCAGGGCGTCGGGGCCGAGCCGGGCGATGCCGGGGACGGCCTTGGGGTCTTCGACGATCCACACCGCCAGCCGCTTCTTGGTGCCGGCCTCGGTGAGGTCGAATGCGGGAGTGGCGCCCTCGGGCGTGAAGAAGTGCACGCGGAGCGCCAGCGGGCCCTTGCCGGGCTTCGGTGGTGACGCGCTCGGCTCATCGATCCAGCGCAGCCAGCCGCCGCGGGACAGGTGGGTGATCAACCACAGCCCGTCGCAGTTCAGCCCCAGATGCTTGCCCCAATGCCCGGCCCCGGTGACGTCACGGCCGGACAGCGCGGTCACCGGCGGATCGAATGTCTTCAGCACGCTGAGTGCGGCGACATCCACCCGCCCGACGACCGCGCCCACCGCGTGCTCGGCCAGGAACCGCTCGAGCGCCACGATTTCCGGAAGTTCGGGCACACTCGCAGCCTACCGGGCGCCACAGACAAGCACCGGCCCTCGAACTCCGGCGTTCGTATCGAGATACACGCGCACCGCACCGACCCACCATCGCCGAGACAACCACGTGGACGAAGATCAAGGCCCCCCGGCAGGTGCGCCACCGACTGAACGAGCCCCACGCCCATCTGCCCCACCAAGACGAGCACGAGCACGGCGGCACGCTCCCGAGCAGGTGAAACCCGTCCCAGAACGCACCGCAATGCGACCGCCGAGACCAGCACGACCACGCGAGCAGGCCATGCACCACGACCGTGCCCGTCCACGAGAAGGGCATACGCGCGACGGCGGCGCAGCGGGCCGGGAGGGTCAAGGCGTGGGAGGGGCCAGGGCGCCCTGGGTGGCGCCTGCGGCGGCGCCGAGGGCGGCGCCTATGGCGGCGGAGGGGACGGTGATGGTGGCGGCGCCGGCGGCTGCGCCCAGCGGAGTGAGGACGACCAAGCCCGCGGGGGCGAAGGGCAGGCCTGCCACCAAGCCCGCGACCGTGCCGATCACGGCGCCGGTGGCCGCGATCGGGCTGGTGAGGGCGGCGGCTGCGATGGCGCCGGTGGCGGCACCGGCCAGGGTGTCGGCGGCGATGCGGTCCGAGCGGGAGGGGGCGAAGCCCACGGAGTCCAGGCCTTGGGCGAGAGAGGCTTCCGTGGTTGCGGCGGCGTCGTTGAGCTGAGCGGCTTGTTGGGGATCGAGCCAGTCCGGGCGGTCGGTCATGGCCGAGCCGATGCGAATCGTGTTGTCCGGGGCCTGGATCGGAGCCACGGCGGGGGCGGGGACGGGCGGGTGCAAGGCCGCGGGATCGATCGGGGCGAGCGGTCCGGTGGGCACCGGGCGGGGAACGGTGAGATCGTTGCGGTCCGCCACGGCCGCGGGATCGGTGGTATCCGCCGCGGCGGGAGCGGCTTCCGATAGCGCGAAGGCCACCGGCACTGCCCCGATGACCAGCAATGATCCAGTGCGCCTGAGCCACTGCCCGGAACTCGTCGAATGCTGCGCTGCCATGGGTCGACCTCCCTCATCGAATGCCTGTGCCTTCGAAAGAGATTCGAATCAGAGCACCGCCCGGACCGAACCGGCGCGAGAACCGTCATCCCCGGCGAAGCAGGTATATATCCATGACCCAGCCCTTCCTCTCCCGAAATTCGTTGCGCTGCTGAATGATTCGATCCCGCACCGCACCGAGCGGGCCCTCGATGAGAATCTCGTCGGCCATACCCAGATAGGCGGCCCACCAGATGCGCAGCCCCTCTCCGGGCATCTGCGCGAAGGAACATTCGCCGTCGAGCATGACGAGGGTCGATCCGTCCGCGGCGAGGCCCTCCTCGCGCAGCCGCCGACCGGTGGTGATGTGCACGGGTTCACCGATGTCGTGCAGCACGATGCGATGGCGCGCCGCCAATGCCTGGGCGCTGGTGATCCCCGGAATCACCTCGTAGTCGAACCGCACCACACCCCGTCCCAGCACCTTGTCCACCATGCGCAGCGTGCTGTCGTACAGCGACGGATCACCCCACACCAGAATCGCGCCGACCCCCTCGGTCCGCGCGAACGCATCCTCCAGCAGCGCGGCCCGCCGCTCGTGCCAGTCCTCGACGACCCCGCGGTAGTCCCCGGAGCCGACCGTCCGATCGCGGGGCGGGTCGGCGATCTCCACGACCCGGTACGGGCGATCCACGTGCTCGGCCAGAATGGCGGTGCGCACATCGACGAGCTCCTGTTTCCGCTCGCCCTTGCCGATGACGAAGAACACATCGACTTGCCGCAGCGCCTTGACGGCCTGCACCGTCACCTGGTCCGGGTCCCCCGCCCCGATTCCGATCACAAAGAGCTTTCGCACGATGCGTAAGCTTGCCAGCCATGGGGATCGATACCCAGTACGAGGACCTGCTGCGACATGTGCTGGACAACGGCACGCCGAAGTCGGACCGCACCGGCACCGGCACCCGCAGCATCTTCGGCCACCAGTTGCGCTACGACCTGTCGGCCGGATTCCCGCTGATCACCACCAAGCGGGTACATCTGAAGTCGATCGTCTACGAGCTGCTGTGGTTCCTGCGCGGCGACTCCAATGTGGGATGGCTGCAGGAGCACGGCGTCACGATCTGGGACGAATGGGCCGACGCCGATGGTGAGCTGGGCCCGGTGTACGGGGTGCAGTGGCGCTCCTGGCCCGCCCCCGACGGCACCCACATCGACCAGCTCGACCAGGTGTTGCACACCTTGCGCACGAATCCGGATTCGCGGCGCATGATCGTCTCGGCCTGGAACGTGGCCGACCTGGACAAGATGGCGCTCGCGCCGTGCCATGCGTTCTTCCAGTTCTATGTGGCCGACGGCAAGCTCTCGTGCCAGCTGTATCAGCGCAGCGCCGATCTGTTCCTCGGCGTGCCGTTCAATATCGCGAGTTATGCGCTGCTCACCCACATGGTCGCCCAGCAGACCGAGTTGATCCCGGGCGATTTCATCTGGACCGGCGGCGACTGCCACATCTACGACAATCATGTCGAGCAGGTGCGTGAACAGCTGCGCCGCGAGCCCTACCCGTTCCCCGAACTGCGACTGCATCCGGCGCCGAGCCTGTTCGACTACCGCTACGAGGATGTGGAAGTGGTCGGCTACCAGCATCATCCGGCCATCAAGGCACCGGTAGCGGTGTGAGCGGTCAGGCCCGGAGGAGGCAGCTTGCGTAACCACGTAGGGCCCCGTTCACACCGCATTCGATCCAGCATGAGGGTCGGGCTGATCTGGGCGCAGACGCCCGACGGCGTGATCGGTGTGGACAACACCATTCCCTGGCGGGTGCCCGAGGATATGGCGCATTTCAAGACCGTCACCGGCGGGCATCCGGTGGTGATGGGGCGGCGCACCTGGGACTCACTGCCCGCGCGGTTCCGGCCGCTGCCCGGGCGCCGCAATATCGTGGTGACGCGGCAGGCGGACTGGTGCGCCGACGGGGCCGAGCGGGCGGGTTCGGTCGAAGAGGCGTTGAAACTGGCCGATGCGGATACCGTGTGGGTGGCGGGTGGCGGTGAGATCTATCGGGCCGCAATGCCATACGCCACCGAGTTGATGGTCACCGAGGTGGATACCGCGGTCGAGGGTGATGCGTACGCGCCCGAGATCGGGGACGAATGGTCGCTCACACAAGAAGAGCCGTGGTCGGAATCGTCGAGCGGATTGCGCTTCCGGTTCCTGCGGTACACGCGGTGATCGCGTCCGAAGCGAAATCGCAACAGTCAAAGCACGGGATCTGCGGGTAGTCGTCCGGCATACTCACGAATATTCAGCCCGCGACCACAGCCCGCCTCCCGGCTGATCCGTGAAAGGTTGTCCATGGACAAGAAATCGCTGACCGCGGTTGCCCGCCAGCAATTGAAGCTGGCCGCGTCCGCCTCGAGCGGACGCAGTTCCCAGACCCTCTGCGGCGGCCATACCCACAGCCTGCGGCAGACCGTCATCGCGCTGGCCGCGGGCCAGAGCCTGGCCGAGCACGAGAACCCGGGCGAGGCCACCCTGCAGGTGCTCAGTGGCACGCTGACGCTGATCAGCGGCTCCCGCGAGTGGAAGGGTTCGCCGGGCGACCTGCTGGTGATCCCCGACGCGCGCCACAGCGTCAAGGCCATCGACGATGTGGCGTTCCTGCTGACCGTCGCGAAGTAGCGCGACGGTAACCAGCAGGTCGAGCGGACATCCGGCAACCGCACGGCAGATGTGTCGGTGATGCCCCGTAGGCTGTTGATCATGGGTGAGCCGCAGCCGATCCTCGACCCGCTCACGCGGGCCGCGATCTTCCTGGTCGCCACCATCGACGAGGGGGGCGAGCCGGTCGTGCGCGACCTGCTCGCCGACCTGCAGGGCCTGCGCCGCTCCATCGGGTTCCGGCTGCCCGGCACCGATCTCGGGGTGGTGGCGGGCATCGGCTCCGCCGCATGGGATCGGCTGTTCGCCGGTCCGAAACCGGCTGAGCTGCACGAGTTCCCCGGATATCACGGCGAGCGCCACCAGGCGCCCGCGACACCGGGCGATCTGCTGTTCCACATCAAGGCCGAATCTCAGGACGCCTGCTTCGAATTGGCGATGACGATCGGCGCACGGCTGCGCGGCGCGGCCACGATCATCGACGAGACGGTCGGCTTCCGCTACTTCGAGCAGCGCGATCTGCTCGGCTTCGTCGACGGAACCGAGAATCCGGAGGGCCCCTCGGCCGCCGAGGCGACGCTGGTGGGCGACGAGGATCCGGACTTCGCCGGCGGCAGTTACGTCGTCGTGCAGAAATACCTGCACGATCTGGACGCCTGGAATGCGCTACCGGTCGAAGAGCAGGAGCGGGTCATCGGGCGCACCAAGCTCAGCGATTTCGAACTGTCCGATGAGGACAAGCCCGCGGATTCGCATGTCGCGGTGAACACCCTCATCGATCCCGACGGCACCGAGCGCGAGATCCTGCGTGCCAACATGCCCTTCGGCAGCGTGCGCGAGGGCGAATTCGGCACGTACTACGTCGCCTACGCCGCAACCCCGAGCGTCCCCGAACGCATGCTGGTCCGGATGTTCCTCGGCAGCGACGAGGCCGCCTACGACCGCATCCTCGACTTCTCCACCGCCGTCACCGGCACGCTGTTCTTCGTCCCGTCGCTGGATTTCTTCGACGAGCTGCCCGACCCGCCGCAGGCAGATGCGGCTCGGGAACCGCTGGCCGTCAACGTCATTGGTTCGTCCGGTGCCGTGCCCCCGGGCGACGGCTCCCTCGGTATCGGCACGCTGAAAAGGAGTAAGGCATGAACAACCTGCACCGCGAACTCGCGCCGATCACCTCCGAAGCCTGGTCGGCGATCGAGGAGGAGGCGACCCGCACGTTCAAACGGCATATCGCCGGTCGCCGCGTCGTCGACGTGTCCGGTCCACACGGCACCGACTACTCGGCGGTCGGCCTGGGCCGCACCAGCCCGATCAACGCGCCCGACGAGGGCGTCCAGGCCCGTCAGCGGTTGGTCGCGCCGCTGGTCGAACTGCGGGTGCCGTTCACGCTGTCGCGCGAGGAACTGGACAACGTCGAGCGCGGGGCCCAGGACTCCGATCTGGATCCGGTGAAGGATGCGGCGAAGAAGATCGCCTTCGCCGAGGATCGGGCCATCTTCGAGGGGTATCCGGCCGCGAATATCACCGGCATCCGGGCCAGTACGTCCAATCAGCCGATCACGCTGCCCAGCGATCCGCGGCTGGTGCCCGAGGCGGTCGCGCAGGCACTGAGCGAGCTGCGCCTCGCCGGTGTGGACGGGCCGTATTCGGTGCTGCTCAGCGCCGACCTGTATACCCAGGTGAGCGAGACCTCCGACCACGGACATCCGATTCGCACCCATATCGAGCGGCTGATTCCGGAGGGCCAGATCATCTGGGCGCCCGCCATCGACGGCGCATTCGTGCTCACCACTCGCGGCGGCGACTTCGATCTGCAGGTGGGGCAGGATCTGTCGATCGGCTATCTGTCCCATGACGCGGAGACGGTGCAGCTGTACTTCCAGCAGAGTCTGACGTTCCTGGTCTACACCGCCGAGGCGTCGGTCGCGCTGCAATCCTGATCCGCCCGCTCGGCGGACCGGTCGCCCGGTACGGTGGTGGCGCGCGGTACGCAGGAGGTCGAGATGGGGATGGTGCGGGCGGGCCTGGTGCCCGGGCGGCGAGCGCTGATCTACGGCTCGTCGGGAGTGCTCACGATCGCGATCGTGTGCGGCGCGATCGTGGCTGCATTCGGAATCAGTCGCGTGGTCACCGGGCTGTTCGCGGGCATGGTGGCGGGCATCGCGCTGGTGGTGGCGCTGTTCGGGCGCGATGTCGTGATGCTCACCGACGAGGCCATCTACCGGCGCACCCCGCTGTCGGAGACCCGTGTCGACTGGGATCGAGTGGTGGCGGGCCGGTTCGCGCTGGATGATCACGGCCGTTGGTCGCTGGCGCTGGACCTCGCCGGCGGCGACGAACCGCACGGCGAGCTGGTGCTGCTCAGCATCCCGCCGGTGGTGCGCCCGATCTCCAACGCCTACGAGCACCGCAAGCGCGAACAGGTGATCCAGATCCGGAAGATGCTGCGCCACAAGCAGGTCCCGGTGACGATCCTGCCGGAAATCGCCCAGGCCCTGCACGACTACTGGAAGTTGGCCCCCTCGGTCCGCTGACCCGCCCTCCGGCGGGCGGCCGGGGCGACGAGGGGCCGCGCCGGGAGAATGCCCGGAGCAATGCGGAAGACTACCCGCGACGACTGTGCTGAGAGGATGAGCTGTTGGAGACGACGACCGTGATCCGGACTGCGACGCTGGCTTATGTGCGTGACCGGCGGCTCCTGCAGGCGCGGTCGGTGGGTAAGGATGCGTTCTATATGGCGGGCGGGAAGATCGACCCGGGTGAGACGCCTGTCGAGGCATTGCATCGCGAAGTGCGCGAGGAGTTAGGGGTGGAGGTGGCCTCCTACAGCGAACTCGGCGTCTTCCACTGTCAGGCGTACGGGCAGCCGCCGGGTGTGCAGCTGCACATGACGTGCTTCACCGCCGATCTGACCGGCGATCCCCGTCCCACGAGCGAGATCGCGGAGCTGCGCTACTTCACCGGCAGTGAATACGCCGCCATGCCGCGGGTGGCCCCGGGTTCGATGCTGGTGTTCCGTCACCTGCACGAGCGCGACCTCATCGACTGGTAACCTCGCCGCCGTCGTCGGTCCGCCCGGCGCCCAACGGGATTCGGGTGACCGCGAGGAATCCCAGGAGCAGAAACAGCGCGGCCCCGAGCATGCTGAGTCGGGTGGCGTCGGTGAAGGCGCGCGACAAGGCGTCGACGACCTGTTCGACGCCATGATGCGACCGCAGCCCGGCGATGGCACCGCCCGCGGAGGCACGAGTGGCGGTGGCGACCTGGTCGGCGGCATCGTCCGACAGGCCCGGTACCTCGGACAGACGATGCGGCAGGAAGCGGCCGAGAAACCCCGACAGAATCCCGCCGAGAACCGCCGCGCCGAGTGCGGAACCGACCTGGCGGACGGTGGATTGGGTCGCCGAACCCTGGCCGGAGGCCGCGGGTGGGACGCCCGCCAGCACGGTTCCGGTCAGCTGCGCCGAGGCCAAGCCCAGTCCCACGCCATAACAGGCGAGCAGCGCCGCCAGCAGCCAGGGCGAGATGTGCGGCGACACGAACAGCGCCGTCACCGCGACGGCGACCGCCTCGATCCCCAGCCCGAGCCGCACGATGCGAACCGGGCCGAGCTTGCGGGCCAACCCCTCGGTGGCACCACCGGCCACGAAGGCACCCACCGCCATGGCGGCCAGCACGACACCGCTGCTCAGGGTCGACAGCCCGAGGACGTTGACCATGAACAGCGGCAACACGAACAGCAATCCGAACTCGCCGAGCGCGACGACGAACGCCGCCGTATTGCCCCATCGGAACGCCGGTATGGCGAACAGCGAAAGGTCAAGCAGCGCAGAGCGTTCCACCCGGGCTCGGTGCATCTCCCAGCGCACGAACAGGACCAGCAGGGCCACGCCCAGCATCAGCAGCAACGGGATCGGCGAACTCGCCGCCCGGGTCGACCACGTGAGCCCGAGCAGTTCGAATTCCCGCAGCGGTCGCCACCAGCCGTAGGTCTGCCCCTCGATGAGCGCGAACACCACCAGCGCGAAACCCGCCGCGCTGAGCAGGAATCCGTCGACATCCACGCCGTGCGCATGACCGGGCGCGCGCGTCTCGGGCACGACGGCGGCGATGCCGATCAGCACCACCACCCCGATCGGCACATTGACCAGGAAGATCCACGGCCAGGTGAAGGAGGTGGTGAGCCATCCGCCGAGCAGCGGACCGATCGCCGCCATCCCGGACATGACCGACCCCCACACCGCGAAGGCGATCACCCGATCCCGGCCTCGGAACACCGCGTTCACCGTCGACAACGTGCCCGGCAGCACGGCGGCCCCACCTACACCCTGCACGATGCGCCCCCAGATCAGCGTGCCCGGTTCGTGCGCCGCGGCGGCCAGCAGGCTACCGGCCACGAACACCACCACGCCGAAGGCGAAGACCCGCCGCCGCCCGAGCCGGTCCCCGAGCCGTCCCGCCGTGATCAGCAGGGCCGCGAAGACCACCGCATAGATACTGTTGACCCACTGCGCCTGCGTGAAGTTCAACCCCAGATCGTCGATGATCACCGGCAACGAAACACCGACAATGGTGCCGTCGAGCACAACCATCGACAATCCGAGCGCCAGCACGCCCAGCGCCCACCACCGCCGACTCCCCAGCCGCACAGCCACGTCCTGCTCCGTACCGGTCATCCGCCGCTCCCGTCGTCGAGCCCGATAGCTGCCGAGCAGATCCACTCTCCAAGCGCCCGCATATCCCGTTCCCCGAGTTCCCGCAGACCCCGTTCCCCGAGTTTACGAGGGGTTTGCTACAGCAGATCTCCCTCCGGAGTACACCCCTCCACGCCAACGAAACCGTCCGCCCCCAGCCTCCCCTGGCCAGCACAGCCGCCCAACGTCCCCTCTCCGCTCACCAACACCGAGCCCGAAAGCAACCTACGGCCTGGCGACAACCAACCCTGTTGCCCTCCACCACGTTCGACGCACCACCGCACTGGCCACCCACGCCCGAACTCAATCCCCCACAGGCACGAGATACCGCACAGGAAACGAGAACGGATACTTCCCAGGCAGATCCTCAACAGGCTCGATCAACACATGCTCATCGTCTTCGCGCTCGACCACCCGGAAGATCAAGACCCCACCCTGCAGGGTCCGCACAAGATCACCGACTTCGACCACACCTAGAGGGTATACGAACATATGTTCGATTCAATGCTGATCTCGCGCGTCGAGATTCCTGGCGCCGATTCCGGACAGCGACGCCCTGGACATGGAGATCCCTCGGTTCCGCCTCGTCATTCTTCTGGTCAGACGGCGAGGGTGGGACTGGCGTTACCAGGAAAAACTCTCCCTTCCCCCGGACTCGGCACCGCAACATGCTGGCTATCGGAACCGGGAGGCGCGCAACCGTCTTCTGCCACGTCCTGAGCGTCCAAGCCATCCAACCGACCGAACCGGCAGAAAGATTGGAGAGCGGCTATGCAGTCATCGGCTGTCGTCATACGTCCTGCCGCTGCCAGCGAAGCACGGTTCGCTGCGGTCGGCGTCTACTCCGGTTTCACGGTCCGAGTCCGTGGCCGTCTGGATCGGATTGCCCTATCGGAAGCGTTTCGGGCTCTGCAACAGTCCTATCCGGTGTTGTCCTCCCAGTTCGGCGCCGCCGCCGGCACCGATACAAGCTTTGCGCCACTTGCGCACGCCGTCACCGAAAAACTCGCCCACGACCTCGCCGCCGGGATCATTCAGCGATCCGCCCTGCGCGCCCCCGGCGAGCAGACCACACCTTCCGCCGTGCAGCTCGATGCGACGAACTGGGGAAAAATCCCCCCGCTGCGCACCCCCCAGGGTCTGACCATCGAGGATTTCGTACCTACCGGCTACATGATGAACCCACACATGGCACCGATACTTCATCCGCCGAACGTCCGTAGTATTTACATCATCACCACGTTCAACGGGCAACTCACCATCGACTCCAGCATCATCGATCCTTGCGTCAGCGTGCCGGTCGACCGGATCCGCGCAGTCCTCACAGACCTACCGCGCTGATTCACGACTACAACGGCAACCGGAGGAGGTCAGCATGGCACAGCTCGACGCCGCCGCCCGCGAGCTCCTCTCCCGGCCGATCTACGGCTGGGTTACCACCATCCGCCCGGACGGAAGCCTGCACAACACCATGGTCGCGCTGGAAATCGACGGCGATGACATTCTCATCAGCGCGACCGTAGGCAGCGCCAAGGAGCGCCACGTACGCCGGGATCCGCGGGCCGCGGTGAGCGTTGTGGACCCTTCCAACCCTTTCCACTACGTGAGTATCTCCGGCAATGCACGGCTCGAGCATCAGGGAGTGGACGCCGTGCTGGACCGGTTGGCGGAAAAATACGATGTAGAGAAAGCCCAAGACCCGCCCGGCTCGCAACGGGTCACTATCCGCATCACGCCTGACCATGTCCTCCGTCTCGGATGAGACGTGTTTGTTACCGTCGCGACCGTTCACCGTGAGCCCGGCTGGCGACCTGTTCGACGAAAGTCTTTGCTCGACAATCGGCATACCGGCCGTTCGCCACTCCCAGTTCAGTGGGCGGGCTTGCCGAACCAGCGGGAGAGGTGGTCGTTCAGGTCCTGCTGGTGCTCGCCGATCCAGGCGACGTGGCCGTCGGGGCGTAACAGGATGGCCGGAACATCCAGTGCCGCAGTGGGATCCGCGATGAGGTCGACTCGGTCCGACCAGCCCTCGACGGTCAGGCGTTCGGTGCGGTCGAGTACCAGGCCGCGGCCCCGGTGGAGTTGGGCGTAGAGGTGGCCCTGTTTCAGGTCGATGTCGCGCAGGCGGCGGCCGAGAAGGTCGGGGCCTGAGCCGAAGTCGTAGCGGATGTCGATAGCGGTGATCTTCTCGATCAGATAGCGGTTCACCTCGTTGAAGTCCATCAGTTCGGTGAGCAGCCTGCGCACGGCCTGCGGGCCCGGTTCGGTGGACAGCAGTTCCATCTGGGCGCGGGTGTTGTCCAGTACGTCTGCGGCGACCGGATGACGTTCGGTCTGGTAGGTGTCCAGCAATGTTTCCGGCGCCCAGCCGCGGATCTGTGCGGCCAGTTTCCAGCCGAGGTTGACTGCGTCTTGCACGCCCAGGTTCAGGCCCTGACCGCCGATGGGCGGGTGGATGTGCGCCGCATCGCCGGCCAGCAGCACCCGACCGACTCGATACCGCTCGGCCAACCGGGTGGCATCGCCGAAGCGGGACAGCCAGCGCGGGGAGTGCACGCCGAAATCGGTTCCGGCGATGGCGCGCAACTGTTGTTCGAAATCCTCGAGGGTGGGCGGTTCGGCGCGATCGCTGACTCCCGCGGCGGGGACCACGACGCTGTAGACCCGTTCGCCGAAGGGCCGGAGACTGATTCGCTTGGTGGTCCCGCCGATTTCGGCTACCTTGGCGGCGATCTCCTCCTGCGGCACACCCACTTCCATCTCGCCCATCAACGTGTCGTTTCGCGAGGGCTCGCCGGGGAATTCGACGCCGAGCAGTTTGCGCACCGTACTGCGCGCGCCGTCACAGCCGACGAGGTAACGCGACCGCAGCCGCTGTCCGTCGGCCAACTCGACGGTCACGCCCTCGTCGCCCTGCTCGAAACCGGTCACCGCACAACCGCTTCGGACCTGCGCACCCAGTTCGATCGCATGGTCTTCGAGCAGCTGATTGATGACCGGCTGCGGGATGCCCAGCAGATAGGCGTGCGCGGAATCCAGTCCCTCGGGCGCGGGTTTGGCGATGGCGGCGAAGATACCGCCGACCGGACGCCGTCTGGCGCGTTCGAGAATGCGATCCAGCAGTCCGCGCATCGCCATCAGCTCGAGGCTGCGCATATGCAGACTGACTATGCGGATGAACGACACGGGTTCGGTTTCCTTCTCCAGAACGAGAACCCGCACATCGTGCAGCCGCAGTTCGGCGGCCAGCATCGCACCGGTCGGCCCACACCCGGCAATGATCACATCGAACATGAACCGCCCGTTCGCCGAATTCTCATACCCAGTCGTCGTGCGCCCCCGTCGTCAGGCGCGGCCGCGTGTGCACGCGTCTCGCTGATTCCGAATTTCCGCAGGTCCTGGCATCGGCCGCCCATTGTGCGGCACCCCGCATCTTGCCGCAAGCGAAATATGTCGAGTTGATATTCGCTACCGCGGCGGTTCTCGTCGTGCCGCCGACTCCACCCCCGGGTCCCCTGGGACAGAGTGCCGACGGTGGGTTGCCTCCACCGTCGGCACCAACGTCTGGCTGGTGGTCGGTCGTCGCTCGTAGTCGGTTCTAGGTGGCGGTGAAGGAGTTCTGGTACCCGAGGTAAGCCTCGATGACGGAGGCTTCGGTGGTGTATTGATCGCCGAAGCGGTCGGGGTTCCAGTCGTCGGCGGGGGTCAGGTTGCTGGTTCCGTGCAGGAGTATGTCGGTGAGGACCTTGGCGTAGCCGGGGCCGTGGGTGAGCCCGGCTTCGTTGTCTCCGGCCAGGACGTAGAGGCCATCGACGCGGGCGATCGGCCCGACCAATGCCCGCCAATCGGGGGTGTAGCAGGGGGCGCCGTGCTTGATCGAGATGCTCGATTGCCGGGCCAGCACCGGCATGGCAGTGTCGGCGCGCGCGGCCACTCGCAACAGTTCCCGCACACCGTCGTAGGGGATTTCATCGAGTCGTTCCGGCACCGGGGCGTCGAGGAGGATATTGCGCGGGTATGTGTCGTAGGTGCCGCCCCAGAGCAGGCCACCGTCGTGCCAGCGCACCCACAGCAGTGTTCCGCCGTCGGGCTCCTCGGGAATCAGGCCCGACAGGAACAGGGCGGGCAGGGTGCTGGGCAGGTCGAGGTTCTCGGTGATGATCCGCGAGGTGATCTGCGGTGCGGTGGGCAGGAATACGCCGAGGGACCGGAGCAGTCCGTTGCTCCAGGCGCCCGCGGCTACCACGACGGCATCACAGTCGATGGTTCCGGTAGCGGTCTCGACGCCGACGATCCGGCCGCCACGGGTACGCAGCCCGGTGACCGGTCGCCGCGAGTCGACCACACCCGGGTGACGGTGCAGCCGCTCGGCGAGGGCCGCCCCGACCTTCGGGGCGAAGACCTGCGCGCCACCGGGTTCGAACAGCCCGCCGTGTATGGCACTGCCCGTGACGAGGCCGTGGGTCAGTGCCTCGACCGCGGCCGCATCCAGGACAGTGGCCGACTCGCCGTACTGCCCGCGGTTGTCGCTGATTTCTCGCAAGGAGGACGCGCGGACGTCCAGCCACAGAATGCCGTTGCAACGCAGGTCGATATCGCGGCCTTCGGCTTGGAGTCCGGCGTAGTACTCCAGTCCGTAGCGGGTCACGGCCTGCTCCGCCTCGAAGGGAGTCCAGCTCGCCAGGAACCCGGCACCGGCTGCGCTGGTGCCTTGAAAGAGCCCGTCGCGTTCGAGCAGCCGAACACTTCCCGCGCCGGCTTCGAGCAAGTGCAAGGCCATTGTGCACCCAAATATTCCGCCACCGATGACGACGACGTCGGAATGATCGGACATCATTTTTCCTAAGGGTCGAGTGATATTTCGATACCCCGGGGCCCTCGGGATGGAACCGACCCTAGCCGACTCGCACCTCTGCTCGCATATGGCAATTTTCCGCGGATCCCGAAACGTGAGTAGTACTCACGTTTTGGTATATGGCCAGCTTGGAGCTAATAGGCGGGGCCGACCGGGGAAGTTATCGAATGAAGATCACGGAACGGAATTCGACATGGCTCTCACGCCCTCCGGGCGCCATGTCGCGCTCGATCTTCCCGTCGCAGTCGTCGCCGCGGAACAGTAGCGCCTGCCGATCGGTGTTGTTCTCGACAAGCCCTCGCCCCTCGATGCGGTAGCAGTGGTTGTTGCGGGGATCGGGCAGCCGCTGCGGGTCATCGTGGTGGGTGTAGGTGAAGATGCCCTTCGCCATGTCCGTGTTGGACGGGTCGGGATCGGCATCGGCGCAGGCTGCCCCGCCGAAGGCCGAGGCGAGAACCGCACCGGCCGCAGCCAACTTGCCACCGATGTGTTTCATGGTCTGCCCTTCGTCGAATCTGCACTCACACATCTCGGGAAACGTGATCTCTCCCGGACCGCCTGTGGGCCGCGCCAGGAGGGTGATATCGGCCTGGCCAGTCGACGTCGACGAGACCGATGGTATCAGCCCGATGCTGGCGTGGGGTTACGAAATACGTTGTACCACAAGATTATTAGTGGTAGGCGCGGTAACGTCCCCGCGAGGCGATCGACTCCGTTCAGCTCGGCTGGAAGAACTCGAGCATTCTCCGGCCGACGTCCGGCGATGTCAGGATTTGCTTTCTCGAGCCTGGTCGGTCGGGCGAGCGCCTACGGAACCGGGATCATTTCCGGGTGCAGCAAGGTGGCGGGGGCCTTCGGGAGATCGTCGTATCGACCGAGTGTCGTGTCGAAGAAGGTGCGCAGGTAGCCGCGCTGCAGATCGAGCGAGGCCCGCGGGTCGATGGTGCCGACCATCTCGGCGGCGAAATCGGCGGGCACGATGCCCGCGGCGGCCAGGGCGGGAACGATCAGCTGGTTGTCGCAGAACGAGTGATGCTGCGAGCCGTCGAGCCGGAATTCCAGTTTCGGTCCGCGAGCGGCGGCCCAGAACTGCTGCCAGCTGGGGTCCTGGGCTCGTCCGTGATCGGTACCGCCGATCAGTACGAACGGGCGGTCCAATCCGTCGGTGAGCACCGAACCCCACAGGGAGCCATCCAGATCCACCCCGGCGGCGACGCGCCGATCATCGTGCATCACCTGGGCCGCGGTGGCGCCACCGAGTGAATGCCCGAACATCGCGATCTTCGACAGATCGAGTATTCCGGCGAGATTCGCGGGCAGCGGATGCCCGTCGGCGTCCGGGTCGGCGCCGGCGCCGAGGTCGGCCAGCCGGTCGAGGACGAATCGCGTGTCGGCGACGCGGACCTGCATCGCCTGTCCGATCTGCGCCTTGGCCTGATCGGTATCCTCGGCCTGCGGCAGCACGCTCTTTTCGAGCCGTCCGCCGGGGAATTCGGTCGCCAGCGATTCGTAGGTGTGGCTCATGGCGACCACGACGAATCCGTGACTGGCGAGATCCTCGGCCTGCGCGGTACTGGCCTCCCGCGGCATGCCCATGCCGGGGGAGAACAACACGATCGGCCGCCGCCCACCGGCGCTGTCCGCAGCCGCATCGACCCGACCATGGCTGGGCGCCAACGTCCACGACCCCGCGGTCGGCGGGCCGATCTCGGCCAAGCCGTCTGCGTAGGCCCGGGCCACCTGTTCGGAAAACCAGGGCCGCACCGGCATTGCCGCCCGATCGGCGGCGGGGTACCAGATGCTGACCATCAACTCGCGTGCACGAGCCGGGACATACGGATCGTGACGAGACGGATCGACCAGATGCAGATCCACCACGCCGATCGCATCGTCGCCGGTCGGCTCAGGCAGGGTAACGACCACCGATACCTGTTGCGATGGCACCGGTTCGGCTCGGGCAACGACGCCAACCGAGGCCGAGGCCGGCAGCACAATCAATAGACAACGAAATACCCTGCCCAACAAGACAATCCCCTCCCAGGCCTCGACGGTGCTCGCCTTCGACCGGCTCAGCCTAGCCCAAATCCCCGCATGGATGGCACCGCGACTGTCGTCGGCTGCAGTCAGCCTCTGGTGTGCTTGCGCTGGTTGGCATTGAAGCGCGCCTTCTTCTGACGGTTCCCGCACGTGTTCATGTCACACCATTTGCGGGTGCGACTTTGACTGGTGTCGAAGAAGGCGGCTCGGCAGGTTGGCGATGCGCACAAGGCCAATTTTCCGTCTCGTTCGCCTGCGATGATGCTGATCGCGTCGGCGGCGATTACGCCTAGGGCATCTTCTACGCAACTGAGTCGCCATTGACGATTGCCCTCGGGCGTCAGGATAGCCGCGGCCCGACCCTGAATGCTGCAGTCATTGATGACTTGAACAGCAGACGCGGGGAGAGCGTCTCGGATCGCGGCCGCTGTCGCGGCGGCGTGAATTGATTCCCTCAGTTCGCGAGCGCGTTCGAGCTGGGCGGTGGTGCAGGACTCCACCGCGAGACCGTTCACTGCCAGCCAGTCGACGAGTCGCTGCGGCGTGGGAATGCGCTCCACAGCGTTGCCCTGACGCTCCGTCAGAGTCGCCGTGAAGCTGGTCGCCAGCACGCTACCGAGGCGAAAGTCAGGGAACCCAGCACGCATGGAACCACCTTAGCTGGTTGCACGCTGGCATGAAGACATGTTAGAACCGTCTAAGCCGGTTCACGGAAGGTCGTAGCCGGTTCCCCGATGGCCAGGAGGTCTCATGCTCCGTCCAACCAGCGACGTGCAAGCATTCGAAGCCCACGCAACCGACGCCGACCTCGACGATCTGCGCGCGCGATTGGCCGCGGCGCGGCTACCGGAGGCCGAGACGGTCTATCGCGCCGCGCCCGACCCGCGCCGATGGGAACAGGGCGTTCCTCTCGCCGACCTCGTCGACGTCGTGAACTACTGGCGCACCGGGTACAACTGGCGGCCGTTCGAAGAGCGCCTCAACCGGATCGGCCAGTTCCGCACGACCATTGATGATCTGGGAATCCACTTCCTGCACCGCCGATCCGCGCGTGCAGATGCCACTCCTCTGATCTTGACGCACGGCTGGCCGGACAGCATTGCTCGGTTCATCGATGTAGTCGACGAGCTGGCAGATCCGAAAGATGCAGACGCGCCGGCGTTCCACGTCGTGGTCCCGTCGCTACCAGGCTTCGGTTACAGCGATAAGCCGGCCACCACCGGGTGGGGAACCGAAAAGATCGCGGCCGCATGGGTGGAACTGATGGGAAGGCTCGGCTACGGCAAGTTCGCAGCCCACGGCGGCGATTGGGGAGGCAATATCACCACCGTGCTCGGCGGCAGGTTCCCGGCGCACGTTCTCGGCATCCACACAACGTTCGCGGAGGCGCCGCCCGGATTGACAACGGACGGGCTGACGGCGGTCGAGCGCAAGTGGACCGAGGAAACCCGCGATTTCTGGCGCCATCGCGCGGCGTACGCGAAACAGCAGGCGACCCGACCGCAGACCATCGGCTACTCGCTCGTCGACTCACCGGTCGGGCTTCTTGCCTGGATCCTCGACAAATTCGCCGAGTGGACAGATACCGAAGACAGCCCGTTCGAGACGATTTCCAGAGACCGCGTTCTCGACGACGTCACCCTGTATTGGCTGACGCGGACCGGCGCATCGGCGGCCCGCATTTACTACGAAAGCCACAACTCGCTCGACCCCGAACTTCGGGTCGACGTCCCGTCAGCACTCACTATGTATCCCCGCGACGTCGAGAAGTGCCCGCGCCCCTGGGCACAGGAGCGGTACCGACAGATCGTCCGATGGAGGTCGCCCGAAAAGGGGGGACATTTCCCGTCGCTGGAGGTTCCCGAGTATTTCGTCAAGGACCTGCAAGAAGGCCTCGCGGCAGTGCTGGCCGCTAATCCGTAGCCCAATTGTCGATTTGGGCGCCGCGCCCAGCAGGTTTGCGCCGGTGAGGTCCGCCTCGTCCGGGCGGGCATTCGACAGGTTCGCCCGTTCGAGGGTCGCGCCGGTCAGATTGGCGTGGCCGACTGGAATACGATGCGCAAACCGCGATCACGGTGATCGGGCGGCGCAACATCGCCCACGACATCGGCGAACGGGTTCGGGCCTGCGCAGGGATCGGCCCGTTCCTGCGATCCGCATTGAGAGAGACGACCGCGCGAGCTCGGCCATCACCTCGGCCACCGTCGCCGCGTCCACCTCTGTCTCCAGTCCATCGCGCGGGAGATCCAGCCTACGAATCGGACGAGAACAGCTCTTTGCACACGCTCGCAAACTCCGAGAAGGTGAGCTTGCCGTTCCGATCGAGGTCCCTCTCGGCCATGAGCCGCTCGGCGTCGGGCCCCTGCGCTCCGAGCGCTCGCAGCATGGCCTCGAGCTCACTCCGGTCGACAGAGCCGCTCCCGTCACGATCGAAGATCCGGAAAACCGTCTCATAGTCGTGATCGGCAGCCATCTGCTACTCCCCTCTTCGAGCCTGCAAAGTTCGGAGTATGGCAGATCGCAGGCCATCCGTTCGCGCGCAGCAGCAGTTCGAGGGCAATTACTCCACGCGTAATCGACCGAAGGGGAAGGCGGGCTGATCATTGGCTCTGCCGGTCGACGAGACGGAGGAGACCATGACGGAAGTCGGAACACTTTTTGCCATGCCGGACGAAGTGCTCGCCCTGTGGAACGAGCTGTCCGGCGCGGAGATGCTCCGGGCTGTGGTCGATGGCCGTATCCCATTCTGGTTCCGAGAGCAATACGACCTACTCGGTCTGCGTATTCGTGGTGCGGAACCCGGGCGAATCGAGATGGACTGGGAGCCAACCGATGCGGTGCGCAACGCCGTCGGCGGAGTCGACGGCGGTTATATCGCAATGGTTTTCGATCAACTCTGCTGTAGTGCGGGCGCCAGCCAGGCCGACCGCTGCTACCCCATGCTCACGCTGAGCCTGAATATCGACTATCTGAAGCCGGTCCGTCTCGGCCGCACCTACCGCGCGCACGGCGAGCTCGTCCACCCCGGGCAGCGCCGGATGGTGGCCAACGGCCGACTGTTCGATCCCGACGGCACCCTGGCCGCCCAAGCCACCGCGACGATCACACCCGACCGCGCCGTCGCCGACCTGATGCAGCGGCAGCGCGCCACATAGGTTCCCACTCCCCGCCGAATGCGGGAAACTCCCGAATCTCGGGTTCAGCAGCCCGGAAAAAGAAAGGGAAAGGAGTACCTACTCCTTTCCCTTTCAACATATAGCGCACCCGGGGGCTTGCGGCAAGACCCGGGTCATGGCGCAAAATCGCTGGCCGAAGCCTGAACCTGCGGAAATGGGAGTCATGAATCACACGGGATCCGCGAACCACGGACGGGAGGGGCATATGTCGGCTTACGAAAACGAATTGCGGTCCGAGCGGAGCTACGTGGCCGGGCTCTACGCCCGCCTCGACGCCGAGCGCGCGCGAGTGAAGGGCAGGTACAGCGCGGCGCTGCGAGGCAACGCGGCGCTCGTGGAACGAGATGCCGAGGTGCGTGCCCTGGCCAAGGAGGTGAAGCGGCTCGACGTGGCCGACAACGGGCTGTGCTTCGGCCGATTGGACACCGTGTCGGGCGAACGCTCCTACATCGGCCGGATCGGCATCTTCGACGAGGAGAACGAGTTCGAACCGTTATTGCTCGATTGGCGGGCACCGGCGGCGCGCGCGTTCTACGTCGCCACCGCCGCGAGCCCGGAGAACATGCGCCGCCGCCGCCAATTTCACACCCGCGGACGACGATTGGTCGATTTCACCGACGAGGTGCTCGGCCGCCCCGGCGGGGGCGAGCGGGGCGATGCGGCCCTGCTCGCGGCGGTCGATGCGCCACGCGGCGAGGGGATGCGCGACATCGTGGCGACGATCCAGGCCGAACAGGACGAGATCATCCGGCTCGATCATCCAGGGGTGCTGGTGATCGAGGGTGGCCCGGGTACCGGGAAGACCGTGGTGGCGCTGCACCGCGTCGCGTACCTGCTCTACACCCGGCGCAAGCAGATGGAACGCCATGGTGTCCTGGTGGTCGGGCCCAATCCGGCATTCCTGAACCACATCGATCGCGTGCTGCCGTCGCTGGGCGAGTCCAATGTGGTGTTCATGACCCCCGGCGACTTCGTGCCCGGTCTGCGCGTCACCGCCGAGGACACTCCCGATGCCGCACGTCTCAAGGGCTCGCTGAAGATCCTGGACGTACTCGCGGCGGCGGTCGCCGATCGGCAGCGGCTACCGGAGCATCCGCTGCCGATCGAACTGGCGGACCTTACGCTGCGGATCGACGCCGACACCGCGGAGTGGGCCAGGGAGGAGGCGCGCGCGAGCGGGCTCCCGCACAACGAGGCCCGCGCGGTGTTCCGCGAGATCGTCACCTACGTACTCACCGAACGGGCGATAGCCCGGATCGGCCGGGGCTGGCTGACCCGGGCGGACCGCGAGGCCTGGGAACAGCTGCGGGCGGACCTGCTCGAGGAACTCGCGGACAACCACGAGTTCACCGCCGCGCTCGACCAACTCTGGCCGATACTGACGCCGGAAACGCTCCTGGCACAGTTGTATTCGTCTCCTGAGCGGCTGCGCGCGGCGGGTGCCGACCGGGCTCTGTACCGCGCCGACGGCAACGCTTGGACGGTCTCGGACGTGCCGCTGCTCGACGAACTCGTCGATCTGCTGGGCCGCGACAAGCCGGCCGACCAGAGCGCCGAGCGGGAGCGCACGGCCCAGGCCGAGTACGCCGCGGGCGTGCTGGACCTCATGGTCGGCCGCGAGGACATGATGGACGACGAGGACCACCTGTTCGCCCAGGACCTGCTCTACGCCGAGGACCTGGCCGACCGCTTCCTCGAGCGCGACACCCGTGAACTCGCCGAACGCGCTGCCGCAGACCGTGATTGGACCTATCGGCATATCGTCGTCGACGAGGCGCAGGAGCTATCGGAAATGGACTGGCGGGTGCTGATGCGCCGCTGCCCCAGCCGATCCTTCACGGTCGTCGGCGACCTCGCCCAACGCCGATCGGTGGCCGGAGCACCATCATGGGGCACGATGCTGGACCCGTATGTGCCCGGCCGCTGGCTCTACCGCTCACTGTCGGTGAACTACCGCACCCCCGCCGAGATCATGACCGTCGCCGCCGCCCTGCTCGCCGAATTCGCCCCGGGAGTCCACCCACCGGAGTCGGTCCGCGCCTGCGGCGTCCAGCCCTGGTCCAGACGGGTCACCGAGGACGAACTACCCACGGCCATCGAGGAATTCGTCCGCGACGAGGCCGACCGCGAAGGCACCAGCATCGTGATCGGCCCGCCGGGTATGCCGGGCACGGTGACCGCATCGGAGACCAAGGGCCTGGAGTTCGACGCGGTCCTCGTCGTCGAGCCGGAACGAATCCTCGCCGACGGCCCCCGCGGCGCCGCCGAACTCTACGTCGCCCTCACCCGCGCCACCCAACGCCTCGGCGTCCTGCACCGAAACCCGCTGCCCTCCTGCCTCACCGGCCTCATCGAAACCGGCACACCCGCCCACGCCGGGAATCGACGGTCGGTGTGAGCGATTCAGGTTCTGTTGAAGTCCGCGGCGGTGGTGAGGAGGGTGGTGAGCTGGGTGATGATCGCGTCGCGGTTGTTGTCGAATTCCGGCCCGGTCAGGCCGAATTCGGGGAGGCCCTGGAGGACCGGGACGTGGATGTGGCCGCCGGGGATGGGGGCCGCTTCCACATCGCGTAAGAGAGTTGCGCGGTAAGCGATTTCGTTGGAGAGATAAGTACCGCCGCCGCCCGCTCGGGCGATCGAGCCCGGCGGCGGGCCGTCGGGCATGGGGATGCTCGGCAAGGCGGGGAAGTCACAGGTCGTGATGACCGGCAGTGGAGGGAAGAAGGGTGGGGCGATATCCACAGTGGTGTTCACCTTGACCACGAACGGGCCGGGAACGGCCGCCATGTCGGGCAGCGGCAATGTCGATCGCGTCCATTGCGGTTCCGCGCCCGCGGCAGCCGCGGTGTTGGGGATCTGGCCCAGGTAGCAGGCGGATTCGTTGTCGACCTTTCCGCCGCGCCAGGCTCCGTTGGTCTGCTCGAGGTCGAATTCGCCCGGGCTGCCTACGCTGACCGTGGCGAAGAGGTCGACCTGGTCGGGGCCGTCGGTCAGCCACGGCCGCAGGGTCTGCTCGACGATGCCGTTGCCGAAGTCGCGCCAGCGGACCGGGAACAGCGCGGTGGCGAATTCGACTCGGCCCTGGTCGGTTTCGACGACTCGGCCGTCCAGCGCCAAAGCTGCCGCACCCGACGGGTTTCCATTTCTGATGTCCGCGTCCAGCTTGAAGGGGTCGAAGCCGGTGACCAGGACGTGCCGGGTGGTCGAGCGGGGTGTCGAGAAGGCAATGGCATCCCGGCCGCGGCCGGTTCGGTCGATGGCCGCGACGAGATCGGCGCGTTGGCGTGGGGACAATCCGAACGAGGACTGCCACTGCTGCACCGCTGCCACTTCGGCCAGCCGCGCCCAATACAGGGGCCGATCATCGCTGGCGGACAATGAGCCGCTCGGAACCCTGCCCTGGGCCCGGTCCACCGCGTGGCGCCACAGCCGTCCCGCATCGGTGGTGGCCAGTTCGAGCGCCGAAGCATAGTCCGTCGTCGCGCAAAGATCCGACACGAACGACCGCACGAGGTCCGTGAAGCCACCGCCTTCGATCAGCTCACCCGGCTCGGGCCTGTGCAGCCGCGCTTCCTCCGGACCGAGCGGGATCGACTCATCGATGCAGTCAGCCGTGGGGACCGGTTCCATGGTGCCGTCGCCACCGGCCGACACGGCTGCCGCGGGCCCGCCGAGCACACCCATCGCGATCAGCGGTATGACAACAGTCGCCAGTCTCCTGCGGATAGTGCTCAGCAACGACGTTCCTCCCAGCGCATCAACGAACCCAGCTCGGCCACAACGTGGCCCAACGCATACGTCAGATCTACCAGACGGAAGTATTTGTCACTGCCGTTATCGACGGGTGAACCGGAGTGTGACAAGCTGGAAAGGCCGCAGCCGCAAACGAACTCCCGTGCCCTCCGGGACCGCGGCGCCGTCCCCGGGCAACGGCCGTTCCAGCAAATCGCAGACCTGGAACCCGTCGACCTCGAAACCGGGCGCCACCAGCGCCGAGGCCCGGCCACCGTGCGCCTCGTAGACGCGGAGCACGACATCGCCGCTGCCGTCGTCGGCGAGTTTGACAGCGCTGGTCACCACGGCATCGTTATCGATGGTGAACAGCGGCTCGACGGCTTCGGCGACACCCGGTCGCAGCGGTGTGAGGTTGATGCGGTACCCGGCACGCACGGCGTCCCCGATCGAGGCGCCCGGGACCAGCGAATGCCGGAAATGATGCGTCCCGTGATCGGTTTTCGGATCGGGAAATCGGGGCGCCCGCAACAGCGAAGCCCGCAGTGTCGTCGTCGTCCCGCCATCGGCCCGGACGGTGCGGGTGACGTCGTGGCCATAGGTGGAATCGTTGACCAGCGCCACACCCCAGCCCGGCTCGGCGAAGTGGACGAACCGGTGGTTGCAGGCTTCGAACTTCGCGTACTCCCAGCTGGTGTTGGTGTGGGTGGGCCGGAACAGATGTCCGAACTGGGTCTCGGAGGCATAGCGGTCGGCGTGGATGTCGAGGGGGAAGGCCAGTTTGAGGAACTTCTCGGTCTCGTGCCAGTCGACAGTGGTCTCGATATCGAGGCTGCGCTCTCCCGCCCGCAGCGCCAGGGTCTGTTCGATTTTGGAGGACCCGAACGAGCGGCCGATCCGGACCGCGGACGAATCATGCTCCGCTACAACGAAATCCGCTTCGTCGAGGTCGGTGACCCGGTTTCGATAGAACAGGTCGACATCCCATGCGTCCCAGGAATTGGGGAGGTCCTGGTGCAGTTGCAGCAGGTTCGCGGCCGAATCCGGCGGCAGCGTCTCACGCTCGTCGACGAGGTCGAACACCGACACGACGAGCCCACGCGCATCCACTTCGACCCGCACCAGGCCGTTGTCGAGGACGAACCCGCCGTCGACCCGTTCGGCCACCGAGCACGGTGTGTCCGGCTCCGCCGGCGCGGCTCCACCGGCGGGAACCGATCGCCACGTGTGCGGCGTCGGATTGAAGATGTTGGGTCCCACCCGCTCACCGCCGAGCACCCACTGGGCCCGCTCGATGATCGCCGTCAGCTCCTCGGCCACCGCCGCGTACGTCTGCTCCGCTTCCCGATGCACCCACGCGATCGACGAGCCCGGCAGGATGTCGTGAAACTGGTTCAGCAGCACCGTCTTCCACATCCGGTCCAGTTCCGCGTAGGGGTACTCGACGCCCGTGCGCACCGCCGCCGTCGCGGCCCACAGCTCGGCTTCCCGCAGCAGGTGCTCACTGCGGCGGTTACCCTGTTTGGTCTTCGCCTGACTCGTCAATGTGGCGCGATGCAACTCGAGGTACAGCTCCCCCACCCACACCGGCGGATTCCGGTACTCGGCCTCGGCGCGGGCGAAGAAGTCGGCGGGTTTGTCCCACGACACCTTCGGCGAGCCCTCGAGGTTCTTCATCCTGGCGGCCTTGGCCACCATCTCCCGCGTCGTCCCGCCGCCGCCGTCGCCCCAGCCGGTCGGCGCCAGCGACATCGATGCGCGGCCCTTGTCCTTGAAATTCCTTGCGGCATGCGCGATCTCGCGGCCATGCATGGAGCAGTTGTAGGTGTCGACCGGCGGAAAATGGGTGAAGATCCGGGTTCCGTCGATCCCCTCCCAGAGGAAGGTGTGGTGCGGGAACCGGTTGATCTGGCTCCAGGAGATCTTCTGTGTCAGTAGCCATTCGGATCCGGCGGCCTTGATGATCTGCGGCAGCCCGGCGGCGAATCCGAAGGTGTCGGGCAGCCATACCTCCCGGTTGTCGATACCGAACTCCTCCAGGAAGAACCGCTTACCGTGCACGAATTGCCGCGCCATCGCCTCGGAGCCCGGCATATTCGTATCGGACTCGACCCACATGCCGCCGGTCGGCACGAACCGTCCCTCCGACACCGCCTGCTTCACCTTCGCGTAGACCTCGGGCCGGTGCCGTTTGATGAAGTCGTATTGTGCCGCTTGGGACATCGCGAAGATGAACTCGGGCTCGTCGGCCAGCAGCGCGGTGATATTCGCGGTGGTGCGCGCGACCTTGCGCACCGTCTCACGCAGCGGCCACAGCCACGCCGAGTCGATGTGCGCGTGCCCGACCGCGGAGATTCTGTGCGCGGACGGCACCGCAGGCTTGGCCAGTACGTCGACCAGGTGGGAGCGCGCCGCCGCGGCGGTGGCGTTCACGTTCTGCAGATCCACGGCGTCGAGTGCGCGCTCGATCGCACGCACGATGTCGTAGCGGCGGGCCGAATCCTCGGGCATCTCGTGCATCAGCTCGCCGAGCACCTCCAGATCCTGCACCAGCTGCCAGACCTCTTCGTCGAAGACCGCCAGATCCAGCCGGCCGAACCGGTACTGCGGCTCGGTTCCGGCAGTGGCCTTGTCGCCGAGCCCGGTCGGCGAGAAGAAGGGAATGACCGGGTTCGACGCCGCCTCGACGTGCAACACCACGTGCTCGCCGCCGACCGCCGGTGAGGCCACCCGCACCCACGGACTACGCGGATGCAGCCCCTTCACCGGCGACCCGTCCGGCCGGTAAACCAGTCCCTCGCACTGGAACCCCGTCATGTTCTGATCGAAACCGAGGTCGATGATCGCCTCGACCGTCCTGCCCGCCCACGCGGCAGGCACCGTCCCCTCGACCGTGAGCCAGCTGGTCCCCCACGGCGCGCCCCACCTGTCGCCGGACCGGATCGGCGTCCGGGGCGCGGCCAACCCCTCGGCAATCGGCACCGGCTCATCCGGCGCAACCCAGATGGACGTGCTCAGCGGCACCGACTCCGGATAGATCGCCGGAGTGATCCGCCCGAGCACCCGCCCGAGACGGTCCTCGACCAACCGACGATCATCATGCATAGCGGCAGCTCCCATCGGCCCGGTCGTGATCGACGAATTACCCCCATTCTCCGCGCCGTGCCGACGGCCACCCCAGCCGACATGCTCAGGCTCGAATCCGATCGTGGTTGCCGATGAAATCCAGGAAGCGCGGAATCGCCTGATCGGGACCATTGTGCTCGGCGCCTTCGGGTGGGCGGCGATCACCGGCAAGGCATCGGGGTCCTACCATCGGCTCCTGCGGAATCCGCCCTCGGAGTCGATGACCTGGCCTACGACCCAGCGCGCATCGTCCGATACCAGCCAGGCGATCAAGCGTGCCGGATCGTCCGGCTGTCCCACCCGACCACGCGGAAACGCCGCGCGGACTTCCTCGATCACTGCGAGATCGCGGTCGGTGGTGTCGGCCGAGAGGAATCCGGTGTCGACCGGACCGGGGTTGACGGTGTTGAGAACGATGCCCCGATCGATCAACTCCGCGGCGATCGTTGCGGTCATTCCTGCCAGTACCGACTTCGCGGACCCGTAGGCCACTTCCGTCCGCATCGGGCCCAGATGCTGGCCCGACGTCATCCAGATCACGCGGCCCCTGTCCGGCACCTCGCCGCGGTCGGCGCGGTACTGCTTGGCGAAGGCCTGGGTCAGCAGCAACACCGAGCGCGCATCAACGGCCCAGTGACCGTCGAGCATCGCCGCATCGATATCGAACAACGACCCGTCGCCACCACTGCGAGCGTGGTTGGCGACCAGGATGTCGACGTGCCCGAACTCCGCGACCGCGTCGTCGATGACGCGTTGGGGCGCGGCGGGATCGGCGTAATCGATGCCGCGGTCGATCAGCCGAGGTGCCGCCGATAGTTCCTGCCGTACCGAGTCGATGTCGTCGGCGCCCCACGGCTGGGCCTCGTCGTGGGGAACCCAGTGGGTGATGTAGAGCTGTGCGCCCATCGCCGCCAGTCGACGGGCGACCGCGAAACCGATCCCCCGTCGCCGACTTACCCCGGTGACGACGGCAACACGTCCGGACAAATCGCGTGAGTACGACATAGCCGATAGCCAACAGAATTCAGTCGAGAAAGAAAAGGAGAATATCTACTCCTGACAGCGAGGATGTGAGCGTCGTTATACCCGATCACCTCAATGATCTTGAATAATCGGAACGTGCCGCCTACCAGGACATTCTCCTACGGCTCGGACGCCGATAACGTCGCCGACGTCTATCTGCCCGCCGACGCGGGCGCGGCCCCGCTGGTGCTGTTGCTGCACGGCGGCTTCTGGTATGCGGGCACCTACGACCGGAAGATCACCGAACCGGTCGCGGAGGCGCTCGCCCCGCTCGGCTATGTGGTGGCCAACGTCGAATACCGGCGCATCGGAGACAGCGGTGGGTGGCCACTGACCTTCACCGATGTGGCTCAGGCCGCCGACACGCTGCCCGATCTGATCGACCACGAGCTGCCCGGCCGCATCGATCCCGGACGTATCGTCTACGCCGGACATTCGGCGGGCGGACACCTCGCCTTGTGGGCCGCCGCCCGCCATCACCTGCCCGCGGATGCGCCGTGGCGGACCGAGGCGCCGCCGCGGGTCACCGGCGTTCTCGGGCTGGCTCCGGCCGCCGATCTGGCGATGACCCATCGCTTGGGTTGCGGCAGAGGGGCCGCGGCCGCGTTGATCGGCGGCGGTCCGGAAGAGTTTCCGGACCGATACGCCGCCGCCGATCCGGCCGTCCTGGGTTCCCTCGCCGCCCGTGCCCTCGTCGTCCACGGCGATCAGGACGAGGACGTGCCTATCGACATAGCCCGGTCCTATTGCGCGAGGACCGGCGCCGAACTGATCGAACTTCCCGGTATCGCACACCGGGAACTGATCGAACCCGCCTCGACCGCCTGGCCCGCCGTGGTGTCGGCGTTGGAGCGCTGTGCGGGGTGAGCGGATCGTCACAGGTGTTTGGTGAAGAACACTCTGCGGCGGCCGTTTTCGATCGCGCGGTGGGTCTCGACGTATCCGCGGCGGGGGTAGTAGGCAATGTTCTCGGTCATGGCCTCGTTGGTGTAGAGCCTGATTTCGCTCAGGTTATGCTGTCGCGCAAAGCTTTCGGTGAACTCGAGTAGTCGGCGACCGAGGCCCGTGCCGCGGACATCCCGCGATACCGCGATGTTCTCCAGCAGCAGATGGTCCGGGTGCACCTCGAGCACGAGAATGCCTACGATGACATTCGCCTGCTCGGCCACCCACACCTCGCCCGCCTCGATCAGCCGGGCGTAATCCGCGGTCATCGGCGTCGGTTCCCGGCCCATTCGTTCGACGTAGTGGGCGTAGGCCGTGCGGACCAATTTCGACACTGCCGCAGTGTCGTTCGGATGCGCTTGCCGGATGCGGATCGTCATCCCTACAGTCTTGCCGCTCAGTCGATCATGCGCGGCGGCCGAGCGGTTCGGCCGCCGCGCTGCGACTGCTCAACGCAGGCCGCGGAAGAATTCGCGGACGTCGGCGATCAGCAGGTCCGGCTCCTCGAGGGCCGCGAAGTGGCCGCCGCGATCGACATCCACCCAGTGCGTGATGGTGTTGGCGGCTTCGGCGTAACGACGGATGCCTACGTCGTGGGCGAAGACGATCGCGCCGGTCGGCACGCCGGAATTCGCGGGCTGCATGCCCCAGCCCTCGGCTTGCGCGTAGCCGACGTAGGCCGCCGATCCGGCCGTGCCGGTGAGCCAGTAGATCATCACGTTGGTCAGCAGCCGATCGCGGTCGATGATCTTGTCCGGCAGGACATTCCGCGGGTGGGTCCACTCCCGGAACTTGTCCATGATCCAGGCCAGCTGACCGACCGGCGAATCCACCAGACCGTAGGCCAGGGTCTGCGGACGGGTCGACTGGATCGCGATGTAGCCGAACTCCTCCCGCATGAATGCCTCGATTCGGCGCACCCTGTCACGCTCGAGGTCGGTGAGCTGGGCCAACTCCTCCTCCGGCAGCGGCACCTGCGTAATCTGGTCGAGCCCACCGTTGACGTGCACGCCGATCACCTGTTCGGGTGCGACCCGACCCACCGCCGGACTCACCCCCGCACCGATGTCACCGCCCTGCACGCCGTAGCGCTCGTAACCCAGCCGCCGCATCAGTTCGGCCCAGGCGCGCGCGATGCGTTCGGCGGTCCAGCCGGAATCCTTGGTGGGACCGGAGAATCCGAACCCCGGCAGCGACGGAATCACCACGTGGAAGGCGTCCGCGGCCTGGCCGCCGTGCGCGACCGGATCGGTCAACGGGCCGATCACATCGAGGAATTCGACGATCGATCCCGGCCAGCCGTGGGTCAGCAGCAGCGGCACGGCATCCGGCTCGGCCGAGCGCACGTGCAGGAAGTGGACGCGCTGCCCGTCGATCTCGGTCGTGAACTGCGGGAAGGAATTCACCTGTGCCTCGGCCGCGCGCCAGTCGTAGTCGGTGCGCCAGTATTCGACCAGTTCGCGCAGCCAGTGCGTCGGCACGCCCGTGTCCCAATCGTCGCCCGGCAACGCCTCGGGCCAGCGCACGCTGTCGAGCCGCGCACGCAGGTCGTCGAGTTGCTGCTGCGGGATGTCGATCCGGAAGGGGCTGATCTCTGTGCTCATGAGAACGACGGTAGGAAGGACCTAGGACGATTACTGCCCTAGGCGCTGAGGCAGAATGCGCGGTGTGTTGGAGACCTCGGCGCGACTACTCGAACTCTTGTCACTGCTGCAGACGCCCCGGGACTGGACCGGCGCCGAACTGGCCCAGCGCCTCGACGTCGACGTGCGCACGGTCCGCCGGGACATCGATAAACTGCGCAACCTCGGCTATCCCGTCCATGCCGTCGCGGGCGTGGCCGGATACCGGTTGGGTGCGGGCACGAAATTGCCGCCCCTGCTGCTGAACGACGAGGAGGCGGTCGCCGTCGCCCTCGGATTGCGCACGGCCGCGGGCGGCACCATCGCCGGGATCGAGGAGAGCTCGCTGCGCGCGCTCGCCAAACTGGAGCAGATCCTGCCCACCCGGCTGCGCAGCCGGGTCTCGGCATTACAGACCGCGACGGTGCCGATGTCGGCCGGAACCCCGGCCGTCGATCCGGAGGTGCTGACCGCGATCGCCGCCGCCATCCGCGACCGTGAGCAAGTGCGGTTCGACTACCGCACCCACAACGGGGCCGAGATTCGCCGCACCGCGGAACCGCATCGACTCGTACACACCGGCAGGCACTGGTATCTCGTGGGCTGGGACGTCGAACGCGAGGACTGGCGCACCTACCGCGTCGACCGGTTGCATCCGCGAATTCCCAACGGGCCGCGGTTCACCCCGCGCGAGACACCCGATATCGATGTGGCCGGTTTCGTCTCGCGGGGAATCAGCACGGCTCCGTATCGCTATCAGGCGCGCATCATCCTCGAGGTGCCGGCGGCGGTGGCGGCCGACAGCATCCCACCCACCATCGGCGTCATCGAGGCGGTCGACGAGCACAGCTGCCTGCTGCACACCGGATCGAACTCACTGGACGAAATTGCCGTCTACGTCGGGCTTTTCGGCTTTCCGTTCCGCGTCCACGAGCCACCCGAACTCGTCGATCACCTGCGGGGGCTGATCCAGCGCCTCAGCGCGGCGATCGATTAGCTCGCCGGAACGGCGGCGACGGCGTCGATCTCGACCAGGGCGCCGGGTACCGCCAGACCCGACACCCGGGCGACAGTGAGGGCGGGCGGATTCGGACGCTGCCCCCATACCTCCCGGTATGCCGCGAAACCGTCCTGCAGCGGCTCCCCTTCCTGCACCAGGATCGTCCACTTCACCACGTGCTCGATGCTCGCCCCGGCCGCCCGCAGGCAGCTCTGCACATTGGTGAACGCCTGGCGGGCTTGGCTTTTCAGGTCGGTCCCGACGAGCCGACCGGCACCGTCGACACCGTTCTGCCCGCCGACGTAGATGGTGTCCGCCCCGGCCGAGACCCGCACCACCTGCGTGTAGGCCGGGTTGGTCGGTAAATTGCCGGGATTGAAGTAGGTCGCAACCGTCATGGGCGCACCCTAACCGCTCGCGCCGGTGGCGTTCGCGGAGTTCGAGGCGGGGGGCAACGGTTTCGGCACGTGTCAGCCGGAGACGCGCGCCGCCTCGGGAACGGTGGCGTCGCGAATGATCCGCAGCCCCGCGACGAGGTCCGCGCGCTGCTGCGTGGTGAGCAAGCCGTTGAACCACTGATCCACCACATCCAGGTATTCGGGCAGCACCTTGGCGATGCGGGCGGCCCCGGCATGTGTGAGGACCGCATAGGAGCTGCGGCGATCGGTGGGATCGGGCTCGCGCCGCGCCAGCCCGTTGCGTTCGAGACGATCGACCATGCGGGTCACGCCGCTGGTCGAAAGCTGGCTCTGCGCAGCAAGATCGGTCATGCGCAGCCGCGTGCCCGGCGAACGGCTCAGCCGCATCAGCGCGGTGAAGTCCAGCAGCGACAGGCCGTTCGCCGTCCACGTCGTCTCGAGTTTCATCCGCAGTCCTCGGCCGGCCTCGAACAGCAGTCCGACCTCGGTGAGCCGAGGGTCGTCGAACAGATCCGCATCGTGCATGTGAGCACTCTAACAATCCCTTGCCGCGAGGATAGTTGACACGCGGAATACTACCTTCAGCGCGGCTTGACCTCGGCGAGCAACTCCGGTCCCCGAGCGTCGAGGCGCTTCTCGGCTTGCCGGGCGGCCACCGCCGCGGTGGCGAGACCGATGGCGATACCGACCGGCACCGCGCACCACTGCACCAGCCAATTGTGCAGGTAGGCACCGACTCCCAGGATCGCGAAGACCGGCACGCCCAGCAGCAGCTGACCGAAGCCGACCGCCAACTGCACCAGCCCGCGGGAACAACCGGGATTGCCCCCGCCACCGGCGAACGGGTTGCCCCGTTGCTGCGGAAGCGGATACGCCGCGTACAGCGACAGCAGCATGGCGGTGCCGATACCGACACCGAGCACCACCGGCAAGATCGACAGACCCCACGGATACAGCTTGGGCAGGCCGACCACGACGGGCAGGACCAGCGTGAGCAGCAACCCGAACGGCCCGACGATCAACAGCCACGCCAGCATCCGACCGCGCACGTCGGCTCGGGTCGCTCCGGGGGTGACCAGCGTCTGCCACAGTGCCGTGCCGTCGAAGGCGTACATATTGGCGCTGGCCATCGCCGCCACCCACACGACGAACGCACCCGTGAACGGCAGGGCTCCCCCGTTGCCCTGTATCGCCCAGAACATCGGCAGCACGACGCCGATCAACATCAGCGGCAGCAGCGCGGCGCGGCGGCGGCCGTCCCGCCACCAGGTGCGCAGTTCCTTGACGATCACCGCACCCAGCGGGTCGGCCGGAATGAATCTATCCAGCAGACCCTCGCCGACGCGGCCGCGCACCTGTCCGGCGGCGGCCTCGGGGGTGGTGAGCCGCCGACGCAGCAAGATCGCCCACGCCTGCCAGAGCGCGACCGACAACACGACCAGCCCGGCCAGGGCGAGCAGGCCGAACCACCACCGGCCGCGCGCGGCGGCCTCGACGGCATACGGCGCCCAGCCCGACGGCGGAATCCGCAGCGCCAACTCCACCGGTCGCGACGCATGCTGCAACCGGGGCGCCACGAAGGTCACCAGCAGTTGCAGCGGGTAGTACGCCAGACCGGTCATCGCGGCCAGCACCACCCCGAGATCCTTACCGCGGCGCGAGCGCATGGCCGCGCCGATCCAGGCCAGCAGCACGCGCGAGAGCACGACCACGAAAGCCAGCTGCAGGATGGCGCCGACTACCGCGAAAAGGGTTGGCAGAACTCCGAATTGGAGGCCCACCAGGACCAGGCCGCCGAAGGCGATCAGGTTCACGACCGCCGACGGGCCCGCGAAGGCGGCGGCCAGCAGCCCCGCGGCCAGCTCGCGATAGCTCAGTGGCAGCAGCCGAAAATGTTCGGGCTGCAGGGTTTCGTCGCTGCTACCGGCGAGGACGGGGCCGCAGATCCAGCCCAGTGTCCAGACGGCATACAGCGCGGCGGTGGCATTGGTCGCGGCGCGCACATCCCAGTGGGCTCCGGCCAGCGCCATGAGCAGTGCGGTGATGATCGCGGCGGCCAGCCCGAGGACGAGGCCGAGCCAGAACGCCACCGAGGCCCGGCCGCTGCTCATCGAGCGCACGGTGAGCCGCCATCGCATGCGGATCAGGACGCCAACCACGCCAGCCCCTCGTCGCCGCCGATCCGGCCACCGACCAGCCGGACGAATGCCTCCTCCAGGGCGCCCTCGCCGCGGATCTCGGCGACGGTGCCCGCGGCGACCACCTGGCCGCGGTTGATCACCGCGAGCCTGTCGCACAGGTTCTCCACCAGGGCCATCACGTGACTGGACAGCACCACCGACCCGCCGGCGGCGACGAAGCGCTGCAGAATGGTGCGAATCGTCCTGGCCGACACCGGATCCACGGCCTCCAGCGGTTCGTCCAGCACCAGCAGCTTCGGCGCGTGCAGCAGGGCGGTGGCCAGGCCGATCTTCTTGCGCATACCGGCGGAATAGTCGACTACCAAGGTGTTCTCGGCCTCGGTGAGCTCGAGGACCGCCAGCAGTTCCTCGGTCCGCTCGGCCACTGTCGCGGGCGCCATTCCACGCAAAAGCCCTGTGTAGGTGAGCAATTCGCGCCCGGTGAGCCGCTCCGGCAGCGCCAGGCCATCGGGCAGCACGCCGACGATGGTCTTGGCATGCACCGGGTCCGACCACACGTCGAACCCGAAGATATGCGACTGCCCCGCATCGGGCCGCAACAACCCCACGGCCATCGACAGCGTCGTCGTCTTACCGGCCCCATTGGGACCGACCAGTCCGAAGAACGACCCCGGCGGCACCACCAAGTCCACCCCGTCGACAACCCAGGGCCCGCCGAACCGCTTGTACAACCCGGTCAACCGCAGCGCCGGGGAACTCTCAATATCCATTACTCCCCTCCTCCGACCCACCGTACGACATCCGCCCACCATACGGAATCGATCTCCCCGTCCGGACCTACGATCCGCGTGTCGACCCCACCAGTACAAAGGCGACGTCAGCGCGGAGCGGGCGATCGGGTCGATGGCGAACTCGAACGGAGAGTGCCCGCCTCCGGACGCCCCCAGGGCGGCCGGAGGCGGGGATCCACTACTCCGCCACGATCACACGGATCTCGTCGTCACCCGATTGGACCGCCTCGTCGGCCGTCACGAACCAGTGGGTGACCTCTCCGTCACCCAGGTCGTCGGCGACCTCCCCGCTGGGCAAGACCGACAGGGCGCCCGCCGTGGCGCTGGCCAGGAATTCGGCCAGGGCCGCGGGGCCTGCGGAAGCCGTGGTGTACGTGGTCGACTCGTAGTCGATCTCGTTGACTTCGCGCAGGGTGTGGGCGCGGTCGAGGGCCTGGTCCTGGGTCAGGGTGAACCAGGTGCCGTCGGCGTCGCGCAGGACGAAGGCCGGGTGGTCTTCGTGCAGCGGGCGGACGCGGTCGGCGTAGGAGACCGGGTGGGTCGGGGCGGCGGCGAGGTCGGCCCGGACCTTCGGATCGGTCGGCACCAGCCAGCGCACCGACTTGGCCGCCGGTTCCAGGGCGATACCGAAACCGGCTCCGGCCGAGACGATCTCGCCGAAGGACAGCCCGTCGGCGAACAACGCCGCGGCACCGGCCTTCTGCACCGCCCACAGCGCCACCACCGCATCGAGCGAGCGCGGCAGCGCGACGGCGACGATATCGCCCGGTCCCACACCCCGGCTGATCAGCACCCGCGCCAGCTGCGAGGAGCGCGAATCCACCACGTGGTACGGGATTTCGGCACCATCGGCGAGCACCGCGGGCGCCTGCGGATCCTCCTCGACCACCTCACCCAGCGTCTTGGCGACCGTCCGCGCACCGACCCGGGCCGCCGCCGTCCCTCCGGTTACCCCGGCTGCCGCCCCTCCAGTCCCCGACGCGGCAGCGGCGGGCACCACGCCGGATTCGGCGAGGATACGGGCGCGTTCGGTGTGATCGAGGATGTCGATATCACCGACGAGCGCGTCCGGGTCACCGAGCAGCGCCTCGAGCACCCGCAGCATCCGCCCGGACAGGGTCTCCACCTCGTCGGCGGTGAACCGGCTGCCCAGATACTTCCAGGTCAGCTCGATCGTCGACTCCGCGGTCACCAGCAGGGTCAGCGGGTAGTGGGTGGCGTCGGTGGTGCCCACACCGGTCACCGACATGCCGTCGATGGAGCTGGCGGCGGCGATCGCCTCCTTGTCCATCGGATACGACTCGAACACCAGCAGCGTGTCGAATTGTGCTCCGGCACCGGCGATCCGCTGGATATCGGTGAGCCCCACGTAGTGGTGGTCGAGCAGATCGGCCTGATCGTGCTGCAGCCGCTGCAGCAGATCGTGAATGGTGAGCCGATCGTCCACGCGCACCCGCACCGGCAGGGTGTTGATGAACAGACCGACCATCGACTCCACACCGGGCAGCTCCGCCGGGCGTCCGGACACGGTGGCACCGAACACCACATCGCCGCGGCCGGTGAGCCGGCCGAGCAGGATGCCCCACGCCGCCTGCACCAGCGTATTCACCGTGACGCCGAGTTCGGCGGCGTGCTTGGTGAGGCGGCGGGTGCGATCGGCGTCGATCTCGGTGATCAGCTTGCCGATCTCGTACCCTTCATCCCCTCTTTGCACCGGCGCCAGAGCGGTCGGCTCGTCCACACCCGACAGCGCCTTGGCCCACGCCCGCAGCGACGCCTCCCGGTCCCGGCCGGCCAGCCAGCCCAGGAAGTTGCGGTAGGACGTCACCCGCGGCAGCGCGGCCTGATCACCGCGAACCGCGTACAGCACCAACATATCCCGCATCAGCAGCGGCATGGACCAGCCGTCGAGCAGGATGTGGTGGGTCGTGATCCCCAGGTGCCACTGGTCTTCCGCGGTGCGGTACAGGGTGAACCGCATCAGCGGCGGCGTGGCCATATCGAAGTGGGTCCGGCGATCCACGTCCACCAGTCGCTGCAGCTCCGCGAGCCGCTGCTCCTGCGGCAGATGCGTCAGATCCACCTCGCGCCACGGCGCCTCGACCCGGTCCAGCACCACCTGCACGGAATTGCCGTCGGCGTCGGTGACGAAGGCGGTCCGCAGGTTCGGATAGCGATCCAGGATGCCCTGCGCCGCCGCCCGCAACCGCGCCACATCCAGCGCACCGCCGAGGTCGACCACGGCCTGCATGGTGTAGACGTCGACCGTCGCCTGCGTCATCAGGGCGTGGAACAACAGACCCGACTGCAGCGGCGACAGCGGCCACACATCACCCAGCGGCGCGTAATCCCGTTCCCACACCTCGATATCCGACTGGTCGACGCGGACCAGCGGCAGATCCGACGGTGTCAGACCACCCGCGTCCGGACGCCCGGCGTGTTCGGCCAGCGCGGTGAGCGCCGCCACGAACAGGTCGGCGAACTCCTGCACCCGCTCGCGGGTCAGCAGGCCCGACGGGTAGGCGAACGAGGCGCCCAGCTGGGGTCCGTCCGCGCCGTCGGTGACGATCGCGTTGATATCGAGGGTCGCGTTGGCGGGCATGTCCGGATCCATATCGGCATCCAGCTGCCCCAGATCCGCGACGGGCACCCACCCCAGTTCTGCGAACTGGGAAGCAAGATCGCTGCCGTCTGATGTAGAGCCCGCGCCAGTGGTAATTCGGCCCAGATAGTTGAAGCTGATCTGGCCCGCACCACCGAGCTGCGTCGCGGTCTCGGAGTTCAGGTAGCGCAGCAGGCCGTAGCCGAGACCCTTGTCGGGCACGGCGAGCAGCTGCTCCTTCACCGATTTCACGACCTCGCCCACGGCCTTACCGCCCGCGAACGCCTCGTCCAGATCGGCCCCGGACAGATCCAGCCGCACCGGATAGGCGCTGGTGAACCAGCCGACCGTGCGCGACAGATCCGCGCCCGCGACCACATCCTCTTCGCGGCCGTGGCCCTCGAGCTTGACCAGGGCTGCCCCGCCGGAGGTTGCACCGCGCCACTTGCTCACCGCCAGCGCCAGCGCCGACAGCAGGCCGTCATTGACGCCGCCGCGGTACAGGCCCGGGATGGCGGTCAGCACCGCATCGGTCACCTCGGCCGGGACGGTCACCTCGACCCGTTCGACGGTGGCGAAGGTGTCGACGGCGGGATCGAATTCGCGCGCACCCAGCAGCGGGTCGGGGGTAGCCGAAACCTGTTGCCAGAAGGGCAGTTCCGCGATCCGTTCCGGTTGTTTCGCCGCGTCGACGAGGGCGTTCGCCCACCGCCGCATCGAGGTCCCGTTGGCGGGCAAGGACACCGACTGGCCCGCGGCCAGCTGCGACCAGGCCACTGCCAGATCCGGAATCAGAATGCGCCAGGACACACCGTCGACCACGAAGTGGTGCGCCACGATCAAAAGCACATCGTGCCGGTGGCCTTCACCGTCGAAGGCGAACCACACGAACTGCAGCATCGCGGCATTCGCCGGATCGAGTCGGCCCAGCGCCGCATCGTATTCGGCACTGGCCACGCGCGACAGCTCGGCGTCGTCGATGTCGCCGGGCACCTCGACCCGATGCACAAGGGCATCCACGTCGACGGCACCGCGCGGCAACGCCTCGAACTTCCAGCCTGCCGCCTCCGGGCTCGTCGCCTCCGCCGGGGCGGCGCGCAATCGGGCCCGCAGCACATCGTGGTGATCGAACACCGCGCCGAGAGTCGCGATCAGAGTCTCCCGGCCGATACCGTCGGGCAGCCGCAGCGCCATCGACTGCGAGAACCGCTGGTACGACGAGCCACTGGCCAGGATCGACGTCATGATCGGCGTCAGCGGGATCTCGCCGACCCCGCCGCCGGGCAGTTCGGCCAACCGCTGCCGCTCCGATTCCCCACCGAGGGTGGCGATCTCGGCCAGCGCGGCCACACTGCGCCGCTCGAACACGTCGCGCGGAGTGAAGACGACACCGCGCGCCTTGGCCCGCGACACCAGCTGGATCGACAGGATCGAATCGCCGCCGAGCGCGAAGAACGAGTCGTCCAGACCGACCTGCTCCACGCCCAGCACCTGGGCGAAGACCTCGGCGATGATCGTCTCCAGCTCGCTGGCGGGCGCCCGGAATTCGCGCGGCGTCAGCTCGGGTTCCGGCAACGCCTTGCGGTCCAGCTTGCCCACCGGCGTCAGCGGAATCTCGTCGAGCACCACGATCGCCGACGGCACCATATGCGGCGGCAGGATGCGCGCCACATGCTCGGTCAGCCGGGCCGGATCCGCCGCACGGCCGGGCACGCCCAGCACGTACGACACCAGAATCGTCGCACCCGCGGCGGTTTCGCGCCCCATGGTGAAGGCGAACTCGACGTCGGGATGCTTGCCGAGCACCGCGTCGATCTCGCCGAGTTCGATGCGGAAGCCGCGGATCTTCACCTGGAAGTCGGAGCGGCCGACGTAGTCGAGCTCCCAGTGCACCGACGGCGAGGCCAGATTGCCCTGGCGCTCTTCGGGTTCGGCGTACCAGCGCACCACGTCACCGGTGCGGTACATGCGGCTGCCCGGTGCACCCCACGGGTTGGCGACGAACCGCTCGGCGGTCAGCCCGGTCCGGTTCTGGTAGCCACGGGCCACCGCACCACCGGCCAGGTACAGCTCACCGGCCACCCCCGGCGGGACCGGGTTCAGCCGCGAGTCCAGCACCAGCGCCGACATCCCGTGCACCGGCGTGCCGATGGTGATGTGCCGGCCCGGGAACAGCCGCGCATACGAGGAGATGATCGTCGTCTCGGTCGGGCCGTAGGCGTTGAAGTACTTCCGGCCCGGCTGCCACTTCGCCAGCAGTTCCGGCGTGGTGACGTCACCGCCGACGGAGGTGACCAGCAGCTGCTCCTGCCCGGCCGGATCCATCGTGCCCAGCACCGCCGGGGTGATGATGGTGTGCGTCACCTGCTCGGTGCGCAACAGCTCCGCCAGGTCCGGGCCGCCGATGATCTGCGACGGCACGATCACCAGGGTCGCGCCGATGTAGAAGGCGCACACCCATTCCAGCACCGACGGGTCGAAGCTCGGCGAGCAGATGTGCAGGAACCGGTGCTGCGGCTCCAGCCCGTACAGGCCGGTCGCCACGTCGGCCAGGCCGCCCAGACCCGCGTGGGTCACGGTGACACCCTTGGGCTTACCGGTCGAACCCGACGTGTAGATGACATACGCCGGATGCGACATCCGCAGCGGCTCCAGCCGATCCGCGTCGGTGACCGGATCGGCCGACCGCGCCGCACACAGCTCGTCGGTCGCCGGATCGTCGAGCACCAGCCAGTTCACGTCGTCGGGCAGGTCCTCGACGTAGGCCGTCCCCGTGATGCCGAGCACCGCGGCCGAATCGGTGAGCATGTGCCGCACCCGATCCTCGGGATAGGTCGGGTCGACCGGCACGTGCGCGCCGCCGGCCTTGGTGATCGCCAGGACCGCCAGCACCATCTCGTAGGAGCGCGGGAACGACACGGCCACCAGCTTTTCCGGGCCGACGCCGCGCTCGATGAGCACCCGTGCCAGCCGCGAGGACTGCTCGTCGAGCTCGCCGTAGGTGATCGAACGGCCGTTGTAGCGGACCGCGATCCGCTCGGCGCCCAGGCGCAGGCCGTTGGTCATCAGGTCCGGCAGCAGGCCGGTGGCCATGACCTCGTCACCGTGCACGTGGGTGAGCAACTCGTACTCGTCCGGCGACAGCATCGGCAGATCACCGACCGGTGTCCGGCTCCGGCCCACGATGCTTTCCAGCAGGCGGGTGAATCGCTGCGCGAACACCTCGACCGTCGCATCGTCGAACAGGTCACGGGCGAAGGAGAACTCGGCGTACATGCCGTTGGCCTCGTCCGCGGACTCCCGAATCGTCAGCGACAGATCGAACTTGGCGGTGTCGACATCGAAATCGACGGCCTCCACCCGCAATCCGGGCAGCTCGAACGAGCTCTCCGGCAGGTTCTCGAACGACAGCGCCACCTGGAACAGCGGATGCCGCGCCGTGGACCGCTCCGGCTCGAGCAGATCCACCAGCCGTTCGAACGGAATGTCGGCGTGCGCGAACGCCTGCAGGTCCGCGTCCTTGGTGTAGGCCAGCAGTTCGTCGAAGGTCAGCTGTCCCTGCACGTGGGTGCGCAGCACCAGCGTGTTGACGAACATGCCGATCAGGTCGTCGAGTTCGGCCTCGCCGCGGCCCGCGATCGGGGTGCCGATCGCGATGTCGTCGGTGCCCGACATGCGCGCCAGGAATACCGCCAGGGCGGTGTGCACGACCATGAACAGCGTCGCGTTCTGCTCGCGGGCGACCCGCTGCAGACCCTGGTGCAGATCGGTGCCGATCGGGAAGACCACGCGTCCACCGGCGAACGACTGCACCGTCGGCCGCGGACGATCGGTCGGCAGGTTCAACTCGTCCGGAATACCGGCCAGCGCCTTGCGCCAGTATTCGGCCTGGGTCGACAGCAGGCTCTGCGGATCGTCCTGGGAGCCCAGCAGATTGCGTTGCCAGATGGAGTAGTCGGCGTACTGGACCGGCAGCGGCGCCCAGGCGGGTGCCTCGCCGCCGGTGCGCGACACGTAGGCCACCATCAGGTCCCGGGTCAGCGGGCCCATCGACCAGCCGTCGGCACTGATGTGGTGGGCCACGAACACCAGGACGTATTCGGTCGCGGTGATCTGGAACAGCCGGATGTGGAACGGGATCTCGGTGGTGACGTCGAAGCCGCCGGAGACCAGCGCCGCCACCTCCTGCAGCACCCGATCCTCACCGATGCGCACCGGCTCCAGGTCGACCGGCACCTCGGCAGGCGACAGCACCTGTTGCACCGGGCCTTCGGGAGTCTCCGGATAGATGGTCCGCAGAATCTCGTGCCGCGCAACCAGATCGGTGACCGCCTGCTGCAACGCGGCCGCATTCAGCTCACCGGAGAGCCGGATGGCGACCGGGATGTTCTCCACCGACGACGAGGTGTCGAACTGGTTGAGGAACCACATCCGGTGCTGGGCCAGCGACAGCGGCACCCGGTCCGGCCGCGGTCCGGCCACCAGCGGCGGACGGCCGCCGACACCGGCCTGCTGTTCGGCCTTGGCGGCCAAACCCGCAACCGTCGACGCCTCGAACACCGCGCGCACGGGAACCCGGGTGTCCAGCATCGCGCCGATCCGGGCAGCCACCTGCGTGGCCAGCAGCGAGTTACCGCCGAGCGCGAAGAAGTCGTCGTCGGCACCGACCCGCTCGACACCGAGGACATCGGCGTAGACCGAGGCCACGACCTCCTCGATCGGAGTCGACGGAGCCCGGAAGGTCGTGGACTCGAATTCCGGCTCCGGCAACGCCTTGCGATCGAGCTTGCCGTTCACGTTCAACGGCAGCGCCTCGAGGACAACGAAGGCCGACGGCACCATGTAGGACGGCAAAGCCTCCGACAGTGCGGATTTCACCTGGGCCACATCGAGTTCCGCGTCACCGGGGACGAGGTAGGCGACGAGGCGGTCGCCGATGTGGTCGTCGTGCTTGGCGAGCACGGCGACCTGAGCGATCTCCGGCAGCGCGAGCAGTGCCGCCTCGATCTCGCCGAGTTCGATGCGGAAGCCGCGGATCTTCACCTGGAAGTCGGTGCGGCCGCGGTACTCCAGTTCGCCGTCGGCGTTCCAGGCCACCAGATCGCCGGTGCGGTACATGCGAGCGCCCGGTTCCCCGAAGGGGTTGGCCACGAAGCGGTCCGCGGTCAGGTCCGGGCGGCCGAAGTAGCCGCGGGCCAGCTGCGCGCCCGCGAGGTACAGCTCGCCGGAGACGCCGTCGGGGACCGGGTGCAGGCGGGAATCCAGGACGTAGACCTGGCTGTTCCACTCCGGCGCACCGATAGACACCGAGAGCCGGTCGGCACCGGTCACCTTGTGACTGGTGATCGACACCGCTGCCTCGGTCGGGCCGTACAGGTTGAACAGGTCGGCGGCGTTGTTGCGGCGGAACCGCTGCGCGGTCGCCGCGGGCAGCGCCTCACCGATGGCCAGCCCCCGCCGCAGCGAACGCGGCAGCGCCCCACCGGATTCCACCAGCAGTGCGTCCAGCATCGACGGCACCACGTGCAGCGTCGTCACACCCTCGCGAGCCATCAGCTCGTTCAGGTACGCCGGGTCGCGGTGCCCGTCCGGCGTGGCGATCACCAGGCGGCCACCGGAGACGATGGCCGACCAGAACTCCCAGACCGACAGGTCGAACGTCGCCGCGGTCTTCAACAAGACGGTGTCCGCGGGGGTCAGCCCGAATTCGGCCGTCTTCCACTGCAACTGGTTGACCACGGCCGCATGCGGCACGGCGACACCCTTGGGGCGGCCGGTCGAACCCGAGGTGAAGATCACGTACGCGGTGTTCTCCGGCCGCAGCGGCGCCAGCCGTTCGGCGTCGGTGATCGCCGCCGCGCTGTCCCCTTCGATGATTCCGGCATGCTTTCGGCCGAAATCGTCGATCCGGACAACCGGTGCGGCGGCGGTATCGAAATCGGAGGCGGCATTGGTCAGCACGCACACCGGCGCCGCCGTCTCGAGGATGTAGCCGGTCCGCTCGGCCGGTTGATCCGGATCCACCGGCACGTACGCACCGCCCGCGGCCGAGACCGCGTACATGGCGACCACGAGGTCCACCGACCGGCGCAAGGCCAATGCCACCCGCGACTCCGGACCCACACCCAGCGAGATCAGGTGCCGCGCCAGGCGATTCACCCGACGGCCCAATTCGGCATAGGTGACCACCGCACCGTCGGGACCGATCAGCGCGACGGCAGTCGGATTCGCGGCCACGGTGGCGGCCAGCCGCGCGGCCAGGGTCGCCTCGGCGGAAGCCGTGGGAAGCGCGTGCGCGGTGGCGTTGCGGCCCTCGAGCACGGCGGCACGTTCGGCCGGATCCAGCAGCGCGAAGTCCCCGACCGGCGTGCGCGGCGCGGCGACGATCTCGCCGAGCAGTCGCACGAACCGGTCGACGAAGCCCTGCACCGTCTCCCGCTCGAACATGTCGGTGGCGTAGGTGAAGAACCCGGTGATGCCCTCGGGCTCCCCGCCCGCCCCGTAGCGGTCGGTGGCGATCAGATGCAGATCGAACTGCGAGATCTGGGTGTCGAAGTCCAGGCCCGCCACCCGCAGACCGGGCAGTTCCAGGCTGGCCCGGGCCAGGTTCTGGAACGACAGACCCACCTGGAACAGCGGGTGCCGCGCGGTCGAGCGGACCGGGTTCAGCACCTCGACCAGCCGCTCGAACGGCACGTCGGCGTTGGCGAACGCCTGAATGTCGGTCTCGCGCTGGCGGGCCAGCAGATCCGCGAACGGTTCGGCGGCGTCGACCTGGGTGCGGAACACCAGGGTGTTGACGAACATGCCGATCAGATCGTCGAGCACGGCCTCGCCGCGCCCGGCCATCGGGGTGCCGATCGCGATGTCGTCGGTGCCCGACAGCCGCGCCAGCAGCACCGCCAGGGCCGTGTGCACGACCATGAACAGCGTCGCACCCTCGGTGCGCGCCAACTCGGCCAGCGCGCGGTGGGTGTCGGCGTCGATGCGCACCTCGACCTTGCCACCGGCGAACGACTGCACCGGCGGGCGCGGCCGATCCGACGGCAGATCCAGCTGATCGGGCAGCCCGGCCAGCGCCTGCTTCCAGTACTCGACCTGCTTGGTGGCCAGCGATTCCGGATCGTCCTCGTCGCCGAGCAGTTCGCGCTGCCAGATCGAGTAGTCGGCGTACTGCACCGCCAGCGGCGCCCAGTTCGGTGCCTCGCCGACCGAGCGGGCCGCATACGCGGTCATCACGTCGCGAGTCAGCGGGCCGACCGACGAACCGTCGCCGGAGATGTGATGAATCACCATCGCCAGCACGAATTCGCCCGGTGCGCCCTCGATCTCGAACAGCGCGACCTTCATCGGCACCTCGCTGGTGACGTCGAAGATCGTATTCGTCAGCGCCACGACCGCCCGCTCGATCTCGTCGGCGGCGACCGTGCGGATCTCGAGCTCCGGAACCGCCTGCGCCGCAGGCAGAATCACCTGGACAGGCTCCAGGGTGGGTTTGGGGGCATCGGACACAGCGGTCTGCGGGTAGACGGTGCGCAGGATTTCGTGGCGCGCCACCAGGTCCGCGATCGCGGCCCGCAGCGCCTCGATATCCAATTCGCCCGACAGTCGCACCGCGATCGGCACGTTGTAGGCGGCCGACTGGGTGTCGAAGCGGTTGAGGAACCACATGCGCTGCTGTGCCAGCGACAGCGGAATCCGTTCCGGCCGTGGGCCCGCGGTCAGCGCCTTGCGGCCGCCCGCGCCCGCGTGCTGCTCCACCCGGACCGCCAGCGCGGCCACCGTGGACGCCTCGAACAGCAGCCGCACCGGCACCCGCGTATTCAGCGCCTCGCCGAGACGAGCGGCGACCTGCGTTGCCAGCAGCGAGTTTCCGCCGAAGGCGAAGAAGTCGTCGTCGCGGCCGACGGTACCGCTCTCGAGCCGCAGCACCTCGGCGAAGGTGTTGGCGACAATCTGCTCGATCGGGGTCACCGGCGCGCGGAAGACGGCCTTCTCGAATTCCGGCTCCGGCAGCGCCTTGCGGTCCAGCTTGCCGTTCGCGTTGAGCGGCAGGGCGTCGAGGACGACGTATGCCGACGGGACCATGTAGGACGGCAGGGCCTCCGACAGGGCCGACTTCACGCGGGTCACGTCGATCCCCGCGCCGCCCGCTGCGCGGACGTCGCGGGGAACAGAGGGAGCGTCGGCGGGGACAAGATACGCGACCAGGCGGTCACCGGTGTGCTCGTCGTGCTTGGCCAGCACGGCGGCCTGGGCGATCTCCGGCAGCGCGAGCATGGCCGCCTCGATTTCGCCCAGTTCGATGCGGAAGCCGCGGATCTTCACCTGGAAGTCGGTGCGGCCGCGGTACTCCAGCTCACCGTCGCCGTTCCACGCCACCAGGTCACCGGTGCGGTACATGCGAGCACCCGGTTCCCCGAAGGGGTTGGCCACGAACCGGTCCGCGGTCAGGTCCGGGCGACCGAAGTAGCCGCGCGCCAACTGCGCACCGGCCAGATACAGCTCGCCGGGCACGCCCACCGGCACCGGGCGCAGGCGCGAATCGAGCACGTACACCTGGCTGTTCCACTCCGGTGCACCGATCGACACCGACACCTCATCGGCGGCGGTCACCTTGTGGTTGGTGATCGACACCGCCGCCTCGGTCGGGCCGTACAGATTGAACAAAGCAAGGTGGGGGCTCGAAGCTCGGACCCGCTGCGCGGTCGCCGCGGGCAACGCCTCACCGATGGCCAGCACGCGCCGCAGCGACTCGCTGAGCGTGCCACCGGCGTCGGTGAGCAGCGCGTCCAGCATCGAGGGCACGACGTGCAGCGTGGTCACTCCGGTGGTGCGCATGAGCTCGTTCAGGTAGGCCGGATCGCGGTGCCCGTCTGCGGCGGCCACGACCGAGCGGCCACCGCAGACGGCCGCGGTCCAGAACTCCCAGACCGACAGGTCGAAGGTGGCCGCCGTCTTCAGCAGCACCGAATCCGACGAGGTCAGCCCGAATTCGTCCGTCTCCCAGAGCAGCTGGTTGACGATCGCGCCGTGCGGCACGGCCACACCCTTGGGGCGGCCGGTCGAACCGGAGGTGAAGATCACGTAGGCCGTGGTGGCCGCGGTGAATCCACGCACCAGCTCGGCATCGGCGATCGGCGTCTCGGCGTAGCCGGACAGGTCCAGTTCGTCGAGGCGCACGACATCCGCGGCGGCGGTGCCGAATCCGTCCACCGAGGTGGTCAGCACGCACGCCGGGGTCGCGGTCTCGAGGATGTAGTCGGTGCGGTCGGCCGGCTGGGTCGGATCGATCGGCACGTAGGCGGCACCCGTCTTGGCCACCGCGTACATGGCGACGACCAGATCCGCCGAACGACGGATGGCCAGCGCCACCCGATCCTCCGCGCCGATGCCACGCTCGATCAGATGCCGCGCCAGGCGGTTCACCCGGGCATCGAGCTCGGCGTAGGTCAGAACCTGCTGCGGCGCGGCCGAACCCGATTCGTCGGCGACCAGTGCCACCGCCTCCGGGTGCGCCGCCACCGTCGCGTCGAGCAGCGACACCAGGGTGAGATCCCGGCCCTCGCCGGGAAGCTCATGCGCGGTGTCGTTCCACGCCTGCAGGATTCGTGCGCTCTCGTCCGCGTCGAGCAGGTCGATATCGCCGACCCGCGCCGCGGTGTCCGCCATGACCGCGTCGAGCACCCGCACGAACCGGTCCGCGAAGCCCTGCACCGTGGCCTCGTCGAACAGGTCGACGGCGTAACCGAATTCGGTGACGATCTCGGCCGGTGTGCCGTCGTCGTCGTACCGGTCGTACAGCGTGACGTGCAGATCGGTCTTGGCCAGCTGCGAATCGAAGTCGACCGCGCTCACCGACAGGCCGGGCAGCTCGAAGGTGGTCTCGGCCAGGTTCTGGAACGACAGACCCACCTGGAACAGCGGATTGCGCGCGGTCGAACGCACCGGGTTGAGCACCTCGACCAGACGCTCGAACGGCACGTCGGCGTTGGCGAAGGCCTCGAGGTCGCGTTCGCGCACATCGGCCAGCAGCTCGGCGAAGGTGGCATTGCCGTCGATGCGGGTGCGGAACACCAGTGTGTTGACGAACATGCCGATCAGGTCGTCGAGTTCGCGCTCGCCACGGCCGGCGATCGGGGTGCCGACGGCGATGTCGTCGGTGCCCGACAGCCGCGCCAGCAGCACGGCCAGCGCCGCATGTACGACCATGAACAGCGACGCGTTGTTGGCGCGTGCCAGCTCGTGCAGGCGTGCATGCCGCTGCGGGTCGATATCGAAGCGAATCGCCTTGCCCCGGAACGACTGCGCGGGCGGGCGCGGCCGGTCGGTGGGCAGCTCCAGCTGATCGGGCAGCCCGGACAGCGCGGTCTTCCAGTACGACACCTGCTGGGCCGCCAGCGATTCCGGGTCCTCCTCCGAACCCAGCACCGCGCGCTGCCACAGCGCGTAGTCGGCGTACTGCACCGGCAGCGGAGCCCACTGCGGGGCCTCACCCTGCAGCCGGGCCACGTAGGCGGCCATCACATCGCGCGCCAGCGGGCCCATCGATGAGCCGTCGGCGGCGACGTGGTGCGCGGTGAAGGCGAGGACGTGCTCATCGGCCCCGGCAACCCGGAACAGCGCCACCTTCAGCGGCACCTCGACCGTCACATCGAAGGTCGTCAGCGCGAATTCGATGACGCGGTCCAGCAATTCGGCCTCGTCGACCTCCACCGGCGTGAGCGACGGCGCGGTCTGCGATGCCGGGAGGATCACCTGCCGCGGCCCCTCCGGCGAGCCCGGATAGGTGGTGCGCAGCACCTCGTGGCGGGCGAACACGTCGCCGATGGCCTGCTCCAGCGCGGCCACATCGAGCGCGCCGGACAGCCGCACGGCCAGCGGAATGTTGTCGACCGCGGAGGCGGCGGTGTCGAACTGGTTGAGGAACCAGTACCGCTGCTGCGCGGGCGAGAGCGGAATCCGTTCCGGCCGTTCGCCTGCCACCAGGCGCGGGCGGGCGCGGCCGGATCCGGCGCCCTGTTCGAGCCGGGCGGCCAGCGCGGCGACGGTCGACGCCTCGAACAGATCGCGCACCGCGAGCCGAATGTCGAGCGCGGCGCCGAGGCGGGCGGTGACCTGGGTGGCGATCAGCGAGTTCCCGCCCAGTTCGAAGAAGTCGTCGTCCACACCCACCCGGGTCACGCCGAGCACATCCTCGAAGGTGCCCGCGACGATCTCCTCGATCGGCGTCGCCGGTGCCCGGAACACCTTGGCCTCGAACACCGGCGCGGGCAGCGCCTTGCGGTCCAGCTTGCCGGAGGCGTTGAGCGGGAAGGCATCCAGCACCACGAAGGCCGACGGCACCATATAGGCGGGCAGTTCCTCCGCGAGCGCGGTACGAACCGCGTCGAGGTCGACGACACCCGAACCGGCAGGGATCAGGTATCCGACCAGCTGATCGCCGAGGCGGTCGTCCGAACGCACCACCACGACGGCCTGCGCGATCTCCGGCAGGCTCGTCAGCGCCGCCTCGATCTCACCGAGTTCGATGCGCAGACCGCGCAGCTTCACCTGGAAGTCGGTGCGGCCCAGGTACTCCAGCACCTGCACTTCTCTTCCGCCCGCGGAGCGGGGGGACCACTTCACCAGGTCGCCGGTGCGGTACATCCGCTCACCGCCATCCCCGAAGGGATTGGCCACGAACCGATCCGCGGTCAGATCCGGACGGCCGACGTACCCGCGGGCCAGTTGCACGCCCGCCAGATACAGCTCACCCGCGACACCCGGCGCGACCGGGTGCAGGCGCGAATCCAGCACGTACACCCGGGTGTTGAACACCGGGCGGCCGATCGGCACCGAGGTCGTATCCGCCTCGGTCACCTCGTGATAGGTCACGTCGACCGCGGCCTCGGTCGGACCGTACAGGTTGTGCAGGCGGGCACCGGTCAGCTCGATCAACCGCTGCGCGGTCGCGGCGGGCAGCGCCTCACCGGAGGCGAAGACGTTGGTCAGGCTGGTGCACTCCGCCGTCTTTTCCTCGGCGACGAAGACCGACAGCATCGACGGCACGAAGTGCGTGGTGGTGACGCCCTCGGCGACGATGAGTTCGGCCAGGTAGGCCGGGTCGCGGTGGCCGTCCGGCTTGGCGACCACCAAGCGGGCGCCGACCTGCAGTGGCCAGAAGAACTCCCACACCGACACGTCGAAGGTGGCCGGGGTCTTCTGCAGCACCACATCGTCGGCATACAGGTCGTATTCGTCCTGCATCCACACCAGGCGGTTCACGATGGCCTCATGGGTCACCGCCACGCCCTTCGGGCGGCCGGTCGAGCCGGAGGTGAAGATCACGTAGGCCGTATTCGAACCACGCAGCGGCGCACGACGATCCGCGTCGGTGACCGTCTCGGTCGAGTGGCCCGTCACGTCCAGGCCGTCGATCTCGAGAACGACCCCGCCTTCACGCCCCCCGTCGTAGACGGGCCGGAACCCGTCGCGCGAGGTGGTCAGCACGCACACCGGCTGCGCCGTCTCGAGGACGTACTGATTGCGCTCGGCCGGATGATCCGGATCCAGCGGCACATACGCGCCACCGGCGACGGTCACCGCGTACATGCCGACGACCAGCTCGATCGAGCGCCGCATGCCCAGCGCGACCAGCGCGTCCGGACCCACACCCCGCGAGATCAGCTCGCGGGCGAGCTGATTCACCCGTCCGGCGAATTCGCCGTAGGACAGAGTCGTCCCCTCGAACGTCAGCGCGGGCGCGTCCGGAGTGCGCGCGGCCTGCAGTTCGAACATCGAGGCGAGCGTGAGCGCCCGGCTGCCCGCCGCACGGCCCAGCACCACCCGATCGATGTCGTAGCCCGTCGCATTCCAGTTGTCGAGCACCTTGCGGCGCTCGGTCGCATCGAGCAGGTCTACGTCGCCGATGGGCGTGGTCGGCTCAGCCACGATTGTCGCCAGCAGCCGCACCAAACGATCCGCGAACGCAGCGACCGTGCCGGCGTCGAACAAATCGGTGGCATAGGCGAATTCGGCCGTCATGCCGTCGGCCACGCCCTGCGCGTCGAACCGCTCGGTGAGGTTCAGATGCAGATCGAACTTGGCGGTGACCACATCCAGCGGTACCCCGGCCACCTCGAGGCCGGGCAGTTCGAACGACGCCTCGCCGGTGTTCTGGAACGACAGCATCACCTGGAACAGCGGATGCCGCGCCTGCGAACGCGCCGGGTTCAGGATCTCCACCAGCCGCTCGAACGGCAGGTCCGCCTGGCCGAAGGCGGCCAGATCCGAATCCTTGGTCCGGGCGAGCAGATCGGTGAAAGAGGCTGAGCTCTCGACATTCGTCCGCAGCACGAGAGTGTTGACGAACATGCCGATCGCCTCGTCGAGCGCGGCCTCACCACGGCCCGCGACGGCGGTGCCGATGGCGATGTCGTCACTACCCGACAGCCGCGCCAGCAGTGCCGCGAAGGCCGCGTGCACCACCATGAACAGGCTGGCGCCGTGTTCGCGGGCCAGCGTGTGCAGCCCCCGCAGCAGGTCCGCGTCGATCGAGAACTCGTGCACGTCACCACGGCCCGAGGCCACGGCCGGCCGCGGCCGGTCCGACGGCAGATCCAGCTGATCGGGCAGCCCGGCCAGGGTCTGCGACCAGTAGGCCACCTGCTGAGCGATCAGCGAGGCGGGATCGTCCTCGGAACCCAGCGTGTCGCGCTGCCACAGCGCGTAATCGGCGTACTGCACCGGCAGCGGGGCCCAGCCCGGTGCCTCACCGCGCGAGCGCGCCGCGTAGGCGATCATCACATCGCGCGCGAGCGGGCGCACCGACCAGCCGTCGCCGGAGATGTGGTGGACCACGAAAACCAGGACGTGCGTGGGCCGTTCGGTGTCGGTGACGTGGAACAGCCTGGCCCGCACCGGAACCTCGGCGGTCACGTCGAAACCGGTGAGCACCACTTCGCCGATGCGCTCGGCGATCTCGGCCTCGGTCACCGAAATGGGTTCCAGCTCCGCGATCTCGGTGCCCACGGGCAGGATCACCTGCACGCCGTGGCCGTCCGCGGTCTCCGGGTAGACGGTGCGCAGCACCTCGTGCCGGTCGACGAGGTCACGCACGGCCTCCCGCAGGGCGGCCACATCGAGATCGCCGGTGAGCCGGACCGCCAGCGGAATGTTGTTGACCGCGCTGGTGGTGTCGAAGCGGTTGAGGAACCACATGCGCTGCTGCGCCAGCGACAGCGGGATCTGCTCCGGACGCGGCCCGGCCACCAGCTCGCGGCGGCGACCGGTACCGGCATGGCTCTCCACGCGGGCGGCCAGCGCGGCGACCGAGGGTGCCTCGAACAGCAGCCGCACCGGCACCCGGGTGTCGAGCGCCGCGCCGAGGCGGGCCACCACCTGGGTGGCGATCAGCGAGTTGCCGCCGAGTTCGAAGAAGTCGTCGTCGACGCCCACCGGGTCGTCGAGGCCGAGCACCTCGGCGAAGGTGGCGGCGACGATCTCCTCGATCGGGGTCGACGGCGCCCGGAATTCGCGTGCCTCGAAGGCCGGTTCGGGCAAGGCGCGGCGGTCGAGCTTGCCGTTCGGGTTGAGCGGCATGGCGTCGAGCACCACGATCGCGGCCGGAACCATGTAGGACGGCAACCGTCCGGCCAGGTGGGTGCGCAGCGCCTCGACGTCGACATCGTCACCGGCGGGCACCACATAGCCGACCAGCCGATCGCCGGTGTGCGCATCGGAGCGCACCACGGCGACGGCCTGGGCGACCTCGGCCATGCTCGTCAGCGCGGATTCGATCTCACCGAGTTCGATGCGCAGACCGCGCAGCTTCACCTGGAAGTCGGTGCGGCCCAGGTACACGATCGAGCCGTCGGCCGCACGGCGCACCAGGTCACCGGTGCGGTACATGCGTGAACCGGTACCGGAGGTCCCGGCCACATCCCCGAAGGGGTTCGCGACGAAGCGATCGGCAGTCAGGTCCGCGCGGCCGAAGTACCCGCGCGCCAGCTGATCGCCCGCCAGGTACAGCTCACCCGCGACGCCCGGCGGCACCGGGTGCAGGCGGCCGTCGAGCACATACGCCTGGGCGTTCCAGACCGGCAGACCGATCGGCACCGCACCCTGCACGTCGGCGGCCACCGGCGCGTGGGTGGCGTGCACGGTGAATTCGGTCGGGCCGTACAGGTTGTACAGCGCGACGCCGGAACTCACGGCCCGGAACTGCTGCACCGCATCGGAGGTGAACGCCTCACCGGCCACCAATAGCGCCCGCAGCGAGGCGATTCGGTCCGCGTCGACGCTCCCGGAGAACACCGTCAGCATCGACGGCACGAACGAGGTCATCGTGACCCGCTCGGCGGCAATGACCTCCGCCAGGTACTGCGGATCGCGGTGGCCGTCGGGGCTCGCGATCACCATGCGGGCACCGACCGACAGCGGTCCGAACAGCTCCCACACCGACACGTCGAAGGTGGCGGGCGTCTTGAACAGCACCACATCGTCGGCGTCGATGCCGTATTCGCCGGTGATCCAGCGGATCTGGTTCACCACCGCCGCATGCGGCACGGCCACACCCTTCGGGCGGCCGGTCGAACCCGAGGTGAAGATCACGTACGCCGGGTTCGACGGGCGCAGCGGCGCAAGGCGTTCGGCATCGGTGAGCGGAGCGCTCGCCGCCTCCGCCGTTGCGGCATCCCGCCCGACATCGTCGATGCGCAGCGTGGTGATACCGGTTTCGAGATCGGCATCGTCGCGGGACGTGGTCAGCACGCACACCGGATTCGCCGTCTCCAGCACATACCCGATGCGCTCGGCGGGCTGATCGAGATCCAGCGGCACGTAGCCACCGCCGGCCTCCAGCACCGCGTACGCGGCGACCACGAGATCCAGCGAACGCCGCAGACCCAGGGCGACAAGGGTTTCCGGTCCGACCCCGGCCTCCACCAGGCGCCGGGCCAGCCGATGCACGCGGGCCGCGAACTCGGCGTAGGTCAGGATCTCCCCCGCCTCGCGGTCGATCACCGCGACAGCGTCCGGGGTGGCCTGCACCTGCGCCTCGAACAGCTCCACGAGGGTCGTACCCGCGGCGAGCGGGTGCACCGTCGCGTTCCAGCCGCGCAGCTCCTGCAGCGCCTCCCGGGCATCCATCAGCGGAATGTCGCCGACCGGCCGATCCGGCGTGGCCGCAATGGCCTTCAGCAGGCGGGTGAACCGACGCGCGAACTGCGCCACGGTCGCCTGGTCGAAAAGATCGGTGGCATAGATGAATTCGGCATCGATGCCGCCCTGCGCCGCGCCGTCTTCGGTGAGCACCAGCTGCAGATCGAACTTGGCGGTATCGATCGGCAGCTCCACGCCGCTGGCCGTCAGGCCCGGCAGCTCGAGCGAGGTCCGGCCGAGGTTCTGGAACGCCAGCATCACCTGGAACAGCGGATGCCGCGCCTGCGAACGCGCCGGGTTCAGGATCTCCACCAGCCGCTCGAACGGCAGATCGGCGTGCCCGAACGCGGCGATGTCGGTGGCCCGCACCGACCGCAGCAGATCGGTGAAGGTCACCTCGGCGTCGACCTCGGTCCGCAGCACCAGGGTGTTGACAAACATGCCGATCAGGTCGTCCAGGGCCCGCTCACCGCGGCCCGCGACCGGGGTGCCGATGGCGATGTCCTGCTCACCCGACAACCGCGCCAGCAGCACCGCCAGCGCCGCATGGGTGACCATGAACAGGGTCGCGCCGCGGGTGCGGGCGAGATCGGCCAGCCGCGCCTGGGTGTCGGCGTCGATGCGGAAGCCGTAGGTCGCGCCGCGGCCCGAGGCCACGGCCGGCCGCGGCCGATCCGACGGCAGATCCAGCTGTTCGGGCAGCCCGCGCAGCGTCTCGCGCCAGTACGAGATCTGCTGGGCGATCACCGATTCCGGGTCGTCCTCGGAGCCCAGCACCCCGCGCTGCCACAGCGCGAAGTCGGCGTACTGCACCGGCAGCGGCTGCCAGGCGGGTTCGCCGCCGTCGACGCGGGCGCCGTAGGCGGTCATCACATCGCGGGTCAACGGGCCCATCGAGAAGCCGTCGGCCGAAATGTGGTGCACCACCAGCGCGAGCACATGCTCGGTGGGGCTGATCTCGAACAGCCGCGCCCGGAACGGCACCTCGGCGGTGACATCGAAGCCGGTGAGGAACAGCTCCGAAAGCCGCCGCGGCAGTTCGTCCTCGGTGACGTCGATCGGCGTGAGGTCCGGGATGACCTTGCCGGTCGGCACGATCTGCTGATGAGGGGTGCCGCCCGTCTCGGGGTAGCGGGTGCGCAGCGATTCGTGTCGGGCCAGCACGTCGGCGACCGCGATCTGCAGCGCCTGCCGATCGAGCAGGCCCGAAAGCCGCACGGCCGCAGGTATATTGTCGACCGCCGACTCCGGATCGAAGCGGTTGAGGAACCACATGCGCTGCTGCGCCAGCGACAGCGGCACCCGCTCGGGGCGCGGCTGCGGCACCAGGGCCTTGCGCCCGCCCGCCCCGGACCGGGATTCCGCCCGCGCGGCCAGTGCGGCCACCGTGGATGCCTCGAAGATCTCGCGCACACCCAACTGGGTGTCCAGGGCCTCCGACAGGCGCGCCGCCACCTGGGTCGCGATCAGCGAGTTGCCGCCGAGGGCGAAGAAGTCGTCGTCCAGGCCGACCCGCTCGACACCGAGGACCTCGGCGAAGGTGCCCGCGACGATCTCCTCCACCGGAGTGGTGGGTGCGCGGAACACCGCGGCCTCGAAGACCGGGGCGGGCAGGGCCTTACGGTCCAGCTTGCCCGAGGCGTTCAGCGGGAATTCGTCGAGAACCATCAGCACCGACGGCACCATGTACGCGGGCAGCCGCTCACCGAGCTGCTCGCGGACATCCTCCGGATCGACCGACAGTCCTTGTGCGGCAATCACATACGCCACCAGCTGCTCGCCGGTGTGGGCATCGCTGCGGACCACCACGACCGCCTGCGCGATCTCGTCCAGCGCGACGAGCGCCGACTCGATCTCACCCAATTCGATGCGCAGACCGCGCAGCTTCACCTGGAAGTCCGTGCGGCCCAGGTATTCCAGCTCACCGGTCTCGGTCCACGCCACGAGGTCACCGGTGCGGTACATGCGAGAGCCGCTGCCCGGCGCCCCGAAGGGGTTGGCCACGAACCGATCAGCAGTGAGGTCCGGACGCGCCACGTACCCGTGCGCGAGCTGAACGCCCGCGAGATACAGCTCACCCGCGACGCCCACCGGCACCGGCCGCAACCGCCCGTCCAGCACGTACACCTGGGTGTTGAACACCGGCCGACCGATCGGGACCGAGAGTTCATCCCCGCTGGTCACCCGGTGGTAGGTGACGTCCACCGCGGCCTCGGTCGGACCGTAGAGGTTGTGCAGCTCGGCACCGGTCAACTCACGCAGTCGATGGGCGGGCTTGGGCGACAACGCCTCACCGGAGGCGAACACCATCCGCAGCGAGGTGCAGCGCGCGGCGGCGTCCTCGGCGACGAACACCGCCAGCATCGACGGCACGAAGTGGGTGACCGTCACGTTCTCGGCCGCGATCAGCTCGGCCAGGTAGGCGGGATCGCGATGCCCGTCGGGCTTCGCCACGACCAAGCGCGCACCGATCTGCAACGGCCAGAAGAACTCCCACACCGACACGTCGAAGGTCGCCGGAGTCTTCTGCAACACCGCGTCGTCGGCGGTGAGGCCGTACGCGGACTGCATCCAGACCAACCGGTTGACGATGGCCTCGTGCGGCACCGCCACACCCTTCGGGCGGCCCGTCGAACCGGAGGTGAAGATCACGTACGCGGTGTCCGACGGCCGCAGCGGGTTACGCCGGTCCGCATCGGTCACCGGCGCAATCGAGTAGCCCGACAGGTCGAGCAGATCGATGCGCACCTGCGCGGTGTCGATGTCGAGATCGTCACCGGAGGTGAGCACACATACCGGATCCGCGGTCGCGAGAATGTATTCCGTGCGCTCGGCCGGATGATCCGGATCCAGCGGCACATACGCGCCACCGGCCACGGTCACCGCGTACATGCCGACGACCAGATCGATCGAGCGCCGCATGCCCAGCGCCACGAACGATTCCGCGCCCACTCCGCGTTCGATGAGCCAGCGCGCCAGCTTGTTCACCCGCGCGCCGAACTCGGCGTAGGACAGACCGGTCCCCTCGAACGTGAGGGCCGTCGCGTCCGGCGTGCGCTCGACCTGCGCCTGGAACATCGACACCAGCGTCGCCGTCTCGACGGACCGGCTCTCCAGCACCGCGGGCACGTCGAAGGCGGTGTCGTTCCACCGCGACACGATCAGCTCACGCTCGGTGGTATCGAGCAGATCGATCTCGCCCACCACGACATCGGGTTCGGCGGTGATCGCGGTCAGCACGCGCACCAGCCGGTCGGCGATGCGGCGAACCGTGTTTTCGTCGAACAGATCCCGCAGATATCCGGCGCGGATGCGCAGACGGCTGTCGAGCTGAGCGATCAGCGTCAGCGGATAGTGGGTGGCGTCGGCGGCTTCCAGACCGGTCACGGCCATGCCGTCGATATCGGCGGCCTGGCGCTGAATGCCTTCGGCATCAACCGGATAGGACTCGAACACCACCAAGGTGTCGAACAGTCCGCCGATTCCGGCCGCCGACTGGATATCGGCCAGGCCGATGTAGTGGTGATCGAGCAGATCGGCCTGTTCGCCCTGCGTGCGGGTCAGCAGCTGCCGCGCCGACTCCGAAGCGTCGAACCGCACTCGCACCGGGACGGTGTTGATGAACAGGCCGACCATGGATTCCACCCCGGCCAGCTGCGCGGGGCGGCCGGACACGGTCGTGCCGAACAGCACGTCGTCGCGACCGGTCATGCGGCCCAGCAGGATTCCCCACGCCGTCTGCAGCACCGTATTGGCGGTGACGCCCAGCTGCGCGGCCAGTTCGGTGAGCCGCGCGGTCGCCGCCTCGTCCAGGTCGAAGAGGTATTCGCCGGACAGGCTGGTGATCTCGCGCCCGGCATCCGGCCGGGTGAGCAGCGTCGGCTCCGACACCCCGGCCAGCGCCCTGGTCCACGCGGCCAGCGAGGCCGCATGATCCTGCTGCGCCACCCACTCCAGGAAGTGGCGGTAGGAGCGGGCGGCGGGCAGCGCACCCGTATCACCGCGAGTCGCGTACAGCACCAGCAGATCCCGCATGAGCAGCGGCATCGACCAGCCGTCGAGCAGGATGTGGTGGTTGGACACCGCCAGTGTCCACCGGTCGTCGCCAACCTGGATCAGGGTGAACCGGATCAGCGGTGGCTCGGCGAGATCGAACCGCCGCATGCGGTCGGCCTCGATCAGATCGCTCGCATCGCCGGTGCCGCGGCGATCGTGTTCGGCCCACGCCACCCGCACGCCGTCGAGCACCACCTGCACCGGGTTGCCCTGGGCGTCGGCCACGAAGGCGGTGCGCAGGTTCTCGTAGCGGTCCACCAGCGCCTGCGCGGCCGACCGCAACCGGGCCGCGTCGACTCGACCGGTGAGAGTCAGAACCGCCTGCGCGGTGTACACATCCACCGAGGTGGCGGCGAGCTGGGCGTGGAACAGCAGACCGGCCTGCAGCGCCGACAGCGGCCACACCTCGGTCAAGGCCGGGAAGCGCCGCTCCCAGCCGTCGATATCGGCCTGCGAGATCCGCACCAGCGGGAAGTCCGACGGCGTGTGCCCACCGGCATCGGCCGAGTCTGCATGGTGCGCAACGGCTTCCAGCGCCCGCGTCCACAGCGCGCCGAACTCGCGCACGGCGTCGGCTGCCAACAGGGTTGTCGGATAACCGATCTGCGCGGACAGGCGGTCGCCGGTCACGATCGCGTTGACGTCCAGCGGTGCCATGGCGGGCATATCGGCGTCGTAGGAACCACCGAGGTCGCCCAGTTCGGGCGCGGGCACCCAGCCGAAGCCGCGCAGCGAATCCGGCACGCTGGTATCGGAGACCCGGCCCAGGTAGTTGAAGCTGACCTGGCCCGGCAGCTCGGCGGGCAGCTGCCCGGCCGTCTCCGGGTTCAGATAGCGCAGCAGGCCGTAGCCGAGACCCTTGTCGGGCACGGCGAGCAACTGCTCCTTGATCGCCTTGATGGCCCGGCCCATCGCCGGTCCCCCGGCCAGCGCGGCGTCGATATCGATGCCGGACAGGTCGAAACGCACGGGGAAGATCGCGGTGAACCAGCCGACCGTGCGCGACAGGTCCGCACCCGGCACCAATTCCTCTTCGCGCCCATGGCCTTCCATGCGGACGAGCGCGGAGTCAGCGTCGATTCCCCGCTGCGCACGCCACTTCGCCAGGGCCAGCACCAGCGCGGTGACCAGGCCGTCGTTCACGCCGCCGTGGAACAGCGCCGGAACGGTGGTCAGCAGCGCCCTGGTGACCTCGGGCGAGACCTCGACGCGATGCTTGTCGATGACACCGGAGACGTCGACGGCCGGGTCGAACGGCCGCTCGGTGAGCAGCGGATCCGGGCCCTCGACAACCTCACGCCACCAATCGAGTTCGGCGACGCGGTCGGCGGCGGCCCGCTCGAGGGCGTGCGCCCAGGTGCGCATGCTGGTCGCCGGGGCCACCAGCTCCGGAGCCTGCCCGGCCGCCAGCTGACCCCACGCGGTCACGAAATCGGGCACCAGGATGCGCCAGGACACACCGTCGACCACCAGGTGATGGGCGATGACGACCAAGCGTCCCGGCCTCGCCGGAGATTCGGAGGAGGTGGTGGTGGGCTCCAGCCACACGAACCGGACCACCACGCCCGCTTCCGGATCCAGCCGATCCAGCGCGGCATCCACGGCGGCGGAAGCGATCTCGACGACGTCCGCATCGTCGACGGCGGGGTCGAATTCGGTGCGGTCAATGAGCGCGTCCACGTCGACCGTGCCGGGGGCCGCGGTCTCGATGATCCACTCCGCGCCCGCATGGCGGCGCAACCGCGCCCGCAGCATGTCGTGGCGGTCGATCACCGCGGCGACCGTGGCGGCGATACCGTCGCGGTCGATACCGATCGGCAGCTCCAGGGCCAGCAGCTGGTGGAAGCGCCGGAACGAACCCGGCCGCTCCACCATGAACCGCACCACCGGGGTGAGCGGCATGGTGCCGACCCCGCCGCCGGGCAGTTCGACCAGCGTCGGCGCCGCATCGCCGCGGCCGTCCGCGGTTTCGGCGACCGCGGCCAGCCCGGCCACGGTCCGTTGCTCGAAAACGTCACGCGGAGTGAAGATCACCCCACGCGCCTTGGCCCGCGACACCAGCTGAATCGAGACGATCGAATCACCGCCGAGGGCGAAGAACGAATCGTCCACACCGACCCGCTCCACACCGAGCACCTCGGCGAACACCTCGGCAATGGTGTGTTCCACCGGGGTTCGCGCCGCCCGGAAGGTGACCTCGGTCGCGAACACCGGCTCCGGCAGCGCCTTGCGGTCCAGCTTGCCGACCGGAGTGAGCGGGATCCGGTCGATGACCATGATCGCCGAGGGCACCATATACGCGGGCAGGCGCTGTTCGACGTGGTCGGTCAGCGCCGCGACGTCGATCGAATGCCCCTGCCCGGCAACGACATACGACACCAGCGAGGTGGCACCGGCCGAGTTCTCGTGACCGACGGTGACCGCGAAGTCGACATGCTCGTGCGAGGCCAGCGCGGCGTCGATCTCGCCCAGCTCGATGCGGAAGCCGCGCACCTTGACCTGGAAGTCGGAGCGGCCGACGTATTCCACCTCGCCGTGGTGGGTCCAGCGCACCACGTCACCTGTGCGGTACATGCGCTCGGTGCCACTGGCCTTGTCCCCGTAGGGGTTCGCGACGAACCGGTCCGCGGTCAGACCCGGCCGCGCGTGATAGCCGCGCGCCAGCTGAATGCCCGACAGATACAGCTCACCCGCGACACCCACCGGCACCGGCCGCAGCCGCGAATCCAGGATCAGCGACTGCATGCCGCGGATCGGGCCACCGATGGTGACCGGATCACCGGGCGACAGCGGCTCGCTGATATTGGTCATGATGGTGGTCTCGGTCGGACCGTAGCCGTTGTGGAAACGGCGGCCCGAACCGTCGGCTGCCCCACCCCATTTCGCGACCAAGTCGGCCGGGACGTTCTCGCCCCCGGCGACGATCACCTTCATGTCCGCCAGTGCGGCCGGGTCGAGCGAGGCCAGCACCGACGGCGTGAGGAAGGTGTGGGTGGCCCGCTCGCGCCGGATCAGTTCCGACAGCTCCTCGCCGCCGTAGACCCCCGGCGGCACGACCACCAGGGTGCCACCCGCACCGATCGCGAGCAGGAACTCGAGCATCGAGGCGTCGAAGCTCGGGGACGCGAAATGCAGTGCGCGGGTATCGGAATCGATGTGGTAGCGCTCGTTCTGCTCGGCCCGGAAGTTGGCCAGACCGGCGTGGGTGACCACGACGCCCTTCGGCACACCGGTGGAGCCGGAGGTGTAGATGACGTAGGCCGGATGCTCCGGACGCAGCGGCCGCACGCGATCGGCGTCGGTGACGACTGCGCCGGAATAGTCATCGAGGTCCACCTCGTCGATGGCCAGCCAGTCCACCGATTCCGGCAGCTCGCCGCGCATCGACGACACGGTCAGGCCCACCGGCGAACCGGAGTCGGTGACCATGTGGGCGATGCGGTCGGCCGGGTAGGTGGGGTCGATCGGCACGAATGCCGCACCGGACTTCGACACCGCCCATTCGGCGAAGTAGGACTCGTCCGAGCGGGGCACGGCGATCGCGACCAGATCCTCGGTGCCGATGCCGCGCTCGATCAGCAAGCGCGCCAAGCGGTTCGACCGCTCGTCCAGCTCTCCGTAGGACAGACTCCTCCCCTCGAACACCACCGCGGGGGCCTGCGGGTCGCGAGCGGCGGCCTCGGCCAGCATGTCCGGCAGGGTGCGCGCGGGTTCGGCGGGCAGGCCGGTGCGTGCGATCAGGTCGGCGCGCTCGGTCGCGTCGAGGATGTCGATGGCGCCGACGGTGATGTCGGGATCGGCGGCGATCGCCTCGAGCACCTGCACCCAGCGCTGCACGATCTCCGCGGCCGTCGACTCGTCGAACAGGTCGGTGGCGTAGGTGAGCGAGAGAGCCATACCGCCGCTGTGACTTCCCCCGTCATTGCGGCTGAGGCCCGAATCTACCGCCGCCTGGATCCCGGCCTTCGCCGGGATGGCCGACGGAGCGACCGGGGTCGGTTCGGTACCGACGGAATCCTGGTCCATCGCGACGACGGTCGGGATCTCCGACAGCGTGAACTGCAGGTCGAAGCGGGCGATGTTCTCTTCCAGATCCAGCGCCGACACCGTCAGACCCGGCAGATCCAGGGTGGCGCGGTCGAGGTTCTGGAAGGCCAGCATCACCTGGAACAGCGGGTTGCGGGCCTGCGAACGCTCCGGGGCGAGCAGTTCGACCAACCGCTCGAACGGCACGTCGGCATTGCCGAAGGCCTCGAGGTCGGTGTCCTTGATGCGACCGAGCAGCGCGGAGAACGATTCGGCCGGGTTCAGGCCGGTGCGCAGCACCAGCGTGTTGACGAACATGCCGACCAGATCGTCGAGCGCGGCCTCGCCGCGGCCCGCGATCGGGGTGCCGACGGCGATGTCGTCACCGCCCGACAGCCGCGCCAGCAGCACCGACAGCGCACCGTGCATGACCATGAACAGCGACGAACCGCGTTCGCGGGCAATGGCTTCCAGCGCACCGACCAGTTCGGGCGCCAGGGTGCGGTGCAGGGTCGCGCCGCGGTGCGAGGCGACGGCCGGACGGGGTCGATCGGTGGGCAGCGCCAGCTCGTCCGGGATTCCGGCCAGTGCCTGCTGCCAATAGGTGACCTGGCGGGCCAGCAGCGACTCCGGATCCTCCTCCGAGCCCAGCACCTCGCGCTGCCACACCGCGAAATCGGCGTACTGCACCGGCAGCGGCGTCCAGCCGGGCGCGCTGCCCTGGGTGCGGGCGGTGTAGGCGGTCATCACGTCGCGGGCCAGCGGGCTCATCGAGAAGCCGTCGGCGGCGATGTGATGCACCACGACGACCAGCACATGCTCGTCGGCCTGCACCTGGAACAGCCTCGCCCGCAGCGGGACCTGCTCGGCGACGTCGAATCCGGTGGAGATGAATTCGGTGACGGCCGTGGTCAATTCGGCATTCGACACCGGGTAGGCGCGCAGATCCAGCACGATCTGCTCGGCCGGGACGACCACCTGCATAGGGGTGCCGCCGTGCTCCGGGTAGCGGGTGCGCAGCGACTCGTGCCGGCGCACCACGTCGAAGACGGCCAATTCCAATGCGGCGGTGTCGAGTTCACCCGACAAGCGGATCGCCAGCGGCAGGTTGTAGGCCGCCGAGGACTTGTCGTACTGGTTGAGGAACCACATGCGCTGCTGCGCGAACGACAGCGGCACCAGCTCCGATGCCGACCGGGCGCGTGCCACCAGCCGCGGCCGGGTTTCACCGCCGGTGTGCGACTCCAGCCGGGCGGCCAGGGCCTCCACGGTCGGCGCCTCGAACAGCATGCGCACCGCGACGGTCGCACCGACGGCGGCGCCGATGCGCGATACCACGCGGGTGGCGATCAGCGAGTTGCCGCCGAGGGCGAAGAAATCGTCGTCGAGGCCGACCCGCTCGAGGTCGAGCACCTCGGCGAAGACCGCGGCCACGGTCTCCTGTACCGGGGTCTCCGGCGCGCGGAACGCCCGCGCCTGCACCGCCGGGGCGGGCAGGGCGCGCCGGTCCAGTTTCCCGTTGACGGTCAACGGAATCCGATCGAGCACCACGAACGCCGACGGCACCATGTAGGACGGCAGGCGTTCGGCGGCACCGTCGCGCACGGTCTCCACATCGATAACCGTCATCCCGGCATGCTTTTCGCCGGGCACCACGTAGGCGACGATCCGCTGATCGCCCGGCTGGTCCTCGCGCACGATGACCGCCGCCTGCGCGACACCGGGCTGGGCCAGCACCGCGGCCTCGATCTCGCCGAGTTCGATGCGGAAGCCGCGGACCTTCACCTGGTCGTCGGCGCGACCCAGGTATTCCAGTTCGCCCAGCCGGTTCCAGCGCGCGACGTCACCGGTGCGGTACAACCGGCTGCCTGGTTCCCCGAAGGGGTCGGCCACGAACCGCGAGACCGTCAGGTCCGGGCGGCCCAGGTACCCACGCGCCAATTGCGGTCCGGCGACATACATTTCGCCCGCGACACCCACCGGCACCGGGTGCAGGCGGTCGTCGAGCACGTACACGCGCAGGCCCGCGATGGCCCGGCCGACCACCGAACCCGTTGCGGCGGCAATAGTTTCGGCATCGAGCACGCGGTGCGAGACGTGCACCGTGGTCTCGGTGATGCCGTACATGTTCACCAGCTGCGGCCGCGCATCCCCGTGCCGTGCGACCCAGTCGGCGAGTCGGCGCAGCTCCAGCGCCTCACCGCCGAACACCACGTAGCGAAGATTCAGTCCTTCTCTCGCCTGTGCGGCATTCCGGTCGGCCTCGGCCAGCTGATAGAACGCGGACGGGGTCTGGTTGAGCACCGTGACCCGTTCGCGGCGCAGCAGTTCCAGGAACTGCTCGGGCGAGCGGGAGGTGTAGTAGTCGACGACCACCAGGGTGCCGCCGTAGAGCAGCGGTCCCCACAGCTCCCACACCGAGAAGTCGAAGGCGAAGGAGTGGAACAACGTCCACACGTCGTTCGGCCCGAAGCCGAATTCGCGGTCGGTGTTGGCGAACAGCCGCACCACATTCGAGTGCGCGACGGCCACGCCCTTCGGGCGGCCGGTCGAGCCGGAGGTGTAGATGACGTAGGCAATGCTGTCGGCGGTCAGCGGCGCCCGGCGATCGGCGTCGGTGACCGGGCCCTCGCCGGCATCGACGACATCGGGCACATCCATGCCGAAGTCGTCCATGAGCACGGTGGGCAGACCCTCCGGCAATTCGACATCGACACTGCTGTCGACGATCACACCGGTCGGTGCCGCATCCGCCAGCACGTAGGCGATGCGGTCGGCCGGATAGGTCGGGTCGATCGGCACGTAGCCCGCACCGGACTTGATGACCGCCAGCAGGGCGACGACCAGATCGGCCGACCGCGGCAGGATCACCGCGACCAGGGTTTCCGGACCCGCACCCGCCGCGATCAGCTTGCGCGCCAACTGGTTCGCGCGCTGATCCAGCGAGGCGTAGGTGAGCCGGTCGTCGCCGAACTTCACCGCCACCCGGTCGCCGTAGGACGCCACCGCGGCATCGAACAGCCCCGACAGGGTGGTCGTGCGGTCGGCGAAAAGGCCGGCGCCCCCGTCGTTTCCGGACGACACCCAGCGCTGCGACACATCGAGCCGCTCGGACTCGCCGAGCAGGTCGATATCTCCCACGATCACCGCCGGATCTTCGGCGATGCCGCGCAGGATTCGCACCAGGCGATCGGAGAAGGCGGCGACCGTCTCGGGATCGAACAGGTCGGTGGCGTAGTTCCACGACAGGGTCAGCCCACCGTCGAGGGCCTCGCCGACGGTCAGCTGCACATCGAATTTCGCCGTGCCCGGGTCGAAGTCGACAACCTCGAGGTCCAGGCCGGGCAGTGTCGCCCGCGCGGCGTCGCGCTGACCGGCGGCCTCGAAGGTGAGCGCCACCTGGAACAGCGGGTGATGCGCCTGCGACCGGACGGGGCTGATGACATCGACCAGCCGCTCGAACGGCACATCGGCGTGCGCGAAGGCGGCCACATCGGTGCGCCGCACCTCGTCCAGCAGGTCGGTGAACGAGGCCGAGCTCTCCACATTCGTCCGCAGCACGAGCGTGTTGACGAACATGCCGACCAGATCGTCGAGGGCCCGTTCGCCGCGGCCCGCGATCGGGGTGCCGATGGCGATATCGGTGCTGCCCGACAGCCGCGCCGCCCAGGTGGCCAGCGCCGCGTGCATGAGCATGAACAGGGTGACGCCGCGTGCGCGCGCCAGCTCGGTGAGCGCGGCATGCAGGTCGGCATCGATCGAGAACGCATGCGTCCCACCGGCATTGGTGGCGACCTCGGGTCGCGGCCGGTCGGCGGGCAGTTCGATCTGATCCGGCAGATCGCGCAGCTGTTCGGTCCAGTACGCGATCTGCTGATGCGCCGGCGACTGCGGATCGGCCTCGTCGCCGAGCACCTCGTGCTGCCACAGCGCGTAGTCGGCGTACTGCACCGGCAGCGGCGCCCACTGCGGGGTCTCGCCGCGGGCGCGTTCGGAGTAGGCGGCCACCACGTCGCGCAGCAGCGGGCGCAGCGAGAAGCCGTCACCGCTGATGTGGTGCATGACCACCACCAGCACATGCTCGCGCTGGTCGATCCGCAACAGGTCCGCGCGGAACGGGATCTCGCGGGTGACGTCGAAGAACACGCTCACCAGTTCGGCGATGCGCGAGGGCAGGTCGGCCGCGCTCACCGGTTCGGCGGTCAGCTCGAACGCGACCTCGGAGACGGGCAGCACCTGCTGGTAGCCGACGCCCTCCACCTCGGGGTAGATGGTGCGCAGGGTCTCGTGGCGGGCCAGCACATCCCGCACGGCCGCGGTGAAGGCGGCGATATCCAGGTCACCGGTCAGGCGGACGGCGACCGGGATGTTGTTGACCGCGGTGCGGTTGTCGAAGCGGTTGAGGAACCACATCCGCTGCTGGGCCGGTGACAGCGGCACCAGGTCGGGACGCGGGCGCGCGGTCAGCGGGATACGGCCCTGTCCCGCACGCGATTCCACGCGCGCGGCCAGCGCGGCCACCGTGGACGCCTCGAACAGCGCACGCACCGGCACCTCGGTATCCAGCGCCTCACCCAGGCGGGCGGCGACCTGGGTGGCGATCAGCGAGTTGCCGCCCAGTTCGAAGAAGTCGTCGTCCAGGCCGACCCGTTCCACGCCCAGCACCTCGGCGATGGTGTCGGCCACGGTCTGCTCCACCGAGGTGGTCGGGGCGCGGAACACCTTGGCCGCGAAGGTCGGCGCGGGCAGCGCCTTGCGGTCCAGCTTGCCGGAGGCGTTGAGCGGGAAGGCGTCCAGCACCACGAAGGCCGCGGGCACCATGTAGGCCGGAAGTTTCTGCGCCAGAGCCGACTTCACCGCATCGGTGTCGATCCCCTCCGTCTCCGGCGAGCTCTTCGCCGGAACCAGGTAGGCGACCAGCTGATCCCCGGTGCGCTCGTCGGTGCGCACCACCACGACCGCCTGCGCGATCTCCGCAAGGCCCGTGAGCTCGGCCTCGATCTCGCCGAGTTCGATGCGCAGACCGCGCAGCTTCACCTGGAAGTCGGTGCGGCCCAGGTATTCCAGCTCACCGTTGTCGGTCCACACCACCAGGTCGCCGGTGCGGTACATCCGAGAGCCCGCGGTATCGCTCCCCAACGCCCCGAAGGGGTTGGCGACGAACCGATCCGAGGTCAGATCCGGGCGCGCCACATAGCCGCGAGCCAATTGGGCGCCCGCGAGATACAGCTCACCCGCGACACCCACCGGAACCGGTCGCAGCCGGGCATCGAGGACATAGACCTGAGTGTTGAACACCGGCGCACCGATCGGCACCGACGCGTGATCCTCGGCGGTCACCTCGTGATAGGTGACGTCGACCGCGGCCTCGGTCGGACCGTACAGGTTGTGCAGCCGCGCCCCGGTCAACGCGCGCAACCGCTGCGCGGTGCTCCCGGGCAGCGCCTCACCGGAGGCGAAAACGTGCCGCAGGCCGGTGCATTCGGCCGCCTTCGGCTCGGCCACGAACAGGGCCAGCATGGACGGCACGAAGTGGGTGACCGTCACGCCCTCGCGCACAATGAGATCGGCCAGATACGCCGGATCGCGGTGTCCGTCCGGCTTGGCGACCACCAGCCGCGCCCCGACCTGCAAGGGCCAGAAGAACTCCCACACCGACACGTCGAAGGTGGCCGGAGTCTTCTGCAGTACAACGTCGTAGGCGCCGAGCCCGTACTGCGCATGCATCCACACCAGGCGGTTGACGATGGCGTCGTGCGCGACCGCCACGCCCTTCGGCCGCCCCGTCGAGCCGGACGTGAAGATCACATACGCGGTATTCGACGGCTGCAGCGGCGCCCGCCGGTCCTCATCGGTCAGCGGAGTGTCGGCGAATTCGGTGAGGTCGAGCTCATCGATGCGGATCTGCCGACCGATCGCGGAGTCCAGGTCTGCACCCGAGGTGAGGACGCAGACCGGGCGCGCGGTGTCGAGGATGTATTCGATGCGGTCGGCCGGGTGGTCGGGGTCCAAGGGCACGTAGGCGCCACCCGCGGCCGTGACCGCGTACATGCCGACCACGAGGTCGATGGAGCGGCGCATGCCGAGGGCGACAAGCGATTCCGGGCCGACGCCCTGGCCGATCAGCCAGCGGGCCAGGCGGCGGACCCGGGCGGCGAACTCGGCGTAGGACAGAGTTGTCCCCTCGAAGCTGACCGCGGCCGCGTCGGGGGTGCGGGCGACCTGGGCCTCGAACAGGGAGACCAGGGTGGCGGCCGCGTCCTCCGACACCGTCGGCAAGGCGGCGGCGATCGGGAATTCGGTGTCGTTCCAGTGCTCGAGCACCAGCGTGTGCTCGGTGGCATCCAGCAGCGGCAGGTCACCGATCAGCGCGGCGGGATCGGCCGCGGCGGCCTGCAGGATACGCAGGAACCGCTGCGCGAACGCGGTCGCGAACCCAGCGTCGAACAGGTCGGTTGCGAAGACCAGTTCGGCCTCCATACCGGCCTCGCCGCCGGGACCCTCCACCAACGTCAGCTGCAGATCGAATTTCGCGGTCTGCTGGTCGATTCCCAGCTGCGTGACCGTCAGACCGGGCAGCTCCAGCTCGGTGCGGCCCAGGTTCTGGAACGACAGCATCACCTGGAACAACGGATGCCGCGCCTGCGAGCGGGCCGGGTTGAGCACCTCGACGAGCCGTTCGAACGGCACATCCGCATGCGCGAAGGCGGCCAGGTCGCGCTCGCGCACCTGCGCGAGCAGATCGCTGAACCGCGCCCCGGCATCGACCTGGGACCGCAGCACGAGCGTATTGACGAACATGCCGACCAGATCGTCGAGCGCCCGCTCACCACGTCCGGCGACCGGAATGCCGATGGCGATGTCGTCGGTGCCGCTCAGCCGCGCCAGCAGTGACGCAAAGGCGCTGTGCACCACCATGAACAGCGTGGTGCCGTGCGCGTGCGCGACCCGGCCCAGCGCGTCGATGGTCTCGCCCGGCACCCGGAAGCGGTGGGTACCCGCCTGATACGAGGCCACCGCCGGGCGCGGGCGGGTCGACAAACGCAGTTCGTCGGGCAGTCCGGCCAGCGCATCGTGCCAGTAGTCGAGTTGCTGGGAGATCAGCGAGCGCCGATCGTCCTCGGAGCCCAGCACATCCCGCTGCCACAGCGCGTAATCGGCGTACTGCACCGGCAGCGGCGCCCAGCCGGGCTCGGTGCCCGCCGTGCGCGCCACGTAGGCCGTCATCAGGTCGCGCACCAGCGGCGTCATCGAGAAGCCGTCGGTGGCGATGTGATGCACGACGACCACCAGCACGTGGTCGGCCGCGCCCAGTCGGTACAGTCGCAGCCGAGCGGGTGGCTCGTGCGTGACGTCGAAGCCACGGCCCGCGAATTCGTAGACGGCGGAGAACAATTCGTTCTCCGTGGTGTCCACGACCGTGAGCTCCGGGATGGCCCGGGTCGACGGCAGCACCTTCTGGTAGGCGATGCCCTCGTGCGAGGGGTAGATGGTCCGCAGCGACTCGTGCCGCGCCACCACATCGGCGACGGCGCCGCGCAGCGCGTCCAGATCCAGGGTGCCGCTGAGCCGGACAGCCGCCGGGATGTTGTTGGCCGCCGAATCGGTGTCGAACCGGTTGAGGAACCACATGCGCTGCTGGGCCAGCGACAGCGGCGGATATTCCGGTCGCGGCAGGGCCGTGAGCGCTTGGCGCACACCGGATCCCACGTGCGACTCCACCCGCGCGGCCAGTGCCGCCACGGTGGGCGCCTCGAAGACGGTGCGCACCCCGACCTCGGTGTTCAGCGCGGCACCGAGCCGGGCGGCGACCTGGGTGGCCACCAGCGAGTTGCCGCCCAGCTCGAAGAAGTCGTCGTCCACACCGACCCGCTCCGCACCGAGCAGATCACCGAAGATCTCGGCGACGATCTCCTCGATCGGCGTCGACGGGGCCCGGAACTGCCGGGTCTCGAACACCGGGGCGGGCAGGGCCTTGCGGTCCAGCTTGCCGGAGGCGTTGACGGGGAAGGCGTCCAGCACGACCAGCGCGGCCGGGATCATGTACGCCGGAAGCGACTGCGCCAGTGCGGTCTTCACCGCATCCGTATCGATGGCGAACCCGGGCTCACGAACGAGATAGCCCACCAGCTGATCACCGGCGTGGGCGTCGGTGCGGACCACGACCACCGACTGGGCCACCCCCGGCTGCGCCAGCAGTGCCGCCTCGATCTCGCCCAGTTCGATGCGCAGACCGCGCAGCTTCACCTGGAAGTCGGTGCGGCCCAAGTAGTTCAGCTCACCCACTTCTGTTCCGCCCGCGGAGCGGGGAGACCAGGTGACCAGGTCACCGGTGCGGTACATCCGCTCGCCGGGTGCGCCGAAGGGATTGGCGACGAACCGGTCCGCCGACAGGTCGGGGCGGCCGAGGTAGCCGCGCGCCAACTGATCGCCCGCCAGATACAACTCACCCGCAATACCCGGAGCGACCGGATGCAGGCGCGAATCCAGCACGTAGACACGGGTGTTCCAGACCGGGCGGCCGATCGGAACCGAGGTCTCGTCCGCCTCGGTCACCTCGTGGTAGGTGACGTCGACCGCCGCTTCGGTCGGGCCGTACAGGTTGTGCAGCCGCGCGCCGGTCAGTTCCCGCAGGCGCTGCGCGGTCGGCGCGGGCAGCGCCTCACCGGAGGCGAACACCTGCCGCAGCCGCATCTCTTCCGCGTCCCCGAGCTGCGTTCCTCCCATGCCCTCGACGCCGGAGGCGTTGAGGGCGGACACGAACACCGACATCATCGATGGCACGAAATGCGCTGTGGTGATGCCCTGTTCGGCGATGATCTGTGCGAGATAGACCGGATCCCGATGCCCGTCCGGCTTGGCGACCACCAGCCGCGCACCGGTCTGCAACGGCCAGAAGAACTCCCACACCGACACGTCGAAGGTCGCGGGGGTCTTCTGCAGCACCGCATCCTCGGGACCGATCGGATATTCGTGCTGCATCCACAGCAGCCGGTTCACGATCGCGGCATGCTCGACGGCCACACCCTTCGGGCGGCCGGTCGACCCGGAGGTGAAGATGACGTAGGCCGTGTTCCCCGGCCTGATCGGCTGCGCCCGTTCGGCATCGGCGATCGGCGCGGCGTCGAAGCCGTCCAGCGCCAGCGTGTCGATCTCCAGCACCGGCACATTGCGGCCGGTGACGAAGTCGTCGCGGCTGGTGGTGAGAATCGCCGCCGGGCGGGCGGTGTCCAGCACGTAGTCGATGCGGTCCGCGGGCTGGTCCGGGTCCAGCGGCACATAGCCCGCCCCCGCTTCCAGCACCGCGTACATCCCGACCACCAGATCGATGGAGCGCCGAATGGCCAGTGCCACCAGCGATTCCGATCCGACGCCGTCGGCGAGCAGCCGCCGCGCGAGCCGATGCACGCGCTCGGCGAATTCGGCATAGGTCAGCTGCTCGTCCTCGAAGACCAGCGCCACCGCATCGGGTGTCGCGGCGGCCTGCTTCTCGAACAGCGAGACGAGTGTGAGTCCGGGGACCTCATGGGCGGTCTCGTTCCAATCCGTCAGCACTCGCGCCCGCTCGGTCGCCGACATCAGATCGATGTCGCCGAGGGGCGCCTCCGGGTCGGCGGTGACCGCGGCGAGCACCCGATCCAGCCGCTGCGCGAACGCCGCGATGGTCGCCTCGTCGAAAAGGTCTACGGCATAGGAGAATTCGGCCGACATGCCCGCGGCCTCGCCGTGGGCGTCCTGCGCCTCCTGCAGGGTCAGCTGCAGGTCGAACTTGGCCAGGCGAGTGTCGTAGTCGATGCCGTTGACCCGCAGGCCGGGCAATTCCAGGGTGGCCTGCCGGGTGTTCTGGAAGGTCAGCATGACCTGGAACAGCGGATGCCGCGACTGCGAACGCGCCGGGTTGAGCACCTCCACCAGCCGTTCGAACGGCACATCGGCGTGCGCGAACGCATGCAAGTCGGTATCGCGCGCCTGCGCCAGCAGATCCGCGAAGGTGGCCTCGCCCTCGACGTTGGTGCGCAGCACGAGGGTGTTGACGAACATGCCGATCAGGTCGTCGAGGGCGGCCTCACCGCGACCGGCGACCGGGGTGCCGATGGCGATGTCGCCGGTGCCCGACAGCCGCGCCAGCAGCACCGCCAAGGCGCTGTGCATGACCATGAACAGCGACGCATTGTGCTTGCGGCCCAGCTCGATCAGCCGCCGCTGGGTCTCGGCGGAGATCACGAACGGGTAGGTGCCGCCCTGGTAACTGGCGACAGCGGGCCGCGGCCGGTCCGAAGGCAGCACGAGTTCGTCGGGCAGATCGGCCAACTGATTGGTCCAGTAGCGAATCTGGTTGGAGATCAACGAGTTCGGATCGTCCTCCGAGCCCAGCACCTCGCGCTGCCACAGCGCGTAGTCGGCGTACTGCACGGGCAGTTCCGCCCATGCGGGCTGCTCCCACGAGGTGCGGGCGGCATAGGCGACCATGACGTCGCGCGCCAGCGGCCCCATCGACCAACCGTCGGCGGAGATGTGGTGCACCACCATCCCGAGCACGTACTCGGACTCGCTGATCTCGAACAGCCGCGCGTGCAGCGGCACCTCGCTGGTGACGTCGAAGGCCATCGACGCCAGCTCGACGAGGTGATCGATGAGGTTGTCCTCGGTGACCGGAACCGGCGTCAGGTCCGGAACGATCTGCGCCGCATCCAGAATCACCTGCACCGGGCCGTCGCCGGTCTCCGGGAAGACGGTGCGCAGCGATTCGTGCCGGTCGATGACGTCGATGACCGCGACCTGCAGGGCGGCGACGTCCAGCTCACCGGACAGCCGGATGGCGACCGGGATGTTGTTGACCGCCGATTCGGTGTCGAAGCGGTTGAGGAACCACATGCGCTGCTGCGCCAGCGACAGCGGCACCTGCTCGGGCCGCTCGCGCGCCACCAGCGCCTTGCGGGCGCCGTCCCCGGCGTGCGATTCGATGCGCGCGGCCAGCGCGGCAACGGTGCTGGCCTCGAACAGCATTCGCACCGGCACCCGGGTGTCGAGCGCGGTACCCAGGCGCGAGGCGACCTGGGTGGCGATCAGCGAGTTGCCGCCGAGTTCGAAGAAGTCGTCGTCGACGCCGACGCGGGCCACGCCCAGCACCTCGCCGAAGGTCTGCGCGACGATCTCCTCGATCGGCGTTGTCGGAGCGCGGAATTCGCGCACCTCGAATACCGGCGCGGGCAGCGCCTTACGGTCCAGCTTGCCGGAGGCGTTGAGCGGGAACGCTTCCAGCACGACCAGCGCCGAGGGCACCATGTAGGCAGGCAGCGTGCGGTGCAACGTCGCCTTGATGTGGTCGAGATCGACCGGTCCCGGCGTGGTGACGATGTAGGCGACCAGCTGATCACCGGCCACAGTGTCGATGACCAGCACCACGGCCTGATTCACGGCCGGATGCCCGAGCAGCGCGGTCTCGATCTCCCCGAGTTCGATGCGCTGGCCACGGAACTTGACCTGGAAGTCGGTGCGGCCGATGTATTCGAGGACGCCCACCTCCTTTCCGCCCGCGGAGCGGGTGGACCAGCGCACGAGGTCGCCGGTGCGGTACAGGCGGCTCCCCGCACTTGCTCCGGCCCCGAAGGGGTTGGCCACGAAGCGTTCCGCGCTCAGGTCGGGGCGGCCGTGATAGCCGCGCGCGACCTGGGTGCCGCCGAGGTACAGCTCGCCCGGCACCCCGGCGGGCACCGGCTGCAGACCCTCGTCGAGCACATAGGCCTGGGCATTCCACACCGGGCGCCCGATCGGCACCGACGCCGGGTGCGCGTCGGTGATCGGCCACGCGGTGGAGTGCACCGTGAATTCGGTGGGGCCGTACAGGTTGTGCACGGCCGCGGTGGAGAACTTGCGGAACGCGGCGACAGTGGCGGGCGGCAACGCCTCCCCGGCGACGAGAACCGTACGCAGCGACAAGCATTCGGCGGCCGAGGCGCTGGAGGCGAACACCGACAGCATGGACGGCACGAACGAGGTCATGGTGACCCGGTGGCGGCCGATAACCTCGGACAGGTACATCGGGTCGCGGTGTCCGTCGGGTGCGGCGATGACCATCTTGGCGCCGACGGCCAACGTGCCGAACAGCTCCCACACCGACACGTCGAAGGTGACCGGCGTCTTCTGCAGCACCACATCGGTGTCGTCGATCTCGTATTCGGCGGTGATCCAGGCGATCTGGTTGATCACCGAGGCGTGCGAGACGGCCACACCCTTCGGGCGCCCGGTCGAGCCGGAGGTGAACAGCACGTAGGCGGTATTGGTGGAGCGCAGCTCGCCGCGGCGCTCGGCCGGATCGATCGGCGCGTCGGAGTATCCGTCCAGATCGAGCCGGTCGATTTCCAGCAGTGCGCGATCGCCACCGAGATCGGCGGCGTCGTGCGCGGTGGTCAGCACGCATGCCGGATCCGCGGTCGCGAGGATGTAGTCGATGCGCTCGGCCGGGTAATCCGGATCGATCGGCACATAGCCGCCGCCGGCGGCCATGGTCGCGTAGATGGCGACCAGCATGTCGATCGAGCGGCGAATGCCGACGGCCACCAACGACTCCGGCCCCACGCCGTCGTCGATCAGCTTGCGCGCCAACCGGTTCACGCGTGCGGAGAATTCGGCGTAGGACAGTTCGGTGGCGGGGCCGAATTCACCACCGGAGCGCTCACCCGGATCGAAGATCAGCGCCGTCGCCTGTGGGCGCACCCGAGCCTGTTCGGAGAAAAGATCCAGAACCGTTGTCACCGAAGGCAGTTCGTGTGCGGTCCGGTTCCACTGTTCGAGCACCAGAGAGCGTTCGGAGGCATCGAGGATCTCGATCTCGCGCACCCGCGTCTCGGGGGATTCGACCGCGGCCTGCAGCACGCGCAGATACCGGTGGCCGAATTCGGCGACCGTGGCGGCGTCGAACAGATCGGTCGCATACGACACCACCGCCGACACACCGTTCGGCTCCCCGTGGCTGCCGCGCTGTTCGGTGAGCGTCCACTGCAGGTCGAATTTGGCGATATCGACCTCGAGCTCCTCGGCCGAGACCGACAGCCCCGCCATCTCCATGGTGGCGTGCGAGAGCTCCTGGAACGACAGCATCACCTGGAACAGCGGATGCCGCGCCTGCGACCGGGTCGGGTTGAGCACCTCGACCAGCCGCTCGAACGGCACATCCGCATGCGCGAACGCGGCCAGATCGGTTTCCCGGGTGCGGGACAGGAAGTCGCCGAACGACTCGGCGCCGTCGACCTCCGAGCGCAACACCAGGGTGTTGACGAACATGCCGATCAGGTCGTCGAGCGCCTGCTCGCCGCGCCCGGCCACCGGGGTGCCGATCGCGATGTCGGTGGTGCCCGACAGCCGGGCCAGCAGCACCGCCAACGCGCCGTGCAGCACCATGAACAGGGAAACACCCTGTGCCCGAGCCAGACTCGACAAGCGGGCATGCAGGTCGGCATCGATGTCGAAGGTGACGCGGCTGCCGTGGAAGCTCTGCACCGCCGGCCGCGGCCGATCCGTCGGTAGATCCAGCTGATCGGGCAGGCCCGCCAGTGCCGAACGCCAGTAGGCGATCTCGCGGGCGGCCATCGACTCCGGATCGTCCTCCGAGCCCAGCACCTGCCGCTGCCACAGGCTGAAGTCGGTGTACTGCACCGGCAGCGGCGTCCAGCTCGGCGCCTCGCCGTTGGCACGCGACAGATAGGCGGCGGTCACATCGCGGGCCAGCGGGCCGAAGGAGAAACCGTCGGCGGCAATGTGGTGCACCACGAACGCCACCGCGTAATCGGCCCCGTGCCCGTTCGAGCCCGCGACCTGGAAGATCCGCACCCGGATCGGCAGCTCATTCGACACGTCGAAGCCAGTGGAGGCGAATTCGGCCAGCACACCGGGCAATTCGGCCGCCGAGATCGGAACGACCGGAATCTCCAGTTCGACCTGATCCATCGGCAGCACCTGCTGGTAGCCGCCGTCACCGGATTCGGGGAAGATCGTGCGCAGCGACTCCTGGCGCTCCATCACGTCCAGCAGCGCCGCGGTCAGCGCGTCGATATCGACCTCACCGCGCAGCCGGACCACGAACGGCAGGTTGTAGGTCGGCACGCTCGGGTCGAACTGGTTGATGAACCACATGCGCTGCTGCGCCAGCGACAGCGGCACCCGCCCGGGGCGCTGCTGGGCGACCAGCGGCGGACGCGACACCTCGGCCGGGGTGGCGGCTTCGGCGCGGGCGGCGATCCCGGCCACGATCGGGGTCTCGAACAGCGCGCGCACGCCCAGCTGGATGGTGAAGGCGGCCGAGATCCGCGACACCACCTGGGTCGCGACCAGCGAGTTACCGCCGAGGTCGAAGAAGTTGTCGTCGATGCCGACCCGTTCCTGGCTCAGCACATCGGCGAAGATTCCGGCGACGATCTCCTCGGCCTGCGTGCGCGGGGCCCGGTAACCGGTGGCGTCGGCGCTGAACACCGGCTCCGGCAGCGCCTTTCGGTCCAGCTTGCCGGAGGTGTTGAGCGGGAACGCGTCCAGCACCATAATCGCCGCGGGCACCATGTAGCTGGGCAGCTTCTCGGCGACGAACCGGGTCAGCTCGATCGGATCGACCGAAAGACCCGGCGCGGCAACGACATACGCGACCAGCTGCTGACCGGTGGCGGTATCCATGACCAGCACCACGGCCTGGCTGACCGCGGGATGCGCCAGCAGGTCGGTCTCGATCTCGCCGAGTTCGATGCGCTGGCCGCGGAATTTGACTTGGAAGTCGGTGCGGCCGATGTACTCGAGGACCCCCGACTCGCTCCACCGCACCAGGTCGCCGGTGCGGTACATGCGCGAACCGGCTCCCCCGAAGGGGTTGGCGACGAAGCGGTCCGAGGTGAGGTCCGGGCGGCCCAGGTAGCCGCGGGCCAGCTGACGGCCCGCCAGATACAGCTCACCCGGGGCACCGATGGCGGCCGGGCGCAGCCGCGAATCCAGCACGTAGACTTCGACATTCCACTCCGGCACACCGATCGGCACCGTGGTCGTGTCGGCCTCGGTGGCCTCCCAGTAGGTCACCGACACGGCGGCCTCGGTGGGGCCGTACAGGTTGTGCAAGCCCGCATTCGAGATGGCCCGGAAACCGGCGGCGGTCTCCGGCGGCAGCGCCTCGCCGATCACGAAAACCGCACGCAGCGAAGCGCATTGGGCGGCGGTGGTGTGGGAGACGAATACCGTGAGCATGGACGGCACGAAGTCGGTGACCGTCACCCGGTGCCGCTCGATCATGTCGGCGACATAGATGGGGTCGCGGTGCCCGTCGGGGGTGGCGACGATCAGCTTGGCGCCGACCATCAGCGGCAGGAAATAACCCCACAGCGACACGTCGAACGTGGTCGCCGTCTTCTGCAGGTAGACGTCGTCCGCGGTCAGCGCGTATTCGTCCAGCATCCACAGCTGCTGGTTGACGATGGCGTGGTGGGTGACCGCCACGCCCTTCGGACGGCCGGTCGAACCCGAGGTGTAGATCACGTACGCCGTGTTGTCCGGCCGCAGCGGGGCCCGGCGATCGGCATCGGCGATCGGGTCGGCGGAGAATTCGGCGGTATCGAGGGTGTCGATCTCGACGCGCCGGACCGTCTCTGGAAGCTCCAGCTCGTCGCCGGAGACCGTGAGAACGCAGACGGGAGAAGCGGATTCGAGGATGTAGGCGGTACGCTCGGCGGGATGATCGGGGTCGATCGGCACGTACGCGCCACCGGCCTTCAGCACCGCATGCATACCGACCACCAGGTCCAGCGAGCGCCGCATACCCAGGGCCACAAGCGATTCCGGACCGACGCCATCGGCGATCAGGTAACGTGCCAACCTGTTGACCCGCGCACCGAACTCCGCATACGTGAGCTGCTCGCCCTCGAAGTCGAGGGCGACGGCGTCCGGGGTGCGCGCGATCTGCTCGTCCAGCAGCGCCGACAGCGTCGTGACCGGCACGTCGTGGTCGGAATCGTTCCACGCGGCCAGGGTGCGGTCCAGCTCGGCCTCGGTGGTGATCGGCAGGCCCCACGGCGCCTGCTCGGCACCGGCGGTCAGGAACCGGTCGAAGAACTCCAGGAAACGCGAATGATGCTGGCGTGCTTCGGTGTCGGTGTAGAGGTTGGGGTTGGTCTCGAAGTCGATGCGGGCGCGGGCACCGCCCTCGGACTGGTAGAAGTTGACGCCCAGATCCTCGATCGCGCCGGTCGAGAGCACATGCAGCTTGCCGGTCTGCGAGCCCAGCACCAGTTCGTCGTGGAACAACATGATGTTGACCCACGGGCCGAAGAACTCCTTGGTGACCGCGCCGCCACCGGCACTGTCGCGACGGATGTCCTCGTGCCGGTAGCGCTGATGCCGCAGTGCACCCGACACCTCGACCTGCACGGCCTTCAGCAGTTCGGCGATCGTGGTCTCGTATCCGACACGCAGGCGCAGCGGCACGATATTCGACGACGCACCACCGGAGCGGCGCATGGCCGCGGTCGTACGCGCGGTCACCGGCAGGCTCAGGATGACGTCCTCGCTGCCGGTCCACTGCGCCAGATATGCCGCGAACGCGGCGATCAGAAGTCCGGCGGGCGACGAATCGTGGCGGCGCACGGCCTCGTCGAGCAGGGCATTGCGGTCATCGGACAGGGCGGCGGTCACCACCCCGTTCAGCGGGGCGGGTGCGGCATTGCGGCCGGTGAGGCTCGAGCCCTCCTCCAGCCCGGCCACCCGCTGCGCCCAGTACTGCTTATCGGTCTGGAAGCGGGTGCTGTCGCGGTAGGCGAGTTCGGATTCAACCAGCGTGCGCAGATCGGCGGCCTTCGACGGCGTCGGCTCGGCGCCCGCCAGATACGCCGTGTACAGCTCGGCGATCCGGGTCATATTGGTCATCGCGCCGAAACCGTCCAGCGCGATGTGATGGGCACGGGTGTACCAGAACCAGTGGTCGTCGGCGAGCTGCAGCGCCGCCATCTTGATCAACCGGTCGGTGACCAGGTTCAGCGGGCGGCTGTACTCGGCGCGCATCCACTCGTGCGCGGCCGCCTCCGGGTCCTCGGCGTCGCGCAGGTCGATGTAGACGACCTTGTCGTGGTCGGCGATGGTGTGATCGACATACTGCAGCGGCTCACCGTCGCGTTCGACGATACGCAGGAAGCCCGAACCCAGCTCGTGCGAGGCGTCGATACTGGCCTGTTCGAGCACCTCGACATCCAGGTCGCCACGCAGGTCGACGTATTGGGCGATGGTGATCGGCACCTGCGGATCCAGATGCTGGGCATACCAGATACCGAGCTGCGCCGGAGACAGCGGGAAGAGTTCCTCCCCCGAGCTTCCGCCGAAATCCAGCCGGTTCAACCGTAACCTCGCTTCCGAACGCCGTGGCGCGCTCCCCGACGGCACACCGACGCCGACGCTCACCTATTCCAAGCGTGGCGTCCGCGGTCGGGGCTCACTTCGAATCTCAAATCAGACAAAAATGTTCATAGGACCTATCCGTCCTATAGGCCGATCTTGTTACATGGGCCTGACCATGCCGGCCGGCCATGGATCGGTCACACACTGAACCTCGCTGATGAACACCGAACCAATCTACCGTCCGTGACGGGTCAGCGACCAAAAAGGCTCATAGCTTTCATGCATTAGACCTGGACCTGAGGGTTATGGGATGAAATATTCCGCCGGGCAAGGTATCTGAACCTACCGCGTGGCGTCGATCGGGTTTTCAGTGCCCTGGACCGGATGCGACGTGACGGATCCGCGCCGGATCGTACAGGTGTGATTCGGCACAGTCGATCGCCGGGGTGAGCGCGCGCCCGACGAGAATGACCGCGGCCCGCCGCAGTCCGGCGTCCTCGACCTGGTCAGCGATATCGGCGAGGGTGCCGCGCAGCACGAGCTGCTCGGGCTGGCTGGCGCGATAGACGACGGCGACCGGACAGTCCGTCCCGTATTCGACGGACAGCTCCTCGGCGATCGGGCGAATCCGGGTGATGGCCAGATGCAGGACGAGGGTCGCCTTCGTCTGCGCGAAGGCGGCCAGGTTCTCCGACTCCGGCATCGCGGTCGAGCGAGCCCGGGTGCGGGTCAGCACCACCGACTGCACGAGTTCGGGAACGGTGAGCTCACTCCCGAGCAGCGCGGCCGCGGCCGCGTAGGCGGGCACACCAGGGGTGATGTCCCACGGAACCCCGCGCGCGTCCAGCCTGCGCGTCTGCTCGGTGAGCGCGGAGTAGACCGACGGATCCCCGGAGCAGAGCCGCGCCACCTCCTGCCCCGCCTGATGAGCCTCGACGCAATAGTCGATGATCTGATCGAGATCCAGATGCTGAGTATCAATCAACTCGGCCCCGGGCCCACAGTGCGCCAACACCTCGGGATCCAAATAGGTCCCCGCATAAAGCCAAACCGAACACTCCCGCAACAACTTCACCGCACGCACAGTCAGCAGATCCGCGGCCCCGGGCCCTGCCCCAATGAAGTGCACGGTCATGTGGTGAGTGTATTCACACCCTTCCTCCCTCCCCCCGCGCACACACCCACCCCGCCACCCAGCCCGGGCTAGAGGGGGAGGGTGGTGGCGAGGTGGTCGTAGGTTGGGGCTAGTTGGTGGAGGGTGTGAGCGGCCGCAGGGTAGTTGCCCGTGACGATGTCGTATTGGAGAGAGCCGACCAGTTTTGATTGGGTGGTGAGTAGATCGGCTGCGGGCCGGAGGCCGAGGGTGTGGAACACTGCCGACGCGTCGGACAAGCGGCGGGCGCCGACCCTGATGGCGAAATGGGCCAGGTGGTTGGTTAGTTCGGGGTGGGGATCGGTCGTGAGCAGGTCGGCCAGGGCCACTGCGGCTGCCGCCGTGCCGAGGGTGCCCTCCGGGGTGGGTAGGTCCTTTCTGTTCGACAGGAATGCGCGGGCGGTCGGCAAACAGGCTCGGAGCGCGTCGTCCACGGGCACCTCACGTTCACGGGTGAAGCCGCTTCGCATCGTGTAGGGGGCACCGTAATCCAGGGGTGCCCGCCACGCGGCCATGAACTGCGCCAGGGGCAGCGTTGCGAACGGGTGGCCCTGCGGGTCGTGCAGCAGCACGCGGTCGTCCTCCACCGCCAGCGACACCACGTAGTGATCGGCCCCGATCGGACCGGTCATCTCGGGCTGATAGCGCAGCAGCCCCATTTCCAGCGGGCCGATGAGCACCGGTCCCGTATCGAGGTGTTTCCGCAGCCGCTGCTCCGCTTCCTCCTCGGTGCCGCCGCTCTCGACCTGGCATCGCCAACCCAGCAGGGAAACGGCGGCGTCGATCCCGATCTCGGGCGTCCAGCCGTACGGATCGAAGAAGGGCGTCTTCCCGCCGACCAGAGCCATGCCGAACGGCGCACCGGTCAGCACCTCGATCACCGCCGGTGGCGGCGCCTCCTCGCCGAACATCATGGCGAGTGAGTTGCTGTAGCAGTAGGGGCCGGAGCCCGTGTACAAGAGGGTCATTCTTCACCCCATCGGCCAAATTTATTGTGCTCGAATATTTTTCGAGTACTCACGAGCATCAAGGTAGTAAATTTCGGCCGAATTCGACAGGGTCACCGCGAGCGCAGATACTCCTCGTGCTCCCGATCTTCTCGGTAGTAGCGCTGCGTGAGGGTGGCCAGCCGGTGGATCTCCGCGGCCATCCGCTCCGCATCCACCGGCTTCGCGACAATCGGATTGCCCGTCTTCACGTAGTACCGGCCGTCCTCATAGTCCATCCACCAAAATCCCCGCCCCGGCGCAGGCCGAGCATCCAGTGCGGGTCCGGGAAATATCCCTATCTCCCCCAGCCCCAACCGATCCCGCTTGAACACCCGATTCAACTGCTCGACCAGACTCACCTCGTAGGCCCGCCGCACATGCCGCTCACTATCGGCCGCAAGCTCCTCCCGCCGAACCTCCAACGGAGGATTGCTGCCAGGCCCCCTTTTCGGCAAAGATGCAACGGTCAGCTGCGCGACTTCCCTTGCGCCACAATAGCTCAGCATCACATCACCACCCGTGTCCGGCGCAGCCCCCGGCATCTGAACCAGCGCAACCCCCGCTTGCCCACGGATAGCACCGTGAAACCGATAGACCTCCGAGGCATCCCGTCCCCCAAACCCTTTGGCCTCCACCCGAACATCGGGCTCCAACAACACGTCGATCGCCCGCTCCACCTCGACGGCATACTTCCCGAGCAGGCTCTCCACCGCGGCCTCCCGGAACTTCTTCAGCTCATCGAAGCCGTCGATGTCGGGCCGATACTGCAGCGGGTACGGAAGCCGATCCCGCCCATACCCCGCCCAGAGGATTTCGAACTCCTGCCCGGTGTACCTAACGCTGTGCATCGTCCCCACCGATCACCGGCGGCACGGCCTTCGGCAACTCATCGACACCGATCAACTCGTTACCGTGCTCTTGCGTGATGAGGTAATCAGGAACGCCTTTCGTCCGTTCCTCCTCGTCCTGCCCCTTCCCCGCATGCCCCGGAAAACCCATCCCGGGCATGCCCGCGGCACCAGGAGCACCGATTCCCGGTCGCACCGAAGCAGCCGCCGGAGCACCTCCGATCACCCCGCCCGGCACGCTGCGACCGGGCCCACCGGCCACCCGGCTTCCTGGGCCTCCGCCACCACCAGGCCCCGCGCTACTGCCACGACCACCCGGCCCCGAGCGCCCACCCGAATAACCCCCAACCCCAGGCACTCCCGACGTACCACCTGGGGTGTAGCCCGCAGGAGACGTGCTCGCCGAGCCGGATTGTGATGGCTGGCCTGAACTCTGCTGCGACATACCAGCCGAATTTGTGGAATCCATTCCAGCAGAAGCGGTTCGAGTGTCACCTTGTTGGTCTCCGGACTCACCGTTCTGCGGACTCTCCCCCGACTGACCGCCTTCGCCCGGCCTATCACCAGGCTGGCCGTCAGTATCGCTGCCCCTCCCACCCTGGTCGGTACCACCAGGATCGACGCTCGTCGGCCCGACAGGACCGCTCGGCACGCCCACACCGTCCACAATCTTGGGAGCAGAGGGCATGTAGGGCATCCCGACATCGGTCTGGGCGGCGACCTGCCCATAGATTGTGCGAAGGATCCGCCGCCCTTCCTCCTCGGCCTCGGCCCTGTTGTGATCGTCGATCTTCATGACGCCGTCCTTGGGCAGCGTCTTACCGCTGACGATGGTCCGCTCCGGGACACCCGGCATCAGGGCCTGGGTCTCCTCCAGGCCGGTTCGCATCTCCGACAGCTTCAAACTGATCGCCGTCGCCGCCTGGGACAGCGGGGTCGACCGCTCGGAATACCGTTTGACCGCATCGACTGCGGCATCGGCTGCGACCCCGGTCCAACCCCCATTGGTGGTTCTTCCGAATTCGCGTTCGAACAGCGCGAACGCTCCGGCGAGGTCCATTCCGATCTTCGCCCACGCAGACACCGCGTCGTACACCAGTTTCGGCTTCATCGCCGCCACCGAATCCCGCATCTGCTCGATGCTCATATGCTCGAAGCTGTCCGACTTGGTCAGATGCGGCGGCTGCATATCCCCATCGAAAATGCCGCTGTAATTCCCCTGCGCCTGCGTCTTGTAAATCCAGTCCCGCTCGGCATTCCACTGCTGCTGCGCATCGATGATCCGCCGCCGATACTCCTCGTAACTCACTCGGCCCCCTCCACCGCCGCAATCCGGTCACGAGCAGCTTCATCCTGAGCAACGAAGTTCGCGATCGCTTTGGCGACAACCTCTTTCATGGTCTGGACGGCATCGATGTGCTGCTTGATCACGGTATCTAGTGAACGTTCGGTACCCGAGGCCGTCAGGGAGAACTTGTTTTCGAGTGTCCGGCCCGAGTCGAACGCGCCGAAGCCTGTTATGCGAGTGATACCACGGATCAGAAAGATGACGTCCTGCAGCTTCTCAATGTGGTCATCGCAGACTTTGTCCAGACCTTTCCCCACCTCCGGGTCCAATGAGAGTGCGCCTGCATTAGCCTGATCTAGCAGTCGCTTCCATTCGTTGGGATCAACACCGAGCTTCATCCTCCCCCTCCTCGGCTAGCTGGGCAAATATTGAATCAGAGCATCACTTAGCCGACGCACCTCGGCGCACGGCTCCCCCGCCCCTGCGGCCCCATACCGGTTCACAACCTGAAAGTCGACCAAGCCATGGGGCACCTCGACGCTGATCAGACATTCTAGATCGTGCGCTGAGCCGACCGGTCGAAACTGAAGCGCCGCATGGGAACCGACAGTTAGGTCGGTGTAGTCCTGGTAGTCGGTCCGCTGCCTCGACTCCGCCAGAGTGCGGTCCGATGACAGGATCGCGAAGTCGAATGTCTTGGCCACCGACCGCCAGTGGCACACCTTCCATCCATCGAACTCGGTACCTGCAAGCTTGTTGTCTCTGGTGCTCACATCCAGCCCGAGCCCCCCGATCGCTGAATCCGGAATACTGCACGGATCCCACGCCGCGGCAGCAGCCGAGGACGCCACAGCACCCGACCCGCTAGTCGTACTCGCAACGGCCGTCTGCGGGGCGGAGGTCGGCGAACCATCCGTCGACTTCCCGCACCCCACCAGCGCCACCCCCGCGCTGACGGCCAGCACAACCGCACACAACGCTTTCCACGTGCGACTCATCCGAACCCCTTCACTCTCGGCAGAGCGTCGACGGGGCAACCAACCCCCCGCTACCTGCGAAAACCTTACAATCGCCACCACAAGCGAGCAACCACCCCCTGTGGATAACTCCTTTGTGCACGTCCGCTCGCCTATCACGGCCGGCCGAGCTAGAGGGTGGCGAGGCGGTGGGTGAAGGTGCCGTGGAAGCCCCAGGGGATGGGGTGGTTGAGCCAGGCGGTGGCTCGGGGGCCGCGGTCGGGGTGGCGGGCGTCGAGGATGAGGAGTTGAGAGCGGTTTTCGGGGAGGTGATGGTTGAGGGCCAGGAGCCAGCCGTCGTCTTCGGGGGCATCGGGGGCGCGCGGGACGAAGAGAGGTTCGCCGACTGAGCTGGGACCGAGGTCGCAGGTGGTGAGAGCTCCGGTGTGGTGGTCGATTTTGATGATGGAGTTGAAGAGGCCGACGGGGCCGCCTGCGCCCGACAGGTAGCTGTAGCGGTGCTTGCGGGTTGAGCGGCGCCAGTCGTATTGCGGGAATTCGCCTGGGTGTTCGGTGAGTTGCCGTTCGATTACCTTGCCGCTCTTTGTTATTCGGTACTGCATGAGCCGGGAGTCGGGGAACTGCGGGGTGTCGAGAAGGTCGCGGTTGACCATGCCGGTCATGCGGCGGATCTCGGACCAGGCGGTGTCCAGGCGTACCAGTTCGACCACCACATCGTCGCCCTCGTCGTAGGCGTTGGTGACGTGTAGGTGCAGCAGCGCCGCGTGATCGATGATGCGAGGCTTGCCACCCGATTTCGGCACCAGGAGAAAACGAGTCCCCTTGGCGGGCTTGAAGTCCAGTGAGTCGATGAAGGAATGCGTAGCGAAGGCCAGCTTGGCGATGTTCGGCAGGATCGGATCGAGGACGAAGACGAGATAGCGCTGTGTCAGGGCGAAGTCGTGGTTCCAGGGCAGGTCGAGCATCGACACCGAGGCGAGCCGGTGCAGCCTTCCGCTTCGGTCGACCCGATAGGTGCGGATGCGCGGGGTCGGCAGCAGATCCAAGCCGAAGTTGTACATGTCGCCGGTGTCGGGATCCCATTTCGGATGCGCCGAGAAGGCGCCGAGAAACCCGAGCTTGCCGTCGAAGTCGGTGGGCCCCAATGTTTCCAGTGAGTCCGGATCGATCCGATGCGGGTTCCCCAGCTCCCACAGCGCCAGGAGTCCTCCGGCATAGTTGACGATGTTGGTGTTGGCCACATTCGCGGGCAGGCGTCCGATGTTCGCCAACGGGCCGCCCGGAATCTGATCTCCCACACCGCGATATCGGATCCGGTCCGAGCGCTGTCCGTGCATGAAGTGCCGGGTCCGCACGTACCGGTTGCGGTAGCGCACCGAGGAGCCGTCGAGCACGAACTGCGAGATCATCCCGTCGCCGTCGAAAACGTTGTGCAGCAAGGAACGTCCGACCTGATGCCTGCCGGGCCCGATCCGATACAGCGTTCCGGTCAACTCCTTCGGCAGGCGCCCGTCGATCTGGTCGACGCGGTAGTCGAGTTCGTCCAACAGCGGCGCGTAGACCTGGCGGTACAGGCCCGGCGTAGTGACTGTCATCGTGGGCGCTCCTTCGAGTCGAATCTGACGACGCCTGTCATCTGATGACGTATGTCCTCCAATTTAGGGTTGGCCTAGAGTCGTGTCAATGACGAGATCTGGCACGGTCCGCAGCTACGGCGGCGTCAGCGCCGAGGAGCGCCGCGCCGACCGCCGCGCCCGGCTCATAGCGGCAGGTCGGCGCGTATGGGGCGAATCCGGGCTCGCCGCGGTCACCGTGCGCGGCATCTGCAAGGCCGCCGGGCTCACCGACCGCTACTTCTACGAGCATTTCGCGAGTCGAGAGGAACTCCTGGTCGCGGTCGCCGACGATGTGCGCGATCAGCTGCTCGCGGTGATGGTGCAGGCGGGCCTCACCGAAGAGGGCTCGGCGAGCGACAAATTGGAGTCGGCGCTGCGTGCCTTTCTCGATGCGATCGCGGAGGACCCGCATGTGCACAGAATCGCCGCCAGCGACCCGGCCGGAGTCCCCGGCCTGGCCCAGCGCCGCCGCGATGTGCTCGCGACGATCGCCGACCTGGTTGTCCAAAACGCACCCGACGCCCTCGGCGAAACCCCCGACCCGCAACTACTTCACAGGTCAGCCCTTTTCATCACCGGCGGCGTCAACCAACTCATCGAAGCCTGGCTCGACGGCACGATCGACATGACCACGGCGGAGTTGGCCGCCGAAGCCGCGTGGATGTGCCTCGCTGTCCTGACCCACCGCCCCGCCTAGACGGGCGCAACCGGGAAGCAAGAGCCACGCAAGCGCGACAGGCGATTGTCTCTGACATGACAATTGCCGCAACAGCTTCGGTAGACCGGGTACAGGTACAGGAACTGCTCAGCCGCTATTACGGTGCGATCGACGACAAACGGCTCGATCGGGCGCTGGTGGATGCGACGTTCACCGTGGACGGGCGGCTGGTGAACCCCACCGGTACGGCCTTGGTCGGCCGCGAGGCCATCACCGAGCAACAGCTCACGGTCGTCACGAAATTTCGCGCCACCCATCACGTGATAACCGACCACCTCATCGATTTCGAAGGCGATACAGCTCGCCTACGCGCCAATATGACAGCAATGCATCTCTGGGCCGAGGACTGCAGCGACGCATTCGCCCTCGAATCCCACTTCCTCGCCGGCGGTGTCTTCGAAGGACAGGCCGCCCGCACGGCCGACGGATGGAGGTTGCGTGAGCTGTCCCTCCGAATCACCTGGCGCACGGGCGCCGTCCCCGTGATCGCTACCTCGCCCAGGGTTTTCGGATAGGAGCACCGCGGGAGAACAGGGCCGAGCGGATTCGGTCGAGAAGGATATGGGGGCGGTGGTGGAGGAGGTTGGCGTTGGCCCTGATGGGGAGCCAGCCCAGCTCTTGCAGGACAGCGTAGCGGTCTATGTCCTTTGTCCGCTGACGTGAGTCGCTCCAGTGCTGGATCCCGTCGTACTCCACGGCGATACGCCACTCCTCCCAACCCATATCCACGCGGGCGATGAGCGTTCCGTAGCTGTCGCGGATAACTATCTGGGTGGTTGGGGGTGGGAGTCCATCGTCGATGATCAACAGGCGAGTGAGTGATTCCTGCGGCGATTCCGCACCCGCATCCACGAGGGGTATGAGGGTACGAAGCCGCCGCACGCCGCGGACCCCGGGATACCGCTCGGCAAAGGTGAGCACATCGTTCGGATACAAGCCTGTCGCCCGGCAGAGTGAGTCGAGGACCGGCACGGCCTTGTCGCGCGGAAGGCACCGCCCGAGATCGAACGCGGTCCGAACCGGCGTGCTCACGGTGAAGCCGTCTCTGTCGCAACACTCATCGTCGGCGATCCGACTCTGCACCGCACGTATGCCCGGGGGCGCGTGCCGACAGGTAGGGAGCGCAATCTCGGCCGGAAGTTCGGGATCGATCCATTTGGCCCCAAGCAACGCAGCCGCCGAGTACCCAACGAGCACCCCCTCCCCCTTCGCCCACTGCCCCGCCACTTTCGCCCTCCCCACAGCATCAAGCCGAACCCCGTGGGGCACATAAACCCCTGGCGCGACCCTCTCGAAGTCATGCTGCAACTGCCACCGCGTAACCAGCCCAGTAGCGACGGCCCACTTCCCCACAAACGGCTCCTCTAACCCCCCATACCCACCAAACATCCCCCACCCCACCGACACCTTCACCGACCGAGCAACCACGCAGTCCCCTTCTCGACGTTTACTCACATGAATGCTCGTTCACGCCCTTTTTTGGGGGACACGGGACGACCCCGCCAGGGTGGGCGGGGTCGGTCGGGGGGTTGGGTCAGGGGTGGGGGAGGGCGTCTGTGGTGATGGTCCTCGTGAAGGCATCCCACTCGGTGGGGGTGAAGATGAGAGCTGGGCCCGTGGGGTTCTTGGAGTCGCGGATGCCTATGTGGCCGCTGGCCAGGAAGGCGACCTCTACGCATTCGCCGCCGCCGGCGCTGTGGGTGCTCTTGAACCACCTTGCGGCCGAGAGGTCAACTCTCACGCTTCGTACTCCCTTGCCATCCGCCGCAGCAGGCCCCGGCTGGCTACGGCGTCGTGCGCTGCCTGGCGAAGAATCGCGGAAGCTCTGCGGTATTCCTTCGTATCTTGTTCTCTCTCAAGGTACATGTCGCCGGTGAGCGCCTCAACGTAGACCACTGGCGGGGAGGATTCGTTGCCGTTGGTGTCTTGTCCGAAGTTCAAGATCACGAATGGCCCGACCGGAAATCCAACCGGAAACCCTTTCTCGGAGGGCAAAATCAGTACAGTGACATTCTCGCGAGTACCGAGGTCTGCGATGTAGCGCAACTGAGCTGCCATCACCCGGCGAGAACCAACAACGGTCCGGAGCACCGACTCGTGCAGGATCAGCTCAACCGTTACCGGTCTCCTGCGCCTGGTGAGGATGGCCTGACGTGTGATCCGCAGTTGCACGCGCCGCTCCAGCTCTTCATCGGATTCGTTTGAGAAATAGGTCCGATCGAGCGCTCTTGCGTAGTCACGGGTTTGGAACAACCCCGGAACTATGTCGGGTCGGAAGATCTCCAGCGACGTGGCAGCCGATTCGAGTCCGACATACATATTCAAGCTCTTACGGATCACATCATCGAAGGTGTGCCACCAGCACTTGGCGTCGATCTGCTGTGCCAGCGCGACCAGCGCCTCCGCCTTCTCGTCGTCGAACTCGAGGATGCGGCCCAGTTCGCGCATATCGACTTCGCGGAGTATTCCTCCGCCCCCTCCCTTTTCGATGCGCGACAACTTGCTTTTGCTCCACTGCATCATGGCCGCGACCTGTTCGAGGGTGAACCCGACCTCGCTGCGCCCATCGCGAAGCAGCTTCCCGATCTGCCGCCGGGGAAGGGTTGAGCCGCCTCCATCAGTCATCCCAAGGCTCCTAGCGCTGTCCTGTCGTGGGAAACGAACTTTCCCATGGTGGCACCCACTCTGAGACTTTGAGGGCAAAATGATGGGATTCCCACGATGGGATCTTCAGGGGGGAGAGGCGTGTTCAGCTTGAGGTCGTACCCGTCAGCGCCGCAGATGCTACGGCGAGCACGGATCCATAACCGCCCGAACACCGGCCGATGGGGGCCCCATGGACTACCTGGCATTCGCGGATACGGTTGCTTCGCGGTGTGCGTATTATCGGCGTACTTGCGGGTTACCGGCGGGGATTCATCCGCAGACGGGGCGCATAGTCATCAGAGCGGGTGTGGTGGGGGCGATTACGGTGCCCGGGGCGTTGGGGCAGCGAGTGCGGGACGACATGTTGCACAAGAGAATTACGGTGGGGCCGATCGTGTCTCATGTGCGGTCGCGGCGGTGGACGTATCTCGTTCGGCCGGATTTGCCGGAGGATATGTCGTTGTTCGCGGTGCTGTTTCGGCTCGATGTCAGTCTTGTTCCGAGGGGTGGGGAGATTGCGTTGCCCTCGCCGCAGGATGCGCAGGCCGGGTTTCGGCAGTGGATTGTGCCGCCGCGGGATACTTTTCGACCGTCCGGGATGGTCGTCGTCCAGGAGATAAAGATTTGCGCGGCGAGGACGTCGCCGTGTTGATCGCACCGTTGCCGACGAAACAGCAACTACTGCATGCTTGCCGGGGAATCGGCTGTGACAACCACCCGATGTTGCGGGCCGCCCATGCGTTGACCGAGTTGCACGAGCAGCGGTTGGGTTGTGATCCCGTGCGCAAGGCCGAGATCGACGAGCTGCGGGCCCGGCTGATTCGGCGCATCGACCGGTGGATACACGAAAATCTCCCGCCCGCTCCGGGTTCCGCACGCATTCACACCGAGACCATGGGGGCGATCGTCGATCGGCTCTCCCTACTCACGGCGTCCGCCTATGCGGCCTTGGCGAGTGCCGATGACTGCGAACTCGGCGAGGTGTGGGAGGGGCTGGCCGAACTCGCGGTCGGGTACGAAGACCTGGTGGAGGAGGTTGCGAGCGGCCGTCGGCGCTTGCCAGGCGGTCCCTGATTTGCCGGTGACTTAGGTCACGGACGCCGGGGTGTGGATTGGGGGCGCTCATAGACTCGGCTGGGTTACTCGGACCGAGGGGAGTTATTCGTGGCTGTCGAGGCGGTTCGTATCGAATCCGTGGGGCCGTACGCCGACCCGCGGTACGAGTGGGTGCGCGGGACCGTGGCGTTTGCGGTGGACCCGGGGCATCCGGGGAATCGGCGCATTGTCGATCTCGAGTTGGCGCCGCGTGATGGGGACGGGCTGGTGCGGTTCGAGGCGGATTTGCGGCTTTTGCGGCCGAAGGACGGTGGGAGCCGGAATCTGCTGTTCGTTGTGGCCAATCGGGGCAGGCTGGGGGCCGGGGTGCCGTTCAGTCTGGGGGCCGAGATCGATTTTGCGAATCCGGAGCGGCTCGATCCGGGGGACGGGTTTCTGCTGGATCGCGGGTGGACCATTGCCTGGTGTGGGTGGCAGTGGGATGTGCTGCGCGGGCCCGGGGAGTTGGGTGTCACCGTGCCCGACGCCCAGGTCGGGCCGGGGTGGATGCGGTTGGATTGGCGGGCCGATACCGCCGAGGCCAGTCATCCGCTCCGCGACGTCATGCCGGGGACGGGGGCCCTGTTCCAATTCGCGGAGTACCCCACCGCCGATATCGCGGACCCCGATGCCGTGCTGACGGTGCGCACCTCGCCCGAGGGCGATCGCACCGAAATACCGCGCGGCAGTTGGCGATTCACCGACAGCACGCATGTCGCGCTGGACGGTGGCTTCCGGCCCTTTCACTGGTACGAGCTCATCTACCGCACCTCTCGGGCACCGGTTGCTGGATGCGGAATGCTGGCGATCCGGGATGTCGTCTCGCATCTGCGGAGCGACGGAATCGAACACGCCTATGCGTTCGGGATCTCTCAATCGGGGCGGCTGCTGCGTCAATTCCTCTGGGAGGGGCTGAATCTCGACGAATCGGGAGCGATGGTCTTCGACGGGGTGTTCGCCCACATCGCCAGCGGAGCACGCGGCCAGTTCAATCACCGTTATGCCCAGCCGTCGGCGGCCCAGGACGACGGATTCGGAGCGCTGCCGCCGTTCGACAGTGCCGGTCTGCTGGCACGGCAGCGGGCGCTGGGTGGCGTGCCCAAGACGATCTTCACCAACAGCTCGTCGGAATATTGGCGCGGCGACGGCGCTCTGGTTCACGTGGATTCGGTGACGGGGCAGGACCTTCCGGAGGATCCCGATGTCCGGACCTACGCCCTCGCGGGCGCGGACCACTTCGGCCCCAACCCTCTCAAAAGCATTCTGCCCGTGGCCAACCCGGTGAACGAACTCGATGTCACCCCGGTACTGCGGGCACTGCTCATCGCGCTCGAGCAGTGGGTGAGCGAGGGGGTGGAGCCGCCACACAGCCGAGTACCGCGCACCGGCGACGGCACCGCCGTGCCGCCGGCCAAGGTCCTCGACCAGTTCGGGCACGTCGCCCGCCCCGACCCCGCCCTGCTGCCCTGCGCCCGCCGACTCGACCTGGGCCCGGACGCCGAGCGCGGCATCGGCCGCTGGCCGGCCCGACGCGGCGAGCCCTACCCGATGCTGGTTTCCGCGGTCGACGAGGACGGCAACGAGATCGCCGGTATCCGCCTCCCGGCGGTGGCGGCCCCGCTCGCGGTCTACACGGGCTGGAACCCGCGACGACCGGTCGACGGCCTCCCGGCCGTCCCCTACGAACGCCTCGGCAGCAAACTCCCCTTCCCGCCCGGCCGACCGTCGGTCCGCAATCGCTACCCCACCCGCGAGGCGTATGCCGCCACCGTCCGCACTGTGGCGAATAACCTTGCGGAAGAAGGCTTTCTGCTACCCGAGGATGTCGAGGCAGTGGTCGCAGCAACAGTGGCCGAGTATCGCCTGTCCGTCAGGCCGTCATATTGAGGCCGCCGAGGACTTTGGTGGGGCGGATGCGGACGACGAGTTCGCCGGGGACGCCGTTGCGTTTGCCGAATTCCTCGGCGCGGTCGGCGCCCATATAGCGGCCGCCGATGATGGTGGCGGTGCGGAGGAGTTCATCGGGGTCTTCGGAAATGGTTGCGGTGCCTTGAATCTGGAAGTAGCCGTACGGGGGTTCGTCCAGGTCGACGCAGAGGGCGACGCGGGGGTCGCGCAGGATTGCCCGGCCTTTGGCGGTGTCCTTGCCGGTGTTGAAGACGATTTCGTCGCCCTCGAGGATGAACCAGACCGGGTTGATCACCGGGCGGCCGTCGGTGGCCACGAATGCGAGCTTGCCGGTGCGGGTGCCGTGGGAGAGGAATTCACGCACTTCGGGATCGTTGATGGAGGCCATGGGTTCAGCGTACGAGGAGCATGCGGAACCCTTGGCAAGCGACTCGCTAACCGGACAGGTCCAGGCTGCCCAGCACCTTGACCGGCCGGACGCGGACCAGCAGCTCGCCCGGCACGCCGTTGCGTCTGCCGAACTCCTCGGCGCGATCGGCCCCCATGTAGCGTCTGCCTATTGCGGTGGCCAGGCGGACCATCTCGTCCAGATCCTCCGAGAGGGCCGCGACGCCCTGGATCTGCACGTAACCGAACGGAGTTTCTTCTCTGTCGACGCAGACCGCCACCCGCGGGTCGCGGAGGATTGCCCGGCCCTTGGCGGAGTCCTTGCCGGTGGTGAACACCACTTCGTCGCCCTCGAGAACGAACCAGACCGGATTGATGACCGGCCGTCCATCGGTGGCCACGAACGCGAGCTTGCAGGTGCGGGTGCCGAAGGTCAGGAATTCGCGCACCTCGGGATCGGCGAGTGAGAGCATGAATGCAGGATACGACTCAACAGCAAATTTTTGGCAACATACACGTCAGATTGCGCCGCGCTCGCGGGCGCGGGCCACCGCGGAGGTGCGGGACTTCACGCCCAGCTTCGAGTAGATGTGCACCAGGTGGGATTTCACTGTCGTCTCGCTGAGGAACAGGCGCTTGCCGATCTCCCGATTGGAGTGACCGTCGGCGACCAGGCGCAGGACCTCGATTTCCCTGGGGCTCAAGGTGGTATCGGGTTTGCGGACTCGGGTCATGAGCTTGGAGGCGACCGAGGGGGACAGCACGCTCTCCCCCGAGGCGGCGCCCCGCACGGCGGCCAGCAGTTCGGCGGGCGGGGTGTCCTTGAGGATGTAACCGCAGGCACCGGCCTCGATGGCGCCCAGAATGTCGGCGTCGGTGTCGTAGTTGGTGACCACCAGGACATTGGGTGGGTCGGGTAGGGCACGCAGGGCCACGGTGGCATCGACTCCCGATTTCCCGGGCCCGAAGCGAAGATCCATCAGCACTAGGTCGACTTCGGTTGTGCTGCAGAAGGCTACGGCCTCCTCGGCGGTGGCGGCCTCGCCGACCACCTCGATGTCCTCGCCCGAATCCAGCAACGCGCGCAGTCCGGCGCGGACGATGGCGTGATCATCGGCGAGCAGCAGGCGGATCATGACTCCTCCAGCGGGAACGACACGGTCACGGCGGTGTGGCCGGGCTCTGATTCGACGCTCATGCTGCCACCCTGCTGTTCGACCCGGCTGTGCATGGCGTTGAGCCCGAATGTGCCGCGCCGGAACACCTCCGGGTCGATACCGACACCGTCGTCGACGACGTCCAGGTGTACCGCATCGTCGGCGTAGGTGAGCGTGATGCGCATGCGGTCGGCCTTCGCGTGCCGGACCACATTCGACACCGCGCCCTGGGCCACCCGCACCAACGCGGCCTCGATCGGCATCGGCAGCCGCTCGGGTGTGCCCTCCACCAGCAGCTGGGTGTCCAGTCCAGGCGTGCTGGCCCGCTGGGCTATTCGTTCCAGCGCATCAGTCAGCGATTGACCCTCCAGCGCGGCCGGGGTGAGTTCCGCGATGAGCTGGCGGGTTTCGATGAGGCTGTCGGCGGCGGTGTCGCGGGCCAGCCGAATCTGCTGCAGGGCGGGGTGTTCCGGTGCCGCACGCTCGACCGCGTGCAGCAGGAGCTGGATGCTCGACAGTCCCTGGGCGACGGTGTCGTGGATCTCCTGCGCCAGCCGTTCGCGTTCGGCGAGTTTGCCCGCCGTGCGTTCCTGTTCGGCGAGAGTGGCCCGGGTAGCGAGCAATTCGTCGATCAGTTTCTGGCGGTCGGCGGCCTCGCGGAACAGCGCCCGATAGCCCCATCCGATCGCGATGGCGACGAATGCGGCCACGATCGGCCCGATTACGCCGCCCACGTTCCAACCCTTGTGCAGTTCGTAGCCGATCACCGCGGCGGCCGTGGAGGCGGCGACCGCCAGCACGCCCCAGAAGCGCGGCAGCAGATGCAGGTACAGGAAGAACAGACCGAATACGAGGTACACCGCGTCCGGCACCAGCGCCACCAGACCCAGCCACATCAGCGTGAGCACGCCCAACCACACCCGGGACGCCGTGATCCTGCCGCGCAGTGCCACACCGCCGAAATACGTGATCAGGAACACCGCGGCGAGTGCGGCGACCCCCCATCGGTGGCCGCTGTCGGCCACCACGCCCCGCCCGACCACCACACCCGTCAACACCACCATCAGGGCATGCAGCCCGACCTGCAGCGCGGCGAAGACAGGGGTGAGCGGGGACCGGTGCACGGTGCCAGCTTATGCGCGGTTACCGGCACGGCATCCATCGAAAGGTGTAATCGACTCCCCACCGTTGGCTGGTCGGGGAATGGTTCCGGATTGCGATGGCCGGGGCGGGTGCGGAGGCCAGGGTGGAGGCATGTTCGTCGCGCTCAGAGATCTGCGGGCCGCCCGCGGCCGCTTCCTGCTCATCATGCTGGTGGTCGTGTTGATCGCGCTGCTGGTGAGCTTTCTGAGCGGTCTCACGGCCGGACTCGCCCATCAGAACATTTCCGCTGTTCAGCGCATGTCCGGAGAGGCAGTGGTGTTCGCCGATACCGGGTCGTCGCCGTCGTTCGATTCCTCGGCCCTGACCGCCGAGCAGGTGCGGGCATGGGAGCAGACGGGCGCAACGGTCGACCCCACGGGTATCAGCCGCGCCAGAGCAACCGTCGATGGCTCCGCACCGACGCAGGTTGCGCTGTTCGGAGTCCAGGGGAACGCCTTTGGCAATCGGATGGCTACACAGCCGGGGACGGTCGTGCTCTCCGAACCGGCAGCAAAGAAGCTGTCGGCCGCGACCGGGGACCCGGTGTCGCTCGGCTCGGCCACCTTCACCGTGGCCGCGATCGGGGGCGACGACTGGTTCGCGCACACGCCGGTGGTGTGGATGCCGCTGTCGGATTGGCAGTCGGTGACTCCGCGCGGAGGTGCGGCAACCGTGCTGGTCGTGTCCGGCGTCCACGATCTCGACGCGGTGAACAAGGCCGCGCACACCACCACGACCAGTGTGAAAGGGTCGCTGCAGGCGATCGCGTCGTATCAGGCCGAGAACAAGTCGCTGACGCTGATGACGGTGATGCTGTTCGCCATTTCCGCGCTGGTGATCGGGGCGTTCTTCACGGTGTGGACGATTCAGCGCACGCCCGATATCGCGACGTTGAAGGCGTTGGGCGCCACCACCGGATCCCTGGTACGCGATGCGCTGGGGCAGGCGTTGATCGTGCTGCTGGCCGGTGTCGGTGTCGGCGTCGGCGGTACCGCCCTCGCGGCGGTGTTCATCGGTGATGCCGTGCCGTTCGTCCTCAGTGCCGCAACGACTCTCGTGCCAGGCGTGGCGCTGATCGGGCTGGGGCTGCTCGGCGCCGCGTTCGCGTTGCGTTTCCTCACCACCACCGATCCGCTCACCGCGCTCAATCAGGCTCGCTGAATTACCCAGGTCTACAGGAGATTTCGATGACCTCGCTGACTGTTTCGGACGTCACCCTCACCTACCCCGACGGCGCGGAACGCATCACCGCACTGGATGCGGTGCACCTGCGAGTCCACGGTGGTGAGGTCGCCGCGATCACCGGGCCGTCCGGATCGGGGAAGTCGAGCCTGCTGGCGGTGGTGTCGACGCTGATTCGTCCGGACTCCGGCCAGGTCCGGCTCGACACCGGTACGGGCACTGTCGATCTGGCCACGGTGAGCGGCCGCGAGGCGGCGCGGTTGCGCCGTGAACACATCGGAATCGTCTTCCAGCAACCGAATCTGATTCCGGCTCTCACGGCCGTGGAACAGCTCGAAGCAATGATCCATCTCGGCCGGCGCTTGTTCGTCACACCCCGCATGCGACGTGAAACCCACGGCAAGGCAATGGATCTCCTCGCCTCGGTCGGACTGACGGGCCACGAACACAAGCGCCCTGCCCAGCTCTCGGGCGGTCAACGCCAGCGCGTCAATATCGCCCGAGCCCTCATGAACGACCCGTCACTGCTGGTCATCGACGAGCCCACCAGCGCCCTCGACCAGGAACGCGGGGCCGCCATCATCGACCTCATCCTCGAGGTGGTCCACAACCACGGCGCCGCCACCCTGCTGGTCACCCACGACCGCAGCCACCTTCACCAGATGACCGCGGTCTACCGCATGGTCGACGGCGTCCTGTCGCTCGACAACTCTGCCGATTTAGCCGCTTGAGAGCGACAGGTCTATGGCTTCGGCATCTCGATCGAGGCGTACCAGTCCAGGAGGACCGGGTTGTCCACGGCGCTGCGTTCGACGACGCGGGCGGGGTCGGCTCCCTGGAACAGGCGCTTGATGGGGACCTCGAGCTTCTTGCCGGTGCGGGTGTGGGGGATGCCGGGGGCGACGATGATGTCGTCGGGAACGTGACGGGGGGACACCTGGGTCCGAATAGTCGCGTTGATGCGCTGCTCCACCTCGTCGGTGAGCTCTGTCCCTTCGGCGAGGACGACGAACAGGGGCATCCAGTAGCCGCCGTCGGGTTGTTCGGCGCCGATGACCATGGCCTCGGCTATTTCGGGGAGCGATTCGACGGCCTGGTAGATGTCGGCCGAGCCCATGCGGATGCCGTGGCGGTTCAGGGTCGAGTCGGAGCGGCCGTGGACGATGATGCTGCCGTGGTCGGTGATGGTGATCCAGTCGCCGTGCCGCCAGACGCCGGGGAACATGTCGAAATAGGCACTGCGGTACCGGGATCCGTCGGGGTCGTTCCAGAATTTCACCGGCATGGAGGGCATCGGCTTGGTGATCACCAGCTCGCCGACCTCGCCGCGGATGGGATGCCCGGTGGGATCCCAGGAGTCGACCGCCGCACCGAGGAATCGCACCGACAACTCGCCCGGCCACACCGGAACGGTCGGCACACCCCCGAGGAAGGCCGACACCACATCCGTGCCGCCGCTGATCGAGGAGACCTGGACGCGCTCGCCGACATTGTCGGCCAGCCACAGCGACGAGGACGCCGGCAGCGACGCGCCGGTGATGCCGACCGTGCGCAGTGCGGACAGGTCGTGATCGCGGCGCGGTACGACACCGGCCTTGATGCAGGCCAGCACATAGCCGGGGCTGGTGCCGAGGACGCTGGTGCGAGTGCGAGCGGCGAGGTCCCACAGCGCATCCGGCGTCGGGGCGGACGGGCTGCCGTCGTAGCAGACGATGGTGGCGCCCACCAGCAGACCGGCGATCTGGAAATTCCACATCATCCAGCTCGGGCTGGTGTACCAGAAGAAGGTGTCGTCTCGCCCGATATCGGCCTGCAGCGCAGCGGCTTTCAGATGTTCGAGCAGGACACCGCCGTGGCCGTGGACGATGCCCTTCGGCAGGCCGGTGGTGCCCGAGGAGTACAGGACCCACAGCGGGTGGTCGAAATCGACCTGGCCGGTGTCGATATCGGTGCCGATCGGCTCGGTGATCTGCTCCCACTCGAGCGAGTTGGGCACCTCGCTGTCGATCCGGGACACCACCACCGTCACTCGCACCGTCGGCAAACCGGCACGCAGCTCGGCTATCTCCGCGGTCTTGTCGTGGATCTTGCCGCCGTATCGGTAACCGTCGGCGGTCACCAGAACGACCGGCTCCAACTGGCCCAGGCGATCGAGGGCCGCCTTCGCCGAATAGTCCTGGCCGCAGGCACTCCAGACGGCACCGAGGCTCGCCGTTGCGAGGAAGGCGATGATCGCCTCCGGAATATTGGGGATATAGCCGACCACGCGATCACCGGGCTGTACCCCCTGACCGCGGAGAACACCCGCCAACGCCGCCGTCCGGCCGAGCAGTTCGGCCCACGAGATCTCGGTGAGCGAACCGTCCTCGCTCGCGTAGACGATGGCCGGTCGATCCGACCGCGCCTGCCGCACGATCTGATCGACATAGTTCAGCCGCACCCCCGGAAACCATTGCGCACCCGGCATTTCCGCACTCGCAAGCACCTGCTGCGGCGCGGGCCCGAGACCGAAGTACGCCCACACCGCCCCCCAGAATCCGGACAGATCATCGACCGACCACTGCCATAGTGCGTGGTAGTCGATGAACTCGCGACCCGTCCGCTCGGCCACGAACCGCGCGAAATCGGTGACCCGCGCCCGGGCCACATCCTCCGCACTCGGCACCCACTGCGGTTCCACCACCGCCATCACTCTCCTAGCTCAGGAAATCCACCCGATTGTGACGCAATCCCGCCCGGCGGGCGGCCCGACCGAGCAACCTCGCAGCCCGCGTCTCGACGTTCGCCGACTTGGATGCTCGCCCACGCCCATTACCAGGGTTACGGGTGGGTGGGTGTAGCGCGTTGGACGATGCGTTCGGCGTGGTGGACGACCGGGCCGTCGACCATGCGGCCCTCGAAGGTGAAGACGCCGCGGTTGTTCGGGACCTCGGCCAGGAGCCTTCGAGCCCAGTCCAATTCTTCGGCCGAGGGCGCGTAGGTCTCGCGAATCACCGGGACCTGGCTGGGGTGGATGGCCACCTTCGCGTCGAAGCCCACCGCTACCGCGTCCTCGGCCTCGGCACGCAGGCCGTCCAGGTCGGGGATGTTCAGGTAGACCGAGTCGAGGGCGAACTTGGCGGAGGCCTTGGCGGCGAGCAGGGCGGTGGAGCGTATGTGGCGGGCCACGTCGCGGTAGGTTCCGTCGGGGTGTCTGCTGGCGTTGCCGCCGAGGGCCGCGATCAGGTCTTCCGCGCCCCACATGACGCCGATCGCGTCGTCGACCTGCATGATGCGGTCGACTTCCAGGGCACCGCGCGGGGATTCGATGAGGGCGATCGTTTGGTAGTACAGGTTCGAAACCTGGTCGGCGCTTTCACATTTCGGCAGCATGATGCGCTGGTAGTGAGTGCGCGCCACGGCCTTCATGTCCGCGGCGTGGTCGGGGGTGCTGACCGCGTTCACCCGGACGACCGTGCGATCCGGGTCGAGTGGCGTCGAGAGCAGGGCCTCGCGGGCCGCGGCCTTGTCTGCCTGCGCCACACCGTCTTCGAGATCGAGGATCACGACGTCGGCTACGGCGGCGGCCTTCTCGAAGCGTTCCGGGCGGTCGGCGGGGCAGAACAGCCAGGCCGGGCCGGGCATTTGCCAGGTCTGCCTCATGCGGGCTTCTTCCGGACGAGAGTTTTGCGGATCGCGGTGGCCACCACGTCGCCGTGCTGATTGCGGCCGGTGTGGGCGAAGGTCACAATCCCCTCCCCCGGTCGGCTCTTCGATTCCCGCTTATCGGTCACCGCTGTCTCGGCGTACAGGGTGTCGCCGTGGAACAGCGGCTTGGGGAAGGCGATATCGGAAAAACCGAGATTGGCCACGATCGTGCCCTGGGTCAGTTGCGCCACCGACAGGCCGACCAGCGTGGAGAGCGTGAACATGGAATTGACCAGGCGCTGATGAAACGGCGGCAGCTCATCGGCGAAAGCCGCGTCCAGATGCAGGGCCTGGGTATTCATCGTGAGGGTCGTGAACAGCACATTGTCGGCCTCGGTAATCGTGCGACCGGGCCGGTGCTCGTACAGCACGTCGGTCTCGAATTCCTCGAACCACAGGCCGCGCTGCACCACCCGGCGGATCGGCTCGTTCACAGGCCCAGCTCCCGTCCGATCAGCATCAACTGCACCTCCGTGGTGCCCTCGCCGATTTCCAGAATCTTGCTGTCACGATAGTGCCGGGCCACAGCGTATTCGTTCATGAAGCCGTAGCCGCCGAAAATCTGCGTGGCATCGCGGGAATTGTCCATCGCCGCCTCGCTGGCGACCAGTTTCGCGATCGACGCCTGCTTCTTGAAAGGCTTGCCCGCGAGCATGAGCGCCGCGGCATCGTAATAGGCAGTGCGGGCGGCGTGGGCACGCGCCTCCATCCGCGCGATTTTGAAGGCGATGGCCTGGTTGCGGCCGATCGCCTGGCCGAACGCATCGCGTTCGGAGGCGTACCGCACGCTTTCGTCGACACAGCCCTGGGCGGCGCCGACGGCCAGGGCGGCGATGGCGATGCGGCCCTCGTCGAGGATGCGCAGGAAGTTGGCGTAGCCGCGTCCCCGCTCGCCGAGCAGATTCTCCTGCGGCACACGGACATCGGTGAAGCTGAGCGGATGGGTGTCCGAGGCGTTCCACCCGACCTTGTTGTAGGCCGGTTCGGCGACGAAGCCGGGGGTGTCGGTGGGCACCAGGATGGTGGAGATCTCCTTCTTGCCGTCGACCTGCCCGGTCACGGCGGTCACCGTCACCAGGCGGGTGATATCGGTGCCGGAGTTGGTGATGAACTGCTTGCTGCCGTTGATGATCCAGTCGTCGCCGTCGCGAACGGCCGTGGTGCGGGTGCCGCCGGCGTCGCTGCCCGCGCCGGGCTCGGTCAGGCCGAAGGCGGCCAGCGAACGGCCACTGGTCAACTGCGGCAACCATTCCTGCTTCTGCTTGTCGTTGCCGAAGCGGTAGATCGGCATCGCGCCCAGTGACACTCCGGCCTCCAGGGTGATGGCGACGCTCTGGTCGACCTTGCCCAGTTCCTCGAGGGCCAGACACAAGGCGAAGTAGTCGCCACCCATACCGCCGTATTCCTCCGGGAACGGCAGGCCGAACAGGCCCATATCCGCCATTCCCGCGACCACCTCATAGGGGAAGGAGTGTTCGGCGTCGTGTTTCGCGGCGACCGGCGCCACCACCTGCCGTGCGAAATCACGGACGGTGAGCGCGAGTTCGCGATACTCGTCGGGAAGGGTGCCCGTGGACAGGAAGTCGGTCATGCGGAGGTGTCCTTCGAATCAGGGTGGTCGTCCGCGGCGGGGACGATGCGGGCGAGGATCTGGTCCACCTGGACCTGGGTGCCGGGGGTGACGAGCAGTTCGACGGTTCCCGCGATCGGGGCGGTGAGGGTGTGTTCCATCTTCATGGCCTCCACGACGACCACGGGTGCGCCCGCGGCGACCACCGCCCCGGAGGTGATCGGGGCGGCGATCACCGAACCCGGCATCGGGCTGCGGATTTCGGCATCACCGACGTGTTCGGCGGCCGAGCGGGCGCTCACCTCGGCCACCTCGCGCACCGAGGCGACGCCGGATGCGTCGGCGATCCACACCTGGCCGTCGTGTTCGGCGACGCGATAGGTGGTTCGGATGCCGTCGAGCACAAGGCTCACCGACGGGAAGCCGTTGCCGGACGACGACGTGACGAATTCGGCAGCCAGAGCGCGTTTTTCGGCGTCCTCCAACCACACCTGGGCAGTATCGGGGTCACCGGTGATCGAGACGTGCACCGTGCGGTCGCCGCCTGCCAGGCGGAACGTAGTCGGTGCGGCCATCCCCAACCGCCAGCCGTTCGGGATCTCCCAGGGGTCCGAGGCAGCCGTCGGCCAGGTCCGCAACCACCGGAAGACCGCTGCGGCGATGAACTGCTCGTCCGATACCGGCTCGGGCCGGAAGTCGACGGCGCGGCGGTCCAGCAGGCCCGTATCCAGCCGTCCCGCAACCACATCCGGGTCGGCGAGCAGGAAGCGCAGGAAGTCGGTGTTGGTGCGCACGCCCAGCACGACCGTATTCGCCAGGGCCTGATCGAGTTTCGCGATGGCTTCGGTGCGGTCGGAAGCGTAGGCAATGACCTTGGACAGCATCGGGTCGTAGTCGCTGCCGACCACGGTGCCCACGCGCAGGCCCGAATCCACCCGTACCCCGGAGCCTTCCGGCTCGGACAGCTCGAGCACGGTGCCGCCCGTCGGCAGGAAGTCCCGGCCGGGATCCTCGGCGTAGACGCGGGCCTCGATGGCATGTCCGGTCAGGCGGATATCGTCCTGGCCGGCGGCCAGCTTCTGCCCGGCGGCCACGCGGATCTGGCATTCGACCAGGTCGACGCCGGTGATCAGCTCGGTCACCGGATGCTCCACCTGCAGGCGGGTGTTCATCTCCATGAAGAAGAATTCGTCCGGACGGTCGGCGGAGACGATGAATTCCACCGTGCCCGCGCCGACGTAGTCGACACTGCGCGCGGTATTGCAGGCCGCCGCGCCGATCCGGGCCCGGGTCTCGGCGTCCAGCAGTGGAGAGGGCGCCTCCTCGATCACCTTCTGATGCCGCCGTTGCAGGCTGCATTCCCGCTCGCCCAGATGCAGCACGTGACCGTATTGGTCGGCGATGATCTGGACCTCGATGTGCCGCGGCCGGGTGACGAAGCGCTCCAGGAACAGGGTGTCGTCGCCGAAGGCCGCGGCTGCCTCACGACGGGCGCTCACCAGGGCATCCGGCAGTTGTTCGGGTGCGTGCACCAGCCGCATGCCTTTGCCGCCCCCACCGGCCGACGGCTTCACCAGCACCGGGTAGCCGATTTCCGTTGCGGCATCGATCAATTCGGCGTCGGTGAGGCCCGGCCGGGCGATTCCCGGGACCACGGGGACGCCGAACTCGGAAACCGTATTCTTGGCCGCGATCTTGTCGCCCATGATCTCGATGGCCCGCGCCGGTGGCCCCAGGAAGACGATGTCCGCCTTCGCCAGGGCGGCGGCGAATGCCGGATTCTCCGACAGGAAGCCGTATCCCGGGTGGACCGCCTGCGCCCCGGTGCGCCTGGCCGCGTCGACGACGCGATCGATGTCGAGATAACTCTCCCGGGCCGGGGCCGGTCCCAGCCGCACCGCCACATCGGCCTCGTGCACGTGGCGGGCCGCGGCGTCGGCGTCGCTGTAGACCGCGACCGAACGAATTCCCATGTCCCGCAAGGTCCTGATGACTCGCACCGCGATCTCGCCGCGATTGGCGACCAGCACGGTGTCGAACGGGACGGGCTGCGATTTGTGCATCATCGTGATCACATCCGGAAGACGCCGTAGGAGACGGATTCGAGGGGCGCCTGCGCGCAGACCGACAGGGCCAGGCCGAGTACGGTCCGGGTATCGACGGGGTCGATGACGCCGTCGTCCCAGAGCCGTGCCGTCGAATAGTACGGATTGCCTTGCCGCTCATACTGGTCGCGGATGGGCGCCTTGAACGCCTCCTGCTCCTCGGTGGACCAGGAATCGCCCACCTGGTCGCCGCGCACGGTCGCCAGCACCGAGGCGGCCTGCTCGCCGCCCATGACGGAGATCCGCGCATTCGGCCACATCCACAGGAATCGCGGCGAATACGCGCGACCGCACATGGAGTAGTTGCCCGCACCGTACGAGCCGCCGATCACCACTGTCAGCTTCGGCACCCGCGCGCAGGCCACGGCGGTCACCATCTTCGCACCGTGTTTGGCGATGCCGCCGGCCTCGTAGTCGCGGCCGACCATGAAGCCGGTGATGTTCTGCAGGAAGACCAGCGGGACGACGCGCTTGTCGCACAGTTCGATGAAATGTGCTCCCTTGAGCGCCGATTCGGCGAACAGCACGCCATTGTTGGCGACGATGCCGACCGGGTGACCGTGGATTCGGGCGAAGCCGGTCACCAGGGTACGGCCGTATTCGGCCTTGAATTCGTCGAATTCGCCACCGTCGACGATTCGGGTGATGACCTCGCGGACGTCGTAGGGGGTGCGCAGGTCGACCGGCACCACGTCGTACAGTTCGGACTGCGGCGCAATGGGTTCCAGCGGAGGCGTGATCTCCCACGGTGCGGGTGTCTTCGGGCCCAGCGTGCTCACGATTCGGCGGACGATGCGCAGGGCGTCCTCGTCGCTGTCGGCCAGGTGGTCGGTGACTCCGGAAGTGCGGGAATGCAATTCGCCACCGCCGAGTTCCTCCGCGGTCACCACCTCGCCGGTGGCGGCCTTCACCAGCGGCGGGCCGCCGAGGAAGATCGTGCCCTGGTTGCGCACGATCACCGCCTCGTCGCTCATCGCCGGGACGTAGGCGCCGCCCGCGGTGCAGGAGCCGAGCACCGCCGCGATCTGGGCGATGCCCTTGGCGCTCATGGTCGCCTGGTTGTAGAAGATGCGGCCGAAATGCTCCCGATCAGGGAAGACCTCGTCCTGACGGGGCAGAAAGGCGCCGCCCGAGTCGACGAGATAGATGCAGGGCAGGCGATTCTGCAGGGCGACCTCCTGCGCCCGCAGATGCTTCTTGACCGTCATCGGGTAGTAGGTGCCGCCCTTGACGGTGGCGTCGTTGGCGACGATCACGCATTCGCGCCCGGACACTCGGCCGATTCCGGTGATGATCCCCGCGCCCGGGCAATCGTCGTCGTACATGCCGGTGGCCGCCAGCGGTGACAGCTCGAGGAAGGGGCTGCCCGCGTCGAGCAGCCGATCCACCCGCTGCCGTGGCAGTAGTTTGCCGCGCGCGACGTGCCGTTCGCGCGCCCGCTCCGGACCACCCGGAGCGGCCGCGGCCAGCCGTGCGCGCAGGTCCTCGACCAGCGCCAGATGCGCCGCCCGGTTGTCGACGTGCGTGTCCTGCGTAACCGTCATCACGCCATCCTGCCAGATCGGTTAATCGCCAATAACTGAAATCTAAGATAATCTTCACTAACCGAGTTGTCCAGACGAAGCGAGAGGAGTCGCGATGACCAGCAGCGATTCCGTCGCGCCCACGCGGCGCGAGCAGCTCAAGGCGCAGCGCCGGCAGCAGTTGCTGGAGGCGGGTGCGCGGCTGATCGCCGACCGCGGCTTCCCGGGCGTGCGGCTGGACGACCTGGGTGCGGCGGCGGGCATCAGCGGGCCCGCGGTGTACCGGCACTTCCCCAACAAGGAGGCGCTGCTGGTCGAGTTGCTCGTCGGAGTCAGCCAGCGGCTGCTCGAGGGCGGGAAAGACGTTGTGGCGCAGTCCGCTACGCCCGAGGATGCGCTGTCCGGGCTGATCGAATTCCATCTCGATTTCGCCCTCGGCGAGCCGGAGCTGATTCGAATTCAGGATCGCGACCTGGAGAACCTGCCCGAGGCCGCCCGCCGCCAGGTCCGCCGCACCCAGCGGCAATACGTCGAAGTGTGGGTGAGCGTTCTGCGCGACCTGCACCCCGGCCTTGCCGAACCCGCAGCCCGCGTCCAGGCCCACGCCATCTTCGGCCTACTCAACTCCACCCCCCACAGCGCCTCGGCCGCCCTGGCCAGCCGCGCCCGCCCCATCCTCCGCCGCATGGCCTTGTCCGCCCTGGGGTGATCCCGGCCAAAAGCATGCCGGGATGAGGAAGAGGGTCGACGCCGGGAGACGAGGAGGGTCGACGCCGGGAGACGGGCAGAGGCGACGCCGGGACGGAGGCAGCCGCACTCTTTGTTGGCGTTCGCACCCTGTGCGGACGGTTGTAGTGGGTGCGTATGTGTGCGAGGGGTGCGGCTGGGGTTGGAAGTCGGTGGGGTGGTTTACGCTGGGGCGACGGAGCGATCTTGGGGAGGCGGGCGTGGGGCGTTCTTGGGTTTTCCGGGTAGTGGTCGTGCTGGTTGCGGGTGTGGTGGCGGCGTGCGGGAATTCGGCGCCGGAGCCCGGTGATGAGTTTCAGTGGCTCGAGCAGAACGACAGCGCGCGGGTGCAGCAGTGGGTGGCCGCGGAGAATGGCAAGACCCTCGGTGTGCTGCAGCAGGATCCGCGCTACGCCGACAATCTCGCACAGGCGCGGGAGGTGGGGAATTCGCCGGATCGGCTGGCCGAGCCGACGATCATCCACGGTGAGGTCTACAACTTCTGGCGGGATCCCCAGCACACGCACGGTATCTGGCGGAAGACCTCGGTCGCGGACTACGAAACGGCGCAACCGCACTGGGTGACCGTGCTCGATCTGGATGCCCTGGCGAACACCGAAGGCAAGAACTGGGTGTGGAAGGGTGTCGACTGTTCACCGGTCAGCGAGACCCGGTGCCTGATCGTGCTGTCCGACGGCGGGGAAGACGCCGTCACGGTTCGCGAATTCGACATCATCACGGGGCAATTCGTCCCCGACGGTTTCATTCTGCCGCGCGGCAAACAGGACATCGCATGGTTGGACGACAACACCCTGCTGGTCGCGCGGGAATGGCAGCCCGGCGAGCTCACCACCTCCGGGTACGCCTACGTCGTGAACCAGTGGGACCGGGGTAAACCCCTCTCCGACGCGGTGGAGATCGGTCGCGGCGAGCGCACCGACGTAGCCACCACTCCACTCGTGCTGACCGACGGGCAAGGCCATCGGATGGCCTTCATCGAGCGCAGCCCGTCCTTCTTCGAACGCCAATATCGCCTGCTCGCCAATGGTTTACAGCCGGTGGCGCTGCCCGCCAAAGCGGAATTGCAGGGGATGGTCGCCAACCGTCTCCTGGTGTCGCTCGAGCAGGAGTGGACCACCGACGGGACCACCTTCCCGGCCGGATCACTGGTGTCGCTGGACGCGGAAGCGGTCGCACGCGATCCCGGCCATCCGCAGCCCACGGCGGTGTTCACACCCGGCCCGGCGGACGCCTTCCAGGATGTGATGACCACCCGCGACCAGGCGGTGGTCCTGTCACTCAACGATGTGCGCGGCCGCGCCACGACCTACACCCCGCGGCCCGACGGCTCGTGGTCGGCCACCCCACTCGCGTTGCCCGACAACGCCACCCTCACCCCGGCCGCCGCCGACAGCCGCGGCAGCCTGGCCTACCTCACGGTCACCTCATTCCTCACCCCACCCGCGCTCTGGCATCTGGACACCGCGACCGGCGCCCTGAACGAGGCGAAAACCGTTGCTCCGCAATTCGATTCCTCGAACCTGGTGGTGGAACAGCTGAAGGCGACCTCGCCGGACGGCACCCAGGTGCCCTATTTCGTCGTCCACCGCGCCGACATGCCTCTCGACGGCAACAATCCCACGATCCTCAATGCCTACGGCGGTTTCGGGGCGGCGATGACCCCGGACTACGACGGCGATCTGGGCCGATTGTGGCTCGCACGCGGCGGGGTGTTCGCCCTGGCCGACATCCGCGGCGGCGGCGAATTCGGACCGGCCTGGCACGAGGCAGCCCTCACCACCAACCGGCAGCGCGCCTTCGACGATTTCGCCGCCGTCGGAAAGGATCTGGTGGCGCGCAAGATCACCACGCCGCGGCGTCTGGGCATCACCGGCGCCTCCAACGGCGGCCTGCTCATGGGCGTCGAATTCACCCAGCATCCCGAACAGTGGAATGCCGTCGATATCGGGGTGCCGCTGCTGGACATGCTGCGCTACGAGCAGATTGCGGCCGGTGCGTCGTGGGTCGGGGAATACGGCAGCGTCGACGACCCCACCCAGCGCGCCTTCCTCGCCTCCATCTCGCCGTACCAGCAGCTGAAGCCCGATATGCACTATCCGGAGCCGTTCATCTGGACCACCACCAAGGACGACCGGGTCGGTCCGCAGCATGCGCGCAAGTTCGCGGCGAAGCTGGCGTCGTTGGGCTACCCCTACCTGTTCTACGAGGGTTCGGAGGGCGGCCACGGCACCGGCGCCACGATCGACGAGTCGGCCGTCACGACGGCGCTGCGCTACACCTACTTCATGCGCCGGCTCATGTAACCGCTCGGGACGCGTCAACTCCGGCGCAGTTCATGGTCGGCGGTGGACAGCACCAGCCGGATCCCCAGGGCGACGAGGGGCTGCAACGCCAGCGTCCACGGTCCGCCGAAAATCGGCGCGGCCACCTCGAATTCCGAATGCCAGCGCACCCGCGTGCCGTTCTCCACCTCGGTGAAGGTGAGGCTGCCGTCCTGGAAGCGCAGCGGCGGAAAGGCATTCAGAATCTTGTACCGCATCAGCCGCGGCGGATCGTATTCGACGATCTCCTCGGTCACCCGCATCAGCGGCGTCACCAGTAACCGGACCGCGCCCACGCCGTGCTCGGCGACGTTGCCCGGCCGCACCAGGGTCACACGTCGAATCAGCGGAACGCGTTGGAAATTCGTGGCATCGGTAAGCCACTCGAACACGTCGGCGATGGGCGCCTGGATGGTGCGTTCCAGGTCCACCGTGCGCATGGGCACTCCGTTCGGATCAAGGGGGCTTCGAGATTCCTGCGGAGCCTACGGCCAGCACGGCGCGGCGAACCAGAGCTACGGATCGAACCGATGCGATTTCGATACCGGGCCGACCGCCGACGCTGCCGAGGACCCGCGGGTAAGACGAAACCGTCGGTAACACTGAACGGCGCGACAACCCTCGCTGGCTACGATAGCGAGCATGAATGTCGAGGAGCGCCGGAGCACACGAAGCCGTCGCGACGGTGCCCCGCAACCCGAGCAGGTCCGCCCGAACCCGGCGCGACCTGCCGTTACCGAGAGACAGGCCGACACCTTGAGCCGAACACCGCGCGGAACCGCGCCGCGAACAGAGCAGCCGGCGGCTGAACCGAAGGAGCGCGTGATCCGCCGCCGCCCGAAGAATCGCCGTGCACAAATTGCCGCCACATCGGCGGCCGCGTTCGGCTCACTCGGCTATCACGGCGTCAGCATGGAGGACATCGCGAGCAAGCTCGGCATCTCCTCCGCCGCCCTGTACCGGCACTACCCGAGCAAATACGCACTGTTCCGGGAGGAGCTGCTGCGACTGGGCAGCGCGACGGTGGCGGCAGTCACACTACCCGAGGAGGCGGCCGATTGGTCGGCCGAGCAGCGACTCGGCCACGTGCTCGACCGCATGATCGCCGACACCATCGCCAACCGACCGACCGTAGCGCTGGTGCGGTGGGAACGCCGCTATCTCGACGACACCGATCGCACGACCCTCGACGATCAGTTCGCCGCCGCGGTGGCCATCGTGCGGGATCTGATCGGCGAGGTGCGGCCCGACCTGTCGCATCGCGACCGGGTGGTGCGCTCGGTGTCGGTGTTCAGCGTGATCAGCAGCATCGGCGATCACCACGCCACTCTTCCCGTCAAACCCCTTACCGCCGTGCTGAATTCGGCGGCATGGGCGTTGATCCGAGCCGATCTGCCGACGGGCGAGAGCTCGTCGCGCCCGCCGCGCGCTGTCGAGATTCCGCAATCGTTCAAACACGAGTTGCTGTTGAAGAAGGCCGTGGAGCTGTTCCACGAGCGCGGCTATCCGAATGTCAGCGTCGAGGACATCGCGACCGCGGCGGATCTGTCGGCGGCGTCGGCGGTGTATCGCTACTACCGCAGCAAGAGTGACCTGCTGGCCGCCGCGTTCCGTCGTGCCGCCGATAGGGTGTCGGGGGCCATCGGGCCGGCGACGGCGTCGTCGAGCACCCCGGCCGAGGCGCTGTCCAAGCTGATCGACTTGTATGTCGCGGGTTCGTTCGCCGAGCGGGAGCTGACCTTCGTCTACTACGCCGAATTCGGCCATGTGCCCGCGGAGGAGCGCACCGTGCTGCGCAATATTCAGCGGCTGATCGTGGCCGAATGGGTCAAGCTGCTGGTCCAGGTGCGGCCGGAACTGTCGGAGGCCCAGGCCCGCATCCTGGTCCAGGCCGCCTTCGGGCTGGTGGTCGACCTCGGTCGCGCGTTCGGTGGCGACGATCGAATCTGCCCGCAGGACAAAGTGATTCGGCTGCTGGAAGTCGTCCTGTTCGGGCACCCGCTGCCGCAGTGATCAGGTTTCGATCCGGGGCCACGGGTAGAAGGCCAAGTGGATCAGTAGGATCACCAGCAGGGCCAGCAGGACCGCGCCCAGGGGATGGAAGCGGCGCTCGAGGTAGCCGATGGTGCGAAACAGCGTGGGGAAGGGCACTTCTCGCGAGAAGAACATTGCCAGCACACTGGGAGCAATCACCCACATGAGGGCGATCAGGCCGTAGAGGACGTAGGCGCCGACGAAGGTGCCCGGGTGCATTTCCCGGGCACCGGCGGCGAACACCACACCCGCGGTGTAGACAATCAGCGCCAGCACCAGATAGCCGCCCATGCCGTGATAGCCGACCGTGTCGATATCCGGGGTGATCCTGCCGTTGGCTGTCACCTGCCGCCCGGCGACGACGCTCGGCAACTCCGGATTCCGGTTCAACTGCGGTACCGAGTAGTAGGCCAGCACCACGATCACGAACACCACGAGCACCCGCACCCAGTCGTTCTGGCGCGCCAGATGACCGATCGTCTCGGAGATCGTCGGCCAGTCGGCGAGGTGGAATACCGCCACCATCTCGGGCACAAGAATGGCCAGCCCCGCCAGTCCCCACATCACGTAACCCCAGAACTCCGCCGACCGCCCACTGGTCACCGGCGCCCCCGCAGTCACCTCCGTCATACTGCTGGTTTACCACTGGCAATCCTCTGGCACACGCACCCACGCAACAACACCCGAAGTCGATACCCCACCGTTGCTCCGGTTTTGCTGGGAGCTTCCTGTCGGTCTGGGGTACTCAGCTTGGTCGCAGCATCGGCGGATGGAGCAGGCGGGCGGGGCCGGGCCGGTAGAGCTGGGCGGGGCGCCCACCGTCGCGCGAGGTGGTGCGGCCGGTCGCCTCGACGAAACCCGGTGTGCTGGTTACCTTTCGGTGGAAGTTGCGCGGATCGATGGTGGAGCCCCACACCACCTCGTACACGCGGCGCAGATCGGCCACCGTGAATTCGCGGCCGCAGAAGGCGGTGGCAAGCGGGGTGTATTCGAGTTTGGCGCGGGCCCGTTCGACGCCGTCGGTGAGGATGCGGTGGTGGTCGAAGGCCAGGCGCCCGCGATCGGCGAGCAGCTGCTCCACCGACCAGATCGCGGCGGCCGCGGCATCGGGTCCGGCGCTGGGGGCCGGTAGGTTCGGTACCAGCGCCAAGTAGGCGATGCTGACCATGCGCCCGCGCGGATCGCGTCCCGGCTCGCCATAGGTGGCCAGCTGCTCCAAATGCAGCCGGTCGCCTCGGATCCCGGTCTCCTCGCGCAACACCCGCACGGCCGCCGCCGACAGGCTTTCGTCCTGCTGCACCAGCCCACCCGGCAGTCCCCAGCGCCCGCGATAGGGCGCGAACAATCGCTGGACCAGCAGGGCGCAGAGGGTGTCGTTGGGCACTGCGCGCGCACCGAGGGTGAGTACGACCAGCTCCACCGCCACCGCCGCGTTGAGGCGAAACGCATTGCCCATGAAACAGATTGTAATCGTCAAATTGACGATAAATAGCTGCGCGTTTTTCACCGTCCGAGCCGAACCGTTTGCGGTGCGGCAAAAGTCGAGGCGTCCGAGATATTCCAGTTCCCGCGGTCCTGCATGCCCGGTGGGCACCCATCGCACCAGATCACCTGTGCGGTACATGCGATCGCCGGGCGCACCCTCCGGGTTGGCGACGAACCGTTCGGCCGTCAGCGCCGCCCGGCCCGCATAGCCGCGCGCCAGTTGCACGCCCGCCACGTACAACTCCCCGGCCACGCCCGGCGGAACCGGGCGCAGCTCGCGGTCGAGGACCAGCAGATCGGCGTGGTCGGCGGCGGCACCGATCGGTACGGCCGGCCGATCCTCGGTGGTCACCTCGTGGCCGGTCACGTCGACGGCCATGAGCCCGTACAGGGTGTGTAGCAGCGCGCCGCTGATATCGAGGAAGGCCCGCGCCGTGACCGCCGACAACTCCGCGCCGGAGGTGAAAACCAGCCGCAGCGACCGGATGTCGGCCTGCCGCGCATCACGCTCGACCGCGGTTACGAAGTCGGCGATCATCGAGGGCGCGAAATGCGCCACGGTTGCCCGCTTTTCGGCAATGGTGTCGATCAGATGGGTGGGTCTACCGTGTCCTTCGGGCTCGGCGATCAGCAGGCGCGCTCCGATCTGCAACGGCCAGAACAACTCCCACACCGACATGCCGGGTGCCTGCTGTAGCACGATGTCGTCGGGCCGTAGCCCGTAGCGCCGTTGCCGCCAGCGCAGGTCGGCCACGATCGACCGGTGCGAGACCGCCATCCCCTCGGTCGGGGTGTTTCCGAAGACCAAGCAGGCCAGATTGTCCGGTGCCGCCTGCGGCAGAGTGCCCGCGGCGACCGGCGACAATGCCGCGGAGGCGTCGACCTCGTCGAGACGCAGAACCGAAACGTCATATCCGAGCGGAGGTTCGTCGGCACGGGTGGTCACCATCAGAACCGGCGCGGAGACCTCGAGCACGGCGGCGATGTGCTCGGCCGAATGATCCGGGTCGATAAGCAGATAGGCGCCGCCCGCCTTGTGGATCGCGTAGGCGGCGACAACCATCTCGATCGAGCGGCGGACGGCCAACCCGACCAGCGCGTCCGGCCGAACGCCGAGGGCGACCAGCCGCCGCGCCAGCACCTCGGCGCGCGCATCCAACTCGGCGTAAGTGGCAGCGCGCCCGCGACATTCGACCGCGACGGCATCCGGGGTGCGGCGCGCCTGGTCTGCGAACATCGTCGCGAGGGTCTCGGGCGGAGCGAGACGCGGGGCCTCGCGCAGGGCGGTGTGGTGGATCACCCGGAGGGATGCGACGGACTCCGCATGCGCCATCAAAGATTTCCTTCCGTGCAGCTCGATGTCCGCGCGCCGTCGCGTAGGCAGGGCGGCACCCGAGCAGGCCGCATGGGCCAGCGGGAATGGGAGATGAGGAGTGCGGGATCGACGAGACCCGGCGAATGGGGAACCCTCGCCGGTGCCGGACCTTCCCCGGGACCGGCACCGGCGAAGCTTGTGGTGACCGTGAGTTGAAGTTCGAACTCGGTCACGCCGGTGTTCAGCCTACTCTCCCGCACCGACAAGCCGGACATTTCGCGAGCGAGGCCACCGGCTCCGACGAAGGTCGACATCACAGGGAGAATAGGCGTTTACACAATAAAACGGAGCAAATTCCCTTAAAGGACGCCCAGTCGCCGGTCCAAGACCCGCATCTTGGCCTCTATCTGGGCATACAGCGCCGACTCTCGATCGACGGTGGCCCGGTAGGCCGCCCACGCAGCAGCGTCGTCACGCCCATCGGCTCCTGCTGTCCAGCGGCTCAGGACGGCCGGGTCGCCCGACCGCAGCACGCCCGTGCGCAACCGCACCCGCAGTTCATCGCGAATGTCCATCACTCCGGGCGCGGTCGAACGCGGCAGCACCGGTCCGGTGTACAGCCGCACCGCGGTATCCATGTCCCCGCAATCCAGCGCCGCGCGCAGCGCCTCCACATCCGTGGTCACCTGCACGCGCAGGCGATAGGGCCGCGAGCCGAGGACGTCCGGGCCCACCACCGCGCGCAGTCGCGACATGGCCGCGCGAATGGTGGCGTTATCCAGGTCGGTGTCGTCGAGCAATAACGCCATATGCTCGGCGGACAGGCCCTCCGGGTGCTCGGCCAGCAGCAGGAGGATCTCGGCATGCCGCTGGGACAACGGGATTCGCTCACCGGCCACGGACAGTTGCGGCTGCCCGAGCCCCAGCACGTCCAGCCCGAGGTGGCTGGATGCGCGGTATTCAATCGAATTGTCTGTCGCACCAGGATGATTCGTGCCCCGCTGGGCCGACCGCACAGCGGTCAACATCAGATCCATCTCCGCGGCGGTCGCGGCGGCCTTCACGAGGGCCAGGATCTCGGGCCGGGCCACTCGCGGACCACCGGCAATCATCAGGACGCCCACCAGCCGCCCGTCCGGATCGTGGACGGGCGCAGCGGCTCCCGTGAGCTGATGCATTCGCCGCAGATAATGCTCGGGGCCGTGTATCCAGGTCGCCCGGCCGGTGCGCACCACGAGGCCGACCGCGTTCGTGCCGATGCGGCGTTCGCTCAGATCGTCACCCTCCCGCAGCCCGACCTCGGCGGCGGCCGTCACTAGTTCGGCATTGCCGCGCACCGACAGCACCCGGCCGAACTGGTCGGCAACCACCACGATCACTCCGGTACTCGCGGCGTCCTGCAGTAACAGCTTGTCCACCAACGGCATTACGGCCGCGGTCGGATGATTGGCGCGATAGCGCTGCAGGTCGACGCCCCGCAGCCCGCGACCGTCGAGAACGCTGTTCGGATCGAGGCCGCCGCGCAGACTGCGCAGCCAGGATTCGAGCACCAGCGGCCGCAGCAGGCCGGGGAGAAGATTCAGCCGATCGCCGCCGGCGGTGAGATGGCCATGAGCCTGCGCGGCATGGGTTTCCAGCGCGCCGAACTCCATGTCCGGCTCGACTCCATGCGCTGCAGTACGACCACCCGCGAGATTGCTGACCATTTGCCTTTCTTCCCGCCCGAAACCCTACCGGCAACCGAACAACGACATGGCCGAAGCCGGTCGTTTGTCCGACAGGTCACACCACACCCCTATCACCCCGAAATGTGAGGTGCGCAGCATCCCCCACCCTCTCGATCACTCCGGCATGCGCTCCGCCTCGGCCACCCGGCGCGGCATTTGGCTCCAGCCATTCTGGCGCGACCTTCGACCCCGGCCACCTCGGCATTCCCCTAGCGGTTCCGGCGTTCTCAGCCGCCTGAGAGCGCCTCGGCGTGCGTCAGCCCTGCGGGTTCCTGGCCGGGTGGGGTGGCGCCGCGGGGCGGAGGGCGGTGACGTTGCGGGCGCGGGCGGCGCCCCACCACAGGCCGGTTCCGTAGGCCAGGTCGTCCAACCGTTTGCAGATCAGATAGCGCAGCGGGTCCAGTCCGCCGGGTTCACGGTGGGTGAACCAATCGGCCAGCCCGTCGGCGAGCGCCATCGTCAGCGCGATCCGCCGGATCCGCGGTGAGATCACCATCGCCAGCATCGTCACCGGCCAGTAGTGGCGGCACAACGCCGAGACGATCCGCCAGACTCCGCCGGAGAACCCGCGGGCCAATTGGATTGCCGCCACGCGCGTGGGATTGTCGAGTTCGGCGAAGACGCGGCGTAGTCGCACCAGCGCGGCCACCAGCGTGGCCAGCCCGCCCAGGACGCTCCAGCGGGTCGCCGCCGCCAGCAGCGCGGTGGCCACCACGGCCCAGAACGGCACCGACAGCGGCGCCACCATCCCCTCGTGCCGGCGCGCCAGCGGTGCCGCGCCCGCGCCGTGAGAAACCTTGCGCGCGAGCCATTTTCCGAGCGAGACCGGATGATCGCACGCGACATGCGCGGCGGGCTCGTAGCGCAGCCGCCAGCCCGCCCGCTCGAGCCGCCAGCACAGATCGATATCGGCCGCCGAACGCATCTGTTCGTCGAATCCGCCCTCTGCCAACAGCGCCCGCCGCCGCACCAGCAACGCCGCGCCCGGGACATACGACACCGCGCCGCGCGAGGTGACCGCCGTTTCGCGCCGCCCCCGGTCCAGCGACGACCGCGTGTGCTCGTAACGCCCCAGCACCGTGGTGTCCGGTTCGCGCGCGACGATGCGCGGGGCCACCAGGGCCACCTCGGGGTCGCTGAAATGCCCGAGCATCACCTCGAGCCACCCGGCCCGCGGCACCACGTCCGAGTCCAGAAAGGCCACGAATTCCGTTGTCGCCGCGCGCAGTCCGGCATTGCGGGCGGCAGCCGGACCGTGCCGGCGATCGTGCCGCAGCACGGTCACCCGGCAGCGGCCACGGGTGCGGGGCACGCGCACGGGACGGTCGGAACCGTCGTCCACCACGACCACACTGTGCCCGCGCAACGTACCGAGCAGTCGCTCTAGACCCTCCGCATCGTTGTAATGCGGGACCACGACGGTGACATCCTCCGGCGCGGGCAGCAGGCGCGGACGCGGGTTGGCCACACCGGAATCGAGCAGCCGTCTGGCAACCACCGCCGACTTCGGGTCGGTCACCTCCAGATACCCGTCACCGATCAGGGCGGCAGCCTCCGGCGCGAGCCGCAGCAACCTCGTCGGCGAACCACCGACCAGGAACCGTCCACCGGAGTAGGTGCGCACCCTCGGATCGATTCGCACCCCGAACCCGTCGGGCAGTCGATCATGGCGCATTCCTGGGATGCTATGCGTTGATTGCCCATCGGGCATACCGTGTCGAAAAAAACGGAACGAATTCGATAGGAATACGCCAGGGGCGTCCCGGCGCGGCGGCCGATGACCTGCGGGCTATTCCTCCGGATTGCTGGCAATGAAACAGCAACTTCCGGCTGGATGCGACGAAGATCACGCTTACTCCGCACCGCAGCTCACCATCGGCTAATGCAATCGGGCCCCAGCTCACCGGCGTTCGGGGCGCGACGCGCGCACACGCGAACCCAGGTTCGGGCCCGCGCTCTAGACTGCGGAGGGAAAAAGCACGTTGAACAGCAGATGACGGGTTGCCGACGGACGGTCGGGCGGCGGCACAGTCGCGAGGTGGCATGGGAGTCGGACGGATGCAGACGAGCGGGGGCGGCAACACGTTGTCGGAATCCGAGATCGTCGAGGCCGCACTGCGGGTGGTGCGCGAGGACGGTGTGGACAAATTGTCCATGCGCCGGTTGTCGCGCGAGCTCGGCGTTTCGCCGATGGCACCGTATTACTACGTCGCCGACAAACGGGAACTGCTCGATCTTGTGGCGAGCGCGGCCCTGACGGGTGTCCGCAAACCGCCGCCGGAATCGGGGCCGTGGCAACAGCGGCTGCGTGAGCTCATCGATCAGATCGACGAAAAGCTGCGCAAGCATCCGGGACTCGGTGACGTGCTGATCGAGCAGATGCTCGGCAAACAACTCGATCTGATCGCCGCGGTGATGGAGATCCTGTTCGAGGCGGGTTTCGACGACCGCAATGTGCTGGCCTCCTACGCCACCATCCACACCTATCTGTTCGGGCGCGCCCGGGTGAATCCGCGGGATCGGTCCGCGCTCGTCGATGTCGCGCTGCCGGAGGCGGTGGAGCGGGCGGTGAAGCATATCGGCGACCTGCGCGGGAAGTACTCCTACGACTTCGGAATGGACGTACTGATCGCGGGCCTGGAGGCTCAGCTTGTCCGGCAACAGGAGGGCCACGTATCATGAAACTAGAACACGTTCTAGTTTGGCGCCCGAGAGGACACTATGACCACCGTTGAAGTGCCACACGGCTCGCGATCTGCCGTGCTGCGGGTCTCCGCGGTCATCAACGAGACGGCCGATGCCTGCTCGCTGGTCTTCGACGTCCCCGAGGATCTGCGCGATCGGTTCACCTATCAGCCGGGGCAGTTTCTCACCCTGCGCATCCCCAGCGAGCTGACCGGTTCCGTGGCGCGCTGCTATTCGCTGGCCAGTTCGCCCTACACCGACGATCGGCCCAAGGTCACCGTCAAGCGTACCGCCGACGGATATGCGTCGAACTGGGTGTGCGACAACGTGAAAGCCGGCGATGAGCTCGAAGTTCTGCCGCCCTCCGGCGCTTTCACGCCCAAGGACCTCGACGAGGATCTGCTGCTGTTCGCTGCGGGTAGCGGTATCACGCCCGTGATGTCGATCCTGAAGTCGGCGTTGGCGCGGGGCGGCGGCAAGGTGGTGCTGTTCTACGCCAACCGCGATGCCGAATCGGTCATCTTCGCCAGCGAATTGCGGGAATTGGGCGATAAGCATCCGCAGCGGCTGGTCGTGGTGCATTGGCTGGAGACACTGCAGGGGCTGCCGAGTGTCGAGGCGCTGGCGGCGGTCTCCGCGCCGTATACCGAGTACCGCGCGTTCATGTGCGGGCCGAAGGCGTTCATGGACCGGGTGCACGACGCTTTGGCGCAGTTGGGCGTGCCGCGCAACCGGACTCATGCCGAGGTCTTCAATTCGCTGTCGGGCGACCCGTTCTCGGCGGACGACCCGGTCGAGATCAGCGAGGAGGAGGCCGCCGACGCCGCCACCGTCGAGGTGGAGCTGGACGGCGAGGTGCACAACCTGCGCTGGCCGCGACGCCAGACCCTGGTCGACATCATGCTGGCCAAGGGCCTCGATGTGCCGTACTCGTGTCAGGAGGGCGAGTGCGGATCCTGTGCCTGCACAGTGCTCGAGGGCAAGGTCGAGATGGACAACTCCGAAATCCTCGACCCGGAGGACATCGAGGCCGGTTACATCCTGGGCTGCCAGTCCCACCCGGTCACCGACCACCTGAAGATCCAGTTCTGACGCCACTCATTTCCCGCCTCAGGCCTGACGCCCCGCACTCCCCCGCCTCGGGCCTGGCACCACCCATACCCTGCCTCGGGCCTAACGCCACCCATTCCTGCCTGTGGCCCGGCGCCACGCACTCCCCGCCTGTCGCCCGGCGCCACGCACTCCCCGCCTGTCGCCCGGCGCCACCCATTCCCTGCCTCAGGCCTGACGCCACCCATTCCCTGCCTCAGGCCTGACGCCACCCATTCCCTGCCTCAGGCCTGACGCCACCCATTCCCTGCCTCAGGCCTGACGCCACCCATTCCCTGCCTCAGGCCTGACGCCACGCACTCCCTGCCTCAGGCCCGGCGCCACGCACCTACCTACCTCGGGCCTGACGCCACTCATTTCCCCGCCCCAGGCGCCCCAGCGCCTGGGGCGGGGATCTCACCTCACCGCTTGTCGCGATACCTCTGCCGCACTTCGGATTCCAGATGCTCGGTGGCGTAACTCAGTGCCGTGCGGCCCATCTCGCCGGCGTGGCCGTCGAGGAAGCCGAGCAGCAGGGATCGGTCGATGCGCTTGCCCACCTCGCGCAGCATCCAGCCGATGGCCTTCTGGATCAGGTCGCGGCGGTCGTCGAGCAGTCGTTCGCACAGGGCGAAGGTGGTCGAGGCGTCACCGGCCTTGATGAACGCGAACGTGGTCAGCAGTGCGACCCGCCGCTCCCACAGCGAATCCTGTTGAACCAGTTGGAACAGCAGGTCGCGGGGGCGGTCCTGGAGCCAGGGGCCGAGGATGTTCTCCGCGGAGATGTCGACCAGATCCCAGTTGTTCACCCGCCCTCGTCGTACGGCCGCCAGATACAGTTCGACGATCTTCTCCTGTGCCGCACCGTCGAAGGTGCGCGCCTTCATGGCCTTCGCCATGGCGGCGTTGAGTATGACCAGGCCGGCCAGCCGATGTTCGTGCACCGGGCTGTCGAGCAGCATGTCGATCTCCGAGAGCGGCAGCGCGGCAAACTGTTTCGCGATGGCCCGGGTCGACGGCACACGCACGCCGATGAAGACATCGCCCTCGCCGTACTCCCCCGGCCCCGTCTTGAAAAATCGCTGCAGATGAATGGCATCGGCCGGATCGGCCACCGCCGCCAGCGCCTGCTGCACGGCCGCCGCCGTCACCGCGGGCACACTCGCACCCCCGCTCACCCCTACATCCCGACTCATCCGACCTCCCGGTCCACACAGAAGATCAACTTCCGGCCCAGTATCGCTCACCATCCCCCGTGGTACCCGGTCGATCCCGACCAAAGCCCGCCGCACACAAGCAACCCGCACCCCCTATTCGCAAACGCACCCCGTGCAGGCCCTGGGGAGGGTGCGTTTGCGAATAAGGGGTGCGGCTGGAGTGGGTGCACGCCAGGAACAGGCGGGCGGATCCACGCCCGGGACGTCTGAGCCGCACCCCTTGCTTGCAAACGCACCCTGTGCAGGGCCTGGAGAGGGTGCGTTTGCGAATAAAGGGTGCGGCTGGGTGCGGGCTAGTGGGCTGGGGAGGTTAGGGCGCCTAGGATGCGGCCGGATTCGAAGGTGGCGGCGGCGGGGGGGAGGGGGCCGGGGCGGCCGCTGTTCAGGACGGTGACCGTGCCGGAGCCGGTGGTGGGGCGGCCCACGGCGTCCATGCGGCGGAGGGTTTGGGCAGCAACGGCTTCGGCGCTGTCGAACAGGCGTACGTCGTCGGGGAGTGCGGCGATGATGGAGTCCGTCACGAGGGGGTAGTGGGTGCAGCCGAGGACGATGCCCTCGGTGCCCCGGGGCGTCTGCGCCACCGCCTTCTCGATAGCCTCCTCGATGGCCGGCAGGTCACCGCGGTCGATGGCATCGGCCAGGCCGTGGCAGGCCACCCCGACCACATCGGCGTCGCCGCCGAACCGGGCGATCAGATCGGCCTGATAGCGGCTGGCGGTGGTCGCGGCGGTCGCCCAGACCGCCACCGTCCGGCACACCGCCGCGGCGGGCTTGATCGCCGGGACCGTCCCGATCACCGGAACCTCCGGACCCACCTCGGCACGCACGTGTTCGAGAGCGGTCACGCTCGCCGTATTGCACGGCAGCACGATCACCTCCGCCCCCAGGCGCAGCGCCCGCCGGGTCGCCTCCAGCACCCGATCCACCACCCACTGCTCGGGCTTGGGTCCCCAGGGCGCCCCATCCGGGTCCAACTGCAGCAGAAGATCCAGATCCGGCCGCAATTTGCGCAGCCACGCCCCCGTGGGCAGCAGCCCCAGTCCCGAGTCGATGAGCGCGACGATCACACGCCCAACTTTATTAGCGCCCGTCGACACGCGATCCGCCGCATGGGCGAACCTCACATCCGGCAGCCGACCAGCACCGGATCACCCACCACAGCCGCACCCGTTCGAAGAGGTTTCAGGGGCTTTTACAGGGATGTTAGGGTAGCAGAAATGGTTGCATTCGAGTCGCATCGAGCTTAGACTGGTCTGGTCATCTCGTACTGGGCCGCCTGCTGCCTCGAAGGGTTGGGACCGATGCCCGTGCTCAATGGAGCCATCACAAGTCACGTCGAGACAGCAAGACTGCGACCCTCCGAACTGGCGCGCCAGCTGGTCCAGCACTTGGGCCCGACCCTGGTAGCCCTGGTCGCAGGTGTTCGTGACCGCAAGCTGCCGCACAAGTGGGCCCAGGCAGAAGGCCCGCGTCCACGGGACGCGGCATTGGCGCGGCTGCAGGTCGCGCACCGCTGTTGGATCCTGCTCGCCACCGCCGAAACCGAAGATGTCGCCCGGTCGTGGTTCATCGGCGCGAACCCCCGATTAGGGGAGGAATCGCCGGCCATCGCCATCCGGGAAGGTCGGTTCGCTGAAGTGATAACTGCCGCAGTCGCATTCGTTGACGGTTCGTAGCCGAACCGGCACACACGGGATTCCCCGTCTCCACTAGGCTCTCTTCTTCAGAGGTTGGGCTGTGTGTTGGGCTGTGGTGAGGGGGATCCCTTCGTGTCTATACGCGATATCCGGCGACCCGGTGCACCGCGTACCTGCTCGAAGACCGGATTCGCCTTGGTCCCCTCGGCGGGCCGGGAGGTCTATCGGCTGTCGAAACCGTCGTATGGCCCGCTCAACCCCCTACTGCGCGGCGTTTCCAGCTCCGAAAGCCGCGACGCCTGGAACAGATACGACGTCGCCGGACAGCGGACCGTCTACGCGGCCAGCACCGAACAAGGCGCCTACGGCGAACTGCTCGCCCCTCTCAAACCGAAACTCCCTGCCTCGGCGGCGATCTACTTCGACGACGTCGCGTCCGACGACGATCTCGAATCGCTGATCCGCGAAGAGTGGCAATCCGCCGGACACCGCGCACCCCGCGAGGTCGACCTGATGTGGTTGAGCGAGTACCGGCTGTATCGGCTCACTCTTCCCGCCAGAGGCTGGTTCATCGATATCGAGGCCGCGACCAGCCTGTCGGCCATCACCCGTTACGCCCCACCGAGTTTGATCGAGCGCGGCATCAGGGAGGTCAGCGTCGCCGAACTCCGCGGCAGCGATCGCGAGCTCACCACCGCCATCGCCACCAGCGTGTGGCCGCTGACCCTCGACGACACCAGCCTCGCGCACGGCATCATGTACGGATCGCGCCACGGCAGCGACTGGAACTGCTGGGCCGTCTGGCTACGCCGCACCAAACGCGACCGCGCCGCCCGCGGGCTCATCACCACCGCCGACCGCGGGATCGAGGTACTCCAACCCGCCCTCAACCCCGCACTGGACGCCATCCTGACCACCTACGGGCTTATCGGAACCTGGTGACCGCCCGCGTGCTCACGGCACTGCCGAGCGGGTGGACACGGCCAGTTGGGCGCGCATCTTCATGACCTGGCCTGCTCGGCCCGCGCCGACTACCGCAGTGAGGATGCCGTCGGAGAAATAGTGGGCGAGGAATTTGCGGCCGTCGTCGTCGATGATCCGCACCTCGTCGGTGGGCGACGGTGTGCCCAAAACCTGGATTTTCAGGTCGTACTGGTCGCTCCAGACGTAAGGGACCCTGGCCGCGGCCGGTGGTTCGGTGCCCAGTAGCGCACAGGCCAGCAGTTGGGCCTGCTCGCCCGCGTTGGTCCAGTGCTCGACCCGGCGGTGGCCGCCGGTCTCCTGACGCCATGCCGCCACATCGCCGACCGCCCACACCCGTTCGACGGCGGTTCGGCCCACCTCGTCGGCGAGCACGCCGCCGCCCGCGCCGGGATCGGCCAGGGGAATTCCGGAGCCCGCCAGCCACTCGGTCACCGGCGCCGAGCCGACGCCGATCACCACCAGATCGGCGTCGACGGTGCCGCCGTCGGTCAAACGGGCGCCGCGGGCCGAATCATTCTCGACGACAAGGGAGTCCAGTCCCACCCCGCAGCGCAGATCGACGCCCTGATCCCGGTGCAGCCGACCGACCAGCGCACCGACCCGCTCACCCAGCGCCGCCGCCAGCGGTGTCGGCTGCGGTTCCACCAGCACCACATCGACACCCCGGGTCCGGAAGCTGGAGGCGAGCTCACAGCCGATGAATCCCGCGCCCACCACCAGAGCCTTTGTCGCACCGGCCAATCCGTCGCGCAGGGCGGCGGCGTCCTCGTAGCAGCGCAGCACGTATACGCCGGACACATCCGGTAGGCCGGGAATTCGCTTGGGCCGCAAGCCCGTCGCGATGATCAGCTGGTCGTAGTCGAGAGCGGCCCCGTCGGCGAGCAGCAACCGCCGCGACGCGGTATCGACCCCCGCGGCGGCCACACCCAGCCGCAGCTCGATGCCCTGCTCGGTGAAGAATTCGGCGGGACGCAAGGTGGTGTCGTCGGTTTCGCCGCGCACGAACTGTTTCGACAGCGGCGGCCGGTCGTACGGCAGCCGCGATTCGTCACCCACCAGGATCAGGCCACCGGTGTACCCGGCGCGGCGCAGTTGCTCGGCGGTCCGCAGGCCGGCCAATCCGGCGCCCACGATCACGATCGGACTGGTCACAGCACCCCTCCCGGCACCCGCATCACTCCACACAGCCGCACGGCAACCCACCTATTCTAGAACTCGTTCTACTTTCTACGGTGACGCCCACCCTATCCAACGCGCCCGCGTAATTGTTGTCCAGCCGGTATTGATCGGGCGGTCAATCAGAGTTATACCAAGGAGGAACATATCCCTTGCCCATGAGGAGGCACATGATGTTCACCGAGAGTCGTGCGCAGGACTTCGTAGCCGTCGTGCTCGGCGTCTTCACCGCGCTGTCCCCCATCTGGGTCGACACCAGCAACCGGGCGATGTGGACGCTGATCGTCCTGGGTGTGCTCATCGCCCTGACCGGCCTGGCGCAGATCGCGCGTCCGGCACTGGCCGGCCTCGATTACGCGATGGCCTTGTGTGGAGCGCTGCTGTTCATCTCCCCGTGGGTGATGAACTACGACGCCTACAATGGCGCCTCGTGGACGGCGTGGATCGTGGGAGTGCTGACCGTGGTGGTCGCGGTGGCGGCACTGCCACAGGTGGCGGGGCGCCTGCACACAGCGCACTGATGCAGATGCCCAAACCCCATCGAGCGGGGCGTCGCCGGAGCAAGAAGGTCGACGGCGACGCCCGTCAGCTCATTCTGGACGCGGCCGAAAACCTGTTCGCGACACACGGTTTCGACGCCACCGCGACGGCGGCCATCGCCACCGCCGCGGGCGTTCCGAAGGGGCTGGTCTTCTACTATTTCCCCACCAAGGAATCCATCCTGTCGGCCCTGATGGCCGAACGGGTGCCCAACCATCCCATCGACGACATCAATACCGTTGTCACACCGGGTGATCCGGCCCGGAGCCTGGTCAACCTGGATGCCGCACTGAATTTGCGCGACCATCATTCATCGGTGTTGCGCGTCATCATGTGGCGCGAGGCCGACACCCATCCCGATGTTCGAAAGCAGTTGCGCCGCATGCGCGATCAACTGCTGGACATCACGACACGCGTGTTACAGGCCAGCGCCCCCGCCCCGGTACAGCCGGGCACGCTGCGCGCCTGCGCGGGCGCCTGGGTTTCGGCCATGCTGGCCGTCGCCACCACCGATCGGCTGCACACCCTCGACGGCCTCACCCTGCCGACCGCCGACGAGATCTTCAGCATCTCCCAGGTGGTCGCGGCGGGAATGACTCATCTGGGCTGAGCTTCGTCGGGATCGCTCCGCAGGGCCGCCAGGTATTTGCTCGAGTCGAACCAGATCGGGTGTCAGTCAGCCAATAGAGCCGAAACAGGCCATCTTACGGCGCTTTCGACACGCCACCAGCAGGTCTGGGTGCGGCGCAATATTCCGGGCGTGTTTCCGCTGTATTTTCCCCATCTTCCCGAATTCACTACCGGCGTGTCGCATGGATCCGAGCGGCTTTGACACTTGAATACGAACTGGCCAGTCTTCCGTAGCTACGAATTTGCCATGGAGGTTATGGGTGACCAGTCAGGGTTCGGTGAGCAGGCGTGGGAAGACCGGGCGACTATGGGGAGCGCTCGGCGGGGTCGTCCTGGCGCTCGCGACGGTCGCGGGAGCGGCCGCGGAGCCGATCTATCCCCGCCCCGATCCCGACCCCTTCTACGCCGCACCGCCCGACCTGGCCGACTATGCGCCCGGCGATGTCCTGGCGGTGCGGGCGATGCCGCCGCTGCTCTCGTTCCCCGGCACCACCGTCACGCTGATCAAGTTCCGCTCCACCAACTCTCACGGTGATCCGATCGCGGCGACCACCACCGTTCTCACCCCGCCCAATCATCGCCCGGACGGGCCGCTGCTGTCCTATCAGCACATCATCAACGCCCTCGGGACCGAATGCGCGGTGTCGCACGTGCTGTACACCTCCGATCCGAATCTGGCGGTGCGGGAGGCGCCGGCGTTGAATCTGCTCCTGATGCGTGGGTGGAGCGTGGCACTACCCGACCATCTCGGGCCGCAGTTCGCCTACGGTGCAGCACGTTTGGGCGGTCAGATCACGCTGGACGGCATTCGCGCGGTGCATCGGGTGCCGCAATTGCAGGTCGAGCACAGTCCCGTCACGATGGCCGGTTACTCCGGTGGTGGGATGGCGTCGGCGTGGGCGGCGGCGCTGCAACCGCGGTATGCGCCCGAACTCGAGATCGCGGGGGCGGCGATCGGCGGGGTGCCGATGAATCTGGTGACGATGGTGGAAGCGCTGGGCACCAACTCGCATCCGGCGTTCGGGCTCGCCATGGCCGCGGCCATCGGGCTGGAGCGCGAATATCCCGAAGAGTTGCCGGTCAGCGACTATATGAACCCGCGCGGTATCGCGATTCGCAACTCGATGGCCAACGGGTGCACCAATGAGATCCTCGCGGCCGGTGCGGGCCACAATGCCCTCGAACTCGCGGGCAACACCGCGCTGATCAACAGCCCGGACGCCTGGTCGGTGGTGGCCGCGAACAGCCTCGAGCTGTACGACGGCGTGCCGAATATGCCGATTTTGGAATGGCATTCCCCATCGGATCCGCTGATCCCCATCGATGCGATACGCAATACGAACCACCGCTGGTGTGCGGCCGGGGTGCCTCTGCTGGCCGAACTGACGCCGTCGCCGGAACATCTGTCCGCGGCGGTCCTGGGCCTGCCGTCGATGGTGGATTGGCTCGATGGTCGGTTCCGCGGTGAGCCTGCCCCCTCGAACTGCTGACCGCCGAGGTGTCAGGTGACAAATCCGGCAGCGGCAGGAGAATCGCGCCACTCGCTCGTATGGCCTACGGCGCAACAGAGCGGGCTGGCCTAGCATTGGCCACTATGACCGATGCCGACTTCGCCAGTTTCGGGGAACCGAACCGCTCCCGGCCGGAGGGATACCGTCTCACCCACCCGGTCAACGACGCGGGGCAGGCATCGACCAGCGGCCTGACCGGATACGACACCTCCACCGGCCGAACCGGCTTGGGCCAGGACAGCGGCGTGCACTGGACGCAACCGGACGTGGGCTCGCAATGGCCCACGAGTTCCACACCCACGATCACACCCCGCTCCGAAACCCCTACGCCGCGTTCGGAATCGGTCATTTCGTCCCCGGATTCGGTTGCCATACGGCCGGATTCGCGAGGTTCGGCCGAATCCGCATTATCCCGCCACGACGCACAGCAGCGCCCGGAGACCCTCCGCTCCGAGGAGAATCCCTACCGCTCCGAGCCGGATCCCACCGCCCGCCACTCCGATCCGGATCTCGGCCGCCGCATCACCCCGGACGCCACCCGCCGCACCGACTCGACCCACACACGCTGGTCCGACCCCGAACCCGGCCGCCGCACGGACGTGGAGCCCAACCGCCGCACCAATGCCGAGTCCACCCACTGGTCCGACCCGGAACCCGGCGCCCGCGCGAACCTGGAGCCCAACCGCCGCACCAATGCCGAGTCCACCCACTGGTCCGACCCCGAACCCGGCACCCGCGCGAACCTGGAGCCCAACCGCCGCACCAATGCGGAATCCACCCACTGGTCCGACCCCGAACCCGGCACCCGGACGGACCTCGAGTCGAACCGCCACACCGATTCAGAGCCCACCCACCGCTCCGACCCTGGGGCCAGCCGCCGCACGGAACTGGAGTCGAACCGCCACACCGATCCGGAATCCAGCCGCCCCACCAACGCGGAGCCCACCCGCTGGTCCGATCCGGAATCAAGCCGCCACACCGACTCCGAACCCACCCGCCGCTCCGGTCCCGAATCCAGCCGCCACACCAATGCGGAATCCACGCACTGGTCCGATCCCGAATCAGGTCGCCGCACAGACCTGGAGTCCAGCCGCCAGGCCGAAACACCCTCCCCTCGCCGCGCCGCCGAACCCACCCAGCCCCGCCGCGCGGCCAACCGCCACGCCAGCCCCCTGGACGACGCCCCCACCTCCGTCGACATCCACTTGGTGATGCGTCTCCTGCTGGCCAGCCACAACCTCGAACTCGTCGCCAAGAAGGCCGAATCCGGCGACGCCTCCCTCGACGACTTCATCCGCGCCGCCCACCGCACCCGCTCAACCGCCGTAGACCTCGTCTCCGCCTGGTTCGGCGGCACCACCCAAATGCGCCAATTCGCCGAGGCCCTCCTCGCCGCCACCGACCCCGCCTGAGGGGCGGCACGGAACGCGGCCGCCGCGAGACACGAAAAGGGCCGTTCCCCTAGGGGAACGGCCCTTTTGCCGTGGTTACCTTCCGAGGAAGGGCAAGATCACTTGATGATCTTGGTGACCCGGCCGGCGCCGACGGTGCGGCCGCCCTCGCGGATGGCGAAGCGCAGGCCCTCTTCCATGGCGACCGGCTGGATGAGCTTGACGCTCATCTCGGTGTTGTCGCCCGGCATGACCATCTCGGTGCCCTCGGGGAGGGTCACGACGCCGGTCACGTCGGTGGTGCGGAAGTAGAACTGCGGGCGGTAGTTGTTGAAGAACGGGGTGTGGCGGCCGCCCTCGTCCTTCGACAGGATGTACGCCTGGCCCTCGAACTCGGTGTGCGGGGTGGTGGTGCCCGGCTTGATGACGACCTGGCCGCGCTCCACATCCTCGCGCTTGATGCCACGCAGCAGCAGGCCGACGTTGTCACCGGCCTGGCCCTGGTCGAGCAGCTTGCGGAACATCTCGATGCCGGTGACCGTGGTCTTGGTGGTCTCCGGGCGGATGCCGGTGATCTCGACTTCCTCGTTGACGTTGATCACGCCACGCTCGACACGACCGGTGACGACGGTGCCACGACCGGTGATCGTGAAGACGTCCTCGATCGGCATCAGGAACGGCTTGTCGGTCTCGCGGACCGGGTCCGGGATCGACTCGTCGACGGCGTCCATCAGATCCAGCACGGACTGGACCCACTTCTCGTCGCCCTCGAGGGCCTTCAGGCCGGACACGCGCACGACCGGGGCTTCCTCGTCGAACTCCTGGGCGGCCAGCAGCTCACGGACCTCCATCTCGACGAGCTCGAGGATCTCCTCGTCGTCGACCATGTCGGACTTGTTCAGCGCGACCAGGATGTAGGGCACACCGACCTGACGGGCGAGCAGCACGTGCTCACGGGTCTGCGGCATCGGGCCGTCGGTGGCGGCGACCACGAGGATGGCGCCGTCCATCTGGGCCGCACCGGTGATCATGTTCTTGATGTAGTCGGCGTGACCCGGAGCGTCAACGTGGGCGTAGTGCCGCTTCTCCGTCTGGTACTCGACGTGGGAGATGTTGATCGTGATACCACGAGCCTTCTCCTCCGGAGCCTTGTCGATCTGATCGAACGCAAAGCTCTGGTTCAGGTCCGGGTACTTGTCAGCCAGCACCTTGGTGATCGCCGCGGTCAGCGTGGTCTTGCCGTGGTCGACGTGACCGATGGTGCCGATGTTGACGTGGGGCTTCGTCCGCTCGAACTTCGCCTTCGCCACTTGATGTCCTCCTGGACTTGTTGGTGCTTGCTAAGCAGCAGTGCGGTTTGTACTTACAGGGGTCGTGCAGCGCCCGGATTTATTCGCCGGTCGCCTTGGCGATGATCTCCTTCGACACGTTGGCCGGAACCTCCGCGTACGAATCGAACACCATGGAGAAGTTCGCCCGGCCCTGGGTCTTCGACCGCAGATCACCGATGTATCCGAACATCTCCGAGAGCGGAACCAGCGCCTTGACGACACGGGCACCACTGCGTTCCTCCATGGCCTGGATCTGACCACGGCGGGAGTTCAGGTCGCCGATCACTTCGCCCATGTAGTCCTCGGGCGTGGTGACCTCGACGGCCATCAGCGGCTCGAGAATCACCGGACCGGCCTTGCGGGCCGCTTCCTTCAGGGCCTGCGCACCCGCGATCTTGAACGCCATTTCCGAGGAGTCGACCTCGTGGTAGGCGCCGTCGAGCAGCTTGGCTTTCACGTTCACCAGCGGGTAACCAGCGAGAACACCGTACTGCATGGCGTCCTGGATACCGGCGTCGACCGACGGGATGTACTCCTTCGGCACGCGGCCACCGGTGACCTTGTTCTCGAACTCGTAGGTCGCACCGTCCTCGCCGACGAACGGCTCCAGGGCGATGATGACGCGCGCGAACTGACCCGAGCCACCGGTCTGCTTCTTGTGGGTGTACTCGAGCTTCTCGACCGTCTTGGTGATGGTCTCACGGTAAGCCACCTGCGGCTTGCCGATATTGGCCTCGACCTTGAACTCGCGCTTCATCCGGTCGACGTAGATGTCGAGCTGCAGCTCGCCCATGCCACCGATCACGGTCTGGCCGGTCTCGGCGTCCAGCTTCACGTTGAAGGTCGGGTCCTCCTCCGCGAACTTCTGGATGGCGGTGCCCAGCTTCTCCTGGTCGGCCTTGGTCTTCGGCTCGATGGCGACCTCGATGACCGGATCCGGGAAGGTCATCGACTCCAGCACGATCTGGTTCTGCGGATCGCACAGGGTGTCGCCGGTCGTGGTGTCCTTCAGGCCGATGACCGCGTAGATGTGGCCGGCCTGCGCCTCGGTGACCGGGTTCTCCTTGTTGGAGTGCATCTGGAACAGCTTGCCCAGACGCTCCTTCTTGCCCTTGGTCGAGTTGATGACCTGGGCACCGGAGTCGACCTTGCCGGAGTACACGCGAACGTAGGTCAGCTTGCCGAAGAACGGGTGCGTCGCCACCTTGAACGCCAGCGCCGCGAACGGCTCGTTGATGTCGGCGTTGCGGTGGATGACCTCGTCTTCCTTGTTCGGGACGTGACCATCGGTGCCGCCGTCGTCCAGCGGGTTGGGCAGGTAGTCGATGACCGCGTCGAGCATGGGCTGCACGCCCTTGTTCTTGAACGCCGAACCACAGAGCACGGGGTAGAGCTCCGAGTTCACGGTCAGCTTGCGGATGGCGCCCTTGATCTCCTCGATCGAGAGCTCCTCGCCGCCCAGGAACTTCTCCAGCAGCTCCTCGTCCGACTCGGCGACGGCCTCGAGCAGCTCCTGGCGGTACTGCTCGGCCTTCTCCTGCAGATCGGCCGGGATCTCGGTGGTCTCGTAGGACTCGCCGAGCTTGGTCTCGCCCTTCCAGACCTTGGCGTTCATCTCGACCAGGTCGACGATGCCCTCGAAGTCGTTCTCCGCGCCGATGGGCAGCTGAATGACCAGCGGCTTGGCACCCAGACGGTCCTTGATGGTCTGCACGGTGAAGTAGAAGTCCGCACCGAGCTTGTCCATCTTGTTGACGAAGCAGATGCGCGGGACGTCGTACTTGTCGGCCTGCCGCCAGACCTGCTCGGACTGCGGCTCAACGCCCTCTTTGCCGTCGAAGACCGCAACTGCGCCGTCGAGCACGCGCAGCGACCGCTCCACCTCGACCGTGAAGTCGACGTGTCCGGGCGTGTCGATGATGTTGATCTGGTGGTCTTTCCAGAAGCAGGTCGTCGCGGCAGACGTGATGGTGATGCCGCGCTCCTGCTCCTGGGCCATCCAGTCCATCGTGGCCGCGCCGTCGTGGACCTCACCGATCTTGTAGGTGATACCGGTGTAGAAGAGGATGCGTTCGGTTGTCGTGGTCTTACCGGCATCGATGTGGGCCATGATGCCGATGTTGCGGACCTTGTTGAGGTCGGTGAGCACGTCCTGTGCCACGGAAATCTTCCCCGCTCGTAGCTAGTTGGGATTTACGGGAACGACCCTGTCGGGGGTCATCACTTTTTCAACGTCGGGCGCGACGCCGAAGTGCCGCGCCCGACTGTGACTCGCCTCCCGGCGCCGTTCCTTCACCGGCGGGCCGGGTGACTCGTCACCAGCGGTAGTGCGCGAAGGCCCGGTTGGACTCGGCCATCTTGTGGGTGTCCTCGCGACGCTTCACCGAAGCGCCCAGACCGTTGCTCGCGTCCAGCAGCTCGTTGGCCAGACGCTCGACCATCGTCTTCTCACGACGCTGCCGCGCGAAGTTCACGAGCCAGCGCATGGCCAGGGTGTTGGCGCGGCCCGGCCGCACCTCCACCGGCACCTGGTAGGTGGCACCACCGACACGCCGGGGCTTCACCTCGAGGGCGGGCTTGACGTTGTCCAGCGCGCGCTTGAGGGTCACGACCGGATCGGTGCCCGTCTTCTCGCGCGCCTGCTCGAGGGCGCCGTAGACGATGCGCTCGGCGATCGACTTCTTGCCGTCCAGCAGCACCTTGTTGACCAGCTGCGAGACCAGCGGCGACCCGTAGACCGGATCGTTGATCAGGGGACGCTTGGGAGCGGGGCCCTTGCGCGGCATTAGCTCTTCTCCTTCTTGGCGCCGTAGCGGCTGCGGGCCTGCTTGCGGTTCTTCACACCCTGGGTGTCGAGCGAACCGCGGATGATCTTGTAGCGCACACCCGGGAGGTCCTTCACACGACCGCCGCGCACGAGCACCATCGAGTGCTCCTGCAGGTTGTGGCCCTCACCGGGGATGTAGGCCGTCACCTCGACCTGGCTGGTCAAACGAACACGCGCGACCTTGCGCAGCGCGGAGTTCGGCTTCTTCGGGGTCGTGGTGTACACGCGGGTGCACACGCCACGACGCTGCGGGCTCCCCTTCAGGGCCGCGGTCTTCGTCTTCGCGACCTTGTCGCGGCGACCCTTGCGGACCAGCTGGTTGATGGTTGGCATATACCGGCTTTCCTTATTCAGTAACCAGGTGTCTGGAACTCTTCATGTCTGTGTCATCGAGCTTTCACCCGCTCGCCCGAGCCGCGTTCCTCGCGTCCCGAGGTCGGGCGTGTCGCGCGCAGCGCGCACCGCGGTTTCTGGGCACGCTGAAACGGTCGGCCGCTCTCGCTGGCTTACGTCCTGCACACAAGCTTGCCCGCATGCTTCCGGGCACAGCGATCCACGATACCCGTCGGCGCGGCGGGGGGCAAAAGCGGGTGCCCCGTGGTACGCGCGCACGGGCGAAGATATGCGATCTAGCGGGCAAGGTTCAGAGTCAACTCTGCCAGTTTCTTGGCCGGATCGCACGGATTCGGGTGTGCGCCGGGCCGATAGTTGACCCACCAGCCGATGATGCCGGTGTCGGCCGCCGGTGCCATCACGCCGCAGGAGTCGGGGTCGTTGGGCCGTTGTACCTGGATCGAGCGCCGCCCCTGCACATTGGCGTCGGTGGTGATGTAACCCAGCCTGTCGTTGTTCTGTTTCTCGGTGGTCAGGGTACCCATCTCGTACCAGTTCAGCGTGGCCATGGCGTCGCCGCCGGGCGCGCCGACGAGATTCCACATGCACACCGCGCCGTTGAAGGAGCCCATGACCTCCTGCGCGCCGGTGGCCTTGGCGATCTCGGGCTGCGACACCACCTCGCACTCGCGCAGCAGCTTGTCGAAGTTCATGTTCACGCCGCTGCCGCCGGCGGGCTCGGCGGTGCCGGACACGGTGCGTCCGCATCCTGCGGTCGTGGCCAGGACGGCGAACGCGACGAACGCCGTGACCGCGGCTCGTGCTCCCATTGCGCGCCTCATTTCAATCGCTGCACCGTCAGCTCGGCCAGTTTGCGATTCTTGTCGCACGGGGTCGGGCTCGGCTGCCCGAACGCACCCCCGTAGGTCGACCACTCGAAGAAGTCGTCGCCGAGTTGGACCGCCAGATCGCAGATGCCCGACATCAGATCCACGGCTTGGAACCCGGTCTTGCCGCCGACGTCGATGGTCTCCGGATTGCGCCCCTGCGCCGTGACCCAGGCGCGCTCCCGCTCGATCGGGCTGCCGCGGTAGGACGCGAAAGTCACCGACGGACCGTCGATTCCGCCGCCCTGCCAATTGCACCCCACCGAGTTCTTGTAGACATGCGAGATCTGCGCCAGGCCCCCCAGGTCACGCACCTCGTCATCGGTGACATGCCCGCACTCGCCCACGAATGGCCCCAGCGCCGCCACCTTCATCGGCGGCCGCACCGGCGTCGCACCATCATCCGACTCCCCACCGCCCCCACACGCCGTCAACAGCGCTGCCATCGCCACCCCCGTGACAACAGCCGCCGAGATCCTCCGCATAACCCGCACTCTACTGTGATCCGCCCACCCATTCCGGCCACGCAAACGAAGCCCCCGGCCAAAAGCATGCCGGGGGCATTCGAGAGCTGAGCCGCCGGGCATTCAAGAGCTGGGCCGCCGGGGCTATCGAGAGCTGAGCCGCCGAGGCTACCGCGGGCTGAGCCGCCGGGGCTATCGACGACTCAGCCCTCACAGAGCCATCAACACCCTGGCCCTCCCATGTTTTTGGGGAGAGTCAGAGGTTGCCGCGGGCCTCTTGTTCGCGTTCGATAGCTTGGAAGAGGGCCTTGAAGTTGCCCTTGCCGAAGCCTAGGGAGCCGTGGCGTTCGATGAGTTCGAAGAAGACGGTGGGACGGTCGGTGAGGGGGCGGCAGAAGATCTGGAGAAGGTAGCCGTCCTCGTCGCGGTCGACCAGGATGCCGCGGGACTGCAGTTCCTCCACCGGGACGCGGACGTGGCCGATGCGGGCACGCAGTTCGGGGTCCTCGTAGTAGGCGTCGGGGGTGGCGAGGAATTCGATGCCCTCACGGCGCAGCGCGTCGACGGTGGTGAGGATGTCGCCGGTGGCCAGGGCGATGTGCTGCACGCCCGGGCCGCGATAGAACTCGAGGTACTCGTCGATCTGAGACTTCTTGCGCCCCACCGCCGGTTCGTTGAGGGGGAACTTCACGCGATGGTTGCCGTTGGCGACGACCTTGCTCATCAGCGCCGAGTACTCGGTGGCGATGTCGTCACCGACGAATTCGGCCATGTTCTGGAAGCCCATGACGTTGCGGTAGAACTCCACCCACTCGTCCATCTTGCCGAGCTCGACATTGCCGACCACGTGGTCGATCGCCTGGAAGAGCCGCTTCGGCGCACCCTCGCGGGGCACGTAGGTGGAGCGCCTGAAGATGTAGCCCGGCAGATAGGGGCCTTCGTAGCGGGACCGGTCGACCAGCGTGTGCCGGGTCTCGCCGTAGGTGGCCAGCGCGGCCGATCGAACCGTGCCGAACTCATCGGTCTCGTCGTGGGGTTCGACCAGAACGGTGGCGCCGTGGGTGCGCGCCCACTCGACGCACTTGTCGACATCGGGAACCTCGAGCGCGATGTCGACGATGCCGTCACCGTGCCGGTCGTGGTGGGTCACCAGCGGGCTCTCGGGATCCACGGCACCCTTGACCACGAATCGCGCACTTCCGCTGCGCAGCACGAAGGACTTGTGATCGCGATTGCCGGTCTCGGGACCGGCGTAGGCCTCCAACCGCATCCCGAAGGCCGACTCCAGATAGTGCGCGAACTGGGTGGCATTGCCGACCACCCACACCAGCGCGTCCCACCCGATGACCGGGAACGGATCGCTGTCCGGGTCGTGGTCGACCAGGCCGACGAGGCGGCGCAGGTCATCGTCGCTGGGCGCTGCGGACCGGGTGTCCCTGGGAAGGTGCTCGGTAGTCATGCACCTAGGTAATCGCCGGACCGCAAGACTGAGCAATATCGCCGAAATTCGATAGACACCGTGGTGAATTACGTCACCAAGTCGGGCCGTGTGCTGGACAATTTGAATAGATCACCGCGAGCTGAGGAAGAGGACCAATGGGGCGCACTGCCGCGAAGCTTGACGAACTGGACCTGGCGATCCTGACGGCCATGCACGAGTACCAGAAGGCGGGCATTCTCGAACTGTCCCGTCGCACCCGGGTGGCCCGCGCGACGGTGCAGTCGCGGATCGCCCGCATGGAGGAATCGGGGGTCATCGCCTCCTATGATCCGCACATCGATGTCACCGCGGCCGGCTTCGATGTGCAAGCCTTCGTGACCTTGGAGATCGCCCAGGGCGCGCTGGAGGCGGTCGCCGCGGACCTGGAGTCGATCCCCGGCGTGCTGGAAGCGTACGCGACCACCGGATCGGGGGATGTGCTGTGCCGGATCGGCGCCGACTCGCATGCCGGGCTGCAGACGGTGCTGCTGAGCATCGACCGCAGCGCCGCGGTGGTGCGGTCGCACAGCGTGATCGTGCTGTCGACGGTGGTCGCGCACCGCGCGCTGCCCCTGCTGCGCACCCTGACCCCGGCCGGGACGAGCAAGGCCCCCGCCTACCGCAACGCGGGGTCCTGAGCCGTCGTCACCCGGCGAGGTCGCCCTTCGTCACCCGGCGAGGTCACCCTTCGTCACCCGGCGAGCTTTTGGCCGGGTGCCAGGATTTCGATGCTCGGCTCCCGGTCGGCCTCCAGAAAGCCCAGCAGTGCAAGGCCTTCCGCTTCCACGTCCTTGCGCTCGGCGGCCGACCACGTGCGTCCGGGGACGATGCGCAGCCGGGCGCGGGTGCGATCGGTGAAGATCTTGTAGATGCCGGACAGATAGCCGTCGACCAGGATGGGCGAGACCTGGGTGGCCAGGTACTGCAGCGGAGGCGCGGCGGCGTCGGGCACGATCCGGCTGCGGTCCTGGTGCGACAGTACGATGTTGTCGTACCAGCCCAGATAGCGCACGGGCGCGGGCTGGTCCGGATCGGCGAGTTCGGCGTCGGCGGCGTCGTAGAGGGTGCGGCCGCGCTCATCGGTGTAGGTGCGGACGCGGTCGCCGAGCCGCGCCATCGCCTCCTTGATGCCGAGTAGTTTCGACCAGGTCTGCACGTCCATCGTGGTGGCCGGGCCGAAGGCGCGCAGATAGCGAATCACCAACTCTTCCAGGGGATACGACGGGTCGAGCGGGGCGCCCAGCCACGGTTCGATGCGCGACCACACCGGTCGGCTGTTGTTCTTCCACAGCCCGCGCGGCGGGGTCTGCAGGACCGGCAGTTGGTAGAGCCAGGTCTGCACGACCGCGCCCGGATCCCGGTCGGGATACAGCTCGGCCGCCCGCGCCCGCAGCTCGGCCGCGGGCATCGGCTCGTCGCCCAGCACCTGTTCGCCGCGGCGTCGTACCTCCTCCGGGTCGAGGCCGACCATGGCACCGTAGTTGAAACCCTTGCGGAACGGGACCTTTTCCAGCTCCGGCTGGATATGCGGGGCGATGCGCAGCGCGTCCGCGGGCGTGACCATGTGAATGGTGCCTCGCATCAACGTGATTCGCACCAGCGAGCGGTCGGTCAGGCCCGAGGACACGGTGCCGGGCTCGAAATCGGCTATGCGACTCCACAACCCGACGAACGGCGGCGGCACGTCCTGTGCCTGCAGGCCGATCAGATGCTCGCACATCTCGGCGACCGACAGCGTGGTGCGGTGCAGCAGATGCTGGCGGGCCAGCAGGGTGCGGTTGAGCACTCTGTTGGGCACGAGATCGGCGGTCATGGGCGGCCTTTCGGGTGGAGCGGGTCAGGTCCGGTCGGCGAGGTCGGAGACGATCTGTCGCAACCCTTTCCAGGATTCGACATCGTCCTCGGAGCCGGTGTGCGGGTGGCGGAAGCGGTGGACGTATTCGGCCACGTCGGCGAGATCCCAACGGCGGCGGTACAACTCGAGCAGCTCGGGGCGCAGGGTCGTGCCGGTCGCCTGCGCGTAAGCGGTCAGCAGCGAGCCGTCATCGGGGTCGAGGTCCCACAGATCGCGTTCCGGGGGCGCGATCAGGGCGGTATCCCAGTCGATGAGCCGCCAGCCCTCGGCGATGCGCATCGTATTGGCCGGATGCGGTTCGCCGTGGGTGAGCACCGCGCGTTCCGGTTCGGCGCGCGCGAGTTCGGCGAGTTCGTCGTATCGGGCCAGTTCCGCACGGATCGCGGTCGCTTTCTCGTGCAGGAGGTCTCGCATCGGGGCGGCATACGGCCCGGCGTCCGGAACCTGGTTGTCGGCGAGGGCGAGGGTGAGTTCGTCCCGGTGGGCGATAACAAAATCGTCGGCTTGCGCGTGCTCGCACCCTGGGGTGGTGTGCACCGCGACGATCATGTCGAAGACCGCGCGGCGGTGGTCCTCGTCCCGATAGGTGCCGAAGTCGTAGCTCGTCCCCTCGAGATGGGGGTAGCAGGCCAGTGCGAAGCGGTCGCCGATCCGTGCCAGGACTGTGCCGTCGCGGCCACGAATCGGTGCGACGACGAAGTCCAGCCCCGCCTCCCGCAGTGCACGAGCGGTAGTGAGGGCCGCGCACAATCGTTCGAAAGCAGCTGTGTGGGAATCATCGAGCGATTTGCGGCGCAGATCCAGTTCGTCGACGGTCACGAACCGGCGCTCGCCGCGGCGGTCGGCCACCGCCCAGTGGTGGCTGCCGAAACCGACCGGCCGATACTCCAGCGAGACGGGCTCGATGCCCCAGTGGCGCAGGGCGGCGGCAACGGTGTCGTCCGGTAGGTCGGCGGGCGGAGTCAGCACGAGTCGCAGCATATGCGGAGCCACCGACAGTGCTCGCCGCCTTTTCGCCCTGGCAGACAGCCGCACCCCTTACTGACATCCGCACCCTTTGCAGGGCCTTGCGAGGGGTGCGGATGCGTACACGGGGTGCGGCTGCCAGGTCCCTGCGACCGGTGGGTGCACGGGTTCAGCGGAGGGTGACCACGACCTTGCCGGTGGCCGTCCGGTTGTCGAGGGAGGCGACCGCCGCGGCGGCCTGCTCGAGCGGGTAGACCACCGGCTGCGGGGGCGCGATCTTGCCCGCGGCCAGCAGCGGTTCCACCTCCGCCCACTGTTCCTGCAGGTAGCCGGGATGCGTCAGCACCCACTCGCCCCAGGCCGCGCCGACCACTTCGACGTTCTTCAGCAGCAGGCGATTCACCTTGACGATGGGGATCTCCCCCGCGGTGAAGCCGACCACCAGCAGCCGTCCCGCCGAGGCGAGCGAGCGAATGCTGTCGGTGAAACGATCACCGCCGACCGGGTCGAGCACGATGTCCACGCCCCGCCCGCCGGTCAGTTCCTTGACCGCAGCCAGCCACCCGTCGGTGAGCACCACATTGGTCGCGCCGTTCGCCCGTGCCACCGCCGCCTTCTCCTCGGTGCTCACCACGGCGATCACCCGGCCCGCCCCGAGCGCGCCGGCCATCCGCAGCGTCGAGGTGCCGATACCGCCCGCGGCACCGTGCACCAGCACGGTCTCCCCCGCGGCGAGCCGACCGCGGTTGCGCAGGCAGAAATGCACGGTCAGGTCGTTGAACAGGATGCCCGCGCCCGCCTCCAGGGAGATGTTGTCCGGCAGCCGGAACACCATCTGCACGGGAGCCACCGCCACCTCGGCCATGGCATTGCCGAGCAGCGTCAACGCCAGCACCCGATCACCCGGCCGCACATGCGCGTCCTCGGGTGCCTCGCGCACGATCCCGGCCACCTCGCCGCCCACGACGAACGGCAACTCGGGCTTCATCTGATACAGCCCCCGCGTCATCAGCACATCCGGAAATGCCACCCCCGCCGCATGCACATCGATGACCACTGCACCCGCCTGCGACGCGGGCTCCGGAATATCGACGATCTCGATGGCTTCCGGTCCCTCGAGCTTGCTCACCTGGGCTGCACGCATATATCGACCTCTCTGTCCGGGGCTGTGCGCCTAAGTTAACCGCTCTTCGCGACCGGGTGTCCACAGGTGCCGCGTTTGTTAGGCTTGGGCCCGCTGAAGAGAGCAAATGAGGGGGACTCATGGGTGACACACCCGCCGTGCGTCTCGAGCCGGGGACGCTCGTGACCTTCGCGAAGAATCTCCGCGACGAAGCGGGCACCGTCGCAAAACTGAACTCCGGCTTGGCGAATGCGGCCACCGCGCTGCCCGGAACCACGTGGGACGCCACGTGCCAGCAGGCCAAGGATTCGGTCGACAAGGCGTTGCGCCGCATCGGCGATCGGCTCACGACGCTGGCCGACAGCATCGAGCAGGCGGGCAAGGTTTTCATCCAGACCGACGAGCAGTTCGCCGATGATCTCGCGAAGGTCGGGTTGCGCCAATGACCCTCACGATCTCCGACGTCGAGAAATGGGATCCGGCCCAACTGGCCACCGCCGGTGCGTCCGTCGGGAAACTGTTCGCCGACCTGGACACGGCCATCGCCGGAGGCGTCACCAGTGTGGCGACAATCGGGTGGGAAGGTAAGGCCGCCAAGGCCGCCGAAGATCGCATGACCGTGGAGAAGCTGCGCGCCTCCGAGGTGAGCCAGGCACTGGTCGCGCTGCAGAAGGCCCTGACCGATCAGGTCGACAACCTGACCAACGCCAGGCAGGCCGTGCTCGACGCACGGAATCGGGCGCTGCATCCGGGTTCGGACCAGACGCCGCCGACCGAGGGATTCGAGGTCGCCGACAACGGAGTGGTCACGGCGACGGCGCGAAAGGCCTACTGGGACAACCAGGGCACATCCAGCGACCCGAACAGCCCGCCCGCACTGAATCCCCTCGAGGTCCAGACGAAGAGCCTCGAAGAGGATCTGAAAGCCGCCCAGCACCAGAGCGCGATCACCAATGCGCTGAAGCAGGCCGAGATCGTCGCGGAGGCGGCGACCAAAGCCGTCGGCGAGGCGAAGGCGAAGGTCGATCAGGCGTACAACCGGATGGGCGATCCGGTGACCGGGGCGGGCGGGGTGACACCGGCTCCGGCGTCGACCGCCCCCAGTTCCGTTGCCGCGCCGGAGGTTCCGGTTGCCGGGGCACCGGTGTCGAATGGGGCAGGGGCGTCGCAGCTCATGAGTGGGGGGACATCTTCGGGTGGGTCCAGCAGTTACTACAGCGCAGGCGGTGGCGGCGGGTCCTACGGCGGCGGGAGCGGTGCCTCGAGTTTCGCGGGCGGCACCTCGTTCTCCGGGCCGGTCAGTGGCGGACCGCCGCAGGAGATGCCGAGTGGCGATGTCGCACAGTGGATTGCGGAGGCCAAGCGGATTCTGATCGAGATGGGCTATCCGCCTGAGATGATCGATGAGAACGCGATCGCCACGATCATCAAGCACGAATCGTCCGGCAACCCACTGATCGAAAACAAATGGGACAGCAACTGGGCTGCTGGACATTCGTCGAAAGGACTGATGCAGACCATCGACAGCACATTCAACTCCTACGCCGTTGATGGCCATCGCAACATCTATAACCCCGTCGACAACATCGTGGCCGCCACCCGGTACGCGATCGACCGGTATGGCTCGTTGCAGGATGTGCCAGGTGTCGCGGCCGTTGCACAGGGCAAACCGTACGTGGGTTACTGACGGTCAGAGGCTATTGGCCAGCAAGGCATATTGAGCCGCTGCCCGCTGCTGGGTCTCCCACAACCGGTGCCCCAGAACCAGCGCGGCATACCGTCCGTAAGCGACGAAGCACCTGAATTCGCCCTCATCCCTGGCCGTCAAGTCTCGGACACAGACAGAACTTGGAACCCCTTCTGGAGGATCCACCGGCGAGTGGGTCGCTGGATCGCCCAGCGCGGTCGAGTCCCCGACGAATCGCTCTGCGGCCGAGGCATCTCGGGTACGGAAGACGAAAACCGTCGGGGTTACCGAGACGCGGTCCACGCCTGCACGTTCCAGTACCGGGTACCGCCCGGCCTGATCGAGAATATAGTTCAGATAGCCGGGCAGGCTGTACACCACCTCCCCTTGCCCATCAGGTGGTGGGACGACACCTGAATTATGTAGCGTACGAGCCAGAAGGCGGTCAGGGTCGCGTGGCAGATCCTCCAACATGTCCACCGGCGTCGGTAGGAAGCGGTCCAGTTCAGGCAGCTCCACGTCAAGATAATGCTGGGTTATCTCGACCAGCCTGCTCAAATCTGGCGCTCGAGAATCCGCCAGGATACTTACTACGTAAATCCCATGCGCGGTAGTACTTCCCAACGTCGGGACAGATGGCCGCCAATGAGCTACGGAACCCGGGTAGTTCGGCAGCCGAACCGCCACGTTCTCCGAGTGGGCAGCGAAATCCGCACCATCGATCTCGATCGCAGCAGACTTGGCCGAGGCCACATCGGGAAAGCGGAGTACGGTAACGGCCAATCCTTCCCGCCCGTGCGTGTTGCGCGTGGCTTTGTCGAGCGGCATGACATCATCAGCGGAGGCGGTGGAGAACCCGACTATGAAGCCGTACTTGGTGAGTATCGGCACCGCAGAAACGTCCAGATATTGTGCTACCGAACGCGAATCGACGTGTGTGCTGGCCGAAGCACCCACGGAATACTTGGCATCGACCAGATAGGGACTACGAACCGCCGCAGCCATCCGAGCGGCCTCGAGCCTCAGATACCCCGTCCGGTCGAGTCGGGTTTCCAATCGGGGAGTGGTGGTCGGAAAGTTGCCCGTCTCGAGAGTCCGCACGTCGATCTCGGCCGGCTGGCCATTACCGGCCGTCGTGGATGAGCAACCTGCCAGGAGCACGGTCGCCACAGCAATAGCCCCTATAACGGCCGATGAACGTCGCCGAAGCACCATTATTTCACCTCGGGTAAATTCTGCATGATGTATGACAAGATCGATTGCGCGCTTACGCATCTGATCCCGGGCAGTGCCTGATTCAACATGTTGTCCACCCGAACGGTCACCAGCTCAGCAGTTCCGTCGTCGAGAATCCGGTACGGCGCCTGACGTGTGCACGACGTAGAATTCAATTCCTGCTCGTCTACATAAACCACGCGGGCAGGATCGATGTCTATCGGTATCGGCTTGGGTAGCTTTTGCGGTAACGCTCCGTGCGACAGCAAAACGACTACAGTGTTGCCACCCACCCATTTGCAAGAGTGCAACTGATCTGGCCGCCCCGGAACTTTGTCGCCGATTTTCAGCTTCGTAGTAATGTTATCCACCAGCGAGCACGGGTCCTGCCTGGCCAGCGAGTGCCGGATATCAGGCAACATCGGCGGCCCGGCCGAGAGCCGTTGGGCGAGTTGAGTGATTGCCTTGTTGGCGTGGCCGCAGGCAACTCCCTTGCCGGATGAACCCTGCGCCCGGAGAGTGATACCGAACTGCGGGTCGGTCTTCGCGGGCAGCAATGCCAGTGTGCACGAGTCGTTTCCGGCTGCCATGTCCTCGAAGATCGGGACACCGTCCACCGTCCGGCCGGTGTCCCGATACCCATCGATCCGCTTCACAGCCAATTCGAACTGATGGCCTCCGGCTTCGCCCTGGCAGGTGCCCCATTCGGGCAACGTCGGCGGGCGTGCCCACGGCCCCAGCGATGGATCCAGTGGCTGCCGCATCAGTGCGCACGCGTCGAGTGAGCGCAGCTTCGTGAGGTTGAGACCGGCGAGCGGATTCGCCACGGTGGCAGCGTTATCGCCCTCCCCGGACAGGGCGGAGACTCCCGCAACCAGGGCTCCGACGAGGATCACGACGGCAGCCGAAACCACTGCCAGGAAGCGCTTTCGACGGCGATCGGCGCGGTCTGCCTCGGAGGCGGCCGCGATCCGCAGCAGCCGCTCCTCGAAGTCGAGGGCCAGCGGTCGCGACGTGGTCGTCTCGTCGACACCCGCAATCTGGGTGGCCTCCGGGTCCGAGACCAGCGCCGCCAATTCCCGTGACTGCTCGGCGATCGCGGAATGTATTGCGGCCGACCAGGGTCGGGGCCGCGGCGGTAGCGGTCCCACGAAGTCGAGGATCTGTTCCGGTGTCGGACGCGCATGCGGGTCCTTGTGCAAGCACGGCTCGACCAACTCCCGGATCTCGGGTGGCAGACCGCTCAGGTCTGGTTCGGTGTGGACGATGTTGTACAGCGTGAGAGGCATCGATCCGCCCGCGAAGGGACTCTTGCCGAGTGCCGCCATCGCGAGCACCGCGCCGAGTGAGAAGATGTCGCTGGCCGGGGTCAGGGGTTCGGACTGCGCCTGCTCCGGGGACATGAACGCCGGAGATCCGATGATCGAGCCGGTGTGGGTCAGGTCGGAGCGTTCGTCGACGGCGCGGGCGATCCCGAAGTCGATGACTCTGGGACCGTCGTCGGCGAGAATCACGTTGGCGGGCTTGAGATCTCGGTGGATGAGTCCGACACCGTGAATTGCCTGCAGTGCGGCGGCCAGTCCGACCGCGAGGGTCCGGATCTGGCCGGGCGCGAGCGGGCCGGACAGCTCCACCGCGCGGTCGAGTGGCAATCCGGGCACGAAAACCGAGGCCAGCCAGGGCGATTCGGAGTCGACATCGGAATCGACCACCGCCGCGGTGAAAGCGCCGGAGACGCGTGCCGAGGTCTGCACCTCGCGCCGAAAACGCGGCAGGAAGTCCGTCTCCTCGACCAGATGGGGGTGCACCTGCTTGATGGCGACGAGGCGGCCGTCCGGTCCCACGCCGAGGAGGACGCGGCCCATTCCGCCCGCGCCGAGCTGCCCCAGCACGCGGTACCGTCCGATGCGAGAGGGGTCGCCGGGTGCCAATCGTGTGACCATCACAGCACCAATCGCTTGACGACCGTGGTGAGTACCGCGTTGTTGATGTCACAGGCGTTGCCGACGGCGGGGCCGGTCGGATGTGCGGTGACGACGGCCATTTCCGCGCGATCCGCGACCGTGGGTTGCACCGTCAGATAGCTCGCGCAGGTGCCGTCGGATTCGACCCGCCGAGCCCCGTCGTGCGGCAGCAGCTGTAGCTCGTCGCCGAGGCTGAACAGTTCGTATTCGGGATCGGTGTCCACGCGTTTCGCCTCGATCATCCGGATCTGCATGCTCAGTGCGGGCCCCTGCCACCGGCAGGTGTGGATGTCGGTCTGTGTCGGTTGAATTCCCGGACCTACCGCCTGTGCGACGGCGGCAGGGTCGGCCGAGGCGCACGGGTCGGCGGCCACGACCGAGCGGCCGGGCAGCGCGGCGGCCGGAGGGTCGGTAACCAACCGGGTGACAACGCTTTTCAGCCCCGCCATCGCCAACTCGCACGAATCACCGTCCGCATCGGTGATTTTCAGGTCGATACCGAGCCTCGGATGTTCGCGGGCCAGGATCGCCCGTCCGCACGAGCGGGGATCGGTCGTGGTGTCGAGCACGGGGCTGCCGACGAGGGTGTCCGAGGTCGGCTTCGCGGACGCGACCGAGGTCCCGACGCCGACGGTCATCGTCGGTTGCTTCCCGTCCGGGGTGACGAATTTCGTCGTGCACACCGACGAGTTCGTGAAATCGGGCCGGACCGGCTGCCCCAACGACCCGACGACGTCGGTGCCGAGCAGCTTGCAGGTGTCGACCCGGCGCAATTGGTCGTCGGACATCGACAGTGTCCGGTTCGCCAACGGGTCGGGTGGGGTGGCCGATCCGCCATTCGTCAGCACGACCGCCGCCGCACCACCGGCAGCCGCGACGGCCGCCGCGCCGGCCGCTATCCATCGAATCGGACGGCGGGCGCGCAGTTCGGGAGGGCGGCCGTCGGTCCGGACGCAGCGCTCGGCCTCTGCCCGGCCGTCCTCGATCCGCCACTGAATGCCTGCGGGCCACCCCGCACGCGCCGAGATCGACCCCACCGACTCCAACACCTGCACCGGCGTCGGCCGGTAGGCAGGGTGCTTGGACAGACACGCATCGACCACCGGCCGCAGCACCGCCGGGACGCCGGAGGTGTCGGGTCGGCTGTGCACGATGTTGTAGAGCGTCTGCGGGGTCGATGCGCCGAGGAATGGGCTCTGCCCGGTCGCGGCCAGCACCAGCATCGCGCCGACGGCGAAAACGTCACTGGCCGTCGTGAGTTCGCGGCCCTCGGCCTGCTCGGGTGACATGAAGGCCGGGGAGCCGATCAGCGATCCGGCGCTGGTCAGCTGGGTCTCGGCGGCCAGCGCCCGGGCGATGCCGAAGTCGATGACGCGGGGGCCCCCGGCCGAGAGCAACACGTTGCTCGGTTTGAGGTCGCGGTGAATCATGCCCGCGCGGTGTATTTCCAGCAGAGCGGACGCCAAGCCCGCGGTGAGCAGCCGCAGCCCACCGAGCGGAATCGGACCGAAGCCGTCCACCGCCTCGCGCAGCGACGGGCCGGGTACGTAGATCGAGGCCAGCCACGGATCGGTGGCGTCCGGGTCGGCGTCCATGACGGCGGCCGTATAGGCGCCGGTCACCCGTTGCGAGGCTTGGACTTCCAGGCGGAACCGGGCTCGGAATTCGGGGTTCTGGGCCAGATGGCGGTGGATCATCTTCACCGCGACCAGTCGGCCGTCGGGTGCGCGCCCGAGTAGTACTCGCCCCATGGCGCCCTGGCCGATTACCGCGATCAGCCGGTGGCGTCCCGCCCAATGCGGATCGTGCGGCCCCAGCGGCTTCACCGTGGTCCCTCCCCTCGCTACCTCATCGGGGGGATAGTACCGACAGGGCCGTGAGCGCAGCTCGGGAGAGGCCGTTGCGATCGGGCAAATCGGGCATTCACTACGGGTGAGTAGAGGCGACTGGACGTCACAGTGTGACGTACGCCCCGTAAAGTCAGTGACAACAGCACGCACGAGAACGCAGCACACCGTGCAGCGCGAGGAGCACCAGTGTCACTCGATCAGCCACTCGCCCCGCTTCCCCAGGAGGGCATGGGCTTTGCCTCGGCGTGGCCCGTCCGGGCTGGTGATGTGGATCCGTACAACCGGCTGCGGTTCGACGCCGTGGCCCGCTATCTCCAGGACATCGCGGAAGAGGAATTGCACGCCGGATTCTTCCATCGCACCGATCCGAGCTGGATCGTCCGCCGCACGGTGATCGATGTGGTGCGGCCGATCCAGTGGCCGGACCGCGTGGAGTTGCGCCGGTGGTGTTCGGCGATGTCCACCCGCTGGACCAATATGCGGGTGCGGATCACCAGCGAGAACGGCGGTCTGATCGAGACCGAGGGCTTCTGGATCAATATCAACGAGTCGACCAACCGGCCCACCCGCATCAGCGACGAGGGTTTGGCGCATCTGGCCCGCACCGCCACCGAGCAACGACTGCGCTGGCGGCCCTGGCTGACCGACGCCACCCCGGCCGAGTCGGACACCGATCTGCCGTTCCCCGTGCGCGCCACCGACATCGACCAGTACAACCACGTCAACAATGCCGCCTACTGGCAGGCCGTGGAGCACTACCTGGTCGACTTCCCGAAGCTGGTGGCGGCCCCGCATCGCGCGGTCATCGAATATATCGCCCCGGTGTTGGCGCGCCAGCACATCAGCGTGCGCAGCCGCTACGAGCCGGGTGATCGCACCGGACATCCCGTGCTGCGCCTGTGGTTCGTGGTAGGCGGCACCACCACGACGGCAGTCCGAATCGGCCCACTGCCGAACTGACCCGCATCCGCACCCCGCGCATACAGCCGCACCCCTTCCAGGCCCTGCAGAGGGTGCGGATGCGAGCAAGGGGTGCGGCTGGGCTGGTGGAGGTACGGGGTGCGGCTGGGGTTAGGGGCGGGAGGCTTTGAGGAGGTCTTCTCGGGTGGTGTATTTGACGCGGGGGCGGCCGCTGGAGCGGCCGGCGGTGCGTTCGGCGGTGTCGATCGCCTTCCAGCCCTCGCGGTCTACCAGGTCCGGCTGGCGTTGGGTCAGGAGGGATTTCAGGTCGGTGCGGTCGCCCTGGGGGGCGGTGAGTTTGCCGGAGGTGAAGTCGACCAGGACGTGGTCTACGGTTTCGGCGGCGTCGGTGCGGTTGGAGCCGATCACGCCGCGGGGGCCGCGCTTGATCCAGCCCGTCACGTAGACGCCTGTGAGGGGATTGCCGTCGGAGACCACGCGGCCGCCCTCGTTCGGGACGATGCCGGTGCGTTCGTCGAAAGGCAGGTCCGGGACCGGCTGACCCCGATAGCCGATGGACCGCAGCACCAGCGAGGCCGGGATCGTCTCGGTGCGGTCGGTCGCCCGCGCCACCAGCGAGCCGTTCTCCGAGACCAGCTCGTTGTGCACGTACCGGACGCCCTCGACCCGATCGCCACCGGTGAGCTCGGCCGGCGAGGCCAGATAGCGGAACACGATGCGCTTGTTGCCCGGATTCGGCGCCTGGGCCGCATACTCCCGGGCCAGCTGGTATTTCAACTGCAGCGACGGCTCGACCTCCGGATCGTCCAGCAGCGCACGGCTTTCCGGATCCAACTCCAGTTCGGCCGGATCGATCACGACGTCGACCCCCCGCAGATAGCCCAGCGCGAGGAACTCCGGCGAGGTGTACGCCGCCTGCAGCGGCCCGCGCCGCCCCAGGACCACGACCTCACGAATAGCGCTCTGGCGCAAGGCGTCCAGGGCATAGTCGGCGATATCGGTCTTGGCCAGCTCGTCCGGATCCAGGGTCAGCACGCGCGCCACGTCGAGGGCGACATTGCCGTTGCCGACGATCACCGCCCGCTCGCCCGACAGGTCGAAGGTGCGCTCCGCATAGTCCGGATGCCCGTTGTACCAGGCCACGAACTCGGTCGCGGAGTGACTGCCGGGCAGATCCTCCCCCGGCACCCCCAGCCGCCGGTCGGTCGAGGCGCCCACCGCATAGATCACGGCGTGATGGTGGGCCAGCAGCTCCTCGTGCGAAATATGCTTACCGACCTCGACATTCAGGTGGTACTGCAGGGTGTCGCGCCGGAAGGCGCTCTCGAACATGTTCGACACCGTCTTGGTCCCCGGATGATCGGGCGCGACACCGGCGCGGACCAGCCCCCACGGGGTGGGCAGCCGGTCGAACATCTCCACCTCCACATCGGCGCGCCGCAGCAGTTCGTCGGCCGCATAGCAGGCGGCCGGGCCGGCGCCGACGATCGCCACCCGCAGGGTGCCCAGTTCCTTGGGCGGGCGGGCCGGGGTGACCAGCGGATCGAAGTTCGACTCCAGCGGGTGCCGCTCGAAATACGTGGCGTTGATATCGCGGAACCGCGCCAGGGAAGCCGTGAGATCGTCCTCGGAGAAGATGGCCTCCACCGGGCAGGCATCCACACACGCACCGCAGTCGATGCAGGTGTCGGGGTCGATGTAGAGCTGTTCGGTCGTCGCGAACTCGGGTTGCTCGGGAGTGGGACGAATGCAATCGACCGGGCACTCGGGTACGCAGCTGGCGTCGTTGCAACAACGCTGCGTGATCACGTAGGCCATATCTCGCAGATCCTCGAAACATCACGGGGATACCCCACCCCGGTGGGACAGGGCATGCGTCACAGCCATGACCCGCGAGCCGATGATGTGACGCCTCCTTCAGTGTGCCTCGAGAGTGAGCTGCGTCTCCGATATGGGGGCGCGCCGCAGCGACGAGTCGGGCCGGGCGGCGGCTTACCGTAGTGCCCATGGTGCGCACCCTGATCCTGATGCGGCACGGCAAATCCGGTTATCCGGAGGGCGTGGCCGACCATGAGCGCCCGCTCGCACCGCGCGGCCGCCGCGAGGCCGGGCTGGCCGGCGACTGGTTACGCGCGACGCAGCCGCCCATCGACGCGGTGCGCTGCTCGACCGCGGTTCGCACCCGCGAGACGCTGACCGCGACCGGCATCACCGCGCCGGTGGTGTTCGAGCCGTCGATCTACGAGGCGTCCCCGCGCACCCTGATCGAGCTGATCCAGCTCACCGACGCCGACGTGGACACGCTGCTGCTGATCGGGCACGCCCCCGGGATGCCGTGGACCGCCTGGGAATTGGCGGCCAACCGCGGTTCGGCACCGGCCGAACAGCTCAGCCGCAAATTCCCCACCTCGGCACTGGCCGTGCTGGAATTCGACCGACCGTGGGCGGACGCGGACCCGGGCACCGGCGACCTGGTCCGGTTCCACGTACCGCGCTAGTCCTACCGCACGAGGCGGCCGCGGACGACCACGACGACGCCGAGCAGGACCAGGACCAGTAGCGCCACGAACCAGTTGGTCAGCCACCAGACGACGCCCAGCACGATGAGGACCGGAACCGCTGCGATGGCGGCGATCACCGGGCTTTCCTTGACCGTCTCCAGGGCCGAACGCGCCCTGAGCCGATCGATCTCTTTGGCCATGCATTCAGAGTAGGCCCGCCGCGGCCGCACGGCCCGGCCGTTTTCCGCCGATCGGGCTTGCTTGGAGTGCACTCCAGGTGGGTACGGTGGGAGAAGTTGTGGCGGAAGGGGCGAAACCGATGAGTGTGACCATCTCGGATACCGACGGTGACCAGGACCTCTACGAGCGACCCCGCTATTCGATCGGCGAGGTGGCCGAGAAGTCCGGGCTCAGCCGGGACACGCTGCGCTGGTACGAGCGGATCGGGCTGATGAACTACGTCGGCCGCGACGCCGCGGGCAAGCGCCGCTTCAGCGACCGCGATCTGAACTGGCTGGATCTGATCGGCAAGTTGCGCTGCACCGGCATGTCGGTGGCCGACATGCTGCACTACGCCGAATTGGTGCGCGCCGGTGACGCCACCACGCCGCAGCGGCTCGAGATGTTCCGCAAGACCCGCGCGGAGGTCCTGGACCGCATCGAGGAACTGCAGCAGACCCTGACCGTCCTGGACCGCAAGATCACCCTCTACGAAGCGAGAACCGCCGCGCTGCAAGGCATTCCGAGCGAAACGACTCCGGCACCGGAAATCCGGGCTGGCGATCCCGAACCAGGACTGCTAGCACCTACCACCCGGTAGTGCCGAAAGTCAATGCTCGACCCCGAATTTTGATGCCTCGGCTCCTAACGACTTTGCGCGAGTGGGATACTCCAGTAGTGCAGGGGCCCGCAGAGACACCAGACGCCGACCAGGACGCCCGCGACGGCGAAAACCGTCCTGACGTCGGCGCATTCCGCTTCTGGTTCGTCGGTCAACGCTGGGAATGGTCAGACGAGCTGGCGCGGATGCACGGCTACGAGCCGGGCTCGGTGGTACCCACCACCGAACTACTGCTGTCGCACAAACATCCCGCCGACCGGGCCCACGTCCAGGACCTCCTCGACTACGCCCTGCACTCCGGTGAGTCGTTCTCCAGCCGACACCGCTTCATCGATACCAACGGCACCATCCACAACGTGATCGTGGTCGCCGACCGGATGTTCGACGAATCCGGCGCGGTGGTGGGGACCTCCGGCTACTACATCGACGTCACCGACACCCTGGCCGAAGAACGCCAGGAGATCCTCGACGAGACCCTGCCCGAACTGTTCGAGGCGCGCGCCGTCATCGAACAGGCCAAGGGGGTGCTGATGCGGATCTACCGGATCAATGCCGATCAGGCCTTCCGGATCCTACGCTGGCGCTCCCAGGAGACCAATACGAAACTCCGCGCCCTGGCGGCGCGGCTGATCGCCGAACTGGACTCCCTGCCGCCCGCCCCACCGACGGTGCAGAGCCGCTTCGACCACCTGCTGCTGACCGTGCACGAGCGGATACCCACCGAGCCGGGCAACGGCGACCAGGTGAAACGGGCGTAGTCCACGGGTCGCCCGTAATCTTTTACACGGCAACGAACAATTCGAAGACCGAGGCGGGTCCAGGTGAGACGTTTGACGGTCGACCACGAGGTCGGCGACGATGCGGTGATCGTGCGCGCCGTCGGTGACGTGGACATCAGCACCGTCCGGATTCTCGCCGAGCGGCTGACGACAGCGCTGGAACTCGCCTCGGCGCACCCGAGCCGCCTGCTGGTGGTCGACCTGCAGGAGGTGACCTATTTCGGCAGTGCAGGCCTCAACGCCGCACTGGAGTGCCACGAGCAGGGCCTGGCCACGGGAACGACGGTACGGCTGGTGGCCGACACTCCCCGGGTGGTACGCCCGATCCAGGTGACGAACCTGGACAGTGTGCTGTCGGTGTTCCCCACACTCGAGCAGGCGCTGCGAACCGAGGACCCCGAGAAGCAGCCATGAGCGCGGCAGGGGCGCACCGCGACGGTCCGGCGATACCCGCCGACCTGGCCGCCGCGCTCGCCCTGGGCGGTGAAATGGGCCGCCGCTTCGGCGCTTTCGACTGGTCGACACATCCGCTGGGATCCCTGCACACCTGGCCGACAGAATTGCGTTCGATCGTGGCCGCGGCGCTCACCTCGAAGTTCCCGATCGTGCTCTGGATCGGAGCGGCCGAGCTCTATCAGATCTACAACGACGCCTACCTCCCCATCCTCGGCGACAAACACCCCGAAGCGCTCGGTAAGAGTGCGGGCGAGGTGTGGTGGGACATCTGGGATTCGATCCAGCCGATGATCGCCGGTGTCATCGCCACCGGCCAGGCCACCTGGTCGAACGATCTGATGCTGCCGGTGCAGACCGCGGGCCGCCCCGAGGAGCGGTACTTCACCTTCAGCTACAGCCCGCTGATCCACAGTGACGGCGCGGTGTACGGGATCTTCTGCGCGGTCGCCGAAACCACCGAACGGGTGTTGAGCGAGCGCCGCCTGCACGCGCTCAACGCGGTCGCCAGCGCGGTGATGGACACGCGCGCCGTCGACGACGCCGTGCAGGCCGCGGTGACGGTCTGTGCCCAGCAGTCGGCCGACCTGCCGTTCATCGCCGTCTACGTCGAGGATCCGCACTCGCACGACATCACGCTGCGCGGAGCGACCCCCGCGGTGCGGGCTCTGCTCCCGGAATCGGTTGCCCAACTGACGGCCTGGGATCCGGCGCAGTGGTCGCGCTCGACCGTGGCGACGATCGAGGACCTGCCCGCGGTGATCCCGCGCATCACCGAGGTTCTCCCGCACAACTGCCCGGAGCAGGCACTCGTCCTGCCGCTGGGCGACGGGGCGGTGATCGGCGCGGTGGTGATCGGCACCAGCCCCCGGCGCCCGCTCGACGCCCAGTATCGCGGCTTCTGCCGGCTGCTCGCCGACCAGCTGTCGTCGGCCTTCGCCGCCGCGGTCTCCTATGAACAGCAACGTCATCGCGCCGACGCACTCGCCGAACTCGATCGCGCCAAAACCACCTTCCTCACCAATGTCAGCCACGAATTCCGGACGCCGCTGACGCTGCTGCTCGGCCCGCTCGACGACGCACTGGCCGAGGTGGACGACGATCCGGTGCTGGCCGAGCGGCTGAGTACCGCCCGGCGCAACGCCGGTCGGCTGCTGCGCCTGGTGGATTCGCTGCTCGATTTCTCCCGGATCGAGGCCGGGCGCGCGACCGCCCGGCCGGTGTGTACCGATGTGGGCGCGCTGACGGCGCACATCGCCTCCTCATTCAGCGAGCTGTGCCAGCGCGCGGGGCTCGAGTTGATCCTGGATTGTCATCCCGCACTGGCGGATATCGACACCGCCATGTGGGAGACGATCGTGCTGAACCTGCTGTCCAATGCGGTGAAATTCACCTTCCACGGCTCGATCCGGGTCCGGGTGCGGTCGGAGGCCGACGGCTGCCGAATCACCGTGCAGGACACCGGGATCGGTATCGCGCGCCGGGATCTGGATCGGCTGTTCCACCGGTTCTACCGTGCCGACAATGCCCACGGCCGCAGCGTGGAGGGCACCGGTATCGGACTGGCGCTGGTGCGCGGCCTGGTCGAATTGCAGCACGGCAGGATCGAAATCGACAGCGAACTCGACCGTGGCACCACGGTGACCATCCGGCTGCCGAATTCGCTGGCCGCCGTGCCGGTTCACCACTCGCCCGCACCGGTCGACCGCAACAATCCGTACGTCACCGAGGCCGGTCAATGGCTGGTTCCGGCCTCCGAGTCGAGCGGGCACCCGATATCCGGCGACGGGGACAACCGGGCGCTCGTCCTGATCGCCGACGACAACGCCGATATGCGCCATCACCTGGACCGGATCCTGTCGACGCGCTGGGATACGCTGCTGGCCGCCGACGGCGAATCCGCGCTGCGGGCCGTGCGCGAACGCCGCCCCGACGTCATCGTCACCGATGTGATGATGCCCGGGCTGACCGGATTCGAATTCGTCACCGCGCTGCGTGCCGATCCGGTGTCGGCGTCGATTCCGGTGCTGATGCTGTCGGCCCGTGCCGGAAGCGAGTCGGCCAGTGAGGGTTTCGCCCACGGCGCCGACGACTATCTGCCCAAACCGTTCGCCTCTCAGGAGTTGATCGATCGAGTGGCGGCCCGGCTGGCCGCGGCCGCCCGCGAACGAGCCGGTCGCCGCCGCCGCGACGCGGACGTCCTGCGCGAGACGGCGCTGGCCCAGCTCGACGCCGCCCTGCAGGCGACCGATACCGTCGCCGGAATCCTCGCCGCGCTGCTGGACTCCCCGATCGGTTCCGCCCATGCCGCCGCGGCGGCGATCGCGGTACTCGACAGCGAAACCGACCGGATCCGTATCGAATACGCGGGCGCGGTCCCCACCGAACTGCGCGACCGCTACCACCTGTTGGATCTGGACGCGCCCGTGCCGGTCGTGGACGTCATCCGGACCGGCCGGCCCTCGATCGTCACCGACCTCGCAACCCTCGACTCCCGATATCGCCGCTTCGCCGAGGACACCTCTCATTACCTGCGGGCACTGGTGATCCACCCGCTGCGCGACGGGGCGAACCGGGTCTTCGGCGCCCTCACACTGCTGTGGTCGGACGCCCGGCCCTTCGGCCACACCGATCTCGACATCCTCGCCCGAACGGCCGAGATGACCGAGACGGCCCTGACCCGCGTCCAGGTGCTGGCGCGCGAACACCGCATCGCCGTGTCCTTCCAAGAGCACCTGCTCGATCTGGACCGCCGCTCGACCAGCGCGGTCGTCTCGGCGGTGTACCAACCGGCCGGTGAGGCCATGCGCGTGGGCGGCGATTGGTATCTGGTGACGCCGCTGGACCAGCCGGGACGGCTCGGGATCTCGGTGGGCGACGTCGTCGGGCACGGGCTGCCCGCCGCGATCGTGATGAGCAGGCTGCGGGCGGCACTGGCCGCCACCGCCCTGACCGCCGCCGATCCGGCCACCGTCCTCGACACGCTGGACCGCTACGCGGCCACCGTCTCCGGTGCCCGCTGCGCCACCGTCACCTACGCGGTCCTGGATTCGCAGGCGGGTTCGATCGATTACATCGGCGCCGGTCATCCGTACCCGCTGCTGCTCACGCCGGACGGCAGCGCGAATTTCCTCGCCGCGGGCCGCCGTCCCCCGCTGGCGGCCTGGCGTGGTTGCGGAGCCGAGCCCGCCGGGCACGCCCGGCTGCCTCCGGGAAGTCTCGTCCTGCTCTACACCGACGGCCTGATCGAGCGCCCGGACGAAACCCTCGACGAGGGCTTCGAGCGGCTGCGCGAGGCCGTGGCCTCCTGTTCACATCTGCCGGTCGGTGCGGTCTGCGCCGAACTGCTCGACCGCATGGCCCCGCCCGGCGGCTACACCGATGACGTGGCGCTGCTCGCGGTCCGCACCACCCACTCCACTCAGCACAGCCTCGCCACCGCCTTCCCCGCCGAACCGGCGCAGGTCCCGCAGGTCCGAGATCGGCTGCGGCAGTGGCTGAGCACCATCGGGTACGAAACGCACCGGCAGCACGACATTTTGCTGGCCGTGGGCGAGGCGGTCACCAATGCGATCGAACACGCTCACTCGGATCGGCAGGCCACCGTCTCGATCGAGGCGTTCCGGCACCTCGATGGCATCACCGTCACCATCGGCGACTCCGGTCGCTGGTGGCGTGATTCGTCGGCGAGTCACCGCAACGCGCAACGCGGCCGCGGGCTCACACTCATCAATGGACTCGCCGATCACGTCGACACCGTCAGGACGGCCCGGGGAACCCGGATCACCCTGCGGTTCGACGATCCACCCGCATCCTCGTCCCCGGCGAACGGAGTTCACAGATGACCCGAGCCGCCTTCGAACTACATACCGACCGGCTCGGCGCCGCGCCACCGCACGTGGCCGTCAGCGGCGAGGTCGACGTCACCAACGCCCACGACTTCGCCGAATCGGTTGCCGCACTGCCGGGCCCGCGGCCGCTGGTGCTGGAACTGAGCCACCTCGGATATCTCGACAGCGCGGGATTCGCCGCGCTGGACCGGCTGCTCGCCGACGATGCGGTGGTGCTGGTTCTGGCGCCGGGCAGTCCCATTCGCCGGGCGGCCGAACTGGTCCACCTGCCCTTCCACGCCGACGCGGCCACCGCCGTTCGCTCGCTCGGGGACTGACACTCAGCCGATCAACCGGATGGTGTGGCCGGTGTGCTCGGCCTTGGCCCGCAGATAGCGCAGGTTGCTCGCGGTGGCGTGGACACCGGTCGGCATCGTGGCGCGCACGGCGACGCCGAAGGCGCGCAGCTGGCGCGGCTTGTCCGGATTGTTGGTGAGCAGGTCGATTTCGGTGATGCCGAGCGCGGTCAGCATCTGCGCGGCCGCGCCGTAGTCGCGCCCGTCCTCGGGCAGGCCCAGGGCGGTATTGGCCTGATAGGTGTCCAGGCCCACATCCTGCAGGGCGTAGGCGTCGAGCTTGTTGTACAGGCCGATGTCGCGGCCCTCCTGACGCAGATACAGCAGCACGCCGCCGGCCTCGGTGATGCGCTCGACCGACTCGCGCAGTTGCGGGCCGCAGTCGCAGCGGGCCGATCCGAAGACGTCCCCGGTCAGGCATTCCGAATGCAGCCGCACCAGCGGCGTGGACCCGAGGGACCACTCGCCCAGGATCAGGGCGAGATGTTCCTTGCCGTCGGCGAGTCCGTCGAAGGTGACAGCCTCGGCAGCGGTCGAGTAGCCGTCGCCGAAGCTGAGCGGAATGCGCACGCGGGTACGCACCGCGGCCGTCTGTGTCATGGCTGCTCCGTTGTCCGGGTCACATGGTTCAAATTTGAACCCAGTGAATCGTAAAGTTATTCCATTCAGAACAACGGACGGTAGCCTCGCATCATGAGCGTTCCGCGCCGGCTGAACGAAAAGGAGCTGAACGACAAGGAACAGCGCGCCTGGCTGGCCTACCTGGCGTCCGCGAATCTGCTGAGCCGGCGACTGGACCGGCGACTGGAACGCGATGCCGGACTCTCGCACCTGCAGTACGAGATCCTGGCCCGGCTGGCGGCCGCGCCCGAACACGAGCTGCGCATGAGCGAGCTGGCCGCGACGCTGCTCAACTCCAAGAGCAAACTCACCTATCAGATCGATCGGCTGCAACAGGCCGGATTGGTGCGCCGGCGGTCCTGCACCACCGATATGCGCGCGGTGTATGCGGTGCTGACCGAGGCCGGACGGCACCGGCTGGATCAGGCGGCCCCCGGACATGCCGCCGCCGTGCGCGAGATGTTCCTCGATGTCCTGACCGCCGAGCAACTCAGCGCCATCGCCGATGGTTTGAGCGAGGTTATCCGGCGGCTACGCGGCGAGCACTGAATTACTTGCGCCACAGGAGCATCGGAGCCCGGTTACGATGCGTCCGCTATGCAAACATCTCTCCCCGATGCCCGCGTCTGGATCGATGAGCAGAGCCCCGAGCCGTTCCACGCCCTCAACAGGGTGGCGCTCGCGGTCCGCACCGCGGTGGCGGCCGGAGCGTGAGTATGCTCTTGCGCGACAACACATGTCGGATGAGCAGGTATCCGTCGTCATCTGGGTTGCGACGACCATCGGTGCATTCAATCGCGTGTCGATCATGAGCAGGCATCCGGTGCGGGCGCGGAAGGAGAACTGAACCATGACCGAGCAGGCTGTGACCGCAGCCGTCGTCCGCAACGACGCCCAACACCGCTACGAGGTGTGGTACGGGGACAAGCTGGCCGGCTTCGCCGAATACCGGGAACGCGACAGCGACACCGTCTTCATCCACACCGAGGTCGACACCGAATACAGCGGGAAGGGCCTCGGCGGCGCGCTGGCACACGACGCGATCGAGGATGCGGTCGCGCGCGGGCGGGTTATCGTGGCGCGCTGCCCGTTCATCAAGGGCTGGCTGGACAAGCACCCGGAATACGACGAGCACGTGGTGGGCAAGGGTATTCAGAGGTGAGTCGGCCGCGGTACGCCACCTTCACGATTCCGGCGCGCTCTTCGCCGGAATCTCACCGGTGGGCATGGACTGGGTGCCGATGACTCGCAACAGATCCAGTTTCTCCTGGGCGTCGGTGCCCGGGCGTGGGTAGTAGACCAGCAGGTTCTGTGCCGCGTTCGGGGTGAGCAGGGTTTCGCAGACCAGGTCCAGCAGGCCGACCTGGGGGTGGTCGACTCGTTTGGCGTCGGTGACCCGAACGGCCACTTCGTGTTCGGTCCACAACCTCTCGAATTCGGGGCTGGTGGCGCGTAGCCGGGCGACCAGTTCGGTGACATCGGCGTCGCCCGCGCGGCGGGCGGCCGTGGCGCGCAGATCGGCAACGTGTTTGCGGGTCAGGCGGTCCCAGTCCGCGTCGGGGAATTTGGTGCGCTCCTGCGGGTGGGTGAACCACCGCCACATCAGGTAGCGGTCCAGGCCGGTATGGCCGGAGGCGTCGCCCATCAGGATGATGTGCATCCGGTTCTGCACCAGGATCTCGCCCAGATCCGAGACCACGCAGGCCGGAGTGTCGTCGAGCGTGTTCAGCAGGTAGAGCAGCCCGGGGCCGACATGCCGGTCGCCGCCGCCGCGGGCCGGTGCGGGGTGGCCGCACAGGTGGTAGAGGTGGTCGCGTTCGTCGTCGGTCAGCCGCAGGGCGCGGGCCAGCGAACTCAGCACCTGGACCGACGGGCGCGGGCCCCGGGACTGTTCGAGGCGGGTGTAGTAGTCGGTCGACATGCCCGCGAGCAGGGCCACCTCGTCGCGGCGCAGGCCGGGAGTGCGCCGGCGGTTGCCCGGCAACAGGCCCACCTCCGACGGCTGCAGTTGTTCGCGGCGGCGGCGCAGGAAATCGGCGAGTTCGTCGCGGTCCATGCCCCCACTCTGCTCCAGCGGCGGACGCGCAGCCAGGGATCGCCGATCCCCCGATGAACGATCTCTCCCGCATCCTGGGAGCGAGGCGCAGGATTCCAGGTATGACGAATATCGAGAAAGTGCAGCTGGGAGCCGCCGGACCGCAGGTGAGCCGCCTCGGGCTCGGCGCGATGGGCATGTCGGGCATGTACGGACAGGCCGACGAGGCCGAATCGGTCGCCACCATCCACGCCGCCCTCGATTCGGGCGCGAATCTGATCGATACCGGCGATTTCTACGGGATGGGCCACAACGAGGCCCTTATTCACCGCGCCCTCGCCGATCGCAAGCGCGAGGACTATCTGCTCAGCGTGAAGTTCGGGGCCCTGCGCGGGCCGGACGGCAGCTTCGGCGGTGTCGACACCCGGCCCGAGGCGGTGCGCAATTTCCTCGCGTACTCGCTGCAACGGCTGGGCGTCGACTACATCGACATCTACCGGCCCGCCCGCCTGGATCCGGCCGTGCCGATCGAGGACACCGTCGGGGCCATCGCGGAGCTGGTCGAGGCCGGATATGTGCGGCACATCGGCCTGTCCGAGGTGGGTGCCCCGACCCTGCGGCGGGCCGCTGCGGTGCATCCGATCGCGGATCTGCAGATCGAGTACTCGCTGATCTCGCGCGGTATCGAGGCGCAGATCCTGCCGACCGCGCGCGAGCTCGGCATCGGCATCACGGCCTACGGTGTGCTGTCGCGCGGCCTGCTCAGCGATTCGCTGCGCCGCGGCGCCGCCTTCGAGGCCACCGATTTCCGCGCGCACAGCCCCCGCTTCCAGGGCGAGAACCTGACCGCCAACCTGCGTCTGGTCGAGGCGCTGGCAGCCATCGCCGAGCAGCACGACGTCACCGTCGCCCAACTGGCGATCGCGTGGGTCCTCGCCCGAGGCACCGACATCGTCCCGATCATCGGCGCCCGCCGCCCCCACCGCTGGACGGAAGCGGTCGGCGCCCTGGCGATCGAGCTCTCGGACGAGGAACTGGCGGCAATCGAATCCGCGGTCCCCGCCGACCAGGTCGCGGGCGGCCGATACGACGCCGCACAGATGGCAATGCTCGACAGCGAGCGGTGAGCCCTGAGGGAGAGCCCCCACGACAGGGAATATCTCCACCTCCCCGCGCGCACAACTCCGCATCCCCGTCGCCCGGCCGCCAGGCCGGGCGACGGGGCCTCATTGCCCATATGCGCCGTGCAGCAACTCTTCTGCTGGCGGGTGGCAGCCGGTAGGTTCGTCCGAAATTGCTATGGGAGAGAAGTGTTGATGAGGATCACGAAAGCCATTGCGACAGCTGTGCTCTGCCTGAGCGCGACGACGGTGACCGCGGGTGTGGCGGGGGCGGATCCGGTGCCTGCCGAGCGGCCCGGGCTCGGGGTGAACGGCACCGATCACGGGGTCGGGTATCAGGTGGGATTGACCCCGGACAGCAGGGCTGCGGTGAGCACTCTTCAGGCAGGGCGGTTCCTGGCCACGTGGGATGCGGAATCCATTGCGGTGACAGATGATTCGGGACAGATGATCGCGAGCGTGCCGTTGCGCTACGACATCGCCGGTAAGCGCATCGAGCTCACACCCACCATCGAGGAGGCGGGCCGGCGCCTGACACTGACGCCGGCCGCCCAAACCTCGACACCGCTGCGCGATATCGACGCCCAGCAAAGGCTGTTCGATGTCGTACAGGCCAACCTGCCCGCCGTGGCAACGGGCGCGGCGATCGGCGCGGCCATCGGATTCGTGGTCGGATTCCCCGCGGGCCTGTTCGTCCTGGACTTCATCACCGTCCCGATCACCACCGTGCTCGGCGGGCTGATCGGCGGCGCCGCAGGGCTTTACGCCAGCGGCGGCCAGCCCGCCCTGGACACCGCGCTCCAGTCGGTGAACAGCTTCATTGCCTCCGGGGGCGTATTACCGCGGTGAAAGTCGCCGCGGCGACCGTCTTTCCGGTGCCGTCGGTAATATCGACCGGCACCGCGAGCTCGATCGGATTGCGCGCGCGAATCTCGGCGCGCATCCGATCGACCTCCGCCGCAGTCAATTCCGAGGTAGCCGCGAACGGACCCGCCTCCCCCTTGGCACGGGCCCGGTATTCGATCCGGCCGTCGCGGGCCACGATGAACGTCTCCCCCATCAGGTCGACGATCCCGGACACCGACGCCCCCATCGCCGCGGTCTCCGCCAGTCCGAACAACATCGCCGCGTGCAGATCCCCGTTGTGGTTGAGATGTTCCGGCTTGGGCACCATGGTCACCACATTGCGTCCGGCCCGATAGTCCGCCCCCTCGATCCCCGCGAACCGGATGAAGCCCAGCTTCTTGAACCCGGCCATCACCATGTCACCCAGCGCCGCGTCGTCCATCACCACTCCCGTCGGAATTGAAACAAGTTCTAATTTTCATACCCCGCGCGGACGGTGTTGTCCACGGGACGGTCGGTGCCGTCGTGCACTTCGCGCCGTTGCCTGCGCCGAGCGAGCAGGATCGTCACCGCCGCGACGGACGACAGAACGGCACTGATCCAGACGGCCGCCGTCGCGGCACCGGCCGCGCCGATCGCAAGTCCCGCCGCCGCCGGACCGACGGCGGCACCGACATTGAACGCGGTGGTCGCCATCGCTCCACCGAGCCGCGGGGCGGTGGCCGCAGCGGTCCGGACGATCAGGCCGATCACCGTGGATCCGACCGCGAACGAGACAACGCCCGCAACGAGGGTCATGGCGAGCAGGCTCGGCAGCCATCGGGCCGCACACGCCGTGGCGACCCACACCGGAACGAGCGCTCCCGCACCGACGGTGACGATGGGGTGGGCGTACCGGTCGGCGTAGCGACCCGCCGCGGTGACGCCGAGGAACGAGCCGATGCCGAACAGCGCCAAAGCTACCGGAATCCACTGCGGCGCAGCATGCCCGGCATCGGTGACGAGAACGCCGAGATAGGTGAAGGCCGCGAAGGTCGCACCGTTCACCAACGCCCCGCAGCACAGGACGGTGCGCACCGCACGGTCGCCCAGAGCGCGCCACTCGTGCCGGAGCGGGTCGAGAGCCGACTCGGCCCCACCCGGCGATCCGGTCGGCGGGACGAGGCGCCAGGTAGCGGCCAGCGCGGGCAATCCGACCACGACGACCGCCCACAGCGCGGACTGCCAGCCCCAGATCTGGCCGAGCAGCGTGCCGGCGGGGACGCCGACGATGCAGGCCAGGGTCACCCCGGCCAGCACGCTCGAGGTTGCCCTGCCGACCCGGGCGTTCCCGACCAGAGCGGGCAGCGCCGCGAGTGTGACGGCGAGAAATCCGGCATTGGCGATCGCGGCCACCGCGCGGGTGATCAGCAGTATCGCGAATGACGTTGTGCACGCCCCTATGACGTGCGCAGCGAGAAAGGCCAGCAGAAACCCGGCCAGCGCCCGGCGCGTCGACCAGCGGCCCGCAGTCATTGCCATCAGCGGTGCGCCGATGATCATTCCGAGGGCGAACAACGAGGTCAGCAGGCCCGCCGCACCGATCGACACACCGATATCGGCGGCAATGGGTGCAAGCAGGCCCGAGAACATGAATTCCGACGTCCCCTGCGCGAAAACCGCAGCAGCCAGGACGAATACCACGACTGGCATATCTCTCCGAAAGCTTCGTACAGCAAGGACTTACCGCCCGGCACAAGGCCAGGGGCAGGAGGACCGACAGCCGACGGCAGCACAACGACACCGAAGTCATTCGGTGGCAAGGGTTGTCACGCTCGAAGGCCGTCAGGGTGCAACGCACCCGACGGCTAGCGTCTGGAAGCCTCCGGGGAGAACATGACCGCTACCCTAACACCGGCCTCCGGGCCCGGCTCAACTCGATTTCGCAGGTGACGCTCACCTGCGGCGAGCCCGGTAGGCGGCGACGGCGTTGCGGTTGCCGCAGGCGATGCTGCAGTAGCGGCGGGAGCGGTTGCGGGACATGTCCAGGACGATGCCCTCGCAGGATTCGTCGGCGCAGATCGACAGGCGGCTCAGTTCGTCCTCCCGGATCAGGTCGATCATGGCCATGGCGGTTTCCACCGCGATGCGGACGGGCAGCGGAGCGTCGGACGGGACCGCGTGGACGTGGTAGTCGAGGTCGTCGTGCCGGACCAGTTGGGGCACCGCCCGATGCTCGGCGAGAATCTCGTTCACCAGCCCGACCGCGCTGTCGCGGTCGCTGGTGAGAAGCCGGCGCAGGGGCGCGCGCAAGGCACGCACGGCCGTCAACTCCTCGGCGTCGCGGGCGCGTGCGCCGGTGTAGCCATGCCTGACGAAAAACTCGTCCAGCTGCGCGATCTCGGTGATGGCATCCGGCTCTTCCGCCGAATTGACCAGCTCGACCGCCGCGGCCAGCGCCGCAACCGTGTCATGAGCAAAAGACATATTGACATATTACCCCCAACCGCTTAGCGTCATGGGTCATGGGGACGATGACTCATGACATCTCGACACCGAGCCGGCTGCGCACCGGCCTGCTCTTCGCCCTGCTGTCGGCATCGTCCTTCGGCCTGTCCGGCGCGCTGGCACGCGGCCTGATGAATGCGGGCTGGAGTCCCGCCGCCGTCGTCGCCGTGCGCGTGCTGCTCGGCGGTGTCGTACTGCTGCCGATAGCGCTGCGACAACTGCGCGGAGACTGGGACCTGTTGCGCCGCAATGCTCCCCTGATCGTCGCCTACGGCCTGGCCGCCGTTGCGGGCACTCAATTGGCGTACTTCAATGCGGTCGCGCACATGACGGTCGGCGCGGCCCTGTTGATCGAATACACCGCCCCCATCGCGGTAGTGGGCTGGCTCTGGCTATGCCACGGCCAACGACCCACCAGCGCAACGATTCTCGGCGCGGTGCTGGGAATCGCGGGCCTGTTTCTGGTCCTGGATCTGCTCTCCGGGGTCAGCACGAGCGGCATCGGCATCGCCTGGGCCGTCGCCGCGATGCTCGGCGCGGCAACGTATTTCCTGCTTTCGGCCCGCGGCACGGATACCGTTCCCGGTACGGTGCTCGCCACGGGCGGCCTGCTGCTCGGCGGTCTGACCATTCTGCTGGCCGGCTTCGTCGGTATCGTGCCGCTGCGGGTCACGGCGCGGCCGGTCGTCTTCGCCGGTTTCACCACATCGTGGTGGCCGCCGCTGCTCGCCCTCGGGGTCGTCACCGCCGCGCTCGCCTACGTCTCCGGCATCGCCGCCACGCGATTGCTCGGCTCGCGCCTGGCCTCGTTCGTCGCGCTGACCGAGGTCCTTGCCGCCATACTTTTCGCGTGGATGCTGCTGGGCGAAACGCCCAGGCCCATCCAACTGCTCGGCGGCGCACTGATTCTCATCGGCGTCGTAACCGTCCGCCTAGGCGAACAGACCCGGTAACCGAGCCGCGTGGGGCGCCGGTCACGGGCGTCGGTAGGCGGGCGGGAGTGGGCAGCCGCGATCGGAGAGGACCGTGCGGAGCAGGTCCGGACGGTTGGTGATCATGCCGTCTACGCCGAGGTCCAGCAGGGTGGTCATCGTCGGGCGGTCGTCGATCGTCCACGGCACCACGCGCATCCCGCGAGCGTGTGCGGCTCGGACCAGCTCGGGCGTGGTGAACGGGCGGTAGCCGGGGGTGTCGACGGTTGCGTTCTGGGGATCGCCGTGCACGGGGGATACGGCGTCGGCGCCGAAGGATGCGGCTGCGGCGACGTACTTCTCCTGCAAGGTGCCAGGGAAGTCGTCGATGTCTATTCCGCCCAGCCAGGGAGAGGGTCCGGGTTCGCCTGCGCGGAGGAACTGTTGGCCATTGGTGAGGGCGACGATCGGGAGTTCGGGAGCCACCTCCCGCATGCGCATCAAGGCACCCCAGTCGAAACTCTGGATGGTGACGCGGTGTTCCATCCCCGCTCGACGCACTTCAGAGGCGACCACGTCCACGAATTGCTCACGGGGAGCGGTCTGTTCGGGAGCCCCGGCCTCGACCTTGGTTTCGATATTCAACATCACCCCGTCGGCCCGGTATTCGCGCACCAGATCGAAAACCTCCGACAGCAGCGGCATTCGCGCTCCAGGCACAGTCCGCTGCTCGGGGTATCCGTCCAATTGTTTGGAACCACAGTCGATAGTGCGCACCTGCGCCAGCGTCAGATCCCGAATATAGGTCGCGCCAGGGACATACGGAAACTTCGGATCGCCAGGAAACGCCGGTGCCGTATCCACACACTTGGCCGGACTCGGATCCCGATCATGAGTAACCACCGCATACCCATCGCCGGTGATCTGCACATCCAACTCCAATGTGCTCACCCCAACCTCCACCGCATTAGCAAAGGCAGCCAACGTATTCTCAACCACCAACGCCAACCCACCCCGATGCGCCTGCAGATCGAACTGCCGCACTCCATCCGCCGCCGCAGGGATCACCCCGGCGGCCACAACCCCCGCCACCACCAACGCCACCACACCTGTCCCATGCCCTCGGCGCATGCTCCCATCCTGCCGCACATCATCCACACCCCAGTGACGCAAGAATGAACAGCCGCCGAGCTCACACTCCGCCTATGCCCAGGCCCCTACGCCCGGTCAGCGCAGGGGCCGAGAGCATTCGACCGACCTCAGGACAGTCTGTCGAGCACCGCTTGAAGCATGGTCGTTGTCGCCGTATGACGTGCGTCGCCGATCCGCTCGAGTTCGGCTAGCTTGCCCATCGTCGCCGCATGCCGAGCATCGCCGACCTGCTCGAGTTCGGCTAGCTTGCCCATCGTCGCCGCATGCCGAGCATCGCCGACCTGCTCGAGTTCGGCTAGCTTGCCCATCGCCGCCGCATGCCGAGCATCGCCGACCTGTTTGAGTTCGATCAGCATCTCCGTGTGCTGCTCCAGCATTTCCGTGTGCTGGCCCAGCATCTCCGTGTGGTGGCCCAGCATCTCCGTGTGCTGCCCCAACATCTGCGTGTGCTGGCCGAGTGTGGTCTTGATGTCGGCGATGTCGACTGCGGTGGTCTGGGCGAAGGTCTCGAGCCCGCGCAAACGGTTTTCGTGTGTTGCGTCGTTCATCCGTTGATCCCCCTATGTATCGGCGCCGACGGCGGGACCGCCCCGGCAGTAGGACTCTAGCTACGGGCACCGACAACCTGCCAGAAGGCGACACTCCATAGAAGCACTTCGGCCCCCGCTCCGAAGCTCGGAGCGAGGGCCGAAAGTGGTTGGCTACCTACCGATTACCGGTAGTCGCTGAAGCCGTAGTCGTCCAGTGGCACCGCTGCACCGGTTGTCTGGCCGAAGCCGTCCGGGGTGTAGTAGGTGTCGTCGTAGGACGGGACGGCGTAGGCGGCGGCGCGGGCCTCCTCGGTGGGCTGGACCTGGATGTTGCGGTAGCGGTTGATGCCGGTACCGGCCGGGATCAGCTTGCCGATGATGACGTTTTCCTTCAGGCCGATCAGCTTGTCGGAGCGGCAGTTGATGGCCGCGTCCGTCAAGACACGAGTCGTTTCCTGGAAGGACGCCGCCGACAGCCACGAGTCGGTGGCCAGCGAGGCCTTGGTGATACCCATCAGGACCGGGCGACCCGAGGCGGGCTCGCCGCCCTCGGCCACCACGCGACGGTTCGAGGCCTCGAACTCGGCGCGCTCGACCAGCGAACCGGGCAGGAACTCCGTCGCACCCGAGTCGATGATCGTGACGCGACGCAGCATCTGGCGGACGATGACCTCGATGTGCTTGTCGTGGATGGACACACCCTGCGACCGGTACACCTCCTGGACCTCGTGGACCAGGTGGACCTGCACCTGACGCGGGCCCATCACGCGCAGCACCTCGTGCGGATCCGCCGAACCCTCCAGCAGCTGCTGGCCGACCTCGACGTGGTCACCGTCGGCGAGCAGGCGCTCGGTGCCGTCCTCGTGCTTGAACACCCGCAGCCGCTGACGCTTCGACAGCTTGTCGTAGAGCACTTCCTCCGAACCGTCGTCCGGAATGATCGTGATCTTGTAGAAGCGGTCGTCGTCCTCGAGCCGCACGCGACCCGAGACCTCCGCGATGGGGGCCTTGCCCTTGGGCACACGGGCCTCGAACAGCTCCTGCACACGGGGCAGACCACCGGTGATGTCGTCACCGGCGACACCACCCTGGTGGAAGGTACGCATGGTCAGCTGGGTACCGGGCTCACCGATGGACTGGGCGGCCACAATACCCACCGCTTCACCGACGTCCACGAGCTTGCCGGTCGCCATCGAGCGGCCGTAGCACATGGCACACACACCGGTGGCCGAGGTGCAGGTCAGCACCGAACGCACCTTGACCTCGGTGACACCCGCCTCGAGCAGCGCATCGATGGCCGGGTCGCCGATGTCGTGACCCTTCTCGACGATGACATTGCCCTTGGCGTCGACGATGTCGATGGCCGCGGTGCGGGCGTAGGTGCTGGTCTCCACGTGCGGGTCGCGGATGAGGGTGCCGTCGGGCATCTTCTCCGCGATGTGCACGGTGATACCGCGCTCGGTGCCGCAGTCCTCCTCGCGGACGATGACGTCCTGCGACACGTCCACCAGACGACGGGTCAGGTAACCCGAGTCGGCGGTGCGAAGCGCGGTGTCGGCCAGACCCTTTCGCGCACCGTGGGTGTTGATGAAGTACTCCAGCACCGTCAGGCCCTCACGGAAGGAGGACTTGATCGGCCGCGGGATGAACTCACCCTTCGGGTTGGTCACCAGACCCTTCATGCCCGCGAGGGTACGGGTCTGGGTGAAGTTACCCGTGGCACCCGAGTCGACGATCGTGATGATCGGGTTGTCGGCCGGGTAGTGGTTACGCAGCGCCTTACCGACCTCTTCGGTGGCCTCCTGCCAGATCTTGACCAGGGCGTTGTTGCGCTCCTGATGATCGAGGGCACCACGCTGGTACTTCTTCTCGATCTGATCCGACTGCGCCTCGTAGCGCTCCATGATGTCGGTCTTCTCCGGCGGAACCAGAACGTCCGACATGGAGACGGTGACACCGGAGCGGGTGGCCCAGTAGAAACCGGCGTCCTTGAGCTTGTCGACGGTCTGCGCGACCACGATCATCGGGTAGCGCTCGGCCAGATCGTTGATGATCGCGGCCTGCCGCTTCTTCGGCATCTGCTCGTCGATGAACGCGTAGTCCACCGGCAGCAGCTCGTTGAAGATGACCCGGCCCAGCGTGGTCACGGTGGTCCAGGCATCGCCGTGCCGCCAGCCGTCCGGGAACAGCTCCGCCTCGATGTTCTTCGGCGGACGCTGATCGGTCAGACGCACCTTGATCCGCGAACGCACGGTGAGCTCACCGCGGTCGACGGCCATCTGGGCCTCGGCCGGCGAGGAGTACACACCGAACTCCGGGGTGTCCTTGGTGGCCGGCTTGTACTCACCCTTGGCGCCCTCTTCCAGGCGGGTCAGGTAGTACAGACCGGTGACCATGTCCAGACGCGGCATGGCCAGCGGGCGGCCGGACGCCGGGGACAGGATGTTGTTCGAGGACAGCATCAGGATGCGGGCCTCGGCCTGCGCCTCCGCCGACAGCGGCAGGTGCACGGCCATCTGGTCACCGTCGAAGTCGGCGTTGAACGCCTCACAGACCAGCGGGTGCAGCTGGATGGCCTTACCCTCGACCAGCAGCGGCTCGAAGGCCTGGATACCCAGCCGGTGCAGGGTGGGCGCGCGGTTCAGCAGCACGGGGTGCTCGGCGATGACCTCTTCGAGGACGTCCCACACCTGCGGCCGCTGCCGCTCGACCATCCGCTTGGCGGACTTGATGTTCTGCGCGTGGTTCAGGTCGACCAGCCGCTTCATGACGAAGGGCTTGAACAGCTCCAGCGCCATCAGCTTCGGCAGACCGCACTGGTGCAGCTTCAGCTGCGGACCGACGACGATGACCGAACGGCCCGAGTAGTCGACGCGCTTACCGAGCAGGTTCTGACGGAAACGACCCTGCTTACCCTTGAGCAGATCCGACAGCGACTTCAGCGGACGGTTGCCCGGACCGGTGACCGGGCGGCCGCGGCGGCCGTTGTCGAACAGGGCGTCCACCGACTCCTGCAGCATCCGCTTCTCGTTGTTGACGATGATCTCGGGCGCACCCAGATCGATCAGTCGCTTGAGGCGGTTGTTGCGGTTGATGACGCGGCGGTACAGGTCGTTCAGGTCGGAGGTCGCGAAGCGGCCACCGTCGAGCTGCACCATCGGGCGCAGCTCCGGCGGGATCACCGGAACGGCGTCGAGGACCATGCCCATCGGCGAGTTGCCGTTGGTCTGGAACGCGGCCACGACCTTCAGTCGCTTCAGCGCGCGAAGCTTCTTCTGGCCCTTACCCGTCCGGATGACCTCGCGCAGCGACTCGGCCTCGGCCTCGATGTCGAAGTTCTCCATCAGCTTCTGGATGGCTTCGGCACCCATTGCGCCGGTGAAGTATTCGCCGTAGCGGTCCTGCAGCTCGCGGTAGAGCACCTCGTCCACGATCAGCTGCTTGGGGGCCAGCTTGGTGAAGGTGCTCCAGATCTCGTCGAGCCGGTCCAGCTCGCGCTGGGCACGGTCGCGGATCTGGCGCATCTCGCGCTCGCCACCGTCCTTGACCTTGCGGCGGACGTCGGACTTGGCACCCTCGGCCTCCAGCTCGGCCAGGTCGGCCTCGAGCTTCTGGGCGCGGGCCTCGAGGTCGGTGTCGCGCTGATCGGCGACGGCCTTCTTCTCGACCTCCATCTCCGCCTCGAGCGTGGAGAGCTCGTTGTGACGCAGCTCCTCGTCGACGGCGGTGATGACGTAGGCGGCGAAGTAGATGATCTTCTCGAGATCCTTCGGCGCCAGGTCCAGCAGGTAGCCCAGACGCGACGGAACGCCCTTGAAGTACCAGATGTGGGTGACCGGCGCGGCCAGTTCGATGTGGCCCATCCGCTCACGACGCACCTTGGCGCGCGTCACCTCGACGCCACAGCGCTCGCAGATGATGCCCTTGAAGCGCACGCGCTTGTACTTGCCGCAGTAGCACTCCCAGTCCCGGGTGGGACCGAAGATCTTCTCGCAGAACAAGCCGTCCTTCTCCGGCTTGAGCGTGCGGTAGTTGATGGTCTCCGGCTTCTTCACCTCGCCGTAGGACCACTGGCGGATGTCTTCGGCGGTGGCCAGGCCGATCCGGAGTTCATCGAAGAAGTTGACGTCTAGCACGTAACTTCCTTTCCCCTGTTCGGGTTGAGTTTTGAGCAAAATTCGCTGGTTCCAATGCCCGGGTCACCGAGTTCTCCCCAGTGACCCGGACCGAATCGGCTCACTGCGCCAAGTCGTCGACCGTCGCAGCCTCGTTGCGGGACAGGTTGATTCCCAAGTTCGCCGCCGCACGCTCGAGGTCCTCGTCCTCGCCTTCCCGTAGCTCGATCGCGGCGCCGTCCGAAGACAGCACCTCGACGTTGAGGCACAGGGACTGGAGTTCCTTGAGCAAGACCTTGAACGACTCCGGAATGCCCGGCTCGGGGATGTTCTCGCCCTTGACGATCGCCTCGTACACCTTCACGCGGCCCACCACGTCGTCGGACTTGATGGTGAGCAGTTCCTGCAGGGTGTAGGCGGCGCCGTAGGCCTGCATGGCCCAACATTCCATCTCACCGAAGCGCTGACCACCGAACTGCGCCTTACCACCGAGCGGCTGCTGGGTGATCATCGAGTACGGACCGGTCGAACGCGCGTGGATCTTGTCGTCGACCAGGTGGTGCAGCTTCAGGATGTACATGTAGCCGACCGCCACCGGGTACGGGAACGGCTCGCCGGAACGTCCGTCGAACAGGACCGCCTTACCGTCCTCGTTGACCATGGTCTCGCCGTCGCGGTTGGGGAGCGTCGAGCCGAGCAGGCCGGTCAGCTCCTCCTCCTGCGCACCGTCGAACACCGGGGTCGCGATGTTGGTGTCGGCGGGCTGGCCGATCATGTCCTCCGGCAGGTTCTTCGCCCACTCCGGATTGCCGTCGATCTGCCAGCCGCTCTTGGCGATCCAGCCCAAATGGGTCTCCAGGATCTGGCCGATGTTCATACGACGCGGCACACCGTGGGTGTTGAGGATGATGTCGACCGGGGTGCCGTCGGGCATGAACGGCATGTCCTCCTTCGGGAGGAT
>NZ_JADLQQ010000005.1 GCF_015477765.1 Nocardia transvalensis | reverse complement strand
ATTGGTTTGCGAATCTGCGTCGGCGGGTGCGGTTCGATGAGGCGGTTCGCACACTGCTGGGCGCGGGGTATCGGGGGTTTGTGGAGGTGTCTCCGCATCCGGTGCTCACCGGTGCGATAGCGGAGACTGCGGAGGACGCTGCTGTCGGTGATGTGGTGGTGGTCGGCACGCTCGAGCGTGAGCGTGGTGATGCCCGGCAGGTGCTGATGGCGTTGGCTCGCGCGCATGTGGGTGGGCTCCCGGTCGACTGGACGCGTGTTGTGCGGCCGGGGCGGGCTGTCGAGTTGCCGACGTATGCCTTTCAGCACCAACGCTACTGGCTGCGATCCGCCACTACTCCCACGGCGATGGGTACCGAGGGATCACCAGCCGAGGCGGCATTCTGGGCGGCAGTCGAAGAGGGTGATCTCGCCCGGTTGGCGGACACGCTCGCGATCGACGACCAGGATCAGCTCGGCCGCATCGTGCCCGCGTTGGCGTCGTGGCGGCAGCGGGAACGCCACCGGTCGGTCACCGCGGGATGGCGGTATCGCATCGACTGGGCGCCGATCCCCGAACCCACCACCACCCATCTGACCGGTACCTGGCTCATCGCCACCCCAACCGGACACGACACCGGGGACATCACCACCGCGCTCAGCATCCACGGCGCCACCACCATCGTGCTCGCGGTACCGGCGAATACGTTGGGACGCAACGAGATGGTGGCACTACTCGACGACCACCTCAACGCCGACGGTAGCCAGCCCGCCGCGATATCCGGCGTGCTCTCGCTGCTGGCCCTCGATGAAACACCCGTGCCCGACCATCCGGTTGTCCCCGCCGGACTGGCCACCACGCTCGCCTTCGTCCAGGCCTTGGGCGACGTCGGCGTCGAGGCCCCGCTATGGACGGTCACGTCCGGGGCGATCGCTGCCACACCAGGCGAGGAGCTCACCAACCCGGCACAGGCACAGGTATGCGGCTTCGGCCGAGTCGTCGGGCTGGAATACCCGGAACGATGGGGTGGGCTCATCGACCTCCCCGCTGTCATCGACGACCGCGCCGGGGCACGCCTGTGCGCCGTGCTGGCCGGATGCGACGAGAACGCGGTCGCCATCCGCCCCGCCGGTATCTTCGGCCGCCGGTTCGCCCACGCTCCCCAGCTCCGCGATCCCGCACGGCCATGGGCGTGCAGGGGGACCGCCCTCATCACCGGTGGCACCGGTGCTCTCGGCGGGCACGTCGCGCGGTGGCTGACCGGACGCGGAGCCCGACGGCTCGTCCTCACCAGCCGTTCCGGCCCGGTCGGTCAGGACGTCGCGGCCCAGGCTGCCGACCTCGCCGCACTGGGCAGCCGTGTTGACGTCGTGGCCTGCGATGTGAGTGATCGGTCGGACGTCGCCGGTGTGCTCGAGTGGACGGGACCCGAACTGTCCACCGTGGTGCACACCGCGGCGGTGCTCGACGACGGTGTCATCGATCGACTCTCCACAGACCGCCTCGAGACGGTCTTGGCCGCGAAGGCCGGTGGAGCCACTCACCTCGACGAGCTCACCGCGCACGTCGACCTCGACGCGTTCGTACTGTTCTCCTCTGTTGTCGCCACCACCGGCGGCCCCGGTCAGAGCAATTACGCCGCAGCCAACGCCTACCTCGACGCGGTTGCCGCGAATCGGCGAAGCCGGGGACTCACCGGGCTGTCGGTGGCGTGGGGGCCATGGGCTGCCGGTGTGGCGCAGGGCTCCGAGGCCGCTCGTCAGCGATTGGCCCGCAACGACTGGGAAGGGGTGATGGAACCGGAACTGGCTGTCCGCGCCCTCGGCGAGGCACTGGACGCCGACGAGAGCGTGCTGACCGTCACGAATATCGACTGGTCGGTCATCTTGGCGACACCGCAGTCCGCGGCGGGACTGCTGGAGGTTCCACTGATGCGGAACCTGCCGGAGGTGCACCGACTGGCCGCGCTCCTCGCCAGAGCACCTGCGGTCACGGACGAAGGGGACCTTGCGCGTCGGCTTTCGGCGATGACGCCTGCCGAGCAACGGCGGACATTGACGGAATTGGTGCAGGCCAAAGCAGCTCAGGTGCTCGGCTATCCGTCGTTCGACGCGGCCGACGGTGAGCGGGCCTTCAGCGAACTCGGTTTCGACTCCCTCACCGCGGTGGAACTGCGTAACGAGGTCAACACGGCGACCGGGCTGCGGTTGCCGGCGACCCTGCTCTTCGACTACCCGAGCGCGGCCGCACTTGCTGAGCACCTGCGGACCGAACTCCTCGGCGCACTGCCGGAAGCCACGCCGGTGGCCGGTACCGGCTCCGTCGTCGATGAGCCGATCGCGATCGTCGGAATGAGCTGTCGTTACCCCGGCGGCGTCGTGGAGCCCGGCGGTCTGTGGCAGCTGCTCGCGTCGGGCGGTGACGCCATCTCCGGATTCCCGGATGACAGGGGCTGGGATCTGGCCGCCCTCACCGACCCCTCGGGCGAGGCCGGAACCTCGTACGTGCAGCAGGGTGGATTCATCGACGACATCACCGGTTTCGACGCGGCGTTCTTCGGTATCAGTCCGCGGGAGGCGTTGGCCATGGACCCGCAGCAGCGGCTGCTGCTCGAACTGTCCTGGGAAGCGCTGGAACACTCCGGAATCGACCCGAAAACCCTGCGCGGCAGCGCGACGGGTGTGTTCGCCGGTGGGTACACCTCCGGGTACGCGCATGGTGTCGACGTCGAAGGCGCGGCGCACCTCATCACCGGGAATGCGACGAGTGTGCTGTCCGGGCGGGTGTCGTACGCGCTCGGCCTCGAAGGTCCCGCGGTGACCGTGGACACGGCGTGTTCTTCTTCCCTTGTCGCGATTCACCTCGCGGCACAGGCGCTGCGCTCCGGTGAGTGTTCGATGGCACTGGCCGGCGGTATCACTGTTCTCGTCACTCCGGATGGTTTCGTCGGGTTCAGCGAGCAGAACGGGCTGGCGGCGGACGGGCGGTGCAAGGCATTCTCGGCCGCGGCCGACGGTATGGGCTTCGCCGAGGGCGCCGGCATCGTCGTGGTGGAGCGGCTCTCCGATGCCCAACGCAATGGCCACAAGGTCTTGGCGGTGCTGCGCGGGTCGGCGACGAACCAGGACGGTGCCTCGAACGGGCTGACCGCGCCGAATGGCCCCTCGCAGCAGCGAGTGATCCGCGCTGCCCTCGCCAACGCGGGGCTGAACGCGGAGGAGATCGACGTTGTCGAGGCACACGGCACAGGCACCGAACTCGGTGATCCGATCGAAGCACAGGCGCTCTTGGCGACGTACGGCAAGCAACGACCGGCGAACCGGCCGTTGTTGCTCGGTTCGGTGAAGTCGAATATCGGTCATACGCAGGCGGCGGCGGGTGTGGCCGGTGTGATCAAGATGGTGTTGGCGTTGCAGCACAGCGAGGTGCCGCGCACGTTGCATGTGGATGAGCCCTCGCCGCATGTGGATTGGGCGGCGGGGGATGTGCGGTTGGTGACGGAGTCGGTGCCGTGGCCTGTGGGGGAGCGCCCGCGGCGTGCGGGGGTGTCCTCGTTCGGGCTCAGTGGCACCAACGCCCACCTCATCCTCGAGGAAGCTCCGCCTTCGGACATCGGGCCTTCGGATGAGGAGATCCCCCCTTCACCGTTGGTCGAGTCGGGCGGAGTCGCCACCTGGTTGCTTTCCGCACAGTCCGCCGAAGCATTGGCCGCACAGGCGGATCGGTTGTCTTCGTGGGTGGCTGCGCGTTCCTACTTGGGTCCCGCTGATGTGGCGTGGTCTTTGGCGGCGACGCGGTCGGTGTTCGAGTATCGCGGTGTGGTCGTCGGTGCCGATCGTGACGAGTTGGTCGATGGTGTGGCGGCGTTGGGTGGGGGTGTGCCGTCGGGGTCGGTGGTGTCGGGTGTGGCGCGGTCGGGTGTGCGGGTGGTGTTCGTGTTTGCGGGGCAGGGGTCGCAGTGGGTGGGGATGGGTCGTGAGCTGGCGCAGTGTTGTCCGGTGTTTGCGGCGCGGTTGGCCGAGTGTGCGGCGGCGTTGGCGCCGTTTGTGGAGTGGTCGTTGCTGGATGTGCTCTCCGATGAGGATGCTGCCGCTTTGGAGGCTGCGGATGTGGTGCAGCCGGTGTTGTGGGCGGTGATGGTGTCGTTGGCGGCGGTGTGGGAGGCCGCCGGCGTGAGACCGGATGCGGTGGTGGGTCATTCGCAGGGTGAGATCGCGGCCGCCACCGTCGCGGGGATGCTGTCGCTCGAGGATGGTGCGCGGGTGGTGGCGTTGCGGTCGCGGGCGCTGACGGCGTTGGCGGGTGCGGGTGGCATGTTGTCGGTTGCGGAGTCGGCGGCGCGGGTGCGGGAGCGTCTGGCCCGGTGGGGTGGTCGGGTGTCGTTGGCGGCGGTGAATGGTCCTGCGGCGGTGATTGTTTCCGGTGAGCCGCAGGCGTTGGAGGAACTGCGGGCCGAACTAGAGGTCGAGGGTGTGCGGGCGCGGTTGGTGGCGGTGGATTATGCCTCGCACAGCCCGCAGGTAGAACAACTCGAGGCCGAGATCCTGTCCGCGTTGTCGGGGATTGCTCCGCGGGTTGGTCGGGTGTCGATGGTGTCGGCGGTGACCGGGGAGGTATTGACCGGTGAGGAGCTCGACGCCGAGTACTGGTATGCGAGTCTGCGCGCGCCGGTCGAATTCGACCGTGCTGTCCGAGTCCTGGCCGCTGAGGGGCATGAGGTTTTCATCGAGATCACCCCGCATCCAGTGCTTTTGGGGCCGACGACCGACACCCTCGACGAAGTCGCCCGGAATACGGACGCCGAACCCGCCGTGGTGTGCGGAACCTTGCGTCGCGATGACGGCGGTGCCACCCGGCTACTCACCTCTCTCGGCGAGGCATTCGTACAGGGCGTCCCGGTCGACTGGACCGCGGTGCTGCCGCGAGGCGAGCGGGTCGAACTCCCGACGTATGCCTTCCAGCATGACCGCTACTGGCCACGGGGGGCGAGCGCGGCTTCTGCCGGGGATGCGGTGTCGCTGGGATTGGGTGCGGTGAGCCACCCACTGCTGGGTGCTGCCGTAGACCTCGCGGGTGGCACGGGTGTGGTGTGCACCGGGCGATTGTCACTACGCACCCACCCGTGGCTGGCCGATCACGCCGTTGGCGGCGTCATTCTGTTGCCCGGCACCGGATTCGTGGAACTCGCGATACGCGCTGGTGACCACGTCGGATGCGGGTTGCTCGAAGAATTGACGCTGCAGTCTCCTCTTGTGCTGCCCACCGATGGCGGGGTGCAGGTGCAGGTGGTCGTCAGCGATGCCGACGCGGATGGGCGCCGACGGATCGAGGTGTTCTCCCGGCCCGACACCAGCAACGAGGGGTGGACACAACATGCCGGGGGCACCCTCGCCCCCAGCAGCACACAGGTGCACGCAGACGACGACCTCGTGGTATGGCCACCGCGCGACGCGACCGAGCTGGATATCGCCGGTATGTACGACGGGCTGGCTGGTGCTTATGGCTACGGCCCGGCTTTCCGTGGACTACACAGGGTTTGGCGTCGAGGCGAGGACCTCTACGCCGAAGTCGTGCTGCCCGAATCGGTGGCCGAGGACGCGGGCCGTTTCGGGCTCCACCCGGCCCTGCTCGACTCCGTCTTGCACGCCGGCAGCCTGCTGCCGGACATCACACGCGAATCCGGCGAGGTGCGGCTGCCCTTCGCGTGGAGCGATGTGACACTGCACGCGAGCGGCGCGTCCGCACTGCGGGCGCGGTTGCGGCGTGACGACGACGGCAACCTCGGTCTGCACGCAACCGACACCACCGGCGCGCCGGTCATCACTGTGGATGCACTGGCCACCCGACCTGTCTCGCCGGACCAACTCCGACCGGCCGTGACCGGCATCGCCGATGCCCTGTACACCGTCGGCTGGGCGCCGGTGCCCACCGGAGCGGCCCCCACCGGCGAATGGGCCATGATCGGCGCCGACCCATTCCACGTCGCCGAAGCACTGAGCATGGCAGGAGTGTCGGCGCGGGGCTTCGCCGAACTCACCGACCTGGCCGCCGCGGCCGAAGCCGGAGAGATTGCCCCGAAGGTGGTGCTCGCCTGCCTCGGTGGCGACTACGACAGGGACGTGGCACACGCCGCCCAGCGCGCGACCGGTGAAGCTCTCGCCCTCGTCAAGGCATGGCTCGACGAAGATCACCTCGACCCAGCAACATTGGTGATCCTCACCCGCGGGGGGATGGCCTGCTCGCCGGGCGAGCGCGTCACCGATCTCGCCGCGGCCGCGGTATGGGGTCTACTGCGGTCCGCCCAGTCGGAGAATCCCGACCGACTTGTTCTTGTCGACCTGCCCGAGCACGGTATCGATGACAAGGCCGCCGCCACTCTGGCTTCCGTTGTGGACAGCGGTGAGCCGGAACTCGCTCTCCGCGGCACGGCGGCGTTCGGGCGGCGGTTGGTGCGCCCGTCGGGTGCACTGGTGGCGCCAGAAGGATTGTGGCGCTTGGAACCGGACGCCGAGGGGTCATTGGACGGTCTTGCGCTGGCTGCCACATCCCACGCCGATGAGCCGTTGGACAGCGGGCAGATCAAGGTCGCCGTCCGTGCCGGTGGCCTGAACTTCCGTGACGTCCTGATCGCGCTCGGTATGTATCCCGGTGGCGGTGTGATGGGCAGTGAGATCGCCGGGACGGTGATCGAGACCGCTCCCGATGTGTCGGGCTTGGCGGTGGGGGACCGCGTAATGGGCGTAGCCGAGGGCGGATTCGCTCCGGTGGCGGTCACCGAGGCCCGGCAAGTGGTGCCGATCCCGGACGGCTGGTCCTATGCCGAGGCCGCGGCCGTGCCCTCGGCATTCCTCACTGCCTGGTACGCGCTTGTCGAATTGGCGGGCGCACAGACCGGCCGGAAAGTGCTCGTGCACGCCGCCGCCGGCGGTGTCGGCATGGCCGCGGTGCAGATCGCACGGCATCTCGGCCTCGAGGTCTTCGCCACCGCGAGCCCTGCCAAATGGCCGGTGCTGACGGCAATGGGCATCGACCGAGCGCACCTATCGTCTTCACGCAGCACCGGTTTCGCAGCGGAATTCCTCGCGGCGACCGATGGTGCCGGTGTCGATATCGTGCTGAACTCGCTCGCAGGTGAACTGACCGACGCTTCGCTGCGGTTGCTGCCCACCGGCGGATCCTTCATCGAGCTCGGCCGCACCGACCTACGGGACGCCGAGGCACTGCGGGCCGAGTACCCAGCAGTGGCCTACCGGCCCGTCGACCTCGCCGAGGCCGGGCCGCAACGGCTCGGCGAAATGCTCTCCGAGATCGCCGAACTGATGGCGGATGAGACGCTCGAGCGACTTCCGGTGCGAACGTGGGATGTGCGCAGGGCGCCAGAGGCGTTCCGCTTCATGTCCCAAGCCCGTCACACCGGCAAGCTGGTGCTGACCATCCCTGTTCCCCAGCGACCGGGGCAACGGGCTGCGCTGGTGACCGGTGGCACAGGCACGCTGGGTGGGCTGGTGGCGAAGCATCTGGTGACCACCGGCCGCGCCGACGAGGTGGTGTTGACCGGCCGGTCCGGGCCGTCGGCCGCAACGGCCGCGGCGGTGGCCGCGGAGCTGGCCGCCTCGGGAGCACGGGTCCAGGTCATGGCGTGCGACGCCGCGGACCGCGAAGCCATCGGTTCCGTTATCGACCGGGTCACCCAGGCGACGTCACTGAAGACGGTGGTGCACACCGCCGGTGTCCTCGATGACGGGACGATCGCCTCGTTGACACCCGAGCGCGTGTCGACCGTGCTGCGGCCCAAGGTCGACGGCGCATGGCACCTGCACCAGCTCACCAAGGATTCCGACCTCGAAGAGTTCGTCCTGTTCTCTTCCGCGGCATCCACCCTCGGTGCTGCTGGGCAGGGCAACTACGTCGCGGCGAACGCGTTCCTCGACGCATTGGCGGCCGACCGCCGCGCCGCAGGCCTGCCCGCGACCTCGCTGGCCTGGGGGCTCTGGGCCGAGACCAGCGCGCTGACCGGACAGCTCACCGAAGCCGAGCGGGCACGCATCAATCGCGGCGGTGTGAGCGCGCTGAGCGCCGACGACGGGCTTGCCCTGTTCGACCTTGCGCTCGACTGCGATGAAGCCCTCCTTGTCCCGGCCCACTTCGACCTCGCCGGACTACGGGCTCGGGCCGCGCGCAGTGCGCAAGTCCCGCCGATCTGGCGGGAGTTGATCCGCGGTGGTGTCGCCCGCCGTGGCGCTGCTGCCGCACAGGTCGGCGCCGACTCGCTGCACCACCGATTGACCGGGCTCTCCGAGCAGGATCGGGAGCGTGCGCTCACCGACCTTGTCCGCACCCATGTCGCTGCGGTCCTCGGCCACGCGCGGGCCGAGGTCATCGAAGCGACAAGGGCATTCACCGACCTCGGGTTCGATTCACTGACCGCGGTGGAACTGCGTAACCGGCTGGGTACGGCCACCGGGCTGCGGCTACCGGCCACGCTGGTATTCGACTATCCGAATCCACGGGAACTGGCCGCGTTCCTGCAGGAAAAACTGGTGCCGTATCTCGACGACCGCGGTGAAACAGATTCGGCAGAGGAAAAGCTTCGTCAGGCGCTCGCCACCGTCCCGCTGTCCAGGTTCCGCGAGGCCGGCGTGATGGACGTGTTGATGCGTCTGGCCGGTGTGCACGACGAAGCGCCGACCGAGAACGCCGACGAACAGGACATCGACGCGTTGGACGCGGAGAGCCTGATCCGCCTGGCCATGGATCGCGAGACGGAGTGACGGTGAAGATGCTCGATGCACGGAGGCAGCGATGACCGAATCGGCCGATAAGCTCCTTGAAGCACTGCGGACCTCCGTCAAGGAAACCGAGCGGCTTCGGCAACGCAACCGCGAACTCGTTTCGGCAGCATCGGAACCGATGGCCATCGTGGGCATGAGCTGTCGTTACCCGGGCGGGGTGAGCACACCCGAGGAACTGTGGGACCTGCTCGCTGCGGGCGGTGACGCCATCTCCGGCTTCCCCGAGGACCGCGGCTGGGACGCGGAGGGCGTCTACGACCCCGACCCGGACAACCAAGGGACCTCCTATGTGGTCGAGGGCGGATTTCTGCGGGACGCGGCGAGTTTCGATGCCGAATTCTTCGGTATCAGCCCGCGTGAGGCATTGGCGATGGACCCGCAGCAGCGGTTGCTGCTCGAGACATCGTGGGAAGCGCTCGAGCGTGCCGGTGTCGACCCAGCATCACTGCGCGGCTCGTCGACCGGGGTGTTCGTCGGTGTCGCCCCGTCCGACTATGTCGCGCACGAGTCTTTGCGCACGGCGGGCGAACTCGCGTGGCATCTCATGACCGGCGGCGCGGCCAGCGTGATGTCCGGTCGTATCTCGTATCTGCTCGGGCTTCAAGGGCCAGCGGTATCCGTGGACACCGCGTGCTCCTCGTCATTGGTGGCGTTGCATCTGGCTTGTCAGGCGGTGCGGTCCGGAGAGTGCTCGATGGCGCTCGCCGGTGGTGTCACGGTCATGGCTACACCATCGGGTTTTGTCGGATTTTCCCGGCAACGTGGACTCGCGACGGACGGGCGCTGCAAAGCCTTCTCCGCTCGAGCCGACGGTATGGGCATGGGTGAGGGCGCGGGCATGGTCGTGGTGGAGCGCCTGTCCGACGCTCGACGCAAGGGCCACAAGGTGTTGGCCGTTGTGCGCGGTTCTGCAACGAACCAGGACGGCGCGTCGAACGGGTTGACCGCGCCGAATGGGCCTTCGCAGCAACGGGTGATCCGCGCGGCGTTGGCCACCGCACGGTTGTCGGCCGCGGATGTGGACGTGGTGGAGGCGCACGGGACCGGCACCGCGCTGGGCGACCCGATCGAGGCACAGGCGTTGTTGGAGACCTACGGCCAGGACCGGCCGGATGGTCGGCCATTGTGGCTCGGCTCGGTGAAATCGAATATCGGCCACACTCAGCAGGCCGCCGGGGTGGCCGGCGTGATCAAGATGGTCTTGGCGTTGCAGCACGGCGAATTGCCGAAGACCTTGCACGCCGAGGAGCGCTCACCTCATGTCGACTGGTCGGCCGGTGAGGTGGAGTTGCTGACCGAATCGGTGCCGTGGCTCGCCGACGGGCGGGTGCGTCGAGCAGGTGTGTCCTCGTTCGGGATCAGTGGAACCAACGCGCACATCATCTTGGAGCAGGCGCCGGCGGAGAACGGGTCGCCCGTCGATCCCGCGGACGGGGAGCCGGTGGTGTCCGGTGCGTACGCCTGGTTGATCTCGGGTCGCTCGGCTGCTGGTTTGTCGGCGCAGGCCGGTCGGTTGGATGCGTGGGTGGCGGCACGGCCGCAGGTGGGTCCCGGTGATGTGGCGTGGTCGCTGGCGACGACGCGGTCGGTGTTCGAACACCGCGCCGTGGTGGTGGGCGCTGATCGCGCCGAGTTGGCCGCCGGTGTGGACGCGTTGTCGGCCGGAGTTGATGGCGCAGCTGTCGTGTCGGGTGTGGCGCGGTCGGGTGTGCGGGTGGTGTTCGTGTTTGCGGGGCAGGGGTCGCAGTGGGTGGGGATGGGTCGTGAACTGTCGCGGTGTTGTCCGGTGTTCGCGGCCAGGTTGGCCGAGTGTGCGGTGGCGTTGGCGCCGTTTGTCGACTGGTCGTTGACCGATGTGTTGTCCGGTGTGGAGGGTGCGCCCGCTTTGGAGGCTGCTGATGTGGTGCAGCCGGTGTTGTGGGCGGTGATGGTGTCGTTGGCGGCGGTGTGGGAGGCCGCGGGGGTGAGACCGGATGCGGTGGTGGGTCATTCGCAGGGTGAGATCGCGGCGGCGACGGTGGCGGGGATGTTGTCGTTGGCCGACGGCGCGCGGGTGGTGGCGTTGCGGTCGCAAGCATTGAAAGCCCTGGCGGGTGCGGGTGGCATGTTGTCGATCGCCCAATCGGCGACACGGGTACGGGAGCGTCTGTCGCGGTGGGGTGAGCGGCTGTCGGTGGCGGCGGTGAATGGTCCTGCGGCGGTGATTGTTTCCGGTGAGCCGCAGGCGCTGGAGGAACTGCGGTCCGAACTAGAGGCCGAGGGTGTGCGGGCGCGGTTGGTGGCGGTGGACTATGCCTCGCACAGCCCGCAGGTCGAACGGCTCGAGACCGAGATTCGTTCGGTGCTGGACGGGATAACTCCCCGGCGTGGTCGGGTGTCGATGGTGTCGGCGATGACCGGGGAGGTGTTGACCGGTGAGGAGCTCGACGCCGAGTACTGGTATGCGAGTTTGCGTGCGCCGGTCGAATTCGACCGTGCTGTCCGTGTCCTGGCCGGTGAGGGGCATGAGGTTTTCATCGAAATCACCCCGCATCCAGTGCTTTTGGGGCCGATGACCGACACCCTCGACGAAGTCGCCCGGAATACGGACGCCGAACCCGCCGTGGTGTGCGGAACCTTGCGTCGCGATGACGGCGGTGCCACCCGGCTACTCACCTCTCTCGGCGAGGCATTCGTACAGGGCGTCCCGGTCGACTGGACCGCGGTGCTGCCGCGAGGCGAGCGGGTCGAACTCCCGACGTATGCCTTCCAGCGCGAACGCTACTGGCCGGCACCGGCGAACCAGGCCGTGCACGCGGACGCGGCGTCGTTGGGGCTCGGGGCAGTGGACCACCCGTTACTCGGTGCCGCGGTAGACCTCGCCGGTGGCTCCGGGGTGGTATGTACGGGCGCGCTGTCCGTGCGCACGCACCCGTGGCTGGCCGACCATGTGGTCGGTGGCGTGATCCTGTTGCCTGCCACCGGATTCGTCGAGATGGCCGTGCGCGCCGGCGATCACGTCGGTTGCGGGGTTGTCGAGGAACTGACCCTCCAGGCGCCACTCGTTGTGCCGGGCAAGGGCGCTGTGCGCATCCAGGTGGTCGTTGCCGCCGCCGATGAGGATGGACGCCGTACGGTGGAGATCTTCTCCCGTGCCGATGAACCCGACAGCCGAGAAACCTGGACACAGCACGCCAGTGGCGTGCTGGCGACGGCCGGACAGGACGTTATCGCGGGGGAGGACTTCGCCGTCTGGCCGCCACAAGGGGCGAGCACGATCGATATCAGCGGCTTCTATGAAGGATTGGCCGAGTCGTCGTACGGCTACGGCCCGGCGTTTCAGTGTTTACGGTCGGTCTGGCGGCGCGGCGATGCCGTGTTCGCCGAGGTCGCCCTCCCCGAGGAGGTAGCAACCGACGCGGGCGCGTTCGGGCTGCACCCCGCGCTGCTCGACGGTGTCCTGCAGGCCGGTGGCTTCCTGATCACCGACCACTCCCGGGAATCGGACCGAGTGCGATTGCCCTTCGCCTTGACGGGAGTGGAATTGCATGCGAGCGGTGCGTCGGTCCTGCGGGCGCGGTTGCGCATCGACGCCGACGGCAGCGTGAACGTGACGGCGGCGGACACCGTGGGGGCACCGGTGGTATCGGTGCGGTCGTTGATCACCCGGCCGATGTCGGTGGACCAACTGCGGCCGGAAGGCGCCGGGGTACCGGATGCCTTGTTCGGTGTCGACTGGGTTCCGCTCGCCGAAACACCCGCGATAACGGGCGACTGGGCACTCATCGGCGCCGACCGGTTCGATGTGGCCGCCGGGTTGACCGAGGCCGGAGTCTCGGTGCGGTGTTATGACGACCTCGCCGGAGTGGGCGAGAACGCGCCGTCCGCCGTGGTGCTGTGCGCGGACGGCACCGCTGTCGAGGGTGACGCGGCGCAGCGGGCACGGCGACTGACCACCGAGGTCTTGGCGGTCGTCCAGGAATGGGTGGCCGCGGATCGATTCGACTCGGCCCGGTTGGTTGTGCTTACTCGCGGCGCGGTGGCCGTTGGTTCCGGCGAGGACGTCACCGATGTGGCGGCGGCCGCGGCATGGGGTTTGGTACGTGCCGCCGAGTCGGAGAACCCTGGCCGGTTCGTCTTGGTGGATCTGGCGAGAGACGGCGGCGGGGCGGCTTTGCCCTCGGTGCTCGGTGGTGAGGCCGAGGTGGCGGTGCGCGATGGCGTGGCGATGGGCCGGCGCCTGGTGCGACCGGTCGACGGGTTGGCATTGCCGGACCGGCCGTGGCGGTTGACGGCGGGCGACGGTGGCACATTGGCCGAGTTGGCGTGCGCCGAGGTCTCCGATGATCGGTTGGCGCCTGGACAGGTGCGGGTAGTCGTGCGCGCCGCCGGCATGAACTTCCGGGACGTGTTGATCGCCTTGGGTATGTACCCGGGTGGTGGGGAGATGGGCAGCGAGATCGCGGGTGTCGTCGTAGAGACGGGCCCGGGCGTCGCCGACCTGCAGGTAGGGGATCGGGTCATGGGCGTCGCGGCAGGTGGATTCGCCCCGGTGGTGGTCACCGACGCGCGGCAACTGGTTCGGGTGCCGCGGGATTGGTCGTCGGCAGGGGCCGCGTCGGTGTCGGTGGCGTTCTTGACCGCATGGTACGGGCTCGTCGAACTGGCCGATGCACGGGCCGGTCAGCGGGTCCTTGTTCATGCGGCCGCCGGTGGGGTCGGTATGGCCGCGGTGCAGATCGCGCGCCATCTGGGGCTCGAGGTATTCGCGACAGCGAGCAAGGCGAAGTGGCCCCTCCTGCGGGAGCTGGGGCTCGATGCGACGCACATCGCCTCCTCACGTGACCGCGGTTTCGAGGCGGCGTTCGCGGCGGCCACCGATGGTGCGGGCGTGGATATCGTGGTGAATTCCCTTACCGGTGAACTCACCGACGCATCACTGCGACTGCTGCCGCGCGGTGGTGCGTTCATCGAGATGGGCCGCACCGATCTGCGCGACCCGGAGACGTTGGCCGAACAGTACCCTTCGGTGGCGTACCGACCGTTCGACCTCGGTGAGGCAGGGCCGCAGAGGTTGGGCGAAATGCTCACGCGGGTGGTGGATTTGATGGCGCAGGGCGCGCTGTCTCCGCTTCCCGTACAGGCATGGGATCTGCGCCGAGCTCGTGAGGCGTTCAGATTCATGTCCCAGGCCAGGCACACCGGCAAGATGGTCCTCACCATTCCCACCACCCCCATCGCGACACGTCTCGTCTCGCTCGCGGAGCGAACTCGTTCGGCGCTGATCACCGGTGGAACCGGCACACTGGGCGGGCTCGTCGCCCGGCATCTGACCACCACGGGGCGCGCCGAAAACCTGGTGCTGACCAGCCGCTCCGGCCCCGCGGCCGCCAATGTGGCCGAATTGACCTCGGAGCTGGCCGGTCTCGGTGCGCTGGTGCACGTCGTGGCGTGCGATTCCGGGGACAGGGACGCACTCGCCACCGTCCTCGACGACACCACGACCCGCACGGCGTTGAAAACCGTGGTGCACACCGCCGGCGTGCTCGACGACGGCACGATCGGTTCGCTGACGCCCCAACGGCTCGACACGGTGATGCGACCCAAAGCCGATGGGGCATGGCACCTGCACGAACTCACCCACCACCTCGACCTCGACCACTTCGTGCTCTACTCATCGGCCGCTTCGACCTTCGGCGCGCCGGGCCAAGGAAACTACGTCGCTGCCAACGCTTTCCTCGACGCGTTGGCAGTGCACCGTCGAGCCGCGGGACTGCCCGCGATCTCCCTCGCCTGGGGCATGTGGGCCGATACGAGCGCGCTCACCGGTCGGCTGTCCGACAGCGAACGCGCCAGGATCCACCGCGGCGGGTTCACCGCCATGACCGCCGAGGAAGGCCTCGCCCTCCTCGACCGGGCGCTCACCAGCGACAAGCCACTGCTTGTTCCCGCTCACCTCGATCCGAAAGCACTTCGCGCGCACGCGGCGGATGAGGTCCCAGCCCTGTGGCGCGAGCTGATCCGTGGTGGCCGCGTCCGTCGCAGCGCCGCGTCCGCTCTCGGTGCCGACTCGCTGCACCACCGGTTGGCCGGACTGTCCACACAGGACCAGCAACGCACACTCACCGACCTCGTCCGCACCGCTGTCGCTGCGGTTCTCGGCCATGCCGGCACCGAGACAATCACGCCGACACGGGCGTTCACCGAGCTCGGTTTCGACTCGTTGACCGCCGTCGAACTGCGTAACCGGCTGAATACGGCGACAGGGCTACGTCTGCCGGCGACGCTCGTCTTCGACTACCCCAACCCGGTTGCGCTGGCCGGGCATCTGCGGTCGACACTCCTCGGCGAAGCCGAACATCCCGTAGAGCAGCCCCCGGTCAGCTCGGCCGATGCCGCGTCGGACGACCCGATCGCGATCATCGGCATGGCTTGCCGTTACCCCGGCCGAGCCGATGACCCCGATGCGTTCTGGCAGCTGATCGCCACCGGCACCGACGCGATCTCCCGCTTCCCCACCGACCGCGGCTGGAACACCGACGAGCTCTACGATCCGGATCCGGAGCATGCCGGAACCGCCTACACGCAGTCCGGCGGGTTCATGGCGGACGCCACCGGGTTCGATGCCGGATTCTTCGGCATCTCCCCGAAGGAAGCCCTGGCGATGGACCCGCAGCAGCGGCAGGTGCTCGAGGTGTCCTGGGAAGCGCTGGAGCACTCCGGTATCGACCCGGATTCCTTGCGCGGCAGCCGAACCGGCGTTTTCGTCGGCGGGTTCGCTTCGGCCTACGGGTTCGGCCCGGGCGCCGGTAGCGAAGGTGTCGAAGGACACCTCACCACCGGGTTCGCCACGAGTGTCCTGTCCGGCCGGGTCTCCTACGTGCTCGGTCTGGAGGGGCCGGCGGTCACGGTGGACACAGCGTGCTCCTCATCGCTCGTGGCTCTGCACCTGGCATGCCAGGCCGTCAAGGCAGGCGAATGCTCGATCGCGCTCGCCGGTGGTGTCACCGTCATCGCCACCCCGGACGGGATCGTCGGCTTCAGCCGGCAACGTGGTCTCGCGGCCGACGGTCGGTGCAAGGCATTCTCCGCACAAGCGGATGGTATGGGCTTCGCCGAGGGCACCGGTGTGGTCGTGGTGGAGCGGCTCTCCGATGCCCGCCGCAACGGTCATCAGGTCCTGGCGGTCATCCGGGGGTCCGCGGTGAACCAAGACGGCGCGTCGAACGGGTTGACCGCACCCAATGGCCCCTCGCAGCAGCGAGTGATCCGAGCTGCGTTGGAGAATGCGCGGGTGTCGGCTGCCGACGTGGATGTGGTCGAAGCGCACGGCACGGGCACCGCGTTGGGCGACCCCATCGAGGCGCAGGCGCTGATCGCCACCTACGGCCGAGACCGGCCAGGGGACCGGCCGTTGTTGCTCGGTTCGGTGAAGTCGAATATCGGTCATACGCAGGCGGCTGCGGGTGTTGCCGGTGTGATCAAGATGGTGTTGGCGTTGCAGCACAGCGAGGTGCCGCGCACGTTGCATGTGGATGAGCCCTCGCCGCATGTGGATTGGGCGGCGGGGGATGTGCGGTTGGTGACGGAGCCGGTGCCGTGGCCTGTGGGGGAGCGCCCGCGTCGTGCGGGGGTGTCCTCGTTCGGGATCAGTGGCACCAACGCCCATCTCATCATCGAAGAACCACCCGCGCTCGAGATCGATGCGCCGAAGCGTGAGGGGGAGCCGGAAACCGGCACGGCCCCAGTGGTTTCGGGTGTCCACGCGTGGCTGGTTTCGGGTCGGTCGGCCGAAGGTCTTGCGGGACAGGCGGATCGGTTGTCTTCGTGGGTGGCTGCGCGTTCCTACTTGGATCCCGCTGATGTGGCGTGGTCTTTGGCGACGACGCGGTCGGTGTTCGAGTATCGCGGTGTGGTCGTCGGTGCCGATCGTGACGAGTTGGTCGATGGTGTGGCGGCGTTGGGTGGGGGTGTGCCGTCGGGGTCGGTGGTGTCGGGTGTGGCGCGGTCGGGTGTGCGGGTGGTGTTCGTGTTTGCGGGGCAGGGGTCGCAGTGGGTGGGGATGGGTCGTGAGCTGGCGGCGTGTTGTCCGGTGTTCGCGGCCAGGTTGGCCGAGTGTGCGGCGGCGTTGGCGCCGTTTGTCGACTGGTCGTTGACTGATGTGTTGTCCGGTGTGGAGGGTGCGCCGGAGCTGGTGGCTGCGGATGTGGTGCAGCCGGTGTTGTGGGCGGTGATGGTGTCGTTGGCGGCGGTGTGGGAGGCCGCGGGGGTGAGGCCGGATGCGGTGGTGGGTCACTCCCAAGGTGAGATCGCGGCCGCCACCGTCGCCGGGATGCTGTCGCTCGAGGATGGTGCGCGGGTGGTGGCGTTGCGGTCGCAAGCATTGAAAGCCCTGGCGGGTGCCGGGGGCATGTTGTCGATCGCCCAATCGGCGACACGGGTGCGGGAGCGTCTGGCCCGGTGGGGTGAGCGGCTGTCGTTGGCGGCGGTGAATGGTCCTGCGGCGGTGATTGTTTCCGGTGAGCCGCAGGCGTTGGAGGAGCTGCGGGCCGAACTCGAGGTCGAGGGTGTGCGGGCGCGGTTGGTGGCGGTGGATTATGCCTCGCACAGCCCGCAGGTGGAGCGGCTCGAGACCGAGATCCTGTCGGCGCTGGACGGGATAACTCCCCGGCGTGGTCGGGTGCCGATGGTGTCGGCGATGACCGGGGAACCACTGACCGGTGAGGAACTCGACGCTCGATACTGGTACGAGAGTTTGCGTGCCCCGGTCGAATTCGAGCGCGCGATCCGCGCTCTTGCTGCCGAGGGCCATGAGGTCTTCATCGAAATCACCCCGCATCCGGTGCTTTTGGGGCCCATGACCGACACCCTCAACGACATCGCGCACGAGATCGGGCCGGGCACAGCACCAGCCGTCGTCTGTGAAACCCTCCACCGCGATGATGGCGGCGCCACCCGGCTACTCACCTCCTTCGCCGAGGCGTTCGTCCACGGCGTATCGGTGGATTGGCGGGCCGTTCTCCGCCGAGGCAAGCAGATCGGGTTGCCGTTGTATGCGTTTCAGCATCAGCGGTTCTGGCCGCGGGCGGGTGGTGGCGACCCTGCCGGCGACGCGGTATCGCTCGGGCTCGGCGCCGTGGGCCACCCGCTGCTAGGTGCTGCCGTCGATCTCGCCGGTGGGGCGCGTGTGGTGTGTACCGGGCGGTTGTCGACACGGACTCATCCGTGGTTGGCCGACCATCGGGTGGGTGGCGTCATCCTGTTGCCGGGCACCGGTTTCGTGGAACTCGCGGTGCGCGCCGGTGACCAGGTCGGCTGCGGTCTGCTCGAGGAGCTGACGCTGCAGGCGCCCCTCGTACTTCCCGCCGACGGCGGGACACAGATTCAGGTCGTCGTCTCCGGCCCCGATGCCGCCGACCGCCGGGAGATCGAGATGTTCTCCCGCCCGGACGGTGAGGACGAGTGGACGCAGCACGCCATCGGCACCCTGGCTCCGGCAACCACGGCGGCGAATGCTCGAGCCGATCTCACGGTGTGGCCGCCCCGGGACGCCGGCGCAGTCGATATCACCGGTATCTACGACGGCCTGGACGGTCCCTACGGTTACGGACCTGCCTTCCACGGGCTACGGAAAGTCTGGCGACACGGCGAGGAACTCTACGCCGAAGTCGCGCTGCCCGAAGCCGTTGCCGAGGACGCGGGCCGGTTCGGGCTGCACCCCGCGCTGTTCGACGCGGTTCTGCACGCCGGCGGGCTGGCGGCCGAACCGGACGAAGCGCGTCTGCCGTTCGCGTTCACCGGTGTGACGCTGCACGCGAGTGGAGCGTCGACACTGCGGGCGCGCCTACGACGCGACAACGACGGCAACCTCGGCGTGTACGCCACGGACACCACCGGCGCACCGGTCATCACGGTGGATGCATTGACCACCCGGCCGGTGTCCACGGATCAGCTCCGGACAGTCGGCACCGGTATCGCGGACGCGATGTTCACCGTCGACTGGACGCCGATACCCACCGGAAAGCTCCCCGCCGGTGAATGGGTGCTCGTCGGCGACGATCTCTTCGGCGTCATCGCCCCCTTGGCCGGCGCCGGAGTCGCGGTAGGGCATTTCGCCGATCTGACGTCTCTGGCCGACGCGGCCGAAACCTGCCCGAGGGTGGTGCTCGCGTGTGCCGGTGCCGAGGCGACCGACGCCGACGCCGCACGACAGGCGACAGGCCGAGCCCTCGATCTTGCTCAGCAGTGGATCAGCGAGCGCCGATTGGCGGATGCCACGCTTGTCGTGCTGACCCGCGGTGCGGTCGCCGCAACGGAAGGCGAACGGGTGACCGATCTCGCGGCGGCCGCCGCACGGGGACTTCTGCGTTCGGCACAATCGGAAAATCCCGACCAGGTCCTGCTGATAGATCTACCGGCCGAGGCAACGGCCGAGGCCGTGACGATCCTGCCTTCGGTGTTAGCGACCGACGAACCGGAACTCGTCCTTCGCGGCACGACCGCCTATGGGCGACGCTTGACGCGTCCTGCCAACAGACCGGCCGCAGTTGAACGCCCTCGCCGCCGAGGCCGGCGGACGGCGCTGGTGACCGGCGGGACCGGTATGTTGGGCGGCCTGGTGGCCCGTCACCTGGCGGCGACGGGGCGAGCCGATATGGTCATAGCGACAAGTCGATCGGGCCCTGCGGCACCGGATGCGGCCGCACTCGCCGCGGACATCGCAGCCGAGGGCACCGCGGTCAGTGTGATCGCCTGCGATACAGCCGAACGCGAACCCCTCGCGGCGCTGCTCGAGAGGGTCCCGGTCGAATATCCGTTGAGAACGGTCATCCACGCCGCGGGTGTCCTCGACGACGCGACGATCCCATCGCTGACGCCACAGCGAGTGACAACAGTCATGCGCCCCAAGGTCGACGCCGCATGGCATCTGCACGAACTCACCGAGGATCTCGATGAGTTCGTCCTGTTCTCCTCCGCGGCATCGACCTTCGGTGTGCCAGGCCAAGCGAACTACGTGGCTGCCAATGCCTTCCTCGACGCACTCGCCGCCGATCGACGCGCCCGTGGATTACCCGGCACTTCGCTGGCCTGGGGACTGTGGGCGGATATCAGCGGGATGACAGGACGACTCACCGATGCCGAGCTGGCGAAGATGACCAGCACCGGTGCACGAGCCCTGAGCGCGGCCCAGGGACTCGCCCTGCTCGATGCGGCGCTCACCCGTGCGGAACCTGTCCTCGTCCCGGCCCGATTCGACCTCGCCGGGCTCCGCACCCGAGCCGCCGGAGGTGAGCAGGTGCCACCGCTGTGGCGGACCGTGGTGGGCGCGGTGACCAGACGTGCCGCCGCGTCCGATGAACCGGATGGGCATACGCTTCGGCGCCGGCTCGCCGCGCTGTCCGCCGCAGAGGGCCACGAGCTGGTGGTGGACATGGTGCGCTCGCACGTCGCCGCAGTTCTCGGCCATGCCGGCGCCGAGGCCATCGACCCGGCACGGGCGTTCACCGACCTCGGATTCACCTCCCTCACCGCGGTCCAGCTGCGTAACCGGGTCAGCACGGCCACCGCGCTGCGGCTGCCCGCGACGCTCGTGTTCGACTACCCCAACCCTTCCGCACTGGCCGTACACCTGCGCGGTCTGCTCGGCGGAGAATCCGCTACCGCCACAACGCTTCCGACCGTGGCGGCGGCACCCGGCGAACCAATCGCGATCGTGGGCATGAGTTGCCGCTTCCCGGGCGGTATCGCCAGCCCGGAAGACCTGTGGCGGATGCTCGCCGACGGGCAGGACGCGATCTCCAGCTTCCCGGACGACCGCGGCTGGGACATCGATGCCCTCTACGACGCGGACGCCGCCCACACCGGTACCTCCTACACCAAGGCTGGCGGATTCGTGGCCGACGCAAGCGAGTTCGACGCCGGGTTTTTCGGTATCAGTCCTCGCGAAGCACTCGCCATGGACCCACAGCAACGGTTGCTCCTCGAGCTCACCTGGGAAGCCTTCGAACGTGCGGGGATCGATCCCACAACCCTGCGCGGCAGCCGGACCGGGGCGTTCGTCGGTGGCTATGCGTCGGGTTACGAGATGAGCGTGCTCGCCGAGGGCGGGGCCGAGGTCGAGGGCCATTTGATGACCGGGGTGGCCACGAGCATCCTGTCCGGGCGTCTTGCCTACACCTATGGCCTCGAGGGGCCGACGATGACGGTCGACACGGCGTGCTCATCGGCCCTTGTCGCGCTGCACCTCGCGGCGCAGGCACTGCGCTCCGGTGAGTGCTCGATGGCGCTGGCCGGTGGGGTGACGATCATGGCGACGCCGGGGACGTTCATCGAGTTCTCCCGGCAGCGTGGACTGGCGCCGGACGGCCGATGCAAGGCCTTCGCCGCCGCGGCCGACGGCACCGGGTTCGCCGAGGGCGCGGGCATCCTTGTGGTGGAGCGGCTTTCGGACGCACACCGCAACGGGCACAGGGTTCTGGCGGTACTGCGCGGCAGCGCGATCAACCAGGACGGTGCGTCGAATGGGTTGACCGCACCGAACGGGCCGTCGCAGCAGCGGGTGATCAAGGCGGCGCTGGCCAACGCGGGGGTGCGTGCCGATCAGGTCGACGCCGTCGAGGCGCACGGCACCGGCACCACACTCGGTGATCCGATCGAGGCGCAGGCGCTCATCGCGACCTACGGCAAGGACCGCCCCACCGACCGCCCGGCGTGGCTCGGCTCGGTGAAATCGAATATCGGGCACACCCAAGCCGCGGCCGGCGTCGCCGGCGTGATCAAAATGGTGCTCGCCCTGCGACACGGTCGGTTGCCGGCGACGTTGCACGTGGACGAACCATCGCCGCACGTGGACTGGTCCGAAGGGAATGTACGGCTGGTGACCGAGCCGGTGCCGTGGCCGACCGGGGCAGAGCCACGTCGCGCCGGGGTGTCCTCTTTCGGTATCAGCGGCACCAATGCGCACGTGATCCTGGAGGAGGCACCCGAGACCCCGATCGTGCGCACAGAGCACTCGCGGCCCGCGCTCGTCCCGCTCGTGCTGTCCGGACGGACCAAGGACGCCCTGAAGGGACAGGCGTCCCGGCTCCGTGATCTCCTCGTACACCAGCCGGACCTCGACCCGGTGGACGTCGGTTTCTCTTTGGCGACAACACGACCCGCATTCACCGAGCGGGCGGTGGTGCTCGGCGACGACCGTGACGGACTGCTCGCCGGGCTGTCCTTGGTGGCCGCGGGCGTGCCCACCAAGGATGTCTTCACCGGCACGGCGGCGGCCGAGAAGACGATGTTCATCTTCCCCGAGGCCGACGTCGACCTGCTCGACTCCCTCAGCGGAGTCCTCGACGAGGTGCCCGGCTTCGCCGCGAAGATCGCCGAATATGACCAGGCATTGGCTCCCTACCTCGGCGCGCCATTGGCCGATGTGCTGCGCCGACCGGCCGCGCTCACCGCGCGCCGACCCGTTCTGTTGGCCGTGCTGGTCGCGCTGGCCGAGCTGTGGCGCTCCGCTGGCGTACAGCCTGCCGCGGTCGCCGGGCACGGTATCGGTGAGATCGCGGCCGCACACCTGGCCGGTGTGCTGTCGTTCGCCGACGCGATCGCACTCGCTGCCGCGTCGAACGGCGAGCAGGTCGAGGTCGATCCGCGACCGTCGACGATACCGCTGCTTTCCGCCACGCAGCCGACGGAGGGCAACCGATGGTGCCGGGCCGAAAAGCAGGATGCGCCAGTGCACGAGTGGCTGGATGCCGGAATCGACGGCGGGTTCGGCGTGTACATCGAGCTGAGCCTCGACCCTGTTCTCACCACCGATATCGCGCGTGCGCTGGGGGAGAAGGGCCTACGCAACGGACGCGACGTCACCGTCACCCGGACACTGCGCCGCGGCCAGCGGGCACTGCGGTCGTTCGTGGCCGCGTTGGCCGCCGTCCACGTCCGCGGTATCGCGGTCGACTGGACCTCCGTTCTGCCCGGCGGGCGCACCGTCGAGTTGCCGACCTATGCGTTCCAACGCCAGCGGTACTGGCCGTCGGTGCCGCCCGTCGAGAACGGTCGGCCGATGGTTGCGTCTGCTGGTGAGCACCGGTTCTGGGCCGCTGTCGAGACGGGCGATGTGGACACTTTGAGCGGTGTACTCGGGCTGAGTGAACCACTGCGGGAGGATATGCCGCTCGGCGCCGCCCTGGCGATCCTGTCGTCCTGGCGTCACCGGGAGCAGTCACCGGATACCTCGGGCGAGCCGGGGGAAGACACCCCGTCCCTCGGCTGGGTGCACCGGTTGACCGCGACCGCCTCGGGCGAACGGCAAGACCTGATGCGTCGGCTGGTTCGGGAAGCGATCGCCGCGGTACTCGGATACGACTCGCTCGACCTCGTCCCCGCCGACGGTGACGTGCTCGAAATAGGGATGACCTCACTGACCGCTGTTCAACTGCGGCACGTCATTTTCGATCGGACTGGACTACAACCACCAGAAGGCTTTATCTATGACTTGTACTCGCCGGCCGCTATCGCGGACTTCCTCCTCGAGGGGCTGTCGGCGACGCTGACGGAGGGAGGTGGATAGCGCATTGACACCTGCCCGCACGTATGCCGAGGCTTTGTTCAATTGCCACCTCAACTGCATACAAGCGGCCTTCAGTTGAGCAACGCTCCTTGATACAGTGCCTTTGTTGTCAGCGAAAACGCCGTCCTGTCCGGCATAGTCGGCCATGCTGTGGCGAACGCTCTACGATGGGATGAACAATTGCCAAACGATAGTTCGTGGAACGTCATCTCTCCCTCGACATCGAACCGAATTTTGCTTGCCGTCGACTTTCCCGCCGCCGGACGCCGCGAGGCGGGTTTCGGTGATCTCGCGGGGAAAATGGGATCGGCCTGGGGCGGCTACACTTTTCTGCAGACTACTCCTCCTACGGTGAACCTGACCGACCGTCCAACCGGCGATTTCTATACCGAGCATTGGCTGCAGGGCACTGATTGGAGTCAGTGCGAAGTTGTCGCGGTCTTCGGCTACTGCGTCGGCAGTGTTTATGCGGCGGAACTCGCCAAGCGTTTGGTCGAATGGCAGAGCGCCGAACCGAAGGTCGTTCTCTTCGACCCGCAATTGACCGATCACCAATTGCTCGTGATGGAAATGACCAAAATGGTCACCATGGCTGGTCCGGTTTTCTCCGACGACGAAGGGCGACAAGCTCGGCAAAAAGCGAAGGAGATCATCGAGAAACACGAGAACGATGTGACCGCCGCCGCGATCGATATCGTTGCCCTGTACCATGAAATGATTTCGCTGGCATTCCAGCGTATCGGCCTCGCCGACGCCCGCCGCGACGAAGTGGTCCGGCTGTTCGAGTCCTATATGTCCTGGCTCGCCGCCGCGGGACAGGTCGACCCGAGCGAGGTCTGGGGCCGGTCGACCGCGATCACGTCCTCGGACTGGGTGGGAATGGAAAGCCGTGGCGAGACGACCGTACTCAACGCCAGCAAGGTCGTCGGCGCCACATTTCCGCTGGACGTCAGCCACGCGGACCTGATGCGATCGGACGAGGCCGTCGCGCTGCTCATGGACCACGCCGGCATCCCGACCTCATGACAACCGACGTGCCGTCCGTCGGATTCGCTGAGCCGGGGAGCGCCTCGACAGTGGCCACGAGTAAGGAAAAAGCGCTGTGGCTACTGGAACAGCTGATCCCGGAGACGGGCATCAACAATATCGGGCTCGCTTTCCAGGTGGCGGGTCGGCTGCGTCCTGACGCGCTGCGAGCGGCCCTCGCGGTCGTTGTCGGCAGGCACGAGGCCTTGCGGAGAGCTCTTCCGGAGTCCACTCTTGGTTCTGCCTGTTCTTGGTTCTGTCGACCACGACGAAAAGCAAGGTGACAAGAGTGAACAAGTACATCCCGGCGGTGATTGTGAGGCCGAGCGGGGAAAAGATGACCGACGCAATGCTTTCGCCGCGCAAACCACGTATCACGGCCATCACTATGTAAGCAACCGGTAGGATCGTTGCGGCGAAGACGATCATCGTCCGCTTGTACCACGGGTAAGTCGACGGTCCGATCAAGGTAACGCGCCGCTTGTTCGGCCTCGTACTCCTGCCGCACCTGGTACCCCGATGGCCCACCACGAGCAGACACGACCGCGGATAGATCGATATCGCAGTCGGATCCCAGCCGAGCCGCAAACTCGGTCACCCGCACATCTCGGCCGTGATCGAATGCCACATGCGCGAGTTCATGCAGGAACACATGCCTCAGTTGGGCAGGGTCCAGGCCATCGGTACGTACGAGAATCAGATTCCTGTCCCGACACCGCAGCCACAGCCCGCACACGCCCTCCGGCATCGAAGCTGGCAGAGGCGCGCACTCTATGGGCCCCCGAACGGCCTCAACCGCCTTCACGAGCTCCTCGAGCGTCGGGTCGACAGGTAACTCGAGACTGTCGACAAGAGCTTGCACGCGAGCACGCGTGGAAATCCTGCGGGCAGAAACCCTGCGGCGCAAGCGTTCCGGCGCCAGCGTGGAGACCTTGTGCCAAACACTGATCACAAGATTCAGCATCTCACGCTGTCGCACTCTTCCCCGTTCCGTGGGCGGTGAGCTCGAGTAGTGACCAGCTTTCGCCAACCTCGGCCCACGGGCCCCCCAACACGATCGGCCGCGAGGTTTGTTTGCCGCGCGCTGGGGATCCAGCCCGTATCGCGTATCTGCTGGGGCTGAATCCCTTGACAGTGCACCGAGTCCTGGCTCTTCGGTGTGCTCCGCGTCGAGTCAGGTTGGAAGGGCGTGCTTCGATCTGGGGTCTGCGCGCTGCGGCGGCCGCGTGCGACCTCGTGCAGGCCGCTGAAGTGTCCGGTAATGTTCGGCTACCGCTTCCTCGACCATTCGATGGGTTACGCACGGTCGGTTCGGCTCAACATGAACGACGCTCGCGTTCCAGCCCACGTTCCTCGGCACTGCCACCATAGACAGCAAGCGCGGCAACGGAATTCCTCGTGGCACCCGGAGACGGCTCGGCCTAGGACGCCTCCTTCCCGCGACAGACCCTAGGCAGGACGTGCCTGATACCCGCGCACACGCTAAGGCGCAGACACGGGCGGTTGGGCGCACATACCCAACGGCAGGATCACTTCGACCGATTGGTGGAGTGACACGTGAAACAGGCTGCACAACCGTAGACCTCGTCACGCCCTCAGGTCCTGTCGACGTTGCTGCCATGACGATCCCCTCGGATCGCACCCTGAAACCGCGAAGTGACGTCGAGCGATACCTGGACAGCGCCGGCACTGCCACGTCCAAGCCTGGCAGCGATGTCATTGCCGATCGGACGACGAACCGGTTCATCGAAACACGTGCCGCCGCTATCGAACTGCCGGACCAGCACTCGTTCGAGGACTGCTGACTGAGGTGCATCGATCAGGCGATCCGCCGCCTTGCTCGCACGACACGGTCAAACCCTCACGCAGAGCGTTTTCGGCGCAACAGTCCACATTCGAAAGAAAAGCAATTTCAGGTAATATTGATCGAAGTTCAAAAGAATACGAAAAAGGCCCCTCAATTAATTATCTCACAGTGAGGCTAACGTGTCAAACTCCGAGCATGATGCTGAATTGCAGGCCGAACGTGAATACGTGGCATTCCTCTACCGCGAGCTAGATTCGGCGCGAGATGAGGCGGAGCAGCGGCTGGAGGAGTCACTGCAGGAAAACACAACGCTGAGTCCGGAGGAGCGGTGGGAGCGACAGGTGTCGGTGAACAACCTGACGGGCAGGTTGGAGGCCTACCGTGCCGCCGAGAACGGGTTGTGCTTCGGGCGGCTGGACCGTGTCGCGGAAGACCTTGCCTATATCGGGCGTATCGGACTATTCGACGAGGCGCGCGACTACGAGCCGCTGCTGCTGGACTGGCGTGCTCCTGCGGCCCGCCCGTTCTACACCGCCACTGTCGCCTGCCCCGAGGGCGTGGTGCGGCGGCGGCATTTCCGCGCCCGCGGCCGTGCCGTCACCGGATTTCACGACGACGTCCTCGACCTTGCGGCAGCGACCGACGGGTCCGATGCCGACGCGGCACTGTTGGCCGCGGTGAACGCACCACGGGAGCGGACCATGCGGGACATCGTCGCCACGATCCAGGCCGAACAGGACGAGATCATCCGCCTGCCCAACACCGGCATCGTGGTGATCGAGGGCGGACCAGGAACCGGGAAGACCGCGGTCGCGCTGCACCGGGTCGCCTACTTGCTCTACACCCATCGAGAACGGTTGTCGCGCTGGGGAGTTCTCGTCATCGGGCCCAACCCCACGTTTCTCGACTACATCGGCGACGTCTTGCCGTCGCTCGGCGAGACCGACGTCGTCTTCGCGACCCCGGGTGAACTCATGCCGGAGGTGCGCACGGTTACCGAGGAACGACCCGAGGTCGCGCGCGTGAAGGGCGGCCTCGCGATGGTCGAGGTGCTGGCTGCGGCGGTCTCGGACCGGCAAGGGCTGCCCGACCGACCCATCCCGATCATGTTGAGTGACGTGACGATCGAAGTGGACAGCCGAGTGGCGGGTGCGGCGCGAGAACGCGCCCGCGCAACCGGCTTGCGCCACAACGATGCTCGCGAGATCTTCCGCGAGCAGTTGATCGAGGGATTGGTCGAGCGGGCGGTGGCCGAGATCGGCGAGGGCTGGCTGACCGCCAGCGACACTCATGTGCACGAGGAACTGGCCGCCGATGCGCGAGCGGAACTGCAAGGCAGCGGCGAGGTGCGCACAGTCGTGGATCGGCTGTGGCCGTACCTGAGTCCGCAGCGGCTGCTCTCCGAGCTCTACACCTCGCGCGCTCGGATCGAGACCGCCGCGACGGCGCTGGATGAACAGGATCGCGCCCTGCTGTTCCGCGAGCAAGGCACGGCCTGGACCGTTTCCGATGTGCCACTGCTCGACGAGGCGGTCGAACTGCTCGGCACCGATCGCACCGAGGAGAAGAAGGCGGCCCGCGAGCGGCGTGAACAGATCGAGTACGCCAAAGGGGTGCTGGAAATCCTCGACACCGACGAGGAATTGGATGAGGAGCGATTGCGAGCGGCCGACCTCGTCGATGCCGAGACACTCGCCGAGCGACACCTCGCGCGAGATCATCGCTCATTGGCCGAGCGGGCCGCGGTGGACCGCGAATGGACCTACGGTCACGTGGTTGTCGACGAAGCTCAGGAACTGTCGGATATGGATTGGCGCGTGATCATGCGCCGGTGCCCGAGCAAGTCGATGACCATCGTCGGTGATCTCGCCCAGCGACGATCGTCCGCCGGCGCAAGGTCCTGGGCCGACATGCTCGACCGCTACGCGCCGAGCCGGTGGATCCACCGCAAGCTCACCATCAACTACCGCACCCCCGGCGAAATCATGGATCTGGCCGCGAAAGTGCTCGCGCTGGTCGATCCTGCAGCGGAACCTCCGAAGTCGGTGCGCCGCACTGGTATACCTCCGGCTGCGATCGCGGTTTCGGAGCGGGAGTTGGCCGTAGTCGTCGCCAACCTGATTCACGACAGTGAGCTCGCCGACCGGCTGGTCGGCGTGATCGCCCCCGACGGCACCCACCTCGATATCGGGCACGATGTGCTGACTCCGGCGGCAGCCAAGGGATTGGAATTCGACACCGTTGTCGTCGTCGATCCGCAGGCGATTCTCGCGCATCCGTCCCAAGGTCCGGCCGACCTCTACGTCGCGCTGACGCGCGCGACCCAACAGTTACATCTTGTCCATACGCAACCCCTGCCAACCGTATTCGATGATCCGGCGGCGCTGGTGTCGACCCAGTCCGCATGAAATCCGCACGAATACCCGAACAACGCCTCGCAGGACAACAAAACCAAGGAGATGTCATGCCGTCTTCGGCCGCGGCCCGCCGCTGGTTGGGCCTGGGCTTCCTCGCGCTCGGAGTGTCCCTGATCGTCGTGGATACCACGATCGTGAATGTCATTGTCCCCTCACTGGTTTCGGAGCTGGGGGTCAGTTCCGTGCAGGCCCAGTGGATCCAGGAGAGCTATCCGATCGTGCTCGCGGCGCTGCTGCTGCCGACCGGGCGGTTGTGCGACATTTTCGGGGCACGGAGACTGTTTCTCACCGGCGTGACACTGTTTGTCGCCGCCAGTGTGCTGGCCAGCGTGGCACCGAACGGCGCCGCGCTGGTGGCGGCCCGGTTCCTGCAGGGTGTGGCTGCCGCGATGATCATGCCCAGCTCGCTGGCCATCGTGAACACCGCATACACCGGCGTCGACCGGGGGCGGGCGTTCGCGGTGTGGGGGGCAACGATCGGGGTGTCCGCCGCGGTGGGGCCGCTGCTCGGGGGTGCCCTTGCCGAGCTGTCGTGGCGCTGGGTCTTCGGAATCAACGTCCTGCTGGGCGCGGTGATCGTCGCCGGTGTCGCGCTGTTCTTCCCGGCGTCGACACGTCTGGCGGGCACGGTCGACATGCCCGGCGCGATCGCGTCGGTCGCCGGGTTCGGGCTGCTGGCGTTCGGGCTGATCGAAGGACGAAGCTATGGGTGGATCGCCAGTATCCGTCCGGTCGAATTCGCCGGGGTCACATGGCATAACGGGCCCTCGGTGGTCCTGATCGCATTCGTGGTGGCTGTGATCGCTCTGGCCGCCTTCGTGCGGCGCCAACGGGTGCTCACCCGCGGTGGGCGGGTCGACGCACTGCTGGATGTGCGGTTGTTTTCGATCCGTTCGTTCCGCTATGGCAACTTCACGCTGCTGATCGTCGCGCTCGGCGAATTGGGCATCATCGCCGTTCTCCCACTGTGGCTGCAGTTCACCTTGGACTACAGTCCGCTGCAGTCGGGTCTGGCGCTGGTGCCGCTGGCGGTGGGGACATTCGTGGCCAGCACCGCGAGCATGAGCCTGGTTGCGAGGTTCGCACCGGTGCGGTTGGTCCGTCTCGGGCTGATTCTCGAGATCGTCGCGCTCGTCGTCCTGGGGTCGTCGGCTACACCCGACACCCCGTGGTGGCCGATTGCGTTGGCGCTGTTCGTGCTCGGGATCGGCAACGGTTTCGCCTCCGCTCAGATCGCCAATGTCATTCTCGCGGGTGTGCCCCCGTCGAGTGCCGGCCAAGGCGCGGCCGTGCAGGCCACCACCGCCCAAATCGGCTCCGCACTCGGCATCGCCGTGCTGACGACCACCTATTTCACCGTGCTCGGCATGGGCGTTCGCGACCGCCTGACCGGCGCCGGGATCGCGCATGCACAGGACTATGCGGCGTCGGTCACCGCCAGTGCCGGCGCGGTCATCTCGTCCATGCGCGCCGACCCGGGCACCGCCGCGGTCGCCGAAGCCGCCCGCGCGGCGATGAGCCAGGGCGTCGGCACAGTCGGCTACGTGGCCGCCGCGCTGCTGGCGGCTGCCCTCCTCGCCACGGCCCTGATCCCACGCCCTGGGTCGCGAGCCGATACCGGGAGCGACCGCGCCGACACGACGGCCGAGACCGATTTGTCCGTGGAATAGCAAGCGGCTCAGCCGGATTCGCCCACTGCCGTCCCGGCGCCGCGTTCCCCGCCGGGACGACGGCGAATCGGCGCGGGACGGCGGCGGGCACCCTGCGGAACCTCCCGAAGGCGTTGGGCTACACCGGCCACGGTGGGCGCCTCGAACAGCGCCCGCACGGAGACATGTGCGCCGAGCGTGCTTGCGACTCGGCTCACGAACCGGGTTGCGAGTAGCGAATGCCCGCCCAGCGCGAAGAAATCGTCGTCGATCGACACCTCCGGCACGCCTAACACCTCGGCGAACAGCCGACACAGCGCCTGCTCGCGGGCGTCGCGGGGAGCGCGCCCCTGCGCGGTTTCGGGCCGCGGCGCCGGCAGCGCGAGCCGGTCGAGTTTGCCGTTCGGGGTGAGCGGCAAACTCGCCATGACCACCACGGCCGAGGGCACCATGTACTCCGGCAGCCGAGATCGCAGGTGCTCGACCAGCTCCCGCGTCGCCACGCCGTCTCGCGCCGCCACCACATATGAGCTGAGTCGTCGGTCTCCGGGACGGTCCTCGCGGACGACGGTGACCGCCTGTGTGACGTCCGGGTGTGCCGTGAGCGCGGCGTCGACCTCACCTGGTTCGACCCGATACCCGCGAACCTTCACCTGGTGGTCCGCACGACCGACGAATTCCAACCGCCCGTCCCGACGCCACCGGACCCGGTCACCGGTCCGATACATCCGCTCGCCGACCGGGCCGTGCGGGTCGGCGACGAATCGCTCCACGGTGAGATCCGGGCGACCGAGATAGCCCCGGGCCACCCCCGAGCCGCCGATGTACAGCTCGCCGATGACGCCGGGCGGCACCGGCCTCAGTCGATCGTCGAGCACGTAGACACGAGTGTTACCCACCGGTCGCCCGATCGGCGGAATGTCATCCGGGCCGTCGAGTACGGTCGCCGTCGACCACACCGTCGTCTCGGTGGGGCCGTAGAGGTGCACGACCTCGGTGGCCGAGGCCTGCAGGGCCGTCGCGAGTTCTCGTGGGAGGGCCTCCGCACCCACCAGCACACGCCGCCCGCTCGCGACGGACGGGTCGTGGGCGATCAGTGCCTGCCACAGCGACGGCGTCGCCTGCACGACGGAGACCGCTTCGTCGGTCAGCACCCGGATCAGTTGCTCGGGATCTCGGCCGGGCCCCGTGCCCGTCAGAACCATCGTCGCCCCCGTGACCAGCGGGAGATGGAATTCCGGGGTGGCCATGTCGAAGGCGGCCGTGGTCTGTGCCAGCATCCGGTCGCCCGGCGTGAGACGAACGATGTCCTGGATGGCGCTCAGGAAATTTCGCAGTGCCAGGCCCGGAGTCACGACGCCCTTCGGGCGTCCGGTGGAGCCGGAGGTGTAGATCACGTACGCCGGATGGCCAGGGTGCAGGGGCGCGCGCCGGTCGGCGTCGGTCAGCACGGCATCGGGCTGTGCCGCGATCGCCGCCACCACGTCGGGGGAGTCCACCACCAGTGTGGGGGCCGTCGTTCCCGGCGGGATGCGATCGTCGACGGTCGATGCGGTGAGCAACAGGGCCGGGCGGGCATCGCGCAGGACGAGATCGATTCGCGTCGAGGGATGGTGCGGATCGAGCGGCAGGTAGGCCGCGCCCGCCTCGAGGACGGCCAGCAACGCCACCACGAGTTCCACCGTCCGGGGCAGCAGCAGAGCCACAATCGTCTCCGGTCCCGCACCCCGCTCGATGAGCACGCGCGCCAGCCGGTGTGCCCGGGCGGCAAGATCGGCGTAGGAAACCGTCTCGCCGTCGAAGACGAGGGCAGCCGCATCGGGTGTCCGTCGTACTCGGCGGTCGAACAGGGCGGGCAGAGTCGCGCCGGGCAGAGGTCGATCGGTGGCGTTCCATTCGGCCAGAATCCGGTGGTGCTCCTCGGGAGCCAGCACCTCGATCGCTCCCACCCGTCGGGATGGGTCGGCGACGAAGGCGCGCAGCACCCGCGTCCAGCGATCCAGGAAGGTGGCGACGGTGTCGACGTCGAACAGGTCGGTGGCGTATTCGAGGAACCCGTCCAATCCGGCGGGAGAGCCTTCGGAGTCGCGAAGTTCGTGCAGATTGAGCGTCAGGTCGAATTTCGCGACCGTCGTCGGGATCGACATCCTGCTCGCCCGCAACCCCTCGATCGTTCCCTCGGGGGGCGCGGTGTTCTGTAGCGCGAGCATGACCTGGAACAGCGGGTGATGCGCAAGCGACCGGTGCGGTTCGAGGACCTCGACGAGGTAGTCGAACGGCACATCCTGATGGTTGTAGGCCCCCAGCACGGTTTCACGGGCCCTGGCCAGCAACTCCGCGACGGTGGGATCACCGCCGACATCGATCCGCAACACGAGGTTGTTGACGAAGAATCCGACCAGATCGTCCATGGCCTGGTCGGTACGTCCGGCGATCGGACTGCCGATCGGGACGTCCGTACCCGCCCCGAGCCGCGTGAGCAGCGTCGCGAGCGCGGCCTGCAGCACCATGAACAGGGTGCCGCCGGTGCGGTGGGCCAAGTCGATCAGCTCGTGGTGCAGTGCGGTGTCGAGCCGGACATCGACCTGAGCCCCCCGGTACGTGGCCACGGCGGGCCGCGGGCGGTCGGTGGGCAGAGCCAGCTGTTCGGGCAGGCCGGCCAGCGCCCGACGCCAGTAGGACAGTTGAGAGGTCAGCAAGCCGTCCGGGTCGGTGGGCTCGCCGAGCAATTCGCGCTGCCAGAGGGTGTAGTCGACATAGTCGGCCGGCAGGGGCTCCCATGCGGGGGGTTGTCCGCGGCGGCGGCGTTCGTAGGCGGTCGTCAGATCCCGCCACAGCGGACGCAACGACCAGCCGTCGGCCGCGATGTGGTGCACCACCAGCAGCAGAACGTGGTCGGTGGGCGTGATCCTGAGCAGGTGCACCCGCAGCGGCGCTTCGACCGACAGGTCGAAGGCGTAGCGGGTCGCGGCGGACAGGGCGTTCGGTAGATCCGCCTCGTCGATCGCCGCGACCGTGAGCGGCGCGGTCGCCTCGTCGACCGATTGCACGCGCTGGAACGGCGTACCGTCACGCTGGTCGAATACCGTCCGCAGGCTCTCGTGCCGGGTCATGACATCGCAGATGGCCAGGCACAGGACACGATCGTCCAACTCGCCCGACAAGCGGTGGGCGAGCGGGATGTTGTAGGTCGGCGAGGGTCCCTCGAGTTGATGGAGGAACCACAGCCGGCGCTGGGCATAGGACAGCGGGACAAGGTCGGGTCGCGCTCGCCGGGTCAGTGCGGGGCGCGCCCGATCTGCGGAGTCGAGCTGATGCACCAGCTTGGAAACCGTCGGGTTGTCGAACAAGGTCCGCAGGTCGAGTTCCGCATCGAAGGCCGCGCGGATCCGGGCCAGTAGCCGGGCCGCCAGCAGGGAATGGCCACCCAGCGCGAAGAAGTCGTCGTCCAGGCCGACCTTGTCGACCCCGAGGATCCGGGCGAAGAGTTCGGCGAGGAGCTTCTCGCGTTCCGTACGTGGCTCGTGCCCGTGCTCGTGGCCGGCGCGCTCCGGAGTCGGCAACGCCGCGCGGTCGAGCTTCCCCTGCGGGGTGAGCGGCAGATGCTCGAGGACCACCAGGTTGGTCGGCACCATGTGCTCGGGCAGTTCGGCGCGCAGGTGCTCACGGACATCGCGTAGCAACGAGTCCACCGCGAGGGCGGGCTCGTTGGCGGGCCGTGCAGGCATGGCCGCGACGCCGCCCTCGGCGGGGGCGAGCACCGCGGTCGGCACGAAATCCCCCGACGTCCCGCAGGCGGAGGTGTCGACGAAGACGATATCGAGAGTGTCGTCGGCGGCAGTCCACGTGACCGCGACCCAGTAGCCCAGCTGCGCACCCAAGTCGTGGAATGCCTCGGGGTCGAGCGGGTCCCGCTCGGCCCGCCACCGCGGGCGGGGCGGGATGCCCTCGCGCAGATCGGCGGCGAGTTCGGCGTCGGCGGCGGCCCGGCGATGGGGCACGCCGGTAATCCGCAGCCGTGCCGGTCGTTGCCGCATCAGGTGCTCACCCAGCTCGGCCAGTGCGGATTCCTCCCCGAACTCGCCACTGTGCCCGATCCGTGTTGCCTCCATGTGCCGCGACCAGGTGAGGTGGGGAGCGTCGTGCAGTGGGACCGTCCGCACCGGATGTTTGTGCAGCACTACGTCGTAGCGATACCGGGTCAGCTCGTTGTGGTGGCGCCCGCGCTTCAATCGCACGTCGGCACCGGCGACGGTGTCGAGCCGCCCCGGCAGTGCGGCGAAGAACGCCGGATCGATCAGCAGTTCCTTCTCCAGCGCCAGGGCGCGGTCGACCGCGTGGCGGATCGAGGCGATGTCGTCCGACTGCGCCCGATGCGCCTGCACGGCGGTGGTGAACAGGCGATGGAGGCGCAGATTCCGCACGTCCCCGAGGAACACTCGGCCGCCGGGCGCCAGCAGGTCGAGAACTCCTGTCAGCACGTCGAGCAGATAATCCACGGACGGGAAGTACTGAACGACCGAGTTGAGAACGACGGTATCGAAGACCCCGCGCGGCAGACCGGCGAAGTCGTGCGCCGGCTGTGCTCGCAGCACGACTCGGCCGGCAATGTCGGGGTCGGCGGCCACACCGGCTCGCACGGCCTGTACCGCGGCCGGGGAAACATCTGTCGCCCAATATATTTCGCAGTGCCGTACCAAGGGGCCGAGTAGCAGGCCGGTGCCGACGCCGATCTCCAGCAGTCGCCCGGGGCGTAGCTCGCGAATCCTGGCGACCGTCGCATCCCGCCATTCCCGCATGTGCGGCAACGGAATCGGGGCACCGTCGTAACTGCTGGTCCAGCCCGCGAAGTCGGCGCCGAGCCCGCCCGCGCTCGGCGCGGCGTAGAGCGTGTCGTAGATCTGTCGCCATTCGGCGACCTGCTCGCTGCGGCTTGCCGATTCGCCCCGGCGCTCCGGGCCGGACGTGGGCACTAGGTAGGCGACCAGGCGCACGTCGTCCTCGTCGACCTGGCGTGCGTCGACGGCCGCGTCGGCGATACGCGGGTGGCGAAGCAGGGCGTGGCGGATCTCGCCGGGCTCGATGCGAAAACCGCGGACGCTCAATTGCTGGTCGGCCCGGCCGAGGTGATCGAGCCCGCCGTCCGGCCGGCGCCGCCCGAGATCACCGGTGCGATAGAGCCGCTCGCCGGATGTGCTGTAGGGGTCGGCCACGAACCGGGCCGCGGTCAGGCCGGGGCGGTTCAGGTAGCCCCGGGCCAGTCCCGGCCCGCCGACGTACAGTTCACCGGCCACCCCGATCGGCGCCGGTTGCAGAGCGCGATCGAGGACATGGACGCGCAGGTCGGGCAGTCCGGTTCCGATGGCGCTGGTGGTCTCGCGGACTACCCGGTCGGCATCGAGCGTGAGATGGGTGACGTGCACGGTGGTTTCGGTGATTCCGTACATGTTCACCAGAACCGGTCCGTCCGGATGTCGCTCGTACCAGCCGGCCAGCCGCCCCAGGTCGAGCGGCTCTCCGCCGAAGACGACCAGGCGCAGCGATCCTGTTCCGGCGTGCTCGCCGCGGTCGCTGTCGGCCTGCATCAACGGATAGAACGCGGACGGTGTCTGACTGAGTACGGTGACGTTGTGCCGGGCGAGCAGGTCCAGGAAGGCCGCGGGTGTGCGGGAGACCTGGTGCGGGACCACGACCAGCCGTCCCCCGTACAGCACGGCGCCGAACAGTTCCCACACCGAAAAGTCGAAAGCGTAGGAATGAAACAGGGTCCAGGTGTCGTGGTTGCCGAAGCCGAGTAGTTCCCTGGTGGTGGCGAACAGCCGAACGACATTGCGGTGCGACACCATGACCCCCTTGGGGGTCCCGGTCGACCCGGATGTGTAGATCACATAGGCGATGTGGTCTGCGCGCAGAGTTCGGGGTCGGTCGGCGTCGGTCGGCGGCGTGCTCGGACATCGGTCGAGCCGGGCCGCCGTTTCCGGTTCGTCGAGCACCCAGACGGGAACAGATACGTCCGCCGGGACGCGGTCTCGGGTTTCGGCCACCGCGAGCACCACTGCCGGGCGGGTGTCGTTGAGGGCGAGGGTGATTCGCGCCCGTGGGTAGGAGGGATCGATCGGCAGATACCCGGCACCGGCCGCGAGCGTGCCGAGGACGGCGACCACCAGATCCGCCGAGCGCGGCAGCATCAACGCGACGATGTCCTCGGGGCCGACGCCCTGCGCGATGAGCGCATGGGCGAGCCGGTGTACCCGGGTCTGCAGCTCCGCATAGGACAGTGCGGTATCACCGTGAACGACCGCGGTCTGCTGTGCGGCAGCCTGGGCCGCGGCCTCGAACAGGTCCACGAGTGTCCGGCTGTCGGGGGAGAACCCGGTCGGGGACACAGGCACCGCGGGGCCCGCGAGAGTGAGCAGCTGATCGCGCTCGCCGTCGCCGAACAGATCTAGTCGGCCGACCGCCCGATCGGGTTCACCGACGGCCTGCTCCAGCAATCGAACCCAGCGTGCGACGACCGCCTCGACGGTGGTGCGATCGAAAAGGTCTGTGGCGTACTCCACAAGGCCGGTCAGTCCACCCGGCGCTCCATCGGAGTCGAACTTCTCGGTCAGCGTGAACCACAGGTCGAACCGCGCGGTCTTGGTCGGCACCCAGCTCATTCGGGCGCGCAGACCGGGGAGATGGAATTCGGGCGTCGGCGCGTTCTGCATGGTGAGCGCCACCTGGAACAGCGGGTGATGGGCCGACGAGCGCCGCGGATTGAGCCGTTCCACCAGATATTCGAAGGGCACATCCTGGTGCTCGTAGGCGCTCAGCGCGGTATTGCGCACCTGTGCGACGAGTTCGCGGAAAGACGGATCTCCGGTCAGGTCCGTCCGCAGCACAATGGTGTTGACGAAGAAACCGATGAGATCGTCGGTGGCACGGTCGGTGCGTCCGGCGATCGGACTGCCGATCGGAATATCGGTGCCGCCCCCCAACCGACCCATCAATGCGGCCAGACCCGCATGCAGGACCATGAAGACACTGGCCCCGCTCGTTCGGGCACACTCACGCACGGCTCGATGCAGCGCCGCGGGCAGGGCGATCGGCAGCTGGTCGCCGCGGTGCGAGGCGACGCGCGGGCGCGGCCGGTCGGTCGGCACGGTCACCAGATCGGGCAGGTGGGCCAACTGGTCCACCCAGTAGCGCAATTGGCGACTCAGCATGCTGTCGGGATCGTCCTCGCCACCCAGCATGTCCCGTTGCCACAGTGTGTAATCCGCGTATTGGACCGGCAGCGGATTCCCGTCCGGTGCGGCGCCGCGGGTCCGGGCGGCGTAGGCGCGAGACAGTCCGTGCGCCAACGGCCGCATCGACCAGCCGTCGGCGGCGATGTGGTGGACCACCAGCACCAGGATGCTGTCCTCCGGTGAGACGGCGAGCAGTTCGGCGTGTACCGGCGGCCGGGCGGACAGATCGAAGCGATGTCGCGCTGCGGCAACCAAGGCCTCGGGCACCGCGGCGCGGTCGACGTGGGTGACGGCAAGTTCAACCCGCGCGGAAGCGATGGACAGCACGCGCTGGAACGGTGATCCGTCGACCTCGGGGAAGATCGTGCGCAGGCTTTCGTGCCGCGCCACGACATCGTTGATCGCCTCCTGCAGCGCGCGCCGGTCCACCCGGCCCGACAGCCACAGTGCGAGCGGGATGTTGTACGTCGGGGAGGGGCCCTCCCACTTCCACAGGAACCACAGCCGCTGTTGGGCGAACGACAACGGCACCAGCTCCGGACGCTGCCGGGGTGCCAGGGCGGGACGGGCGCTGCGGTTCTCGCCCAGCTGCCGGACCAACTCGGCGACCGTCGGCGCGTCGAACAGCGTCCGGATGCTCACCTCGGCACCCAGCGTCTGCTGCAGGCGTACCACCAACCGGGCGGCGGTCAGGGAGTGCCCGCCGAGTGCGAAGAAATCATCGTCCAGCCCCACGCGCTCGACCCCCAGCAGTTCGGCGAACTGCGCGGCGACGATTTCTTCGATGGGGGTTCGTGGCGCACGGGTCTGCGCGCCCGCGGTCTGTGCGACGGGAGCCGGCAACGCGCGGGTATCGAGCTTGCCGTTCGGGGTCAGCGGTAGCGCGGAGATCTCCACCAGATGGTTCGGCACCATGTGGCCGGGCAACAGCCGACCTAGGTGACTGCGGATCGCTGCCGTGTCCAGCTCGGCGCGGTGCGCCGCTACGAGGTAGGCGACCACGTCGTTGTGTTCGGCCGAATCACGGGCGATGGCAACGACTTGCGCGACGGCAGGATGGCGGCGCAGCGCAGCTTCGATCTCGCCGAGTTCGATGCGATAGCCGCGGACCTTGACCTGTCGATCGGCGCGGCCGCGGTACTCCAGTCGCCCGTCGGCGGTCCAACGGGCCAGATCACCGGACCGGTAGAGCCTCGACCCGGGAGGTCCGAAGGGATCGGCGACGAACCGGCCGGCGGTCAAGCCGGGACGGCCGGTATAGCCGCGAGCCACGCCGTCGCCGCCGATGTACATCTCGCCCGTCACGCCCGGAGGCGCCGGTGCCAGTGCGGCATTGAGGACATGGACGCGGGCCGCGGGGAGCGGGCGGCCGATGATGTCCGCATCCGAGACGGAGTTGCGGGGGAGAGCGTGGCGAGTGACGTGCACCGTCGTCTCGGTGATGCCGTACATGTTGATCAGCCTCGGTCCGCTCGGGTGCCGGGCCGACCATTCCGCCGCGAGGTGGGGCGGGAACGGTTCGCCGCCGAATACTATGGCCCGCAGCGCAGCGGAGGCCAGTACCGCCGGGGCCTGCCGATCGGCGTCCAGGAGTTCGCGGAATGCGGACGGCGTCTGACCGAGTACCGTCACCCCCTCCTGCGCGAGCAACTTCAGCATCGCCGTAGGTGTCCGGGAAACCTCGTAGGGGACGACGACGAGACGCCCACCGTGCGCCAGCGCCCCCCATACCTCCCACACCGAAAAGTCGAAGGCCGCGGAGTGGAACATCGTCCAGACGTCCGATTCGGTCGGAGTCACCACCTCACCGGCCGCCTGCAGCAGCCAGGCCAGATTGCGGTGCCGGACCTCGACTCCCTTGGGGCGGCCGGTCGAGCCGGAGGTGTAGATGACGTAGGCGATGTCATCGGGCGACGGGCCGACCGGCGGCCGCGAGATCGGGCCCGGACTCGGCGCCACCTCGGGTCGACGGACCGAGACGGCAGGAACATCCCCGGTGTCGCGGTCGTCGGCCACCACAACCAGTGCCGGCGCGGCGTCGCGCAGGATGAAATCGATGCGTTCGGCGGGATAATCCGGGTCGATCGGCACGTAGGCGGCACCGGACATCGTCACGGCGAGCATCGCGACAACGAGGTCGATCGACCGCGGAAGCAGCAGAGCGACCGAGCGGCCCGGCCGCGCGCCGCGGGCGATGAGTGTTTCTGCGAGATCTCGTGCGGTCCGGTCCAGTTCGGCGTAGCTCATCGACACGGCGCCGAGGGTGAGCGCAATCGCCTGCGGCTGTGTGGTCACGCTTTTCGCGAACAGATCCGGCAGTGTCCGAGGCTCGTGCGCGCCGAGTGTGGGTGCCGAGACGCGGTCGAGCAGGCGGCGCTCGTGGTCCAGCATGACGGGTGCCCGCGTCAGCGGGACCTCGGGGGCGGATCGGGCGAACCAGCCGATCAGATTCTCGATGCGTGCACAGTGACGATGCGCATCGTCGAGGGAGGCGGCTCCGCCCGCGGCGTCCACGGCGAGTTCCAGGGTCTGCGCGCGTTCGTGGGCCACGAAGGACACGTCCTCCACCACCGGATTCGGCGGCGAATCCGATACCAGGCGGACGGGGCCTGCCGAGCGTGATTCGGACCGCAGGATGGTGATCAGCGGACCGAAGAAGCGGTGGGTCCGGCCGGATCGGGCCAGGTCGCGGGCCAACTCCTCGCCTCGGAACGACTGGTGGGCCTGGGCTTCCCACAACGCGGTTGTCGCACACCGGATCGCCTCGCCGACGGTGGGCGTCGAGGAGAAACGCAGCCGCAACGGGAGCACGGTTGCCGTGCTGGCGGGTGCGGTCGCCGTGACCGGAGAGGTGCGAGCCGCGGCCGACAGCCCGATGACGACATCGCGTCGACCGGTGAGTCCGGCGACGTACCAGGCGACCGCGGCGACGAATACGGCAGGCCATGCCGAGCGATACCGCCGGCCCGCGGATACCACCTGCGTGTGCAGGTCCGCCCGAAAGGATGTCGCCGCACGCACCACCTCCGCATCCCGCGGTGAGGTGGGTGCCAGCTCGATCAACCTGGGCATGTCGGCGACGCCGTTCATGCGGTCGTGCCAATAGGCGCGGTCACCGTCGTATGCACGGGACCGGCGGTAATTCTGCTCCTCCGCGAGAACCTCGTCGAGTCGTGAGAACCACCGTGGCGCGGGTGCTCGCTGCTCGGTGGCTGTCTGGTAGAGCTCGGCGACGCGGCGCTCGAACAATTCGGCGCCGACGACGTCTTGGACGATGTGGTGGTACCGCTGAACCCACCACGCGCGTTCGGGTGCGAGCAGCAGGAGGGTCTGATCGATCAGCCGCTCGGCACGGATATCGAGGGGGCGGCGGCGCTCGGCCTCGACCCACTCCTGCGCGGCATGGTCCGGATCCGCGCTCGGCCGGAGATCGACGATCTGCGGCGACCAACCCTCGAGGGGCCACAGCACCTGACGGACGCCGTCGGCCGTGTCGACCAGGCGTGCCCGCAGCGGCTCCGCCTCGTCGAGCGCGGCGGTGACGGCCGCCCGGAAGCGGGCGATCTCCAGCGGTCCGTGCAGCTGTGTCGTCCTGCACCAGACGTAGCGGTCGGCGGCGTCGATGGCGGCGGCCACCCAGATCTCGTGTTGAGCGGCGGTCAGCGGCCAGGACGGGATGTCGGCATCGGACACGGCGAACCCTCCCCTGTTTCGGTCGTTGTCGAGTCGGAGCCGGTCGCTCTCACCCGACCGGATCCTTCGGCAGGAGCGTCAGCCATTCGCCGATGGTCGACGCGGCGGCGAGGTCGGTGAGCCGGACGGGCGAACCGGGTCGGCTCCACAGCGTGGCCAGCCGCATCAGGCCGACCGAGTCCAGCGCCAGGTCGGGTCCGCTGGAATCGAGCGAGATCTGGTCGGCGGATACCCCGAGCACGGCCGCGACGTCGGTGATCAGCTGCTGTTCGCGGCTGATCGGGGTGCGCACGTCATTGGCCACGATCGTTCGGGAGACGCTGCGCAACTTCTCGCACGTCTCGACGAATTCGCGGGCCGGACTGGATGTTTCGATGATTCCCGCGCCGGCCCGCAGCCACGTCCGCTCCGGCCGCCGATACATGGCCCGCAGCACGAGGGCCGCGTCGAAGTCGCCGTCCTCGGCCGCCATGAGCACCGCGCCCGCATAGAGTTCGCGGCTCGGTTCGACCCTATGGATGTATTCGCAGGCCGCGGCGCGCGGGATGCCGGATGCGGTGATCGCAGGGAAGAGCCGGGCCAAGGCATCCCAGGCCGTGTGGTCCAGAGTCAGTTGCCCCGATACCCGCGATGCCAGATGCAGTACCGTCCCCCGCTCGACGATCTTCATGAACTCGTCGACGACGACAGAACCTGGGGCGCATACCGATTCGAGGTCGGAGCAGGCTGCCTTGACCGACAGCGCATGTTCGGAGACCTCCTTCGAATCGGTGGTGAGCACGACCGTCCGCGCATCGTCCACGGCTGGGTCGCCGGTGCGGGCGCGAGTCCCGGCCAGCGGCTGCGTGGACACCCGCCGGTTCGCGTCCAGTTCGAGAACGGTTTCCGGGCTGAACCCCGCGGCGTCGAGACCATCCAGGCGCAACCGGAACGACCGTGCCGGAGTGTTCTGTTCGCGGCCCAGTAGGAAGGAGCCGTTGAAGTCCACATCGATCTCCGAGGGAACCTCCACTTCGCGCGAGAGGATGACCTTGCACAGCTCACCGGCACGGATCCGCTCCACCGCGCTCGCCACACGCGCCACATAGGCGTCGTCGGTTCGGCCGTCTGCCTGATCCGGTATGACCGGTCCGCATGGCCGGGCGCCGGCGCCGCTGAGCACGCCGACGACCGGGTCGGCGTCCGCGGGGTGCAGGGCGCGCACCCAGCCGTCGTCGGCACCGAACCGGGCTTCGATCTCGGGGACGAACAAATGCACCAGTATCGTGTCCGGATCCAGGTCCGCGGTCGCGGCGGTGCCGAGCAGGCCCAGCTCGAAGGCCGCGGTGCCGAACGCTCTCCACCCTTCGATCCCGACTCGGTGCAGCATCTCCTCGAGCGGGGCCAGCGGATGGGCGCCGGTCGGTGCCTGCTCGCAATGGCCGTCGGCGGCGCGCAGTGTCACGGCGCTCGGAGTCACGATGATCTCGGCGGCGCGACCGAGACCGGCGTACCAGATTTCTGCGCGCTCGTAGAGGACGAACGCCTCCATCCGGCGGCTCTCGGCGTAGTCCGCGAGTGCGACCGCCGCGACGAGCGGCGCGGTGGCCGATTCGATCCGTCGGCAGGTGTACTGGAGAGATTCGGGCATCAGGACCCTTCCGTCACGGGGGTTGCGGCATGCTGTCGCTGCTCGGTGACCATTCGTGCCGCTCGTCGGCGATCGGGCTTTCCCAGGGCGGTCAACGGCAGCTGGTCGAGGATGTGGATACGCTGCGGCCACTTGTATGCGGCGACACCCCGCCCACGCAGGAAGGTGCCCAGCGCCGCCGGTGACAGCCGCGTGGTATCGGCGGCGTCGCGCAGGCGCAGGCAGGCGGTGACCTGCTGTCCCCAGGCCGGGTCGGGGACCGGGACCACGACCGCATCCTCGATATCGGGGTGGGTGCGCAGGTGGGTCTCGATTTCCGTTGGATCGACCTTCTCTCCGCCCCGATTGATGATGTCGTCGGCCCGGCCCGCTACGACCAGGTTCCCCTCCGGGGTCAGCCGGACCAGATCGCCGGTGCGGTAGAACCCGTCCGCGGTGAAGGCGCGGGCATTGTGTTGTCCGGCCCGGAAGTAGCCGCGCAGCGTGTACGGTCCGCGGACCAGCAGTTCGCCGGTCTCGCCGGGAGGGACAGGGTCGTCGTTCCCGTCGACGATGCGCAATTCGTCACCGGGGGACAGGGGACGGCCCTGAGTGCTCTCGATCACCGGATCCGGGTCGTCGAGCCGCGTGGCGACCAGCAGCCCCTCGGCCATCCCGTACACCTGCTGCAAGGTGCCGGGCAGCGCCACGTTGATTCGGTGTGCCGAGGGTTGTGTAAGTTTCGCCCCGCCGACCTGGACCAGCCGAATCGTGCGGACATCCGGCGCCAGCGCGTCGACCGCCTCGGCCCACAGTGTGGCCAGCGAGGGGACCAGCGAGGTCACGGTCACGTTCTCACGAGCAATGATCTCGAATGCCTCCGACGGATTGGCACTGCGGGACAGCACGACTCGGCCGCCGCATCCGAAAACACCGAGTACGCCGGGACACGCCAGGGCGAAGTTGTGGGCGATCGGAAGTACGGCCAGGTATGCATCGTCCCGATCGATCCGGCACAGCTCTGCCATCGCCCGGGCGTTGTAGGCGTAGTCGTCGTGAGTGCGGGGAATCAGCTTCGGCAGCCCCGTGGAGCCACCGGACAGCAGGAACAGCGCCGGTGCCGCGGGGTCGGGCAGCGACGGAATATCGCCGGCGTCGAGGTCGCGTGATACGGCGCCGTACGGTTCGGTCCCGGCGGGCGCGGCACCACCCACGACGACGACGTGTTCGAGAGCGCAGACCGACCGCAGTCGCTCGACCGCGGTCTCGACCCGGTATCCCGGCAGATCCCCGCCGACGATGTAGCCGTATGCCTGCGCGACCCGGTGCAGGTGAACAATCTCCGACTCCCGATGAGCGGGCAGGGCTAGTACCGGGACCGCCCGAGATCGCAGCAGGCCGAGCAGCACGACCACGGTCTCGACCCGATTCGGAAGATGCACGATCACGCGGCAGCCGTCGGTGAGTCCGCGGTCGACCAACCCGGCGGCGAATCGGTCGGCCGCCCGGTCCAGCTCACGGTATGTCATTTGCTGTGCGTCGTCGACGACGGCGATGCGGTCCGCGAATGTGGTTGCGGCCGTTCGGAAGACCTCGCTCACTACGACGCCTCGCCAATAACCGCTCGCCCGGTAACGCGTGGCCTCGGCCGCCGGCCACGCGGTGAAGTCCCGGTCCTGCGGCGTCATAGCATCGCGGAACATCTCGTCACGCCGCTTGCCATCGCCGCCCGTCCGCGCTGGGGACCAAGCCGCCCTCGAACAGCGGGGTCTCCCCACCACTGTCCTCACCGAGCAGGGCACGCGCCTGCATCTGGGCGCTCTCGGTCATCAGCTCGGATACCAGCGGGGCGTCGTGGATGTCGTACACGTCACCGGAGCCGTCGAGGTGGGTGAGCGAGTCGGTAATGCTGCGGGCGGTCGCCTCGGCCCGGCTCGCCTCCGATGCGGCCAGGTCACCGGAGGACACTCCGCCCACGAGATCCACGAATGCCTCGGCCGCACTTCCCTCATGGCGGGTGATCTTGCGGGCATGCCAGAAGTACGACTCCTCGTCGGTGTGGGTCTGGTAGAAGGCGGTGAGGAAGTCGTGGAAGAGGTCGAACTCGCGGTGGTAGCGCGCCGCGAACTCGCCGAAGCACCGGTCTTCCGGCAGCTCTCCCGCCAGCACCGTGTTGATCGAACGAGCCGCCAGCAGTGCGCTGTAGGTGGCCAGGTGGACACCGGAGGAGAAGACCGGGTCGATGAAGCATGCGGCGTCTCCGACCAGGGCCAGGCCCGGCGTCCATAGTGTCTCGCGGGAGTATGAGTAGTCCTTGCGGACCCGCAGCACATCGTAGGGTTCGTAGGTGGCGCGTTTGGCGTCGCTCAGGTACTCGGCAATGAGCGGGCATTGTTCGATGAACGATCCGAACGCTGCTTCCGGATCGTGCTGGATCGCGTCGGCCTGCTCCCGGTGGACGACCGCGCCGACGCTGGTCAGCTCGTCGGACAGCGGGATGTACCAGAACCATCCGTTGTCGAAGGCGGCGCAGAGGATGTTTCCCGAATTCGGTTCCTCGAGGCGGCGTCCGCCGGTGAAGTAACCGAACAGCGCCAGATTGCGGAAGAACGTGGAGTACCAGCGTTCTCCGGGCACCTCACGGTGGATCCGGCTGCTGCCGCCCGAAGCGTCGATCACGAACGACGACCGCGCGATCCGTTCCTCGTTGTCGGGGGTACGGTATCGAACCCCGGCAACCCGCGTGCCGTCTCGGACCACCCCCATGGCCGGACAACCCTCGCGGACCTCGACGCCCACCCGCTCGGCGTTCCGGAGCAGGATCTCGTCGAATTTGGCGCGTTCGACCTGATAGGCGAACGAACTCGGGCCCGCCATCCGGGGCGAGGCCGCGAATGCGAAGGTCCACGGTTCGGGATTGGTCCCCCATCGGAACGTGCCGCCGCGCTTACGGGGAAAACCCGCGTTCGCGATCGCCGCGTCGGCGCCTATCAGCGGGCAGATGCCGTGGATTGTCGAGGGCAGCAGGGATTCACCGATCTGATACCGGGGGTGCCGCTGCTTGTCCAGCAACAGGACGCGATGGCCGTCGAGGGCTGTCAGTGCCGCTGCCGTGGACCCGCCAGGTCCGCCTCCTACGACGATGACGTCGTACTCGGATCGTTTCGTCTCGGTCATTTGTCCCTCCCTTGTCCCGACGCCTGTTCGACCGCATCCGTATGCAACTTGTGTGCGAGCGCGGCGATGCTGGGGTTCTGCAAGACATCGCGGACGAAGCACGAGATGCCCCGCCCCCGCAGCCGGGCGGCCACACGGGCGGCCAGCAGACTGTGGCCGCCCAGATCTACGAAGTCCGCGTGGATATCTGGGTTCGCGATGTCGAGGACTTCAGCCCAAATGGTGGCGATCGTCTGCTCGAGCGCGGTCCGCGGCTCGGTGGTGTCGCTGCCGCCGGCGGGCACGGTGAGTAGTGCCGCCAGGTCGATCTTTCCGCTGGGCAGCGTCGGCATCTGGTCGATGAGAACGAACGCGGCCGGTACGGCGTAGTCGGGGAGAAGTTCGGTGAGCCGTTCGCGCAGCGTCGACACCAATCCGTCGCGGGTCTCGACCGCGACGACATACGCGACGAGCCGCGTGTGCCCCCGATGCTGATCGGCGGTGACCGCGGCGTTGCGCACCTCGGGCTGGGCGAGCAGAGCGGCCTCGGCCTCGCCCGGCTCGACGCGGTGGCCGCGCACCTTGACCTGGTTGTCGAACCGCCCGAGGAACTCCAACGAGCCGTCGGATCGAAACCGGCAGCGGTCTCCGGTGTGGTACCAGCGGATCGGCTCGCCGTCATGGATTTCGGTGTGGAACCGCAGCGCGGTGAGTCCGGTGTCGTTGAGGTAGCGATCGGCGACGCCGGCACCGCCGACCCACAGTTCCCCAGGCTCGTCGCCGACTACCGGGTGGCCGGAATCGTCGACGAGGCGGACGTGGCTGTTGGCGATAGGGTGCCCGATCAGGGGCTCGGCACCGTCGCCCGAGCGGTGCCAGGTCGTGAACACGGTGCACTCGGTCGGTCCGTAGAGATTGAATGCGGTGGTGTGCGCCCGCCCGGAAAGTCTGCTCCACAACCGTTGTCCGACCCGTTCGCCGCCGACGAGGACGACCCGGGGATACGGTTCGGCATCGAGCAATCCGTGCTCGGTCATCTCTTCCAACAGCGTCGCCGGCCCTTCGACGACCGACAGCTCACGGTCGCGAATCGCCCGCACATACAGCTCCGGATCTTTGCGGACGGTATCCGGCAGCAGATGCAGCTCGTATCCGCCGCACATCCACAGAAGCGGGTTCCATGCCGCGTCGAAGCTCAGCGACAAGCCGTGTGCGATCCGGACCGGACGCGGTGAATTCGCAACTGCCGGAAAGAAATTCCGTTCGATCTCCTGGTAGAGATTGACGAGGCTGCGGCTGTTGATCACCACGCCTTTGGGCCGGCCGGAGGTTCCCGACGTATAGATGATGTAAGCCGGGAGATCGGGCCCGGTCGGGTCATCGGTGCGGACCGTGCTCCGACGCGAATCCGTGCTCGCCCGGCCGCCGAGGGCACTCGGCGTCACCACCACGGCTCCGTCGGTCTCGAATGGTGGATCGGTGTCGGCGATGATCAGATCGGGCCGCGCGTCGGAGATGATCGCTCGGAGCCGGTTTTCCGGGGCCGCCGTATCGAGAGGCAGATACACGGCGCGTGCTTTGCCCACGGCCAACAGGGCCACCACCGCCCACTCCGAGCGCGGCAGGAGGCAAGCCACCAGGCTGCCGGATTCGACGCCGCGGCCGACGAGACTATGGGCCAGGCGAGCGCTCCACTCGTTCAGTTCGCCGAAGGTCCAGCTCCCCGAATCCGTTACCAGCGCTACCCGGTCAGGTGTTCGGGCGGCCCGCTGCTCGAACAGCCAGGACCAATGAACCTCGGGAATCTCGCAAATCGGTCCGGATCCGAACTGTTTCTCGTGCTGCTGCGTCGGTCTGTCCAGCGTGTATGACATCGCTCCCCCGGTTCACGCGTACTGTTTTCCGCTCGTGCGGTCCGATGAATCGAGACGACCGAAATCGAATCGGAACGACCGGGATCCCGGAAGGATCGGCCGGCCGACCAGAAGAATGCATGGTGCCGATTCGAGGGATGAGGCCATCTCGATCACCGAGCGCTGTCGATCATGGTTGTGTCCTCTCGCCGAATTGTCAAGCACGGCAAAGGTTCTGGCTTCATGTGTAGGTTTCCGATGGATAGCTGATTGGTCCGTGCGAGGCGATTCGGGCTGGACTGATATCGGATCGGACGGGTTTGCTGAGGCCTGTGTGGTCGCCGATGAGTTTCAACCTTGACTATCGACGGCCAGCGGGTTAGCTTGCTTCCGAGCAGAATTATGCGGAACTGCTGACTATTCGGCTACTCGCAGATCTGGGGTTGGGGCTACCCGAGCGTTGCGGTCGGGTGCAAATGTATGACGTAAGGGGGGATATTCAGATTGATTCATTCGATTTCGGACCGGTGCGCAATGCCTGATGCCGCCGGTGCCCACTACCGGATAAGCGAGCTCTCGTGATTTAGGTAAGTGAATGCATTCGGATAATCATGTACGTGTTCTGATTGATCCCGATGAATCCTCGGATGATCGGTCCGTCGCCCGGGAATGGTTGGCGTCCGTTGCGACCGTGCCGGTGGAGATGGTCCCGGTGCACACGATTCGATCCGGACCCGCGCTGCGGATGGACGAACGGAGAAGCGCCGAACATATCCGCCTGCTGACCGAGTCGACCGATCCGTTGCCGCCCCTCATCGTTCACCGCTTCACCATGACGCTCATCGACGGCGCCCATCGCCTGTGTGTCGCGCGAGCGCGCGGGCAGGCCGTCGTGCCGGTGCAGTTCTTCGACGGTACTGAAGCCGATGCGTATGCGCTGGCAGTGCAGGTGAATGTTACGCACGGCCTGCCACTGTCGGTCACGGAGCGAAAGGCTGCGGCGGCACGTTTGATATCGACCCATCCGCACTGGTCGGATCGCTTGATCGCAATCACTACGGGGCTGTCGCACAAGACCGTAGGCGTCGAGCGCCGTCGTGTAACCGGTGACTCCTCCCAGTTGCACGCCAGGACCGGTAAGGATGGCAAGGTTCGCCCGCTGGTCGCCGCGGAGGGGAGACGGATCGCGGCGGAAATCATCCGTGACAATCCGACGGCTTCGCTACGCGAGATATCGAGTATTGCCGGGATCTCGACGGGTACGGTCCGGGATGTGAGGGCGCGCTTGAGTCGTGGCGAAGACCCGGTTCCGACGCGCGGAGAACCGAAACACATCGATTCTCCCCCTCAGTCCCCGCGGCTCTCCGATGATTCGGATGAAACTACCGTCGAGGTCGAGCGGAATGCTCCTGTTCCGGAGGTACCCGTGCTCCCGAAGCGGACGGTCACCGTGCCCATTCAGTCTGCGATACTGCAAACTCTCCAGAGCGATCCGGCGCTACGCTTCAATGTCAAAGGCCGAGCTATTCTTCGGCTGGTCAGAAATACGATAAGCGAAACTGGGGCAGCGGAACAAGTTCTCCTCGATGCCCCCAGTCATTGCCACGGCTCGCTCGCGAAACTGGCTCGCGCCAATGCGCAATTTTGGAACGATCTCGCCAACAGGCTGGAGAATCAATGACCCCGTTGTCGTTCGCGCAGCAACGATTGTGGTTTCTGCACGAGATGGGTGGGCCCTCGCCGGCTTACAACGTCCCGGTCGCGTTGCGGATTTCCGGCGATCTGGACCGGGCCGCCCTGCGCGCGGCCGTCCAGGACGTCGTCGACCGGCACGAGAGCCTGCGCACTGTCATCGCCACCGAAGCCGGGCAACCATATCAGGTGCTGTTGGATGTGGATCGGGCCCGGTTACCGTGGGAACACCGCAGCGTCGACGAGGCCGACCTGTCCGATGAGCTCGGTGAAACCGCCCGGCACACTTTCGATCTCACGAGCGACCTACCGGTGCGCGCCACATTGTTCGAGACTGGGCCGGGTCAGCATGTGCTGCTGATCGTCATGCATCACATTGCGTCGGACGGCTGGTCGGTCGGGCCGCTGCTGCGCGATATCGGCACGGCCTTCGAGGCGCGCCGGTGCGGGCGCGCGCCGGATTGGGCGCCACTGCCGCTGCAGTATGCCGACTACGCTGAATGGCAACGCGACGTGCTGGGGGACGCAGGTGACCCGGACAGTCTTGCTGCCCAACAGCTTTCGTATTGGAAGAAGCAGCTTGCCGGGTTGCCGGAACAGCTGGACCTGCCCACCGATCGGCCCCGGCCCGCAGTGGCCTCGCATCGCGGCGGGTACGCCACACTATGGTTGGAGCCGCCGCTACATCAGGCGCTGATCGAGTCGGCGCGCGGTCATCGCGCGAGTCTGTTCATGGTTTTGCAGGCCGCGCTGGCGGCCTTGTTCGCACGGCTGGGAGCGGGTGAGGACATCGCGATCGGCGCGCCGATCGCCGGGCGCACCGACGATCTGCTCAACGATCTGATCGGACTGTTCGTCAACAATCTGGTGATCCGGTCGGATGTCTCGGGCAATCCCACGTTCACCGAACTCGTCGCCCGCGTCCGCGAGACGGCGTTGGCTGCCTACGAGCATCAGGACGTGCCATTCGAGTACCTGGTCGACGAGTTGAACCCAACCCGTTCGCTGGCACGCCATCCGCTGTTCCAGGTCATGCTCGCCCTGCAGAACGCGCCGGACATGATTCCGTGCCGACTCGCTGGACTGGACACCCAGCTGATTCCGGTTCCGGCGTTGACCGGCACGACCAAATTCGATCTGGGCTTCGGGGTTTGGGAATACGGCACATACGCCTCCCCGGAGGGCCTGCAGATCGTCGCCGAGTACGCCACGGATCTGTTCGCCCCCACCACGGTCGAGTTGCTGCTGCAGCGGTTGCGGAGATTTCTGGAAGGCGTGGTCGTCCACCCGGACCGGAGCGTCAGCCGCATCGATATCCTCGGCGCCGACGAATACCGCACGCTCGTCACCGAATGGAGCCGGAACCGGCACGGTATCACGGAAGCGACGATCCCACAGCTTTTCGAGTCACAGGTGCGGCGAACTCCAGACGCCACCGCGGTGGTCTACGGCGACATCTCGCTGTCGTACCGGGAACTCGATGTCCGCGCCAACCGTCTCGCGCACGCGTTGCTCGCCCGCGCGGTGGCACCCGACCAGATCGTCGCCACGGCCGTACCCCGCGGAATCGAGTTGCCCGTCACCGTTCTCGCGGTGCTGAAGGCCGGGGCGGCCTATCTGCCCATCGATCTCGAATATCCTCGCGAGCGCATCGAATTCATGCTTGCCGACGCCCGACCCACCGTGGTCCTGGTGACCACCGAAACCGCATCGGTGATCTCCGGCGCGGAAACCGTTCCCCGGCTGGTGATCGACGACCCGGACGCGGTGGATTTCGGCTCCGGTCGTGCGGACGACCCGACCGATGCCGATCGTGTCGTCCCACTGCATCCTCAGCACTGCGCATACGTGATGTACACCTCCGGCTCCACCGGGACACCGAAAGCCGTTGCCACCACCCATATCGGAATTGCCAGCCAGATCACCGCTCAGGTGACCCGGCTGAACGTGACCGCGCAGAGCCGGGTCCTGCAGTTCGCCTCGCCGAGTTTCGATGTCTCGCTGTGGGAGCTGTGTATGGCGCTGATGTCGGGTGGGACGGTTTTTCTCGCCGATGCCGCGACGCTGGCTCCCGGCGCGCCGCTGATGCGATTTGTCGAGGAACGGCGGATCACCCACGTCACCTTGCCGCCGTCCGTGCTCGCGGCCCTGCCGCCCGGGAGCGAATCGTCGCCCACTATGACGACGATGGTGTTGGCCGCCGAGGGGCCCTCGCGGGAGTTGATCGTTCGTTGGGCGCGCGGGCGCCACATCATCAATGCCTACGGTGCCACCGAGAACACCATGTGCGCCACGATGAGCGAGCCATTGGCGGAGACGATCGAAGGTGAACCTCCGATCGGCCGGCCGAATATCAACAGCGAAGTGTATGTCTTGGGGAGCGGCCTGCAGCCCGTCCCATGCGGGGTGATCGGCGAGCTCTACATCGCCGGGCTGGGGTTGTCGCGCGGATACCACCGTCGGCCCGGCCAGACCGCCGAACGCTTCGTAGCGTGTCCGTTCGGACCTCCCGGACGGCGAATGTACCGCACCGGTGACCTGGCCCGGTGGCGGGCGGACGGCAACCTGGAATGCCTTGGGCGAGTGGACGATCAGATCAACATGCGGGGCTTCCGGATTGAGCCACGCGAGATCGAGAGCCTGCTGGTGCAGCACCCGGACGTGGTTCGCGCTGTCGTGCGAACTCGTGCGGAACAGCCCGGAGACATCCGGCTTGTGGCGTATGTGGTGCCGGCCCGGCCGGGGTGTCGTCCGACGACCGTGCGGGAATACGCCCGAAGCCGGCTACCGAAGCATATGGTGCCGGCCGCCGTCGTACTCGTGCAGAGCTTTCCGTTGACGCCCAACGGCAAGTTGGACTGGGATGCCCTTCCGCCTCCGACATACGACGACACCGCGACCGGTGCCCGCGCCCGGACCCCGCAGGAGCAGACGCTCGCCGAATTGTTCGCCGAGGTGTTGGGGCGCACCACCGTCGGGGTGGACGACAACTTCTTCGACTTGGGCGGTCACTCCCTGCTGGCCACACAACTCATCGAAAAGATTCGAATCACCCTCGACGCCGACATCGGGGTGGCGGCGCTTTTCGAGGCGCCGACACCGGCGGGTCTGGCAGGACGATTGGGGATCGACGACGGCGATCGTGCTTTCGATGTGATCCTGCCCCTGCGCTCCGCGTCCGGCGGGCCCGCACTGTTCTGCGTTCACCCCGTGGGTGGGCTGAGCTGGCCTTACGCCGGGCTCATGAAACACCTCGACCGCGACGTCTCCCTGTTCGGTATCCAGGCCCGGGGCCTCTCCCGCCCCGAGCGGCTGCCGGAGAGTGTCGAGCAGATGGCCCTCGACTACCTCGACCACATCCGGTCGGTCCGACCGGCCGGGCCGTACAACCTGCTCGGATGGTCGTTCGGCGGCATCGTGGCCCACTCGATGGCCGTCGAACTGCAACGCCGTGGCGAAAGCGTCGACGCACTGTTTCTGCTCGACGCGCACCCTCAGTGGCATCCGAGCGACGACGGTGCGGTCGACGAACGATTGCTCCTGGCCAGGGTGCTGGAGATCTTCGACTGCGACACCGATGGCCTGACCGACCGATCCCTGACGCCCCTCGCGGCGCTGAACGTGGTCCGTAGTCGAGGCGGCCCCCATGCCCTGGCCAGCCTGAGCGAGCGACACCTGACCTCGATGGCCGAAGTTCTCACGAACAACACCACGCTGATGCAGGGCTACACCCCGGCGGTCTATGAGGGAGACGTCGTGCACTTCACCGCCGTGCGCGCACAGTCCAACGACGATCCGGCAGCGGAAATCTGGCGTCCGTACGTCGAGGGCCACATCGAAACCATCCCGGTCGACTGTGCACACGACGACATGACACGGCCGGAGCCACTGGCCCGAATCGGGTCCGTTGTGGCCGAGAAACTGCAGCGAATCCGCATCCCATGACCACGAATCAGGAGGCCGAGACGATGACATTCACAGTGAAGCTGGGCGAGGACGTCCGACTGGACCAGCTCGAGCATCTTGCGGTGAACCGGATACCCGTCGCACTGGATGACGCGGTGCGCGTGCGGGTACGGGCGTCACGCGATGTCGTGGACCGGTTCGTTGCCGAGGGCCGGGTGATCTACGGCGTCAACACCAGTCTCGGCGGTTTCGTCGATCACCTCGTTCCGGTCGACCTTGCCGGGTCCTTGCAGAAAAACCTCATCCGTACGGCCGCCACCAATGTGGGCGAATACCTCGACGAAACGACGGTGCGGGCGATCATGTTGTCCCGCATTGTATCTCTGGCCCGCGGTAACTCGGGTATCTCCCTCGACAACCTCGACAAACTGGTCGCGCTCTGCAATGCAGACGTGGTCCCGTGTGTGCCGCGCAAGGGTTCGCTCGGGGCCAGTGGGGATCTCGGTCCGCTGGCGGCCATCGCGCTGGTGTGTATCGGTGAATGGAAGGCGAGTGTCGATGGCCGCGTGCTGCCCGGTGCGCAAGCGCTCGCTTCGGCGGGGCTGGAACCGATGGAGCTGAGCTACAAGGAGGGGCTGGCGCTGATCAACGGAACGTCGGGGATGGTGGGCCTCGGCGCGCTGGTGCATCAGGGGGCCCAGCGACTGGTGGACACCTACGTGCTGGTGTCGGCCCTGTCGGTCGAGGGCTTGGCCGCAATGACCCGGCCGTTCACTCCGGCGGTTCATCGGACCAAACCCCATGTGGGTCAGCTCGCGGTGGCCGAGAAATTGTGGACGGCGCTGGCCGACTCCGGACTCGCGGTCAGCGAGGAACGCACCGCCGAGAAACTGGCGGGCGAGATGAGCCTGTCTCCCGGGGCAGCGTCGGCTCCGATCGAGGACGCCTATTCGATTCGCTGTACGCCGCAGATCCTCGGGCCCGTGGTGGACAATCTCGCCACCATCGGTGCGACATTGCAGAACGAACTCAATTCGTCGAACGACAATCCCATCGTCTTGCCCGAAGACCAGCAGATCTACCACAACGGTCATTTCCACGGCCAATATATCGCGATGGCAATGGATCACCTGGTCATCTCGCTGGCGACGGTGACGAATCTCGCGAACCGCCGGGTCGATCGGTTCTTGGACAAGAGCAGCAGCAACGGTCTGCCCGCATTCCTGTGCGCCCAGGATCAGGGTTTGCGCATGGGCCTGATGGGTGGCCAGTTCATGACCGCCTCAGTGACCGCGGAGACGCGGGCGACGAGCGTACCGATGTCGGTGCAGTCCCTCACCGCGACAGGTGATTTCCAAGACATCGTGTCGCTGGGTCTCGTTGCCGCGCGCCGGGCGAACGAGGCGCTGGTGAACGCCGCTTACGTCGTCGCATTCGAGCTGCTGTGCGCCTGCCAGGCGGTGGACATCCGGGGGTCCGACGGGTTGTCGAGCGCAACGCGAACCCTCTACGAGCGGGTACGCCGCATTGTCCCCTTCCTCGAACTCGATGTCCCACTGACCGATTACCTCGAGGCCCTCGCCGCCGAACTACTGACCCCGACCGTCCCGGCGGTCCACCGTGTGTGACGCCATACCGCTTTCCGCGAGGACAGGAGCAGATTCATGACCGACGGTGGCCTCAGTGCCTCTCGCACGATGACTGTGGAGACAGCGCAGCTGCCCGTGATCGATTACGGTGCGTTCGCGCCGACCGGTTCGGACGACGAGAAGACGGTGATCGCGGCCCATGAGCTGTACACCGTTCTCATCGGGCTGTGGGCGCCGGCGATCATCGAGGCCGCCCACGACCTCGGCGTATATCCGCAGCTGTCCGGTGCGGGAGTGAGTAGCGACCAGGTGGCGGATGTTCTCTCGCTGCCCGGCACTGCCTCGCGCATCCTGCTGGACGGACTGCACGCCTGCGGCATCGCCGAGCGGTTCCGGTCCGACGACGGGATTGTCCGGTACCGGCTGCGGGAGCGCTTCGCCCCGCTGCTGCTCGGTGGCGGCGCCTACCATCTGCTCGGAAAGCTGTCCTATGACCGGAGCGTGGCCTGGTCGGCGTGGTGGCGCCTCCCAGATTCGATCCGCAACGGTAATCCGGGTCCCGGGGAATCGGACGGCCGAAATCAGAACTCCGAGCAGGACTTCGTGGCGCTGGTGAGTGGAATCAATTTCTGGGCGCCGCATGTCGTCCAACAGCTTCGAGCGGGCCTCGCCGAGGACCTCGGATGGGATCTGTCGCACCCGAGATCGATACTCGACGTTGGCTGCGGCACGGGAATCTACAGTCAGCTGTTACTACGCAAACAACCCGAGTGGACCGCCGTCGGAATCGAGACGCCAAAGGTGGCACACATTGCCCGCGAGCAGGCACTGCGCTTCGCAGTGGCGGACCGATTCGACTGCCGTGAAACGGATTTTCTCGAGGACGGCTGGGATGTTTCGTGCGACATCGTGCTCCTGGTCAATGTCGTCCATCTCCTACCCGCTGCCACCGCAGCCGAATTCATCGAGCGGGCGTCGCGAGCCGTGCGACCGGGCGGCTGCCTGTGCGTCATCGACACCATTCTCGACGATTCGAAGGACACCTTCGACCAACCGCAGGACCGCTTCGCCGCGATGTTCGCGGTCTCCATGCTCGCTACCGGTGGGGGAGACGCCCACTGTGTCTCCGATTACCGGCGGTGGCTGCACGCTGCCGGACTGCGCCCGACAGCGGTGCGGGAGACGCCGATGCACCGGGTGCTCATAGCGGTTGCCCCCTGAATCCTCCCGAGAAAACTATCACGAGGTACCGCTGGTGACCCGCCTCTCCAATGCCATCTATGTCGATGCGGCGCAGCAGCCGCAGTGGAGCGATCGGAAATCGTTGGCTCGCGTATTGGAAGAATTGCGCCGACGGTTGCCGCTGGTTGATGCGCAGTCCTGTCATGCACTCGGGGACGAGTTGGAGTTCGTCGCTCGCGGAGACTCGTTTGTGGTGCAGGCAGGCGAATGCGCCGAGCTGTTCGAGGATTCCGCACCCGCCAGAATGCTGGCCAAAAATGCTCAGGTGAACGAGCTTCGCACTATCGTCGCGTCGGTCGGGCTACGGACCGTGGGAATCGGCCGATTCGCCGGACAGTACGCGAAACCGCGGTCGTCAGCCCTCGAAATTCTCCCGGACGGAACCGCGGTGCCCGTCTATCGCGGAGATGCGGTCAACGGGTTGGCGGAAACGAAATCGGCTCGCCGGGCCGACCCGCTGCGATTGCTCGCCGCCTATGACAATGCCGCACGAGCGCTGAGCGTCCTGCACAGCCGGCCCTCACCGATAGATCGTGACACTGTCACCTATGTCAGCCATGAGGCCCTGCTGCTCGGTTTCGAACGCGCTCTGGCCCGCCCGGATCCGGTGGTGGGAGCAAGCTATGCCTCCTCGGCACATATGGTTTGGGTAGGGGATCGAACCCGGCAACCGGACGGGGCACATGTGGCCTTCGCCGAGAGCATCAACAACCCGATCGGAATCAAGATCGGACCTACCGCCGAACTCTCCGAAGTGGTCGGCGTGGTGGACCGTTTGGCGGCTGGTCGGCGCCTCGGTCGGCTCTGTCTCATCGTGCGCCTGGGTGTCGATGCGATCGGTCAACGGTTTCCAGCCCTGATCACCGCTTTGGGCCGCACGGCCGGTGAGGTCGTTTGGCTGTCGGACCCTATGCACGGCAACACGATTCGAACACCGGACGGTCAGAAGACGCGGACCATGACCGACATCCTGGGGGAGATCGAACAGTTCTGGGACATACTCCGGCGGCATGGCCGCTGGCCCGGCGGAGTACACCTGGAGGTCACGCCGGACCCGGTAACAGAATGCGTATCGACACACAGTGAGGCGATCGCCGGCTCGGCACCGAGAAGGTTCGAATCCCCCTGCGACCCGCGCCTGAATGCCGATCAAGCCCGGACGGTGATGCACTGTGTAGCCGAATTGATAAAGGCTGGTTGAGATCTGCGACATATTCACGGTCACTGGACAGATGTTCTGGTGGCGGGTTGATTCAAGGTAACGTCGCGGCTCGGAAAGCAGATGCACCGAGCGGCCACATTCGAGCCGGTCAGGCCCATTTTCAGTACGGCTTCCGGTTCCCTTACACACCAGCGGTCGGCGGTTCGAACCCGTCTGCGCCAACCCAGAGAGCCTTCTTCGAAGGCGGGGAGATCGACCGGGCGGCGAACCTGCCTCACGCCATCGACGTCGGCTGGGTCGGCCGTGTGTCCGCTGCGGCTCCGCAATGCTCCCTATTCGGAATTGGCGCGGCGGGTTGGGTGGGTTGGTCAGGTTTGCTCGGTGAGAATTCGTAGGCTTTCGGCGAGCTTTGCGGCTAGGTGTTCTAGTTGGTCGGGGGTGATGCTCTTGCCGAAGGCTGCTGCGTCGAGGAGTTGGCGCCGGACATTGTCGATCTGCGTCTGGGCGAACGAGATTCGAGAGAGTTCGAGCACTGGGGGAGAGTACCTCATCGTGGGATCCGTTCTTGCGGGCTGCGGTATTGACAACTGACGGTTGGGGATTGGGAGTGTTGTTTGTTGGACAAGGGGGTGGGGATCTAGTCGAATCGTTTATCGACGCCTGCTCACAACTGAAGAAAGGCGGCGATGGTGACGCGAACGGGGGATGGGCGACCCGGCGGTTCGTCGGGTCTGGAATGCGAGCTCTTGTTGGTGGACGATCTTCCGTGTCACCGGTGTGGTGACGCGTTGATTTGCTCGGTGCGGGCGCCGCATTCGTTTCTGCGCGAGGACGGTACCGAGGTGCGCGGAATTCGGACCGTGGGGCTCTGTCCGAACTGTGACAAGGGAAATCCCGCGGCGCACGCGGTCATCGAGCACGTCGCGAGGCATCGCGAGATGACCTGTTCGCCCCTGTCCGAGCTTGCCGCGGTGTTGGGAGACTGGCTGAGCGAGGTCTTGCCCGCGCGGGTCGACGACGCCCAGCTGGCGGTGCTCCGTACGGGAGGCTCCTGTCCGGCCTGACAAGCCGCGGATGTGGGGCGAAAGCGGCTGTCAGGTCAGCACTTTGACGCCTCGGACCGCCCGCAGCTCGCCCAGCAGTGCCGAGCTCACCGTCACCGGGTAGTCGTCGACCGCGAGCGTGGTGCGCCGCTGTCGATAGAACAGCACCAGACGCACCGGCGTTCCGCCGTGGTGGGACCGCAGCGCCGACTTGAGTTCGAGCACGCTGTCCCGATCGGTGGTCTCGGCATTGATCTCGAGCATCAGAGGGGGCGCTTGGTCACCGCGTTCCACGGAACTGACGTCGAGTGGTGCGAGGTGCGTGCCGAAGACTCCCATTTTTTCCTCCCGCCAATTGACTCGACCCTCCACAACCACAACCGCGTCCACGACGAGATCGGCCGCGAATACGGCGTAACTCTTGGGAAAGAACAAAACCTCGACCGACGCATCCAGGTCCTCGATGACGGCGATCGCCCAGCTTTCACCCTTCTTGTTGACCCGGCGTTCCAGCGAGGAGATCATTCCCGAAATCGTGATCGTCCCCTCGCGCGGAGCGTTGGCCAAAACGGCCGCGATCGGCTTCGGAGCCGCCTTGCGGAGAATGTGATTCGTACCGTCGAGGGGGTGACCGGAGACATAGAGGCCCAGCATTTCTCGCTCGATTCCGAGCAATACTTTGCGAGGCCATTCCTCGCCGTCGAAGCTCAGGTGGCTCAGTGGCGAGGAATCGCTGGAGCTCTCCTGGGCGCCGCCCTCGATACCGAACAGATCGAACTGCCCCATCGCCTCTTGCCGCTTGAGGCCGGTGACGGCATCCACCGCCTCCTCGTGGACGTCGATGAGCGCCTTGCGGGGATGGCCGAACGAGTCGAACGCACCGGCCTTGATGAGCGATTCCAGGACGCGCTTGTTGCAGCAGACCAGTTCCGACTTCTCGACGAAATCGGCGAACGAGGTGTACTTGCCCTTTTTGTTACGGGTCTCGATGATCGACTCGACCACGTTGGCCCCCACGTTGCGAATTCCGCCGAGCCCGAACCGGATGTCGTTGCCGACGGCGGAGAACCGCAGTGAGGACTCGTTGACGTCCGGCGGCAGGACCTTGAGGCCCAGCTGCCGGCACTCGGCCAGGTAGATCGCCGACTTGTCCTTGTTGTCCGCCACCGAGGTGAGCAGGGCCGCCATATATTCGGCCTGATAGTTGGCCTTGAGGTAGGCGGTCCAGTAGCCGACCAGTGCGTACCCTGCGGCGTGTGACTTGTTGAACGCGTACCCGGCGAACGGCAGGACCGTGTCCCACAGGGCCTGCACCGCCTCGTCGGAGAATCCGTTCTCGCGCATGCCCGCCCGGAAGCCCTCGAATTCCTTCTCCAGGACCTCGAGTTTCTTCTTACCCATCGCCCGGCGCAGCACGTCGGCGCGGCCCATCGAGAAACCGGCCACGCGCTGGGCGATCTGCATGATCTGTTCCTGGTACACGACCAGGCCGTAGGTCTCGGCGAGGATGTCGCGCAGCGGCTCGGCCAGTTCCTCGTGGATCGGCTCGATCGCCTGCCGGCCGTTCTTGCGGTCGGCGTAGTTGTTGTGCGTGTTCATCGCCATCGGCCCCGGCCGATACAGCGCGTTGACGGCGATGATGTCCTCGAAGCCGGTGGGCCCCAACCGGCGCAGCAGATCGCGCATGGCGTTGCCATCGAGCTGGAACACGCCGAGGCTGTCGCCGCGGCCCAGCAGCTCATAGGTCTTCGGGTCGTCGGTCCCGAGCGAGTCGAGCTCCACCGTCTCGCCGCGGTTGGCCTCGATGTTGTCGATCGCATCGCCGATCACGGTGAGGTTGCGCAGCCCGAGGAAGTCCATCTTCAGCAGACCGATGGCCTCGCAGGACGGGTAGTCCCATCCGGTGATGACCGCGCCGTCCTCGCGCTGCCACAGCGGAATCACATCCACCAGCGGCTCCGAGGACATGATCACCGCGCAGGCGTGCACGCCCGCGTTGCGGATCAGGCCTTCCAGTCCGCGGGCGGTCTCGAAGATGGTGGAGACGTCCTTGTCGGTCTCGATCAGCGAACGAACTTCGGCGGCCTCGGGATAGCGCTCGTGCTTCGGATCGACGATGCCCGCGAGCGGGATGTCCTTCGCGGCCACCGGCGGCGGAAGCGCCTTGGAGATCCGGTCGGCGATGGAGAACCCCGGCTGACCGAAGTGGACCCGGGCGGCATCCTTGATCGCCGCCTTGGTCTTGATCTTGCCGAAGGTGATCACCTGCGCGACGCGATCGGTGCCGTACTTTTCGGTGGCATAGCGCACCATCTCCCCGCGGCGACGATCGTCGAAGTCCATATCGATATCGGGCATGGACACGCGCTCGGGGTTGAGGAATCGCTCGAACAGCAGGCCGTGCTCGATGGGGTCCAGGTTGGTGATGCCCAACGCGTAGGAGACGAGCGATCCGGCCGCCGACCCACGACCCGGGCCGACCCGAATGCCTTCCCGGCGTGCGTGGTTCATCAGGTCGGCGGTGATGAGGAAGTAGGCGGGAAACCCCTTCTGCACGATGATGTCGATCTCGAACTCGGCGCGGCGGATGTACTCGTCGGTCACGCCCGCGGGCAACCGCCACTCCAGGCCGCGCATGACCTGCTCGCGGAACCACGAGGTCACGTCGTAGCCCTCGGGCGCCTCGTAGATCGGCATCCGGTCGGTGTGCTGCCACACCTCGGCATAGGACTCGACCCGCTCGGCGATCAGCAGGGTGCTGTCGGCCGCACCCGGGACCTGGGTGTCCCAGTACGCCCGCATCTCCTCGGCCGATTGCAGGTAGTAGCCGTCGCCGTCGAACTTGAACCGAGTCGGATCGCTGAGCGTCTTGCCGGCCTGGACACACAGCAGCGCGGCGTGGGCGTCGGCCTGATCTTTGGTGACGTAGTGAGAGTCGTTGGTGGCCACCGGGGGCAGGCCGAGTTTCGCGCTGATCTCGAGCAGGCCCTCGCGGACCGACCGTTCGATGGGCAGGCCGTGGTCCATCAATTCGACGAAGAAATTGTCCTTGCCGAAGATGTCCCGGTAGTCGGAGGCGGCCTGGAGGGCCTCGGCATGCTGGCCGAGCCGCAGCCGGGTCTGCACCTCGCCGGAGGGGCAGCCGGTGGTGGCGATGATTCCCTCGGAGTGCGCGGCGATCAGTTCCCGGTCCATGCGGGGCTTGCGGTAGTAGCCCTCCATGCTCGCCAGCGAGGACAGCTTGAACAGGTTGCGAAGCCCTCGGGCGTTCTGCGCCAGCATCGTCATGTGCGTGTAGGCGCCGCCGCCGGAGACGTCGCCGCCGACGCCCTCCCCGTTGGAGCCGCGCTGGTTGGCCTGGCCCCAGAACACCGGCTTCTTGTGGAAACGGCTCCCGGGAGCGACGTAGGCCTCGATGCCGATGATGGGCTTGATGCCCATCTTCGTGGCGACCTGGTAGAACTCGTCCGCGCCGAACATGTTTCCGTGATCGGTCATGCCCACCGCGGTCATACCGAGTCGACCGGCCTCCTCGAACAGTGGCTTGATCTTCGCCGCACCGTCCAGCATCGAGTATTCGGTGTGAACATGCAGGTGAACGAACGAGGACAACGGACGCCTCCAGACGCGACTCAGGCTCGGATCGACCTATTCGAGCCGAGCCGACGATCGAGGGTCAAACAATCGACACGCACACTGTGACAACCATTGGTTGTCTTGGCTGGCCCTGTGCCGCAAGCTATTCCGCGCGCGGACCGGACACGCTGAGCAAGGTTTTCGTGATCGTGTCGAGGACGGCGGTCCGGTGGGCGGTCAGGTAGAAATGCCCGCCGGAGAAGACCAGGGTCTCGCACGCCGCGGTGGTGTGCCGCGCCCAGTCGCGCGCCTCGTCCACGGTCGTCTTCGCGTCGTCGTCACCGACGAGCACCGTGATCGGGGATCGGACGGTGGCCCCGGGGGCACACCGGTAGGTTTCGATCGCCTTGTAGTCGCTGCGGATCGCGGGCAGGATCATGCGCAGTATCTCCTCGTCGCCGAGCAGCGTGCTGTCGGTGCCGCTGAGGGATCGAAGCTCTGCGACGATCGCGTTGTCGTCGCCGGTGTGCACGTGTTCGTCGCGATGCCGGGACGGTGCGCGGCGACCGGAGGCGAACAGCATGGTCAGCACGACCCCGTCCCGCTCCTCGAGCAGTCGGGCGACCTCGAAGGCCAGGATCGCACCCATGCTGTGGCCGAAGAAGGCCAGCGGGATATCGGTCCACGGCGTCAGAGCGGCGTAGATCTGTTCGGCGAGTGCCCCGACATCGTCGATACACGGGTCCAGGCGCCGGTCCTGTCGCCCCGGGTATTGCACGGCCAGCACTTCCACCGCACCCGAATTCGAACCGGACAGCGCCGCCGACACTGGGAAGAAGAAGCTCGCCGAACCCCCGGCGTGCGGGAAGCAGACCAGCCGGATCGTCGGTGCGGATGCCGGATGGGGCCGTCGGATCCAGGGCGCGTTGCCCACCGTCGGTTCGGCCATGCGTGGGGTACTCCTGTGTTCTCTCGGTCGAAATTCCCGCTCCGCCAACCGGTAATCGGCCGGCGGAGCGGGGGATGGGCTCGCGGTGGTCAGTAGCGGCGCTCGCCGTCGCCGCTCAACGGCGACCACCACTGGGTATAGTTCGTGGCGCCGTCACCGAAGATCCCGCCGGCGCCCTCGACGACCTTTCCGTTCTCCCACTTGAGCATCTGCACGCCGGAGATGTCGAGCACGTCGAACGGGGAGGTGCTGCCCTCGGGCGCGCCCTTGCGTACGGCGTGGATGTGGTTGGCGTCGATCGAATAGCCGTCCTCGTTGTTGATGAGCAGCGTGACGGGCCGCATGCTCCAGGTGCCGCCGGAAGCCTCCAGCATGCCCTGCACGTAGTCCATGAAGTCGTCGATGCCGATTCGCCAACCCGCCTGCGCGTGGCTGCCCGGCGCGAGGAAGCGCAGGTTCTCCGACCAGTATTGCGCGGTCTTCTCGCGGTCTCCGGAGCTGACCGCCTCATAGGCGGCGGCGACCAGTTCGGGGGTGATCTCGGTCATTTCTTCCTCTCTTGTTCGGTTGTCACCGGCAGTGCGGTGAGCCACGAATCCACCGCTCGCGCGGCGTCTTCGGCATGCTCTCCCACGATCGTGAAGTGGTCGCCCGCGACCGTGAGGTCGGCGTCGCAGAGCTTCCAGGACGGTCCCCAGTCGGCGTCGGCCAGCGGGGTTTCGTCGGTGTCGGGCAGCGCGTCGGCGGCGCGCAGGAACAGTGTCGGGACGCCGATGCGCTGCGGCTCCCAGGTGCCGAAGACCTCGAAGTAGCCGCCCATCGCGGTCAGCGACACGTGGTCCATCGACACCAATTCGCTGCGCCGCGCGAACAACCCGTGCGTGAACGCCCTGCTGAGCCTGGGGTTCATCTCCAGGGGCAGATAGGTGTCGACGAGCACGACGGCGGTCGGCGGCGAATCGGTCTGTTCCAGGCGGGCGGCCACCTCGTGGGCGATCCATCCGCCCGACGAGTAGCCCAGCAGTGCGTAGGGCTCGCCCGCCGCGTGCTCGAGCACCGCCTGCGCCTGCGCCTCGGCCAGGGCGGCCACGGTGGCCGGGAGCCGCTCTCCGGCACCGAATCCCGGCTCCGGCAGCACGACGGTGTCACGGCGGTCGCGCAGTGTCGCCGCGAACCGCGCGTATTGGTGCGCGCCGGACATCGCCACCACCGCGGGGAAACAGATCAACCGCGGTCGATGCGGCCCACGGGCCAGTGGTACCGGATTCGGTCGCCGGTCGAGTTCGTCCGGTCCGTGGAACACCGGGCGCAGGCGCGCCGCCACGCGCGCCAGCTCCATGCCCGCATCGATCCGGTCCTCGACGCAGGCGAGGCGGAACAGGGCGCCGAGCGTGTCGTCGGCCGCCGACGACGTCGGCGCGGCCGTCTGCGCCAGTTCGTCGGACAGGAATCGGATCAGCGCGGGTGGCGTCGGGTGATCGAACACCAGGCTCGCGGGCAGGCGCAGTCCGGTCACTCGTTCCAATCGGTTACGCAGATCGACGGCGGTCAGCGAGTCGAAGCCGAGCTCGGTGAACGCCCGCCCGGCGTCCAGTTCATCCGGCGAGGCCTGGCCGAGCACGAGGGCAACCTCGCGCCGGACCAGGTCGAGCAGCGCCAGTTCGCGCTCCCCGTCGGACAATTCGGCCAGTCGCGCGGACAGATCCTGCTGCGCCGCCGCGGGCGTGCCCGTCCGGGTGGGGCGGATCAGCCCGTGCCAGATCGGTGGCAGCGGCTCCCGGGCGGCCGTGGCCCGGAGCCCGGCGGTATCCGCATGGACCGGCACGAGCAGGGGTTCCGGCCGGGTCAGTGCCGCGTCGAACAGTGCCAGACCCTCCTCGACCCGCAGCGGGACGAGCCCGCCGCGGACGAGCCGGCGTTGCTCGGTCGCCATGCCGTCCTCGATGTCCCAGGGGCCCCACGCCAGCGAGACCGCCGGGAGTCCGTTCGCGGCGCGGTGGGCGGCGAGTGCGTCGAGGAATGCGTTGCCTGCCGCGTACGCGGCCTGGCCCGCCGAACCGAGGATGCCCGCCACCGACGAGAAGAGCACGAATGCCGTGGGGTTCCCGGCCAATTCGTGTAGGTGCCAGGCCGCGTCCACCTTCGGGCGCAGCACCCGCGCGAGTTGTTCGGCGGTGAGCGACTCGACCACGCCATCGTCGAGCACACCGGCGGCATGCACCACTGCGTGCACCGAACGACCCGCGAGCAGGGCGGCGACCTGGTCGCGCTCGGCGATATCACAGGCGGCCACCTCGACGCGTGCGCCCAGATCCGCCAATTCCGTACGCAGGGTGTCCATTCCGCCACTCCGGCTGACCAGCAGCAGGTCGCGGACGCCGTGTGCGGTGACGAGGTGGCGGGCCAGCAACTGCCCGAGGGCCCCGGACGCACCGGTGACGAGGACGGTGCCGCCGCTCAAATCCACCGGGGCCGAGGCGGTCCCGGTGAGCTGCGCGAGCCGGGGCACGTGCACGCCGCCGTCGCGGATCACGGCCTCCGGTTCGCCGGAGGCCAGCACCGCGGCCAGCTGTCGCCAACCGGGTCGATCGGCGCCGGATGCGATATCGACCGTGGTTACCCGGCCGGGATGCTCGGCCTGGGCCGCGCGCAGGAGACCGGTGAGCGCGGCCATGATCGGGTTCGTCGCGGCGTCTCGGGTCACCACGACCAGGCGGCTCGTCGAGAAGCGCGAGTCGGCCAGCCACGCCTGCAGGAGCGCGAGGACGCGGGAGGTCAGCCGCGTGGTGGCCGCCGGCAGGTCGCCGCAGGGTTCGGTCGGTGCGAGGAAAACCGCATCGGGGGTGGCGCCGGAAGTCGTTGCCGCCGAGGCCAGCTCGGCCAGGTCGGCATACGGCTCGACGCGGGCGCCGCTGTCCTGCACCATCGACGTCAGCCATCGCTCCTCGTCGTCGAGGACGACCCACCACGACGGGACGGCGGCCTGTTTCGCGGGCAACTCGTGCCAGCGCACGCCGAGCAGCGCCCTGGGGGTCTCGGTCCGCACCTGGTCGATGGCCAGCCGGCGCAGGGTCAACGCTTCCACGCTGCCCACCTCGTGGCCGTCGGCGTCGGAAAGATGAAGTGCCACGGTGTCGTTGCCGGTCGACCGGAGCCGCACACGCACAGCGGTGGCGCCGGAGGACACGACACGGACACCGCGCCAGGCGAACGGCAGGTTGGGAGCGGAGTCGGAGGCGTCGACGAAGTCGCCGAGCCCGATGGCGTGCAGTGCCGCATCCAGCAGGGCAGGGTGGACGACGTGTCCGGTGACGTCGGTTCCCTCCGGCAGGGCCACCTCGGCGAACACCTCTTCGGACGTCCGCCACGCGGCACGCAGACCACGGAACGCTGGGCCGTAGTGCAAACCGTTGTCCGCCAACCGATCGTAGATCGTGTCGAGGTCCAGGCTCTGCGCGTCGTGTGGCGGCCACGGCGGCACGGCCTCGGTGGCTCGAGACGAGCTCGGTTCGGTGAGCACCGCGGTGGCGTGACGGTTCCAGGTGTTCTCCGTGCCGGACTCGCGGCTGTGCACGCGGGCGGTCCTGCTGCCCGCGGCGTCGGGCGGCTCGACGGTCACCCTGATGTCCAGCGCCGCATCGGCGGGGAGCACGAGTGGTGCCTCCAGGATCAGGTCGTCGAGCTCACCGAGGCCGCATTCGAGGCCCGCGTGCAGGAGGAGGTCGACGTGCGCGGTGCCGGGGAGCACGACCCGATCCCCGACGGCGTGATCGGCGAGCCAGGGATGTGTGCCGAGGCCGATGCGGCCGCAGAACATCAGCGCATCCGACTCCGGGTCGGCGACCACCGCCGTCAGCAGGGCGTGCCCGGCCCCGTCGACACCGGCTGCTTGGAGATCCGCGGGGCCGGATGCCCGGTGGTCGAGCCAGTAGCGCTGGTGTTGGAACGGGTAGGTCGGCAGCGCCGTGACGCTTGCACCGGAGCCTGCGAAGTAGTTGTGCCAGTGGGGAGTTGCGCCACCCGCGACCAAGTGGGCGAGAGCCGTGGTGAGGGCGTGGGGCTCTGGCTCATCGGTGCGGAGACTGGCGACGGCTCCGGCGGGAAGGTGGGGGACGAGGGCGGATTTGGGGCCGATCTCGAGGTAGGTGTCGGTGGTGATGTGTGCGAGGGCGTCGGCGAAGCGGACGGTGTTGCGGGCGTGGCGGACCCAGTAGTCCGGGTCGGCGAGGGTGGTCGCGTCGACGGGGCCGCCGGTCACCGTGGAGATCATCGGCAGGGTCGGTGACGAGAACGTCAGTTGCGCAACGACTTCGCGGAACTCACCGAGGATGGGGTCCATCAGTGGTGAGTGGAAGGCGTGCGAGACCCGTAGCCAGGTGATGCGGTGGCCGTGCAGGGTGTCGGTGATTGCGGTGAGTGCGGCGCGGTCCCCCGATAGGACGAGGGATTTGGGTCCGTTGACGGCGGCGATGCCGACCTCGTTCTCGTATCCGTCGAGCAAGGGCCGGATCTCGTGTTCGGTCGCCTCGACGGCGACCATGGCGCCGCCCTCGGGCAGGGATTGCATGAGTCTGCCGCGGACGCCGACGAGGGTGGCGGCGTCGGTGAGGGTGAGCACGCCCGCGATGTGGGCGGCGGCGATCTCGCCGATGGAGTGTCCGGTCACGACGGTGGGGGTGATGCCCCAGTGTTCCCAGAGTCGGTAGAGGGCGACATGGACCGCGAACAGGGCGGGTTGGGCGTATTGGGTTTGGTTGAGGAGGCCGGGGTTGTCGCCGAAGATGATGTCGCGCAGTGGTTGGGGGAGGTGGGGGTCGAGCTTGGTGCAGGCGGCGTCGAAGGCCTCGGCGTAGACCGGATAGGTGTCGTAGAGTTCGCGGCCCATGCCGGGGCGTTGGGTGCCTTGGCCGGTGAACACCATCGCCACTCCGCCGCGGGACGCGCGGCCGACGATGACGTCCGGATGCGAGCCGCCCCGCGCGAAGGCGAGAAGCGCCTGGGCGCCGCGAGCCGGATCGTTCGCGACCACCACGGCGCGTTCGTCCAGCGCGGCCCGGCCCACGGCCAGCGAGTAGCCGACATCCGCGAGGGCCTTGTCGTCGAGGGCGTCGGCCAGCCGAGCTGCCTGGGCGCGTAAGGCCGTCGGCGTGTGCGCGGACAACACCAAGGGTACGGCGGTGCCGTGATCGGATCGTGGTGTGACGGGGTCGGCCGCGTGTGGTGGTTGTTCGAGGATGACGTGGGCGTTGGTGCCGCTGATGCCGAACGACGACACGCCCGCGCGGCGCGGTCGATCGTGGTCGGGCCAGGGCTGGTTCTCGGTGAGCAGTGCGACCGCGCCGCTGGTCCAGTCGACGTGGGGTGTGGGCTCGCCGATGTGCAGGCTGCGGGGCAGGGTGCCGTGTCGCATGGCCATGATCATTTTGATGATCCCGGCGGCGCCCGCGGCGGCTTGGGTGTGGCCGATGTTGGATTTGATCGAGCCGAGCCAGAGGGGCTCGTCGCGGTGCTGTCCGTAGGTGGCCAGGAGCGCTTGGGCCTCGATCGGGTCGCCGAGTCGCGTTCCGGTGCCGTGGGCCTCGACGGCGTCCACCTCGGATGGCTGCAGGCCCGCGTTGGCCAGGGCCTGGCGGATCACCCGTTGCTGCGAGGGGCCATTGGGTGCGGTGAGGCCGTTGGAGGCGCCGTCCTGGTTGATCGCCGAACCACGGACCATCGCCAGTACCGGGTGACCGTTGCGTCGCGCATCGGAGAGGCGTTCGAGCAGAAGCAGACCCACACCCTCACCCCAGCCGGTGCCGTCGGCATCGCTGGAGAATGCCTTGCAGCGTCCGTCGGGTGAGAGCCCGCCCTGCCGACTGAATTCGGTGAATGTGGTCGGCGTGGCCATCACGGTGACGCCGCCCGCCAGTGCCATCGTGCATTCGCCGTTGCGCAGTGCCTGGGCGGCGAGGTGAAGTGCGACCAGTGACGACGAGCACGCGGTGTCGATGGTGACCGCGGGGCCTTCGAGCCCGAAGGTGTAGGAGATGCGACCCGAGGCGATGCTGCCCGCGCTGCCGTTGCCCAGGTATCCGGCGACCTCCTCGGGCGCCCGGTCGAAACGGGCGGCGTAGTCGTTGTACATGACGCCGGTGAAGACGCCGGTCTTGCTGCCGCGCAGCGACATCGGGTCGATACCCGCGCGTTCGAAGGCCTCCCAGGTGATCTCCAGCAGCAGCCGCTGCTGCGGATCCATCGCGAGCGCCTCGCGCGGGGAGACCCCGAACAGCGCGGCATCGAATTCGGCGGCCTCGTGCAGAAATCCGCCCTCTCGGGTGACGGAGCCGCCCGCGGTGTCCGGGCCGTAGATTCTCGCCTCGTCCCAGCCACGGTCGGTGGGGAAGGCGGTGACCGCGTCCCGGCCGGAGGCCAGCAGCCGCCACATGTCCTCCGGGCTGTCGATGCCGCCCGGGTACCGGCAGGCCATGCCCACGATGACGATCGGATCGTCCTGGGATGCACGGGAAATCGCCGGTGCGGCGTCGACCGCGGCCGTGCCGAGCAGCTCCCCGCGCAGGTATTCGACGAGCGTGGCCGCGTTCGGATGATCGAAGACGAGCGTGGTCGGAAGTTCGAGCCCGGTCGCCGCATTCATGCCGTTGCGGAACTCGACGGCGGTGAGCGAGTCGAAGCCGAGGTCGTGGAAGGCGCGCTCGGGCGCGATCGCGGACGGGTCGGCATGGCCGAGCACGGCCGCGACCCGCTCGCGGACGAGGGCGAGCAGGGCGGTGTCGCGATCCGCGGGGGACATCCGACGAAGCCGTTCGCGCAACGAATCCGCCTCGCCCGCAGCGGCTCTGCGTGGCGCGCTGGACACGAGTGCACGCAGCAGAGCGGGCACCGACCCCGTGGCGGCGGCGACCGCGTGCGGGTCCAGATGCATCGGGACGATGACGCGGGCACCCGACGTCAGTGCCGCGTCGAACAGCCGAAGACCCTCGTGTTCGGCCAGCGGCCGCATGCCGCGCCTCGTGGTCGCGGCGTTCGCCATGCCGGTGTTCCAGAGTCCCCAGGCGATGCTGGTGGTGGGGTGTCCGGTGGTGGTGCGGTGGTGGGCGAGGGCGTCGAGGTAGGCGTTGGCGGCGGCGTAGTTGGCTTGGCCGGGTGAGCCGAGTGTGGCTGCGGCGGAGGAGAACAGGATGAGGTGGGTGTTGCGGTCGCGGGTGAGTTCGTGCAGATGCCACGCCGCGAGGGCCTTCGGCGCGAACGCGCGGTGCAGGTGCTCGGGTGTCTGGTTGGTGAGGACCGCATCGTCGAGGACGCCCGCGCAGTGGACGACCGCGGCGAGGTCGCGGCCGCGCAGGACGGCGGCGAGCTCCGCACGGTCGGTCAGATCACATGCGACCGACGCCACGTGAGCTCCGGTGGCGCTCAACTCCGCCAGCAGTTCCGCCGGAACCGGGCGGCGTGCCAGCAACACGAGGTCGCGGGCGCCGTGCGTGTGCACGAGGTGGCGGGCCACCGAACCGCCGAGCGCACCCGTGGCTCCGGTGATCAGCACCGTACCGGCCGCCCAGTCCGGGCCCGCGGTCGTGTCCGGTACCGCGCGCACCAGCCGGGGCGCGTACACCTCGCCGCGCCGGACCGCGAGCTGGGTTTCCCCCGCGGCCACCGCGGCGAGGACCTGCCCGCGCCACGATGCGTCGAGATCGTCCACGTCCACCAGCACGAACCGGTCGGGGTGCTCGGACTGCGCCGATCTCGCCAGACCCCATACCGCCGCATTCGCCAGGGCCGCCCGCACATCGGTCGGCTCGTCGTCGTCGAGCAGATGGGAGCCGGTGGTGACCACCGCGAGGCGCGCGGTCGAGCCGCGCTCGTCCGTCAGCCAGTCCTGCAGGATCGACAGTACCTGCGCCGCAGTGCCTTCGGCGTCGTCGGCCGGTGGCGACGGGAGGAAGACCACCTCCGGTTCCGTGGCGGGCCGGGCCTGCGGCAGTGACACCCAGCTTGTCCGGAACAGCGAGCGGTCGAGCCGACTCGTGGTGCGCGACTGCGGCAGCGGCCGCAGCGTGAGCCGGGCGACATCCAGCACCGGACGGCCCGAGGCGTCGGCGAGCAGCAGCGCCACGGTGTCCCGTCCCGCCGAGGAGATGCGCACCCGCAGATGCCGGGCGTTGACGGCGTGCAACGCGAGTCCGCTCCACGAGAACGGCACGACGGGTGTGTCGGCGTCGTCGAGGAACGGCGTGAGCCCGAGGGGGTGCAGTGCGGCGTCGAGCAGGGCCGGGTGCACCGCGAAACGGTCCGCGTCGGCGTATTGCGCCTCGTCCAATTCGACCTCGGCGAATACCTCGCCGTCGCGCAGCCATGCCCGGCGCACTCCCTGGAATGCGGGTCCGTACCGCAGGTCGGGCCGATCACCGTACAGCGCATCGGTATTCAGCGGTGCGGCGCCTACGGGCGGCCACACGATGAGATCCTCGACCGGACGTGCGATCTCGGCGGTGAGCCGTCCCTCGGCATGTTTGGTCCACGGCTCGCCAGACTCGGCGTCGGTGGCGCGCGAGAAGACGGTGACCCTTCGCCCGGCGGCATCCGGTTCGTCCACCAGAATCTGCAGATGGACACCGGCGTCTCGGGGGAGGACGAGGGGAGCGCCGAGGGTGAGCTCGGCCAGCTGCGGATGGTTCACGTGTTGCCCGGCGTGCAGGGCGAATTCGACGAACGCGGTACCGGGTAGCAGTGCGTCACCGTGCACGGTGTGATCCGCCAGCCACGGGTGCGCGGCCAGGGACAGCGTGCCGGTGAGGAGCGCGCGGTCCCCGTCGGCGAGGCCGACCACGGTGTGCAGCAGTGGGTGTGCCGAGTGTCCGCCGACCTCGGCCGATTCCAGCCAGTACCGTGCGTGCTGGAAGGGGTAGGTCGGGAGTGGCACCTGCTGCGCGCCGCTGTCGGCGAAGTAGTTGTGCCAGTTCGGGTTCAGTCCGCCGGCCACCAGGTGGGCCAGAGCACTGGTGAGCGCGTGCGGCTCCGGGTGCCCGGTGCGCAGGCTGGGGACGGCACCGGCGGGCAGGTGCGGGATGAGCGCGCTGCCGGGGCCGATCTCGAGGTGGGCGGCCGGTTCTCGGGCCGCGACGGCGGCCATGGCGTCGGCGAAGCGGACGGTGTCGCGGGCGTGGCGAATCCAGTGCTCGGGGTCGGCGAGGGTGCCGTCGTCGACCGGCGCTCCGGTGACGGTGGAGATGAGCGGGACGGTGGGTGAGCGGAAGTCCAGACCGGCGACGACGTCGCGGAAGCGGTCGAGGATCGGGTTCATCAGCGGGGAGTGGAAGGCGTGCGAGACGCGCAGCCACTTGGTCCGATGCCCGTCGAGGTGACCGACGATCTCGGCGAGTGCGGCGCGATCACCGGATAGGACAAGCGAATTCGGGCCGTTGACGGCCGCGATGCCAACCCTGTCCTCATATCCGGACAGCCGGGGAAGGATGTCGTCCTCGGTGCAGTCGACCGCGACCATCGCGCCGCCCTCGGGCAGCGACTGCATCAACCTGCCGCGGTGGGCGACCAGGGTGGCGGCGTCGCCGAGGGTGAGGACGCCCGCGACATGGGCGGCGGCGATCTCGCCGACGGAGTGCCCGGCGAGAACGGCGGGTGCGACGCCCCAGTGCTCCCAGAGCCGGAACAGGGCGACCTGCAGGGCGAACAGCGCCGGTTGGGCGTATTGCGTGCGGTCGAGCAGTTCGGCATCGTCCCCGAAGACGATCTCGCGCAACGGATTCGGAAGATGCGGATCGAGTGCCGCGCAGGCGGCGTCGAAGGCCTCGGCGTAGACGGGGTAGGCGTCGTAGAGTTCGCGGCCCATCCCCGTGCGTTGGGTGCCCTGTCCGGAGAACACCATGGCCACACCGCCCTTGGCCGCCCGGCCCGTGATCGCCGCGGCGGGATGCTCGCCCGCGGCCACCGCGAGCAGTGCCTGCCGGTACTCGTCGCGGTCGCCACCCAGCACCACGGCACGTTCCTCGAACGGGGCGCGCGTGGTCGCCAGCGAGTAGCCGATGTCGAGCATCGTGGCGTCGGAGTCGACGCGGTCGGCCAGCCGGGCAGCCTGGGCGCGCAGTGCCTCGGGTGTTTTGGCCGACAGTAGCCAGGGCACGACTGGCGGGGGAGTTCCGATGGCCGCCAATGCTTCCGGTTGCGGCGCCTGTTCGAGAATGACATGGGCGTTGGTCCCGCTGAAGCCGAACGAGGACACGCCCGCGCGGCGGGTGCCGTCGCGCTCGCCCCAGGCGACGGGTTCGGTGAGCAGTTCGACCGCGCCGGAACTCCAGTCGACCTCGGGGGTGGGTTCGTCGACATGTAGCGTGCGCGGCAGGGTGGCGTGCCGCATGGCCATCACCATCTTGATCACGCCCGCGATGCCCGCGGCGGCCTGGGTGTGGCCGATATTGGATTTGATGGAGCCCAGCCGCAGCGGCTGGTCGCGGTCCTGCCCGTAGGTGGCGAGCAGGGCCTGCGCCTCGATGGGATCGCCGAGCCGGGTTCCGGTGCCGTGTGCCTCGACCGCGTCGACCTGCTCGGCGCGCAATCCGGCGTCGATGAGGGCGTCGCGGATGACGCGTTGCTGCGACGGCCCGTTCGGCGCGGTGAGACCGTTGGATCGGCCGTCCTGGTTCACCGCGGTGCCGCGCACGATCGCCAGGATCGGATGGTGGTTGCGGACGGCGTCGGAGAGCCGCTCGACCACCAGCATGCCCGCGCCCTCGGCCCAGCCCGTGCCATCGGCGGTGCGGGAGAACGACTTGCACCGGCCGTCCGATGCCAGGCCCTGCTGCCTGCTGAAGTCGATGAACGGCGCCGGGCTGGCCATCACGGTGACGCCGCCGACCAGGGCGAGCGAGCATTCCGAACGACGCAGCGCCTGGCCCGCCAGATGCAGTGCCACCAGCGACGACGAGCAGGCGGTGTCGATCGTGACCGCGGGCCCCTCCAGCCCGAGCGTGTACGCGAGCCGACCCGAGGCGATGCTGCCCGAGTTGCCGGTGCCGAGAAATCCCTCGACCACATCCGGGATCTCGGCCAGGCGCGACGCGTAATCGTGGTACATGACGCCCACGAACACGCCGGTGCGGCTGCCGCGCAGCGCATCGGGAACGATGCGCGCGCTTTCCACCGCCTCCCAGGCGGTTTCCAGCAGCAGCCGCTGCTGCGGGTCCATGGCGAGGGCCTCGCGCGGGGAGATGCCGAAGAATCCCGCGTCGAATTCCGCCGCGTCGTAGAGGAATCCACCCTGCAGGGTGTCGCTGCTGCCCGCTTCGCCGGGGCGCGCACCCCGCAGTCGGTCGATATCCCAGCCGCGGTCGTCGGGGAATCCGCCGATCGCGTCCCGCCCGGACGCCACCAGCTGCCACAACTGTTCGGGCGTGGTCACCCCGCCCGGATACCGGCACGCCATGCCCACCACGGCGAGTGGTTCCCGGCCGCTCTCCTCCGCGGCGCGCAGCCGCTGGCGGGTGTCGCGCAGCTCGGCGGTGAGGCGCTTGAGGTACTGAAGGGTCTTTTCCTCGTTCACGTCACGTCACTCTCGTCAGGACAGGCCGAGCTCGTCGTCGATGATGTCGAAGACCTCGTCCAGGTTTGCGTTCGCCAATTCGTCGTCGCCGCCGTTGTCGTCGCCGGTCGCGGTGTTCTCCCAGGCAGCGAGCAGGGTCCGCAGCCGACCGCGCACCCGGGCCGCGTGTTGCGGCTCGATGTGGGCGAGGCCGGCCTCCAGTCGGTCGATCTCGGCGAAAATCGAGTCCGCCGTGGTGGATTCGCCGGACAGCAGCGCGGACTGCAGGTGCTCGTGCAGCGCGGCGGGCGTGGGATGGTCGAAGACCAGCGTCGCGGGCAGGCGCAACCCGGTGGCCGCGTCCAGCGCACCGCGCAGTTCGACGGCCATCAGCGAGTCGAATCCGAGGTCGGTGAAGGGCTGATCCATCGAGATCGCCTCGGCCGAGCCGTGACCCATCACCGCGGCGATGCGGCTCCGGATCAGCTGCGCGAGCCGCTCGCGCTGCTCGTGCGGCGGCAGGCCGCGCAGGGTCTCGGCCAATGCCTGCTGGGGCGCGGCCGACGCCGCGGCCACGCGGGCCGGCCGCGGGACCAGATCGCGCAGCACCGCCGGAAGCCGGCCGTCCACGGCACGACGGCGCAGCACCGCCCGGTTCACCGGCAGCGGCACGACGACCGGTTCGCCGCCGGCCACGGCCGCATCGAACAGCGCGAGCCCGTCGGCCTCATCGATCGGAGCCAGGCCGGTGGCGGCCAGCCGCCGCCGATCGGCGGCGCTCAGCCTCCTCGCCATGCCGGTGTTCCAGAGTCCCCAGGCGATGCTGGTGGTGGGGTGTCCGGTGGTGGTGCGGTGGTGGGCGAGGGCGTCGAGGTAGGCGTTGGCGGCGGCGTAGTTGGCTTGGCCGGGTGAGCCGAGTGTGGCTGCGGCGGAGGAGAACAGGATGAGGTGGGTGTTGCGGTCGCGGGTGAGTTCGTGCAGATGCCACGCCGCGGCCGCCTTGGCGCCGAAGGCCACCCGGAGGTGTGCGGGGGTCTGGTGCTCGATCGTCGCGTCGTCCAGCGCGCCCGCGGCGTGGACGAGGGTGAGCGGGCGATCACAGGGGATCGCCTCGATCGCGGCGGCGATCTGCCGCGGATCGGTGACGTCGCACGCGATCCGGGTGACGGTGGCACCGTCGGGTTCCGGTGCGTCGCCGGTGCGGCTGAGCAGCACCAGATCTCGGGCACCGTGTGCGTCGACGAGATGTTGGGCGATGAGGGTGCCCAGCGCGCCGGACGCACCGGTGATCACGACGGTTCCCGAGCTCCAGTCCGGGGCGGCCGGGGCAGCGGCGGGTGCGGGAACGAGACGAGGCACGCGAATCTCGCCCCCGCGCAGCGCCATTTGCGGTTCGTCGCAGGACAGCGCGTGAGGCAGGGCCGCCCACGACCGCTCGTCGTCATCGATGTCCACCAGCAGCACGCGACCGGGCTGCTCGACCTGTGCCGCGCGGACCAGTCCCCACACCGCCGCACCCGCGGGCGCGGGTTCGCCGTCCACCGCGACCGCGTTCTCGGTCACGACCACGAGAATTCGATCCTCGGCGAAGGATTGGATCGTGCTCAGCACCTCCGTCACCGCCGCCAGCGCGGCGTCGGGGTGGAGGTCGTCGCCATGATTCACGCGCAGCAGCACGTGGGTGTCGTCCGCGGGTCCCTGCTCGTCGCCGAGCGTCGTGAACGCTGTTGCCGCTGTCGGAATTTCCCGGGGCTGCCAGGCCGGTACGAACATCGACCGCTGCGTGCTCGCGAACTGTTCCGGCGCGATCTTGCGCATCGTGAGGCGATCGACCTCGGCGATGGGCCTGCCCATGACATCGGAGACCAGCAGCGCCACCGCGTCCTCGCCCTTCGGCGACAGCCGGGCGCGCAATACCGACGAACCGGCGCCGTACAGGGTCACTCCGGACCACGAGAACGGCAGCCGGGCCTGGCCGTCCTCGCCGAACATCCGTCCGATGCCGACGCCGTGCAGCACGGCGTCCAGCAGCGCCGGGTGCAGGTCGAAACCGGCGGCGCGGTGGTCCTCGCCCGGGGGAAGCGCCACCTCGACCGCCACGTCCTCACCGATCCGCCACGCGGACCGCAGGCCCTGGAACAGCGGGCCGTAATCGAGTCCGGCGGAGGCGAATTCGGCGTAGACGTCCTCGACGGGCAGTGCGACCGCGCCCCGTGGCGGCCAGGCGTCGAGTGACCACGACGGTTCGGAGACGGGTGCGGCGTCGAGGATGCCGGTGGCATGCGGCTGCCACCCCTCGCCGTGTCCGTCGTGCCGGGAGTGGACCGTGACCGCACGGCGGCCCTCGCCGTCCGGTTCGCCCACGGCGATCTGTACGTCGATCGCGCCGTTCTCCGGCAGCGTCAACGGGTTCTCCAAGGTGAGCTCCCGCAGGCTCCGCAGTCCTGCCGCCCGGGCGGCCTGCAGGGCCAGCTCCACGAACCCGGTGCCGGGGAACACCACCGCGCCCGCGACGTTGTGGTCGGCCAGCCAGGGATGGGATGCGAGGGACAACCGGCCGGTGAGCACGACGCCACTGGTGTGGGCGAGCTCCACGCTGGAGGTGAGCAGCGGATGATCGGAACCGTCTCGATCCGGTGCGGCGGTCGCGTCCGGCCAATAGCGGATGTGCTGGAAGGCATAGGTGGGCAACGGGATTCGACGCGCGCCGGTTCCGGCGAAGTAACCGTGCCAGTCGGGGGCGATGCCGCCCGCGACGAGCCGTGCGAGGGCGGCGGTGATCGCCTCGGTGTCACCCTGCTTGCGGTGCAACGACGGGATCGCCGTGCCCGGGATGTGCGGGATCAGGGCGGCGTCGGGACCGATCTCGAGGTGGACCGACGCCGCAGTGCGCGCCATGGCCTCGGCGAAGCGCACGGTGCCGCGGGCGTGCCGGACCCAGTAGTCCGGGTCGGCGAGGGTGGTCGCGTCGACGGGGCCGCCGGTGACCGTGGAGATGATCGGGAGGGTCGGTGGTGAGAACGTCAGTTGCGCAACGACTTCGCGGAACTCGTCGAGGATGGGGTCCATCAGCGGTGAGTGGAAGGCGTGCGAAACCCGCAGCCAGCGGGTGCGGTGTTCGCGCAACCGGCTCGTGATCGCGGTGAGTGCGCCGCGATCGCCCGACAGGACGAGCGAATTCGGTCCGTTGACGGCGGCGATGCCGACCTCGTTCTCGAATCCGTCGAGCAGTGGTCGGATCTCGTGTTCGGTCGCCTCGACGGCGACCATGGCGCCGCCCTCGGGCAGGGATTGCATGAGCCGCCCTCGGACGCTGACCAAGGTGGCGGCGTCGGTGAGGGTGAGCACGCCCGCGATGTGGGCGGCCGCGATCTCGCCGATCGAGTGCCCGGCGACCACGGTGGGGGTGATCCCCCACGATTCCCACAACCGGTAGAGCGCGACCTGCACCGCGAACAGTGCGGGCTGGGTGTACTGCGTCCGATCGAGGAGTGCTTCGTCGTCGCCGAACACCGCATCGCGCAACGGATGTGGCAGATCCACCGCGGCACAGGCGGCGTCGAAGGCCTCGGCGTAGACGGGATAGGTGTCGTACAGTCCGCGGCCCATGCCGAGGCGCTGGGAGCCCTGGCCGGAGAAGACCATCGCCACGCCGTCGCCGGTGGCGCGACCGGTGAACACCCCGGGCACGACCTCTCCGGCGGCCAATGCGGTCAACGCTCGCAGGCGTTCACCGACATCGCCCGCGACCAGGACCGCTCGGTGTTCGAATGCATGGCGGGTGGTGGCGAGCGAGTAGGCGATGTCCAGCATCGAAGCATCGCCGTCGAGCCGATGTGCCAGGCGCTCGGCCTGCGCGCGCATCGAGGCCTCGTCCCGTCCGGACAGGACCCACGGCACGGTCACCGGCGCGGGTTGTGGCGCGTCGGATTCGTCGGTAGGGGGTGCCTGTTCGAGGATGATATGGGCGTTGGTGCCGCTGACGCCGAAGGAGGAGACGGCGGCGCGGCGGGGTCGGTGCTGGTCCGTCCAGGTCTGGTTCTCGGTGAGGAGGGCGACTTTGCCGGTGTCCCAGTCGACTTCGGGGGTGGGTCGGTCGATGTGGAGGGTGCGGGGCAGGGTGCCGTGTCGCATGGCCATGATCATTTTGATGATGCCCGCGGCGCCTGCGGCGGCTTGGGTGTGGCCGATGTTGGATTTGATCGAGCCGAGCCAGAGGGGGTGGTCGCGGTCCTGTCCGTAGGTGGCGAGCAGCGCTTGGGCTTCGATGGGATCGCCGAGTCGGGTGCCGGTGCCGTGGGCCTCGACGGCGTCCACCTCGGATGGCTGCAGGCCCGCGTTGGCCAGGGCCTGGCGGATGACTCGTTGTTGGGCGGGGCCGTTGGGTGCGGTGAGCCCGTTGGAGGCGCCGTCCTGGTTGATCGCCGAACCACGGACGATCGCGAGGATCGGGTGGTTGTTGCGTCGGGCGTCGGAGAGGCGTTCGACGAGGAGCAGGCCCACGCCCTCGGCCCAGCCGGTGCCGTCGGCGTCGCTGGAGAATGCCTTGCAGCGTCCGTCGGGTGAGAGCCCGCCCTGTCGGCTGAATTCCACGAAAGTGGTGGGGGTGGCCATGAGGGTGACGCCACCGGCCAGTGCCATCGTGCATTCGCCGTTGCGCAGTGCCTGGGCGGCGAGGTGAAGTGCGACCAGTGACGACGAGCACGCGGTGTCGATGGTGACCGCGGGGCCTTCGAGCCCGAAGGTGTAGGAGATGCGCCCCGACGCCACGCTGGTGGTGTTGCCGGTGAGGAGATACCCCTCGGTGCCCTGGATCCCGTTGTGCAGCAATGACACGTAGTCCTGGCTGTTTCCGCCGACGAAGACACCGGTCCTGCTGCCGCGCAACGCCATCGGATCGATGCCCGCACGTTCGAAGGTCTCCCACGCGGTCTCGAGCAGCAGGCGCTGCTGCGGATCCATGGCGAGTGCCTCCCGCGGCGAGATCCCGAAGAACGCCGCATCGAAATCCGCGGCACCGTCGAGGAATCCGCCCGCAGTCGCCGTGCTGCTACCGCGCTCACCGGAGGCGGTTTCCAGCAGCGAGCCGAGGTCCCATCCGCGATCGGTGGGGAACGTGGACACGGCATCGCGGCCCGACAGCACGAGCTCCCACAGATCCTCGGGGCCGCGCACACCGCCGGGGAAGCGGCAGCCCACCGCAACGATGGCCAGCGGCTCGTCGGACTCCGCGCGTGCCGTGACGTGCTCGTGCTGCGGCTCGTCGCCGAACAGTGCGGTGAGGTGAGCGACCAGTCGCTCCGGGCTCGGGTGATCGAACACCGTGGTGGCCGGGAGCGTGACGCCGATGGCCGCGCCGAGGCGGTCGCGCAGCTCGACCGCGGTCAGCGAGTCGAATCCGAGGTCACGGAACGCGCGGTCGGGATCGACATCACCGGTCTCGGCGTGCCCCAGCACGGTTGCCACCTCGGCCAGGACCACCTCGAGCAGATGCGACCGCCGCTCCGCGACACCGAGTGTGGAAAGTCGATGCCGCACAGCGGTTTCGGGCACCTCGGGCGTGCCGAGAATTGCGCGCGCCTCCGGCAGGTCCGACAGCAGCGCACTGGGCCGGGCGGAGACGAACAGCGGCAGGAAATCCTCCCAGCGCACGTCCGAGACGGTCGAACAGGGCTCGTCGTCGTGCAGCGCCTGTTCCAGCGCCGCGATCGCCATGGTCGGCGGCAGCGGGACCAGGCCGCGGCGGCGCATGTGCGTACCCGACTCACCCTGCGCCATCCCGCCTTCGGCCCACGGGCCCCACGCCACCGACGTCGCGACGAGCCCGCGATCGCGGCGGTGTCGCGCGAGCGCGTCGAGGTAGGCATTGGCGGCGCCGTAGGCGGCCTGTCCGCCGGTGCCCCACACGCCGGACACGGAGGAGAACAGGACGAAGGCGTCGAGCGCGCGGTCACCGATGAGCGCGTCCAGATGTGCCGCCCCGGCCGTCTTCGCCCGCACGATATCGGCGAACTCGTCGATCCCGGTATCGGCCAGCGGCGTCAGCTGACCCACACCGGCGGTGTGCACGACGGCGGTCAACGGCCGGTGATCCGGCACGGCCGCAAGCAGATTCGCGACCGAGGCTCGATCGGAGACGTCGCACGCCGTGATGGTCACCTCCGCGCCCAGCGCGGACAGTTCGGCCTCCAGGTCGGCCGCGCCCGGTGCCGCCGGGCCGCTACGGCTGACGAGCAGCAGATGTTCCGCCCCGCGCCGCGCCAGCAGGCGGGCGACATGCGCGCCCAGCGCCCCGGTGCCGCCGGTAATCAGGACGGTGCCCCGCGGGTTCCACTGCGCGGCGGCCGGTGCGGCTTGGGGAGCGCGCGCGAGGCGCCGTCCGAACATGCCCGAGGCACGCAGGGCGAGCTGGTCCTCGCCGTGCGGATCGGCCAGCAGCGCGGGCAATCGGGCGAGGGTGCGGTCGTCGAGCGTCGCGGGCAGATCGACCAGCCCGCCCCAGCCCTGCGGCCACTCGAGCGCGACGGCGCGACCCATGCCCCAGAACTGCGCCTGAGCGGGTGAGCGCAGCCGCTCGGAGCGACCGATGGCCACGGCGCCGCGGGTCAGACACCACAGCGGTGCGCCGACCTCGTTGCGCTGCAACGCCTGAATCAACGCGACGGTCGCGGTAAGTCCGCGCGGCAGCGCCGGATGCGTGTCGTCGGGCTCCTCGTCGAAGGCCAGCAGCGACACCACCCCGGTCAGTTCGGAGCCGTCGCCGATGTCGGCGACGTGTCCGACCCGCACATCCGCGCCGGTGCCGCGTAGGGCGGTGAGCACGGCGCTCACGCCCGCGTCCTCGCGATGAGACGGGGGCACGACGGCGAACCAGGTGCCCGAGAGCTCGTGTGCCGTCGTGGTCAGGGGCGCCCAAGTAACGCGATAGCGCCACGAATCCACCACGGACTGGGTGCGTTTGCGCTGCCGCCAGCCCGCGAGCACGGGCAGCGCGGCCGCGAGCGTCTCCTGATCCTGGCTGCCCAGTTCCCGCGCCAGCGCCGGAAGATCCGCCCGCTCGACCGCATCCCAGAACCGGGACTCGGCCGCGTCCGACGTCGCCTCACCGCTGCGCGCCTGCTCCTCCCGCCCGAGCCAATAGTGCTTGTGCTGGAACGGGTAGGTCGGCAGGGGAGTGGTGCGCGCGCCGGAGCCCGCGAAGTAGTTGTGCCAGTCGGGATTCGCGCCGCCGACGACGAGGTGGGCGAGAGCGGTGGCGAGTGCCTGCGGCTCGGGGGTGTTGTGCCGCAGGCTCGGGACGGCCGTGCCGGGGAGGTGGGCGGTCAGCGCGGCATTGGGGCCGATCTCGAGACAGGTGCCCTCGGTGATCTGTGCGAGGGCGTCGGCGAAGCGGACGGTGTTGCGGGCGTGGCGGACCCAGTAGTCCGGCTCGGCGAGAGTGGTGTCGTCGACTCGTTCGCCGGTGACGGTGGAGATCATCGGCAGGGTGGGCGGGGAGAAGGAGAGGCCCGCCACGGTTCGGCGGAACTCGCCGAGGATGGGGTCCATCAGTGGTGAGTGGAAGGCATGCGAGACGCGCAGCCAGGTGATGCGGTGGCCGTGCAGGGCGTCGGTGATCGCGGTGAGCGCGGCGCGATCTCCGGACAGGACAAGGGATTTCGGTCCGTTGACGGCGGCGATGCCGACGGTGTCGCTGTGGTCGCTCAGGTGCGGGAGCACCTCGTCCTCGGTGGCGTCGATCGCCACCATCGCGCCACCTTCGGGGAGCGACTGCATGAGCCTGCCCCGAACGCTCACGAGGGTGGCGGCGTCGGTGAGGGTGAGTACGCCCGCGATGTGCGCGGCGGCGATCTCGCCGATGGAGTGTCCGGCCACCACGTCGGGGGTGATGCCCCACGACTCCCACAGTCGGTAGAGCGCGACCTGCAGGGCGAACAGTGCGGGCTGAGCGTATTGGGTTTGGTTGAGCAGGTCGGGCTCGTCGCCGAAGACGATGTCGCGCAACGGTTGGGGGAGGTGGGGGTCGAGTTCGCTGCAGGCGCTGTCGAAGGCGTCGGCGTAGACGGGGTAGGCGTCGTAGAGTTCGCGGCCCATGCCGGGGCGTTGGGTGCCTTGGCCGGAGAACACCATCGCCACCCCGCCCTCGGCGGCGCGACCGGAGATCACGCCCGGCACGGCCTGCCCGTTCGCGAACGACCGCAGCGCATCCGCGCGTTCGGCCGCATCGCCACCGGTCAGTACCGCCCGCTCCTCCAGCAGGGCGCGAGAAGTGGCGAGGGAGTAGCCGATGTCGAGCACGCTGGTCTCGTCGCCGACATGGTCGGCGAGTCGGGCGGCCAGCGCCGACAGGGCGCCCTTGTCACGCGCCGACACCACCCACGGAACCACCGGGGGAGGAGCCGGAGTGGTGACGACCGGCTCCTGTTCCGGCGCCTGTTCGATGATCACGTGCGCGTTGGTTCCGCTGACACCGAACGCGGAGACACCCGCCCTGCGCGGCCGGTCGACCTGCGGCCAGCTCCGGTCCTCGGTGAGCAGCGACACCGCACCCATGCCCCAGTCGACGTGCGGTGTGGGCTCGTCGACGTGCAGGGTGCGGGGCAGGATGCCGTGCCGCATGGCCATGACCATCTTGATGACACCCGCGGCGCCCGCGGCGGATTGGGTGTGACCGATGTTCGACTTGATCGTTCCCAGCCACAGGGGCTCGTCGCGGTCCTGTCCGTAGGTGGACAGCAGCGCCTGGGCCTCGATGGGATCGCCGAGCCGCGTGCCGGTGCCGTGTGCCTCGACCGCGTCCACCTCGACCGGCCGCAGGCTCGCATTCGCCAACGCCTGGCGGAGGACGCGTTGCTGCGCGGGGCCGTTCGGTGCACTGAGGCCGTTGGAGGCGCCGTCCTGGTTGACCGCCGAACCGCGCAGCACGGCCAGCACCGGATGGCCGTTGCGTCGAGCGTCCGACAACCGTTCCAGGAGAACGACTCCGGCACCCTCGCCCCAGCCGGTGCCGTCCGCGGCCGCCGCGAACGCCTTGCACCGGCCGTCGGCGGCCAGACCCCGCTGACGGCTGAATTCCACGAAGGCCGCGGGCGTGGACATCACCGTCACGCCGCCGGCGAGCGCGAGGGAACACTCCCCGGCCCGCAGCGCCTGCGCGGCCAGGTGCAGCGCGACCAGCGACGACGAACAGGCGGTGTCGATGGTGACGGCCGGACCCTCGAGACCGAATGTGTAGGAGATGCGGCCCGAGACCACGGCCGTCGCCGTGCCGGTGATGAGATAACCCTCCGCGCTCTGCCCGGCGTCGCCGGTGGCGTAGTGCGAGGTGGCGGCGCCGATGAACACGCCGGTTCGGCTCTCCCGCAGGGCATCCACCGCGATGCCCGCCCGTTCGAACGCCTCCCAGGAGGTCTCCAGCAGCAGTCGCTGCTGCGGATCCATCGCGACCGCTTCCCGCGGCGAGATCCCGAACAGCGCGGCATCGAACTCCGCGGCCGAGACGAACGCGCCTTCGCGGGCGTAGGAGGTGCCCGGCCTGGACAGGTCCGGATCGTAGATGCCCTCGACGTCCCAGCCGCGATCGGCGGGGAATTCGGAGACCGCGTCGCCGCCGCGCGTCACCAGCTCCCACAGCGCCTCGGGCGAATTCACGTCACCGGGGAATCGGCAGCTCATGGCGACGATCACCACGGGATCGTCGTCCCGGGGCGCCGCCTCGACCGTCGGTGCGGTCCGGGACGCGTCACCGGACAGCTCCTGCTCCAGGTGCGTCACCAGCGCGGCGGGCGACGGGTGGTCGAACACGAGCGTGGCGGGCAGCGCCAGGCCGGTCGCGGTCCGCAGCCGATTGCGCAGCTGGACGGCGGTGAGGGAGTCGACACCGAGGTCCCGGAACGCCGCGCGCGGCGATACCGCCTCGGGCGAGGCGTGCCCGAGCACGGCGGCCGCCTCCGCACGCACCAGGTCGAGCAGGACGCGATGGCGTTCGGTGGCGGTGAGCCCGGCGACCCGCTGCTGCCAGGGGGTGTCGCTCGAAGCCACTGCGGCAGAACGTGGTTCGTCGAGGGCCGCGCGCGCCTCGGCGAGGTCGTCGATCAGCGGGCGGCGGCGCGCGGCGCTCAGCGTCGGTGCGAAGGTGTCCCACACGATGTTCGCGACCGTGACGGTGGTGTCGTCGCCGTCGAGCGCCTGCCGCAGCGCCTCGACGGCGAGTTCGGGTGCCATGGCGGGTAAACCCGTGCGGCGCAAGGCTTCCGCGGCCGTACCCTGGGCGGCCATGCCGTCGCCGCCCCACGTTCCCCACGCGACGGCCAGGGCGTGGACCCCGCGGTCACGGCGGGCCTGCGCCACCGCGTCCAGGTAGGCATTCGCGGCGGCGTAGGCGCCCTGCCCGCTGCCGCCCCACACCCCCGCGCCCGAGGAGAACAGCACGAACGCATCGAGTTCGGTGTCGGAGAACGCATCGTCGAGGTTGCGGGCGCCCAGCGCCTTGCCCTCCCAGGCCTGCGCCAGCAGTCCGGGGTCGGTGTCTCGCAGCGACGCGGCGGTGCCGATGCCCGCGGTGTGGAACACGGCGGTTATCGGGTTCCCCACCGAGCGCAGCAGTCCGTCGAGCGCTGCGCGGTCGGCGACGTCGCACGCCTCGATGTCCACGCGGACCCCGGGGGCGATCTGCTCCAGTTCGGCCCGCAACTCCCGGGCACCGGGGGCGTCGATTCCGCGCCGACTGGTGAGCACGAGATGCCGCACCCCCGAGCGGGCCAGCCACCGCGCGACGTGACCGCCGAGGGCGCCGGTGCCGCCGGTGACGAGCGCCGGACCCGTGGTGGACCACGAGTGTCCCGCGGTCGCGCTCGAGGCGCGGGTCAGTCGGCGGGCGAACACGCCCGAGGCGCGCACGGCGAGTTGGTCCTCGTCCCAGCCGCCCGCCAGGATCGTGGCGAACCGGGCGGCGGCGCGGTCGTCGACCTGCTCGGGCAGGTCGACGAGACCGCCCCACCAGCGCGGGAATTCGAGGCCGGCCACCTGACCCAGGCCCCACACCGACGCCTGCGCCGGATCGCGGAGCCGGTCGGCACGGCCGAGGGAGACCGCACCGGACGTCACGCACCACAGCGAGCCGTCCAGGTCGGCGTCCGCGCAGGCCTGCAGCAGCGTCAGGGTCGCGGCCGCCGGGTCGGCGGCGAACGCGAGGAACGAGAGCACGTGCCGCGGCCGGTGTTCGGTGAGCAGCGCGGCGATCGAATCGCGAGTCAGCGTGTCGTCGAAGGGGATTCGGACAACATCGGGGAGCGTGTCGAGGGTGGCCGTGATCGCGGGATGCTCGGCGTGTTCGGCCGGAACGAAGGCGAGCAGGCGCCCACCGATCTCGGCCGCGGCGCGCGACGCCGGAAGTGGGCGCCAGGTGACCTGGTATCGCCACGCGTCGACGGTCTCTCGCGTGGCGCGCTTACGGCGCCAATCCGACAGCAGCGGCAGCGCCGGGCGCAGCACATCCTGCGAGTCCTGGTCGCCGACCGCCAGCATCGCCGCCAATGCCTCGAGGTCCTCGTGCTCGACCGCGCGCCAGAAGTCCGCATCGGCCGCACCGTCGGCCGCGACGGCCCGGGCCGGGGCGTCGAGCCAGTAGCGGGTGCGCTGGAAGGCATAGGTGGGCAGGGGGATTCGGCGCGCGCCGGGAAATTGCGCGGACCAGTCGATGTCGATGCCGCGCGTCCAGGCCTCGGCCGCGGAGACGAGCAGCCGGGTGAGGGTGCCGTCGTCGCGGCGCAGCGTGCCGATCGCGACGACCGTGTCGGCGGACTCCTCGACGGCCGCGGTGAGGACGGGGTGTGGGCTGGGTTCGATGAAGGTGGTGTGGGTGGGCAGGAGGGACTGGACGACGGGGTGGAACAGGACGGTGTGGCGGAGGTTGCGGAACCAGTAGTCGGGGGTGAGCTCGGTGCCGTCGAGTCGGGTGCCGGTGACTGTGGAATGGAAGGGGATGCGCCCGGCGCGCGGGGCGATCGGTGCCAGGGCCGCCGCCAATTCGGATTCGAGGGCGTCGACGTGGGCCGAGTGCGAGGCGTAGTCGACGGGGATGCGGCGCACCCGGACACCCTGCTGTTCCAGTGCGGCGAGCAGGTTTTCGATCGCATCGGCGGAGCCGCTGACAACCGTGGACCGGGGTCCGTTGAGTGCGGCGATGTCGAGGTCGGGGTGGTTGGTGAGGTGGTTTCGGACGGTGTCGGCGGGGAGGGCTATGGAGGCCATGGCGCCGTGTCCGGCGAGGTGGTGGGCGATGATGGTGCTGCGGAGGGCGACGATGCGGGCGGCGTCGTGGAGGGTGAGGATGTCGGCGATGGTGGCGGCGGCGATTTCGCCTTGGGAGTGGCCGATGACGGCGGTGGGTTCGATGCCGAGGGAGCGCCAGGTTTCGGCGAGGGCGACCATGATGGCCCAGAGGGCGGGTTGGACGACGTCGACTCGGTCGAGTGCGGCATGGTTGTGGCGGAGCACGTCGGTGAGTGACCAGTTCACGAACGGTTCCAGTGCTTGTTCGCAGCGGTGGATCCATTCGGCGAATATGGGTGTGGTGTCGAGGAGTTCGGCGCCCATCCCGGCCCATTGCGAACCTTGGCCGGGAAAGACGAACACAACCTTGCCCGCGGAGTCGGCCGTGCCCTCGACCACGGCCGGGTGCGGAATCCCGTCCGCCAGCGCCTGCAACCCGGCGAAAATCTCGGCCTGATCACCGCCGACCACGACCGCCCGGTGGGCCAGCGCCGCGCGCGAGGAGACCAGCGACCAGCCGACGTCGGCCGGGTGAGAGTCGGTCAGCGTCATCAGCCGCCGGGCCTGATCACGCAGTGCCGCACCGGTGGTGGCCGAGACCGCCCACGGCACCGCGACCGGCGCGGGTCGTGGCTCGTCGGATTCGTCGGTGGCGGGCGCCTGTTCGAGGATGACGTGAGCGTTGGTGCCGCTGATACCGAAGGACGACACGCTCGCGCGACGCGGTCGGCCGTTCTCCGGCCAGGTCTGGTTCTCGGTGAGGACGGCGACTTTGCCCGTGTCCCAGTCGACTTCGGTCGTGGCCCGATCGACATGCAGGGTGCGGGGCAGCATGCCGTGCCGCATGGCCATGATCATCTTGATCACGCCCGCGACCCCGGCGGCGGCCTGGGTGTGACCGATATTGGATTTGATCGATCCGAGCCAGAGCGGGTGCTGACGGTCCTTGCCGTAGGTGGCGAGCAGGGCCTGCGCCTCGATGGGGTCGCCGAGTCGTGTTCCGGTGCCGTGGGCCTCGACGGCGTCCACGTCGGCGGGTTGCAGCCCGGCGTTGGTGAGGGCCTGTCGGATGACGCGTTGCTGGGCGGGGCCGTTGGGTGCGGTGAGCCCGTTGGAGGCGCCGTCCTGATTGACGGCCGAGCCGCGCACGACCGCCAGCACGGGATGGCCGTTGCGCTGCGCGTCGGAGAGGCGTTCGAGCAGCAGCAGGCCCACGCCCTCACCCCAGCCGGTGCCGTCGGCGCCGTCGGAGAACGCCTTGCAGCGTCCGTCGGGCGACAACCCGCCCTGCCGACTGAACTCCACGAATGTTCTCGGCGTGGACATCACGGTCACACCGCCGGCCAGGGCCATGGTGCATTCGCCGTTGCGCAACGCCTGCGCGGCCAGATGCAGCGCGACCAGCGAGGACGAGCACGCCGTATCGATGGTGACCGCTGGACCCTCGAGTCCGAAGGTGTAGGAGATGCGGCCCGAGGCGATGCTGCCCGCACTGCCGTTGCCGAGATGCCCCGCAACCTCGTCGGGAACCCGCTCGAAACGTCCCGCGTAGTCGTTGTACATCACGCCGGTGAAGACGCCGGTCTTGCTGCCGCGCAACGACATCGGGTCCATGCCCGCGTGTTCGAAGGTCTCCCAGGCGGTTTCCAGGAGCAGCCGCTGCTGCGGGTCCATCGCCAGCGCCTCGCGCGGCGAGATCCCGAACGGAGCCGGGTCGAAATCGGCCGCGTCGTGCAGGAATCCGCCCTCGCGCACGGCCGAGGCGCCGGGTGCGTCCGGGTCGTCGCCGAACAGCTCGGCCAGCGGCCAGCCGCGATCCTGCGGGAACGCCGAAATGGCGTCGCCACCCGAGGACACCAAGCTCCACAGCGCTTCCGGGGTGTCGGCACCGCCGGGGAAGCGGCATGCCATCGCCACGACCGCAATGGGCTCGCGGTCCCGGTTCTCCACCTCCGACAGGCGTTCCCTCGCCTGCTGGAGATCAGCGGTGACCCGCTTGAGATAGCCGAAGAGCTTTTCCTCCTGCGCCATGCGCACAACCACCTGTCGATTCGAGCGGATTTCGGGACGGGACTGCGTCAGAGGTTGCGGTCGATGAACTCCATCAACTCCTCCGGCGTGGTGGTGTCGGCAAGGTCCGTGCTGTGGTGTCCGTTCCCGTTGCCGGAGCCGCGCAGGTTCCAGACGGTGAGCAGACTCGTGATGCGCTGGGCGACCTGCTCGTGGTCGGCGGCCGACTCGGCCCGCAGCAACGCCTCCAGACGATCCAGCTCCGCGAGCAGAGTGTCGGTGGCGCCGGGCAATTCGTCGTCGAGGAACGCGGCGAGCGCCTCCGGCGACGGGTGGTCGAACGCGAGAGTGGCCGGGAGCGGCACTCCGGTGACGGCGGTGAGCCGGTTGCGCAATTCGACCGCGGTGAGCGAATCGAAGCCCAACTCGGTGAAGCTCCTGCGGGGGTCGAGCGCGGCGGGGGAGGCGTGCCCGAGCGTCGCGGCCACCTCGGCACGCACCGCGTCGAGCAGCAGGCTCCTCCGCTCCTCGCCGACGAGACCGCCGATCCGATCCCGCAGCGATTCGACGGCCCGCTCGGCGGATTCGGGTTGCCGAGTCGCGGCCGGTGCGAATCCGCGCAATACGGCGGGTATATCGGCCGCCTCCCGCAGCGCCGCACGGTTCAGCAGCAGCGGGACGACGAGCGCGTCCTCGGATCCGAGCGCGTCGTCGAACATCGCCAGGCCCTGCTCCTCCCGGATCGGTACCACACCCGTGCGCGCCAGGCGGCGACGATCGGCATCCCCGAGTTCGCCGGCCATGCCGTCCGCGGCGCCCCACAGGCCCCACGCCAGCGAGAGCGCGGGAAGTCCCTGTTCCCTCCGGATTTCGGCGAGCGCGTCCAGGACCGCGTTCGCCGCGGCGTAATTCGCCTGTCCGGCCGAACCCAGTACTCCGGCGGCGGAGGAGAACAGCACGAACGCCGACAGATTCCGATCGCGGGTCAGCTCGTGCAGATGCCATGCGGCATCGACCTTGGGCGCGAACACGGTCCGCAGGCGTTCGCCCGACTGGCCCGCCAGCGTCGCGTCGTCGACCACTCCGGCGCAGTGCACGACCGCCGACAGCGGCCACCGCTCGGGCACCGCGGCCAACAGCCGCGCGAGCGACTGCCGGTCCGCGACGTCGCAGGACGCGAATTCCACCTCGGCGCCGAGCTTACGCAGCCGGGCGGCCAGGTCGTCGGCGCCCGGAGCGTCTGCGCCCCGGCGGCTGACCAACAGCAGCCGGCGAACCCCGTGCGATTGGACCAGATGCCGGGCGACCAAGCGGCCCAGCGCCCCGCTCGCCCCGGTCACCAGCACGGTGCCGTCCCAGGAAACGTCGGCGGCGGACGCAACCCCGCGTACGAGCCGCGGAGCGAAAGCGTGACCCGAGCGCAGCGCGATCTGTGCTTCGCCGGACGCCACGGCGGCGGCGAGTCGATCGGTGCCGCCGTCGGTGTCGACCAGCACCACCCGGCCGGGATGTTCGACCTGCACCGATCGCACCAGACCCCACACCGCGGCGGCGGGCAGACGGCGGTCCGGATCGGCGGACCGGACGCCGTCGGTCACGACGATCAGCCGTGTGGCGGTGGTGGTCTGCCGCTCGAGCCAGTCCTGGACGGAATTCAGCACATGCTCGGCCGTGAGCCGGGCGGATTCGGCGAGATCACCCCGATCCGACCGTCGCACAACGACTTCGAGCATCGCGGTGTCGGTCGGAAGTTCCGTCGCGGGCGGCAGCGCGATCGGCTGCCAGTCCATTCGCAGCGACGATGCCCGCGCCGCACGCAGCCGGTCGTCGGAGACCGGCCGCCCCACGAGCGAGGAAACCGAGACGAGCGGAGCACCGGACTCGTCGGCCAGGTCGAGCGAGACCTCGTCGGGACCGCGGCGGACGAGCCTGACCCGGAGCTCACGGCCCACACGGCCGTGCAGCGCGACACCGGACCAGTGGAACGGCAGGTTCGCCTGCGCGTCGGCGGCGACCGCGGTGATGTGCAGTGCGGCGTCGAACAATGCCGGGTGCACGGCGAAACCGTCGGCCGCGTCGTCCAGTTGGACCGAGGCGAACATCTGGTCGCCGCTGCGCCACGCCGCCCGCAGACCGCGGAACGCCGGACCGTACGCGATGCCGGTCTCGGCCATTCGCGCGTAGAAGTCGGTGACGTCGACCGGTGTGGCGTCCGCGGGCCACTGGATGGGCTCGGGCCGCGCGACGGGTGCGGCATCCAGCACACCGTCGCAGTGCCGCGTCCACGGCTCGTCGGAATCCGCACCCTCCGGTTGGGAGAACACCGCAACCGCCCGGCGGCCGTCCACCGGTTCGTCGACCTCGACGCGAATCCGGACGCCTTCGTTCTCGGCGAGGACCAGCGGGACACCGGAGGTGAGCTCCACCACCCGCGGGTGGCCGCTGCGGCGTCCGGCGTACAGCACCAGATCGACGAATGCGGTACCGGGGAACAGCACCGCGTCGTGCACGGCGTGATCGGCCAGCCACGGCTGCGCCTGGAGTGACACCCGGCCGGTGAACAGCATCCGATCCGACGACGGGAAGGTCACCGACGCCTTGAGGATCGGGTGGTCCGCGCTGTCCAGACCCGCCACACCGAGATCGACCACCCCGGAGGGCTGGTTGTCGAGCCAGAGGCGCCGGTGCTGGAACGCGTAGGTCGGCAACGGTATCGCGCGGGCGTTCGTATCCGCGAAGTAGTTGTGCCAGTTCGGGCTCTGGCCCGTGACGACGAGGTGCGCGAGCGCGAGGGCGAGCGCCTGCGGCTCGGGCCGGTCGTGACGCAGCGACGCGACGGCTGTGCCGGTGACGTGTGCGGTCAGCGCGGCGGTCGCACCGATCTCCAGATACACGGCGGGGGTGTGCGCCACGATCGCGGCGAGGGCGTCGGCGAAACGCACCGTCTGGCGCGCATGCCGGACCCAGTGATCGGGATCGGCGAGGGTGGTGTCGTCGATCGGCGCCCCGGTGACGGTCGAGACCATTGGGATCGTCGGTGCCGAGAACGTCAAATCGGCGACAGCGCTGCGGAATTCGTCGAGAATGGGCTCCATCAACGGGGAGTGGAAGGCGTGGGAGACGCGCAGCCAGCGCGTCCGATGCCCGTCGAGGCGCTCGGTGATGTCGACGAGTGCGCCGCGCTCACCGGACAGCACAAGGGAATTCGGACCGTTGACCGCGCCGATGCCGACCCGGTCCCGGTATCCGTCCAGCAAGGGCAGGACGTCGCTCTCGGGGATGTCCACGGCCACCATCGCCCCGCCCTCGGGCAAGGACTGCATCAACCGGCCGCGGACCGCGATCAGCTCGGCCGCGTCGGCGAGGGTCAGGACTCCGGCGATGTGAGCCGCGGCGACCTCGCCGATGGAGTGCCCGGCCACGACGGCGGGGGTGATGCCCCACGATTCCCAGAGCCGATAGAGGGCCACCTGCAGGGCGAACAGTGCGGGCTGGGCGTAGCGGGTCTGGTTGAGCAGATCCACGTCGTCGCCGAACACGATGTCCCGCAACGGTTCCGGAAGGTGCGGGTCGAGGTGGGCGCATACCGCGTCGAACGTCTGCGCGTACACCGGGTAGGCGTCGTAGAGGCCGCGGCCCATGCCGAGCCGCTGGGAACCCTGCCCGGAGAACACCATCGCCACTCCGCCCTCGGCGGCACGTCCGGTGATCACCGCCGGGTGCGTGACACCCTCGGCGAGCGCGCGCAGCGCCGCTGTCCGGTCGGCCTCGTCCGTCGCGAGGACGACCGCGCGGTCCTCGAGTGCGGCACGGGTGGTGGCGAGCGACCAGCCGACGTCGAGCGTCGAATCGGCCTCGGTCACCGCGTCCGCGAGCCGAATCGCCTGGTCCCGCAGTGCGGCCGGGCCGCGAGCCGACAGCACCCACGGCACGACGGGCAGCGCGCGCGGGTCGCCCGCAGCAGGCTCGATCGCCGGTGCCTGTTCGATGATGACGTGGGCGTTGGTGCCGCTCACGCCGAAGGAGGAGACGGCGGCGCGGCGCGGGCGACCGTGGTCCGGCCAGACCTGGGTTTCGGTGAGGAGCGCGACTTTGCCGGCGTCCCAGTCGACTTCGGGCGTCGGCTGGTCGACGTGCAGCGTGCGGGGCAGCGTGCCGTGCCGCAAGGCCATGACCATCTTGATGATTCCGGCGGCGCCCGCGGCGGCCTGGGTGTGGCCGATATTGGATTTCACCGAGCCCAGCCACAGGGGTTCGTCGCGGTCCTGTCCGTAGGTGGCCAGGAGTGCTTGGGCTTCGATGGGATCGCCGAGTCGGGTTCCGGTGCCGTGGGCCTCGACCGCGTCCACCTCGGACGGGCGCAACCCGGCATTGGCGAGGGCCTGGCGGATGACCCGTTGCTGCGCAGGGCCATTCGGAGCGGTGAGACCGTTGGACGCGCCGTCCTGGTTCACCGCCGAGCCACGCACGACCGCCAGGACCGGGTGGCCGTTGCGTCGAGCATCGGAAAGCCGTTCCAGCAGCAGCATTCCGGCCCCTTCGCCCCAGCCGGTGCCGTCGGCGTCGCTGGAGAAGGCCTTGCACCGGCCGTCGTGCGACAGCCCGCCGTGCCGACCGAACTCCACGAACGGGGCGGGCGTCGCCATGATCGTCACACCACCGGCCAGTGCCATGCTGCATTCGCCGGAGCGCAGCGCCTGCGCCGCGAGATGCAGCGCGACCAGCGACGACGAGCACGCGGTGTCGATGGTGACCGCGGGCCCCTCCAGGCCGAAGACGTAGGCGACCCGTCCGGAGGCGACGCTGCCCGCGCTGCCGTTGATCAGATATCCCTCGACGTCGGCGGGCACATCGGTCAGGCGGGCGCCGTAGTCGTGGTACATCACGCCCGAGAAGACGCCGGTTCGGCTGCCCCGCAACGACATCGGATCGATACCCGCGCGTTCGAACAGTTCCCAGGAGGTCTCCAGCAGCAGTCGCTGCTGCGGATCCATCGCGAGCGCCTCGCGCGGGGAGATCCCGAACAGGTCCGGGTCGAACTCGGCCGCGTCGTACAGGAACGCGCCCTCGCGCGGCGCGGTCGGGTCCCATCCGCGGTCGGACGGCATGGCCGATACGGCATCGCCGGCGTCGGAAACGAACTGCCAGAACGCTTCCGGGGTAGTGCCGCCGCCGGGGAACCGGCAGCTCATCGCGACGATGACCACCGGATCGTCGTCGATCTGCCCGGCGGGCAGGGCCTCCGGTGGCGCGTCCGCACGTCCGTACAGCGCCTGTTCGATGTGCTCGGCCAGCGCGATCGGGTTCGGGTGGTCGAAGACGATGGTGGCGGGCAGGCGCAGGCCGGTCGCGACATTGAGACGGTTGCGCAATTCGACGGCGGCGAGCGAATCGAACCCGAGGTCGCGGAACGCGCGACTCGACGGAACCCCGTCGGCGGAGCCGTGCCCCAGCACTGCCGCGGCCCGGGTCCGGACGAGTTCGAGCAGGACGCTCGCCCGCCGATCGGCGGGGATGTCCGCCAGCGGGCGTGCGTCGTCGTCCGGACGTGCGGCCGCACGCCGAACCGGCACGCGAACCAGGTCCCGCAGCAGCGGGGGGATCGGGCCGCCGGATGCGATCAGCGCACGGGCGTCCACCCGTACCGGAACCAGCGCGGCGTCGTCGTGCTCGCCGTTCCAGGCCGCGTCGAACAGCGACAGCGCGGACTCGGTCGGCATCGCGCCGATACCCAGTTCGGACAGGCGGCGCAGGTCCGCGTCGGTCAGGTCGGCGGTCAGCCCGCTGCGCTCGTCCCACAATCCCCACGCCAGCGATACCGCCGGTGCGCCGTGCTGCCTGCGGTAGCGGGCGAGCGCGTCGAGGAATGCGTTCGCCGCGGCATATCCCGCCTGGCCGGCGGGACCGAGAACCCCTGCGGCCGAGGAGAACAGGATGAACCGGCGCACGCCGTGCTCGCGGGTCAGGTCGTGCAGGTGCACCGCGGCATCGACCTTCGGCCGCAGCACCGCGTCGAGCAGTTCGGGGGTGAGCGAGTCGACGACTCCGTCCGCGAGTGCACCCGCGGCGTGGATCACGGCGGTCACCGGGTGGGTGTCGCGGAGATCGTCGAACAGTCGCGTCAGCTCGTGCCGGTCGGCGACGTCGCATGCGACGATCTCCGCCTGCGCGCCGGCGGCCCGCAGGTCGGCGAGCAACTCGGTGGCTCCGTCGGCGCTGCCGCCCTGCCTGCTGACGAGCAGCAGGCGGCATACCCCGTGTTGCTCGACCAGATGCCCAGCGACGAGTCGGCCGAGAGTTCCTGTGCCGCCGGTGATCAAGACGGTGTCGTCGGGACCGACGGGCGCGTCGGCCTGGGCAGCCTCGCCGACGCGCACCAGCCGGGGGAACCGGGGTCGGCCCTGGCGCACGGCGATTCGCGGCTCACCGCTGGCGACCGCGATGGGCAGCCTCTGATACGAGGCGTCGGCGCCGTCCACGTCGGCGAGGACGAATCGGTCCGGATGCTCGGTCTGGGCCGAGGCCACCATGCCCCAGACGGTCGCGAACCGGGTGGACGCCGGATCGTCCGGGAGCACCGGAACGGCGTGCCGGGTGACCAGCACGAGCTGTGACTCGTCGAACAGCGGCTCGGCGAGCCAGTACTGCAGGAGTTCCGACGCTCGCACGGCCTCGGCGCGCGCGATCGAGGCCGATGGCTCCGCGCCCTCGTCGAGCCCGAGGTCGAGACGGGCGAACACCAGGCTCGGCAGCTCGGCGTCGTCTTCTTCGAATGCGGCGGCCAGCGCGGCGAGCTCGGCCGCATCCGACACGTCGACATGCGAGACGACATCCGCGGGCACCACCGAGGCCGGGGTGAACTCGCTCCACTCGACGCGCAACAGCGCGTCACTGCGCCCGACGCCGAGGCGGGTCAGCCCGGCGAGGTCCACCGGGCGCAGCACCAACGCCTCGGCCTCGGCGACCGGCACGCCCGAGGGGTCGGTGATCGACAGCCGGGCCTCGGTCGGGGAGACGGTGTGCAGATGCACCCGCGCCGCCACGGCACCGGTCGTGTGCACGGTGAAGCTGCGCCACTCGAACGGCAGCACCGAGGGCGCGCCGTCCCGCAGCGGAGCCGCGAGCAGGACGGTCTGCGCGGCCGCGTCGAGCAGTGCCGGGTGCAGGGTGAACCGTTCCGCGCCCGCGCGCTGCTCCTCGGGCAACGCGATCTCCGCGAATACGTCACGGCCCGAACGCCATACGGCCCGCAGCCCCTGGAACGCGGGGCCGTAGGAGTAGCCGTGCCCGGCGAGGCGTCCGTACACGGCGTCCACGGACACGGGCTCGGCGTCGGGGGTCGGGCGGGCGGCGGGCGCCGCGGGGGCCGGGCGGCCCGAGCGCGTCAGCGTGCCGCTCGCGTGCAGGGTCCACCCGTCACCCTCGAGCACATCCTCCGGTCGCGCGTGGACGCTGACCGTGTGGCGGCCGTCGCCGGTCGACGACACCTGCACGCGCAGGTGGATTCCGCCGCGCTCGGGCACCGCCAGGGGCGTGGTGAGCGTGAGCTCCTCGACGAGATCGCAGCCGACCTCGTCGCCCGCCCGCACCGCCATCTCCAGCACGGCCGTCCCCGGCAGCAGGAGCACGCCCGCCACGGCGTGATCGGCGAGCCACGGATGGGTGTCGATCGAGATCCGGCCGGTGAGCAGAATCTCGCGCCCGTCCGGCTGGTCGACGCGCGCCGAGAGCAACGGATGGTTCAGCGCCGTCTGCCCGGCCGCCGCCAGATTCGCCGCGCCGGTCGCCTGTCCCTCCAGCCAGTAGCGGGTGCGCTGGAACGGGTAGGTGGGCAAGGGAATCGGTCGTGCCCCGGGGAATTGCGCGGCCCAGTCGACGTCGATGCCGTGGGCCCACGCCGTCGCCGCGGAGGTGAGCAGGCGGTCGAGGCCGCCGTCGTTGCGGCGCAGGGTGCCGATGGCGGTGACGGTGTCGCCGGATTCCTCGAGGGACGGGAGGAGGACGGGATGCGGGCTGGGTTCGATGAACGTGACGCGGTGGCCGGAGACGAGGGTTTCGACCGTGGGGTGGAACAGCACCGGCTGCCGCAAGTTGCGGAACCAGTAGTCGGCCGTGAGTTCCGTGCCGTCGAGCGGGGTTCCGGTGACGGTGGAATAGAAGGTGATGTCGCCCGGCCGCGGAGTTACGGGTGCCAGCGCCACGTCGAGCTCGGCTCGGATCGCTTCGACGCCCGGTGTGTGGGAGGCGTAGTCGACCGGGATGCGCCGCAGCCGGACGTCGCGCTGTTCCAGGGTCGACAGCAGATGTTCCAGTGGCTCTCGAGGTCCGGCGACGACGGTGGATTGCGGTCCGTTGAGGGCGGCGATGCCGAGGGCGGGATGGTCCGCGAGGAGGTGCTCGAGGTCCTCGGCGGGCAGGGCGATGGAGGCCATGCCGCCGTGGCCGGCGAGATGGTGGCCGATGATGTGGCTGCGCAGGGTGACGATGCGCGCGGCGTCCTCGAGGGTGATGATCCCGGCGATGTAGGCGGCGGCGATCTCGCCCTGCGAGTGGCCGATGACCGCATCGGGTTCGACACCGAAACAGCGCCACGTCTCGGCGAGGGCGACCATGACCGCCCACAGCGCCGGTTGCACCACGTCGACGCGGTCGAGCACGGAGTCGTCGGTGCGCAACACCTGTGTGAGCGACCAGTCGACGAACGGCGCCAGCGCTCGTTCGCAGCGTGCGATGGATTCGGCGAATACCGGTGCGGTGTCGAGCAGTTCGGCACCCATACCCAGCCATTGGGAACCCTGGCCCGGGAAGACGAACACGATCTTGCCGACGGAATCCGCCGTGCCCTCGACCACCGTCTCGGCCTGCGCCCCCTCGGCGAGGGCGGTCAACCCCGCCAGCAGTTGCTCGCGGTCACCACCGACGACGACCGCGCGATGGTCGAGCGCGGCACGGGTGACGGCCAGCGACCATCCGATATCGGCCAGGTCCTCGTCGGCGACCGTCAGCAGTCGCCGGGCCTGATCACGCAGTGCCTCGGGAGTTTTCGCCGACAGCACCCAGGGCACGGCCCCAGGGGCAGGGCGCGGGGTGTCGGGCTCGTCGGCGACGGGAGGCGCTTCGAGGACGACGTGAGCGTTGGTGCCGCTCACGCCGAAGGACGAGACCGCCGCGCGGCGCGGGCGGTCGTGATCGGGCCACCGCTGCTGCTCGGTCAGCAGTCGAACCGCGCCGGAGTCCCAGTCGATCTCGGGGGTCGGCTCGAGGACGTGCAGCGTCTGCGGCAGGATGCCGTGCCGCAGGGCCATGATCATCTTGATGACACCGGCGGCGCCTGCCGCGGCCTGGGTATGACCGATATTGGATTTCACCGAGCCGAGCCACAGCGGCTCCTCGCGGTCGCGCCCGTAGGTGGCCTGCAGCGCCTGCGCCTCGATGGGGTCGCCGAGACGTGTTCCGGTGCCGTGAGCTTCGATGGCGTCCACGTCGGCGGGCCGCAGTCCGGCATTGGCGAGGGCTTGGCGGATGACGCGTTGCTGCGAAGGACCATTCGGGGCTGTGAGCCCGTTGGACGCGCCGTCCTGGTTCACCGCCGACCCGCGCACGACGGCGAGCACCGGATGGCCGCGCCGCCGGGCCTCGGACAGCCGTTCCACGAGCAGCAGGCCCACGCCCTCCGCGGAGCCGAACCCGTCGGCGTCGCTGGAGAAGGCCTTGCACCGGCCGTCCCGCGAAAGTCCTTGCTGGCGGCTGAATTCGGTGAACATGTGCGGCGTCGCCATGACCGCGACACCGCCGGCCAGGGCGAGGGAACATTCGCCCCGCCGCACCGCCTCGGCGGCAAGGTGCAATGCCACCAGCGACGACGAGCATGCCGTATCGATGGTGACGGCCGGGCCTTCGAGGCCGAAGGTGTAGGAGATCCGGCCGGAGGCGACACTGGGTGTCGCACCCGTCAGCAGGTACCCCTCCAGATCCTGCGGCGGCTCGGCGACCCGGGTCTGATAGTCGTGATAGGACATGCCGACGAACACGCCGGTATCGCTGCCGCGCACCGACATCGGATCGATACCGCCGCGCTCGAAGGCCTCCCAGGCGGTCTCCAGCAGCAACCGCTGCTGCGGGTCCATCGCGAGCGCCTCGCGTGGCGAGATCCCGAACAACGCCGCATCGAAATCCGCCGCATCGTGGAGGAACCCGCCGCGACCGGTGACCGAGGTCCCCGGCCCGCCCGGCACCTCCGGCAGCAGCCGCGCGAGATCCCACCCGCGGTCGGTCGGGAAGTCGCCGATGGCATCGCCGCCGTCGACGACCAGCCGCCACAGCGCCTCCGGCGAGTCGATCCCGCCCGGATAGCGGCACGCCGCCGCGACGATCACCACCGGGTCGTCGTCGCTCGCCGCCGCGGTCGTGGGGCGCGCCTCGGTCTCGTTCGCGCCCAGGATGACGGATTCGAGATGGCGGGCCACCGCGGCGGTCGTCGGGTGATCGAACACCAGGCCCGACGGCAGCCGCACGCCGGCCTCCGCACCGAGCCGGTTACGCAGTTCCACACCGGTGAGCGAGTCGAATCCGAGGTCGTGGAAAGGCTTTTCGACATCGACGGCGGCCGTGTCGGCATATCCCAGTACCGCGGCCACCTGCGCCCGCACCACATCGAGCACCGCCGCCGACCGCTGTCTCGCGGGCAGCGCGCGCACCCGCGTCGCCAGCCCCGAACCGGGTTCGTCGCTCCGAGTGCCCGCGCCCGCGTCGAGCTGCGCGCGAACCTCGGGCAGGTTCTCGATGAGAGGCCGTCGGCGGGCCTCGGTGTAGGCGAGGAAGAAACGGTCCCAACGGAAATCGGCCACCATGACGGTCGCCCTGCCCTCGGGCTCGTCGCGGGTGAGAATCGCCAGCGCGCGGTCGGGCGCGAGGGGCGGCACACCGTGGCGGCGCAGCCGGTCCTCCACGCTGCCGATCGCGGCCATGCCGTCACCCGCCCACGGACCCCACGCGTAGGAGGTGGCCGGAAGGCCGCGCCCGCGGCGGTGCTCGGCGAGCGCGTCCAGATAGGCGTTGCCGGGCGCGTAGCCGCCCTGGCCGGGGATGCCGAGAACACCGGAAATCGAGGAGAACAGGACGAATTCGTCCAGTTCCGTGTCCGCGGTGAGTTCGTGCAGATGCCGCGCACCCTCGGCCTTCACCCGCAGCACCCGGTCGAGCTGGTCGACGGTGAGGGAGTCGACCACCGCGTCGTCGAGCATGCCCGCGGCGTGGATCACCGAGGTCACCGGGAACCGAGCCAGCAGCCGCGCCACGGCCTCCCGGTCGCCCATATCGCATGCCACGACGCTGACCTCGGCGCCGAGGGCCCGCAATTCGGCGGCGAGCTCGTCCGCGCCGGGTGCCTGCGGGCCGCGGCGACCGGCGAGCACGAGATGGCGCGCCCCCTCCAGGGCGAAGCGCCGAGCGACCTGCGCGCCGAGCGCGCCCGTCCCGCCGGTGATGAGCACCGTGTCGCGGGCGGCGCGCTTCTCCGGGGCCGGTGCGGCGGCGGTGGCGTGCACCAATCGGCGTGCGAATACACCGGTTTCGCGGATGGCGACCTGGTCCTCGGTCCGCTGAGTCAGCACGGCGAGCAGCCGCTCGATCGCCCGATCGTCGGGCTCGGCGGTGACGTCGACGAGCCCGCCCCAGCGTTCGGGCTGTTCCAGCGCCACAACGCGACCGAGTCCCCACACCTGGCTCTGCACGGGGCTGCGCAGGTCGTCGGCGCGGTTCACCGCGATCGCGCCCGAGGTGAGGATCCACAGCGGGACCTCGAGTTCGGCATCGGCGAGCGCGTGGACCACCGTCAGCGTCGTCGCGATACCCGTCGGGACCGCGGGGCTGCCCGGATACGGCGACTCGTCCAATGCGAGCAGGGACAGCACCCCGTCGACGGCGTGGGGAAGACGATCGCGCAATGCGACGCGATCGGCGGCGCCGAGCCGCAGCTCGACGACCTCCGCGCCGCCCGCGCGCAGCGCAGTGCGCACCGCCGGTGCCCAGGCGGGCTCGTGCGCGGTGTCCGGCACGAACACGAGCCACGTCCCGGCCGGGGCTGCACCGTTGATCGTGGTCGATGGCGCCCACTCGACCGAGTACCGCAGGGCATCGAGTTCGGTGTTCGCGCGCCGCGATTCGCGCCAGTGCGCCAGCGCGGGCGTCGCCTGCGCGAGCCAGCCCGGCCGATCCTCGAGCAGACCCAGCACCGACGCCACCGCGTCGGCGTCGTGGGATTCCACTGCCGCCCAGAATCCGTCGTCGTCCGCTTCGGCGGCGACCGGATGCACGGCGGTGCCCAGCCAGTAGCGGGTGCGCTGGAACGGATAGGTGGGCAACGGGATTCGAGGTGCGTCGGGGAACTGCGTGTGCCAGTCGACGGGGACACCGTGCGCCCAGGCGTGGGCGACGGAGGTGAGCAGGTCGGCACCGGTGCCCTGGTCGCGGCGCAGCGTGCCGACGGTAGTGACGGAGGTCTCGGAGGCGTCGGCGGTGTCCTGGATGGCTGCGGTGAGGACGGGGTGTGGGGTGGGTTCGATGAAGGTGGTGTGGGTGGGCAGCAGGGACTGGACGACGGGGTGGAACAGGACGGTGTGGCGGAGGTTGCGGAACCAGTAGTCGGCGGTGAGTTCGGTGCCGCCGAGCCGGGTGCCGGTGACGGTGGAGTAGAACGCGATTCGGCCCTGTCGTGGGGTGATGTTCGCCAGTGCCGCGTCCAGCTCGGCTCGAATGCCGTCGACGTGCGCGGTGTGTGAGGCGTAGTCGACGGGGATGCGGCGTACCCGAATCTCGCGCTGTTCGAGGGTGGACAGCAGTTCTTCCAGCGGCTGCGGTGATCCGGCCACGACGGTGGATTGGGGTCCGTTGAGTGCGGCGATGTCCAGGTCGGGGTGGTCGGTAAGGTGGTCTCGGACGGTGTCGGCGGGCAGGGCGATGGAGGCCATGGCGCCGTGTCCGGCGAGGTGGTGGGCGATGATGGTGCTGCGGAGGGCGACGATGCGGGCGGCGTCGTGGAGGGTGAGGATGTCGGCGATGGTGGCGGCGGCGATTTCGCCTTGGGAGTGGCCGATGACGGCGGTGGGTTCGATGCCGAGGGAGCGCCAGGTTTCGGCGAGGGCGACCATGATGGCCCAGAGGGCGGGTTGGACGACGTCGACTCGGTCGAGTGCGGCATGGTCGTTTCGCAGGACGTCGGTGAGTGACCAGTTCACGAACGGTTCCAGTGCTTGTTCGCAGCGGTGGATCCATTCGGCGAATACGGGTGTGGTGTCGAGGAGTTCGGCGCCCATCCCGGCCCATTGCGAACCCTGACCGGGAAAGACGAACACGACATCACCCGCGGCGGCCGCCGAACCGCGAACGAGTCCCGGATGCGGTTGTCCCAGGCTCAGCGCGGCCAGCGCCTCGGCGCGCTCGGCGGAATTCGCGCCGAAAACCGCGGCCCGCAGCCCGAAGACGGGACGTGCGGTCGCGAGCGTGGCACCGACCGCGACAGGATCGATCTCCTCCTGCTCCTGCAGGTGTTCGCGCAGACGCCGCGCCTGGGCGCGCACCGCGTTCTCGTCGACAGCCGACAGCAGCCACGGCGCGTCGAGCCCGCGATCGGCCGCGCCGTCCCGCGGACCGGCCGCGGGGACCTCCGCGTCCGGCGACTCCTCCAGCACCACATGGGCATTGGTGCCGCTGATGCCGAAGGACGAGACACCGGCGCGCCGCGGTCGATCGTGTTCGGGCCAGGCCTGCTGCTCGGTCAGCAGCCGGACGGCGCCCGCGGACCAGTCGACGTGTGTGGTGGGACCGTCGATGTGCAGGGTGCGGGGCAGGACGCCGTGCCGCATGGCCATGACCATCTTGATCACGCCCGCGACACCGGCGGCGGCCTGGGCGTGGCCGATATTGGACTTGATCGACCCCAGCCACAGCGGTTGCGGGCGGTGCTGTCCGTAGGTGGCGAGCAGGGCCTGGGCCTCGATCGGGTCGCCGAGTCGCGTTCCGGTGCCGTGGGCCTCGACGGCGTCCACATCGGCGGGTCGTAGTCCGGCGTCGGCGAGGGCCTGTCGGATGACCCGTTGCTGCGACGGGCCGTTGGGTGCGGTGAGCCCGTTGGACGCGCCGTCCTGATTGATCGCGGAGCCACGCACGATCGCGAGGACGGGGTGGCCGTTGCGCCGGGCGTCGGAAAGGCGTTCGACGAGAAGCAGACCCACGCCCTCGGCCCAGCCGGTGCCATCGGCGCTGTCGGAGAACGCTTTGCAGCGACCGTCCGGTGACAACCCACCCTGCCGGCTGAACTCGACGAAGATTCCGGGCGAGGACATGACCGTCACGCCACCGGTCAACGCCATCGAACACTCGCCGCGCCGCACCGCCTCCGCGGCGAGGTGCAGGGCGACCAGAGACGACGAGCACGCGGTGTCGACGGTGACGGCCGGTCCCTCCAGACCCAGCGCATAGGCCACCCGGCCCGAGGCCACGCTGCCCGTGGTGCCCGTCAATCGGTAACCGTCGGTGCCGTCCGATGGTTCATGCAGCCGTGGGCCGTAATCCTGCGCCATCGCACCGATGAACACGCCGGTGTCGCTGCCGCGCAGTGTCTGCGGGTTGATGCCGGCGCGTTCGAGGGCCTCCCACGCGGTTTCGAGCAGCAGCCGCTGCTGGGGGTCCATGGCCAGGGCCTCGCGCGGGGAGATGCCGAAGAACGCCGCGTCGAATTCGGCCGCGTCGTAGAGGAATCCGCCGCGGGAGGTGATCGAGGCACCCATGCCGTCGAGGTCCCAGCCGCGGTCGGCGGGGAAGGTGCCGATCACGTCACGGTCGGCCGCGACCAGCCGCCACAGCTCCTCCGGCGTGGACACCCCGCCCGGATAGCGGCAGGCCATACCCACGATCACCACCGGATCGTCGTCGCGGGCCGCCGTCCGTGCCGGGGCGACCGGGACGGCGGCGGCAGTGGTGCCCCGCACGCGTTCTTCGAGATGGGCGGCCAGGGCCAGCGGCGTCGGATAGTCGAAGACCGCCGTCGGCGGCAGGCCCACCCCGGTCGCCTTGGCGAGGCCGGTGCACAGCGTCGCCCCGACGATCGAGGTCAACCCCTGCGACCGGAACGGCGTCGCGTCCTCGACCTCGCCGGGCGTGTCGAAGCCCAGCGCCACCGCCGTATGCCTGCGCACCATATCGAGCAGGACATCGCGCAGATTCTCGGTGCCCGCCTCCCGCAGGCGTAGCGCCAGCGCCGACATGTCCTCCGCAACCACGGCGTCGACGGTGTCGAGCCAGTGGCGCGTGCGCTGGAACGGGTAGGTGGGCAACGGAACTCGGCGCGCGCCGGTGCCGTCGAGCACCGCGGTCCAGTCGATCGCGACCCCGGCGGTCCAAGCCTCGGCGGCCGAGCTCAGCAGCCGCGTGTGCGTGCCCTCGTCACGACGCAGTGTCCCGATCGCCGCGACCGGCACCCCGGCCGCCTCGGCGGTCTCCTGTACGCGGACCGTGAGCACCGGGTGCGGGCTCGGTTCGATGAACGCGGTGTGCCGCTGCGACAATGCCGCCACGACGGGCTCGAACAGCACCGTCTCGCGCAGGTTGCGACACCAGTAGGCCGCGGTGAGCTCGGTGCCGCCGAGCTCACCGCCGGTGACGGTGGAATGGAAGGCGATATCGCCGGCCCGGGGCGTGATCGGGCCGAGGGCGTCGAGCAATTCCTCGGTGACGGCGTCGACGTAGGCCGAATGCGAGGCGTAGTCGACAGGGACGCGCCGCACCCGAACCGCACGGCTGTCCAGCAGCTCGAGCAGTCGCTCGAGCGGTTCGGACGGGCCGCTGACCACGACCGACCGCGGGCCGTTGAGCGCCGCCAGACCGACCTCGGGATAGTCGGAGAGGATCTCGCGCAGCTCGTCGGCGGGCAGCGCGACCGTCGCCATGCCGCCCCGGCCCGCGAGCTGACGAGCAATGATCCTGCTGCGTAACGCGACCACACGCGCACCGTCGGACAGCGAGAGCATGCCCGCCACGCACGCGGCGGCGATCTCACCCTGCGAGTGACCGACGACGGCGGCGGGCCGCACACCCAGCGATCGCCACACGTCCGACAGCGCGACCATCACCGCCCACAGCGCGGGCTGCACCACGTCGACACGGTCGAGGGCCGCGGCGGACCCGTTGCCGCGCAGCACCTCGGTGAGCGACCAATCCACGAACGGCGCAAGGGCGTTCGCACACCGGTCGATCGAGGCGGCGAAAACGGCCGAGGAGTCGAGCAATTCGGCCGCCATGCCGACCCACTGCGACCCCTGACCGGGAAACACGAATACCGGGCCGGCCGCGTCGACCGCCCGTCCGGACACTACCGCGGGATTCGGCTCGCCGGACGCGATCGCCGCAAGCCCCTCGAGCGCCGAGCCGACGGCATCGCGGTGGGGTGCGAGCACCACGGCGCGGTGCTCGAACTCCGAACGCGTGGTGATCAGCGACCACCCCACATCGAGCAGGTCCGCACCGTTTTCGAGCACCGTGGCGAGTTGGGTCGCCTGTGCCCGCAGGGCCGCCGCACCGGCGGCCGACAGCACCAGCGGCACCGGTGTCGCCGCGGCGGACGAGCCTTCCGCTCGGCGCGGCGAGGGCGGCGGCGCGGAAACCGCGACGTGGCAATTGGTTCCACCGATGCCGAAGGAGCTGACGCCCAGCACCGCCGAGTCGCCGGGAATCGGCTCGACGTCGGTCTGGACACGCAGATTCAGCTCGTCCAGCGGGATGTCGGGGTTGGGTATGCGGAAATCCGCGGTGGGAACGAGAGTTCCGGCGCGCACGCACAGCGCGGTCTTGATGAAACCGGCGATACCGGCCGCGGCTTCGAGATGACCGATGTTCGACTTGATCGACCCGACGTGCAGGGGATTTCCCGCCTCGCGCGTCGCGGCGAGCACCGCGCCGAGCGCGGCGGCCTCGACCTGATCACCGGTCGGCGTGCCGGTGCCGTGCAGCTCGATATGCGCGACCGTGGCGGGGTCGATGTCGGCCTGCCGGTACGCGGCGCGGATCGCCTCGGCCTGACCCTCGACGGTCGGCGTCGAAAGGTGCTCGCCGCCACCGTCATTGGTCACCGCGCTGCCGCGAATGACGCAGTAGATATCGTCGCCGTCGGCGAGCGCGGCGGCCAGCGGCTTCAGCACGACGGCGCCGCCGCCCTCGCCCTGCGCGAAACCGTTGGCGCGCGCGTCGAACACATGGCACCGCCCGTCCGGAGACAACGCCCCGATCCGGTGGGCGGCGAGGGCGTGATGCGGCGTGAGCCGGAGGGTCACCCCGCCCGCGATGGCGAGGGAGCATTCGCCCCGGCGCAGGCTCTCCGCGGCGAGGTGGACCGCGACCAGTGAGGATGCCTGTCCGGCATCGACGACGAGGCTGGGCCCCTTCGCCTCCAGGAAATACGACACGCGATTGGCGACGATGGAGCGCTGGGATCCGGTGAAGGTGTGCGCGGTGATCGCGTCGGCGCCCCGGTCGCGCCCGAGCGTGGTGTAGTCGTCACCGGCGACGCCGACGAACACGCCGGCGCGGGTACCCGACACCGATCGACCCGCGATTCCCGCGTCCTCCAATGCCTCCCAGCTCAGCTCCAGCATCAGCCGCTGCTGGGGATCCATCGTCGCGGCCTCCCGGGGTGACACCCGGAAGAACTCGGCATCGAACCCGGCGACGTCGTCGAGGAAGGCGCCGCGCCGGATGATGTCGGCCTCGGCATCGGACACGCCCGCCAGTGCGTCGGGCGCCCAGCGCCCGTCCGGAACCGGTGAGTCGACGGCGGTTCCGGACGTCAGCAGCGACCACAACGCCTCCGGGCCCGCGGCGCCGGGAAACCGGCAGGCGATTCCGACCACCGCGATGTCACCATCCATACGCAGCGGCATCTACTTCCCCCTTCGTGGGTTCGTGTTCACTGGAGACCGATCGTGTCGTCTCGCGGTCGGCGGCGCGGCGGTGTAAATCGAACGACGAATACACGTGCTCGAGTCGAAAACGGAGATTCGGTGCGGGGGTGCATCGAACATCCATCATCAATTGACCGGTGCTGGCGGACCGGCGAGAGTAATCTCTGACGAATAATTTCTACGTAATACGGACCCGGAGGTAAAGTGGACCTTTGTACACGCAAAATGGGGTTGTGTACAAAAGTTCAATTCCCTGTACGAAGGTTCGATTCGTGGTAATTCCGGTGCCGGCGCGTGCCGTCACTGCAGCAGGCGAGACCGCAGGGCGGCGCCGAACTCGCCGTAGGGATAGCCGCTCGGGCACGGATCGCTCGCCTCGGTCAACCGTGCCATCTCGTCGTCATCGAGGGTGAGATCGCGGGCCGCCAGGTTGTCGGCCACCTGCTCGCCGTTGCGCGCGCCGAGCACCACGCAGCTGACCCCGGGCCGGGCGGCGACCCAGGCCAGGGCGACGCCGGCGGGTGTCACATTCCTCGCGGCGGCGATCTCGTGCAGGATCTTCAGCACTTCCCAGGTGCGCTCCCGCGCGACGTGTGAGCTGTAGAGGGCCGCAACGTAGTTGTCGTGCATCATCCCTCGCTCCAGGTGCTCGCCGAAGCGGGAGCCCTCGGGGCGGGTGTGCGCGGAGTACTTGCCGGTGAGCAACCCGCCGGAGAGCGGGGACCAGGCCAGCAGCCCCAGGTTGTTGGCCATGCCCGCCGGGATGATCTCCCATTCCACCTCGCGGCACAGCAGGCTGTACTGCGCCTGGTACACCACCGGTCCGATCAGGCCGAGCGCCTTGGCCAGGTCGACGGCCTTCTGCAGCTGCCATCCGGTGAAGTTGGACAGCCCGATGTACTGAATTTTGCCCTGGCGCACGGCGTTGTCCAGGAACGACAGCGTCTCCTCCAGGGGAGTCAGGGGATCCCACGCGTGCACCTGGTAGAGGGGTATGGAGTCGATCCCGAGTTTGGTGAGCGAGGTGTCGAGTGCCCGGGTGAGGTTGTGCCTGGTGTTTCCCCATTCGTTCATCGCGGCGGTCGTGGTGTACCCACCGCCCTTGGTCGCGATCAGGACGCGCCCGCGGATCTCGGCGGGCTGCCTGCTCAGCCAGCGGCCGACGATCTCCTCGGCGCGCCCGCCGGTGTAGCCGTCCGCGGTGTCCACCAGCAGTCCTCCGGAGTCCACGAACACGTCCAGCGCGCGGCCCGCCTCGGCTTCGTCCGTGGAATCGCCGAATGTCGCGGTGCCGAGCGCGAACACCGACGTGCCGATGCCACTGGCGCCGAGTAATACCTGCTTCATCTAATTGCCACCTCGCTGGCCTGTGGTCACGAGCAAACGTTTTCATCCTGCCTACCGGTGCGGCGCAGTTGAATTGAACTTTCGTACAGGAACGGCGGAAAATGCACCAAGGTTCAATTCACATGCGGGTTTCGGTGCGGTACGAACGAATTGATGTGCAGCGCACCTTCCACGGGATTCGAGGATGAGAATGTCCGATAAAGTGCCGGAAGTCGACTACGACCACCATTCGGCCGAGTACGCCCGTGATCCATGGGCCGCAAACATTGCACTGAATCGTCATACGCCGGTGGCCTACAGCAGGCATCATGGCGGTTTCTGGCTGGTGACCGGCTACCAGCAGGTGTCGCATGTCGCACACCAGCCGCAGCTGTTCTCCTCGGCGCACGAACTGCCCAACACCCCCGGGCGGCCGCAGGGGACCGTCGTGCCGGCCTCGTCCTTCCGCGGGCTGCCGCTCGAGATCGACCCGCCCGAATTCCTGGAGTGGCGCAAGGCGTTGAATACCTTCTTCTCGCCGCAGGCGGCACGGCGGCTGCGCCCCCGCATCGAGCAGTTCGCCACCTGGTGCGTGGACCAGCACATCGAAAGCGGCGAGATCGATCTCGTCCTGGATCTGGCGAATCCGGTGCCCGCGCTGGTCACGCTCGACCTCGTGGGGCTGCCGATGGACGACTGGCGGCTCTACGCCGACGTCGTGCACGCACTGGTGTACACACCTCCGGGCACACCGGAATTCGCGCGGGTCGAGGCGGGCTTCGCCCAGCTCATCGAGACCGTGGCGGAGTTGATTCCCAAGCGGCGTGCTCAGCCCGGTGACGATCTGCTGAGCTTCCTGACCCAGCTCGAGATCGGCGGGGCCAAGATCTCCGACGAGGACATCATCGCGGTGTGCAACGCCGTCATCCCCGGCGGAGTGGACACCACGACGGCGCTGCTCGCCTCCACCCTGGACTATCTGGATCACAACCGGGAAGCCCGCCGGCGGCTGATCGACTCGCCGGAGCTGATCGCCTCGTCCTGCGACGAGTTCCTGCGGTACTACACCCCCGTCATGGGGGTCGGCCGCACCGCGATGGAGGACACCGAGATCGACGGCTGCCCGGTGGGCAAGGGCGAGCGGATCCTGTTGTCCTGGGCCGCAGCGAACCTGGATGAGAAGGTCTTCCCTCACCCGGACGTCATCGACCTGGATCGCGATGCACGCAAGCAGGCCGCCTTCGGCATCGGGATCCACCGCTGCATCGGACGCCATATCGCCCGAATGGATTTCGAGGTCGTCCTCGCCGAGGTGCTGCGACGCATGCCCGACTACCGGATCAGCGGGGCCGAGAAGTACCCCACCGTCGGGCAGATCAACGGCTTCGTCAGGATGCCCGCTCACTTCACCCCGGGGCCCCGGATCGGCACGACCGCCGCCGACGCCTCCGCGCTGCCGATCCTGTCGGACTGACCCGAGACGAGGAAAACCATGACACAGCAGCACAGAACGCTGCGCCTGGGTGCCTGCATCGATGGCCCCGGCGGCCACATCGCGGCCTGGCGACATCCGCAGACCCCGGCCGACGCGCAACTGGATTTCGCGTTCCATCGGCGCAACGCCCAGACGCTCGAACGTGCGGTGTTCGACTGCATTTTCGTCGCGGATGTCGTCGCGCTGTGGGGCACGGATGTGGAGCACCTGAGCAGGACCGCCCGCAACGAGCACTTCGAGCCGCTCGCCCTGCTGTCGGCCTACGCCGCGACGACCGAGCACATCGGGCTCGTCGCGACCGCCACCACCACCTACAACGAACCCTACGACCTCGCGCGGAAATTCGCGTCCCTCGACCACCTCAGCGGTGGCCGGGCGGGCTGGAACGTGGTGACCTCCGCCGCGCCGTGGGAATCTCGCAACTTCGGGTTCCCGGAGCATATGGAGCACGATCTGCGCTATACCCGCGCGGACGAGTTCGTTTCGGTGGCGAACCGGCTGTGGACATCGGGCGCCGAGCCGATCGAGCACAGCGGCCGTTTCTTCAGCGTGCGCGGTCCGCTCAATGTGGCGCCCCCGCCGCAGGGACGGCCGGTCATCTTCCAGGCCGGCGCGTCCCCGGTCGGCCGCGCGTTCGCGGCCCGGCACGGCGAGGTGCTCTTCACCCGGCACACCCAGCTGTCCGACGCCCAGGAGTTCTACGCCGACATGAAGTCACGCGCCGCCGCGAACGGCCGTGCCCCCGACACGATCCAGATCTGGCCCGGATTGCAGCCCATCGTCGCCGGCACCGAGGCCGAGGCGAAGGATCGGCTGCGGCAGCTGCAGGAGCTGATGCCGGACATCGTCGCGCTGCGCGCGCTCCAGGCCCAGCTGGGTGATATCGACCTGACCGAGTATCCGCTGGACGGACCGGTACCGGACCTGCCGGTCACGAACAACTCGCGCAGCACCGCCCAGCGCTGGATCGCCCTCGCCCGCAGGGAGAATCTGACGCTGCGCCAGCTGTCGCTGCGGACGGCGGGAGACATCGTCGCGGGCACCCCCGAACAGCTCGCCGACCATATGGAGACAATGTTCACGCAGGGCGCCGCGGACGGATTCCTCGTCGACTTCCCCTGTCTTCCGGGGTCATTGGACGACTTCGTCGAGCACGTCGTGCCGGAGCTGCGCCGACGGGGGCTGCTGCGCACGTCCTATGTCGACGGCACACTGCGGGACAATCTCGGCCTCGCCGAGTCGGCTCTGGCAGGTGCGCGATGACCATCGTGCTCTTCGCGCAGTTGACCACCGCGGGTGGCGGCGGTGGCAACGGCCGTGCCACCTTCGCCCACGTCTGCGAGTGGGCCCGTGCCGCGCACCGCGCCGGAATCGACGCCCTGCTGTTCGACGACCGCCAAAGCCTCCAACCGGAGGGGGCCGGGGCTTTCGAGGCCGGAACCCTCACGGCCGCACTGGCCGCCGCGACCGACGGCCTCGGCCTGGTGCCGTCGATCTCGGCCGAGCATCTCGCGCCGTACCACGTGGCCCGGCTGCTCGCGACGATCGACTACCTCAGCGGCGGCCGCGCCGGGTGGGAGATGAGGACCCCCGGCGACGGCGGCGAAACCGCCAACTACCGCGCGGACGGCATGGCGGCGATCGATCGACAGCTCGCCCGCGCCGAGGAATTCGCGCAGGTCGTCGGCGGGCTGTGGGACAGCTTCGATGACGACGCGTTCCTGCGCGACCGCGAATCCGGCGTCTACTTCCTGCCGGAGCGGCTGCACACGCTCGATCACAAGGGCGAACACTTCGAGGTGGCGGGACCGCTGAACATCGCCCGCCCGCCGCAGGGACATCCGGTCTCGGTGCGTCGCGTCGACAGCGCCGAGGCCGCCGCGCTCGCGGGCCGGGTCGCCGATGTCGCCATCGTGCCGATCGATCGGGCCGACGAGGTGCGCGAGATCGGGGACGCGGTGACCGAAGCGGCGCTGCAAGCCGGCCGGCGACGCGGCGACGTCCTGATCCTGTTGGAGCGGTCGGCAGCCACACCCGTCGAACACCTGCTCCGACTGGCCGGTACCGGCGTGGTCAATGGCTTCAGTCTGCTTGCCTCGCAGCACGATTCCGCCGAAAAGGCGTACGCCGACGTATTGGAGACCGCCACCGCCGTGCGCAGCCGGTCGGCAGCGGCGTCGGGCGGAACACTACGGGCACGGCTGGGACTTCGCCGCCCGATCAGCAGATGGACCGCGGCATGATCCCCGCTCGACCACACCAGACAGGAGCGAATCACACATGAGCGCATACCCGAACCTGCACGGAAAGGTCGCCGTGGTCACCGGTGGCGCCTCCGGCATCGGCAAGGGCACCGCCCGGCGACTCATCGCCGAGGGGATGCAGGTGATCATCGCCGATATCGAGCCCGATGCCCTGGAGAAGACCGCGGCCGAGATCGGTGCGGTCGGCATCCGGACCGACGTCAGCGATGTGGACAGCGTGCGGGCACTCGCCCGGGCGGCGACCGATCGATTCGGCACCGTGCACGTCGTTTTCAACAATGCCGGTGTCGGGCCGATCGGGCGGATCGCCGACCTCACGATCGAGGACTGGCAGTGGATGCTCGGCGTGAATCTCTTCGGCGTCATCCACGGCGTGCAGACCTTCCTGCCGATCCTGAAGGCCAACGAGGACGGCGGCCATATCGTCAACACCGCATCGATCTTCGGCTTGTTCTCTCAGCCGCCGCTGGCGGCCTACGCGGTCAGCAAGTACGGGGTGGTGGCGCTCACGGAGGCATTGGCAGGCGAGCTGGAACAGGATGGCTCGAAGGTGGGAGCGACCGTATTGTGTTCGGCCACAGTGCGAACCAATGTCGCAACGAGCACCCGCAACCGGCCGGAGCGTTACGCGGGCGGTGGACTGACCGACTTCACGATGACCGAGGAGGAGTATCGGTCCCAGCGGTGGCTGGAGCCCGAGGAGGTCGGGGCGATCGTCGTCGATGCCATCAAGAGTGGTGACCTGTACGCCGTCACCCACGCGGAGTGGTACGCCCCGATCGAGCAGCGTCACCGGGACATCGCCGCCGCCTTCGATCGGGCTGCCGCTCATGCCCCGAAGGTCGATTCTGCGAAATAAGAGATAGACGAGAGGGGCGCGGCTTCCAGGGAAGCCGCGCCCCTCTCGTCTATTCGTCGGCCGTCAGCGGCGCGTGGCGGTGATGAACAGATAACCGTTCTCCGGCGTGGCGGCCGCGCGGCGCATGAAATCGGTGAACGCGTCGATCTCCTGCTCGGTGGCATGCGCCAGGAATTCGGCACGCTTCTTTTCGACGGTGTCGGCGAGCACGATCCCGGTGCGATTGACCTTGTCGGTGATATCGGTGATCTCGACGTCGACGAAACCGTTCGCGGCCAAGTGCTCCCGGTACTCCTCGGCGGTGCCGAGCGAGCCGATCTTGTAGGTGGTGCGGATGTGGTCGAGCACCACCTTCCCCTCGGGGCTGACCGGTCCGCGCTCGACGACATCGGCGATCGCCAGTCGTCCGCCGGGGCGCAGCACGCGGGCGGCCTCGGCCAGCACCCGGCCGCGGTCGGGCATGTGCAGCATCGACTCCAGCGCCCAGGCGAGATCGAAGGAGGCGTCGGGGAACGGCATATCCATCGCATCGGCCAACCGGAATTCGGCGCGCTCGGCCAGACCGAGTTCGGCGACCCGAGCCTGGGCCTGTTCGGCCTGCAGCCGGCTGATGGTGATGCCGACGACGGACACGTCCTTGGTGAGTGCCAGGCGCAGCGTCGGATTGCCGTTGCCGCAACCGATGTCGAGCATGCGCTGACCGGGCTGCGCGTGCAGGCCCGAAATCATCAGGTCGGTGAGCCGATCCGTGGCGGCCTCGATGGGGCCGTCCGCGTCGGACTCGCTGTCCCAGTAGCCGTAGTGCAGATTGGCCCCCCACAGCTCATCGATCTTGCCGGCCAGACTGAACTTGTCGGTTCCGTCATAGAAGCTGGCCACATCATCCGTGCTGACTGTCATCAGTCTCTTCCCGTTCGGTTGCGGATTTCTCTTGGGGGTCTTCTCGAAGTGCGATGGCGGCATTGGGGCAGAGCCGGACGACCTTTCGCACGGTGTCGGCCAGTGCCGGATCGGGTTCGGGATCGAGGACGACGACCCGCCCGTCCTCGCCGGAGTCGAAGAGGTCCGGGGCCGTGCGAAGGCAGTGACCGACGCCGATGCAGCGGTCCCGGTCCGCGGAGATGCGCATGCGGTCTCCTACCAGGTGACGGGGAACTCGTCCAGGCCGAAGATCGCGGCGTCGTATTTGAACGACAGGTCCTCGACCTCCGCATTCAGCCGGAGCGTGGGAACGCGCCGGAACAGCGTCTCGTAGGAGCTCTCCAGCCAGGCGCGGGCCAGATTCTGGCCGATGCATTGATGGACGCCGTATCCGAAAGCCAGGTGATTGCCGGCGCTGCGGTGGATGTCGAACTCACCGGCCCGGGCGAAGGCCCGCTCGTCGTGATTGGCCGAGGCGCACAGCGCGAAGACCGCGTCGCCCGCCCGAATGACCTGATCGCCGACCTCGATGTCGCCGAGGGCGATTCGGGCGAAGGTCGGCCCGTCCGCGACCGAGTGGTACCGCAGCAACTCGTCCACCGCACCGGGCCACAGCGCCGGGTCGGCCCGCAGCTCGGCGAGCTGTTCGGGGTGCCGCAGCAGGGTGAGGGTGCCGAGCATGATCATGTTCGACGTCGTCTCGTGTGCGGCGATCAGCAACTGCAGGACCATGCCGACGGCCGCGTTGTGGGTGATCTCGCCGGTCAGGACCCGCTGGGTGACCAGTCGGCCGATGAGGTTGTCGCCGGGGTCGCGCTCGGCCCGGGTGATCACGTCATCGGTATAGGCCCGCAGCTCCGCGACCGGGGCCAGCATGTCCTCGGATGCCTCGATCTTGCGGGTCCGCACCCGGGACTGGAAGAACCTGTGGTCCTCGTAGGGGATGCCGAGGAGCTGGCAGATGCCCAGCGATGCGACCGGCAGGGCGAACGCCTCGGCGAGATCGGCCGGGGGACCGGCGGCGAGCATGGTGTCGAGCAGCTCATCGATCATGGCCTGAATGCCCGCACGCAGCGCCTTGATGCGCTTGAAGCTGAACTCCGGGATCAGCATTCGCCGATAGATGTCGTGCTCGGGTGAATCCATGTTGAAGAACTCGCCCTCGAACAACTGATAGCGTTCGGCATCCGGGGCCGAGGTCAGCTCGGGAAAGCCCGGGCGGGTGATGTCGGTACTGATCTGCGGGTGCGCCAGTACCCGCTGCACCTCGTCGTATCGGGTCACCACCCACGCCTGCTGTCCGCTGGGCAGCATGACGCGGGCGAGCGGTCCCTGCTCGCGGAGCTCGGCGTATTCCGCTGCCGGAGCGAACGGACATTGACGTCGCATCGGAAAGTTGCGGACCGCGGCCTGATTTTCGTCGAGCGTCGTCATTGTGCTGACTCTTGTAACTCTGCAACGGATGTCGACATGGTCGCAGTCTTGCTCAGGTCGGCGGCGAATTAGAAGTGAACCTTCGTACATTAAACCTTGGTGCGATGCACGAAGGTTCACTTTACGTCGGGACTCGGGCGCGTTTAGAAATAGTTCGTTCATGCCCAGGAATGACGGGAGAATCGACGTGACCGAAACGAGTAATCAGACGCGATCGGACGTCGTTGACCAGCGATTTGTTACGCAGTTCAGAGAGGACGGTTTCACGCACATCCCGAATGTGCTCACCCCGGAGGAGGTAGCGCACTACCGGGAGGCGGCGCTGGAGGCCATCGAGCGCGAGGGCATGGTGGCCGGCATGGGCATGAAGGTCGGCCGGACCGCGGTTCGGACCACCAAGGACGCCTTCCGCAACAACGAGGTGCTGCGCGGCCTCGCTCGTCACCCCAGGATCGGCGCGATCGCCGAGCAACTGTCCGGTATTTCGTTGCGGGTATGGGGCGGTGAGACTCTCGTCAAGTCTCCCGGCGACGAGCTGCCCACCATGTGGCACGACGATCTGACGCTCGCACCGCTGGACGGCCGGCTGCTGCTGAACGCGTGGATCGCGCTGGTGGATGTTCCGGTCGAGCGCGGGTGCATGACCTTCATCCCCGGCTCGCATCGGCGGCCGGAACCGTTCCGTGCCCCGCTGTCGGCGGCGCAGCAGAACCCGGATTCCTATCTGTTCGACACCTATCCGCAGCTCGCTTGGGAGCGACGGGTCACCGTTCCGCTGCGCGCCGGCGACGCCACGTTCCATCAGTGGCGGACCGGGCACACCGCCGGCGGCAACTTCTCGCAGGCCGACCGCGTCGCCTTCATCACCACCTACACCGATGCGGAAGCGACCTATCGCCCGCATCCGGGTCACCAGTGGGCGGATCTGGAGACCGGCCAGCTGCCGCCCGATGACATCTATCCGCGGGTCGCCGACTTCGTGTGAGAACACCACAGTTCGTATTCGACGAGGGAGAGCAGTGAAGCACGCGGTCGTAACAGGGGCGACCAACGGGATCGGTGAGGCCATCGCACGTCGCCTCGCCGGACCCGGTCGCACGGTAACACTGGTGGGCCGCAGCGATTCTCGGCTTCGGGAGGCCCGGGAGCGGATCGCGGCGGCCGTCCCGGGCGCCGATCTCGTTCTGGAACGGGCCGATCTCGCGGAGCTGGACCAGGTACGCGGCCTCGCCGAGAGGTTGTCGGCCGGGCCGCCGCCGGATGTCGTCGTCAGCAACGCCGCCGTGGTGGCTCCCGTGGATCGAATGACCTCCGCGGGGTTGCCGCGGATGTTGACCATCAACTATCTGGCGCCGTATCTGCTGTTGCGAACCCTGTCCACGACGGTGCAGCACTCCCGGTTGATCATCATCGCCTCCGATCCGGTTCTGCTGGCGCACGAGCCGGTCGACCTGGACGACATCACGAACTCCGACCCGAAGCGCCTGGGCGAGCACACCGGCCTGTGGCCGTACTACGGATACGCACGCAGCAAGAACATGAACACGATGTTCGCCTACGCCCTCGCCCGGCGCCTGGCGGGGACGGATGTCACCGTCAATGTCTGTCACCCCGGCACGATCGCCGGCACGGGGCTCGGCGGGGAGGCGCCCGGGCTCGGCCCGGTCATCGTGCAGGCTCACCGCGACGGGATCCTGCCCCAGCCCGGCCCCCAGCCGGGCGTCGGGCAGTGGGAGCACGGCCGGTCCGATCCCACACAGTTGCCCGGTCCCGACGTCGGCGCGCTGACCCCGGTATGGCTGGCCACCGCGCCCGACGTGGCGGGTGTCTCCGGCCGCTTCTTCGTCGGGCGCGCCCCTGTCGAAACCGCGCCCCACACCACCGATCCCGAACGCTGCGAACGACTGTGGCACCAGACCGCCGCACTGGTCGGCCTCGCTCCGTGAAACATCATGTCACTCAGGCGGATCGGGCCCACAGGCCGCCGCGGATCTCGGCCGGCGGAAGCCAATGACGTTCGGGGTCGATCGGGCGGAAGTCGGCGGCGATGTAGCCGATGAGGCGAGGCAGGGCGCGGTGCCGGTTGCGTCGGTGCCACAGCATTGAGTGCGGATAGCCGGGTGTCGGATCGACGAGGGGAATCCGGCAGATGTCGGGATGCCAAGGGACGCGCAGTCGCTCGCCGGAGAACATGTACTTCTCGCGTGATGCGGCGATCTCGTCGAGCATGTGATCCAGGCCGAAGTTCGGTCCCTCGGTATCGATGGTGAGCCCGAAGGCCTGGGCGAGATCGTCGTAGAATTGCGCCCATTCGCTGCCCGGTTCGTTGCCGGGCATCCGGGCGATCGAACTCTCGAGATCGGCGAGCCGGACCCGCCGCTGGTCGGCGAGCGGGTGCTTGCGGCCGACCAGAATGTGCAGGGGTTCGAGATACGCCGGCATGTGTTCGATGGCGGGGTCGAGTGCGCCGACCACTCGCGCGAAGGCGACGTCGATCGTGCCGTTGACGAGAGCCGATCGTCCGCTTCGCAATCCGCTGGACGTCACGATATCGATCTCCACGTCGGGGTGGGTCTCGTGGAACGTCCTGATCAGTTCGGTGGCCGCGAGGCGCGTGCCGAGCACGTCCACCCGCAACGGCCGGTTACTTCCCCGCAACGACGCGGTGGCCTGATCGGCGAGCGCGATGAGGGCTCGGGCATGGGGGAGGAAGGCCGCCCCGTCCTCGGTGAGGGCGCTTCCCTGCCGAGAGCGGTGGAACAGTGCCGTGCCCAGCGCGGCTTCCAGCTTCGCGATGCGCTTGGAGACCGCCTGCTGAGTCAGCCCCAGCTGGTCCGCCGCCTCGCCGAAGTGCTGGTGGTCGGCGATGACGACGAATGCACGGACCGCACCCAGGTCCAGTTCCACCCCTGCTCCTCTCACAACAGTCGGATGTCGGCCGGGCGTGCCGGTTGTTGGACAGAGGTCTGCCCTATCGAGTCAAATGTTTTCAACCGGGACGACAGTACAAGAAGGGGCGTCCAGCGCTGGAACCCAGCCCCGCAGATCCGGTCCCGTCGAGGAGGCGAGAATTTTACATTCAGATGTGAATGGATTTTCACCGCGATCACCGTCCGCCCTCTCACCGCGCCGCATCGGCCGGAAGCCGTGCCTCGAGCTGCTCAGCTGCGCGTGTGCTCGAGAGCCGTTGGCGGATAACGACTTCACAGTGATGGCCCGCCGCAGCGGTGTGGTGGGTGATTCCAACCCCCATATAGCACAACGCCTTCGGCGCGTGGGTGCCGAACCGGCCGGGCGACAGAGTGTGATCGCTGGTGTGGCAGTGGGCGTATCGTCGAACGGATGGCATCGCGCACCGAACTGGAAGTCGTCATCCTTTCCCGGTTCCGGTTGGAACAAAATTTCAGGTACGGTATCATCCCGATAGGTAGGATGAGTGTTGTTCGATCGCCTGGAAAAGGGGGATACGCGAGTCGGAGTTAGCTGAGGGCGTCCAATTGTAGTTTCCTGCGGACACTTGATCTTCCGCTACCTTCGAGTGCATGGTATTGCCTGTGTAGGAGCCACTGTCGCCGCAGGAGAAATGATCGCGCGTTTCTCTGGAATTGCGCGGAAGTCGGACGGGTATTGTGAACCCGCGGCAGCCACGGGAAGAAAGTTTGATGTCTGAAGAGCTTGGGCATGGAAAGCTGGATCGGCAAGATTGCTTGACCGAGATTACTCCTCCGACATGGCAGAACGAGACGGCGCGCGCAGCATTGCTGTCGTCTCGGGAGATTCAAGTGTTCTGGCTGCTTGGGAATGGGCGATCGAACCGAGCCATTGCCGGTCAGTTACAGATCACTGAACGCACGGTGAAGGCGCATGTAGCGCGAATCATGGCAAAGCTCGGTGTCGAATCACGGCTGCAGGCCGGCCTGGTCTCGTACGCCTATCAGCTTGCGCAACACGGCCGTAACGTGAGCAACACGATGGGACGCCGCTGCGGGTGTGCCTACATACCGAATCATCTGGAATCGGCGATCTGCTGAACGCGATCCGTCTCGGTGCGGTGGTGCTCATCCGACGGATGACCACCACCGCACCGAGACGGAATCTCACGCCGACTGGTCACGGCCCGTCGCGGTGGTGTCGAGGATCAGGGCGGCAATGCAGTTCGCGTTGCGGAAATTCCGCACGTTGACGCTGGACTGGTCGACAGGACAGTCGAACTCCGAGCGGATGAAGCTGATCAGCTCCGCCGTGTTGACCGAGTTGAGGATTCCCCAGTCGAGTAGCGGGGTTTCGCCGTCCAGCTTGCTGGCCGGGTCGTCATCGAGAAACCGTTCCCGGATGAAAGCCAATAGTTGTTCGGTCAGTTCGGCCTGTGTCATGGTGTGCTCCTTGTGCTTTCGGCAGGGATCGGTGATGGGTGCTTGCGTTCGGGCGCCGTCGCGAGCAGAGCGGCACGGTCGGTCTTCCCGGTCCGGGTTCTCGGCAGCGATGACACGAAGTGCACCTCGTCCGGGATCATGTAGCGCGGCAGTCTTTCGGCGCTGTGCCGCTTGATCTCCAACACGCTGAGCCGGTGCCCCGGCCGCGCCACCACGAAGAGGACGAGACGGGCATCGATACCCGTTCCGCGCACGGCCGCAACGGCTTCGGCCACGGCGGGATGCGCGACCAGTGAGGCCTCCACCTCGCCGAGCTCGACGCGGTGGCCGCGGACCTTGATCAGATGATCCCGGCGCCCGAGGTAGTCGAAGGTTCGGTCGTCGAGAACCCGCACCATGTCTCCGGTGCGGTAGACCCCGCGCTGCGGGTCCTGTCCCCAGTAACCCAACATCACCGTCGGGCCCGCGACGACCAGCTCGCCCTCCTCGCCCGGCCCGGCCACCACCCCGTCGGGCCGCTCGGCCCAGACCTTGTTGCCACAGGTGGCCTGTCCGATGGGGACCGGCCGGTCGCGCAGCAGGTCGGCGTCGGTCACCTCGTGAGCGGTACACACATTGGTCTCGGTCGGCCCGAACAGGTTCAGCAGCCGCGCACCGGTCCATGCCCGCAGGTCGCGTACGTGTCCGATGGGAAACGGCTCGCCCGCGAACAGTACGGCGCGCAGTGCCGCCGGGGCCGGGGCATCGAGCAGCCCTCCGTCTCGCATCATCAGGATCAGGACCGACGGGACCGAGTACCAGACCGTGATCTGCTGGTCGCGCAGGAACTCGGCGAGTTGAACCGGGGCATAGGCGAGTTCGGCCGGGATCGGATGGACCGAGGCCCCGACCGCGAAGGCCGCGTAGAGGTCGAGTACCGACAGGTCGAAGGTCAGCGGCGCATGGTTGGCGAACCTGTCGCCCGGTCCGGCGTCCAGCATGGTGACGGCCCAATCCACGAAGGCACGGGCATTTCCGTGACTGATACAGACGCCCTTGGGCGTCCCCGTCGAGCCCGACGTGTACAGGATGTAGGCCGGATCGGCGGGGTCGACGTCGACGACTTCGCCGATCGCGTCGTCGGGCGCGGGCGGCGGGGCCGACGGATCGAGCCATGCCGTGCCCGCAGGGAGATCTGCGACGGGTGGACGTGTGGAACACACCGCCGCCGCGCCGCAGTCGCCGACGAGCGCGGCCACCCGGCTCGGCGGAGTGGAACCGTCGACGGGCACGTAAGCCGCGCCGAGGCGCAGGACCGCCTGCATCGCGGCAATCGTATTGGGGGACTTGTCGTCCCAGACGATGACCCGGTCACCTCGACCGACTCCCCGCTGAGTCAGCGCGCGGGCCAGTCCGGTCGCGATCCGGTCGAGTTCAGCGTAGGTCATTTCACCCAGCGGGCCCGCGACGGCCACTCGATCCGGATACCGCGCGGCCGTGTCGAGGAGTAGTTCGTGCAGACTCACAGGCCCATCTCCCGCGCGATGATGTCCCGCTGGATCTCGGTGGTGCCCGAGAACAGCCGCGTCGGCACCGAGTCCCGCAGGTATCGTTCGACCCCGCCCTCGACCAGATAGCCCTCCGATCCGAAGATCTGAACGGCGTCGAGGCTGTTGGCAACGGCCGCTTCGGACACGGTGACCTTCGACAGCGCGGCAGCGGCGGCTTGCTCGCTGTGGTCTCGATCGATCAGCCAGCAGGCGCGGTACACAAGCAGTCGGGCACTCTCGAGGCGCTGCTTCATCGTGGCGATGCGGTGCGAGACGGCCTGGAACCTGGCGATGGGACGGCCGAACTGCCGTCGTCGGCGCGCGTGCGCGACGCAGCGGTCCAACTGGTCGTCCATCATGCCGATGTAGCCGGCGAACAGGCAGGCACGCTCCCAGGTCATGGCGTGGGCGAAGATCGCCGAACCCTGCCCTTCGGCACCGAGCAGGTAGTCCTCGGGCACGAGGCAGTCGTGGAATCCCACCCGTCCCGCCAGGCAGCCCTCCAGCCCCATTTTGGTGAAGGGCTCACCGAGGTGGACGCCGGGCAGCTCGGACGGGACGGCGAATGCCGAGTTACCGAGGAACCCGCCGTCGGGAGCGGTGGACGCATACGTCACCAGCACACCGGCGGTGGGACCGTTGCTGACGAACGATTTCTCCCCGTCGATCACATATCCCGTGTCGCTGCGGCGTGCGGTCACCGCGAGCCGACTGGTATCGGAACCCGCATCGTCTTCGGTGATGGCGTTGGCGGCCGTCAGATCGCCGGAGGCCAGGCTCGGCAACAGCTCGCGACGCAGGCGCTCGGAGCCGAAATCCCGGACGGCTACGGCGCCGGCGAGCAGGTGGGCGGAGACCGCGAAGACGAGCCCGGTGTCGGGGCACCCGCGCCCGAATGCCTCCAGGCACAGTGCCGTGTCGAGCGCGCCGAAACCGCTGCCACCATACTCGGCCGGGATGCACAAGCCGGTGAATCCGAGGGCCGCGGCGGTTTTCCACTTGTCCGCGGCGGATGCGCCGCTGTCCGCCAGCCGATTCCGTGTCTCATCGAGCAACTCCTCGTATCGCTCGAGCTGCGCGGCAGTCAGTGCAAAATCCATCTATTTCCTCGCAAACGAGATATGGGACTGGCGTCCGGCACGAACTCCGGAGGAGTGGTCGTAAGGCATGCCGCCGCGCATTTCATCAGATGAAGTGGAATTCCGTCGGTGTCGGCCTGCTTGCATCCTTGCGCAACGGCGATCCGGCATTCAATAGAACCTTCGGACATGAACCTTTGGTCAAGTGCAATGGTTCAATTTACGCCGGGCTTCACAAAGCCTAGAACTTGACTGGAGTGACCTACGAGCGTCGTCATGGGCGAGCTCTGTAAGAAAGCGGGTGTGTGCACCGTGGGTAATGTATTTCTCGCCGGAGTCGGATGCGTTCTGCCGCCGGCCGTGCCGGTCGCCGAAGCCGTGGCGGCGGGGGCTTGGACGAAACGCGACGCCGCCGATACACAACAACTCGCGGTCACTGTTGCCTCGGATGAGCAGTATTCGCCCGATCTGGCGGTGGATGCGGCACGGCTGGCACTCGGGCGCGCCCGGCGCTCGCCGGACAAAATTGCGCTCGCGCTGCATTGCATGATGCTCACGCCCGGTGGGCGACTCTGGCACGGGGCGCCCTACGTCCACCGGCAGTTGGGAGCACCGACCGGTCGGTGTCTTGCCAGTGATCTGGACGCCGGATGCGACGGTGTCCTGGTGGCCCTGGAGCTGGCGTCGGCGTATCTCGCGGCACGCAATGAGGACGACCTCGCAATCATCACCGCGGGGGACTGTTGGCGTGAGCACGAGGTGGATCGCTGGCGTACGTCCAGCAATCCGTTCGGCGACGGAGCCGCGGCGGTGGTTGTCTCCCGCGAGGCGGGCTTCGCGCGCATTGCGGGCATTGCCTCCCGCAGCGATCCGGAATTGGAGCCGATCGGGCGGGGCCTGAACCCCTTCGCTCCCGAGCGTGAGAAACTCACCGGTCCGGTCTACCTGCGGACGCGGCACGAGGAGATCGTGGATGGCGAACGAATTTGGGAGGCGATCGCCGAGGATGTCCGATCGGTTGTCCGCTCCGCGACCGAACAAGCGGGCATCGCTCTCTCCGACGTCGATTATGTCGTATGCCCATTCCTGGGCTTGCAACTGACGACGCAGCAATTCCTCGCGCCGTTGTCGATCGACCTGAGCATCACGCCGTGGGAGTTCTCGCGCCGCGTGGGGCATATCGGTCCGGCGGACCCCCTGGCAGGCCTGGATCACCTGGTCAACGTCGAGCGCGTCAGGTGGCGCTACATCCTCCTGCTCGCCCACGGACTCGGTGGAACGACAACGGCGGTAGTCCTCGAATCCAGCGGTCAGGATCGCCAACTGAACGGGGACCAGTAGCAGCTGGGCTTGTTGGTGAGGATGCGTCGGATCGCGGCGATCATGGCTGTTCACCTCCTCTCCGGAGCGTGGGCATGAACGCAGACTGACCACGAGCACACTCCACGGACGCGTCGGTGGGGACACCGGCGCGTCTGCTCGTCAGGTGCTTTCATCCGGAACCTACCCGCTGCACTGTGGCACAAACTCGCAGGGAATGTTCCGGGCCGACGGGCGCATCGAATGCCGAGATATTTCCGGTCGGGAGATCGTTAAACCAAATTCGTCGAAGAATTCTCTTCCATTTCACTATGTGGGAAGGCCGGCTGTGGCAAATCATATTTGCCCATCTGGATATTACCTTCGAAATGAAGTATTTCATCCGGTTGTCCCGCCAGGTCATGTATGTGAGAAGCGGTCGCGTTCTCCGTTTCGTCGCAGTTAGCCGTCCCGGCCGTCGTGGCGGTATCGAAACCAGTCTGTTGAGATCGGGTATGAAGTGGACTAGGTATCGATACAAGTTGAAAGTACCGACAGGCTGGTAGGGCCCGGGAGGGCCGAGGGGGTGGAAAACAGTGTATTCGAACGGTGAAGCATGTTGACGAAACCTTTTCATTTCACAGAACAGCAGGAGCGTTTTCGGGCCGAGGTGCACGAATTGCTGAGCACGCCCACCGTCCAACAGGAGGTAGCGCGTGGCGGCGGTGGGCAACATGCGCGGCGTACCTATGAACTGCTCGGCGAACGGGGGTGGCTGGCGGCGCATTGGCCGGCCGAACACGGCGGTCGAGGCGCCGGCTGGGTGGAATCCGCGATTGTCGCCGAAGAGCTCGCCCTCGCCGGCGTCCCGGACAGCGCCCGGATCAACACCATCGACAACATAGGGTCGACAATTCTCTCCGTCGGCACGGCACAGCAGCGCGCGGAGTATCTGTTGCCGATCGCGCGGGGAAAAATGCTGGGGTGTGTGCTGTTCAGCGAACCGGACGTCGGCTCCGATTTGGCGTCGCTGCGCACGACGGCCACGCCGGAGGGGCAAGGATGGCGATTGAACGGCGTCAAGACATGGACGGTCGGCGCGGACTGGTCGGATATCGGGGTCTGCGCCGCGAGGACTCCGCGCGAGGGCGGGTCGAAATATGCCGACATCAGTCTATTCACCGTGCCGATGACAGCCGAGGGTGTGCACGTCGAACCCGTATCAGGTGTCAATCCCGAACCATTTCACCGGGTTTCGTTGAATAATGTCGAATTGACTTCCGATGCGCTGCTGGGCGCCGCCGGACAGGGATGGGAACTGATCAACAGCGCCTTGGGGCTGGAAAGAACCGGAATACCGTTCTGGGGCCGGGCGCGTAGGTGGCTCGACCTGGTGTCCGCGCTGAGCCGGCACGCCGAGTCCGCCCCGGTGGATCGCATCGTCGAACTGGATGCCGAGTTGCACGCGGCCCGGCTGCTCGCCTGGAGTTGTGTGGATCTGCTGTCTCGAGGTGAAGACATGCTGTCGGCGGCGGCCGCGGCAAAGTGGTGGACGAGCGAATTGGCAAGCGCGATAGCCCGGTTGGGCCAGCAGGTGCTCGCGACGCTTCCCCCCGAGCAGGCCGCGATTCCGGCAGCCGACAAGGTCGCGGCGGCCGTGCGCGAGGCACCCGGCCTCACCCTGGCCGCCGGTACATCCGAGATGATGCTGGCGACCGTGTGGTCGTCGTTGCCGGCCGAGGGAAGTGACGCCCCGCTATGAGGACCGAGCCGACCACCACTCAGACGGAGTTCCGCCGCAGGGTCCGTGCCATATGCACGGCCTCGGGCCGGCAGCGCCGGTGGAACAGTGCCCTGAACCATCGATGGGTGACCGGCCCGGTGACCGAGGGCGGCATGGGCCTGGGAGAGGCCGAAGCCGTACTTTTCGCGACCGAGGTCGGCCACGCGCTGGGACCACTCGAATTGATCGGCCGATCTCCGTTGCGCCAGTTGGCCTATCTGGTCGGTGTCGCCCGTCGCGCGGTCGATCTGGCTGTCGGGCACGCTCGTCGCCATCGCCAGTTCGGCGTGCCGATCGCGGACTTCCAAGCGGTGAGTTATCCCCTGGCCACCCATTGGACGCGGCTGACAGGCTGGTACCGGCGACTCGGCCAGCTCGCCGCGGACCTGGACGACGGCCACGACATCGAAAGTGCCGTCGCCGCACTGGCACCGGTGCTCAGGCGAGATGTGTTCGAGGCCGTGAGCGGGGCGGTGCACGCGCACGGTGCGGCCGGTCTCGTCGACGAGAACCCGATCAGCGCGTGCTATCGCGCGATCGCCCAGCCGATCGGCGGCGACCGCGGCCCGCGACCGCACTGCCGGTCCACTCCCGCGGATCTGCTGGCGCGCCGTATTCCGGAGGACTGGACGAGTCCGGGCACGCTGGAGATCCCGGCTCGTACGGTGACTCGGTTGTTCACCGCGGCCGCGGAGCAGTTCCCGGCTCACACTGCCGTGCAGATGGATGACGGCGGCACGCTCACCTACCGCGAGCTGGACCTGTGGTCCAACCGTCTCGCTCATGTGCTCCGGCGCACCGGCGTCGGGCCGGACTCGTTGGTCGGTGTGTACCTGCCACGCAGTATCGAGCTGGTGGTGGCGCTGCTCGGCGTGCTGAAGGCGGGCGGCGCATTCCTCCCGCTCGACCCGGACTACCCGGTCGACCGGGTCCAGATGATGATCGACGACGCGCGTGCGGAGGTCATCGTGACCCAGGCCGCGCTGCTGGAGTGGTTACCCGAATCCTCGGCCACCCCCATCTGTGTCGACAGCGACACCACCGACGCGGAGGACACGGCGATCGACGCGGCGGCCGGCGAACGGCTCGCCTATCTGATGTACACCTCGGGTTCCTCGGGCAGGCCCAAGGGGGTCGAGGTCGAACACGTGGCGCTGGCCAATCGACTGGCTTGGGACCTGAAGCAGTTCGGGTTGGGTCCGGGTGACGCGGTGTTGCAGCACACCTCACCGAATTTCGACATCGCCGTCTGGGAGATCTTCGCGCCCCTGGTCGGTGGTGCGCGGCTCGTGCTGGCCCGGCCCGGGGGAGCGCGGGATGTGGATTATCTGACCGAGGTGATGCGAGAGCACGACATCACGGCGCTGGCGGTGGTTCCTTCGCTGCTGGATGTCCTGTTGGAGGTGCGACCCGGCCTGGCCGACGTGCGGCGGCTCCGGTACGTGTTCTGTGGCGGGGAGTCGTTGTCGCCTGCCCTCTGTCATCGAGTGTTCGAGCAGTTGCCCGCCGCGGGGCTGTACAACTTCTACGGGCCCAGCGAGGCATCCATCGACGCCACGTGGTGGCACTGCACGGCCGAAAGCATCGCCGAGGGTGTTCCCATCGGGCAACCACTGCCCAATGTTCGGGTGTATCTCCTGGACGACATCGGTGAGCCGGTGCCGGTGGGCTTCACCGGAGAGCTCTATGTCGGCGGAGTCTGCGTAGCCCGGGGATACCACTGCCGTCCCGAGCTGACCGAAGCGAACTTTCTGCCCGACCCGTTCGTGAAGCCCAGCGGCGCGCGGATGTACCGGACCGGCGATCTGGGCCGATACCGGTCCGACGGCGCCATCGAATTCCTCGGCCGGGCCGACCAGCAGGTCAAGATCAGGGGTTTCCGGATCGAGCCGGGCGAAATCGAGTCGGCCCTGGAGGAGCATCCGTCGGTTCGGCAGGCGGTGGTCCTGGCGCGGGGCGAGCGACTGGTGGCCTACGCCAGTCGATTCCGGGACACGAGTGCGGACGAGTTGACTGCGTATCTGCGCGGACGACTGCCCGATCACCTGGTGCCCTCGGTCATCACGGTGCTGGACTCGTTTCCGCTCATGCCCAACGGAAAGGTGGATCGGGAGGCGCTCCGGAACGTCGAACCATCGACGCAGCGAGACCGAATCCACCACGGGAGCGGACACGACGGCATGGTCGAGGCCGTGGCGGCCCTGATGAGCCAGGTGCTGGGGCTGCCCGAGGTGGGTGCCACGGACGACTTCTTCGCCTTGGGTGGCACATCGCTGCAGGCGACTCGATTCGTCACCCGGGCGCGCACAGACCTCGGCCTCGATCTGGACCTCAGTAGTTTCGTCGACTCGCCGACCTGCGTAGCGGTGGCCGACAGGAGGCGGGAACGATGACGGCCGACACCGTTCGGCTGCTCTGCCTCCCGCATGCGGGTGGCACGGCATCGGCCTACCACGGCTGGCACACCGAGCTGGGCCCGGATGTCACGGTCGTGGCGGCCGAACTGCCCGGTCGCGACGGGCGACGCGCAGAGCCTCCGCTCACCGACGTGCACCGGCTGGCCGAGGATCTGGCCGGTCGGCTCGCCGGGGGCACAGACCAGCCCTATGCGCTGTTCGGGCACAGCTTCGGCGCGATCGTCGCCTTCGAGATCGCAAGGCTGCTGGCCAGGGACCGGGCCGGGCAGCCGAGGCGATTGTTCGTCTCCGCCTCCCCGGCACCGGACGATCAAGACATCCCCGACGAGCCACTGCACCGGCTACCCGACGACCAGTTCATCGCCCGGCTGGCGGAGCTCGGCGCCATTCCGCGCCGAGCCGTCGACGATGCGGAGCTTTCGGCGGTGTTGCTGCCCCAGCTGCGGGCCGATTGGACCGCAGCGGAGACCTATGTGTTCGCGCCGGATGACCCGCTGTCCTGCCCGATTTCGGTGCTGGGCGGCCAGCAGGACCCGATGGTCGGCACCGACCATCTCGACGGATGGCGTCGCCACACTACGGGCGAGACCGTCGTCCGAGTCTTTCCCGGCGCCCATTTCTTTCTCGCCGACAACCGGACGCTGATCGCCAGGGCGGTCCGCAAGGACCTCTCGGGCGCCACCGGACGCTGATTTCGGAGGAAATCACCAGTGACTTCACTCAACACAGCACCCCCTGAGACGCGGACCGACCAGCACCCGCTGGCACCGCTGTCCGCGGCTGAGATACGCACCGCGGCGACGGTTTTGCGCGCGGAGCAAAACCTCGACCCCGGTGCGCGGTTCATCAGCATCGCCCTGCGGGAACCGCCGAAAGCGGTCGTTCAGGCGCTCCCGGCGGGACCGACGCCGCCGCGGGAAGCGTTCGTGGTGATCCGCGATCCTCGCCGACATGCCACCTACGAGGCCGTCGTGGACCTGGACGATGAGCAGGTCACCACGTGGCGGCACGTTCCCGGCGTACAACCGTCCCTGACCCCCGAGGAGTTCCGGGACTGCGAAGCAGCGGTCAAGGCGGACCCGCGCTGGCAGGCCGCGATGGCGCGGCGCGGCGTGACCGACCTCGGCCTGGCAATCACCGATGCCTGGACGGTCGGCCACACCCCGGAACTCGGCGATCCCGATCGCCGGCTGGTCCGGCCGCTCACCTTCGTGCGCACGGGACCGGAGGACAACCCGTACGCCCGGCCCGTGGAAGGGCTGACCGCGCTGGTCGACCTCGACGAGATGCGGGTGCTCGACGTGACCGATGTCGGCGAGACCCCGCTGCCGCCGCGCGCCGGAAATTACCGGCCGGACTCGACCGCCGACCCGGACAACTGGCCTCGGGTCACCGCACCGCGCCACGACCTTCGGCCGGTGACGATCACTCAACCGGACGGACCCAGTTTCACCGTCCAGGGCCACTGCGTGCACTGGCAGAAATGGAAGTTCCGGCTCGGCTTCACGCCCCGCGAAGGTCTGGTTCTCTACGAACTCGGCTATCTGGACAAGGGGCGGGTGCGGCCGATCATCTACCGGGCCTCGCTGTCGGAGATGTTCACCCCGTATGCCGATCCCAGTCTCGTGCAGCGCACCAAGAACGCCTTCGACGAGGGGGAGTACGGCGCAGGGTTCATGGTGAACACCCTCGAGCCCGGGTGCGACTGTCTCGGCGAGATCCACTATTTCGACGCCGTGGTCAACAACCAGAACGGCGATCCCGTGCCGTTGACGAATGCCATCTGCATGCACGAGGAGGATTACGGCGTCGGCTGGAAGCATACGGACTTCCGCACCGGCAGCGTCGAGACTCGGCGATTGCGGCGGCTGGTGATCTCCAGCTTCGCCGTGCTCGGGAACTACCAGTACGGCTACTTCTGGTACCTCTACACCGACGGCACCATCCAATTCGAGATCAAACTCACCGGGATGATCTCCACCGGAGCGATCGGACCGGGCGAGACTCCCCGCTACGGCACCATGGTGGCGCCCGGCCTGTACGGCCCGAACCACCAGCACTTCTTCAATGTCCGACTCGACATGTGCGTCGACGGCAACGCCAACTCCGTCCACGAGGTCAACGCGGAAGCCGTGCCGACCGGCGAGGACAACCCGTACGGCAACGCCTGGGTGGCGCGCCGGACGTTGCTGCGGCGGGAGAGCCGGGCGCAACGCGTGATCGAGCCGCTGACGGGGCGGCACTGGCTGATCAGCAATCCGAACGTGCGCAACGGCCTCGGGGAGCCGGTCGCCTACAAACTGATGCCGGGCGCCAATGTGCTGCCCTTGCAGCAGCCGTCCTCGCAGGCGGGGAGGCGCGCCGGATTCGCCTTCAAACACTTCTGGGTCACCGCCTACGATCCCGCCGAGCTCTATGCGGCGGGCGATTATCCGAATCAACGTCCGGGACACGACGGCCTGCCTCGCTACACCGAAGCCGACCGCCAACTCGAGAACAGCGACATCGTCGCCTGGTACACCTTCGGGGACCACCACGTCGTCCGGCCGGAGGACTGGCCGGTCATGCCGGTCACCTGTGTGGGTTTTCAGCTCAAACCGGCGGGTTTCTTCGACGGCAATCCCGCGCTCGATATGCCGCCGACGCAGGGCCACTGCGGCATCGGGTGACGCGCTCGTCCCGACCACGCAGGAAAAGGAGAACATGTAATGCAGACCGTGATCGACGACCGCTACCCGACCCGGCAATCCGCCGATGTGGAACTGTTGGATCGGCACGACCCGGTCGTCTGGGGCACCGCCGACGGGGGCCCTTTGAGCCACCGGCAACTGGCCGACTACGACACCGCCGGATTTCACGTCGAGGAGTCCCTGCTCGGCGAATCCGACGTAGCCGATTGCCTGGCGGAGATGACCAGGCTGGCCGAAGACGAGGAACTGCGTCACGACGACCGGCTCATTCGCGAGAACGGCGACGGCGAGGTGCGTTCGATCTTCGAGGTGCACCTGCTGAGCACGGTGGTCTTCGACATCATGCGGCGACCGGCCGTGCTCGACGTGGCCCGGCAGATCCTGGGTTCCGAGGTGTACATCCATCAGAGCCGGATCAACTACAAGCCGGGCTTCGACGGCGGCCCGTTCTACTGGCATTCCGACTTCGAGACCTGGCACGCCGAGGACGGCATGCCGGCTCCGCGCGCGCTGAGTGTGTCCATCGCGCTCACGCCCAACCGGGTGTACAACGGCAGCCTGATGATCATGCCTGGTTCTCACCGGACCTTCGTGACGTGTGTGGGATCGACGCCCAAGGACCATTTCCGGAAGTCGTTGAGCAGTCACACGCCGCAGGTGGGCATGCCGGACCGGCGCAGCCTCGGCAGGCTCGCCGAGCGACACGGAATCCACTTGTTCACCGGTGCGGCAGGCGGAGCCACGTTCTTCGACGCCAACTGTATGCACGGGTCCAACGGCAATATCACGCCGTTTCCACGCTCGAACCTCTTCGTGGTGTTCAACAGCGTGGAGAACACCACGGTCGAGCCGTTCGCGGCGGAAAGCCGGCGTCCTCCGTTCATCGCCAGCCGTGACTTCACCCCGGTTACCAGGAGCGGATCGTGACGTTACAGCTCCACAACGTCATCGACGGAAGACCCGTATCCCCTGATGGCGTACCGACATCGGCGATCGAAAACCCGGCCGACGGAACCACTTACGCGCGAGCACCACTGTCCGGCCGAGAACAGGTGGACGACGCCATGAATGCCGCGCACCGCGCATTCGCGCATTGGAAGCGGACCACACCGGCGGACCGCCAACGGATTCTGCTGGAGTTGACCACGGCGCTGACACGACAAGCCGATGATCTGATCGGTCTGGAGTGCCGCGATACCGGCAAGCCGATGACGATGATGCGCGAAGCGGAGTGGACCCAAGTACTCGACCAGATACCGTTTCTCGCCGGTGCCGCCCGCTGCCTGAACGGCCTGGCGGCGGGGGAATACCTCGACGGTCACTGCTCGTATATCCGCCGCGAGCCCCTGGGAGTGTGCGCTCAGATGGCGCCGTGGAACTACCCGCTGCTGATGGCGGTGTGGAAGAGCATTCCGGCCATTGCCGCAGGTAACACGGTGGTGCTCAAACCGTCCGAACTCACCCCGGTAAGCGCGATTCGCTTCGCCGAAATCGCCGCGGAACATCTGCCGCCGGGCGTGCTGAACGTAGTGTGCGGAGACCGCGACACGGGCCGGTGCATGGTCGAACACCCCATTCCCGCAATGGTTTCGCTGACGGGCAGTGTCCGTGCCGGCCGGGAGGTAGCCGCAACGGCGGCGCTCGGGATCAAGCGGGTGCACCTGGAACTGGGCGGTAAAGCACCCGTGGTCGTCTTCGACGATGCCGACGTGGACCGGGCCGCCGCCGGTATCGCCGAGGCCGGATATTTCAACGCCGGCCAGGACTGCGCCGCGGCTACCCGGGTGCTCGTTGCGTCGTCGGTTCACGACGAATTCGTTGCGGCACTGGCCGAATGCGCCGAGGCGATCGTGGTCGGCCCACCGGACCGGACGGAGGCGACCTGTGGCCCGCTCATATCGGCGGGGCAACGGCAGCGGGTGGAGGGATTCTTGGAGCGGCTGCCCGAGCACGCGCGGGTCCACACCGGAGGCAGCCGGGTCGGCCGGACCGGTCACTTCTTCGCACCGAGCATCGTCACCGGTGTTCGGCACACCGACGAGATCGCCCGGGCCGAGGTTTTCGGCCCGGTGATCACGGTGGAGCGGTTCACCGAGGAAGACGACGTCATCGAGAAGGCGAACGGCGTCGAGTACGGGCTGACCTCATCGGTGTGGACCCGCAACCACGGCCGCGCATTGCGCATGTCCGCAGCGCTCGACTTCGGGTGCGTGTGGATCAATACCCATATGCCGCTGCCCGCCGAAATGCCGCACGGCGGGTTCAAGAAATCGGGATACGGGAAAGACATGTCGATCTACGCCCTCGAGGACTACACCTGGATCAAGCACGTCATGTCCGACGTGCGGGTCTGACCGATGCCCGTATCACCGCGTTTGTCGCCCCGGGGCACGGGTATGCATGAGTCATGCATACTGCTCGCACCCGTAATCTTCTCGGCGCCGCCGCGCTGACGATCAGCGATCTGATGCTGGTCGGCGCGACTGCCGCTGGGAAGACAAGTGCCAGCGGGGCGTCCGCCCTCGTCATCCTGTTCACCGCGCCCGGGCTGTCCGTGACGGAGTTGGGTCGGCGCATCGGCCTGAGCCAGTCGGCGGCGACCCGGATGGTCGACGCGCTGGCGGCGCAGGGTCTGGTGTCTCGGAAGGGCACCTCGGCCAGATCGGTGCAGGTCCACCTGACCAGTGAGGGAAGGAGGGCCGCGGAACGAGTGCTGCGCGCCCGTGACGATGTGCTGGCGGGCCTCGTGCGCACCCTCGACGACACCGAACAGGACGCCCTCGCAGAGCTTTTGGGCAAGCTGCTGGCGAGCGCCTACACCCGGTTGCCCAGTGCGGCGCGGCTGTGCCGGTTGTGCGACCGCGCAGGCTGCGTCGCCGACGACCGGATCTGCCCGGTCGGGCAGGCCGCGCGACGAACGGAGGTGACCGGCAATGGGTGAACTGATGGCGCTGTCGGCGGCCGGGTGTTTCGGTGTCACGCACTTCGTCAGCGGCCTGGCATCGCGCCGGGCACCGGGGATGCTGGTATCGCTGTACGCCCAGCTCGGTGGGACCGCGATCGTCATGGTCGCCGCGCTGTGGTGGCACCACAGTTCCGCCTCGATACCGGCCCTCGGCTGGGGAACCCTGTCCGGTGTCGGAACGGGGATCGGGGTGGCGTTCCTCTACCGCGCAATGAGTTCGGGCGCGTTCAGCGTGGTGGTGCCGATCAGCGATGTCGGCGCCGTTGCCATCCCGGTCCTGGTGGGCTTGGTCCTGCTCGGCGAACGTCCCACCGCGACAGGGCTGCTCGGCATCGTGGTGGCGTTGCCGGCGATCTGGCTGATCTCGTCCGGACCGTCCTCGGCCGATCGGAAACGCTCCACCGGAGCTGCGGCATTGCGCGACGCGCTGATCGCCGGGGTGGGATTCGCCGTGCAGTTCCTGGGCATGACACGGATTCCGCTGTCGGCCGGGCCGTGGCCGATCGTGGCCAGCCGGGTGGTGTCGGTGGTGGTGATTCTGTCGTTGGTGTTGGCCACTCGCACCGCGCGACGTATGGAGACGGGGTGGGGTTCGGCGGCCGCTGGTGCGGGGGCGGTCGGCAGTATCGCGATCGTCTTGTACTGGCTGGCCACACATCACCAGTTGATGGCGGTCGCCACGGTGCTGGCCGCCCTGTACCCGGCCATTCCGGTGCTGCTGGCGCTGATCTTCCTGCACGAACGGGTAAACCGGCGCCAGACGATCGGCCTGCTCGGCGCCGCATCCGCCATCACACTGCTGGCCTTGCCGTAAGCGGAAGGCGCGCAGGGGATCCGAGCGTACGGGGACTAGATCCAGCCCTTGTCACGGGCTTTGAGGGCGGCCTCGTAGCGGTTGGAGACGCCGAGCTTGGCCATGGCCGAGGACAGGTAGTTGCGCGTGGTGCCCGGCGAGAGGTGTGCGCGCCGGGCGATGTCCTCGACGGACGCGCCGTCGATGGCGTACTCGAGGACGTCGGCCTCGCGTGCGGTGAGGACGGTGTCGCCGGCGCTGATGGCCTCGGCGGCCAGTTCGGGGTCGACGTATCGGCCACCGCCGTGCACGGTGCGGATCACCTCGGCCAGCGTCGCCGCCGAGGTCGTCTTCGGGAGGAAGCCACGCACACCGGCGGCGAGGGCGCGTTTGAGATAGCCGGGCCTGCCGTGGCTGGTGACGATCAGGGTGCCCGCACCCGGTGTGAGCTGCTGCAGCTGCACGGCGGTCTCGATACCGTCGATGCCGGGCATCTGCAGATCGATGACGGCCACCGCGACAGGCCCGCCATTGTCGCGGTGGCGCCGCCACGCGGCGATCAATTCCTCGCCGGAGCCCACGTGGTCGACCACCTCGATGTCGGCCTCGAGATCGAGCATGGTCGCCAACGCGGCTCGGATGAGCGTTTCATCGTCGGCCAGGAATACGGGGATCATCTATTCTCCCAATGAATTTCGAGCTTGAACTCCTCGCGTGACGCGCTGATGTCGAGAGTCGCGCCGACGGCCTCGAGCCGCTCGGCGACGCCGCGCAGCCCCGAGCGCTCGCCCGGTGCGCCGTGCGGGCGGTCGTTGCGCAAGGACATTCCCGCATCCCCGAGCGCGAGAATCGCCGATGTCGCCGCCGAGTGTTCGACGATGTTCGTGGTGCCCTCACGCACCACCCAGGCGGCGACCTCGTGAAAGCGCGCCGGGACCTTGGCCGGATCGCCCTCGACGTCGAGCCTGCAGCCCACCGCCGACAGTAGCGAGCGCGCGCCCGCCACCTCGCTCATCAGATCGATGCCGCGGTAGCCGCGTACCAGCTTGCGCATCTGCGCCATCGATTCGACGGCGAGTGTTTTCACCTCGTCCATCTCCGTGGCCGCGCGGTCGGTGTCCCCGGACCGCGATAACACCGCTGCGAGTTCGCTTTTCACCGCGATCGCCGAGAAGCTGCGGCCGACGACGTCGTGCAAATCCCGCGCGAAGCGGAGCCGCTCCTCGGCTACCTGTAATTCGGCCTCGACCACCTTCGCGCGTTCCAACTCGTCGATCACTCGCAGTCCCCACGCAGTGAGCAGTGTCATTCCGACGAAGAAGCTGCCGACCATGAAGGTCACCGCGGCCGTGCCCAGTCCCCTCAGCGGTGACAAACCGAGGGCCAGTCCGGTGGCGATGCTGACACCGAGAACTGTCCACCATTTGTGCCGCATGAACGATACGACGGTGAACAGCGCTAGCACTGCCGAGTAGAGGCTGATCAGATATGACTGGGTGACGGTCACATCGTGGGTGGAGGTTCTGGTGACCACGGCGTAGGCAAGCCACACACCCGCCAACATCGCGATGGCGGCAGGTAGCGCCCATCGACGCGGCACCACTCCCGACGACAGGGCGAAGTCGGGTTGCGCTTCCAACGCGACGATGGCCGCGACAACGGCAACCACGATCCCAGGCGCCGACCACGGCGAGCGCGCGGTGGTCACCATTATGATGACCACCGCGACGGTGATGCTGTGGAGTGAGGCCCGTGTGTAGAGCCGGTACTTGGCCGGTCCCGACAGCTCGTTCCACCAGGACGTCCAGCGGCTCAACCGCGGTCGTCCCAGCGGAAGCTCTTGCGGGTCAACACGAGCGCCAGGACGGTCCATATCGCCAGTGTGGCAAACGGGCGGCCGAGTTCGGCGAAGGTGCCTGCGAAGCCGAGCGCCGCATCGGAGGCGGTGGCGGTGGAGGGCTTACCGGACGCCCCGAGGGAGACGAGATCGGACACGGCCGCGAAAGGTGTCCAGTCGGCCAGATCGGCGAACCGATCGGGCAGGACCTTCCGGATGGACGCGAGGCCGAGCATCGCGATCGTGATCACCGGCAGCGAGGTGATCTGCGCGGCTTCGGCATTCTTGGTGACCGCACTGGTCGCCAGGGCAAGCAGTGAGAACAGGACGACTCCGCCGAGGACAGCGAGCGCTATCGCGAAGGGGTTGACCGGGGCGGGTGCGCCCGCGCCGTACACCGCCGCAGCGACGACGAGGGTGCACGAAATCGTCACCAGCGCACCGGGAACGGCCGGGGCGGTCAGGATCTGCCAGTCGGCCGCCTCCCCGGTGCGCAGCCGTTTCAACACGCCCTCGCTGCGGCGTGTGGTGACCATCGACAGCACCGAGTAGTACTGCACGAACAGCAAGGCCGACAACGCGAGCAACTCGAACGCCATCGCCGCCGCAGCCGACGTCGGTGCCTCATCCCCGATGGCGATGAAATACATGGCCAGCGGGATTCCGACCGGAAAGGCGGTCGCCATCCAGACCAGCGTCTTGTTCCGCCGGAACTGCAGATACTCGGCCTTGGCGAGCGCGGCGAGCGGGCGGCGGCGAAAACGTGTGGTAGGTGTCGCGAGGGTGGTCATCGAGATGCTCCGATCAATTCGGGGGTGGCCGCCGACGCGTCGGCCGGATCGTTGGCAATGTCCAGGAAAACCGACTCCAGGGAGGCCGCACGGGCCTCGAGCCCGCCCAGCCGAAGACCGTGCGTACGCGCCCAGCCGAGCAGTTCGAACAGGTGACCCTGCAGGTCGTGTGTGTCGACGGTGACGCGTGCCTGCGCGTCGATCCGCGCGTCGCGCAGCTGCGGCAACGGCAGCCCGGGGTGGTCGAAGACGATCCGCGCCGGATGACCGTCGACGATCTCGCGCAGCGTGCCCGACCGTGCGATCTCGCCCCTGTGCATGATCGCTATCCGGTCGGCCAGCGCCTCCGCCTCCTCCAGATAGTGCGTCGTGAGCACGATGGTCACGCCGGACGAGGTGAGATCTGCGAGCAGCCGCCACGTCGCACGGCGGCTCTCCGGATCGAGCCCCGTCGTCGGCTCGTCGAGAAACAGCAACCGAGGCCGCCCCAGCAGGGCACACGCCAGATCGACGCGGCGCTGCTCACCGCCCGACAGCGCACCGACACGAACGTCGGCACGATCGGCCAGGTCGACCTGTGCGAGGACCGTGTCGGTGGTCGTGGGGTCGGTGCACGTCCCGCGCCACATCTCGAGCGTTTCGAGGACGGTCAACTCGGCAGGCAGCCCGCCGGACTGCAACATGATGCCGACCTGGGCGCGGACCTGGGCGCGGTCCCTGCGCGGGTCGAGGCCGAACACCTCGACGGCACCCGCCGACGGGGCGGCCAGCCCCTCCAGCAGGTCGAGCGTCGAGGTCTTACCGGCACCGTTCGTGCCCAGCAACGCGAAGACCTCTCCCTCGGCGACCCGGAGATCCACGCCTTTGACCGCCTCGAACGCGGTCTTGCCGTGCCCATAGGTCCGGCGCAGGCCGCGTGTCGTGATGATGTCGTCATTGCGCCCCGGACCGCGGAGGTCTTGCGGGCTGCGACTTGTGCTGTTCATGACTTCTACGATCACGGACACAGGTCGGCGCCAGTAGTAAGCCCAGTCACCGAATTCCTATGGGTTACACCATGGTCCGGCAATGACAAAAGTCATTACCGGCACACTCAGCGCTGGCCGATGGGTTGTTGCACCGCCGCGGCGAGCAGGGTTCCCGCGCTCTGGAGCCAGGCCGGCCAGCTCGCGGGGTCCAGGAGCATCGAGCCCTCGTCGCGGATCTCGCACCCGGGGGCGACCGGGACGCCGTCGAAGCGATCCTTGAGCCAGATGAGTTCCTGTGCCACGGCAACGTATTCGGCCGTGATGTGCTCGCTGAAGTGGTCGCGGGTGTACAGCACGCGCGCTTCGGGATCGTGGCAGTAGTAGTCCACCAGGGCGTTGACCGCGCCGATGGGCATGACCCAGTCGGGATTGGCGTTGAACATGAACATCGGCACCTTCGGCACGGCATGGCCCATACTCAGCGCGTCGAAGACCTGATCGGGTACCGGGCCGTGGAAGGGATCGGGGATGTCGAACATCTGCTCGTAGGGCAGGAAGGGGAGAACGGGGAGCGAATACAGGTAGCACAGACCGGATTTAACCGACCCCAGCGCTTTCAAGGCCGGATTCATGTGCTGGTCGAGGTAAGCCGCCAGCTCGTCGTATTCCCGTGCGGCACCGAATATTCCGCTGAGCAACAGTCCGGAGGCCAGATTGCCGTTGGCCAGCTCCACCACGGCCCGCAGGTCTGCGGCGATGCCTCCCTCCGCGACCCCGACAATATTCAGCTCGGGCGCGTAGGACGGATGCATTTCGGCGGCATGGCCGGACGGGATCGCACCGCCGGAGTATCCGGCCAGGGCCACCTTCGTATCCGTGCCTCGCAATCCCAGCGGCAGGAAGTTCTCCGCCGCGCGCACGCTGTCGAGCGTGATACGCCCGTTGAGCGGTCCCGCGCCGAATGCCATGTTCGGTCCGTCGAAATCGGGCATGTTCACCACCCACCCGGCACCGACGGCCGTGATCGGGAAGAGGAACTCGGTGCCCACGAGGAGTGAGCCGGTCAGGGGTGGGGGCACCGCGCCTTGCTGGAGCGCGTAGGACGGTGAGCAGTACCGTGGGCCATCGGTGTCCACCGCGAACTGATAGGACAGCAGGTTCCACGGTTGGCCGCCGTCGCCGCCGCGCGGTTTCATCACGGTCGTCACGGCCGCGATCGGCCGGTCCAGATGGTCGGTCGAGCGAAACGACAGCTGCCAGGCGTCGACATTGATCGGCAGCAGCGCTTCGAACCCCACGTGCACCTCGCGCGCGGCAATGATCTCCCCGGGCTGCTTCGCCGCGACCACCTCGGCGGGCGGGTTGTAGAAGGCGGGATCGGACTCCGGCGGGGCGGGCAGCACCCCGAACGGCAGGACCGGCTGTACCGGCACCGGCGTCGGTTCCGCGGCGACGGTTCCGGTCGTCGCCGTCCCGACCGCGACCGCGACGATGGCCCAGCGCACTACTCGCGAAGCCAGATATCCCATGGCAACCTCGTATTAGTGGTGTTGAGGGGACAATTTGTCGAGAATTCCAGCTGAGCAACAACACCATAGCTAACTCGAGGTATGGGTGTCCGCTGCGGACGCCGCATGTCGCCCGCAGCCTGGTGCGCCCACGCTGCCGAGTGAGCGGGGGGTAGCAGGTTTTCGGAAGCGCGCGGGGCTCGCTCAGGGGACCGAAATCAATATGGGCCCGTAGGGAATTCACCGGCCGAGTGGTAAAATATCTGCTGCTCGGGGGGCATAAGGAGAAGCCATGTCAGCCGATCACACGAGGCACGATCGGCGTCGCTCTGCCCGCCCGATCCGGGCCGCTACAGTTCTCGCGGCGCTCACCGCCCTGACCCTGACTCCCGCCGACGCCTCCGCGCAGCCTTATCCGATCTACGGAGCCATACGGGTCGAATACGACGAAGTCGGTGGCTACGCCTTCTTCGGCTATCCGATAAACCCGGAGTCCGATGCCGCCCGCGGCGGCCGCTGGCAGGCATTCGAGAGGGACAGCTCGATCTATTGGCATCCCCTGGTATCCGGTGGGCACGCCAATCAGATCGGCGGTGCGATTCGAGCCAAGTGGGGCGAACTCGGCTGGGAGAACGGGGCGTTGAGATACCCGACCACCAGAGAGCTCGCGACCCGTAAGCCGGGACGGTTCAACCACTTCGAGGGCGGGACGGTGCACTGGTCCCGCACGACCGGAGCACACAACACCTGGGGAGCGATCCGCGACAAGTGGGCCACCCTGTCCTGGGAGGACGGCAGGCTCGGCTTCCCGGTCATCGACGAGTTCCGGGCCAGGGACAACGGGGCAGGGCAGCATTTCGAAGGCGGCTCGATCTACTGGTCGGCCGGCACCGGCGCCCGCGTGGTAGTCGGCGCAATCAGAGACATCTGGGCGAGCCAGAACTGGGAGAACGGGCGGTACGGATACCCGATCAGCGACGAGTACGACTACAACGGCGGCAGAGCGCAGGATTTCCAGGGCGGCCGCATCGAATGGTATCCGTCACCCCGCTGACCCGGTCTCGCCGTCAGCCCGCCAGCTGAGCCAGTTCGTCGGGAGTCAAGGGCAGGCCCACGCGCCGGGTGATTATCGAGCCCAACTGGTTGCGTCCGATCCGGGTGACGATGTCGCGGTCGGGAAACTTTTCGACCAGGGTGTCCCGGGACAGGATCAGGCGGACGTCGGCGCCGCGTCGTTGCACCACCGGTTGGGTGACGAACGGAGACCGCGGGTGGGTGGAGGTCCAGTGGCTGGCCACCTCGAAGTCGATCGGCAGCGACGGTTCCTCGGTGATCCGATACATCGGGCGTGCCTGTTCATTCGGCCGCCGGACGGTGAGCTCCCAGGCGTCCGGATGGCGCCGGATGCCGTGCAACCAGCCGTCCGGATCGGCATATTCACCCTCGCGCCAGGGCACCGGATCGACCAGGCCCTCCGCGCCGAGCCCGACATCGGCGAGGTACACCGCGTCCCCTGCGGCGACTCGCAGCGCGATATGCGTCCGGGGCTGGCGCCGCGCCGCATTTCCGCTCAGAATCCGGGCGCTGAGCCGAGTGACGGTGAAACCGAGGCGTTCCAGCGCCGCCGCGAGCAGCAGGTTGTGTTCGTGGCAGTATCCGCCGCGGCCGCGCCGCACGAGTTTGTCCTGGAGAGAGTCGATATCGAGCCGGATACCGCGACCGAGCAGAATGTCCAGGTTCTCGAACGGGATCGATAGGCTGTGCGCGCGATGGACGGCTCGCAGCAAATTCTCGTCCGGCGCAGCATCTTTCAGGTCGGTGCAGCCGATTCGGTCGAGGTAGGCAGCCACGTCGAGCCGCTCGATTTGGAACTGATCAGATGACAAGGCAGGCCTTCCCTGAGTCGACTTCCGTGAGGTCCACATGACCGTAGAACCTCAACTTCGATTGAAGTCAACCGTCGGTTCGGCTATCAGCTCAGCAGCACCTGGCCCTCGCCGAACTCGATGGAGTGGCCGTTGATACTGCATCCGAAGCGGCCGGTGTGGAACTCGATGCTGCTGCAGGTGGCGCCGCCGAAATCGAGTTGATGGCTCATCGGGCCGCGCTCCTGAGAGACCGAGTACCAATCCGGGTTGCCGCCCGGCAGCGTATGCGATGTCCCGGGGCCGAGCGTGGGATGCGCGGGCAGGGCGGGCGAATCGATCACCACTTCCCGGACCTTGAACGGATACGGCAGGTTGAATTCGGGTGCGCTCCCGGAGTCCAGCGCCGGGATGCGCTGCGACACGTAGCTGACGTTATCGCCGAGATCGCACCCGACGACACCGGCGCGTGTGATCGAGCAGTTCACATCGCCGTAGCGGAAGAAGACCGCGTCCGGGGTGTCGGCCTGGGCCGAACCGGCCGACACGAGAGGCGCGACCGTGGCGACACCGATGATCCCGATACATTTGGCGAGCAGGCGACCAGACATTGCGCGCATAAGGGACTCCTTTGCAGTCGGACGGTTGTGCACACGCTTGGTGTCATTACTCCGACCCTATCGGATGGCAAATCTTCAGCGTTACGCCTTCCGGCCGGTGAAAATCGAGCAAGCGGCCGTATTCGACCCGCATTCGGGTCGACACTCAGGCGAACTCGAACAATGGGCAAATACTTGGTTACGCGGAAGCCCGAAGTTCCTCTGGCGAAGGTCCTCCCGTGTCGACGCCTTCTCGATTCGCTGTTCCGTCGGAGTTCAGGCTCGCGGCAGTGAGGTTCCGGGCGGCGAAGCGGGCGATGCTACGCGCTTGGCGCGCATAGGCTTCCGGGTGCGCGGTGCGCTGCTCCAGCACGGCGCGGATCCGATCCAACGATGCGGCGGCATCGCTCGCCGCGCGGAGAAGCAGGGTGTGCTGGTGGTCGAGTTCGTGATAAGCAAGGTCGATGTCGCAGCAGCGGCGCCGTAGGTCGGCTATATGGTTGAGCAGGTCTGCAACCTCGCGCGTGGTCAGGGTCAGGGTGGGATGCTCCTCTCCCGAGAGGACCGCCTCACCCGCGACCTCGGCGCAGCGAGAGTGCAGCACATCGAGAATGTCGGCCACACAGATCACCTCCCCTACTGCGGCATTCCCACGATACGTGCGAGTAACACCCGCACGCCGTGCACGGACGTGGAATGAGGGTGCACACTACGCGGTGCCGGGAGTCGTCAACCCATCGCCCGACCGGGCCAGTGCTGTGGAATGGAAGGAGCTGGCGAGTGTTCAGCCGTATCGCCATCGTGAACCGGGGTGAGGCCGCTATGCGCCTCATTCACGCCGTCCGGGATTTGGCCGCGGAGACCGGACAGCCGATCGAAACCGTAGCCCTGCACACCGACGTCGACCGGAACGCGACGTTCGTGCGGGAGGCCGACATCGCCTACGACCTCGGTCCGGCGTCCGCGCGCCCGTATCTGGATCTGAAGGCCCTCGAGCGCGCGCTGAAGGCCACCGAGGCCGACTCCGCCTGGGTGGGCTGGGGTTTCGTCGCGGAGGATCCGGCGTTCGCGGAGCTGTGCGAGCAGATCGGGGTCACCTTCATCGGCCCGAGCCCGGAGGCCATGCGCAAGCTCGGCGACAAGATCGGCGCGAAGCTGATCGCCGAGGAGGTCGGCGTGCCGGTGGCGCCGTGGAGCCGCGGCGCGGTCGAGTCCGTGGAGGCCGCCGTGGCGGCCGCGAACGAGATCGGCTATCCGCTGATGCTGAAGGCGACCGCGGGTGGCGGTGGCCGCGGCATCCGGGTGATCACCAACGAGGCCGAGCTCGTCGACGCCTACGACCGCACCAGCCAGGAGGCCGCGCGGGCGTTCGGCAGTGGTGTCGTGTTCCTGGAACGGCTGGTCACCGGCGCCCGGCACGTCGAGGTCCAGGTGATCGCGGACGGCCAGGGGACCGCGTGGGCGCTCGGTGTGCGCGACTGCTCGGTGCAGCGGCGTAACCAGAAGGTCATCGAGGAGTCGGCGTCACCGGTGCTGAGCCCCGAGCAGGTGGCCGAGCTGAAGGCGTCGGCCGAGCGGCTGGCGGTCGCGGTCGGGTATCGCGGTGCGGCAACCGTCGAATTCCTCTACCACCCCGGTGAGAAGCTGTTCGCATTCCTCGAGGTCAACACCCGGCTGCAGGTCGAGCATCCGATCACCGAATCCACCACCGGTTTCGACCTGGTCCGGGCGCAACTGCTGGTGGCGTCCGGGGGCCGGCTCGAGGGTGCGCCCCCGGCCGAGCGTGGGCACGCCATCGAGGCCCGGCTCAACGCCGAAGACCCCGACCGCGACTTCGCGCCCGCCCCGGGCCGCATCGCGCGGCTGGACCTGCCGGCCGGACCGGGCATCCGCGTCGACACCGGTGTCAGCGAGGGCGACACCATTCCCGCCGACTTCGACTCGATGATCGCCAAGATCATCGCCTACGGCCGTAACCGCGACGAGGCGCTGGGCAGGCTGCGCCGCGCGATGGTGCAGACCCGGGTGGTCATCGAGGGCGGCGCCACGAACAAGAGCTTCGTGCTCGACCTGCTGAACCAGCCCGAGGTGATCGACGCCAGCGCGGACACCGGCTGGATCGACCGTGTCCGCGGCGAGGGACGTCTCGTCTCGCACCGCCACTCCGCCGTCGCCCTGGCCGCCGCGGCCATCGATGCCTACGAGGAGGAGGAGCGGGTCGAACAGCAGCGGCTGCTGTCCACGGCATCCGGTGGGCGTCCGCAGGTGCAGCACAAGAGCGGCCGTCCGCTCGACCTCAAGCTGCGCGGGGCGGGCTACCGCGTCCGCGTCGCACGCGTCGGCGCGCATCGGTTCCGGATCGGCATCGAGGCGGGCGGCGACATCCGCGCCGCCGATGTCGATCTCGAGCGCTTCGACCACCACACCGCGCAGATCGTGGTCAACGGCACCCGGTACCGCTTGATCACCGGCACGCACGGGCCGATCCACCTGGTCGACGTCGACGGTGTGACCCATCGGATCAGCCGCGACGAGGGCGGTGTCGTCCGCGCACCCGCCCCCGCGCTGGTCGTGGCCACGCCGCTGCAGATCGGCGCCGAGGTCGAAGCCGGTGCGCCGGTGCTGGTGCTGGAGAGCATGAAGATGGAAACGGTGCTGCGCGCGCCGTTCCGGGCGCGGTTGAAGGAATGCAGTGTCTCCGTCGGCACTCAGGTGGAGACCGGTGCGCCGCTGCTGCGGCTGGAACCGCTCGCCGAGGACGGCGCGGCCGCGGAGGGCGCGGCGGTCGGCTCGGTCGAGCTGGACCTGCCCGACGAGCCCGCCCCCGTCCAGCCGCACGAGCGGCTGACCCGCTGCCTGCAGGGACTGCGCAGCCTGCTGCTCGGTTTCGACGTCGACCCGCACGACGATCGCCGCGTGGTCGAGGACTACCTCACCGCGCGCCGGGCGGCCATCGCCGACAACCATCGGCCCCTCGCCGAGGAACTCGAACTCGTGCAGGTCTTCGCCGACCTCGCCGAACTGAGCCACAACCGGTCGTGGGACGAGGACGGCAGCCACGGCCATGTGCACAGCGCCCGCGAGTACTTCCACACCTATCTGCAGAGCCTCGACGTCGAGCGGGCCGGGCTGCCGGAGTCGTACCGGGCCAAGCTCGCCAAGGCGCTCGGACACTACGGCGTCACCGAGCTGGACCGCTCGCCCGATCTCGAGGCCGCGGTCTTCCGGATCTTCCTGGCCCAGCAGCGTCCGTCCGACACCGCCGCGGTCATCACGACACTGCTGCGGGAGTGGCTGGGGGAGCCGGTGCCGGACCGGGCGCTGCGCGAGCCGGTCGGCCTGGCGCTCGAGCGACTGGTGGCCGCGACGCAGGTGCGCTTCCCGGTGGTCGCCGATCTCACCCGCGGCCTGGTGTTCGCATGGTTCGGCCAGCCGTTGCTGCGGCGCAACCGCGCCCGCGTGTACACCAACGTCCGCAGGCACCTGCGCCACCTCGACGCGCACCCGGACACTGCCGATCGCGCCGAGCGCATCTCCGACATGGTCCGCAGCACCGAGCCGCTGGTGCGACTGCTCGGCCAGCGCCTGGTACGCGGCAACCCGGACAACACCGTCATGCTGGAGGTCCTGACCCGGCGGTACTACGGCAACAAGGGACTCACCGGCGTTCGCACGCATGAGGTGGGAGGCTGCACCTTCGTGATCGCCGAGCGCCGCGGCTTGACCCTGGTGTCGGCCGCGGTGCGTTTCGAGGCACTCGACACCGTGCTGCGCGGGCTCACCGAGCTGGCGAGCGGCGCGATGTCCATCGAGGCCGACATCTACCTCGGCTGGGAGAAGCAGCCCGAGGACCACGACGCGATGGCCGCGGCCCTGCAGGATGTGCTCGGCGCGCAACGGCTCCCGAATCAGGTGCACCGGATCACCACCACCGTCGCGGGTAGCGGCGGCGCGGTGATGCACCACCACTTCACCTTCCGTCCGTCGGCCACCGGTATGGCCGAGGAGCGACTGATCCGCGGCCTGCACCCGTACATCGCCGAGCGGATGCAGATGAAGCGGCTGCGCAAGTTCGACCTCACCCGGCTGCCGTCCTCGGACAACGACGAGGTCTACCTGTTCCGGTGCGTCGCGAAGGAGAATCCGTCCGACGAGCGACTGGTCGCGTTCGCGCAGGTGCGCGACCTGACCGCACTGCGCGAGCAGGACGGCCGGCTGCTGGCGCTGCCGACGGCCGAGAGCACCATCGCCACCTGCCTCGACTCGATTCGCCGGGCACAGTCGCGGCGGCCGTCGTCGGCCAGGCGCTTCAACACCAACCGCATCGTCATGTACATCTGGCCGCCGATCGACATGACCCCCGACGAGTTCGAGACCATCGTCGAACGCGTGGAGCCGACGATCGCGGGTGCCGGGCTGGAGGAGATCCTGATCATCGCGCGGCAGCGCGACCCGAAGACCGCCGGTTGGTCAAGGTCGCCGTGCGCATCCGTTTCGACGCCACCGGCGGCACCGAGGTGATCGTCGGCGAGCGGTCCGACGATCCGGTCGAGCCGCTCGACGAGTACCGGCAGAAGGTGCTGCGGGCCAGCAGCCGCAACACCGTGTACCCCTACGAATTGACCGGTTTCCTCGGCGAGTTCACCGAGTACGACCTCGACGCCTCCCACGCCTTGGTCCCCGTCGACCGGCCCAAGGGGCGCAACACCGCGGCAATCGTCGCGGGCGTGGTCACCACGCCGACCGAACGGCATCCGCAGGGCGTCACCCGGGTGGTGCTGCTCGGTGATCCGACGAAATCGCTCGGCGCCCTGTCGGAACCGGAGTGCCGCCGCGTGATCGCCGCACTGGATCTGGCCGAACGGATGCGGGTGCCGCTGGAGTGGTACGCGCTGTCCTCCGGCGCCCGGATCTCGATGACGTCCGGCACGGAGAATATGGACTGGGTGGCGGCGGCGCTCAAGCGGATCGTCGAATTCACCCAGGACGGTGGCGAAATCAACATCGTGGTGTCGGGCATCAACGTCGGCGCTCAGCCGTACTGGAACGCCGAGGCCACCATGCTCATGCACACCAAGGGCATCCTGGTGATGACCCCGGATTCCGCGATGGTGCTCACCGGTAAGCAGGCGCTGGACTTCTCCGGCGGCGTGTCGGCCGAGGACAACTTCGGCATCGGCGGCTACGACCGGGTGATGGGCCCCAACGGTCAGGCGCAGTACTGGGCGCCGAATCTGACCGCGGCCCGGGACATCCTGATGTCGCACTACGACCACACCTACATCGCGCCCGGCGACCGATCGCCGCGGCGGGCGCAGACCAGCGACCCCATCGATCGCGACGTCTCCGACTTCCCGCACGTGATGGCGGACAGCGACTTCACCACGGTCGGCGAAATCTTCTCCGCCACAGCCAATCCGGATCGCAAGAAACCCTTCGACATCCGGATCGTGATGCGGGCGCTGGCCGACCAGGACCACCCGGTGCTGGAACGCTGGGCGGGGATGGCCGATGCGGAAACCGCGGTGGTGCAGGACGCGCATCTCGGCGGCATCCCGGTGTGCCTGCTCGGCATCGAGTCACGGGGTGTGCCGCGGCGCGGCTTCACGCCGACCGACGGCCCCGAAACCTACACCGCGGGCACGCTGTTCCCCCAGTCGTCGAAGAAGGCCGCGCGGGCGATCAACGCCGCCAGTGGCAATCGGCCGCTGGTCGTGCTGGCGAACCTGTCGGGCTTCGACGGCTCGCCGGAGTCGATGCGCAAGTTGCAGCTCGAGTACGGTGCCGAGATCGGCCGCGCGATCGTGAACTTCCAAGGGCCCATTGTGTTCTGCGTGATCTCCCGGTATCACGGTGGCGCGTTCGTGGTGTTCTCGAAGGCGCTGAATCCGAATATGACCGTGCTCGCGCTGGAGGGCTCGTTCGCGTCGGTGCTCGGCGGTGCCCCGGCCGCTGCGGTGGTGTTCGCCGGTGAGGTCGACACCCGCACCGCGGCCGATCCGCGGGTGCGGGAGCTGGAGGCACGTGCCGCGAACGCCTCCGGTACCGGCCGCGCGGCCCTGATCGCCGAACTCGACGAGCTCCGGTCCTCGGTCCGCACGGAGAAACTCGGTGAGGTCGCCGCGGAGTTCGACCGCGTGCACAATATTCAGCGCGCCGTCGAGGTCGGCTCGGTCGACGCCATCATCCGACCCGCCGAACTGCGCCCGCGCATCATCGAGGCCATCGAGGCCCGCCTGCACGGCTGACGCCGCCCGCGCGGAGCCCCTCGCTCGTAAAAGATCGGAGCGAGGGGCTTTCGGCGTTATGCGGTTACGAGGCGACCGCGGCCGCCGCGTCGACGATGCCGAAGCCGTACACGGGGTTGTAGAGCCCGCGAATGGCGCCGCCGAGGAACGGCAGGCGTGCGGTTCTGAGGATCGCGCTGTAGATCTCCGTCCGGCTCCGTCCCTGAGCGGCAAGCAGGGCCGCGACACCGGAGACATGCGGGGCCGACAACGACGTTCCGGAGAACGCGTCGTAGTCCGGTTGCCCGCAGGCGGCCGAGCCGGTGCCCTGCGGGACCGCAGACCACACGTTGTCGTCGCAGTTGATCAGGCCCGCACCGCCCGGAGCGGAGACGATCTTCAGATCCGCCTTGAGGCCGAACTGTGAGTACCAGCTCTTGAGCTCGTAGCGGTCGGTGGCGACCACGCAGATCACGTCACGGGTGAACGCCGGATCCGAGCACAGCGGGATCGCGGTGTTGCCCGCCGCGGCCACGACCGCGACATCCTGGCTCAGCGCGTACGCGATCGCGTCGGACAGGCGAGTCTCGAGCCCGAGCAGCGTCAGCAACTGGTCGTTGGGGAGGCCTGCGAGGCTCAGGTTGACGACGTCGGCGCCGTGGTCGGTGGCCCACCGGACACCATCGGCGACGTCCTCGTAGGTGCCGGTCTCCTCCAGCACCTTTACCGGCATGATCTTCGCGTCGGGCGCGACACCGGCAATGCCGATCCCGTTGCCCGTCGCCGCGGCCGCAATGGCCGCAACGTGGGTGCCGTGCACATCGACCGCGTCCCCGATACCGTCGGTTCCCTTCCAATCGCCGTTGCCGCACGGCCGCTGCCCCGGGGGACAGTCGGTGAAGGTGGCGCCTGGGACGAGTTTGCCCTGCAGATCCGGGTGAGTCAGATCGACGCCGGTGTCGACCACCGCGATCACGGTGCCGACCCCGGTGCTCATCGGCCACGCTTGCGGCGCGTTGATCTGGGTGAGCCCCCACTGCTTGCCGATCAGGGGGTCGTTGGTCGCGGCGTTCGAGGGCGTCGCCAGGGCGACCACCGCGGCGGCAACCGTACCGAGTGTCAACCCGGCCGTCAGAGAGGTCCGGGTGCGCGAGATTCGCATGATGTGCTCCACAAATCGAGCCCAGCGGCCAGAACTGAGCCGTGTATCGGTTATCCCGATACGGCGGCAGCCTGTTACCAGGTCATTGCCAGCCGCAGGTGGAGATTTGATAAATACCTTGTGGCTAGCTGTTACTTCCGCACCGCACGGGTTGCTGCGCGGAGCTACTCGCAGCTTGTGGGCTCAGTGCGGGCTTCGGCGAGCACGAGCCCGGTCCAGGCGGCGGCGCGGTGGGCGGCGACGTTGAAGACCCGGCGGGTGGTGAGGTTGACGGCGTAGACGGTGCGCTCGGGGACGCCGCCGTTGTAGGAGCCGAACCAGGCGACCGGTCCCGATCGCGGAGTGTCGCAGCGCTGGATGTCGGCGAATGCGTCGGCGGGAAAATTGAGCTGGTCGACGGTGGCGGAGGTGAGGGCGGCCAGGGTGCCGCCCGCTGCGGCGGCCGCCGCGGCCGCCGCGGCTTGGGTCACACACTCGGTGACGACGAAGAAGCGGCCGTTGGCGCTGGTGACTGTGGGCATGCGGATGCTCCGATCGGGACTATCGGGCGGGCGGCTCGAAGCCGTCTATACCGAGCTTCTGGCCGATGGCCGAGATGGCGTCGACGAGGGTATAGCCACCCAGTTGAGGCCAGCCCTCGCCGTTGGGACCCAGCATCTGGATCCATTCGTCCCGGATGCGTCCCTGGGTGTCGTGGGGCATCGGCACCTGGGTCGGCCCCGGTGGGGGTGCGAACCCGGGGATGTCGAGTTTTCGACCGACCGTAGCGACCCCGTCGACGAGGGTACGGTCGGCCAATTGGGGCCAGCCGTTGCCGCCCGGGCCCATGAATTGGATCCACATGTCGGCGACCGGATCCACCGAGACCGTCCCGACACCGACGTCGTTGGCGAACCTCTCGGGCGTGTATCCGTAGGCGATGTTCATATCGCAGTTGCCGAACGGCGGGGCGCCCTCGGGCAGGCCACCACCGTAGCCCTGGCCGTTGGTGTACTGATGGGCGATCTGGCCGGGCAGGTTGGGATTTCGGCCGTACCCCGCCCCGATTACGCGAAGTCCCTCCGGGCGAACCGGCCACATTTCGAAGAAGTCGGACCTATTGGCGTAACCGATCACCCGCAGGGTCGCGCCGAGCCAGTCGGCCAGCCTCCAATAGGCGCGGTTGATGCCGTCGGACTGATCCCCGCGAGGGTTTCCGCCGGATTCCACATCGACCATGGAGACCATCTTCGGGTGCGGACCACCCGCCCGCCCGACCATATCTCTGTGGGTGTCGACGGTGTCGCGCCAGTTCGGCCGCCAGTACATGTAGACGATGAAGCAGGAGATCCGCCCGGTGTTCGCGGCGTTGGCTGCCCAGGCGTAGTTCTGATAGAAGTTGCGGTCCCGGTAGGTGCCGTCGTTGGATCGGAACGAGAAGATTTGATACGGGTACGAGTCGTCGACCGGCACCCGCTGCCATTCGGATACGTCCGCGAAAAGCGAATCGACCATTGCTGCCTCCGCTGAGGTCTATGTCCCTCGATTTTCCTGCCGCCGCGGTGGTTACGGACCGGTAAGTGCACGACCTGTGATGGCGTCGTGATGTGCGGCTCTAGGGGTTCGGACTACTGGCCGGTGGGGCCCGCCACGATCGCGCGGACCCTCAGCTGGGTGGTGCTCGCCTGTTCGAGGCTGCAGGCGGTTCCGTCGTGCTCGAGGTACAGCGACGCGGTGTTGTCGGGCGGGTAGATGCGCAGCCCGGGCACCGGCACCGGCCGACATTGCTCCTCCGGAATGTTGCCCACGTCGGTCGCGAAGACCAGCGCCGACGCCTGCTCGCCGGGCGACAACAGGACCGGGCCCGACGCGGCACCGTCCCGCGCGGCGGGCGCACCGACCGGTGCACTGTCCGGACCGGTCGCGTAGGAGACGCCCGGGAATCCCTGGAGTACGCACGGCCTCGATCCGGCGTTGGTGAACACGATCGGGAACGCCATCGTCCCGGCGGCGCCGGTTGCCGGACCGAATCCGACCGTGAGATCCGATGTGCGGCACAGCACCTCGGCCCTGTCGCCGGTCTGCGGGACCGACGGTCCCGGTACCAGCGGCACCGTCGCCCCCGTAGGCAAACTCGTGCCGGAGGTCGGCGGGGGCGAGGTCGGCGGGGCCGACTGTTCGGAGCCACACCCGGCAGCCACCGTCGTCCCCCAGACGCCAAGCAACACCCACCCGATCCATCGTCGCCTCACATCGATTCACCGTACGCCGCCGCGGCACGTCTGGATCGTGGTTCGCGCTGTCGGTGCCCGTCGATATTCTGCGCGCAACAACGGCGGAACGGGTGGGCGATGAATCGAACGGACCGGCTGTATGCGCTGGTGGAGCATCTGCGGGCGGTGGCGCCGCGACGGCGCACAGCGCGGGAGTTGGCGGCGCACTACGAGGTGAGCGTGCGCACCATCGAACGGGATATCGCGGCGCTGCAGCAATCGGGGGTGCCGATCCACGCCGATGTGGGGCGCGGCGGCGGCTATGCGCTCGACAAGCGAATGTCGTTGCCGCCGTTGAACTTCTCGCCCGCCGAGGTGGTCGCGGTGGGCGTGGCGCTGCGGTACATGCGCGGCACCCCGTTCGCCGCCGCCGGTGCCGGTGCGCTGGCCAAGATGGTGGCCGCATTGACGGATGAATCGGCAGGTGCGGCACGGGATCTCGCTGCACGCGTGCAATTGGTGGAGGCGGTGGAGGAGCCGGATTCCGCCGCCTGCTCGGGCGTGGTGCACGAGGCCGTGGTCGAACGCCGGGTGATCCGGATGTCGTATGCGGACCGCTTCGGGGCCGTCACCGATCGCTGCGTGGAGCCCATGGCGCTGATGTGGGGTGCCGAAGGCTGGTATCTCGTCGGCTGGTGCCGGCTGCGGGAGGACGCGCGGGTGTTCCGGCTGGACCGGATCGTGCACGCGGAATTGGGTGAGCGGGCCGTGGCGGCTCGCCGACTGCGCGAAATCGACCACCTGCCGGCGGATCGGGTGGTCCGGACGGTCGGCTTGTGACGCTCGGCGGGTCCGTTGGAAAACACCGACATAGGGTTGTCGCCCCGGTATCCGAGGCTGGACGAGTGCAGCCGCCCGGGCTGCACTGCGATTCGAGGAGGCCCCTTCCATGACCCCAGCTTTCGACACCGTGGCCTGGTTCCAGATCGGCACCCCCGATCCCGCTGCCGCCCAGCGGTTCTACGGCGAGCTGTTCGGCTGGACCTACCGCACCGATCCCGGCAGCGGCGACGGCTACCAGCTGATCAGCTATCCCGGCGCCACCGTTCCCTCCGGCGGAATCGCCGAGGAGCAGCCCGGAACCGGATACGCGGTGTTCTGCGTGATGGTCCGCGATGTGGCAGCCACCTGCGACCGCGCGACGGAACTGGGAGGCAAGGTGCTCGCGCCGCCCGCCACGACACCGGACGGCTTGGTCTCCGCCGACCTGCTCGACTCCGACGGCAACCGTTTCATGGTGTTCACCCCGGCGCCGCGGTAAGCAGAGGGCAGATGTGGGGAGCGGCAGCGTTCGGGTTAGGGCCAGCACCACCGGAAAGAAGGGGGGTTGCCATATGGGAGAGGTGTTCGGGCTTCTCGTAGCGTGACTGATTCGGCAGCAGAAAGGAATCACCTTGCGCACCAGGGCATGTCATCGATCGTGGGCCACCGTGTTGGTGGCCGGAGCACTGATGGCCGTCACGGCGGGTTGCAGTGCCACGGGGACCGATCGGGGCGAGCCGGTCGCTGTCGATGCCGGATGGGTGGAGGTTACCGAGGCCCTGGGCCGTTTGGTCTCGGAAGACCACCTGCCCGGTGCCCAGGTCGTGGTCACTGATCACGGGCGGGTCCGGACCGCGAGTGCCGGAGTGGCCGATCTCGAACAGGGCACACCCTTCCGGGACGACGCCCGGGTGCGGATCGGCAGCAACACCAAGACATTCGTGGCGACGGTGATGCTGCAGTTGGCGGGTGAGGGCAAGGTCGAATTGGATGCGCCGGTGGAACGGTATCTGCCGGGAGTGGTGCACGGGCCGGGTATCGATGGGAATCGGATCACTATCCGAAATCTGTTGCAACACACCAGTGGACTGCCCGAATACGCAGCGGAGTTCGGGGCGCCTCCTAAGCCGGGTCAGCTCGACTTTCACTCCCAAGGCGTGCGGTGGGGGACCACGGATATGGCCGACGTGGTGCGCAATGCCCTGACCGCGCCCGCCGATTTCGAGCCCGGGTCACGGTGGGCCTATTCCAACACCAACTACGCACTCGCCGGGATGGTGATCGAGAAGATCACCGGAGGCTCGGTCGGTGCGGCGATCGCCCACCGCATCATCGAGCCGCTCGGCTTGCGCGATACCTACTATCCGGACCCTGACGAAACCGATATCCGCGGTCCGCATCCCCTCGGCTACAGCGAGGTCGGCGGCGAACGGGTCGACTACACACGCCAGAACGTGTCGTCGGCCGGTGCGGCGGGAGCGATGGTCGCGACCGGCGCGGACCTCAACCGTTTCTTCACCGCACTGCTGTACGGAAAGCTGCTGCCACCCGATCAGCTGACGGAGATGAAACGCACTGTCGCCCTGGAGGTGCCGGGGCCACCGATCGGCTACGGCCTCGGCCTCATGCACCGCCAACTGTCCTGCGGCAAAGACAGCTGGGGCCACGGCGGCGACATCGACGGATTCGAGACGCGCGGCGGCGTCACCGCTGGCGGCCGCTCGGTCACGGTGAGCGTCAACCAGGTCCCCGAGGCATCGGAGGCCGCAGACCACGTCATGAAGGTCGTCGACGCCGCCCTCTGCTCCACGAACTGACGTGACTGTCATCACACGATTCCGATGTCACGGTTGTCGGTCGGGCGGTGTCCACGAGGTGTGGGTCCAACTGATCGGAGCTGGTTGTGGTAGCGCGAGTGGTGGTTGTCGGCGCGGGTTACGCGGGTGTGATGGCTGCGAACCGGCTGGCGGCCGCGGGGCGGTCGGATGTGCGGGTGACAGTGGTCAATCCGCGGGATGTGTTCGTGGAACGAATTCGGTTGCACGAACACGCCGCGGGTGCCTCGGATGCGGTGCGGCCGTTGAGGGGTCTGCTGCACCGCGACCTACGGCTGCGGGTGGCGACGGTGGACGCGATTGCCGAGCGTTCAGTGCAGCTCGACGACGGTGGTGCACTCGGTTTCGACTATCTGCTGTATGCGGTGGGTAGCACGGCCGCCCGTGGCTCGACCGGCTCGGAGAATGCCTACGGTATCGCCGATCTCGAGGACGCCGACGCATTGCGCACGCGGCTGCGGCGGCTACCGGCCGGGGCGCGTGTCCTGGTGGTCGGTGGCGGGCTGACCGGGATCGAGAGTTCCGCCGAAATCGCCTACCGGTACCCGTCTCTGACGGTCGAGTTGGTGTCGCAATCGGTCGCCGGGTGGCTGCCCGCGTCGAGCCGAGCGGATATCGAGAACAGGCTCGCGAACGCCGGGGTTCGGCTGCGTACGGGGCGGCGGGTCATCGGCGTCCGTCCCGACGGCGTCGAGACCGACGTGGGTCGCCTACCCAGCGATTGCACGGTGTGGGCGGGATCGTTCGGCGTGCCGGATCTGGCCCGGCGCAGCGGCCTGCCGGTGGCGGAAGACGGCAGGCTCCGCACCGACGATACGTTGGTGTGCGTGGAAGATCGACGGATCGTCGGCGTCGGGGACGCTGTGGCGCCACCCCGGCATGTCGGGGCTCACCTGCGGATGAGCTGTCAAGCGGCGATCCCGATGGGCGCGCACGGCGCCCGCACGGTGCTCGCATTGATCCGGGGCGAACGACCGGCGCCGGTGTCGATCGGCATGGCCGGACAGGCGATCAGCCTCGGGCGGCGCGACGGTTTCATCCAGGCCACGCACCTGGATGACACCGCTCGAGAATTCGTGGTGACCGGACGGGCGGCGGCGGTGGTCAAAGAACGAGTGTGCCGCTTCACCATCACCTCGATGCGTTTCCCGCGGGCCTACCGGTGGCTTCCCGGCCCGACACCGACAGTGCCCGCGGCGACCCCGATCGCAGTCCGATGAGCGAGCGCAACGACCCGAAGACGTTCGACAGGTTGCGTCCGCTGCTGTTCACGATCGCCTACGAGATCCTGGGCAGCGCGGCCGACGCCGAAGATGTGCTGCAGGACAGCTATCTGCACTGGCGTGACACTCCTCCGGACGAGGTGACGTATCCACGCGCCTACCTGGTGCAGATAGTCACGCGACGAGCGCTCAACCAGCTGCGGTCCGTACGCCGCCGCCGCGAGGATTACGTGGGCACCTGGCTGCCCGAACCGATCCGCACCGAACACGACGCCAGTCATGACGTCCTGCTCGCCGAATCGGTGTCGATGGCCATGCTGCTCGTCCTGGAAACCCTCGGCCCGACCGAGCGGGCCGTATTCGTGCTGTCGGAGGTGTTCGGCCACAGCCTGGTCGAGATCGCCGGCATGATCGGCAAGACCGACACCGCCGTGCGCCAGATCGCGCACCGGGCCCGCGAGCACGTTCAAGCTCGGCGCAAACGCTTCGAGCCCGACACCGATACCAGCCGGGTGGTGATCGACCGGTTCCTGCTGGCCGCCCGCACCGGTGACGTCGGCACCCTCATGGACGTGCTCGCCCCGGACGTCGTCCAGATCTCCGACGGTGGCGGGCACGTCAGCGCCGCCCGCCGGCCGATCATCGGCGCCGAGCGGGTAGCCAGATATGTCGTCGGGCTCGCCCAGAACAGCATGGCGGACATGGACTTCGAGTTCGGCAGCTTCAACGCGCTGCCCGCGATCCTGTTGCGGTCCGGCGCCGACAAGCGCCTGGATTCCGTCGTGATGATCGAACTGACCGGGGACCGCATCACCGGGCTGTATGCGGTCCGCAACCCGGACAAGCTGCGCACCGCCGACGTGACGCGCCCTCTCGACCGGCCGAGCGGTCGAGAGGCCTGATCAGTACCGCACCGAAATCGAGCAAAGGAGCATCCTTATGAAGGCCATCATCGTGTGCGTCTCCGTGTCGCACGGCAACACGAAAAAGGTCGCCGAGGTCATCGGCCAGGTCCTGGGGGCCCGGGTCGTCGACCCCGAAGAGGTCGATATCGCCGAGCTCGCCACCTACGACCTCGTGGGATTCGGGTCCGGCATCTTCAACATGGCCTTCCATCCACGGCTGCGCCAGTTCATCCAGTCCCTCCCGGAGGGGCAGCGGCAGCGAGCGTTCGTGTTCAACACCAGCGGATTCCCCGAACCGCCGTTCCGGCGCTACATCCGTTCCCTGACACGGCTCCTGAGCCGTAAGGGCTTCGAGGTCGTCGACACCTTCTCGTGCCGCGCCTTCGACACGTGGCTTCCGCTCATGGTCGTCGGCGGCGTCCAGAAGGGACGCCCCAACGCCGCCGACCTCGAGGCGGCACGCACGTTTGCCGAAGGACTGCGAACTCGAATCGGCACCGCGTCCTGAGCGCCGATCCGGATACCGATCGTCGGCTCGGCTACCGCGGCAAGAAGAATCGGGGAGATGTCGACACATGAGCCGACGTTTCGGTTCTCCGTGGCTTCGCGCAACAGGGGCGTCGGCCAGGTCGGCGCGCGAGGGTGTATCGGCCGGGAATGCTCGACGGTGCCACAAGGGAATTTCTGAACCGTGTGGTACGCCTATCGGGCGGTAGCCGTTTAGGATGCTGGGCGTGAGCGAAGAGCGCATCGACGGTCGCAAGCTGCGGTATCAGCATCGTCGCCCGGAGTTGCTGGAGGCGGCGACGGAGTACGTGCTCGATCACGGCGTGAGTGATCTGTCCCTGCGTCCGGTGGCGCAGGCACTCGGAATCAGCCACGCTTCGCTGATTCGGCACTTCGCTACGAAGGATGCGTTGATCACCGAGGTCGTGCAAAAGATTCGGACCGATGTCCAGGCGCGCATCCGGGCGGTGGACTCGAGCGAAACCGGCACGGGCGCAGAGATGTTGCGCGCGGTGTGGCGGCGGCTGTGCGAGCCCAAGGAGCGGCGCCAGTTCCGGGTGCTGTTCGAGTTGGCGGCAGCACACGCCTCCGGCGTCGGCGCGACCGATATGGCGCAGGCGCTCGTCACCGACTGGTTCGATGAGGTCGAGCAGGCGCTGATCCGCTACGGCTGGCCGCCGGATACCGCGACGCAGGCAGCGACCTTCGTACTTGCTCAGATGCGGGGACTGCAGATCGACTTCGTCGCCACCGGCGACCGAAATCGCGTGGACCAGGCGTTCGAGATGATGATCGACCTGCTCGAACTGACGGGGTGGGGCGCCCCGGTCGAGTAGGACGCAGAACCCGCACGGGCCGAAGGCGAATCGTCGCAATCTCGACTCGACAAGATGCCTTTTTGCTACAAAGGTATCTTGTCGACAACGGGATCCCGAGCAGGAAAGAGTTCGATCGATGCAGTTGCACGACAGCGTCGCCGTGGTGACCGGGGCGGCCTCCGGACTGGGACTGGCCACCGCGCGCCGACTGGCGGCCGGCGGGGCCAAGGTGGTCGTGGTGGATCTGCCGGATTCCGACGGCAAACATGTGGCCGAGCAGATCGGGCCCGCGGCCGTGTTCGCCCCTGCGGATGTGACCGAGGAGGACGAGGTCGGCGCGGCGCTCGATGCCGCCGAATCGCTCGGACCGGTGAGGGTGGTGGTCAACTGCGCCGGAATCGGGCTGCCCGGTCGCGTGCTCAGCGGGGACCGGGTGCTGCCGATGCATGCCTTCCAGGTGGTCGTCGAGGTCAATCTGCTCGGCACCTTCAATGTGCTGCGGCTGGGTGCCCAGCGCATCGGGCGCACCGAACCCGTCGACGGTGAGCGCGGGGTCATCGTCAATACCGCGTCGGTCGCCGCCTTCGACGGGCAGATCGGGCAGGCCGCCTACTCCGCCTCCAAGGCCGCCATCGCCGGGATGACCCTGCCGCTGGCGCGCGATCTGGCCGAATACCTCGTTCGCGTGGTGACCATTGCGCCCGGCATGTTCGATACTCCGCTGTTGGCCGCGCTGCCACCGGAGGCCAAGGCCTCGCTCGAACAACAGGTTCCGCATCCGCGACGACTCGGCGATCCGGCCGAGTACGCGGCGCTGGTCGCGCACATCATCGAGAATCCGATGCTCAACGGCGAGGTGATCCGGCTCGACGGTGCCATCCGCATGGGTCCGCGCTGAGATTTCGGTTCCCAGTTGGCGAGTGGGACGCCGCGGTCTTCCGCGGTGAGTGGAACGAGTTATAGATTGTCCCCATGTCTGCCACCGCATCCGCCGCCGAGTTGTTGGCGGCCGTCGAGCAGTCGCCGCAGGCGATCGCCGTGCACGATCGTGCCGCGTGGCTGGAATTGTTCGCACCCGGAGCCCGAGTGGAGGATCCGGTCGGGTCGCGACCTCATGTGGGCGAGGAGGCGATCGGGCGCTTCTACGACACCCTGATCGCCTCCAGCGACATCGCGTTCCGCTCCGCACACGATGTGGTGTGTGGCACCAGCGTGTTTCGCGATCTGGCCGTCGAGACCCGCATGGCCCCCGGGGTCACGCTGCGGGTGCCGATGCATCTGCGCTACGACCTCGCCCACCTCGGCGGCGAGTGGAAAATCCGGCAGCTGCGCGCACATTGGGAGCTGCCGGTGATGAGCGCCCAACTGCTCGCGGCCGGTGTGCCCGGTGTCCTGGTGTCGGCGAAGCTGGGCCCGCGACTGCTCGCCAACCAAGGTATCGGCGGCGCACTGGGTTTCGCGCGTGGCTTCATCCGGGTGAGCGCCGCCGGTAAACGAGCAGCGACCGGCCTACTGGAATCCGCAGGCCGCGGCAGCACACCCGCCGTCCGAAACGCCCTCGCCCCCACCGCCACCCTGGAATGGCCCGCCGGAACCCGAATCACCCCCGAAGAATTCGTCACCCGAGCCGCCGGAATCCAAGTAACCAAGCCCATCTCCGCAGGCCGCTACGTCACCACCTCGGTCGAAACCACCACCGGCCGCGGCATAGCCGAACTAGAGCTATCCCGAGGCAGCAAACTGATCACCACAGCCCGCCTCTACGTCCCCGACTAACCCACCCCCTCGCGCCGCCCAATGCGTTTGCGTCCCCGAACAGAGGCCGAGGCCGCCCTGCCGTCCAAGGGTGCAACCCACCAACCGCCCGTCGACAAACCCAGCCGCACCCTTCGTTGGCAGCCGCACCCCTTCCGGTGTGCCGCAGTGGGTGCGTCCGTGAACAAGAGGTGCGGCTGTGTTGACGTGCGACGGGGAACCCGTCGACCTGCTGTGGGCGGAGCCCTAGCCGCACTCTTTGTTGGCAGCCGCACCCCTTCCGGTGTGCTGTAGAGGGTGCGTCTGCGAATAGGGGTGCGTCTGTGTTGGCGTGTGGTGGGGGCTCTAGCGCTTCATCGTCCTGCTTGGGGTCCCGGTAGAAACGGCGCGGAAAACAACGAGCAGGAGAACGAACGGCAGCGCGAGGGCCGCCAGGCCGAGCAGCACCGGACGCGGGCCGGCCAGGTCGATCAACGCACCGGCGCCGGCGAGGGCGAGCATGCGGACGGTGGCCGTCGCCGCCGTGCTCGCGGCGATCACCCGGCCGCGCACGGCATCCGGTGTGATGCGCTGCCGCGTCGTAGCCATGACAATGAACCCGAGCGCTGACGCGCCGTCGAGCACCAGCACCGTCGCCGCCAGCCACAGCGGAGCGTCGAACAGGGCGAGCACGCCGACCGCACCACCGTTGACCGACAGCGCCGCTGCCAGCAGGAGCGGCCACTTGGTGGTGTCGCAGAATCGGGCAAGCACGAAGCTGCTCACGAGGCCGCCGATGCCCGCCGCCGACACGATGAGACCCGTGGTGAGCGGCGTCAGGCGCAGCTCTTCGTTGGCACGTACCAGCAACGGCAGCAACGCCGCCGCCGCGAGCAGGTGCAGGTAGCACGCGCTCGCCAGCAGCACAGCCTGCGCCCGGTCCTGCCGCACCAGCCGCAGCCCGGCCAGCACGGACTCGTCGCCGCCGGATTCCCCGGGTGCTGGAACGTTCTTCGGCAACCGGGCCAGCAGCATGGCCGACGCTACGAAGCTCACCGCGTTGACCATGAACGTCATCAACGGCCCCAGCGACTGCAGCAGCCAGCCACCCGCAGCCGGTCCCGTCAGCGTCGCCGCAGCGTCCGAGCCTTCCACCAAGCCGTTGGCGCGCATGAGGTCTCGGTCTGCGACGAGGTTCGGCAGGTAACTGCTCGCCGCCGCGTGGAACACCGCGTCGCCGACGCCGGTTACCAGCGCGAGCAGCACCAGCGGCACCAACCGAGCCCCGCCGAGCATCACCTCCGCTCCGATCGCGACGAACGCGACTGCCCGGACGACGTCCACGGTCACCATCAGGCTCTTGCGTTCCCGGCGATCCACCACGGCGCCGACGTGCAGCGCCGCCAGGACCTGCGGCAGCTGGGCCGCCGCGCCGACGACGCCCGCCGTGACCGCGGACCCGGAGGCCGCGAGCACCGCCAGCGGCAGCACGACGTCGGTGACGCGGTCGCCGAGGATGCTCAGCGCCCGTGCGGCGAGGAAATACGGCAGCGGTTTTCGCATAGACAGCGGCGTCCCTGCAGGGCTACTGGCAGGACCTCGGCCTGGAGCCGCACGACGAGAAGACGCGCTGGCCGACAGCCCTAGCCACCCGCGACAACGCGGCCGACGCCACTACCCGGTGGCTGGACACAGAACCCCACGTCGCCATAGTTCTCGGCTGAAGGTGCTGCGTGGTGCCGCGAGCTGATGTTCCCAAGCCATGGGGTTCCCGGCTATTGATGCACCGAGCCTGGCCGATTTTACAGTTGAGTACGCACAAGGAAATCGAACTTTCGGGTTTCGGTTAGTGCGAGGCCATGTTGTCACGTACGGCCGTCGCAGTGACCTTGGGCGTATGGCGGGTGGTTGGCACTGATCGGAGTGTCGGGCTGGGACGTATCGTACGAGTCGCGAAGTGGTGTCGAATTTCGCCTGTGCAAACCGTGGTTCGAGGCACCAAGTGACGCCGGAATCCACCTGCGGCCGATGCCGGATTTCACCTATCTGGCCAGCACCCCTTGTGGTGTGCCGTAGAGGTTGCGTTTGCGAACAGGGTGCGGCTGTGTTGACGTTCGGTGGGAGCTTGCTGGCCGAGTGTGGGCTGAGCCCTAGCCGCACCCTTTGTTGGTAGACGCACCCCTTGTGGTGTGCCGTAGAGGGTGCGTTTGCCAATAAAGGGTGCGGCTGTGGGTGTGGGGTGGGTCCGCCTTCTTGTTGCCTGGAGTCCGGTGGGCCGGTGTTGGGGAGTGGGGGCTGGTTTGGGCGGGTGACCAGTGGGGTTGGGGTGGGTTGTGGGGGCGGGATGGGGGTGGGGCGGGCAGAATGCCGGGTGTGGATGGCTGGGGCGGGCAGGCATCGGGGAGCCGGCGGGTCGATAGGCCCGGCGGGGGTGGTGCGTGGCTGGCGGAGGGGGGTGGGGAGCGGGCGCGTAAGCGGCATGGGCGGCATTACACGCCGCAGCGGCTGGCGCGGTTCCTGGCGGAGCGGTTGTTCGAGCATGTGATGCCACCCGGGGATACGGGGGAGTTGCGGATACTGGATCCGGCGTGTGGGGACGGGGAGTTGTTGGTGGCGGCGAGGCAGGTGGCTGCGCGGCGATTTCCGGAGGCGCGGTTGCGGTTGGTCGGGTACGACCTGGATGGGGAGGCGGTGCGGGCCGCGGCCGCGCGTGATGACGGGGTGGGTATCGAGTGGCGGGTCGGTGAATTCCTCGGTGCCGCGGCCACCTTGGCGGACGGCGAATTCGATGCGATCATCACCAATCCGCCGTATGTGCGCACCCAACAGCTCGGCGCCGCCACCGCACGGCTGCTCAGCCGTCGCTTCGGATTGCAGGGGCGGATCGATCTGACCCATCCGTTCGTGGCCAGCGTCCCGCGCCTGCTGCGGCCCGGGGGCGTGCTGGGGCTGTTGTGCGCCAATAGATTTCTCACCACGAAGGCGGGCGCGAACCTGCGGGCCCTGCTGCGCTCGCAACTGACTCCCGTCGAACTCTACGACCTCGGTGACACACGCCTGTTCGAGGCGGCGGTGTTACCCGCCGTCACCATCGCCGTGCGGGGCGAACCGGCCATGCAGTGCACGTACGTCTCCGCCTACGAGACAGAAGGCGTCGAACCCTGCTGCGATACAAACCTTTTCACCATCCTCACCGAACCGCGCGACTGCGTGATACGGCACGACGGCCGGTGCATTGCCATCGAGGTCGGCACCCTGGCGACCGAGTCCATTGCGCCGCAGCAGAATCCAGCCGCTAGTCGGCTTGTCTCCGCTACAGCCGATTTCACCGTCGCCGATCATCGCGGCGCGGATTCCACGGTGCCCTGGCGGATGTCACGGCCCGGCACCGACGCCTGGTTGCGGCGGGTGAGCGAGGGGACATGGCGCACCTTCGGGGAGCTGGCACGAATCCGGGTGGGTATCAAAACGACCGCCGATCGAGTATTCATCTCCGATCGCTGGGAGGAGCGCGAACCCCGGCCCGAAACGGAACTACTGTTCGATCTGCTCACTCACCACGACATGGCCCCGTGGCGGGTCGCCCGAGAACGCGCCACCCGGGTGCTCTACCCCTACGACGTCGCCCGCCCGCGCCGCACACCGGTGGATCTGTCGCAATTCCCCGGCACGGCAGCATATCTGGCCGAACACAAGGACACCCTGGCCGCCCGCGACTACCTCACCGCGAGCGGGCGGGAATGGTTCGAGATCTGGGTGCCGCAACGCCCGCACCTGTGGCGCCAGCCCAAGGTGGTATTTCCCGACATCAGCGTACGCCCGAGGTTCGCCCTCGACCGCAGCGGCGCCATCGTCAACGGCGACTGCTACTGGATCTCGCTGCCCGATATCGGCGACGACACGCTCGCCTATGTGCTGATGGGCGTGGCCAATTCGACCCTGGGCCTGCGCTTCTACGATGCCGTCTGCGGTAACCGGCTCTACGCCGGGCGCCGCCGCTGGATTACCCAGTACGTGGCGCGGCTACCCGTCCCGGATCCGCGCACCCCCGCCGCGGCGGCGCTGGCCGACTGGGTGCGCGCGCTCGTCGAGGGCGGCGATCCCGACCCGATCATCCTGGACGAGCGAGTGGCCGCGGCATTCGAACTGGGTTCGCCCACAGTGGCATTCGGCCCGCGGTAATCAGCCGCGCTGCCCGCCCACCATCGGCAGTAAGGTGCGGCGCGCGAACTCGCGGGCCGCCTGCTCGTCCCCGAGCGGGATCAGCCCGTCGGGGGTCAGTGCCAGCGACTGGGCCAGCCGCGCCATGATCTCGGCCACCAGATCGGCGTCGAAATCCAACTCCGCGTTGGTCTTCTGCAATCCGCGTAACTTGTCGGCCAGATAAGCCCGGCCCACCGCCAGGATCGGACCGGCCTCGGTGGTCAGCCGCGGCAGGATTATATCCGGCTCGGTGCGCAGCAACCGCTGCAGTAGTTCGTTGCGCGCCAACAGCGTGATGAACGCGACGAACACCTCGACCAGTTGGTCCTCGCTGTCGTCGATGGTGCCGACCCGCTCCTCGATCTCGGCGACGAACAGCTGCGCCTCCCGCACGCCCACCGCCTCGACCAGGTCGTTCTTCGACTCGAAGCGCCGATACAGCGTCGCCGGGCTGATCCCGGCGCGGCGGGCGATCTCGCCCATGCTGGTGCGCTTGATCCCGAAGTCGAGAAACGCCGACAGGGCGCTCTCCAGCAACTGTTCACCGTCGGCCCGTGGTTTCTCCAGAATGCGGGCGAGGATGGGAGGGACGGATGGCATCGAGTCTCCAGTCGAATCGGCGGGATACCGCGTCGATGCGGAAGGCGGACAGTCATTATCTCATCGAATCGAGCGGCGGCCGGCGAATGCGGCGTGTCGCGGACCGGAGACTCGCCTATCTCACCGTAGATTCAGCGCGGCCATCTCCTGTTCGATCGCGTTGGCGGCGAAATCGACTCCGCTGGAGCGTAACTCGTGGACGCGGCGCTGCAGCGCCTCGATTCCCCCCGGCTGGGCCGCGATATCGGCCACACTGATCCGCCCCGTGGGTCGGTGCATACCGGACTGCTCGCACGACACCGTGAAACCTCCTGCTTGCCCACTTCGCGTGCCCGCCGTCCGGCCGGGCTCGCCTGCGCTACCAGCCGCACGAATTAATGTGTCGGCGGGAGGTCCGGACCCCGGGCACGCTGGGAGAATGCTAGCAAGGGTTGAACCTGGACGGCCGTCCAGTGTGGCCTGGATCACAGTTGGATCCCGTCGCGGTGGACCCCGAGATTGTGGACGTAGACCGCGGCATTGAGCTTGATGCGCTCCAGTTCGGCCTCGCCGAGTTCGCGGCGCACCTTGCCGGGCACGCCCGCGACCAGGGAGCCGGGCGGGATCTCGGCATTCTCCGGGATGAGCGCATTGGCCGCGATGAGGCTGCCCGCGCCGATCACCGCGCCGTTGAGAACCGTGGCGCCCATGCCGACGAGCACATCGTCGCCGACCGTGCAGCCGTGCAGAATCGCGTTGTGCCCCACCGACACTCCCGTGCCGACGGTGAGCGGGAAGCCGGGGTCGGCATGCAGGACGCACCCGTCCTGAATATTGGTGCCGGCGCCCACGCTGATGTCCTCGATATCGCCGCGGAGCACCGCGCCGTACCAGACACCGACCTGTTCGGCCAGCCGCACCCGGCCGATCACCGTGGCATTCGGCGCCACCCATGCGCTGTCATCGATATGCGGCGCGTGTTCACCCAGCTGAATCCTCATGATCGTGAACTTAGTTGTTGCCGGGGCCCACACCTCGTTTCGGGCCTCTATCATAGATGTATCGCCTGGTCAGCGCAGCAAGGGATACATCATGGCCAAGATGACCGTCGCCGAGCTCCTCGACGTTTTCAAGTCGATGACACTGCTGGAGCTGTCGGAATTCACCAAGGCTTTCGAGGAGGAATTCGGGGTCAGTGCCGCCGCCGCGCTGATGACCGCGCCCGCCGCTGCGGGCCCGGTGGCCGAGGCGGCCCCGGTCGAGGAACAGGACGAGTTCGATGTGGTCCTGGAAACGTTCGGGGACAAGAAGATCCAGGTCATCAAGGCGGTGCGGGAGATCGTCTCGGGTCTGGGTTTGAAGGAGGCCAAGGATCTGGTCGAGGCCGCGCCCAGGGCGATTCTGGAGCGTGTCGACCGGACGGCGGCCGAGTCGGCGAAGGACAAGCTCGAGGCCGCGGGCGCGCGCATCAGGCTGAAATAGGCGCGATTGCCCTGGGGGAGGGCGGGATTCGGTCAGCTGTGCAGCTTGTTCAGCAGCGGAACCCTGTTGTTGCCAATTGATTGCCACATTGCGAATCGCCGATGCCGGATTGTGGCGATCGGACCGGGCTTACTTCACGATGGCGATATGAGAATTGGGGTTCCGTGGGAGATCAAACCGCAGGAGAAACGGATCGCGCTCACCCCCGCCGGGGTTGCCGAACTGGTAGGTCACGGGCATCAGGTGCTGATCGAGGCCGGTGCCGGTGACGGGTCCGGATTCGGCGACGCCGAATATCTCGGCGCGGGGGCACGCATCGTGGCCTCCGCCGACGAGGTCTGGCAGGATGCTGAGCTGTTGCTGAAGGTGAAGGAGCCGATTGCGCCGGAGTATCCGCGCATGCGCGAAGGCCAGATCCTGTTCACGTTCTTACATCTGGCGGCCTCGCGGGACTGCACCGATGCCATTCTGCAATCGGGGATCACCGCGATCGCCTACGAGACGGTCCGTGGTCCGGACGGGTCGCTGCCGCTGCTGGCACCCATGAGTGAGGTGGCGGGCAAGCTCGCGACCCAGGTCGGGGCGTATCACCTGATGGCGCCCGCCGGGGGCGCGGGTGTGTTGCTGGGTGGCGTGCCGGGAGTGCGCCCGGCCGAGGTCGTGGTGCTGGGCGGCGGCGTCGCCGGGTCCAACGCGGCGAGTGTTGCCGTGGGTATGGGCGCGCGGGTGAGCGTATTCGATACCAATCAGACGCGGTTGCGCGAACTCGATGTGCGCTTCGGCGGGCGGTTGGTCACCGTCGCCTCGCAGGCAGCGGAGGTCGAAAAGTCGGTGCTGGCAGCGGATCTGGTGATCGGCTCGGTGCTGGTGCCGGGGGCGCGGGCGCCTCAGCTGGTGCCCGACAGCCTCGTGGCGCGGATGCGTCCCGGGTCGGTGTTGGTCGATATCGCCATCGATCAGGGTGGCTGTTTCCAGAGTTCGCATCCGACCACGCACGCCGAACCCACCTTCCGCGTGGCGGATTCGCTGTTCTACTGCGTCGCCAATATGCCCGGCGCGGTGCCGCGCACCTCGACGATCGCCTTGACCAACGCGACCCTGCCGTATGTGCGTGCGATCGCCGATCAGGGCTGGCGGGCGGCCTGCCACGCCGACCCGGGGTTGGCCCACGGGCTGACCGCCGATGGGGGACAACTGTTTTCGGCGGAGGTTGCGCAGGCGCACGGGCTGCTGGCGGTGGGGGAGCCGACTCGGATCTGACCGGTTCGGCTGCCGCGCCGAGGATTCGGGCACGGCAGCCGAACCGGGTTGTCACATATACCACTCGGGCTCGGTGTCGGGCGGAAGTGCGCGAAGCTTGTCGGGGTTGCGGACCACGGCGATCCCGGTGATCCTGCCGTGTTCGACGATGAAGGAGAACACCCCGAGATGGCTCCCGTCGAACACCATGAGTCCCGGGCGGCCGTTGATCAGAACCGACCGGCCCCAGGCGCCGTTGCCCGCCCGGTACCAGCCCAGGAACAGCTTGGCGACCAGTTCGGCGCCCGAGACCGGCTGCCGGATCGCGGGGACCTTGCCGCCGCCGTCGGCGGTCAGGGTCACCTTGTCGTCGAGAATGCCGAGCAGTGCGCTCAGATCACCGGAGCGCCAGGCCAGCGCGAAGGCCGAGACCGCCTTGGCGTGTTCGTCCGGGCTGGCCGGAAACCGCGGGGTGCCTTCCTCGACGCGCTTGCGGGCACGGGAGGTCAACTGCCGCACCGCCGCCGGGGTGCGGCCGACCACCTCGGCCACTTCCGGCCCGCTCATGCCGAACACGTCCTGCAGGACGAAGGCGGTGCGTTCGGCCGGTGACAACGACTCCAGCACCACGAGCAATGCGGTGGTGACCCGCTCGTCCTGGGTGACCCGGTCGGCGGGATCCTCCCAGCTGGTCACCTCCGGCTCCGGCAGCCATTCGCCGACATACTGTTCCCGCCGCGCCCGCGCCGAACCCAGCTGATCCAGCGCCAGCCGCCCGGTGACGGTGGTAAGCCAGGCCCGCAGATTGTCGATCGTGTCGCCGGGGGAGCGGGTTTCGTGCCACCGCTGCAACCGCAGCCAGGCCTCCTGCACGATGTCGTCGGCATCGCCGAGGCTGCCCAGCGTGCTGTAGGCCAGCCGCCGCAGATACTGCCGGTGCTCCTCGAATTGCCGGGCGAGCTCCACCTGGTCGATCTCATGGGCGCGCTGCTCGCTCACCACTACCGCCTTCCTTCCACTCCGCCCGAGCCTATCGGTTCCTGCTCCCGAGACGACGCCCCCGGAACCGCACCTGTGACAACGCCCAGCACGACACCCCGTGCGAAACGGCAAGTGGCATTCCGGCTGGCCTGGCACCCCGTGCGAAACGGCAAGCTGCATTCCGGCTGGCCTGGCACTCCGTGCGAAACGGCAAGTGGCATTCCGGCTGGCCCGGCAGCCCGTCCGAAACGGCAAGCTGCATTCCGGCTGGCACGGCAGCTCGTCCGAAACGGCAACCCACGTTCCGCCTGGCACGACAGCCTCTGTCCGCCAAGGCGAAACTCTCGGTTCCCCGTCGCCCGGCCGCCAGGCCGGGCGACGGGGACATTGGTGGTCGGGACGGTGGTCGTTAGGCTCGGCCGGTGCGTATCGGGACGTCGCGGGCCGTGGGGCTGGGGCTGGGATTTGTGCTGGATCGGGTCTTGGGGGATCCGCGGCGGGGGCATCCGGTGGCCGGGTTCGGTTCGGCGGCGGCCGCATTCGAGACGGCAATTTATCGCGATCGGCGGGTGGCGGGGGTGGTGTATGCGGCGGTGCTGGTCGGTGGGGCCGTTGCGGTGGGGGCGGTCGCGCAGCGGGTGGTTGGGGGAGCCCGCCGCGTGGAGTGGGCGACGGTTGGGGTGACGGCGTTGGCGACGTGGACCGTTCTGGGTGGGCGGACGTTGGCGCGGACCGGGCGGGCGATGGCCGATCGGCTCGAGGCCGGGGATATCGACCGGGCGCGGCAGTTGTTGCCGTCGCTGTGCGGGCGTGATCCGCAGGTGCTGGATGCGGACGGATTGGCCCGTGCGGCAGTGGAATCCATAGCCGAGAACACCTCCGATGCCACTGTCGCGCCACTGTTCTGGGGCGCGGTCGCCGGGGTGCCGGGGTTGCTGGGGTATCGCGCGGTGAACACCCTCGACGCGATGGTCGGATACCGCAACGAACGCTATCGCCACTTCGGGTGGGCCGCCGCCCGCGCCGATGATGTGGCGAATCTGATTCCGGCCCGGTTGAGTGGTGCGCTGACCGCGCTGCTGGCTCCGGTGGTCGGCGGTCGTCCTCGCGCGGCACTGGCCGCCTGGCGTCGCGATGCCGCCGACCATCCGAGCCCGAATGCCGGTGTGGCCGAAGCCGCGATGGCGGGTGCGCTGGGTGTGCGGCTCGGCGGCCGCACACAGTACCGCCACGGCATCGAGCAGCGCCCCACCCTCGGCGACGGCCCCGCTCCGCGAGTAGCCGACCTCCGCCGCGCCGTCCGCCTCTCGGAGTCGATCCAAGCGGCCGCCGCACTCACAGCGATGGCGCTCGCCACCATCGCCCGAAGACGCTGAAGCCCTTCCATCGCGCGGGCTTGATGGTCGTGCCTTTGTCAAGTCCGACCTAACTCTGGCTCTGGCACACATTTCGTGATCGGTTCTTCCCGGTGGGTCAACATAGCCACGTTCCCGGGTCAACCTCCTGGCATCATGACACCTCCGGAAAGCCTTGCTTCCCGGCCGATCCGAGCCGTATGGGCCAGCGCGAACGACCGACCAGCGGCAGAAGCGTGCGATCCGTATGGTCTTGCCCAGCGAAATTGGTTCGCTCGTGATCAGTTGGGGTGTGATCATCGTCAGGTGAGCGGTCAGCCCTCAGCCCGTGAAATGCGGAACCGACTCCGGGAAGCCATTGTCTGGCTTGGAGATCGCACCGACGAGTATCTCTATCCCGATGCGGCGGGATGGTGGCGTGAGCCTGCCTTGCTGCAGGAACTGGGCCCGTGGCTGGGGCGTCTGTTCGAGCAGGAACGCCCAACTGTCGTCCTCGGACTGGAGTCCCGCGGTTGTCTGCTGGGGCCCCTCGTGGCGCTCAGCCTCGGCGTCGGGTTCGTCGAGGTGCGTAAGAATCGCAGTCCCGCCAGCGACAGCGATGCCTGGCTGCGGCGGACGACTCCACCGGATTACCGCGACCGTCACCTGGTCTTGGCTTTTCGCAAATGTCTCGTAGGCGCCAAAGACCGTGTGGTGCTCGCCGACGACTGGATCGAAACCGGTGCACAAGCGCTCGCTACGCGTCACCTCGTGGAGGAAGCCGAGGCCACGTGGATCGGTGTTGCTGTCGTTGTTGACGGACTGCAGAGCAACGAGGTTCGCCGTCGACTACATGTCCGGTCCTTGCTCAACGTCAGAGACCTATGAATCGGCAGGATCGACGGCGTGATGGTACATTCGCCTGTCCTCGGATCGCCCCATCCTGAAATCGGCATTATCGTGCGTTATCCGTCGGTCGGATTCGGGTGAAATGCGGTTTGCTGCTTGATGTTTGATCATGGTTTCGGTGTGCCGATCTTGGTTTGGTGGCTGTCGTGTTTCCGCACCTGGCCGCGCTGAGGATCGATCGTGTCTACCAGGCCGGTGCGGGAGTGCGGATCCACGCGAACACCCAGGCCGGGGTGTCGGCGTGTCCGGACTGTACTGCGACCTCGGTGCGTGTACACAGCCGATACGAGCGGCGGTGGTCCGACACCGCGGTCGGTGGCCGTGAGTCGTGATCGGCCTTCGGGTGCGCCGGTTGTTCTGTGACAACTCCGACTGTGGCAGAAAGACTTTCACCGAGCCCGTACCCGGGGTGGCGCCTCGGTACGCGCGCCGCACGACCGGCCTGCACCAGGTGCTGGACGCGGTGGGATTGGCGTTGGGTGGTCGCGCCGGGGCGCGCCTGACACGGCAGTTGGCTGCGACGGTCAGCCGGATGACATTGTTGCGACAGATCCGCGCGATGCCGGACCCGGAACATGCCACAACGCGCGTGCTCGGCGTCGACGATTTCGCGCTGCGCCGCGGGCACCGCTATGGCACGATCCTCATCGACCTCGAGACCAGGCGACCGATCGATGTGCTCGCCGATCGCACCAGCGCTACCCTCACCGCCTGGCTGCGTGCCCACCCCGGTGCCGAGGTCATCTGCCGCGACCGCGCCGGTGCGTATGCCGACGCGGCGGCCACCGGTGCTCCCGGCGCGGTCCAGGTCGCCGATCGCTGGCACCTGTGGCACAACCTCGCCGAAGCAGTCGAACGCACCGTGACCCGACATGCGAGGGCCTTGAATCGCACCAATGAAACTGTTTCCCAGGAGGTTTCGCCGCCCGCTGACTCCGGGCCACTCCAGCACCAGTCCGCGGCAACGGCAGCCACCGTCGAAGGTCGAGTTGCGCAACGCATCAGGCACCGCCACAACGCGGTCCACTCCCTGCTCAGCCAGGGGGTGGGTATCCGAGCGATCAGCCTCCGACTGGGCCTCGCCCGCGCCACCGTCCGTCGTCTGGCTCGCGCGTCCACCCCTGACGAGCTGATCCGCGACTCCGCCGGCAAACAACGACCGAGCGTGCTGGACGAGTTCAAACCCTATTTGCTGCACCGCTGGAATGAAGGCTGCACCAATACGCCTGAGCTGCTGGCCGAGATCAGGGCACGCGGATATCGCGGCAGCCGAACGATACTGTTCAACTTCCTCCAGCCCCTGGGTACCGGCGAGCGAACACCACGGATCCCGGCCAAACCGTTGTCGGTCCGCCGCTTCGTCACCTGGTTGATGAGCGACCCCGCCGCACTCGACCCCGACGATCGACAACGCCTCGACACCGTACTCGACGCCAGCCTCGAACTGACCGCCCTCGCCGGGCACGTGCGCGCTTTCGCGGTGATGATGCGCGAACGCCAGGGTGGCGACCTGGACACATGGATGACCGCAGTCGAATCCGACGACCTACCCGCACTGCGCTCCTTCGTCCGCGGTCTGCGCCGCGACTACGACGCCGTCCGCGCGGGTCTCACCCTGCCTTGGAGCAGCGGCACCGTCGAAGGCCACGTCAACCGAGTCAAGATGCTCAAACAACAGATGTTCGGCCGCGCCAACCCCGACCTACTCCGGAAACGAATCCTGCTGAGCAACTGAACACCTCGCTCGCCCGCATCACGAAATGTGTGCCAGATCCCTAACTCTGACCCCTGGTCCGGTTCAGTCGTGACCTACCGGTGGGTGCGAACATCCCATAATGCCTGCGGCTTGTACTGGCCCGAGCTACGCACCGTGCGGGCGTCGGGCTACGAAGACATATTCGCGGCTGTCCTCGGTGAACGGTTCGCCAGCGAACCCGCCATGGAGTGACTCGAGTTCCAGGCTTGCCACGTCGAGAAGTCCGAGCCACTCGTTCTTCGTTGCCCACCACATGGAGCTCACGGCACCATCGTCGCAGACCAGGTCAATCCGGTTGTCGCCCATCGTGTATCGGATTGTGTGTGGGACCGGTCCGAGCTGGCGAGTGCCGTCCAGGCGAGCTGCGGTGTGGTGATCGAAGGCGAACGCGTTCCACGCGAATCGTCCGCCGGGCCGCAGGGAGGCGGCTACACGCTGGAAGACCCGGCGGCGGTCAGCCCAGGTGTTCAGGTGCAGCAGCGCCCGGAACGGGCAGTAGATCAGTGCAGCCGGCTGATCGATGTGCAGGTCGCGCATGTCGGCCTCGCAATTCGAGCCGCACGCCAGCCTCAGCGGCCCGGATCATGGCCTGCTCGAGCATTCGAGGAGAGGTGTCGACACCGATTACGAGCTGCCCGGTGGCTCGGGCAACCGGGATCGCCACCCGGCCGTTGCCGATTGCGAGTTCGACCAACGGCCCGTCGGCGCGACTGGCGAGCTCGACATAGAAAGCGATATCCGCCGTCATATCGGCCGACCATTCGTCATAGTGGTCCGCGAATGCCTCGTTCCAGCTCATACGACCAAGCCTGCCCGCCCCACCCAAGGAAGGCCGCAGCCCGGTAGTGACAAAGCCGAGGGGCCGTTCATCGGATTCTTCGTCCGGCGCGGCCGCGCTGCCGCTGGGTCGTGCGGCCGCTGCCGGGGCGGGTCAGCGTCAGTTCGCAGGGCGAGAACGCCAGCGTGTCAGTCGACCCGGTGGGCCGCACACGCAGATAGTCGGGTTCGGACGGGTCGGCCATACCGACGATCCTTCCCGATCGCCCTTCGTCGATGCCGACCGCAGCAGCGGTGAAATAGACGGTAGGCTTCTGACCCGCGTCGATACGAGCAGCGATCTGGCGGATCTCACTGTCCGACAACGATTTCGGTTTGGTGCGGTGAGACGGCACGGTGCACTCCGGACAAGATTGTGAAACGTGGTCTACTTACGAGCATGCCCGAGAACGGCCCGGTTCCTGCGCCTCCGGCTGGATGGACCCTGCCACAGATGGTGATGCACTAGATGCGACCTGACTCGAACACATATTCGAGTAGGGTAGCTCACTCGCGTGGCGGCGCATAGCCATGTGCGGACGTCGTCGGTAAGGTTCACGTTCTGGTCTGGGCGATCCCGCCCGGCTCTGCAGCGCCCTGCGCGGCGAGAACCCCACCGTGCTCCGCCGACTCGACGCCGGCTTCGCGGTGATAGGCGATGTTCAGTTCCTTCCCGGCTACTCGGTGTTGCTCGCCGACGATCCCGCTGTCCAGCGGCTGTCGGATCTTCCGAGGACCAAGCGCATCGTGTTTCTGGCCGACATGGAGTGCCTAGGCGAGGCCGTCGAGCGAGCCTGCAGCAGGCTCGATCCCGCCTTCCGACGGGTGAACCTGGAGATCCTGGGAAACACGGACGCATTTCTGCACGCGCATATATGGCCGCGATACGACTGGGAGCCTACCGATCTGGTGTGCGGGCCGGTCTGGTTGTACCGGCGCGAGCATTGGATCGATCACCGACATGCACTTGGCCCGCAACATGACCCGGTGCGGCAAGCGATCGCGAGGAACTGGATCGTCTGGCCCGCTTTCGCTGGTCATAGCCCCGACTTCACCGACAACGGACAGCTCAGGCGTTGTCGGCCTGTCAACAAATCGGGAAGACTGACCCCTAACCGATCTGTGAATGTTGCCCCCGGGCCAGTCTTCCCGAATCGCGCCTACGATCCTTCCGGTGGGCCCGACCGGCTGCAGCGCACCCCCATCGCGCATGCCGAGATGAACGCCCTGGCCAGCGTCGAAACCACGACCGATTTGGGCAACCTCATTCTATGGTCATCACATCGACCGTGCCTGATGTGTGCGGCGGCATGTGAATTCACCGGCGTGGGCGACGTTGTCTTCATCGCTCCTGACCCTTCAGACGCTGCGGCTGTCAGAGATCCGGAGGGGATCGATCCGGAATGGGTGGTGGTTGCCAACCTGCTGTTCCTGTCCGCCGTGGCCGCTCGTTCGGGTCCGTCGTCGCCGACGATCGCGCGTGCCCAGTGGAGGGAACCGGAGGTCGTCGCCCTGATGGGGACCGACACTGACACAGCTCTTCGGCGGCAGCAACTTCACGATGCCCTGATCCCGCTATGGCCGGGCATAACGACAGCAGCGCAGGAGCGCCTCAACCGGCCATAGCAACGGCGTTGTCGGCGACCGGGTTTCGATTCCGCCCCATCGTGGCTCCCTCTAGACGGTGGTGAAGACATCAATTCTCAACATATCGGCAGGCGTGGAAGCCAGTCAGTCGCCGAACATCTCGAGCATCGGGAACTCGGCTATTCACCGTTCGAGCTGGGCAGCCTTCCCGCTTTCGCGTGGGCTTGGTGGCCGTGCATTTCGGCTTCGCGCGAGCCTGCTGGTCTTGCACTCTGCTTTCGCGCAGCCCGTGTGGTCTTGCTTTGCTTGCCTGTGCGCGCAGGGCCTGTGGTCTTGCTTCGTTGTTTGTGGGTGTGCCCGCTGGTCTTGCTTTTCTGTTGCCTCTCGCTCGTGGCGTCCTAGTTCCCTGTCGTCCGGCCGCCAGGCCGGACGACAGGGTCAGCGGCGGGTGTTGCCGTAGCGGTCGGCGAGGCGTTCGGCGGTTGTGGGGACGTTAGGCGGGGTGGGGGGCGTGGATTCGGTGGGGGACGGGGATTTCGGGTCCGTGGAGGGTGGGTCGGTGGGGGATTGGGGTGTGGTTGCGCGGCCCTTGCGGCGTTCGCGGAGTTCGGCGTAGACGAAGTAGCCGAGGCCCAGGGGAGCCATGATGCCGAAGGCGATCCATTGCAGCCCGTAGGACAGGTAGGGCCCGGCGTCCAGCTGAGGCAGGGGGCGCGGGGTGAATCCGCCCGGTTGTCCCTCGGTGAGTTGCAGATAGCCACCCGGGCCGCCGGTCGGAATATCGGTCATCGGGGTGCCGAGAACCGTCGACACCTGGCCGGTGTCGATCGAGTACACCTGCCGGAAGCCGTCCTGGGTCATCGGGTCCTTGCCGGGCGTGATGCCCTCGGATTTGCGGACCCGCGCCTCGATCCGCTGCGGACCGGCGGGTGGCTCGGGAATCTGCGGCAACCGGACACCGGCCTCGGCGGCGAGCAGTCCGCGGTCGACGAGCACGAGGCGGCCGTCGTCGAGCCGGAAGGCGGCCAGCACGCCGTAGGCCGGATTGTCGTTGAGTCGCTGCAGCCGTTCGACCACGGTCGAGCCGGGCACATAACTGCCGGTGGCGATCACCCGCCGCCATTCGGTGTCCTTCGCTGCCGGATCGTTCAGCAGGGTGGTGATGTCGACGGGCGCGGCATCGACCGAGGCGGCGATCAGGTCGTTGCGATGCGAGGTGGTGGAATTCTTGCCCAGCTGCCAGGGCGCCAGCACCGTGAAGCACAGGTAGGCGAAGGCCACGACGACCGCGGCCAGGATCACCCAGCTGGGGCGCAGCAGGAAGGTCAGCCGGCGCAGCACGGTCATCACGCGCGTCCGGAGGTTTCGGGCATGCCGGTTCCTTCCTCGCGCACCGCGAGCTGTTCGCGCACCCAGTCGAGCAGGCCCGGGACGGCGGCTTCCACCTGTTCGCGGACCAGTTCGAAATCGGAGTCGTCGCCGTAGTACGGGTCGGGGACGTCGCGATCCTCGGCGGCCGGATCGAAACTGCGCAGCAGGCGGCGGCGCGCGGCCGGAACGCCCAGGCGCATCAGATCGCGCTCGTGCGAGGTATCCAGGGCGACCAGCAGATCCGCGTCGAGATGATCGGCTCCGACCATGGCGGCGACGTGGCCGACCGGATAGCCGTGGCGGAGCAGCAGCGCGGTGGTGCGCGGGTCGGCATCGGAGCCGGCATGCCAGGCGGTGGTGCCGGCGCTGCTCACCCGCACCCGGTCGGCCAGCCCCGCGCGCTCCAGTTGCGCGGCGAAGATCTTCTCGGCCATCGGTGATCGGCAGATGTTGCCGGTGCAGATGAAGGTCACATGCAGTTCGCCCACGACAGCCATTCTGTCGGGTCGCCCCCGCCACGGCCACGTAGGGTGTGAGGCTGTGCCCGAGGACACCACGGCCCACCCCCTCACGGCGAGCAGCAACACTCCGCCGCCGCGCCGTGGAGCCCCGCATGCGGAGCGGGCTCCCGGGTCTCCGACCGAAGTTGCCGGGGCCGCTGGGCCGGACCTGCCGGAGCAGGAAACCTCGGGCCGGAAGATCTCCACCATGACGGGGATGGCTGCGCGTGCGGCTGGATCTCCGATCCGAGGTGCCGAGGGCGATGGATCGCGGCTGTCGGGGCAGGGAATCTCGGGCGGGAAGGTCTCCACCATGACGGGGATGGCTGCGCGTGCGGCTGGGTCTCCGATCCGAGGTGCCGAGGGCGATGGATCGGAGCAGGCGGATCCGGGTCGGGCGAGGGCCGACATCACGGGGATGGGTGTGCGGGCGGCCGGGATCGAGATGTTCGGCTCCGGGGCCAGCGGGGTGGACGAGGTCGATCGCGGGAAGTTGCGGCATCACGGGGATGTCGAGGTGAGGCCCGGGATGGTGGATTTCGCGGTGAATGTGCAGGGTGGCGGCCCGCCGGAATGGTTGCGGGACAGGCTGGCGGCGCGGTTGGGGGAGCTCGGGAGGTATCCGTCGGAGGCGGACGAGCGGCGCGCTCGCGCGGCAGTGGCGGCCCGGCACGGTCGCGCGCCCGAGGAGGTCTTGCTGCTGGCCGGGGCGGCCGAGGGGTTCGCGCTGCTGCCGCGGCTGGCGCCGAGGTTGGCGGCGGTGATCCATCCGTCGTTCACCGAGCCGGAGCTGGCGCTGCGTGAGGCCGGGGTGGCGGTGGTGCGGGTGGTGCTTCAGCCGCCGTACGTGCTGGATCCGGCGCTGGTGCCGGAGCAGGCCGATCTGGTGGTGGTCGGCAATCCGACGAACCCGACCTCGGTCCTGCATTCGGCCGCGACGATGCACGCGCTGCGGCGACCGGGCCGCGTGGTCGTGGTCGATGAGGCTTTCGCCGACGCAATTCTGGGTGAGCCGGAATCGCTTGCGGCGCAGACATTGCCGGATGTAGTGGTGCTGCGCAGTCTCACCAAGACCTGGGCGTTGTCCGGCCTGCGCTGCGGATATGCCCTGGGCGCACCCGAACTGCTGGCCCGGCTGCGGTACGGACGCCCGCACTGGCCGCTGGGCACCCTGCAGCTGGAAGCCATTGCCGCGACGTCCGATCCCGCCGCTGTCGCCGAATCCCGTTCTCGCGCCGAACGAATCGCGTCCGATCGAGAGGCGATGATCCCGCGCTTGCGCGCCCTCGGCATCCAAGTACACGGACCTGCCCACGGCCCTTTCCTGCTCGTGCGTGTTCCCGACGCCGACCTGCTCCGAAACCGTCTCGCCATTAAGGGCATCGCCGTCCGCCGCGGCGACACCTTCCCGGGCCTACCACCCAACCACCTCCGGCTGGCCGTCCGCGCCCCCGCCGAAGTCGACCACCTGATCACAGCCATCCGCGAGGTCGGCCTGTGACCCCGAGCCCACCTAGCCGCACCCCCTGCCTGCATCCGCACCCCGTGCGGAGCCTGGACGGGGTGCGGATGCAGGCACGGAGTGCGGCTGGCCTGCCGAACTTGGCACAGGGGCGGCGGTTTTCGCCGGATTTTCGTGCCGACTGCGAAACCATGTTCGGGGCTCTCGTAGGGTCGACTGGGCTTGGCGTGGTGGGTGCGACGGGATCGAGATCGAGGAGGTTCGGTAGGTGACCGGGTCGACGGGTGTGCGGGTGGGGGAGTTGGTGGCGGTATTGGATGCCGCGTATCCGCCGCGGTTGGCCGAATCGTGGGATTCGGTGGGGCTCGTGTGCGGGGATCCGGGGGAGGCGGTGGAGCGAGTGCTGTTTGCCGTGGATGCCACCGCTGCGGTGGTGGACGAGGCTGTGGACTGGGGCGCGCAGGCGTTGGTCGTGCATCATCCACTGCTCCTGCGCGGGGTCGACACGGTGGCGGCCAATACGCCCAAAGGGGCGTTGGTGCACAAGCTGATTCGGCATGGCTGCGCGCTGTTCACCGCGCACACCAATGCCGACTCCGCCGATCCGGGAGTCTCCGACGCGCTGGCCCATGCGCTGGGGCTCACCGTTACCGGTCCGTTGGAGCCCAAGCCGACTGCGGCGATGGACGAATGGACCGTCCGGGTGCCGCAGTCGCACACCGAGCGGGTGCTGTCGGCGCTGTTCGCCGCGGGGGCCGGTGGCGGCGGCAATTACCGCGAATCCGGCTGGCGGGTATCGGGAACCGGGCAGTTCCGGCCGCTGGCCGGTGCGAGTCCCACGATCGGTGAGGTGGGTTCGCTCGAGGTCGTCGAGGAGGACCGGATCGAGGTGGTGGCCCCGCCCTCGGCGCGCGCCGACGTGCTCGCCGCGTTGCGGGCCGCCCATCCGTACGAGGAACCCGCATTCCACGTGACCGAGCGGGCCCCCTTGCTCTCCGGCCTGGGATTGGGCCGAGTGGGTGAGCTGGCAAAGCCGGAATCGTTGCGCGAGTTTACCTCTCGCGTGCGGGCATCGCTGCCCGGAACCGCGTGGGGCGTGCGCGCGGCCGGCGATCCGGACCGGACGATCCGCACGGTCGCCGTCTGCGGCGGCGCGGGTGATTCCTTCCTCGGCACGGTCTCCCGCCTCGGCGTCGACGCCTACGTCACCGCCGACCTGCGCCACCACCCCGCCGACGAACACCTGCGCGCCGGTGGCCCGGCCCTCATCGACGCCGCCCACTGGGCCACCGAATTCCCCTGGTGCGCCCAAGCCGAGGCCATCGTCCGCACGTCCCTCCCCACCCTCGACACCCGCATCTCCACCCTCCGCACCGACCCCTGGACCCTCGGCGCCGCCGACCCGTAAGCGCGACCCGCCCGCGGGCGCAGGCCACACAGCCGCACCCGCTATTGGCAGCCGCACCCCGTGCAGGCCCTGGAAGGGGTGCGTGCGCGAATAAGGGGTGCGGCTGGGTCAGGGCGCGGTGACGGTGGGCTCGTGGTCGACGGGGAAGTTCATCGAATTGGCGATGAAGCAGCGCTTGTGGGCCTCGGCGTGCAGGGCGCGAGCCTCGTCTGTGCGTGATGGATCAGTGATGGTTACGCGGGGGCGCAGGGTGACCCGGTGGAACCGCTGGTTGTCCATCTCACCCTCGGCGGCGTCGCGGTAGTCGGTCACCACGATCCCGGCTTCGGTGCATAGATGCAGGTACCAGAGCATGTGACACTCGGACAGGGCGGCGACCAGCAGCAGCTCGGGATTCCACCGGTCGGCGTCTCCCCGGCCGACCACCGGGTCCGCGCTCGCGGCCAGCGGCGGCCGACCGAGTGCGTGCACCTCGTGGTTACGGGAATAGGAGCGGTAGCCGGTGGTCGCGCCGCTCCAGACGACTTCCACCTCATAGTGATGCATACCGATGAGATTGCCACGGCGTTCCGGCCAAAAGCATGCCGGAACAACGAAAGAGCAGCTCTCGTCTTCCCGGCACGCTTTTGGCCGGGGGCGAATGGGTGGGGTTGGGGCGCAACGGGCCGGGGGCGGAGTACGGTTGAGGGTCTGTGCTGGGCGCCCGACCGGGCCCCGAACCGTCCATAGCGTCGAGGAGTAAGTTCCGCGTTGAATGTCGAACCACCGATCCAGGCCAAGCTGCTCGATCTAGCCGCCGTCGACGCGGAACTGACGCGGATCGAGCACCGCCGCAAGGTTCTGCCCGAACAGCAGGAGGTGCAGCGGCTGGAGGAGGAGCGCACCGGTCGCAAGGACGCGGCGGTGAAGGTCGAAATCCTGCTCGACGACCTCGACCGCGACATCCGCAAGCTGGAGAACGAGATCGACGGCGTCCGCAAGCGCGAACAGCGCGACCGCGGCATGCTCGACAGCGGCAGCGTCGGCGCCAAGCAGCTGTCCGAGCTGCAGCACGAACTGGGCAGCCTGGAGCGCCGCCGGTCGGTGCTCGAGGACGATCTGCTGGAGGTGATGGAGCGGCGTGAAGCGGCCGCCGCCGACCATCAGCACGCCGGCGCCAACCTGAGCAAGGCCGAACAGGACCTCGCCGACGCGCAGCGCCGCCGCGACGAGGCGCTGGCCGATCTCGATGTGGCCGCCCAGCGGTGTGCCACCGACCGAGAGCGGCTGGTCACCGCATTCCCGGGCGAGCTGCTGGCGATCTACGACAAGCAGCGGGCTCAGCACGGGGTGGGCGCAGCCCTGCTGCAGGCCCGCCGCTGCGGTGCCTGCCGCATCGAATTGGACCGCGGCGAGATCGCCCGCATCGCCAAGACGGCCCCGGAGGTCCTCGTCCGGTGTCCGGAGTGCGGCGCAATTCTGGTGCGCACCAAGCAATCCGGGCTGTGACGGCGATGGTCGCCAAGGTGATCGTGGAGGCCGACGGCGGGTCGCGGGGCAATCCGGGCGCGGCCGGTTACGGCGCGGTGGTGTGGGACGCCGATCATGTGCAGATGCTCGCCGAACGCAAGCAGGCGCTCGGCGTGGCCACCAACAACGTCGCCGAGTACCGTGGCCTCATTGCGGGTTTGGAGGCGGCGGCGGAGTTGGGCGCGCGCGAGGTCGATGTCCGCATGGACTCCAAACTCGTCGTCGAACAGATGTCGGGCCGGTGGAAGGTCAAGCATGCGGCCATGATTCCGCTCGCCGACCGCGCCCGCCGCCTGGTCGCCGGTTTCGACCGGGTGAGCTTCGAGTGGATCCCGCGCGCGGAGAATTCTCATGCCGATCGTCTCGCCAACGAAGCGATGGACGATGCCGCCGTGATTGCCGAGGTGCGCGACGCCGAACTCGCCGGAGCGGACCAGAACGGCGGCACGGGTGCCCGGACTCGTGACGAGGTCGAGAGAGTGGAGATCGAAGGGCCGGGTATTGATCCGGTCGTATCGGGTGAGGCGGCCGCGTCGGATTGGTCGGGGCATCGAGTCGAACCGAATGTGGGCACCGAGCCCGCTGGGGGACAGGGGCATGCGACCGGGGGTGATATCGCTCCGGCCGCGACCGGTGGGTCGATTGTCGGCATGGGGTCGGGCCGGATCGATGAGGCCGATGCGCGGGCTCGTAGCGAAGGGGGCACGGCGCCAACGGCTCCCGGCTGGACCGGCGCTCGAGGCCGTCCGACCCGCCTACTGCTGCTGCGGCATGGACAGACGGAACTGTCGGTGCAGCGTCGGTATTCGGGCCGGGGTAACCCGCCGCTGACGCCGCTGGGCCGGGAGCAGGCCGCACGAGCGGCGAAATACCTTGCCTCCAAAGGGGATATCGCCGCCGCGGTGACCTCGCCGCTCGGACGCGCGCGCGAGACCGCCGAGGCCGTCACTCAGGCCCTGGACGTTCCGGTGCGCGTGCTGCCCGGCCTCATCGAGACCGACTTCGGCGAATGGGAAGGCCTGACCTTCACCGAGGCGCAGGAGCAGGATCCGCAGTTGCACGCGCGATGGCTGAGCGATCCGGCCGTATCCGCACCCGGCGGGGAGAGCTTCGATGAGGTGCGTGAGCGTGTGGAAGCGGTGCGCCGCGACCTGATCGCGCTCTACCCGGGCCAGAACGTCGTGGTCGTCAGCCATGTGACCCCGATCAAGATGCTGCTGCAGCTGGCGCTGGGCGTGGGCCCGTCGCTGCTGTACCGGTTGCATCTGGATCTGGCCTCGCTGTCGATCGCGGAGTTCTACCCCGACGGCGGGTCCTCGGTGCGTCTGGTCAACGACACCTCATATCTGTAGGCGGCGCGAATCAGCGGAGGGCGCAGGCCATTTCGATCTCGGTATCCGGGCTGTGGGCGGCGGTCACCCGTGTCCGTCCGGTCGGCACGAAACCCTGTCTGCGGTAGAGCTTCTCGGCGGGGGCATTGTCGTCGAGCACCCACAGCCGTAGCTCCGGATGGCCTTGTGCGCGTACCCAATCCACCACCGAGCCGATCAACAGATCCGAGGCCCCGGTGCCGCGCACGACGGGCGACACCCACACCGACACCAGGTACGGCCGCCCGTCCTCGAACAGCACGCCCGCACAACCCACCGGCTGTCGGTGCGATTCCACGACGAACAGCGTCCTGAGGCCGAGCCATCGCCGCCACCGCTGCTCATCCCACACCGCCGCCTCGGCGAATGTCGAGGAGAATCGGCCGGGCGGGGATGTCGCCAGCGCGTTCAGCCGCGCGGTGCGAGCAGTCCGCCACTCTTCACTGCCCAGCTGCCGCACGATCATTCGCCGATGCTACGGCCGCAGCACCGAGACCAGGAATTCGGTCTGGTCGTAGACGGCCTTCTCGAACCAGTCGTCGAAGTAGATGTCGAAGTGACCGATGGGGTAGCGCTTGACGATGGCGTGTTTGGTGCGTTCGGCGGCCTTCAGTGTCGGACCGACCGGGGCGACCGAATCGTTGTCGCACACCGCATACATCACGGGCACCTTGATGGCCTTGGTGCGCCGCCAGGGTGAATCGAACATGGCCGAGAAGCCGAAGCGGGCGGCCACCTTCGGTTGGTAGCGTTCGCTTTCCTCGGCGAGGCGACCGAAGCCCTCGGGCACGTCGGGAGCGCTCATCAGCGCGGCCGACCGTTTGCGCCCCGCCAGCCGCACGCCGACCGGTTTGCGCCGGATCGGGCCGATCAGAACGTCGGTCATCGCGAGGGTGCCCGTCTTCGCGAGGCTGATCGGCCCCTTCGCCAGCGCCGAGGCCCGCCCGCTGGTGAACGGGCACTGCGCGACGACGGCGGCCAGGTAGTCGTCCTCGTGCGCGATCGACAGCACGTGCCCGCCGCCGAAGGAGCTGCCCCACAACGCGATCCGGGTCGCGTCGAAGCCCTTGAGGGTGCGCGCGAAGGCGATGGCGGCCCGCCAGTCGTCACGCTGATGGCCGATGTTGATCACCTGCCGTGGCGTGCCCCCGCTGGCCCCGAAATGCCGGTAGTCGAATGCGAGCACCCCCATCCCGGCGGCCGCGAACCGGCGCGCATACCGATCCAGCCCCATCTCTCGATTGGCCCCCAGCCCATGGCCCATGACCACCAGCGGCCGCGGCTTCGGCGGACCGTCCGGCAGATAGAGCCACGCTGCACACTGATCGCTTCCCGACGGGAACCCCACCTCGACACGCTCCATGGCGAAATACTGTATTTGATAGCGCCGCCTCCGGCGTCGCGGGTTTGCGGCGCCCTGGTGGCTCGGCTTTCGAGGGTCGCTGCTTGCTCCTGCGTCGCGTACGCAGCGACCCTCGAAAGCCGAGCCGCGCCGCAAACCGTAAGGGGTGACGTAAGAGGCCCCGTCACCTGCGATTTCGGGCGTCGTCGCGATGATCGCCAGCGCACCGACGTGACTGTACGCCCCGTACGGCATAATGAATCCGCGAGTTGGTTGGGCGGTCGCGTCGACAGGAACGGGCATGGATGTGTCGTCGCCTGTCGCCGAGGAAAGTCCGGACTCCACAGAGCAGGGCGGTTGCTAACGGCAACCCGGGGTGACCCGCGGGACAGTGCCACAGAAAACAGACCGCCGGCGCGCACGCGCCGGTAAGGGTGAAACGGTGCGGTAAGAGCGCACCAGCGCCCCGGGTGACCGGGGCGGCTCGGTAAACCCCGCCCGGAGCAAGGTCGAAGGTCGCACTCTCCGGAGTGCGGCTGCGCAGGTGCCCGAGGGCTGCTCGCCCGAGCCTGCGGGTGGACCGCTCGAGGTGCCCGGCAACGGTGCACCCAGATGGATGGCCGCCCCCCGGTGCACAACCGGGGACAGGATCCGGCTTATAGACCGACTCGCTCCTCTCTACCGCAGGGCGGTGAGGCCTCCAGGCCTCACCGCCCTGCGTCTATTTGAAAGTGATTCCGGTCGCTGACGCTCTCCGCTGCACACTATGTCTGGTAGCTTTACATTTTGTTAGATCAGTTGTCGGTATGGCAGTTGAGCTGGCGGAATGTTGCTCATAACCACCTCCGGCCTGCTCAGGGCGGGTGGGAGGACATGTGAAGGAGATGGCCAGTGGGTGAGCAGCGGTTGAGTGTGCGGGAGGAACAGAAGCGGCTGACTCGGGACAGGCTGCTGGATGCGGCCGTCGAGGTGTTCGCCGAGAAGTCGTCGATGGACGCCACGATGGACGACATCGCCAAGGCGGCCGCGGTGTCCCGGGTGACGGTCTATGCGCACTTCCCGAGCAAGACCGATATCGTGCTGGCCCTGGCGGATCGGCTCTACACCCTCGGCGACACGGTCTACGCCGACCTTGCCGAGCGTCCGGTGTGGACCCGAGCCACCGTTCGCGACTGGCTCGACGTGGTCGAGACCCGCTGGCGCGAGCAGGCGGCCTCCATCCGCGTGCTCACCATGGCCGGACCCCCGGCCTCCATCGCGGGCACGCTCGCCGCACGCGAGCGCTACGTCGCCCGCTTGACCGCCGACCGCAGCCGCTGGCGGGCGGTCACTCCGGGCCAGGCCCGGCAGCGGGCGCTGATGACAGCCCTGCTCATCGAGTCGTTCTTCGCCGCCTGGATCGCCACCGGCTGGCCGACCGACACCGGAGATCCGTTGGAACTGCTCACCGACACGATCTGCCATCTCCTGGCGCCCGCACTCGCCGCCGAGCCGGGCTAGCGAAGAAAGGAACACCCTTGCGCGCCTCGATTTTCCACGACGGTGAATTCACCGTCGGCGACTTCTCCCTCCCCGAATTGCGGGCCTGGCAGATCCGGGTCCGCCCGATCGCCAACGGCATCTGCGGCGGTGATCTGTCGGCGTGGGCGCACACCGACGAATTCCTGGCCTCCAATGCCGAGGCGAAACAGGAGACCTATCTGTTCGACAAGAATCGTCCCGTGGTGTTCGGTCACGAATTCACCGCCGAGGTCACCGAATTGGGGCCGGAGGTCACCGAATACGCGGTCGGGCAGAAACTGTTCGTGCTGCCCTGGGTCGCCGACGCCGCCGGTGTGGTCCGCTGCCTCGGTTACGCCAACGACTACCCGGGCGGCATGAGCACCGCGACCATTGCCGGTGCGAGCATGCATGTTCCGCTGCACGACGATGTCGATCCGGTGCTCGCCGCGACCCTGGAGCCGGTCGCCACCGGCACCAACGGCGCACGCCAGACCGGCATCGGCGCGGGCGAGGGGGCACTGGTCACCGGGGCCGGGCCGATCGGGCTGGGTGCTGTCGTGGAACTGGCTGCGCGAGGGGCGAATCCGATCGTCGTCTCCGATCCCTCGGCCAAGCGGCGCGAGATCGCCCTCGCCTATGGTGCGCACGTCGCCGTCGATCCCCGCACGGCCGACCCGGTCGCGGTCTGGCGCGAGCTGGCCGAGGCCGGGTCGCGGTTGTACGTGGTCGAGGCCTCCGGCGCCCGGCTGCTGTCGGAATTGATCGCGACGGTGCCACCGCACACGGTGATCAGCGTCGTGGGCGCCAATGCCCGGCCGGAGTCGATCCGCTCGATGACCGCTGTCGTCAACAACATCACCCTGAAATTCGTCTGCGGCCCCGTCCACGGCGAGACCCGCTACGAGGGCGTGTGGCGGGCCTACGAACACCTGCGCGAGGGCCGCTACGACCCGGCACGCATGGTGACCGCCTATACCGGATTGGCCGGCGCGCAAGCGGCTTTCGATGCGCTGCGCCCCAGCGACGGCGCCACCGAACAGGTGAAGATCCTCATCGTGCCCGACCTGGACACCGACGAACTGCTCACCCCCGAGCAGGCGGGCTTCGCGACCGTACCCGCGTAGGGGCGCTCCCCGGTCACCCCGCCACGAATCCTGCTCGCAGTGGTGCGCCGTGGTGGCATGATCGATGGACAGGCCCGGATCTTCCCGTGCGCCGGGCGTTTTCGCATGGCGGTGCGATATGGACATGGTGATGCTCGTCGGAGTCGCCGTCGCGATGGGCGGGGTGCTGGGCGCTCTGGTGGCCCGATCGAGTATGCGGGTGGTGGAGCAGTTCGAGCGGGGCCTGGTGTTCCGGTTCGGGCGGGTGCGGGCGGTCCGGGAACCGGGTCTGCGGCTGCTGATTCCGTTCGTGGACAAGATGCGCAAGGTGCCGATGCGGATCGTCACCATGCCGGTGCCGGGGCAGGAGGGGATCACCCGCGACAACGTCACCGTGCGTGTGGATGCGGTCGTGTACTTCCGCGTCATTGATCCGGTGCAGGCCGTGGTGGAGGTGCAGGATTATCTGTTCGCCGTGGCCCAGGTCGCCCAGACCTCGCTGCGGTCGATCATCGGCAAGAGCGATCTGGACGATCTGCTGTCGAATCGGGAGCAGCTCAACAAGGGCCTCGAGATCATGATCGACAGTCCGGCGCTGGGGTGGGGTGTGCACATCGATCGGGTGGAGATCAAGGATGTGGCGCTGCCGGAATCGCTGAAGCGGTCGATGTCGCGGCAAGCGGAGGCCGAACGGGAGCGGCGTGCCCGCGTCATCACCGCCGAGGGTGAACTGCAGGCCTCGCAGATGCTGGCCGACGCGGGTGCGAAGGTGGCGCAGGCGCCCGCGGCGCTGCAACTGCGGCTGTTGCAGACGGTGGTCGAGGTTGCGGCGGAAAAGAATTCGACGCTGGTGCTGCCCTTCCCGGTGGAACTGCTGCGTTTCCTCGAGCGGTCGACGCCGGGCGCGGACGAGCCGCGCGACGAGGCGGGAATCGAGGAGGCCGACGCGGGCGGCTGAGTCCGGCTATGACAACGGCGGCACCCGAACCGGGTGCCGCCGCGTGATGCCGGGATGGCGAAGAGAGTTCGTCAGCCGGCCGGGGAGATGACGAGGATCTGGGCCCAGTAGGCGGCCTGCTCGGGGCCGAGCAGCGGCAACAGGTAGTCGTAGACGATGGACGACATACGGTGCGGAACTCCCTTGTTTCTCGACAGACGGATATTTGCGATCGGGACCGACGGCCCCGCGAACACCCGGCCACAGTAACAGCGCCGAGCGCGTCCCGCAGGCCAGCGGCGGGAGAATCGCGCCGCGAGAATGTTTTCGGATGAAAGTTGCCGTCATGGCACTGGAGGTGTGCCCGTGCGCTCGCCGGGCGGCGGGATAGTACTCCCATCGGCGGTTCGCCCCATAGGGGAGTTATGTTCATCGGCTCTTGGTCGGGCGGCGCGGGGTGACGGGTGCGGCGCGGTGGCGTGCGAGGAAACCGGCAAACGGGACGACTGTGACGGGTCGTGGTCGCGCCCGGTGTGAGTCATCGGCCGCGCTGTCGGTCGATGGCACTCGGGCTCGAGAAATGCCGAGGCACCAGAGGTCTCGAGGGGAATTGGGCGTGGCCCTTACCACGTTTGAAAGGCGGCCGGGCGGAACGGTGTGCGACGGAAATCGAGAGGGGGACACGCGTCCGGCGCGGCGATCGTTCTGTAACTGGCCCTACCCGTGACAGACGTCATAGAGTGTTGCGCGTTGGAAAGTTCCGTTGCTGGGGGGCAGCAACGGAGCTGTGGGTGTCAACAACGTCGGAAAGCAGGTTCTGTCTCTATGCGAGTAGTTCGCAAGTTGGTTGCCGGTGCGTTGGTTGCCGGGGCTGCTTCGGTTTTGGCTGTGCTGGGCGCCGGGTCCGCATCCGCGGTTTCGGTGACCCCGCTGCCGGGTGGGGTACAGGTCGACCTCACCCCTGGGGACACCCAGTGGGTGCACCAAACTCACATCGGGCAGGCCATCGCCAACCTGCCCCACCCGTCGGCGGCGTCGTTCGGGCAGGCGCTCGATTCGGCGGCCGGTCTGTCCTCGCAGTACCCGGACGGGCGGGTCGTGTTCACGGTGTACGGTCCGTTCGATCAGTTGAACGGCACCATGCTGGCGCTGCAGTAATTCAGCGCCTTTCGCGTGGAACTCCATCAGCGGATCGTGTCGGCGCCGGTCGATTTCGGCGTCGTGCGAACCGAATTCGGACTGGCCTCGGACTATCCGTCCGAGGCCGTCTCGGAGGCCCGCGACGCGGTCGACGCGTTCGCGGGCTCCCGGGCCGATCGCCGCGATATCCCGCTGGTCACGATCGACCCGCCCGGCGCCATGGATCTGGACCAGGCGCTGTATCTCGAACGCACCTCCACCGGCTTCCTGCTGCAGTACGCGATCGCGGACGTGGGAGCCGTCATCGCCCCCGCCGGGGCCCTCGACCGGGAATCGACGTCCCGGGGCCAGACTTTCTATCTCCCCGACGGCACCGTGCCGCTGCATCCGCCGGTGTTGTCGGAAGGATCGGCCAGCCTGCTGCCCGATCAGGATCGCCCCGCCGCGCTGTGGACCATCGAATGCGACGAAACCGGCGAACCGCAACGCTTTTCGGTGCAGCGGGCGCTGGTGCGCTCGCGCGCCCGGCTCGACTACGCGGGTGTGCAGGCCGACGCCGACGCCGGCCGCCTCCATCCCTCGATCGCCGCGCTGCCGGATTTCGGGCGGCTGCGCATCGAGGCGGGGCTCGCGCGCGGCGCGATCGGTCTGCGACTGCCCGCCCAGACGGTGGCGCGCGACGAGGACGGCGAACCGCAGTCGCCCCAGCACTGGCAGCTGATCGTCGAACCGCGCACCGCCGCCGACGATTGGAACGAACAGGTCTCCCTGCTGACCGGCATGTGCGCGGCTCGAATCATGCTCGGCGACGATCAGCCCTTCGGCCTGCTGCGCACGATGCCCGCGCCGCCGCCCTCGGCCATCGACTCCATGCGGCGCACGGCGGCCGCGCTGCGCGTGGACTGGCCCGCCGACGAATCGGTGGGCCGCATGCTTGCCCGGCTGGATCCGGCAACGCCTGCGGCCCTGGTCCTGATGTCGGAGGCGACCGGACTGCTGCGCGGTGCCACCTACACCGTGCTCGACGGTGATATTCCGGACACCCTGGCGCACAGCGGGATCGGCGCGCCCTACGCCCATGTCACCGCCCCGCTGCGCCGGTTGGCCGACCGCTACGCGACCGAGATCTGCCTGGCCCGCTGCGCGGGCGATCCGGTGCCGCCGTGGGTGCGCGACGGCCTCACCGCGGCCGCGGAGTCGATGCGCCGCACCGACGCCGTCGCCGGAAAACTGGAGCGCGCCTGCCTCGATCTGACCGAGGCCACCGTGCTCGCCGCGCGGCTGGGCGGGGTCTTCAATGCCGTGGTGGTGCGGGAGGCCAACGGCAGCCGCCCCGCCGAAATATTCGTCTCCGATCCGCCGGTGGTCGCCCAATGCGTCGGCTCACCACCGGAAGGTTGGCGGGTGCGGGCTCGCCTGGTCGAGGCAGACCCGGCCAAGCGGACGGTCGTTTTCGCCTTCCCCGTGGACTGAGCGATCAATGCCGCGACACGGAATTGGGCTCGTGCCATACGTCCGATCCGTCGTCGCGGTGGTCGGCGCCGTCGTGCTGCCGAATCGGCGTCTCGCGGATCGGCTCTCGGATGGGGGCGAAGGGCGCGGTGACCTCGGTATCGGCGGGCGATGACACGCCGACGAAGGCGAGCCTGGATTCGTAAGGCGCCGTGTCCGTCTCGGCCGCGTCGTCCTCGATGTCCAATTCCTCCGAATGCGGTGGTGCGGCCTCGAGCCGCTGTTCGGTGAATTCCTTGGCGATCTCTACGCGATAGCCGATCAGGACCGAGGTGATCAGGGCGACGGAGATGATCGCTTCGGCCAGGAAGAACGAGGCGAAGTCGATGATCGAACCGATCGGCGGGGCGCCCGGGACGGCATTGCGCAACGGCACCAATGCGAACAACACCGCCGCCATCATGGAGCAGGCCGGGAAGAGCAGGCCGCGCCGCCACCGTAGGACGTAGTAGGCGGCCGTGGCGGCCGCCACCGCCAGGCCCAGCATCAGCACCATGATGAACAGGGCGAACACCAGGGTGGGCGTGGAACGCTTGATCTGCGTGTCTAGGACGGTGAGCGACGGCTCGGCAGCGGTGTCGAGGCGGGCGCCGACCTTGAAGAACGAATCACCGTTGCCCACGATCGTCACCGTCGGCAGCGGGTGCCCGTCGGCGCCGAACACCTGAAACGCCAGGCGCGTGCGATACCGGTCGAAGGGATAGTCGGTATTGGTGCCCAGCAGGGCGAATTTCGTGTCGATGGTCGAAACCGGCTGCCCCGCCGCGATTTTGATCGGATCCGACTTCGCCGCCGACGGCATGACCAGCACCGCACCGGACCTGAAGTATCCGGAGTCGTCGGCGAGTGCGCCCTGCGGGGACACATTGACGTCGACCATGACCGTCTGGGTCGCGGTGTCGACGCGGCTCACCCACACTCCCACGTCGACCCGGTCCGGGCGGTCGAGATCCCCGAAGGAGTAGGAGACGTCGGCACGGTGCTTGCCGAATACGTACATGCCCAGGCCGGCGCCTACCATCGCGATCAACGCCAGCGCGGCGAGCAGGGCCGTGAACAGGCCTCGTTGCTTTGACTTCGCGCGGTGCTGCATCGGGTGATGATAACGACGCCGGGGAAAACATTCCTAGTGACACGGCTAACTTGCGGCAAATTCTCATATCGGCGTTTCGGGACACGACCGACAAAGACCTGGTACTTCGCAGTGACCTGCTGATGACCCGTCGTGATCTCTCCGTTTCTTGTCGCAAATTCGACGTCCGGACCTGGAGATCATGCCATTCTGACATTGCGGGCCAACGGGACGTAACCGTCGAACGTGGCATCCGTCCAAGAGGATTCGAGGATCGGCGATCCGCTCCGGTTCAGCCCTCGAACTCATCCTGCAGAAAAGCCACCGCAACCGGATATTTGTCGAGTGCCTTGCGTGCCGCATCGGCCTCGGCGCGACACAGCTCGTCATACGGAGCGGTATCGGTGCCGCGCTTGCGGGCAGCCGCGGCACGGGCCTGGATGGTGGCCGTCGACTCGACGGCATCGCGGTGGTCGCCGAGCACCGACTGCAGCTTCTTGGCCCGGCGCGCCAACTCCTCGGCGGGTCCGTCGAGCACCCCGGCCGCGGCCTCGGCGGAATAGCGTAAACGCTTGGCCGCCTTGCGGATCTCGTGCAGATGCTCGATCCGTTCGTCCTCGGGAACGTCGGGCTCGGCGCGCGCCAGGCGGCGCAGGCGCCGGAAGTCCTTGCGCAACACCGTGGAAAAGACGTCGTCGGCCCCTTTCTCTGCGCGGTGCGACCGCAGGGGCGGATCGAAGCGCAAATCCAGCAGCCGCTCGCGCAGTGCGGCGTAGCGCTCCCCGTCGAGGGCGCGCAGCACCGCCTTGTGCGCACGGGTGTATTTGCCTCGTTCGATCGACGCCAGCCGCCTGCCGATGCGGCGCTGTTCCGGCGGCTGCTCCTGGGCCAGCGCCGCGAACCGCTCCGCGCGCACCTCGGCATCGCGCGCCACCCCGAGCAGTCCGGCCAGCCAGCGCAATTCGTCGCGGATCTCGTCGATCGGCTTGCGGTGGAACATCTTTCGATACGACTTCAGCACGCTGCGCAGCCGTCGGGTCGCCACTCGCATGCTGTGCACCGCATCCGGGCGGTCCGCGCGCACGTCGGGCTCGGCCGACAGCAGCCGGTCCAGATCGTCGGCCACGGCTGCGACGAGGGCGGGACCGGCTGCGGTGACCATCAGCTGTCCCGGAACTTGTCGGTGGCTTCGATCAGATGGTGGGTGATCCCCGGCTCGCTGGCGGAATGACCGGCGTCGTCGACGAGGTGCAGCACCGAATTCGGCCAGGCCTGATGCAGATCCCAGGCGCTGACGGCCGGGCACACGATGTCGTGGCGGCCCTGCACGATCACGCCGGGAATATGGGCTATGCGGTCGATATCGCGCAGCAGCTGGCCCTCGTCGAGGAATCCGCCGTTGACGAAGTAGTGGTTCTCGATCCGGGCGAATGCGAGCGCGAAACGTGGTTCGGCGGTTTCGGCGACCCGATCCGGTTGCGGCAGCAGCGAACTCGTCGCCCCCTCCCACGTCGACCAGGCCACGGCCGCGGCGGTGACGACGTCGGGGTCGGAGGAGTGCAGCAGCCGGTGATAGACGCTCACCAGATCTCCTCGGCGCTCGGATTCCGGCACTGGCGCCAAGAATTTGACCCATTCGTCAGGGTACACGTACCCGGCGGAGCCGTTGTAGTACCAGTCGATCTCCTTGCGGCGCAACAGGAATATCCCCCGCAGCACCAATTCGGTGACGCGGTCGGGATGGGTCTGCGCATACGACAGCGCCAGCGTCGAACCCCACGAGCCACCGAAGACCTGCCACCGGTCGATGCCCAGGTGTGTGCGCAGTTTCTCCATATCGGCCACCAGATGCCAGGTGGTGTTGGTGTCCAGGCTGGCGCCGTCGGCGATATGCGGTGTGGATCGGCCGCAACCGCGCTGATCGAACAGGACGATCCGATAGGCCTGCGGGTCGAAGAACTGCCGATGGTAGGGGGCGGTGCCGCCGCCGGGGCCGCCGTGCAGGAACACCACCGGCTTGCCGGCGGGGTTACCGCTTTCCTCCCAGTAGATGTGCTGGCCGTCGCCGACGTCCAGCATGCCGTCGCGGTGCGGGTCGAGGGGTGGGTACAGCTGACGCATCAGAACGCGATCCCCGAGGCGAGGTCCTGCAGCTCCAGCGCCTGCAGCGCCTGGGTGCGGACGTCCGGGCAGTTCTTGGTGGTGATGCGGTCGACGACCGGCTTGTCGGCGAGCACCTGCAGGTTGATGCCGCCGTTCTTCGCCGCCCATTCGTGGATGGTGATGTTCAGCGCGGCCCGGCCCAGCGTCGGTCCCTGCACCCGCCAGTCCGACAGCTGCGGTTGGAGGGCCTCGCAGAGCTGCTTGCCGGCCTCGTCGGTGATCTGCACCGGGCCCGGCCTCGCCCCGCTCGACGGCGCCGCCGACCCGCTCGGATGTGCCGTGGACGTGACCGATCCGCTGGATCCGGCGGGTGTCGGTGATCCGGTCGTACCACCCCCGCATCCGGCGATCAGCGCGGCGGCCACCACACCGGCGGCACCCAGCGCCCCGCGAGTCATCCAACGGCTCTGCGACATCTGTTCCCTTTGCTCGTTTCGTGCTCCGTCGGCTTCCGAGTCTGCCACTGATTTGCAGCCGACGTCTCCCGCCGTGGCGACGACCCGGCCGATTCCCGAGCTGCGCGGCCTCAGCCGGTGAGGGCGGCGCGCAGTTGGCCGAGCAGGGTGTCGACGAAGGGGGCGAGGCGGTCCGACGCCCCATCGGGCCACGCGTCGAGCGCGACGAAGGGGTGTAATGCGGTGAGCGGGGCGAGGCACTCGGCGAGCGCGATCTCGCCGGCGGTCACCGTGCTCACCGCACGCCACTGGTCGAAATACGCCGCACGCAGGGGGTCGCGCAACGTGCGGATGGACAGGAACGGATGCGTGATCAACGCATCTCCCCAGTCGAAAAGGGTTGTGGTGGAGTCGAAGACGTGCCGCGGATGCAGGTCGTTGTGTTCGAGGCTGAGGCGGCCGAAGGCGGCCAGCTCGGCCGCCGCGCGCTCGATGGCGGGTCCGAGGCCCGGAGCGCGGTGTTCGAAACGGCGGTAGACGGTGATCAACCGGCCCGGTGGCAGGACGGGTACGCCCGCGCCGCGCAACTCGCCGAGGTGCGCCGAAAGCCGGTGCTGCAGAGCCGCATACGATCGCAGGATGCCGCGCCACCGGTCCGGATCGGGCCGCACGACCGCGGCGGCACCGTCGATGAGATGCCGTTCGGAGGGGTCCTCGGGCAGCGTCGCACCACCGTCCGGGCTCACCAGCCACCCGTTGTCCCGATGCACCGCAAGGGGTTCGAGGACACTGCCCGGGGCGAGCCGAGCCAGCGTCTGCAGCAGTGGCCCTTCGTGGGCGAAGGCGCGAGAACTCGCCTTCGCCCACACCGGTCCGATATCGGTGGGTATGCGAGCCAGCAGCGTCCAGTCCCGCCGCCGCATCTCCTCGGCGGCACCGCACACCGCGATGCCCTGCGCCGCCAATTCCCGCGCGGCCCAGCCCACCAGCGGTTCCAGCGGCTGGTCGAGCAGAGAAACCGGCACGGACATCGGCCTCACCCCGGCAGGGGCGTCACCGGCTCAGAAGGTGTGTTCCTGGCTCGGGAAGGTGCCGCGGCGGACCTCGTCGGCGTAGGCTGCCGCGGCGCTGCGGAGCTGGTCGCCGAGTTGGGTGAAGTGCTTGACGAACTTGGCGGTCTTGCCGCTGGTGTAGGCGGCCATGTCCTGCCAGACCAGCACCTGGGCGTCGCAGTCGGCGCCGGCGCCGATGCCGACGGTGGGGATGGTCAGCTTGCGGGTGGCCTGGGCGGCCAGCTCGGCGGGAACCATCTCCATGACCACCGCGAACGCCCCGGCTTCCTGCACCGCGATGGCGTCGGCGATGAGCTGTTCGGCGCCGTCGCCGCGGCCCTGCACCCGATAGCCGCCGAGGGTGTTGACGCTCTGCGGGGTGAACCCGATATGGGCCATGACCGGGATGCCGGCCCTGGTGAGCGTCGCGATCTGCTCCGAAACCCGTTCGCCGCCTTCGAGTTTCACCGCCTGTGCGCCGCCCTCCTTCATCAGTCGCACGGCATTGGTGAGCGCCTGCTCGGGGGAGGCCTCGTAGCTGCCGAACGGCAGATCGGCGACCACCAGCGCATGCGGGGCGCCCCGAACGACGCCACGGACCAGCGGAATCAGCTCGTCCAGCGAGATCGGCACGGTCGTGTCGTAGCCGTACACCACATTGGCCGCCGAATCGCCGACCAGCAGGACCGGAATACCGGCCTCTTCGAACAATTTCGCCGTGGAGTAGTCGTAGGCGGTCAGCATCGCCCATTTCTCGCCCGCGGCCTTCATCTGCTGCAGATGCTGTACTCGAGTCTTCCGCCGGGAAGTTTTCGGTGCGGCACCGTAGGCAGGGGTTTCCTGATCGGACATCATCGTCCCTTTCGTTGTCGCCTCGAGGCCCGAACGGGTCCCCGGGATGTTCTGACCTGTCCAGTCTGCACCGGGCCGATCCGGCGATTAAGGCGTTCGGCCCATGCAATTCGTCACACGGGCGGGGATGGCAGGATCGGACCATGTCGTTGTTGCGTTCCGGTCGTGTCGCCGTCCTGGTGGCACTGACGTGTGTAGCCGCCGCCTGCACCACCTCCGGCAAGGAGGAACCCGCCCCGTCGTCGGCGCCCACACCGACGCCCGCGGCGCTGGACAAGTTCTACAAACAGACACCGCAGTGGGGCAGCTGCACCGGGTTCACCGGCGATCCCTCCGACCGGTTCCCGTCCGAGGCCGAGTGCACCCGGATCACCGTGCCGGTCGATTACGCCAAACCCGAGGGCAACACCGCGCAGATCGCGCTCTCGCGCATCAAGGCCACCGGGCAGCGCATCGGATCGCTGCTGTTCAACCCGGGTGGTCCGGGCCAGTCGGGGTTGTGGATGGCGCAGCAGGGCAAGGACACCCCGCTGGCCGAGCGCTTCGACCGGGTCGGATTCGATCCGCGCGGCGTGGGTGCCTCCCTCCCGGCGATCAAATGCCTGACGGCCGAGGAATGGGATAAGGAACGGGCCGAACCGCCCAAGGACAATTCGCCCGAGGGCATCGCGGCCGCCGAGAACGAGGACAAGCAGTTCGCCGCGCGCTGCAGCGAACGCACCGGCCCCGAATTCCTGGCCCACGTCGGCACCCGCGAGGTGGTGCAGGACATGGACGTGATCCGGGCGGTGCTGGGTGACGACAAACTCAACTACGTCGGGTACTCCTACGGCACCCGCCTCGGCTACAGCTATGCCGAGAAGTTCCCCGACCGGGTCCGTGCGCTGGTCCTCGACGGTGCGCTCGATCCGGAGCAGCAACCCGAACAGGAGTCGATCGAGCAGGCGGCCGGATTCCAGAAGGCCTTCGACGCCTACGCCGCCGATTGCACGAGCAAACCGGACTGTCCGCTTGGCACCGACCCGGCCCAGGCGGTGGCGCGGTTCCGGGCGCTGATGGCGCCGCTGTGGGACCGTCCGGCGACCACCAAGGACGGCCGGGGCCTGACCTACGGCGATGCGATCACCGGCGTGCAGAACACGCTGTACGCCGAGGACAACTGGGATCTGCTCAGCGCCGGGCTGAGCCAGGTCGCCGAGGGCAAGGGCGACATCCTGCTGAAGCTGGCCGACCTCTACAACGGGCGGCGCTCCGACGGCAGCTACGACAACTCCCAGGACGCCTTCCTGTCGATCCACTGCGTCGACGATCCGGCCATCAAGGACCGGGCCGCGACCGACAAGGAGGACGCCGAGATCCGCAAGGTCGCCCCGTTCCTCGACGACGGCCACGGCAGCGGTCACGCCCCGCTGGAGATGTGCGCTTTCTGGCCGGTGCCCAATACCGGTGGCCCCCATGACCTTTCGGTCTCCGGCCTGCCCAAGACCGTGGTCATCTCCACCACCGCCGACCCGGCCACGCCGTACCAGGCGGGCGTCGACCTGGCCAAAGACCTCGGCGCGGCCCTGATCACCAACAAGGGCACCCGCCACACGGCCTTCCTCTCGGGCGGCTCCCAATGCGTCGACAACGCCGTCTTCGAATACCTGACCGACCTGAAGGAACCGCCCGCCGGTCTCACCTGCGGGTAGCCACCGCCATCCTCCCGACGTGCCCTCTTCACTGTTCCCGGCGAGCGTCTTCACTGTTCCCGGCGAGCGTCTTCACTGTTCCCGGCGAGCGTCTTCACTGTTCCCGGCCTGCTTTTGGCCGGGACCACGCCGGGATGACGGGCGAGCTTTGCTTACGTAACACGGATTTAACGCCGTATGCCTACGCTCGCGGGCATGGATCGCCAGAAAGAATTCGTGCTGCGGACGCTCGAGGAGCGGGACATCCGCTTCGTACGGCTCTGGTTCACGGATGTCTTGGGGTATCTCAAGTCGGTTGCGATCGCTCCCGCCGAGCTGGAGGGCGCCTTCGAGGAGGGCATCGGCTTCGACGGCTCGGCCATCGAAGGCTTCGCCCGGGTGTCGGAGGCCGATATGGTGGCCAAGCCCGACCCGTCGACCTTCCAGGTGCTGCCGTGGTCGACCAGCAAGGGGCACCAGCATTCGGCGCGCATGTTCTGCGATATCGCCATGCCGGACGGCTCCCCGTCGTGGGCCGACCCCCGGCACGTGCTGCGGCGGCAGCTGAACAAGGCCGGTGACCTGGGCTTCAGCTGCTATGTGCATCCGGAGATCGAGTTCTTCCTGGTGAAGTCGGCCCTGGAAAACGGCAATCCGGTGCCGGTGGACAAGGGCGGCTTCTTCGATCAGGCGGTCCACGACGAGGCGCCGAACTTCCGCCGTCACGCCATCGACGCGCTCGAGTCGATGGGCATCTCGGTGGAGTTCAGCCACCACGAGGGTGCGCCCGGCCAGCAGGAGATCGATCTGCGCTATGCCGATGCGCTGTCGATGGCCGACAACGTGATGACCTTCCGCTACCTCATCAAGGAGGTGGCCATCGACGAGGGTGTGCGGGCGACGTTCATGCCCAAGCCCTTTGCCGAGCACCCGGGTTCGGCCATGCACACCCATATGAGCCTGTTCGAGGGTGAGCAGAACGCCTTCGCCGATCCCGACGACCCGATCAACCTGTCGGAGACCGCGCGCGCGTTCATCGCGGGAATCCTGGAGCACGCCAACGAGATCAGCGCCGTCACCAACCAGTGGGTCAACTCCTACAAGCGGCTGGTGCACGGCGGCGAGGCGCCCACGGCGGCGTCCTGGGGCCGCTCGAATCGCTCTGCGCTGGTTCGGGTTCCGATGTACACGCCGAACAAGCAGTCCTCGCGCCGGGTCGAGATCCGCAGCCCTGATTCGGCGTGCAACCCCTATCTGACCTTCGCGGTGCTGCTGGCCGCGGGCCTGCGCGGTATCGAGAAGGGCTACACGCTGCCGCCGGAGGCCGAGGACGACGTGTGGTCGCTGACCGCCGCCGAGCGCCGCGCGATGGGCTTCCGCGAGCTGCCCGCCAGCCTCGACGAGGCGCTGAAGGCGATGGAACGCTCGGAGCTGGTCGCCGAGACCCTCGGCGAGCACGTCTTCGACTTCTTCCTGCGTAACAAGCGCCGCGAGTGGGCGGGTTACCGGGCCCAGATCACCCAGTACGAGCTGCAGGAGTACCTGGACCTGTAACCGGGCCACGAAGTGAGAACAATCTCTCCGATACGCGGACACGCGGGCCCGGCGGTCGAGGCCACGATGTAGGTTGAGAGCATGGTACGGCCACCGACTGCCCGTCCCGCGGTTCCCGGTGCCGGCAGGCTGGGCCTGCTCGAACCGACGGCCGCCGATTCGCTGCGAGAGTTGGCGTGGGACAACGTCGAAAGTATTCCGCTGCTGTGGGCATTGTCGCGGTCACCCGATGCCGATCTGGCGCTGCTGACGCTGATGCGGCTGCGGGAGCGGCTCGGGTCGGATTGGGCCGCACTGGATTCGGCGCTGCGCACCGACATCTCGCTGCGCGGTCGGTTGTTCGCGCTGATCGGTTCCTCGAGCGCGTTCGGGGATCATCTGGTGGCCGACCCCGAGTGCTGGCAGCTGCTGCGCCGCGCGGACCTGCCCAAACGCGATGAGCTGAGCACCGATCTGCTCGCGGCGGTGCAGGCCCAGCCCGAGGACGGCTCGTGCGCCGGGCCCATGCTCTATCGTGCCGGAATCGCGGGCCCGGAAGCTATCGCATTGCTGCGCAAGCGGTATCGCGATCAGCTCATGTTGCTGGCGGCCCACGATCTGGCCGCCACCGTCGAGAACGAGCCGGTGCTGCGCTATCAGCAGGTGGGTAGGCACCTGACCGATCTGGCCGATGCGGCGCTGACCGCGGCGCTGGCGGTCGCGGTGGCCCGCGTCTGCCCGGACCGCCCGGTCCCGGTGCGCCTCGCCGTGGTGGCCATGGGCAAATGCGGTGCGTGCGAATTGAATTACGTATCCGATGTGGACATCGTGTTCGTCGCCGAACCCGCCGACACCACCGCGACGCGGTTGGCCGCCGAGCTGATGACCGTGGCCGGTAACGCCTTCTTCGAGGTCGATGCCGCGCTGCGGCCCGAGGGCAAGGCCGGTGCCCTGGTGCGCACGCTGGAATCGCATATCACCTACTACAAGCGGTGGGCGCGCACCTGGGAGTTCCAGGCGCTGTTGAAGATGCGCCCGGCCACCGGCGATCTGGAACTGGGCGAGCAGTATCGCGACGCGCTCATGCCGATGGTCTGGGCCGCCTCGGAGCGGCCCGATTTCGTCGTGGACGTGCAGGCCATGCGCCGCCGGGTGGAGGATCTGGTGCCCGCGGACCTGCGCGAGCGGGAACTGAAACTGGGCCACGGCAGCCTGCGCGACGTCGAATTCGCCGTGCAGCTGCTGCAATTGGTGCACGGTAAGGCCGACGAATCGCTGCACGTCCAGGGCACGGTGGAGGCGCTGACCGCGCTGGCGGCCGGTGGCTACGTGGGCCGCGACGATGCCGCCAACCTCACCGCCTCCTACGAATTCCTGCGCCTGCTCGAGCACCGGCTGCAGCTGCAGCGGCTCAAGCGCACCCACACCCTGCCCGCCGCCGACGACGAGGAGGGGATGCGGTGGCTGGCGCGGGCCGCGCACATGCGTCCCGACGGCCGCCAGGACGCGGTCGGTGTGCTGCGCAGCGAGATCAAACGCAACACCATGCGGGTGCGCCGCCTGCACGCCAAGCTGTTCTACCGCCCGCTGCTCGAGTCGGTGGCCCGGCTGGACGCCGATGCGCTGCGGCTGAGTCCCGAGGCGGCCGTGCGACAGCTCGCCGCGCTGGGTTATGCGGCCCCGGAGAACGCGCTCGGCCACCTCAAGGCGCTCACCGGCGAGGTCGGCCGCAAGGGCCGCATCCAGGCGTTACTGCTGCCGACGCTGCTGGAATGGCTGGGGGAGACCCCGAACCCGGACGCCGGTCTGCTGGCGTATCGGCGGGTCTCCGAGGGGCTGGACGATCAGATCTGGTTCCTGCGCGAGCTGCGCGACGAGGGTGCCATCGCGCAGCGGCTGATGATCGTGCTCGGCTCCTCGGCCTATCTGCCGGATCTGCTGATCAACGCCCCGGAGACCATCCGGATGTTCGCCGACGGGCCCGACGGCCCGCTGCTGTTGGCGACGCAGCCGGATCAGGTGCGGGAGGGCATCCTCGCCGGATCGGCGCGCTACGACGATCCGAAGCGGGCGGTGGCCACCGCGCGGTCGCTGCGCCGCCACGAACTGGCCCGGGTCGCCTCCGCCGATGTGCTCGGGATGCTGGATGTGCCGCAGGTGTGCCGGGCGCTGTCGTGGGTGTGGGTGGCGGTGCTCGAGGCCGCGCTGCAGGCGGTCATCCGGGCGGGCGAGCTCGACCAGGGCCGACCGGCTCCGGCCGAGCTGGCGGTGATCGGCATGGGCAGGCTCGGCGGTATGGAGCTGGGCTACGGTTCCGACGCCGATGTGCTGTTCGTCTGCGATCCACGGCCCGGCGAGGACGAGACGGTGGCCGTGAAGTGGGCCATCGGCGTCGCCGAACAGGTGCAGCGGCTGCTGGGCGCGCCGAGCACCGACCCGCCGCTGCAGGTCGACGCGGGCCTGCGCCCCGAGGGCCGTAACGGGGCCCTGGTGCGCACGCTGGCCGCCTACGACGCCTACTACCAGCAGTGGGCCCAGCCGTGGGAGGTGCAGGCGCTGCTGCGGGCCCATCAGGTCGCCGGTGATCAGGCGCTGGGCGTGCGGTTCCTGCACATGGTCGACAAGGTGCGCTACCCGCAGGGCGGTGTGTCGGCCGACGCGGTGCGCGAGATCCGGCGGATCAAGGCCCGGGTGGATTCCGAGCGGTTGCCGCGCGGCGCCAACCCCGCCACCCACACCAAACTCGGCCGCGGTGGGCTCGCCGATATCGAGTGGACGGTGCAGCTGATGCAGTTGCGCTACGCCCACGAGGTGCCGGAGCTGCACAACACCTCCACGCTGGAAACCCTGGACGCGATCGAACGGGCCGAACTGCTCGACGCCGAGGACGTCGCCCTGCTGCGCGACGCCTGGCTGACCGCCACCAAGGCCCGCAACGCCCTGGTCCTGGTCCGCGGAAAACCGGCCGACCAGCTGCCGGGGCCGGGCCGGTTGCTGTCGGCGGTCGCCCGGGTGGCCGGGTGGCCGAACGACGACGGCAGCGAATTCCTGGACCACTACATGCGCGTGACGAGGCGGGCGAAGACGGTCGTGGAGCGAGTGTTCGGCGGAGACGCCTAGCAGGCAACCACGTACGGTTTGCGCCTCAGGGCGCCGCAAACCTGCCGAGCGCAGCTCGGCCATAAAATCTGATTGCGTGGAACAAGGTCAGCGCGATATCGGTTAACTGTCATTTGGAAGCACATGCAGGGCCGCCGAGGTTGTTGGCACTGCGGCGGGCGGTGGCCGGGGTGGTGAATACCCGGAACCCGCGTTCCGCATAGTGTGTCGTTGGTACGCGACCATCGGGAGGACGACCATGGCGAGCCGGATTGCGGGCGCTCGAGCCCGCCGGGAGCGGTGAGATGGCTGAGCTGAATTCGGCTGTCACGCGCTCGCGGACCTACAGACAGGCGGCGCTGTCGCCTACACGCGCCGTGCGGGTGCCGCTGATCACAGTGCTGCTGCTGGTCGGTGTCGTGCTGCTGTACGCCGCCGATCGGGCCGCCCAGCATGGGGTGGACCACGGGTGGTTCGTCGCGGTGTCGATTGCGGGGCTCGGTGTGGCGCGTGGACTGCATCTGCGGCGTCCGATCACCTTGCCGCACTTCACTGTCGCGATCGTCGTGCTCGGCGTCTCCAATATCGCCTATCGCGGCGATCATGCGGGCATCGGCTTCGTCTGCCTGGCGTCGACCGGGTTCATCCTGATGCTGCCGCAGGGCTCGCGCGCCCAGCCCGAACAGCGCTTCCGGGTGGCGGCCCTGGTCGACCGGACGGTCGCCGATCCGCTGGCGCCGTTCGCGCTGCATTCGGCGAAAACCTACTTCTTCAACGCGAATTCCACGGCGGCCCTGGGCTACCGCACCCGCTTCGGCATTGCGGTGGTGGCCGGTGACCCGATCGGGGAGCGGGCCGACTTCGCCACGCTGATCCACGAATTCTCCGAGTTCGCGGGCAGCCACGGCTGGCGGATCGCGGTCCTGGGCGCCAGCCCCGAGGTGACCGAGCTGTGGCGCACGCGTGCGGTGGATCACCAGGGGCTGCACGCCATTCCGATCGGCCGCGACGTGGTGATCGATGTCGACGGCTTCGACATGGTGGGCCGCAAGTACCGCAATCTGCGCCAGGCGGTCAGCCGCACCCGCAACTTCGGGGTCACCACCGAGGTCCGCTACGAGCGCGAGCTGGATCCGCAGCTGCGCGCCACGCTGTACGACATCGTCGACGAGTGGGGGACGGGGCGGCAGACCCGCGGCTTCTCGATGATCCTGGACCACCTGCTCGACGGCCGTAACCCGGGCATGCTGGTCGTGCTCGCCCGCGACGCCGACGGCCGGGTGGTGGGCTTCCAGCGCTACGGCGCCTCCAACCACGGCAGCGAACTGAGCCTGGACGTTCCGTGGCGCCGCAAGGACGCCCCCAACGGCCTGGACGAACGCATGATCGTCGACTTGGTCGATTACGCCCGCGACAAGGGCGTGCAGCGGATCTCGCTGGCCTTCGCCGCCTTCCCGGAGCTGTACAGCGACAAGCAGCGCACCCGCACCAGGCAGGCGCTCTACGTGCTGGCGCGAATGCTGGATCCGATGATCCGCCTCGAATCCCTGTACCGCTTCCTGCGCAAATTCAACTCCTTCGCCGACCAGCGCTTCGTCCTGATCCGCTGGCGCGAAATCGTCTTCACCGCGGCGGCCCTGCTGACCCTGGAGTTCGTGCCACACCGCAGACAGGACTAGCCCCGTCGATCATTCCCTGATCAGCGCTGCCGGTTCGGGTGGTAGATGCTCGGAGCTCGGCCGGTGACGCGGTGGAACGCGTCGCTGAAGGCGCCGGGTTTGCCGTAGCCGACGGCGCGGGCGGTGGCGCCGATGGAGGTGCCGCGGGCGAGGAGGGTCAGGGCCGCCCGGATGCGGACGTGGGTGCGCCAGCGTCCGAACGTCATTCCGGTTTCGGCGGAGAACAGGCGGGTCAGCGTGCGCACGCCGGCGCCGACCTCGTGGCCCCAGGCGGCGAGGTCGCGCTGGTCGGCCGGATCGGCGATCAGTGCGTCGGCGATGGTGCGGAGGCGAGGGTCGGCCGGCAGCGGCACGTGAAGGCTTGTGCTGGGGGTGGGTTCGAGCAGGTCGAGCAGGACCGACTCGACGCGGGTTCGGGTGCGGTGGGGAGCCGGGTGGGTGTGGAGGTAGGTGATCAGTTCGCGGATCAGGGGGGTGATCAGGACGCCGGTGGGTTCGGTCCAGGAGATCGGGCAGCGGGCATCGACGGCGACGACGCAGGAACCTCCGGGGTGGAGCACGTCCACGGCGTGCGGCGTCGCGGCGGGTATCCAGAGGCCGTGAGTCGGCGGTACGAGCCAGTCCCGGCCGTCGGTGCGCACGGTCACGGTCGCACCTGTCTCCCACACGATCAGGTGATGGGGATGGTGGTGGTAGGCCAACCGGGTGCCTCGATCGAGCTGTGAGTGGGTCACGACCAGCAATGGAAGTCCTTCGGCGTTCACGCGTTCGCTCCTTACCGCACAAAGGTTGGCCGTTTCGCGGTCATGGTTGGCCACATGCCGTCGATCAGCCGGATTAGCCTGACCTTACTGCCTAGCCACGTGCGGCGGCGCGGCAGGTCATTTACCTTGGACCGCAACGTGTTTCAGGAGACCCGATCATGGCCGACGACAGCCACCGACCCCTTCGCGACCCCGCGGTCAACACCGTCATCGAGAAGCTTGCTGCGGCACAACAGTTTCCGGTCGACGACCCACGCATCGGCCAGGAGCGCGATCCGCACGACTACAGCGAGTGGGGCTTCTCGATCTCTCCGGACCAGGGCGACCTGATCTACCTGCTGTGCCGCGGCATCGGCGCCACACGGACCGTCGAGTTCGCCACCTCCGTCGGCATGTCGACGCTCTACGCCGCGGCCGCCGTGCGCGACAACGGGGGAGGGACGGTGATCGGATCGGAGATCGTGCCCGCCAAAATCGCTGCCGCGCGGCGCAATCTCGCCGATGCCGGACTCGCCGACTACGTCGACATCCGTGCGGGCGATGCTCGCGCGACGTTGCGTGACCTCGGCGGTCCGGTCGACTTCGCGCTGATCGATGGGTGGGTCGGCGTCGAACCGTCGCTCGCCCGCGAGGTCATCGAGATCATCGCGCCGCAACTGCGCATCGGGGCTTACGTCATGAACGACAATGCCGAGCCGGATTTTCTTGCCTACATCCGCGATCCGGCCAACGGCTTCCTGTCGGTAACGCTGCCGCTGCACGGCGGCACCGAACTCTGTGTCAAGGTGGCCGATCGGTGAACAGAATGACCCAGCGCGCGTTCGGCTCGGTCGAGTCGGGTCGCCGAATCATGTCCTGCGGATTCGCGGGCGATCGCCCAGAAAATCGGATAACGAGGTTCGCATATTCGCCAACTGGTCGATAATCTGTCTTGGATTCCACCAATTGATCCGTGCAGCTGGATCCGCAAGTTCTGAAAATAGGGAGCAACGTCTACACTCCGGGAGTCGTCATGAACCTTCCGCAGGACTACCTCGACCGGCCGGTTGCCGTGATCGGCGCGGGATTTTATTCGGACTACTCCGCGACGCCGAAAGCTCGGCGGTGCGAGGAGGTTCACTCATGACCGAGCTCTTGGTTCTCAATATCGTCGAGGGACTGATTCAGGCGGTGTCCCTGGATGGTTCGCGGGTGCGGACCGTGGCCGACGGCCTCGACGAATACCCGGACGGCATCGTCGTCGATCAACGACGCGGCCACATCTACTGGACGAATATGGGCACGCCGGACCCCGGGCAGCCCGAAGGCGGGGAGATAACCAACTTCGGCCGTAGCGGCTCGCTCGAACGTGTCGACTTCGACGGCCGCAACCGCCGGACCATCGTTCCCCGGGGCGGTTTCACCACCGGCAAGCAACTGACGGCCGACTTCGCCGAGGGCAAGCTCTACTGGTGCGACCGCGAAGGCATGCAGGTGCTCCGCTGCGATCTGGACGGATCCCACCTCGAGCCCCTCGTCGTCGTGGCTACCGGTGACGAGGCCGCCCGCGACAGCCGGAACCATTGCGTCGGCATCGCCATCGATCCCCGCAACCGCCTGGTCTACTGGACACAAAAGGGCTCGACCACCGCGGCGGAAGGCCGAATCTTCCGGGCGCCCATCGACACTCCATCCGGGCGAACGGCCGCCGACCGCGACGACATCGACCTGCTGTTTGCCCGACTCCCTCAGCCCATCGACCTGCATCTCGACGGCCGCGGTTCGTTGGCGTGGACCGAGCGCGGCGTCGGATCCGCGGGCAACACCCTCAACCGTGCCACGATCGCCCCCCGGGTCGGCGCCCCCGAAGTCTGTTCCCACGGTTACAAAGACCCCATCGGCCTGACCACTCCCGACGGCATCACGTATTACGTCTGCGACACGGGCGGTTCCATCCGGGAGGTGAATCTCGCCGACGGAATCGACCGCGAACTGGTCCACCTGAACCCGTCGCTGTGCGGGATGACCCTGGCCGAACTCTGATTCACCCGTGTTCGATGTCCGGGCCCGAATGCTCCGGTGGGTGCCCGTGAATGTTGATGATGTTGCTGCCGAAATGAGCGCAGGTCGGATGGTGCGGGACGCCACCGTCCGCGCCGCCGTCCGGCGGAAGCACAGTCATGGCGGCGGGGACCGCAGGCAGCCACCCCTTGTCCTGCGTCCAGACGTACTCGGACACCTGGGCCGTGAGGGTGTCGTCGATGACCACATAGGACCGCTGTTCGGCGGTGAGATCGAGGTTCTCGTTCACAAAGCGCAGAGGGTCGGCCAAGAGCCGGCGCGTCTCGTCGGCGGTCAGATCGAAGTGCAACAGCGGCACCTCATCCTCACGCCCCGGCACTCCCGGTCCACTCAGCATGTCGACCGGGATTTTGCGATGGGCCTTCATACCGGCCGATTATCCGGCAGGCATCAGGTCAGGGTGGTGAAGATGTGGCGTGCGGATTCGGCTATCAGGTCGTCGCTGGGTGGGGCGTCGTAGCCGCCGGGGCGGTCGGACATGATCGCCAGGACCAGTGGGGCACCGGTCGGGGGCCAGACGATGGCGATGTCGTTTGCCCGGCCGTAGTCGCCGGTGCCGGTCTTGTCGGCGACCGACCATTTCTCGGGGGTGGCGGCTCTGATTCGTTTCGAGCCGGTGACGTTGCGCCGGAGCCAGTCCGTGAGCAGTGCCCGTTTGTCGTCCGGGAGAGCCGAGCCCAGGATCAGCGCGCGGTAATCGGCGGCGATCGCACGCGGGGTCGTGGTGTCGGCCTCGTCGCCCGGAGCGACTCTGTTGAGTTCGGGCTCGTAGTGGTCCATGCGGCCGACCCGGTCGCCGAGACTGCGCAGGTAGTCGGTGAGTCCGGCCGTGCCGCCGATATCGTCGAGCAGCAGGTTGCCCGCGGTGCCGTCGCTGTAACGGACCGCGGCGTCGCACAGTTCACCGATCGTCATCCCGGAGTCGACACGGGTCTGGGTGATCGGTGAAATGGAGCGGATGTCGTCGCGGGTGAATGTCACCCGGGTATCCAAATGTGACAATGGATTTCGGGACAGCACCGCGGCCGCGGCCAGGGCCTTGAAGGTGGAGCAGAAGGCGAAGCGCTCGTCCGCGCGATAGGCGAGAGTGTTTCCCGTTCCGGTCGCGACGGCGAATATCCCCAGGCGGGCATCGAATTTCCGTTCCATCTCGGCGAAATGAGCGGCCGGATCCGATACCGGTGGTGGTGCGGTGCCGGGGGGAGAGGCCGTCGGCGCCTTCGTGCAGGCGGCCAGTGGGACCAGTAGCGCGGCACTCAGGAGCGCGCGACGTCCCGGATCGATGCCGCCCGATCGAATCGCGGTGTGTCCTTTCGTGGTTACAGCCACGCGAGCACTCTATTCGAGGACCTCGTCGGCGGCGCGTTCACCTGCCTGGATGGCGCCGCTGAGGAAACCCTGCCAGGTGTCGGCGGTTTCGACGCCCGCCCAGTGGATGCGGCCCACCGGGGTTTTCGGGAGGCGGCGGGCGGTGGTGAGGGCGCCGGTGGCGAGGCCGCCCTCGCAGCCGTGGGCGTAGGGCTCGTCCTGCCAGTTCTTTTCGAGGTAGTGGAGGGGAGTGGCCGCGCGCGGGCCGAACAGTGCCGCGCATACGGCGAGGACCGTGCGGCGGCGTTCGGCGGGGTCGGTGGGGCCGCGGTCTGCGGGGAGGTAGCCGGCCAGGACGCCCGCGCGCCCGTCCGGTGGTGACGCGTCGAGCAGGCCGGGGACGGCGTCGAGGTCGGTGAGTGCCGCGCCCGACCGTCCGGACCGTCGCCAGAACGGTTCGGAGTAGACGATATTGATCTTGCGGCCGTGTACCGGCTGCCAGGCGTTCTGCAGCGTGACGCGGTCGGCGGGTAGTGGGGGATCGAAGTGCAGGTCTCGGACGCCGGAAGGGCCGATCGCGACGATCACTCGGTTCGCCACGAATTCGGTGTCGGCGCAACGCACCACGACCCCCGTCGGGTGCTGGGCGATTTCCCGCACCGGACTGGCGAGCGTCACTCGATCACCCAGCGCCGCGGCCAGTGCGCGCGGCAATTCCTGGGCGCCGCCGCGGAATCGGTACAACCGGGCGGGTCCGGCGACGAGGTTGCCGACGCCGTCCCAGGTGCGCAGGAAGTGCAGGGCGTAGAGCAGAGAAGTGGATTCGGGCAGATACCCGGCGACATTCGCCTCGAACAACCGGCGCGCCTGGGGTGCGGGCATCTGTTCGCGCAGCCAGGAGCCGAAGGTGCGGCGATCGAGGTCGTCGGCCTCGGGTGCGGTCCACGGCGCCTCGGGTGGGACCGTCGCCGCGAGTTCGTCCAGCGCCGAAATGACGTGCAGCAGTTGGATTATGGCATCGGGCGGCAGGGGAAGCGTCGTCCAGCGCGCCGCGAGGCGGAGGGTGATGCGAAGCAGAGGGCGCAGCGCCGGGATGCCGAACAGCTTCATGCCGCGCGAATTGCCGAATCGGAAACTGTGTGCGGCGCCGTCGGTGTAGAGCAGGAAGCGTCCGTCGACGCTGCTCTCGAACATGTCGACGCCGAGCACCCGTGCGAGCCGAAAGACGTTGTGGTGGGCGGGGTAGACGAGTGTGGCTCCCTCGTCCACCAGGACATCCCCCGCCCGGCCGGTCAGCGTGCGTCCACCGACGCGTGGTCCGGCCTCGAGTACGGCGACCGACAGCCCCCGGTCGGTCAACCTCCGCGCGGCGGCCAGGCCGGACAACCCGGCGCCGACGACCACGACATCGACTGTGCGCGTGTGACCTGCGGACATCACTACCTCACTACTACCACACCTGACCTCCGCAGACGGCCTGCGCCCGGCCTAGTGGCTCAACACGTCGAATACGACGAGATGGTCCTCGTCTCGATACGGCCGGAAGTATCGCCAATGTTCCTGGCGGAAGGAAGTTGTCGGGAACACGTTCAGCGCCAGTTCGCCGGACATGAGTACTCGCAGCCCGCCGTGCCGATCGGCTCGCACATTCTCCACTACGTACAGATTCGAATCGAGCGAGGCGCGTACCGAATCCGCTTGCACGTCGAAGTAGTTCGCGCCCTGGCGGTCCCACCCGAACCCGGCCTCTCCGGATAACGGATCGATCGCCGGGTAGTACACGTCATGGGAAGCGAGCAGCGTGCCGCTTGGATCGTCGAGCCGGAACGGGCACTGCAGGTGCAGTGCGTGCTCATGGACCTTTCGGGTTTCCCCCTTCCACGTCAGCACGTCCCTGATCTCGCCGAAGTGCAACCCGACCAAATCAGCGGCCCGGCTCACGTCACGCAAACGCGATCCGACCAGGGCTCGCACGCCGATCTCGATCGACTCCTCAGCCATACCGGCCCGCCCTAACTCATCACAGATCATGCATCGGCCCAACCCAATCAAATCTTGCCGCCGCGGTCCATCCGATTTTCGACAACCCTTTTGGACGAGGGACTGGTCAGGGCGTAGGGCACATGGCGGCGTCGAATGCCTTGCGGACCGCGGCTGTCTCGGCGTCGCTGTCGGAGAGTTGGTTGACCGTCACGGTCACCGCTCGTCCGTCGGTGGCAACGCCATCTACGGTCCGGAAACCCGGTATGCCGCCGCCGTGTCCCCACACGTCCTTACCGCAGGACACCGAGATGTGGCCCAGCCCGAGGCCGTACAGCCGGCCGTTCCGGTTCGTGACAGGCACGGCGTTCCGCCGCATTTCCTCCACTTGCGCTGCGGGCAACAACTTCCCGGCCAGCAGTGCCGTGAAGAAGCGGTTCAGGTCCGCGCCTGTGGACACCATCGCACCTGCCGCGCCGTACAACGAGGGGTCCAGGTCGGTGTACTCGGCGCGGTGACCGTCGCGGAAAAGATAACCCCACGGGTGCGGGTCACGGAGACCGGTATCGCCCGGCGGTGGGAAATATGTACCCGTCAGCCCGAGCGGTTGGATGATGCGCCGGTCGATCTCGGCCGCGATCGGCTGTCCGGTGACCCGCTCCACCACCATCCCGGCGAGCAGATAGTTGGTGTTGCTGTACTCGGCCTTCGCGCCCGGCTCGAAATGCGGCGGCACCGCCATGGCCCGGCGCACGAGATCGGCGGCATCGAAACGCTGCCACCGCACCTGGTCGAAATCCACCTGTTGGCCCGGCAGATCCAGATAGTCCGCCAGGCCGCTGGTGTGCTGCAACAGATTCCGCACCGTGATCCGGGTGCCGTCGATGCCGTTTCCGCGGACCACACCGGGCAGATACCTCTCCACCGGTGCATCCAGCACCACCCGCCCTTCGGCGGTCAACTGCAGCAGCACCGTCGCCACGAACGATTTGGTGTTGCTGCCGATCCGGACCTTTCCGTCGTCGGGAAACCGTGCACCGGTGGCGATATCGCCCACCCCCGCGGTCGCCGTCCACTCGTGCCCCTGGTCGGTGACCACGACCTGGACGCCGGGCGCTCCCGACCGGACCACATCGTCGAGGGCTCGGAGGATCTGGGCCCGCCCGGGTTCGGTGAACGGACTCTTCGGCCCTGCTTGTGCAGTACAGGCGGCAGCGGCGCACACCATCGCGATCGCCACGCCGGATATCACCCAACGGGCCATGTTGCGCCGAAAAGACCTGGTACTCAAGGGTTCACCTGCTCCGGTAGGCCGTGCCCCGGGTCGGTCACGAGCCAGTGATCACGGTAGGAACCCCAGCGGGGTGAGCCCATGGCGGAAGCACCCGAATTGCCGGTGCGGCCTGCACCCCCGTGGAGGTGGTGCCGACATCACCAAGATCGGGCGAAGCCTATTCCGGGGCAGTAGGTTTCGAGGTGACGCCGAAAGCGCGCAGCAGCATGTCGGTGAGTTGGTCCAGGTAGCCGGGATCGGTGACGTCGGCGCGCATGAGCTGGCGCCAGAACAGGGGGGCCACCGTGAAGTCCAGGGCCAGTTCGATATTCAGATCCGAGGGGAGTTCGCCGCGGGCGATGGCTCGGTGCAGCAGTTCGGCCACCCGCAGGCGGCGTTGTTCGCCGAGACCGGTCTGCAGGGCCTCGGCGAGGGCGGGGGTGCGGACCGCCTCGGCGAGAAGGTCGGGGATGATGCGCGCGGCCAAGGGGTGGGACAGGCCCGCGGCGGTCACCTCGAGGAAGGCGCGCAGGTCGCCGTGCAGGGTTCCGGTGTCGGGGGTTTCGGCGGCGTGCACCGCGACCTCGGAGATCAGCGACAGCACCAGCTGCTGTTTGGACGGCCAGCGGCGGTAGAGGGTGGGCTTGCTGACACCGGCGCGGCGGGCGATCGCCTCCATGGACAGCTTTCCGTAACCCACCTGCGCCAGTTCGGTGAAGGCCGCCTCGCGGATCGCGGCGGTCACCTGAGGCTGCAGGACGGCGGCGCCGGCCGGGGCGCGTCTGGTGGTCATGACAGCACTCTACCAACGACGATACGGTTGCGTTTCATCGTAACTCGGCCTACTGTGGCTGTCGTACGGCGAAACGGTGCCGTATCGACGTAAATCGGGAGGTCACAGCCATGAAATTCCTGTTCGACGACGAGTCGTACTCGTTCGAGACGCTGCGCGCGGCGGGCTTCGCCTGCTATCAGGGCGCCGATCTGGGCGAGGTGCTGGTGACCGCGGCCCGCATCACCGAGGCCGACGACGCGTCCTGGTTGCGGGAGTGGAAGGCCACCGCCGATCGGGTGCATGCGATCGGTCGCGAATGCCTGGCCCAGGGGCGGCGGGTCAGCGCCCGGGAGGCGCTGCTGCGGGCCTCGAACTACTACCGCACGGCCGAGTTCTATCAGCGTGAACACCCGGCCGACGACCCGCAGGTGCGTGAGCTTTCGCGGCTGTCGCGCGAAACCTTCTCCGCCGCAGCCGAATTGCTCGACACCCCGGTGCGTAAGGTCTCGATCCCCTACGGGGACACCGCCCTTCCCGGCTACCTGTTCCTGCTCGACGATTCCGGGACGCCACGGCCGACGGTGATCTTCAACAGCGGCTTCGACTCCACCCTCGAGGAGGCGTGGTTCGCGCTCGCGGCGGCCGCGGTGGCACGCGGATACCAGGTCCTGGCCTTCGACGGACCCGGGCAGGGCGCGGTGATCCGTGAGCAGGGATTGCCGTTCCGGCCCGACTGGGAGGCCGTGATCACGCCGGTGGTCGACTTCGCCGCCGGCCTGCCCCAGGTCGATCCGCAGCGAATTGCGGTGTACGGCTACAGCCTCGGCGGATATCTGACCGCCCGCGCCGCCGCCTTCGAGCCCCGCATCGCCGCGCTGATTCTCAACGACGGCCTGTTCGATTTCCATGCCGCGCTCGTGCGCATGCTGCCGCCGTTTCTGGCCGAATGGATCCACGCCGGTCGCGACGACGCCGCCGATCCGGTGGCCTTGTTCCTGGCCGCCCACCACACCCAGTTGCGCTGGGCGATCCGCAACGGCATGTGGACCTTCGCCGCCGACTCGCCGTCGGAGTTCGTCCGCAAGTCCGCGGACTTCACCCTGGCCGGGGTGGTGGAGCGAATCGCCTGTCCCACACTGGTTCTCGATGCGGAGAACGACCAGTTCTTCCGCGGGGAGGCGCCGCGCGTGTACGAGGCGCTCACCTGCCCGAAGGACTTCGTCGTCGGCACGGAGGCCGAGGGTGCGGGCGAGCACTGCCACATGGGCGCGATGCTGATCACCCATCAGCGCGTCTTCGATTGGCTGGACGGCACTTTCGCCACGGCCGCCACCGGCACGGCGGCCGCGTGACCGACCTGGCGGCTACTGTCGCGGGATGAGCATCCGCTATCAGGTCGTCATCGACACACCGGATCCGAACGAACTGGCCCGGTTCTGGGCGCAGGCGCTCGGCTACGTGATCGAGAATCACACGCCGCTGTTGCGCCGCATGGTCGCAGCGGGGGAGATCGCGCCGGACCGTGTTGTGCACGACGGTGATCGGTTGTACTGGCTGGATTTCGCGGCGATCCGGGATCCGCGCGCCGAGGTCGACGAGACGACCGGGATCGCGCGCGGCGACCGGATCGTGTTCCAGCGCGTGCCCGAGCCGAAGACCGGCAAGAACCGGCTGCATCTGGATGTCGAGGTGGGCGCGCAGCGGCGCGAGGCCGAGGTCGCCCGCCTCGAGACGCTCGGCGCGCGGCGGCTCTACGACGGTGATCTCGGCGGCGCCTGGACCACCATGGCCGATCCGCACGGCAACGAATTCTGCGTGCAGTAATACCGAAAACCGGGGGGTTGACTTCCGGTGGCCCGGACACCGACAGTACGCAGGTGTTGCCAGCCACCGATGTCTCCCGAAGCACCCTGCGCAAGGTCGGCCTGCGGTTGGTGCCGTTTCTGGGGTTGCTGTATTTCGTCAACTATTTGGACCGGGTGAACATCGGCTTCGCCGGCCCCAACGGACTCAAAGAAGAGCTCGCTGTGAGCGAGACGGTGTTCGGTTTCGCCTCGGGCATCTTCTTTATCGGCTATCTCGCCCTCGAGGTGCCCAGCAACCTGGCCCTGCACCGGTTCGGTGCGCGGCGATGGATCGCCCGCATCATGCTCAGCTGGGGAATTGTCGCCACGGCCATGGCATTCGTGCCGAATGCGACGGTGCTGGTGGTGCTGCGCTTCCTGCTGGGCGTGGCCGAGGCCGGATTCTTTCCCGGCATCCTGCTGTATCTGACGTACTGGTTCCCGCAGGCCTATCGCGCCCGGATCGTGGCGCTGTTCATGGCGGCCGTGCCGATCTCGACCGCGCTCGGCGCCACGCTGTCGAGCCTGATCATCGAATACGGCGAGGGTGTCTTCGGGTTGAGCGGCTGGCGGTTCATGTTCCTCGTCGAGGGGCTGCCCGCGCTGCTGCTGGCGGTGGTGACGTGGGTGTTCCTCACCGACCGGCCGGAACAGGCGCGCTGGCTCAGCGCGGCGGAAAGGGATTGGCTGGCAGGCGAACTCGAACGCGATCGAATCGCGGTCGAGCGCGCCGAACACTGGACCGTGCGCAAGGCGCTGACCCATCCGCGCATTCTGGGGCTGGCCGTGATCTACGGCGGCATCGTCTACGGCCTGTACGCGCTCGGATTCTTCCTGCCCACCATCATCGCCGGATTCCAGGAGCAGTACGGGGTGAAATATTCGGTGGTGGAGCGCGGGCTGATCAACGCGGTGCCGTATGTGGTCGCCGCGGTGGCGATGGTGTGGTGGGGCCGCCACGGCGACCGGACGGGAGAGCGGCGCTGGCATGTGGCCCTGCCCGCGATAATCGGCGGCCTGGCCATTCCCGTCGCGCTGTATCTGGGCAATCCGTTCGCCGCCATGACCGCGGTCACCGTCTGTGCCGTCGGGGTCATGGCCGCCCTGCCCACCTTCTGGGCACTGCCGGGTACCTTCCTGACGGGCGCCGCAGCGGCCGGAGGCATCGCGCTGATCAATTCGCTCGGCAATATCAGCGGTTTCGCTGCGCCCTACATCACCGGATGGCTGCGTGATCTCACCGGCACCCAGCGGGCCGGTCTGTGGATCGTCGGCATCTACATGGTGATCGCGGGACTGTCCGCCCTCGCCCTGCGGACTCGGCGGATCGTCACCGATACATCCGCCGATGTCCGAGAATGAAGTCCGGCTTCGACGTACCCGGTGAACAGCGCCGCAGGGGTGCCGGTCGAAAGGAGCAGTCGTGAAGTACATGATTCTCAGCTACGGCTCGCAGCGGGACTACGACGGAATGGGTGGGGGCGGTGAGTCGGCGTGGGCGCCGGAGGACTTCGAGAAGATGGTGGCGTTCATGACCGCCTTCAACAAGGAGTTGGAGCAGTCGGGGGAACTGGTGGAGACGCGAGCGTTGGCAGCGCCGGTGCACACCCGGCGGGTCGGCAGTCGCGGCGGGCAGGCGTTCGTCACCGACGGCCCCTACGCCGAGACGGAGGAGGTGCTGGCCGGATACTGGATCGTCGAGTGTGACAGCTTCGACCGGGCCACCGAGATCGCGAGCCGGATGCAGCAATGCCCGGCCCCGGCACAGATGAACCCCGACGCCTACGCCGATATCCGGCCGATCATGGAGTCCGCGGACGAGATGTGATCTCTCGCAGCGAGTTCGAGAACCTGCTGCGCCGCCTGGCGCCGCAGGTCCTCGGCGCGCTGGTGCGCCGCTACGGGCATTTCGACATCGCGGAGGACGCGGCGCAGGAGGCGTTGCTGGCCGCTGCCGTCCAATGGCCCGGGCAGGGACTGCCGGACGACCCGCGCAGTTGGCTGATCACCGTCGCCTCGCGCCGCCTGACCGATCTGCTGCGCAGCGAGCAGGCGCGGCGGCAGCGGGAGCAGACCGTCGCGCAGTGGCGGCTGCCGCAGGACTGGCTGGCCCCACCCGCGGATCGCCCGCCCACCGACGCCGACGACACTCTGATACTGCTGTTTCTGTGCTGTCACCCGGCGCTGTCGCCGCCCTCGCAGATCGCGTTGACGCTGCGCGCGGTGGGCGGCCTGACCACCGCCGAGATCGCCCGCGCCTTCCTGGTGTCCGAGGCGACCATGACCCGGCGGATCAGCCGGGCCAAGAAGACCATCGCCGACAGCGGCATCCCGTTCGCCGCGCCGTCGCCCGCCGAACGGGGCGAGCGGCTGGCCGCGGTGCTGCACGTGCTGTATCTGATCTTCACCGAGGGCTACGCCGCCACCTCGGGCGCGAGCCTGCATCGTATCGAATTGACCTCGGAGGCAATCCGTTTGGCCCGCGTGCTGCATCGCCTGCTGGCCGACGACGGCGAGGTGGCGGGACTGCTGGCGCTGATGCTGCTGACCGATGCCCGCCGACCCGCGCGCACCGGTGCGGCAGGGGAGCTGATCCCGATGGCCGAACAGGACCGAAGCCGGTGGCGGGCAGGCGATATTGCCGAGGGGATCGCGCTGATCACCGCGGCACTGCCGCGCGGTGCGGTCGGTCCCTATCAGCTGCAGGCGGCGATAGCGGCCGTGCACGACGAGGCGCCCGACTACGCCTCGACCGACTGGGCCCAGATCGCGGCCCTCTACGAGCGGCTGCTCGCCTTCGGTGACAACCCGGTGGTGGCCTTGAATCATGCTGTCGCCGTGGCCATGTCGCGCGGCCCCCGCGAGGGGCTCGAACTGGTGGAGAAGGTGGCCGACCGGCTCGGCGGCGACCATCGCGTCGATGCCGTGCGGGCGCATCTGCTGGAGATGCTGGGCGATCGTGGCGCCGCGCGCGCCGCCTACCTGGCCGCGGCGGGCCGGGCGAAGAGCCTGCCGCAGCAGCGCTACCTCAACGCGCGTGCCGACCGGCTGGCCTGAAGTCTGTATCTCGTTGCCGTGCCGATGTCGGTGGGTCCGATTACGATGTGATCGCTCGGAGACGGGGGACCGCTGGCGCGGTTTTTCCGGACCGTCATGGGTCCGGGTGTAGGACAGCGGTATTCGGGGAGGCGAGAGCGTCGTGATGAACAGTGGGCGGCTGCGGTGTGCGGTGGTCGCGGGCCTGATGGCGCTGGCGGTGATGTCGGCCGGATGCGGCAACGATTCCATGAGCGGTGCGCCGCAGCCGGTGGCGACCGCCGACGACAATCCGTTCCAGGTGGCGGGGGCGACCCAGAGCAGCGGTCCCAGCGGGCCGCGGGCCGGGGTGCCCGATGCCGCCCTACGGGCCGACAACGGTGACGGCGGCGAGATGGACCGGCTGGCATTGAATACGCTCGCCGACCTCGAGGAGTACTGGAAGGTCGAGTACGGCAAGAACTTTCCCGGCACGTTCGCGCCGGCGAACCACTTCATCTCCTGGGATGCGGCCGCGCCCAGGGATCAGGCGGTCACCTTCTGCAAAACCACCACCTATCGCCTGGTGAATGCCGCCTACTGCAAACTGGACAAGACCATCGGGTGGGATCGCGGCAAACTGCTGCCGCTGGTCGCCGGCAAGTACACGAAGATGGCCGTGGTCATGGTGCTGGCGCACGAATACGGTCACGCGCTTCAGGATCAGGCCCGGCTCAACGGATTTCTGACGCCGGGCATCGTGCTCGAACAGCAGGCCGACTGCTTTGCCGGAGTGTTCCTGCGGCATGTGGCCGAGGGCAATTCGGCGCATTTCACGCTCAACACCACCGATGGGCTGGACGGAGTGCTGGGTGCGGCGGTGGCCGTGCGCGACCGCGATCCCAACAATCCCGAGAATGTGCACGGGTCGGCGTTCGAGCGGGTGAGTGCGGTGCAGATCGGGTGGACCGACGGCACGCAGGCCTGTAAGAGCATCAACCGCAAGGAGATCAACAAGCGCCGCGGCGATCTGCCCAAGACCTTCGAACCCGGCGACAAGGAGAATCAGGCCCCGGTCGATGTGGAATGGCTGACCAAATTGAGCCAGACCCTGGGCCGGGTCTATCCGGTGCAGGCGCCGCCGCGGTTCGACTATTCCGGGATCGTGCCGAACTGTGCGGGGGCGGAACCGGTTTCGTACTGTCCGGCCTCCAATACGGTCGGTACCGACGTGCCGGAGCTGGCCGAGCGCGCCGGCGCCCAGCCGGGCGCGGACGAGCCGTTGTCGGCTGTCGTGGGCGGCAACTACAACGCCTTCTCGGTATTCATCTCCCGCTATGCCCTGGCCGCCCAGCAGGATCGCAAGCTGCCGTTGACCGGCGACACGGCGGGTCTGCGCACGGCCTGCCTGACCGGGGCCATCACCACCAAGCTGACCGACAAGACCCTCGACCCGTACCTGGACGCCGGGGATGTCGACGCCGCCGTCTCGGGCATCCTGGCCGACGGCCTGGTCGCCAGCGACGTCGACGGAAAGGTCGTGCGCGGCGGATACTCCCGCCTCGACGCGTTCCGCACGGGAGTCCTCGACGGCGAGGGAGCCTGCCTGGCGCAGTACAAGTAGCGGGACAAGATCATCGTGGGCGGCCGTCCATCCGGGGGACAACCGGGGTTCACCCGGAATGCCCAGGATGGGGCCCATGGTGGGACGCATCGGGGACGGCGACGTGATCGGTGGTGCGCTGGCACTGCTGGCGGCGTTGCTGTTCGCGGTCGCGGCGGCGCTGCAGCAGGGCAGTGCCCGCCGGGCGGCGCTCGACGACCCGCGGCAGGGTCGCGTGCTGGCGGTGATCGGCATCGCGCGCACGCTGGTGACCAGTCGCCGCTGGCTGCTCGGGCAGGGGGCCAGCGCCACCGGGTTCGTCATCCATGCCGCGGCCCTGCGATACGGGGCGTTATCGATGGTGCAGGCGCTGCTGGTGGTTCAGTTGCTGTTCGCGCTCCCGCTGGCCGCCGGTCGGCGGCGCAGACGATTGCTGCGGCGGGATTGGATCGGCACCGGGGCGGTGTGCTGCGGGCTGGCGGTGCTGATCGCCCACGGCGTGCCGCACGGTGCGCTGCGAGCCCATGTGCTGCCCTTCGCCATCGCGGTCGTGCCGACGGCGGTGATCCTGCTGGCGGCGGCGGCGCAAACGGTCCGCTCGCCACAACTTCGATCCGCGCTGACCGCCATGGCCTCCGGCTGCTGCGTGGCCACCACGGCCGTCCTCGTGTCGATCGCGGCCGCCGCACTGCCACATCCGAGCTGGGCACTGCTGGGAATTCCCCTCTCCACCACTGTCGGCGCAATCCTCACCCAGGAGGCGTTCGCCCGAGGCTCCCTGCCCACCGCCCTCACCACCATGACCATCACCGACCCGGTCCTCAGCTACGCCGCGGGCCTCACCCTGTTCACCACCGCCGCCTACCCCGACCTCATCCCCCTCACCACCGCCGCCGTCCTGATCATCGGCGGCGTAGCCCTACTCGCGAATTCGCCGACCCTCCACGACGAACGAGACACCGAACACCCGGTGGCAGTGGGATAGTCGGCCATTCGGCGCCGAGCCGATTGCCGCCACTCAGGTGGTTTCGAGGGAGTCGAGCCAGGCGAGCAGGCGGGCGCCCTCGCGTTGCACGACTTCCGGATCCCGCAGGGCGTTGGCCATCAGGGACATGCCCTGGTAGGCGCTCACCAGGGTAAGTGCCAGGCCGTCGGGGTCCGGCCGGCCCAGCTCGCGGAATTGGCGTTCCACCCAGGTGAGCAGCAGCCGAATGACCCTGCCCGCTTCGAGGTCCAGGCCACCCTCGTCGCGCTTGTCCAGCTCGGCGGCGAGGGTGCCGGTCGGGCAGCCATAGCGGGCGGTGAGGTCGCGTTGGCCGACCCAGGCATTGATCAGGCCCCGGAGGCGTTCGCGGGGGTCGGGGAGTTGATCCAGCTGGTCGGTGAGTAGTTCCAGCTGCCGCGCGTGCTCGGTCAGGGCGGCGGTGACAAGCTCATCCTTGGTCTTGAAGTAGTAGTACACGTTGCCCACCGGGACCTCGGCCGCCCGAGCGATATCGGCGATGGTGGTGCGCTCGGCACCCTGCCGGTGGATGACTTCGGCCGCCGCCCGCATGAGCCGCTGACGCTTCGTGCTCGACGCCCGACCGCGCGCGGATGCTTTCAAGTCAGTCACCTGACTAACTATACGTCCCGGGCTGTGCTAGGTTCATGATTGTAAGTCAGTCAACTAACTAAGGACTTCACATGATCGTTGTCACGGGTGCCACCGGAAACGTCGGCCGCACGCTTGTCCGCAGCCTCGCCGAGCAGGGTCACGAGGTGACCGCCGTCTCCCGGCGCATCACACAGGCCGATATACCGCCCGGTGTCCGCGCGATCGCAACCGATCTCTCGGGGTCGCCTGCCGGTCTATTCGCCGACGCGGCCGCGGTCTTTCTGCTGATCGGAGGAGACCTGATGGCAGGCGGCGAGCCTGCCCGGGTCGTCGCCCCGTTCGCCGGTTCCGGCAGGATGGTCCTTCTCTCGTCTCAAGGGGTGGCCACCCGCCCGGACTCCCCGTCACACGGCCGAGCCTTTGCGGCCTTCGAGCAGGCTGTCGCCGAGTCCGGTGCCGATTGGACCATCCTGCGTTCCGGCGGCTTCGCGTCCAATGCCTATGCCTGGGCGCCGTCCGTCAGGGCGAGCCGCACGATCGCAGCACCCTTCGGCGAGGTCGCCCTGCCGATCATCGATCCCGACGACATTGCCGCCGTGGCCGCGACGACCCTGACGCAGCCGGGTCATGCCCGGGCGATCTACGAGCTGACCGGTCCCGCGCCGATCACCCCACGCCGGCAGGCGGTCGCCATCGGTGACGCCATCGGCGAACCGATCACCTTTCTCGACCGGACCCGGCAGGAGGCCCGCACCCACATGCTCACCTTCATGCCCGCCCCGGTCGCCGACACCACCCTGGACATCCTCGGCAGCCCAACCGCCCACGAACAGGCCGTCAGCCCGGACGTCGAGAAGATCCTCGGTCGCGCTCCCGCCGCCTTCGCCGACTGGGCCGTGCGCAACGCCGCGGCATTCCGCTGACATCGCGGGGCCAGTCCTGCCCAGGCGTGTTGGGGGGCTCGACGCACTGCGACGAATTAGGCTCGTCCTGCGGTCATGAAAGTTTGCCCACCGACAAAGAGGTCAGCAAGATACGAGTGAGGAGGCTGAGTGTCCGTACGATGCTCCGTCGCGCGTGTGGTGGTGATCGTTTGTGGTGTTGCGACTTCGGCGGTGGTAACGGGATCGGCCGCGGTGTCGGCGGAACCCGGGATCGGTGGTGATTTACCTCCCGAGTTGGGCATTGCGATTTCCCGCGACCTCGGACTTACGGTGGCGGAATATCTCCAGCGTTCTGATGCGGCCCAGCGGCTGAGTGAATTCGAATCGGCGGCACGCCGCGATTATCCGGCCGTCCTTGCGGGCGTTCGGCTGGACGAGGCGGGCCGTCCGGTCGTGACATTGGTCGACGGCCCGACCACGCCTGCTGCCCGCAAGGCCGCGGAGACCGCCGGATTTACGATCGAGACCATTGCCGAGACCGAATCGACGCGGAGGAACGGGAAAGAGGTCGTCGACGCGCGGTCCGCAGTGCCTGCGGCCACCGCTGCCGACGGTCCGGCCGTCGTCGGCGGGACACCGTATATCGTCATCTCGAACGGCCGAGGTGGTAACGGGGGGCCGTGCTCGACGGGGTTCAACGGCACCGACGGCGACGGCAATACCGTGAATATCACCGCAGGTCACTGCGACCTGAACCGTGCCGGCGCGGGCACGCCGAACGCAGCCGCCCTCGTGCTCGACCTCGCACCTCCCCCCGGTCAGCAACTCGGAACCTTCCAGAGGATCGGCAGCTTTCAGAAGTCCGTGTTCGGTGATCGCGATTATGCGATTGTGCGGATCGTCAACGCGGCCGCCGAGTCCCGTTTCCGGAACAACCTGGTGGGCGTGCGCGGTGGCCCGGCGATCCCGATCAATGGGGTCGCCGAGCCTGTGATCGGCGCACCCGCCTGTAAATCCGGCGCTATCACCGGCTTCACCTGTGGCACAGTGCATGGAGTGGATGAGTCGTTGACGACCAACGGAGACGTTCCCCTCCACAACATGTTCTGGACAGACATTCTCTCTGTGCCCGGCGACAGTGGCGGTGCGGTGGTGACCGGGACCAAGGCGCTCGGCATCGTGTCCGGCGGGACCGCCGGGTACCTCGATACGGGGCAACTCGTACCCGTAACCACCGCCCAGCCGCTCAGTATCGTGCTCGCTGACAATCCCGGCCTGAAGATATACACCGACTGACGCCGCCGGATGCTCGTTCCTATACAGTCGTACTGTACGTCTGTATAGGAGGGCTTGTGGGAACGAAGTGGTCGATCGGCATCGGTGTCGTGATGGTCGTTGTCGGGGTGGTGTTGTATTTCGTGTTCCGGGATGTGGAGACACCAATAGTGGGGTTGCGGCAGGCCGGGGTCGTGCTCGCGGTGGTGGGGGTGTTGGAGGTGGCCGGGTCCGGATACGCGTGGTGGCGCGCGTCGAAGGGCCGGTGATGCAGGGGGAGCATGTGCTGGAGGCGGTATTGACGGTGCTCGCGGAGCGGGGGCCCGACGCGTTGAGCGTGCGCACCGTGGCCGCGGCGGCCGGGGTGTCGCCTGCTCAGGTGCAGTACTACTACCGAACCAAGAGCGAGCTGATCCGGTCCGGTTTCGCATACGCCGGGGAGCGGTTCCTTGCCGATCTGCGGGCCGCTGCGCCGAAGACGTTGCGAGACACGATCCTGCATTGGTTGCCGCTCGACGACCGTCGAGATCGCCGGGCTCGGGTGTGGCTCGCCTACGCCGCGATGGCGGCGGTGGACCCGGAGCTGGCCCGCGAGTCCGCGGCGCTGGACGCGGAACTGCGTGCGTGGTACGCCGACGCCGGACTGTCGGAGAGCGAAGCCGCGCAACTGCTGGCGTTGATCGATGGACTCACCGTGCAATGCCTGGTCCTGCCGATTCGACAGCGGCAGGCGCTGGTCGAGCGGGTGATGGATCCGTTCCTGGCCACGCTGGCCACATGAGGGGCCGGTCAAGCGGATTGGGCGGCGGGGGCGTAGTCGGCGTAGAGGTCGAGGAGGGTGGTGACCGTGGTGGACCACGGGAAGCGTTCGGCGGTGCGGCGGGCGGCGGTGCGGCGGCGGTGTTCCGGAATGGTCAGTAGGGTGCGGACGCCGGTGGCGAGACCGGCGGGGCTGCCGTCGCATTCGATGCCGGAACCCGGTGGGCCGAGGAGTTCGCGGGCGGCCCCTGCCCGCGGGACGACCACCGGGGTGCCGCAGGCGAGGGCCTCGAGGACGGCCAGGCCGAAGGTCTCGGCGGGGGAGGGGCACAGGGCGAGGTCGGCGGCGGCGACCATCCGGGCCACGGTGCGGCGGTCGCAGACGTGACCGAGGAAGGTGACGGGAAGGCCGGAGGCCTGCTCGCGCAGGCGATCTCGCAGCGGGCCGTCGCCGATCACCGTCAGTTCGGCATCGATACCGCCGTCCCGCAGCAGCCGTAGCGCCTCGATCGCTCGTCCCGGCCGTTTCTCCCGGGACAGACGGCTCACCAGAACCAGGCCCACCTTGCGCGCCGGTTCGGAAGGCTCACCCGCACAAAAGGTTCCGGGCAGACCGGAATCGGGGACCAGCCGCAGTGACACCGGGCGCGGTTCCAGCGGACGGAATGTCTCCAGATCCACACCCAGCGGAATGCGATGCACATTGCGGGCACCGATGCGGGTGAACTCGTCGCGGGCGAAGCCCGAGGTGACGATGATCTGGTGAGCACGCGCGGACAGGCGGCGATTGGCGAGGTCGGCAGCGGTGGCCAGGGGGAAGCCGGGCGGCACCCGCGAGCGCAGGATGGCGTCGATGCGTTCGTGCGAGAACAGCACCAACGGCACGCCGGTGCGTCGTGCCCACGGCGCCAGCCAGCGCACACTCAATTTGTCGCTGCATTCGAGCACGTCCGGGCGCAGCCGCTCCAGCAGCGACCGGGTGCGCCGCGCGGGCAGGACGTGGTACCCGGCGCTGCCGAAACGCGGCCCGCGCACCGTGATTCGGCGTCCGGCCGAGGTCTGTTCGTCGGCGTCGGTCGTGCCCGGCACCACCAGCACCCGATCGTGTCCGGCGGCCAGGTAGCCGCGGCCGATCTCATCGACGCAGGTGCGCAGCCCACCCGACGCCGGGGTGTAGAAGTTGGCGAGCTGCACGATCCGCATCAGCCGACCACCTCCCGCGGCGCGACGACTTGCATGCCCGCGCAGCCGATCACCTCCGCATAGGTCATGGCGTGGGCGCCGGCGGTGAGGGCGGCTTCGATGGAGCGCAGGGCGGCGTCGCGGAGCCCGGGACGATGCAGATCGTCGGGGTGCAGGGCGATCCGCACGAATCCGCCGCGCAGGGCGGTGCTATGGGCCAGGGCCTGCATCAGCCGGGCCGCGGTCCGCTCGCCCCGTCCACCCGGCCGCTGCGACAGCGCGAAACCGCGGTGGCGGCGGCCCGTGCGCAGGTCCCGCACGCCGAAATGGTCGGTGGTGTGCGAGAAACCGGCGCGGCGCAGCACCCGCACGGCGGCCGGTGAGGCCAACCACCCGGGCGGGGTGAAACCCGTTGTCGCCAAGCCCATGTCGTCCATCACCGTCATCGCCTGTCGCAGCCGGACATCGGCGGCGGCGGTGTCGAGGGCGGCGAATTCGGCCGCGCCGCGCGCCACCAGATGCGCGACCGCCCGGCGCAGCAGCGACCCGTCCCGCGGCGCGCGATGATCCCACCCGTGCAGCACGATCTCGTCCCCGTGGGCGCGGCGCTCGCGCAGGAACATTCCGTAATCGGGCGCGTCGGCCAGGCTCGTCCCGCGCCAGGGACCGGGGATGACCAGCAGCGATACCGGGATTCCGAACGCATCGGCGTCGGCGCACCAGCGCGTGGTCTCGGCGTCGCTCCCCGGAGCGACATCGTGGATACTCACCACCAGACGTGCGAACACGCGCGCACGCTAGCAGCGTCCGGTTGCCATCAGCTGAACAATCGGAATCAGCGATCCGCGAGGTGCTTGTCCAGCCAGTCGACGACGTCGGTGAGGACGATGTCCTGCTCGGGCTCGTTGAAGATTTCGTGGTAGAGGCCGGGATAGCGCTTCACTGTGAGATCCTTCGCCCCTGCCTCCCGTTCGACGAGGTCGGTACCCTTCGGAGAAGCCAGTCCGTCGCCGGTGCCGTGCATGACCAGGGTGGGAACGGTGAGCCGGTCCAGGCGCCGCCGCACGGTCTCGGTCGTCTGCAGCATCTCGGCGGCGGTGCGGGCGGGGAGTTTGCCGCGGAATACCAGCGGGTCGGTGTCGTAGGCGTGCACCACCTCCGGATCGCGGCTGACGGTCGACGAATCCAGTTGCAGCACCCCGAGATTCGGAGTGAAGCGGCTCAGCAGGGGAGCGAGCAGCCGTTGCACGGGATTGCCCGCCTCGATCACCAGCGGGGGCGCCGAGACGGCGATACCGGCGACATCCAGCGGCGCCCGGGTGGCCAGGCGGAGCGTGATGAGGCTGCCCATGCTGTGGGCTACGAGGAAGCGCAGCAGTCCGGGGTGTTTACCGGACGCGAGCTCGAGCAGGGCCGCCACATTGTCGGCCGCGCCGTCGATGGAGTCGATATTGGCCTTCGTCCCGGCGGATCGCCCATGCCCTATGTGGTCGGGCGCATACACGGCGAACCCGCTGTCGGCCAGCCGCCGCCCCACATGCTCGTAGCGCCCGGAGTGCTCGGCCACCCCGTGAATCAGGCCGACCACCGCACGCGGCTGCCCCTCGGGCAACCATGCACGCCAGAAGATCGGCCCACCGCGCCCGTCGAATTCCCCTGTCTCGCTTCGCCCCATGCCGCCTCCACTGTTCTCCAACCGATGCCGCACCCGCCCGGCCATCGATCCCAACCGACACGTTACGCCGCGCCATTGTCCCCCAGCGCCTTACCATTACGCCGGAAATGTCGCCCTTTCCCCAGCGCTGGGCACCACCGGCGGGGGCTCACCGCGTGTTCTCCGGGACCGCCAATTCGGCGAGCGTCCGATAACCGGTGCGTTCCGCGGTGATGATCCGCTCCTCCGGCAGCGGTGCGCTCCACCACTCCCCGCCCGCCGTGTCGGCCGCCTCGCGCAGCTCGACCAGGGCCCCGCCCAGCCGGGCCCGCGTCGCGGACCGGTCGGGATCGGTCGAGACGCTCGCGGTGATCTCCTCCACGTCGCGCAGCGTCCTTTCCAGGCGACCGGATACCCGCTTATTGGGTACGAGGAAGACGACCAGCACACCCACCGCGGCACCCACGCAGGTGTCGAGCCACCGGTCCACGACCAACCGGTGCGCCGACGGATTACCCGCGAATTCCGCCATGAACAGGGCCAACGGCGTCGCGAAAACCATTCCCAGACCGTAGTTCCGAGGGAAGGCCCACTCCGCGGGCACGATCAGGACCACAGTGGCGAGGACCAGAGCCGTGGGGCTGTGTGTGACCGGGACGAGCGCGGTGAACAGCACGACGCCGCCGAGGCTACCCAGGACCCGCAACGCCGCGCGCTGCCAGGTCACGGCGCTACTTGCGACGACGATGACGGCGGCGGTCAGCACCGCCCAATTGGGGCGTTCGACTCCCGCGGCCCTTGTTGCGATTGACCTGGAGGAAGAACCACCCCATGCCCGGTACTCGGCTACCCTCGAGTGCGCCGCCGCCGGAGTTTCGTCGGCCGTTCGGCCGCGAGGAGGTGTTCATGGTCACCGCGATGCCCCCTTCCCGTATGTAGCTATGAATTAGCTATTGCGGCAATAAGGCTCTGCTACGGTTCCCGGACGACGCTCTGTGCTCTATGGTCAGCCCATTTTGCCGTGACGCGCTCATTTTGCTGGCCATTTCTATGAAAGCCCGCCGTCGCGGCCGAACGCACTGGGCGCACGATCCCGGAATCCGGCATCGGACTGTGCGGTGGCACAGTAGTCGGCACCGTCGGCTCTGATCGGGACATCGTGGATGGTCCAGCGACTGCCCGAGAGCGTGCCCGAGGTCGGCGGCCTCGACCCACAGCAGCGTGTCCTGATGGAAAAGAATCTGCGCGAGGCCATGGAGACCGTCTGCGAACACCTGCTCGGCGGTGCCGCCCGGTTCGACTACGCCTATCGGGCCGGTGAACGCCGCGCCGAGGCCGGGTTCCCGTTCAAGGCGATGGTGTCGATGGTCCTGGAGACTTCTCGCGTGTTCAACGAGGAGATCCTCGCCGAAACCCGCGATGCGGACCCGCAGCTACAGACCGTGCTCAACGACCGATTGTTCACAGCGATGAATACCGGCATCGCGAACCTTCTCGCCGGGTACCACCAGGCGTCCGTCACGCGGGTGCAGCACGACTACGAACACCACACCGCCCTGGTCGACACACTATTGGCCGGGCGCGGCCGCGCACCGGCCGCGCACGGCACGGTCGCGGAATCGCTCGGCCTGCCGCTGTGCGGAACCCTCCGGGTGCTGGTCTGCGAGCGCCGAAACGGCGGGGACTCGCCGGTTTCCGACATGCGACACCGCCCCAACGATCCAGTGCGGATGGTCCGGCGGCTCAACCCCGGTGAGGAGATCGCCGTCGTCGCGCTCCCCGGCCCGGATCCGCGGATACTGCAGGGGGTACTCGAGCGCTGCGGGACGGCCCGGACCGGCGTGAGCGCCGAATACACCGACGTCGACGACACCGCGGAAGCCCTTCGGCAGGCCCGGCGGGCGCTGGCCGGTCTGGCCGGTACCGACCGCCGCGTCGCCAACTACGGTGACGATCCCTTCGCCCTGCTGATTCTCGCGGCCCCGACCGAAGCACGCCGGGTGGTCCGCACCCGCCTGGGCCCCATCCTCGCCCTGCCCACCGCCGATCGTGACATGCTGGTGGACACGCTGCGGGCCTGGTTCACCGCCCACGGATCGACTCCGCAGACCGCGAAAGCCCTACGCCGCCACCGCAACACCGTTCGCCTGCGGCTGCTGCGGATCCAGGAACTCACCGGCATCGACATCACCGACCCGACCGCCGCCACCGACCTGCGCGCGGCGTTACGCGCCCTGGACCTGCTGCCGGACCTCATTCGGCCCCCTGACGCGTCGATTCCTGGGCCGGGACGGTGAGGTGGGTGATGAGGTGGTGGTTGAAGGCGATGAGGCGGGCGTAGTTGAGGCGGGACAGGCGTTCGTCGGTGCCGTGGATGCGTTCCAGATCGGCGCTGGTCAGGGCGATGGGGGCGAAGTTGCAGCGGGTGGTGGCCAGGCCGTCGTAGTGGCGGGAGTCGGTGGCGCCCGGGACGACGCCGGTGGTGATCACGATGCCGGGGACGACCGTGCGGGCGATGTCGGCGATCAGGTCGAAGGCCGGGCCGGGGGCGCCGATCGTGGAGGGTTCGGAGGACATGCCGTGCAGATCGATCGACACGCCGCTGTCGCGTATCACCCGGCGGCAGTGCTCGAGTACGCCGCCCACCGAATCACCTTGCAGGATACGGAAATTCACCAGCGCCTCGGCCTGCTGCGGCAGCACGTTCGCCTTCACCCCGCCGCGGATGACCGTCGGCGCGGTGGTCGTGCGCACCAGTGCCTCGGTTTGCGGGCGGGCCGCCAGCACCCGCGTCACCGCCGGTCCCGCATACGGCAGCAGCCCGAGCGCCGGACGGGCGGGCGCGGGTAGGGCGGGACGTATCCGGCTCAGCATCTCGGCGATGACCGGCGTCATGCGCAGCGGTAACGGGTTGTCCTGCAGCCGCCCCACCGCCCGCGCGATCCGCCCCACCGCGGTCTGACGCCCCGGCATCGAGGAATGCCCGCCGACGCCGGTGACGCTCAAACGCACCGTCGCCCAGCCCTTTTCACCGCGCATGATCGATGCGACCGGCCGCCGCGCCCCGGCCACATCGGTGAGAATCACCCCACCCTCGTCGAGCAGCAGATCGGCCCGCACCCCGAGACCACGCAGCCGGGCCGCCATAGACGTCGCCCCACTGGTGCCGAACGCCTCCTCGTCGTGACCGAACGCCAGATACAGTGTGCGCCGCGGCGTTCGGCCCGCCGCCAGCGCCGCCTCGACCGCCTCGAGAATCGCCAGCACCCGGCTCTTGTCGTCGATCGCACCACGGCCCCAGACGAATTCATCGTCGACGACCCCGGCGAACGGCGGATGCGTCCAGCGCTGCTCGTCGTCGACGGGCACGACGTCCAGGTGCGCCAGCAGCAGCGCCGCGGTGCCGGGTTCGGTTCCGGCCCAGCGATACAGGCGGCTGTGCCCGAACGTCTCCAACTCCAGGTGGGCGTGCACCCGCGGAAAGGATCGTTCGAGGTGGGCGGCCAGCCGCTCGAATTCGCCCTCCGCGCCGTCGTCGTCACCGTCGGAGGAGATCGTGGCGCAGCGCAGCGCGGCCGCCAGTCGTTCGGCGGTGGGGTCGTCGACGCCGGTGGTGGGTGCGGCGGTCATCGGTCGGCACGGTCGGGAAAGGTGACTGTCACCGTTGCATTGTTCAGCACATCGGGGCTCACCGTGGTGCCCTTCTCCCTGCGCCATTTGGTGATCGCCTCGGTGACCGCGCCGACCACGTCGGACTGCCGCACCCCGGTCACCAGCGGCAGCTCCACCGTGCCACCGGCCACCGTCACCCGGGCGTTGGCGGGGGTGTGCGACCACACCTCGTCGACCACATCGGTGACCCGCACCCCGATCCGGTGCCCCGCGGGGACGAGCCAGTCCTGCCCCAGCAGCCGCACCTGCGCGGTCTCGGTGACCGGGGCGATGCCGCGAGTGATCACGGTGCCGCGCCCGTCCGGCGCGAGATCGTACAGCTCGACGGTGACGGTCGCCTCGGCGGGCCCACGCAACGACAGTGTGGCCGTGGGGATTCCGGACAGATGCTGATCCTGCGCCAACGGCTGCGAAATCGACCAGATCTCCCGATCGGGCCCGGGGATCAGGCCGCGATCGGTGTAGACACCCGGACGCAGCGAGACCGGCACTCGCCGGGCATCCGCGGGCGGCCACGCCGTCTCACCCCGCCACTGGCCGTCGAAGCGGCCGACCGTGATGCGCGGTCCCGGCACCTGCACATCCCGCCCGGCCACGTGCCGGTCGAAGAAGGCCAGCAGTTCGGTGTCGAATTGCGGTGTGCCGCAATCCACGTGGCACGTGCGGTGGCCCCACTGCCCGAACCAGGCCTTGTGCTCACCCGGTCCGAGCCCGTTCCAGAGGTCGAACACCCGATAGGCGCGGGTGTTGTAGTCGACGAAACCCTGCCCGAGAAACAGCGGAATCGTAGTGCCGCGCAGCCGATCCACCAGATCGCGGTCGCGCCAGAATTCGGTCGCGCCGTCGTGGTTCATGATCTCCGACAGATACGGCTGCGCACATTCGAGCGGATTGCGCGCCGCATCGGCCTGATATTCGGCCGGATCCGCCGGGTGCGCGGGGGTGGCCGAGATCAGCAGATGTTCGAATCCGACGAAATCGGCGGGCCGAACCCCGTTCTCGGTCACCGGCTTTCCGGAGAACTTCCAGGAGATGCCCTGCATGTACAGGTAGGAGTAGGGATCGACCACCGGTTCGAACGCCGCCACCGCCGCCAGCCCCTGCGGTTCGGTGGCCAGGCCCATCAATCCGGTCCAGCCCTCGTAGGAGGTGCCGAACAGCCCGACCCGGCCGGTCGACCACGGTTGGCGCGCAGCCCATTCCACGGCGGTCCGCACATCCTCACGCTCACCGGGGCCGCCGAAATCGGGGCATCCGCTCGACCCGCCGAACCCCCGCAGATCCACGATCACATAGGTGTACCCGGCCTGCAGGAACATCTCGGTCTGCAGGTTCTCGGTGGACGGGCCACCCTGTGGCCGGGGATTGCTCAGGTAGGCCAGATGGGCGCGATACGGGCTCACCGTCATCGCCACCGGGGTGCGCACGTCGTCGGCGATCCCGGCCGGACGCAGGATATCGGCATGCAGCCGAACGCCGTCGGGCGTGGTGAGAAATTCCTGCCGCCACTGAAACGGCACGGTCGGCGCGGCGACCGCCGTCACGGGAGACAGCAGACCCAGCACCAGTAGCAGCCCGGTCAGGCCGCGCACGATCAACGTCCGGAGCACCATAGGACTATCGAGTCTGCCCGGACGCAGGTCCAGCCCCCGGAACCGGGGTACTTAAAGCGGCCGCAGATCGATCATCTTGCGCAGGCGGGCGCGGTCGCGCTCGAGGCGGCGGGCCTCGTAGGCGATGGGGAAGTAGCGCAGGCGTTCCGGCAGCAGCGGCACGGTGCGGCCGATGGTCCAGCCGAGGGCGCGCAGGGTCAGCTCGTCGGTGGCCGACCAGCGCAGGCCGAGTTTGCGGCGGACGCTGTCGGGGGTGGTGCCGACGGTGAAGAAGTACTGCAACCGCCCGACCGGCGCGGCCGCCACCTTCCACAGCGGGTTCAGCGCACGCGGGACGAACGACGGTCGCCCGATCGTGCGGATGACGCGTAGATAGTCGTAGGCGACCTCGTTGGGCTCCAAGTGGGTTTCGACCGTGTCGGCGAAGAACTTCTCCCACTCGGCGTAGGTGGCGGGAATCTCCTTGGGCGCCACCGAGAAATTGCGCATGAGCTGCACCACCTCCCGGTAGTACTGCTCTTTTTCGGCCTCGGTCAGTTCCTGGCGCGTGAAGTATCGGTTGCCCTCGGTGTAGGCGTAGACGGCCGTGTGCAGCACCCACGCCCAGGGACCCGACGACAGCGCGGTGTGCCGGACGCCGTGGGCGTCGACGGTGTTCAGCGTCGCGTGCATGGTGCGCAGCCGATCCGCCTCGGCCAGGGCCTCCTCGCCCGCGTAGATCCACATCATCACCGAGGCGATACTGCGGGCCGCGCGGCCGAGCGGGTCGGTGCGGAAGGTCGAATGTTCGTCCACCACAGCGGCGATCGTGGGTTCCATCGTCTGCAGCAGAAATGCCGACCCGCCGGTCAGGGAGAAGGTGATCAGCCCGGCCTCGTCCCACATGCGCGAGCCCGGCCCGAACGGCCGCCGGTCCTCTCGGGTCTTCCGATCGATGCGTGCGACTGAAGCGGTCATGGGTGATCTCCTTTGATCACTCGACAATGAGAGACTTATATTCGAATCATCTCACTATGTCGATCTCGGGGCAAGGTCGCATGTCAGCGCTGACCGGCCTCGCGGGCGAGGATGGCGGCCTGGACCCGGGAGCGCACGCCGAGCTTGGTCAGCACCCGCGAGACGTGCGTCTTCACGGTGGCCTCGCCGATGTAGAGGCGCCCGGCGATCTGTGCGTTGGACAGGCCCTCGCCGAGGCAATCGAGCACCTCGCGTTCGCGGTCGGTGAGGTCGGCGAGCAGGTCCGGCTGCGGTTCGGCGGGTGGGCTGCCGGCGGCGAAGGCGGTGATCACCGCCCGGGTGACCTCCGGGGCGAGCACCCCGTCTCCGGCGGCCACGGCACGGACCGCGTCGACCAGCGCCGGGCCGGAGGCCGATTTCAGGATGAAGCCGGAGGCGCCCGCGCGCAGCGTGCGGAAGACGTATTCATCCAGGTCGAAGGTGGTGAGGATGAGTACCCTGGCGAGGCCGTCGGCGACGATCCGCTCGGTCGCGGTGATGCCGTCCACGCCGGGCATCCGCACATCCATCAGCACGACATCCGGTCGCAGCGCCTTGGTCTGGGCCACCGCGATATCGCCGTCGGCGGCCTCGCCGACCACCTCGATACCGTCGGCGGTATCCAGAATCACCCGCAGCCCGGCCCGGATCGCGCCGTGGTCGTCGGCGATCAGCACCCGAATCGTCATGCCACCTCCGGTTTGTCGTGCAGCGGCAGCCGGGCTCGCACCACCCAGCCGCCGTCATCGGGTCCGGCCGTGAGGCTTCCGCCGAGGGCGGCGGCCCGCTCGCGCATGTTGATCAGGCCGCGCCGGGCGTATTCTGCCTCGTCACCGTCGCGGGCGACGGGGGCCGGGAGCGGATTGCACACCGACAGCGTCAATGCGTCGCCCTCGGCGTCGACCGCGATATCGACCGCGCGGCCCGGCGCATGCTTCATCGCATTGGTCAACCCCTCCTGGATGATTCGGTAGGCGGCCTGATCCACCACGCTCGGCAGCGCCGCGCTGTCGCTCGAATCCCGCACGCGCACGGCAATTCCCGTGGCCCGGGCGGCGTCGATCAGGAGGGGGAGCTGGGCCAGCCCGCGTGGCGCGGCGGCCTCGTCGGCGCCCCCGTCGTCGCGGCGCAGCAGCCCGATCATGGCGCGCATCTCCTGCAGGGCGGCAACGCTGTTGGAGCGGATCGAGCCGAGGATACCGGTGACCGCCGGATCGGCGTCCTGACGGGCGAGCAGGCCGAGGACGGCCTCGGACTGGATGGCGATCGCCGAGAGATGACCGGCGATCACGTCGTGCAGATCGCGGGCCATGGTCTTGCGCTCGTCGGCAATCGCCGCGCGCCGGTCCAGTTCGGCGACCAGCTCCAGGGCTTGCGCGCGGGCGTGTTCGGCCTCGGCCATCTCCTTGTGATGGCGCACGGCCAGCGCCCACCAGATCGGCATGCCGATGAACGCGAACGCCGCCGCGAACGCGATCGCCATCAGCCGCCAGTTGCCGGTGGCCACGAGGACCGCGAGCGGGATCGCCGCCATGACCACCGAGCACACGACAACCACGACGCGTGATCGGGGCCGGGTGGCGTACAGGCATGCCGCGTAGATCAGGTCCGAGTAGATGATCCAGATCGGCAAGGTGGGGCCCAGCACCGCGTCGATGCCGATCGGCACCAGCCCGAAAACCAGTGCCGACATCGGTGTGCGCCGCCGCAGCAGGGTCGCCGTGCACAGCAGCGCAAGCACGCCGAACCGGACTGCCAGAGGGCGATCGGGGGACGGAATGGCCATCGGGTAGAGGCCGGACAGATACAGAGCCGCGCCCACGGCGAACGAGAGCAGCGCGATGAGCACGTCCTGCACCGTGGCCGACAACGCGTTCCACTGCTTCACAGCACCATCACAGCACAGGCCCGCAGAATCGGGGTCAGCCGAAATGAGGACCCGCGTTCGATCCGACGGCCGACGCCGCGCGAGTGCGCCGCAGGCGAGTCTGGCTGCGTGATCCTGATTCCGGCCCTCATCGGACTTGCCCTGGTGGACAGCACCAGCATCGGCACCCTCATCGTCCCGATCTGGCTGCTGCTGGCCCCGGACCGGCCACCCGCGCGGCGGATGCTGGTCTATCTCGCCGCCATCGCGGTCTTCTACTTCATGCTCGGCGTGGTGCTCATGACCGTCGTGAGCACGGGCTGGGATCGGCTGGGCGGGTTGGCACACAGCCCGGTCGTGCTGGTGCCGCAGTTACTGCTGGGCGTCGCGCTGTTCGCGGTGTCCTGGCGGTTCGATTCCAAGAAGCGCCGGGCCCGCGGTGAGCCCGACCGCACGGCCGCCTGGCGCACCCGGGCCCTGCAGCGGCAGTCCTCCGCGGGCGGGCTGGCCGTGCTCGCGGTGAGTGCGGGTACGCTGGAAGCGTTTTCGATGGTGCCGTACCTCGGCGCGATCGGATTGCTGGTGTCCAGCGATCTGCCGATCGGTGTCTCGATCGCCTTGCTGGCCGGGTATTGCGTGGTCATGGTGGTGCCCGCGCTGGTGTTGATCGCCGGACGGTCGCTGCTGCACTCCGCGATCGAACCGCTGTTGACCAAGGTCGACGGATTCCTGTCCCGGCATGCCGACAGCGCCACCGGGTGGGCCCTGGCCATCGCGGGAATCGTGTTGGTGCGCGGGGCGATCAGCGGGCTCGCGGCCGCTTAGCGTCGATCCCGGCGTGTAGTGGATAGGGGCAGGGCAGTCGAGGGGACGACGCGGAAATTTTTCGTCAAGACGGCGGCGGGAACTTGCCCGAGACCATCGTCACCAGGTCTGATGGAGTCATGGCCGACATGCGCACGAACCTTCGTGCCCCGCAGGCGATCCCGGATATGTCCGGGACCGGCGGGTTGTCGCCGTGCCGCCGGGAGCCGGCGCCGACCGGTCTGGAGCGTTTCGGCTTCGGCGGCGAGGACGAGCCGCCATCGTGCCGCTCGCTGATCCTCTGACGGCCGAGCCCGGCCGAATTCGTCACCGGTAGTACCGGATTCGCTCGACGTCTTTCCCCCTCTCACGCGCAGGTCCCGTCGCGCCCGATCGGCGCGGCCGCATCGGCCTGCCCTGCTCCGGAATGGATGACCCATGCCCGATTCTGTTTCTCCCGCTCCCACCGCGCTCGTCACCGGGTCCACCAGCGGTCTCGGATTCGCCCTGGCCCGCCGTCTGGTCGACGACGGCGCCACCGTGATCGTGCACGCCCCCGACCGGGCCAGCGGCGATCTCGCCCTGGAAGAGCTGGTCAAGGACGGCGCCGAACCGTTGCGGCTGCGTCTGGTAGTGGCCGACTTCACCGACTTCGCCGCGGTGCTCACGCTGGCAGGCGAATTGGCCCGGACCGTGCCGACTTTGGACGTGCTGGTCAACAACGCCGCCATCGTGGGCCCGGAGCGGCGCACCCGCACCGCGGCCGGTCACGAGGTGACCCTGCAGGTCAATTACCTTGCGGCGTATGCGCTGACGAAGGCGCTGACCGGCGCGCTCACCGCCGCCCGGGGCCGGGTCGTCAACATCTCCTCCGAAATGCATCGCGGCGGCGCCATCGCCTGGAACGATCTGGACCGCAAGAAGGGGTACTACCTGCCGCTGCCGGTCTATGCGCAGTCCAAGCTGGCGCTGACCATGTTCACCCGCACCCTCGCCGACACTCACGACGGTGCGTTCAGCGCCGTCAGCGTGGATCCGGGCAATGTGAAGACCGGAATGCTGAAGCTGTACGGGCAGGTGGGCCGCCCGGCCGCCGAGGTGGCCGCGGAGATCGCGCCGCTGTTCGACCCGCGCGGCGCGGTGGTCGACGGCGGCTACTACGTCCGCCGGGAACCGGCGAAACCCGCTGCGTTGGTGGACAACCCGGGTATTCGCACCCGGTTGGCCAAACTCACCGCTCGGCTCACCGAAATCCACTGACAGACAGGAGATATTCGATCATGTCCAAGCGCGCCGACAAGAAACGCGCCCGCCGCAAGAAGAAGGCCAACCACGGCAAACGGCCCGGCGCATAGTGCCACCCACCGGCGTCCCGTCACCCAGGGTGACGCCGGTGCCTCGGCCTCTGAAACCGATACCCCACACGGTATTTCGGCGGCACGGCGGTGGCGACGGCGTATGATCGGCCCATCGTGAGAAGGGCGCCGGGGGACAGATGAGCGAAGCGGTGGCTGCGGAATGGGTCGGATTCGTGCAGGCGCTGGCCCGATGTCTGTCCGAACTGCCCTCGCGCGCCACCCTGGTCATCGCCGCGCCCGGTAACCGATACGTGCAGTTTCTGCAGTACGACATCAAGCTGACCGTCGAACTCACCGGCAATCACTATCTGGCCGAACCGATTTCCGCCGCCGCCGAACAGCGATTACGGGAACTGGGGTGGACCCCGCCGGTGCCCGCGCACGAGATCGAGAACTGGCACCGCACCCTGCTGTGGCCGATCTCGCGGACCGGACTGATCGAATTGGCCGCCGCGGTGGCCTACGGACTGCACGACGCCCTCGGTGTCGGCTCCCCGTCGGAGTTGCGGGCCATGGGCTGGACCGAGGCTTCGGGCGATCTGGATCTGACCGTGCTGGGCGCGATCGCACGCCGCCGCGTGATCTGAGCGGTGCCGCCCGGCGGTGGCGCGTAACCCCGGTGTACGAGATCCTTTCCGCCCCAGCGAGTTCACCTGTTGTTTCAACAGAGTTTCGACAGATTTCTTGTGGGATCGGTGGAACAATAGATCTTCCCCCGTCCCGGGAGGTGAAGGAGTCCCAGCAATGATCCGTCCGCACTTGCGCCACGGCGACCATCGCCCCTGGCTGCCCGCCCTGCGCGACTACGCTCGCCGTTCGCTGGCCCGTCGCACCTTGACGCGCGAGGAACGCCGCAACATGGCCGCGTCCCAGCGTCCGGCGGCCGTCTACAGCGCCTCCCTGGGCTGTCATCCGCACTTCTGATCGTCGGGGAGCGATCGTAGAACGCGCAGAGCCCCAGCGGTATTCGCTGGGGCTCGGGTCAGAGGGTGTCTAGCCGACCAGGTTCCTGCGGAGTTGCACGATCGTCTGCGGGTCGAGGCCCAGACCGTTGGTCAGGTACCTGCCGAAGTCGCCGATCTCCCGCAGCGCGGTGTCCAAGTACTCGTTGCGGACCTCCTGCAAGGGGATCAGCAGATCCGGATTCTCCATGTAGCCCGCCTGCTTGACCTGCTCGCGCAGTTTGGCGTCGGAGGCGGCGCGGTACTGGTTCGACAGCAGGTAATCCTGGCGCGCGGTGCGCTCCGGGACGCCGACCGCCCGCAGCACGATATAAGTCGTCCAACCGGTGCGGTCCTTGCCTGCGGTGCAGTGATACAGCGTGGGCCTGTCGGTGGCCGCGAGGTCGCGAATGGTCTGGGCGACCTTGGCCTTGGTATCGGCACTGGTCGCGAGGGAGATGTACATCTTCTTCATGATGTTCTCGGCACCGCCGTTGCCGAGGACCTCCTGCTGCCTTTGGTAATCCCTGGACTGAATCAGCTGCACCATCAGCTGCAGCATCCCGGTGTCATCGATCGGACGCGAGATGAGTGGCACGCCGGGCGGCAACCTGTCCGCACCCATGATCCGGACCTCTGTCGGGGTGCGCAGATCGATCACCTGCTTCAGGTTCAGCGCGGCGAGTTTCTGGATGTCGGAATCGGTCAGCCCGTTCAACGCGTCGGCACGAATTGCCTTGTCGGACTTCACCGTCTTTCCGTCATAGGTGCGATACCCGCCGATATCCCGGACGTTGACCGCACCTTGTAAATCAATCTTTCCACCGGCCACGGCCTCCACCGACGGCGCGGACTCCACACCGGGTGCGGGCTCCACCTCGGGCTGGGCCGTCACCGTCGTCGCCGTCAACGCAATAGTCGCCAAACCGGCGCCAATCAAGGAAATTAACGAAACCTTCATGGCGGGCGACATTAGAACCGCCGCTGTACCCCCGAGGTCTTTCCGCACCAGAAAACCGCATCAGCCCCACTCACCGAGACTGCCCACCGTACCCACCGGGACTGCTCCTGGACAACGAAAATCGCCGTGCTCTCGCGAATTTCAGCGAAGGGCATTTCGGCTGAATGATCTTTCCCCCATTGCTCATGCCACCATACCGTCGAATCGGCCACCACGCACGTGTCGGTCAACCGTCTTTACCCGGGCTGCCTGATACGGTTTTCGATATGGATCTGACGCCCCGGCTGTTGGAGCAATACCTGGCCGTCGCCGAGGAACTGCACTTCGGCCGCGCCGCGCAACGGTTGTCGATCAGCCAGCCCCCGCTGTCACAGGCCATCGGACGACTCGAACGCGGGATCGGTGTCGCACTGCTCGACCGCAGCAACAAGAAGGTGCGCCTGACCGCCGCGGGGGCGGCCTTCGCCCAGGATGCGGCGCGCCTGCTGTCGGCTCAGCACGCCGCGGTGGACCGGGCCCGCCGCATCGGCCTCGGACAGGCCGGTGACCTGCGCATCGGCTCGGGCACCATGCTGTCGTTCCGCTACTTCCCCGACCTGCTCGCCGCCACCGCCGAACACCTCCCCGACCTGCACCTGCACACCCGCCAGGAACCCTCCGCCCGGGACCTGATCGAACTGGTACAGGCCGACGCCCTCGATATCGCCTTCGTCGTCGCTCCCGCCCCCGATACGTCGGGTCTGGAAGTGATCACGGTCCACACCGAAACTCTGCGCGCCGCGATCCCGGCCACCCACCGCCTGGCCGGCGCCACCTCGATCACCCTCGCCGACCTCCGCGACGACAACTTCGCCCTGCCCAGCGAGAACGTCCACGAACTGGGCCACCAGATCCAACTGGCCTGCCGCCAAGCCGGTTTCACCCCCCGCGACTACGCCCGCTCCGACAACTCCATCGGCCTGCTCAGCTACATCGCCGCCGGTCTGTGCGTCAGCCTCATACCGCCCACCCCCTACCCGGGCGTCACCTATCTCCCCCTCGACAACCCGCCCTCGGCCGCCGAAATCACCGTCCTCGCCGTCCACCGCGCCAACCCCGACCCCGCCATCCGCCAGCTCCTCACCCTTATCCACGCCCGACAAGGGAATCCCGGCCGAGATCGGTGAAGTGCCGGATCCACCGCCGTTGCTGCGCTGGTCGTCACGAATTGGAGGCTGAGCCCAAGACGCTGGGCTTGTCGTCGAGGTCGATGTCGAAGTTCTCGATGAATCGTGTCGTCGCCATGTAGTGGCCGACCAACAGGGTGAGCGTGACGAGGTTTTCGTCGCCCAGCGCGGTGCGGGCTACATCGAAGGTCTTTTGGGGCACACGGAAATTCGCTACGCATTCATCGACGTAGCCGAGAGCGGCCGACGACAGCTTGTCGAGTGTCGCGTAATTGCCCGTCTTCGCCGCGCTGATCTGTTGTTCGGATGCTCCTGCGTCCCTGGCCCGGCCGACGTGTTGTAACCATGCATAGTCGCAGCCGGTGAGTGTGCCGACACGCAGTATCGCCAGCTCCCGCAGGGCCGGGTCGAGGGAGGACCTCGCAAAGCTCATGCTCAGCCGCAAATAGCCCTCCGCGATTTCGGGGTTGGTCGTGAGCAGGCCTCTGATCAGGTTGGAGGGGAACGCCTCATACACCCGGCGTTTGTCGGTCGCCATCTCCGACGGATCGAGAAGATCAATGCGAGCCATCAGGATCCTCCTGTGTGTCCAATAGTGAATGGTGGTTGCGCCCGCTACGGGATCAGCCCGCCATCGACGGGCACCGCATGCCCGGTGATGTAGCCGGCGGCGTCCGAGCACAGCCATGCCGCCGTCTCGGCGACTTCGGCGGGTTCGCCGAACCGTCCCAAGAGGATTCGGGACACCAGTGCTTCGGCCAGGGATCCGGTCTGAATGGCGGTTTCCATCATCGGCGTTCGGGTCCCTCCCGGGCAGAGGGCGTTGACCCGAATGCCGTGTCGGCCGTACTCGACCGCGCCCGCTTTGGATAGTCCGACTACCCCGTGTTTGGCCGCGTCGTAATCCGCCTGCCGGGGAAAACCCGCCAGGCCCCCGACGGAAGCGTTGTTGAGAATCACGCCCCCGCCTTGGGCGAGCATCTGCGGGATCTCGTATTTCATGGAAACCCACACGCTGGTGAGATTGACCGCGATCATCCGATCCCAGCTCTCGGGGGTGATCTCGTGCAGCAGAGCCGAGGTTCCGGAGATGCCCGCGTTGTTGAAGGCGCAGTCCAGGCGGCCGAATCGGGTCACCGCCGCAGCGACCATGGCAGCGACGTCGTCGTGCGAACAGACATCGGTTCGGACGAACACCGCTTGTCCACCGGAATGCCGGACCGCGTCGGCGAGTTCGCGGCCTTTCTCCTCGTTGATATCGGCCAGCACCAGGCGTGCGCCGTGCCTGGCGAACGCCTGTGCCGCTGCCGCGCCGATACCCGACGCGGCACCGGTGATCAGCGCAACTTTGTCTTCGAGAAGGTTTGTTCCCATTGCGTTTCCGTTCGCCGGTCGTCGCCGTGGGGGTCATTCGGCGAAGGGCGAGTCCTGGGGGTCTCGGTCGAAAACGCCGGAGTTGACGAGCTGGGCGGAAAGGGAGTCGGGTTTGCGTTCGGCGTGGTCCTGGCTGGTGCGCCGGGTGTATTCCCGGTAGGCCTTGCGTGGCCATTTCTGCACCACGGCGTCGATGAAGTCCGCGTCGAACTCATCGGCGAACTCGCCCCGGTTTTCCATGGCGCAGGCCATGGCCAGCAAGGCCACTTCGTGCCTGGGGTCCTGGAAGGTCTTGGTGTCCACGTGGAGCAGGGTCGCCTCTTTCACGGTCTCGGCGCGCTTCTTGGGGCAGCCGTGCTCGAGGAGGAATTTCTCGGCGGCGTTGCCCCCTTCCACCTCGAACGATTTCGGGCCGTCGAAACGCTCGGTCACGCCCAGGTCGTGCAACATGGACTCCAGGTACAGCAGCTCCCGGTCCACCCGCCACTTGCGGTGTTCGCCCAGGGCACAGGCCCACTGGTAGACCCGGTGGCAATGGTTGACCAGCACCTCGGGTGCACAGTCGGTCAGCAGGTCGGTCGCCGCCTGGGCCAACGCCGAATCCGGCGCCGCCACCAAATCCACGTGTCCAGACATTGTGCTACTCCTTTCTCCTCCTGACGCTCGCTCTCAGGGTGATCCTGCATATGGTTGATAGCTTCAGCTTCGCTCCAGCAAACTATTCCGTCAAGTATCTTTACCTGGCAGGGTTGATATGGTTTTTAATATGACCTGAGCGCGACGTCGAATTGTTTCGGAGCGAGGGTGGAGGCCCGAAAAGGCCGAGGCCCCAGCCGGATTCGGCTGGGGCCTCGGGGGAGTTGGTGCGGTACTGCGACTTACACGTCGAAGTAGAGCTCGGACTGCTATCTAGGCGTTTGTCGTTTGCGGCAGGTATTGGTACAAGGGCTCTACCAGCGGATTCATCCGTTGGTAGCGTTGGCGTCAGAGGGTGCCTTTCGACTCTGCTGCGTACTCTCTGCGTACTGATGCGACAGACCTCGGCTTAGGTCGCAAGCCCCAGGGCGGACGCCGGTTTCTCGGCATCCGGTCGAACCGTCGCCCCGCCGTGTCCGACCAGATCGGGCACGGCCGACTTGGCAGGCGGGCATGTACGGGCTTATCAGGTTGCGACGCTGCCAGAGTGGTTTGGTCCTGCAATCTCTTCCATGAGCATCCGCAGCGTGAGCGAGTGTTTCTCCTGCGGTAGCGCGTCCAGGGCAGCTCGAGCGAGCTTCACCCCTTGGTCGCTGTCCCCGGCGCGTACCAACATCAGGCCCCGGTGCATCTCCAGATGGGTGGCGAAGCGGGGCAGCTCCGGTGGCAGTTCTGCACGTGCGTCGTCCTGTGCCTTGACTGCCAACCGTTCTTCACCGAGGCGGGCCGCCAGGAGTGACAGGAAGACGTTTACTCGCCACCACGGCACCGCGTAGTCCGAGGTCTGTTCCTCGGAGTAGGACACTTCGAATTCCCGGCGTCCGGTGTCAATCAGCTCGCGTGCGGTAGCTCGGTCGCCTTCGAGCGCTGCCGCGTGAGCCTTACCCCAGATGGCGTTCAGGCGGCCGAGGCTGTGGCGTTCGGAGATACCCAACGCTTGATCTGCGAACGTATGGGCTACGGGCAACGACGCCCCTTCGTAGCCGAGCGCGATGGCGGCTCTACCGCGCACCCAGACACGGATGTCGGTGTCTCCGGACCGATCGGCGGCATCGGCAGCCATGCGGTACCAGGAGATTGCCTTGTTGCCGTCACTGCCCGGATATGTCTTCGCGAATAGCGTCATCAGCCGGGCGGCAATAGCCCACATACGTGGGGAATCCAACTGCTGTTGCAGTACAACGAGATCGGCGGCCAGGCGCTGTTGGATCTGTGCCGCGCCTTGGCTCATGTAGTCGGTGCCGTACTGAGCCAACGTCCCCTCCCACTGTTCGACAGTGGGGCCGGTCGAGTGCAATCGAGCCGAAAACCCTTGGGACAGTAGATCGGACGCGACCACAGGCGCAATCGATGTCGCGGCGAGATGCGATAGGAATTCGCGACGGTTCACGTCGGCCTCCAACAGTTCCGGTGGACAATCCAACACCGTCGCGAGGTGACGCAGCCAGAACGACGACGGTTCGGTCTTGCCCGACTCCCAATTCCGCGAGATGTACTCGCGGCTCATGTTGAATCCCGACACCTTGGACAGCTCGCTGGCGAGCTTGCCCTGACTCCAACCTTTAGCAACGCGAAGCTGTTTGATCAATGTTCCCGTGGCCGCCGACATGGCTCAAGCCTGCCACTTTCCCCACCTTTTGTACGCCCCTGCTCGTGGATGCCACCCCCGATGCCACTAGCGTGCACGAATCGCCGTAACAGGGCCGCGACCTGCGACGAGATGCCACCCTCTTACCACTGCCGTCATATCCCGGCCAGCAACAAGGCTCTAGGTAGGCCCCGACGCCGGGATGATCGCCTCGCTCGGCGTCGGGTGCCTCTCCAGTGACCGGTTCGTATGACGGTAAGGGGTGACGTGGTGGGGTTCGACTGGTGGCGTGAGGACGCCGATCCGAAGCAGGAGGGCGTGAGCGTGCAGGAGCTCCGTGCCCGCATCGAACGCGAGGACGACCTGTCGGGGCGCGGGGTGGTCTGGTACCACGGGGCACCCGTTCGCCCGCTCACCGAGCAGCAGGCGCACCGGATCACCCAGCTACACAGGGATTGTGGGCCTGATGTATGTCCGCGTAAGGCGGCGGCGCTATCGGTCTTGATCGCGGCGGGGAAGGTCAAGCCCGACAGCAGCCGTGCCTATTGAGGCGTTCCGCACCACCACACCCCCACGCAGGCGATCGGGGATCTCGTGGTGCGGCACGAGAAGAATACGACGACCACAGGAAGGAGGTGCCTATGGACAGCCCGGACGATGACGCCGCGATCGACAACGAGGTCGCGACGGAAACAGAGAACGACAGCGCCGCCGAGTAGCGCGGTGAAACACGCTGAGTCACGACAACGGTAGTGCTGGTTATCGAGCAATGCCCCCGGATATCCGATTAGGCGCGAAGCAGCGGACTCCAGCCGGGGGCATTGTCTCGAGTTGTCACCGCGCATCCGTGGATGTCATTGCGCTCGTTTGCGGTACCGGTTGAGGACGTAGGTTTCGGCGAGTGACCAGCTGGTGAAGCTGCTGGCTTTGCGGTCGGTGAAGGGTCCGGTGGTTTGTTCGTGGTCGATTTGTTCGGGGTTGGCGACCATGCGGGCCGATGCGGTGGTGATGACAGCGGCCAGTTCGTCGTTGGGTGTGGGTCCGGTGAATCCTTGACCTCGGGTGTATGCCTTGGCCATGAGGGCGACGAGGGGGACGACTTGGTCGGCCAGGGCGACCAGCTCTGTGTTGTCGCCTTGGCCGAGGAAGTCGGCGATCTGCTTGCCGGTGATGGTTGTCATGGCTTTTTGGTGAGGACGATGACGCCTTTGGGGTGCAGCAGTCCGAGGTCGTAGCGGGTCACGACGCGGATGGCTTGCTGGTCGTATTCGGCGTATCGCTCCGACAGCAGGGTCACCGAGGGCGCGAGGTCGCGGGCGATGGCGACGTGGGCCATGTCGATCAGCACGGCCTTGCCGACGGCGAGCTTGTTGGTCACGGTGACCGGGATGCCGAACAGACGGTAGGTCACGTCCTCGGTGAGGTCGCTTTCGAGGATGTAGCGGCCGGTGGTGTCTTTGAGCTTGCGCAGCGCGATGAAGTCTTGGCCGTTGAGGAACCACCTGTTCGGGGTGACCTCGGCGGCCGAGGCGAGCGCGATGGCGTCGAGCAGGCTATTCGGGTTGCTCACGTCGAGGACACCGGTCTGTACACCCGGTTGGTTGATGATGCCGGTGATGGACTGGGCGGTGCTGTCGCCGGTCAGCAGCGCGGTATCGAGTCGATCGGAGACGTCTTTGACCAGACGGGTTTTCAGGGTGGCGTCCAGGCCGATCACCGATTGGCGCAGTAGTTCGTTGGTGAATCGGATCAGCACCTTCAACGATTTGCGGTCGGTGGGCATGAGGGTGATCTCGGCGAAGTCGACGTCGCCTTCGGGGATGAGTTCGCCTTCGCCGACGAATCCGACTGGGGCGCCGGAGACGAGTTTCGGGATGCGCAGCGGGGCGGCGGTATCGAAAATACGAGGCCCAGACGCGAGCACGACAGAGGCGGCTTCGAGGGGCTGCACGAGCAGGGACGCGACTTGGTCCCGGAGCAGTTCGGGATTGGCGGTAGTAGTTTCGACCATGGGAATGTCCTTACCGGGCGTAGGGATTTCGGGTACCCATTGCCACCAGGACAAGTGAAGGGGCCGCGCACCAGGCGCGACCCCTTCAGATTACCGGATGCGAGCTAATCGCCAACGGGCCAAGTGTGTACCTGCGGGCTCGCTGTCGGTGCGGACTCGGCGGTGACGACGAGCGCGTAGGCGCGGGCGAGTGATTCGAGACTGGGCATGTTGGCGGAGGCTGCCTTGTCCTTGATCGCCGTCAACAGTGCCTCGGCGGTTTGTGCTTTCAGCTCATTCATGGTGGTCACCGCGCCCGTGCCCGTAGCAGGCCCGCGAGGTCGACGGCGGCGGCTGAGGATGTCGCTCCTTGGCCGATGTCGCCGACCGGGGTGCGGGCGGCGAGGTGGGGTTTTCTCGCCAGCAGCGCGTCTATCGCGGTGGTCAACGTCTGCGGGTCGGTCAGATGGTCCGGATCGAACGGAAGGTCTGTCGGATCGGTCAGTCGGCCGGTCGCACGGACCAATTCGGCGTGCAGGCGGTGGGCGTATTCGTCGGCCCGCCCGGCGCGCTGCCGGTACTTGGCGTTCTCGTCGCGCAACTTCTCCACATACGCGCGCGGGAACATGTCGGTTTGCTCGGTGTCGGTCTGCACGGGGTCGGTGGTCTCGGTCGTGTCGGAGGAGGTGAAGGTGTCGTTGTCCTCAGGCATGGGTGGGCTCCGTTGTGGTGTCGAGGATTTCGGTGCGGCGGGCGTGGCCGATGGCGGTGATTTCGTCATCGGTGTAGCCGAGGCGGCTCAGCGCGATGGATGCGGGCAGGAGCCCGGCACCGTGCAGCTTGACGATGGCGTCGGCTTGCTGGGCGACCGAGCGGGTTGCGGCGTCGGCCCAGCCGACCCGAACGTCCACCCCGAGCGGGTCGGCACCGTCGCGGACGGCGACAATCAGGCGGGCCACGTCTTCCCAGGAGCGGCCGAACATCGCTTGGCGCGCCTCGGCGCGGGCGGTGAGGCTGGCTTCCGACGCGCGCAAGGCGTCGGCGCTGGCGGGGTTGTCGGTGAACACCCCGACGTAGTGGGCGGGCAGCGCGGACACGGCCATGATCTGACCGAGCAGCACCCGCACCGATGCCTCGTATCCGGCGAGGTCGGCCGAGGGGAGCTGGCCGAACTTGCTGTCGGCCGATTCGCTGATCATGGCGCGGTTGCCCTCGGGGATCGGGTTCACCGCGTTGCCAGCGTCGTCTTCCTCGAGCTCGATCCCGGTGGCCCAGCGACGCGGCCGGCCGACGTACTCGCTGGTGACCATCATGTCGGCTAGGGACTTGTTCAACGCGTCCACCAACGGTTTGAGGTCCTCGATCTCCGAGACCCCGTCCTCGAGCAGACGGTCACCGTTGCGCAACCGGACCACGGGCACTACCCCCAGCGGGTTCGCGAGCTCGTCGACGGTCGCGAATCCCTGTGTGGTTGCGCCGGTCTGGGGAGCGCGCAGGCGCATGATCCGGTCCGGCAGGTACAGGACAGCCTCGGTCGTGGTGTCGGTCTCCCACCGCTTGATCGCCGCCGTGATGTGGCGGGTACCGGGATCGGTGAGCACGGCAACCTGTTTGGCCGATTCCACGGTCACCTTCGCGCGTCCGTAGCGGTCGGCCCACACGATGACATACGCACTGCCCAGCAGCAGTGCTTCCCGGTGTGCGATGGCGCTGGTCTGATCGAGGTCGTTGCGTAGCCAGTCGGCCCACACGTCGGCACCGGTGAACCCGGTGACCCGCAGCCGCTCCGCGAGCGCGGTCACCGCCAGGCGCGGGATGTTGGAGGCCATGCGGCCGAAACGGTTGCCGAGCGCGGTTTTCGCTTCCGGGGACAGGAACGCCAGCGGTTGGCGACCGGTGTAGTAGCGGTCCAGTTCGGCGTAGCGGGCGGCTGGTTCGTCGAGGCGTTGTAGCAGCGTGGTCACCAACTCGGTCATTGAAAACTCCTCACTCGCTTTCTCGTGGATTTGGTCGAATGCCATGCGGCGCGGTCGAAGGCGACGATTGCCGCGACGGCGGCGTCGATCTTGCGGGGCGACCCGCGCTTGTCCTTGGACACCAGATCGCCCATCGGAGTGCGTTTGGCGACGCAGTGCGCGACGTGCGCGGCCAGCCGCGGGTCTCCGTCGTGGGTCACGGTGTGGGTGACCACGGCCTGATACAGGCGGTCGGTGGCCGGGGCCATCCGTGCGGCGTGGGCGGTGTTCCACTCCAGGACACGCCGTTCACCGTGCCGCTTGGCCCATGCCTCGATCTCGCTGCGCCACCCCCACGGGTCGCACGCCAGCTCAAGCACGTCGTAGGTGTCGAACGCGACCGCGACGGCGTTGTCGACGTCTTCGCGCGGCACTCGCCAGCGCGGGTCTCCGGGGTTCTCCCACAGCCCTTCCACCCACAGGTGCCCGTCGAGCGTGCAGCCGACCAGGGCGGTCGAGTCACCGGATGCCGAACCATCGAATGCCAGCACCACACGTGGCTTGCCGACGGACAGTGACATCCCGTCACCGTCCCCGGCGCACGCTTCCCACGCACCCCACGGCAACCACGACTCAGCACCGCCCACCCACTGCCCGAGGCGCAGCTGTCGGAACACCGGTTCGCGGATCGTGCGCCGAGCCGCCTCGATGCCATCCTCGGACAGGAACGGGTCTCGGCACGACAGCGCCGGATTCGCGACCCGCCACGCAGCACGGTCGCTGGTATCGCAGCCCTCTGGGGCGCGGAACTCGCGGAAGAAGAACGCCGGATCGTCTACGGCGCGTCCGTGTTCCACCAACCGCCACATGACGCTGTCCGGGGACGCGGCCGGGGTGCTGATGGCCAGTGTCAGTGATTCCGGGCGCTTGCCCGCGACCGAGGTGACCGCCTCCCATACGCCTTCGGTCACCACGTGCAGCTCGTCCACGATCTGAAGGGATGGATCATGCCCGTGCAGCGCGCCGACCTCGGCGGGCAGCGGCAGCAGCGTCGCGTCGTTCTCCGGGACGTACAACCGGTCCGCGTACACCTGCACCCGTTCGGCCAAAGCCGGATTCAGCTCCACCATCCGCTTCGCATACTTCAGCGTGATGTTGGCCTGCCGCTGATCGGAGGCGACCACCAGCACCTCGGCCGAGGGCGGGCCGACGAACAACTCCGCCACCGCCAGCGCGGCGGCCAGCATCGTCTTCCCGTTCGCGCGCGGGATCGACACCAACGCCGTCCGTACCCCCGCCGCATACGCGCCACGCACGATGTCGACCTGAAACTGCCGCAGCCGCAATGGCTTTCCCGCACCATGCCCGCGCGGGGTGACGAGGTATTCGCGGATGAACCGCTCCCGGCGACGCGCCCGGTCACGCGGCCAGCCCTTGAACGACAACGGCGGGGCGTCGATCTGCCCCTTCGGCCCCGCCTTCATCGCGATTCCCATGCGGTGTTTTCGGTGCTGCCAACGAAAAGGGTTGCGGCATCTCTGCTGGCGCCGCGCGAGATGTGAGTCGCAAACTTGGCCTCACCGGGGGCCGGAAGAACTTCTCGAGTAGGGGCTATCCCCCGGGCCCCCTTGCGGCCGTTGCACCGCCTACACAGCACCTGAAGATTTCTCAGCTCATACGCGAGATCCGGGCGCGTACTTACGGGGGCGATGTGGTCGACGGTCAACTCGTCGGTGGCACCACACGACGAGCACCACGGCTGTACCCGCCGCAGTCGCGCAGACAACCGCTTCCACCGCCCGCCGTTCCAATGCACATGGTCATGGTCACGAACACGGTCATCTCTCAGTGCGTGCTCCGGGCAGCGCGCGGTGGTGCTCGGTTCGCCGCAGTCCAGGCACGGGCGCAAGATCATGGTCTTCTCCTATGCGGATTTGCTGTCGTCGATGTACGCCCGGCGACGCGACGACGGGAGCTTTGGTTTCGGTTTCTGCCGTCCGCGCAAGACGGCCCAGCGCACGCTCGTGTAGTGGTCGCCCGCGTCGAGCATCTGCTGAGCCTTCGCCCGCTCCCCGGCCAGGAACCCACCCGGCAACTGGCTGTCCAGCCACGCCAGCGGGTTCGCCGCCGGATCCGATCCGAACTCGGCGACCGGCGCAGGAACGCTCGGGGCAGGCTCGACCGGCGCGGCAGCACTGGGGGTGAAGATCGCCTCGAACCCGTGCGCGTGGACGGTCTCCTCCACCACCTCAGCGGCGATCACTTCGGCGGGGCTCTGCTCAGCCACGCGCCCGCGCGCGCCCGCGTCAGCTAACGCAACGACCGCCGCCTGATCAGATGCATTGGTGGAATCCCCTGGTAGTAGTTCCTGGTGGGGGATAACTGAGTTGTCCCCTTCACCGGGTGCCGATTTACCCCCTTCCGAAACTGAGTTACCCCCTTCCGAAAATGGCTTACCCCCTTGCGAACCCGAAGGGGACAACCCGGTTACCCCCTTCGGGACAGCCAGCGAGTACACATTGGCCTTGCCCTTCCAGTACTGGTTTCCGCCCGGATCGACCAGCACGATCCACCCCTTCGCGGTCAGGGTTCGCAACGCCTTCTTCAACGTCGGCGGCGATACCTGCGCCGCCTCGGCCAGCGCCTTCATTCCTGGGTACGCGTTGGTCAGGTCGCCGTTCGCCCACGTGCTCAGATTCAGCAGGATGCGATACTCGGCGTGCGACAGATCCGCACCCCGTAGCGCCTCCATCCAGGCGAACTTGTTCAACGACCGGCCCGTCATGGCTCAGGCCACACCCCCACGCGTGGTCTCCGCCTCCTGAGCCTTGATCCAGCGCGCAACCTCGCTGCGCCGGTACACAACTCGCTTGCCGCCAAGGCGGAACGATGCCGGGCCCTCACCGATATGCCGCCAGTACCGCCACGTCGATTCCGGGATGCCAGTCAGCGAACTGACCTCTCTCGTCGTCAAGTACTCACGATGACCCTCTCGGGCAAGCTGATCCACCTGAACTCCATTTCGGATTGATCTGCAAGGCCATCTCAGATTATCGCTGGATTGGAGTGACAGCAAACAACAGTTTGGATTATCGTTGGCACATGCCGGATGACCATGACCATGACGAGTTGCCCGAGCCGACGCCTGGGGCGCAGCACGGCAGGCGGTTCACGCGCCCTGGCGAGCGCGGCCGAGCCGCGCTCGAAGCCGTACGCGCGCAACGGACATCGTTATCGGCTGAAGAGGTCTTCGCATCGAACCTGAAGACTCTGCGTGGTGATACCGGACTCTCCCAAGAGGCTCTTGCGGAGCAAATGTCGGAGCGCGGGTTCAAGTGGCATCAGGCAACGGTGTACAAGATCGAGAACGGTAGCCGACAGGTGCAGCTCGGTGAGGCAAAGGCCGTCGCCGCCATCCTCGGTGTGCCACTCGATCGACTCACCGATGACACGGACTCGGTTCAAGCAGTCTCGAAGATCCGCGCGATGCTGGTTCAACTCGACAAGTACGACCACCAGCTGTGGAGCGCTGCCATGCTGTACGAGGGGCTGAGGGAAGATCTCGAACGAGATTTCTACGCCCTGACTGACGAGCACCGAGATCTGATGCCCGACAACGAAATTGATGAGATCAGGGAGCGTATCGGGACAAGCGCCGCGCGCATAGCCAGTGACAATGAACGGGCCCCGTTCTGATGACTGTGCGCCGAAATCGCCGCGCTGGCGTAGAAGATCTGTGGTACAAGACCATCCGCAACGAGGACGGAACCACCGAGCGCGTGCCGTCCAAGCTGCACGGTACGGGCAAGCGGTGGCGGGCACGCTACGTTGATGACACCGGCAAGGAATTCACTCAGCGGTTCACCCGCAAGACCGATGCTCAGGACTGGCTGAACAAGGCCACATCTGCGCTCGAGCAGGGCACCCATGTAGCACCTCGCGACGCCAAGCTGACGGTCGAGCAATGGTGCGACGAATGGGTGAAAGGCTATGCGGTGCACCGAGATACAACGGTTCGGCAGGCCAAGGTGCACATCGCGCAGATCAAAGAGGAGTTCGGGAAGATCCAGCTGTCGGCGGTCCGGCCGTCGATGGTGAAGGCGTGGTGCGCCAAGCTGAAGGATCGCGGCCATGAACCGAGCTACGTGTACGCGCTGCACTCCCGGCTGTCACAGATCCTCGGTGACGCCGTGCTGGACGGCATTCTGGCCCGCAACCCATGCTCCCGTCGCACATCACCACCCGCAGGCAAGCAGAAGGTGTACTGCGCCACCACAGAGCAGGTGTGGGCGATCTACGACGCGATGCCGACGCACATGCGCAGCGCCATCCTGCTCGGCGCGTTCGCCGGGCTCCGGGTGTCGGAGGCGTGCGGGATCCGCGTCCGCGAAGACATGGACTTCCTGCGCGGCGTCGTATACCCGCATCAGCAGTGGGGCGGCAAGCCGTTGAAGACGGACGGTTCGGAAGCGCCGATTCCGATCGCCCGTGAGCTGGCACTGATGTTGTCGGCGGCCGTCAAGGAATTCCCAGGGGATCACGTCGTCAGCGACGAGTTCGGCAACCCGGTCCCGCCGTGGCAGGTCGAGCGTGCCCTACGCGATGCGCGCGGCGGAATTGCCGGTCTACCTGACGAATTCAGCTTCCAGGATCTGCGTCACTACCTTGCGTCGCTGCTGATCGCGGCTGGCGCGAACATCAAGGTCGTGCAGGCACGCATGCGGCATGCCAACGCCAAGACCACCTTGGACACCTACGGGCATCTGTGGCCCGATACAGACGAGTCCACCCGCAAAGTGATCGCGGATGTGATCACGAAGCGGATGGACTCTACTGCGTACTCTCTGCGTACCGATGCCTTGAATCAGGGGTGAATTCCCTGATCGGGCTTACACGTCGAAGTAGAGCTCGAACTCGTAGGGGTGCGGGCGGAGGTTGACCGGGGCGATTTCGTTGTCGCGCTTGAGCTGGATCCAGGTTTCGATGAGGTCCTCGGTGAAGACGTTGCCTTCGGTGAGGTAGTCGTGGTCCTGCTCGAGCTTGTCGATGACCGAGGCCAGGCTGGTGGGGGCCTGGGGGATGTTCTTGGCCTCCTCCGGCGGGAGCTCGTAGAGGTCCTTGTCGACCGGGGCCGCGGGCTCGATCTTCTTCTTGATGCCGTCCAGGCCGGCCATCAGCATGGCGGCGAAGGCCAGGTACGGGTTGCCCGAGGAGTCCGGCGCGCGGAACTCGATGCGCTTGGCCTTCGGGTTGTTGCCGGTGACCGGGATGCGCACGGCCGCAGAGCGGTTGCGCTGCGAGTACACCAGGTTGATCGGGGCCTCGAAGCCCGGGACCAGGCGGTGGTAGGAGTTCACGGTCGGGTTGGTGAACGCCAGCAGCGACGGCGCGTGGTGCAGGATGCCGCCGATGTACCAGCGCGCCAGGTCAGACAGGCCGCCGTAGCCGGCCTCGTCGTGGAACAGCGGCTTGCCGTCCTTCCACAGCGACTGGTGCACGTGCATGCCCGAGCCGTTGTCACCGAACAGCGGCTTCGGCATGAAGGTGACGGTCTTGCCCTCGGCCCACGCGGTGTTCTTGACGATGTACTTGAACAGCATCAGATCGTCGGCCGCCGACAGCAGGGTGCCGAAGCGGTAGTTGATCTCGGCCTGGCCCGCCGTGCCCACCTCGTGGTGGCCGCGCTCGAGCTCGAAGCCCGCGTTCTGCAGGTTGGTCGAGATCTTGTCGCGCAGGTCCACGTAGTGGTCGTACGGCGCGACCGGGAAGTAGCCACCCTTGTTGCGGACCTTGTAGCCGCGGTTGAGGGTGCCGTCCGGGTTGAACTCGGCACCGGTGTTCCAGGAGCCCGAGATCGACTCGATCTCGTAGAAGGCGCCGTTCATCGCCGAGTCGTAGCGGATGGAGTCGAAGATGTAGAACTCCGCCTCCGGGCCGAAGAACGCGGTGTCGGCAATGCCGGTGGAGCGCAGGTACTCCTCGGCCTTGCGCGCGATATTGCGCGGGTCGCGGCTGTAGGCCTCGCGGGTGAACGGATCGTGCACGAAGAAGTTCAGGTTCAGCGTCTTGGCGGCCCGGAACGGGTCGATCCGGGCGGTGCTGAAGTCGGGCAGCAGCAGCATGTCCGACTCGTCGATCGACTGGAAGCCGCGCACCGAAGAACCGTCGAACGCCAGGCCCTCCTCGGCCAGGTCGGCGGTGAAGGTCTTCGCCGGGATCGAGAAGTGCTGCTGGATACCGGGGAGATCGCAGAAGCGGACGTCGACGTACTCGACTTCCTCCTCCTTGATGTACTTGATGACCTCGTCGGCCGTGCTGAACGCCACTTAGTACTCCTTACGGATCGGTTCCCAGCCAGTGCCGCGTGCTGGGTTCGTCGCAGAACGCTATGGATGCGGTGTTTCCCGGCAATCAAGAATGTGTTTCGCCGGTGTTACACGTGCCGCTAGCCGCCGGGCAGCGATGTTCCCGCGCCCTGCCAGCAGCTCGGCCGGTTACCGATGTGTGCTCGACCAGCACGCACATCCTGCCACCAGTGGGATTGCGGCACCCGTCCGGACCCGCAAAAGATTCGGTAAGGACCGGCGCGTCGCGCCCGCGTGGCGTCGAAAGTTTACCGCCCGCAATCGGTGTCGTCCGAATGGTCAGGCTGCGCGGTCCAGTACGCCGAGGACGGTCGCGACGACCGCCTCGGGAGCGTCCTCCTGCACGAGATGACCCGCGCCGGGGACGGGGCGGAATTCGGCGCCCGGGATGCGCTGGGCGAGTTCGCGGCCGCGATCTATCGGGATCCACGCGTCCTGCTCGCCCCACAGCACGGTGACCGGACAGTCGATCGATCCGTAGCGATGCTCGATCTCGTCGGTGTACCGGTCGCTCATCTGGGCGATCTGCCGATAGAAGGCGGCCTGCCCGGTCGGGCCCAGCCACGGCTCGAGGTAGCGCCACAGCTCGGACTCGGTGAGTGGATCGTGGGCGGCGCCGCGGATGTAGGCGCGCACCAGCGCCTCGTGGGCGTAGGCGGGGAGGGCGGCGAAGACGTCCTCGTGGGCGCGGGTCGCCTGGACGAAAGGGGATCCGGAGGGGCCGAGCGCGACGGGATCGATGAGGGTCAGCGTGCGGTAGTCGCGGCCGTTCAGCAGCAGGGTGCGCAGGGCCGTGGTGCCGCCGAAATCGTGGGCCACCACATCCGGCCGTAGCAGTCCCCAGTGTGCGAGCAGGGCGGCGAACAGGCGGTTCTGCAAGCCGAGGGAGACGTCCTGGCCCGCGCGCATCTCCGAGCGTCCGTAACCGAGCAGGTCGAAGTAGTACACCCGCCGGCGGGCGGCGAGGTAGGGGGCGATCCGCCGCCATACCACCGAGGAGAAGGGGGTGCCGTGCAGCAGGACCAGGGGTTCGCCGCGGCCGATGCTGCCGTGGCGAACCTGTTGTCCCTCGAACTCGAACACCTCGGACAGGTGGCTGCCGTCGAACTCGTTCATCCCTAACCCCTAAAGCGTCATATTCCGGTTAGAATCCGAGAGTAGGGCAGGATTGTCACGGGTTCAAGGAGAGTCGGCGCATGACGACGTGGACGTCGAGCAATTTCATCGGCGGGCATCCCGTCCTGGACTTCGTGAACACGGCGGGCGGGCGGACCAGGGCGCGCGATGTCGAGCGATTGACGCGCTGGCGCGACGCGCTGGAGTGGGCTGTCCGGGCGGGTGTGCTCGACGGGACCGGCGCGGCTCGGCTGCGTGGCGATGCGGGCACGGCCGAGGGGGAGCGGGCGATCGGGGACCTGCGGGCTCAGCGCGAGGCCTTGCACGCCTATCTGATGGCGATCGTGGAGGACGCCGAGCCGCCCGCCGACGCGCGGGAAAGGGTCGAGGCGGACATCCGGGCGGCGTATGCGCACGCCCGGCTGTCGGCGCTGCCGAATCGGTCCGCTCCCTGGGACATTGGTGTCGGCACGGCCGGATTCGGGGTGCTCGGCGGGCGAATCGCCTTGTTGAGCAACGAATTACTGCTCGGTCCCGAGCGTGCGCAGATCCGCCTCTGCGGGGCGTGCTCGTGGATGTATCTGGACCCTTCACCGTCGGGTCGACGCCGCTGGTGTTCCATGGCGACCTGCGGGAATCGGGCCAAGGCCCGTCGTCACTACGACCGCGCGCGAAGGGTGTGACGTGGCCGACCCGGCCGCGGTGCCTAAGCTGGGGGCATGGGACGAATCACCGGTTCCTGGCTGTCGGGACCGAATGCGGCCGATCCGGGAGATCCGGCGCCGGGCGAATATCCGGGCGAGCTGCTGGGTCTGCCGGAATCGGGTGCGGGATCATTGGCATCGATGATGCGGCGCATCGTGGCGCTGTTCGTGGACTGGTTCATCGCCATGGGCATTGCCGCGCTGATCGTGCGCGGCGGCAGCGTCAACACCGTCACCCTGCTGGTCTGGTTCGTGATCGGCATCGTCACCGTGACGCTGTTCGGCTTCACGCCGGGCCAGTTCTTCCTGCGCCTGCGCGTCATCCGCATCGACGCGGCCGTCCCCGTCGGTTTCGTCCGCGCCCTGGCCCGCCAGGTCCTGCTGATCTTCGTCGTCCCCGCCCTGTTCACCGACTCCGACGGACGCGGCATGCACGACCGTGCCACCGGCACCGCGTTGGTTCGCTCGCGGTAACCGATAGTCGGGTCAGAGATCGAACCGCGCCCGCAGCGCGACCTTCAGGCGCTCGAGCTGCTCGCCGGTGAGGCGGGTCTTCAGCTCGACGAAGGCCGTCCGGGGAATGGTTGCCATCGAGTAGACGGCCACCACCTCGCTGTCGGAGAGGGGCACGGTCAGAAGTTCCAGTGCCGAGGGAACCTCGCGGGTGGGGGAGACCCGTGCGGCCATGACAGTCGGTCGGCTTCGTGCGAGCATATCCGCGTCCGCGACCACCGCCGAGTACTCTTGCCCCGAAATCGTTCGTACCGTCCAGATCTCGCCCTGCGCGGTCGGCTCGCTCATTCGGCGGGGTCCTGCTCCCATCCCAGTTCGAACGATAAATCCGGCCCTCCGTGCTGGGCCTCCCACTCGGTGAGCGCGCGGAGTTCGTCTTCGACCAGCCGGCTGCGAACCGCGCGGGCGATGTAATCGCTCATCTTGCCCTCGCCTGCTACATCCCGAAGTCGAGCCGCGATCTCGTCGGGAAGGACGATATTCATCTTCACGGCCATGTGCCCGATCGTACCTCGCATCATGTGCATGAAGCTGCCGTTGTCCTGTAGTTCCCGGCGTGCGTCCTCTAGTTCCCGGCGTGTGTCCTCTAGTTCCCGGCGTGCGTCCTCTAGTTCCCGGCGTGCGTCCTCTAGTTCCCGGCGTGCGTCCTCTAATTCCCGGCGTGCTTTTCGCCGGGATCAGCGGCGGCGAATGGTGCGCTGGACGCCGCGCATCTTGGCGCCGGTGGGGAGGGGGCCCTTGGGGAGGGCGGGGCCGCCACGGGTGGCCAGGGCGGACAGGCGGCCCTCGATGAGGTCCATGCGCTTGGTGTTGATGTTGCGGGGGAGTTTGGTGACGTAGCGCTGCAGGTCCTTCAGCGGCACCTGGCCCTCGTCGTTACCGATGACGATGTCGTAGATCGGGGTGTCGCCGACCAGCCGCGCGGTGCGCTTCTTCTCCTGTGCCAGCAGCGATTTCACGCGCTGCGGCGAGCCCTCGGCGACCAGGATGACGCCCGGCAGACCGATCACCCGGTGCACGGCGTCGAGCTGGGTGGTGGCGGCGACGCCGTTGGTGACGCGCCACTTGCCCTGCAGATTCTCCAGCACCCACGCGGCCGCCCCGGCCTGGCCCTCGGCCTTGGCATACACGTTCTTCTGCACGCGGCGGCCGAAGATGATGAACGCCACCAGCGCGCCCAGCAGCAGACCGATCGGCAGCAGGAACCACTGCAGGCCGAAGAACAGGCCGATCACGAACAGCACCACGGCGATGCCGACGAAGGCGCCGATCATCAACGGAAGCAGCAGCTTGTCTTCCTTGCGCTGCATCTGGAAGGCCTGCCAGAGCTGCCGACGCCGCTCCTTCGACGCCTGCTTGCGCGCCGCCTTCGCCGCGGCCTTCGCTTCCTTCGACGGTTTACCGCCCTTACCTGCTGCCATGGTTCTCAGGATAGTGGGCGAGGGTCCAGCGCCGCGCAGCCGGATCGGCCGGATTGCCCCGATCGATCAGGCCGGGGCCTTGGCCTGGGTGCGGATGGTCTCGGCGAGCTGGGTGGGCATGGGTTCGTGGCGGCTGTAGGTCCGGCTGAACTGCGCCCCTCCGTGCGAGAGGGAGCGCAGGTCGATGGCGTAGCGGCTCAGCTCCAGCTCCGGCACCTCGGCGCGGATGGCCGTGCGTCCGCCGCCGACCGGTTCGGTGCCCAGCACCCGGCCACGCCGGCTGGACAGGTCCGACAGGACCGCCCCGACGTAATCGTCGGACACCGTCACGCGCACCTCGGCGATCGGCTCCAGCAGGTTGATCTTCGCCGCCGCGGCGGCCTCGCGCAGCGCCAGCGCGCCCGCGGTCTGGAAGGCGGCATCGGAGGAGTCGACCGAATGGGCCTTGCCGTCGAACAGCGTCACCCGCACGTCCACCAGGGGATAGCCCGCGACCACGCCCTTGGTCGCCTGTGCGCGCACACCCTTCTCCACCGACGGAATGAATTGGCGCGGAACGACTCCGCCCACCACCTTGTCGACGAATTCGATTCCCGACCCCTCCGGCAGCGGCGCCACCTCGATCTCGCAGATGGCGTACTGGCCGTGGCCGCCGGACTGTTTCACATGCCGCCCGCGCCCGGTTGCGCTGGTGGCGAAGGTTTCCCGCAGCGCCACCTTGTGCTCGATCACATCCACCTGGACGCCGAACCGCGACCGCAGCCGCTCCAGGGCCACGTCGCGGTGCGCTTCGCCCAGACACCACAGCACCATCTGATGGGTCTGGCCGTTCTGCTCCAGCCGCACGGTCGGATCCTCGGCCACCAGCCGCCCCAGGCCCTGCGACAGCTTGTCCTCGTCGGCCTTGCTGTGCGCGCGAATGGCCACGGGCAGCAGCGGCTCGGGCATCGACCACGGCTCGATCAGCAGCGGAGTGTCCTTGGCGGACAACGTATCTCCGGTCTCGGCATGACCGAGTTTGGTGACGCAGGCGATATCGCCTGCGATCGCCTGGCCGAGCGGCCGTTGCTGTTTGCCGAAGGGGGCCGAGACCGCGCCCACCCGTTCGTCCACGTCGTGGTTTCGTTCTTCGGTGGGGCCGTGGCCGCAGACGTGCACCGTGTCGTCGGGGCGCAGGGTGCCCGAGAACACGCGCACCAGCGACAGCCGCCCGACGTAGGGGTCGGAGGCGGTGCGGATCACCTCGGCGGCGAGGGGCGCCTGCGGATCACAGGTCAGCGGCTCGGGGGCCGAACTGCCGGAGGGGGAGCTCGCCGAGACGGGATGCTCTGCGGGCGTGGGGAATCCGCGCGTGATCAGATCCAGGATCTCGACCATGCCCAGGCCCTGTTTCGCGCCCTCGGGCGGGGGAGCGGCGATCAGGATCGGATGGAAGCTGCCGCGCGCGACGGCCCGCTCCAGATCGGTGACCAGCGTGGTGAGATCGATCTCCTCGCCCTCGAGATAGCGGTCCATGAGGGTCTCGTCCTCGCTCTCGGCGATGATGCCCTCGATGAGCCGCCCGCGGGCCGTCTCGATCAGCTCGCTCTGTTCGGGTGTCGGTTCGGTGCGGGTGTGCTCGCCCGCGGAGTAGTCGAAGACCTGCTGGGTGAGCAGATCGATCAGCCCCGTCACGGGGCGGTGGCCGTCGGCGGCCTTCGGCCCGTACACCGGAAGATGCAGCGGCAGCATGCTTTCCGCCGCGCCGCCGCCGAGAAAGTCGCGACAGGTCTCGGCCATCTCGTCGAAATCGGCTCGGGCGGCGTCCAAATGGGTGATCACGAGCGCGCGGGGCATGCCGACCGCGGCGCATTCCTCCCACAGGGCGAGGGTCTGCCCGCCGACGCCCTCCGCACCGGCGGCGGCCGAGATCACGAAAAGGGCCGCGTCCGCGGCGCGCAGACCGGCCCTCAATTCGCCGACGAAATCGGCATATCCGGGAGTGTCCAGCAGATTGATCTTGATCCCGTCCCAGGCGATCGGGACCACCGACAACTGCACCGATCTATGTTGTCGCTGTTCGATGTCGTCGTAGTCGGACACGCAGGTGCCGTCCTCCACCCGCCCGGCCCGGGTGACCGCGCCGGTGGCCACGGCGAGCGCCTCGACCAGCGTGGTTTTCCCCGACCCACTGTGCCCGACCAGCACCACGTTGCGGATGTCCGTGGGACGCTCCACCGTGACTACCCTGCCGTTGCCTCCGGCGGGTGTGCTCGCCTTCTCGACCATGTGCCCTCACTCCCGGAGTACGACATGTGCGGTTAATCCGAGCTTCCCACCGACGACCACGACCTGTCAGCAATTCGAAAGATCCCGAGACACACCGAGATAGATCGAGCCACGCCCCTACCGGTCGGTCCGGGGGCGCGTGCGTGTATCCCCGTTGTTCCCGGCCTGCTTTTCCGCCGGGATCAGGAACCGAAGCGGGCGAGCACCGAACTGGCCTCCTGGGAGGCGGAGCCCTCCTCGGCGAGATGGGCCATCTCGGGCGCGATCTCGCGGCCGTGGTGGGCCATGGCCTGGGCGTAGAGGCGGCCGGCGCGGTAGGAGGAGCGGACCAGCGGGCCCGCCATCACACCGGCGAAGCCGATCTCGGTGGCCACGCGGGAGTGTTCGACGAACTCCTCCGGCTTGACCCAGCGGTCCACGGGGTGGTGCCGCGGCGAGGGGCGCAGGTACTGGGTGATGGTGAGGATGTCGCACCCGGCCTCGTGCAGGTCGCGCATGGCCTGGGTGACCTCCTCGGGAGTTTCGCCCATGCCGAGGATCAGATTCGACTTGGTGACCAGACCGGCCTCCCGGGCCGCGGTGATCACCGCCATCGAGCGTTCGTAGCGGAACGCCGGACGGATGCGCTTGAAGATGCGCGGGACCGTTTCGACGTTGTGCGCCAGCACCTCCGGGCGCGCGGAGAACACCTCGGCCAGCTGGTCGGGATCGGCGTTGAAGTCCGGGATCAGCAGCTCCACGCCGGTGTGCGGATTGAGTCGCTTGATGGCGCGCACGGTTTCGGCGTACAGCCAGGCGCCGCCGTCTTCCAGATCGTCGCGGGCCACACCGGTGATCGTCGAATAGCGCAGGCCCATCGCCTGCACGCTCTCGGCCACCCGGCGCGGCTCGTCGCGGTCGAGGGCGGCGGGCTTACCGGTGTCGATCTGGCAGAAGTCGCAGCGGCGGGTGCACTGTTCGCCGCCGATCAGGAAGGTCGCCTCGCGGTCCTCCCAGCATTCGAAGATGTTCGGACAGCCCGCCTCCTCGCAGACCGTATGCAGCCCTTCGCGTTTCACCAGGCCCTTGAGCTCCGAATACTCCGGGCCCATGGTGGCGCGGGTGCGAATCCACTTGGGTTTGCGTTCGATCGGGGTCTGGGCGTTGCGTGCCTCGATGCGAAGCAGCTTGCGTCCGTTCGGCGCGGCCGGGTTGAGCCCACCGTTCTTCGATGTCGGGGTGTCGACTGAGGTCACTGAACCGATGCTACGCCGATCTCATTCGGCCTTGGCGGGTGCTCCGGCACCGGCCGCGACCGGTGTGATCCGGGCAATAGTGTGATCGGAAACGGGCAGGTTGCCATCGAGGGCGCGCAGGATCGCGTCGGCGACCAGCGGGCGCACCTCGGCCACGGTGACGTCGCGGCCCAGTTCGCGGCTCAGCGTCGTCACCCCGGCGTCGCGGATGCCGCAGGGCACGATGGCCTGAAAGCCGTCCAGCGCGGAATTACAGTTCAGCGAGATGCCGTGCAGGGCCACGCCGCGCTGCACCCGCACGCCGATCGCGGCCACCTTCCGTTCCGGTTGCAGATCGTTCGCTGGAACCCAGACGCCCGAGCGCCCCTCGACCCGGCCGCAGCCGACGCCGAGGCCGCCGCAGACGGTGATGAGCGCCTCTTCCAACCGGCGCACGTAATCGACCACGTCGACGGGCTCGGCCAGGCGGACGATCGGGTAGCCGACCAACTGTCCGGGACCGTGCCAGGTGATCTTGCCGCCGCGGTCGACCGGGACGACCGGGCTTCCATCGATCGGCATATCTTCCGGCTCCGTCCGGCGGCCCGCGGTGAAGACCGACGGGTGTTCCAGCAACAGCAGCCGGTCCTGCCCGATGCCCTCGGCGCGCTCTGCGGCGATGCTGCGCTGCAGCTCCCAGGCGCGGTGGTAGTCGATGACGCCGAGATCCTCGACGATCACCGGGGTGTGGTCGGCGCGGGCGGATTCGACCAGCCGACGCGCCGGGATCACCGGCTGCGGCGACGTGTCGGTCATCGATGCGGGGGTACTGGCAGATTCGCTTGCAGGCGTGCTCTGTATGGACGGCTCGCTCACGGCGTCACCTCGCTGGCGCTCGATGCCGCCGTGCGCGATGCGCGCTGTGCCCATGGTTCGCTCGCAAGCTCGCTCACTGCTCCGACGTTACGCCATTGTTGCCGGTGGAAGCGACGGGCCCGGTGGCGGCCGGGTGCGCCGCTGCGGATGCCGCGTCGGGCGTCCCCTCGGGCAGCGTGAGTTGCATCAGCGTCAGATCCATCCAGCGGCCGAATTTGTGGCCGACCTCGGGCAGCACGCCCACGGTGCGGAACCCGAACTTCTCGTGCAGCCGAATCGAGGTGGTGTTCTCCGATTCGATGGCGGCGATCACCGCGTGCACGGTGCCGGATCGGCGGGCGCGCGCGAGCAGTTCGGTCAGCAATGCGGTGGCCACGCCGCGACCGTGGAAGCGGTCGGCGACATACACCGAGTTCTCCACGCAGAACCGGTATCCCGACTTCGGCCGCCACTGCGCGTAGGTGGCGTATCCGGCCACCTCACCATCGATATCGGCCACCAGCACCGGATAGCCCGCGGCGGTCCGTCCCCGCCACCACGTCAGCCGCTCGTCGAGCTCGACCGGCTCGGTATCCCAGATCGCCGTCGTCTCGGCGATCGCCGCATTGTGGATGACCAGGATCTGCGCCAGATCCTCTTCCCGTGCATCGCGAATCACCAACGCCGCCTGCCCGTTCTCACTCACCCGCCCACCGTAACCAGACCATTGCCGCCGCACCCGATCCGGTTCCCGAAACGTGGCACGCTCCACACGAGTGCCGCCTCGGTCCCCAGAGTCCGGACAGCCGCACCCCCTGCATGCATCCGCACACTTAGTAGGGCGTGCGGATGCATGCACGGGGTGCGGCTGACGTGGTGACCGTTCAGGGTTCGCGATTGAAGGTGGCCGCGAGGGCCTGGCCGATGGTGTGGTGATGGAAGGGGTAGCCCGCTTCCTCCAGGGCGGCGGGGATGGCGCGGGGGCCGTGCAGGATCGCCTCTTGGGCGAATTCGCCGATGAGCAGTCGCAGGGCGAAGGCGGGGACCACGAGGGCCGACGGCCGGTGCAGGGTGCGGGCGAGGGCCCGGCTGAATTCGGCGTTGGTGACCGGGGCGGGGCCCACCATGTTCACCGGACCGCGCACCCGGTCGTGGGTGAGAGTGAACACGATGCCGCCGATCTCGTCGGCCAGGGAGATCCACGGCACGTACTGGCGGCCGTTGCCCAACCGGCCGCCCAGACCCAGCGAATACAGCGGCTCGAGCATGTTGAGGATGCCGCCGTGCCGCGACAGCACGACGGCGCTGCGCAGCAACACCACCCGCACACCGGCCTCGGCCGCGGGACGGGTGGCCGCCTCCCAGTCGCTGCACAGCGTGCCCAGGAAGCCCGAGCCCGCCGGGTCGGATTCGGTGACCACCCGGTCACCGGTGTCGCCGCCGTAGTAGTGCACGCCGCTGGCGTTCACCAGCGTCGGCACCTCCGCGGCGGCGACCGCCCCGGCCAGCACGTCGGTCGGCGTGATCCGGCTGTCGCGCAGTTCCTGTTTGTAACTGCCGTTCCAGCGCCGGGCCCCGATCCCGGCGCCGCAGAGGTTGACCACCGCATCGGCACCCCGCAGGGCCCGCTCGGGCAGCAGCGCCCGGGCGGGATCCCAGGTGAACTCGTCGCGGGCCGCGGCGGGACGACGCACCAGGCGGGCCACCTCGTGCCCGTCGCGCCGCAGGGCCGCCACGAGCGCCGTCCCGATCAGCCCGGACGAGCCGGCGATCACAACCTTCATGCTCGACCGGTGCTTACAGGCCCAGATCCGCTTCGAACGCCGCTTCCTCCAGCCGGTGCTTGATGGTGGTGAGGAAGCGACCGGCGTCGGCGCCGTCGATGAGCCGGTGATCGTAGGTCAGCGGCAGGTAGCACATCGAGCGGATGCCGATGAACTCGTTGCCGTTGTCCGCGATCACCATGGGCCGCTTGACGATCGCACCGGTGCCCAGCATCGCCGCCTGCGGCGGGACCAGAATCGGGGTGTCGAACAGCGCGCCCTGGCTGCCGATGTTGGTGATGGTGAAGGTGCCACCCGCGAGCTCGTCCGGCTTCAGGCCGCCGCTGCGGGCGCGGTTGGCGATATCGGCGATCGCGCGGGCCAGACCGGCCAGCGACAGATCGCTGGCGTTGTGGATGACCGGGGAGAGCAGGCCCTGCTCGGTGTCCACCGCGATGCCCAGGTGCACGGCCGAGTGGTAGGTGATCTCCTTGGTGTCCTCGTTGTAGGAGGCGTTGACGTTCGGGTGCACGCCCAGCGCCTCGACCGCGGCCTTGGCGAAGAACGGCAGGAACGTCAGGTTGACGCCCTCGCGCTCCTTGAACGCGTCCTTGGCCTTGGCCCGCAGCGCCGCGATCTTGGTGACGTCGACCTCGTGGGTCTGGGTCAGCTGCGCGGCGGTGTGCAGCGACTCGAGGGTCTTGGCCGCGGTGATCTGGCGGATGCGGCTGGCCTTCTGGGTGGTGCCGCGCAGCGCCTGCAGTTGCGGGCGGACACCGGCCGGGGCCGCGGCGGCCGGAGCCTTCGGCGCGGCGGCGGGGGCGGCAGCGGCGGGCTGCGGAGCGGCGGCCGGAGCCTTCTGGGCCTCGGCGGCGGCGAGCACGTCCTGCTTGCGAATGCGGCCACCGACGCCGGAGCCCTTGATCGAGGACAGGTCGACGTTGTGCTCGGTGGCCAGCTTGCGCACCAGCGGGGTCACATAGGGGGCCTCACCGTTGCCGGAGGTGTCGGAAGGGGCCTGGGCGGGAGCCTGTGCCTGGGCGGCCGCGGGCTGCGGTGCGGGCTCCGGCTTCGGCTGCGGTGCGGGCTCGGGCTTGGGTTCCGGCTCGGGCTTGGGTTCCGGCTTGGGCTGCTCCTGCTGGGGCTGCGGGGCCTGCTGCTGCGGGGCCTGCTGGGCGGGCTCGGGCTGCGGGGCCGGGGCCGGGGCGGACTGCGCGGCCGGGCTTCCGCTGCCGATCACGCCGAGCTGACCGCCGACAGCGACGACGTCGTCCTCCTGCGCGGTGATCTCCAGCAGCGTGCCGGCGACCGGGGAGGGGATCTCGGTGTCGACCTTATCGGTGGAGACCTCGAGCAGCGGCTCGTCCACTTGGATCTGGTCGCCGACCTGCTTGAGCCAGCGGGTGACGGTCCCCTCGGTGACGGACTCGCCGAGCTCGGGCATCTTGACCGGGGTGCCGGAAGCCGAGTCGCCGGTGGAGGCCGCCGCGGGCTGGGGCTGCTCCTGCTGGGGCTGCGGCGCGGGCTCGGGCTGCTGAGCCTGCTGCTGCGCGGGTTCGGGCTGCGGGGCGGGCTCCTGCGCCTGCGGGGCGGGTGCCGAGGAATCGCCCGCGGCCTCACCGGCCTCACCGATCACGCCGAGCTCACCGCCGACCTCGACGACGTCGTCCTCCTTGGCCACGATCTTGGTGAGCACACCGGCGGCGGGCGACGGGATCTCGGTGTCGACCTTGTCGGTGGACACTTCGAGCAGGGGCTCGTCGACCTCGACCGTGTCTCCTTCCTGCTTCAGCCACCTGGTCACAGTGCCCTCGGTGACGCTCTCACCAAGAGCTGGCATCTGGACGGAGAAGGCCATGTCCGTTGACTCCTCTAACTGCTCGACGGGTCTACAACAGTTCGTCTCTCGGCGGGCGCCCACCGCGGGTCGCGGCGGATGTCCCTATCCAATTCGACAGGTTCGGGGGCCCTCCGTGGTTACGCAAGCTTCCTCCTACGGGCCCTGACCGAACCTGCCGGGAAGGCCACCGATCATTCTGTGTGGCACCGGAGATCCGTAGGGTTCTTGTTCCAACTCTCCATCCTTGCACTCGTCGCTGCGGCACGTGGCACAGGGCGGTCGTGTTGACCGCCGACGCCGCAGCGACGCCTGTCGCCGGGAATGTCCGAACTCCTGGCACTATCGATGGACCGGGTGCGAACGTCCGGTGTTCGAAGAGGAGGTGGGCGGAGATGGGTTTGCTGGATCGTTTCCGCCGCGGCGGGCCGACCGATGCGACCGATGCCCGGTATCTGTCCGAGTGGGTGCGCACCCACGTCGGCGTCGAGGCCTACGTCGAGCCGAAGACAACTGTGACCGATGTCACAGTCGTGCTGGTCGCGGCCGACGGCGAATGGACCCGGCGAGTGGTGGGGGAGCGGGGTGCGCTGCGGTTGTCGAGTTGGCTCGGCATTCCCGTCTACGACGTCCACCGCACCGGCTATCCACAGCGCATGCGCGACTACGACGCCCGCCGCCGCATCGAGCGGAGGCGGGCGATCGAGGACGAACTGCGATCGGACTAGCGAGTGAGCCCGGTCAGGATGTCCGCCGCCTCGGCACGGTTGCGGTAGTTGCCGTCGATGTGGGCGTAGCGGACGATCCCGTCGTGCCCGATGACGTAGGTGGCCGGGATCGGCAGTTCGCCGTCGGTGGCCGCCAGATCGGCGCCTGCCCTGTGATAGATGTCGCGGGCATCCTCGGCGACGGTGAACAGCAGACCGTAGGAGCGGGAGACCCCGTTGTCCGGATCGGACAGGACGGGAAAGGTGAGGGCGTTGCGCTCGGCTGTAGACAGCGAATCGTCCGGGCGTTGCGGCGAGATCGCGACCAATTGTGCGCCGTGGCTGCGGAATTCGGGCAGCGCCGACTGCAACGTGCGCAGCTGGATGTTGCAGAACGGACACCAACCGCCGCGATAGAACGACAGGATCACCGGGCCCGCGGTGAGCGCGTCGGAGAGGGTGAAGGGTGTGCCGGTGTGGTCGGGGAGGGTGAAATCGGGTGCCTTGTCGCCGACGGTCGTCGCGTCGGATCCGAGGGTGGTGAGACTTTCGGCATGGGCGTGCGCGCGCCTGCGGACGTCTTCCGGGAGCCGAGCGGCGAGCTGATCGGAGAGGCGAATCAGGTTGTGGGCGTAGCTTTCTGGCATATCGTCGACGCTATGATCGCAGGGGCCGCGCGACCATGATCGACAGTCGCGTATTCATAGCCGAACGTCTCGGGTGGATGTCATGGATGTGCTGACCGATGTGCTGGCGGCGACGGGGGTCAGCGGGGTGGTGCTCGCTCACCTGACCGCGGCCGGGCGCTGGGGGGTGCGGTTGGATCCGGTGCCCATGGCCGCCTTCCACGCCGTACTCGAGGGGCGGTGCTGGCTGCTGCGGTCCGGCGCCGAGCCCTTGGCATTGGGCGCAGGCGATTTCGTGCTGTTGCCGACCGGCGGCGGGCATGCGTTGGCGAGTGCGCCCGATGCGCCGCTGGTTCCGTACGAGCGGATCGCTCCGCCGCCGGGAACCCGCGCGATTCACCTGGACGGCCCCGGCGAGGTGACGCGGACGGTGTGCGGTGCGTACCGCTATGACAGTTACGGTTCGCATCCACTGTTCACGCTGTTGCCCGCGGTGGTGCGGGTGACCGCCGAACAGTCGGTGCGCCGACCGGAATTGGCCGCCACGCTCCGGTTGCTGGCCGCCGAGACCGGTGCCGGACGTCCCGGCGCCCAGACCGTCGTCGATCGGCTGGTCGACGTCCTGTTCATCCACGCGCTGCGCGCCTGGACCGAATCCCGCACCGAGACGGCCGCCTCCTGGCTGCTGGCCCTGCGCGACCCCGAGATCGCCCGCGCCATGGCCCTGCTCCACGAAAACCCCTCACACGCCTGGACCCTGGCGGAACTGGCCGCCCGCGTCGGCGTCTCCCGGGCCACCCTCGCCCGCCGCTTCACAACCTTGGTCGGCGACCCACCCCTGACCTACCTCACCCGCTGGCGCATGCACCTGGCCGCCCGCCGCCTCCGCAACACCCCCGACCCCATAGCATCCATAGCCCACGAGGTCGGCTACACCTCCGAATTCGCCTTCTCCCGCGCCTTCAAACGCATCCACGGGTCATCGCCTGCGGCATATCGTGCTGAGCACCACAAAGATCCAGCCCGCGCGACTGGATGAACCCGAGTTGCCAGCGTCTCCTGGCACCGCTCGGCCATTGCTCTGCCATCCGTTTCCCGGCGGCCCTGCGGCCCTTCTCATTCCCTGTGGCCCGGCCGCCAGGCCGGGCCACAGGGTCTCCACAACTACTCGGAGGCGATGTCGTCCAGGACGGTGATGAGGGTGCGGACCGGGACGCCGGTGCCGCCCTTGCCGATGTAGCCGTAGGGGCCGCCGGTGTTGTAGGCGGGGCCGGCGACGTCGAGGTGGGCCCACTGGACGTTCTCGGGGACGAACTCCTTGAGGAACAGGCCCGCCGAGAGCATGCCGCCCCAGCGGTGCCCGGCGACGTTGGCCAGGTCGGCGACCTTGGAGTTGAGGTCGGCGCGCAGTTCGGCGGGAAGCGGCATGGCCCAGCCGTTTTCGCCGACCTGCTGCGAGATGCGGGCGACCCGGTCGCGGAACTCGTCGGTGCCCATCACACCCGGCGTGCGGGTGCCCAGCGCGACCATCTGGGCGCCGGTCAGGGTGGCGACATCGATGAGGTAGTCCGGGTTGTCCTCACCGGCCCGCACGATGGCGTCGGCGAGAATGAGCCGGCCCTCGGCGTCGGTGTTGATGACCTCGACGGTGGTGCCGCCGTACTGGGTGAGCACATCGCCCGGCCGCTGGGCGGTGGCCGAGGGCATGTTCTCGGCCATGGGAACGGTCGCGGTGACCGTGATCGGCAGGCCCAGCCGCGCCGCCAGCAACGTGGTGGCGATGACCGCCGCCGCACCACCCATATCGGAGGTCATGTTCTCCATGTTCGCGGCGGGCTTGATGGAGATGCCGCCGGTGTCGAAGGTGATGCCCTTACCGATCAGCGCAACCTTCTTCGAACCGCCGCGGTAGGTGATGCGGATCAGCCGCGGCGGGCGCGAGGACCCCTTGCCGACGCCGATGATTCCGCCGTAACCGCCTGCCTCCAGGGCCTTTTCGTCGAGCACCTCGACCTCGAGCCCGGCGGCCTCGGCCAATTCCCGGGCCCGGGCCGCGAATTCGGCCGGATACAGGTGGCTGGGCGGGGTGTTGACGAAATCGCGCGCGGTGGCGACGGCCTCGGCGATCGTCTGCGCCCGGAACAACTCTTCCGCACCGGATTCCGGCGTCGGAACGAGGAATTCGACGCGGCGCACGGGCTGCTCGTCCGGCTTCGGTGCCGACTTGCTCGACTTGAACGGCGTGAAGGTATAGGCGCCCAGGTAGAGGCCCTCGGCCGCCGCACCCAGGTCCAGCCCCGACAGCGTGGTGACCGCGGTGCCCACCCCGGCCAGCGCCCGCCCGGCCACCCCGGCGGATTTACGGATCTGCTCGGCATCGACCTTGTCCTGCGCCCCCAGCCCCACGGCGAGCACGCTGGTCACACCCAGCCCCTCGGGCGCGGGCACCCGGGTCAACTCCTCGGCCTTGCCCTTGGCCCCGACCGCCCGCAACTGCTCCACCAGCGTCGCCCGCACCTCGCCGCCGAGCACATCCTCGAACGCATCCTCCGGCGCGAGCACCGGGCCGTCATCGGTACTGCACAGTCCCACGACGAGCACATCGGCATCCCCGATGCCAACCACACGAGCCAACTCCGGTCCCAGCGAACGATCTGCAACAGCTGTCATGCGCACCAGGCTACTGAACCGCGCCATCGCCCTCCTGCCCGGTGATATCCACCCGTCGGGCAGGCGTGTCGGCCGGAAAATGCCGGGCCGCGACACCCTCGAGCAACAGAGCCAGGCCCTCGTCCAGCAGATGATCGAAAACGAGGCGCGGCTCGTCGGCGTCTTCGGCGAAGAACCGGATCAGAGTCGGATGGGTGTCGGCGGTGACCAGGTCGCCCACCTGGGCGCGCAGTTCTTCGACGGGCGGGGACCAGACCGGGCTGCGTTCGGTACTGGTCAGCAGCGCCAACCCCTGCACCAGACCCGACACGGACAGATAGATCGTCAACATCGTGTCCCGGCTCATACCCGGGCGGTCGAGAGTGGCGAAGGAGCGTTCCAGGACGTCGAGCAGCGCCGGACTCATCGGGGGCCGGGTCTGTGCCAGCACCGGCAGCATCCATGGATGGCGTTGGTAGAGCTGCCATTCCGCCCGTGCCTCGGCGGCGAGCCGGCTCCGCCAATCCGCCGATGCGCTCGGCGGCGGCGTCTCGGCGAGGGCGAGTTCGGCCATCTCGGACAGCAGCGTGTCGCGATCGGGGAAGTGGCGGTACAGGCTCGCGGTCGCCACCCCCAGTTCGGTGGCGAGCCGCCGCATCGACAGCGCGTCCAGGCCTTCTCGATCCGCCAGGTTCACGGCCGCGCGGACGATGCCGACCATGGTCAGGTGCCGGGGCCGGGTGGGCCGCCGTAGCGGGGTCGCAGCTCGGCGGGCCCGGTAGGCACGGGCCTGGCACGAGCGCGAGCAGTAGCGGCGGCGGCGACCCCGCTCGGATTGTGGGCACGGTCCGTCGCAAACCATGCACCGCCGGTCTTGTTTCGTCACATCTACCAGTGTGACGAAAATGTCGTCCGATGGTGGCCGCGTGCCTAGTGTGGCGGAGGCATACACCGTTCACACCAGGAGGTTGGCGATGGAGACGAAACTACGGGTGCGCCGTGCGGGCCTGGACGAGGCCGAGAATGTCGCGCGGGTGCTCGCCGCGGCCAGTGTGGACGAGGTGGTGCTGGCGTGGGTCATGGACGGGCACCCCGAGATCGCCGAGCAGTACCGCGCGCAGTACGCGCCGGAACTGGTCGGCCAGGCACTGCGCGACGACGAGGTCTGGGTCGCGGGAGAAGGGGACGACATCTGGGCCGTCTCACTGTGGCAGACGGTGACCAGCCTGGACCGTGCTCAGGAGGAGGCGGCGCGGGCGCGCGAGTTGTACTCGACGGCGCCGCTGCCCCCGTTCCGGCGGCTCTCGGCGGTCACCGCGGCGATCGCGGACCGTCATCCGACCGAATTCCCGCACCGCTACCTGCAGCTCATCGTGACGCTCCCGCAGCATCGCGGGCAGGGAGCGGGCCATGCCATCGTGTCCGATCGGGTGAAGGCGGCCGCCGACGCCGGACAGCCCGCCTACCTCGAGGCCAGCACCGAGCGGTCGGCCCGGCTGTATCAGCGCTGCGGATTCGCCCGCATCGGCGATCCGATCCCGTTGCCCGAGAACGGGCCCACCCTGCTGCCCATGTGGTTCCGCGGCTGACGGTCCGTCCCGCCGAACGGGGCCGGTTAAGCTCGCCTGGTGACCGAGACGAAGCTGCTGCAAGGCCCGATTCACAACGTCCACGTCGAGTTGGGGGCGAGTTTCGCCCCGTTCGGGGGGTGGGAGATGCCGGTGCAGTACGGGGGGACCGTGGCCGAGCACACGGCGGTGCGGACCACCGTGGGGGTGTTCGATGTGAGCCATCTCGGGAAGGCGACCGTGCAGGGGCCGGGGGCGGCGGAGTTCGTGAATTCGGCGCTGACCAACGATCTGGGCCGGATCCGGCCGGGCAAGGCGCAGTACACGCTGTGCTGTACGCCCGAGGGCGGGGTGATCGACGATCTGATCGCCTACTACGTGAGCGACGACGAGATCTTCCTGGTGCCCAATGCCGCCAACACCGCGGCGGTGGTGGCCGAACTGCAGCAGGCCGCGCCGCAGGGGATCACGGTCACCGAGCAGCATCGGGAGTATGCGGTGTTCGCGGTGCAGGGCCCGAAGTCGGCGGATGTGCTTGCCGCGCTGGGGCTTCCGACCGATATGGAGTACATGGCCTTCGCCGACGCCGAGTGGGACGGCCGCCCCGTGCGGGTGTGCCGCACCGGCTACACCGGTGAGCACGGCTACGAACTGCTGCCGCGGTGGGCCGATGCCGAACCGCTGTTCCGCGCGCTGCTCGAGCAGGTGCGGGCGGCCGGTGGCCTGCCTGCCGGTCTCGGCGCCCGCGACACCCTGCGCACCGAGATGGGCTATCCGCTGCACGGACACGAACTGTCGCTGGACATTTCGCCGGTGCAGGCCCGCTGCGGCTGGGCGGTCGGCTGGAAGAAGTCCGAGTTCTGGGGCAAAGCCGCACTGGAACAGGAGAAGTCGGCGGGCCCGCGCCGAATCCTGCTGGGGCTGAAGGCCCTCGACCGCGGCGTGCTGCGCCAGGGCCAGACCGTCCTGCGCGGCGACGAGGCCGTCGGCGAGACCACCTCGGGCACCTTCTCCCCGACCCTGAAGATCGGCATCGCCCTGGCCCTGCTCGATACCGGCGCCGCCCTCGAACCCGGGGAGGTGGTGGAGGTGGACGTCCGCGGCCGCCGTCTCCGCGCCGAGGTGACCCGGCCCCCGTTCGTCACACCCCACACCTCCTGACCCTCGAGCGTGTCGCACACCGATGAGCGGGAGTGCGGGTGCGCTGGTGAGCAATCTGCACAGCACGCTCGGTTACTTCTATTCGGTATGCCGGACCGGGCTCCACGCGGTGGGCAGCGGGTTTTAGGATCAGCTGCATGACCGTTGCTGCGCAGTTCACCCGTGTCCCGCATCCCGCTCAGACTTCGGCGCAGCGGCGGCAGGAAATTCTGGCGGCGCCCGGATTCGGGCGGCACTTCACCGATCACATGGTGACCCTGGACTACGTCGACGGGCAGTGGGTGAACGGCCGGGTCGAGCCCTACGCCCCGCTGCCGCTGGACCCGGCGACCATGGTGTTCCACTACGGCCAGGCCATCTTCGAGGGGCTCAAGGCCTATCGGCAGGGTGACGGCAGCATCGCGACCTTCCGCATCGACGCCAATGCCCGCCGCTTCCAGCGCTCCGCGCGGCGCATGGCGATGGCGGAGCTACCGGAGGAGCTGTTCATCGAGTCGGTGCGCCAGCTGCTGGAGGTGGATGCCGATTGGGTGCCCGCCGCCGGGGGTGAGGAGTCGCTGTATCTGCGCCCGTTCATGTTCGCCACCGAATCCGGGCTCGGCGTCAAACCCGCCGAGTCCTACAAGTACCTGCTGCTGGGTTCGCCTGCGGGAGCGTACTTTCCGCGCGGCCTGAAGCCGGTGCGGGTGTGGCTGTCCACCGAATACGTGCGGGCCGCGCCCGGCGGCACGGGCGAGGCCAAGGTGGCGGGCAACTACGCCGCCTCGCTGCTGGCGCAGAAGCAGGCCGCGGACAAGGGCTGCGATCAGGTGGTGTGGCTGGACGCCTGTGAGCACCGCTACGTCGAGGAGATGGGCACCAACAACCTGTTCTTCGTCTTCGGCTCCGGCTCGCAGGCGCGGCTGGTGACCCCCGAACTGTCCGGGGCGCTGCTGCCGGGGATCACCCGCGACTCGCTGCTGACCCTGGCCGCCGACGCGGGCTACCAGGTGGAGGAGCGCAAGATCTCGGTCGAGGAGTGGCGCAAGGGCGTCGAGTCGGGTCAGATCACCGAGGTGTTCGGTTGCGGTACCGCCGCGGTGGTCATCCCGGTCGCCTCGGTGCGCTCGGCCGAGGGCGAATTCACCATCGGCAACGGCGAACCGGGCGAGGTCACCATGGCCCTGCGCGATACGTTGACCGGCATCCAGCGGGGTACCTTCGCCGATATTCACGGGTGGATGCGCAAGCTGGTGTGAGGCGGGGAGCCCTAGCCCGGCATGAGCATGTGCCACTGCTCCAATGTCTTCGGCCGCATCACGTAGTTGTTGTCGCGGACCGAGGACAACGCCGCATTGGGCTCCTGTGAATACCAGTGGCCGGGATATACCACCGGATCACCCTGCAACCCGGCCAGATAGCGCAGGCTGCGGAACATGGCGTCGGAGTCGCCGCCGGGGAAATCGGTGCGGCCGCAGCCGTCGATGAACAGGGTGTCACCGGCGATCAGGCGATCCTCGAACAGGAAGCATTGGCTGCCCGGCGTGTGCCCAGGGGTGTGCAGCAATTCGATCTCGAAACCACCGACGGCGACCTTGTCGCCGTGCTCGTGCCCGGTCAGCTCGCTCGGCGCGATACCGGTGACATTGGCGACCCACGGTAATTCCTGCTGATTCACGTGCACCGCGACGTCCACCCGTTCCAGCAGCTCACGCAGGCCGCGGAGGGTGAATCCGAGCATCGTGCCGCCCACGTGATCGGGGTGATGATGGGTGGCCAGCACGCCGGTCAGCCGCAGCCCGTCCGCCTCGGCGATATCCACCAGATCGCCCGCCGCATAAGCCGGATCCACGACCACGCACTCGCCGGTTTCACGATCACCGATCAAATACGCGAAATTGCGCATCTGAGTGGCGATCGGATCGCCCACGGCCCAATCCCGGCCGGACAGCAGCTGACGGAAATACAAACGGTCGGATCCCATGGATCTACCCTATTGCCCGGCAGCGAATTCCACGCATCCGGCCACGCTGTGAAACTTCACGGTGCCCGGCCGGTATTCACGAACTGCCCAACTGCGGGGCGGCTCAGTGCAGCACTGTGCCGATTTCCTCGGCCGCCTCGGCGCCGTAGGCGCTGCGGATACGCTCCAGCGCGCTCTCGCGCTCGAAGGTCCACTCCTGCGGACCGTCGGTCTCGAGCACGAGAACGGCCACCAGCGAACCCAACTGGGCCGACCGCTCCAGGCTGAGGCCGCCGGTATGGCCGGTGAGGAAGCCGGCGCGGAAGGCGTCGCCGATGCCGGTGGGATCCACCTTCGAGGTCTCGGGCACCACCTCGACGTTCACCTCGGTGCCGTCGCTGTCGACGATCTGCACACCCTTCGGGCCCAGCGTCGTGATCCGGATGCCCACCCGGCGGTCGATCTCGTCGAGGGTGAGACCGGCCTTCTGCCGCAGCAGCCCCAGCTCGTATTCGTTGGTGAACAGGTAGGCGGCGCCATCGATCAGCTCCAGCGCCTGCGTGCCGTCCAACCGGGCCAGCTGCTGGGAGGGGTCGGCGGCGAACGGAATGCCCGTTTCCCGGCATTCGCGGGTGTGGCGCAGCATCGCGTCCGGGTCGTCGGCGCCCACGAGGACCAGTTCCAGCTCACGGGTGCGGGAGATCTCGGCGATGGAGATCTCGCGGGCCTCGCTCATCGCGCCCGGATAGAACGCGGCGATCTGGGCCATTTCCTCATCGGTGGTGCAGATGAACCGCGCGGTGTGCGCCTTCTGCGATACGTACACGGCCGAGCAGTCGACGCCGTGCTGTTCCAGCCACTCGCGGTACTCCCCGAAATCCGGTCCCACCGCGCCCAGCAACAGCGGCGAACGGCCGAGCAGGCCCATCGCATAGGTGATGTTGCCGGCGACGCCGCCGCGGCGGATCGCGAGATCGTCGACGAGAAAGCTCAACGACACATGCTCGAGTTGGTCGGCGAGCAGCGCCTCGGAGAACCGTCCGGGGAAGTGCATGAGATTGTCCGTTGCGATGGATCCGGACACGGCGATCGTCACGAGAGCAGTCCTTCGGTATCGTGCGCTGCGCACGCTGGGGTCGTCGGGGTGTTACGAACTCGGTCGTCCGTAACGTACACCGTCCAAGAGCGGTCTCACCACCCTATCGTGCCCGGTGTCTCACTGGCGTGTTGGCTTGGGCCACAACCGGTCTCGACGTGCCCCGCGCACACGTCAGCGCGGAACCTCGGGAGGGGCCCCGCGCTGAGAGGTTTGCCCTTTATGTGTCAGTTGAAGCTGTCGCCGCAAGCGCAGGAGCCGGTGGCGTTGGGGTTGTCGATGGTGAACCCCTGCTTCTCGATGGTGTCGACGAAATCGATCGACGCGCCCTGCACGTAGGGGGCACTCATCCGGTCGACGGTCAGCGTGACGCCGCCGAACTCCGCGGTGAGGTCGCCGTCGAGACTGCGATCGTCGAAGAAGAGCTGGTAGCGCAGGCCGGCGCAGCCACCGGGCTGCACGGCGATCCGCAGCGCCAGGTCGTCGCGACCCTCCTGATCCAGCAGCGCCTTCGCCTTCGCGGCAGCGGCCTCGGTCAGAGTCACTCCGTGGGTGGCGGTCTCGTTCTGCACAGTCATGAACTCTCCTTCGGACCTGTGTTCCGTGAACAGCGCACGGCTCTCGAGCTGTCAACGCTTCTTCGCGGGTGGCTATTTCCAATCTTGCCACTCTCTCGGGCGTCGCAGGCCGGTCGACCCCTCGAACTGCGGGTCATCGTGTCCGATTCGGCCACGTTATGACCACTGACACACGCGCGGCGCGAACCGGATTTCCAGGTCGATCTGCTATCGAATAGCCTGGTCGGCGTGAAGTTCCTCCGCCGCGGCGATGCAAGCACCACCGACAACCTCGCCGACCAGACCTCGGCCGCCGACAGCGGCTCCGGCGGCGGCTCGGCCAACACCTCGGACCGGCCGGCCGCCACCGGCAAGGGGCGGCCCACTCCGAAGCGCCGGGATGCGCAGGGCCGCCGCCGCGGCCCGGTCGCGCCCGCCCCGTTGACCGCGAAGGAGGCCCGTGCTCGGCGCAAGGCCGCGCGCGGCACCCGTGAGGAGCGCAAGGCTGCCTCGGCGCAGCGGCGGGCCGATGCCGCCGAGCGGCGCCAGCGCATGCTCGCCGGTGAGGACAAGTTCCTGCCCGCGCGCGACCGCGGGCCGGTGCGCGCCTACGTGCGCGACCTCGTCGATGCGCGCCGCAACCTGGTCGGGCTGTTCATGCCGCTGGCGCTGGTGCTGATCTTCACCATGTTCCTGACTCCTGCCGTGCAGGCCTACGTCACGCTGGCCATGCTCGTGATGATGGCGTTCATGGCCGCCGAGGGCTTCCTGCTCGGCCGCATCGTCAACCGGCGGGTGCGCGAGCGCTTCCCCGACAGCACCGACTCGTCGCTCTCGCTGGGCTGGTACGCCTTCGTGCGGGCCTCCCAGGTCCGCCGCATGCGAGCCCCCAAGCCGCGGGTGAACCCCGGCGACGCCGTCTAGCCGCACCCTTCCAACAAACGCACCCCGCCCAGGGCCCTGGACGGGGTGCGTTCGTATGCGCGGGGTGCGGCTGGCTCGGGGTCCGGGTTCGTGGACGCCGGTGAGGGGGCGGCGCCCGGAACCGTTGGCCTGCCGTGCCCGCGGTGGGTGGGGTCAGCCGTGTTCGCGCATTGCGACCATGGCTCGGAGTTCCGCGTCGACACGCTGGGCATCGCGGTCGATGACGTCGGTCGATCCGAGCGGGGGCAGGGTCAGGCCGTGATGCATGAAGACGGACGGGGTGGCCAGGGCCAGCAGGAGGGCTCCGGCGGCGACGAGGAGAAGTAGTGAACTGAGCATGGCAGTAATTTTTCGCTCATATACTTCCCGCCACCAGTGGCAGTTGGGACATTGTTCGTAAATATTCGGCCACGTACACTTCGAGCATGCTCTCCAAGGTGTCGGTCGTGCTCAACGAACGCCTCGCGATGTTCGAATTCGGGGTCGTCTGCGAGGTTTTCGGGCTCGATCGCAGCGAGGACGGGTTGCCGGTGTTCGACTTCCGGGTGTGCGGCGCCGAGCCGGGCAAGCCCCTGACCTCCTCCACACCAGGGATAACCGTGACCCCTGAGTACGGACTGGAGGATCTGCTCGATGCCGACCTGGTGGCCATCCCGGCCTTTCCCGCGGGGGAGGAGATGGCCATCGATACCCGGGTGGTGCAGGCCGTTCGCGATGCCGTCGCGGCGGGGGCGACCGTGCTGACGGTGTGTTCGGGGGCGTTTCTCGCCGGTGCCGCGGGTCTGCTGGACGGGCGCAAGTGCACGACGCACTGGCGGTATGTGGACAAGCTCGCGGCGATGTATCCGTCGGCGACGGTCGATCCGGATGTGCTGTTCGTCGACGAGGGCAATTTGATCACCAGCGCGGGGACGGCCGCCGGTATCGATGCCTGCCTGCACCTGGTGCGCCGGGAGATGGGCAGCACCGTCGCCAACAAGATCGCGCGACGCATGGTGGTGCCGCCGCAGCGCGACGGCGGGCAGCGGCAGTTCATCGAACGGCCGGTGCCCGAATGCAATTCCGACAGCCTGCGGACCACGCTGCAGTGGATGGGCGAGCACCTCGAACTGCCGCATTCGATCGAGGACCTCGCCGCCCGCTCGGCCATGTCCACGCGCACCTTCGCGCGCCGCTTCGTCGCCGAGACCGGTACGACACCGGTGAAGTGGCTGACCAATCAGCGCATCCTGCTGGCCAAACACCTGCTCGAGGACACACCGTTGGATCTGGAGACCATTGCGGGCCGCTGTGGTTTCGGTTCCGGGGCACTACTGCGCCACCACTTCCAGCGCGTGGTCGGCATCGCCCCCACCGAATACCGCCGCCGCTTCGGCGCCTGAACGCAATGCTGGGGGTGAGCGCTCCAGATGGCGGGGGTGGTGCCGGGGTCACTCGGTGAGGAGGGTGTGCAGGATTTCGGAGGCGTGGGTCCAGAGCAGGGCGCCGCCCGCATCGGGGATGAGATGGCGGGTGGCGTGCGGGATCCGGGTGGCGAGGGTGGCGCCGTGGTCGGGGGAGTGGGTCGGGTTGGTGTCCAGGCCGCCGTACCAGAGGTGGACTCGGGCGGTGAGGTCCTCGACGCGGAACGGCCAGGGAGCCATGTGCAGGACGGTGTCGCGGGCATAACCCGCCGAGCCCTGCGTGAATCCTTCCTCCAAGGCATGGCGGAAGGCCTTCTCGAACGGAGGCTGCAGGTAGATCTGCCGATCCACCTCGGGGCTCCCCTCGATGCTCAGCCGCCACAATGTCTCCGCGCTGCCGAAGTCCGCGAATTCGGCTTCGGCACGGGCAGGCTCGTCGGCCACCAGGTCGACCAACTGCCGCCCCTCCGGCGTCAGTGCAAATGCGGGACAGGCGAGTTCGTCTCCCCCCGACACGATCGCCACCGCCGATGTGAGCCCCTGAGCCGCACAGGCGAGGGCGAACGGCGCGCCCTGTGAGAACCCCACGACCGCGGCACCGGAGAGCCCGAGATCCCGAATGTCATCGGCCCAGTCGAGCAACGTCCGCCCGGGTGCAGGCGTCGAACTCCCGAGCCCCGGACGATCCACCGAGATCAGCCGCACCCCCAACTCATCCAACACCTCCACACCGAACCCCAGCGACCGCCCCCATCCCGCCCCAGGACAGAAGAGCACCGGCCGACCGTCCCCGGGCCCCCATTCCGCCCAAGCCAACTCCCGCCCACCTCGCACCCCCGTAACCCCAACCCGCCCAGGCTTTTCCAAGATCACACCCATACCCCCATCCTGCCGCCCGCCCCACTCCCACCCGCAACCGAATATGCCCCACGGCCCCGCACCGACCGCTGGGGCGGCCGGTGCGGGGATGCGGAATTGCGTCGCCCGTGGGGATGCGGAATTGCGTCGCCCGTGGGGATGCGGAGTTGCGTCGCCCGTGGGGATGCGGGGTGCGCCCGCGAGGGTGCCGAGTGCGTCGCCACCCTGCGGGGTTGCGGAGTTGCGTCGCCCGGTGGGGATGCGGAGTGCGTCGCCTGCGGGGGTTGCGGAGTGCGCCCGCGGGGGCGAGGTGCGCGCCCATGGGGTGCGGATTTGCGTCGCCCCGTTGGTGCGCGCGCCTTATGCGTTGCTGGGTGCGCGCCCTGCGGGGTTGCAGAGTGCGCCCGTGGGGGTGCGGCGCACGTGCCCTGCGGGGTGTGGAGTGCGCCCCTTGTAGGGTTGGAGGTGCGACGTCGTGCGGGGGTATGAAGTACGCCCGGTTGGGCGGGGTGTTGTGTGCGGGGTGGTTGTTACTGGGGGTGGGGGTGGGGAGGGGGTAGTCGGTGTAGCCGGGGTGGGGGCCGCTGTAGAAGGTGGAGGTGGGTCTGGTTTCGTCCGAATAAGGCCATCCGGATGTGCGGGTATGGGTGGGGTGATTGGTACCGTGCTGGCGTGTTGAACGATGCTGCGAGCGGGCGTGGGCTGCGGACGCTGGTACTCGGTGGGGTGCGGTCGGGGAAGTCGGCGTTCGCCGAGGCGCTGGCCGGGCAGGCCGGGGCCGTGCGGTACATCGCGACGGCCGTGGTCGATCCGGCGGATGGGGAGTTCGCGGAACGGGTTGCCGCGCATCGGGTTCGGCGGCCGGGGGAGTGGACGGTGGTGGAGGGGGATCCGGTGGCGGCGCTGGGCGAGCCGACGCCGGTGACGTTGGTCGACGATCTGGGCACGTGGTTGACCGCGCGTATCGACGCACGAGCGGCCTGGGAGGCGCCGCGCGGCACGGTGGGACCCGATGTCGATGCGCTCGTCGGAGCGGTCGTGGGCTATCGGGAGCGGCTGATCATCGTGAGTCCCGAGGTCGGCATGGGTGTCGTGCCCGCCACCCGGTCCGGTCGGCTGTTCCAGGATGAGATCGGCGCACTCAACCAGCGCCTGGCCGAGATCTGCGACGAGGTGTACCTGGTCGTGGCGGGGGTGCCGACCCGGATCAAGCCCGGAACCGTTTCCGCCGAGGTCCTCGGCCTGGTCGAGGCCGCCGCTAGGGAAGCCGACGGTCCTGGGCTGATCGGTGTCGGGCCCGACTACACCGCCACCGAGACCGTTTCGCCGACTACCAGCGCCGAACCCATCGACGAAACCACCTCAGCCACCTCGGCTTCGATGGCCCAGGCCCCGGAAATTCAACGTGCGGAAGCAAGTTCGGCGGTCGATGCGACCGCGAGCGACGCCGTAGCGGGCGGCGGCGCGGAGTCGCTTCCGGTCGATCTCGAGGCAGGGCAGGAGCGCGGCACCGCTGCGGTGGCTTCGTCCGGCGGCGGTGCCGAGCGGCGGCTCGCCAACAATTCCCCATCCTTCGAGACGGCACCGGCATTCGGCCCGGTGGCAGCGCCGGATCCGCATGTCCGGGCCGAAGCCGAGACCCGGCAGTCCGAGTTGACCAAGCCTGCCAAGTCATTGGGACGGCTGGAGACACTGGGTAATTGGGTCGCCGCCTGTCAGGGCGTATGCCCGCCCAGACAATTCGAGCGGGCGCGTGTGGTCGTCTTCGCGGCCGACCACGGGATTGCGCGGCACGGGGTTTCGGCGTATCCGAGCGAAGTGACCGCGCAGATGGTCGCGAACTTCCTCACGGGCGGCGCCGCGGTGAATGCGCTGGCCCGTCTGGCCGATGCGACTGTGCGCGTGGTGGATATCGCCGTCGACGGCGACACCGACCCGAGCGTGTCGGCGTACAAGGTGCGCCGTGCCAGCGGAGCCATCGATCGCGAGGACGCCCTCACCGAACATCAGGTGTACGCCGCGCTGGCGGCCGGAAAGGCGATCGCCGACGAGGAGATCGACGGCGGCGCCGACCTGCTGATCGCCGGTGACATGGGCATCGGAAACACCACGCCCGCAACGGTTCTGATTGCCGCACTCACCGATACCGAACCGGTGCTGGCGGTCGGTCGCGGCACCGGTGTCGACGATGCCGGTTGGATGCGCAAGGCCGCCGCCGTCCGCGACGCGATGTGGCGGGCCCGCCCGCACCTGAAGGATCCGCACGCCCTGCTCCGCGTGGCCGCGGGCGCGGACGTGGCCGCCATCGCCGGTTACCTCGCCCAGGCCGCCGCCCGCCGCACCCCGGTGATCCTCGACGGCCTGGTCGTCACCGCCGCAGCCCTGGTGGCCGAGATGATCGCACCGGGCGCCAAGGATTGGTGGGTCGCCGGGCACCGCTCCACCGAACCCGCCCACCAACTGGCGCTGACCAAACTGGGCCTGCAACCCCTCGTGGACCTGGACATGCGCCTCGGCGAAGGCTCCGGCGCTCTCACGGCCCTCCCCATCCTCCGTGCCGCCGTCGCCACCCTCAGCGAAATGGCCACTTTCACCGACGCAGGCGTCAGCACAGCAGCCGCCCCCGCCCCGAGCAATGCCGTCTGACCACCGGCCCCCGCTCCCCGGCGAGGGTCGGAGGGGTGAGTCGGCGTGAGTGGGGTGCGGTTGGCGTTTTCCTGGCTGACGGTGTTGCCGGTGCGGGGGCCGGAGGCGGTGGATCGGGGTGGTGCGGCGCGGGCTATTGCGTTGGCGCCGTTTGTCGGAGTGGTGCTCGGGGTGGCTGCGGCGGCGTTGATGCGGGTGTTCGTGGCGGCCGGAATGTCTGTCGCTCTGGGTGGGCTGCTCGTTGTGGGGGCGTTGGCGTTGGTCACCCGCGGTATGCATTTGGATGGGCTGGCCGACACCGCCGACGGTCTGGGGTGTTACGGGCCGCCCGAGCGGGCTCGCGAGGTGATGAAGAGCGGGGGTGTCGGGCCGTTCGGGGTGGCCGCACTGGTGTTTGCCATTGGCGCGCAAGCCTTGTCGTTCGCCGCGCTGGCCGACGCGGGTCGCTGGTCGGCGATTGCGCTCGCGGTGGCGACCGGACGTGTCGCCGTGGTGCTCGCCTGTCGCCGCGGGTACGACGCGGCTCCGGGTGCCGGGTTCGGCGCGCTCGTGGCTGGCACCCAGCCGCGGCTGTCCATCGTTGTGTGGACCGTATTCGCCTTGGTAGCAGCAGTTTTCGCGGTGCCTGGGAAATATTGGCTCGGCCCTGTCGCCGTTGTGGCGGGTCTGTTCGGCGCGGGCATTCTGGTGCGCCACTGCGTCCGGCGTTTCGGCGGCCTCAACGGTGATGTCCTCGGCGCCACAATCGAAACGGCGGTGGGCGTGACCGCCGTCGTCCTGTCGCTCGGCTGCTGATCAGCGTCGCTTGGTGACCGACACACCCCTGCCGGGACGCCAGTGCTGGATGACGAGCAGCTCCTCGTTCTCGACGGAGGTGAGCACGACGTCGGTGAGGTCGAGCCGGAAATCGTGGACACCCGGCGGCGATTCGAAAGCCGCCTTGTCGGACCCGGTGATCTCGACCGCGACACCCATCACCTTCGCGTCACCGTCGCCGGGGTGGGCGTGTATCGCGCACCGCCCGTCACGTTGCAGGTCGCGCGCCTTCACGGCGCCGGGCATGGAGCCGAACATCAGGTCCGGACCGATGAACTCCACCTCCGACCCACTGACCCGCGGGGCGCCGTCGCGGCGCAGGGTCGCCAGCACATGGGTCTTGTGAGCCTCGAACCGCTGCCTCACCTGCGCGGCCAGCTCGGGTGCCTCGCGCTCGAAATCCAGCCATGTCGCCATGACGGCAGGATGCCAGCACCCACCGACAAGTTCGGTGCCCCAAGCCTTTTCACCAGGTAGGCGCTACATGCTCGAGACGCCCAGCTGCTGCATCATGCCCATGGCGTCGGAGATGGGCCAGTATTCGGCGAAGCGGCCGTTCTCCACACGGAAGATGTCGTGGCCGCTGAACGAGATCCGAGTGCCGGGGGCGACGGTCGCGCCGGGAATGCCGCCGCGATAGGAGCCGTGGAAGGTCCAGCGCGCGGCACACAGGTCGCCGTCGATGATCGGGCCGACGTCCAGAGTGTTCTCGATATCGGAGAACATCTCGTGCGACTGACGGATCTGCTCGGCCACCTCCTGCGGGCCGTGCACCTCTCGCGCGGGCCAGTGGCCCACGACGTCGGGGGTGAGTATCTGGTCGGCGACCGCGTAATCGCCGTACCACAGTTCGAACAACCAGCGTCGATACAGTTTGGCGATATCCATGCCCCCCATTTTGCGTACGCGTACGCAAAGCTGTCAACCATGGCCGATCAGGGCATCGACGAGCGCGGTCAGATCCTCGGCGATGTGGTCGTCGCGGTCGGGCGCGCTCCAATACGCACCCAGGGCGGCCAGCGTCGGGTAGGTGCCGGCGTCGGCACGGGCGGGAACCGCGACCTGATAACGCTCCCGATCGCGCGGCCGCTGCCGCCGGGTGCCCTGCAGCAGAACGCCGAGTGTGAACCGCCACACGACGCGATTGGCCGCCACGGCCCGGTCGAGGGGCAGGCCGCAGTCCTGCCAGGCGGAGTAGATCTCTTCGAGCAGCCACAGGATCGACGGCGCCATCACGTCGCCGCCCGCCAGGACGCTCACGATCCAGGAGTGCGCGGCTAGCTGATCGTGTTGCCACGCCAGCAGCGTGATCAGCCGCTCGCGCGGATCGGCGGGCAGGTCGGGCCGCGGCAACTCGCCCACCACCTGGTCCAGCAGCAGCACCAGCAGTTCGTCCTTGTCACGCACGTGCCGGTACAGGCTCATCGGCGCACAGCCCAGCGCGTCGGCGACCCGGCGCATCGACAGCGCGTCACCGCCCTCGCGGGCGACGATGTCCAGGGCGGTCGCCACGATCTGCTCCCGCGAGAGCCGGGTGGGTCGTCCCCGCTGCGGTGCGACCGATTCGTTCGCATTCACGAATCACAGTGTGGCATCCGGACCGGACGGGCCTACCCATCCGTTCGGGGGCGGGTGAGGGTGAACCGGTCGATCGGCTTCAGTTCGCCGGTGGGGCCGACCAGGGCGTAGTAGGTGGCGGTGATCGTGGTGTTTGCACCGGGACGGCCGGGGTCGACGTCGAAAGAACAGAAGCCGTAGGGATGGTCGGCGTCCTTGAACGCCGACCAGGGGGCCTGCTCGAGGACGTAGACGGGTGCCTTCTTACCGGTGGCGGGGTCGGCATTGCCCACCGCGGTGATGACCCGGCACTGCTGTCCGGGAAAGAAAAGGGCATTGGAGGGAACGGAGGTGCCTCCCCCGCCGATCACCAGATGCACCGTGCCCCTGGTGGTGTCGATGAGATCGGTGCGCGTGTCGGCGGGCTTCGGGGTCAGGGTTTCGGTGCCCAGGGTGCCGCGCACGGGATGCGAACGCTCGTAATGATGTTCGTGCCCGCACAGCACCAGATCGACCTGGTACTTGTCGAACAGCGGCAGCCACTCCTCGCGGATGCCGCGGTCGGCGCCGTTGAATTTGTCCGCCGAGGAGATCGCGGTCTGGTGCATGAACACCACCACCCAGTCGATGTCGCGGTCGGCGCGCGCGGCCGCCAATTCGGCTTCCAGCCAGCGCTTCTGGGCGCCGCCGGAGTATCCGCGCACATAGGTGTTACCGGAGTCCTGGTAGCAGATGTCGTCGTTGGCGACGGCGATCACGCGCATACCACCGACGGTGAAGGCGTACCACAGGCCCCGCGACAGATCCTCGCCGTGGTTGTCGGGCACGGTGAAATAGGTTTGGAATGCCTCGTATCCGATGGGGCCGTTGCCGAGTTCGTTCTCGTGATTGCCGGGCGCGGGCATCCATGGCCGATAGCGGGCCGAGCGAGAGTTGTTGGCCCACCAGTCGTTCCACGTGCGGATCCGGTCGGTGGCCAGGTTGGCGTAGCACAGGTCGCCGTTGACGAGGTTGAACAGCGGTGCCAGCCGCTCGATGCCGGAGGTGACGTCCCCGGCGAACGGGGAGCCGAGGTTGTCGTTGACGTACTTCCCGTTGTCGAGCTTGCCGAGGGTCGGGGTGCCCTGATCGCCGAAACTGGTGAACCGGAACGCCGCCCGGCCCGCCGGTGCGGTCCGCAGCGTACCCAGCTCCGGCGGCGCGCCGTCGTGCCCGGCCGCGTAGACGTAGTCGGTGTCGGGGGTGAGCCCGGTCAGTCGCGCATGATGGGCATGAACCTCCATGCCGGACTTGGCATCCCGATAGGTGCGCGTACGCGCCTGAATGACCGTGCCGAATCCGTCGGCGGCCGTGCCGAACCGCACCTTCGGATCCCGCACCGACCCGACCGTATGCCAGGAGACCACCGCCTCCCGCGCGGCATCGGCCCCGAACTGCAGATGTAGGCCCGAGACGCGCGGTGCGGCACTGCCATCCGGCCCGGTCAGCAGTTCCGCCGAGCGGGGCCAGTATTCGTGCTTCGAGGGAGTGGACCGGAGGGCCTCGGTGGCACCGGCCCCGACGGCCAGGCCAGCGATGGCGGCCACCCCCGACGCCCCGAACAACCACCGCCGACTCACACCCTGCTGAGGGTTGGTGCCCTGGGATTCCTCGTGCTCGGTCATGGGCCCTAGCTAACCGGCCCTCGGTTCTGGAAGCGCCACGACACGGCGAACTACAGGTGAACCGTCCCGCCCGCCGATGACCCCGCCGCCCGGCCTGGCGGCCGAACGGCGGGGAAGCGACGGGGCTCCGCCGGGCAGCGGGGCTGGATCTACAGGCGCACCGGGTAGGTGGGCTCTTGGATGTCGGGCTTGATGCGGTCCTCGACGAAGATGCCGTGCCAGACCATGAAGACCAGGAGGGTCCAGAGGCGGCGGCTGTGGTCGGCGGTGCCGGTGCGGTGCTGGTCCAGCATGGATTTGATGGCCGTCTTGTCCAGCAGGTGGTCGGTTTGGGAGTCGGCGATCTGCTGGGCTGCCCAGTCGTAGAGTTCCGGACCGCGCAGCCAGTGGCGCAGGGGGACCGGGAAGCCGAGCTTCGGGCGGTGCAGCACGTGCGGTGGGACGATGGTTTCCAGCGCCTTGCGCAGGGCGTACTTGGTGGTTTCCTTGGTGATCTTCTGGTCGAACGGGATCTGCTCGGCGACCTCGAAGACCTCCGGATCCAGGAACGGCACCCGCAGCTCCAGCGAATTGGCCATGGTCATCTTGTCGGCCTTGACCAGGATGTCGCCGCGCAGCCAGGTGAACAGGTCCAGATGCTGCATGCGCGCCACCGGATCCCAGCCGCGCGAGCGGGCGTAGATGGGCGCGGTGACGTCCTGATGCGTCCACTCCGGCCGGAAGTCGCGCAGCACCGCCCGCAACTGCGCGTCGCTGAAGCTGCGCGCGTTGCCGTAATAGCGCTCCTCGAGCGTCAGCGAGCCCCGGTGCAGCAGGCTCTTGCCGCGGGTCCCCTCGGGAATCCGGTCCGACAGCTTGCCCGCCAGCCTGCGCACCCCGCGCGGCAGATATTCGAAAGGCTTCAGCGACAACGGTTCCCGGTAGATGGTGTACCCGCCGAACAGCTCGTCGGAGCCCTCACCCGAGAGCACCACCTTGACGTGCTTACGGGCCTCCTTGGCCACGAAATACAGCGGCACCAGCGCCGGATCGGCGACGGGATCGTCCAGATACCAGACGATTTCGGGAATCGCGCTCGCGAAGTCCTCCGGGCTCACCACCCGGATGTAGTGCTCGGCCCCGATCGCCTCCGCGGTCTCCGCGGCCACATCGGCCTCGGAATACCCCTCCCGTTCGAAGGCGGAGGTGAACGTCAGCAGGTTCGGGTTGTGCCGAATCGCCAGCGCCGCAATCGCGGTGGAGTCGATGCCACCGGACAGGAACGAGCCGACCGTCACATCCGCCCGCATATGCTTGGCGACCGAATCCTCCAGCACCGCGGCGATCTCGCGGTAGCGCTTGTCCTCGCCGCCCGCCGCGAACGGCCGCACCCGGAACTTCGGCTCGAAATACCGTGTCACCTGCGGCGTCTCGCCCGGCTGCAGGGTCGCGTAGCAGCCGGACTCCAGCCGCCGGACATCGCGATGCAACGATTCGGGCTCCGGCACATACTGCAGCACCGTGTAGTGCTCCAGCGCCCGCACATCCAGCTCATCCGAAAGACCCAGCGGCTCGAGCAGTTCCAGCAGGCTCTTCTTCTCGCTGGCATAGGCGGTGCCGTTCGGCCCGGTGGCCAGGAACAGCGGCTTGATGCCGAAGGGGTCGCGCGCCAGCACCAGCCGATGCGTCTCGGTATCCCAGATCGCGAAGGCGAACATGCCCCGCAAGCGGGCGAACGCCTCGGTGCCCCAGTAGTGGTAGGCCGCCACGATCGACTCGCCGTCACCCTCGGTGCGGAACCGCGCGCCGTGCTCGGCGGTCAGCTGCTCACGCAGCTCCAGGTAGTTGTAGATCTCCCCGTTGAACGCCAGCGCATACCGCTCCGGATGCTCCGGCGGCCCCCAGAACAGCGGCTGGTGCGAATGCTCGATATCGATGATCGACAGCCGGTTGAAGCCCAGGATGATGTGCTCGTCGTGCCAGGTGCCGCGCTCATCGGGCCCCCGATGGCGGCCGCAGTGCAGGGCGTCGTAGACCTGCTGCACGACAGCGTCGGTCGCCACATCGGCTGTCAGAAATCCGAGCAGTCCACACACTGCGTCGAGAACCTCGCTTCGCGTCGGGATCCCGGCGAAAAGCACGCCGGGACATCAAGGGGCCGGGAGCACCGAGTTTCAACTGGGCCGGGTCCGAGTATGCCGTACCGGGGGTCGTCCCGCCGTCCCCGGTGTGTCGAATTCGACCCGGTCACAACACAGCACCCGGTTTGGTCTACGCTGCGTAGTACTCGGGAACTCCCGGGGCGGATCGTGCGTTGGCACCCGTCCGTCCGCGAGCGGCCCGAACGTGCTGAATATGCGCCGCCCGGTCACCGGGCGGCGCCGAGTCGGATAGACGACCAGGAAGGCGTTGAGCGTGGCGCACAAGGCGAGCGAAGCGATAGGGGCACGACCCGGCGGAGGCGCGACCTCCGGCCGGGGCCGCATCCTTCGGCGGGCCGGGCTGGCGGTGTCCATGGGGATCACCGTGCTGCTCGTCTCGGGCTGCTCGATCGACAATCCCGTGCTTCGATTCGGCTGGCCCACGGGTGTGACCCCGCAGGCGACCAAGATGCGGGAACTGTGGACGTGGTCGGTCGTCGCCGCCCTGGCGATGGGCGTGCTGGTGTGGGGCCTGACGTTCTGGACCGTGGCCTTCCACCGCAAGAAGGCCAACTCGCCGGAGTTCCCCCGCCAGACCGGCTACAACGTCCCGCTGGAGCTGAGCTACACCGCGATCCCGTTCGTGATCATCGCGGTGCTGTTCTACTTCACCGTCGTCGTGCAGAACTACGTGCACGAAAAGATCTCCAACCCGGACGTGGTCGTCGACGTCACCGCCTTCCAGTGGAACTGGAAGTTCGGCTACCAGAAGGCCGTGCTGGCCGGTGGCCAGGTCTACGACGGTGTGGACAACACCCGGCAGGGCCTGAACCAGGAGATCATCGACGAGTACAAGGAGCGCCACGCCAACGGCCACCCGCAGCCGGGTCCGTTGCACGGCAAGCCCGCCAACGACATCTCCTACCTGCACTACGACAAGGTCGAGACGATCGGCTCCAGCCAGGAGATCCCGGTGCTGGTGCTGCCGACCAACAAGGTCATCGAGTTCCAGCTGGCCTCGGCCGACGTCATCCACTCCTTCTGGGTGCCGGAGTTCCTGTTCAAGCGGGACGTGATGCCCAACCCGAAGGAGAACCACTCCGACAACACCTTCCAGATCACCAAGATCGAGCGTGAGGGTGCGTTCGTCGGCCGCTGCGCGGAAATGTGCGGCACGTTCCACTCGATGATGAACTTCGAGGTGCGCGCGGTCAGCCCGGAGAAGTTCGAGCAGTACCTGAAGGCCCGCGAGGCCGGTCGGACCAACGCCGAGGCGCTGGCGACCATCGGTGAGTCGCCGGTGTCGGTCACGACCCACCCGTTCAACACCGAGCGCACCGCCCGCGGCGCGACCGTGGCCGAGAGCAAGTGAGGACTGATCTGACATGAAGGTCGAAGCACGCATCTTCGAGCTGCTCACGGTGTTCTTCATCATCGTGGGTGTCGTCTACGCCTTCTTCACCGCCCAGTCGCGCACCGGTGTGGAATGGGCGGGCACCACCGCCATCGTGCTCACCGCGGGCCTGACCCTGATCGTGGGCACCTACTTCCGCTTCGTGGCGCGTCGTCTCGATCTGCGGCCGGAGGACTACGAGGACGCCGAGATCGTGGACGGCGCCGGTGACCTGGGCTTCTTCTCGCCCGGCAGCTTCTGGCCCATCCTGATCGCCGCGGCCGCCTCGGTGACCGCCCTCGGGTTCGCCTTCTTCCAGCTGTGGCTGATCGCCATCGGTGTGGTGTGCATCCTGATCACCGTCGGTGGCCTGGTGTTCGAGTACCACCTGGGTCCCGAGAAGCACTGATCCCCGTTCCGAGAGAGCGCGGTGTCCGGTCGGGCACCGCGCTTTGTCATATCCCGAAGGCGTGGATCAACCGGCTGGTCGAGCGGGGTGCCACCCCGGCCAGGCCGCGCAGGGTGCGGCTCAGCATGGACTGCGCACTCGAGCAGTCGCGGGACGGCCGGGTGCGGATGGCGGTCTCGATCCAGCGAGCGGTCTCGGCGGGTTCGGTCATCTCCCCGTCGGACTCGGATCCGGTGCGGGCGGCCGGGTAGTGCACCGCGGTGACATGGATGCCGCGGGGAGCCAGCTCGGCGTCGGCGCACAGCCCGAATGTCGTCCAGGCGGCCTGGGAGCTGGCGTAGGAGGCGAAGTTCGGGGCCGCGCCGGTCTCGGGGCTCCACGGTCCCACATTGACCACATGGCCCGACCCGGAGGCGAGCATGGCCGGCAGCAGGCCCAGGGTGAGCCGCAGCGGACCGAAGTAGTTGGCGGCCATCATCCGCTGGTAGTCGCGGAAGCGGTCCAGCGACTGCAGGACCGGGCGGTGCAGTGGGCGGCCGGCATTGTTGATCAGGACGTCGACGCTGCCGTACTCGCGCAGCACCCAGTCGACGAGCATGTCGACGTCGCCGAGGGCGGAGATGTCGCAGCGGTACCAGTGCGCCCGGCCGCCATCGCGGGTGAGCTCGGTGCAGGCCGCGGCCAGCCGGTCGCCGCGCTTGGCGATCAGCAGCAGCTCGGCGCCGCGGCGGGTGAGCAGTTCGGCGGTGGCGCGGCCGATCTCGGAACAGGCGTCGGTGAGCAGAATGCGCCGACCGGCCAGTGAGTCTTCCAGGCGGGCGCGGCGCAGCTCGGCGAATCGGGCGGGGGCGGAACGGAACTCGATCATGCGGTGTCCTCTGCTGCGAACGAACGAGCTGAACCACGCATCGGTACCCCGACCGCGCCGATGCCCCGGCAGCGGGTGCTGCAGGCTATTACATAGCTAGCGGGTGTGGCGGGTCACATGTTAATCGGTCGTGTGATATAGACGGGCCCGTTCGGAGCGGCAGATGTCAGTTATTCCGGAATCGATGTCGCGCAACAGATCCGGTGTGCCGGACTTGCCGGAATAGGTGCCGGTGGGGCGCAGGCGGCAGGTGAAGGAGATGAAACCGTGGTCCTCGCCGGACAATTCGTGCAGGTAGGGGGAGCGCACGCCATAGGTGAGGGCGGAGATGACGGTGAAGCAGCCGTTGCGCTCGCGATGGTCGGTGAGCAGGTCGTGCAGCTGGTGGAAGACCGAGGTGTAGGTCGACAGCGGCGCGAACAGCGCCACCCGGTAGGCCGGACCCCGTTCGGAGGAGGTGATGACGGTATCGGCGAGATATTCGGCGTCGCGCAGGGTCAGCACCTTCGGGGCGAACATCAGCGCACCGGCGGCGGCATTGCGGACCGGCATGGCCGCCGGGCCGCGCGCCGCGGAGGCGATGGCACCCAGCGACTTCCGCGCGCGGGCGCCGAGCTCACGGCGGGCCCGCAGCGACGGGGTGGCGGCGGTGGGGTGCAGGCTCGACCACTGCCCGAAGCGCACGGTGCCCAGCTGCACGTGGCCGGTGCCGACCGGCCGCGAGACCCGCAGGGGTGCGGTGTCGACCCAGCGACCCACCTGCAGCATGGCATCGCCCGGCTTGACGATCTCGGCGAGGGAGTGCTCGACGAAGGTGTCGAAGTCGAGGAAGCGGTGCGCGTCGGAGGTCAACCAGGTGTGGTCCTTGTCGATCTCGACGGCCTCGAGGGTGAGCGCGGTGATGATTCCGGTGCGGCCGCCGCCGCCGAGGATGCGCCGGAAGCGGTCGGCGTGGTGGGTGCGCCCGCAGGTGCCGAAACGTCCCTCGGGATCGACGTATTCGAGCGAGACGACGTTGTCGCTGAACATGCCGAAGCGGTGCGAGGCGGCGCTGAGCCCGCCGACCGCGGCGAAACCGCCCGCGGTGATCTCGCGGTGGTCGCCGACGATGGGCAGCCCCAGCCCGTGCGCGGCCAGGGTGCGGTCGATATCGGACAGCCGCGCGCCCGCCTGCACCCGCACCAGCCGCGCGTCGGCGTCGACGGCCTGCACGCGGTTCATGCGCCGCAGCGACAGCACGACACGCCGATCGGGAGGACCTAGCTCGTCGTCGGCACTGGGCTCGCCGCCACACACGGTCAGCGGCTGCGGACGTGAATCGCGAACTGTGCGAACGACATCCGCGGTGTCGCGGGGGAGGTATTCCTCAGGGAGGGCGGCCAGCGTCGTGCTCATGGCCCCACAGCTAACCACAGACGGGCCGGTTCGTCTGCCCCTGGCGACGCGGGGTGCGCGGGGTGCGTGGTGAGGGGGTCGTCATGGCGCGAAATCGCCACAAGCGGGCGCTCGTTCAGATCGGTGACAGGCGCCAGGGACGCTTGTCGTGTCGATCGCGACGCGGTTAGGTAGGGATATGAGCACGGTTCTCGTGGCCGGGGGCACCGGAGCCCTCGGCAAGCGCATAGTGCAGCGGCTGCGGGTGCGTGGGCACGAGGTGCGGGTGTTGTCCCGCCGGGAAGGTGCCGGGACGCATGTAGGCGATCTGACCACCGGTGAGGGCGTGCGGGCGGCCGCCGACGGTGCGGAGTTGATCGTGCACGCGGCGTCGGACTTTCGCAGACTGGGCAAACCGGATGTGGCGCAGACACGGAACCTGCTGTCCGTCGCGGGCGAGGCCCACCTGCTGTACGTGTCGATCGTGGGGATCGATCGGATCCCGGTGCGCTACTACCGCAACAAACTCGCCTGCGAGAAGCTCATCGCCGGAAGCGCCGTACCGCACACGATCCTGCGCGCCACTCAGTTTCACGACCTGATCGCCACGATGCTGCGGGGCGTGGAGCGGCTGCCGATCGCGCCGCTGCCCGCGGATTTCCGCTTCCAGTCCGTCGGCACCGAGGACGTCGCCCTGCGGGTGGCGGACCTGCTCGAGGGCGAACCGCGCGGTCGGGCACCGGATTTCGGCGGCCCCCAGGTCCTGACGCTGGCGCAGATGCTCGAGACCTGGCGCGCCCACCGCGGCCGGCCGCGGCGGGCGGTGCGAATCCCGCTGCCGGGTATGGTCGCCCAGGGCCTGCGATCCGGCTACCACACCTGTCCGGACCGCGCCTGCGGCGTCCAGACCTGGGCCCAGTACGTCGCCTCCGATCCGGCACCGGCCTACCGTCGGCGGTCCTAGACGTCTCAGGCGACGGTCGCCTCGAGGTCGGCGTGTGCGGTGAGCGCGAGTTTGCCGTGGCGGTCGGGCAGTTCGATGTGCGCCGCCACCGGACCGCGGGCGGGCCGGTCGGCGTCGGTCGGGAACCAGATGCGGTCGAGGTCGGCCAGGATCAGCAGGCCGTCGTGATCGCCGATCGGTGCGAATGTCGGTAGTTGCGGCGGGAACTGGGGAAGACCGAACGTGTCGCGCAGGGCGCCGACCGCCTCGGGGACGTCGGGCACACCGATGCCCACCTCGCTGATCGACAGGAGTCGTGGCGCCGCGCCGTCACCGGCGGGTGCGCCCGAATCGTGCTGCCGGGCAATGAGTTCCAGGAGAATGCCCTCGGGCCCGCGGAAGTAGAGCGACCGCGAGTCCCATGCGGCCGGACCGTCGATCACCTCGGAGTCGTTCACGCGCAGCAGGTCCACCCGCTCGCCCAGCCACCGCCGCGCGGTCTCGAAATCGCGGGGCGCAATGCCGAACGCCAGATGATGCACCCCGGAGAACGCCTCCCCGCGGGTCACCACCAGCCTGCTGGCGCCGATGCCGACCTGCACCCGCTCGGCCGACGCCTGCACCGGAAGCTGCAGTACCTCACGGTAGAACGCCGCGTTGGCCCCGAGCTCGGTGGCGGTGATGGTCACTTCGCGGATTCTCATCCGGTCCTCCTTCGTCTTCGCGTCGCCACCGACGCTAGAACCTCAACCTCTGTTGATGTCAAAGGAGATGCTCTTGACGCCGAGAGCCGAGCGGCGTCTGGAAAAATGCGGTGGGTGAGTGCCACCGGGGATGATGTCCGCGCCTTTGCTCTGTCGTTGCCGCAGACGTCGGAGCAGTTTTTGTGGGAGATGCCGATCTTTCGGGTCGCGGGCAAGCTGTTTCTCACCCTTCCCGAGTCCGAAACGTCGATGGCGGTGCGCTGCCCCATCGCCGACCGGGACGAACTGGTCGTCGCCGAACCGCACAAGTTCTGGATCGCCGCCCACGAGGCCAACAACGCCTGGGTGCGCGTGCGCCTGTCCGAGCTCGAGGACCGCGACGAACTGGAAGCCATCGTGCTCGATTCCTGGCGGCAGGCCGCGCCGCGGAACCTGCTCGACGAGGCAGGCTGACGGGGCGGCCGCGACTAGACTGGGGACGCTGCTCGTGAACGTGGTCGATGTCGGTGTCCGAAGCAGAAGGCCCAGCGGAGATGATCATGGCCGGACAAGGAAATGGTAAGAGGCACACCGAGTCTCGATGGCCGGGCGGCGTACCGGCGATCCGCTACCCGGAGCGGGCGATCATCGATTCCCTCCTCCCGGCAATGGTCGAGCGGCGCAGTGCGGTGCTGACGGCCGCCCCGGCGCTGGTGCACGTCTGGGGCTTCACCGGGACCGGCGGGGCCGAGGAGATCAATGCGGCGGGTGTGACGGAGTTCTCGCCCGACGACGCCCCCGTGGTCGCCGGGTCGCCGATCCTGGAGATCGCCGCACGAATGATGACGGGTATGGGCGGGCGGCTCTGGGGATTCGGGCTGGCCTACCGGTCCCTCGCGGAGGCGACCGTCCGTGAGGTGGGCGGGGCGGCGCAATCGGAGTCCACGGCTCGGCTGCAGGACCGCCCCACCGCCGAAGAGGTCTGGGTGGCAACGATTTTCGATGCCCGCGGCCACGAATATACCCAGCTGCGGTACCTCTATCTGCCCGACCTCGAACCGATCGGCTGGGACGCCGACACCCTCGACCGCCGCAGCACCATCGACGACTGGTTCGACCGCGCGTATCGGGGAATCGTCTCCGCCCACGTCTGGGCCGCGGCGCTGGCGCTGGACGCGACCCGCAACCACACCATCCTCGGCCAACTCCAACGCCACCTGCGGCGGTGATCCCGGCCCTCCCCGAGAATTCGGAGGCGGGGGTCAGGCAGCGTTCAGAGAGTCGGTGATCCGGTCGGCCGTGGCCGCGACGGCGGAACCCAGTTGCGCCAGCGCCGGTGCGGTCAGGAGCATGTCGGGGCAGGCGACGACGGTCGCCGCGACGGTGTGGTCGTCGGTGAAGACCGGGGCGGCCACCGTCACCACCGCATTCTCGGCGCCGAGTTCGTCGGGGAGATAGTCGATGGTGATCAGGTCGGCGATCATGGCGTTGAGACGGTTGCGCAGCGGGTCGGTGACCGGTGAATTGCGCAGGGCGGCAAGGGCTTGCAGCATCGGGGCCGAGTCGTCGGCCAGGCGTTCCACGGAATAGCCGCGCGAGCGCACCGCCTCGAGCACCGCGACCAAGCGGTCCCGATGCGCGGGATCGGCACTGTCGACCCAGGCGCGGCGCTCGGATTCCGGTGCCCAGGCGACGAATTCGCGGGCCACCGGCGGTGCGATGGGCAGGCGGCGGCCCGCGCGGATCCACGGCACCGACGGGCTGCCCATCACCTCGCTGATGACGATCGAGCCGTTGTCACGCTCGGCGAGGAAGACCGGAACGGCCGCGTTCTCGGCCAGCTCTCGCATCGGCTCCAGCGCGAGCCGGCGCAGCGGAAATGCCGCCTCGGCCCGGCGGGCCACCGTCAGCAGGCCCAGGCCCAGGCCGTAATTGCCGTCCACGTCGCGCACGGTCCAGCCGTCGGCCGTCAGCTGGGTGAGTACCGCGTGCGCGGTGGCCCGGGACATGCCGGTGTCGCGCACGATCCGGGCCAGCGACAGATGGTCGGCGGGACGGCGCGAGAGCAGCTCGATCACCTGCACCACCCGATGCGTGGGTGGAGACGCGAAAGCGGCGGTGTCGGAGCCGGAGTCGGCAACGGGCTCTTGACCGGCGCGCCGGGAGCGGCCTATCGTCGGTGTCACAATATCGAACGATAGCGTCGAATATTCGACAACGCAAGTGGGTGAGTGATGCGGACGGGATACGAGCTGTCGCATCTGGCGGCGTGCGAGGCCGAATCGGTGCACATCTTCCGGGAGGTCGCGGCGACGTTCGAGCGTCCGGTGCTGCTGTTCTCCGGCGGTAAGGATTCGGCGGTGATGCTGGAGCTGGCGCGCAAGGCGTTCTGGCCCGCCCCGCTGCCGTTTCCGTTGCTGCACATCGACACCGGGCACAATTTCGACGAGGTGATCGACTTCCGCGACCGCACCGCGGCGCGGCTGGGTGCCCGCCTGCTGGTGGCGCGGGTGCAGGACGATATCGACGCCGGCCGGGTGGTGGAGCGGCCGGGGGAGAGCCGCAACCGGCTGCAGACCACCACGCTGCTGCGCGCGATCACCGAGCACCGGTTCGATGCGGTGTTCGGCGGCGCCCGCCGCGACGAGGAGAAGGCGCGGGCCAAGGAGCGGGTGTTCAGCTTCCGCGACGAATTCGGCGGCTGGGAGCCGCGCGCGCAGCGGCCGGAGATCTGGAATCTGTACAACGGCAGACACCGTGCGGGCGAACACATCCGCGTCTTCCCGCTGTCGAACTGGACCGAACTCGACATCTGGGAGTACATCGATCGCGAGGAGGTCGAACTGCCTCCGCTGTACTACGCGCACCGGCGCACAGTGGTGTGGCGCGACGGAATGCTGTTGGCGGCCAACCGCTTTCTCCCACTCCGCGTCGGCGAGGAGGTCTTCGAGGCGACGGTGCGCTTCCGCACGGTGGGCGATGCCACCTGCACCGGCTGTATCGAGAGCGAGGCCGCCGATCCCGCGGCCGTCATCGCCGAAACGGCCGTCACCCGCCTCACCGAGCGCGGTGCGACCCGTGCCGACGACCGCATCTCCGATTCCGGAATGGAAGACCGCAAGCGGGAGGGCTACTTCTGATGGGCCGCAATCTGCTGAGACTGGCGACGGCGGGCAGCGTCGACGACGGTAAGTCCACCCTGATCGGCCGCCTGCTCTACGACTCGAAAAACCTGTTCGCCGACCAGCTGGCGGCGATCGAGCGGGTCAGCGCCCGGCGCGGGGACGCGGCGACGGATCTGGCGCTGGTGACCGACGGTCTGCGCGCCGAGCGCGAGCAGGGCATCACCATCGATGTCGCCTACCGCTATTTCGCCACGCCCCGAAGGAAATTCGTCATCGCCGACACCCCCGGGCATGTGCAGTACACCCGCAATATGGTGACCGGCGCCTCGACCGCGGACCTGGCCCTGATCCTCGTCGATGCCCGCAAGGGAGTGGTGGAGCAGACCCGCCGCCACGCGTTCCTGGCCACCCTGCTCGGTGTGCCGCACGTGGTGGTGTGCGTGAACAAGATGGATCTGGTCGGCTGGTCGCAGGAGCGGTTCGACGAGATCCGCGCCGAATTCGCCACCTTCGCGGCCAAACTCACCGTGAACGACCTGAGTTTCGTGCCGGTGTCGGCGCTGCACGGCGACAATGTCGTCGACTCGTCCGCGCGCATGCCGTGGTATCCGGGCCCGCCGTTGCTGCCACACCTGGAGGACGTGCACATCGCCTCCGACCGCAACCTGATCGATGCGCGACTGCCCGTGCAGTACGTGATCCGGGGCCACGGGGCCCACCGCAGCTATGCGGGCACCGTCGCGGGCGGCATCTTCAAACCCGGTGACGAGATCGTGGTGCTGCCGTCGGGACGGACCACGCGGGTCGCGCATATCTGGGGGCCGGGTGGCACCACGGTGAAGGAGGCGTTCACCGGGATGGCCGTCTCGCTGACCCTCGACGACGAGGTGGACGTGGGTCGAGGAGATATGCTGGCGCGCCCGGGGAATCGGCCCCATATCGATCGTGAGGCGGCCGCCATGGTGTGCTGGTTCTCCGACGACACCGTGCTGCGTGGCGGCTCGGAGTACACCATCCGCACGGCCGCCCAGACGACCAAGGTGCGCGTCACCGGCCTGGACTATCGCCTCGACGTCAACACCCTGCACCGCGAGGTCGGGGCGGAAAGCTTGGCGCTCAACGATATCGGGCGGTTGACGCTGCGCAGTCACCGGCCGTTGATGGTCGACCCCTACCGCGACAACCGGCGCACCGGCAGCTTCATCCTCATCGACGATGCGACGAATCAGACCGTGGCCGCGGGCATGATCCTCGCCCGCGACACCGGTGCGTCCGACCGGCGCTCGGAGGTCGTGTGGCACGGCTCGTCGGTGGGACGCGCCGGACGGCCGCACGAGGGGGCGACGGTCTGGCTGACGGGGCTGTCCGGATCCGGAAAGTCCACGATCGCCGTCGAATTGGAGAGACAGCTGGTGGAATCCGGCCGCCCGGCCTACCTGCTCGACGGGGACAATCTGCGCCACGGCCTCACTGCCGACCTCGGTTTCGGCGATGACGATCGCCGCGAGAACATCCGGCGCGTGGCCGAGGTGGCGGCGCTGTTCGCCGATGCCGGTGTGGTGGCGATCGTGTCGCTGATCAGCCCGTTCGCCGCCCAGCGGGAACAGGCGCGCGCCGCACACCGCGATCGGGCGCTGCCGTTCCATGAGGTGTTCGTCGACACCCCGCTGGAGCTGTGTGAACGCCGGGATCCGAAGGGGCTCTATGCCCGTGCTCGCGCCGGGAAGCTGCGGCAGTTCACCGGCATCGACTCGCCGTATGAGCGACCCGAACACCCGGACCTGATCGTGACACCGGAGCAGGGGACGCCCGCCGACATCGCCGCATCGATCCGGCGTGAATTGGGATTGTAGAAAGTTGGGAAAGCGATGGAACAATCCGTGACCGAGCCGTTCCTGGCGGCCGTCGCCGAGGCCGAAAAGCTCGTGTCCTCAGCGGAATTCATTCACGACGAGCAGGATCTCGCCGAGGGGTACGACTACCTGCAGGGCAGTATTCAGGCCGTCCTGCACCTCTCCCGCGCCCACGGCACCAGCCACCCGTACTTCGTCACCTCCACCGGCCCCTACACCAAGATGGGCCTGGACAACCCGGACACGCTCTACTACCACGCCAATGTCGAGCCGGCCGCGGAGTATCTGGTCACCGGCACCCGCGGCAGCACGGTCGACCTGAGTTTTCAAGTGCTCAAAGGCGATTACACCGCCACCGACGTGCCCAACGGCGACGACGCCTTCGACGACCGTCGCCTGCTGATCGACCCCGACGGCAGTTATCGGCTGCGATTCGGGCCACCCAAGCCCGATCCGGAGCCGAACTATTTCGTGCTCGGGGAGGGCGCCTCGATGCTGGCGGTGCGCGAGGTGTACGGCGACTGGAACCGCGAACGCAAGGGCACCATCCGCATCGAACGCGTCGATACCATCGGAACCGCCCCTGTCCCAACCGATCTGGAACAGCTGCGCAAACGCTATCGCGCGGCCGGGCGGATGCTGGTGCAGCGCATCCAGACGTGGTTCAACTTCCCCACATGGTTCTACCTGGATCTGCCGGTGAACACGCTCACCGAACCGCGGCTCACCCCGGGCGGCCTGAGTACCCAGTACTCCTCGGTCGGCCACTTCGATCTGACCGAGGATCAGGCGCTGGTCGTCACCGTGCCGAAATCCGAGGCGCCTTACCAGGGTTTCCAGCTCGGCAGCCGCTGGTACATCTCCCTGGACTACGTCAACCACCAGACCAGCCTCAACAGCGCTCAGGCGCAGGTCGATCCGGACGGTGTGATCCGCATGGTGGTGTCGGCCTGCAATCCGGGCGTCGCGAACTGGATCGAGACCACCGGGCGGCGCCGGGGGATTCTGCAGTTCCGCTGGCAGCGCACCGACCGGCCGATCACCGCCGCCGACGGACCCACCGCGACGCTGGTGCCGATCGACGAGGTCGCCGCCAGGCTGCCCTATTACGACAGCAACCGCATCGACGAAAACGGCTGGCGGGCACGCATTGCCGAACGGCAGCGCGGCTTTTCGGAAAGGATGCTGGCATGAGCGGTCACGGCCCGGAGGCGGCAGCGGAGCGTAATCCCGGAGGGCCCAGAGCTCATGCCGAGGATGGATACAGCATGACAATGCTCGCCGATAAGGTTGTCGTCGTCAGCGGTGTGGGGCCGGGTCTGGGCCGGTCCATCTGCACCCAGTCGGCGGCCGCGGGAGCGAAGGTGGTGCTGGCCGCGCGCACCGAGTCCCGGCTGCACGAGGTGGCCGCCGAGATCGGGTCCGGCGGCGGGACGGCGCTGAGCGTGCCCACCGACATCACCGACGATGCGGCCGTGGCGAATCTGCTCGCGCGGACCGTGGAGACCTTCGGCCGCGTCGATGCCCTGGTGAACAACGCGTTCTCGGTGCCGTCGATGAAATCGCTGGAGCGCACCGATTTTCAGCAGATCCGCGACAGCCTGGATCTGACCGTTCTCGGCGGGCTGCGCATGACCAAGGCGTTCGCCGATGAGCTGGCGAAGACCAAGGGGGCGGTGGTGATGATCAACTCGGCCGCCATCCGGCACTCCGAACCCCGCTACGGCAGCTACAAACTGTCCAAGGCGGCGCTGCTGGCGATGTCGCAGACGCTGGCAACCGAGCTGGGGGAGAAGGGAATTCGCGTCAACAGCGTCGCGCCGGGCTATATCTGGAGCGATCAACTGAAGTGGTATTTCGGCAAGGTGGCCGAGAAGTACGGCATCACCGTCGAGCAGGTGTATCAGCAGACCGCGGCCCGCTGCGATCTGAAACGCCTGCCCGAACCCGACGAAATCGCTCGCGCGGTGGTGTTTCTCGCCTCCGACTGGGCCAGCGCCATCACCGGTCAGACCATGGACGTCAACTGCGGCGAATACCACGCGTGATTCCGGCGAAAGCATGCCGGAATTTGGTAATTAGGGAGTTTTCATGACTGCACGTACCGATGTAGGCACCGTCGACGATTTGCACGCCTCGGCCACGAAGGCCTGTGGCCTCACCGATTTCGGCGCCGACGACTATCGCGAGGCCCTCGAGGTCCTGCTCGAGTCCTATCGCCGCGACGCGGACCTCACCGAACTCGGCAGCAAGATGAACCGCTATTTCCTGCGCGGCGCGCTGGTCGCGCGGGCACTGAGCGAGGCGTCGTGGCAGGCACATCCGGAGTACGCCCGGACCCCGATCACCCGCCCCCTCTTCGTCACCGGCCTGCCCCGCACCGGCACCACCGCGCTGCATCGGTTGCTGGCCGCCGATCCGCGCCACCAAGCCCTGGAGATGTGGCTGACCGAATTCCCGCAGCCCCGCCCGCCGCGCGAGACCTGGGCCGACAATCCGGTCTATCAGCGCATCGACGCCGGATTCGCCCGGCACCACATCGAGAATCCGGAGTTCATGGGCCTGCACTACATGAGCGCGGCCGAGGTGGAGGAATGCTGGCAGCTGTTGCGGCAGACGGTGAAATCGGTCTCCTACGAATGCCTGGCCTATCTGCCCACCTACTCGCAGTGGCTGCGGCGCCAGGATTGGACCGACGCCTATCTGCGGCACCGCAAGAACTTGCAGCTGATCGGCCTCGGTGACGACCGCCGCTGGATCCTGAAGAATCCGAGCCACCTGTTCGGCCTGGATGCGCTCATGGCCGCCTACCCGGACGCGCTCGTGATCCAGACCCATCGCGACCCGGCCACGGTGCTGGCCTCGGCCTGCAGCCTGTCCGAGCATGCCGCCCGAGGATGGTCGAATACGTTCTCCGGCAAGAGGATCGGGGAGACACAGCTCGAGCTGTGGTCCCGCGGGCTGCGCGAATTCACCGCGGCCCGCAGGCGCTACGATCCGGCGCAATTCCTCGATATCGAGTTCGCCGAGTTGCGCGCCGATCCGCTGGGCACCGTCGAGACCATCTACCGCGCCTTCGGGATCGACCTCACCGACGAGGCCCGCGCCGCGATGGCCGCGCTGGACGAACAGAGCCGCACCGGGGACCGCAAACCCGTCCACAGCTACTCACTGGCCGACTACGGATTGAGCGAGGCGCAGGTCAAGGAGTATTTCCAGACGGTGTAGAGGCGACTAATCTTCTCCCATGACGGATTTCGCCGACTTCGACGAACTGCGGGCGGCCGTGGGAACCGAGATCGGTGTCAGCGACTGGCTGACCATCGATCAGGACCGCATCGACAAGTTCGCCGACGCCACCGACGACCACCAGTGGATCCACGTCGACCCGGACAAGGCCGCGCAGGGCCCCTTCGGGCGCACCATCGCCCACGGGTTCCTCACCCTGTCGCTGCTGGTGCCGCTCACCAACCAGGCCACCACGGTCCATGGAATCCGCATGGGAATCAACTACGGGCTCAACAAGGTTCGCTTCATCACCCCGGTGCCCGTGGGCGGCCGCATCCGCGCCCGCGTGCGGCTCGATTCGGTCACCGACATTCCCGGTGGGGTGCAGGCGCAGCGCACCGTCACCCTCGAACTGGAGGGTGCCGAGAAACCGGCCTGCGTCGCGGAAGGTATTGCGCGCTACCTGGTTTGAGGCCTAGGTGGCCGGAGTCAGCCTCAGGACGGGGAGCTGGCGATCGGTCTTCTGGGCGTATTCCGAATACCGCGGCTGTTCGGCGGTGATTCGTTTCCAGGCGGCCTCGCGGGCGGCGCCCTCCAACTGCTCGGCCCGCACCCGGAACTTGGTACCGCCCACCTCCGCCCACACCTGATCGGGGTGGGCGGCGATGTTGTGATACCAGGCCGGATGCTGGCGTGAGCCGCCGAGGGAGGCGACCACCAGCCAGCCGTCGTCCTCCGGGAAACGTGTCACCGGAACCCGCCGCTGCTGCCCCGACTTCGCCCCCACCGTCGTCAGATACAGCAGATCCATCCCCATGAACCGGTCCCCGCGCCAGCGGTGATACCGCTCCATCCCCCGCATCAGCAAGCGTGTGACCGCATTCGATTGCGGCGCATTCTTTCCCCGTGTCCCCGCCGGAATCTTCTGGAAGCTCATGGCCTGCTCCTCGCTGCCCTGCTCCCTGAAGTTTAGAAGGTTTCGACTCCCCGTCAGTCCGAACCGAGTTGGTTGGTGACGGTGACCCAGCGATCCAGCAGGGCCGCCGCGGCGCCGCTGTCGACGGCGTGCGCGGCCCGCTGCAGGGCCGCGCCGAGGGCGTCGTGGAGGTCGTTGTCGGCGGTCTCCGGGCTCAGGTCGCAGGCGGCGATGGCGGCGGCGGAGTTGAGCAGCACCGCGTCACGCACCGGGCCGGGCGCGCCGGCGAGCATATTGCGGGCGATGACGGCATTGGTTTCGGCGTCGCCACCGCGCAGGTCGTCGGGCTGGGCGCGGCCGACACCCAGCCGGGTCGGATCGATGGTCGTGTGCGTGAGATGTCCGCCGCTCACCACCCACGCCTCGGTCGTGTCGGCGGTGGTGATCTCGTCCAGACCGTCGTTACCGCGCACGACGAGCGCATTGGCGCCGCGCTCGGCGAATGCGCCCGCGATCACCGGCAGCAGGTCGGTGAATGCGCAGCCGATCAGCCCGGCGCGGGGCTGGGCCGGATTGGTGAGCGGCCCCAGCACATTGAACACCGTCGGAATGCCGATATCCCGGCGCGCGGCCGCGGCGAACCGCAGCGCCGGATGGAACAGGGGCGCGAAACAGAATCCGATGCCCACCTCGGTGACGCACTGTGCGACCGCCTTGGGGCCCAGCGCGATCCGCACGCCGAGCGCCTCGAGCACATCGGCGCCGCCGCTCTTGGACGAGGCCGCCCGGTTGCCGTGCTTGACCACCGGCACCCCCGCGGCGGCCACCACGATCGACGACATCGTGGAGATGTTGACCGTGCCCGACCGGTCGCCGCCGGTGCCGACGATATCGACCGCCCCCACGTCCAGCGTGACCCGCCGCGCGTGCCCCAGCATGCCCTGGGCCAGGCCGGACAGCTCGGTCGCGGTGGGGCCCTTCATCTTCATGGCCACGCCGAAGGCGGCGATCTGGGCGGGGGTGGCATTGTCGGAGAAGATTTCGTCGATGGCCCACGCCGCCTGCTCCGCGGTCAGATCGACCCCGTCGGTGAGGGCACCGAGAATCTCGGGCCAGCTGCGCGCGCTCATCAACATCTCCTGTCGCGTACTTCGCACCTCACGTGCTCGGCTAGCAGCCTAGTGCGATCCCGCAATCCGTTTATCGCCCGGCTGCAATGCGTCCCACCCCCGCGCGACCCCGTCGTGGCGCTGGGCCAGCCCCGCCATCCGCGAGCGTTCCTGCGAACAATGCAGCGCATCGAGCAGCTGCACCCGCCGCAGGACCAATTCCACGATCTGCGCATCGGACTCGGTGCGCTCGGCGGGCGCGTACCCGTCCTGGGCGGCGATATCGATGACCCGATCCGCCTGGTCGACGGGAACCCGCAGGTGATGGCGCAGGACGGCCGGGTCCTCGGGCACCCAGCCCGCCGCCCGCCGCAGGGCTGCCGAGCATGCCTCGGCATCGTCGAAACTCGACACGACCACGACCAGATCGTCCCGATCCGGATCCAACCCCGTCGCGTCGGCGCGCCCGAGCAGGCGCCGCCACCCCGATCGCAGTCCCATCACACCCGCTTTCGAAATTTTTCCGTTTCCCGGGAACCGGGAGCCTCACCCATCCGACTTCAACAGTAGAAAACACCTCCGTCCGGACCCGCGGAACCGGCCCGAGCTGCGCATTTGCATGACACGCCGGGCCGCCGGTGAGACCCCGTCTCGCCGTGCGGTTTCCGACACGGACCATGAAGAATCCCACCCGGGTACGCCTGTCGTACTACGACGAGTCATACTTACCGGCGTGACGACCGCAGTAGGGACCCCAGGATCGGCCATTACTCAGCGTGTGCACTCGCTGAACCGGCCCAACATGGTCAGCGTCGGAACCATCATCTGGCTGTCGAGCGAGCTGATGTTCTTCGCCGGCCTGTTCGCCATGTACTTCGTCGCGCGCGCGCAGGCGCACGGCAACTGGCCGCCGGAACCGACCGAGCTGAACATGTATCTCGCCGTGCCGGTCACCACGGTGCTCATCCTGTCCTCGTTCACCTGCCAGATGGGCGTGTTCGCGGCGGAGAAGGGCGACGTCTTCGGCCTGCGGCGCTGGTATGTGATCACCTTCCTGATGGGCCTGTTCTTCGTGCTCGGCCAGGGGTACGAGTACTACAACCTCTACAACGAGGGCACCACGATCTCGAGCAGCGTCTACGGCTCGGTGTTCTTCATCACCACCGGCTTCCACGGTCTGCACGTCATCGGTGGTCTGATCGCCTTCATCTTCCTGCTCGTCCGCACCACGGTCAGCAAGTTCACCCCGGCGCAGGCCACGGCGGCGATCGTCGTCTCCTACTACTGGCACTTCGTCGACATCGTGTGGATCGGGCTGTTCGCCACGATCTACTTCGTCCGGTAAACGGGCAGCCACGCTTCGAAGAGCACACCAGCTTCAGCATCAGTCGGTTCCGTCTACTCCAAAGGGACACAGATGAGTTCATCTCCCCCGTCAGCGCCAGATCCCATCAGCCCCGGGGTCGGCAGCGCGAAGAACGACCAGGCCACCAAGACTCGCAAGCAGCGCCGGATGCGCCGCAAGCTGGCGGGCGGCCTGGTTCTTCTGATGGGCCTCGTCGGAGCCGGCTTCGCGGCGTCGGCGCTGACCCCGCGTGCGCAGGTCGCGACGGCGAACGAGGATCAGAGCGCCCTGATCCGCGAGGGTAAGCAGATCTACGACACCTCCTGCATCACCTGCCACGGTGCCAACCTGCAGGGTGTGCCCGATCGCGGCCCGAGCCTCATCGGCGTCGGTGAGGCCGCCGTCTACTTCCAGGTCTCCACCGGCCGCATGCCCGCCGCCGCCAACGGCGCGCAGATCCAGCGCAAGCCGCCGAAGTTCGACGAGCGCATGACCGACGCCCTGGGCGCCTATGTCGCGGCCAACGGCGGTGGCCCCACGGTCGTGCGCGATCCGGACGGCAAGATCGCCGAAGAGTCGCTGACCAAGAACGCCGACATCGCCCGCGGTGGCGAGCTGTTCCGCATGAACTGCGCGTCGTGTCACAACTTCACCGGTCGCGGTGGCGCCCTGTCGTCGGGTAAGTTCGCCCCGCCGCTGGTCCCCGCGAGCGAACAGCAGATCTACACCGCGATGCTGACCGGCCCGCAGAACATGCCGAAGTTCTCCGACCGGCAGCTGACCCCGGAGGAGAAGCGCGACATCGTCGCCTACGTCAAGAACCGGACCGAGTCGCATCCGGAGGGCGGTTACGGCCTCGGCGGCTTCGGTCCCGCGACCGAGGGCCTGGCCATCTGGGTGGTCGGGATCGTGGTCCTGGTCGGAGCGGCGATGTGGATTGGATCTCGCTCATGAGTGAACAGGAGCCCAAGGACATGGGTCGGCCCGAAGACCCCCACGGAAATCTGAACCCGACCGACGACCAGCTCGACGCCATGTCGCGCGACGATCTGGTCAAGCTCGGCACCGAACTCGACGGCGTCGACGTCGCCTACCGCGCGCCGCGCTGGCCGGTTCCGGGCACCCGCGCGGAGAAGCGGGCCGAGCGGCAGGTGGCGCTGTGGTTCGCCATCTCGGCGCTGTCGGGTATCGCACTGATCGGTGTGTTCCTGTTCTGGCCCTGGCACTACAAGGGCGAGGGCGAGGACGGCGCGGGCATCTACTCGCTGACCACCCCGCTCTACGGTCTGCTGCTGGGTATCGCGGTGCTGGCCATCGGCATCGCCGCGGTGCTCATCCGCAAGAAGTTCATCCCGGCCGAGATCTCGATCCAGGATCGCCACGACGGCCCCTCCGACGAGGTCAACCGCCGCACGCTGGTCGCCGAGCTGACCGACGCGCTGGACACCTCCACGCTGGGCCGCCGCAAGCTGATCACCCGCACCGCGGGGCTGGGCGTCGGCGCGCTGGGTATCGGCGCGCTGTTCATGTTCGTCGGTGGTCTGGTCAAGAACCCGTGGGCCAAGGGCGACAAGTCGGAGCTGTGGGTGTCGGGCTGGACCCCGGACTACCCGGGCCAGACCATCTACCTGCGCAAGGACACCGGCCGCCCGGAGGACATCGTGCTGGTGCGTCCGGAGGATCTGGACGCCGGTGGCATGGAGACCGTCTTCCCGTGGAAGGAAGAGTGGCGCGGTAACGAGCACGAGACCCTCGAGTCGCTGCGCGGTATCCGCAACGCCGTCATGCTGATCCGCCTGCGCACCGAGGACGCGCAGAAGGCGATCAAGCGCAAGGGCCAGGAGAGCTTCAACTACGGCGACTACTTCGCCTACTCGAAGATCTGCACCCACCTGGGCTGCCCGACCTCGCTGTACGAGCAGCAGACCAACCGGATCCTGTGCCCGTGCCACCAGTCGCAGTTCTCGGCGACCGAGTGGGGTAAGCCGGTCTTCGGTCCCGCCGCTCGTGCGCTGCCGCAGCTGCCCATCACCGTCAACACCGAGGGCTACCTGGTCGCCAACGGCGACTTCATCGAGCCGCTCGGCCCGGCTTACTGGGAGCGTCGTTCATGAGTCCTAGCAAAGCGGCCGCACAGGCCAATGAAATGGATGAGCGCTACCACATGGCGGCGTTCGTCAAGCGGTCGATCAACAAGGTCTTTCCGACCCACTGGTCGTTCCTGCTCGGCGAGATCGCGCTGTACGCCTTCATCATCCTGATCCTGTCGGGTGTGTACCTGACCCTGTTCTTCGATCCGTCGATGAGCGAGGTCGTGTACAACGGCGCATATCAGCCGCTGCGCGGCGTCACCATGTCGCGGGCCTACGAGACCGCGCTGAACATCTCCTTCGAGGTGCGCGGCGGTCTGTTCGTGCGCCAGGTGCACCACTGGGCGGCACTGCTGTTCGCGGCGTCGATCATCATCCACCTGTTCCGCATCTTCTTCACCGGCGCGTTCCGCAAGCCGCGCGAGGCGAACTGGGTGATCGGTTCGCTGCTGCTGATCCTGGCGATGTTCGAGGGCTTCTTCGGCTACTCGCTGCCCGACGATCTGCTCTCGGGTACCGGTCTGCGCGCGGCGTTCGGCGGTATCACCATGGGTATCCCGGTGATCGGCACCTGGATGCACTGGCTGATCTTCGGCGGTGACTTCCCGGGCACCATCATCATTCCGCGGTTGTTCATCGCGCACGTGCTGCTGTTCCCGGGCATCATGCTGGCCCTGGTCGCCGCGCACGTGGCGCTGGTCTGGTACCAGAAGCACACGCAGTTCCCCGGTCCCGGCCGCACCGAGAAGAACGTGGTGGGCGCCCGCATCGTGCCGGTGTTCGCCGCCGATCAGGGTGCGTTCTTCATGTTCACGCTGGGCATCGTCGCCATCATGGGTGGTGTCCTGCAGATCAATCCGATCTGGAACCTGGGCCCCTACAACCCCTCTCAGGTGTCGGCGGGGTCGCAGCCGGACTTCTACATGATGTGGACCGACGGTATGGCGCGTCTGATGCCGCCGTGGGAGCTGTACCTGGGCCGCTACACCGTGCCCGGGCCGTTCTGGGTGGCGCTGATCATGGGGCTGGTGTTCACGGTGCTGATCGCCTACCCGTGGATCGAGAAGAAGCTGACCGGCGACGACGCGCACCACAACCTGCTGCAGCGGCCGCGTGACGTCCCGGTGCGCACCTCGATCGGTGCCATGGCCATCGCCTTCTATCTGGTGCTGACCCTGGCCTGCGTCAACGACATCATCTCGCTGAAGTTCGATGTCTCGCTGAACGCGACGACCTGGTTCTTCCGGATCGCGCTGCTGGTCGCTCCGCCGCTGGCCTACTTCGTGGCCTACCGGATGTGCCTGGGTCTGCAGCGCAGCGACCGCGCGGTGCTCGAGCACGGCATCGAGACCGGCGTGATCAAGCGGCTGCCGCACGGTGAGTACATCGAGGTGCACCAGCCGCTGGGCCCGGTCGACGAGCACGGCCACCCGATTCCGCTGGAGTACCAGGGCGCCCCGGTGCCGAAGAAGATGAACAAGCTCGGTTCGGCCGGCAAGCCGGGCCTGGGTTCGCTGCTGCGGCCGGATCCGGCACAGCAGGCCGAGGCGCTCGTCGAGTACGAGCACGAGCAGGAGCGCAAGCAACTGGCGGTACTGGCCGAATACCAGGACCGCACCAGTGGCGGTAAGCACAGCCACTGACGGCAGAACCACGAAGGCCCCGAGTCGCATGCGACTCGGGGCCTTCGCTGCGCTCAGGCAACAAGGGTTCTGCGCAGGCCATGGGGCCGACTATTCGCCGATGGAGAACCCGGCCTCCACTTCGGCGCGCGAGTACGACTTGAACGCGATGTGAGTGTCGGTGCGCAGCACGCCTTGGGTCTTGTTGATCCGGCCGGTCACCACCTCGGCGATCTGCTCGTGATTGCGAACCCGCACGACCGCGATGAGGTCGACGTCGCCCGCGCACGAATACACCTCGGTCACACCCTCGAGATCGGCCAGCGCCTGCGCGGTCTCGGCGATACGGGCGGCTTCGGCGTGGATCAACACGATCGCGGTAATCATGCCGCCGAGTCTATGTTTTCGGCGCTGTGTTTTTGGCGTCGGCTCCGCGAACCGTTGTGGTCGCCGTCGCCGTGAGCTAGGGCAGCCCGGGGTCATTTCAGCGGGTCGGCGTGGGTCAGGGAGGCGGCGCGGGCGGCGGATTCGGCGCGCTCTAGCCAGGACAGCCAGGGGCCCGCGCCGAGGCGGGGCTCGCAGTAGCCGGCGGTGGTGCGGACGATGCGGGTGCCCGGTTGGTCGAGCCAGCGGACGATCAGGGCCGTTTCCTCGGGTGGGGCGCCGCGCAGGGGAGGGTACGGCTCGTCGCACGCGGTGGCGAGGCGGGTCGGCACGACGGTTTCGGCGGAGGCGACGAGGCTCTCCACGACCGGCATGGGGGCGATGCCGCGGGTGGCGGTGCCCGCGGCGGCCAGGCGGCCGTAGCGGATGACGGCGAATTCCCAGCCGCCGGTGCCATCGGGTCGGGCGGCGATCAGTTCGGCGATGCGGGTCAGTGCCGAGAGGCGCTGGGTGCGGCGCAATGCCCGCACGACCGCGGCGAATCGGTCGCGTAGGCGGGCGGCGGCCTCGAAGTTCTCTGCGGTGGCGTGATTTTGGACCCGGTCGCGCATGGCTCGCAGGGGTGCGTCGCCGAGGCCGGTGAACAGGTCGCGCACCGCTCGCGGCGCGGGGGAGTACTCGGTCGAATCCAGGTGCCGTCCGGAGGCACCGGCCGGGCAGCCGCCGACCGCCGCGGGCGGGCAGTCGGCGCCGTGGCTGCCGTGCCGGGGAATGCGTGTGGTGCAGGTGCGCAGTCCGCAGTATTCGGCGAGGGTGGCGGCGACCTCGGTGGCCTCGGCGCGGGAGCCGAACGGACCCAGCGCATCCCGATTCGGGGTGCGGACGATCGCGAAGCGGGGGAACGGTTCCTCGGTGAGCGTGATCCACCAGGCCCGTTTGGGAAACTTCGAGCGTCGGTTGTACGGCGGCGTGTGCGCGACCAGCAGGCGCAGCTCCCGCACCCCGGCCTCGAGCCCGTGCGCACACGCCACATGGTCGACCCGGGTGGCCAGCGCCACCATTTCCCGCATGCGCGTGCGGGTCTCGGAACCGGTGAAGTAGTTGCGCACGCGGCGGCGCAGATTCACCGCGGTCCCTATATAGAGGACTTCCTCCGAGGGCCCCCGGAACAGATACACCCCTGGACCGGTCGGGAGATCGGCGGCGAGAAAGCGTTTGGACCGCTGGCGCCTGCTCACCTCCGGCAGATAGTCGACCAGTTCGGTCAGGCTGTGCACGCCCTGGTTCCCGACCCGTTCGATCAGCGCATGCAGGACATCGACGGTGGCGCGGGCATCGTCGAGGGCGCGGTGGGTCGGCATCGTCCGTGCTCCCAACAGCCGTGCCAGCGCGGACAATCGGACCGTCGGCGTCTCGTCACGGGCCAGGATGCGCCGGGCCAACTGCACGGTGCAGAGCACCTGGAAGGCGGGCCAAGCGATCGCGCAGCGGGCGGCGGCGGCCTTCAGGAAGCCCATATCGAAGCGCGCATTGTGGGCGACGAGCACTGCGCCGGAGGCGAATTCGAGAAAGCCCGGCAGCACCGCCTCGATCCGCGGGGCATCGCGCACCATCGCCGTCGTGATGCCGGTGACCTGAACGACCTGCGGCGGGATCGGACAACCCGGATCGACCAGGGTGGCGAATTCGCCCAATACCTCGCCCCCGCACACCTTCACCGCCCCGATCTCGGTGATCGCATCACCCTCCGGGCTGGTGCCCGTGGTTTCCAGGTCGACCACGACGAATGTGGTGGCATACAGCGGCGTATCAAGATCGTCGAAGGCCAGCTGGGCCGGACGCGGCGCGGTCTCGGGCACGGCGTGCAGCGTAGAGCGGGGGTACGACAAGTCGTCGTGGCGCGAAGAATGTCCGGTATGACGCTTCGGGCGATTTGTCGGAGAGGGTGCGAAGGGGCTGTCTACACCTGAATGAGACCAGGGTCACAGCAATTCGGTTCTGCTATCAATCCGGCGAGTCGACCCGAAGGTGGCGTAGCGGTGCCCGGGGCATGCCCGCCGACGAGCCCGTGATCGTTAACAAGAGGGAAACTGATCGGTCGCGTTTGACACGAAAGGCTCTTGCCGACGTGGTGATTCCCCAGTCTGCCCGGCGTGAAACCGATTCTCGCCAGACCGTTCTGACCGGCCGGTAGCTTGACGGAAACCCGCAGGTCGCGGGCCTGCGTTATTGTTTCGTGATTGGTGTGATTTATCTCGCAGAAGGCAGGGGTGGAAATTCTTGGGAACCCTGTTTTGGCATGTCTGCGGCTTTACAACGCGCCGTTATGCCCCCGTAACCTTTTCGAGACCTCACGGAGTCCGACGCACCACCGGGTGCGGCGTCGTGGGGCAGATGAGGAGTACCGCATCATGGCGATCAAGCGACAGGTCTTGGGGCTGCCTCGCAACGCCCACCGGGCCGTTGCGGCCGGAGCCGTTGGAGCTGCCACCCTCAGCGCTTTGCTGCTGCCCGCCGCGCCCGCCTCGGCGGCGCCGGTCACCGTTCCGGGCGTCGGGACCGTCGACGTGCCGGATCAGATCCTGGCTCAGATCCCGCCGGGTGCCATCCCGGCCAACATCCTTCCCCCGGGCTTCGAGATTCCGGGCGTGAACATCCCGGGTCCGGGCCTGGCCCCGCAGGAGACCGTCGGCCAGCGCGCGGTCGATGCCGCGATGAGCAAGGTCGGCGCGCCCTACTCGTACGGCGCCGCCGGTCCGAATGCCTTCGACTGCTCCGGCCTGGTGAAGTGGTCCTACGAGCAGGCCGGCATGGAGCTGCCGCGCACCAGCTACGAGCAGCTGTCCGCCGGCGCCCCGGTGTCGATGGACGACCTGCAGCCCGGCGACGTGGTGTCGTTCTACGGCGGCAGCCACTCCGGCCTGTACGTCGGCGACGGCAATGTCGTGCACGCCTCCACCTACGGCCAGCCCGTCTCCGTCGCGCCGATCTCCTCGATGCCGGTCGCGGGCGCCCGCCGCTACTGAGATTCCGGCGATTCCGGCACACCTTCGGTCGGAATCCGGGCATACGGGACGGGCGACCGTGATCATTCTGTGGCCTGCTGGACATAGACGGTCGCCGTTCCGTAACCTGATCGAGACCTTCGTGTGAGCACAGAAACGGGGCACGGCAGGCAGTGACAGGGCAGCGTCGCAACAACAGAACCAGACGCCTGGTAGGCGGCTCGCTGGCCGTGGGAGCACTGATCTTCGGGAGCCTCCCCGGCGGGGCCGCGGCCGATCCGGCCGCCGCGCCGGCCAGCGCCAGCGATGCCGTGCAGCGGCTGATCGATCTGTCGCATCAGTCCGAACAGCTCAACCAGCAGGCCCTGGCCGCACAGGCCGATCTCGACGCCAAGCAGGCCGTCGCCCGCGACGCCGAGGCGAAACTCGCCACCGCCAACGAGGCCGTCACGGCCGCCGAGGCGGAGATCCACAAGTATCAGCCGGTCATCGATCGCACCGCGATCGCCGCCTATCAGGGCGCCCGCACCAACCGCCTGTTCTCGGTGCTGGTCAGCGATTCCCCACAGCAGCTGCTGGACCAGATGTCCACGCTGGACGTGATGACCACCCAGACCCAGGATCAGCTGGCTCAGTTCCAGAAGGCGACCGATGCGGCCACCGCGGCGCAGACCGCGGCCCACACCGCCGCCGAGGCGGCCGAGGCGGCCTCGAAGAAGGCCGACGAGGTCCGCGCCGATCTGGAACGCAAGCGCGCCGATCTGCAGGGGTCGATCGCCCAGACGATCCAGGCGTGGGGCTCGATGTCGGCGGGTGACAAGGCTTCTCTGGCCGGGACGCTGTTCCCGCCCGGCTTCGATCGCGACGCCCTGCTGCGCGGGCTGGTGCCCGGCAGCGGAACCAGTGCTCTCGCCGCCGGACTCACCCGGGTCGGCGATCCGTACGTGTGGGGCGCGACCGGTCCCGATCAGTTCGACTGTTCGGGCCTGGTGCAGTGGGCGTTCCACCAGGTCGGCATCAACCTGCCGCGAACCAGTCAGGCGCAGGCCAATGTCGGCACGCCGGTCGACAAGAACCATTTGCAGCCCGGCGATGTGGTGTTCTTCTATTCGGATGTCTCGCACGTGGGTATCTACGCGGGCAACGGCCTGATGCTGCACGCCTCGACCTTCGGTGTTCCGGTCCAGGTGGCTCCGATGGGCTCGACTCCGTACCATTCCGCGCGGCGCTATTGGATCGGGATGCCGTAACCACACCGAGGTGAGGATGACTGCGTTGCTGCGGGTCCGTACCTGGCTGGCGGCGCGACGACGGTTCGAATTCGTCGCCACCGTCGCAACGGTGGTCGCGTTGACCGCGATCACCGGAGCCCTCGTGCTGCTACCGAAGTCGGCGCTGCCCAAAATGCGCCCGGAGCCCGCCGCCGCGCAGTTCGCGGCACCGCTCGTTCCGGCCGACCCGCAGCTGGCCGAGGTGCGCCGTGTGATGGAGTCCTACGGTCCCGTTGTCACCCAACAGGTGTCGGCCGAGGACGGCCGCCTGTCGGTGGTGTTCGGGCACCCCTACCAGCGCGCGGAGGTCGACACCCTGGCCCGCGAGATCGGCCCGGCGGTCGAGGCGGTGACCTCGGTGTGGGGACCGGACTGGTCTCGCGCGGCCGTAATCGCGGTTGCCTCCGGCCCGGCCGAATTCGCCGCCCTCACCCACGCCACGCATACGGTGTCGAGCGAGGTGGCCGCGGCGTCGGTCTCCGACCCCTTCCTGCCCGGCGCCCGGCCGACCGGTCAGCGGGTCGTGTTCGCGGCCGATGCGGGTCGCCGGCTCGGCGCCGATGGGCTGCGCGAAACGCTGCGGCACGAGCTGACCCATGTGGCCGCGCGGGCGCGGACGGTGGACGGTTCGCCGCAGTGGGTGCTGGAGGGCTTCGCCGAATTCTGCGCGCACCGTGGCGAACAGCGCAGTTTCGAGCAGCTGGCACCGACGGTCACCGCCCGCGCCCGCAGCGGTGAGTTGCCCGCCGACCTGCCGTCGGACGCGGCGTTCGCGCCCACGCCCGGCAACAATGCCGCCCTCGCCTACGAACAGGCATGGGCCGCCAACGCCTTCACCGCCGCCCAGTTCGGCGAAACCGAACTGGTCGACCTCTACCGCCACCTCGCCACCGGCCCGAAGGATTCCGCCGCCCTCGACGACGTCCTGCAGGACACCCTCGGCATCGGCCACGCCGATTTCGTCTCCCGCTGGCGCGACTGGATCAAATCCCGCACCTCCTGAGCCGAATCCGCGCACCGTCCCACACGGCTGTGCCGCCCCGCTGGCCTTGTGGCCCAAACGGTTTCATACCCCGTGGGCCCGGCGGGCCGCGGCGGCGGACGCGGCAATAGACTCGCCCCATGGCGCGCACCCTGCTGGTTACCAACGACTTTCCGCCGCGTCCCGGTGGGATCCAGTCGTATCTGCATTCGCTGGCCATGCAGCTGCCGGCGGACGAGCTGGTGGTGTACGCGCCGCGATGGCGAGGGGAAAGTCATCTGAAATTCGATGCCGACCAGCCGTTTCAGGTGGTGCGGCATCCGACGACGCTCATGCTGCCGACACCGCTGGTGCTGCGGCGGGCGGCGAAGCTGCTGCGCGACGAGCGCTGCGACACCGTCTGGTTCGGGGCCGCGGCCCCGCTGGCGCTGCTGTCGCCGCTACTGCGTCGCGCGGGGGCCCAGCGCATCGTCGCGAGCACACACGGTCACGAGGTCGGCTGGTCGATGCTGCCGGCGGCCCGGCAGGCGCTGCGAGTGATCGGCAATCACACCGATGCGATCACCTACGTCAGCAAATACACGCGGCGGCGGTTCTCGGCCGCGTTCGGCCCGCAGGCGGGGCTCGAGTATCTGCCGCCCGGCGTCGATACCGAGGTGTTCCGGCCGGATCCGGCGGCGCGGGCCGAACTGCGCGCCCGCTACGGCCTGGGGGAGCGGCCCACCATTCTGTGCCTGTCGCGGCTGGTCCCGCGCAAGGGTCAGGACATGCTGATCATTGCCATGCGCGAGATCAAGGAGCGGATCGACGGCGCGGTGCTGGTGATCGCCGGAAGCGGGCCCTACGAGGACAAGCTGCGCGCGCTGGCCACCGCCCTCGGCGTCGGCGACGACGTGGTCTTCACCGGCCGGGTGCCCGCCGCCGAACTGGCCGCACACCACACCATCGCCGACGTATTCGCCATGCCGTGCCGCACCCGCGGCGCCGGACTGGACGTGGAGGGCCTGGGCATCGTGTTCCTGGAGGCCTCGGCGACCGGCGTGCCGGTGGTGGCGGGCAACTCCGGCGGTGCCCCGGAAACGGTCCAGGAGGGCCGCACCGGCACCGTGGTCGACGGCCGCAACTACCGCCAGCTCACCGACGCCATCGTCACCATCCTGTCCGACCCCGACGCCGCCACCCGAATGGGCGCCGCCGGCCGCGACTGGGTGAGCGAACACTGGCGCTGGGATGTCCTCGGCGCCCGCCTGCGCGAACTGCTCGACGGCACCGCACGATCCAGCAGGACGGGCGGGTCGATGTAGGCTCGCCGCATGAGGGAGTCATGAGTGAGGCGGAGTCATGAGTTCTGTGCAGGTGGCTGATCAGACCTTTGTCGCTGCGCCGGGGGCGCGGGTTGCGGAGGTGCTTGCCGACCGTGGGCGGTGGCGGCGGTGGTGGCCGGATCTGACGCTCGAGGTGCGGGAAGATCGGGGCGACAAGGGGATTCGCTGGGTCGTGCGTGGGGCGCTGACCGGCACGATGGAGGTGTGGCTGGAACCCTGCCTGGACGGGGTGATCCTGCACTACTTCCTGCACGCCGAACCGCAGGGCGCGGCCACACTGTCGATGCGGGAGCTGATGGCGGTCAATCGGGCCCGGCGGGTGGCCGGTAAGAAGATGTCGTTCGAGGTCAAGGCCCGTTTGGAGGCCGGCCGCGCGGCCGGTGTCCCCCCGGCGCCGGTGCCCTCGGTCTCCTGATTCCGGCCGCGAGCATGCCGGAAACCATTCTCCCGTAGCCGGAAAGGAAACGCTGTCAGTCATGGCCGACCGGACCCAGAGGTCGATCATCATCGACGCCCCATCGGATCGGGTGATGGCCGTCATCGCCGACCTGGAGTCGTACCCGGAGTGGGTGTCGGCGGCCCGGTCGGTGGAGGTGCTCGACAAATTCCCCGACGGCCGCGCCCGCACCGCGCGCTTCGTGCTCGACGCGGGCGTCGTCAAGGACAGCTACGTGCTGTCCTACACCTGGCGTCCCGACGGTAAGGCCGTGACCTGGCAGCTGGTCAGCGGTGATCTGCAGCGGGCCCAGGACGGCACCTACGAGCTGATCGACCAGCCCGACGGCACCACCCAGGTGATCTACGAGCTGACCGTGGATCTGACGATCCCGATGATCGGCATGTTCAAACGCAAGGCCGAGAAGGTGATCACCGATACGGCGCTGAAGGAACTCAAGAAACGGGTCGAAGGCTGACCACTTCCGTGTCGTCGGGGCGCGCGGCGGGGACGCGTCTGGAGCTGTTCATCGGCAAGGGCGGGGTGGGCAAGACGACGCTGGCCTGCGCGACGGCCATGGCACACGTCCGCGCCGGAGAGCGGGTGCTGATCGCCTCGATGGATCAGGCCCATTCGCTCGGTGACGCTCTCGGTTTCCGGTTCCCGCACGATCCGGGCACGGTGGCCGGGGTGCGCACGGTCGCGCCCGGGCTGGACGTGACCGAGATCGATTCCCTTGCCCTGCTGGAGGATCGGTTCCGCGAGGTGGTTCGGATGCTGGCCGGGGCGGGTCACGACCACGGCATCGATCTGGCGGCCATGGATCCGGCCGAGCTCACCGGCCTGCCCGGCGTGCAGGAGTTGCTGATGCTCACCGAGATCGCCGACTATGCCGACGAGGACGACTGGGATGTCATCGTCGTCGACTGCCCGCCCTCGGCGGATATGTTGCGCATCGTCACCGCCCCCGAGACACTGCTGGGCTATCTGGATCGGATGTGGCCCGCGCATGCCCGCGTACTCAGTGCCACCGGGGCGGACCTGCGTCGCGCCGTGCTGGCCACGACCGTCGAGCGGATCGCGGCGGCGGTGACCGCGGTCCGGGATCTGCTGGCCGACCACCGCCGCACCGGGGCCCGCCTGATCACCGGACCCGAACGGGTGGCGCTGGCCGAATCCGCGCGGGTGCGCTCGGCCGCCGCGCTGCTGGGCCTGCGCCTGGACGAGGTGGTGGTGAACAAGGTGCTGCCGCCGGTCCCGCCCGCCGACCAGTCCGCCCACCCGGCCGTGCGGTGGTATCTCGACCGGCGGGCCGAACAGCTCGACGTGATTGCCGAACTGCGCCGCCGCCTGCCCGACGTGCCGGTGACCGTCGCCCATCACAGCGGTCCGGAGCCGGTCGGGCTCCCCGCGCTGACCGCGCTGTCGCAGTCGGTGGATTCGCGCGGGAACCGGGTAGTACCAGATCCAGACCCTATGCTTGGCGACGAAGCGGATACCGGGCCCGCCCGCGCCGGTGCGCCGAGTGTGCGTCTGGAATCGGGTGCGGGCCTGCACTCGGTGTTCGCGCTGCGGATGCAACTGCCCGTGGTCGACCCGGCGACGCTGCGACTGGGACGAGTGGAGGACGATTTGATCGTGGGAGCGGACGGGGTCCGGCGTCGGCTGCGCCTGGCGCCGGTATTGCGGCGATGCACGGTCGAGGGCGCCGAACTCGTCGGGGATCAGCTCGTGGTGCGTTTTCGTCCCGATCCCGAGGTGTGGCCGCAATGACCGACAGCGAGCGCGGCGCCGCCGGGCACACCCGCGACGATCATTTCGCCGAATTGGCCGAGGAACTGCGGCTGCTGGCCGAGGCGGTGCTCGAACGGGTGGAACCGGTCCTGCGCCGGGCCGCGGCCGACGGCCGGACCGAATGGGACAGCTGCAGCTGGTGCCCGGTGTGCGCGGCGGCCGCGCTGGTACGCGGCGAACACCACGATGTGGCGGCCGCCGTCGCCGACCACGGCATCGCCATCGTGACCGTGCTGCGCGAGGCCCTGGCGGGGGTGCCGGTGGAACCGGTCGTCCCGCCGGATCTCGAGCAGGACGACTCTGCCCCGCACGGGGATTCGGGCCCGGCGAGCCCGCCTGGGGGCGGTACGGCCGAGGCGGGTGATCCGCCCGCCGGGCCCGATGGCACGATGGGGCGAGTGTCCGAAACCGCACCCACGACTTCCTCCGGTACCACCGCCGCAGGTCGCCACGCCGACGATCGGGACCCCGGCGGCCGGCCGTCGTTCGGAACGGCATTGTTCGGCGCCGTGGCCGAGCGTCTCTCCAACGCCTCCACGGGCCGCGATTCGCGTGGCGGCACGGGCGATTCCGCATCCGGTGTCCGCCCGCGCGCCGGCAGGCGGTCCGGCTACATGCCGATCCCGGTGCACATCAAGGCATGACGACACGGATCGGGCGAGAGATGCCCCTCACCGTCGGAATCGATATCGGCGGCACCAATATCCGCGCCTCGGTGGTCGACGGCGCCGGTGAGGTGCTCGACACCGTGCAGGCCCCGACCCCGCACGCGGAGCAGGCGCTCGAGGACGGACTCGAGCGGGCCGTGCGCGAGCTGTGCTCCCGCCACACCATCGGTGCGGTCGGGCTGGCCGTGGCCGGATTCGTCGACGAGACCCGCTCCTCGGTGCGGTTCGCCCCGCATCTGCCGTGGGAGGACACACCTGTCGCGCATCGGCTCGGCGAGCGGCTCGGGCTGCCGGTCATCCTCGAGCACGACGCCAACGCCGCGATGTGGGCGGAGTACCGGTTCGGCGCGGCCGCCGGGGCGCACAACGGCGTGCTGGTGGCGATCGGCACCGGCATCGGCGCCGCGCTGCTGGTGGGCGGCGAGCTGTATCGCGGAAGTTACGGCGTGGCACCCGAATTGGGGCACCTGCAGGTGGTCCCGCACGGCCGGGCCTGCCCGTGCGGCAAGCGCGGCTGCTGGGAACGCTATTGCAGCGGAACGGCTCTGGTGGAGACCGCCATCGAGATGCTGGCCACCGATCCGGTGCGCTCGACGATCCTGGCGCGCGAGGTGTTTCGCGATCCGGGCTCGCTGACCGGTCGGCGGGTGGCCGGTGCCGCGCAGGACGGTGATCCGGTGGCGCTGCGGGTGATGGCCGATTTCGCGCGCTGGCTGGGGCTCGGCCTGGCCTTCGTCAGCGATATCTTCGATCCGGATCTGATCGTGATCGCCGGTGGTGTGAGTTCGTCGGCGCCACTGTTTCTCGACGACGCCCGCGATCACTACGCGGCCTCCATCACCGGGGCGCGGCACCGGCCGCTGGCCCGCATCCGCACCACTCAGCTGGGGGAGGCCGCCGGCATGATCGGGGCGGCGGAGCTGGCCCGTGCCGCGCTGACACCCAAACGCGCTGCGGGCGCGGGGGTTGCGACGAAGGCCGGGACGGGCCGCCGGACCAATGCCGCGGACCGGTCGGCCAAGGGCGCGAAGGGCGGCGGATCCGGCGCGTCGGCCGAACGCGCCGCGAGCCCGGACGGCAAGGCGGGCGCCCGGCGGTGACAGTGTGGTCCGAGCCGGTGTGAAATCCGCGTGCGGGCTTGGTCACAACTCGATACCGACGGTAGAGTCGGCACCGACGATTGGTGCCTGCGACGAGGCCGGTCCCGAAGGCTTACAGGGGAAAGGACGCGATGTTCTACTGGCTGCTGAAGTTCGTGTTTCCGGGACCGTTCATGCACCTCTACAACCGGCCCAAGGCCGAAGGCGTGGAGAATATCCCGACCCACGGCCCAGCCATCCTCGCCGGGAATCACCTGTCGTTCACCGACTGGCTGTTCACCCCCCTGATGAGCCCGCGCAGGATCACCTATCTGGCCAAGGCCGAGTACTTCACCACCCCGGGCCTGAAGGGCCGGTTGCAGAAGTGGTTCTTCTCCGGCGCCGGGCAGTACCCGATCGACCGCAGTGGCGCCGACGCCGCGGAAAGTGCGCTGAACACCGCGCGCAAGCTGCTGGAGGAGGGCCGCCTGGTGGGCCTCTACCCGGAGGGCACCCGCTCGCCGGACGGCCGACTGTACAAGGGCAAAACCGGCGTGGCGCGCCTCGCGCTGGAGACCGGCGTCCCGGTGATTCCGGTGGCGCTGATCGGGACCGACGAGGTGTGCCCGCCCGGTCCGTTCCGCTGGCGCCGCCGCAAGGTGACCGTGAAGTTCGGCGCCCCCATCGACTTCTCGCGCTACGAGGGCATGGGCGGTAACCGCTTCGTCGAGCGCGCCGTCACCGACGAGATCATGTACGAGCTGATGCGGATGTCCGGCCAGGAATACGTGGACGTCTACGCCGCCAGCCTCAAGAAGGCCGCCCCCTCCGACACCCGCCCCGACGCCGACCGCATCCCGGAGACCATCGCCTCCTGACGGCCCCGCCACCAGCCGCACCACTTATTCACACACGCACCCCCTTCAAGCCCTGAAGGGGGTGCGTGTGTCGGTAAGGGGTGCGGCTGGTGGGGCTAGGACGCCTGGCGGCGGCGGTATGCCTCGATCGCCTCGTACTTCGCGAGGTTGTGGCGGGCGTCGGCGAGCGCGTCGTGTGCGTCGGCGGGAACCGGCGGCAGCGGGGGGCGGCCGAACATCTCCCAGTACTGGCGCAGCTCGTTGGTGTAGCGGGGCAGGGCGGTGGGCAGATCCACCATCGACCCCCACAGCTGGCACAGCGCCACATGGTCGTAGGCCCCGACCCAGGCCCACAGCTGCGGCTCCACGCTCGCCCGCGGCACCAGGAACCGGTAGAGCTCGTCGCGGATCTGCTCGCGGCTGCGCCACAGCGGCGAGGCCGGGGCGGGAAGTTTGGGCAGCACATTGCGCCGCACCCAGGGCCCGGCCCGGTCCGGATCGAATTCGGTTGAGACCGCGTAATACTCGCGCCCGTCCTCGCAGACCACGCCGATCGAGACCAGGTCGATGACCCTGCCGTCCTCGATGAACTCGCAGTCGTAAAAGTATTTCAACGCGATCGGTCTGCTCCTCGTGCGGCGGTGCCGGTTCCGGCGGTCGGTTCGAGACTACGGACACACCGGGCCACTCCCGAGCACCGCCCCCTCACCTCCGGGTTACCACACCATGCACTACGGTCTCTATTCTGATCTGGTGAACTGGACCGTCGACGTACCGATCGATCGCTTGCCGGAACTGCCTCCGTTGCCCGCCGAGCTGCGTCGGCGTCTCGACGATGCCCTGGCCCGTCCCGCCCTGCAGCAGCCGTCCTGGGATCCGGACCTGGCCGCCAAGATGCGCACCGTGCTGGAGAGCGTGCCGCCGATCTGCGTGCCCGCGGAGGTGGAGGAGCTGCGGCAGCGGCTGGCCGAGGTCGCGCGGGGCGAGGCATTCCTGATGCAGGGCGGGGACTGCGCGGAAACCTTCGCCGACAACACCGAACCGCATATCCGCGGCAACATCCGCACCCTGCTGCAGATGGCGGTCGTGCTCACCTACGGCGCCAGCCTGCCGGTGGTGAAGGTGGCCCGCATCGCCGGACAGTACGCCAAACCCCGCTCGGCCGACCTGGATTCGCTGGGCCTGCGGTCCTACCGCGGCGATATGGTCAACTCGCTGGTGGCCGACGCCGCCCTGCGCGAACACGATCCGTCGCGGCTGGTGCGCGCCTACGCCAACGCCAGCGCCGCGATGAACCTGGTGCGCGCGCTCACCGGCGCGGGCATGGCCGATCTGCACAAGGTGCACGACTGGAACCGCGATTTCGTCGCCCAGTCCCCGGCCGGTGCCCGCTACGAGCAGATGGCCGAGGACATCGACCGCGCGCTGGCGTTCATGACCGCCTGCCGCGTCCAGGATCCGAGCCTGCAGGCCGCCAAGATCTACTGCAGCCACGAGGCGCTGGTCCTCGACTACGAGCGGGCGATGCTGCGCCTGGCCGAGAACGCCGCCGGGGATCCGGTGCTCTACGACCTGTCGGCGCATTTCCTGTGGATCGGCGAGCGCACCCGCCAGCTCGACGGCGCCCACATCGCCTTCGCCGAACTGCTGGCCAACCCGATCGGGCTGAAGATCGGCCCGTCCACCACGCCGGAGCAGGCGGTGGAATACGTCGAGCGGCTGGATCCCAACAACGAGCCGGGCCGGTTGACCCTGGTGTCGCGGATGGGCAACAACCGGGTCCGCGATGCGCTGCCGCCGATCATCGAGAAGGTGCAGGCCACCGGCCATCAGGTGATCTGGCAGTGCGATCCGATGCACGGCAACACCCACGAATCCTCCACCGGCTACAAGACCCGCCACTTCGACCGCATCGTCGACGAGGTGCAGGGTTTCTTCGAGGTGCACCATGCGCTGGGCACCCACCCGGGCGGCCTGCACATCGAGCTGACCGGCGAGAACGTCACCGAATGCCTCGGCGGCGCCCAGGACATCTCCGACCTGGACCTCGAGGACCGCTACGAGACGGCCTGCGACCCGCGCCTGAACACCCAGCAATCGCTGGAGCTGGCGTTCCTGGTCGCCGAGATGCTGCGGTGACGGTCCGGCAGTGAACGTCGTCTTCCGCGAGGACGGTCTCCGCCGGGTCGACCCGGCGGACCGGACCATTCTGCGGCTGCTGCGCGATCGCGACCGTGACGGGGTGCCGTCGGAGGTCGTGCTGCGCGACGGCAGCCGCCTGCTCATCTTCAACATCTCCTGGGGCTACGACCCGTCGGCGGTATCCGCGCAGGTGACCACGAATATCAGCCCGGCGGTCGGCGGTGCGCCGGTGGACGTGTTCACCACCGCCGCGGTGGTCGCGATCAACGATCCCGAAACCGGGACACCCCTACTCGCCGTCGCCTGATTCCGCCACCGGGGGATGTCATCGAGGTTAAAAGTTAGCCAAAGTGTTGCTGACTTGAGTTCCCTGGCGTAGTTTCGGGTCTGTCCGATTGCTCAGCGATCGGGCTCTATGCGGGATCTGTCGTGGGAGGCCTGATGAAAAGGGTAGCGGTAGCCGAGGAATTGCGACTGGGCTCCGGCGGAATCGGAGCCAGTCTGCGGCCGGAGCGGCGGACGACCGCCCTGGCGCAGCACGAGTTCACCCTGGACGGGGTGCCGGTGTCGGTGGTGATCGAACGACCCGAGGTCGACCTGGCGGGCATCGCCTGGCGCTGCCGGGTGCGGGTGCTGCGCGGCGCCGGCCGGGTGGAGCAGTCGCAGGTCGTCGGGGGCAGCGCCAGCGCGGTCCTGCAGCAGGCTCTGGACCTGGTGTCGACGCGGCTGGGAATCAGCGAGAGCGAACTGCTCGGCGGCGCGAGCGTGGGGTTGTTGCTCTAGAACGGCAGCACCGTCAGCGTGACGGTGGACCCGGGCTCCACCGCCGACCCGGCGAACGGGGTCTGCACCCGGACGGTGCCGCGATCGTTGCTGAAGACCTGATTCAATACGACCTTCAAGCCCATGCCCTCCAGTTGGGCGCGGGCGGAGGCGGCGGTCATACCCGTGACGTCGGGGACGTGGACCGCGTCGGAGACGATCAGCGCGACCGCTTGGCCGGACAGGGCGCTGGAGTCGGCGGCGGGATCGGTGCCGATCACCTGACCGGACTTGATCTTCGGATCGAACTGGGTCCTGGTGTCGCTGACCGTGAATCCCTTTTTCTCCAGCGCCGCGCGGGCCTCGTCGACCGTTTTGCCGCGCACGTCGGGCACCTTCGTCGGCTGGGATCCCTTGCTGCGGAACACCTTCACCGACGCGCCCTCGGGTAGCACCGTGCCCGGCTGCGGATCCAGCCTGGCCACACTGCCTTTGGGCGAGGTGTCGGCCACTTCGCCGCCGTCCACCGGTTGGAGCCCGGCGTCGCGGATGAGCTGTTGGACGGCCTTCACATCCTGGCCGGGGTGGAACTGCGGCACCTGTGGTTTGCCGCTGGACACCAGGATCGCCACCGTCGAGCCCTTGACGACGCGGGTGCCCGCGGGCGGATCGGTGCCGACGACGCCTCCGACCGGGATGATGTCGGAGGCCCGGTTGCGGACCGTCGTCTCGAATCCGGCGTCGCGCAGGGCCGTGGTGGCGCGGCCCGTATCCATCCCGCCGATCGGCGGTACCGCCGAATACCGCTCCACGCCGAGCCACCAGCCGCCCGCGCCGAGCAGCAGCGCCAGCGCCACCACGATCCCCACCCAGATCAGCACTCGCCGCCGGGAACGGCCGCGGTCGGTCCCGTAGCCCGGGCGGTGCGGTGGTGCGGGCGGCGGGGCGACTGCGGTGTGCCCGTTGGCTTCCGAACGCGGCTGGGTCGCGGTCATCACCCGGGTGGGATGCGGCGCCGCTTGCTGGGGCGGTTCGGCCGCCAGGCGGGTGGTCGCATCGGGTACGGCGACGGGGGCGACGCGGGGCGCCGGGGTGGGCCCGACCCGGTAGCGGGCCGAGAGATGTTCGGCCGACTCCTTCGGCGCGGGCACCCGGTACACCGGTAGTCGCAGGTCGGCGGCGATGCGGCGGAGATCGGCGGCCATCTCGTCGGCGTCGGCGAACCGGTGGGCGGGTTCGCGGGCGGTGGCGTGGGCGACCAGTTCGTCGAATTCCGGCGGCACCCCGGCGATGAACCGGCTCGGGCTCGGCACGTCCTTCTCGACTCGCTGGTAGGCGATCGACAGCGAGTTGTCGCCGGTGAACGGGGTTCGGCCGGTGAGCATCTCGAAGATCAGGACGCCGAAGGAGTACACGTCGCTGCGGGCGTCGGCGCTGCCGTCGGTGACCTGTTCCGGTGACAGGTAGTGGGCGGTGCCGAGGATCACGCTGGCCGAGGTCATATTGGATCCGGCCACCGCGCGCACCAGGCCGAAGTCGGCGATCTTCACCTCGCCGGCATCGGAGATCAGCACGTTCTCCGGTTTGATGTCGCGATGGATCAGCCCGGCCCGGTGCGCCACCCCGATCGCCTCCAGCACCGGTTCGGCGACCGCGCGCACCGCGTGCGGGGGCATCGGCCCGCGCTCGCGCAGCAGTTCGCGCAGCGTGCCGCCCTCCACCAGCTCCATGATCAGGAACGGGTACTCGCCGTCGATGCCCTGGTCGTACACCGCGACCAGCGACGGATGCTTGAGCTTGGCCACCGACCGGGCCTCGAATTCGAACCGGTTCAGAAACTGCGGATCCCCGGCGAACTTCGGATCCATCACCTTGATCGCCACCGGCCGGTCCAGGCGGGTGTCCACCCCCCGGAACACCATCGACATACCACCCCGCGCAATCGGCGCATCGATGCGGTAGCGCCCGTCCAGCATCTGGCCGATCAACTGATGTCCTCCGACTTTCACAAAGCTCTCACCTCTCGCTTCGGCTGCGACAAGCGGATGCCGCCCCCGTGGCGGCTCACCCGATGGTATAGGCGGAAACGGGCCGGGTGTCTCACCCCGGGCGGGACGGGACGGTCTACCGTTGTTCGCGTGAGTGCATTTCCATGCAGCGACGATGTCCTTCCGGAGTCGGTGACCCTGATCCCACTACCGGACGTGGCCGAGCAGCTCGGCATCGCGGTGACCAGGGTGCATCAGATGCTGCGCGACCATCAGCTCATCGCGGTTCGCCGGGACGGTGTCGCCGGTGTGCCGAAGGATTTCTTCGACTCCACCGGTGCCGTAGTCAAGCCCCTGCCCGGCCTGATCACCGTGATGCGTGACGCAAAATACACCGACGAGGAAATCCTCGAGTGGATCTACACCGAGGACGAAAGCCTCCCCGGCCGCCCCGTAGACGCCATCCACGGCCCCCTGGCCAGAGAGGTAGTCCGCCGCGCCGCGGCCGAGCCGTTCTGACCCCTCGCTCCGCTCGGGGAGGTAAGTGACTGCCCGGGGACGGTAAGTGATTGCCCGGGGACGGTAAGTGATTGCCCGGGGACGGTAAGTGATTGCCCGGGACGGCCGATGACCGCCCGGACGGCAAGTGGCCGCTCGGGCTGGAGATGGCCGCTCAGGGACCCGCATACCTTCCCCAGCATCGGGTTGTCCGCATTCCTCGCCTCCCCGGCCCTGGGCGGGGGAGGCGAGGATCTCCCAACGCGAGTCAGCGCGGCCGCCGGATAGGCCATTCACCTTCCGAGCCGCCAAGGCGTCCTTCTTCCGGCGCCCGGGGATCGTCCACGCATCCCTCATGCCCGGTGGGCTGCCAACGCGAATTGTCTTGCGGCGACGTATAAGCGGCGGTGGGTTGGGACGATGGCGCGGCGGTTGAATACTGCGTAGTCCGATCGTTCGATCTCGCTGAGGATTTCGGCGTACAGCACCGCGGCGGTGCGGATGGCCGGGCGTACCCGCGGCTGTAGGAGATCGATGCCGGAGGTGGCGGTGCGGTACAGGTCGCGATTGATCGCGATCAGATGGGTCAGGGCGCGGCGCATGCGCGGGTCGGTGTGGGCGGTGCGGCGGCAGTGGGCCAGGAGTTCGTCGTCGACGCCGAAGGCGGCCAGTTCCTGGGCGGGGAGATACACCCGACCGCGGTCCAGGTCCTCGCCGACGTCGCGCAGGAAATTGGTCAGCTGGAATGCCTCGCCCAGGGCGGCGGCCGCGGGCTCGGCCTCGGCGACCGGCACCACCGTCCCCAGGACCGGCAACAGCTGCAGGCCGATGGCGGCGGCCGAACCGCGCATATAGGCGCGCAGATCGGTCATCGTCGGATAGCGGTTGCGGAACAGCGGCGTGCCCGGGATATCCATCCGCATGGCGTCCAGGAACACCCAGAAATGTTCGGGGGCAATGCGATACCGGGTGATGGTGTCGGCCACCGCGAACAGCACCGAGTCGGCCGGATCGGGTGGATTCGGGCCGTCGAGTCGTTCGCGCAGCCGCTTCTCGAGGCGATCCAGCTGTCCGGCGGCATCGGGCGCGCCGCAGTCGACGATGTCGTCGACGGTGCGGGCGAAGGCGTAGAGCGCGTGCACGGCCGGGCGGCGGTCCGCCGACAGCAGCCTGGTGGCCAGGAAGTACGTGCGCCCGTGGGCGGCGGCGACCGTCCTGCAGTGCCGATAGGCCGCTAGCTCACCGCCGGAATCGCGCGTCATTCCTTCGTCTTGCCCGTGCCCGCGCGCAACCGCAACGGATCCACGGTGCGCAGCGACAGCGCCGCCACGACGGCGGCGAAGGTGGCCGCCGCGACATGCCCGAAGTTGTACAGCCCGATGGACCCGTCCGGCTGGAACACCAGCATGAGCCAGGTACACAGCCCCACCAGCACCATCAGCGTCGGCGTCGACAGCGCGAACCCGGCCGCCAGCGCCAGCGGCCACGAGTAGTACCAGGGCAGCGCGGCGGGGGACAGGATCACGATCGCGACGAAGGCGATCAGGATGCCGAACACGGCCTCCCGCTCGCTGTGCTTGAACCGCCACCACGTCCACGCCAGGATCGCCACCAGCGCGACCGCGCACAGCAGGCGGGTGCCCTCATTCAGGATGACGTCGAACCGCAGCGGCGTCACCCAATCCACCACGTACGCCAGCACGGTCGGCAACGACAGCCAGTTGATGATCTTCTTCGATCCCGACAGCGCGGTGAGCCAGCCGATCCCGACCCCGGCGGTCACCGAGGCCGCCGCGAACACCACCGCGAACACCGACAGTCCCAGACCGCCGATCTTCACGAACGTCCGAACCGGATGCGGCATCGGCCCCTTGTTCTCCGCCGCGCGGCGTTCGCGCTCGTGAATCATCCAGATCCACACCAGGAACGGCAGTGCCACACCCGCGGTCGCCTTGATCGCCACGCCGATCGCGACCACCACGATGCCCGCCACGTGCCGATGCTCGAGCACCAGCGCGATACCCGCGGCCATCAGGCCCACCATCAGCATCTCGTTGTGCACGCCGCCGATCAGATGGATCAGCACCAGCGGGTTGAGCACCGCCAGCCACAGCGCGACCGTGGGCTTGCCACCGAGATGTTTGGTCAGATGCGGGATGGCCCACATCATCAACGCCAGCCCCGGCAGCATCACCAGGCGCATCGCGATCGTGCCCGCCACCACATTGTCGCCGGTCACCATGGTGATGGCCCGGCCGAGCAGCAGGAAGATGGGGCCGTAGGGGGCCGTGGTGTCGGTCCAGACCGAGCTCACGTTGTCCAGCAGCACGTTGCCCGGCTGCAGGCCCTGCACGGGGCTGACCCGGTACGGGTCCAACCCGTTGCGCAGCAGCGTGCCCTGGGCCAGGTAGGAGTAGACGTCCTTGCTGAACATCGGCACCGCGAACAGCAGCGGGAAGATCCAGATGCCGACGATCGCGCGCAGTTCGTTGAGCGTGACCGTGCTGGTCCCGGCGTAGGGGCCAGTGCCGATCGTGATGCGCCCCAAGCGGACCCACGCCACGATCATCGCCAGCACGCCGACCCAGACCACGATCGACGCCAGCGCGTAGCCGTGGCCGAAACGCAGCCACGACAGGTGCGCCTGTTCGAGCAACGGATCGTTGCGACGCGTCGCGCCCGCGCCCAGACCGCCGAAGGTGATCATGAGCGCGCCCCAGAAGCCGAGCAGCGCGGCATGGCCCTCGGGGCTACGGAAGAAGTCGGCGGACAGGCGTGTCCGCCAACGCAGGTTGTGGGATACCGCCGCGGCGGGCAGCGGCGTGGGCTCAGCGGCCACGGTGGTCGCCGCGGTGGCGGTATCCGGCTCGGGGGTCGGCATAGGTCGTCGTTTCCCCCCGGAAAGTCGGTGCGGTCGAGACCGCGATGAATAGGTCGCGGGCCAGTTTAGTAGTTCGTCGGAGACATTACTGCGTCGGTTGGCCCGGAGAGCCTTTCGGTATGTCGTAGCTCACCGGTGAGACGCTCGGCGGCGAGCCTTCCGGACAGCAGCGTGGTCGGCACGCCGACGCCCGGTGTGGTGCCGCATCCGGCCAGGACCACGTTGGCGGCGGTGCGCGGCAGATTGCGGGTGCGGAACGGCCCGGTCTGGCGGAACAGGTGGGCCGCCGAGAACGGGGTGCCCGCGAGCATGCCCTGGTCGTGCCAGGTCTGGGGCGTGTCGAGATGGTCGACGGCGAAGTGTTCGCCGATGCCGTGATAGCCGCGCCGCTCCAGCACGGTCAGCAGCTCGCGCAGATAGGCCGGGCCCAGCCGGTCCCAATCCAGCGGGGCCGCATCGAGATTCGGACAGGGGGCCAGCAGCGATAGGGGTTCGTGCCGGCCGTCGGCCCGGTCGATGAACAGTCCGGGGTCGGTGAGGGCGGGACGGGTCAGCAGCAGCGACGGATCGCTCATGAGACGACCCTTCGTGCTGCTGAGCCCCCACCCGCGTAGGGGGGCGATCTCGGCGAAGGTGCGGTCCCAGGCGGCGCCGAAGTCGATGGTGTGGTGGGCCTGAACCGGCCATCCGGCGGCGATGTCGGCGGGGATCGTGCCGTGCGCGACGACGGCCGACGGCGCGGCCCGCAAGCGGCGGGGCCGGATGCCGAACCGGTGCAGTGACCCCAGGTCGGCGGTGAGGATCACGGCGTCGCAGTCGAAGTCGCGGCCGTCGGCGCTGCGGACCCGGCGGGCCCGGCCGTCGGCGTAGTCGATGCCGGTCACCTCGGTGCCCAATTCCAGTCGGCCTCCGGCGGCGGTGAACGCACGGGCGAGTGCGGCGGTGATCGCGCGCATCCCGCCTTCGGGGAAGTACACGCCCAGCGAGGTGTCCATGTGGGGGATCGCGCCGTAGACGGCCAGCGCCTGCGCGGGTCCCATTCCGGCGTAGAGGGCCTGGAAGGTGAACAGCCGGGCCAGGCGCCGATCGTGCAGGATCCGGCCCACCTGGGGCCCGAGCCGCCCGAAGGCGCCCAGCCGCACCAACTCGGCCAGGGCCGCGCGCTTGTCCGGATAGCGGATCATGTCCAGCGGCGAGTCGAAGTTGGTGTCCATGAACTGCTCGTAGGCCGCGCCGTAGATACCGGCCAGCCACTGCCGCAGCCTCCGATAACGCCGCACCTCCGCGGGCCCGCAGGTGCGTGCCACCTCGGCGGCCATCTCGTCCGGATCGTCGAATACCGCGATCGTCGAACCGTCGGCGAAGCGCGCCCGATAGGCGGGCGCGAGCCGGTGAATGCGCAGCCCACACGCCCGAGCGTCGGTACCGACCGCCCCCAGCACCTCATCGATGAGTCCGGGCAACGTGAGAACCGTAGCCCCGGAATCGATCTCGTAATCCGGTCCGCGATACACACCGACCCTGCCCCCGGGATGATCGGCCCGCTCCAGCACCGTGACCGCCCGCCCCGCCCCCACCAGATGCAACGCGGCCGACAATCCGGCCAGCCCCGCCCCGACCACTACAACCCGATCGGTCGGTCCTGCAACGGTTTTCACAGCCACCCCAGTCCACCCCGGCGACGAAGAACGCGGATCATGCGACGCGTTTGGTTGCGGCCGAGGCCATGGTGCGCAGGCGCTGTTTGGCCTCGGGGGTGGCGGAGCTGGAGTCGAGGGCGGACAGGCCGCGGTCGGTGAGGTCGGTGATGCGGCGCTCGACGTCGTCGACCGCGCCGAGTTCGGTGATGACCGCGCGCAGGCGGGTGACCTCGTCCGGGCTCAGGTCGGTGCCGAGAGAGGTGCGCAGCAGTTTCGCCGCGGTCGGGTCGGTGCCGTCGGCGCGGCGCAGCGCCTCGGCGACCAGGACGGTGCGCTTACCCTCGCGCAGGTCGTCGCCGGAGGGCTTGCCGGTGACCGCTGGATCGCCGAAGACGCCGAGCAGATCGTCGCGCAGCTGGAAGGCGATGCCGATATCGGTGCCGAACTCGCGGTAGGCCGCGATCAGGCCGGGATCGGCATCGGCGAGCGCGGCGCCCAGGTGCAGTGGCCGCTCGATGGTGTAGGCGGCGGTCTTGTACCGGTTGATCCGCAGCGCCGCCTCGACCGAATCGTCGGCACCGGCCTCGCCGTGGATGTCCAGCAGCTGCCCGCCCAGCACCTCGGTCCGCATCGCGGCCCACACCGGCGCGAACCGGGCATGGGCGGCCGGGGCCAGACCCGCCGCGGCAACCATGTCGTCGGCCCAGGCCAGGGCGAGATCACCGATCAGAATCGCCACGCTGATCCCGAAATGCCCCGGGTCGCCGCCCCAGTCGCGCTCCCGGTGACGGCGTTCGAAATCCACGTGGACGGTCGGGAAGCCGCGGCGGGTGCGGGAGGAGTCGATGATGTCGTCGTGAATCAGGGCACACGCCTGCACCAGCTCGAGCGCCGCGCAGGCCTGCAGCACGGCCGGGGCGTCCGGACCGGCCGGGTCGCCGCCCGCGCCCAGCCAGCCGGTCCAGGCGAAGGCCGGGCGGGTGCGCTTCCCGCCGCGCAGCACGAAATCCTGCAGCGCCTCGGCCGCGCTCACGAAGACCGGGCCCAGTTCGGCGACGAGGTCGCGACGGGTGGCGAAGAATCCGGTGAGAGCGTCCTGCACGGCAGCGACCAGCGCCGCGGTGTCCGTGGAGGCCGGACGTGTCGGAGTATCCGGTCCAGCGGACAACAGAACCTCCCGAAGGTGACTCGATGCATTCGGGTGCGATCACACCCGGTGGGAACGATACTGCGTCCCCGACACCCCGGCCGACACGCCCACCTCCGACCGGGCGTACGGGATGGAGCCCGGGAAGGTCACCGAAGCCGCCAATTACACTGAACCGGTGAGTTCTGACAACGTACGGGGACGTTCGACCCCAGGCCGACCCACCCGGACGCCGCAGGTTTCCGGAACTCCGTCCGTCGTGGACGCGCTGCGAAAGCGCCCCGACGGGAAAATCCCCTTCTCGGCGGAGTTCAACCCGCCGCGCGACGCGGCCGCCGAGGCACGGTTGTGGCGGGCCGCACGCGAATTCGAGCGCATGCATCCGGCCTTCGTGTCGATGACCTACGGCGCGGGCGGCTCCACCCGCGATCGGACCGCCCGGGTGACCGGGCAGCTGGCGCGCGAGACCACCCTGCTGACCGTGGCCCATCTCACCGCGGTCGGTCACAGCGTCGCCGAACTGCGCTCGATCATGGGCACCTACGCCGACTCCGGCATCCGCAATCTGCTGGTGTTGCGCGGCGACCCGCCGGGCGACCCGCTGGGGGAGTGGCGCAAACATCCCGAGGGCCTGGAGTACGCCGAGGAATTGGTGCGCATGGTGCGCGGGCTCGGCGACTTCCACGTCGGGGTGGCCTCGTTCCCGCAGGGCCATCACCGCTCCCCGGACCTGGACCACGACACCCGCTACCTGTGCGCGAAACTGCGTGCGGGCGCGGAATATTCGATCACCCAGATGTTCTTCGACGTGGAGGACTATCTGCGGCTGCGTGACCGGGTGATCGCCTGCGATCCGATCGAGGGCGCCAAACCGATCATTCCGGAGCTGATGCCGATCACCTCGCTGCGCACCGTCGCGCGGGCCGAGGAATTGTCCGGGCGTCCCCTCCCGGCGCGGTTGATGGAGCGGCTGGAGAAGGCCGCGGGCAACGATCCGGAAGCCAACCGCGACGCCGTGCGCGCGGTCGGCATCGAGATCGCCACCGAGATCGGCCAGCGCCTGATCGACGAGGGCGCACCGTGCCTGCACTTCATCACCCTCAACTTCGCCAAGGCCACCAGCGAGGTGCTGACCAACCTCGGCTATACGGTCACCGCCGCACCGATCAGCGCCTGATCCGGCGTTTCGCACGAAGATAGCGGTCCATTTGCCCGAACCCGGGGTACCGTCACGTCGTCCGTGACGAGGGAGATTGTCCGACAGGAGAATTCCGTGTCCCGTGTGTCCGCTCGGCTATCCGTGGCTGTCGCCGCATCGACCGCTCTGATCTGCGTATTTTCTGGCGTTTCGGTGGCCGCCGAGCCGGCACCGGCCGCGGTGATCGCCCGAGCCGGACAGGCCGCACAGCTCGCGCCGGAAGCCGATCTGGCGGCCTACGAGAGCGCTCTCGAGGGTTTGCAGCGGTTGGGTGTGATGCCATTCCTCTGGCCGTCGGTATCCCCGTTCTGCTCGGACTTCACCCAGCTGGGCATGGCCCCGGCGATGGCAGGCGCACTGCCGGGACCCTGGCCGAAGCGCACGCTGGTGATTCCGGGCCTCGAGCTGGCGGAAGTGCAGGCCGGGCACACGTTGTTCGCCTTCGTGCCCTTCGGCCTGTGGCCGGACGGTCCGGACACCTCCGGCATGCACGTGGCCTGGCTCAACACCACGACCGGCCAAGGCGGTCTCGCCCCGATGGGCCCGCTGTCGAAACTGGTGAGCGTCATGGTCCCACCGCAGGTGCCCCCCGCGATGCGCCCGCTGGCCGAACACCTCGTGCGCACCCTGCTGTTCTCCGTCCTCCCCTTCGGTGGCGTCCGGATGGCTCCGGTGAACACCGGCTCGGGCACCGTCCTCGCCGCCATCTTCGGCACCGTCCGCAACGGCCTGAAAACCTGCTTCTTCCTCCCCACCGTAGGAATCGTCAGCGTCCCTTGAGGCCCCACCGCCATCCCGGCATGCTGCCCACCGCCATCCCGGCATGCTTTTGGCCGGGATCAGCCCGCGCGGGCGGTGAGGGGGCGGCCCTTCCAGGTCAGCTCGCCCGCGCGGTGCAGGCGGTGGGAGCGGGCCGACAAGCGGAGGTAGGCGGCGATGGACAGCGGGTGGGCAAGGGCGGCAAGGACATCCGCGGGGGCGGGCGCGCCGCCGGATTCCAGCGAGCGGGCGAGCAGGCGGCCGGTGACGGCGGCGGTGTACCCGAGCAGGCCGGTGCGGCGGGTGGTGCCGCGGCCGAAAAGTGCGGCCAGCGGCGGAATCCAGTAGGCGAGGGCCGCCGCCGCGCCGACGGCGGTGCTGCCCGCCGCCGAGCCGTAGGCCGACCACAGCCAGCGGGTGTACCCGGCGTCGAGATCGCCTGCGCCCCGGTACATCCGCGTGTGCGCGACCCGTCCGGCCGCGATCAGCACGGTGCGGTACCCGGCCCGGCGCAGCGTGCGCCCCAGTGCCAGATCCTCGGTGACGTCCCCGGCCACCGCGGCATGGCCGCCCACGGCGTGGTAGGCGGCGGTATCGAATACCAGGAACTGCCCGCAGGACACGGCGGTCGAGGGCCGCAGGCTGTGGTTGGCCACCCGCACCGGCAGCGTGCTGGCCCACGACCAGCACAGCAACGGCTGCACCAGCGCCTCGGCCGGCGACCCGGCCTGCTGATACGGCCACGGCGACACCGACCCCGCACCGGCCCTGCGCAATTCGCCGACCGCCGCCGCGATCGCGCCCGGCCCCAGCCGCACGTCGGCGTCGAGGAAGATCAGTACTCCGGCGGGGGAGTCCTCGGAATCGGCCGTGACACCGGCGATCTCGGCGAGCCGAGCGCAGGCGGCGGTCTTGCCGGTCCAGCCCGGCGGCGGGTCGGTATCGGTGGTGGCCACGGTGAACCGCTCGTCACCCTCCACTGCCGCCACCGCGGCCTGGTAGGTCTCGTCGTCGGATCGGTCGTCGAGGATCAGCACCCGCATCCGCGACACTCCGCGCTGGGCACGCAGATCGGCGATCAGCTCCGGTAGCCGATCGGCCTCGTCCCGGGCGGGCACGCAGACCGTCACCGGTTCGATGACCGTGGTGGCCACGGGACCGAGCTGGCGCACCGTGAGCCGGTTCGCCGCCGCCAGCGCGCATCCCGCCACGGCGACGACGCCGCCCGCGGCGACCAGTCCCCGCGTGGTTAGCTCAGCAGTCCTGTTCATCCGAACTCCAGCCTTCCACACCCGGTTCGCGCTGTCGCCCCCCGAACGACGGCGCGTAGGGGTCAGGCGTCGTGCCGGGTCACCCAGGGCGGGCTGGGGTTGCGGTTGACGTAGGCCAGCACCGCGACCAGGGCGGCGACCGCCAGGGTGATACCACCGACGATGCCCGCCCACCCGGCGAACGAGCGGGTATTGGGATCGGCGTAGCTGACCTCGGCACGCAAGTTGCTCACATCGCCGGCAGGCAGCTTCCACGACACGATCGAATCACCCTCGCGGGTGCCGTTGGTGGTGGCCACCCGGGCCGGAAAGGCAATGCTGAACTGCACATCCGAGCCCTGCGGCGGCAAGGTCTTCAGATCGACTCGGCCCTTGAGGGTGACCAGATCGCCGGTGCGGGTGAACTGCAGATCGAACATGCCCTGAGTCTGATCCGACAGCGCACCGAGCTGCTGTATCTCGCCGAAGGTGAGATCGTCGAAGTACACCTGGCTGCCCACGTAGCCGTCCTGCGAATAGGGCTCGACGCGCACGTTGGCGGCCAGCGTCTCCGGCGCCTTCAGTTGCGGGCCCTTGTCCTTGTCGTTGGCCGGCACCGCCGCCGCGACGATGCGTCCGGACACCCGGTCGTTCGACGACACGCCCATCGACACCTGCACGCGCAGGCACCCGGCCAGCAGCGGCAGCAGCAACGCGGCCAACAACGCTATGGACCAGCCACGATGGCGGCTACGGCGCGGCGATGGCGCGCTCGTGAAGTCGGATGTCGATATCGTCGGACTCGGCTGCACGGCTCACATCGTGCCATGACACGCCGACCGCAGCGGCATGCGACGGCGCGCGCCACCGCACGGACCGCCGTGGCGGGATCTCACCGCCAACGCCATTGCGAGAATGCCCATGCCGATCCCTCCGTAGACCGCCGAACTGGGCAGGTGCAGGAAGACCGCATGGGCGAGGGTGGAGCCGAGCCACGTCCACAGGAATACGGCGATCGGCACCGCGAGCGAAGGATCCCTGGGCGCGGCGCCGCGGGTGAGCAGTTCCAGCAGCGCGGCCATGATCACTGCGACGGCGAACCAGCCCAGATAGTTGGTGTAGGGAATCTGCGGCAGGCCGGGCAGTCCCGGCGCTGCGGAGCACCACGTCCACTGACCGTCGGCGACCATCTGCGGATCCAGGAACAGATCCCACCCGACCGCCCCCAGCGCCGTCATCGGAATGCGCAGGGACGCATGGTGGTACACCCGCCGGGCCACCACCCACACCGGATACATTCCACCGGTCCAGGCCAGCGGAACCAGCAGCGGCACAGTCGCCAGCTCCGGTCCCAGCCTGCCGTGTGCGTAGTGATAACAACCGAACGGGAATCCGTATGCGGTGCCGATGATTTCGGCCGTCAGTCCCAGGCCCGAGACGATCAGCAGGAATCCGGCGGCGAACCGCGGCCCGCGGCTCACCCAGGCGTGCGCCAGCGCCGTCGCCGCCGACAGCAGCACGACCACGACCGTGACCCGGTCGCGCGCCGCACCGCCGGTGAGCGGATAGGCGATCTGGGCCAGCACCCACGCGACCGCCGGAAGCACCGGCAGCCAGCGGCTTTTCATCGCCGTCCGAACAGCGGCAGCCGGGGTCCACGCAGTTCCCGCAGTGCCAGCTGCGCCGCCGTGCGGCCGCTGGCCCCGGACACTCCGCCGCCGGGATGGGTGGAGGCTCCCGTCAGATACAGCCCGGGCGCGCCCGGAACCCGCTGCCCGGACAGCTCGGGCAGCGGCCGCCACAGAAACATCTGGTCGAGCGACATCTCCACGTGCATCACATTGCCGCCGAGCAGCCCGAGCTCCCGCTCCAGATCGGCGGGCGTCTGCACGAACCGCTGCCGTACCGATGCGGCGAATCCCGGTGCGACGGCGTCGACCTCGGCGATGATGCGGTCGCCCTCCCGGTCGGCATGGTCACTCCAGTCGCTGCCGTCGGCGAGCCGGTACGGATGCCACTGCGCCCACAGCGACAGCTGATGCTCCCCGGCCGGGGCGATCGATGGATCCAGTGCACTGAAACTCATGGCCAGCACCGCCGGCCGCGGCGGCAGCTCTCCCGCGAGCGCGGCGCCGTGCGCGGCACGCAGCTGCCGCCGGTCCGAGACGAGAAGTTGCAGCCCGCGGGCGGATTCGTCGGCCGTGGCCCCGGGATACCGGGGCAGCGCGGAGGTGGCCGCGCGCACCACCATGCCGATACCGGGCCCGACCCGGATGCGGCGTCGCCAACCGCCGAGCACGGTGGGGTCGAAACCGCCGCGCTGCAACAGATCCAGCGTGGTCAGGATGTGGGTTCCGGCAATGACCGTGCGCGCGGACAGATTCCGCCCCGCCGCCGTCCGGACCCGCCAGCCGTCGCCCTCGCGCCGCAGCTCGGTGACCGCGTCACCGGCCGTCACCACGCCGCCGTCGGCGCGCAGCCGAGCCATCAGAGCCGTTGTCAGCGCGCCACTTCCGCCCACCGCCCGGCCCGGCGGCAGGGTGTGCATCAGCGCGGCGAAACCCACCATCGGTGCGGTGCCCGGCTCCGACATCGGCGGCCCGGACTGGGCGCCGAACCAGGCCAGGGCCGCCTTGAGCCGTTCGCTGTCGAAGTAGCTGTCCAGCAGCGCATCCCCGGACTGCAGAAACTCTCGCGAGAGCGCGCTGCCGCCGTCGCGGGCGTCCAGCCCCCAGAACGAGCGAACCAGCCGCCCGGGTCGCGGCGGCCCGGAGAAGGATCGCATCACCCGCTGGGTGCGCGGACCCCACACGCGCACGAACCGCCGATACGCGTCGGCGTCGCGGGCGCCGCAGGCGGCGGCGATCGAGGCGCAGGTGCGGTCGAGATCCCGGTGGAAGACGAGGGGTGCGAGATCGCTCCCGGGCGGGGCGGGCGCGAAAGCCCAGGGATCGCAGTCGATATAGCGCAGCCCGAACCGCTCGAGCTCGAGTTCCTCGACGATACCGGTGTGCCGGATCATGATGTGCGCCGACGAGCCGCGATCGACCAGATGGCCGGGGAAGCGCGGCACCGTCGAGACCGCCCCGCCCAGCACCTCGTCGCGCTCGAGCACCTCCACGGAATGACCGGCGCGCGCCAGATAACAGGCGGCGACCAGCGCATTGTGGCCGGAACCGACGATCAGGACCGTCACTGCCGCGGCGCTTCCAGCGGCAGCGGCCGACCCAGCACCGCGAAGCGGCGGGTGTCGCCGGAGAAGACGAAATGCCGCACCACATCGGTGAATCCCTGCCGCCGATACAGCCGCCAGGCCCGGTTGTCCTCCTGATCCACCTCCGGGGTGGACAGCAGCGCCGTCTGCTCGGGGCGATTGCGCAACAGCCGCACCAGCAGCGTCTCGCCGATCCCGCGGCCCTGCGCGCTGGGGTGCACATGCAACTCGGTCAGCTCGAAATAGTCCGCCAGCAGGTCCCGGGCCGCGTGCTCCGGCCAGCCCGACCGGCGCATCCCGCTGTGCACCTGCTGATGCCACCACTGATGCGGGGCGCCGTGATAGCCGTAGGCGATCGCCACCAGCGGTGCGGTGCGCAGATCGAAGTAGCCGCTGTCCTCGGGCAGCACCGCGGCCACGGCCTGCCAGCCGGGCCGGGTGGTGTGCTCGGTCCACATCGGCGCGCGATGGTGTTCGGTGCCGCGCGGATAGTCCATGGCCGCGACGTAGACCGACAGGGCGTCGTGCAGTCGGGCGCGCAGGGCCGCGGCCGAGAGGTCGACGACGACGGGGGCGGGAGCGTGATGGGATCTGACGGCGGTCATGTCTCGGCGGCGCGGCTCTCGTTCGACGCGGGCGTCCGGCTCGAGGAACGTGAGCGCGGGCGCGGAAAGTTGTCGGTGGTCCTCTCTATATTCACACTCGAACGACATTCGAATACCTGTTCGGTCCGTGCGGTCGGCGATGCACCGGTGGGCCGGGGTATGCGAGGGGTGGAGGTACAGCGATGGCTGGTCGGATGGACCATCCGGGGCGTTCCGGGCGGGCGGGAAATTTGCTGGACCGCGCCGACGGCCTGCTGCTGCAGGCGGGTGCCGAACCCGACCCGCGCGAGCGTTTTCGCACCGCGTACCTGGCGGCGCTGCGCGGCGCGGGGGCTGTGCTGGCGCTCACAGGGGCCGATCGCGCGCCGCGGGCACGTTCGCGCAACGCCTGGGTGCTGATGCAGCAGGCCGCGCCCGAATTCGTGATGTGGTCCGATTATTTCAGCTCCTTCTCCGAGACACGCGCGGCCCTCGAGGCCGGGCTCGACCGCCCGATCGATGTGCGCAGGGCCGACGAGTTCGCTTCCCGTGTAGGAGCATTCCTGCACGACGTGGAAGATCTGATCAGCGCCAACGCCCGGCTGAGGCCGATTGCGGGGTGGGTTGCCGACGGCACGGCCTGAACATCGTGGAGTAGGTGGTAGCACGCTGATCGAACTCGTATCATTGGTGGCAGGTAGCCGCCAAGGTCGGCTACTAGTCGTCTACCCGGAGGCGACCACCACGACCTAGTGCCGGGGGAGGTACCGTGCCACTCTCCGAGCACGAGCAGCGCATGCTCGAACAGATCGAGAGCGCGCTCTATGCTGAGGACCCCAAGTTCGCCTCGACCGTCCGCGGCGGGCGACTACGTTCGGCCAGCGGCAGACGCAGACTTCAAGCGGCCGCTCTGTTCGTCCTCGGCCTTGTTCTTCTCATTGCGGGTATCGCGCTGCCGGTGAAGCCGGGCGGATTCCCGATCATCAGCCTGCTCGGTTTCATCGTGATGTTCGGTGCGGGCGTGCTGTTGCTGGTGGGCAGTTCGGCGGCACCGGGCGCCGGTCGCCGCGGTGGTGAGCCGCAGCCGGGCCCGAGCGGGGGCGGCGGCGGGCGCGGTAAGCAGCGCAAATCGGGCGGCTTCTCCGCCCGGATGGAGGACCGGTTCAGGCGCCGGTTCGAGGAGGGCGGTTAGCGGCGCCGACTCGGGTTCGAACGCCGGGACCGACACGACAACAGAGATCTACGCGACACGCCGTGCATTGCGCGGCGTGTCGTTTTGTTCTGTCCGAGTCCTCCGGGGGGTTCACGGCACTCCCCACCGATATCCCCGAAACACCCCACATCTCCCCACGTGACGTCCCCACAGTGCCCCACCGGCCGCGGTGAGCGGCCGCGATCTGCGGGTTTGCTGATAGTTGTCGGATGATCCGCCGTGTCGCCTGCGCGTGTCGGGGGAACTCGGGGAAATCTCCCCACCTGGGTGATAGCTGGTGTGACCTGGGAAATCCGCCACGCGGGGATCGAGATCACCGTGGGATTCGATTGAAAGTGGGGGAAAGTGGGGTAATGTGGAGCGCGCACTGAAGGAGGCCGACCAGACGGGGTGATCGAGCGGGAGGTGTCGAGACGGTGTTTCTCGGTACCTACACGCCCCGGCTGGACGACAAAGGGCGACTGACGTTGCCTGCGAAGTTTCGCGACGAACTGGCGGGAGGGTTGATGGTCACGAAGGGGCAGGACCACAGCCTTGCCGTGTATCCCAAGGAGGAATTCACCGCGCTCGCGCGGCGAGCCGCCGCGGCTTCGCGAAACAACCCGCAGGCAAGGGCTTTCGTCCGCGCCCTGGCGGCCTCCACGGATGAGCAACGTCCGGACGCACAGGGCCGGATCATGTTGTCGGCCGAACACCGGCGCTACGCGAACCTGTCGAAGGACTGCGTGGTGATCGGCTCGGTCGACTTCCTCGAGATATGGGACAAGCAGGCGTGGGAGTCCTACCTCGCCGAACACGAGGAGGATTACTCGCTGGCCAGAGACGAGTCGCTGGGCGGAATCTTCTAGCCCCGAGCGAGGCGAGTGCCCTGCGGCCTCTGCCCGACGCCGGACCCTGACGTACTTCCCCAACGCCAGGTGCCGTCGCTCGGTCAGAGACCACGGGGCATTGGCCATCCGACGTGAGAGTCCAATCGCCCAGGATCCGGGAGGTCGAGGTGAACCATGAAGACCCCGGCCCCCGCCATGTTCCGGTTCTACTCCGCCGCGCCGACGAAATCCTCGGTCCGGCACTGAGTTCCGGCGGCGTCCTCATCGACGCCACGCTCGGCCTGGGCGGACACGCCGAACACTTCCTGCGCACCTACCCGGCCATTCGGTTGGTGGGGCTGGACCGCGACACCGAGGCACTGAGGCTGGCCGGTGCACGGCTGCGGCCGTTCCAGGACCGAATCACCCTGGTGCACACTCGATACGATGGCATTCCCCAGGCGTTGCACGAGGCCGGGCTGCCCGCGAGGAATTCGGTCCGCGCGATTCTGATGGATCTGGGCGTGTCCTCGATGCAGCTCGACGAGGCCGACCGCGGATTCGCGTATTCGGTCGACGCACCGCTGGATATGCGCATGGACTCCACCGGCGGGCCGACCGCGGCCGATGTGCTCAACACCTACAGCCACGGCGAGCTGGCCCGAATTCTGAAGACCTACGGCGAGGAACGCTTCGCCGGGCGCATCGCGAGCGAGATCGTCAAGCGCCGCCAGCGCCGCCCCTTCACCACCAGCGGCGAATTGGTGGAGCTGCTCTACGACGCGATCCCCGCCGCCACCCGGCGCACCGGCGGGCATCCCGCCAAGCGCACCTTCCAGGCGCTGCGCATCGAGGTCAACCGCGAACTGGAATCGCTCGAGGCCGCGCTGCCCGCGGCGCTGGATGCGCTGGAGGTGGGTGGCCGCATCGTCGTCATGTCCTATCAGTCGTTGGAGGACAAGCTGGTCAAACAGCTGTTCGCGCAGCGGTCCGCGTCCCGGACACCGGTCGACCTGCCGGTCGAACTGCCGGGCATGGGGCCGGAATTCCGGCTGCTGACCCGCGGTGCGGAGAAGGCGTCGGAGGACGAGATCGCCGAGAACCCCCGCGCCGCGCCGGTGCGCATGCGGGCGGCGGAACGGATTCAGGTGGTAGGGGAGGCGAGAGCATGAGTGTGCGTACCCGGGTCGACGCACCGGATCGGGCGACGCGGCGGTCTGCGAAGCAGCCGGCGCGGCGAGACACGCCGCGGCGTGCCGAGTCCGCGGAGCGTGTGAAATCCGGTGCGGCGCAACGTGCCTATGCCCGCCGACGCAACCGCACCCAGACCGGTGACGGCCGTGCCCCGCTGCCGGGCCGCGCCGCCTCGGCCATGGCGGGCCGGCTGCCGTTCGTCGCCGGAATCATGGCGCTGCTGGGCTGCGGCCTGGCGCTGACCCTGCTGTTGACCACGCGCGCCGCCGAAGACAGTTACCAACTGGGCGACGCACGCCGCATCAACCGCGCCCTGCTCGACGAGCGCGCGGCCCTGCAGCGCGAAGTGGAGGCCGCCGACTCGGCCCCGGCCCTGGCCGACCGCGCCCGCGAACTGGGCATGATCCCGGCCAAGGACCCGGCCCGCCTGATCATCGCCCCCGACGGCTCGGTCACGGTCATCGGCAAGGAAACCCCCGCTGAGGGCGCTCCGCCCCCACCCCTGAACACCTCCCCGGCCTCCCCGGCCGCCCCACCCCCGAAACTGGTTCAGGCCCAGGGCGAACGCCTGGTCCCGGTCACCCCCAAGCCCCAACCCCCGGGCCAACCCCAAAATCCGGCCACCCAGGCCGCCGCGGGCCAACCGGCCCAGAACCCGGCCACCCCGCCCGCACCGGGCCAAGCCGCCACCCCCGGAGCCGCCCCCGCCCAAGCCGCTCCAGCCCCGGCTGCGCAGCCCGCGCCGGGTGCCGATCCCGCGACCCCGGGCACTGCGCCCGGCCAGGCCGCCGCTTCCGTCCCGGGTGCACAGCCTGCCGCCGCTCCCGCTCCGGACGCCGATACCTCCATCGCGGGAACTGCCACCGCACCTGAGGTACCCGCCCCTGCGCCGGGTGCGTCGGTTGGGGGCGGCCGATGAGGTCGGGTAGGTCCGGCACCTCCCAGCGTGGTCGTCAAACTGCGCGGAAGGCGGCGCCGCGGCGGCGCCCGCCTGCCAGACCTCGGACGGGGACCGCGCTCGACGGCTCGTTCCGGCTGCGGTTCGGGATGGGGCGCATCGTCATGCTGGTGGCGTTGCTGGTGGTGGCGGTCCAATTGCTCTGGGTGCAAACGGTTTCCGCGCCGACCCTGTCGGCCGAGGCCGCCAATCAGCGCACCGTGCACGTGACCGATCACGCCATCCGCGGGGCTATCACCGATCGCAACGGCAAACCGCTGGCCTTCTCGATACCGACCAAGAACCTGCACTTCCAGCCGGTCGCGGTCCGTAAACAGTTGGCCGAGGCACGCGCCAAGAGTGACAAGGCCCCCGATCCGGACGAGCGGCTGAAGGCGATCGCCAAGACCGTTCACGAGAAACTCGGCGAGGGCGCACCCTCGGAGGCTGAGCTGCTCGCCAAGCTGCGCAGCGACGACCAATTCACCTATCTGGCGCACCGAGTCGACCCCCGCGTGGTGAGCCAGATCCGGGAGCAGTTCCCGGAGGTGGGTGAGGACGACGAGCCGTCGCGCCCCCATCCCGGTGGCTCGTTGGCCGCCAACGTGATCGGCGCTACCGGTTGGGACGGCCACGGACAGCTCGGGCTGGAAGCGACGATGGATTCGGTGCTGGCCGGCACCGACGGTTCGCACACCTACGACAAGGGCTCCGACGGCGCCGTGATCCCCGGAAGCGAACGCGACAGGCAGCCCGCCGTGAACGGCTCCCAGGTCGAGCTGACCCTGGACTCGGATCTGCAGTACTACGTCCAGCAGCAGGTGCAGCAGGCCAAGGAGACCTCCGGCGCCCAGAGCGTGACGGCCGTCGTCCTCGACGCCCACACCGCCCAGGTGCTGGCCATGGCCAACGACAACACCTTCAATCCGGATCTCCCGCCGCGGCATTGGAACCCGAACCAGATGGGCAACCCGTCGGTCACCGATGTGTTCGAACCCGGTTCGGTCAACAAGATCGTGACGGCGTCCGCGGCGATCGAATACGGCCTGACACATCCCGAGGAGGTGCTGCAGGTCCCGGGCAGTATCCATATGGGCGGGGTGGACGTGAGTGATGCATGGGCGCACGGAGTTGTGCCCTTCACCACCACCGGCATCTTCGGCCACTCGTCGAATGTGGGGACGCTGATGCTCGCCCAGCGAGTCGGCGAGGACCGCTATGCCGACATGCTGAAGCGTTTCGGGCTGGGGCAGCGCACGGGCGTCGGATTGCCGGGCGAGAGCGCCGGTGTGGTGCCGCCGCGGGACCAGTGGTCGGGCTCGACCTTCGCCAACCTCCCGATCGGTCAGGGCCTTTCGATGACCCTGTTGCAGATGACCGGCATGTATCAGGCGATCGCGAACGACGGTGTGCGAATCCCGCCCCGCATCATCAAGGACACGGTCGCCCCGGACGGCTCCCGCAGCCAGGAGCCCGCCCCGGAGGGGGTGCGGGTCGTGAGCCCGCAGACCGCCAAAACCCTGCAGAGCATGTTCCAGGCCGTCACACAGCGGGATCGCAACGCCGCGCAGCAGGGCACCGGCCCCTCGGCGGCCGTCGACGGTTACCAGATCGCGGGGAAAACAGGAACGGCGCAGAAAATCGACCAGAAATGCAAGTGCTATTCCAACGACAGCTACTACATCACATTCGCGGGTATCGCACCGGCGGACAATCCGCGCTATGTCGTCGGCCTCATGATGGACGAGCCGATTCGCGCCAGTGACGGCGGCGGCGCCCCGACTGCCGCCCCGCTGTTCCACAATATTGCGTCCTGGGCGCTGCAGCGGGACCGCATTCCGCCGTCCCCACCGTCGAAACGTTTGGTGCTGCAAGTAGATTGAGAGCGGCACAATGATAGGCTTCGGGCCTGCTCGGGAAATCGAGGACGACGTCGTACCATCGACCGGGATTTCGGAGTGGTCTGCCATCGTTCGATCCGACTACTGCCGGAGGGGCCTTTCCGCCGAATGGCTCGGGGAAAGCGCCCCCTCGTCGCGTATTCATCGAGATTCGGTTACCGGCCGTGCGCTCGCACGGGTGAACCGGCCGGGAGGCGCCCCGCTCCGGAGCTTTCGACATCCGGTGAGAAGTCCGGCGCGGACCGGCGCGCTGGGTGCCGAACCGTCCGGTAGGACAGGCAGAATACGAGCCGCGTTGCCCGGGCGTGACACATCGTCGGTAACCTGACTCGTCGATCCGAGTCCAGCCACGCCGGATTGCCGACGAAACCGTATAGACCGAGAGGAGCTCCGTGCCCGTGCAGCCCAGCCCGCAGGTGCTGCGTCCGGCCGCACCGCCGGCCACACCGCTGCGGACGCTCGTCGAGCGCACGGGCCTGCGCCCGAGCGGTGACGACAGCGACGTCGTCGTCACCGGGATCGAGCAGCGCTCGCATGCCGTGCAACGGGGTGACCTGTTCGCCGGATTGGCCGGGGCCCGGGCGCACGGTGCCCGTTTCGCCCACGACGCCGTCGAGCGGGGCGCGGTCGCCGTGCTCACCGATCCGGCCGGGGCCGAGCTGATCGGAGCCATCGACGTCCCGGTCCTGGTGCACGACGCCCCGCGCGCGGTGCTCGGCGAGGTATCGGCGGCGATCTACGGTGATCCGTCGCAGCGGCTGCAGGTGATCGGCATCACCGGCACCTCCGGCAAGACCACCACCTCCTATCTGATCGAGGCGGGTCTGGCCGCGGCCGGATTGTCCACGGCCCTGATCGGCACCATCGAGACCCGCATCGGCGGGCAGCGGGTGCCCAGCGCGCTGACCACCCCCGAGGCGCCGCAGCTGCACGCGATGTTCGCGCTGATGGTCGAGCAGGGTGTGCAGGCGGTGGTGATGGAGGTGTCCAGTCACGCGCTGGCGCTGGGCCGCGTCGACGGGGTGCGCTTCGCGGTGGGTGCCTTCACCAACCTGTCTCAGGATCATCTGGATTTCCACGCCGATTTCGAGGACTACTTCGCGGCCAAGCGGCGGCTGTTCGAACCGGAGTCGCCGGTCGCGGCCCGCACCTCTGTCGTTTGCGTCGACGACGCGTGGGGGCGGCGCCTGGCCCGCGAGGTGGGCGGCCGCACGACAGTGGTGACGGTCGCGACCACGCCCAGCCCCACCGACGAGGCGACGCCGGACTGGTCGGTCACCGCCGCCGGGTCCGTACCGGGTGGCGGACAGGAATTCACCGCGACCGGTCCCGACATGGAAGTCGATGTCCGGCTGCGTCTCCCGGGCCGCTACAACATCGCCAACGGGCTGCTGGCCGTCGCGGTGTGCGCGGTGGCCGGTGTCGACCCGGCGGTGGCGGCCGCGGCGCTGGCGCAGGTGGACGTGCCGGGCCGGATGCAGCGAGTCGATCGCGGACAGGACTTCCTGGCCGTGGTGGATTATGCGCACAAGCCCGCGGCCATCGAATCGGTCATCGCGACGCTGCGGGAGTATCTGAAGCAATCCGGCGGGCGGCTGGCCGTGGTGGTCGGCGCGGGCGGTGATCGCGATTCCGGTAAGCGGCCGCTGATGGGCGCGACCGCGGCCCGCGGCGCCGATCTGCTGATCGTCACCGACGACAATCCGCGCAGCGAGGACCCCGCGGCCATTCGGTCCGCGATCCGGTCCGGGGCGCTGGGAATCGCGGAGTCCGAACGCGGCGAGGTCGCCGAGATCGGCGACCGCGCCGCCGCCATCGCCGCCGCCGTCGACTGGGCCCAGCCCGGCGACGTGGTCCTGGTGGCGGGCAAGGGACACGAGACGGGGCAGGAGATTGCGGGTGTGAAGTATCCGTTCGACGACCGCGAGGTGCTGGCGGAGGCCCTCTCTCGGAAAACGAAGGACCTGACGGTTTCATGATCGAGATGACCCTGCGGGAGATCGCGGACGTCGTCGGCGGCACGCTGCACGACGTACCCGACCCTGCGGTGACGGTGACCGGCGCGGTCGAATTCGACTCGCGCCGAATCGGATCCGGCGGCCTGTTCCTCGCCCTGCCGGGCGAGCGGGTGGACGGCCACGACTTCGCGGCCGCCGCGGTGGAAGCCGGTGCGGTGGCGGTGCTGGCCGCGCGGCCCGTGGGCGTGCCCGCGATCGTGGTCGAGCCTCTCCCCGGCGAAAAGCATGCCGGGGAACGAGGATTTTCTGGTGCCGGGGAACGAGAGGTTTCTGGTGCCGGGGAACGAGAGGTTACTGGTGCCGGGGAACGAGAGGTCTCTGGTTCCGGGGAACGGGGGGGCTCGCGGCAGGGCACTGCCTACGCGTTGGCCCACGACACCGATGGTTCGGGGGCGGCGGTGCTGGCGGCGCTCGCGAAACTGGCTCGGGCCGTGGTGGATCGTCTGGTCGCGGAGAACGGCCTGACGGTCATCGGTGTCACCGGGTCCTCCGGCAAGACCTCGACCAAGGATCTGCTGGCGCGCGTGCTGGCCCCGCTCGGCCCGGTGGTCGCCCCGCCGGGATCGTTCAACAACGAGATCGGTCATCCCTGGACCGCCCTGCGCGCGACCACCGATACACGGTTCCTCGTGCTGGAGCTGTCCGCGCGCGGGCACGGACATATCAAGTCGCTCACCGAGATCGCCCCGCCGAAGATCGGCGTGGTGCTCAATGTCGGCACCGCGCACCTGGGCGAGTTCGGCAGCCGCGAGGCGATCGCGCAGGCCAAGGGCGAACTGGTGGAGGCGCTTCCGGCCGACGGTGTCGCGGTGCTCAATGCCGACGATTCCAACGTCGCCGCCATGGCCTCGCGCACCGCGGCCCGGGTGGTGACGGTCGGCCGAGCCGAGGGCGCCGACGTGCGCGCCACCGACATCGTCCTCGACGAGGCCGCTCGCGCACGATTCACCCTGTCCGCCAAGGGGTCCACCGTCGAGATCCGGCTGGCCGTGCATGGCGAGCACCACGTCGGCAACGCGTTGGCCGCCGCCGCGGTGGCCTTGGAATGCGGTGCCGATCTCGATACCGTCGCGCGCGCCCTGTCCGGTGCGACCGCCGCGTCGGCCCATCGCATGGACGTGCGCACCCGCGCCGATGGCGTGACCGTGATCAACGACGCCTACAACGCCAATCCGGATTCCGTGCGCGCCGCGCTCAAGGCCCTGGTGACCATGTCCAAGGCCGGTGAGCGACCCCGCCGCAGCTGGGCGGTGCTGGGCGAAATGGCCGAACTGGGCGAGGAATCGGTGGTCGAGCACGACCGCATCGGCCGACTGGCCGTGCGGCTGGATGTGGATCGGCTGGTCGTCGTCGGCACCGGACGCCCGTCCCGCGGCATGCATCAGGGCGCGGTCATGGAAGGGTCGTGGGGCGAGGAATCGGTGCTCGTACCCGATATCGACGCCGCGATCGCACTGCTGGACAACGAGATCGCGGCGGGTGACGTGGTGTTGGTCAAGGCGTCGAAAGCCGTCGGGCTGTGGGTCGTCGCCCAACACCTGACCGAGTCCGCCGTGCCCGCGGCGGGCGCGGAGGCGGACACGGAGGCGGCCGGATGAGACAGATTCTGTTCGCGGCGGCGATCGCGCTGGCGGTGTCGATTCTGTTGACGCCGCTGCTGATCCGCATGTTCGCCCGCCGCGGGTTCGGCCAGGAGATCCGCATCGACGGCCCGGAGAGCCACAAGGCCAAGCGCGGCACGCCGACCATGGGCGGTGTGGCGATCCTGATCGGCATGTGGGCCGGGTATCTGGGATCACATTTGATCGGGATCGGCTATCGCGCCGAGGGCCCGACCGTGTCGGCGATGCTGGTGCTCGGCCTGGCCACCGCGCTGGGCGCGGTCGGTTTCATCGACGACTTCATCAAGATCCGCAAACAGCGCAACCTCGGATTGACCGCGGCGGGCAAATACATCGGGCAGCTGGCCTCCGCGGTGATCTTCGGCGTGCTGGCATTGCAGTTCCCCGGCGCGAGCGACCGCACCCCGGCCAGCCGTCACCTGTCCTATGTGCGCGACATCAACACCGTCTCGATGGGTGTGGTGATCTTCCTGGCGTTCGTATGCCTGGTCGTGGTCGCCTGGTCCAATGCGGTCAATCTGACCGACGGGCTCGACGGCCTGGCCGCCGGATCGATGAGCCTGGTGCTGGGCGCCTACGTGATCATCACGTTCTGGCAGTACTACCACGCCTGCGAGGTCAAGGCCGAGGCCGGCTGCTACAACGTGCGCGATCCGCTGGATCTGGCGCTGGTCTGCGCCGCGGGCGCCGCCGCCTGCATCGGATTCCTGTGGTGGAACGCGGCTCCGGCGAAGATCTTCATGGGCGACACCGGCTCGCTGGCGCTGGGCGGCCTGATCGCGGGCCTGTCCATCACCACCCGCACCGAACTGCTGATGGTCGTGATCGGCGCGCTGTTCGTGGCCGAGGCCGCGTCGGTGGTGCTGCAGGTGGCGGTGTTCCGGACCACCCGCAACCGGTTGTTCAAGATGGCGCCGTTCCACCACCACTTCGAACTCAGCAAATGGGCCGAGACTACGGTAATCATTCGGTTCTGGTTGCTGGCCGGCATCGCTTCGGCGGTCGGACTGGGCTTGTTCTACAGCGAATACCTCTCTCAGGTCGGGTAAATAGGCAGCGATGGTCGAACACACTCCGCGGGCCCTGCGATCGCCAGGGCCCATGCTCGAATTTCTGCGTGGCCGCGACGTTCTCGTCGCCGGATGGGGGGTGTCGGGCCGCTCGCTGGTCGAGCCGTTGCGCGATATCGGCGCCCGACCGGTGGTCACCGACGCCGGTGAGAAGGCGATGGCCGAGGCCGCCGAGCTCGGCTTGACCACGGCCACCGGCGACGAGCTGCTCGAGCCCGGCGCCCTGGACCGCTTCGCGCTGGTCATCACCAGCCCGGGCTGGCGCCCGGATTCGCCGGTGCTGGTCTCGGCCGTCACCGAGGGCATTCCGGTCTGGGGCGACGTCGAATTCGCCTGGTGGGTGGATCAGGCCCGGCTGTACGGGCCGGTCCGCAAATGGCTGGTGGTGACCGGGACCAACGGCAAGACCACCACCACCCAGATGACCCACGCCATCCTGCGCGCGGCCGGTATCGCCAGCGTCGCCTGCGGCAATATCGGCCTGCCCATCCTGGATGCGTTGCGGCGCAATCCGGGTCCGCAGATCCTCGCCGTGGAGCTGTCGTCGTTCCAGCTGCACTGGGCGCCGTCGGTGCGTCCGGAGGCGGGCGTGGTGCTGAATGTGGCCGAGGATCACCTGGATTGGCACGGCGGGCTGGACGCCTATGCCGCGGCCAAGGCGCGCGCGCTGACCGGCCGGGTGGGTGTGGTCGGCCTGGACGATCCGGTCGCCGCGGCGCTGGCACGAAAGTCCAAGGCGCGCCGCACGGTCGGCTTCCGGGTGGGTGTGCCCGCCGACGGCGAACTGGGCGTGGTGGACGGCAAACTGCTCGACCGTGCCTTCACCAAGGCCGCCATCCTGGCCGAGACGGGCGATATCAGCCCGCCCGGTCCGGCCGGTATCGCCGATGCGCTGGCCGCGGCCGCGCTCACCCGATCCATCGACGTGGCACCGCAATTCGTCAAGGAGGGTCTGCAGGAGCACAAGGTGGGCCCGCATCGGGCGGCCTTCGTGCGGGAGCTCGCGGGCGTGGAATTCGTCGACGACTCCAAGGCCACCAACCCGCATGCCACGCGCACCTCGATCCTGGCCCATCAGCAGGTGGTCTGGATCGCGGGCGGTCAGCTCAAGGGCGCCCACATCGACGATCTCATCGAAGAGATCGCCGACAGGTTGGTCGCGGCCGTGCTGTTGGGCCAGGACGCCGCCGTGTTCGCCGCCGCATTGGCGCGACACGCGCCCGATGTCCCGGTCGTCGAGCTCCGTTCGGGTGACGATGCTGGGATGGGTGTGGAATTCACGTCCGAGGTCGACAGCGCGGACGAGGTGATGGCCCGCGCCGTCCGCATCGCCGCCGGATACGCCCGCCGCGGTGACACGGTGCTGCTGGCGCCGTCCGCGGCCTCATTGGATATGTTCGCCGACTACACCCACCGGGGACGCAGTTTCGTCGCGGCGGTGCAGGCGCTCGACGAGGGAGATATCGGGAGCACGCAGTGAGCGAGCTTGCGAGCGAACCATCGACACAGCGACCTTCGGTCAGGGTGGCACCGAGCGCTAGCGAGGGGACAGCATGACAGAAAAGGCGCGCAAGCACACGGGCACCTGGTTCGGTGCCTGGCTGGCGCGCCCGCTGGCCGACTTCCATCTGGTGGTCACCATCGCCACCCTGCTCACCACGCTCGGGCTGGTGATGGTGCTGTCGGCGTCCAGCGTCGAATCCTATTCGGCCGACGGGTCGGCGTATTCGCTGTTCATCCAGCAGGCGGCCTTCGCCGTGCTGGGTGTGGTGCTGTTCTATCTGGCCCTGCGGATTCCGCTGCGCATGCTGCGGCGGATGTCGTTTCCGGTGTTCGCGATCTCGGTGGTGGCGCTGGCGCTGGTGCTGGTTCCCGGCATCGGGTCGCGGGTGCAGGGCTCGCGGCGGTGGTTCGATCTGGGGTTCGTGTCGCTGCAGCCCTCGGAGATCGTCAAGGTGACGCTGATCGTGTGGGGTGCGCACCTGCTGGCCGCGCGGCGCTCGGACAACGTCGGTTACCGCGACATTCTCATGCCGCTGGTTCCGGCCGGGCTGCTGGTGTGTCTGCTGATCGTGCTGGAGCCGAATCTGTCCACCACGATCGCGGTCGGCATCGTGCTGGCGGCGCTGCTGTGGTTCGGCGGGCTGCCGGTGCGGCTGTTCGTGACCATCGGCGTCTCCGGTTCGGTGGCCGCGGGCATTCTGGCGCTGACCGCCGGTTATCGCTCCGACCGCATGCGGGCCTTCCTCAATCCCAGCGAGGATCCGCAGGGCATGGGCTATCAGGCCCGCCAGGCGCTGTTCTCGCTGGCCGACGGCGGTATCTGGGGCCGCGGGCTGGGACAGAGCCGGGCCAAGTGGAGCTATCTGCCCAACGCGCACAACGACTTCATCTTCGCCATCATCGGCGAGGAACTCGGCTTCCTCGGATGCGCGCTGGTGCTGGGACTTTTCGCGCTGTTCGTCTATGTCGGGCTGCGCATCGCGAGCCGCTCGGTGGATCCGTTCCTGCGGCTGATGGCGGCGACCGCCACCACCTGGATCACCGGTCAGGCCCTGATCAATATCGGATATGTGGTCGGGTTGCTGCCGGTGACCGGCCTGCAGTTGCCGCTCGTCTCGGCGGGCGGGTCGTCATTGGCGATTACGCTGTTCATGTTCGGCCTCATCGCCAGCGCCGCCCGGCACGAACCGGAGGCCGTGGCCGCGCTGCACGCCGGGCAGGACGGGCGCTTCAGCCGGCTGCTGCGGCTGCCCAAGCCCGAGGTGTATTCGCCGAGCCGGGCGCAGGCCGCGCGGTCACGCAACGGACTGCGGGCGGCGCCGCCGAAGCGGGAGCTGCCGCCGTCGCGGCGGCGGGGTGGTGCCGACCCGGCCCCGCGCCGGTCGATAGATTCGGATTCGGCGCGTCGGCGCGCCGGCAGCACCATGTCCTGGCGGTCCACGCGGGCATGGGAGCCCAGCTATCCGATGACACATGCGAGAGAACGGGGTAATCCGAGGTGACACGGGCGATCTCGGTGATCGTCGCGGGCGGTGGTACCGCCGGCCATATCGAACCCGCCATGGCGGTCGCCGATGCGCTGCGTCGGCTCGATCCGTCGATCAGGATCACCGCGCTGGGCACGCAGCGGGGCCTGGAGACCACGCTGGTACCCGAACGCGGATACCCGCTGGAGCTGATTCCGCCGGTGCCGTTGCCGCGCAAGCCGACCGCGGATCTGTTGCGGCTGCCCGGCCGGGTGCGGTTGGCGGTCGCCCGCACCCGCGAGGTGATCGATGCGGTCGAGGCCGATGTGATCATCGGCTTCGGGGGATATGTCGCGCTGCCCGCCTATCTGGCCGCCGGTCGCGGTCTGCGCAGGCGGCGGCCGGTGCCGGTGGTGGTGCACGAGGCGAATGTGAAGGCGGGTATCGCCAACAAGATCGGTGCCCGCCGGGCGACCCGGGTATTGGCCGCCGTGCCGAATTCGGGAGTGCATGTGCGCGGGCGCGCCGATGCCGAGATCGTCGGCATCCCCGTGCGGGAGTCGATCGCGACCCTGGACCGGGCGGGGCTGCGGGCGCAGGCGCGCGACCACTTCGGTCTGCCCGCGGAGGGACCGGTGCTGCTGGTGTTCGGCGGTTCGCAGGGCGCGCGCCGGCTCAACGAGGCGGTCTCGGCGGCCGCAGCGCAGTTGACCGCCGCGGGAATCTCGGTGCTGCACGCCCATGGGCCCAAGAACACCGTCGAGATCACCGGCATCGATCCGGAGGGTCCGGCGAAGTATGTGGCCGTGCCCTACCTGTCGCGGATGGATCTGGCCTATGCGGCCGCCGATGCGGCGGTGTGCCGCTCGGGCGCCATGACCGTCGCGGAGGTGTCGGCGGTCGGCCTGCCCGCCTTCTACGTCCCGCTGCCGCACGGCAACGGCGAACAGGAGTTCAATGCCCGCCCCATCGTGGATCAGGGCGGTGGCAGGATTGTTCCCGATGCGGAGTTGACCCCGAAGTACGTGATCGATGAGGTAATCCCGCTGCTCACCGACCCGTTGAGGTTGTCGAATATGGCGGTGGCCGCGGCCGGTGCGGGGCATCGGGACGCGGCGGAGAAGGTGGCGCGGATCGTGGTGGAGGTGGCGGGCAGGTGACGGAGGGCAACGACACGGCCGACGGCCACCCGGCCCCGGTCGCACCACACACCGATCTGCCGCCGCTGCTGCAGCGCGTGCACATGGTCGGCATCGGCGGCGCGGGCATGTCCGGTATCGCGCGGATTCTGCTGTCGCGCGGCGGCGCGGTCTCCGGCTCCGACGCCAAGGAGAGCCGCGGTGTGCTGGCCCTGCGGGCCCGCGGCGCCGAAGTGCGCATCGGCCACGACGCCGGTGCGCTGGATCTGCTGCCCGGCGGGCCCACCGCGGTCGTCACCACCTACGCCGCCATCCCCAAGACCAATCCGGAACTGGTCGAGGCGAACCGGCGCGGGGTGCCGGTGCTGCTGCGCCCGGCCGTGCTCGCCGAACTCATGCGCGGGCACCGCACGCTGCTGGTGTCGGGCACCCACGGCAAGACCTCGACCACCTCCATGCTGGTGGTGGCGTTGCAGCACTGTGGGTTCGATCCGTCGTTCGCGGTGGGCGGCGAACTCAACGAGGCGGGGACCAACGCCCATCACGGCACCGGCGGCTACTTCGTCGCCGAGGCCGACGAATCCGACGGTTCGCTGCTGCAGTACGACCCGGACGTCGCGGTGGTCACCAATATCGAATCCGACCATCTGGACTTCTTCGGCTCCGATGAGGCCTATGTCCAGGTCTTCGACGATTTCGTGGCCCGGTTGACCGCCGGTGGACTGCTGGTGGTGTGCCTGGACGACCCGGGGTCGTGGGCGCTGGCCGAGCGCGTCGCCGCCCGGATCGCCGCCGGGGAACTCGACATCCGCGTCCTGGGCTACGGCGCGGGGGATCTGTCCGGTGCGCCCGTCCCGATCGGGGTGCGGCTGCTGGCGTGGGAGCCGCGCGATGTGGGCGGGGTGGCCACCTTCCAGCTCGCCGACGAGCCCGCCCCGCGCACGCTACGACTGTCGGTGCCCGGACGGCATATGGCGCTCAACGCCCTGGGCGCGCTGCTGGCCGCGCGCGACGCCGGTGCCGATCTCGACGAGATCCTGCAGGGACTGGAGGGTTTCGGCGGGGTGCACCGCCGGTTCCAGTTCGTCGGGCGGGAGAACGGGGTGCGCGTCTTCGATGACTACGCGCATCATCCGACCGAGGTGCGGGCCGTGCTCGGTGCCGCCGCGGAGTTGGTCCGCCAGGAGGCCGCCGACGGCGCGCGCTCCCGCCAGGGGCGGGTCATCGTGGTCTTCCAGCCGCATTTGTACAGCCGCACAGCCACATTCGCGGCCGAATTCGGGGCCGCCCTGTCGGTGGCCGACGAGGTGGTGGTGCTCGACGTCTACGGCGCGCGGGAGAAGCCGCTGCCCGGTATCAACGGAGCGCTGGTCGCCCAGGCCGTCACCGAGCCCGTGCACTACCAACCGGATATGTCACGGGTGGGCCGCCAGGTCGCGAGCCTGGCCCGTCCCGGCGACGTCGTGATCACCATGGGCGCCGGTGATGTCACCATGCTCGGCAGCCAGATACTCGACGGTCTGCGGGTGCGCCCGCCCGCCGGACGATGAGTGCGCGCCGGTCCGGGGAGAGCCGGGATCCACAGTCCGAAACCGGCTTCCGCCGCTTCCGGAGTGGCGGTCGCCGCACGACCCCCGCGCAGCGTCGTCGAATCGCCTTGTGGTCCTTGGGCGTTGTCGCCGTGCTGATCGTGCTGGCCGGGGTGGCGTGGTTCACCCCGGTGCTGTCGGTGCGCAAGGTGGAGATCCGGGGGCTGGCCGCGGTGCCCGAGGAGCAGGTGCGCGAGGTGCTGCGGATTCCCGAGGGGATCTCTATGCTGCGCATCGATACCGATGCGGTGGCCGAGCGGGTGGCGGCGCTGCCCAAGGTGCGTTCGGTGCGCGTGCAGCGGGTGTTCCCGGCCACCGTGCGGGTCACCGTCGTGGAGCGGGTCCCGGTGCTGTACTTCGACAGTCCGGAGGGCCCGCACCTGCTCGACGCCGATAGCGTGGAATTCGCCATCGAGCCGCCACCGCCGGGAGTGCCCAAACTCACCACCGATCATCCCGGTGTCGACGATCCGGTCACCCGGGCCGCCGTGGCGGTGCTCGACGTCGTTCCCGCTCCGCTGCGTGCCCAGGTGGGAGAGGTTGTGGCACGGTCGGTTTCGGATATCGAGCTGAATCTGCGCGACGGGCGTACAGTGCTGTGGGGAGGGACGGGCGATGCCGAGCGCAAGGCGGCGGTGGTGCTGCCGGTGCTGACCCGGCCCGGAACGGTATTCGACGTTTCGAGTCCCGATCTGGTAACGGTAAAGTAAGTGATACCCGTTGTGGCTTCAGCGTTTTCGGTGCTCACCGGATTCGCCGCGGACACAAGGAACGATTCCCGGTACCGGGTGCAGCCGTTCACGATACGATGCGGGGCGGGGCTCGAACGAGAAGGATCACACAAGATTCTCAGGACTCGTTTCGGCGCGCCTGCGCGCGTATCGCGGCGGGTGCGAATAGCGTTCCGCACCATCGGATACTTGACATAACGCTAACCCTATGGTTGAGGTTGAGGGTTTGCCCGAGCGAAAGCCCGGGTTTGCCGCCTCGGACCATTTCCGGTCGGCGTTCTGCCGAGAATCCGAAAACGACAGGCTTTAGATCGAAGGAAGGCGAGAGCCCATGACGCCCCCGCACAACTACCTTGCAGTGATCAAGGTCGTCGGTATCGGCGGCGGCGGCGTGAATGCCGTCAACCGGATGATCGAACAGGGACTCAAGGGTGTCGAGTTCATCGCGGTCAATACCGACGCGCAGGCACTGCTGATGAGTGATGCGGACGTCAAGCTCGACGTCGGCCGTGAACTCACCCGCGGCCTGGGCGCCGGTGCCGATCCCGAGGTGGGCCGCAAGGCCGCCGAGGACCACAAGGACGAGATCGAAGAGGTGCTCAAGGGCGCCGATATGGTCTTCGTGACCGCCGGTGAGGGCGGCGGCACCGGAACCGGCGGTGCGCCCGTGGTGGCCAGCATCGCCCGGAAGCTGGGCGCGCTGACCATCGGCGTGGTCACCCGGCCGTTCTCGTTCGAGGGCAAGCGGCGCAGCAACCAGGCCGAGGCCGGTATCCAGGGGCTGCGCGAATCCTGCGACACGTTGATCGTGATCCCCAACGACCGGCTGCTGCAGCTGGGCGATGCGGCGGTGAGCCTCATGGACGCCTTCCGCTCGGCCGACGAGGTGCTGCTCAACGGTGTTCAGGGCATCACGGATCTGATCACCACGCCCGGCCTGATCAACGTCGACTTCGCCGACGTCAAGAGCGTCATGTCCGGCGCGGGCTCGGCCCTGATGGGTATCGGCTCCGCGCGCGGCGAGGGCCGGTCGGTGAAAGCGGCCGAGGCCGCGATCAATTCGCCGCTGCTGGAGGCGTCCATGGACGGTGCGCACGGCGTGCTGCTGTCCATCGCGGGCGGTTCGGATCTGGGCCTGTTCGAGATCAACGAGGCGGCGTCGCTGGTGCAGGAGGCGGCCCACATCGAGGCCAACATCATCTTCGGCACCGTCATCGACGATTCGCTCGGCGACGAGGTCCGCGTCACCGTCATCGCCGCGGGCTTCGACGGCGGCACTCCCGCCCGGCGCATCGACACCGCGGGCCGCGGCACCATCGGCTCTGGCCGCGCAGGCGAAATCGGCCAGCACACCCCCCGCGGGTCCGACTTCCCCACCCCCCGCCCCGCCGAGCCCACCCCCGCCCCGTCCACGGTCGAACGCGGCCCCGCGCCTTCCTACGGCGCCCCACCCCGCCCCACACCCGACCCTACGGTTGCCCACAACGCCCGCAACCACATCCAACCCCCCGACGAAGACTCCGACGACGACGTAGACGTCCCGTCGTTCATGCGTCGCTAGGCCCTGTATCCGGCGCCGGCGCCGGATACAGGGATTGTGAGAGCCCACGCGGCCCTGGAAGGGGATTGCGGCTGAGCCTGTAGGCGGCATGACGGCGGTGGTTGCCGCGGGGTGGCTACTAATCTCGTCGGTATGACGACTTTGGTGCGGACTCGGCGGGTTACTACGACGCGGGCGGGTGGGGTCTCGCGGGCGCCGTACGATTCGTTCAACTTGGGGGATCACGTCGGGGACGATCCGGAGGCCGTGCGGCGCAATCGGTTACGGCTGGCCGAGGGGATCGGGCTGGCGCCGGAGCGGCTGGTGTGGATGGAGCAGGTGCACGGCCGGACCGTGGAGATCGTGGACGGGCCGCGCGCCGAACCGGTTCCGGTGACCGATGCGCTGGTGACCCGCGTGCCGGAGCTGGCGCTGGTGGTGCTGACTGCCGACTGTGTGCCGATCCTGCTGTCCGACGACGAGGCGGGCGTCATCGCCGCCGTGCACGCGGGCCGGGTGGGGGCCCGGATCGGCATCGTGCCGCGCGTGCTGGACGCGATGGTGTCGCTGGGCGCGCACCCCGAACGCATCGGCGCCTTTCTCGGCCCGGCCGCCAGCGGCCGCAATTACGAGGTCCCCGCCGCCATGCGCGACGACGTCGAGGCCCATCTGCCCGGCAGCGCCACCACCACCGACAAGGGCACCCCGGGACTTGATCTGCGCGCCGGAATCCGCCGACAGCTCGAACAGGCCGGTGTCGGCGCGGTCGCGGTCGACCCGCGCTGCACCATCGAGGACGAAACCCTTTTCAGCCACCGCCGCGGCGCACCGACCGGTCGTCTCGCGAGCGTCATCTGGATGCACACCGAGGAGCCGCATGCATGAAACCCCGATCCGCCCTGCCCCGCGCGCATGAACCCGCAATCTTCCTTGCCCCTATTTTCTGGGGTTGCCGTCGAGATCAGGACGAGATATGAGCAGAAATTCTCCCAATCGGCACTTTCGGGGGCATTCGTGATGAGTTTCGCAATTCAGGGAGTTCTTCTATGACCACCGAATCCGGAGCCACCGCCGTGGAATCCACGCGCACGGCCGAACTGTCCAGTGCTCTGACCGGTCTGTTGGCGCGAATCGAGTCCGCCTGCCGGGCGGTCGGGAGGGATCCGGCCGAGGTGAAGTTGCTTCCGGTCACAAAGTTTTTCCCCGCCTCGGATATCGAGATCCTCTATGGATTGGGGCGGCGCGAATTCGGTGAATCGCGAGATCAGGAGGCCGGAGCGAAGGTGGCCTCTTTGGGACATCTGTCCCAAATACGCTGGCACATGATCGGCCGGTTGCAGCGGAACAAGGCCAAGTCGGTGGCGCGCTGGGCAGATGCCGTCCACTCGGTCGACAGCGAACGCCTGGCAACGGCTCTTGACGCCGGTGTCGGGGCCGCGCGCGACGCCGGGGAGCGGGACGTGCCGCTGCAGGTGTTAATCCAGGTCAGCCTGGACCGCGACCCCGGCCGAGGCGGGGTGGCCCCGGCTGATCTCCCGGCCCTGGCCGCGCACGTCGCCGAGTCCGCGAACCTGCAGCTGGCAGGCCTGATGGCTATCCCTCCGCTGGACGTCGACCCGGAGCCCGAATTCGCCCGGCTGGCAACGCTGCACGAGCGGCTGCTGGCCGAGCACCCGCAGGCGAGGGAACTGTCGGCCGGCATGTCGGGCGATTTGGAGGCCGCCATTCGACACGGCTCGACCTGCGTGCGTGTCGGTACTGCCTTGATGGGCGCTCGACCGATAACCTCGAGATAGCAAACAAACCTCATCAGTCACATTCGAAACATATGCTTGTGACGGAAGAGGTTGAGCAGGACTTAACACCCCAGGCCAGCCGGGTGCCGTAGGAAGGTCGACCAGGATGAGCACGCTGCACAGGTTCAAGGCGTACTTCGGCATGGTTCCGCTCGAGGAATACGAAGACGACTACGTCGACGACCGCGGTCCGCGGGGTGTCGAGGAGCGTGGCTCGCGCCGGTCCCGCGAGTACGGCGAGCCGCGCTACTACGACGATGAGCCCGGCTACCCCGAACCCACCTACAAGGCTCCCTACCAGCCCGGATACACCGTGGCCCGCCGCGACGACTACGCCGACGAGCCCTACGCCGACGACCGCTACGAGCCGCCGCGCCGTCCCACCCGCATCGAGTCCGCGCCGTCGGGGCGTTCGCGCGGCCTGGGTGCCGCCCCGATGGTGCGCGGCACCACGCACGGCGCGCTGGCGGTGGACCCCGAGGTCGAGCGCAGGATGGAAGAGCGGCGGGTGGAGGAGCGTGCCCGCTTCGAACCGGCCCCGCGCCGCGCGCCGGTCTTCGAGGACGGAGGCCCCTTGTCCAAGATCACCACGCTGCGCCCGCGCACCTACGCCGAGGCCGCCATCATCGGCGAGCGGTTCCGTGACGGCACACCGGTGATCATGGACCTGGTCGAGATGAGCAATGCCGACGCGCGCCGCCTCGTCGATTTCGCCGCCGGGCTGGCCTTCGCGCTGCGCGGCTCGTTCGACAAGGTCGCGACGAAGGTGTTCCTGCTCTCACCGGCCGATGTCGACGTATCGGCCGAGGAGCGCCGCCGGATCGCCGAAAACGGCTTCTACAACCAGAAATAACCGTTTCTCCCAGGGCGATGCGGGCGACCGTCCGCCCTGGTGGACACGCCGCCAGCGGGGGGAGCGCCGCCGGTCCGGACGGCGCGGGGAGTTTGCAGGACACCGAATCTGAGGCAAAGTGGACGCGTGGCCTTGTTCCAGGTGCTGTATGTACTCCTGTTCCTCTTCTGGCTGTTGTTGATCAGCCGAGTGATCGTCGAGTTCATCCGGAGCTTCGCCCGGGACTGGCACCCCCGGGGCGCCGTCGCCGTCATCTTGGAGGTGATCTTCACGATCACCGATCCTCCGGTGAAACTGCTGAGGCGTTTGATACCTCCGGTGAACTTGGGTGGAATTCGCCTCGATCTGTCGATTATGGTGCTGCTTTTCATCGTGTTCATCTTGATGACGATCACGAACAGGCTCGGGCAGCCGGTAGCCCCGGTGTGACAGAATGGGCCGTGAAGAATAGCTTGCTAGATCTACTGCTAGATCTCCGTACGAAGCGTGAAGGGATCCTTCCATGCCGCTGACCCCAGCCGATGTGCACAACGTCGCGTTCAGCAAACCGCCGATCGGGAAGCGCGGCTACAACGAGGATGAAGTCGACGCCTTCCTCGACCTGGTCGAGCAGGAGCTCTCACGCCTCATCGAGGAGAATGCCGATCTGCGCCAGCGGGTTGCCGAGCTGGATGCCGAACTGGCAGAGGCCAAGAAGGCGCGTCCGGCGCCGCAGGCGGTGAAACAGGCTCCGCCGCAGCCGGAACCGCCCAAGCCCGCCCCGGTGGCCCCGCCGGCCCCGATGCCCGCCGCCCCCGCCGCGCCGAAGGATGCGGCCGCAGCCGACGCGAACCTACAGGCGGCCAAGGTGCTCAGCCTGGCCCAGGAGATGGCCGACCGCCTCACCAGCGATGCGAAGACCGAGGCCGAGCAACTGCTGGCCAACGCGCGGGCCAACTCCGAGCGGCTGGTCAGCGACGCTCGCACCCGTTCCGAGGCGATGATCGCCGAGGCCCGGCAGAAGGCCGAGGCCATGCTGTCGGATGCGCAGTCCCGCTCGGACAGCCAGCTGCGCCAGGCCAAGGAGAAGGCCGACGCCCTGCAGGCCGACGCCGAGCGCAAGCACACCGAGATCATGGCCACCATCACCCAGCAGCGCAGCGTGCTGGAGAGCCGGATCGAACAGCTGAAGACCTTCGAACGCGAGTACCGGGTGCGGCTGAAGTCCTACCTGGAATCGCAGCTCGAGGAACTGGAGAACCGCGGCTCGGCGGTGCCGGTCGACGGTGGCGACGCCTTCGACGGCGCCGGCGCCAACAACCACGCCCCGGCATCGTTCGCCAAGGGCGGCAAGTAGTTTCCGTTTCGAATAGTCGCCGCGCCCGCGAGGCGGCAGTTTGTGTGGTCGGAAGTCTTGTCGAGCCACCTGGCCCGTCTAGGGGGTGACCATGCTCGTTCTGACGCTCGTCCTGGCCGCGATCGGTTTCGCCCTGTTGGTGACCGCGCTGACCACCGGTTCGGTGATCTGGGCCTGGGGCTGCATCGTGGTGTGTGTCATCGGCGCGGTCCTGCTGCTGGTGAGCGCGCTGTCCATGCGCGACTCCGACGACGATTCCCAGTCTCGCCCAGGCCGTCACGCCAAAAGGTAGTCCTCCTCATGGCCCGGCGGAGGCCTGAAAACTGGATTGCCCATACTCGCTACAATCAAACCTGACAACGGCAGTGATCCGGCTATCACCGGGGAGCCTTCGGAAGAACGGCACGCCTACGGGCCGCGCTCAGTAGAACCGAACGGGTGAGCCCGTCACAGCTCACAACGAGAGGTCCTCGGACTGACGTCCGGGATGACGGAGTCATCGAGGACAAGCGGGGTGGTACCGCGGTTTCGGCGCACCGGGCGCCGGGGTCGTCCCCGTGCCCACCGGGATGCGCCCGACAGGCGCACTGGCACGAGGAGACCACTGCCCGACATGGCAGACGAGACAGCGACCCGCGACGCCTATCCACGCGCCGATCTGTCGACCGGCGGTCAGGTGTCGTTCCCCGAGCTGGAGCGGCGCGTCCTGGACTACTGGGCGGCCGATGACACCTTCCGCGCCAGCATCCAGAACCGCGCCGGGGCACAGGAGTTCGTCTTCTACGACGGACCGCCCTTCGCCAACGGATTGCCGCATTACGGGCATCTGCTCACTGGATACGTCAAGGATTTGATCCCCCGTTTCCAGACCATGCGCGGCAAGAAGGTCGAGCGGCGTTTCGGCTGGGACACCCACGGGCTGCCGGCGGAAATCGAAGCGGAGAAGCAGCTCGGTATCACGGACAAATCACAGATCGATGCGATGGGCCTCGCGGAATTCAACGCCGCGTGCAAATCCTCGGTGCTGCGCTACACCGGTGAGTGGCGCGACTATGTGACGCGTCAGGCGCGCTGGGTCGACTTCGACAACGACTACAAGACCCTCGACATCGACTTCATGGAGTCGGTGATGTGGGCGTTCAAGACGCTGTACGACAAGGGGCTGATCTACCAGGGCTTCCGCGTGCTGCCCTACAGCTGGTACGAGCAGACGCCGCTGTCGAACCAGGAGACCCGCCTCGACGACGCGTACAAGATGCGCCAGGACCCGGCGGTCACCGTCGACATGGTGCTGAGCGTGCCGGAGGGGCATCCGCTGCACGAGCTGGACGGCGCGAACGCGCTGATCTGGACCACCACGCCGTGGACGCTGCCGTCCAACCTGGCGATCGCGGTGCACCCGGATCTGACCTACGTGCAGGTGCGCGGCAAGGACGGCAAGCGGTACCTGCTCGCCGCCGAGCGCGTCTCGCACTATGCGCGGGAACTGGGGGAGGAGCCGGAGGTCCTCTCGGAGCACCTGGGCGCCGCGCTGGCCGACCTGAGCTATACGCCGCCGTTCGACTTCTTCCGCGGCCACCCCAACGCCTTCCGCGTGCTCAATGCCGACTACGTCACCACCGACTCCGGTACCGGCGTGGTGCATCTGGCCCCGGCGTTCGGTGAGGAAGACATCGCGGTCGCCGCGGAGGCCGGCATCGAGGTGGTGCAGCCGCTGGACGCGGGCGGCAAGTTCACCTCGATGGTGCCGCCGTACGAGGGCCTGATGGTGTTCGACGCCAACCCGGTCATCATCAAGGACCTCAAGGCCGCCGGAAAGCTGTTGCGGCACGAGACGATCGAGCACTCCTATCCGCACAGCTGGCGCTCGGGTCAGCCGCTGATCTACATGGCGGTGCCGTCGTGGTTCGTGGCGGTGACCAAGTTCCGCGACCGCATGGTGGAGCTGAACAAGCAGATCACCTGGGTGCCCGAGCACATCCGCGACGGTCAGTTCGGCAAGTGGCTCGAGGGTGCGCGCGACTGGAACATCAGCCGCAACCGGTACTGGGGCGCGCCGATCCCGGTGTGGGTGTCGGACGATCCGGAGTACCCGCGCACCGACGTGTACGGCTCGCTGGACGAGCTGGAGCGCGACTTCGGCGTGCGGCCGACCGATCTGCACCGGCCGATGATCGATGAGCTGGTGCGCCCGAATCCCGATGACCCGACCGGCAAGTCGATGATGCGGCGCGTGCCGGAGGTGCTGGACTGCTGGTTCGAGTCCGGGTCGATGCCGTATGCGCAGGTGCACTACCCGTTCAAGAACAAGGAGTGGTTCGACGGTACGGCCGCCGAACCTGCCCACAACCCCGGCGATTTCATCGTCGAATACAACGGGCAGACCCGCGGCTGGTTCTACACCCTGCATGTGCTGGCCACCGCGCTGTTCGATCGGCCCGCGTTCAAGTCCGTGGTGGCGCACGGCATCGTGCTCGGCGACGACGGATTGAAGATGTCGAAGTCCAAGGGCAACTACCCGGACGTCAACGAGGTCTTCGACCGCGACGGCTCCGATGCCATGCGCTGGTTCCTGATGGCCTCGCCGGTGCTGCGGGGTGGCAACCTCATCGTCACCGAGCGCGGCATCCGCGAGGGTGTCGGCCATGCGCTGCGGCCGCTGTGGAACGCGTGGACGTTCCTGCAGCTGTATGCGTCGAAGGCCGGTGAGTGGCGCACGGATTCGACGCATGTGCTGGATCGCTACATCCTGGCCAAGCTGGCCGAGACGCGCGATGTGATGACCGAGGCGCTCGAGGTCTATGACATCGCGACCGCCTGCGATCAGCTGCGGTCGTTCGCCGACGCGCTCACCAACTGGTACGTGCGCCGGTCGCGGCAGCGGTTCTGGGACGAGGACCGAGACGCCATCGACACCCTGCACACCGTGCTGGAGGTGACCACCCGGCTGGCGGCGCCGCTGCTGCCGCTGATCTCGGAGGTAATCTGGCGCGGGCTGACCGGCGGTCGTTCGGTGCATCTGGCCGATTGGCCGGGGGAGACCGAGCTGCCGAAGGATCCGGAGCTGGTGTCGGCCATGGACGAGGTGCGCACGGTGTGCTCGACGGTGCTGAGCCTGCGCAAGGCGCAGAACCTGCGGGTGCGGTTGCCGCTGTCGGAGGTGACCATCGCCGCCCCCGATGCGGAACGGCTCGCCCCGTTCGTGGACCTGATCGCCGATGAGGTGAACGTCAAGAAGGTCGACCTGACCACCGACGTCGCCGCGCACGGCCGCTTCGAACTGGCCGTCAACGCGCGCGTCGCGGGCCCCCGCCTGGGCAAGGACGTGCAGACGGTGATCAAGGCGGTCAAGGCCGGGCAGTGGACCGAGAGCCCGGAGGGCGTGGTCAGCGCCGCCGGCATCGACCTGCTCCCCGAGGAGTACACCCAGCGCCTGGTGGCCGCCGAACCCGAATCCACCGCCGCCCTCCCCGGCAACGCCGGCCTGGTGGTGCTGAATTCGGAGGTGACCGAGGACCTCGAGGCCGAGGGCTGGGCCCGCGACCTCATCCGCGACCTCCAGGAAACCCGAAAGTCTCTGGGCCTGGACGTCTCCGACCGCATCACGGTCGTCCTGGACGTCCCCGGCGACCGCTCGCAGTGGGCGCAAACCCACCGCGACCTGATCGCCGGCGAAATCCTCGCCACCACCCTGACCTTCGGCGACCCGGGCACAGACGCAGCCGACCTCGTCGGCGGCGTCCGAGCCTCGATCACGAAGGCCTGAGCCGCGCGGCACTACACGCCGCATGGGCCCCGTATCCGGCGCTGGCGCGCCGGATACGGGGAACCAGGGGCGTAGCCGTGGGGATACGGGGAGCCAGGGGCGTGCCGTGGGGGTGCGGGGAGCCAGGGGCGTGCCGTGGGGGTGCGGGAGGCAGGGGCGTGCCGTGGGGGTGCGGGAGGCAGGGGCGTGCCGTGGGGGTGCGGGAGGCAGGGGCGTGCCGTGGGGGTGCGGGGAGCCAGGGGCGTGCCGTGGGGGTGCGGGGAGCCAGGGGCGTGCCGTGAGGGTGCGGGGAGCCAGGGGCGTGCCGTGAGGGTGCGGGGAGCCAGGGGCGTGCCGTGGGGGTGTGGGGAGCCAGGGGCGTGCCGTGGGGGTGTGGGGAGCCAGGGGCGTGCCGTGAGGATACGGGGAACCAGGGGCGCGCTGTGGGTGGGTGCGGGGAAACCGGGCGTGAGCCCCCGGGGGTGCTCGTTTCCGCGTGAGGTTCGCTTCCTACGTCGGGTTCGTCTCTCGTCCTTGTAGCCGGCGGGTTCGCCTCTCATTCCCTGCATCCGGCGCGCCAGCGCCGGATGCAGGGGCGTTCTTTCACCCCGCGTGGGACTTCGATTCCTACGCCGGGTTCGGGTCGCCCTGTGTTCGGTAGGGCCGACGTTTCACGGGTTCTGCTGTTGGAGTGGGCTTATCGATCTGTTCGCGGAGGATGTCGCCGTGACCCGCGTGTCGGGCGAACTCTTCGATCATGGCGAGCAGGGTCCAGCGCATGCTGACCTTGCCCTCGCGGGGATTGTCCTTGGTGTCATCGAGGTCGAAGCGGGACGCGATCTCTCGTGATCGTTGGCTTGCGCGCTCGAACTCGGCGATGACGTCGGTCAGCGACTCGTCGTCGGCGACGGCGAATGTGCCCTCGTCGCGGCGCGAGTATCCGTCGCATTCGGATTCGTCGAGTCCCGCCCAGAACCGTTGGAACCAGATCCGTTCCGCGGCAGCGGCATGCTTGATCAAGGAGATCGGAGTCGTCAGCGACGCGACGAGTCGTCAGCGGGCGTCCGCCTCGGACAGGCCGCGGACGGTCTCGATGAGCGCTTCGCGGTTGCGATCGAGCGTGTTCTCGATGATCACTCGCTCGGTGCCGATGGTAATCGGGTTGGTACTCATGGGCTTTCACTCCATTCTGTGGTGTCGTGAGGTCTGCATCGGTCGCGCTGAATGACACAAAGCGGCGGCGCAGCGATCGATCTCGGGAGACAGACGAAGCATCCGGCGTCAGGGAACGACCGGGAAAAGAGAAGCGCTCACCGCGCGGATTGCGGACCGAGCGTGGGCGATGCGGGCCTACATCGACACCGCAGCCCAGGCCTGTCAGAAGGCCTGCCGCCTAGTGGCCAGTATGTCGCAGATTTTGATTCCTGGCTACATCCGCCGGGGCTCGCCTCTCATAGCCTTTCAACCCCTTTGGTGGGGAGGGGTATTCATTTGGCGATGGACTGCCAGTTGGATTTCCAGGAGGAGGCGGTCGGCGGGGGAGTCGAGGTCGATGCCCATGAGTTGGGTGGCGCGGCGGATGCGGTAGCGCAGGGTGTTGGGGTGGATGCGCAATTGGGTTGCGGCGGTGCGGACGTCGCCGCGGTGGGTCAGGTAGGCCTCGATGCTCAGGCGTAGTTCGGCGGAGTACTTGTCGTCGTAGTCGGTCAGGGTGTCCAGGCGAGGGTCGCGCAGTTCGGGATGATCGCCGATGAGGGTGAGGATTTCGGCGAGGAGCACCGTCGTGCGGGAACGGGCGAGGGTGGTCACCGGTTCATTGCTGGGCAGATCCACGGTCCGGTCCAGCACCCGATCCACCTCGCCGCGGGCCCGGGCCACATCGGCGAGCCCATCGACCGGTGCGGCAATGGCCGCGCGCAGCGTCACCCCGGAGCGCTCACCCAGCTGCCCGATGACCTGCCTGGCCCACGAGGTCACCCGTTCCACCGAATGATGTTCGGGGAACAGCACATACACCCTGTCCCCGATCAGGCTGGTCACACAGTCCTGCCGGAAGGCGCTGGCGTGCAGTCGCAATGTCACCATGCCGCGATGCAGGGTGTCGTCATCCGGTCGCTGCCCGCCGCTCAGGGCGAAGCCGACCACCGCCGCGCGCCCGTCGGCGGCCATGGTGAAGGTCTCGGCGAAGGCGGGAATGTCGACCTCGCCGCCGTGCGCCCCGAACAGCCGCCGGATCAGCAGCGCATCCGAGGTCGGGGCCTGGCGGGCGCGCCAGATCACCCGCGCCGCAATGGAAGCCGCGCCCCGCAGCACACGCGCACTGTCGGCATGCAGCGGCTCGGTGGCCTCCTGCACCCAGATGGTGCCCAGCACGGTGCGCCCACGCCCGCCGCGGCGCCCGGGCTCGCGGATGCCGATCGCGATGCGCCGCCGCGTCTCCCACTCCGATTGCGCCGGAACCTCCACCACGTCACCGGTATTGCGCAGCCGGTCGAACACCCCCTCCCGCTGCAGCCAGTGCATATAACCGGCGGGGCCTTGCCGTCCCAGCACCGAGGCGCGCCGAACCACATCGGCGGAGGCGGTGTTGTCGGCCGAATACGCCAGCAGCCGGTACTGATCGTCTTCGATACTGACCAGCCCGCGGGTCGATTCGGCCACCGACTGCGCCAGCCCGAACAGATCGGTATCCACCGCGGGCGCCGACTCCACCGTAGTCCGCGACCCGATCCCGTCGCCGATGATCCGCCCGATCAGCGAATGCACCATCTCCCAGCGGGCGTGCGGATGCACCGCCACCACCGCGACCCCGGCGTCGAGCGCGGCGGCCCGCAGCTGCGGCGAGGCCTCCTTCGAGAACACCACCCGCGGCCGATGCTCGGGCGGGCAGCGCTCACCGAGCGCACGCAGCCACCGGGTGGCGTCCTCGTCGTCGACGCCCACCTGCAGATACGCATCCGGCAGCGCCCGTCCCGGCGGCAACTCCATGGTCAGATCGTCCACATCCATGAACGCCACCGAATCCACGATCACGTCCTCGCCCGCGGGCGCGTCGAGCAGCGTGACAACGGCGCTGGTCAGGGCCGATAGCAGCTCCGACAGCGGTATGAACCGGTTCACACTCTTCATTCAATCGGACGAAAAAGCCAAACGCAATTCGTTCTCCTGTACAACGGTAGCCACCGTCGGACGGTGTTTATTGCTGCGTATGGACGCCATCACCACGGTTCCCGCACCGTCCAACGAACCAGTCAACTCCTACGCGCCCGGTACTCCGGAACGAGCCCGGCTGCGCGCCGCGCTGCGCGAGCTGGCGGCCAACCCCACCGAGATCTGCCACGTCATCGACGGTGAGCACCGCGCCGGCACCGGCGCCCGCGTCGAGGTCGTGCAGCCGCACAACCACGCGGCCGTGCTCGGCACCTTCAGCGTCGCCGAGGCGGGCGATGTGCAGGACGCGGTCGACACCGCCGTCAAGGCCGCATCCGCGTGGCGCGCACTGCCTTTCGACGAGCGCGCTGCGGTATTCCTGCGCGCCGCCGATCTGCTGGCCGGTCCCTGGCGCGAAACCATCGCCGCGGCAACGATGTTGGGTCAGTCCAAGTCGCCGTATCAGGCCGAGATCGACGCGCCGTGCGAACTGGTCGACTTCTGGCGCTTCAATGTGCATTTCGCCCGGAATCTGCTGGCCGAGCAGCCGATCTCCTCGCCCGGGGTGTGGAACCGCACCGACTACCGCCCGCTGGAGGGCTTCGTCTACGCGATCACCCCGTTCAACTTCACCGCCATCGCCGGAAATCTGCCCACCGCACCGGCTTTGATGGGCAATACGGTGGTGTGGAAGCCCTCGCCGACTCAGGCCGTGGCCGCGTACCACACCATGCGGTTGCTCGAGGCGGCCGGACTGCCGCCGGGCGTGATCAACCTCGTGCACGGTCACGGTCCGGAGGTGTCGGATGTGCTGCTGACCGATCCGCGGCTGGCGGGCATCCACTTCACCGGCTCCACCCGCACCTTCCAGCACCTGTGGCGGGAGGTCGGCCTCCGCATCGACCGCTACCGCACCTACCCGCGGCTGGTGGGGGAGACCGGCGGCAAGGATTTCGTGCTCGCCCACTCCTCGGCCGACCCCGAGGTGCTGACCACGGCGCTGATCCGCGGCGCCTACGAGTACCAGGGCCAGAAGTGTTCGGCCGCCTCACGCGCGTTCGTGCCGAAGTCGCTGTGGTCGCGCATCGGTGACGAGCTGATCGGGCGGATCGGCACGCTCACCTACGGCGACGTCACCGATTTCACGAATTTCGGTGGCGCGGTGATCGATCGGCGCGCCTTCGACCGCAATGTCGGCGCCATCGAACGGGCCAAGGCCACCCCGAATCTGACCGTCGCGGCCGGCGGCACCTATGACGATGCGGTCGGCTACTTCGTCGCCCCGACCCTGCTGCTCGGCGACGACCCGACCGACGAGGCGTTCCGCACCGAATACTTCGGCCCGATCCTGTCGGTGCACGTCTATGACGATGCCCGCCCGCATGCCTTCGACGACGTGCTGAAACTGGTCGACGGCGGTGCGGCCTACGGCCTGACCGGCGCGGTCCTGGCGCGCGAGCGGGCGGCCGTCGACAAGGCAAGTGCGGCATTGCGGTTCGCGGCCGGAAACTTCTACGTCAACGACAAGCCCACCGGCGCGGTGGTCGGGCAGCAGCCGTTCGGCGGTTCGCGCGCCTCGGGCACCAACGACAAGGCCGGGTCGGCGCTGAATCTGCTGCGCTGGACCTCACCGCGGTCGATCAAGGAGACCTTCGTCCCGGCGACGACCCACGAATATCCGCACCAGGGAGAGGACGCGTAGATGAGCACGGTGGTGTTGAGCAACCCGCTGCGTCCCGCCCTGCTGGCCGCGGCCCGGTCGCAGCGGGCCGAACGCGGTCTGACCCGGATGCCGGTGACCAAACGCATCGTCGACCGGTTCGTCGCCGGGGAGTCTCGCGATGCGGCTTTGGAGAACGTGCGAGAACTGTTGCGACAGAACAGGTTCGTCACCATCGACTATCTGGGCGAGGACACCCTCGATCCGGCGCAGGCTCAGCATGTGGTCGACGAATATCTGGCGCTGATCGATGCGCTGGCGCAGGTGCCGGGACGCTCCGAGTCGGGATGCGCGCGCCCGCTCGAGGTGTCGGTCAAGCTGTCGGCATTCGGGCAGGCGCTGCCCGGCGACGGTCACGCGGTGGCACTGAACAATGCGCGCAAGGTCGTCGAGGCGGCCGAAAACGCCGGGGTCTGGGTGACTTTCGACGCGGAGGACCACACCACCACCGACTCCACCCTGTCCATCGTGCGCGAACTGCGCCGCGACCACCCCGACACGGTCGGCACGGTGCTGCAGGCGTATCTGCGGCGCACCGAGGACGACTGCCGGGCCTTTGCCGAGGAGGGTGCGCGGATCCGGCTGTGCAAGGGCGCCTACAACGAACCGGAGACGGTGGCGTTCCGGCGCAAGCGGGAGGTCGACGCCTCGTATCTGCGGTGTCTGCGAATCCTGATGCGCGGCAAGGGTTATCCGATGGTCGCCACGCACGATCCGGCGATGATCGAGGCGGCGGCGCTGCTGGCCACGGCGGTGCCGCGCGGGCGCGACGACTTCGAATTCCAGATGCTCTACGGCATCCGGCCCGCCGAACAGGACCGCCTGGTCCGCATGGGCCAGCACCTGCGGGTGTATGTGCCCTTCGGCGACCAGTGGTACGGCTACTTCGTGCGACGCCTCGCGGAACGGCCGGCCAACCTCATGTTCTTCCTCCGGTCGGCTGCACCGGGGAGGTGAGCCGCCGCTCGGCGGGCGCGGCGCCCCTACCTGACGCCACTGCGCCGCTCACGCCGAGCGCGGCAAAATACATCGGACCGTTATTTAACGTGCCGTTGTATAGCGGCAAATGGTGGTAGGGTTTGGGGCAAGACAGTGACAAAGCCCACTGCCCGTCGGCTCCCGTGAGGGGGGAGTGCGGCGCCCCATCCCCTCCTGGTCTTCCCGCGGTCTCCGACAGCGGGAAAGCGAAACCGCTGCTCGGCGGGTGCGACACTCATCAGTGACGCCACCTGGTCGCACCCGCCGAGCGCGGCGAGCCCGCCACGTCTCCCTCGTTTCCCGGCCGCCTCTTCCTCGTTTCGGCGCAGGGGTCGCGATGGTCTGGAGCCTGGCGCTGTTCCCCGCTGCTGTCCATCCTCGCCCTGCCCGAGACGCGGGAGCGGGATCTGGAACGGGTGTGACTGCGGGCCCGCTCATACCAGCGTGACCGGACCGTGCGGCCCGTCGAGGGTGGCGATCAGCGCGGGGCGGATACCCGGCAGCAGTTCGATGGCGGCCGAAACGGCCTGCAGCAGAGCCGAAGTCGTGGCCACGTCGGGGTGGACGGCGGTCAGCGACAGCAGCTTCGCCTGCGGCAGATCCAGCGCGGGATGCCTGGTCGACCCCCAGTCGATGAGGAACGGGACGATCCCGGTACCGCGGCCGCCGCGGTCGAGGGTCAACCGCCAGCGCAGCGTCTCCCCGCCCGGAGTGGCGCGCGACATCTCCGACGGATCACCGGGGTCGAATCCGGCCGCCCGGGCGGCCGTCACCGCCGCGTCGATATCGGTCACGCCGATGGCCCAGGCGACCAGGCGGGGACCGGTCAGCTCGTCGACGCCGAACGGGCGCGGCGACTCCGGTTCGGGCTGCTCGGGATCCGGCCCGATGATCTCGAGATAGCCGCCCGCACCCAGGCCCAGCAGGAAGTTGCGCGTGCCGCGGCCGACATGCCGGCCACCGGGAACGGGCTCGACGCCCACGAGCCGGGTCAGGTGCGCGACCGTCTCGGACAGCTGCGGCGTCGCCAACACCAGGTGATCGAGTGCGTTCACCCCGTCCACGGTAGAGCCGGGCACCGACACGGACACCGGTTGTGATCGCCGTGAGCGCACTCCGGCGCTCGCTCGCATGCGACACACCCGGCTCCGGGTGGAATTAGATCTTGTTTTTCGCTTATCGCCTGCTAGATGGGGTTATGCTTCAGCAACCATGACCGTCTAGTTGAACTTGCGTCTTGTACCCGATCGACCCAGCTGAGACAACTGCACCACCAAGGCATGTCGGCCCGGAGTGTGTGCTGAGCAGTCGCCGGGCCTGCCCGTCACGGTGGTGTATGCCAACCGGAGGGCAAAACATTGTGACCACAACACCGCATCACAGACGTACCCGGCTCCTCCTCGCCGCGCTGGCCGGAACCATGGCCGCCGCAGGCTGGGCCGGACCGGCGGCGGCCGATATCGCACACGTGAGCGGCAGCAGCGGTAGCAGTTCCGGCTCCGGGACGGGGTCGGCCTCCCTCAGCGCGGACGGGATCGCGAACCTGCCGATGGCCAGCCCGCGGGCGATGGCCGCCCTGAGCCTCGCGACCTCGCAAACCGGAAAACCCTACGAGTGGGGCGCCGAAGGCCCGCACGCCTTCGACTGTTCCGGGCTGGTGCAGTGGGCGTTTCGTCAGGTGGGCATTCTGCTGCCGCGCACCACCTGGCAGCAGGCCCGCTCCGGCAGCGCGGTGCCGTTCTGGGCGCTCATGCCCGGTGACGTGGTGATCGTCAATCCGGACGGTTCGCACGGCGGCATCTACGCCGGGGGCGGGCTGCTGCTCAACGCCTACGGCGCCGGAGTGGGAGTGACGCTGACGCCGTTGAGCCACTTCCACATCTACGCGATCCGCCGCTACTTCTGAGCCTCAGACACCGACCGCCTCCTCCATCTCCTCCTCGGCGGACTCCATCCGGTCGGTCTCGATCGCGTGTCGTCCGTGCGCCGCATCGGCCGCGACGGCCGCCGCGGCCCGGCGCTTCTCGACCACTCCGGCGATCGCCACGAGCGCGAGCCCGGCCGCGAACCACAGCACCAGGCTCAGGATCCGGCCGTCGAATCCGGCCCGGCCGTCGAAATACAGCAGACTGCGAGCGCCCTCCACGAAGCCGGCGCCGTTCCAGAACGAGTGCAGCGCCCCGAAGAAGCCGCTCTGCAGCTCCGGACGATAGACACCGCCGGAGGTGGTGAAGTTCAGCATCACGAACAGCACCATGAGCGCCAAGGTGGTCCACCGCTGCAGGAAGGTGTGCAGGCCGAGGCCGATCAGCAGGATTCCGGCCGAATAGATCCAGCCCATCGCCCAGATCTGGGCGTAGTCGTGGTCGACGACGTGGAAGACCGGACCCGCCATGACGATTCCGATCACGCTGACCAGCAGCGAGGTCATCAGCCCGCACAGGGCGCGCACACCCGCACTCAGGCCCGCCCCGGCCGCACCGATCGCCGCGACGCTGCCGTAGGAGCCGATACTCAGCGCCACCAACAGGAAGAACAGGCCCTGCCCGGTCGGATCACCGGCGGCCAGGGCAGTGATGTCGGTGGTCCGCAGCGGCACGTCCTGCTGAGCGGCGACCCGTCCGAACACGGTCTGCACGGCCATCGCGGTGGTGTCGGAGTTGGCCTTGGCCACCAGCAGTTCGGGATGCTGCGCATCGGGGACGTACGCCCCGGCCAGATCGCGATCCTGCAGCCGATGCACCGCCGCGTCGCGGCTGGGCAGCGTGATGACCTCGAGTTTGTCGCCCGCGGTGTCCTTCAGCGTCTGCGCCAGCACCTTCTCCTGCGGTGCTTCGCCGACGACGGCCACCTTCAGATGGTTCGGCCCGGGCTGATGGAATGCGCCGAGATACGCCAGCGCCATACCCGCGCACATCAACAGCGGGGTCAGCAGATGCGCGGCGACGTGCCGAAGCTGGTGTGAGGCCATGAAAGTCCGCTCCAAGGTTGGTAAATACAACTATTAATAGTTGCACTATACAACCTTATTGTTGTACTATGCAACCATGACGGAGCGTTCCGCCACGCCGTCGCGCAGCGCGGCGATCCAGACCATCCAGCGTGAGCTCACGGCCTTCGCGCGGCGGGCGCGCGGCCGGGCGGCGGAGCTGCACCCGGAGCTGTCATTGGTCGCCGCAAGCATCCTCGATCTGGTCATCGACCGCGACGGCTGCCTGGCCTCGGAGCTGGCCGAGCACTTCCTGCTGGACAAGTCCACGGTGAGCCGACAGGTCGCCACCCTGGAGCGCCAGGGCTATCTCACCCGCGAGGCGGATCCGGCCAATCGCCGCAACCACATCCTGCGCGCCACCACCGAGGGCAGAAGGCGTGCGCGAGAGGCGGAACGCGCCCGCGCTCGCGCCTTCACCGACCGCTTCCGGGATTGGGACGACCGCGATATCGCCCGGTTCGCCGCGTATCTGGTGCGCTACGACAAGGCTTAATCGGTGATCAGCTGCCGCAGCCGGGGGCCGTATTCGGGATGTGCCAGTGCCGAGGCGAACTGGGCGATCAGGTAGTCGGCCGGATTGCCGGTGTCGTACCAGCTGCCGCGAATCACCTGGCCGTACACCGCATTCGAGGCCGCGTATTCGTTGATGGCGTCGGTCAGGTACACCTCGCCGGTGCGGTGGGTGTACCAGTCGGCCACCTGCTTGCGCAGCTCCTCGATGATGCCCGGGGTGACCACATAGCCTCCGATGGCGGCGTAGGCCGACGGCGCGTCCTCCGGCTTGGGCTTCTCCCGCAGGCCGCCGATGCGCAGCAATCCGTCCTCGAGGGTCTCGCGGACCACCGGCACGCCGTAGCGCTTCGAATCGGCCGGGTCCATCGGCATCAGCGCCAGCACCGGGGCCTTGGTCTTGTTGTAGGCGTCGATGAGCTGCTGGGCACGCGGGATCTCGGCGACGAACACGTCGTCGGGCCACAGCACCAGCATCGGCTCGTCGCCCAGATTGCGGGCCGCGTTCAACACGGGCGTGCCGTTGCCGTAGGGGCCGTGCTGATCCAGGTAGGTGATGTGGCCGAGGCGGCCCAGCTCGCCCACCTCCTCCACGGCGTCGGCGTACGCGGTCTTGCCGTCGGAGCGCAGCTGCGCCACCAGCGCCGGGTTGGGGCGGAAGTGATCCTGGATCAGCGACTTACCGGCGCTGACCACGATGGTGATGTCGGTGATACCCGAGGCCACCAGCTCGCGAACGGTGTGCTCGATCACCGGCTTGTCGCCGACCGGCAGCATCTCCTTGGGGATGGCCTTGGTCAGCGGCAGCAGGCGAGAACCGATACCGGCGGCGGGGATCACGGCCTTGCGGATAGTCATGGACGAATCATCACATACTCGTGCGCGGGGACATGTCGGTAGCCGAGCGTAGATTTCGGGGCATGCATCGCGACCCCGACCCGGCTACGACACGGCTTTTGCCTGGTCAGGAGGCATCCGAGGGGGTCGGGCAGGGTAGCGCGGCGACGGCGCGGCCGGGGGCGGATCCCCAGGAATTCAACAGCAATTCCGCAGCTGGTCGCCTGAATCGGGCAGTCGGCGGTGCCGACCTCGAGGTAAGGGCCCGGCGCTGGGTGCTGCACATCGATATGGACGCCTTTTTCGCCTCGGTCGAACAGCTGACCCGGCCCACGTTGCGCGGGCGTCCGGTGCTGGTCGGGGGCACCGGAGGGCGCGGGGTGGTGGCCGGGGCCAGCTACGAGGCGCGGGTGTTCGGGGCGCGCTCGGCCATGCCGATGCATCAGGCTCGCCGTCTGGTCGGGGTGACGGCGGTGGTGGTGCCGCCGCGCGGCGTGGTCTACGGCGAGGTGAGTGGGCAGGTCTTCGAGACGCTGCGCTCGCGCATCCCGGTATTGGAGACGCTGTCGTTCGACGAGGCGTTCGGCGAGCCCGCCGAGCTGGCGGGGGCGAGCGTGGGGGAGGTGCTGGAATTCTGCGAGCAGCTGCGGGCGCTGGTGCGCGAACGCACCGGGCTGGTCGCCTCGGTCGGGGCGGGCACCGGTAAGCAGCTGGCGAAGATCGCCTCGGGCCTGGCCAAACCCGACGGTGTGCGGGTGGTGTCCCCGGCCGACCAGCAGCAGCTGCTGGCCGCGCTGCCGGTGCGCAAGCTGTGGGGGATCGGGCCGGTGGCCGAGGGGCGGTTGCGGTCGGTAGGCATCGAAACCGTCGGTGCGTTCGCGGCCCTGCCCGAGTTGGAGGCCGTTTCGCTGCTGGGTGGCAGTGTGGGCGCGGCCCTGCATCGGCTCGCCCGCGGCATCGACGACCGGCCCGTCGCCGAGCGCGCCGAGGCCAAACAGATCAGTGCCGAAACCACGTACGAGACCGACATCCTCACCCTGGCCCAGCTGCGCCCGGCGATCGAGGAGATGGCCGCGGCCGCCCACCGGCGGTTGACCCGCGACGGCCGCGCGGCCCGCACGGTGGTGCTGAAACTGAAGAAGGCCGATATGGGGATCGTGACCCGCTCGTTCACCCTGCCTTACGCCACCGAGGATCTGGCCACCTTGACCGCCGCCGCCCTGCGCTCGGCCATCGACCCCGGCGAGCTGGGCCCGATCCGCCTGGTGGGCGTGGGATTCGGCGGGCTGTCGACGGTGCGGCAGGAGTCGCTGTTCCCGGAATTGGATCAGGACTTGGTCGCGCGCCCCTCGACACCCGCCGCGCTCGATCGTCGTTCCGCCGCGCTCGATCATCATTCCGCCGCGCTCGATCACCTTCCCGGCGCCAGCCGGGACGCCCTCGACGAATTCGTCGCGCCCGAGCCCACTTTCGCCGTCGCCGCGGAATCCGGCGTCGCCGTCGCCGAAGCCGCCGTCCCGCCCGCGACCCGCTCCTACACCACCGAATTCTGGTATCCGGGCCGCGACGTGCACCATCGCGAACACGGCCACGGCTGGGTGCAGGGCAGCGGGCACGGGCGCGTCACGGTGCGTTTCGAGACACGCTCGACAGGACCGGGTCCGGCGTATACGTTTGCCGCCGACGATCTCGATCTCGCCCCGGCCGACCCGCTCCTTAGTCTTCGTTGAATTTTGGCGGGTAGCGTGAGGCCACTCGTGCAGCGCTGCCGGTCGGGTGGTAGCTGTCACGTGCACGGAACAGACCAACTCGAACGTAAAGGACGAGCATTGAAGCTTCAGATGACTGGACGCATCGCGGTCGCCACCCTGGCCGTGGTGGCGGCGCTCGGCATGTCGGCCTGCGGTAACGGCGACAAGAAGTCCGACAGCACGCCCACGAAGGCGACGACCAGCGCGTCGGCCACCACGGCGGAGAACGTCCCGCCGGCGCCGACCGTCGCGGAGCTGAACCAGGAACTGCAGCAGACGCTGGACCCGAACGTGCCGGACGCACAGAAGGTGCAGTACCTCGAGGACGGCGAGGAGGCGCTGCAGAAGGATCCCGACATGATCAAGAAGCTGGTCAAGGCGTACCAGGAGAACAACGCCAAGATCGACATCACCAACGTGCAGCAGCTGGGTGACCAGCTGACCGCGAAGGTGAACTTCTCGGTCAACAACGCCGCGCCCACCGAGGCCGACGTGCCGTTCATCGCCCAGGACGGCAAGTGGAAGCTGCAGAAGAGCTGGGCGTGCGCCGGCCTGCAGAACCTCGGGCAGCAGTCGCCCGCCTGCAGCTGACAGTCGTGTTCCCGACGCGGCCGGCATCCGGATGGCACGGATGCCGGCCGCTGCCGTTTCCATCCGGAACAGACCGGCGAGTCTAAGCGGAGGCTGAGAATCGCGGGACGATTTGGCCGGTCACGAAAGCGTCACGCTACGATCGGCCCCCGTGACCGACACGATGGTGAGGGCGGACGAGACGTCCGCGGCAGGCGAGAAACCCGGGATCACCGGCACACGTCGGGGGAACTGGGCCAAGCCGGTGGCCTTCCTCGCCGGACTGCTCGCCGCGCTGTGCGCCGTTGCCGTGCCGCTGCTGCCGGTTCGCGTCGATCACACGACACTGTCGTGGCCGCAACAGGATTCGACCCGCAGCATCACCGCGCCGCTGATCGGCTATGCGCCGTTGACCTTCGACGCGACGATTCCGGGCCGTGCCGCGGCGCAGCTGAGCGCGGGCGGCGGGATCGTCGCCTCGACCCTGCCCAACGGGGCGCCCGACCTGGAGCACTACGGTTTCGTCGCGCGCGTGCGGCCCGCGCAGGACGATAAGCCCGCCCAGCTCGAGGTGGTGCTGCGCAACCAGGCGCTGCTGAGCGTCCCGCTCGACCGGCTCGCCGACGGCGCCCTCACCGTGCACTCCGATATCTCCTCCACCACCGTCTCCGGTGCGGGGGTGAAACCCGTTGAGCTGCACGGTGATTACCGGCCGCAGCTGGTGGGTGTGTTCAGCGATCTGACCGGTGCCGAGGGTGCGCGCGTGAGCGCCCAGGTGGACAGCCGCTTCTCGGTCACTCCGACCTTCCTCAAGCGCGCCGCCTCGGTCCTGGCCGTGGTGTTCACGCTGATCGCGCTGTTCGCCCTGCATCGTCTCGACCTGCTCGATGGGCACCGGGTGCGGCGGTGGGTGCCGCAGCGGTGGCGGCGGTTCACCGGCGTGGACGCGGTGGTGCTCGCGACGCTGGTGGTGTGGCATTTCATCGGCTCCACCACCTCCGATGACGGCTACCAGTTCGGCATGGCCCGCGCGTCGCTGGTCTCGGGCTACATGGCCAACTACTTCCGCTTCTTCGGCGTGCCCGAAAACCCGGTCGGCACACCGCCGTACGACGTGATCGCGCATATGGCCGAGATCAGCACGGCCAGTCCGTGGGTGCGGTTGCCGACGCTGCTGGCGGGCGTCATCACCTGGTTGGCGCTGAGCCGCGAGGTGATCCCGCGCCTGGGCGTGGCCGTGCGGCACGACAGGGTCGCGGTGTGGACCGGTGCGCTGGGCTTTCTAGCGGTTTGGCTGCCCTACAACAACGGCCTGCGCCCGGAGCCGGTGATCGCGGTCTGCGTGCTGCTCACCTGGTGCTTCGTCGAGCGCGCCATTGCGACACGGCGGCTGCTGCCCTATGCGATCGCGATCGTGATCGCCGCCTTCAGCTTCACCGCGGCACCGTCGGGTCTGATCTGCCTGGCGCCGTTGATCGCGGGGATGCGGACGGCGGTGCGGAGCGGGATTGCCCGGGCCCGGGAGCTTGCGGGCGCGGATTCCCATGGGGGAGCGCCGATTTCCTGGTGGGCATGGGTGCGCGGCTACGGTGCGCTGGTCGCCCCGCTCGCCGCGGCCGGGACGGTGATGCTGGTGTGCATGTTCGGCGTCCAGCCGCTGTCGGCGATGTTCGAGATGAAGCGCGTGCACAATGCGGTCGGACCGGCGGATCCCTGGTACAACGACTATCTGGCCTATCAGTGGCTGTTCATGCCCACCGCCGACGGGTCGATCGCGCGCCGGTTCGGCATGGTCGCCATGTGGCTGGGCCTGCTGGTGTGCGTCTTCGTGCTGTTGCGCAAGGGCGGGCGCATCCCGTTCACCGCATCCGGGCCCGCCAAACGGCTGCTCGGCATCACCTTCGGCGCGATGCTGTTGATGGCGCTCGCGCCGACCAAGTTCACGCATCACAACGGCATCTACGCCGGGCTGGCGGGATCGCTGGCGGTGCTGACCGCCGTCGCGGTCGGCCCGCGCGTGATGCGGTCGCCGCGCAATCGCGCGCTGTTCGCGGCCGTGGTCTCGCTGGTGCTCGCCCAGATCTTCACCAGCGTCAACGAATGGTGGTGGATTTCCAGTTTCGGCGTCCCGTGGCACGACAAGCCGCCGTCGTTCCACGGCTTCGGGCTGTACCTGGTGTTCCTGGCGGCCGCCGGGGTGTTCCTGGCGCTGGCCGCGTGGTGGCATGTGCGCGCTCCGGAACCCGGTACGCCGCATCGTGTTTCGCCCCGGGCCTGGCGGCTGGCCAAGATTCCGCCGCTGACGGTGGCGGCGGCGCTGCTGGTGGTCTTCGAGGTGGGCTCGTTCGCCAAGGGCGCCGTCTCGCAGTATCCGGCGTTCTCGCTGGCCAAGTCGAATATCAATGCCGTACTGGGTAAGCCGTGCGGGCTGGCCAACGATGTGCTGGTCGAAACCGATCCGAACGCCTCGATGCTGGCGCCGCTGACCGGTGATGCCTTCGGCACCTTCGCCGCCGAGGCCACCGGCTTCGTGCCGGGCGGCGTCGGAGATCTCACGCCGGACGGCGAACCGAACAACGGCAGCAGTATCGCCAATGCCTTCAACAACAAGCCCGGTGGTGACAGCGGCACCCAAACCGGTGGCCTGCCACTGCCGTTCGGGCTGGACTCCGCGACCACGCCCGAACTCGGCACCGCGGGACACCCGGGCACGGCCGATCTGACCACCGGGTGGTACCGCCTGCCCGCGTCGGGCGATCGCAGCGGGATCGTGGCGATCGCCGCGGCCGGACGCATCCGCTCGGTCGACAAGGACGGCGTGGTCACGCCCGGGCAGTCGGTGGAACTCGAGTACGGCACAACCGATTCCGCGACCAGTGCGCGGCCGCTGGGCCGGGTCACCCCGATCGATATCGGCCCGGCGCCGTCGTGGCGGAACCTGCGGGTGCCGCTCGATCAGATTCCCGCACAGGCCGATGTGGTTCGCATCGTGGCCGGCGCCCGCAGCCTGGACCCGGGCCAGTGGCTGGCGCTGACCCCGCCGCGCGTCCCGCAGACCCGCACGGTCAACGACCTGATCGGCTCGCACAGCCCGGTGCTGCTGGATTGGGCGGTGGGCCTGCAGTTCCCGTGCCAGCGCCCGTACGACCACAAAGACGGCATCGCCCAGATCCCGGCCTGGCGCATCCTCCCCGACCGTGGCGGCGCCCACGACACCAACCTGTGGGAAAGCCACGACGGCGGCGGCCCCCTCGGCTGGAGCCAGCAACTCCTGCACTCCCAAACCCTGGCCACCTACCTGAACCACGCCTGGCGCCAAGACTGGGGCGAACTCCAAAAACTCACCCCCATCGACCCCACCGCCACCCCGGCAGTCCCCACGGTCACCCAGGAAACCCACACGGGTTGGTGGAACCCGGGCCACATCAACACCAACTGGTAGCCCCCGTCGTTCCGGCCAAAAGCACGCCGGAACGACGGGGAACGAGGCTGGCTCCGCACGCCGGAACGACGGGAACGAGGCTTGCTCCGCACGCCGGGCAACCATTTGCAGCCCGGCGTGGGTGCCCCATAGTTCCCCCGCGCGTTCTGTCTTACGTCCCCCGGCGTGCGTTCTCTCCCCGGCGTGGGTTCCCTCTCGTGTCCCGGCGTGGGTTCCCCCTATTGCCCGGGGTGCGTTCCCTCCTACTTCCCCGGCGTGCTTTTCGCCGGGGTCAGCCGCGGCGGTAGTTGTTGAATCGGCGGGGTGGGATTGCTGGGCGGCCGGGGTTGGTGATCTTGCCGGTGAAGGGGTTGTCGGTCGGTTGGGATCGGTCGGAGGCCTTGCGGCGGCGTTCGCGACGGGACAGGGTGGATGCCTCCTCGGTTGGTACTCGCGTCGAGGCGGGGGCGGCGAGGGTGAATGCGGTGCGGTGGGAAGTATCGTGCGAAGCAGGCATGGGTGGCCCTCCTGAGGGTATGTGTGGCCGACTCACCGGCAGCGGCCGGCCGAGATCGAATGCCGGGGAACGGCAAGGGATTCGGACGCCTCGGGCCGAGAAGGCACCGGGCGGGGCGCGGGATCGCGCTCAGGAGAACAAAGTCGACATGCGGAGAACCGTAGCAGCGGCCCCGTGAGGGATGCATCCGATTTTTTGGCGGGCCGCCCGCCTGCTCACACCCCCCCGCATCACGGCCCGAGGACGCCCTGCAGGCGCATCACCTGTTTGGCGGTCAGATCCCGCAACGTGGCCGGATCGATCGGGGTGGGCGCGCTCTCGGCGATCTGCACGACACTGCTGCCGACCAACACCACCGTCGCCGCCGTGTACAGCGTCACGCCCTCGCTGGTGGTGTGCACCTGAAAAGAGGTGGAGGCGTCCCCGGCCTTCGGCTGATCCAGCCCGCCCGTCCGGTAGTCCATCGCGGTGCCGTCGGCATCGGTGCCCGAATACTTCCCGCACTGCCGCACGAGATTCTGCACGGTGGAGAAGGCCTGGGCCGCACCACCGTTCGGATAGCTCGCGATATCGATATCGATCCCGGCGAAATCCGGCGTCGAATAGTGCACGGCCCCACGCGCACTGGCACCGGAGGCCTGATCACCCACGGGCGCGAGCACTTTCGCGCACGAGGCGGGGTCGGTGCGCGACCGGTCCGCCGGCTGCTGCGGCCCGTTACCCGGTGCGGCGTCGTCGAGCCGGGTGTACCCCGGCGGCAGATCGGCCGCGGTCAGCAAACGAGCCTGCAGCGCGGCCGAATCGGTGACCGCGGGCGCCGAGACGGGCGCGGGCGTCACCGCCGGCCCGAACCCGGGCAGCGAATCCTGCTGCTGCGAGCCGCATCCCGCGCAGGCGACCACACCCGCCAGCAGCCACCCGGCGTGCTTCACTCGTCCCATTGCACCTGGGTGCTGATCTTCTGCCGCAGCACCACGGAGGTGTTCGGATCCCGATAGGCCTGGCGCCCGCCGATGGTGACCGAGCCCGAAACCGGCAGCGGCAGACCCAGATCCACCGTGATCGTGCCGGTGCCCTGCATCAGGTAGTCGACGATGTCGAGCGACGCGGCGTTGTTGGGCAGGTTCCACACCATCGACCGCGGCTTCTGCGTCACGTTCAACTCGATGGTCAACCGGTTGCCGTCGCGTTCGGTCAGCGTGGCCGTCGTCACCTGATCGAGCATCACCCCGCCGGACACCTGCTGGCGCACCGTCCACACCGCGCCCTCGCCCACCGGTTCGTTCGGCAGCGTGATCGACTGGTACACGGCCTGATAGAAGGCCTGCTCCAGGGCGGCGCGGGCGGTGTCGGGGGTGGCGGGCTTGGGCGCCAGCCGCAGCGCCGTGACCGCGCCCAAGTCGCTGATCTCGAAGCCGGCGCGCGAACCGTTGGCCGACAGCAGCTGCTGGGCCAGGGTCGGATCGGTGGAGGTGACCGTGCCCAGGGTCAGATCGACGCCGTCCTGACCGGTCCGCGCGGTCAGCGGAATCGTCACCGACGGCGGCGAGGAGTCCCGCATCGGCTGGTCGTTGATCTGCTGTTCGATGCGATGATCGGTGCGCAGCGTCACCTGCTGCGCGGTGCCGGGGCCGATCGCCGGGCGCAGCAGCGAGCGCGGTTCGTCACCCGGCTGCACGACGGTCGTCACCGCCGCCGCGATGGGCATGGTGACTTCCCGACCGGATCCGGACGGCTCCACCTCGGCATCACCGGCGGATTCCGTGCTGTCACCGCAGCCGACGCCCAGCGTCGACAGTGCGACCGCGAGCACCACCAGTAAGAGACCCGAGCGGGCGGATCGCAGGGATAGGGAAGACAACACCGTCACGCCGAACAGGGTACGACCGGTTCCTGAAAATCAGCTGGGACGCGCTGCGCGCACGGTGGCCCCGAGCGCCGGCGAGGGGCGGCGTGAACGCCGAGCGACGGGGCCGCTATCTCTATAAGGGATGATGTCTGCTGTGAGTACCGACCGGCAGCGCGAGCAGCACACCGATGACCACGACGAGCCGCCCCGGGATCCGGGCCTACCCGTCCGCCCGCGCCGTCTGCCCGCCCTGCTGCTGGTCGCCGCCGTTGTCTTCGCCCTGGATCTGGGCACCAAGGCCCTGGTGGTGGCGAAAATGAAGCCCGGTGAGCCCATTTCGATCATCGACGACGTGGTGCGGCTGACCCTGGTGCGCAACCCGGGCGCCGCATTCTCCATGGCCACCGGCATGACCTGGCTGCTGACCCTGATCGCGGCGGCCGTCGTCGTGGGCGTGATCCGGATCGGTCGCTCGCTGCGCTCGGTGGGCTGGGCGGTCGGTCTGGGCCTGGTGCTCGGTGGCGCCGTCGGCAACCTGATCGACCGGCTGTTCCGGGCCCCCGGTCCGCTGCAGGGGCATGTGGTCGACTTCATCTCGGTGACCAAGTGGTGGCCGGTGTTCAACGTGGCCGACTCCTCGATCGTGTGCGGGGCGATCCTGCTGGTGGTGTTGACCGTGTTCGGATTCGAACCGGACGGCACCCGTTCCGGCCGCGACGATCACGGGGCGGAGGCCGGCGCATGAGGGAGACTCGTGCCATGCCGGTACCCGACGGTCTCGACGGCATGCGGGTCGACGCCGGGCTGTCGCGTCTACTGGGGTTGTCGCGCACCGCGGTCGCCACCCTCGCCGAGGAGGGCTCGGTGCAGATCGATGGCGCGCCGGTCGGCAAATCGGATCGGCTCGCGGCCGGCGCCTGGCTCGAGGTGGAGTTCCCCGAGCCCAAGCGGGAACTGACGGTCGAGGCCACTCCGGTCGAGGGGATGAAGATCCTCTACGCCGACGACGACATCGTGGCCGTGGACAAGCCGGTCGGAGTGGCCGCGCATACGGGTGTGGGCTGGTCCGGTCCGACCGTTGTGGGCGGGCTGGCCGCGATGGGCTATCGGATCTCGACCTCGGGCGCGCACGAACGCCAGGGCATCGTGCACCGGTTGGACGTGGGGACGTCCGGGGTGATGGTGGTGGCGCAGTCCGAACACGCGTACACCGTTCTCAAGCGGGCGTTCAAGCAGCGCACGGTGGACAAGCGTTATCACGCGCTGGTGCAGGGGCATCCGGATCCGTCCAGCGGCACGATCGACGCGCCGATCGGGCGGGCCCGCGGCAACGATTGGAAGTTCGCCGTCACCGCCGACGGCCGCCCGAGTGTCACCCACTACGACACCGTCGAGGCGTTCCAGGCCGCAAGCCTGCTCGACATCCACCTGGAGACCGGCCGCACCCATCAGATTCGCGTGCACTTCTCCGCCATCCGCCATCCCTGCTGCGGAGATCTGACCTATGGCGCGGATCCCAAGCTGGCCGAGCGGCTCGGCCTGCAGCGGCAGTGGTTGCACGCCCGCTCGCTCGGGTTCGCGCATCCCGCCGACGGCCGGTGGGTCGAGATCACCAGCGAGTATCCGGCGGATCTGGAGCATGCGCTGGACGTGCTGCGCCATGCGTGAGCGGCGGGTTGCGCTGCTGGTCGCCGCCGCTGCCGTGCTCGCGGTCGTGATCGTGGTGCTCGGCTGGGCGTATCCGCCGCGCCCGTCGGTCGTGACCACCGACCGGCTCGGCCCGGAGACGGGCGAGCCGGTCGCGCAGTACCTCGACCGGGCGAAAGATTCGCTGACCGGAACCGACTCCGACGAGCACTGGGCGCTGGTGTCCTTCGCCGTCGGCATCGCGCCGGAGCGCATCCCGGACCACGCCGGGGGCCTGCGGATCTCCCAGGTGCTCCACCACGTTCCGATCGACCGCGTGTACACCCCGGTCCTCGCCGTCCCCGTTCCCGCGGGCGACGCCGTCGCCGTCGCGTCCGCTCGGGCCGCCGCCAACACCCTGGCCGCCGTTCACCCGGTCGACGAACGCTCCGCCCGCGTCGCTGCGGTCGTCTCGGAGCGCCTGCGCGCGGGCTGCGCCTGCACCGTCGGCCTGGTCGTCCGCGGCCGCCTCGACCGGCTCCGAGAGTTGGCCTCCCACACCGGTATTCGAGCCGTCCAGGCGCTCCCGGCCGATGCCGCGGCGGGCGCGTTCGCGATAGTCCCACTCCTGCCCGAACAGACCGACATCGCCGCCCCCGGCCCCGACGACGGGCCGGTTCCGGACCGCTGACATCCCGCTGGGTGAGGGCGTTCCGCGCCCCGCATCCTGACCGATTCGTCGCGCACGTTCTAGGCTGTCGAGCATGTCGATCACCGAGCAGACCTCGCGTGCGCCGGGGCTGACCGCGGCCGAGGTGGAGCAGCGGGTCCGCGACGGGCAGACCAACGATGTTCCGGATCGGGCCAGCCGCTCGGCCGCCGATATCATCCGGGCGAACGTGTTCACCCGGATCAACGCGATCCTCGGTGTGCTGTTCATCCTGGTGATGGCCACCGGCTCGCCCATCGACGGCATGTTCGGCCTGCTCATCGTCGCCAACAGCATCGTCGGCATCGTGCAGGAGTTGCGCGCCAAACAGACCCTGGACAAGCTCGCGATCGTCGGGCAGGCCAAGCCGGTGGTACGCCGCGACGGCACCGCCCACGAGGTGGCACCCAAGGATGTGGTGCTCGACGACCTCATCGAACTCGGACCCGGCGACCAGATCGTGGTCGACGGCGTGGTCGAGGAGTGCGAACTGCTCGAGGTCGACGAGTCGCTGCTCACCGGCGAGGCCGATCCCATCGACAAATCCATTGGCGCCGAGGTCATGTCGGGCAGCTACGTGGTGTCGGGTTCGGGCGCCTACCGGGCCACGAAGGTCGGCCGGGACGCGTACGCCGCGAAACTGGCCGAGGAGGCCAGCAAGTTCACGCTGGTGAATTCCGAGCTGCGCAACGGCATCAACACGATTCTGAAGGTCATCACCTATCTGCTGATTCCGGCGGGTTTGGTGACCATCTACAACCAGCTGTTCTCCAGCCACGAGTCGTGGCGGTCCGCGGTCAACGGCATGGTGGCGGCGCTGGTGCCGATGGTGCCCGAAGGTCTGGTGCTGATGACCTCGATCGCGTTCGCGGTCGGCGTCGTGCGGCTGGGCCGGCGCAAATGCCTGGTGCAGGAGTTGCCCGCGATCGAGGGCCTGGCGCGGGTCGATGTGGTGTGCGCCGACAAGACCGGCACCCTCACCGAGAACGGTATGCGCCTGGCGGAACTGCGCACCGTGGGCGATGCCGACGAATCCGCATTGCGAGAAGTCCTGTCCGCCATGGCTTCCGACGATCCACGGCCCAACGCCAGCATGGTGGCCATCAAGGAGGCCTCCGGCGACGGCCCCGGCTGGCGGACGACCGGTGTCGCGCCGTTCTCCTCGGCCAAGAAGTGGAGTGGCTGTTCCTACGGCGAGCACGGCAACTGGCTGCTCGGCGCCCCGGATGTGCTGCTGGATTCCGACTCCGAGATCGCCGCGACCGCACAGGACATCGGCTCGCAGGGGTTGCGGGTGCTGCTGCTGGCCAGCAGTGACCGGGGGGTGGACGCCCCTGATGCGCCCGGCGTGGTGACACCGCAGGCGCTGGTGGTCCTGGAGCAGAAGATACGCCCCGACGCCCGCGCCACCCTCGACTACTTCGCCGAACAGAACGTGGCGATCAAGGTGATCTCCGGCGACAACGCCGTCTCGGTCGGTGCGGTCGCCTCCTCACTCGGGCTGCCCGGCGGCGACCATGCCCTCGATGCCCGCAAACTGCCTTCCGAGCAGGACGAATTGGCCGATGTGCTGGATCGCGAGACCACCTTCGGCCGGGTGCGGCCGGATCAGAAGCGGGCCATGGTCGGTGCGCTGCAGTCGCGCGGGCATACCGTCGCCATGACCGGCGACGGCGTCAACGACGTGCTGGCACTCAAGGATGCCGATATCGGCGTGGCGATGGGCGCGGGCAGCCCGGCCACCCGCGCGGTCGCGCAGATCGTGCTGCTGGACAACAAATTCGCCACGCTGCCGTATGTCGTGGGCGAGGGCCGCCGAGTCATCGGCAATATCGAGCGGGTCTCGAATCTGTTCCTCACCAAGACCGTGTACTCGGTGCTGCTGGCGTTTCTGGTCGGTGTGGCGGGTATCGGATCGCAGCTGTTCCACTACGAGCCGCTGCCGTATCCGTTCCTGCCCCGGCACGTGACGATCGCGGCCTGGTTCACCATCGGTATTCCGGCGTTCATCCTGTCGCTGGCGCCCAACAACGAAAGGGCCCGAACCGGTTTCGTGCCGCGCGTGTTGCGGCTCGCGGTGCCCTCGGGCGTGGTGATCGGGGCGATGACCTTCATCGCGTACATGATCGCCTACCGGGGCGCGGACCAGACCGAGACCGAGAAGGTGCAGGCGGGCACGACCGCGCTGATCACCCTGCTGATCATTGCGGTGTGGGTGCTGGCGATCGTGGCGCGGCCGTGGAACTGGTGGAAGCTGCTGTTGATCTTCGGCTCGGTGGCGGGTTATCTGATCCTGTTCACCGTGCCGTTCACGCGGCACTTCTTCAAACTCGATCCGTCCAATATCGCGCTCACCGGCACGGCCGCCATCTGCGGATTCATCGGCATCGTCCTGGTGGAGGCGGCGTGGTGGTTCAGCGCGGAGTTGACCGGTGAGAAGCGACGGCTGATCCCCGCAGCGCCCGGCGAAAACAGCTGACCGCCGCTGGCGAAAACAGCTGACCGCCGCTGGCGAAAACAGCTGACCGCCGCGTCTTTTGGCGGTCCCCAACTGGTCACATGCTATGGCACGCCGTGAACTGCGTTGTGCCGTGTGTCGATTGGCGACGCGGGTACCTTCGGCTGTATGGAGGTCCTGCTGCATCAGATCGATGCGTTTGCCGACGCGCCGTTCACCGGTAATCCGGCGGCGGTGATGCCGCTGCTGGAATGGTTGCCCGACGCGCTCATGCAGCAGGTTGCCGAGGAGAACAACCTCGCCGAAACCGCCTTCTACACTTCGATTCTGCCGCCGGAGGCGGGGGAGCCGCCGGCCGACGGACCCGCCTACCATCTGCGCTGGTTCACCCCGACGACCGAGATGGACATGTGCGGCCACGCCACCATGGCGGCCGCGGCCCAATTGCTCGCGGACCTGCATCCGGGCGAGGACCGCGTCCATTTCTTCACCCGCAGCGGCTGGCTGGTGGTGGACCGCACCGACGACGACGAATTCGTCCTCGACCTGCCGGTGATCGCCTCGGTCGACGTCGTCCCCGACCCCGCCCTCGTCTCGGCCCTGCGCGTGCGTCCCCTGCGTGCGCTCACCGGCCAGGACGAGGTGATCGTGGTGGCCACCGAGGCCGAGGTCCGCGAAATCCGCCCCGACTTCTCGGCCTTCCCGAGGCTGCCGCGCGGCGTCATCGTCACCGCCCCCGGCGACACCGCCGACTTCGTCTCCCGCGTCTTCGCCCCCGCCGCGGGCATCCCCGAAGATCCCGTCACCGGCTCCGCCCACGCCCAACTGACCCCGATCTGGGCCCGCGATTTCGGCCGCCCCGACCTCACCGCCCGCCAACTCTCCCCCCGCGGCGGCCGCCTCCACTGCACCCTCTCCGACGACCGAGTCCTCCTCACCGGCCGTTGCCACCGCTACCTCGACGGCGTGGTCACCCTCCCGGACTGATTGCCGCCGATTCGATTCTGGATTCGATGGCGTCGAGAAGGAGATCGAGGCCGTAGGTGAAGCGCTCCAGTGCTCGCTGCAGCAGATAGGGTGCCGATGACTCGGCGACGGTGAACGCGCCTGCGGCGTCCATCGCGGCGAGTACCGGGAATCGCCCGGCCATCCGTTCCTCGAGCAGCGGTGCGCGCTGCTGCCACCACTGTTCGTCGCTGCTGCCGGTTGCCGCGGGTGCCTGTTCGGCGTCGACCACCGCCGAGGCCGCGCCGCGGGTGTAGGAGTCCACGGCCGCCACGCAGCGGATGATGTCGGAGGCCGACAGGCCACAGCCGTCCAGGAGAGCGACGGAGGCCTCGTAGCGGGCCACGTAGTGAGGGCCGAATACCGTGCGCGAGGTGGCCACCTGCAGCAGCCAGGGATGTGCGCGGAAGGTCGCGAGATCGCTGTGCGCGAGGTCGCTCAGCCCGTGTCGCCACCCGGTGTCGGCTCTCGGAAGCGGCTGGCCGCCGATGACACGGTCGACCATCAGCTCCAACAGTTCCGCCTTGCCCGGCACATAGGTATAGAGCGTCGCGGCACCGACATTCAGTGTCTGCGCGAGTGCGCGAATCGAGAGCGAGGACGGTCCGCAGCGGTCGGCCTCGGCGATCGCGGCGTCGACGATCGCCGACAGGTCGAGCCGATGACGTGGCCCGCGCCGCGGCACCGGCGTCCCGCCGTCCCACAGCAGCGCCATGGTCCGGACGGCGTCGCCACGTCCTGCGTATTCCATCCGCGAATCCTCCTCCGGCAATACTCCGAACAGCGTACGATGTTTTCATGTCCGCCGTGACCGTCATTCCCATGCTTCCCTGCCGCGAATTGGACGACATCCTGCCCTTCTACGCCGCCCTCGGATTCGAGCAGACCTACCGTCAGGACCGGCCCAACCCGTATGTGGCCCTGCGTCGAGACGAGGTCGAGATGCACTTCTTCGGCGTGCCCGGGTTCGATCCCGCCGAGTCGATGGGCAGCGTCGGCCTGGCGGTCCCCGACACGGCCGCGTTGTATTCGGCGTTCGCGGCCGGGCTGCGCGCCGAGTTCGGCAAGGTGCCGGTGTCCGGAATCCCGCGGATGACCCGACCGCGAAAAAAGCAAGGCATGCCCACCGGGTTTTCCGTCGTCGATCCCGGTGGGAACTGGCTTCGAATCTTCCGGAAAGACGACCCCGGCGACGACCCTTCCGCACGGGAGAGCCGACTGGAGCGAACGGTGAAAGCCGCTGCCCGGCAAGCAGACTCACACGGCGACGAAAACGCCGGCATCCTCGTCCTGGAGAACGGGCTGGCCCGGCACGCCGACGCCCCCGCGGCCCAGCGCGTCCCGGCCCTGGTCTACCTCGCCGAACTGTACATCCGCACCGGCGACCACCCCCGCGCCTCATCCCTCCTCACCCAGATAGCGGCCCTGGACCTCTCCGACGCCGACCGCCAAACCCTCGCCCCCGACCTAGCCCTCGCCGCCGACCTCGCCGCCGACCTCGATTGATCGCCGAGCGAGCACCGGGGACAGCGAACAGCGAGAACACGGCTGCCGGATTGCTCGCTCACCGGGGGAAACTCGCTCGACGGTGGTGCCGGGTGGAAGTAGCGTCGGGGCGGTGGAGTTGCGGAGTGTGGAAGCGGAGGGTGGTTCGGGGGCGGGAGGCGAGGTGGGCCGATCGGGGTGGCGCGATGGCGGGGGAGTGGTTTTCGGGGCCGGGGCCTATCTCACGTGGGGGCTCTTTCCGGCGTTTTTCGGGCTTTTGGGGTTTGCGAGTTCGGTGGAGATTTTGGTTCATCGGATTCTCTGGACGTTGGTTGTGGTTCTCGTGCTTCTCGCGGCGATGGGCCGGATCCGGGAGTTGGCGGCGATCGATGGGCGGACCTGGCTGGTCGCTGCGGTGGCGGGAGCGGCGATCGCGGCCAATTGGGGGTTCTATGTGTACGGGGTCACCTCGGGGCATGTGGTCGAATGTGCGCTCGGGTACTTCATCAATCCCCTTGTGACGGTCTTGTTCGGGGTGGTGATCTTCCGCGAGCGACTCGCCTGGCCGCAGTGGCTGGCCCTGGCGTTGGGGGCGAGCGCGGTCGTCGTTCTCACCGTCGATTACGGCAAACCGCCGATCATCGCGCTCGTACTCGCCTGTTCGTTCGCCACCTATGGGCTGGTGAAGAAGGTGATCCGGCTCGATCCCATGCGCAGTGTCGCGGCCGAGGGCCTGGTGTCCGCGCCCATCGCACTCGCCGTCGCCATCGGGCTCGGGGTGAGCGGCCAGGCGACGTTCGGTCATGGGGCCGGGCACACCGCCCTGCTCATCGCTTGCGGTCCGGTCACCCTCGTGCCGCTGCTGCTGTTCGCGCTCGCCGCATCCCGCGTGCCGCTGTCGACCATGGGCATCCTGCAGTACCTCACTCCGGCACTGCAAATGGCCTGGGGTGTACTCGTCGGCCACGAGTCGATGCCCGCCACCCGGTGGGCCGGATTCGGGCTGATCTGGCTGGCGCTGCTCGTGTTCACCGGCCACGCGCTGTACCGCTCACGAGTGAAAACTGCTGTGGCGCAACCCGAACCGGTGTGACCGATTGTGCCGCCCGGAACCGGCGCGGTATACTTGATCTTCGTGGCGATGCTCCTGTAGGCCGACTTGTACCGGTCCAGGGTCGGGATCGTCACGACCACAGGAGAAATTCACTGTCTGTTCAGTTCAATCACACCATCGTCGGCTGTCGGGACCCTCGGGAGACCGCCGAATTCTGGGGAGATGTCCTGGGTGTGGACGTCGGGGAGCCATGGGGACCGTTCATCCCGGTCACCGTGGCCAACGGCGTCACCTTCGACTTCGCCCGGGTTCCACCGGATGTCACCGACATCTCGCCGATGCATTACGCCTTCCTGGTGTCCGAGGACGAATTCGACGCGTCGTTCGCCAAGATTCGTGCTCGGGGGCTGCGCTTCTGGGCGGATCCGCACCAGCAGCACGAGGGTGAGATCAACCATAACGACGGGGGCCGAGGGGTGTACTTCCCCGACCCCGATGGCAACTACCTGGAATTGATCACCGTCCCGTACGGTGGCTGGCCCGAGTAGTTTCCGCACAACCGGCAACCGCCCGGCCCGCACGTCGCGGGCCGGGCGGTCGTCATCTCAGCGAAAGTTGTCGCCCACCAAGCGAATTGCCGCCACCAGCGCCTCGGTGAGGGGGTCTCCGCGCAGTGCCGCGGCACGCACGGCGGAAATGGCGGCACCGATGAACGCGCCGACCATCGCCGCCGCGGTCGTCTCGTCCAGATGCGGAAAGCTCTCGCGCAGTGCGGCGGTCATGCGCTCCTGTGCGGCGAAGGTGCGCTGCAGCATGGCGCCGTACAGGGTCGGCACCGTGAACAGCAGCCGGGCCCGATTCTGCTCGAATTCGTCCTCGGGATCGTCGAGACGGGTCACCTCCTGCATGGCATCGAACGCTCGCAAGAGCGCATCGGCCGGCGCGTCGCCGGGCTCCCGTCGCGCCAGCACCCGCAACCCGGCCCCGATCACCTCGGAGCGATCCCCGAAGACCAACTCCTCCTTCGTCCCGAAGTAGTTGAAGAAGGTGCCCGGCGACACCTCCGCCGCATGTGCGATCTCGCTCGTCGTGGTCCGGTCGTAGCCCTTCTCCTCGAACAGCCGATAGGCCGCGCGCAAGAGGGCGCGGCGGGTGCGTTCCTTCTTGCGTTCCCGCAGGCCGATCTCGCCATCTCCCATACCGGGACTCTACTACGGGCGCTACAAACTTATAGTTTCACTAATTTTAGAGAGGCAACAAACTGGAAGTATGTGTGGAATCACCGGATGGGTATCCTTCGACCGAGATCTGACCGAGGAACGCGGGATCGTGGAGGCAATGACCGCCACCATGGCCCGGCGCGGCCCCGACGACGGCGGGGTGTGGATCGAGGGTCATGCCGCGCTGGGACACCGGCGGCTGGCCGTTATCGACATCGCGGGCGGCGCACAGCCGATGACCGTCGAGACCCCGAACGGCCCTGTGACACTGGTCTATTCGGGGGAGACCTACAACTTCACCGAGCTGCGTGCCGAATTGGCGGCGCGCGGCCACCGCTTCCGCAGCCGCTCCGACACCGAGGTCGTGCTGCGCGGCTACCTGGAGTGGGGTGACGCGGTGGCCGAACGCCTGGTCGGGATGTCGGCCTTCGCGATCTGGGACGCCCGGGACGAGCGCCTGGTGCTGATCCGCGACCGGCTGGGCATCAAACCGCTGTACCTGTGGCGCACGCCGGACGGGGTGCTGTTCGGATCGGAACCCAAAGCGATACTGGCCAATCCGCTCGCTCGTCCGCGCCTCGGACTCGACGGTCTGCGGGAACTGTTCACCATGCTGGCCGACTGCCGGACCGCGGTGTGGGACGGCATGGGGCAGGTCGACCCGGGCACCGTGGTCACCGTGACGCGCTCGGGAGTTCGTCGCCGCCGCTACTGGGAGCTGAGCACGGCAGAACACACCGAGGACCTACCGGCCACCATCGCCACCGTGCGGGAACTGCTCGAGGACAGCATCGCCGGGCAATTGGTCGCCGATGTGCCGCTGTGCACGCTGCTGTCGGGCGGACTGGACTCCTCGGCCATCACCGCCTTGGCGGCGGCACGGCTGGCCGCCGACGGGGAATCGGTGCGCAGCTTCACCGTCGACTTCGTCGACCAGGCAGAGAATTTCGTCGCCGACGACTGGCGGCAGACACCCGATTCCCCGTTCGCGCAGGAGGTGGCGCGGCACGTCGGCGCCCGGATGAGCACGCTCACCATCGACGTGGCGACCCTGGCCTCGCCGCAGGTGCGCGCGGCCGTGGTGGCCGCGCGGGATCTGCCGTTCGGCTTCGGCGACAGCGACGCCTCGCTGTATCTGCTGTCGCGGGCGGTGCGGGAGCAGTCCACGGTCGCGCTGTCGGGCGAATCCGCCGACGAGATCTTCGCCGGCTACCGCTGGTTCCACGAGCCGAGCATGCGCGACGCCGACACCTTCCCCTGGCAGGCGGCCATGCCGAAGGAGCTGACCCGGCGCACGGGACAGCTGCGGCCCGAGCTGGTGCGCGAACTCGATCTGGAAACCTATGTGCAGGACAAATATCGGGAGGCGATCGCACCGGTGGAGCCGGTGCCGGGGGACAGCGAACTCGACACGCGGATGCGGCAGCTGTCCTATCTGCATCTGACCCGATTCCTGCGGGCGATGCTGGACCGCAAGGACCGGCTCAGCATGGCGACCGGATTGGAGGTCCGGGTGCCCTACTGCGATCACCGGCTCATCGAATACGTCTACAACGTGCCGTGGTCGATGCGCGCGTTCGACGGCCGGGAAAAGAGCCTGCTGCGCGCGGCCACCACCGACCTGCTCCCGAAGTCGGTGGTCGAACGGGTGAAGGTGCACTACCCGCTGGCCCAGGACCGCGCGTATGTGATTGCCCTGCAGGAACAATCGGCGCAGATCTCGGCCGACCGCCCCACCCACCGGGTATTCGACATCATCGACCCCGACGTCATCGCGAAACTCTCCACCCGCCCGGCCGAGGCCATCGACCTCCCCGACCGGATCGGCCTGGAACAGTTCCTCGACCTCGTCATCTGGCTCGACCACTACGAACCCGAGCTACCGAGGGCCTGACCTGAGGTCGTTTGCGCCTTCTGGGCGAACTCGTTGGTGTAGGTCTGCTCCAGTTCGATGTGGTCGCGGACGGGTTTCACCGCGCGGGAGTACTGGCCGAGGATGTTCAGAACGTTCTGGGCGCCTTCGGGTTTCATCAGGCCGTCGCCGTTGAACATGCCGATCGAGTCGCGGATGGACTGCACGTACAGGTCCTTGCCGCCCGCGGCGTACTGCGGGGGCATCTGCGCGGCGATCTCCTCGGGCGTGTGGGCCTTGATCCACTGCAGCGTCTGCACGAACGCGTTGACCAGCTTCTGCACGATATCCGGATGCGATTCGACCATGTCGCAGCGCATGTACAGCGACGACGCGGGATACAGCCCGCCCAGGGCGGCGCGGGTTCCGGCCTCGGTACGCATATCCACCAGCACCTTCGCCTCACCGGTTCTGATCATCTGGGCGACGGTCGGGTCGGTGGTCATGCCCGCGTCGATGCCGCCATGGTTCATTGCCGCGATGAACGATTGTCCCGCACCGGCTTTCACTCGGTCATAGTCCTCGGTGGTCAGTCCGGCCTGCCCGGCCAGGGCCTGAGTGAGGAAGTCGGTGGACGATCCCAGCGAGGTCACGCCCAGCTTCTTGCCACGGAAGTCGCCGGGTCCGGAGATGGTGTCCGCCTGCGCCTTCGACACCAGCTCCACCTCGCCGGGCACGTCGGCCAGCTGCACCACGGTGCGCAGGCACTGGTCCTTGGCCTGCAGGTCGATGGTGTGGTCGTAGAACCCGACCACACCCTGCGCATCCCCGGTCAGCAGCGACAGTTCGGCGCTGGCGCCGGATTGGTCACCGACCAACTTGACGTCGATATCGTTGCGGGCGAAGGCACCCAGCCGCTGCGCGAGCATGGCGGGCAGGTAGATCACCTTCTCCAGACCGCCCACGACAATGGTGATCTGCGGGCGCCCGTTGGCCATCGGGATGCGCCGGGTGTCACGGCAGCCGGTGACCAGCAGCAGCGAACAGACGGCCACCAGGATCACGGCGAGGTGTTTGCGATACTTCATCGTCACACCTCGCGCGCCGACTGCGCCTGGGACGGACGCCATTTCAGCAGCCGGTTCTCGGCGAAGCCGATCGCCGATTCCGCCAGCAGCGCCACTACCGTGATGATGATCATCCCGGCATAGATGCCCGCGGAGTCGAATGTGCCCTGCGCGTTGGAGATCAGTAAGCCCAATCCCTTACTGGCACCGGCGTATTCGCCGACCACCGCGCCGATCAGCGCGAAGCCGAAGGCCGTGTGCAGGCTGGACAGGATCCAGGTGGTCGCGCTCGGCAGGACGATCTGCGACAGCACCTGCCAGCGTCCCGCGCCGAGGATGCGCGCATTGTCGATGATATGGCCGTCCACCTCGCGGGCACCGCTGAAGGCATTGAAGAACACCGCGAAGAAGACCAGCACGATCACCGTGGCGACCTTCGACTGCAGTCCCATGCCGAACCACACCAGGAACAGCACCGCCAGCACGATGCGCGGAACGGCGTTGAGCGCCTTGATGAACGGCGCCAGCACCTGCGCCCAGTAATGGTTGCGGCCCAGCAACACCCCCAGCACGACACCGGCGATGCTGCCGATCACGAAGCCCAGCACCGCCTCCTCGACGGTGGTGAAGATCTGCAGCCAGATCGAGCCGATCTGCGTTCCCTGGGTGAACCATTCGACCAGCCGGGACCAGATTCGCGACGGCTTGGAGTAGACGAACGGATCGATCCACAGGGTGGCGGTCAGTTCCCACGATCCCAGCCACAGCACCACCAGCAGGGCGCGCAGGCTCCAGGTGCGCAGCGTCGCCCGTCGTGCATGGGTGCGAGCCCGGGCGAGGATCTGCTCCTCGGTCTCGGCCTCGACTTCGGGTGTGGCAGTGGCGATTCGCTCGATGGCGCCGGGCGATGCGATGGTCTCATGCGACACGGTCGGCTCCCTTCGCGCGGGCGGCCTCGACCTGGTCGCGCAGCGTGCCCCAGATCTCGGCGTAGAGCCGGCGGAATTCCTCGGTGAGCCGGACCTCCTCCACATTGCGGGGCCGGTCCAGGGTCACCCGGAAATCGCCGCAGACGGTGGCCGGGCTCGCGGTCATCACCACCACGCGATCGGCGAGTGCGATGGCCTCCTCCAGATCGTGGGTCACGAATATGACGGCCGCACCGGTTCCCGACCACACCCGCAGCAACTCATCCTGCATGAGCTGGCGGGTCTGCACGTCCAGCGCGCTGAACGGCTCGTCCATGAGCATGATTTCGGGCTCGTTCACCAGGGTCTGCGCCAGGGCGACGCGTTTGCGCATGCCGCCGGACAGCTGATGCGGGTAGTACTTCTCGAACCCGGCCAGTCCCACCGTGCGCACCCATTCGGCGGCCCGTTCGCGCGCCTGCGCCTTCGACACGCCCTGAAACCGCGGTCCGAGTGCGACATTGTCGAGCACCGTGCGCCACGGCAGCACCGCGTCCTGCTGGAACATGTAGCCGATGCCCTCCGGGATGCCGTCGACATCCTTGCCGCGCACCAGGGTTCGCCCGGCGGAGGTCTTCTCCAGCCCCGACACCAGCGACAGTGTCGTCGACTTGCCGCACCCGGTGGGCCCGACCACCGCGACGAATTCGCCTGGGGCGACAGTGAAGTAAAGATTTCGCACCGCGGTGTGGATACCACCGCCGGAGCCGGGAAAGCGTTTGGTCGCTCCCCGCAACTCGATGAGTGGATCGGTCATGCCAGCTCCTGAAACTCGACGCCGCGCCACGTGAGCGCAACCCGTGGACCGACCATAAGTGCCCCCGCTCACACCCACCCCCTTGTGCGCACAACCCCCGCAACCCGCAATCCGCCCGTTCTGCGCATTCTGCTCAGAGTTCGGCCAGATGCACGCCGGGACCGACGAAGTGGGCATGCTGGGACCGGGAGAGGCATACGACGCGCAACGAGCGATGGGCGTTGTGATCATTCTGCGCACGGTGATAGAAATTGTCGCGATGAGGGTGTTCGGCCGCGGGGTGCGGCTGCGGACGCAGATCGTGTTGCTGCAGGTCGTGCTTGTCGCGCTGACCCTGGGTATCGCGTTCGGCGTATTCGCGTATGTGAGTGAGCAGCGGCTGTCCGGGGAATACGGCCAGCGGGCGCTGGCGATCGCGCGCACGGTCGCTGCCGATCCGGCGGTCCGGGCCGAGGCGGCCCGTTATTCGGCGGCAATCGCGCCGGTCGGCCCCGAACTGGAACAGGAATTGGCCGCCGGGCAGCTCGAGCGCATTGCCGAGCAGACTCGGCTGCGGACCGGTGCGCTGTATGTCGTCATCACCGACGACGCCGGTATCCGGTTGGCGCATCCGGACATTCAGCGGCTGGGGGAGAAGGTCAGCACCGATCCGTCGGCGGCGCTGGCCGGGTCGGAGGTCGTCGTCCAGGAGCACGGCACCCTCGGTGAATCCGTGCGGGCGAAGGTGCCGGTGCTGCAGCCCGACGGTGAGCGGGTGGCGGGGGAGGTCAGCGTCGGGATATCGACCGCCGCCGTCCACGAGCAGCTACTGCGGGACCTGCGGCGGGCGGCGGTGTTCGCCGGGGTCGCGCTGCTGGCCGGTGTGGCGGGTTCGCTGCTGCTGGCCCGGCGCTGGCACGGCCTGACGCTCGGCCTGGAACCGTCGGAGCTGGCGGAATTGGTGCGTGAGCAAGCGGTGGTGCTGCACGGCATCGGCGAGGGCGTGGTCGCGGTGGACAACCGCTGGCACGTCACCGTCGTCAACGACGAGGCGTGCCGATTGCTCGGCATCGAGGCCACCAGCGGACGACCGGTCGACGAGATCGGCCTCACGCCCAGGGTTTCGGCGGTATTCCGCGCCGCGGACGGACAACCCGTACCCGCCGCGGTCGGCGACCGCTTGGTCGTCGTCACCGCCCGGATGGTCAGCCGCGAGGGACGCCCCCTCGGCGCGGTGCTGAGCGTGCGCGACCGCACCGACGTGGAATCGCTGACCCGCCAACTCGATGCCGTGCGCTCGATGAGTACGGTGCTGCGAGCGCAACGCCACGAATTCGCCAACCGCCTGCACCTGCTCAGCGGTCTGCTGCACGGCGGCCGCCCCGAGGAGGCCTCGCAATACATCGACGAGCTGCTCGGCTCCGGCCCGCTCGGCGCGGCCCTGCCCGGCATGGACGCCATCCGCGATCCCTACCTCCAGGCCTTCCTCGCCGCCAAGGCCGCACACGCCCGCGAAAGCGGTGTGCACCTGCGCCTGGGCCCCAACACCTGGGCGGACGCGAATCTCGCCGCCCCCGTGGAGGTTACGACGGTACTGGGCAATCTGCTCGACAACGCGATAGAGGCCGCTCGGACGGCCGACAGACAGCCGGAGGGTGTCGGCAAACAGGTGGAGGTGGAGCTGGTTCAGGAAGGGTCGACGCTGCATATCACCGTGGCCGACAGCGGGGCCGGGGTGCGGGCGGATGTCGTGGATTCGGTATTCGCCGAAGGTGTTTCGACGCGGCCGGACAATGGGGTGCCCGGCGGGCGCGGGGTGGGGTTGGCGTTGTCGCGGCAGGTGGCGCGGGCGTTGGGCGGGGATGTGGTGCTGTCGCATCCGGGTGGCGGGGAGACCGCGCTGGGCGGTGCGGAGTTCATCGCGCGGTTGCCGGGGGTGCTGGTGGAGGGAGAAACGGTATGGGCACAGCCGATTTGAACGTTCTGGTCGTCGACGACGATTTCCGCGTGGCGAACCTGCACGCCGGAATCGTCTCGGCCGTACCGGGTTTCGCGGTCGCCGCCACGGTGAACACGCTGTCCGCGGCACGGTCGGCGATCGTGGACGCCTCCTTCGACCTGGCGTTGATCGATGTGTACCTGCCCGACGGGTCGGGTATCGACCTGGTTCGCGAAATCCGTTTCGACGCCATGATGCTCACGGCCGCCACCGAGGCCGACACCGTGCGCGCGGCCTTGTCCGCGGGCGCACTCGGCTACCTGGTGAAACCGTTCGACCACACGGCGCTGGCGACCCGGCTGGCCGGTTATGCCCGCTACCGCCGCCTCCTGTCGACCTCGGTGGTCACCGCCCGCGACATCGACGCGGCCGTCGAGGCATTGCGCCCATTCGGCGTCTCCGGCTCGGCACCCGCCCCCGCCTCACCGACCAGGGACCTGGTCCTGCAGGCCGTGCGCGCCTCATCGACCCCCCTGTCGGCCGCCGAGGTCTCCGCACTCACCGGCGTCTCCCGCGCCACCGCCCAGCGCTACCTGGCCACCCTCGTGGGCTCCGGCGCCCTGCGCATGCAGCTGCGCTACGGCAGCACCGGCCGCCCGGAACAGGAGTATTCGGCGCTACCGGGTCAGGGGTAGCGATATGGAAGGTGCCCGGTCTACGTCGCGACGGCGACCCCGAGCGATTGGGCGGCAAGGAATTTCGGGGCCGGCGGCTCGTAGAAACGCTCGCAGTCGCGGATCTCGAATCCGGCGCGCTCGAGCAGCGAGCGGATATCGCGATCGAGGTGGCAGCCGCCGAAGAAGGTCTTCTGGACGGGATTGAGCCGATGTTGCCACTTCTGCACCTCGGTGTCGGGTGCCAGGCCGTGCTCCACGAAATGCAGGGTGCCGCCGGGGACCAGCACGCGGCGAACCTCGCGCAGCGCGGTGTCGACATCGGGAATCGTGCACAGGGTCCACGTCGACAGTGCGCTGTCGAAACTGTCGTCCTCGAACGGCAGCGATTCCCCGTCCAGGCCCGCCCGGTCCACCGGAACCGCCGCCTTCGCCAGCCGCGGTGCCGCCAGCTTCCAGCCCAGATCGGCCGGTTCCACCGCGCTGACCGAGGCCACCGTCGTCGGATAGAAGGGAACATTGCGACCGGACCCGAAACCGATCTCGACGACTCGCCCGTGCAGTCCCGCGCACACCCGCCGCCGCTTGTCCTCGTTGCTCTTCAAACCGCACGTCAGATCGACGATCCGCGGCAGCACCTGTTCGCTGTAGATACCCACGCCTTCACTGTGCCACCCCCACCTCCCCCGCGCCCTCCGGGAAAGCCCCCATTCGGGCCGCGTGGTGCGGGGGATCGGCCGGGGCGTGGGATGCTGGGGGCCGTGACCGGGTTCGAGGTGTGGGCGCCGCAGGCGGGGCTGGTGCGGGTCGAGGTGGACGGTGAGGTGTCTGCGATGGAGCCGGGGGACGGGGGCTGGTGGCGGGCGGATGTCGAGGCCGGGGTGGGGTCGCGGTATGGGTTTCTGCTCGACGACGATGCGGTGGTATTGCCGGATCCGCGGTCGCCGCGGCAGCCGGACGGGGTGCACGGCAGGTCTGCGGTCCATGCGCTGGATCAGCGGGGATGGACGGATGCGGCGTGGACCGGGCGGCAGCTGCCCGGCTCGGTGATCTACGAACTGCACGTGGGCACCTTCACTCCCGAGGGCACCTTCGACGCGGCGATCCGGCGCCTGGATCACCTGGTCGACCTCGGTGTCACGACGGTGGAGCTGATGCCCGTCAATGCCTTCAACGGCGTGTGGAACTGGGGATACGACGGGGTGCTCTGGTACGCCGTGCACGAACCCTACGGCGGCCCGGACGGGCTGCAGCGCTTCGTGAACGCCTGCCACGGCCGGGGGCTGGCCGTGGCGCTCGACGTTGTCTACAACCACCTCGGCCCGTCGGGAAACTATCTGCCCCGGTTCGGCCCGTATCTGAGCGAGGGCCGCAACAGCTGGGGGCAGAGCCTCAACCTGGACGGACCCGGGTCGGACGAGGTGCGTCGCTTCATCATCGACAACGCCCTGCGCTGGTTCCGCGACTTCCACATCGACGCACTGCGTTTGGATGCCGTCCACGCGCTCGACGACCGTCGCGCCATCCCGCTGCTGGAGGAGCTCGCGGTCGAAACCGAAAGCCTCTCCGCACATCTGGGCCGCCCCCTCACCCTCATCGCCGAAAGCGATCTCAACGACCCCCGCCTGATCACCCCGCGCGCCGCCGGTGGCTACGGCCTGCACGGCCAGTGGAACGACGACCTGCACCACGCCATTCACACCGCAGTATCCGGCGAAAGGCAGGGCTACTACGCCGATTTCGGGTCACTGCGCTGCCTCGCCGATACCTTGCGGCACGGATTCTTTCACGCCGCAACCTATTCCAGCTTCCGTGGCCGTATCCACGGGCGCCCCTTGGACACCCGGACCACTCCGGCCAGTTCCCTGCTCGCCTACACCTGCACCCACGACCAGATCGGCAACCGTGCCCTCGGCGACCGGCCCAGTGCCTACCTCACCGACGGGCAGCTGGCGATCAAGGCGGCCCTGGTGCTGCTGTCGCCGTACACGCCGATGCTGTTCATGGGCGAGGAGTGGGGCGCTCGCACCCCGTTCCAGTTCTTCACCTCCCATCCCGAACCCGACCTGGCCGCCGCCGTCGCGCAGGGCCGCAAGACCGAATTCGCCGACCACGGCTGGCCCGCCGCCGACATTCCCGACCCGCAGGATCCCGCCACCTTCGACCGCTCCACGCTCGACTGGGCCGAGCCGTCGAAACCCGCCCACGCCCGCCTGCTGCGGTGCTATCGAGACCTGCTCACTCTGCGCCGCACCCACGCGGACATCACCGACCCCCGTCTGGATCTTCTGCACATCGAATACGACGAGGGCCAGCGCTGGATCATCCTGCACCGCAACCGCATCCATCTGATCTGCAACCTGTCGGCCGTCCCGGTCACGGTCGCGCTGACCGGACGGCCGCTGCTGGCGTGGGATCCGGTCGACCGAACGGCGACGCACACCACGGTCCCGGGGCACGGCTTCGTCGTCCTCGACAGCGTTACCGAGCCGGGGGAACGCGCTTGGTCAACCAGTCGGTGATGTAGGTCAAAACTTCGGGGGCGATGGTGGTTTCGATCGCCGCATACTCCTCGAGCAGGCCGGTGCCCGCCGGTTGCATCAGATGGTTGAGGCCGTCGAAGACGTGGACGTCCGCGTCCGGATTCTCGGCGAGGGCCTGGCGGGCCAGTGGTTCGCTCTGCTCGGGCGGCACCTGAAGATCCTTGGCGCCGTAGAAGGCGAGCACGGGCATGCGCAGCGCCCGCAGCGCCGGGGCGGGGTCGTAGCCGAGGAATGCGGCGAAGTACGGCGAGGTGTAGAAGTCGATCGCCTCGGGCGACATCTGTTCATCCGTCGGCACCGACGCATTGTGCTGGAGCAGAAACTGCCGCACCTGTTCCGGATTGCCGCTGCGCGCCAATGTGGCCACCGTGCTGGCGAATTCGATCTGCTTGCGCTTCTTCTCCGGACTCGCCTGCTGCGCGGCCAGGATCTGCCAATTCTGCTCGACCAGCACATCCGAACCCGGTGCGGCCGGTCCGGCCATCATGATCACGAATGCCACGCCGCTGTCCGGGCGCGACGCCACCAGCGGTGCGATATACCCGCCTTCGCTGTGGCCGAGCAGCCCGATGCGGTTCCGATCGATATCGGCGCGGCTGCGCAGATAGTCCAGCCCGGCCGTGACATCGCCTGCCAGCTCCGTGTAGCTGGCGTGGGCCAGCTTGCCTCCGGTGCCGCCCACGCCGCGATCGTCGGTGCGCAGCACCGCGTATCCGGCCTTGGTGAGGGTGTCGGCCAGCAGCAGGAACGGCTTGTGGCCGAGCAGTTCCTCGTTGCGATCCTGGGGACCACTGCCGGTGATCAACACGACCGCGGGATACGGGCCGGGCGCGTCCGGCACTGTCAGCGTGCCCGCGACGGTGAGGGCGCCGCTGCGGTAGCTCACGTCCTCGGACCTGTACGGCCACGGTGGCTTCGGCTCCTGCGGGCGTGGCGGTGCGGGCACCTCTCCACGTTTCAGCGTCAGCGGCCAGTTGTGGCCGCCCTGGCTGAACGTTCCGGTGATGGTGTCGTTGCCGCGGTCGTAGGTGCCGTGGAAGTTGGCGGCGCCGGGCAGGCCGGGGACGGCGAATTGCACATCCTCCGGTTTCGTCGACAGCTGGGCCAGGGGTCTGTCGTAGATGCCCTGCTTCGGCACGGTGAAGGTGCCGCCGTCGGCGGTGAAGCTCAGCCCCAGCGGCAGTTCCTGATCCGGCAGCGGAAGGACGCCGGTCCAGTCGCCGACCAGCGAGTGGTCTGCCGGTGTCGTCGTCGGTGTCGCTTGCGGTGGCTCCGATTTCGCGCAGCCCGCGACCAGGGCGAGAAGAAATACCACGACGGCCACCGAACGCAACGATCCCATAACCCAGCGTATCCATCCGGTCGTCGCCGGGGCGGCGACTTCGCACCGACTCGGTGGTCGGATTCCGCTCCCTCCTTGCAGATCACGGCGTGTCGGAGCCGTGTGCGGGGACCGTCCGGCGGTGGCGAGATCACCGGCGACGCCGATGCCGATCACTGTTACGCGGAAATCACCGCTCGGACAACATCATTGCCGAATGCTATCGCCCGACCGTACCGTGGAGATGTGAGCAACGTCGCTTTCTCTTCTGATCGAGCCGATCTACCCGCCGACGTGGACGGGTACGCGGCCCCCGGGTTCGAACCGCTGGTGCGTGCGTTCGCCAGACTGGTCGGCAACCGCCCCGGCGCCGGTGGCGCCCTGTCGGTTCATCGGCACGGCGAACCGCTGGTCGAGATCTGGACCGGGCAGTCCTCGCCGACCCAGCCGTGGACGCGCGAGACCGGCAGCATCGTGTTTTCGGCGACGAAAGGCGTTGCGGCGACGGTCGTCCATCGCCTCGCCGATCGGGGGCTGGTCGACTACGACGCTCCGGTGGCCGACTATTGGCCGGACTTCGGCGTCAACGGTAAAGAGACAATCACGGTGCGGCAGTTGCTCACCCACCGTGCGGGCCTGTCCGCGCTGCCGCCGATCGCCGCGGGCCTGGAGGAAGTGCTCGACCACGAGTTGATGGAGCAGCGGCTGGCCGCGGCGAAACCCGATCGGCTGCTGGGGCGTCCGACCTATCACGCGCTGACCTTCGGATGGTTGCTGGCCGGGCTGGCCCGCGCCGTCACCGGTCGCGGGATGGGTGAGCTGATCCGCACCGAGGTGTGCGAACCGCTCGGCATCGACGGCATTCATCTCGGCCGCCCGGCCGCGGGCGCGTCCACGACCGTCGCCACTCTGGCGGGGTCGCGGTTGGCGCTGGCCGGATCGGCCGCGGGTGCCCTGTTCCTCGGCCGTGCCTACGGCATTCCCGGTGCCGCCGGTGCCGCGACCCGTGCGCTGTTCCTGCCCGGGCTCGAGGCGCTGCTCGAGGGTGACGAGCCGCCGATCCTGGACACCGAGCTGGCCGCCGGCAACGGTGTCTGCACCGCCGACGGTCTGGCGAGGATGTACGGCGCGCTGGCCTGCGGCGGAATGGTGAACGGCCGCCCCTACCTGTCGGCCCGCACCATCAAGGCCCTGCGGCGCGTGGAGTGCTACCAACTCGACCACGCCCTGTTCTACGTGCCGATGATGTGGCACCTGGGCTACCACTCCCTGCCGGTCCCCGGGGCCCGCGCCGGTTTCGGCCACATCGGCCTGGGCGGTTCCTTCGGCTGGGCCGAACCCCGCCTGGGCCTCTCGGTCGGCTACGTCCACAACCGCCTCACCCTGAACAAGTTCGCCTGGGACCAACTGGCTTCCGCCTGGGTGCTCCCCCTGGTAGTCCGCAGCTCCCGAGCCGCCCGCCGCTCCGCCCCCATCGCCCGACCCCGCGCCGCCTAACTACCGCCGTCTCCTGTCAGGTGAGGTAGCGGTAGGCGGGCGAGTCCGGGTCGAGGCGTTCGCACTGGATGGGGGAGTCGTGCATGCGCTTGATGAGGGGTTCCAGGCCGTCGGGGCTACCCAGTTCGATGCCGACCAGCGCGGCGCCGGTTTCGCGGTTGTTGCGCTTGACGTACTCGAACAGGGTGATGTCGTCCTCGGGCCCCAGCACCTCGTCCAGGAAGCGGCGCAGCGCGCCCGGTTCCTGCGGGAAATCCACCAGGAAGTAGTGCTTGAGCCCCTGATGCACCAGCGAGCGTTCGATGACCTCGCCGTAGCGGGACACATCGTTGTTGCCGCCCGACAGCAGGCACACCACCGTCGAATCCGGCGCCACCTGGACCGCGGCCAGCCCGGCCACCGCCAGCGCACCGGCGGGTTCGGCGATGACGCCCTCGTTCTGATACAGCTCCAGCATGGCCGTGCAGATCGCACCCTCGTCGACCTGCATCATGCGGAAAGAGCCTGCGCCCCTGGGTGATTCGGTGGCCGTCAGCAACGGCAGCGAGGCATGCGAGATCACCTGTCCGCCGAATCCGGCGACCGTCGCGTACGGCAGGTCCCCGACCCGGCGGACCGCGGCCCCGTCGACGAACGGATCGATCTCCGGCAGCGTCACCGGCCCCCCGGCCACCAGCGCCGCCGTCATCGACGCGGCACCCGACGGCTCCACACCGAGAATCGCCGTCGCGGGCGACCGTTCCCGCAGATACGTCCCGATTCCGGCCAGGCAGCCGCCGCCACCGACCGGCACGATCACCAGATCCGGGGCGCCGCCCAGCTGTTCGAGGATTTCGGCGGCGATGGTGCCCTGCCCGGCGGCGGTGCGCGGATCGTCGAACGGCGGCACCATCGTGGCACCGGTCTGGGAGACATCCCCGGCGGCCGCCGCGGCCGCGGCGTCATAGGTGTCGCCCACGGCGATCAACTGCACGAATTCGCCGCCGTGGGCGCGGATGCGGTCACGCTTCTGCCGCGGCGTCGTCGTCGGCACGTAGATGCGGCCCTTGATCTTCATCGCCCGGCACGCGAATGCGACGCCCTGCGCGTGATTTCCGGCGCTGGCCGTCACCACGCCCGCCGCCCGCTCGGCGGCGGTCAGCTGCACGATCAGGTTGTAGGCGCCCCGCAGCTTGTAGGAGCGCACCGCCGTCAGATCCTCGCGCTTGAGGTAGACGTTCGCACCGGACCGGGCCGACAACCGCTCGACTCGCTGCAGCGGGGTCGGCTCGATAATGTCCGAAATTCGCTTGGCGGCAGCATCGATCTCGTCCGCGCTCAGTTCGGGCAACGGACCGGACACCTTTTCTGCGACATCAAGCGGGTTGGACACCCGAACATGCTATCCGGGAGCCGTTCGACGGCTGCTTTCCACTCGGCGAGTTCGGCGGTCCTGCGGCCCGTGTCGCCGCCGCGGCATCGGTGCATTCCCCGCTGACGGCGGTGCCCGGCCCACTGGAAGCCGGGCACCGGCATCGGATTACTGCGGTGTCAGCACGAAGACCGGGATCTGGCGGTCGGTCTTCTTCTGATATTCGGCATAGTCGGGCCAGGCCGCCACGGCCCGCTCCCACCACTGCGCCTTCTCTTCGCCGAAGACTTCGCGCGCGGTGTAGTCCTTCACCACCGCGCCGTCGCGCAGCTCGACATGTGGATCGGCCTTGATGTTGTAGTACCAGACCGGGTGCTTCGGCGCCCCGCCGAGCGAGGCCACCACGGCGTACTCGCCGTTGTGCTCCACCCGCATCAGCGCGGTCTTGCGGAGTTTGCCGGTCTTCGCGCCGCGCGTGGTGAGCAGAATGATCGGCTTGCCCTTGATGGTGTTGGCCTCCGCGCCGTTGGAGGCCTCGTACTGCTCGGCCTGTTCGCGGGCCCAATCCGAGGTGCTGGGTTCGTACTCTCCGGTGAGTGGCATGCTTCTGACAATAACCCGCGTGCGCCGCATATTCCCTCAGGGGGCAAATGTTCGCCTTGCCGAACTTGGCGATCCGAGTACCCTGACACCATGGCAGCGGTCGACCCCACCCCGCCGCCGGCGAGCGTCGATATCGCCGGAACGGCGTGGCCCGTGTACAAGCTCGAGGCACTGGGCCTCGCGCTGCTGACCTGCCTGGTTCTGCTTCTGGTCACCGGATCGCCTCAGGTGGCCGTGCTCACCGCCGCCGCGGTGGCCACATTTCGCTGGGTACTTGCCGTCGCCCGCCGGCAGTGGTACCTGTTACGTTGAAAAACGCCTAGGTCTGCGCGAATCGTAGTGTCGGCCGGTTTTTCTGCGTTTTGCTCGACGTACTGCGAGGCGAATCATGTCCGACAGCGCGCATGCCCTGTCCTTCCACGAGAACACCGACGCCCGGCGCCTGGACGAACAGGTATGGCTGCTTGATGTGCAGGACCGGGTGCCGGGCATCGCGCACCTGCGGGAATGGACCAGGTCAGCGCTTGCCCTGCGTCCCGGTGAGCGGGTTCTCGACGTCGGCAGCGGCACCGGTTCCGAGGTGCTGGCACTGGCCGAGCAGGTCGGGCCGACGGGCGAAGCGGTCGGGGTGGAACCCAATCCGGGCATGGTCGCCCTCGCCCGCGACCGCGCCGCCCGCACTCCCGCGACGCGTTTCGTCACCGGTTCGGCGTATCGGCTGCCGTTCCCCGATGCCTGTTTCGATGCGATCCGCTGCGAGCGTGTGTACCAGCATCTCGAGGATCCCCGGGGCGCGACGGCGGAAATCGTGCGAGTCCTGCGGCCCGGCGGGCGGGTCGTGTTGGTGGACACCGATTGGCCCACCGTGATCGTGCATCCCGGCGACCCGATGGTGTTGCGCGCCTTGCACGACTTCATGCTGGCCGGAATCCCGAACCCCGCGGCCGGACGGCGCCTGCGCGGTCACCTCGCCGCCGCCGGTTGCGTCGTCGACCGGGTCGTCGCCGAGGCGGGGGTGTGGGACCCCGACCAGTTCTGGCCCCCCTATGTCGAGCTGAGCCGCCGCGCGGTCGCCGCCGGGGTGATCAGCGCGGCACAGCGCGAGCGGTTCCTCGCCGATCTGGACCGCGGTATCGCCGCCGACGACTTCCACGTGGCGGTGACGCTGGCGGCGGTGCTGGCGCACAAGTCGTAAAGCATTGGGCTCGAGGGCGCTTCGGCGGGCGCTAACCTGGCTCCGGGGCACACCGGAAGGCGGGATGTGACAGACAGGGCACGGATGACCGATGTCGCCGCACTGGCTGGGGTCTCGCATCAGACCGTGTCGCGAGTGCTCAACGGCAGCCCGCAGGTGCGGCCGGAGACGCGCGAGCGGGTGCTGCGGGCCGTGGCGGAGCTGGACTACCGGCCCAACGCGATGGCGCGCGGACTGGTCAGCCGACGGTCGAAGGTGCTCGGGGTGATCACCTTCGACACCATTCTCTACGGTCCGGCCTGCATGCTGCTGGGGATCGAAAGGGCCGCGCGCGCAGCGGATTACGGGGTGAGCATCGTGACGCTCGACCGGGGCGGCGTGCTGGCGGCGGTGAACCGGCTCGCCGATCAGGGCGTGGACGGGGTGATCGTGATCGCGCCGCAACAGGACACCGCCACCGCCCTGCAGAGCCTGACCACACCGCTGGCGGCGGTGGTGGTGGAGGCGGGCCAGGGCGTGGGTCTGCCGTCGGCCTCGGTGGATCAGTTCGAAGGCACGCGGCTGGTGGTGCGGCACCTGCTGGATCTGGGCCACCGGACGGTGTGGCACGTCGCCGGCCCCGACGGCTGGCTGGAGGCGCGCGACAGGGTGGAGGGATGGCGGCGCACGCTCCGTGCGGCGGCGGCGCCGGTGCCGCCGCCGCTGCGCGGCGATTGGAGTGCGCGCTCGGGATACGAGGCCGGGCTGGCTCTGTCCGAACGACAGGACGTGACCGCGGTGTTCGCGGCCAACGATCAGATGGCGCTCGGGCTGCTGCGGGCGTTCGCGGAGCGCGGCATCCGGGTGCCCGAACAGGTGTCGGTGGTCGGCTTCGACGACATTCCCGAGGCCGCGTATCTGTCGCCGCCGCTGACCACCGTGCGCCAGGACTTCGACGAGGTCGGGCGGCGCTGTATGCGACTGCTGCTGCACATGCTCGAGTCCGGTGCCGCGGTGCCGGAACCGCCGCCGGTGGTGCCGACGCTAATGGTGCGGGAAAGTGCGGCCGCACCGCGGTGAACCGCGTGTCCGTCCCGTGGGAAATAGCCGTCTGCTACTAAAGTTTGCGTTCATGACGTCCGCCGCGTGGAAGGTCTGTCTGTTCGCCCTCACTCTCGCGCTGGCATGCACGCCGACCGCGCAGGCAGAGGTCGAGATGATGTCCCCGCACGAGAAGACCTTCGCCTCGAGCTTCGGCAGTTTCACGGTGGGCAGCCAGCACGAGGCCATCAACCGGATTCCGCCGCTCAATCTGATGGGCACGTCGCGCGAGGCGCTGATCAGCGGCATCTCCTACGGGCGGATCAACGGTCCCGCCATCGGGGTGTTGAAGACCGGCTATCACGTCGGGTGCGCGGTCTCCATCGGCGGGACGACCCTGGGCCTGAACCCTCAGGTCAGCGTCACCACCCCCGGCACACAGAACGGATTGCCGCAGGCCCAGGTGCAGGCGCAGCCGCTGCTGACGGTGAGCCTGGCCGCCGGGGAGGTGAAGGAGGTTCCGCTCGGCCAGAAGGAGATGGCGCCGGGCCGGACCGTGCAGATCGTGATGCGCGACTTCCACCTCACCGTCAACCAGTGCACCGGCCCGGTCACCCTGCGCCAATTCGCCTACGTCTACGCCAAATCCGCCGATGTCGACGACAGCGGAGCCGTCTTCGGCGATCCCACCTGGCTGTAGTCGACCGATCAGAGGGTCAGGCAGCCGGGCCCCAGCAGTGCTTTCAGATCACCCATCAGCGCCGATGACGGCGATACCCGCAGGGTGTCGTCGAGCTTCAGCAGCGTCGTCTTCTCGCGCGCGCCGACGTGGCGGACGTGGACGTCGGCCGTGCCCGGGTGGCTGCGCAGCACGCGCTTGAGGGCGTTCACCTTGTCGGGGGTGCACAGCCGGGTCGGAATGGTCACCGCCAGCGGCTTCTCGACGCCGATGGCCGACAGGTCGGGCACCACCAGATCGTTGGCGATCAGCGAGATGCGGTCGTCGCGCACCGACACCCGTGCCTTCACGAGCACGATGGCGTCCTCGACCACGTCCATGCCGTACACCGAGAACGCCTGCGGGAAGAACAGCACCTCGATGCCACCGGACAGGTCCTCCAATTGGGCGGAGGCCCAGGGCATCCCGTTCTTGTTGACGCGCCGGGTCACCGACGCCAGGATGCCGCCGACGGTGACCTGCGACCCGTCCTTGAGGTCCCCTTCGAGAATGGTGGGGATCTGGGTGTCGGACTGCGCGGCGAGCACGTGGGAGACGCCGTCGAGCGGATGCCCGGAAATGTAGAGGCCCAGCATCTCCCGCTCGAGTGCGAGCTTGTGTTTGGTGTCCCATTCCTCGTCGGGCACCTTGACGTTGAACACCGAGGCGACCGATTCGTCGGTGTCGTCCAGGCCGCCGAACAGGTCGAACTGACCGATCGCCTCGGCCTTCTTGGTGGCCATCACCGCGTCGATGGCATCGGAGTGCACCAGCATCAGACCCTTGCGCGGATGTCCGAGCGAGTCGAACGCACCGGCCTTGATCAGTGATTCGGTGACCTTCTTGGTGCAGGCGATGGTGTCGATCTTGTTGAGGTAGTCCGAGAAATCGGTGAACTTCGACTTCTCCTTGCGCGCATGAATGATCGAGGCCACCACGTTGGCGCCGACATTGCGCACCGCCCCCAGGCCGAAGCGGATGTCGTTGCCGACCGATGCGAAGTTGTGCTCGGACTCGTTGACATCGGGCGGCAGCACCTGAATGCCGAGGCGACGGCAATCGGCCAGATAGACCGCGGCCTTGTCCTTGTCGTCGCCGACGGAGGTGAGCAGTGCCGCCATGTATTCGGCCTTGTAGTTGGCCTTGAGGTAGGCGGTCCAGAACGACACCAGGCCGTAGCCGGCGGCGTGCGATTTGTTGAACGCGTATCCGGCGAACGGCAGAATCGTGTCCCACAGCGCCTTGATGGCGGGCTTGGAGAAGCCGTTCTCCTGCATGCCCTTTTCGAAGCCCTCGAATTCCGCCTCGAGGACCTCGGCCTTCTTCTTACCCATCGCGCGGCGCAGAATGTCTGCTCGACCGAGCGAATACCCGGCCACCTTCTGCGCGATCTGCATGATCTGCTCCTGGTACACGATCAAACCGAACGTGTCGGCCAGGATGTCCTTCAGCGGTTCTTCCAGCTCCGGATGGATGGGCTTGACTTCTTGGCGCCCATTCTTGCGGTCGGCGTAGTCGTTGTGGGCGTTCATGCCCATCGGGCCGGGGCGATACAGCGCGAGCACCGCGACGATGTCCTCGAAGCCGGTGGGCTGCATGCGGCGCAGCAGGTCCCGCATGGCGCCGCCGTCGAGCTGGAACACGCCCAGAGTGTCGCCGCGCGAGAGCAGTTCGTAGGTCGCGGGATCGTCCAGCGGCAGGTTGTCCATATCGAGGTCGATGCCGCGGTTGGCCTTGATGTTGTCCAGGGCGTCACCGATCACGGTGAGGTTGCGCAGGCCCAGGAAGTCCATCTTCAGCAGGCCGATGGCCTCACAGGACGGGTAGTCCCAGCCGGTGATGATCGCCCCGTCCTGGGCCCTCTTCCAGAGCGGGATGGCGTCCATCAGCGGTTCGGAGGACATGATCACCGCGCAGGCGTGCACACCCGCGTTACGGATCAGGCCCTCGAGGCCGCGGGCGGTCTCGTAGATCTTGGCGACGTCCGGGTTGGTGTTGATCAGCTCCCGGACCTCGGCGGCCTCCTTGTACCGCTCGTGTTCGGGATCCATGATTCCCGACAGCGGAATGTCCTTGGCCATGATCGGCGGCGGCAGCGCCTTGGAGATCTGGTCGGCGATCGCGAAGCCCGGCTGGCCGAACTGCACGCGCGCCGAATCCTTCAGCGCGGCTTTGGTTTTAATGGTGCCGAAGGTGATCACCTGGGCGACCCGGTCGCTGCCCCACTTCTCGGTGGCGTAGCGGACCATTTCGCCGCGGCGGCGATCGTCGAAGTCGATATCGATATCGGGCATCGACACGCGTTCGGGATTGAGGAATCGCTCGAACAGCAGGCCGTGCGGGATCGGGTCGATATTCGTGATGCCCATGGCGTAGGCGACCAGTGAACCGGCCGCCGAACCACGGCCCGGGCCGACATTGATGCCGACCTCGCGGGCGTGGTTGATCAGGTCGCCGACCACCAGGAAGTAGGCCGGGAAGCCCATTTCGATGATGACGTTGAGCTCGTAGTCGGCGCGGCGGGCGTACTCGTCGGGCACGCCGCCCGGGAACCGGCGCTCCAGGCCGCGGAAGACCTCCTTGCGCAGCCAGGTCGCCTGGGTCTCGCCCTCGGGGACCGGGAAGATCGGCATCCGGTCGCGGTGGGTCCACACCTCGTCGTAGGACTGCACCCGCTCGCCGATGAGCACCGTGTTGTCGCAGGCGCCCGGGACTTCCGCGTCCCAGATGGCGCGCATCTCCGCGGCGGATTTGAGGTAGTAGCCGCTGCCGTCGAATTTGAAGCGGGTGGGATCCGACAGCGTCTTACCGGTCTGCACGCACAGCAGCGCCTCGTGGTTCTTGGCGTCGGATTCGTAGACGTAGTGGCAGTCGTTGGTGGCCAGCGGCGGGATGCCGAGCTTGCGGCCGACCTCGAGCAGGCCCTCGCGGACGCGGCGCTCGATGGACAGGCCGTGGTCCATGATCTCGAGGAAGAAGTTCTGTTTGCCGAAGATCTCCTGCCACTTGGCCGCCGCCTCCAGCGCCTCGCGCTCGTGGCCCAGCCGCAGCCGCGTCTGCACCTCGCCCGAGGGACAGCCGGTGGTGGCGATGATGCCCTCGGCGTGCTGGGCGATGATCTCGGCGTCCATACGCGACCACTTGCCGAGCTGGCCCTCGATGGAGGCCAGCGACGACAGCCTGAACAGGTTCTTCAGGCCCGTCGCGTTCTCGGCGACCATCGTCATGTGGGTGTAGGCACCCGAGCCCGAGACGTCGTCGCTCTTCTGGCTCGGATCGCCCCACAGCACGCGCTTGGTGTTGAACCGGGATTCGGGGGCGATGTAGGCCTCGATGCCGATGATCGGCTTGATGCCCTGCTTCTTGGCGGAGTTGTAGAACTCCGACGCACCGAACATGTTTCCGTGGTCGGTCATGCCGACCGCGCTCATCCCCAGCCGCTCGGCCTCCTTGAACAGGGGCGTGATCTTCGCCGCACCATCGAGCATGGAGTACTCGGTGTGGTTGTGGAGATGGACGAAAGATCCCGACGAGGCTGACACGCCATCGGATTCTAGAGGCACCCACCGACGAGAACGGCCCGCCACGCTGGCGACCCGCCGAACCGCCGCATGGTATAGCTCACGCCCCTGGTCACCCCGGCACCAAGATCGGCGTGTCGCACCTCAGCGTGTCGGCCGCCGCAAGCCGCGAGCACCCCATTCCTCGGAACCACCACCGCCACAATGACTTCCGCTGCGCACCCCTTCTCGTCCCGCTGCGCCTTCTGGCTCACCTCCCTGCGGCCCGTTCCCCTGCGCGGCCCGTTCCCCTGCGTGGCCCGCCTTCGTTCCCCTGCGCGGCCCGCCCTCGTTCCCTGCGTGGCCGTCCCTCGTTTCCTTGCGTGGCCGTCCCTCGGTTTCCCCGCGCCGCGGCCCCCTAGGGTCGCGGCGCAGGGATCCACCTCACGCCTGCAGGGTCACAGCAGCCACGGATTGGTGGTGCAGACCGAATTCGGGTGCGCCACCGGGTCCAGGGCGTGCAGGGCGATGGACACGGCTCTGGGGGAGTAGAGCATCGAGTTGTGGTCGGAGGTGTCGATCGGGCAGCCGTCCTGCAGGGTGACGTTGTCGACCGTGGCGCCCGGTCCCGCGGTGAGGAAAGTGCGGGTATCGGGAGTGGAGACCTCGTCCAGGTCGTCGGCGACGATGGTGTAGTCGACGCCGGGAACGGTGTCGCCGCCGGCATTGAGTTTCGTCAGGACGGGTGAACCGATCAATTGCTGGATTCCCGCATGACCGATCAGATCCTCGGTCGGCTGGGTGATATCGGTTCCCGTGCGTGCCTTGATGATTCCGAGCAGATTACCCAGTCCGCTCATTGTGGTGCCGTGATTGGTGGCGCCGAAGGTGATGAGGTGTTTCACCTTGTTGCGGGACGGGTCGGCGGGGTCGGCGCCACCGTCGAATTTCAGATACTGCCGGGCGACCACACCGCCCTGGGAATGGCCGATCATATCCACTCGGTCGGCACCCGTGGCGGCCAGGACGCGATCGACGAAGGCGGCCAACTGTTTCCCAGAATCCTCGATGGAGCCGGTGGCCCCGATGGTCGGCTGGACCAGACCTTTGCCGGGGGAGTCGGCGCGGCCGTAATTGAAGGTGAATACGCAGTATCCGGCCTTGGCCAGCTGCGGTGACATGTAGGAATAGGCGCCGAAGGCGCTGGCCCAGGTGCCGTGCACGAGCACGACCGGGCGGGGGTGGGCCGCATCCGGCTTACACGCCCAGTTGTTGGAGCCCTGGGGTGCGACATCGGGATTGGCCAGCCCGTACACGAAGGCGACCGCTTCGTCGGTGAATATCGGCCCGTAGCCGACGGTATCGGAGGAATGGGAGCCGGAATCGGCAAGGGCGGTGCCGGTGACCGGACCGAGGGCGATCATTGCGGCCATTGCGGCGATCGCCGCGGTCCGGGGCATGCGGCGAAGAACTCTCATGGTGTTGCCTTTGGAATTTCGTGCGCGAAGCACATGTCTCGAATAACAACTGGTCGGCCGTCCAGCTGTGAAGAGATTAGCGCCCAGATGGAAATAATGTTGCTGTGAGTGTGCTCACGAGTGTGTTGTAGCTTGGATTAACGCCAAATACGCATATGAATCTGCAGACTGAAAGCTGAGTGGCCGTACAGTCCCCCGGTCGCGTATTCGGTGTTCACCCAATGAATCTCGGCGATGCAGCGGCACGTCGCGGATTTCGTGCGATCTCGGAGAGGCCATGTTCGACAGTGGGAGTCATGCCTGTTGTGCATGGGTTGTCGGGTGGTTCACAGCCGTTGCACCGCAGCGACCCGTCGGCCGCAGACCCCTATCGGTCGCTGTGCGCGTGATCACGACTGTCGGCCCCACTGGTAGCGTGAGCGATGCGTCACAACGACATGACCATCACCAACCACTTGGGGGTAATGATGCGTTCAGTTCGATCCGTGAGTGCCCTGTCCGCCGCTGCCGCCGTCTCCACCGCGGCCGTAATCGCCACCGCCGCACCGGCTTCCGCCGACCCGAACGGCGGCAAGTTCACCACCGTCTACTCCTTGGCGAACGGCCCCTGTGTCGCCATCGTCGACACCTCGGTCAACGGCAATGCCTATCCGGGCGCGGCGGCCTTCACCGTCGGCGCGAATCTGCTGGGCGTCGGCCCATGCTCACTCCCCATCACACTGAACTGGCGCAATCTCGACAACGGCCAGGCGGGCAGCTTCACCCAAATCGCCAACGGCCCCGGCTTCTGGGGCAACAGCGGCCCCGGCGCCATCTTCAACCCCGGCTACGGCAATTTCGCCGCCACCGTCTCCGTCGCCGCCCCCCACATCCCCGAATCCGGCGAACTCCGCTTCACCGTCCAGCCCTACCAGGGCTAGTCACCGGCATCGAACGGCCACCCGGCATCACACCCGGGTGGCCGGGGTCCCGCCGAACCTTGGTCCAGTCGTCTCGGAACGCTTGGCATCAGGGCACTCTCATCGACCCTTGCACCCACCACTCGGGGGATATCGAACTCTGCGTCGCGGGCCCTGAACTCGGCCGCGCCGAGATCTTCCGGCCGCAGCGCAGACGCTGAGAGGGCGTGCTGTCGGTGGCGACCGCCATCGCCGCCGCCACCCTCGGCTCCAGTGATGGCCTCCGTCGCCTTCGACGCCGGCATTATCAATGCCCCGTTCTTCACCACCCTGGTCCTGACCGCGGTACTCACGTCCCAGGCCTGCGGCATCTGGCTCGATCACGTCCTGCGCAAAGGGTGGCCCCTATTGTCGGGGGCAGACCTGCGCCGCCGCGGCATCGAACCGGAACCCGAGCATTCACCTCAGCGGACGCCGTAAGGGCGCGAGGATCACGATGCCGGTTCGTTCGTGAGAAAACCGTGAGCACGGCGAAACCGATCGGGCGAGACTATTAACGCCTGCGTACCGGCGTCCCGATATTCGGGTAGTTGGCTACGCGCGATCCCGGAGATACGGGGCGGGAGGATCTGCTCATGAAACGTCTGGTGGTGTGCTGTGACGGCACCTGGGGTTCCGAATCCAATCCCACGGTGTCGAATATCGTCAAAATCGCGGAATCGGTCCGGCTGAACACCACTCTGCGCACCGGGAAGCCGGTGGAGCAGCGAGTGTTCTACGCCGATGGGCCCGGCTCCCAGGGCTATCTGGCGGACAAACTGCTCGGTGGGGCGTTCGGGCTGGGGCTGGATGCGAACCTGTCCACGATGTACTGGCAGCTGGCGCTGAACTGGGAACCCGGCGACGAGATCTTCATCTTCGGCTTCAGCCGCGGCGCCTACACCGCGCGCAGCCTCGCGGGCATGATCAACCGCCTCGGGCTGCTGACCGCCGACGCGATGATCGCCAAGCAGTACCCGCGGGCGCTGAAGATCTACCGGCAGCGCAAGCGGCATCCCGACGATCCGGATCCGTGCGAGTGGGTGCAGTTCCGTGAGCAGCACTCCCATTACCCGGTGCCGATCAAGTTCATCGGGGTGTTCGACACCGTCGGCGCGCTGGGCATGCCGGTGGTGACCTCATGGCGCCACCGCTTCCACGACGTGCGGCTGTCACCGATCGTGCACTGCGCCCGCCAGGCGCTGGCCATCAACGAGCGCCGCCGCGCCTTCGCGCCCTGCCTGTGGGAGATCACCGACGAGGCCGGTGTCCAGGAGCAGCGGCCCGATCGGGTCAAGCAGGTGTGGTTCAAGGGAGTGCACACCGACATCGGCGGCGGCTATCCCGACAGCCGCCTGTCCGATATCACCCTGCGGTGGATGGTCGGCGAGGCCGAGCAGCAGGGGTTGCAGTTCGATCGGGAACGGCTGGAGCGGCTCATCGCCTTCGGCCCGACCTTCGACAACTCGGTGACCCCGCACAATTCACTGACCCCGCTGTACCGGATCCTGAATCTGATCGGGACCGTGTGCCGTCCGTTCAACCGGCGGTTCTACCCGGGTTCATGGCGGCGCCTGGGCGATCCGGAGGCGCATCGGGTGGCGCTGGCCTCCACCGCCGAGCCCTGCGCCGAATACCGTCCGCCGAATGTGGAGCGGTGGCAGCGCGAAGTGGGCCAGCCGCTTCCGGTGGAGAAGATCGAGACCAGCCCCATCACCGAGATGGCGCGGGAGGTATCCGAGCCCGCGGTGGTCTGACTCAGTTGGTTCGCACGGTCAAGCCCGGATTGGCCTGCAGCACCGGGTTGATCGGCTGACCGACGAGCAGGGCCAGGAAGCCGCAGCCGTCCTCGGGTGCGGTGGGGTCCATGGCGACAGCGCTGTTGACGCCGACGGCCTTCGTACCGGCGAAGATCGGCCCGCCGCTGTCGCCGTGCTGGCCGCACACATTGGCGGCGAACATGTGCTCCAGGTGCGCGGGCTTCGGGTCCTCGGGCCGCTGCCGGACATCGAGGGTCAGGTCGGTCTCGATGACCATGCCGCAGGTGTAACCGGTCCGCAGTCCGGCCTTGCAGACGGTGGCGCCGACCACCGGGTCCATCGTCCCGTCGATGCGGATGGCGGCGGGCAGGGGGCCCAGCAGTCCCTCACTGCTGCTGGTGGGTGGACGGATACCGCTGCCCGACCCCGAGCCGCTGGTCAACGGGCCGGGCACCGTGATCCGACGGGTGGTCACCATGTTGTTCCGGAAACGGTGCGCCTGCGAGTCGGCGATGCGGATGACCGCGTAGTCGTGCGGCCCGAGATTGGACTTCTCGAAGGAGCCGAGGGGGTCGCCACGCCGCTTGTCCTTCGCGTCGAACGACGTTTCGAACACCTGGCGGGGTTCCGTCGGCTTCTCGCCCGGGGGCAACAGATTGTCGGGATTGCAGTGTCCTGCAGTGAGATTCACCGCGTTGCCCGCAGCGTCGGTGCCGTTGAAACCGAATGAACACTTGCCCGTCCGGCCGTTGAAGTCGAAGGCGTAGGGCTGGCCTCCGAAGACGGCCTCACCGGAGAGGCTGTCGGGCGTCGACCGACTGATGGGCGAACCGCTGAACGGCCCCGTGGTCGGTGCGATCGCCGCGATCGAGCGGACGGGCCCCGCTTCGCTGGGGAACTGCACGTCCTTGGTCACCCGGACGGTGACGGTGTTGTGCACCACGTCGACGGCGTAACCGATCACGGACTCGGCCAGTGTCGCGGGCTGGCGCGACAGCCAGCGTTGGAACGCAATTCGCCGCTCGCGCAGCGCCGCCTCGCTCTGGGCGACGGTTTCGACGATGAAGCCGGCCTGCTCGGCCGACTTGCGGGCGACGGAGCTGCTGGTCCCGTTCGTCAGCGAGACGATGGGCCGGTCGCCGTCCATGCGGACACCGGCGAAGACGGTCGGGTGCGCCACTCGGGCGATGCGGGCGAAGTCGGCCAACCGCTGCGCGTTCCGGGTGCGCTCGAGGTACTGCTGCGCGCCGATCTTCAGATCGCGCTGCAGCGCCTCGACCAGCTCCGGGGGCAGTGGCACATCCTGGGGCTGCGGAGTCGCCGACGCCGGGCACGCCATCGACCCGACCACGGTGGCCACCACACAGCAGCCCAGCGCCACCCGGCGCGCACGGATACCGAACTCCATCGAGCTGCCTCCTGCCGAACGCGACGATGGTGCGGCTTGCAGCGCCTGATGCTATGTCACATCAGTCACAAAATGGACCAGGTGGTTTTCCGCGTGTCGCGCCCGGCGTGTCACCTCACGAGCAGGGCCACGGGCAGGCGGGTGAACATCTTCTCCAGCCTGACTCGATCGCTGAATGTCTGGCCGGTGAGGCGGTCGGTCCAGATGCCCTGGGGGAGGTTCAGCGTGGTGTCGCCCCAGCCGGTGTCGTTCAGGGCGACGCTGTGGCGGGTGGCGGCCACGATCACCTGCGGTGGCTCGCCGAGGCGGCCGCGGGCGTAGGCGACCAGATGCCCGGCCTGCTCGCCGGTGGCGAACAGCGGAAGGTAGCTGCCGCCGACGAAGCAATCGGGGCGTTCGCGGCGCAGCCACAGCGCATAGGCCACCACCCACATCTTGGCCGCGCCCGAGGAATCCAATTCCGGTGTGCCGGTCAGCGTTTGCAGCATCGCCAGCCGCTGCCCGAAGTCGACCGGACGGCGGTTGTCCGGATCGACCAGCGAGTCCTCCCACAGCTCGCAGCCCTGGTAGAGATCGGGGATGCCGGGCCCGCACAGCTGCAACAGCTTCTGCGCCAGCGCATCCGACCAGGCGTGCGGGGACAGCTGGGCCACCAGCTCGGCGAGTTCCGCGCCGACCGGGCCGTCGATCACCGCGTCGATCCAGCCGTGCAGCTCCGCCTCGAAGTCGAGATCGGGCTCCTCCCAGGAGGATTTGGTGCCCGCCTCGCGAACGGCCTTCTCCGCGAACAGATGCAGCCGCTCCCGCAGCCCGGGCACCGCGGCGGCGGGTCGCCCGTCGGCGGGCCAGACGCCGAACATGTTCTGCAACAGGAACAGTGAGGTCGCGCCGTCGGGTGGGGGAGTGATGTCGTTCCACGCCGTCACCGCCTGCGACCAGGTGTCGGCCAGCTGCGACAGCACCCCGATCCGGGCGCGCACATCCTCACCGCGCTTGGTGTCGTGGGTGGACAGCGTGGTCATCGAGGCGGGCCAGCGATGCGCGCGTTCGGCGTTGGCGAGATGGAATTCCAGCAGCGAGCGCCCGAATCGGCCCGGATCGCCGCCCACCTCCTGCAGCGACACCAGCCGGGCCGCCTGATAGAACATGGTGTCCTCGACGGCCTTGGCGGTCACCGCACCGCACACCTGCTGGAATTGCACCGCCGCCTCGCCGCCGACCCCCAGCGCGCTCACCAGCACCGACAGCGGTGCTGCCAGCTCCCCGTTGCGCCGCTCGACCTCGGCCACCACCGCGGCGAGCATCCCGGCCAGCGGCGCGTAGTCGGTCCGATAGACCGGGACGAACGACAGCACCTCGATGGTGGCGTTGGTCAGGGCCATCGTGTCGAAGTCGTCGGCATTCGCGTCGCGCTTGATCGCCGCGACCAGCCTGCGCACCTCGGGCACCAGCAGTTTCTCGGCCACCGCGCGCTTGATGCGATGCTCGTTGTCGGCGAACCACTCCCGGTCGCTGCCGTGCCCGCACACCTCGCGCGACAGGTCGGTGAGCGTGGCCTCCCCGCTCGGATCGATGAGAACGCCGCCGAGGACGTTCAGCGCCTCGTAACCGGTGGTGCCGTCGATCGGCAGCGTGGCATCCAGCGGTTCGCGATCGGAGAGGATCTTCTCCACCAGCAGCAGCCGCTTCGGCCCGAGGATGCGGCGCAGTTTCGCCAGGTAGGCGGCCGGCTGGGCCAGCCCGTCGGGATGGTCCACCCGCACCCCGTCGATGAGGTCGTGCTCACACCAGGCGATGAGTTCCCGATGGGTGAGCTCGAACACCGCCGGATCCTCCTGCCGGATCGCGGCCAGGCTCGACACCGCGAAGAAGCGCCGGTAGGTGCAGATCCCGGCCTTCCAGCTGACCAGCCGGTAGTGCTGCTTGTCGTGGATGCGCAGCGCATTCTCGCCGTCGGTGCCGGGGGCGATGGGAAACCGCAGGTCGTGCAGGGCGAGCATGGGCTCGGGCCCGCTGCGGTCGACGGTCAGCGCGGCCGGGTCGTTCTCGCTCTGCAGCACCGGCAGCGCCAGCCGCCCGCCCGCCCCGTTGCCCGGACTCCAGTCGATATCGAACAAGTGCGCGAACTGGGACTGCTTGCCGTTGCGCAGCACATCCCACCACCACGGGTTCTGCCGCGGATCGGCCACGCCCACGTGGTTGGGCACCAGATCGACGATCAGCCCCATGCCGCGGCTGCGCAGCTCGTCCGACAGCGCCTTGAGCCCGGCCGGTCCGCCCAGTGCCGCCGAGACCGTGGTCGGATCGGTGACGTCGTAGCCGTGCGTCGAGCCGTGCGCGGCGGTCATGATCGGCGACAGGTACAGGTGCGAGATGCCCAACTGCTGCAGGTACTCCGCGATCGTGCGGGCGTCGGCGAAGGTCAGCGCGTCGGGCCGCAGCTGTAACCGGTAGGTACTGCGGACCGACGTCTGCCGGCCGATGGGGCTGGTGAGCTGGTCGGGCAACGGGTTGTCTGTCATCTCGTATCGATCATGTACGGCGGAGGACGAGCAGGCAGCGCGCGGGTACCTCGACCGTGGCCGCGGCGAGGTAGTCGGCCTCGGTCTCCCCGGTGGGTGTCGAGCAGTCCAGCGCCACCGACCACCGGTCGCCGAAGTCGGCGCCCGGGAGGGTGAAGCCGATCGGTGCGTCGTGGGCATTGAAGCACAGCAGGAACGAGTCGTCTGTGATGCGTTCCCCACGCGGGCCCGGCTCCCCGATGGCGTCGCCGTTGAGGAATACCGCCAGGGAGCGGCCGAACCCGGAGTCCCAGTCGGCGGCGGTCATCTCCTCGCCGGACGGGGTGAGCCAGGCGATGTCGCCGGGACGGTCGTGGCCGGAGTCGGGGCGCCCGTCGAAGAAGCGCCGCCGACGGAACACCGGGTGGTCGGTGCGCAGGGCAATCGCATTGCGGGTGAACTCCAGCAGGTCGGCATTCTTCTGCGCCAGCGTCCAATCCATCCACGACAGCGGTGAATCCTGGCAGTAGGCGTTGTTGTTGCCGTTCTGGGTGCGCCCCATCTCGTCGCCGTGCAACAGCATGGGGGTGCCCTGCGACAGCGCCAGCGTGGCGATCATGTTGCGGCTCTGGCGTTCCCGCAGCGCCAGCACCTCCGGATCGTCGGTGGGCCCCTCGACGCCGCAGTTCCAGGAGCGGTTGTGGCTTTCGCCGTCGCGGTTGTCCTCGCCGTTGGCCTCGTTGTGTTTCTCGTTGTAGGACACCAGATCCCGCAGCGTGAACCCGTCGTGGGCGGTGACGAAGTTGATGCTGGCGCTGGGGCGGCGCCCGGTGGCCTCGTACAGATCCGACGAGCCGGTCAGCCGGGAGGCGAACTCGCCCAGGGTCGACGGCTCGCCGCGCCAGTAGTCGCGCACGGTGTCGCGGTATTTGCCGTTCCATTCGGTCCACAGGCCGGGGAAGTTGCCGACCTGATAGCCACCCTCGCCGACGTCCCACGGTTCGGCGATCAGCTTCACCTGACTCACCACCGGGTCCTGCTGCACCAGATCGAAGAAGGTGGAAAGCCGGTCCACATCGTGCAATTCGCGAGCCAGGGTGGCGGCCAGGTCGAAACGGAAGCCGTCGACGTGCATGTCCAGGATCCAGTACCGCAGCGAATCCATGATCAGCTGCAGGGTGTGCGGGTGGCGCACGTTGAGGCTGTTGCCGGTGCCGGTGTAGTCCATGTAGTGCGCGGGATCGTCCTCCATCAGCCGGTAGTAGGCGGCGTTGTCGATGCCGCGCAGGCAGATGGTCGGGCCCAGATGGTTGCCCTCGCCGGTGTGGTTGTAGACCACGTCGAGGATCACCTCGATGCCCTCGGCGTGCAGGGCGCGCACCATGGCCTTGAATTCGGTGACCGCGGCGCCGGGGCGCCGATCCGAGGCGTATTCGTGGTGCGGGGCCAGATATCCGAAACTGTTGTAGCCCCAGTAGTTTCGCAGCCCCCGGTCCAGCAGCATCCGGTCGTGGACGAACTGGTGCACCGGCATCAGCTCGATCGCGGTGACGCCCAATGCTTTCAGGTGTTCGATGATCGCCGGGTGTGCAATGCCCGCGTAGGTGCCGCGCTGTTCCTCCGGGACCAGCGGATGGGTCATCGTCATGCCCTTCACGTGGGCCTCGTAGATGACGGTCTCGTGGTAGGGGCGTTTGGGGGCGCGGTCGTCGGCCCAGTCGAAGAACGGGTTGATCACCACGCCGGTCATGGTGTGGCCCAGCGAATCCAGGCCGTAGGTGTGCAGCGAGGGATCGTTGTCGAAATCGCCCGCGAAGGCCTTACCGTACGGGTCGAGCAGCAGTTTGCTTGCGTCGCAGCGTAAACCGCGCTCGGGGATGTAGGGCCCGTGCATCCGGAAGCCGTAGTGCTGGCCGGGGGCGATGGTCGGCACGTAGGCGTGCCAGACGTAGCCGTCGACCTCCTCCAGCGGTATCCGCGTCTCGGCCCCCGCGTCGTCGATCAGGCACAGCTCCACCCGCTCGGCGACCTCGGAGAAGACGGAGAAGTTCGTGCCCGCCCCGTCGTAGGTGGCCCCGAGCGGATAGGCGGTACCGGGCCAGACGCCGAGCGGCGCCGCATCACCGGTTGCGTCGGGCTGAACCATGCCACCGACACTAACCGCCACCTCCGACGAACCGGTGCGGGTGGGGCGAGAGTGCCGGTCCTACGTGAATATGGGATCGGTTCGGTACGGGCGTGCAATTCGCGACCTCACACCAGCGACCGCCGCCACGTCTGCCCGACGAGATCCTTGCCGAAACTGTGGTGTGGCTCGGATTCGATCAACTCGAAGCCCGCGCGTTCGTAGATGCGCCGCGCCGCGGTGAGGACGTCGTTGGTCCACAGGACCATGCTGCGGTATCCGGCATCGGTGGCGAAGCGCAGGCATTCGCCGACCAGGGCGCTACCGACCCCGAGGCCGCGGGCCGACGGTTCGACCAGCAGCAGGCGCAGCCGGGCGGTGGTGTCGTCCTCGCGGACGCAGAACACGCTGCCGATCGGTTCGCCGTCGCGTTCGGCGATCCACGCCCGTTCGGTGTGTGGCTCCCGGGTTTCCAGGTAGTCGGCGACGATGCGGGCGACCAGCGCCTCGTAGCTGATGTCCCAGCCGTATTCGGCGGCGTAGAGGGCCGCGTGGCTCTGCACGACCCAGCCGTAGTCGCCGGGACGGGGGTCGCGGATGGTGAATTCGGCCGCGGCGCGGCCGTCGAGGATGCGTTCGATGGTGTGCATGGCGTTGACGAGGCGATGGCGGGCGGTCGGGGGATGACCGCCGAGCAGGGTGGCGACGGCGCGGCTGGACCGGCCGTCGAGGTCGGTGAATACGCCGCGGCCCAGGTCGGTCAGCTGCACCAGTTGCCGCCGCCCGTCGTGTTCGGACCGCTGCCGCAGTACCAGTCCGGCCTCCTCGAAGCGGGACAGGATGCGGCTGAGGTAGCCCGGATCCAGATCGAGATTCTGGCGCAGGGTGACCACCTCGAGGGGGCCGAAGTGGGCCAGCTCGAACAGAATTCGTGCCTCGGTGAGGGAGAAGTCGCTGTCGACGAGGTGTTCCTGCAGAACTCCGATCAGGCGCGTGTAGCGGCGATTGAATTCGCGTACCGCGGCCACATGCTCGGCGTCGACGTCGGGGTCGGTGACGGCGGTCATGTCGGCTCCAATCCTTTGACTAAGTCAAAGGTTACCGCGGGATTCCCGATCGCGGAGCGGTTTCGAGGGGTGAAGTGGTAACTTGAACGGCGTTCAAGCCCGCGTCGTGAAGGATCCCCGTGACCCTGACCTCCGAAGAAATCACCGCACTCGACGCCGCCCACCTCTGGCACCCCTACGGTGGCTTCCCGGCCGGTACCGAGCCGCTGGTCGTGGCCTCCGCCTCCGGCGCCCGCCTCACCCTGGCCGACGGGCGCGAGCTGATCGACGGCATGAGTTCGTGGTGGGCGGCGGTGCACGGCTACCGGCACGCGGTGCTCGATGCCGCCCTGGTGGCGCAGGCGCAGCGGATGAGCCACGTCATGTTCGGCGGCCTGACCCATGAGCCCGCGGCCCGGCTGGCGCAGCTGCTGGTCGAACTCACCCCGCCCGGACTGGACAAGGTGTTCCTGTGCGACTCCGGTTCGGTGTCGGTCGAGGTGGCCGCGAAGATGTGCCTGCAGTACTGGCGGGCGCTGGGGCGGCCGGAGAAGCGTCGGCTGTTCACCTGGCGGGGCGGCTATCACGGTGACACCTTCACCCCGATGAGCGTGTGCGATCCCGACGGCGGCATGCACTCGCTGTGGACCGACGTGCTGACCGAGCAGATCTTCGCGCCGATGCCGCCGAAAGACTATGAGCCGCAGTATGTCGCGGAGCTCGAGCGGCTGCTGGCGGCCCGCGCCGACGAGGTGGCGGCGGTGATCGTCGAGCCGATCGTGCAGGGTGCGGGCGGTATGCGGTTCCATCATCCGGCGTACCTGACCGACCTGCGCCGGATCTGCGACGAGCATGACGTGCTGCTGGTATTCGACGAGATCGCCACCGGATTCGGCCGCACCGGAACGTTTTTCGCCGCCGACCGGGTGGGCGTGCGCCCGGATGTGATGTGCCTGGGCAAGGCGATCACGGGCGGCTATCTGACCCTGGCCGCCACGCTGTGTACGGCGAGGATCGCCGAAACCATCAGTGCCGGACACGGTGCCCTGATGCACGGACCGACCTTCATGGGCAATCCGCTCGCCTGCGCGGTGGCCGTCGCCTCCATCGAATTGCTGCAGGCGCGGGACTGGAAGGCCGAGGTTGCGGGCATCGAGGCCGGGTTGACCGCCCGATTGGCTGCGGCGCAGGAGATTCCGGGCGTGGTCGACGTGCGCGTACTGGGCGCGATCGGCGTCGTCGAACTCGACCGCCCGGTGGATATGCGCAAGGCCACCCACGCCGCCGTCGAATCCGGGGTGTGGCTGCGGCCGTTCCGCAATCTGATCTACACCATGCCGCCGTTCATCAGCACCGCCGAAGAGGTGGACCGCATTGCCGCCGGGGTGATCGCTGCGGCCAGCGCTTGAACGGCAGAACACCGGCCACCGTCCTGGTTTGATCGGCGTGAGAAGCTGACGGCAGAGCGCGGGAGGACGGCATGGAAGACCGGGAGCCGGTGGTTGTGGTCGGAGGCGGGATCGGGGGTTTGGCGACGGCGCTCGCGTTGCTGCGGTGCGGACGGCAGGTGCGGGTTCTGGAGCAGGCGCCCGAGATCGGGGAGGTCGGTTCGGGGCTGAGCCTGTGGTCCAACGGTGTGCGGGCGCTGGCGGAATTGGGGCTGGGTGAGCAGGTGCGCCGCCGGGCCCTCATCAATGTCGAGGGTGGGATTCGCGACAGTACCGGCCGCTGGTTGTCGAAAACCGATACCGACGAAGTGGCCCGCCGGCACGGGGCGGTGGTCGCCATCCACCGTGCCGACCTGTTCTCCATCCTGCACGAGGCGATTCCGGAAGACGTTCTGCGCCTGGGGATCACCGTCGAATCGGTGGAGCAGGACGGCTCCGGGGCGAAGGTCGTGCACAGCGGCGGCAGCACACGTGCCGACCTGGTGGTCGGTGCCGACGGCGCGCACAGCGCTGTGCGGCGATCGCTGTGGCCGCAGGCTCGCGGTCTGCGGTACGCCGGATACACCTCGTGGCGGATGGTTACCCGGCCGGTGGCCGAGATCCACAGCGGTGGCGAAAGCTGGGGCCGCGGAGAGCGTTTCGGCATTCTGCCGCTGGCCGATGGGCGGGTGTACATGTTCGCCGTCGCCGACGCCCCTGCCGGTCAGCGCGGTCCGCACGGCGAATACGCCGAAGTGGTACGGCGATTCGGTTCCTGGCACGATCCGATCCCCGCCCTGTTGGACGCCGTCGATCCGGAAACTGTCCTGCGCCACGACATCTACGACCTCCCCGACCTGCCCACCTACGTCCGCGGCCGCGTCGCCCTCCTCGGCGACGCCGCCCACACCATGACCCCCAACCTCGGCCAGGGCGCCAATCAAGCCCTCGAGGATGCCGTCACCCTCGCCGCCCTGCTCGACCGCCACCCCGTCGACACCGCCCTCACCGCCTACGACCGCCTCCGCCGCCCGCGCACGCAGTCCATCGTCCGCCGCTCCCGCCGCGCAGGATTCGCCGCCCAATGGTCCTTCCCACCCGCCACCCTCGCCCGCAACCTCACCGTCCGCCTGACCCCCAACCGGATCGCCTTACGCGCCCTCGCGCCCGTCCTCGACTGGAATCCCCCGCACTAACCAAAGACGGGGTGCGTCGGGAACGTGAGGCCGCTGCATAGCCGCACCCCTTCTTCCCATCCGCACCCCTTGCGACCGTCTGTACGGGGTGCGGATGGCAAGAAGGGGTGCGGCTAGGGCGTCCGGCTTGCTCCTGAACGGCGTTCAAGTATGCTCTTCACCTGTGAGTGATCCGTTGAGCTGGTTGGACGTGCGGGCCGCCGGGCGGGTGCGGGACGGGCTGCGGCGGGAGCTGCGGGCGCGGGCGCCGGAGACGGGGCTGATCGATCTGGCTTCCAACGATTACCTGGGGCTTTCCCGGCATCCGGAGGTGATCGAGGGGGCGGTCGAGGCGGTGCGCAAGTGGGGTGCCGGGGCCACCGGATCGCGGCTGGTGACCGGGACGACCCTCGAGCACGAGCAGTTCGAGGCCGAACTGGCGGAATTCGTCGGCGCCGAGGCGGGGCTGGTGTTCGCGTCCGGATACGCCGCCAACCTCGGGGTGGTGACCGCACTGTCCGGGCGCGGCGCGCTGGTGGTGTCCGACGCGGGGAGCCACGCCTCCCTGGTGGACGCCTGCCGGTTGTCGCGGGCGCGGGTGGAGGTCGCGCCGCACGGTGATGTCGAGGCGGTGGATCGGCTGCTGGCGCAGCGCAGCGAGGAGCGGGCGCTGGTCGTCACCGATTCGGTGTTCAGCGCCGACGGGGACCTCGCGCCGCTGGTCGAACTGCACCGGGTGGTGCGGGCGAACGGTGCGGTACTGGTCGTCGACGAGGCACACGGCATCGGTGTGCGCGGCGCGGGCGGGTGCGGCCTGGTCCACGAGCTCGGCCTGGCGGGCCAACCGGATCTGGTGATCACCGCGACCCTGTCGAAAGCCCTTGCCGCCCAAGGCGGAGCGGTGCTCGCCGATGAGCGGGTGCGCGCGCATCTCATCGACTCCGCGCGCACGTTCATCTTCGATACCGGCCTCGCACCCGCCGCCGTCGGCGCCGCCCGCGCCGCCCTGCGCCTGCTGCGCCGCGAACCGGAGATGGCGGGCCGCGTCCTGACCCGCGCCGCCGAAATCGCCCGCATCGCCGAGGCGCCGCAACCGGATTCGGCGGTGGTGTCGGTGGTGCTCGGGCAGGCCCAGCTCGCCTACGACGCCGCCCAGGCCTGCCGTGCCCGGGGCCTGAGCGTCGGCTGCTTCCGCCCCCCGTCGGTCCCCGAGGGCACCTCGCGCTTGCGGCTCACCGCCCGGGCGGATCTCACCGACGCCGAAATGGCCACCATCGCAACCGTTCTCGGCGACGTCCTGGCCGAGTCGAGAGCGGCAACTCGACGGAAGGAGGCATGAAGCGTGAGTTTCCTGATCGTGACCGGCACCTCCACCGAGGTCGGTAAGACCGTGACCACGGCCGCATTGGCCGCCGCGGCCCGGGCGGCCGGACGCACGGTGGCGGTGTGCAAACCGGCCCAGACCGGCGTCGAACCCGGCGAACCCGGCGATCTGGCCGAGGTGCAGCGGCTCGCCGGAGTCACCCGAACCCTCGAATTGGCCCGCTACCCAGAGCCTTTGGCTCCCGACACCGCCGCCCGCCGCTGCGGGCGGCCGCTGCTGACGCTGGCGGAAACGGTGGCCGCGGTCGACTCCCTCTCCGACGCCGATCTCACCCTGGTCGAGGGCGCGGGCGGACTGCTGGTCAGGATCGGGGAGTTCACCCTGCTCGACCTGGCGCAGAAGCTCGGCGCCCCCGTGCTGGTGGTCGCTGCCGCGGGTCTGGGCACCCTCAACCACAGCGAACTCACCACCCGCGCCCTCGCCGCGGCGGGCGTGCGCTGCGCCGGTCTGGTGATCGGATCCTGGCCTACCGCACCGGATATCGCCTCCGAATGCAACCGCACCGACCTGCCGTCGGTCACCGGAGTGGACATCGTCGGCGTCCTCCCCGAGGGCGCGGGCCGCTGGGCGCCCGAGCGATTCGCCGACACCGCCCCGAGCTGGTTCCTGCCCGACTGGTCCGCGCGCTACCTCGGCTGAACCGACACAGGTCGGGCCCGGCTGATGATCATCGGGGCCGGGATGCCCCTACAGTGGATAGGGATGCTTGTTGCGGACCGGCACCCGTCCACCGTCGCCGACTACGACGATGCGCGGCGGAAAGCCCGCTTGGCCGAGACCGGGCTGGGGTACGGCTGGAAGACGCTGCGCCGCACCCGCCTGGTGCTGTTGCGGCTGGTCATCGCCCCGATCGTGGTCCTGACCCTGTTCGCCCAGTACTGGGCCGGCGACATCGCCCCGGAACGGGCGCGCCTGGCCCGCACCGAACCCGCGGTCTTCCCGATCGCCGCCCCCGCCACCCCGCAGGTGCGCAACACCGCGGTCTTCGACCTGGTCGGACTGGGCTCACTCGACGCCTCCGAGACCGCCCGCGCGCTGCCGTCGCTGGGCCAGCTGGGTTCGGTGTGGGCGGTGCGCTACGACAACACCGGTATCGACATCAAGGTGATCAGCGACCTGATCGTCAAGGTCACCGACGCCGCGAACATCGACAACATCGTGCTGGTCGGGCACAGCATGGGCGGAGTGATCGCGCTCGAGGTCGGCAAGCACATCCATACCGGCAGCCCGAAGAGGCTGACAGGGGTGATCCTGGACTGCACGCCGATCAACCTGGACGCGGTCCGCCCGGAAAGCCGCGACCAGGGCGAGGAACTGCTGCGCTGGACCGGCTGGATGCCGGGCGCCCGAGAGAGCCGTACCCTGCGCTTCATCGCCGAAACCTACACGCGCCGTGACCGATTCATCGACTACGGGAGTTCGCCGCCGGGCATTCGCGTCGTCGGGCTGAAGCGCGCGGTGAGCGATGTGCTGGAGCAGAAGATCTTCAACCGCGACGTCGCGAGCAACGGCCTGATCGAGGCGCAGTTCAAGGCGATCGTGGCGGGCGGTGCCGTGGACGATCTGCGGGCGCTGGCCAAACCCGCCGCCGGGAAATCGCGCCCGGCCATCGCGTTCATCCGCCCGCACAATCCCGAGCGCGACTCGATCGTCGACCCCGCCTACACCCACCGGGTGCTGATCGAGCAGGTCGGCGGCATCAACGGCACCCTGCTGGTGGTGCTGACCCGCACCACCGGCCACGCCAACCCGCGGCAGCAGCCGGGCGAATACAACAAGGTCATCGCCCAGCAGATCGTGCCGTTCGTGCGTCAGATCAACGCTCAGGAACTTGTCTCCGCCCGATGACGGTCAGCGAACCGTGTCGTCGGCCTGCGGGCGAATATCCGAGGGCGGCAGGAGGTTCCAGCGCTCCAGCTGTGCCCGGATCTGTTCGGCGGCATCGATATTGAGCGGTCCGCTCGTCCACAGCGCGTACGGCAGATTCAGGAATCGCTGTTCGGTGACCGCGCGCAGCCGGTTGATTCCCGGTTTGGCGCGCAAGAGCTCCACCTTCTGGTCGAAGGACTGCTTCGGATAATCGACGAAGACGATGGCGTCCGGGTCGGCGGCGGCCAACCGCTCCCACGACACCGCGGTCCAGGTGTCGGCGACGTCGTCGAGCGCATTGCGGGCGCCGGACGCGTCCAGGATCGCCTGTGGTGCACCGAATTTCCCGCTCGAGAATACGGTGTCGCTCGCGCTGTCGAAGACGAAGACGGTCGGTGCGCGCTCGCCCCGGGGCGCCCGGTGCAGTGCATCCAGGCGCCGGTCCAGATCGGCGGTGAGCTCGGTGGCGCGGTCGGTGCGGCCGGTGATGGCGCCCAGATCGGTCAGATCGGTGCGCAGTGCTGTCCAGGGATCGACGATGCCGCGGGGCTTGTCGCCCTCGCGCTGTCGGCAGCTCTCGGTGAGCACGTAGGCGGCGACCCCGTTCTTGCGCAACGAGTCCGGCGTGAGATCCTTCGATTCGTCGTAGCCGTAGCTCCATCCGGCCACCATCACGTCCGGCCGCTGCGCCAGCACCGTCTCGCGCGAGGGATATTCCGGCGCAACCTGTTTCAGCCGATCCACGACATCCCCGTAGTGCCGGCGCAGCGTGTCGGCATCGCGCTGCAGGCTCGACACCGCCACCACCGAATCCTGCGCCCCCAATGCCAATGCCATGGAGATCAGATTCCCGTCATTGACGAACATCCGCTTCGCGGGCGACGGAAACCGCACGTCCTCCCCGCAGTTGCGCACGGTGAGATTTCCCTCGGCCACGGTGGACGAGCCACACGCCGTCACCACCGAAACCATTGCCGCTACGGCAGATACCAGAATTGATCGCCTCATCGTCGCCCTTCTCATGTGTTGCTGGTCTCGCATGCTTTCTTCCTGTCCCACGCGCCGAGCAGCAGGTGCATTTCGCCGGTATCGGGGTGGCGGACCCGCGCCGCGCGCACACCGAAGGCCGCCTCGAGAATCTCGGGCCGCAGCGCGATGTCCGGCGGTTCCAGCGGCCCCGTGGTGCCGTCGTGCACGACCAGCACGCGGTCGCAATAGCGGTCGGCCAGCGCCAGATCGTGCATGGCCAGCACCACGGTGCGGTCGAGCGAGCGGGCCAGTTCCAGCAGTGCGAGCCGGTGGGTGATGTCGAGGTGGTTGGTCGGTTCGTCCAGTAGCAGCAGGGGAGTGGCTTGGGCCAATGCCCTGGCCAGCAGGACGCGCTGCCGTTCGCCCCCGGACATCCGATGCACCGGCCGATCGGCGAAGCCGTCGAGATCGACCGCCTGCAGCGCCGTTTCGATCGCCTGCCGTTCGCGCGGGCTGCCCGCACCCCACGGGGGCAGGTACGGTGTGCGCCCCAACGCGACCACCTCGCGCGCGAGAAGGTCGGCCGGTGGCTGCTCGTTCTGCGCCATGACCGCCACGGTGCGGGCCCGCCGCCTCGGCGAAAGCCGGTGCAGGTCTTCGCCGTTCACCAGGACCCGTCCCGCGGCCGGGCGGCTCAGCCCGGCCAGAGTGCGCAGCAGCGTGGTCTTACCGGTGCCGTTGGGCCCGACGATGCCGATCGTTTCTCCCGCGCGAACGGTGAAGCTCACCCCGGCGAGTACCGTCCGCTGCCCGCGCACACATGCCAGTCCCTCGGCGGTGAGAGCGTCTGCCGCCGGACCCTTCTCGAGGATCATCCCGACACCCCGAATCGGTAGTGGCGGCGGCCCATCAACAGCAGGAACACCGGGGCGCCGATCAGCCCGGTCAGTACCCCGACCGGAACCTCGGTGGGCCGCACCAGCACTCGTGCCGCCGCATCGGCCACCACCAGGAACAGCGCCCCGCACAGCGCGCACACCGGCAGCAGCGTCCGATGCGGGGAGCCGACCAGCAGCCGCGCGGCGTGCGGCACCACCAAACCCACGAATCCGATCCCGCCCGATACCGCCACCAGCACGCCGACCAGTACCGCCAGCCCGATGAACAGCCCGATCCGCAGCGCCCGCACCGGCACACCCACCGAGGCTGCGGTGTCCGCGCCGACGTGCAGTGCATCCAGCCACCCGCTCGCCGCCAGCAGCGCCACCGCGGCCGCGGCGACCACCCCGGCGGGCAGCCCGATCCGCGTCCAATCCGCGCCGGACAGGCTGCCGAGCAACCAGAACAGAACCCGTTGCGCGGCAGCGGGATCGGAACTGCGGAAGATCAGATAGCTGCTCAGCGCCGCGAATGCCGAACCGAGTACCGTGCCGGTCAACACCAGCCGCAGGGGAGTGAGGCCACCCTGCGCGAGCGCGATCACGAACACCATCGCGGTCGCGGCGAACGAACCCACCAGCGCTCCGCCCGACAGCGCCCACACCCCGGCCCCGGCGAGGAATCCGGAGGTGATCACCGCGGCCGCACCGACGCCCGCCCCCGAGGACACCCCGAGCAGATAGGGATCGGCGAGGGGGTTGCGTACCAGCGTCTGCATGGCCGCACCGGCCAGCGCCAGTCCGGCGCCGACCACCGCGGCCAGCACCGTGCGCGGCACCCGCAGCTGCCACACGATCGTGTCGATACCCGGGTCGGCGGTGACCGCGCCGGTCACATGGTTGCGCAACACGTCGAACACCGTGGCCGTGGGCAGGTTCTCGGCCCCGAACCCGGTCGCCACCACCATGGCGCACGCCAGCAATACCCCGAGCACGGGGATCACGATCGATGTCCGCGCGCGGATCATCGTCGATACTCCACAGGCACCTCGCGACCTCTCAGAGCGGCACTCGGCGAGGGAGGTCTGACTTCCGCGGGCACTCGTGCCGCGCGGTCACAGTGGCGCGACCGTTCCGGATTCACACCGGATTCCCGCACCCGCCGAGCAGGACGGACGAACTCTACCGCCCGGTTTGTCCGGTCATCGCACCCGGTCGCCCAACAGGTGCCGCACCCCGCCGAGGAACAGCTGCAGACCGAAGTCGAAACGCTCGGTGGCGCTGGTGTCCTCGTACAGCGGCGAGGACTCCTCCGCGAGTGCGCCGGCCGAATCCATCTGCATGCGCGACTGCTCGTCGACAGTCTCGCCGAGGACGTAGTAGAGCAGCGTGTAGGCGCCCAGGTCGGCCGCCTCGCTGGTCATGCCGCCGCGAATCAGCGCGCTCGCGAGCCGCTCCCGGCCCTTGCTGGTGGTCAGCCGCGAGGCATAGGTCGCCGACACCAGTTCCGCGCCGTCGCGGTAGGACAGCAGGCACGAGCGCATCCGATGCGCCAGCTCCCCGATCTGCTCGGCCCAGTCCTCGGTCGCCACCGCCTCGTCCATGGGCGCGAGGATGCGGTCGGCCACCGCCCCCAGCAATGCCTGCTTGTTCGGGAAATGCCAGTACAACGCACCCGGCTGCACACCGAGCGAGGTCGCGAGCCGGCGCATGGTCAGATCGGCGAGACCGTACTGATCGAGAATGGCGATGGCCCCGTCGACCACATCCGCCCGGTGCAGCTGCAATGGAAAGTCCCCTTGTGCTTTGACTCACTTGTGCCGCTATCCTAGCCTGAACACCGTTCAAGTTGCACGGCCACCCGGCCGAACGAAGGGATTCGCGCGCATGACTCAGGCACCGGTCCGGACCGAAGTCGACAGCGACATTCTCGCCATCGCCCGCGAGCAGGTGCTCGAGCGCGGCGTCGGACTGACCCAGGAACAGACCCTCGAGGTGCTGCGGCTCGACGATGAGCGGCTCGAGGAGTTGCTGGCGCTGGCGCACGAGGTGCGGATGCGCTGGTGTGGCCCGGAGGTCGAGGTCGAGGGCATCATCTCGCTCAAAACCGGTGGCTGTCCGGAGGATTGCCACTTCTGTTCGCAGTCGGGCCTGTTCCAGAGCCCGGTGCGCGCGGCGTGGCTCGACATCCCCAGCCTGGTGGAGGCCGCCAAGCAGACCGCCAAGACCGGTGCCACCGAATTCTGCATCGTCGCCGCCGTGCGCGGCCCGGACGAGCGGCTGCTGGCGCAGGTCGCCGCCGGCGTCGAGGCCATCCGCAACGAGGTCGACATCCAGATCGCCTGCTCGCTGGGCATGCTCACCCAGGATCAGGTCGATCAGCTGGCCGCCATGGGTGTGCACCGCTACAACCACAACCTCGAGACCGCCAAATCCCACTTCCCGAACGTGGTCACCACCCACACCTGGGAAGAGCGCTGGGACACGCTGCGCATGGTCCGCGAGGCCGGGATGGAGGTGTGCTGCGGCGGCATCCTCGGCATGGGCGAGACCCTCGAGCAGCGCGCCGAATTCGCCGCGCAGCTGGCCGAATTGGAGCCCGACGAGGTGCCGCTGAACTTCCTCAACCCGCGCCCGGGCACCCCGTTCGGGGATCTGGAGGTGCTGCCCGCGGCCGAGGCGCTGAAGGCGGTGGCCGCATTCCGGCTCGCGCTGCCGCGCACCATGCTGCGCTTCGCCGGCGGCCGCGAGATCACCCTCGGCGATCTGGGCGCCAAACAGGGCATCCTCGGCGGCATCAATGCCGTCATCGTCGGCAACTATCTGACCACGCTGGGCCGTCCCGCCGAACAGGACCTGGATCTGCTGTCCGACCTGCGCATGCCGATCAAGGCCCTCAACGAGACGATCTAGCGACGCGTGATTCGCCGGTTCCCGGCGGATCGGTACGGTTCAGGTATTGTCGGTCCCCGGCGAAAATGGGGACGACTAGAGGTGGTGGACATGGAACAGCGCTACAACCCGTTCACCGGCAAGCAGGTCGTTCCCGGCCTGGCGGAGTCGATTCCGGCGGCGGCCGCACTGGGTCTCGAACCCCCGCGCTTCTGTGAACAGTGCGGGCGGCGGATGATCGTGCAGGTGAATCCGGACGGCTGGTGGGCGAAATGCTCCCGGCACGGGATCATTGATTCCACAACCCTGGAACACCGCTGATGGCCCATCAACACACCGCCGCGCGATTGGACGTGAGCCGCCGTGAGGTGCGCGTCGCGTTGTGGGTCGTGGTCGCCGTCCTGCTGGTCAGCGCGTTCGGCGGTGGAGTGTGGGGGCTGCTGGCCCCGACCGAGAAGGTCGTGGTGCTCGAACCCGGGCGCGGGGCGGCGCTGACGGGGGAGAGCGCGCATCGGTTCGATGCGCTGGCGATCTTCGTGTGCATCGGCATCGTCGTCGGGCTGACGACGGCCGCCGCGGTGTGGCGGCTGCGCAGCGTGCGCGGCCCGGTTCTGCAGGGCGGCTTGCTGTTCGGGTCGCTGGCCGGGGCGTGGCTGATGTCGTGGTTCGGTCAGCAGGTGGCGCGCTGGCTGCATCCGCGGCCGGTCAGACCGGCCGTGCACACCATCGTCGAGATCGCGCCGACCGTGGCCGGCTGGACCGCGCTGCTGGTGCAGCCGCTGGTGGCCTCGCTGGTGGTGCTGGTGCTCGCCGCGCTGTCGACCTCCGAGGATCTGGGAACCGGCCTCGGCGAACCCGGACCCGACCGGATCGGTGCGCGGCCCTATGCCTCCGACGTGACCTACGGGCCGTACGGCACGCCGGCCTCCAACGGCGCCGCGCTGGGCCGCACCACCCCCTTCCAGGACGCAGACTCGGCACACTGATCAAGTGGTTGCCGGACATTGACCGAATGTGCGCCGAATTGTGTGCATGCGGACCGTAATCTGAAACCGAAAGGTCGTCAGGGCTTGCAGCGCCGCAGGTCTCGGGAGTGGATGTGGGCTTCATCGGTAGCGGTCCGGTGGTCGAGGAGATCGATGCCGTGTCGTGGCGGGTGTGCGAGCCGATCGAATATCGCGGCCGCTATCAGCGGTTCGTCGTCCCGGCCGGGTTCAGCACCGATTTCGCCTCGGTCCCGCGCGTGCTGGTGTGGCTGATCCCGCGCTACGGCGCCTACACCCGGGCCGCGATCCTGCACGACTATCTGTCCCGCACGGGCGCAGTAAGCCGGGCCGACGCCGATGCGCTGTTCCGCACCGCGCTCGGCGACTGTGGGGTGTCGGTTCCGCGGCGGTGGATGATGTGGGCGGGGGTGCGCTCCGGCTCGCGGCTGTCGGGGGCGACCCCGCGCGAAGTGGGGCTGTTCCTGCTGGTGATCGCGTTGTCGACGCTGTTCCTCGCGGTCCCCGTGCTCGTGGTTCAGCTGTGGTTGCTGCTGTTCTGGTTGGTCGAATCGGCCTTCTGGGCCGTGGCGTGGCTGGCCGGTCGCACCATCGCACCGCCGCCGAAACCGCGGACCAAGATCACCTCGTGAATGCCTCGGCTCACCGGTGGTGGGCGGCCTCGTATTCGGCCTCGAGAGTGTGTTCGCGGCGACGTTCGCGCACCTTCCACACGATCAGCGCCACGGCCAGCAGGGCGACCACCACGATGGCCATCGTCCGGCCCACCGTCTTCGCCACCACCTCATAGGACTGCCCGGCGAGAAAGCCGAGGACGACGAAGGTGGTTCCCCAGACGAGGCCGCCGACGGCGTTGAAAGCCAGGAATTTGCGGTAGGGCATGCGGGAGGTCCCCGCCAGGGCGGGCATCACGGCCCGGAAGAAGGCGGTGAACCGGCCGAGGAATACCGCCCAGCCGCCGCGACGGGCGAGGAAGTTCTGGGCGCGATCCAGCCGGGCGCGGTGGCGGTCGAGGATGGAGGCGTTCAGCAGGCGGGTTCCCACATGTTTGCCGACCTCGTACCCGACGCTGTCGCCGACGATGGCCGCCGCCACCACCAGCAGGATCATCGCCCACAGCAGTACGTGGTTCTGGCTGGCCGCCACTCCGCCGATCACCGCCGCCGTCTCACCGGGAATCACGAAGCCGACGAAGATCGCGTCCTCGGCGAAGACCAGCAGGGCCACGATCGCATACACCCACACCGGGGCGATATCGAGAATCCGGTGCAGCAGCGAGTCCATGCTGGTCACGGTACCCGGTATGCCGGACAGGATCCGTGTGGGCGGTACCACGAAATCCGGTGGCAGACGGTTCGTGCCCGCGGTTACCGTGGCGTTGACGACGATCAATGCAGGAAGGAGGTTCGGTGATGACCGAGGGACAGCGACGCGATCTCGACACGGCCGCCCAGCCCGCCGAGCGTGCCGACCTCGCGGCCTGGCGTCGTCGGCACGCGCTGCGCAGATCCGGTGCCGCCCAGCCGGTCCCGAGTAAGCGGGTCTATCGGCGCGGCACCAAGCATCGCAATCGCGATGCGGAGCAGTGACCGGCTATTCCGCGACCTCCGTGCGATCGGTCCATTCGTAGACCGGTAAGCGGCCTTCCTCGGTGTCCTGGTGCCGCGGCGTCACTTTGAAGTGCTCGTATCCGCCTCGGTGCGGAACCTTCAGTTCGATGCCGGGCGGTGTGATCGGAACGATGCGCTCGGCCAGGCTGGCGGGACCGCCCTCGAGAAATGCTTTCACTCCAGTCATTCCCCGAGTATGGCGCGTGTCACAGGTTCCGCGGTGCGGAATCGGTTCCGACGCTGCCCTTCTCGGAAGTCGTGGTCCGGGCGTGTCGTCGGCATGCGATGACGGTGAGGTATAGAACGGACTGATGACGCCCGACCTTCTCGATCGCGCCCGCGCCGTCCTCCTCAGCACCCCCGTGGTGGACGGCCACAACGACCTACCGTGGGCGATGCGGATCCTCGCCCGCTACGACCTGGACGCCGTGGATCTGGCCTCGGATCAGAGCGCTCGGCTGCACACCGATCTCGACCGGTTGCGCGCCGGTGGAGTGGGGGCCCAATTCTGGTCGGTGTTCGTGCCCAGCAGCCTGGCCGGTGATCATGCGGTCAGCGCCACCCTGGAGCAGATCGACTTCGTGCGGATGCTGACCGAGCGGTACCCGGACCGCCTGCGGTTGGCGGTGACGGCCGACGAGATGGAATCGGCCCGTGCGGACGGGCGCATCGCCTCGCTGCTGGGCGCGGAGGGCGGTCACAGTATCGACTGTTCACTGGCCACCCTGCGCGGCCTCTACGAGCTGGGTGTGCGCTATATGACGTTGACCCACAACGACAATGTGCCCTGGGCCGATTCGGCGACCGACGATCCGAAGGCAGGCGGACTGACCGCATTCGGCAAAGAGGTTGTGCGCGAGATGAACAGGCTCGGCATGCTGGTCGACCTGTCGCACGTCGCACCCGACACCATGCGCGATGCGATCGCGGTTTCCGAAGCGCCGGTGATCTTTTCGCACTCCTCGTCCCGCGCCGTGTGTGACCACCCCCGCAATATCCCCGACGACGTCCTGGCCTTGCTGCCCGCCAACGGCGGCGTCGCGATGGTCACCTTCGTCCCGCAATTCGTTCTCCCCGAAGCGATCGCGTGGGTCGAGGCCGCGGGCGAGAACATGCGCGCCCACGGTTTCGACCTCTTCGACACCAGCGCCGCGGCCAGGGAGTGCCAGCGCGCCTTCGAGGCCGACCACCCCCGCCCGGCATCCACGGTCGCCACCATCGCCGATCACCTCGACCACATGCGCGAGGTGGCCGGAATAGACCACATCGGCATAGGCGGCGACTTCGACGGCACCCCCTTCACCACCTCCGGCCTCGACGACGTCTCCGCCTATCCCACCCTGATCGCCGAACTCCTCACCCGCGGCTGGTCCGAACCCGACCTCGGAAAACTGTGCTGGCACAACGCAGTCCGCGCCCTCCGCACCGCCGAAGATGTAGCCCGCACCCTTCGCCGCACCCGCCGCCCCTCCCTGGCCACCATCGACCAACTCGACGGAGAACACTGACCCCGTCATCCCGGCGTGCGCCCTCTCGTCATCCCGGCGTGCGCCCTACTCGTCATCCCGGCGTGCTCTTGGCCGGGATCACGTCGGTGGGCGCAGGGCGGCGAATTCGTCGGTGACGCGGATGCCGTCGTCGGTGAAGCGGTAGACGGCGGCGGGGCGGCCGCCGGTCTTGCCCGGGGCGGCGGTGGCGCCCGTCGGTGTGATCACCTTGCGGCGGCTGAGGACTCGTTGCAAGTTGGTGGTGTCCACCTCGTAACCCAATGCGGCGCAGTAGATTTCGCGCAGAGTGGACATGGTGAAGCGGGCGGGAGCCAGGGCGAAGGCGATATTCGTGTAGGACAGTTTCGCGGCCAGGCGGGTGCGGGCGTGATGGACGACCGTGCCGTGGTCGAAGGACATGTTCGGCAGCGCCGAGACCGGATGCCAGCGGGTGTCCGGCGGTAGCTGTGGGTCGGCGGTCAGCGGCACCAGGCCCAGATACGCGGAGGCGATGCGGCGCGGGCCCGGCACCCGCTGCGGGTCGCTGAACACCGACAGCTGCTCCAGATGCCACAGCTCGCGCACATCCACCTTCTCGGCGAGCTGGCGCCGCGCGGAGGTGTCGAGGTCCTCGTCGTCGCGCAACCGGCCGCCGGGCAGCGACCAGCTACCCGTCTGTGGCTCCATCGCCCGCTCCCACAGCAGCACCGCCAGTTCGGTGTGCCAGCCCGGAGCGCAGCGGGAAGTTTGCGGATCCACCGGCCTGCTGGCGCCCTGACCTGCGGAGATGGTGTCGGGGAAGCGACGAACCTGGAACACCGCGGTGAGCGATTCGTGAATGGTGCTACCATGGGACACGTTTTCGATTATAAGTCGAAAACCGGGTGTATGCGAATCGGCGCGGTTGCCGACCGCATGAGGAAGGAGCCATGCCATGGCGACGATGATGCTTGCCGGGCACGTAGTGGACGGTGCTTCGGGGTACACGGGTGTCGAGGCGACCCCGGAGTGGGCGCGCGAGATCAAGCGGCTGGCGCGCGAGCGCAACGCCACGATCCTGGCGCACAACTATCAGCTGCCCGAGATTCAGGACGTCGCCGACCACGTCGGCGACTCGCTGGCGCTGTCGCGGATCGCCGCGCAGGCGCCGGAGGACACGATCGTCTTCTGCGGTGTGCACTTCATGGCCGAGACGGCGAAGATCCTCAGCCCGGACAAGACGGTGCTGATCCCGGATCAGCGGGCGGGGTGCTCGCTGGCGGATTCGATCAGCGCCGACGAACTGCGGGCATGGAAGGCCGAACACCCCGATGCGGTGGTGGTGTCGTATGTGAACACCACGGCCGCGGTGAAGGCGCTGACCGACATCTGCTGCACGTCGTCGAATGCGGTCGACGTGGTCGCCTCGATCGACCCTGATCGGGAGGTGTTGTTCCTGCCGGATCAGTTCCTGGGCGCCCATGTGAAGCGGGTGACCGGCCGGGAGAATATGCACATCTGGGCGGGCGAATGCCACGTGCACGCGGGGATCAACGGCGACGAGCTGACCGATCAGGCCCGCAGCCACCCCGATGCGGAGCTGTTCGTGCACCCCGAATGCGGGTGTGCCACGTCGGCTCTGTACCTGGCGGGTGAGGGCGCCTTCCCGGCCGATCGGGTGCACATCCTGTCGACCGGCGGCATGATCGATGCCGCCAAGGCCGCCAAGTCGAATCAGGTGCTGGTCGCCACCGAGGTCGGCATGCTGCACCAGCTGCGCAAGGCCGCTCCCGGCGTGGACTTCCAGGCCGTCAACGACCGGGCCTCCTGCAAATACATGAAGATGATCACCCCGGCCGCCCTGCTGCGCTGCCTGGTCGAGGGCCGCGACGAGGTCCATGTCGATCCGGAAACCGCCGCCGCGGGCCGCAAGTCGGTGCAGCGCATGATCGCCATCGGCAACCCCGGTGGCGGGGAATGAGCACGGAACTCGAATTTCGGCCGTAACCATGCACGGCCACAACGGGATTCGCGTGTAGTCCGCGAATCCCCTTCGAAAGGGGCTGAGCCCTATGCACACAACAAGGGCCGTCGGTGAGCAGCCGTGGGAACCGGTGATGGTTCCGGGAAGCGGGCCGCGATGAGTGCGCCGACGATTGCGTGGGAAGCCGAGGCGGATCTGGTGGTGATCGGCGGTGGGGTCGCGGGGTTGACCGCGGCCCGCACCGCCTCGCTGCGGGGTTTGCGAGTGCTCACGCTCAGTAAGGGCGGGCCGACCGACACCTCGACGCAATATGCGCAGGGTGGGATCGCTGTCGTTGCGCCGCACGGGGATTCGGTGGAGTCGCATGTGCACGACACCGTCGGTGCCGGGGCCGGACTGTGTGACCCGGAGGCGGTGCGGTCGATCGTGGAGGGCGGCCGGGATGCCGTGGCGGCACTGACCGATCTGGGCGCGGTGTTCGATCTGGGCCGCGACGGCCAGGTTTCCCGGACCCGGGAGGGCGGACACAGCGTGCGCCGCATCATCCATGCCGGTGGGGATGCCACCGGTGCCGAGGTGCAGCGGGCGTTGAATGCGGCCGGGCTGCCGGTGCTGTTCGGTGCCGCGGCCGTCGAGATCGTCACCGGGCCTGGGGGAGTGCGAGGCGTTGTCGCGGTGTCGGACAACGGTTTCGGCGTCGTGCACACGCCCGCGGTCCTGCTGGCGACGGGTGGTCTCGGGCAGCTGTATGCATGCAGCACGAATCCGCCCGGTGCCACCGCCGACGGGATCGCCCTGGCGTTACGCGCCGGCGCGGTGGTGGCGGACCTGGAATTCGTCCAGTTCCATCCGACCGTGCTGTTCACGCCGGGTGGAGTGGGCCGACGGCCACTGATCAGTGAGGCCGTGCGCGGCGAGGGCGCGATTCTGGTTGATTCCGAGGGCAATCCGGTGACCGCGGGGGTCCACCCGCGCGGCGATCTGGCCCCGCGTGATGTGGTGTCGCGGGCGATCGCGGCCCGCATGCGTGCCCTCGGCACCGACCACGTCTACCTCGATGCCCGCGCGATCGACGGTTTCGCACAACGGTTCCCGACGATCACCGCGTCCTGCCTGGCCGCCGGAGTCGACCCGAGCACCGGCCTCATCCCGGTCGCACCCGCCGCCCACTACCAGTGCGGCGGCGTGGTCACCGACACCTCCGGCCGTACCTGCGTCCCCGGCCTCTACGCCGCGGGCGAGGTCGCCCGCACGGGCCTGCACGGCGCCAACCGCCTGGCATCCAACAGCCTGCTGGAGGGCCTGGTCGTGGGCGAGCGCGCGGGCGTCGCGGCCGCCGAACGACTCGGTGAGCCCACCGGCGTCACCGACATCCCCGCGTTGTCCTTGCCCCGCATCCACCGAAAAGCCTTGCAGGAGCTGATGACCGACCACGCCTCGGTCGTCCGCGACGGCGACGGCCTCCGCACCGCCGTCCTCCGCCTCCTGCAGTTGCTCCGCTCGCATCCCGGTGACTCCGCGGTAAGGACGCTCTCGGATCTCGAGGACGCCGCCCTGACCATCACCGCCCGCGCCCTGCTGCTGGCGGCGTCGGCCCGCACCGAAAGCCGCGGCTGCCACACCCGCACCGACCATCCCGAGACCCGCGACGACCTCCGCCGCAGTCTCCCGGTCCGCTTGGGTCCCGACGGCCGCCCGCAGCTGACCACCGACACCCCCGCCCCCTGGCCCGGCCTGACGGTCCCGAGGGCATCATGATTCCCCCGCACGTCTCCCGCCCCGATGACGACCACACGGTGCGAAGTGTGAGGCGGTGGGAAGTACAGGGGGAGCGGACAGTACGAGAGCGAGTAGGAGTGTTGTGATGGTGTTGGATGCGGGGCTCGACCGGGACGATGTGGTGCGGGTGATCCGGGCGGCGCTGGAGGAGGATCTGCGGTACGGGCCCGATGTGACGACCGTGGCCACCGTTCCCGAGGGGGCGGTGGTGAAGGCGTCGATGGTGTCGCGGGAGGCGGGGACCGTGGCCGGGATCGATGTCGGGTTGCTGGTTCTCGACGAGGTGATCGGCGCGGGGAATTATGAAGTGACCGAACGGGTCTCGGATGGCACGCGGGTGCAGGCGGGTGATGCGGTTCTCGGCGTGGTGGCACCGACGCGCGGGTTGCTGACCGCCGAGCGCACCATGCTCAATCTGGTGACGCACCTGTCCGGGATCGCCACCGCGACCGCCGCCTGGGTGGATGAGGTGACGGGCACGCACTGCCGCATCCGCGACAGCCGCAAGACCCTGCCCGGTCTGCGTGCCCTGCAGAAGTACGCGGTGCGCGTCGGCGGGGGCATCAACCACCGGATGGGCCTGGGCGATGCCGCACTGATCAAGGACAACCACGTCGCCGCCGCGGGATCGGTGGTCGCGGCCCTGCGCGCGGTGCGGGAACTGGCGCCCGATATCGCCTGCGAGGTCGAGGTCGACAGCCTCGACCAACTGGATCAGGTGCTGGCGGAGAACGTGGAACTGATTCTGCTGGACAACTTCCCGCTGTGGGCCACCCAGGCCGCGGTGCAGCGCCGAGACACCCGCGCCCCGCAGACGAAACTGGAATCCTCCGGCGGGCTGTCGCTCGAGGTCGCCGCCGACTATGCCCGCACCGGCGTGGACTATCTGGCCGTCGGCGCGCTCACCCATTCGGTGCGCGTCCTGGACCTCGGTCTGGACCTGTAGCGCTACAGACCGAATTCGGCGGGCGTCAGGCGCAGCACGCGACAGCATTCCCGCAGCGCATCCGCGCCGCGGACATCCACATCGCCGTCGGCGCCGGCGATTTCCAGGCCCACCCGCACCGCGGCACGGGCCTGCGCGGGCCGCTCGGTCGCCTTGGCCACCTGCTGCAGCACGTACGCCCGACCGAAGGCCGGATCCAGCATCAGCCGATGCCAGTTGTCCTCGAACAGGATTCGTAGCTCGCGTGATGGAAAGTGATGCAGCACAGGCGCGGCCCCGATATGGTCGGCCACTCGGATCCGCCGATCCGGGTCGCCACCCGCACCGGCGCTGCCCACCAGCGCGCAGACGCCGACGGCGGCATCACGAAAAATGCTGTCTCGCATCGTATCCGGCGCCGCAGGTGGGCCGGTCGGATCGAAACGATCGACTCTGGACAAGGCACTACCCCCAACACACAGTCATCATCCGGGCGGTCCGCCTCATTGCCCGAATCCGAATTCGAACGGGCCAGACGCTAACAGACCCGCGACCGCGGCGGTGCCCGGAATCCCGGACCGGTCGCCGATTGCCCCCGGGCTCCAGGACCCGCTCCCCGATGGCGACCATTCCGGCAATGTCCAAGCAACATCGTTGCAGGTGGAATGGCCTGCCTCAGCGTCTCTTCCGGGCCCGCCGGTGACCTCGACGGCCGGACGCGGCAGGTCCTAGGCGCGCACCCGCCGCATCGCGGAAATTCGGACGCGGCCGCCGCCGCGGCATCCCTCTCGGCGTGAACGGAGCAAAGGCCGGCGATCATGGCCGTGATTTCCATCACAACCATGATCGTTCAGGCGGTCAGCTCCCGCTCGAGCGGCGTCCGGAACCGCGGCACCGCACGCACGTCACCGAACCACGCCGCCATCCGATCGGCCTCCTCCGCAATCATCCTGCCCGCCTCGCTGCCGACATCCTCCAGGAGTCGCCAGACGATCTCGCCGTCCTTGCGCTGCGCCCAGCCACCCACGACCCGGCCGTCCCACCACACCGTCGGACCGATATTGCCGTTGCTGTCGAAAAGCGCCCCACGATGCGGGCCGAGGAACCAATCGCGCGACTGCCAGCCCATCGGCGTGGGATCCAGCGCGGGCAGCAACGCCGCCCACGGCTGCGCCGCAGGCACCGGTTCGAGATCGTCGGCCAGCACCACACCGGTGCCGCCGTCGAGCTCCACCTCGGCGATATCCAAGCGCGCCAAGGTCTTACGCACCTCTCCCAGGGTCCAGCCGGTCCACCATTTCAGGTCGGCGACGGGCGCGGGTCCGAACGCGTACAGCCACCGCCGCACCAGCTCGGCACGGGCGTCGTCGATCGCCATGGCGGGAACGCCTGCGGGCAACCAGGATTCGATCGGCGCCCAGGTGTACTGGCTGCTGGCCCACGTGCCGTTCGGGCGGCCACGCACGATGCGGCCCTCACAGCCGAGGGTGACCAGCACCCAGGTGGTGATATTGGTGGGCTTGGAGTAGGACTTCCCGGGCGCGGTGTCGACCTGGGTGCGCAGCCGCGGCACCGCGGCGCCGAGCTGAGCCCCGGTCGCGCTGCCGCGCGCGAGCAACTCCCGGTGGGTCTCCTGCTCCACCTCCGCCAGCCACGCGCCGATATCGCCGTCCACGATCTGCTCGAGAAAGCGCCCGTAGGCGCGGCGCTGTTTATCGGCCAGGGCGTCGGCGACGGCCACCTGCAGCGCCGGCACCAGATCCACCGGCACCACGAACATCGTTCGCCGCATCGCCAGCATGCGCAGCAGCGTCCGATCCTCGTACAGCGCCTTCTCCACATGTGCGGGCTCCAGCCCGCGACTGCGGGCGGCCACCGACAGGAACACCGTGGCCGGATCGGTGGCATGCAGTGCCACCATCGCCTCGGCCACCGCGGCCGCATCCCCGGCCCGGGCCGGGGATGCCAGCAGATGCCTGGTCGCCAGGCGTGCCCGCCGCTGCGCGGCATCCATCGAACGCATGGTCGAATACTAGCCAATGTCCCGCGGTGGCCGAAGATCAATTCGCTGGCGCCGGTGGCGGGGGAACGCGACGATGTGAAGCGTGAGACCTGCGGTCGGTGCCGAACTGGTGCGGTGTGCGGAGTGCGGCGGCTACGAGTACGGCGGCGCGCCCGACTGCCATCGATGCCGCACACTGGTCGACGACATCCTCGAGGAGCAGTGGCGGCGCTTCCTCGCCGACTGGCCGGGCGAATCCGAGGACGAGATCGCTCGTCTCGTCGCGGACGAACCCGACAAGCACGATTGGCGCGTGGTCGACGCCGCGCTCGACAGGATCACGTGCGATGAGTGCGGTGAAGGCCTCGGTCGCGGCCCGATGACCTGCTCCTCGTGCAATCTCGCGCACGGGTTCCGCTATGGCGCGATCGAGATCGACCGCCCGGGCGTCCCACCCGGAAACGAGCATGCCGTCCGGGTCAACGTCTCGGTCGTGCGCCGACCGCACATGACATCCGCGCAGGAACTGCTGGTTCGCCGGTTGCTCCTGCCCGCCCTGCTGGTCGGATTCCTGCCGACCACCGAGCAGGCCCAGCGGGTCAGCTCGCTGGTCAAGGCCGACCCGACACCGGAGCGAGTCGCACGTGTGGTCTCCGAATGGCTGCGCGACACCGGCGACCGGCCGTTTCGCCCGCAATGAGGAACAAGTTAGCTACGGCAATGGTTTGATCATGGGACAAAGCGGACAACCGACGGGGAGAAGTGATGACCACGCCTGCGGACAGGGCCTACCACTGGGATGGCGACGCCCTGGATCTCGACGCCTACTTCGGCCGTATCGGATTCACCGCTGAGCGCACTCCGACGCTGGCGACCCTGCAGGCCCTGCAGTACGCGCACACCACGTCGATGCCGTTCGAGAACCTCGAGATCATTCTGGGACGCTCCATTCCCCTCGATCTGGAGTCGTTGCAGGACAAGATGATCCGGCGTCGGCGCGGCGGCTACTGTTATGAGAACGTCGGCCTGTTCGCCGCGGCACTGGAACGACTCGGGTTCGGTGTCACGGGTCTGCACGGCCGGATCATCATGGGCGCGGAGAGTGGATTGCGACCGGCGACTCACGCCATGCTGCGCGTGACCACCGCCGACGACGATCGAGTGTGGCTGTGCGACGTCGGATTCGGCGGCGGCCCGCTGGCTCCGCTGGAATTGAACCCGGACGCCGGTGAGGTGCGCGCCGGAGACTGGCGCTTCCGGCTGGAGCGCACCCGCGGCGAATTGGACAGCGAACTGTGGATCGTGCACCACTTCGCTCGCGACGGCTGGATCGAACGGCACAGCGTCACAATGACTCCGGCGTACCGCATCGACTATGCGGTGGGCAATCACTTCGTGTCCACCTCGCCGCGCTCCCCGTTCGTCACCCGCCCCTACGTGCAGCGTTTCCTGCCCGATGTCCACCATGTCCTGGACGGCACCACCTGGGTGGCCGAATATCCGGACGGCTCCTCGACCACCCGGGAACTGGAGCCGACCGAACTGCCGAAGACCCTCGCCGACGTCTTCGACATCGAACTGGCCGACGAAGACGCCGCGCGCCTGGCCGCGGCCGAATGGAACCACTGAATCATCGTCGTCAGCCGTTCGCTCTCGTTCCGGCGATGCGGCGGCCGAGGTGGTAGTCGGCGGGGTCCGGAGGCCGCGCCATCATCGCCTCGAACTCGCTGGGGCGACGCGGCCACAGTTCCGGATAGCCGTCCTTGCCCAGATACCAGCTGGAACATCCTGCGGCCCAGACGGTTCCGGGGGAGGCGGCGCGCAATTCCTGGTTGAAGCGCCGGGTCGCCGCCTCGGTCGGCTCGACCGTGTCGAATTCCTCGGCACACCAGCGCCGGATCCAGGAGACGACCCGTCGGGACTGTGCCTCGGCGACCGCGGTGAGCGGATGGTTGGCGATCGGGCTGTGCGGGCCGATGAGCATGAACAGATTCGGAAAGTCCGGCATCATCGTGGCCTCGAAGGCGCGCGGCCCCGCGGCCCACGCGCGGTCCAGCGTGCGGCCGTCGGTTCCGGTGATCGCGATCGGGCGCATATAGGCGTGTGCGTCGAAACCCGTTGCCAGCACCAAGATATCGATCTCGTGCAGGGCGCCGTCGGTGGTGACGACACCCTCGGGCACTACGCGATCGATCCCGGCGGTGACGAGTTCGACGTCGTCACGCTGCACGGCTCGATAGAAGCCATCGGACACCACCAGCCGCTTACACATGGGCGGGTAGTGCGGTGTGAGTCGGCGGCGCAACTCGGTATCGCGGACACCGCGCAGATTCCGCTCGCACACCCGCGTGATCAGCTCGCGCACCGGGCCGGGGGACACCAGGCCGCGCGAGAACAGTTCGAAGATCATCCGATTCAGCGCGTAGGCGGCCGAACCCAGTGCGGGCCAGCGCCGATGGGCGGCCTTGGCCAACGGCGAGTAGCGCCGGTTGACCGTGGGCAGGATCCATTGCGCCGTGCGCTGGAACAGCACCACGCGCGGCACCGTACCGGCCAGTGCCCGCACCAGTTGCGTGCCGGTGGAACCGGTCCCGATCACCCCGAGGCGCCTGCCGCGCAACGACACCGAGTGATCCCAGCGTGCCGAATGGAAGACCGGTCCGCGGAAACCGCCCAGTCCGGGAATATCGGGAATCCGCGGATGATGCAGGAACCCGGTGGCACAGGCGAGGAAGTCGAACTCCTCGATGCGCCCGTCGAAGGTGCCGACCCGCCATCGGCCGTCGGCGAATTCGGCGCCCACCACCTCGGTGTGGAACCGGGTATGCGGTGCCAGCCCGTGCGCACGGGCGGTGTGAGCCAGGTACCGCTGGATTTCGGTGCCCGGTGAATACAGGCTGCTCCACTCGGGATTCATCGCGAAGGTGAACTGGTAGTAGCGCGAGGGCACATCGCACACCAGGCCCGGATAGGTGTTGTGGTACCAGGTTCCGCCGTAGTCGCCGCCCTTCTCGAACAGGGTGATGTCGTCGAATCCGGCCCGCCGCAACCGAACCGCCAGACAGATACCCGAGACCCCGGCCCCCACGATCGCGATCCTCGGTTTCCGAAGGTGGCTCCCCTCGGGCCGTAAACCATTGCCGCGCAACGCTCGTCGACGAGAACTCACGGGCCGCCACCTCCTCGTGTACGCAACCGGCGCCCGATTGTGCAATCGATGCTAGACGCTGAGTCATTCAATAGACGCAATGTCAAGCGAATGTTACGGTGTGTGCTACGTCACGTTCGGCAGGAAGACAGCACGATGCGCGCACTGCAATACATCGGCCCCGACAGGATCGAGATCAACGACGTTCCGACACCGGATATCGGGCCCCTCGACCTGCTGCTGCGCGTTGGTGCGGCAGGTGTCTGCCACTCCGATCTGACGCTGTTGCACTTCCCGATGCGGCTCTACGAGCAGCCGCTGACCCTCGGCCATGAATTCGCGGGCACCATCGAGGCGGTCGGCGCCGCCGTCGAGGGGCGCGCGGTCGGTGAGCGTGGCGTGGTGTACCTGTTGTGGACCTGCGGGGTGTGCCGGGAGTGCGTGAGCGGTGACCAGAATGTCTGCGCGGCGGCCGGTCGCACCGCCTATCCGCCCTGCCCAGGGCTGCATCTTCCCGGCGGAATGGCCGATTTCGTGCGGATTCCGGCGGATTCGTTCGTGCCGATCGGCGAGCTGGACTTTCTGCAGGCGGCGCCGATCGCCGATGCGGCGCTCACCTCGTACCACGCCATTCGCGGTGCGCGCGAACAGTTGTGGCCCGGCGCGACCGCGGTCGTCATCGGAGTCGGGGGACTGGGGCATGTGGCGGTGCAGATCCTGAAGGCCGTCAGCGCCGTTCGGGTCGTGGCCGTCGATATCGAGCAGGACAAACTCGATCTCGCCGCCGAGTGCGGTGCCGATCTGGGCCTGCTCGGCGACGCCGCCGCCGGGCAGATCCTCGAGCTCACCGACGGTCGGGGCGCGGAGGCCGTCTTCGATTTCGTGGGTATCGATGCCACGGCGAAGCTGGCCGTCGAGACCGTCGCACCCAACGGCGCCTACCGCATGGTCGGCATCGGCGGGGGCGACCCGGAACTCACCGCGGGACCTGCCGGGGGACCCGGCTGGCCGTGGGGAGCATCGGTGCGGAAATCGCTGGCCGGGACCAAACGCGATCTCCTCGAGTCGCTGGCTCTCGCACGGTCCGGCAAGCTGCGCGTGCAGGTCGAACGCTTCGATCTCGACGACGGTCCGGAGGCGTTCGCGCGCTTGGACAACGGAAAGGTGCGCGGGCGAGCGGTGCTGGTCCCGTAGCCGCCTCGGCAGACGGGGCCGTTGCGGTTCCCGCGGACCTGCGCTTCCGGCCGGTAGGGTCGGGCGGGTGCGCACGAGTACGAAGATGTTCGCCCTGTTCGCCTCGCCCGTCCTGGCCCTCGCGGCCTGCTCGGGTGACAAGGCCGCCGATCGCCTGAACTCCACGGTGCACACCTTCGCCGACGCGCTCGCCCGCGAGGACCCCGCCGCCGCGGCCGCGGTGACCAGCGATCCGGCGCAGGCGTCGGACACCCTCGGCAAACTGTTCGGCGGCCTCGGCAAGAACGTGCAGGTCGAGGTGAACAAGGTCGACAAGAAGGACAACGACGCCACCTTCACCCTCGCCACCACCTGGAAGCTGGGTCCCGACGGGAAGAATCAGTGGTCCTACACCACGACCGGCGCCGCCACCCGCAACGGGGACAACTGGAAGATTCGCTGGAATCCGGCGACCGTCGCGCCCGGCCTGGACACCGGCCCCCTGACCTACAGCCCGGTCTATTCCGACCCGGCCGCGCGCGTGCTGGACCGCACCGGTGCCGAGCTGCTGAGCCAGCAGGTCGTCACCCTGGTGAACGTGTCCCCGGGCGCCGACCTGAACGCGGTTGCCGCCGTGCTCAATCCGGTGGACTCCAGCATCACCGCGGCCTCGTTGCAGTCGCAGCTCGACGGCGCACAGGGCAAACCGGTCACCGTGATCTCGCTGCGTCAGGCCGATCTCGCCCCGATCGAGGACCGCCTGTGGAGTCTGAAAGATAAAGGGGTCACGCTCGCTCCGCAGACGCGCCTGCTCGCCACCGACAAGACCCTCTCCTCACCGACGCTGTCGGGACTGTCCGAGCTGTGGCAGAAGAACGCCGACGCCGCCGCGGGCTGGGCCGTGCGCGCCCAGACCACCGACGGGACGCAGCGGGTCGCGGGCCAGGACCCCACACCGGTGGCCGATATCTCCAGCACGCTCGACACCGGCATGCTGCGTGCCGCCGAGGCCGCGCTGTCGCCGCTCACCACGCCCGCGGCCCTGGTGGCCATCCAGCCGTCCACCGGGAACCTGCTGGCCGTGGCCCAGAACGCCGCCGCCGACGCGCAGGGGCCGATCGCGCTGACCGGGTTGTATCCGCCCGGCTCGACCTTCAAGACCGTCACCGTGTCCGCGGCGCTACAGGCCGGGCAGGTGACGCCGGACAGCGTGGTGGGGTGCCCGGGCACCGAGAACATCGAGGGCCGCCAGATTCCCAACGACAACAAGTTCGACCTCGGCCAGGTGCCGCTGCACACCGCGTTCGCGCGGTCCTGCAACACCACCATGGGCCGGTTGGCGGTGAACCTGCCGCCCGACGGGCTCACCAAGGCCGCGGGGCAGCTCGGCCTGGGCATCGACTACACCGCGCCGGGGATGACCACCGTGACCGGCAAGGTGCCCGTGGCCGACACCCCGGCGCTGCGGGTAGAGGAGGGCATCGGCCAGGGGAAGGTGACGGCCTCCCCGTTCGGGATGGCCCTGGTCGCCGCGGCGCTCGCGCACGGCTCGGTCCCCGCCCCGGCCATCGTCGCCGGTAAACCCGGTGTGCCCGACCATAATCCGGAACCCCTGCCGCCGGCCGTCGCCGACCAGGTGAAATCCATGATGCGCGAGACGATCACGGGCGGCACCGCCACTCAGCTGCGCGACATTCCCGGCATGCTGGGCAAGACGGGCACCGCGGAGTACATCGACGACAAGCATGCGCACGGATGGTTCGTCGGGATCGACGGCGATCTGGCGCTGGCGGTGTTCGTCTCCGACGCGGGATCCTCGACCCCCGCGGTCGACGCGGCGGGGCGATTCCTGCGCGCTGAGAAGTGAGTTCGGTCACCAAATGTCTCGCACCGGTCACGCAGTGATCTCGCCTTCACTCCACAGGTCTCACACATATTTCGCGCAGATCTCACTCCGGCGTCGGAGCCGCCGGTCGGGCCCGCTACACTCGTGCGGGGAACACGCGGGCAACCGCACCTCGGTAAGTCACGGATCGCGGAGAAACTCGGAGTAGTGCCATCGAAACCGGCCAAGTGATCGCAGGGCATTACCGCCTGGTCGAACGGATTGGTAGCGGCGGCACAGGCGTCGTTTGGCGCGCCGTCGACGAGCGACTCGAACGATCGGTGGCGATCAAGCAGATCCTCACCCAGCCCAGCCTGCCGCCGGGTGAGAAGGAGATCGTGCGGCAGCGCGCCTCGCGGGAGGCCCGTAACGCCGCCCGCTTCCAGCACCCGAACGCGATCGTCGTATTCGACATCACCGACCACGAGGGCGATCCGTGTCTGATCATGGAGTACCTGCCGTCGCAGAGTCTGGCGGTGGTGCTGTCCTCGCAGGGCACGCTGCCGCTGCCGCAGGTGGCGCGCATCGGTGAGCAGGTGGCCTCGGCGCTCGTGGCCGCGCATCGGGCGGGGATCGTGCATCGCGATGTCAAGCCCGGCAACGTGCTGCTCGGCGAGAACGGCACCGTCAAGATCACCGACTTCGGTATCTCCAAGGCCAAGGGCGATGTCACGCTGACCGCGACCGGCCTGATCTCCGGCACCGCCGCCTATCTCGCGCCCGAGGTGGCACGCGGCGCGGAACCGACCCCGGCCGCCGACGTCTTCGCTTTGGGCGCAACGCTTTTCCACGCGCTCGAGGGCGAGCCCCCCTACGGCACCAACCCGAACCCGCTGGCGCTGCTGTACGCCGCCGCCAACGGCCAACTCAGCCAGCCCCGCAACGCCGGTCCCCTGACCGACCTGCTGCTGGACCTGCTCAGCTTCGACCCCGAAGACCGTCCGAGCATGATCGAGGTCCGCGACCAGCTCGCCGACTTCGCCGACTACGGCGCAGACGCCGAACCAACGCAGATGCTGGCCACCCGCCGCTCGACTGCGCAACGTTCGGCCCCCCGCCGCCAACAGGCCGTCCGCACCCTCGACCGCCGCGCCGCCCAGGCCGACATCTCCACCGCCGAAATGGCCGCCACCCCCGCCGCCACCATCTCGGCCCCGGAAATGCCCCCGGTCCGCCCAGCACCCCCAACGGCCCACCCCACCCGCTCCCACCCGATCCAGTCCCCCGCCCCGGCCGCCCCCGCCCGCAACCGCAAACCCCTTGTCTTCGCAGGCGGTTTCGCGGTGGGGTTGGTGATCGTCGCCATCGTCCTGGCCGCTATCTTCAGCAACTCGGGCTCGAATTCCCCTGCCTCCCAGGGGGGTTCGGCGTCGACGAGTGCGCAGGCGAACGGTGGTAGCACTACACAGTCAGCGCAGGCTCTGGGGAAGACCAAGAATGTCGGGCAGGTGTCCGAAGGGCGCGCTGGCATCTTTGTTCAGGACTTTTACAGGGACATCACCAATTCGAATACCGCCTCTGCGTGGAACATGCTGACGCCGGCTGCTCAGCAGGTCTACGGAAGTGAGCAGAAGTTCCAACAGTACTGGGAAGACAACATCATCCAGGACTTCGAAGACATCCGTGCCAAAGGCGGCAACAACTCTGACGGCTCTTTGGACATAAGGCTGGCCAGCCTCGTCTACGGTGGTCAGAACAAGTCGTTGGTGCTTCGCGTGATCGACACCGGCGGCGGCAACCTGCTCATCGACAGCGATACCCGCTGACCCTGGTGCGCCGATATGGCAGCAGCATGCCAATTGCGTGAATTGCTTTGTGAGCACGTCATCTGATGCTGAAGGAATGATGCGGTGACCGCCCGGCTGTCGCCGTCCACGGCCTGCTGATCGACTGGCCACCGTCATTGTTGGATTGTGAAAGTGCAAGGGCGCCAAAAGTATTCGCGGATGATGGCGACGCGCCGGGTCTGGCGCTTGATGCGTTGCGTTGACAGGGGTTACGTTTACTATCTAAGATCATCAGCTAGTGCATGTCATCCAAATGCATTCTCAGGGAGGGGATTTCGATGATTGGAACTGTTCTACTGCTGCGGCGTGCGGCCTTCACAGGTGTGGCGATCGTCGCCCTGGGAACGCTGTCTTCTATTGCTGGTGGTCCCGCGGACGCGACGGCTGTAGGCTGCCAAAACGACCTGGTCAACAATGGTGAAGGTATCACCATGGCTGAGCACGAGGCGTGCAAGCTTGGTGAACAGGGCGATATTCCCGGTTGTATAAACGCCTTGCAGTCTCCGCCGGCGTCTCGCCCCCCAGAGGTCGCATCGGCGGCATGCGTGGCGGCGAACAACCCAGGCAACGACATTGGCTGATGAACTCGGATCAGGCCGTTGCGTCTGTTCCAGTCTTGTTCCACGGACAGTTGCTTAACCAGGATTCACACGACTGTCTATCGGCCTACCGTGCCTTCGGTTCATCCCCATTTTCGATACGTCGCCGGATCGCTTTCACGGACTTGCCTTTCGGAGCCCGGCTCGGCCAGCACACGATCACCGCATACACGAGCGCACATCCCGCGAGGGTTGCGAGCAGTAGCAGCACGAAGTTCGCAAGGTCGCTCATCCTCCGTACCACCTGCCCATGGTGGCCCACGCCGCTCGGCTGCGGGGTGTGATCGACCAGCGGGACTGGTAGGGCGCACGCATGATCAACCCATGTGATTCGAGTTGCCCGATCGCCCGTCGAGCGCTCCAATTGGTCAGCGGCGCCTGTGCGGTGATCCGACTTGCGGTCAGCATCCCACCGGGCGCGAGCACGGCCAGCACCGCTGTCTCCGCGGCTACTTCGATACTCATCTGTCCCCCTTGGTCTGCATATTGGAAGGCCTCGCCGTCGAGTTGTGCGGCGCGGTGGTTGTTGTTTCGGCAACGGGGCCTGAAATGAGCGTTCCGGTTGTGCGAGCTGGGGATCAGCGCAAAACTATCCGCAAACAGCAGCTACCGACCGACGCGGGAGCGACCGACGAACGACCACTTCAGGTCACTGCGACTGGCTCATGGCTGGACCCAGGCCGAGCTGGCTGAACGGGTGTGCGTCGAGATCGAGCGAATAACGGGCCATCGGCCGCCGGTGGACGCGCAGGCCATCAGTCGCATCGAATGCGGCGAGATCAGCTGGCCTCGACGTGCAACGCGTCAAGCTCTCATGGCACTGTTTGGACGTAGAGACGGAAGCAGCCCTCGGGCTGTGGCCGAAACGAACTCAGCGTGATGCCGAACGGGAGGAAGCTACGAAACGTCGCGCCTTCCTTGCGTTAGCCGGTCTGGCTGCGCCCCTACTCACCGATGAGCCACCCCGCCGCATCGGCGCCACCGACGTGGACGAGATGCGCGAACAATTCACCAGGCTGGAGGATCTGGACAGCTACCTCGGCGGTGCGGACACGTTCCGCCTGTACTACGCCGAGTTGAGCCGGACTGAGCGGATATTGAGCCAATCCAGTAGTACCTTGCAAGTGCGCACAAGTCTGACTGAGCTCGCCGCCGAGCAAGCTCAGCAGACCGGGTGGGCCGCATTCGATGCTGGATTCAAGGACACGGCGTTGCAGCTGTTCGAGTACAGCCGTCGTGCCGCCGGGGAAGCCTTCAGCCGAGAACTGGCTACCAACGCTCTTGTCCATATCGCTTACGCCAGCGGCACTGCCGAATCTGTGATCGCCGCTGATTCCGCCTGTGCCGCAATTGGGCTCGGCGCAGCACCCAAAGCTCGAGCCCTATTCGAGTCGCGGCGAGCATGGTCACTTGGCCGGCGACCGCGACGGAGCAGCCCACGCACTCGATGCCGCGCGCGATTCACTGGAAGGCACCGTCTCGGAAGCCCCGCACTGGTCCGCATGGGTCGACCATCGCGAACTCGACATCATGACCGGTCGCGTTTGGTCTGTGCTCCACGAGCCTGAAAAGGCCACTGCGCCTTTAGAACGAGCGCTGGCGACCTACCTCGACCAGTGGGCGCGGGACAAGGCGCTTTATCTGACCTGGTTGGCCGACGCACACCTCGACGCAGGCAACCTCGTCGCGGCTATATCGACCACAGAGAAGGCGTTCACCGTGGCCGGGCGCGTCGCGTCAGTACGCCCACTGGCTCGGGCGCGTGAAGTCGCGTTACGGTGTGCCGCGACTGGAGCAGCAGGCGGTGCCGCACTCGCTCGACGTACCGCATCTGTCTGGCTCCCTACCCCTATCCAGCTGTAGTGCGTTCGATCCAGTCGGCGTAGCTGTCAATGCACCATACGACTGTGGTGGCGGTTACCTCGGGACTGTCCCATGGATGCAACTCGGCGACACGGGCAGCCAACCTGTCGCGGGCGGCCGTGGAAGTTCGCAGCATGACCCGCCGCTCCTGGCCTTCTCCCAACTCGCCCAGGTACCAAAACACCGATGTCGAGGGACCCGTAATCTCCGCACCAGCCGCGAGTCGTTCGCCCACCACCGTCTTCGCGATGGCTCGCGCCTCGTCCTCAGTGGGTGTTGTCGAGGTTACCGACCACACACGTGCTGCCGTCATGACTGCCACCCTAAGGTCCGAAGGCTCTGAAGAGTGGGTTCCATCGCAAGGGAGTGTGCAATCGAGTCTCGCCACGCTCAGCAGGGCCAATTCCTCGTGGCGCAGGCCGGGGACGCGGCGCATGACGTGGTCCCCCGGACCGATTCCCGTTGACAAATGGGCTATTGCGACAGGTGTTGGCAGGGTTAGGCTTTCGGGGTGAACGCGCGGGAGTTGCTCAAAGGTGAGCGGGCGGAGCTTGTTTCGCTGCTACGTACCCTGTCGGATGACGAATGGGTGACGCCGTCGCTGTGTGTGGGGTGGCGGGTGCGGGATGTGGTGGGGCATTTGCTCTATGACGCTATTCCGGCGCCTACCTATGCCGTGGTGTTTTTGCGGTGTGGGTTGTCTGCGGATCGGACCAACGATGTGCTGGCCGACAAGTCGAAGGTGCTGTCGACCGAGCAGTTGGTGGCGAAGTTGGAGAACTCGGGTGAGCACATCACCAGGCTGGCGCCTGGTTTGGGGCTGGCCGATATGTTTGCTCATCAGCAGGACATTCGTCGGCCGCTGGGGCGTCCGCGGGAGATTCCCGCGGAACGGCTGCGGGCGGTCCTGGAGCATCCTGATCCGTTCGCGCGTCCCGGGCGCTTCACTCGCGGCCTGCGATTCGTTGCCACCGATATCGATTGGTCGTCGGGTTCCGGGCCTGAAGTCCGTGGTGCCGGTGAGGCATTGGCGTTGGCGATGGTCGGCCGTCCGGCCGTCCTCGATGAGCTCGCGGGCGATGGTGTCGACACGCTGCGTCGGCGGATGGCTCGTGCGGCGTAACCTCCCGCCGGAGCGAGGAAAGATCCCGTCGTAGGACGACCACCGAAACCGCCGCCGAGCGTGCGCCGGGGGCGAATGATGGAACTACCGCGATTCGAGAAGGGATCCGGGGCGTTTCGGAGGTGGAAGACGGTGACGCACAAAGCATTGGCGGGGCTCGACGGGATGGTGGGGGAGTGGCGAGTGGAAAGTCCGCAATTTCCCGGCGCCGAGGGACGTTCGGTTATCGAATGGCTCGACGGTGCCTTTCTGAAAATCAGTGACCACGCTCCCGAACCTGCCCCACGGGGCACGTGGATCATCGGTGGCGACGAGACCACCGAGGACATCGCCGTCCTCTACCACGACAGCCGCGACGTCAGCCGGGTCTACCGCATGAGAGTCGACGGCACGTCGTGGCGCATCGAGCGCGACGCCCCCGGCTTCTTCCAGCGCTTCAGCGCCACCCTGGACGGCAACACCATCCGCGGCACCTGGGAGAAGTCCACCGACGGCGCCAGCTGGGACCTCGACTTCGACCTGCTCTACCACCGCATCGAGAGGTAGGGACCCTGTCGCCACGGCCTTGGGGCCGTGGCGACAGGGATGGGAATCGCCGCGGAGCCGGGAATAGGGATTGGCCGGGATCAGTGCCCGCGCCGCTTGGCTTTTCGTTTGCGGGCGACCGCGTCGCGGCGCTGGTCGGATTCGATGGCGCGGCGGCGTTTCGCGGCGGCGCGGTTCTCGTGGCCCGCTTGTTCGTGGGCTAAGCGGAGCGCGTCCTGGGCGGCGGAGCTGATCGGTCTGGCGGCCTGTTCGCGGGCGGCCAAGCGGGCCAGGCGCTTCGGATTCACCGTCGCCTTCGACCGCGATTCGACCGGGACAGGTGGTGCGGTCAGCGCGCGATCCAGCAGGCGCCCGTACTCCTTCACCGCGAATTCTTCCAGCTCGGCATTGCTCGGCTCGGCCCCGAAGACGTGACGGGCCGCGCGCACGCCGCGGCCGTCGGTGATCTCGAGGACCCCGACCCAGAATTGGCCGTCGTAGAACACGCTGAACGTGCTCGGCATCGTTCCTCCCATGGTTGTCGTGCGGCTCGAGGCCGCAATGAGAGGACGCGCCGGACACCCTGGGAGGGAGGATACTGAGCCGCCCGCGGCGACCGCCCGGACTACCAACCGGACCGTGTTTTCGCTCGTCCCGGTCGCGATGCTAGCAATCGAGGCCGGAACTCGAGCAAATGCTTTATCGCCGAGCGATCAGTCGCGCGTGACCGCGTACCCGTACACCCCGGTGGGCCGAACCGCGATCGCCACGCGATCCTTCGCGTCCGGCGGCACGACCGACCCCATGCCGTAGCGTTCGGCCAGCCGCGTGTACAGCGCCCCCTCGGGATCGGCGTCGACGTGGTCGACCACCCCGCGGACCTCGATGTAGCGGTAGGGGTTGTCCGGATCGAAGATCGACACCGACACCCGCGGCTCGGCGGCCAGGTTCTTGAACTTCTGCCGGAAATTCGTGTGCGTGAACCAGATGAACCGGCCGTCCCACACGAACCACATCGGGTTCACCTGGGGAGCTCCGTCCGGCCGGGTGGTGCCCAGGCTCGCGTAGAGCGGCCGCTCCAACAGGTCCCGCGCCTTCTCGGGAATCTCGACCATTCTCATCCTCCTCGACGGTCGTATGTTGCCTTGTTGATCAAACCCTGCCCGGTCGCGGGCCGTCCCCCCGGTCGGGCGGTGAATAACGGGTGGCGATCACCCGATAGGCTGGTAGCTGGTCCGAAGCTCCGGCTTCGGCGTGATGACCAGCACAGACGAAGGATCCGGCACCGCTATGACATCCCGCATCGAGCTCGCCCGCGTCGATCTGCGCGGTCGCACTCCCACCGCCGCCGAGCTGCGCGCCGCGCTGCCGCGCGGGGGAGTCGACGTCGACTCGGTGCTGCATCAGGTGCGGCCGGTGGTGGAGGCGATCCGCGACCGCGGCGTCGGCGCGGCGCTCGAATTCAGCGAGAAGTTCGACGGCGTGGCCCCCGCCTCGGTCCGGGTCCCGGCCGCCGCCCTCGACGAGGCACTCGAGCGGCTCGATCCCGCCGTGCGCACCGCCCTGGAAGTGGCCATCGAACGCACCCGGACGGTGCACGCCGATCAGCGCCGCACCGACACCACCACCGAGGTGGTGCCCGGCGGCACGGTCACCGAACGCTGGGTGCCGGTCGAGCGGGTAGGCCTGTACGTGCCCGGCGGCAACGCCGTCTATCCCTCCAGCGTCGTGATGAACGTGGTGCCCGCGCAGGCCGCGGGCGTCGAATCCCTGGTGGTGGCCTCGCCGCCGCAGGCGCAGTTCGGCGGACTGCCCCATCCGGCCATCCTGGCCGCCGCGAAACTGCTCGGTGTCGAGGAGGTGTGGGCGGTCGGTGGTGCCCAGGCGGTCGCGCTGCTGGCCTACGGCGGCACCGACACCGACGGTGCCCAGCTGGAACCGGTCGACATGATCACCGGCCCCGGCAATATCTACGTCACCGCCGCCAAGCGCCTGTGCCGCGGCCTGGTCGGCATCGACGCCGAGGCGGGCCCGACCGAGATCGCCATCCTCGCCGACGCCACCGCCGACCCCGCGCACGTCGCCGCCGACCTGATCAGCCAGGCCGAACACGATGTGCTGGCCGCCAGCGTCCTGGTCACCGACAGTGTCGCCCTTGCCGATGCCGTCGATGCCGCCGTCAACGCGCAGCTGGATGTCGTGAAGCACCACCACCGCGTCGCGGAAGCGTTGTCCGGCAAGCAGTCCGGCATCGTGCTGGTCGACGACATCGGCCAGGGCCTGCGCGTGGTGAACGCCTACGCCGCCGAACACCTGGAGATCCAGACCGCCGACGCGTCCGCCGTGGCGGCCCGGGTCCGCAGCGCCGGAGCCGTTTTCGTCGGCGCCTGGTCGCCGGTGAGCCTGGGCGACTACTGCGCGGGATCCAACCACGTGCTGCCCACCGCGGGATGCGCGCGGCACTCGTCGGGGCTGAGCGTGCAGACCTTCCTGCGCGGCATCCACGTCGTGGAATACAGCGAGGCCGCGTTGAAAGACGTTGCCGGACACGTGGTCGCGCTGGCCAACGCCGAGGACCTGCCCGCACACGGCCAGGCCGTGCAGATCCGATTCGAGGCGCTGCGATGACCGCGACCGCTCCGGGCGCGCGCATCTCGCTCGACGATCTGCCGCTGCGGGACAACCTGCGCGGCAAGAAGCCTTACGGCGCACCGCAATTGACGGTGCCCGTGCAGCTGAACACCAACGAGAATCCGCACCCGCCGAGCCGGGCGCTGATCGACGATGTCGCCGAATCCATCCGGGACGCCGCGACGGATCTGCACCGCTATCCCGATCGCGACGCGGTGGCGCTGCGCACCGATCTGGCGGCGTATCTGACCCGGCAGACCGGTGTCGCGCTGGAGGTGTCCAATGTGTGGGCGGCCAACGGCTCCAACGAGATTCTGCAGCAGCTGCTGCAGGCGTTCGGTGGCCCGGGCCGCAGTGCGATGGGTTTCGTGCCGTCGTATTCGATGCATCCGATCATCTCCGAGGGCATCGACACCGAATGGGTGGAGGCCAAGCGGGGCGCCGACTTCTCGCTGGACATCGATTACGCGCTGGCGTGCATTGCCGAGCGTCGGCCCGACGTGGTGTTCGTGACAAGCCCCAATAACCCGACCGGGCACAGCATTCCGCGGCAGGACCTGGTCCGCATCCTCGACGCCGCCCCCGGCCTCGTGGTGGTGGACGAGGCGTACGGCGAATTCTCCAGCGCCCCCAGCGCGATCGAGTTGATCGATCAATATCCGGCCGAGCTGGTGGTCACGCGGACGATGTCGAAGGCCTTCGCATTCGCGGGTGGGCGGCTGGGCTATCTGGCCGCCGCGCCCGCGGTGATCGATGCCCTGCTGCTGGTGCGGCTGCCGTATCACCTGTCGGTGGTCACGCAGGCGGCCGCGCGGGCGGCGCTGCGCCATGCCGACGAAACCCTGGCCAGCGTCGCGGAATTGGCCCGCCAGCGAGACCGGGTCGCCGCCGCCCTGCGGGAGCAGGGCTTCGAGGTGGCCCCGAGCGATGCCAACTTCCTGCTGTTCGGCCGTTTTACCGACGCCCCGGCCGCCTGGCAGAAATATCTCGACGAGGGCGTGCTGATCCGCGACGTCGGCATCCCGGGTTACCTGCGGGCCACCATCGGCCTGGCCGCCGAGAACGACGAATTCCTGCGCGTCAGCGAGAAATTGGCCGCCACGGAGTTGGTTCCGGCCGAAAGCACGCCGGAACCGACAGGGGAATGGAAGGCACGATGAACCGAACTGCGCGGGTGGAGCGCACCACCAAGGAATCCAGCATCGTTGTCGAGCTGAATCTGGATGGCAGCGGGAAGACCGATATCTCGACCGGGGTCCCGTTCTACGACCACATGCTGACCGCGCTCGGCGCCCACGCCGGATTCGATCTGTCGGTGCGCGCCGAGGGGGATATCGAGATCGAGGCCCACCACACGGTGGAGGACACCGCGATCGTGTTCGGGCAGGCGCTGGGTAAGGCGCTCGGCGACAAGCAGGGCATCCGCCGCTTCGGCGATGCCTACATTCCGATGGACGAGACCCTCGCCCATGCCGCGGTCGACGTGTCCGGCCGTCCGTACTGCGTGCACACCGGTGAACCGGAACACCTGCTGCACACCGTGATTCCCACCAACGGGCCGGGCGCCCCGTACTCCACGGTGCTCAACCGCCACGTGTTCGAGTCGATCGCGCTCAATGCCCGCATCGCCCTGCACGTGCGGGTGCTCTATGGGCGCGACCAGCATCACGTCACCGAGGCCGAATTCAAGGCCGTGGCACGGGCATTGCGTGCGGCGGTGGAGATCGATCCGCGGGTGAGCGGCGTGCCGTCCACGAAGGGAGTGCTGTGACGAAAACGGTTGCGCTGCTGGATTACGGCTCCGGCAACCTGCACTCGGCCCACCGCGCGCTGATCCGCGCCGGCGCCGATGTCACGGTGACCGCCGATCCCGAGATCGCCTTGACCGCCGACGGTTTGGTGGTGCCCGGCGTCGGCGCCTTCGCCGCATGCATGACCGGGCTGCGGTCGGTCCGCGGGGAGCGCATCATCGGCAAGCGGCTCGCCGGTGGCCGACCGGTGCTCGGCATCTGCGTCGGCATGCAGATCCTGTTCGAACGCGGCGTCGAATTCGGTGTGGAGACCGACGGTTGCGCCGAATGGCCCGGCACCGTGGAACGGTTGCACGCCCCGGTCCTGCCGCACATGGGCTGGAACACCGTGCAGGCCCCCGCCGACAGCATCCTGTTCGCCGGCATGGACCCCGACACCCGCTTCTATTTCGTGCATTCCTACGCCGCCCAGAAATGGGAGTGGACCTCCGACGGCACCATCGCCCCGGCCAAACTCACCTGGGCCGAGCACGGCACCCAATTTCTCGCCGCCGTCGAGAACGGCCCCTTGAGCGCCACCCAGTTCCACCCGGAGAAGTCCGGCGACGCAGGCGCCCAGCTCCTGCGCAACTGGGTGAATTCGCTGTAGACGGCCCGGTCAGCGGGGCGGTGGGGGTGGGACGGGGTCTACTCGGCTGGCCAGCCAGCGGCCGTCGACGTTATCGAGGGAGACGCGCAGGATGGTGCGGGTTTGGTGGGGGAAGCCGAGGGTGGCGTCGCTGCGGGTGGACTGGTCTATCGAGACCACCATTTGGGCGTGGTCGGGGTCGGCGGTGTCGGTGCGGCACTCGACGGCGACCGCTTCCGAATGGGTGTGCGCCGTCTCGGCGTGGGCGCGGCGGTCGGCGCTGGAGTTCGCGAACTGGTCGTGGAATTGGCCGGTGGACCGGTCGAGCACGCGGCGGTCGTAGTCCTCGTAGTTGGTGAAGTCGTAGGTCGTGAGCTGCCAGCCGAAATCGCAGGCCGCCTGGGTCAGTGGGTCGGTCGGTGCGGCGGCCGCCGGAGCGGACGCCAGGGCGGCCAGTCCGACAGCCGCGGTGGGCAACGCGAATGCGAACTGCCGCAGCCTGGTCCGAGACATGGTTCACCCCTCGTAGGTCGACGATATGTGCGGAAGGTCCGTGTCCCCGCCCCGGCCGGCGCGCGATGCCGAGCCGTCGCGCACGCCGTGACACGTCCTCTGTCAACAGTTGCCCACGCACCCGCCGCCCAAACCCGCCCGTGGTGCTCACCACCCGGGTGACGGCCGTCCCATTTGCGACATCCCGCCGAAAAGGGCAGGACCGATAACCAGTAGGCTGCCAACGTGAGTCTTGTTCTGCTACCCGCCGTCGATGTCGCCAATGGTGAGGCCGTCCGCCTGGTCCAGGGGGAGGCCGGCAGCGAAACCAGCTACGGCGCGCCGCGCGACGCCGCGCTCGCCTGGCAGGAGGCCGGCGCCGAATGGGTGCATCTGGTCGATCTGGACGCCGCCTTCGGCCGCGGCTCCAACCGCGACCTGCTGGCCGAGGTGGTCGGCGAACTGGACGTGAAGGTCGAACTGTCCGGCGGCATCCGCGACGACGAGTCGCTGAAGGCGGCGCTGGCCACCGGCTGCGCCCGGGTCAACCTCGGCACCGCGGCCCTCGAGGATCCGCAGTGGTGCGCCCGCGCGATTGCCGAGTACGGGGACAAGATCGCCGTCGGCCTGGATGTGCGCCTCATCGACGGCGACTACCGGCTGCGCGGCCGCGGCTGGGTCAGCGACGGCGGCGACCTGTGGGAGGTGCTCGAGCGCCTCGAGCGCGACGGCTGCTCGCGCTACGTCGTCACCGACGTCACCAAGGACGGCACCCTCACCGGCCCGAATCTGGCGCTGCTGCGCGAGGTCACCAACGCCACCGACGCCCCGGTGATCGCCTCCGGCGGCGTGTCCACCCTCGACGATCTGCGCGCCATCGCGGGTCTGGTGCCCGAGGGCGTGGAGGGCGCGATCGTCGGAAAGGCCCTGTACGCCGGGCGATTCACGCTGCCCGACGCGTTGGCCGCGGTGCGCTGAGGTCATGGCTGCCGGAGATCTGAACGCGCTGCTCGCCGTCGCGGGCGAGATATTGGACTCCGCCGCACCGCGTTTCGTCGAGGGTATCGGCGCGCCCAGCGCGGTGCAGAAGGGCCGCGGCGACTTCGCCACCGCGCTCGATCTCGAACTCGAGCGCACGCTGTCGGAGCACCTGCGCGAACGCACGGGAATCCCGGTGCACGGCGAGGAATTCGGCGGTCCCGAGCTCACCTCCGGCACGGCCTGGGTGCTCGACCCGATCGACGGCACCTTCAATTACTCGGCCGCACACCCGCTGTCGGGAATGCTGCTGGCCCTCGTCGACGACGGCGCCCCCGTCCTCGGCCTGACCTGGCTGCCGCTGCTGGGCCGCCGCTACGCCGCCGCGGCCGGGGGCCCGGTGTTCCTCGACGGAAAACCGTTGCCGCCGTTGCCCTCCGCCAAGCTGTCCGACGTCATGATCGGCTTCGGCGCCTTCAACATCGACAGCCACGGCCGCATCCCGGGCCGGTTCCGCTTCGACCTGCTCGGCGCGCTGAGCCGGCTGTCGGGGCGGGTCCGCATGCACGGCTCCACCGGAATCGACCTGGCGTTCACCGCCTCCGGGGTGCTGGGCGGCGCCATCGTGTTCGGTCATCACCCGTGGGACAACGCGGCCGGGGTGGCGCTGGTGCGGGCCGCCGGGGGAGTGGTGACCGACCTGCACGGCGAACCCTGGACGCTGGCCTCGAAATCGGTGCTGGCCGCCGCGCCGGGAGTGCACGAGGAACTGCTGGAGATGATCGATAGCGCGGTGGACCGCCACACAGGAGAGATGACGCAATGACCCTGGCCGTACGCGTGATTCCGTGCCTGGATGTCGACGCCGGCCGCGTCGTGAAGGGCGTGAATTTCGACAATCTGCGCGATGCCGGCGATCCGGTGGAGCTGGCCGCCGCCTACGACGCCCAGGGCGCCGACGAGCTGACCTTCCTCGACGTCACCGCCTCCACCGGCGACCGCGGCACCATGATCGACGTGGTGACCCGCACCGCCGAGCAGATCTTCATCCCGCTCACCGTGGGCGGCGGCGTGCGCACGGTCGAGGACGTCGATCGGCTCCTGCGCGCGGGTGCGGACAAGGTGTCGGTCAACACCGCCGCCATCGCCAATCCGGAGATCCTGCGGGAGATGTCGGAGCGGTTCGGCTCCCAGTGCATCGTGCTGTCGGTCGATGCGCGGCTGGTGCCCGACGGCAATCCGCCGACCCCGTCCGGCTGGGAGGTCACCACGCACGGCGGCAAGCGCAGCACCGGTATCGATGCGATCGAATGGGCCGTGCGCGGCGCCGAACTGGGTGTCGGGGAGATCCTGCTGAACTCGATGGACGCCGACGGCACCAAGGGCGGCTTCGATCTGCCCATGATCGACGCGGTCCGCAAGGCGGTCTCGGTGCCGATCATCGCCAGCGGCGGTGCGGGCACGGTCGAGCACTTCGCCCCCGCGGTCAAAACCGGTGCGGACGCGGTGCTGGCCGCGAGCGTGTTCCACTTCGGCGACCTGACCATCCCGCAGGTCAAGGACGCCATGCGCGCCGAAGGTATCGTCGTACGGTGACCACGAGTTTGGACCCGGCCATCGCCGCCCGCCTCAAGCGCAACGAGGCGGGGCTGGTGGCCGCCATCGCCCAGGAGCGCGGCACCGGCGATGTGCTGATGATGGCGTGGATGGACGACGAGGCGCTGGCGCGCACCCTGGCCACCCGCAAGGCCACCTATTTCTCCCGTTCCCGCCAGCAGTACTGGGTCAAGGGCGAGACCTCCGGCCACACCCAATACGTGCACGAGGTCCGGTTGGATTGCGACGGCGACACCGTGCTGCTGATCGTCGACCAGCAGGGGGCGGCCTGTCACACCGGCACCCACACCTGCTGGGACGGCGACGTGCTGCTCAGCGACTAGTCGGTCATGGAATCGGCGGGTGGAGTCGGCCTACCACTCGACCGCCCGATACCCCGTTCCATCCCCGCATCGAGCTGCCGCACCAGCGCCTGGCCCAGCTCGAGCAGCTGCCGGGTCTGATTGGCGTCCAGTCCGTCGAAGACCAGACCGCGCACCGCGTCGAGATAGCCGGGAGTGGCCTCCTCGACCTTGCGGTATCCGGCATCGGTGAGCACGGCATGGGCGCCGCGGCGCCCGGCCAATACCTCGCGATGGGCCCAGCCGAGTCTTTCCAGCTTGGTCACCACATGCGACAACCGTGATAGCGATGCATTTGCCTTATATGCGAGTTCGCTCAGCTGAAGCCGATGACCCGGCTCTTCCGAGAGCAACGCCATCACGAAGTATTCGAAATGCGTCACGCCGGACTCACGCTGCAGCTGCGTATCCATTGCCGCTGGTAACCGGGTCGTCAGCGCGACAAGGGTCCGCCAAGCTCGCTGTTCGATGGGATTCAGCCACTTCGTCACTTCGCGCCCTCTCTTGCAGCCAAGTGACGTGATGTTCGTTAGCGTTCCTAGTAATTATTGAAACTTCAATTCACAGTCACCTGCGGCTTCAAGTTTGCCATGATTTCGCTCGAGGGTCACGAGTGTTGTGGATGACGTGACATCTATCACGCCTGGTCAGGCGTCCTGATGCTAGGTCGCCGACGGGGTCGGCCCGGTCGGAGGCGGGGTCGGCGCGGCGGGTGCCGGTTGGGCCGCCCGATGTTTGCGGAACCGGCGGCGGACCACCCCGAACACCATCAGGACAAACAGCGCCGCCGCCACGATGGCCGCGATCAGGGTGGCGCCGCGGAACCCGGGCGCATCGACGTCCAGGATCCGTTCACCGGCGTGGGCGGCGTTGTTACCGCCCGCCACGATGGACAGCGTCATGAGATTCGGCAGAGCCGCGGCGACCGCCAGCACCGCCGCGGCGCCCGCGAAGAACCGGCCCGCCCGCTTGCGCCACATCAGCGCGGCGAACAGCAGTAGCAGCAGCGGCACCAGCGTGCAGAGGAATCCCAGCGCCAGCCCGGACCAGATGCCCTTGGCGAAGCTGCCGTGCCCGGACATCTCCGCGATGCGCTGCGCCCACCAGCGCGGGACGAAGGCGGCCACGAGGAAGTAGGCGGCGACCAGCGCCGCGATCACCAGCAGTAGTGCGATGATCCGGTTGCGCCACGTGACGAGCGACGACCGGGTGTCCGACGATTGCTCCGCGTTTCGCGAGGTCATGGAAATAGCGTAGGTGTATCACTACCGAGCGCGGGGTCGTCCGGAGAGGTGTTTCGGATCAGCGGCTTCGCTGCCGCAGGAAACTCAGGGCCGCATCGGCATGATGATTCGCCCGCAGTTCGCCTGAAATCACCTTCAAAACCGTGCGATCGGTGTCGATGACGAAGGTCTGCCGCTTGACCGGCATCAGCTTGCCCAGCAGGCCGCGCTTGACGCCGAACCGCTCGGCGACCGCGCCGTCGGGATCCGACAGCAGTGGATAGCGCAGGCCCTGGTTGTCGGCGAAGCCGGACTGGGTGTCGATCGAATCCATGCTGATCCCGGCGCAGGAGGCCCCCGCCGCGGCGAATTCGGCGGTCAGATCCCGGAAGTGGCAGGCCTCGGCCGTGCAGACCGGGGTATTGGCGGCCGGGTAGAAGAACAGCACCAGCGGCCCGTCCACCAGCAGGGAATCGAGGGAGCGGACGGTGCCCGACTGATCGGGCAGCTCGAACTGGGGAGCGCGCTGGCCTTGCTTCATGACAAGGACAGTACCGGGCGCACGAGGCGCCCGGCACCGGCGAACGCCCGGTCAGGCGCCGATCAGGGCGGCCACTTCCGGGTTCTTGATCTCCATGACGTCGAGGATGCCGTGGGCCTTGAGGAACGGCTTCAGTTCCTTGATGCGGTCGGCGTGCTCGGCGTACTCCTGCGGGAAGTTGTTGCGGTCCAGGCTCTCCAGCGCCTTGACGTAGGTGACGAACGACGCGAGCGCACTCGCCTTGTTCGCCCCGCCCATGGGCTGATTCATGTTCATCATCCGCGGCGGCTGGGTCGGCATGCCGCCCATCGGCTGCGGAGCAGCGTGCCGGGGACCCTCCGGTGACACCGGTTGCGAGGGGTACATCAGTGGTTGGACTCCTCTCGTTATCAGGGATACCGCATGCGACATGGAACATCGCGAGTGTAGTGACGCCGACCACAGGTATTCGCAGCCGGTATGGTTTCGGCTGGCTCGTCCCCCGTGGAAATTCCGGTTGCCGTCCCTGGAATGATGAAGAAATGCACGGCCCCTCATCCGACCGTCCGGGGAACCCCACCACCACGACACGTGCGCAGTTCCGCGCGCTGGCGGCCGAGCACCGTGTGGTGCCGGTGATTCGAAAGGTGTTGGCGGACTCGGAAACTCCGCTGTCGGCCTACCGCAAACTGGCCGCCGATCGGGCGGGCACCTTCCTGCTCGAATCCGCAGAGAACGGGCGGTCCTGGTCGCGCTGGTCGTTCATCGGCGCCGGGAGCCCCACCGCGCTGACCGTCGTGGACGGGCAGGCGACCTGGCTGGGCGCCACCCCGGCCGACGCGCCCTCCGGCGGCGATCCGCTGGCGGCCCTGCGCGACACCCTGCAGTTGCTGCGCACCGAGCGCCTGCCCGGCCTGCCGCCGCTGACCGGCGGGCTGGTCGGCTATTTCGCCTACGACATCGTGCGCCGCCTGGAGCGGCTGCCGGAGCTGGCGATCGACGATCTGCAGCTGCCCGACATGGTGATGATGCTGGCCACCGATCTGGCCGCCTTCGATCACCACGAGGGCGCGATCACCCTGATCGCCAATGCGGTCAACTGGAACGGCACCGACGAGCACGTCGACGAGGCCTACGACGATGCGGTGGCCCGGCTGGACCGCATGACCGCCGCATTGGCCGCGCCCGCCGAATCCACCGTCTCGGTCTTCGACCGCCCCGAGCCGGACTATCGCCGCCGCCGCACCGCCGAGGAGTTCGGCGCGGGTGTGCGCAGGCTGGTGAAGGAGATCGAGGCGGGCGAGGCGTTCCAGGTGGTGCTGTCGCAACGGTTCGAGATGGACTTCGACGGCAGCCCGCTCGACGTGTACCGCATGCTGCGGGCCTCGAATCCGAGCCCGTACATGTATCTGATGCATATCCCGGACGGGAACGGCGGCACCGCGTTCACGATCGTCGGCTCCAGCCCGGAGGCGCTGGTGACGGTGAAGGACGGGATGGCGACGACGCACCCGATCGCGGGCACGCGCTGGCGCGGGGCCACCGACGAGGACGACCTGCTGCTGGAGAAGGATCTGCTGGCCGACGAGAAGGAGAACGCCGAGCATCTGATGCTCGTCGACCTCGGCCGCAACGATCTGGGCCGGGTGTGCCGGCCGGGCACCGTGCGGGTCACCGACTATCGGCACGTCGAGCGCTACAGCCATGTGATGCACCTGGTCTCGACGGTGTCGGGCACCCTGGCGCCGGGCCGGATCGCCCTGGATGCGGTGCAGGCGTGTTTCCCGGCGGGCACGCTGTCGGGGGCCCCGAAGGTGCGCGCGATGGAGCTGATCGAGGAGCTGGAACCGACCCGCCGCGGCGTCTACGCGGGTGTGGTCGGCTATCTCGACTTCGCCGGTGACGCCGACACCGCGATCGCCATCCGCACCGCCGTGCTCAAGGACGGCACCGCCTACGTGCAGGCCGGAGCCGGAATCGTCGCCGACTCCCAGCCCGAGTACGAGGACACCGAATCCCGCAACAAGGCGATGGCCGTCCTCAAGGCCATCGCCGCCGCGCAGACCGTGCGCGCCTTCACCACCGAACCCGACGGTCAGGATTGATGAGCTCCGAAGCCGAATCACCCCGAGGCAAGGCGGCCGAGCCGCGCAAGTATCCGATCGGCGCGGTGGTGCTGCTGGCGGTCGCCGCGGCGGCGCTGTGGGGTTCCTCGCGGATGACGTGGGTGACCCTGCGGTCCTCGGATGGGCTCACCGACCCGCGCACCCATCATCTGAACGGCGGGGTGTGGTTCGGGGCGCTGACACCGCTGGCACTGGTGTTGCTGGCCTCGGTCGCGGCCGTGCTGGCCACCAGAGGGTGGCTGCGCAGGCTGATCGGAGTGGTGGTTGCGCTGGTGGCCGCGGTGGCGGCGGTGCCCGGATTCGCCATGCTCACCCATCGCGGCAACACCGCCGAACGGGCCGCCACGCTGGCCGAACTGCCCGCTCGCGCGCAGGTGGAACAGGTCACCACCGGCTCGCTGCCCGCATTACTGAGCGTGCTCGGCGCGGTGGCGGCCTTCGCGGCGGGCGTGCTGCTGGCCCGCATGCCCGCGACCACGGCGCGGCTGTCGGGCAAATACGACAACCCGGTGTTCCGCCGCGCCGACGCCGCCGAACAGGTGGCCGAGCGGCAGGCGAAAGCCGCGCGGGCGCATCCGGATACGCCGGAGCGGGCGGGCGGTTCCGAGTCGCCGGGACAGTTGTCCGAACGGGTGCTGTGGGATGCCCTCGATGCGGGTGCCGATCCCACCGACGACGAACCGGGCCGCACGTGAATACCACCTCGCATCGATGCGACGCAGAACACCCCGCCGTCGGTGCCTGGAACGTAGCCATTTACTCTTTACCTGCATCGGTGAGACAGCGCCTGGGGGGATTCTCAGGCAGTAAGTCCGTCTCCCCAGAAAGGATTCGAGCCAGATGACGGTACTCGACTCGATTCTCGACGGGGTCCGTGCGGATGTGGCCGCTCGGGAAGCCCTCCTGGATTTCCAGGCCGTCAAGAAGGCTGCCGCCGCGGCGCCGTCGCCGCGCAACGCGCTCGCCGCGCTGCATCAGGACGGCGTCGGAGTCATCGCCGAGGTGAAGCGTGCCAGCCCCTCCAAGGGTTCGCTGGCCGACATCCCCGACCCGGCCAAACTGGCCAAGGCCTACGAGGACGGCGGCGCGCGCATCATCAGCGTGCTCACCGAACAGCGGCGCTTCCACGGCTCGCTCGACGATCTGGACGCCGTGCGCGCGGTCGTCGACGTGCCGATCCTGCGCAAGGACTTCGTCATCGGCCCGTACCAGATCCACGAGGCCCGCGCCCACGGCGCGGACGTGATCCTGCTGATCGTGGCCGCCCTGGAACAGGACGTGCTGTCCTCGCTGATCGATCGCACCGAATCGCTGGGCATGACCGCCCTGGTCGAGGTGCACACCGAGGAGGAGGCCGACCGCGCCCTCGAGGCCGGCGCGTCGGTGATCGGCGTCAACGCCCGCAACCTCAAGACCCTCGAGGTCGATCGCGACGTCTTCGCCCGGATCGCGCCCGGACTGCCCACCGAGATCATCCGGGTCGCCGAATCCGGGATCAACGGCACCGCCGACCTGCTGGCCTACGCCGGTGCCGGTGCGGATGCGGTGCTGGTCGGGGAGACCCTGGTGACCAGCGGCGACCCGCGTGCGGCGGTGTCGGAGCTGGTGACCGCCGGGACGCACCCGTCGTGCCCGCGGCCGCTGCGGCGGGGAGCCGGCCGATGACGCGGGTGCGGGGACCGGAGAGCATCGAGGCACTTCCCCCGGCCAGCGCGGGCATCGCCCAGCGCAGCCACGAGCCCGACGGCGGCGGCCACTTCGGCGTCTACGGCGGCCGCCACGTCCCGGAGGCACTGATGGCGGTGATCGAGGAGGTCACCGCCCAATACGACAAGTGTCGCGTCGATCCGTCCTTCCTCAACGAACTGGACCGGTTGCATCGCGACTACGCGGGCCGCCCCTCGCCCCTGTACGAGGCGACCAAGCTGAGCGACCACGCCGGGGGCGCGCGGATCTTCCTCAAGCGCGAAGACCTCAACCACACCGGCTCGCACAAGATCAACAATGTGCTGGGCCAGGCACTGCTGGCCAAGCGCATGGGCAAGACCCGCGTCATCGCCGAGACCGGTGCCGGTCAGCACGGCGTGGCGACCGCTACCGCCTGCGCCCTGATGGGCCTCGAGTGCGTGATCTACATGGGTGCGGTCGACACGGCGCGGCAGGCGTTGAACGTGGCCCGGATGCGGCTGCTCGGTGCCGAGGTGGTCGCGGTGAAGTCCGGCTCTCAGACCCTCAAGGACGCCATCAACGCGGCGTTCCGCGACTGGGTGACCAATGCCGACAGCACCTATTACTGCTTCGGCACCGCCGCGGGTCCGCATCCGTTCCCCTTGCTGGTCCGCGACTTTCAGCGCGTGATCGGCCTGGAGGCGCGGGCGCAGATCCAGGAGCAGGCGGGCCGCCTGCCCGATGCGGTGACCGCCTGCGTCGGCGGTGGCTCGAACGCCATCGGCATCTTCCACGCGTTCATCGACGATCCGGCGGTGCGCCTGCTCGGGTTCGAGGCGGCGGGCGACGGCGTCGAAACCGGCAGGCACGCCGCGACATTCACCGGCGGCTCGCCGGGCGCGTTCCAGGGCGCCTACTCGTATCTGCTGCAGGACGAGGACGGGCAGACCATCGAATCCCACTCCATCTCGGCGGGATTGGACTATCCGGGTGTCGGGCCCGAGCACGCCTACCTCAAGGACATCGGCCGCGCCGAGTACCGGCCGATCACCGATGCCGAGGCGATGGATGCGCTGCTGCTGCTGTCGCGGGCCGAGGGCATCATCCCGGCCATCGAGTCGGCCCATGCGGTGGCGGGTGCGCTGAAGCTGGGCCGCGAGCTCGGGCCGGGCGCGATCATCGTGGTCAACATCTCCGGTCGCGGCGACAAGGATATGGACACCGCAGCCCGCTGGTTCGGGCTCTACGACGAGGAGCACCAGCAGTGAGTCGGCTTGCCGCCACCTTCGCCGCGTGCCGCGCCGAGGACCGCGCGGCGCTGGTCGGGTATCTGCCGGTCGGCTACCCCGACCTGCCCGCCTCGCTGGACGTGCTGCGGGCGATGGTCGAATCCGGTTGCGACATCGTCGAAATCGGCGTCCCCTACTCGGATCCGACGATGGACGGCCCGACCATCGAGGACGCCGCCGTCCAGGCGCTGCGCCAGGGCACCCGGGTGCGGGACGTGTTCCGCGCCGTGGAGACCGTCGCCGCGGCGGGCGCCGCGCCGGTGGTGATGACGTACTGGAATCCGGTGCTGCGCTACGGCGTCGACGCGTTCGCCCGCGACCTCGCGGCGGCCGGTGGCCTCGGCCTGATCACCCCGGACCTCATCCCGGACGAGGCGTCCGCGTGGTTCGCCGCCTCCGACGCCCACGATCTGGACCGCATCTTCCTGGTGGCGCCGTCGTCCACCGAGGAGCGCCTGGCCAAGACCCTCGATGCCTGCCGCGGTTTCGTGTACGCCGCCTCCACGATGGGTGTGACGGGCGCGCGGGACGCGGTGTCGTCGATGGCCCCGGCGCTGTGCGCCCGCGTCCGCACCCACTCCGATATCCCGATCGGCGTCGGACTCGGCGTACGCAGCGGTGCCCAGGCCGCCGAGATCGCCGCCTACGCCGACGGTGTGATCGTGGGCTCGGCGTTGGTGTCGGCCGCCGCCCAGGGCCTCGATGCCGTGCGCGCCCTGACGGCCGAACTCGCCGAAGGCGTGCGGTCGGCTCCGGTCGCGTCCTGACCGCGCCCGGACCCGACGGCGCGGTCGCGGCCATTTCCGTTACGGTGGGGCCGTGACTTTTCCAGTCCTGGCAGACACTGTTGTTGCGCACGCCGGAGCCTCGTCGGCGGTGCTGGCCTACATTCCGAGCCCGCCGCGCGGCGTGTGGAATATCGGCCCGTTGCCGCTGCGCGCCTACGCGCTGTGCATCATCGTCGGCATCATCGTGGCGATCTGGTGGGGGGAGCGGCGCTGGCAGCAGCGCGGCGGGCAGCAGGGTGCGGTGCTGGACGTCGCCATGTTCGCGGTGCCGTTCGGCCTGATCGGTGGGCGGCTCTATCACGTGGCCACCGACTGGCAGAAGTACTTCGGCGCCGACGGGCATCCGATGAACGCGCTGAAGGTGTGGGAGGGCGGCCTGGGCATCTGGGGCGCGGTGCTGCTCGGCGGCATCGGCGCCTGGATCGGCTGCCGGGTCTATCGAATTCCGTTGCCCGCCTTCGGCGACGCCATCGCCCCGGGCATCCTGCTGGCGCAGGCCATCGGCCGGTTGGGCAACTATTTCAACCAGGAGCTCTACGGCCGCAAGACCGACCTGCCCTGGGGTCTCGAGATCTACCAGCGCTTCGACACCGACGGCAAGCTGGACATGATGAACGGCGTCTCGACCGGACAGGTCCTGACCGTCGTGCAGCCCACCTTCCTGTACGAGATGCTGTGGAATCTGCTCGGCGTGGCGGCGCTGGTGTGGCTGGACAAGCGCTACCGCATCGGCCACGGGCGGCTGTTCGCGCTGTATGTGGCCCTCTACACCTTCGGCCGGTTCTGGGTGGAACTGCTGCGCGACGACGAGGCGACGCATCTGTTCGGCATCCGCATCAACTCCTACACCTCGGCCATCGTGTTCCTGTGCGCCGTGGCCTATTTCGTCCTCGCGACCAAGGGCCGCGAGACCGCCGAGCAGCTGCAGCCCGGCACGGATCGGCCGTGGCCGTGGCAGCTGAGCGCGTTGCGCCGCCGCGGTGAGCAGTCGGCGGAAACCCCTGCGACGCAGACGGACTCGGCCGTGGACTCGGAGCCGGCCGCCACCACGGCCGCATCCGATCCGGGCGTGGGGACCGAATCCTCGGGGGACGAGCCTGCCGATACCGCGGGCTCGACGGATGCGACGGCGAAATCCGCCGAATCCGGCAAGAATTGACGGGTGCGGCCGTGCGGGGGGTGCGCCGCCGCACGGCCACACCGGGGGCGACCGAGGAGGACGTGATGAACGACCCCAATCAGCAGTATCCCGGATACGGTCCCCGGTACGGTCCACCCGGAACCGGACCCGGCATGGAACCGGGTGGCCCCTACGCCGAGCCCCAGGACCAGCCCGCCTACGGGCAGCCCCAGTTCGGTCAGCCGCAGTACGGGCAGCCCGGCGCCTACCCCTCCGCCTATGTCCCGCCCGGCGTGGACCCGGCCGCCCCCTACGGCCGCAACATCTACGGCGAGCCCTACTCCGACAAGTCGAAACTGGTCGCCGGCCTGCTGCAGATCTTCCTCGGCTGGCTCGGCGTGGGCCGCTTCTACCTCGGCCACACCGGAATCGGCGTGGCCCAGGTAGTGGTCACCGTCTTCACCTTCGGCCTCGTCGGCTGGATCTGGGGCGTCATCGACGGCATCCTCATCCTGACCGGCAAGGTCCGCGACCCCAACGGCCTGCCTCTCCAGGAGAATTAGTCCCTCGCTTCGCTCGGGAATGGAGGGGACAGCGCTCGCGAACTGAGGGGACTGCGCTCGCGAACTGAGGGGACAGCGCTCGCGAACTGAGGGGACAGCGCTCGCGAACTGAGGGGACAGCGTTCGAGAACTGAGGGGAGAGGATTCAGGAACCGAGGGCACGAGGCTCGGCGGGCGCGGTCGGGAACGGCACGATTTCGACAAGCATGCACCGCAGACATCTCCCACCATGCCCGAGGCGTCTCTCACGTGCCCGAGGCGTCTCTCTCATGCCCGAGCGAAGCGAGGGCGGGGGACCGACGGGATCGGGAGCGGCGGGTTTTCGACAAGGACGCGCCGGAGGCGTCCCCCGGCATGCCCGAGCGGAGCGAGGGCCGTAGGCTGTTGCGGTTCTGTGTGTCGTGTGCGGGAAGCGCCCGTGCACCGCGGGAGAGGTATACCATTGCGCCGCAAGCTGTTCGCCGCCGTGTTCGCCGTCGCTGCCGCCACCGGGCTACTCACCGCCTGCGGCAGTAGCGATCCGAATGTGCTGAAGGTCGGCACCGAGGGCACGTATGCGCCGTTCAGCTTCCAGGGCACCGACGGCAAGCTCACCGGCTACGACGTCGAGGTCGCGCGGGCGGTCGGCGACAAACTCGGCAAGAGGGTCGAATTCGTGCAGGCCCCGTGGGACGCGATCTTCGCGGGACTGGAGTCCAAGCGCTTCGATCTGGTCGCCAATCAGGTGACCGTCAGCCCGGAGCGGCAGCAGAAGTACGGCATCTCGCAGCCCTACACCGTGTCGCAGGGCGTGATCGTCACCCGCGCCGACGGAGCCTCGCTCACCACCCTGGCCGATCTGAAGGGCAAGACCTGCGCCCAGTCGTCCACCAGCAACTGGAGCAAGGTGGCCTCCGGCGCCGGGTGCAAGGTCGAGGCCGTGGAGGGCTTCGTCCAGGCCGTGCAGCTGCTGAAGGACGGCCGCGTCGACGCCACCGTCAACGACACCCTGGCCGTCGGCGCCTACACCAAACAGCACGGCCAGGGCAGCGTGAAGGTGTCCGGTCAGACCGGCGAGGTCAGCAAGCAGGCCTTCGCCGCCCGCAAGGATTCCGGCGCGCTGATCGATGATGTCAACCGCGCCCTCGACGAACTGCACGCCGACGGCACACTGGCCAAGATCTCGGACAAGTACTTCGGTACCGACGTCAGCAAGTAACGGCGCGGCCGGTAACCTCGCCATCTGGCATGGACTCAACCACCTGGGCGCTGATTCGGCACAACCTCTGGCCGATGCTGGAGGCCACCCTCACCAAGACGCTGCCGCTGACGGCCATCAGCTTCGTCGTCGGCCTGGCGATCGCACTGCTGGTGGCGCTGGCGCGGATGTCGACGATCCGGCCGCTGTCGGCGGCGGCCCGGTTCTACATCTCGATCATCCGCGGCACGCCGCTGCTGGTGCAGCTGTTCATCATCTTCTTCGGGCTCCCGCAGCTGGGCATCGTGTTCGAACCGTTCCCGGCCGCCGTGATCGCCTTCAGCCTCAACGTGGGCGGCTACGCGGCCGAGGTGGTCCGCGCGTCGATCCTGTCGGTGGCGCACGGGCAGTGGGAGGCCGCGCACGCGCTGGGCCTGTCGCCGGTGCAGACGATGGGCTCGATCGTCCTGCCGCAGGCCGCGCGCATCGCGGTGCCGCCGCTGTCGAACACCCTCATCTCGTTGGTGAAAGACACCTCCCTGGCGTCCACGATCATGGTCACTGAACTGTTGCGGGTGGCGCAGACGGCGGCCGCTCCGACGTTCGACTTCTTCTCGCTCTACGGCGTCGCGGCGCTCTACTACTGGGTAATTTGTTTGATACTCGGATTTGCGCAAACCCGCCTGGAAACCCGGCTGGCGCGGCATGTGGCCAGGTGACGCGCATCATGGTTTATCCGATTGATAGCGAAGGGTGTGCCCGCTCAGCACAGCATCGGCGGCAGGACTAGGCTCGAGCCGTGATGCGACGGACAAAGATAGTGTGCACCCTCGGTCCGGCTACCGCCTCCGAGGACCGGATCCGCGAACTTGTCGAAAGCGGCATGGACGTGGCCCGGTTGAATTTCAGCCACGGCGAACACGCCGATCACGCCGAGAACTACCAGAAAGTCAGGAAGGCCGCGGACCAATTGGGCCGCGCCGTAGGCATTCTCGCTGACCTGCAGGGGCCCAAGATTCGGCTCGGCAGGTTCATCGACGGCCGCACCACCTGGGCCACGGGGGAGGAGGTGCGTATCACCGTCGACGATATCGAGGGCACCCACGATCGCGTCTCCACCACCTACAAGCAGCTGGCCGCGGACGCCCGGCCCGGCGACCGCCTGCTGGTCGACGACGGCAACATCGGTCTCACGGTGGTCCGCGTCGACGGTAACGACGTGGTGTGCCGGGTGACCGAGGGCGGCCCGGTCTCCAACAACAAGGGCGTCTCGCTGCCCGGCATGGACGTGTCGGTGCCCGCCCTGTCGGAAAAGGACATCGAAGACCTCGAATTCGCCCTGAAACTGGGCGTCGACTTCATCGCGCTGTCGTTCGTGCGCTCGCCCTCGGACGTGGAGCTGGTGCACGACGTGATGGACCGCGTCGGCCGCCGCGTGCCGGTGATCGGCAAGCTGGAGAAGCCGGAGGCCATCGACAATCTGGAGGCCATCGTGCTGGCCTTCGACGCGATCATGGTGGCCCGCGGCGACCTGGGTGTGGAGCTGCCGCTCGAGCAGGTTCCGCTGGTGCAGAAGCGCGCGATCCAGATGGCCCGCGAGAATGCCAAGCCCGTCATCGTGGCCACCCAGATGCTGGAGTCGATGATCGGCAACTCCCGCCCGACCCGCGCCGAGGCGTCCGACGTCGCCAACGCGGTGCTCGACGGCGCGGACGCGGTGATGCTGTCCGGTGAGACCTCGGTCGGCCAGTACCCGATCGAGGCGGTGCGGACCATGGCCCGCATCGTGCACGCGGTGGAGGCCGAATCCTCCACCCGGGTCCCGCCTTTGACGCATGTGCCGCGGACCAAGCGCGGTGTCATCTCGTATGCGGCCCGCGACATCGGTGAGCGGCTCAATGCCAAGGCGCTGGTGGCGTTCACCCAGTCCGGCGACACCGTGCGGCGGCTGGCCCGCCTGCACACCCCGCTGCCGCTGCTGGCGTTCACCCCGCTGCCGGAGGTGCGCAGCCAGCTCGCGCTGACCTGGGGCACCGAGACGTTCCTGGTGCCGCCGGTGGGCACCACCGACGAGATGATCGGCCAGGTCGACAAGGAACTGCTGTCGCTGAACCGGTATTCCAAGGGCGACCTGGTGGTGATCGTGGCCGGTTCCCCGCCGGGAACCATCGGCTCCACCAACCTCATTCACGTGCACCGCATCGGCGAGGAGGACCACTGAGTTGAGCGCGTCACTGGGCGAATCGGTCGCCACCGGCTCCGGCAGCGGCGATCTCGAGGTGCTGCTCGGGCTGCTCGACCTGGAGGAGGTCGGCCCGGACACCTTCCTGGGTCACCACCCGGAGAAGGTGTGGAGCCGCACCTTCGGCGGCCAGCTGGTCGCGCAGGCGATCGTCGCGGCGGGACGCACGGTGGGACCGGACCGCCCGGTGCACGCGGTCAACGCGCATTTCGTGCGCGGCGGCGATGTGAAGAAGCCGATCGAATACCGGGTGGAACGCCACCGTGACGGCCGTTCGTTCGCCAATCGCACGGTGACCGCCTACCAGGACGATCAGGAGCTGTTCGTCATGCTGGCGGCGTTCCAGGACTGGGCCAAGGGCCTCGAGCACGCCACGCCGCAGCCCCGGGTCCCCGATCCCGAGCAGCTGCCGCGGGTGGAGGAGTCCTTCACCGGCCTCGAGGACCGGCTGCAGATGTTCGTCAAGGCGCCGCATCCGATCGATATGCGCTACACCAACGACCCGGCCTGGATCCTCAAGGGCACCGGTGGCACCCTCGACTACAACCGGGTGTGGATGAAGGCCGACGGTACGCTGCCCGACGACCCGCTGATTCACGTTGCGACGCTGGGTTATTCGTCCGACACCACGGTCCTGGACTCGATCATCACCACGCACGGCCTGTCGTGGGGCTTCGACCGCATCGTGGCCGCGACGGTGAACCACTCCATCTGGTTCCACCGCCCGTTCCGCTTCGACGACTGGGCGCTGTACGCCACGCAGTCCCCGGTGGCCGCGGGCTCACGCGGCCTGGCCATGGGCCATTTCTATTCCCGTTCCGGTGAGCTGCTGGCCACGGTCGTGCAGGAAGGCGTCATCCGCCACTTTCCGTCCCGCTCCTAGATCAACTCCCGATTTTCTTCCAAATCGAAACTTTCGCGGTGGAGGGCGTGGATCGAATACGGCACCGCGTCCTCCGCGGAAATTTCCAGCACCAGCCGCTGTTCCAGGGCGGACAGATTCGCCTGGGTCAGCAACTTCTTGTCGCCGACGAGGCTGAGCGCGATCTCGTAGGTGCGGCGGTCGCCCGGATCGACGCCGGGATGGTCCAGTAGCCATTGCGTTTCGAGCAGGGTGTGGTCCGGCTGATCGGGCTCCACCGGCAGGGTGAAGCGCCACGCGAACACGTCGCGGTCGGCCACGTGTTCGTCGACCACACAGCGCACGGTATCCACGACGCGATCGAGTGTTTCCGGTGTCACATAAACATGGAGCGAAACATCCGAAATGCGTTTCGGCATGTCCTTCAGTCCTGTTCTTGTGTCGAACCATCGGCGGCACTGTCCGCGGGGAGTGTAATCCCTGGATGCCCGAAATGGGGAGGACACATGCGTGTCCTTACACCTTTTGTCGATAACTCAGGCGTGGCGCCCGACATTAGTGATCTTTACATACGATGGCGGCTCGCTGCGCCCGCCCGGCAGCACCACCAAGTGCGGGCGGCCGCGCTCATCGGTGCGCTGTCCCTCGTGAATGTGCAGGGCCAGCAACAGCGGTACCAGGGCCTCGGCGATGCGGTCGCCGACCTCGCAGTACTTTTCGGCCGACAATCCGACCGGATCGGCGATGTTCTCCCGGCCCACCAGCGCCAGATCGTTTCGGGCCCGGTCCATTTCGGCGATGGTGCGGGCGCCGCTGCATTTCGCGATGCGATGCGCCTCGAGCAGGGTGAAGGCGCGTGAGGCCGCCGCGGGCACCAATTTCACGATCTCGTCGCGAATCTGCTCGGTCATGGCCAGCATCAGATCGGCTCGCTCGATCATCTCGGGCTTGAGTTTGCGTGCCTTGAAGTTGCCCGCATCCGCGCCGAGCCCGGTGATGGTCTGCGCCGCAAGGGGTTCCACGCCGAATCCGACGAGCGCGCGGGTGCCGGCGCTCTCGGCGGTCAGATCCGCCAGTCCGTGTTCGGCCGCCAGGGCGCGGGTCAGGCGCTCGGCAATCACCGACCTGCAAACATTGCCGGTGCAGACGAACAGGACGTGCATGGCAGTACGGTATGTCGCTGCCGATCGATCCAGAAGGACGAAAAGCCTCCTCACGCCCTTATTTGGTCAGATGTTCATCTTTGCGTAGCGAGTCGTGCACCCTCGTTAGCCCGATGGTCGCCGTACGGAGTAGATCGCTTGTTCCCAACAATTTTCATCCGGAATCGTCCGGATAGTAGGCAGTTTCGTCGACCACCGGCGCGAGCTTCGGATCCGTTCGGCGGATCCGGCCGCGGGTGGAGAACAGCCTGCCTCGGGAGGCGACGGTGGGCGCGAAGCGGCCAGTCCGGTGGGGGAGTCCATATCGTCGTACATGGCTTCGATGCCGCCGCGGGCGAAGTAGGCCTCGTGCCAGAAGCCCGTGCCGCCGGAGTCGCGCAGAAATTGCTGCCACCATTCGCGATGGGGCGCAGAGCGGGTCCAGCGTATAGATGACGACCAGGTCCGGATAACCGGACAGGTCGGCCGTCAGCCGGTTCACCCGCATGATCGCGACCTCCACTCGGTCCCCTGTGCGGAACTGCGAGGGAGGGGCCGCGACGGTTCGATCGCGCGGCTCGTGCTCAGCGCAAGACGTCGACGACGATGCGGGTGGCGTCGGCGAGCAGGGCGTTGTCGGCCTGCGCCTGCTGTTCCGATTTGACCGTGAGCAGCGCGATGACCACGGGTTCACCCCGCTCCGTCCAGGCGACGGCGACATCGTTGGCCGAGCCGTAGTCCCCGGTGCCGGTCTTGTCCCCGACGGTCCATCCGGACGGTACTCCGGCCCGAATCCGTTGCCCGCCCGTGGTATTCGCGAGCAGCCAGGACTTCAGCCGCTCCCGTTCCGGCGCACCCAGCACCTCGCCGACGACCAGCGCCCGATAGTCGGCCGCAATGGCGGCGGGGGTCGTGGTATCGCGCTCATCGCCCGGGATCGAGGTATTCAACTCGGTCTCCCACCGGTCCGACCGGGTCACCGAATCCCCGATCGAGCGCAGAAACGACGTCAACGCCGACGGCCCACCGAGCAGCTTCAGCAGCTGATTGCCCGCGGTGTTGTCGCTTTTGGTGATCGCCGCCTCGCACAGCTCCCCAACGCTCATCCCGCTGTCCACCCGCGTCTCGGTCACGGGCGAATATGCCACGAGATCTTCTTTCGTGTAATGCACAACCTGGTCGAAGTACCCACTTGCGAGCGAATGCTCCCGCAACAACCCACCGCACACCAACGTCTTGAACGTCGACTCGAACGCAAACCGCTCGTCCCCGCGATAGGCCACCTGCTTCCCCTGTGAATCCACCGCGAAAACCCCGACCCGAGCCCCATACTTCCGCTCCAGCTCGGCAAACCGCTCCTGGCCGGACGCCTGAGCAGTACTCGTCGCCGCGGCCGCCTCGTCACCCGCCTTCCCGGCATCGCCCCCCGAACACCCGGCCAGCACGAGCCCCGCCACCACGGCCATCACCGCACGCCACCGCACCCGCAACCTCCGCTCCACGATCCGCCGAAACGCCACCACCATTCCATATCGACGGACGCACCCAGTCCGCGGCCGAGGAAGGGGCCAATCCGACCAACCCGGTGACAGGCAAGTGGTTACTTGCCTATAGTGAGGGGGTGAGCGAAGAAACCGACTCGGGCGAGGTGTTCAAGGCGCTGGCCGAGGCCACGCGCCGAGTTATCCTCGACGAACTTGCCGAGCGTGACGGCCAAACGCTGTTCGAATTGTGCGGTCGGCTGACGATGCGGCATCGGATGTCGTCCACGCGGCAGGCCATCTCCCAGCATCTGGAGGTGCTCGCCGCCGCCGGCCTGGTGACCACGCGCCGGGAAGGCCGGTACAAGTTCCATTATCTGAACCGAGAACCGTTGCGGAATCTCACCGATCGCTGGTTGAAGGAGTAGAACATGCGTATCAACGTGACCAGTGTGCTCGTCGATGATCAGGCCAAGGCATTGCGCTTCTATACCGAGGTCCTGGGCTTCGTGAAGAAGACCGACGTCCCGGTCGGTGAGTACAAATGGCTCACCGTCGTGTCACCGCAGGACCCCGACGGTGTCGAACTGCTGCTGGAACCCGACGGCCACCCCGCGGCGCGCCCGTTCAAGCAGGCCCTGGTGGAGGACGGCATCCCGTACACCTCCTTCGCCGTCGACGATATCCAGGCCGAATACGACCGGCTGCGCGAGTTGGGTGTGCACTTCACCCAGCCCCCGGTCGATCACGGCACCGTCACCACCGCCGTCCTCGACGACACCTGCGGCAACCTCATCCAGATCGCCCAGCACAAGGCCTGACCGTCACCGCCAGGCCCGAATCCACAGCGGTCGCTAGGGTGAAGGTCGAGTGGGTCGAACGTGCCCGTTGCCCGGGGCGCTGGAATCGGTTGGAGGTCAAGGATGTTCACGGTCCATCACGACGGTGTGACGATTCCGGTGTCTCGGGGCGGCAGGGGCCGGCCGCTGGTCCTGTGCCCCGGGATGAACACGACACAGGCCGAAATGCACGAGCTGATCGAGCTGCTGCGGCGCGACTTCGACGTGATGACCTTCGACCACCGGGGCCATGGCCTCTCCTCGGCCGCGGACCGGTACAGCTTCGAGGCATTCCGCGGCGATCTCGCGGCCGTGATGGCCGAGGTGGGACGCCTCGACCTGCCCTCGCAGCCCGTGCTCGTGGGCTACTCGCTGGGCGCCGACCTGGCCCTGCACTATGCCGCCGACTATCCCGACACCATCGCCGAACTCGTGATCATCGACGGGGCGACCCCGGTGCCCGAACCGTTCATCACCGAGATCGACCTGCCGGAGTTCCGCGCCATGTGGGAGGACTTGGCAGCAGAGTTCGAGGCGGCCAAGGGCACCCCGCGTCAGGTGTTGCTCACCGCACAGGAAATCCTCGACCTGAACCTCGAGCTGGATGTCATCCGGTCCGGACGCACTGTCGAGCTGGATGTGGTCGGACCCGGCAGCCTCGACCGGTACCGAAAGATCGACCACCCCATCACGATGATCATGTCGACCACGATGGCCGGCGACAGCAACGAAGGACGCATCCCACGCCACAATCAGCTCTGGCGCACCGGCATCGACCGGCTCGTCCGCGAGCACCCACACATCGCCGTGTCCTGGCTCGACGCCGACCACGGCCTGGTCTTCACCCACGCCCCGGACATCGCCCGGATCATCCGAACCGCACAAGCCTGACGTCAACTAGAAGGCCTTGCGCCCCAGGCCTTTCGGCATACCGCCACGGAGCATCCATCTACCGTTCACCGTGGCCTACTGGTCGAGCAACACCCTGAAGTCGACGGTATTCCACCGTTCCGGCCGCATGTGGATCGCGACGTTGCCGGACGCGGTCTTCTCTGTCGCGTTCACGTAGTCGGTGGCGCGGTCCGGTCCCATGTAACGTGCGGCCATGTCGTAGCCCTCCTGCTTGGAGGCCGGCCTGATCTCGGTCACCGGACCCTCCACTGACACGTATCGGTAGTCGTCGACAACGGCCACCTGCACGCACAACGCGAACCGGCCGGCCTCCTCGATGAGCCGGACCTTGCGCAGACCGGCGGGCGTGATCACCTTGACCAGTCCGCCCGGCTGGTACTCGTACCAGACCGGGGTGGTCAGCGGCGCGCGTTCCGGTTCGGCCGTGACGCTCAGGACTCCGACATACGGTTCTGCGAGGAAGGCCTCTCGTTCCTCTCGAGTCATCGGACGCATAGCCGACAGACTAGCTAGGTCCGATGTCAAGCTTCCGGTGAAGCCAAAACGTACCTGGCGTGTATCGGCGAGCCGAAGGGTGGGAAGACCGGTGACGATGCCTTCTTCGAACGCCTGGAGGAGGCGTGGAAGCTGGAAGCCTCAGACGCCCAACATGTTTCGTGGTGGAATCTCGGTGACGTTGCACAAGCCTGGGTGCGACTGTAGTCCACCAATAAGAAGGCTGTGTACCGAGCCACTCGGCGTGCGACAGCGGGGGATCTTGTCGATGAGGGTTTCCTCGAGGAGCGTCGCGTCCGAGGTGCCGTGCACGTCGAGCTCGGGAGTAGCTCGCAGAAACACCATCTACCTGGTGCCGAGTGTGGGACTCGAACCCACACGTCCGTGAGGACAACGGTTTTTGAGACCGTCGCGTCTGCCAGTTCCGCCAACTCGGCGCACCGGGGGGAAATGATAGCGGGTGTGTGGGGCGGGACCTAATTGCGGTGGGGTCGCGGGGGGACGAGGTGCTGTCAAGGGGGGTCTACGGGTCGGTGCGGGTGAGGACGGGGTGTGTGGTGGTTCGGTGGCGCGGCCCGCCGACGTCACCCCTGAACGGGGGGTTCCGGGGCGGATTGTTTGCCGATTAAATCGGAGTCCTCGAAGCCTCCGAGAGCGAGATCTCGGAGGGGCGCCCCGGCCGCCACAAGTGGTTCCGGGGCCGCGGACGGTAGGACCAAGGGGAGCCGATGACGTCGTCGACCGCCACTTTCGCGCTGAGCGCGGAAGAGCTGAAGTTATTTCATGAGCAGGGGTATATCGGGCCCTTCGACCTGTACGAACCCGATGATATGGAGCGGAAACTGCGGGCCCTGCGCCCGAAGCTGCTCAACACGAAGAACGCCATCTACAGCGAAAAGAACGCCGTCTCCGGCGTGACCAACCTGGCGAACTACGACCGGCACCTGGATATCGACTTCCTCGCCGAGCACATCACCCGTCCGGAGATCGTGGACCGGGTCTCCAGCATCCTGGGGCCGGACACGCTGTGCTGGCGTACCGAGTTCTTCCCCAAGTATCCGGGGGACGAGGGCACCGACTGGCATCAGGCCGACAACTTCTCGAATGTGGCCGGATCGAAGTATCCGCAGATAGTGTGGCCGGAGGATGCGGAGTTCGGTGGCACGATCACCGTGTGGACCGCCTTCACGGAGGCCACCGTGGAAAATGGCTGCCTGCAGTTCATTCCGGGTTCGCACAAGACCATGAACTATGATGAGTCGAAGGTCATGGAATACAACCTGGACGCCATCAACAGTATGGAGAAGAACGGCGTCAAGCGCGGGTTCTTCGGCTACGACTACCGGCAGCTGCAAAAGGACCCCAATTGGTCTCCGGATGAGTCCAAGGCGGTGTCGCAAGTGATGCGGCAGGGCCAGTTCATCATCTTCTGGTCTACGCTGATGCACGCATCGCACCCGCACAGTGGGGCCACCGATCAGATGCGCCTCGGATTCGCCGCCCGTTATCTGCCCACCTCCGTGCGGGTGTACCCGTATTCGGAAGGTTTGGAGGAATTCGGCGGCCGGGCCAGCCTGGAACGATTCGGAAATGTGCTCACCTCCGGCACGGACACCTACGGGCACAACCGATTCGCCACCCAGACCGTCAATGGATACAGTTTCCCCGTTCGGCCGGGGGTGAGCGGAGCATGACCGCCCCCGAGGACATCGAACAGTGGGTCCGGCAGACGTGTGCCGATCTCGGCCTGCCGGTGGAGGGGGCCGATGCGGACTTCTTCGCCGCCGGTGGCACCTCACTCACCGCCACCCGGCTGATCGCCCGAGTGGAGGAACGATTCGGTGAGGATGCGCTTCCCCCGGAAGATCTGTACGAGCGCAGCAGCCTGACCGAGATCGCCGCCACCATTGCCGCCAACGTCGGCCGTCTCGACAGCGTCTGAGAGATACCCGTGCCGAGGGTGAACACCGATGCGGCGGTGGTGCTGCGGCCTGCCGCGGCAACGCCGCCGATCACGCTGATCTGCCTGCCCTATGCGGGCGGCAGCCATGACATGTTCCGACAATGGGCGAAAGATCTGCCGGACCGCATCGAGCTGGTGTCGTTACAGTTGCCGGGCCGTGGACGGCGAATACTCGATCCGCCGTACGAAGACTGGGACTTCCTGGTCGCCGACGCGTCCCGGTCGCTGGCTCTCTATCGCCGTGGGCCGCACGCGTTCTACGGCCACAGCTTCGGCGCCCGCCTGGCGTACGAACTCATCCAGCGGTCCGGAGATGCGAACCCGCCGATGCGACTGTTCGTCTCGGGCAGCCGAGGTCCGAGCGTCCCGCAGCAGCGTCCCTTCATGCACCCCCTGCCCGAGCCGCAGTTCCGTGCCGCGCTGCGTCAATTGGGCGGGACACCCGAGGAGATCTTCGACGACGAGCCCCTGATAAGCCTGCTGTCGGCATCGGTCCGTGCAGATATCCGGCTGTCGGAATTGTGGGACGACCGCCATGCGGGCCGACCCATTACCGTTCCGGTGACCGCAATGTACGGACGTGACGACTCCATCGACGACAAGGTGGCGATGGCGGGTTGGGCCGACCACACGTGCGCAGGCTTCGAACTGCTGGAGATGCCAGGCGGTCATTTCTTTCTCGACACTCATCGCGACGAGCTACTGACGGTGCTCACCGCACGATTAGGACTCTCACGATGATCACGCTCACCGCGACCCCGCACGCGCTCGAAGTCCACCGGCGGATCAACGACACGTCCACCGATTTCCCGGACGCGACCATCACCGAGATCTTCGACGACGTGGCGCGGACCTATCCGTCGGCGCCTGCCGTCATGGACGGCGTTCGCACATACAGCTATTCGGATCTGGCCGTCGATGCCGACCGGTTCGCTGCCCGGCTCGTCGAATGCGGTGTGGATGCGGGTTCGGTCGTGGCGGTGTCGATGCGGCGCTCCTATGAACTCGTCGTTGCGCTGGTCGCAATCCTCAGGTGCGCAGCGACATACCTGCCGGTGGATCGCGGGTGGCCCGACGCACGACTGGATCGCATGCTGGACCAGACCGCCTGCCATCACCTGTTCACCGACAGTCCCGTCGAGGACACCCGCCGCTTCCCTGCGCTCACCGTGATCTCCGCACCCGAACCCGGACAGCCGCAACGGACACCGAGGAGCACGGCCACCGCCGATTCGATCGCCTACATCACCTACACCTCCGGCTCGACGGGGATCCCCAAAGGGGTGCCTACTCGGCACCGGAGCGTGCTTCGGTTGGTGCACAATGCCGTTTACGCCGACCTCGGCCCTTCCGCACGCATCCTGCAGCTGTCGCCGGTGACCTTCGACGCCGCGACATTCGAGATCTGGGGTGCGTTGCTCACCGGCGGCGCGTGTGTGTTGTACCCGGCGCCCTGGCTGAGGTTGACCGAACTCCGGAACACGATCTCCCGCCATCGGGTGAGCACCGTCTTCCTGACGACCGCGCTGTTCAACACGATCCTCGACGAGAGCCCCGCGGTGCTCGATCCCGTGGCGACGATTTTGACAGGCGGGGAGGCACATTCGATACCGCACATCACCCGCGCCGTCGACCGGTGGGGACCGGACAAAGTGGTCAGCGTCTACGGGCCGACGGAAGCTACGACCTTCGCGACCTACTATCCCGTCCGCCACCGGCCGGGGGAGATGAGTTCGCTGCCGATCGGCAAGCCCATCCAGAACACCAGCGCCTATCTCGTCCGCGAGCAGCGCCTGTGCGAGCCCGGCGAGCTGGGGGAAATCCATCTGGGTGGTCCGGGCCTGTCGCCCGGCTATATCGGCGCGCCCGAACTGTCCCGGGAGCGGTTCGTCGACTGCCGGATCGGCGACATGTCCGAGCGCCTGTACCGCACCGGTGATCGTGCCTACCTGCTGGACGACGGGAATCTCGTCTTCCAGGGGCGCACCGACGACCAGGTGAAGATCCGCGGCCACCGGATCGAACTCGGCGAGGTCACCCATCACCTCATGCGCTACAGCGGAATTCGGCAATGCTTCGTGACCGTGACCGAGGGCGGCACCGGAGAGAAGTCCTTGGCCGCATTCGTCACCCCCGGCGGCGCCGCGCTCGACGCGGACGCGGTCCGTCGGCACTTGGCGCACTCGCTTCCCGGCTATATGATCCCCAGCCGCATCGTCGTTCTGGACACTCTGCCGCTCGGCCCCACCGGAAAGATCGACCGCACCGCGTTGCTCGCCACCCTCACCGAAGGGGTTGCGCGACAATGACCGCCGACATCCTCGGCGAGCACGACCAGGCCCGGGAGGATTCGGCATTCCGCGAATCGGTCCGCTCCGCCCTCGCCGAGACGGTGCTCCCCCGAGCCGATCACTGGGAGCGGCAGGGCTTCATCGATCGTGATCTCTGGCCCGATCTCGGCGCTCGTGGGTTGCTGAATATCGGTTTGTCGGGCCCGCAATTCCTGCGCAGCGCCATCTTCCTCGAGGAACTCGGGCGAACGGGGTACGCCGGGGTACGGGCGAGCATCGCCGTGCACGCCTACATGGCGGCCTACTATCTGGCCTGCTTCGGCACCGATGAGCAGCAGCGGCGCTATCTGGACGGGCTGCGGCGAGGCGAGCTCGTCGTCGGCCTGGCCGTCAGCGAACCGGACGCCGGATCCGATCTGAGGGATCTGCGGACCCGCGCCGAGCAGGCCGCCGAGGGATATCGCGTGACGGGCACCAAGAGCCCCGTCGCCAACGGCCTGCAGGCCGACGTGCTGATCACCCTGGCCACGACATCGGCGAAACCGCTGTCCAACGCGCTGGCCGGAGCCTCGTTGCTGATCGTGGACCTGCGCGACGTGCCGGTGCGACGCACGGCCACACCCATGCTGGGCTGGCGCAGCGCCGGGATCTGCCGCATCGACCTCCACGACACGCCCGTCGCCGCCGGCAATCTGCTCGGCCGCCGGAACCGCGCCCTGCTGCACCTGATGGCCGCGCTCGACTTCGAAAGGCTCGTCGCCGGGCTGCTGGCGCTGGGGGGAGCGCGGCACTGCCTGGAGCTGACCCTGTCCCACGTCCGCACCCGCATCCTGGACGGGGCCTCCCTGGGATCCCGGCAGGTGATCCGGCACCGGCTGTCCGCGCTGGTGAGCGAGCTGGACGTGCTCACCGCCTCCCTCTATCGGGCGGCCCGGCTGCACAGCCTCGGGCAACTGGACACCTACACCGCCGCGAACGCCAAACTCAGGGCGACGGAACTCGCCGCCGAGGCGGCCCGCACCTGCCTGCAGTACCACGGTGTCCGCGGATATCGGGAGGATGCGGCCCCGGCCCGGATCTACCGGGACGCGGCCGGTGCCGTCCTCGCGGCGGGACCCAGTGAGGTTATGCACGAACTCATGTCCGAAAACATCGAACAGGTTGTCCGAACGCCGCACCCGGCCGACCCGAGTGTGCACCGGCGGTGACACATACTTTTGCGCAAAAGGATTTCGAAACCGTCGGGTCTGCGCATTCGCCGTTGCGCACATCGGGGGCGGAAAATGATAGCGGGTGCGGCGGATATGCCGAAATCGGCGAGGCGCGCTGGCCTTTGCGCTGGGTAGATGGGTTCTGGGTGGTGTTGAACGGTACGCTTTAGGGCACTCGGGTGCGTGCCGAGCCGGCGAGTGGGGCGTCGGAGCGGTAGGCGCCGGGTGTCGACATCGGAATCACGAGGGGTCTGTCTATGGGAACGTCAGCAGGGGGCGCGAAGAAGGATGCGGGGACCGTCGCGAAGCGGGTGGTCGTCGCCGAGGACGAGGCTCTCATCCGGATGGACCTGGTGGAGATGCTCTCCGAAGAGGGCTATCAGGTGGTGGGCGAGGCGGGTGACGGCCAGCAGGCGGTCGACCTGGCCGAGGAGTTGCGACCCGATCTGGTGATCATGGATGTGAAGATGCCGCGTCGTGACGGCATCGATGCGGCGGCGGAGATCGCGTCGAAACGCGTTGCGCCGGTGGTGATTCTGACCGCGTTCAGCCAGCGCGACCTGGTGGAGCGGGCCCGGGACGCCGGTGCGATGGCGTATCTGGTCAAGCCGTTCACCAAGTCCGATCTGGTGCCCGCGATCGAGTTGGCGGCCAGCCGTTTTCACGAGATCACCGCGCTGGAGGGCGAGGTCGCCAATCTCGCGGATCGCCTGGAGACGCGCAAGCTCGTCGAACGCGCGAAGGGCGTGCTGATGCAGACGCAGGGGTTGTCCGAGCCGCAGGCGTTCAAGTGGATCCAGCGCACCGCAATGGACCGCCGTACCACCATGAAGGCGGTGGCCGAGGTGGTACTGGAGAACCTTGCCCCTAAGTCGTAGGGCTTGACGTTGCCGTGCATTTACAAAATGGCAATGCTGCGTAGTGGAAATTTCTTGGACCGAACTCATGAAAAATGGCGCGAATGTGACCCGCGCCGCACTCTGCACCGCTAAGTTCTGAGCCGGGCCGCATGGTCGGCCCGCCCCGGTGATCCCGGGGTTCGGCAGGACATAGAGGTGTATCGTGCTTGGTTCAATGACGCGGACCGCTACACGTTTTCGTGTCGCCCGTGGCGCGCTGGTGATCGGAGCCGCGGCAATGCTCGCGGTGACCGGATGCGGCAGCAAGACGACCGAAGGCGGCGGGGGCGGCACCGGCGGTGCCGACAGCGCCCTGAAGATCCGCCCGGTGGTGCAGATCGACAGCGAGGGCAAGGAGGTGCCGGCCACCGACACCTCCGCGGCCGCCGATCCGGCCGGTGACGGCAAGGCGAAGTGCGGCCCGCTGACGATCGCGATGTCGGGGCCGCTGACCGGGCCGAACGCGAACCTCGGCCTCAATATCGTGCGCGGCGTGAAACTGGCGCTGGACCAGCACAACAAGGCCAACCCCGAGTGCCAGGTGAAACTGCGGGAGTTCGACACCGAGGGCGACTCGCAGAAGGCCAGCCAGGTGGTTCCCGCGATCATCGGGGACCCGTCCATCGTGGCGCTGATCGGTCCGACCTTCTCCGGTGAGGTGAATGCGACCGGTCAGTCCACCAGCGATGCCGGATTGCTGTCGCTGACCGCGTCGGCCACGAACGTCAATCTGACCAAGAACGGCTGGCGGACCTTCTTCCGCGGGCTCGGTAACGACGGTCTGCAGGGACCGGCGGTGGCCAAGTACCTGATGCAGACCGGCAAGTACAAAAAGATCTGCGTGGTCGCCGAGAATACCGACTACGCAACGGGTCTGGCGAAGTCGGTGGCGGACACGCTCGGTCCGGGCGTGGCCGATCCGAGCTGCGCGGCCAATATCAAGCAGGGCGACAAGGATTTCTCGGCCACGGTGTCGAAGCTGGCGGCCGCCAAGCCCGATGCGATCTATTACGCGGGTTACTACGGTGACGCCTCACCGTTCGCGCAGCAGCTGCGCTCCGGCGGCGTGACATCCACGTTCATCTCCGATGACGGTGTCCGCGATATCGAGTTCGTCCGGCAGGCCGGCAATGCGTCCAAGGGTGCGATCCTGTCGTGCCCGTGCGGTCCCGAGCCGGAAAAGTTCACCGCCGATTACAAGGCGCTCAACGGATATGAGCCGGGCACCTACTCGGTGGAGGGTTACGACCTGACCACGATCGTGCTGAAGGCCATCGATGCGGGGAAGGTGTCGCGCGCCGACATCGTCGAGCATGTGCGCAACTACGACGGGCAGGGGTTGGCCCGCCGCTACAAGTGGGATGCGACCGGTGAATTGCAGAACGCGCTGATCTGGATGTACGAGGTCAAGTAGGCAACATCGGTTCGAAACAGCGTGTGCCGGATTTCCGATGAACTGCGTAGGCAGCGGTCGTCCGGCACACGCTGTTTCCTCGACGGCGAGAGTTACGAATGTCTTTACCCGCAGGTGCCGATGCGACCGTATTAGCCGCGTCCATCGAGTTCAACGTATCCGGAGTGGTCGACCAGTTCTGGCGCTTATCGGTGGACGGCCTGACCTATGGCTCCATCTATGCCTTGGTGGCGGTCGGTTACACGCTGGTCTACGGCGTGCTCCGGTTGATCAATTTCGCCCATTCGGAAATATTCATGCTGGGCCTGTTCGGTCAGCTGGTCGGTTTGATGGTGCTCGGTTTCGCGCCCAGTGGTGACGTTTATGCGCAGGGCGTCGTTCTGACCGTGGTCTTCCTCGCCGTGGCGATGGTGTTCGGCATGGCGGTCTCCGGTGCCGCGGCGGTCGGTCTGGAACGCGTCGCCTATCGGCCGTTGCGGCGGCGCGGCTCCAAACCGCTGATCTTCCTGATCACCGCCATCGGCATGTCGTTCGTGCTGCAGGAGATCGTGCACTACGTGGTGCCGAAGTTCTATCCCACGCTCGGCGGCACCAATGCGCAGCAGCCCATCATCCTGGTGCAGCCCACCGATCAGTTCAGCATCTTCGATGCGCCGGTCACCAATGTGGCGCTGATGATCATCGTGGCCGCGGTGATCCTGGCGGTCATCACCGAGGCGCTCATCAATCAAACCAAGTTCGGGCGCGGCATCCGGGCGGTGGCACAGGACCCGGACACCGCGACTCTCATGGGGGTCTCGCGGGAACGAGTCATCATGCTGACGTTCCTCATCGGCGGTGTGCTCGCCGGTGCCGCCGCGCTGCTCTACACGCTCAAGATTCCCAACGGCATCATCTATTCCGGCGGATTCATTCTGGGCATCAAGGCATTCAGCGCCGCGGTGCTCGGGGGGATCGGCAACCTGCGCGGTGCGTTGCTGGGCGGTCTGCTGCTGGGCCTGGTGGAGAACTACGGCCAGATCCTGTTCGGCACGCAGTGGCGCGACGTGGTGGCCTTCGTGGTCCTGGTGGGTGTGCTGATGTTCCGGCCGACGGGCATCCTCGGCGAGAGCCTGGGGAGGGCACGGGCATGACGACCTCGACGAATCGTTCCGACGCGACGACCCGGCCGATGCACGGTGTGGGAGATGCGTTGCGCTCGTGGTGGGGTGGGCTGTCGCGGCCCATGCGGTGGGCGGTCGGCGTCCCGGCAATCGTCGCCCTGGCGCTGCTGCCGCTGTTTCCGCCGCCCCTGCTGAACACCCCGGGCACCAGTTTCGGCGGTGTCATGGCCCAATTCGCGATGTATGCGCTGCTGGCGATCGGCCTGAATGTCGTTGTGGGCCAAGCGGGCCTGCTGGACCTGGGGTACGTCGGCTTCTACGCGGTCGGCGCCTACAGTGTGGGCCTGCTCACCAGCCCCAACAGCCCGTGGAATCAGACCGATGGCGGCTTCCTGAACTCCGAGTGGGCCTGGCTGGCGTGCGTGCCGATCGCGATCATGATGACCGCGATCTCGGGTCTGATTCTCGGCACACCGACGCTGCGGCTGCGCGGCGACTACTTGGCGATCGTGACGCTGGGCTTCGGCGAGATCGTGCGCCTGCTGGCCGACAATCTCGGCGAGATCACCAACGGCAGCCTGGGGCTCGCGCGCATCGCCTATCCGCATGTCGGCGAATCCACCGACCATCCGGAGGGCTATTTCTCCTCCAGCAACTTCGGTGACACGAGTGCGGTGAACCCGTTGGAGCGGGCCAACTCCGGCACCTGGTGGTTCTGGCTCGGTATGGCACTGGTGATCGTGGTGCTGCTGGTGGTCGGCAATCTGGAGCGCAGCCGGGTCGGACGCGCGTGGGTGGCCATCCGCGAGGACGAGGACGCCGCGGAGATGATGGGAGTCCCGGCGTTCAAGTTCAAGCTGTGGGCCTTCACCATCGGCGCGGCGGTCGGTGGCCTGTCGGGTGCGCTGTATGCGGGGCAGGTGCAGTTCATCAACCCCGTGGGGTTCAACGTCATCAACTCGATGCTGTTCCTGTGCGCGGTGGTGCTCGGCGGGCAGGGCAACAAGCTCGGCGTGATCGTCGGCGCATTCCTGATCGTGTACCTGCCGAACCGGTTCATGTCGGTGAATGTGGCCGGTCAGTCGCTGGGCGACTTCAAGTATCTGTTCTTCGGTATCACGCTGGTGGTGGTGATGATCTTCCGTCCGCAGGGTCTGTTCCCGGTGCGGCAGCAACTGCTGACCTATGGGCGCCAGATCTATCGAGCGGTGCGGCGGGCGCCACAGCCGGCCGTGGCCGGCGCGACGGGAGCGAGCCGATGACCGGGCCGGGCGCGGGCGGCGCGCTGTTCGACAACGAAGATATGGCGGCCGGGTACGCCGAGGCACCGCAGCCGGAGCAGACCGCGGGCGTGGTCGAGGTCAGTGAGGTGCTGCCCGAACTGGCCGACGCCGAGACCGTCGCGGAGGTGGTGGCGCCCAGCCGGGCGATCGAAACCGCCGTGGGCGCACCGCTGTTGCGTACGGAGGGGTTGACGGTTCGGTTCGGTGGCCTCACCGCGCTGGATCAGGTGAGCTTCGAGATCCGCCGCGGCGAGATCCTCGGACTGATCGGCCCGAACGGAGCCGGCAAGACCACCTGCTTCAACGCCATCACCGGTGTGTACCGGCCGGCCGCGGGCACGGTGTATTTCGACGGTGAGCCGTTGCGTACGGCCAAGCGCAACGAGATCACCCGGCTCGGCATCGCCCGGACCTTCCAGAACATCCGGCTGTTCAACGAGATGACCGCGCTGGAGAACGTGGTGGTCGGCACCGACGCGCGGCATCGAACGTCGGTGCCGGGCGCCATCTTCCGCACCGGGCGGCATCGGCGCGAGGAGCGCGATGCCATCGAGCGCGGCATGGCGCTGCTGGAGTTCGTGGGCATCGCGCCGCGGGCGGTGGAGAAGGCGCGCAACCTCTCCTACGGCGATCAGCGGCGGCTGGAGATCGCCCGGGCGCTGGCGACCGAGCCGAAGCTGCTGTGCCTGGACGAGCCCGCCGCCGGATTCAATCCGAGCGAGAAGGCGGCGCTGGTGGATCTGATCCGCAAGATCCGCGACGACGGGTTCACGGTGCTGCTCATCGAGCACGATATGCGGCTGGTCATGGGGGTGACCGATCGGATCGTGGTGCTCGAGTTCGGCCGCAAGATCGCCGACGGGCTGCCGGACGAGATCCGCGACGATCCGGCCGTCATCGCCGCCTACCTCGGTGTGCCGGATGAGCAGGCCACCGAGGAGGAGACGGTGAGCGAGGAGGCCGAACCGCTCACCGTGGTCCGGGACGAAACCCCGGATGCCGCACGCGAAGTCGAGGAGGCCGAACCGGAGCCGAGCGGTCGCCCGTCCGCACCGGTGCCGTTGCAGCCGGGGGAGGGGCCCGGGGAACAACCGCTGCTGGCCATCGAGGATATGGTCGTCAACTACGGCAGAATCCAGGCGCTGCACGGCATTTCGCTACATGTGGCGCAGGGTGAGCTGGTGACGCTGCTGGGCGCCAACGGCGCGGGCAAGACCACCACCATGCGCGCCCTGTCGGGCCTGCTGCCGTTGACCCGCGGCCGAATCCAATTCGAGGGCAACGACATCACCCGGATGAAGGCGCACGAACGCGTGGTCGCGGGCCTCATCCAGGCGCCCGAGGGCCGCGGCGTATTCCCCGGTATGACGGTGCAGGAGAATCTCGATATGGGCTGTCATGCCCGGCCGTTCAAGGAACGGTCGGAGTATGCCAAGACCCTGGAGTGGGTGTTCGAGCTGTTTCCGCGGCTGTCCGAGCGGCGCAAGCAGGTCGGCGGCACGTTGTCCGGCGGTGAACAGCAGATGCTCGCGATCGCCCGCGCCCTGATGGCCCGGCCGAAGCTGCTGCTGCTCGACGAGCCGTCGATGGGGCTGGCGCCGATGGTGATCCAGCAGATCTTCCGCATCATCGGCGAGATCAACGCACAGGGCACCACGGTGCTGCTGGTCGAGCAGAACGCCCAGCAGGCGCTGACCCGCAGCGATCGCGCCTACATCCTGGAGACCGGGGAGGTCGTCAAGACCGGCGGGGGCCGCGAGCTGCTCACCGATCCGGCGGTGAAGTCGGCCTATCTCGGGGTCGCCTGAGGTTTGCGGGGAGTCCGGCATTCGGCGCAATTCGGACTCCCCGTATCCCGAAACCGCAGATCTGAAATGTAAACGTGTTGAACGTGTGACCAATACGATATGAACGCTACCCGGTAGCTGTTGCGAGGGTATGCACCCCTTGCGACACTTTTCCAAGTGGAAACAGCTGTTGCCGAGAAACCCGGGCTCGAGACTCCTGCCGTCTCGAGCTCTCCCTCCCCGACCCCCGAACCCGCGCGCACATGGTCGCGTGCGGGGCTCGCGGTGCTGCTCATCGCCACCGCGGTGGCCTATCTGTGGCGGATCACCGTCAACGGGATGGCCAACAATTTCTACGCCGGCGCGGTCTGGTCCGGTTCCCAGGACTGGAAGGCGCTGCTCTTCGGCTCGGTCGATCCGGCCAATTTCATCACCGTCGACAAGCCGCCGCTGTCGCTGTGGGTGATGGGTCTTTCGGCCCGGCTGTTCGGTTTCTCCAGTGCGAGCATGTTGGTTCCGCAGGCGCTCATGGCGGTCGCGGCGGTGGCATTGCTGTATGCCGCGGTGACTCGCGCCACCCGTAACGCGGCCGCGGGCCTGCTGGCGGGTGCGGTGCTGGCGGTGACGCCCGTGGTAGCGCTGATGTTCCGGTACAACCACCCCGACGCCGCCATGGTGCTGCTGATGACCGCGGCCGCGTACTGCACGGTCCGGGCGGTGCCGACCGCGAGCGTGCGATGGCTCACGCTGGCCGGGGTCGCGCTCGGATTCGCGTTCCTGGCGAAGATGCTGGAAGGACTGATGGTGCTGCCTGCGCTGGGCATCGCCTATCTGATCGCCGCGCCGGTCGCGCTGCGCACCCGCGTCACCCACCTGATCGCGGCCGCGGTGGCACTGATCGTGTCGTCGGGCTGGTTCGTGGTGCTCACCATGCTGTGGCCCGCCTCGTCGCGGCCGTACATCGCGGGTTCGACCGACAACACGTTCATGGATCTGGTGCTGGGCTTCAACGGGTTCGGCCGCTTCCTCGGCCATCAGCAGTCCAGCGGCCAGCTCCCGCTGCCGGCAGGCTACCAGGTGCCCTCGTCGCTGCTGCAGAGCTTCAACGACTTCGGCTCGGCGGGACCGGCCCGGCTGTTCGCCGGGCAGAGCGGCTTCCAGATCTCCTGGTTCCTGCCCGCCGCGCTGGTGGCGTTCGCGCTGGTGGTCGTCTCGCGGTGGCGTGCGCCGCGCACCGACGAGGTCCGCGCCGCCGGTCTGGTGTTCGGGCTGTGGCTGGTCCTGGTCGGCGCCGCGCTCAGTGCGATGGACTCCGCCGAGCACGCCTACTACTCGCTGGCGATCGCGCCCGCGGTGGCCGGGTCGCTGGCCGTGGGCGTGGCCGAGGTGTGGCAGCGCCGCGACGAGGCGTTCGGCAGGGTCGGCGCGGCGGTGTTGATCGCGGTCACAGGCGTGTGGAGTTTCGTTGTGCTGCAACGCAATGCGGACTGGATGCCGACGCTGCGCTGGGTGGTCCTCGCGGTCGCGGTGGTCGCGGCGCTCGGCTTGCTCGTCGCCGCGCTGCCGATTCCGGCCGCCGCGCGCCGGATCGCGACGCCCGTGCTGCTCGTGGTGGGCCTGGTGGCCGGATTCGGCGGATCCACCGCCTATGCCGCGGCCACCCTGCCACAGGAGCACACCGGCCGCAGCCCTGCCGTGGGTCCGCCGCCACCGCGCGAGACCGGATTCGCCGCCCTCATCCGCGGGCAGATGCGCAACTTCGCCGACGGCGCCGCCTTCACCGATCCGCACATCGTGGAGATGCTGCGCCACAGCAACACGACGTGGTCGGCCGCGGTGGAGCGCTCCTCGGTGGCCGCGGCCGTGGAACTGGCCAGCGACACCCCCGTAATCGCCATCGGCGGCTTCGCCACCGTTGACCCCACACCCACGCTCGCCCAGTTCCAGGACCTGGTCCACACCCACCAGGTGACCTACTACCTGGCCCAGGAACAGCACCTCCCGCCCGCGTGGCGCGTCGACAAGAGCGCCCCGCTACTGAACCACCCATGGATCGCCGCCGGTCACCGCGACATCGCCGACTGGGTGAGCACCCACTTCCGAATGACCCGAATCGGCACGGTAGCGATCTACGACCTGACCGCCCCGATCGACTAGCACCGCACATCCCGCACCGCTAGCGCTGCACCCTTGCATCGCTAGCGGTGCATTGTGTGTCCCCTGTACCGCTGGCCAGTGCGTCGTGGGTATTCGCTAGCGGTGCATCGCGCATCTCCGCGTCGCTAGCGGCGCGTCATGCGTCTCTTGATCGCCAGCGCAGATTCGTGCATTCCCGCGTCGCTAGCGCCGCACATCCGCATCGCTAGCACTGCATCATGCATTCTGCATCGCTGGCGTCGCGCATCTCCGCGTCGTGGCGTCGCGCATCCCCGCATCGCTCGCGCTGCATCTTGCATCCCCGCACCGGAGGCGCCCCGGCGCCGGAGGTGCGGGGTCACGGCTTGTCGGTGGCTGTACATAGACTCTCTGCCGTGACCCCAGCGACCACCGACCAGCGTCCGAGCAGTGTGTCCGCAGCGGCCCAGGGAGAGTCCAAGGAACGGCCCACCCTTTTGCTGCTGGACGGGCATTCGCTCGCCTATCGCGCGTTCTACGCGCTGCCCGCGGAGAATTTCAAAACCGTCACCGGGCAGACCACGAACGCGGTGTACGGGTTCACCGCGATGCTGATCAACCTGCTGCGCGACGAGAAGCCCACCCATGTGGCGGCGGCCTTCGACGTCAACCGCAAGACCTTCCGCACCGAGGCGTATCCGGAATACAAGGCCAACCGCATCACCACCCCCGACGAATTCCGCGGGCAGGTGGAGATCACTCAGGAGGTGCTGGGTGCGCTCGGCATCCCGGTGATGGCGCTCGAGGGGTACGAGGCCGACGACATCATCGCCACCCTGGCGACCCAGGCTGTGCCGCAAGGGTTCCGGGTGCTGATCGTCACCGGCGACCGGGACTCCATCCAGCTGGTCAACAACGACGTGACGGTGCTGTACCCACGCAAGGGTGTCTCGGAGCTCACCCGGTTCACCCCGGCAGCGGTCGAGGAGAAGTACGGGCTCACCCCCGCCCAGTACCCGGATTTCGCGGCGCTGCGCGGCGACCCGAGCGACAACCTGCCGGGCATCCCCGGCGTGGGGGAGAAGACCGCCGCCAAGTGGGTGCGCGAATTCGGCGATCTGGCCACCCTCGTGGACCGGGTCGACCAGGTGAAGGGCAAGGTCGGCGATGCGTTGCGCGCCAACCTGTCCAGCGTGGTGCTCAACCGGCAGCTGACCGAGATGGTCAAGGACGTCCCGCTGCCCTACACCCCCGAACAACTCGCCCAGCAGCCGTGGGACCGCGACAAGATCCACCGGCTGTTCGACGATCTGGAATTCCGGGTGCTGCGCGACCGGCTGTTCGAGACTCTCGCGCCCCCGGAACCGGAGGCCGAGGGCGGCTTCGAGATCAGCGGCGGCGCGGTCGAACCCGGCGGGGTCGCGGACTGGCTCGCCGAACATGCGAAAGCAGGCGTGCGCCACGGCATTTCGGTGGTGGGCACCGGCACCCCGGTGCACGGGGACGTGAAGGCGATCGCGATCGCCGCCGCCGACGGTGAGGGCGGCTACTTCGATACCGTCGGGCTCACCCCGGAGGACGAGAAGGCGCTGGGCGCCTGGCTGGCCGACCCGGCGACGCCGAAGGCGGTGCACGAGGCCAAGTCCGCCATGCACGCCCTGCGCGGTCGCGGCTGGACGCTGGGCGGGCTCACCAGCGACACGGCGCTGGCGGCATATCTGGTCCGGCCCGGACAGCGCACCTTCAACCTCGACGATCTGTCACTGCGCTACCTGTCGCGGGAACTGCGCGTGGAGACCGCCGAGGACGCTCAGCTGTCGCTGCTGGACGACTCCGAGCAGGTGGACGCCGAGATCGCGCAGGCCGAGATGCTGCGCGCCCGTGCGGTTTTCGATCTCGCCAACGCCTTCGACGCCGAACTGCAGGGCATCGAGTCGACCACCCTGCTCACCGATATGGAACTGCCGCTGCTGGCTGTGCTGGCGGAGCTGGAGGAGGCGGGGATCGCCGTCGACGTCGACGAATTGGAGCAGCTGCAATCCGAATTCGCCGACCGGGTCGCCGACGCCGCCAACGCCGCCTATGAGGTGATCGGCAAGCAGATCAACCTCGGCTCGCCCAAGCAGCTGCAGGTGGTGCTGTTCGACGAGCTCGACATGCCCAAGACCAAGCGCACCAAGACCGGCTACACCACCGATGCCGACGCGCTCGAGTCGCTGTTCGAGAAGACCCAGCATCCGTTCCTGGAACATCTGCTCGCGCACCGCGATGCGACCCGGCTGAAGGTGACCGTGGACGGCCTGCTGAAGTCGGTCGCCGACGACGGCCGCATCCACACCACCTTCAACCAGACCATCGCGGCCACCGGGCGGCTCTCGTCGACCGAGCCGAACCTGCAGAACATTCCGATCCGCACCGATACCGGCCGCCGCATCCGCGACACCTTCGTCGTCGGTTCCGGCTACGAATCGCTGATGACCGCCGACTACAGCCAGATCGAGATGCGGATCATGGCGCATCTGTCCAAGGACGCGAACCTGATCGAGGCCTTCAACTCCGGCGAGGACCTGCACAGTTTCGTCGCGTCCAAGGCGTTCGACATCCCGATCGCCGAGGTGACCCCGGAGATGCGCCGCCGCATCAAGGCCATGTCCTACGGCCTGGCCTACGGTCTGTCGGCCTACGGACTTTCTCAGCAGCTGAAGATCAGCGCCGAGGAGGCCAAGGCCCAGATGGAGGTGTACTTCAACCGATTCGGCAACATCCGCGACTACCTGCGCGATGCGGTGGATCAGGCCCGCAAGGTCGGCTACACCGAAACCCTGTTCGGCCGCCGTCGCTATCTGCCCGACCTGGACTCCAGTAACCGTCAGCGCCGCGAGGCCGCCGAACGCATGGCCCTCAACGCCCCCATCCAGGGCACCGCCGCCGACATCATCAAGGTCGCCATGATCAACGTGCAACGCGCCGTGCACGCCGCCGGCCTGAAATCGCGCATGCTCCTGCAGATCCACGACGAACTCGTCTTCGAGGTGGCCCCCGGCGAACGCGAGGCACTGGAAACCCTTGCCCGCGAGAATATGGCGAGCGCCATCGACCTCTCGGTGCCCCTCGAGGTCTCCGTCGGCGTGGGCCGCAGCTGGGACGCCGCGGCCCACTGACCTCGCGCATCACTCGGTAGCGGCGAGGACCTCGCGCAGTGTGCGGGCGAAGGCTTCGGGCTGGCCCGCGTAGCCGAATTCGCCGTCCATGAAGCCGCCGTGGTGGCTCGGGAAGACGGTGGGTTTCCGGCCGAGCAGATCGGCGATGGCCGCGGAGGTGCGGCCGGTGAAGGTGTTGCCCGTCTCCTCCCCGACGGCGATCACGATGCGGGTCGGTGCGGCGGTGAGGGCGGCGATATCGGGGCGGTAGCCGCTGACCGGGAAGGACCGGTCCGACAGCAGCGGGTCGTCGCGGGAACCGTCGTCCTCGGTGGGCATTCCGAACTGCGCGGGATCGGGTGCGGGCTGGGCGAAGTACTCGTCGGTGTACTCGCCCTCCCAGGACGTCATGGCGATGAATGCGGCCATACCGGCGCCGAAGCCCTTGGCCTCGTAGGCATCCCGGAAACCGGCGCGGGCGCGTTCGGCGGCAGCGGCGTCGGGGAGCACCGAGATGAGCGGCGGTTCGTGCGCCACCAGCGTGGTCACGTCGCCGGGATGGGCGGTGACGAGGGCGAGGGCGACGATCGCGCCGCCGCTGCTGGCGAAGATCTCGACCGGACCGGCATCGATCGCCGCGATCAGGGCGTGCAGGTCGTCCGCCAGCACCGTCGGCGAGAAGTCGACCCGGCCGTCCTTGCGCGTGCTGCGGCCGAGGCCGCGCGGGTCGTAGGTGATCACGGTGCGATCGGGGAGTTGCGTGGTCAACGCGCGGAACCCGCTGGCGTCCATCGGGTGGCCGATCAGCAACAGCGGCGGCCGCCCGTCGGCGGTGGGCAGCGGGCCGTGCACGTCGTAGGCGAGATCGGCCTCGGGGGTCACGAGGGTATGGGTCGTCATACCGATCAGGACGCCCTCCGCGCCAGGAATTCATCGGTCCTCCGCTCGGTTCTGTGGGCATCGGCGGGGCACAAGGCATTTGCTGGCAGACTGGCTGCGATGAGTGCGCTGGACTGGGATCACAACGCCTACTACCACCGGCTGCTGCTGCGGCAGCTACCGCCGGCACCCCGGCGGGTTCTCGATGTCGGTTGTGGCGCCGGCGCTTTCGCGGTGAAACTGGCGCGATACGCCGGGCACGTCGATGCCGTCGACCGGTCGCCGGAGATGATCGACGCGGCCCGGCTGATCGCGCCGCCCACCGTCACCTGCACCCTCGCCGATGTGCTGGAGACACCGCTGCCCGAACGCGAGTACGACGCCATCCTCTCGGTGAGCGCCCTGCATCACATGCCGCTCGATCGCGCCCTACCGAAACTGGCCGATGCTCTCCGCCCGGGCGGGGTGCTGGCCGCGGTGGCGTTGCCGCGCACGGATCTGCCACGCGAACTCCCCGTCGAAGTCGCGGCGGCGGCCGGACATCGACTGTTCGGCGCGGTATTCCTCGCCCTGCGCAGATTCACCGACGGCCGCTGGCACGGCCTCGCACCAACCCATGAGGCGATGCCGGTATTCCTCGACCCGCCCCTGACCACCGACCAGGTGAGGCAGCAGGCCCGGCCTCTACTGCCGGGCGCACAGATCCGCAGACTGGTCTTCTGGCGCTACCTACTGGTGTGGCGCAAACCGGTTCTGCCGTAAGGACTGCTGGTATCAGCTGTGTAGCCACTCGTCGTCGTGTAGGAGGGCGCCCTCGGTGGCCTGGCGGATCTGGTCGGTGTAGAGGGTGCAGGCCGCGGCGGTGGCGCGGCAGACCGTGGCGCAGGCCGTTTCGCCGAGGCGGTCGCAGCGTTCGGCGGTGTCGGTGCACACGCGGATGGTCAGTTCGCACAGTGGGAGGTTCCATTCCGAGCGGCGGTCGAGTAGATCGCCGGTGAGCCGGCACAGGTCGGCACAGTCGGTGAGGGTTTGGATGTGGTGCGCGGTGGCGTGCTCGCCGCCCCGGTCGAGGGACTCCCGGATCTGATGGGTGCAGCGGCGGTGGCAGCCGAGTAGGTGATTGATCGCGTTCTGGGCGGTTGCGTCGGTCATCGCGGTCTCCCGGGTCTCGGGTCTTGCCCACGGTGGCTGGTACTGCTGAGAGTGGCACAAAACGGACACGAGTTCCGGTTTTCTACAGATTTGCCCAGATGTGGCGGCGTAGCTCTGAACAGGGGATATCCCCACTCTTGCTGATTTGCCTAGCAGGTCATCGGTCGTTCGCATGCCGTTTACGGACGATTGTGACGAAGTTACTCGTGGGTTACCGGGGAATATGGTTGCCTTCGGGGTGCGGAGTCCATATTCTCGTTCCCGTGCCGAAACCCGCCGCTAGCCACAGCGCCGCGCTGAATGTCGCCGACCGCGACCGCGCTGCGCTCCTTTCGCTGACCGCGATTGTGGCTATTGGTCGAATTCTCGTAGTACGCCGCCGTAGCGGGGTCTGATTCGGACCGGCCCCCTCGCTGCGGCCGTACAGATTGCTTGCGCTGGTCCCCTTTCTGTCACCAGAGACGACAAGGCTTCGGGAAGACCTAGTTCAATGACGATCACCATCGACACACACGCCTTCATCTCGGCCGCGCCCAAGGGTCTGCGGACCGAATGCGCCGGGCTGAGCCCTGCCGAGTTCTACGACCGCTACTGCGGCCCCACCGGTCCGGTCAAGCTCAGCGAGTGGGCACCGGCCGGCCAGCGCCACCCGTCCGCGACGTACACGGCGACGCTGGAGTTCGCCGGCCACCTGCGGACCGTGGTCGCCGCCGGCAGCCCCGTCGCGGCCCTGACCTCGGCCCTCTACGAGGAGGGCTATTCGGTCGAGATCCTGCAATTCCACCAGCGCCGCACCCCCGCCGGCACCGCCACCTTCGTCCAATGCGAATCCAACGGCCGCCGCGGCTGGGGCGCCGCCATCGCCAACGACGGCGCGGAGTCCACCGTCCGCGCCATGATCGCGGGCATCAACCAACTCGGCTGACCCCGCACCTCCGGCGCCAAGGCGCCTCCGGTGCGGGGATGCAGGGAGGCGCAGGCGCGGGCATGCAAAGAGGCGCAGGCGCGGGCATGCAAAGAGGCGCAGGTGCGGGGATGCAAAGAGGCGCGGGGCGTATGCAGGGCCGCGGGCGCGGGAATATATCGGGCGTGGACGCGGGGATCCGAGGGGGCGGGGACGTAAGAGGGTGCTGACGCCAGGGCGCCTCCGGCGCGGAGATGCAAGGGGGCGCAGGCGCGGAGATGCAAGGGGGCGCAGGCGCGGAGATGCAAGGGGGCGTGGCCGCGGGGACCTGAGGGGTGCGGGCTCTCCAGTGCCCAAGCACCGGGTGACCCTCTCTTGTGGCGCCCGGCCTCCCGCATCCCCGCACCGTAGGCGCCCTGGCGCCGGAGGTGCGGGGTCAATAGCAACGCCGCACCACGAAACATGATGCGGCGCTTCGTCGTTGGTTAGAGTCAGCTCAGCTCTGCTGCTGTTCGGCGAGCTGCTTGCGGACCTCGTCCATGTCGAGGGCCTTCACCTGGGAGACCAGGTCTTCCAGGGCGGCCGGGGGAAGGGCACCGGGCTGGGCGAAGACGAGCACGCCCTCCTTGAAAGCCATGATGGTCGGGATCGAGCGAATATTCGCCGCCGCGGCCAGGCCCTGCTGGGCCTCGGTGTCGACCTTCCCGTGCACGACGTCGGGGTGCTTCTCCGACGACGCCTCGAAGGTGGGCGCGAAGGACTTGCACGGGCCGCACCAATCGGCCCAGAAATCGACCAGCACGATGTCGTTACCGGTGACGATCTCGTCGAAGTTCTGCTCGGTCAGAGTCTGGGTGGCCATGGGATCCTCTCGTTGGTTGTGCTTCGGTGCAACGTCGCACACCTCGGTTATCTTCCGGTTCCGCGGGCGACCGGCACGCGCGCCGCTGATCGCCGTCCCATCGCCGGATACCCACCACCGTAGCCGTGTAAGCGCCAGGAGGCCCCGGTCAGGGGTGGTGCACTCCCGCAACGACCCCTATCCGCGTGAACGGTCCTCGACCAGCTCCACGAAGACCCGCGTCCCCTCGGTGATCTTGGCCGCCGCCTTCTCCAGTTGCTCGGGAGGCAGATACTTCCCGAAGGCCGCAGCATCGAGCAGTTGAGAACGCACCTGCTCCAGATTCATTTTCGCCCATTCGAGCCGACTCATCTTCATGCCCGGCAGCGTACATCGATTCGAACATAGTTTCGATACCGTTCAGGGCGAAATCGCCCACTCCACACGCCGGTCGCCGTCCCACCGCCGGATACCTTCGACCGTGGCCGGGAAGTCGCGATCGGCGGCCACAGCATGAATCGCCTCCCCCAGTTGCTGAGGCCGTAACCGCCGCGCCAGCGTCACATGCGGGGTCCAGGCGTCGGGCTGGATATTGGCCGGTACGCCCGGGCAGCGCGCGATCACCGAGAAGATCCGTCGCTGCAGGTCCAGCAGCGATTCCGTCGGCACTACCAGCCGGACCAGGATCGGATTGCGCGCCCCGAACACCACCAGCCCACCGAGCCGGACGGGCAGCGGCCGGAATTCCTGTGCGGCAAGGACACTGTCGAGTCGGGGCCAGATCTGACGAGCCACCGCGAGGGTGATGTGCGGCCGATGATCGGCGGCGGGGCTGTGCACACCCGCCTCGGCCAGCAGCCGCCACTGCCTGCGGATCTCCGCCTCGGCCGCCTCGTCCAACACCAATTCGACCGACTGCACCATGATCTTGGCAAACATACGCGGTCCCGGCCGCGTCCGTGCCGCGTTCCGTCGTCTCGCACCGAGCCCCGCGCATCCCCCGCGAACCGGACCGTCCAGGATAGGGGAGTGAACGAGAAGGTGCGGCTGGGTCTGATCGAGGGCGACGGAATCGGCCCCGAGGTGGTGCGCGCCGCCCGCGCGGTGGTCGACGACGCACTCGCCGCGGCCGGTGCCGACCCGATCGACTGGATACCGCTGGCGATGGGGCACACGGCCATCGCCGCACACGGTGACCCCCTACCGGAGTCCACGCTGGATGCGCTGGCCGACCTCGACGCCTGGATCCTCGGCCCGCACGACAACGTCTCCTACGCCCCCGAGCACCGCACGGGCACCCCGCCGGGCGGCGCGATCCGCAAGCGGTTCGGCCTGTACGCCAATATCCGCCCGGCCCGCGCATTCCCGGGTGTCCGGGCGACCGCGCCCGAGATGGATCTGGTGATCGTTCGCGAGAACAGCGAGGGCTTCTACGCCGACCGCAATATGGCCGCCGGATCCGGGGAGTTCCGGCCCACCGCGGACGTGGCGCTGTCGGTAGGGGTGGTGACACGCGCGGCCTGCGAGCGCATCGCCCACGAGGCGTGCCGGCTCGCCGCAACCCGCCGCAAGCGGCTGACGATCGTGCACAAGGCGAACGTGCTGCCCTTGACCATGGGCCTGTTCCGTGACGTGTGTTACGAGGTCGCCCGCGACTATCCGGGGCTGGCGGTCGACGACGAGCACGTCGACGCCGCCGCGGCCCATCTGGTGCGTGCCGCCGCCGATTACGACGTCCTGGTCACCGAGAACCTGTTCGGCGACATCCTCTCCGATCTCGCCGGTGAGCTGAGCGGTTCCCTCGGTCTGGCCGCCTCGCTGAACTGCTCGGCGACCCAGGCGATGGCACAGGCCGTGCACGGCGCCGCCCCCGCGCTGGCCGGGCACAACCGCGCGAATCCCGCGGCGGTGCAACTGTCGTCGGCGATGCTGCTGCGCTGGCTGGGATCTCGCCGCGCCGACGACGCATTCCGCCGCGCCGCCGATCGCATCGAGCGTGCGATCGGCGCGACGCTCGCGGCCGGAGTGGCAACGGCGGACCTGGGTGGTCTGGCGTCGACCACCGAGTTCACCGAACAGGTGTGCGCCCGGGTGACGCGGTGGTGATAGGGTGCCGAACTCGGCGTGTATGGGCCACGCGCCGACCCGGCGCGGATTAACCTTCGGTAACCGACCGGCACAGTCGGTCCGAATCGCCTAAATTTCGAACGGCGGGCGACGCCCGGATGTCGCCCACCCAAACATGGAGGGCTGCTGTGTCTGTTCGATCCGGCGCCCGCGGGTATGTCCTGCGGGCCGCGTGTGTCATTGCCGGTGGAGCGCTGGTGTTAGCGGGCTGTACCAAGAACACCGAGGACAATGCTCCTACGGTGGAGAAGGTCAAGGTCGAGAAGGTCGATTCGATCGCCGCGAAACTCCCGGAGAAGATCAAGCAGTCGGGCAAGTTGGTGGTCGCGGTCAACGTCCCCTATCAGCCCAATGAGTACAAGGACGCCGACGGCAGGATCGTCGGCTACGACGTCGATCTGATGGATGCGGTGGCCTCCGTGCTGGGCGTGCGGGCCGAGTATCAGGAATCGGGATTCGAGAAGATCATCCCCGGGGTCGACGCCGGCACCTACGACGTCGGCATGTCCTCGATGACTGACACGAAGGAGCGCGAGGGCGCTGCCGACTTCGTCAACTACTTCAGCGCCGGCATCCAGTGGGCTCAGCAGAAGGGCAAGCCGGTCGACCCGAACAACGCCTGCGGTAAGCGAGTCGCCGTGCAGCGCACCACCATCGAGGAGACCGAGGAGGTGCCCGCCAAGAGCAAGAAGTGCGAGGCGGAGGGAAAGCCCGCGATCAGCATCATGCCCTTCGACGAGCAGAGCGCCGCGGCGACGGCCCTGGTGCTCGGCCAGGTCGACGCCATGTCGGCGGACTCCCCGGTGACGGCGTACGCGATCAAACAGAACAAGGACAAGCTCGAGCCGGCCGGTCCGCTGTTCCAATCCCAGCCCTACGGTTGGCCGGTGAAGAAGGGCTCCCCGCTGGCGGCGGTGCTGCAGGAGGCCCTTCAGCACCTGATGGACTCCGGTGAGTACCGCAAGATCGCGGAGAACTGGGGTGTCGAGGAGGGGGCCATCACCAAGGCCACGATCAACGGTGCGGTGGGCTGACGGCGGTGAGTGAGCGAGATTCGGCCACCGACCCGGCGCCGATCAAGGCGGTGCCGCTGCGGCATCCGGGCCGGTGGATCGCCGCGGCGATCATTCTCGTACTGCTGGCGCTGTTCCTCTACGGTGCGGCCACCAACAAGGCCTACGGGTGGGACACCTATTGGAAGTACCTGTTCGACTCACGGATCGAATCCGGCGTCCTGGTGACCCTGGAACTCACCGTGCTGGCCATGGCCATCGGTGTCGCGCTGGGCGTGGTGCTGGCGGTGATGCGACTGTCGCCGAATCCGGTGCTGCGGTCGGTGGCCTGGGTGTACCTGTGGATCTTCCGCGGCACTCCCATTTTCGTGCAGTTGACCTTCTGGGGTCTGTTCCCCTCGCTGTACAAGGTCATCATTCTGGGCGTTCCCTTCGGCCCGCAGCTGGTGCAGCTGGATATCCAGAACCTCCGCAATTGGTTCCTGTTCGCGGTGATCGGCCTGGGTCTCAACGAGGCCGCCTACATGGCCGAGATCGTCCGCGCCGGAATCACTTCCGTGGGTGAGGGCCAGCGGGAGGCGTCGGTGGCGCTGGGGATGTCGTGGGGGCAGACGATGCGCCGCACGGTGCTGCCGCAGGCGATGCGGGTGATCATCCCGCCGACCGGCAACGAGCTGATCAGCATGCTGAAGACCACCTCGCTGGTGGCGGCGATCCCCTTGACCACCGACGTCTTCGGACGTGCCCGTGACATCTATGCGGTCAACCTGCAGCCGATTCCGCTGCTGCTGGTCGCCGCCACGTGGTACCTGGTGGTCACCAGTGTGCTGATGGTCGGGCAATATTATCTGGAGCGGTACTACTCCCGCGGCATGAGCCGGCAGCTGACCAGCAAGCAGCTGCGGGCACTGGCCGATGCCCAGGTCTCGGAGGTGGGCAAATGAGCACTGCGGCAAGTACTTCGGCCGCATCGACGGTCACCGACAGCACGACCCCGATGATCCGCGCCGATCAGGTGTGCAAGAACTTCGGTGCGCTCCAGGTGCTCAAGGGCATCTCGCTGGAGGTCGCGCGCGGGGAGGTGATGTGCCTGGTCGGCCCGTCCGGGTCGGGCAAGTCGACCTTCCTGCGCTGCATCAACCACCTGGAACAGGTCAACGCCGGCCGACTGTACGTGGACGGCGAACTGATCGGGTATCGCGAAAGGGGCGGCAAGCTCTACGAATTGAGCCCGAAGCAGGCCGCGGCCCAGCGCCGCGACATCGGCATGGTGTTCCAGCACTTCAACCTGTTCCCGCATCGCACCGCGATCGAGAACGTCATCGAGGCGCCCACCCAGGTGAAGAGGGTCCGCAAGCAGGACGCACTCGCCCGGGCCAAGGAGCTGCTGGACCGAGTCGGCTTGGCGGACAAGGCCGAAGCCTATCCGGCCCAGCTGTCCGGTGGCCAGCAGCAGCGGGTCGCCATTGCCCGCGCCCTGGCGATGGAGCCGAAGCTGATGCTGTTCGACGAGCCCACCTCCGCGCTGGACCCGGAGCTCGTCGGCGAGGTGCTGGGCGTGATGCGCGAGCTGGCCTCCTCCGGTATGACCATGGTCGTGGTCACTCACGAGATGGGGTTCGCCCGCGAGGTCGCCGATCAGCTGGTGTTCATGGACGGCGGCGTGGTGGTCGAGGCGGGCAACCCCCGCGAGCTACTGGCCAATCCGCAGCACGACCGCACCAAGACCTTCCTGTCGCGGATCCTCTGACGTGTCCCCTGCGCATCAGTCCTGCCCGCCGTAAGCCCCTCTCTGGGAGGGCTTTCGGCGGGCCAGGGCGATGCGGAGTTGGCCCAGGAGCACTTTCGCGGCGGGGGAGGTGAGTCGGTCGGTGCGCCAAGCGAAGGCGAGGCGGCCGTGGAGTTCCGGCTCGACGATGGGCAGGGTGCGGACGCCGAAGGCGGCGGCCTCGGCCGGGGTGAGGGCCGGGACCACGGCCGTGCCGAGGCCGCGGGCGGCCAGGCGCAGCAGCAGCGGGGGAGCGGCGGCCTCGAAGGCGACGTAGGGCTCGAAACCGGCTGCCGCGCAGCTGCGTTCGAGCAGGCCGCGGACGCCGGTGCCGCGGGTCAGGCAGATCAGCGGCCGGTCGCGCAACTCGGCCACCGCGATCTGCCCCCGCGGATCCGGGTTGTCGGCGGCGACCGCGGCGACGATCGGGATGTCGAGCATCACGTCGATGCCGATGTGGGGATCCAGGGGCCGACCGGTGAGGCCGATCAGCGCGATGTCGAGTTCGCCGCGGTTCAGGCCGTCCAGCATGGCGTCGGAACTTGCTTCGGTGAGGGTGATTTCGACCTGCGGATGGTCGTCGTGGAAGTCGGCCAGCACGGTGGCGATGTCGAATTCGCCGGTGGACACGCCGGATATGGTCCCGATCCGGATATGGCCGCGCAGCAGGCCGGTGAATTCGTCGACGGTCTCGCGCACCCGTTCGGCCGCCGCGAGTGCGGCCCGGGCATGGGGCAGCACCGCCGCACCGGCGGCCGTCGGAGTGACCGTGCGCCCCGAGCGGTCCAGCAGTGGTTGCCCCAGCTCGCGCTCCAACTGCCGGATCTGCGCCGACAGTCCTGGCTGGGCCAGATGCAGCCGTGCCGCCGCGCGGGTGAAGTTGGCCTCCTCGACCACGGTGACGAAGTACCGCAACTGCCGCAGCTCCATAACTATCAATTCTATCTAGTAGAAGATCTATCTGTTTTACTTCTGGTTCCGCCCGCGGAATCGTGAATGGCATGACGAACACCGACTTCCCCTCCGTCACCGGCCCCGTCTTCCGCCCCGGCGACGACGGTTACGACGCCGAGGTGGCCGGCTTCCAGACCGCCTACACGCACCGCCCGGCCCTGGTGGTCGGCGCCCGGCACGCCGAGGACGTTCGCGCCGCCGTGGAATACGCCGCGCGCCAGGGACTTCCGCTCGCGGTGCAGGCCACCGGTCACGGCCTGTCGGTGCCGGTCGAGGGCGGCGTGCTGATCAGCACGCGGCGTATGACCGAGGTGACGGTCGACCCGGCCGCGCGCACCGCGCGGGTGGCGGCCGGTGTCCAGGCCGGGGCGCTGATCGACGCGGCGGTCCCGCACGGCCTGGCGCCGCTGAACGGCTCCTCCCTGTCGGTCGGCATGGTCGGCTACCACCTCGGCGGCGGCCTCGGCATCCTGGCCCGCACCCTCGGCTACGCTGCCGACCACGTCCGGGCGATCGAATTGGTCACCGCCGACGGCCGGCTGCGCCGCCTGGAACCCGGTGACGACCTGTTCGGCGCGGTCCTCGGCAGCGGCGGCAACTTCGGGGTGGTCACCGCGCTGGAGATCGATCTGTTCCCGATCGCCTCGGTCTACGGCGGGCAACTGACCTTCGACACCGCGCTGGTGGAACCGGCGCTGGAGGCCTGGCGGTTGTGGACCCGCGACGTGCCCGAGGAGATGACCTCGGCCATCACCATCATGACCATGCCCGACGTCCCGGCGATCCCGGAACCGTTGCGCGGCCGCTACATCGCCACCGTCAATATCGCCTACACCGGGTCAGCCGAGGACGGTGAGCGCCTGGTCGAACCGCTGCGCAGCGTCGGGACCCGCCTGCGCGACGATCTGCGCGTCATGCCCTACTCCGAAACCCATGCCATCTACCGTGATCCGGACTTCCCGCACGCCTACACCGCGACCAACGCCCTGCTGTCCGACCTGACAGCCGATGCGGCACAAGCCTTCCTGGACACCACCGGCCCCGACGCACCGATCTCGGTGGTCGCCGGATTTCGTCACCTGGGCGGCGCGCTCCGCCGTCCCGGACCGTCCGGTGCCGCCATCGACCACCGCGAGGCCGAATACATCGCCCGCTTCATCACCCGGCCCGACACCGTCGGCACCGAGGTCCGCGACCACCACGACCTGATCCGAAAGACCCTGTCCCCCTGGACCATCGGCCACAACCTCAACTTCCTCTACGGTGCCGGCGACTGGGCCGACGAGGACCAGACCCGCGGCGGCTACACCGCCGACACCTACGCCCGCCTGTCCGCCCTCAAATCCACCTACGACCCGGCCAACCTGTTCCGTCACAACCGCAATATCCGCCCGCACTGACCCGGCGAAAAGCATGCCGGGTACTGGGGGGATGCCATGCCGGGTACCGGGGGTATGCCATGCCGGGTACTGGGGGTATGCCATGTCGGGTACTGGGGGTATGCCATGCCGGGCATCAGGGGTATTCCCGGCCGGGTAGCGTGAGCCCGGTGCCGATTACGTTCGATACCAGTGGCTTCCAGCAGGTTCGCGAGGATGCCTGGCAGCACCCGGACACCGGGGACATGCTCACCTCGAGTTACTACGATCTGGTCCCCGACCTACCCGCCCCGCTCGACGAGCTGACCACGTTGCGCCGACGATTGACCGAATCCCGTGCGGAGACAGGCGGATTGATCGAGGCGCACGTGGTCGGGTTCGGGGGGCTGCCCGCATTGCTGCGCTTGGAGAAATACCCGCTGCCCAATCAGTCGGCCGGACTGGTGTTCGCGGCCTCGTTCGTCGTGCCCCGCACCCAGTGCAGTGCCGCGCTGACGCTGCTGTGCCCCGAAGCCGGACCGACCGGGGTTCGCGAGGCAATTCTGGCCGACCGCATCGGATTAGAGCACATGTACCCGCCGCACCCCTATGCACCCGAGGTCACCGCGGCGCTGCCCTACAGCGCCGCCGACGACCCGCGGTGGGATGCGGAATTCCCCGACCATCCGCTCAGCCGCGCCCGCCGCTGGCTCACCCACACCTGCCGAACCGCCGGTGTGGACCCGCGTTTCGCCGCCCTGCCCGCGTTCACCGGCCCGCTGCCGAGCTTCCCGGATACCACACCGATCCCCGAAGTGCCGACCGGCGGGAGCTGATCCCGGCCAAAAGCACGCCGGGAACAAAGGAGGGAAGGGGCGCGCCGGGAACAAGGGAAGGAAGGGGCGCGCCGGGAACAAGGGAAGGAAGGACGCCGGGAACAAGGGACGGCGGTTCGCCGGATCGATATGGACGAACCGGACCGTCCGCGCTATCGTCGTGATATCACTTCGATATTGGGAGGATGTCATGGAGCTTCGTCCGGCCAGCCGGGTGAATGGGTTTGTCGTGGCTGCGGTCCTGCTCGTGCTGTTTCTCGCGGCGGTAGCGGGGGCCGTGCTCGGGTTCGTGGCCGTGGTGAACGGCGGCGGGGCGGGGCCGCTGGCGGGGGCGATCGTGGCCACGGTCCTGGCGCTGATCCTGCTCGTGTGCGCGACAGGGTTGACGGTGGTCAATCCCAATGAGGCCCAGGTGGTCCAGTTCTTCGGCCGCTACATCGGCTCGGTGAGCGAGCCAGGGTTCTTCTCGGTGGTCCCGCTGACCGACCGTCGGCCGATCTCGTTGCGGGTGCGCAACTTCGAGACGCAGCGACTGAAGGTCAACGATGCCGACGGCAGCCCGGTGGAGATCGCCGCCGTGGTCGTCTACCGGGTCGTCGACAGCTTCAAGGCCGCGTTCGCGGTCGACGACTACGAGGAGTACGTCGAGACGCAGTCCGAGGCCGCGGTCCGGCACCTGGCCACGACGCACCCCTACGATGCGCACGACCCGGACCGCACCAGCCTGCGCGACGGTGCCGAGGTCGCCGAGGAGCTGACCATCGAACTGCGCGAACGCACCTCGACGGCCGGCATCGACATCATCGAGGCCCGCATCACCCATCTCGCCTACGCTCCGGAGATCGCGCAGGCCATGCTGGTCCGCCAGCAGGCCGCGCAGATCGTGGCCGCGCGCACGCGAATCGTGGAGGGCGCGGTCGGCATGGTGGGCCTGGCCCTGGAACAACTCTCCCAGCAGGGGGTCGTCGAACTCGACGAGGAGCGTAAGGCCGCCATGGTGTCCAACCTGCTGGTCGTCCTCTGCGGCGACCGCGCGACCCAGCCCGTCGTCAACACCGGCTCGCTGTACGCCTGATGGTCAAGCGCGAGCCGAAGAGGGTACTGCTGCGGCTCGACCCGGCCGTCCACGAGGCGATCGCCAAGTGGGCGGCCGACGATCTGCGCAGCGTCAACGCCCAGATCGAGTACGCGCTGCGGCTGGCCCTGGAACAGGCCGGGCGGTCCCCGAAGGGCCGGGGCTCGGCGGGAGACGGCCTGGGACCGACCGGAGACGGCGTGGGGGCCGGAGCCGACTGACCACCCGTTTCGCCCGGAGATTATTACCGGACAGTCACGTGTTGGGCACAAAACATCTAAGGACGTGCGAAAATGTCACGAATCGGTAGCGTGGTCGCGTGCCAATCGCGTTCGAAACCAGAGGACTGCAGCAGTTCGATCAGAACAGGTGGGGTAACCCTGTCACCGGTGACGTCGTCACCTTGACCTATATCGATCTGGTACCCGACCTGCCGGCGCCGTTGGACGACCTGGACACGCTGCGCAGGCGGCTCACCGAACTGCAGGCCGAATTCGGCTGCCTCATCGAAGCGCACACCATCACCGTCGACGGCCAGCCGGCGCTGCTGCGGCTGGAGAAGTTCCCGCTGGCCGACCGGGCCGGGCTCGGATTCACGGCGGGCATCGTGGTCCCGAAGGCGAACTGCAGCGCGATTCTGAAGATCATGTGCCCCGAGACCGGGCGCTCGGGCGTGCGGGAGGCGGCCGTGGTGCCGAAGGTCGGCTTCCAGAACATGTTCCCGCCGCACCCGTATGCGCCGGAGATCAAGGGCAAGTTGCCCTACAACGTGGCCGATGACGCCCGCTGGGATCCGCAGTTCCCGGACCATCCGCTGACGCGGGCGCGCAGCTGGATCACCCACGTGAGCCGCACGGCGCGCATCGATCCGCGGTTCGCCGCACTGCCCGCATTCGGTGGGCCGGTGGCCGTGAGCGCGGGGAGCACCTCCACCGCCGCGGCGGAGACGACCGCGATCCCCACCGCCGCGTCGCGGGCCGAGACCGTGGCGATCCCCGCCAGTCCGGTCCGGGCGGAAACGATGCCGATCCGGCGGGCGTAGCGGTCGGTGCTGAGTATTCGGGGGATCCTGCTGATCCTCGCGTGCGCGTTCGTCCCGATGATGGATGCGTTCATCGCGGGAGTGGCACTGCCGGGCATCAGGCGCGACTTCGGCATCGAGCAGGGCTCGGCGCTGCTGAGCCTGGTGCTGGTCGGCTATCTGGCGGGATTCGGATCGTTGCTGATCGTGGGCGGACGCGTCGGCGACCGTTATGGACGCCGCCGGATTCTGTGGGCGGCGGTGTCCGGCTTCCTGATCGCCTCGGCGGCATGCGGAGCCGCGCCCACCTTCTGGGTGCTGGTCGCCGGCCGAATAGTGCAGGGCGCGACAGCGGGATTCGTGATGCCCCAGGTGCTGGGCTTGATCACCACCCATGCGGGGCAGCGCCGGGAGCGCGCGATCAGCTGGTACTCGTCGATGAGCGGGATCTCCGCATTGATCGGCCTCATCGGCGGCAGCGCCCTGCTCGATGTCATCGACGGCTCCGGCGCGTGGCGCTGGCTGTTCCTGGTGAATATTCCGCTCGGCATCGTCGCGTTGGCTCTGCTGCCGCGGTTGGTTCCGAGGACGGAACCGAATACCGGTCAATACGTGGATTGGCGCGGCGGGGCGCTGCTGTCGCTGACGGTACTCGGCTTTCTGCTGACGGCGTCGCTGGCGACGAGCCTCGGCCCGGCCGTGCTCGTCCTCGCCGCCGTCACCGTTCTCGCGGGCCGTGCCTGGGTGTTGCACCTGCGGCGGTGCGCGCGTACGAACACCGCCGCGGTCGTTCCGAAGGGCATGTTCGACAATCCGCACCTGCGTTGGGCTTTGGCCCTCATGCTGCCGTTCTTCGCCGGTGCCGGAGGCTTTCTGTATGCCCTGCCCCAAACGCTGCAGGAGGGGCTGGGACAGTCGCCCCTGCTCGCGGGTGTCGTGACGGCGCCGATGGCGCTCGGCTTCTTCGTCTCCTCTTTCGCCGTGCCGCGACTGCGTGATCGGCTGGGTATCACAACCATTGCGCTCGGTGCCGGGATCCAGGCCGCCGGTCTGGCCGCCATGGCCGGTGGCGTGACGACCTCCACGACCCCGCTGATGTGCCTGGCGTTGTTGCTGATCGGCATCGGTCAGGGAATCACCCTGGGCGCCATGAATGCCCACATGCTGTCACTGGTGCCCGCCGAACTCGCCGGGATGGGCGGCGGTGTCCTGCTCACCGCGCAGCAGGTCTCGATCGCGACGGGCACTGCCGTGCTGGGGACCGTCTTCGGGGTGCTCGTACAGTCGTCTGGCCACCGGACGGCGATGGCGACGGTACTCGGCGTTCAGATCCTGTTGGCGGGGTTGGTGATCGGTGCCGGCCTGCGGTCAGCGGCCGCCGTCCGCGTCGGCAGGCTGTAGCGACGAGATCGCGTCGAGGCCGTAGCCCATCTCGTCGCGCAGGAAGCGGACCATCGTCCACCAGCGCGCACCCTCGTCGTCGAACTGTCCGAAGCGCTTGCAGTACAGCGGAATCCACCGCAGCGACTGCTCGATCATCGTCTCGCGCGACGGTTGCCGATGACCGTAATCGTCGTAGGAGATCGAACGGTGGTGAATGAAATACCCACCGGGGAGCCGTTTTTCGCAGATGTCGGCGTACTCGCGCGTCTGCAGGATGAGGTAGTGCCACACCTCGTCGATCGCCTGCTCCACCGGCAGGAACAGCCCGCTGAGCTCGTCGCGATGAGCAGAGACGAGGGTCAGGTAGCGCACCGCTTCGCGAACCTGGATCCGCGCGGTCGGCTCGTCGACGTCGTTGTGCTGCCGCACATGGCGGACCGTCTCTTCGTAAAGCTCTCCGAGGATGTCCTGCTCTGTCATCCGTATGTCCCCTTCAGCGGACGAGCCAGGCGTATTTGCCGGACTTGCCGATCGGAATGTGAGTTCGATGGGTGACGGCCGTGCGCAGCCCGGTCAGATGCGATGTGGCTCCGGCCAGTTCGGCCGTGGCGGCCCCGACCAGCGGCGCGTCGTCGAATGTGGTGTAGGCCAGTTGCGCGCTCGTGCCGTCGACCCGCAGCTGGTAGACGAAGATCCGCGGGTCGATATCCGCTATGACGTCATCGAGTTCCGCCTGTGAGGTGATGGCGGCATCGGTGACGAGCAATTCCTTCTCCCGCCCGCAGAAGCGGGCGATCCGGCTCGGGTCGGCCGATCCGTCGTGCGTATGCACACAATCGCCGGTGTTGTACCGCAGCAGCGGCATATACGGATTGCGGATACTCGAGACGATCAGCTTGTGGATGCCGCGACTGCCGGTGATCGGCTGGAGCTCGACCTCCATATCACCGAGGTGCGGATGGTATGCGCCCTTCGTATCGCCGTAGTACAGGTATCCCAGCTCGGTGCTGCCGAACAGTTCGACGACCGGACAGCCCAGGCGTTCGACGAGGAAGCGCCGGACATTGCGGGGCGTGAACTCGTATCCGTGAATCGCGCTGACGGGGTGCGGGAAACGGGAACCGGCCGCGCGCAGCAGGTAGGCGGCGTGGTAGGACGAACAGTCGAGATGGTATCGGCCCTCGCCTCTTTCGTGGCGCACGGTCTCGATCTCCGCGAGCATCCGATCGAGGGCCGCCGCCGACCAGAGCGCGGGATCCAGCTCCTGATTGACGTAGAAGGTCCGGTCGTCGAGCCAGCGTCGCGCGATATCGGAGGGCGCCCCGCCCTTGGACTCGTTGACCCGCGCCACATGGTCGGTCGCCAATCGGGTGGTGACCGAGATACGGGGGACACCCGCGGCGAAGGTGTCGCCGATCTCGGGATGGTCCCGCCACACCGCATAGTAGGTCCGCAGCAGAAACAGCGGCGGCCGAATCAGCTGCATCCGGGCATGATTCGTGCCGGTGGACCAGACGTACTGTGCCGCACCCGACTCCAGGGCGGCGCGCACCCGCGGCGTCATGAACGAGTCGGGGAAGGACTCCGCCAGATCGGCCTTCGTGATGATCGGAAACGAATTCGAGGCCGCGTTGTCCCGGTAGAACGGAATCTCTCGCGTTGCTTCGACGAATGCAGGGGGGAGCGATCGTGTATCGGGAGTCTCGGTCATGATGTCGGGCGGTCGGAGCCGGGCCGAGCGGGTCGGCCCGGCTCACGCGTTGCGACTAGGAAATGCACCCGGCCTTCGAAATGCAACCCGCCTTGGAAATGCAGCCGTCCTTGGCGGTGGATGCCGAATTCGCGGCCACCCACTTCTCCCAGTTCGCATCCTGGGCCAGGGTCTTGATCAGGTCGTTCATTGGAGGATCCTCCGATCGAAGCGAATCTGCCTGCGGCAACAGGGTAAAGTAAAGCAATGGTAAAAGTTGGGCGATGTGACCGGAGTCACCTATTTCAAGATCTATTCCTAGGTGGAATCACCGCATGTCGCCCGGGTGCTACCGCGCCGCGGGCCGCTCGGTGACGAATATCGCCGTGCCGGGGAAGATTTCGCCGCGCAGCGGGCTCCACTGCCCCCATTCGCGGTCGAGCCATTCCGGCCAGTCCGGCTCGATGATGTCGAGAAGGGTGAGCCCGGCGGCGACGATCTCCCGGACTCGATCGCCGATGGTGCGGTGGTGCTCGACGTAGGTGGGCTGGCCGTCGGCGTCGACCTCGATATAAGGCGTGCGGTCGAAATAGGAAATGGCGGCACGCAGCCCCTCCGGGCCCGGGTCGTCGGGGAAGACCCAGCGCATGGGGTGGTTCACCGAGAACACCCAGCGGCCGCCCGGGCGCAGGACGCGCGCCACCTCCCGCATCACCTGGGCCGAATCGGCGACGAAGGGCACCGCGCCGAAGGCCGAGCAGGCCAGATCGAACGATTCGTCCGCGAAGGGCAGCGCCTCGGCCCCGGCCTGCACCAGCGGCACCCGCGGACCGCCGCGTGCCATCGCGGCCGTCCCGCGCTCGAGCATCGCCTTCGACAGATCCAGGCCGACCGGATGCGCGCCGTGTGCTGCCAGCCAACGCGAGCAGGGGGCCGAGCCGCAGCCGATTTCCAGGACGCGTTTGCCGGTGATGTCGCCGAGCAGGTGCCAATCGCCCTCGTGCAGGCCCTCCGGACACCAGATGAATTCGCCGGTCGGGGAGTCGACACCCAGAAAATCCGCGTGCGTGTCGTGATATTGCTCCGCATCGGCGTCCCACCACCGCCGGCTCGCCCGCTGACTGGCCGCCGAACCGATCTTCGCGCGGGCCACCCCGGCGGTGCCGAGCAGGGTGTTCGCCTGCACGTGGCGATCGTCTTCCAACACGGCGGGATGATCTTCGGGCATCATGTAAGGGTATCTACTTGCCCAGGGGGACCCGTGTTTGCTTGCCGCAACTCGCGTCGCGTACGCTGATCCCCGCGAGTGTCTTCAGTACTTGCATACCGGGGGTATGTCGAGACTGGGGCCGCGCGTGCTGTGAGGCCACATGCAAGAGTGCAGCGTTGTGTATGCAGCAGCGATGTGCTGTGCATGTCCAACGTAGTCCCCTGGCTGTGATTTCACGGCAAAACCGAAAGTACCAATGTCCACTACCGACCACAATCCGTCCGGAGCAACCCAACATATGCCCACCACGACCACCTCGCCGCAGGTTGCCGTCAATGACATCGGCACCGCCGAGGATTTCCTCGCCGCCATCGACAAGACGATCAAGTACTTCAACGACGGAGACATCGTCGAAGGCACCATCGTCAAGGTCGATCGGGACGAGGTCCTGCTCGACATCGGCTACAAGACCGAAGGTGTCATCCCTTCCCGCGAGCTCTCCATCAAGCACGATGTCGACCCCGCCGAGGTCGTTTCCGTGGGCGATGAGGTCGAGGCTCTGGTCCTCACCAAGGAGGACAAGGAAGGCCGCCTGATCCTGTCGAAGAAGCGCGCGCAGTACGAGCGGGCGTGGGGCACGATCGAGGAGCTCAAGGAGAAGGACGAGGCCGTCAAGGGCACCGTCATCGAGGTCGTCAAGGGCGGTCTGATCCTGGACATCGGCCTGCGTGGCTTCCTCCCCGCGTCGCTGGTGGAGATGCGCCGCGTCCGCGATCTGCAGCCGTATGTCGGCAAGGAGATCGAGGCCAAGATCATCGAGCTGGACAAGAACCGCAACAACGTCGTTCTGTCCCGCCGCGCATGGCTCGAGCAGACCCAGTCCGAGGTCCGCAGCGAGTTCCTGCACCAGCTGCAGAAGGGCCAGGTCCGCAAGGGCGTCGTGTCCTCGATCGTCAACTTCGGTGCGTTCGTCGATCTCGGCGGCGTCGACGGTCTGGTGCACGTCTCCGAGCTGTCCTGGAAGCACATCGACCACCCGTCCGAGGTCGTCGAGGTCGGCATGGAGGTCACCGTCGAGGTTCTCGACGTCGACCTGGACCGCGAGCGGGTCTCGCTGTCGCTCAAGGCGACCCAGGAAGATCCGTGGCGTCAGTTCGCCCGCACCCACGCCATCGGCCAGATCGTGCCGGGCAAGGTCACCAAGCTGGTTCCGTTCGGTGCCTTCGTGCGCGTCGAGGAGGGCATCGAGGGCCTGGTGCACATCTCCGAGCTGGCCGAGCGCCACGTCGAGGTGCCGGATCAGGTCGTGCAGGTCGGCGACGACGCGATGGTCAAGGTCATCGACATCGACCTGGAGCGTCGCCGGATCTCGCTGTCGCTGAAGCAGGCCAACGAGGACTACCACGCCGAGTTCGACCCGTCGAAGTACGGCATGGCCGACAGCTACGACGAGCAGGGCAACTACATCTTCCCCGAGGGCTTCGACCCCGAGACCAACGAATGGCTCGAGGGCTACGAGAAGCAGCGCGAGGAGTGGGAGTCCCGCTACGCCGAGGCGGAGCGTCGCCACAAGATGCACACCGCCCAGATGGAGAAGATGGCCGCCGACGCCGCCGCCGAGGCCGCGAACGGCGCCCCGTCCAACTACTCCTCCGAGAGCGGCGAGCGGTCGTCCGCGCAGGCGGAGCCGGCCGGTGGTTCGCTGGCCAGCGACGCGCAGCTCGCCGCGCTGCGCGAGAAGCTCTCCGGCAACGCGTAACCCGCTGAGCTGAGCGCGAAGGCCCCGGTCCTCGGACCGGGGCCTTCGCCGTATTTCCTCGTTATCCCGGTATTCTCGTCCTGACATGTCCGAACCCGCCGCCGACTCCTTCCCCACCCTGTGGGAGCGCCGAAAATTCGAGGCGATGGCCCGCATCCAGCAGGTTGCGCTGGATCTGTTCGACGAGCACGGCTACCGCGAGGTGACCGTGGAGCGGGTGGCGGCCGCGGCCGGGGTCTCGCCCAGTTCCGTCTACCGCTACTTCGGGACCAAGGAGATGCTGGTCCTCTACGACGAGGCCGACCCGAAGCTGCTCGATGTGCTGCGCACCGCGGGCGGGGGCGAGCCGCTGGAGATGTCCGAGCTGATCGCAATCGCGCGGTCGCTGGTGCCGACGGTGGTCGAAGCGCTGGTCACCGGCGAGGCGGAGAGCCGGATGCGGCAGAGCCTGCAGTACATCCACACCATTTCCGAGGTGCGCGACGGGCAGATGCGGCAGATGCGGGAGATGGAGGACCAGTTCCGGATCCTGTTCGCCGACCGTTCCGGACGCGACCCCAACGATCTGAAGGTGCGGATGGCCGCCGCCACGGCGATCTGGGGTGGGGCTGCGGCGCTGGACCATTGGGCCGGTACCGGTTTCGCCCGTCGGTTGCGCGAGGTGTATTACGAGGCCGTCGGCTCGATCATCGACGCCATCGAGCAGATATTCCGGTGACCGCGCGCGGAATCCGCGGCAGCCACCAATTCCAGCGGCCGAACAACCGCATGAACGCGGGCACGAGGACCAGCCGCACGATCAGCGCATCGATGGCGATGGCCACCGCGAGCGCGAACCCGATCTGCTTGAGCTCCAGCACATCCGCGGTCACGAAGCTGGCGAACACCGCCACCATGATGGCCGCCGCGGCGGTGATGGGGCGGGCGGTGCGCTGCAACCCCTCCGCGACGGCGGCGGCATTGTCTCCGGTGCGGTCCCAGGTTTCCTTCATGCGGCGGATGAGGAAGACCTCGTAGTCCATCGAGAGGCCGAACAGGACCGCGAATACCAGCATGGGCAGGTAGACCTGCAGGAACCCGGTGCTGTGGAAGCCCAGTACCGACTCGCCGAAGCCGTATTGGAAGACCCCGACCGTGGCGCCCAGGGCGGCCCCGGTGGCGAGCAGATTGAGCGCGATCGCCTTGACCGCCAGCACGATACTGCGGAACGTGATGATCAGGAAGATCAGCGAGGCGGTCAGCACCAGGGCGATCACCCAGGGCAGACGGGAGGTGATCAGCCGGGACACATCCGCGAAAACCGCCGACGGACCGCCCACTCGAATCTCGGCCGCATCGATACTCGTTGCGCGCGAACGGATATCGGTCGTCAGATCGGCAACGGCACTGGAGTCGAACGAATCCCGGGGCACGACCGCGGCCAGGAGTCGCCCGTCGGCCTGTTGCGGAAGGACCCTCGCGACGCGCGGATCCTCGGACAGACCGGTAACGAACCGGCTCGCCTCGGCGCGGGCCGCACTCGACAGCGGGGAATCGTCGGGGCCGGTGGCGACCACCTCGATCGGCGCGAGCAGCCCGGGCCCGAAGTTCTCCTGAACGAGACGGGTGGCCTGCCCGGTGGGCCGATCGGCGAGCGAGCCCAGCCCCATATCGATGCCGTACCGCAGACCGGTGAGCGGCAACGCCGCGGCGGCCAACGCCGCGACGCCGAGCACACCGAAGAGGACGGGCCGCGCCATGACGGTGTGCGCCCAGCGTGCCCAGGCGCTCGACGCCGTCTCCGACCGCGCCTCGGCCGGACGCAGCCGCGCCGGGAGGGCACCCCGGTTGATCGCGGGCCCCACCGCCGCCAGCATCGCAGGGAGCAGGGTGAAGGCCGCGGTGAGGGTCGCGACGACCGCCGCGAGGACGCCGACGACGACACCGTCGAGCATCGGCATTCCGACGACGGCCAGTGAGCTCAGCGAGATCATGACGATGAGCCCGGAGGCCAGAATCGTCCGGCCGGTCGTATCCAGTGCGACACCGACCGCCTGCTCGATCCGGCCGCGGTCGCGGCGGTCGCGCACACCGCGGCGGGTCAGCTCCTCGTTGAATCGGCTGACGATGAACATCGCATAGTCGATCGCGGTGCCGGTGGCGATCATGGTCGCGACCGACAGCACCAGCGAGTCGAAGGCCAGAAAGGTGGTGAGGCCGAACAGAACTCCGACGCCCACCGCGACTCCGGCCGCGGTCACCGTGATCGGGATCGAGGCCGCCACGACGGCGCCGAGGGCCAGGACGAGGAACAGCGCCGCCACCGGCAGGCCGATGGCCTCGGCGCGGGTCAGGTCGGTGGTCTCGGTCTGCATCAGATCGGCTTCCACCGGGGAATAGCCGGTGACCGTCACACGCACGTCGTCGTCGGAGACGGCGGCGAGGGCCGATTGCAGTCGGGTAGCGACCTCGGCCCGTTCCGACAGGCTGCCGTCGACACCGACGAGGCCGAATGCGGTATGCCGGTCCGCGGAGATCTGAGCCTGCGCATTGCCCTGGAACGGCCCGATCGCCCCGGCCACTCCGGCGACATCACGCACCGCCGCGATCGACCGATCGATCGCGGCGCGGAACTCCGGCGCGTCGGCGGTGTGGCGGTCGGAATGGAAGACGATCAGATCCTGCTCCACGCCGAATTGCGTGAAATGTTGTGCGACAAGGCGATCGACCTCGCTGGATTCCGAACCCGGCACCGTGTAGTCGGGGGCGCCGAGGCGGGCGTGCAGGGCGGGATAGGTCGCACCGCACACCACGACCAGCAGCAGCCACACACCGAGGACGATGCGGCGGTGGCGTGCCATGAGCACAGCCCAGCGTCCGACGACGCGCAACCGAGGTGCCGGCTCGCGAACATCCGGTGTGTCGAGCACGGCCGGTTCGATCATCGCGCCTCCCGAAGGAATATACCTGAAAGTGACTGTCAGGTATCTGGGGGCAGCCTAACGGCCTGCCGGCCTACCTGCAAGTGACTGTCAAAATCCGGATGCGACGGCCCGGCGGGTGATGCGAGGGCTTCTCGGGTAGCCTCATCGGCGAACTTGAAACTGTGTTATTCCACAATCTGGCGGAAGGTTCGAGCGGCAGCATGGGGCTCTTCGACGGCATCAACCGGCGCGAATTCCTGGCGAAGGCCATGGCCGCCGGAGGGGTTGCGGCACTGGCGTCTTGGGCGAATCCGATCATCGAGCGGGCGCATGCGGCGGATCCCGCCGGGATGGGCGGGCTCGGGGATATCGAGCATTTCGTGCTGCTGATGCAGGAGAACCGGTCCTTCGATCACTATTTCGGGACCATGTCCGGTGTCCGCGGGTTCAGTGATCCCTCGGCGTCGTGGCGGCAGTACGGCTGGGCGCCCGGCGTCGGGCCGACCCCGGACGGGTATGTCGAACCGTTCCGGCTCGACACCAATCGTGGCGCGACCCTCGACGGGGAATGTATCAACGATCCCGACCACAGCTGGGCGGGGATGCACGAGGCGTGGAACGGCGGTGGCAACGACCGGTGGATGCCGATGTCGATCGCCAGCGTCGGCCCGGCGAACGGGCCCGCGGCCATGGGCTACTACACCCGCGAGGACATTCCGGTCCACCACGATCTTGCCGATGCCTTCACCATCTGCGACCACTATCACTGTTCGGTGCTCGGCCCGACCGACCCGAACCGGCTGTACTGGGTGTCGGCGACCATCGACCCGGACGGCCGGGACGGCGGGCCGCTGGTGGAGACGCCGACGCTGATCCCGCAGAACGTCTACAGCTGGCGCACCTATCCGGAGAACCTGTCCGAGGCCGGGGTGAGCTGGAAGATCTACAACAACCGCGACGTCGGCCCGATCTCGTCGGTGATCCTGGACGGCATGATGGGCTGCTTCAAACAGGCCGCCGATCCGAATTCCGAACTGGCGCAACGCGGTAAGGCTCCGGTGTATCCGCACGACTTCGCCGCCGATGTGGCCGCCGATCGGCTGCCCGCGGTGTCGTGGGTGATCCCGCCGCTGTTCAACTGTGAGCATCCGGCGCTGCCGCCTGCACTGGGGGCGGTGGGCATCATGCAGGTGCTCGACATCCTCACCTCCAATCCGCGGGTGTGGGAGAAGACGGCCCTGATCGTCAGCTACGACGAGAACGGCGGCTTCTTCGATCACGTCACGCCGCCGACCCCGCCGCCGGGTACCCCCGGCGAATTCCTGACCGTCGATCTGGGCCGGGTGCCTGCGGCCAAGGGCATCGCGGGTCCGATCGGATTGGGTTATCGCGTGCCGTGTTTCGTCATCTCGCCGTATTCGCGCGGCGGTCTGGTCGCCTCGGAGACCTTCGACCACACCTCGCAATTGCGTTTGCTGGAACGCCGTTTCGGCGTCGAGGTGCCGAATCTGACGCCCTGGCGCCGCAGCGTCACCGGCGATATGACATCGACCTTCGATTTCGCCTCCGCCCCCGACGCCGTCCCGCCGCGAATCACCGACCCGAATTCCCGCACCGCCCCCGCCCTGGCCCAATGCGGCCCCAACATCGCCCTCGGCACCGCCGGCGTCGGCACCCCCTACCCGGTCCCCCCGAACAACATGCCCGCCCAACAACCGGGCACCCGCCGCCGCCCCAGCGGAATCATCTGACATCCCGGCCAAAAGCGGGCCGGGCCCCCCACCCGGCGTGCCCACCGACTTGTTTGCGACGTGGCCACCTCGGCATACCGTCGTGGTGGCCCCACTTCTCACTCGGCCGTGCCAGCCACTTCGTCATCCTGGTCTGGCCGCCACTTCTTCATCCCGGCGTGCTTACTACTTCGTCGTCCGGAATGCTCGCCACTGTGTCATCCCGGTATGCACATCGCTTCTCATCCCGGTATGCACATCGCTTCTCATCCCGGCGTGCTCATCGCTTCTCATCCCGGCGTGCTTTTGGCCGGGATCAGCTGGCGGTGGCGGGGACCCAGTTGGCTGCGGCCGCGGCGGTGCGCTTGCGCATGGCGGCGAAGCTGTGCCTGGCGGGGCTGATCAGGGCGGTGAGCCATGGGCGGCGGTATTCGGCCAGTGCGGTCGCGACGGCGGGGATGTGGATGCAGTGCACCGTGCCCGGCTTACCCAGTCGGTGGCGACCCGTCTGGATGTTTGTGGTGCCCAATGGTGTTCCTTTGCTTGCTCGAGACGGCCTGGATCGCCTGCGGCGAAACATTAGCGGAACAAAAGTGTGAGGCACTGGATTTTCCGAAACTTTCGTCCCGGCGTGTCGGAAAGTTGCCGACCTCGGGTCTGGATGGCGTGAAAAAAGTTGCGAATTGATATCGCCGTAGTCACGGAATGGGTAATTTGCTGGACCACGGGTGAGAAATATTGCTGCCGTGGGTAATCGACCGGATTGGCCGCCGCACGGGGTGCACCGAGCGGTGCGGCCGGGAGGATGCGAGACTGGTCGAATGTTGCGTATCGGTCTCACCGGAGGCATGGGAGCGGGCAAGTCGACTGTCGCGCGGCTGCTCGTCGAGCGGGGCGCGGTCCTGGTCGACAGCGATACGATCGCCCGCGAGGTGGTCGCGCCGGGCACGCCCGGACTGGCCGCACTGGTCGAGGCGTTCGGCTCCGGCATCCTGGCCCCCGACGGCAGCCTGGACCGCGCGGCATTGGCGGCCAAGGCGTTCGCCGACGATCAGGCCCGCGCCACCCTGAATTCCATCACCCACCCGCTGGTGGGTCGGCGCACCGCCGAGATCATCGCCGCCGCACCCGCCGATTCGATTGTGGTGCAGGATATTCCGCTGCTCGTGGAGAACGGGCTGGGCGCGTTGATGAATCTGGTGGTGGTCGTGACCGCCGACGTCGAGACCCGGGTTCGGCGCCTCGAACAGTTCCGCGGCGTGTCCCGCGAGGACGCCCTGGCCCGCATCAAGGCGCAGGCCACCGACGAGCAGCGCCGCGCCGCCGCCGACGTGCTCCTGGACAACAACGGCGACCCCGAGGATCTGCGGCCGCAGGTGCGGGCGCTGTGGGAGGAGCGCCTGGTGCCGTTCGAACACAATCTGCGCACCCGAACCCGGGCCCAGCGCGGCGCGGTCCACCTGGTCCCGGCGAATCCGGAGTGGGACGCGATGGCGCAGCGGCTGATCGGGCGGCTGGCCGTCGTCTGCGGCGCGTCGGCCCGGCGCATCGACCACATCGGTTCCACCGCGGTGCCCGGCCTGCCCGCCAAGGATGTCATCGATGTCCAGATCACCGTCGCCGATCTCGGGACCGCCGACGAACTGCGGGAACCGTTGGAGGCGGCCGGTTTTCCGTGCATCCGGGAATACGACCACGATGACCCGAAACCCGGAACCGATCCGGCGCACTGGGGTAAGCGGGTTCACGGCACCGCCGACCCGGGACGCCCCGCCAATATCCATCTGCGCGTGGACGGTTGGCCCAACCAGCGATTCGCGCTGATCTTCCGCGACTGGCTGCGCGCGATACCCGCGGCCCGCGACGAATATGTGACCGTGAAGCAGAAGGCCGAGGCCGACGCGGCCGGTCTGAGCGGGGAGGCGGCCATCCAGGCCTACCTCGACGTGAAGACGCCCTGGTTCGACGGAGCCTACCCACGCGCGGTCGAGTGGGCGGCGCAGCCGAAGTGACCGGGTACGCCTAGTTCCAGGTCAGGTCGATATCCATCGACCTCATCCAGCGATCGAAACTGTAACCGTGGCTGGCGATTCCGTCGATGGCGGCCGTCGCCGTGGCCACGGCCCGCTGCGCCGCGGTGAGATCCAGGTATCCGGCGGCGTGCGCGGCGAGCAGCTCGTCGATATCGAGCAGGACCGCGTCGCGGTCGGTGCGCACCACGATGTCGAGGTAGAGGTCGACCGATTTCCATCGACCCGGTTCGACCTCGCCGAAGTCGCCGATGTCCAGGTAGTAGTCCTGGTCGCGCCCGTGCCCCGGGTGGAAGTGGAACACCGTCGCACGCAGGCCCAGCGCGGGCAGCAGCCACGACTCCAGGTAGTGGAATTCCTGGTGATCGGCCGTGCGGGCCATGTACAACCCCCACGGCTCGACGTGATAGCGCTCCACCGCGCGCACGAACCCCTTGGGGTCGACATTGGTCAGGTCGGCCACATTGAAGTACTCGACCTTCGGCCGATGCAGGTCCACCGCCTGTGCCTGCGACATGTGCGCCTCCTGTACCGCCGCCTGTGCCGCCTCTCCGCGTTCGAGGCCGTACCAGTCCCTGCCGCGCGGCTCGGTCACAGGTCCTGCGTCAGGTGCCTGGCCGGTTTTGGGCGTACCCGGCGAGTTACCCATGTGCGAGCGAGATCAGTCGTCGCCTTGGCAGAGATTAACCGCAATCGGCATGTGGTGGCTACCCGGCGGACTCCGGACGCGCGGACGGGCCGGGACGCGGTTACAGCCAGGTGAGGGTGATGTTCTTGGTGGCCAGCCAGCGTTCGAAATTGTGATCGTGCGAGGCGATCCCGTCGACGATCGCGGTCGCGCGCTCGAAGGCGTGCTGGGCGGTGGCGGCGTCGACGTGCCCGGCGGCGTGGGCGGCGAACAGGTCGTCGACGCCGCGCAGCTCGGGGACGCGGCCGTTGCGGGCCACGATGTCGATGTAGTGGTATTCCGCCCGCCAGCGCTTGGGCTCGACGCGGGCGAACTCACCGACGTAGATGTGATAGACCGGGTCGCGGTCGTGGGCGGCGTTGACGTGATGCATCGTCACCTGAATCGACAGCTCCGGCAGCACCCACGTCTCGGTGTAGCGGTTCGGGGGAGTGTCGGCCGCGCACACCAGATACAGACCCCACGGTTCGGCGTGGCAGCTCTCCACCGAGTGGACGAAGCCGCGCGCGTCGGTCTTGGTCAGATCGGAGATGTCGAAATATTCGACGCGCGGTCGGCGCGGTGCTCTCGCCTCGGCCGCGCCGATGGCGGAGTTGGAACCTGGGCTGGTGGTGGGCTTCGACTGCATGGGAACAACTCCGTTGGGCGCGGTGGTGCGCAGGGCTCGGGCCGTGCGTCCCGCGAGCCCGGTGAGTGCGGGCACTACGAGTAGCGATAGGTGAAAACCGGCCATGACACCGCCCTTCTCGATCCTTACCGAATCTCGGACCGGATCAGAGTACACCCGAGCAACCCCTGTTGGCGGGACGTGAACGGACCGGAATTGTCCTGTCGCACAATCGCTATCATCGGCGAGCTCCCTTGCGGCACCGGGCATTTCGGACATGGTCATTTGATCTAGATCGGCTCGGCCGCGCGTAGCCGCGGCTGTGCTCGCCGGTCGCAGCAACCGCGTCTCGAGCGTCCGATACGGCCCGCGCCGGGGCGCTGTTGCAGGGCAAAGAATCCGGCTGTCTTTCCGGCGGGGGCGCGTCCGGCTTCCCATGGCCGTCGGTGCGACGGCCGGGATGTCGCGATGCGCGCATTGCCGAGAAGTAGCGGCAGTTGCGCTGGCGCTCCCGGGGCCGGTCCGCCGGCAAGGCTTGCTCCCCTTCGACCGGCTCGGCGGCTACGGGGGTGCGTGAATGGCTCAGTTGTGACACGAGTCACTTCCTTGCGGCGGCGTGTCGGCCGGGGTTCCGCGCGGGCGCACCGCTGTTTGTTGTCGGTGGGTCGTCCTAGGCTGGTGCCATGGCTTTCGCATCCGAGATTCCCGCCGACGGGAACACACCGCTGGCGCATTCGGAGTTCCGGCCCATCGGCGAGATCGAGCGGGCCGGGGGCCGCTTCGAGGTGGTCAGCGAGCACAAGCCGGCCGGCGATCAGCCGACCGCGATCGATGAGCTGGAGCGCCGCCTGAAGGCGGGGGAGCGGGATGTGGTGCTGCTGGGCGCCACCGGCACCGGCAAGTCGGCGACCGCCGCATGGCTCATCGAGCGCGTGCAGCGCCCCACGCTGGTGATGGCGCCGAACAAGACCCTCGCCGCACAGCTGGCCAACGAGCTGCGGGAAATGCTGCCCCACAACGCGGTCGAATACTTCGTCTCCTACTACGACTACTACCAGCCCGAGGCGTACATAGCGCAGACCGACACCTACATCGAGAAGGACAGCTCCATCAACGACGACGTCGAGCGGCTGCGGCACTCGGCGACGCAGAGCCTGCTGTCGCGGCGCGATGTGGTGGTGGTCGCGTCCGTCTCCTGCATCTACGGCCTGGGCACGCCGCAGTCGTACCTGGACCGGTCGATTCCGCTCGAGGTCGGCACCGAGGTCGAGCGCGACCGGCTGCTGCGGCTGCTGGTGGATGTGCAGTACACCCGCAACGACATGGCGTTCACCCGCGGCACCTTCCGGGTGCGCGGCGACACCGTCGAGATCATTCCGTCCTATGAGGAACTCGCGGTCCGCATCGAATTCTTCGGCGACGAGATCGAGGCGCTGTACTACCTGCACCCGCTGACCGGCGATGTCGTCCGGCAGGTGGACAAGCTGCGGATCTTCCCGGCCACCCACTACGTCGCGGGGCCGGAGCGCATGGAGCGGGCGGTCCGCTCCATCGAGGCCGAACTCGAGGAGCGGCTGGCCGACCTGGAGCGCCAGGGCAAACTCCTCGAGGCGCAGCGGCTGCGCATGCGCACCCAGTACGACCTGGAGATGATCCGCCAGGTCGGATTCTGCTCCGGTATCGAGAACTACTCGCGCCACATCGACGGCCGCCCCGCCGGATCCGCCCCGGCCACCCTGCTCGACTACTTCCCCGAGGACTTCCTGCTGATCATCGACGAGTCGCATGTGACCGTCCCGCAGATCGGCGGTATGTACGAGGGCGATATGTCGCGCAAGCGCAACCTGGTCGAATACGGTTTCCGGCTGCCGTCAGCGGTCGACAACCGGCCGCTGACCTGGGAGGAGTTCGCCGACCGCATCGGGCAGACGGTGTACATGTCGGCCACGCCCGGCCCGTACGAGCTGGGGCAGACCGGCGGTGAATTCGTCGAGCAGGTCATTCGCCCGACCGGCTTGGTCGATCCGAAGGTGGTGGTCAAGCCGACCAAGGGCCAGATCGACGATCTGGTGCACGAGATCCGGCAGCGCACCGACCGCGACGAACGGGTCCTGGTCACCACCCTCACCAAGAAGATGGCCGAGGACCTCACCGACTACCTGCTGGGTCTCGGTGTGCGCGTGCGGTATCTGCACTCGGAGATCGATACGCTGCGCCGCGTGGAACTGCTGCGGCAGTTGCGCCTGGGCGATTACGACGTGCTCGTCGGCATCAACCTGCTGCGAGAGGGTCTGGACCTGCCCGAGGTGTCGCTGGTCGCCATCCTCGACGCCGACAAGGAAGGCTTCCTGCGCAGCACCACCAGCCTCATCCAGACCATCGGCCGTGCCGCCCGCAACGTCTCGGGCGAGGTGCACATGTATGCCGACAAGATCACCGATTCGATGCGGCAGGCCATCGACGAGACCGAGCGTCGCCGCGCCAAGCAGATCGCCTACAACGAGGCCAACGGCATCGACCCGACACCGCTGCGCAAGAAGATCGCCGACATCCTCGACCAGGTATACCGCGAGGCCGACGACGCCGAGGTGGTGGAGGTCGGCGGCTCCGGCCGCAACGCCAGCCGCGGCCGCCGCGCCCAGGGCGAACCCGGCCGCGCCGTCAGCGCCGGCGTCTACGAGGGCCGCGACATCAAGTCCATGCCCCGCGCCGAGTTGGCAGACCTGGTCAAGGAACTGACCGACCAAATGATGAACGCCGCCCGCGAACTCCAATTCGAACTAGCAGGCCGCCTCCGCGACGAAATAGCCGACCTCAAAAAGGAACTCCGCGGCATGGACGCCGCCGGACTGAAATGACCCTTGTCCTGGAAACGGCCCCTGCACGGCGGCCCGGGGGCGCCGTGCGGGGAATGTGGAAGCGTGCTCCGCGGGGAATGTGGAAGCGTGCTCCGCGGGGAATGCGGAAGCGTGCTCCGCGGGGAATGCGGTGGCGTGCTCCGCGAGGAATGCGGAAGCGGGCTCCGCGAGGAATGCGGAAGCGGGCTCCGCGGGGAATGCGGAAGCGGGCTCCGCGAGGAATGCGGTGGCGGGTTCTGCGGGGAATGCGGTGGCGAGCTCCGCAGGGGAGTTTCCTTTTGCGGGTGGGCTGCCTTCCGCGGAGGGGGTTCCTCTCGCGGATGGGTTGCCTTCTGCCGAAGAGTTTTCTCTCGCGGGCGGGTTGTCTTCCACGGGGGAGTTCCCTCCAGCGGGCGAGTTCCCTCTGTCATTTCCCTGCACCGCGGCCCCCTAGGGCCGCGGTGCAGGGACCCTCATCACCCCTGCTGGGCCATCCACTCGTTCACTCGGCGCTCGGCCTCCTCGCGTGGCACATCCTCGACTCGCGTCATGACGACCCAACGATGTCCGAACGGATCGATCACCGCGCCGTATCGGTCGCCGGTGACGAAGGTCTGGGGGTCTTCCACGCGGCGGGCGCCGTGGTTGCGGGCCAGTTCGGTGACCGCGTCGACGTCGGGGCAGTAATGGACGATGCTGGCGTGCACCCAGTCGTCGGCGGGCGGGCGCAGGCCGTGTTCGGGGACGGGCAGGCCGACCTGGATGGTCGAGTCGCCGATCTTCAGCTCGGCGTGCGCGGGCTGTCCGTCGGGAAGGTCGTTGCGGCTCAGCACTTCCGCGCCGAAGACCGCCGAATAGAACTCGATGGCATTGTTGCCGTCCGGGACCGGCAGGAAACAGGTGATGGAGTGGTAACCGTCGGGAATCGGATTCACGGTGTTCGTCATGGCTCTCACTCTGGCCGGTTGCGCGGCCGGGGTCTTGTAAGAACGCGACAGCGGCCCACCGTCCCGGGAACCAGCCGTGCCGGCCTCTGAGGAGATCGCGAAAAGCGCTGCGCCGGAGCTGATTCCGGTTCCTCCGCCGGAGGTCGCCAAAGGTATCCTGCGGCCGCACGAACAGGCGCGCCATCGCACCCTCGGCCGTTTGCCGGCCGGTTCGGAGACCGCTCGTTTCATCGAGTGGTACTGGACGGTCTCGTGGGATCTGCGCGGCCGCCCCACCTACCTCGCCGAGGTGCTCCCGTTCCCCAGCGTGAACGTCACCTTCGAAAGGACCCACACCCGCACCGGCGGCTGGGTCAACGGCGTGAGCACCGTCAAATACACCCGGGAGCTGTCCGGCGTGGGGGAGACCTTCGGTGTGAAATTCCGTCCCGGCGGCTTCGGCGCATTCACCGGCCTGGACGTCGGCGCGTTCCGCGATACGGCGATCGAGCTGACCGAGGTGCTCCCGGAGGCCGCGGGCCTGACCGACAAGGTGCTCTCGGCCGCCACCGATGAGCAACGTCGCGCCATCGTCGAGGACTTCTTCGCCGACGCGGCCCGGCACACCGCGGTCGACGACGCCTACCGCCTGGTCCTGCGGATCATCGCGGCCATGGAATCCGACCGCGAACTGACCCGCGTCGATCAGGTCACCGAGCGCTTCGACGTCCCCGTGCGCACCCTGCAGCGGCTGTTCCGGCGCTACGTCGGGGCCGGTCCCAAGTGGGTGCTGCGGCGGTATCGCCTGCAGGACGGCGCCCACCTGCTGGCCACCGGCCGCACCGCCGACCTGGCCGCCCTCGCGCTGGACCTGGGTTACTTCGACCAGGCCCATTTCTCCCGCGAGTTCGCCAAGGAAGTCGGAATGGCTCCCCTGGAATACGCCCGAACCTCGCTAATCTCCCAGGATTGAAGCACCCGCGAGGCAGGTGAACTCTACGACGGGAGTTGGCGATGGATGTTCTGGTGCTCATCGGACGGATCCTGTTCGTCCTGCTGTTCCTCAGTTCCGGGGTCGGTCATCTCGCCCAGCCCGGACCCATGGTGGCCTATACCCGGAGCAAGGGCGTGCCCGCCGCCCAGGCCGGTGTGCTCGTCTCGGGCGTCATGCTGGTACTCGGTGGCCTGAGCATTCTGCTCGGCATCTGGGCCGACCTCGGCGCGCTGATCCTATTCGTCTTCCTGCTGCCGACCGCGGTGCTCATGCATCCGTTCTGGAAGGAGACCGATGCACAGGCCAAACAGGGCGAGATGGTGCATTTCAACAAGGATGTGGCCCTGGCGGGCGCGGCGCTGATGCTGTTCGCCTTCTTCGCCCATACCTGCGACCTCGGCCTGACCCTCACCGGACCGCTTTTCCGCCTCGGCTGATCCGCCGGTCGCAGCCTATTTCGCAGCATTAGCACGGGATTTTCGGCGAACTATCAGCAGTCCGGCCGGTGGCGCAATTGTGAGCTGTCACCAAACGCGCCGCCGGTGCGTTGGGTGCGGTCGGCCGGTATCGCCGTCCTCGCCCCGCCGACATGCGGGATGTGACGAAAATCCCAGTGGCGCAAGACCGTTCGGTTCGGTGGCGTGGATCTCGGGCAACTGACGCGTCCGGGAATCGGCGCTGGTAGCGCGGGTTGTTTATGGCATCCGCCCGGCGAACATGTGCTGCGTGTTACTCGACGTGCGGGTGTGATGTGTTGCGATTCGGGATATTTCCGGCCCGGTAAAGGTTATCGTCTAGCGCAGTTGCCGCGCGGTACCCGTAGTCACGGGCAAAACGCGCCGGCACCCGACCACTTGGACGTTTGGAGGAGAGATGACCGCCTATCGGACCATTGTCGTCGGTACCGATGGCTCGGACTCGTCGTACGTCGCAGTCGAGAAGGCCGCGGCACTGGCTGGGGCTTCGGGCGCCACCCTGCACATCGCCTGCGCGTACTACCCGACCGACGATCGTGATGTGGCCGCCGCGGCCGACGTGCTCAAGGACGAGGCTTACCAGGTGCGCGGTTCCGCCCCCACCCACGAGATCCTGCGCACGGGGCGCGACCGCGCCACGGCGGCCGGTGCCACCGACATCGTCGAGCGCGCGATCGTCGGCGAGCCGGTGGAATCGCTGCTCACCCTGGTCAAGGAGGTCGAAGCCGACCTCCTCGTCGTCGGTAACCGCGGCCTCAACACCCTGACCGGCCGCCTCCTCGGCTCGGTCCCCTCCGACGTAGCCCGCAAGTCCCGCACCGACGTCCTGATCGTCCACACCGTCCGCTGACCCCGGCGAAAAACACGCCGGGGAAGGAGGAAACGGTCACCGCCGCTCCCCGCAACCGCGGCTTCCGTGTTCCCCGCCGCGGCGACCCCATCGCATTCCCTGTCTCACGGCCCCCTGGGGCCGTGAGACAGGGACCTCACTCAGCCGCCGTCGCCAACGCGCCCAGAACTTCCGGCAGTTCCTCGCTGTGCACCACCGATAGTCGCTGCGTCGCGCGCGTCAATGCCACGTAGAGGTCGTTCAATCCGCGCGGCGATTCGTCCACGATGCCCTGGGGCTCGACCAGGATCACCGCGTCGAACTCCAGGCCCTTGACCTCGGAGACGGTCAGCACGCGCACGGAATCGCCCGCCAGCTCGGCATAGTCGCCGACCAGGGCGTGCGGCGCGAGTACCGCGGTGATACCGGGCCGGTCGGCCTCCTCGGCGACGAGCTTGCTCACCTGCGCGGGCCGATCGGCGGCCGCCACCCGCAAAGCCTGTGGCGGGAAACCCGATTCGCGCACCGACTTCGGTATCGCGGCGTCCGGATCGATGGCCGCCAGCACGTCCGCGGCCACCGCCATGATCTCGGCGGGGGTGCGGTAGTTGACGGTCAGCTCGGTGAGCTTCCAGCGGTTGGCGACATACGGTTCGAGCATCCGCTGCCACGACGACGCCCCGGCGGGATCGCCGGTCTGCGCCACATCGCCCACCACCGTCACCCAGCGGTTCGGGATGCGCCGCATGACCATTCGCCACGCCATCTCCGACAGCTCCTGCGCCTCATCGACGATCACGTGCCCATAGGTCCAGGTGCGGTCGCCCGCGGCGCGTTCGGCGGTGGTCTGGCGGGCACGCACCTGCTGCCGCTCGGCCAGCTGGCTCGCGTCGATCAGGTCGTAGGCCATCAGGATCTCCGGATCCAGTTCGTCCTCGAGATCCTGGGGCGCCGAACCGGTCAGAATGTCCAGGGCGTCCTGGGCCTCGGCCAACTGCGCACGCCAGCGCCGCCGGGCGCGCTCGCGCTCCTCGGTGTCGTCGACGCCCAGCAACTCGGCCAGTTCGTCGAGCAGCGGCGCATCGGCGGCGCTGAAATGGCCGTTGTCGGGCCGGTACAGCTGTTGGCGGTCCTCGGCGGAGAGCTGGTCGGCCGCGCGGGCCAGGCGATCCGGATCGGCCCACAGCCCGGCCAGCACCTCCTGCGGCGTGAGGATCGGCCACAGCCGCGCAATGGCACGCTGAATATCCGCGTCGGCACGCATCTCGTCGCGAATCTCGGTCAGATCGGCCTGGCTCAACAGGTTCCGCCCGCCGGTGAGGTCCTTGCCCAGCGTCTCGGCCAGCTGATCGGTGAGCGCGTCGACCACCGAGGCGGCGAACACGGGCCGCGCCAGATTGTGCGGCCGCCGCGAGGACCGGGCCCGCCCGCGCGCCTTGGTGGCGATCTTGCGGTCGAGGGTCAGGTCGTAGCCGTCGAAGCGCAGCCGGATCGGCTCGCTGGGCACCTGCTGCCAGTCGCGCACGCCCTTCTTCAGCACGTCGATCATGTCCAGCGAGCCCTTCAGCTCCCCGGCGCGCAGCGAATCCTCCAGCGTCGCCTGCACTCCCGGATAGAGGTTGCCGATCGTGGACAGCAGCACCCCGGTCTCGCCGAGCGAGGGCAGCACCTGGCCGATGTAGTCGAGGAAGGTGCTGTTGGGCCCGATGATCAGCACACCGGCCTTGTCCAGCTGCTGGCGATAGGTGTAGAGCAGGTAGGCCGCGCGATGCAGCGCGACGGCCGTCTTACCGGTCCCGGGACCGCCCTGCACGACCAGCACGCTCTTGTGCTCGGAGCGGATGATCGCGTCCTGCTCGCTCTGGATGGTCTCGACGATGTCGCTCATATGCCCGGTGCGGGCGGCGTTGAGCGCGGCCAGCAGCGCGCTCTCGCTGCCCACCCCGCCCTCGTCGGATTCGATGGCACCGGCCCGGCGCGCGGCCTCCAGGTCCAGGTACTCGTCGTTGACCGCGGTGACCTTGCGGTTGCGGGAGCGGATGTGGCGGCGGCGGGTCACCCCGTCGGGCTGGGCGGTCGTCGCCAGGTAGAACGGCCGGGCCAGCGGGGCGCGCCAGTCCAGCAGCAGGGTGGCATAGTCGTCGTCCTCGTCCAGGATGCCGAGGCGGCCGATGTAACGGTATTCGTCGGTCCCGTTCTCCGACAGGTCGATTCGCCCGAAGCACAGGCCGTGCTCGGCGGCGTCGTATTTCGCCAGATCCTCGGTGTAGAGCTGGGTGAACGACTCGCGCTCGCTGCGGGCCTGCGGGGTGCCGCCGGATTCCAGCAGCACCGTCCGTAATCGGCGCTGGGCGTAGGCGCGCATATCGTCGAGCCGCTCGTAGAGGCGGGTCAGGTAGGCCTGCTCCCGGTCGAGTTCGGCTGCGCGGTCGGTCGCCGGGCGATCCTCGGTGAGGCGGTCGGGCAAAACGGAACTCCTTGTCACCACAGCCGGCCGGATCACGGCCGCGCGCGAGAAGAGAAAACAGAGTTGTCGAGTCTAGTTCGGGTTCGGTCCGTGCGCCGTAACCCCAGGTGAGACGCACGAGTCAGCATTCGGTACGGCCTCGATGACGGTGGTGAAATGCTCGACCACCGGGAACGGCGCATAGAAGTGATGCAACAGCTGTTTCCACCGCTGATATTCCGGCGAGCCGCGAAAGCCCTCGGTGTGGTCTTCCAGGCGGTCACACTCCACGAGCAGCAGGTAGGTGTTCGGCGTCTCGAGGCTGCGCGACAGGGTGAGCGAGCGAAATCCGGGCATGCCCGCGATCAGTGGGCGGGCCTCGGCGAACGCGGCCTCGAACTCCGCGGTGCGATGGGGCAGGACCGGCAGCAACGCATGCTCGAGGATCATGGGCGGCTCTTTCGGGGCGCGTGGTGGTCGGATTCGCACGCTACCGCGCCGGACCGACATCGTGCAGTACTCGCGAGGGACAGTGGCGTGGTGCGCACCACACCGATCCGCGGGCGCGGGCGAGAACGTAGTCTGGTGAGACGGTCGCCGTCGTGCGACCGGCAACCGGTCGGCGACGGCCGGTGATCCTTGTTCCGATCCGGCTGTGGGCTGCTCGCCGAAACTTGTCGGTGGGTGTCTCTAGCATGGCGGCGGGGGTAGATCTGGACGCCGAAAGACGAGGGAGAAGGGACGGCCTGTGGCGGATCGCCTGACGGTGCGCGGAGCGCGGGAGCACAACCTCAAGGGGGTCGATCTCGACCTGCCCCGCGACAGCCTCATCGTATTCACCGGACTGTCCGGCTCCGGCAAGTCCAGTCTCGCCTTCGACACCATCTTCGCCGAGGGACAGCGCCGATATGTGGAGTCGCTGTCGGCCTACGCGCGGCAGTTCCTGGGGCAGATGGACAAGCCGGATGTGGACTTCATCGAGGGCCTGTCCCCGGCAGTGTCCATCGACCAGAAGTCGACCAACCGCAACCCGCGGTCGACGGTCGGCACCATCACCGAGGTCTACGACTATCTACGACTGCTCTACGCCCGCGCGGGCACCCCGCACTGTCCGGTCTGCGGTGAGCTGATCGCCAAGCAGACCCCGCAGCAGATCGTCGACCAGGTGCTGGCCATGGAGGAGGGCATCCGCTTCCAGGTGCTGGCGCCGGTGGTCCGCACCCGCAAGGGCGAATTCGTGGACCTGTTCGATCAGCTGAACACGCAGGGCTATTCGCGCGTCCGGGTGGACGGCGTGGTGTATCCGCTCACCGAGCCGCCGAAGCTGAAGAAGCAGGAGAAGCACGACATCGAGGTGGTGGTGGACCGCCTCGCCGTCAAGCCCAGCTCCAAACAGCGCCTCACCGACTCCATCGAGACGGCCCTGCGGCTGGCCGACGGCATCGTGGTGCTGGACTTCGTCGACCGCGACGAGCACGCGCACGATCGGGAGCGCCGCTTCTCCGAGAAACTGGCCTGCCCCAACGGTCATCCGCTCGATATCGAGGATCTGGAACCGCGGTCGTTCTCGTTCAACTCGCCCTACGGCGCCTGCCCGGACTGCACCGGTCTGGGCATCCGCAAGGAGGTGGATCCGGACCTGGTGGTGCCGGATCCGGAGCTGAGCCTCGCCGAGGGCGCGATCGCCCCGTGGTCGCGCGGTCAGACCGCCGAATACTTCACCCGGCTGCTGCAGGGCCTGGCCGACGCCATGGGCTTCTCCATGAAGACGCCGTGGAATCAGCTGCCGCCCAAGGCCCGCAAGGCGGTGCTGGAGGGCTGCTCCGAGCAGGTGCACGTCTCCTACACCAACCGCTACGGCCGCAAGCGCTCCTACTACGCCGACTTCGAGGGCGTGATGCCGTTCCTGCAGCGGCGGATGGAGAACACCGAGTCCGACTCCGCGAAGGAGTACTACGACGGGTACATGCGCGATGTCCCATGCCCGGTCTGCGACGGTGCTCGGCTGCGGCCCGAGATTCTCGCGGTCACCCTGAACGCCGAGGGCGGACGGAAGTCCATCGCCGAGGTCTGTGATTTCTCGATCCGCGACTGCTCGAAGTTCCTGAACTCCCTCGAACTGGGGGAGCGGGAGGCCGCGATCGCCGGCCAGGTGCTCAAGGAGATTCAGGCGCGCCTGGGCTTCCTGCTCGATGTGGGCCTCGAATATCTGACGCTGTCGCGCGCGGCGGCCACCCTGTCCGGCGGTGAGGCACAGCGCATCCGGCTGGCCACCCAGATCGGTTCCGGCCTGGTCGGCGTGCTCTACGTGCTGGACGAGCCGTCGATCGGCCTGCATCAGCGCGACAACCGCCGCCTGATCGAAACCCTCACCAGGCTGCGCGATCTGGGCAATACGCTGATCGTGGTCGAGCACGACGAGGACACCATCCACGCCTCGGACTGGGTCGTCGACATCGGCCCGTTGGCCGGTGAGCACGGCGGTCAAGTGGTCTACAGCGGTCCGTACAAGGGCCTGCTCGAGGACCGCAATTCGCTGACGGGCGCGTATCTGTCGGGCCGCGAGCAGATCGAGGTGCCGCTGGTGCGCCGCCCGGTCACCAAGAAGAAGCAGCTCACCGTCGTCGGCGCGAACGAGCACAACCTGCGCGGCATCGACGTGAGTTTCCCGCTGGGCGTGCTCACCTCGGTGACCGGTGTCTCCGGGTCCGGTAAGTCGACGCTGGTCAACGATATCCTCGCCACGGTGCTGGCCAACAAGCTCAACGGCGCCCGGCAGGTGCCCGGCCGCCACACCCGCATCAACGGCCTGGATCACCTGGACAAGCTGGTGCAGGTGGATCAGTCCCCGATCGGCCGCACCCCGCGCTCGAACCCGGCCACCTACACCGGCGTCTTCGACAAGATCCGCACCCTGTTCGCGGCGACCACCGAGGCAAAGGTGCGCGGCTACCAGCCGGGCCGGTTCTCGTTCAACGTCAAAGGCGGCCGCTGCGAGGCATGTTCGGGCGACGGCACGCTGAAGATCGAGATGAACTTCCTGCCCGATGTATACGTGCCGTGCGAGGTGTGCCACGGCGCCCGCTACAACCGCGAAACCCTCGAGGTGCACTACAAGGGCAAGACCATCGCCGAGGTGCTGGACATGTCCATCGAGGAGGCGTGCGAATTCTTCGAGCCGGTCACCTCCATTCACCGCTACCTCAAGACGCTGGTCGACGTCGGTCTCGGCTATGTGCGACTGGGCCAGAGCGCCCCGACCCTGTCCGGCGGTGAGGCGCAGCGTGTGAAGCTCGCCGCCGAACTGCAGAAGCGTTCCACCGGCCGCACGGTCTACATCCTCGACGAGCCGACCACCGGCCTGCACTTCGAGGACATCCGTAAGCTGCTCGGCGTCATCAACGGCCTGGTCGACAAGGGCAACACCGTCATCGTCATCGAACACAACCTGGACGTCATCAAGACCTCCGACTGGGTGATCGATATGGGCCCGGAGGGCGGCTCCGGCGGCGGCACCATCGTCGCCCAGGGCACCCCCGAGGACGTTGCGGCCGTGGCGGAAAGCTATACCGGCCAATTCCTGCGCGAGGTTCTGGCGGCAAAGCCCGCAACCGACCCGAAACCCGCCAAGAAGGCCACCAAGGCCAAAAAGGCCACGGCCAGAAGCAAAGTGGCGGTCGGCTGAGCCGGGTCACCGCCCGGCAAGCGGAGGGCATTTCGCGGAACATCGCCGTCTACATTGCGTTACGGCCAATATTTGACCCGCGGACATAACTGTTTCGCCCAAAAACATGCCCACCGGCAATTTTTGGGTACACCTTCCGCAAGCCGGGCCGGACCCGGAGGCACGATAAATTAAGAAGTACCATCATGCGTAGAGCAACGGCGCTCTTCGCCGCATTATTGTCGGCCATCCTCCTTGTCATCGCATACCCGTCGGCTCCGAAGGCGCACGCCGACAACTGTCTTGGCGACTGGGCCATCGGTATGGGCGGTCTCGGTGACAACACCTCGTCGGTTTTCATCCCCTATGTGGATCAACCCGTCGGCTACAACTCGCTCGATCCGCTGTCCGGATTGAACGAACTCGACCGGCTGTTCTGGCAGCATCGCAATGCCTGCCCGGGTGACCACATCAGGTTGATCGGCCACAGCGAGGGCGCGGGCATCGTCCACGCCTGGGTGACAGCCCACCAGAATGTCGGCAATGCCAACGCCATTCTGCTGTCGGATCCCAAGCGCGCCCCCGGGCCCGGCTGGGGTGGCCTGTCGTCGACTCCCGGCAACCACATCGTCGGTTATCCGCTCGCCGGTGTCGACGACTGGTTCGGTGCCTTTCCGGTGTTGACGGTCTGCAACCACGACGACCAGATCTGCGATACCTCCGCTGGTTGGTACGGCTATCTGTTCGCGGGCGCGCACACTCGCTACGATTTCAACGTCTGGCACTACGGCCCTTGGGATTCGGGCGTCTGGTATCGGTAGCCGGTGATTCGTGGGGATCAGTACCCGTGCGGTACCGGTCCCCATTGGCTGAAGCCATGGCCCATCGACGTGCACACGGCCACACCCTGATAGGTGATTTCGCATGTCGCTCCGGCATGGGTGACCGAATACTGCGGGGCGCGGTGGTTCGCGGACGCGATCCGCGGGAGCGCCGGATTCCCGCCCGGCAGCGTGTGACTGCCGTTGGAGTTCCACTGCGGATGAGCCGGCACCATCGGCGAATCGATGATGATGGCCGGCACATTCGGCACCGACACCTGCATTCCGGCGTACTGCACATTCATCGACGGGGCCGGGACCGTGAGGTCGCAACCCACCGTCGCGTTCGGGCCGATCGAGCAGTTCCACCCGCCCAGGGCGAAATACACCGTATCGCCGATTCGGGCGGGGCCGGGCCCCTCGTCGGCCTGCGCGGTGCTCACCCCGAACAGACACGCGGCGGCACCGAGAATTCCCGCGCAAATCCGTGCAGCGGCATTGTTTTCGGTGGCCATGTAGAAAAGCTATCACCATGCGCAGCAAAGGCAAAGGATTCTGTCGAGGGGCCGCGACAAATCGGCAAAGGCGTGAATGCGCCTGCAATTTCGCTCGGTTACCGGGTGTCGGGCCGGTCGTCCCACTCGCCGGCGGTGGCACGGTGCCGGCCCAACCGGCGGCGTTTGAAGAACACCTCTTCCACCGACATCGGCGGAATTGCGCGGGCCACGACGGCCAGCCGATCGTCGTGGCGGTACTCGTCGAGATGCCATTGCAGGCCCGCGCGGCGTTCCGGCGGCAGGGTCGACCAGATCGTGCCGATATGGGCCTGGACATCGGGGTCGGCGAGCGCGACGGTCTCCAGCAGCATCGGCCACAGACCGGCCGCGGTGGCGTGGGCGGGCAGGTCCGCGACGGTGGCATCGGACAGCCCGGCGAGCAACCGGGCGGCCTCGCGGTGGATGGTGGTGTCGACGAACGACAACAGGGCGAACAGCCCCCGCCAGCTGCTCGGCCCGGTTTCGCCGTCGAGGGCGGCGATCAGTGCGGCCAGGGCCGGTGGGTGGCCGACGATCGGATTGGCCGCGAGTCTGCCCAGCGCGAAGGCGCCGAGGTGGCCGGTGAAGGTCATCAGCTCCGGGACGGCGCCGACCTGAATGGCGGTATCGATGAGATTGCTGATGGCCGGGGGTGATCCGACGGCGAACAGGATGTCGCCGACGGCGGTGATCACATCCGGATCGCAGCGGGCGAAGACCGACAGCGCCGCGGCCTGCAGTTCGGGCGGTCCGGCGAGGACGGTGCGCACCATGCGCGGAATCCGTTGCCGCGCACCGACGAGCAGCTGCCGCACGATGGCGCTGATGCTGTCCGCGGCGAAAGCGTAGGCGGCCGAACAGATCAGCCCGGCGTCGTCGTCGACACCCCGTTCGACGGCCGCGACCAGGGCCGGGGTGGCGTAGGCGAGATACGGCCCGGCCGTCACGTAGTCGCGGCGGCGCAGAATCTCGTTGACGATCCGCACCACCGGTTCGGGCGGCGCCACATCGGCCAGCTTGCCGACGGTGCGCGGATCCAGATAGGGAGCGCAGTCGGCGGCATACGAGGGGTTCAGCAGCGCAACGGTTTCGGCGGCCTTCTTGGGATGATCCACGCCGACGGCCCCGGCCGCGCGCCCGGTCATCATGGGCGGCACGATGCGCTGCACCAGCGGCATCGAGATGGTCAACGGAATGATCGGCACCAGTTTGCTGATCCGCGAGAACGTTTCGGCATGCTGATCGAACAGGACCCCCGACATGCGCTGCTGAATCTCGTGCAGCGCGTCGGCGCCGAGCCGTTCCAGATGCGCGAGCCGTTCCGGCGGCACGTGCAGGGTGCGTGCCAGCAACACGATCTGTGCGCGGGTCACCAGATCCGTCATCGGTCCAGGCGATCGCCGAACATGATCTTCTTGGTGACGGCGCGCAGCGGCCGCGGCAGCGCGCCGATCATGGCGTCGATGGATCGGTCCAGTGCCTGCGCCTCCTCGCGCCGGGCGGCCCGGAAAAGCATGAGCAGATCGGCTATCTCCTGCTCGGTGAGTTGATCCGAGGCCGCCAGCGGGCCGTGCAGTTCCTGTTCGAGCTCACTTCTCGCGGTCATGCTGCTCCTGGTCGTTCGTGCCTCGGCAGCGGGGCCACCGGCGAAGACATTGTCGGAATGGTAGGAGCGGTCGGAGTGGTGCGTGGGGATTCGAGCACGATTTGATCGATATCACGTCAGCAGTGTGCGCGTATGAGTCCTGCCCGGCGCATGAGGACTGTGAATTCGAATCCAAATTACTTGGTGCGGTGCACAATTGGCGGGGCCCTGGACTGTGCTTTGCGGGATCTACCGGCGAAACGCCAAAGTCCTCGCGGCCGCGTCGGTACGGTGATGTCACACGCCATTCCGGACGTCGCGCAGCAGGGGCCATGATGTGGGACGACAAAATTGCCGCTGTCGGTCGCCGAGACTTCCTGACCCGCACGGCATGGTTTGCCGCTTACGCGGGTGCGGGTTCGCTACTGCCGGGCGCGGTTTCGCCCGCGAGCGCGGGGGCGCGGTCGGTCGGTCCGCTCGCCGCGGTCGACGATTTCGTGCTGGACACCATGCGCGGCGTGTGCGTCATGGTGTTTCCGGGGCCGGACGAATGGTCGCGGGCGCAGGGCGTATCGCGGGCGGGGCCCGGGTCGATCGAGGTCGGCGGCGGCGAATTCATGGTGGACCTGTTCGACAACTATCTGGCCATGGGCGATCAGCTCACCAAGCCGCTGGCCTTGGGATTCGGCCGGGCCCTCGACGAGCTGGGGATACCGGCGCCACCGCTGCTCGGTGTTCCCGAAAAGCAGGTACGAGGGTTCGACCAGGCGCTCGGATACCTGTATTCCGATCGCGTTCTGCCGCTGTCGGTTCTGATGGCACTGACCCTGACCTTCGGCACGGTGCTGATAGCGCCGGGCGCGCTGGTGGGTCCGCTGGGGTCGCCGTTCGCCCGATTGAGCCTGCGCGACAAGTGCCGCGTGCTCGAGCTGATCGAGCGCCCCATCTCGGAGCTGATCGCCATCGTCGACCGTGCCCTACCGGGACCGCTGCGCGGTGGCGGCTCCGGATTCCTCCAGTTCGGCGGCGGAATTCTGCTCGAGGCCACGGCCTTCGGCGTCCACTCCGAGATGCGCATGTTCGACCCCGGCATTCGCGACGTGTCGCCGCGGCCGCCGTCGTGGGATCTCACCGGCTACCGTCCGGCCGGGCTGGTGGACGGTAACCCCGAGCTCATCGGGTACTACCAGGGCCGCAGGGAGGTGTCGGCCGATGCGTGATGTCATCGTGATCGGTGCGGGCGGTGGGGGTCCGGTCGTCGCCGCGGAGCTGGCCGGGCGGGGGCTGGACGTGTTGCTGTTGGAGGCGGGCCCGCGCCATGCCGCGCCGCGAGCGCAGTGGTCGCACGCGGAGAACGATGCGAACAATCCCAATAACGGCTATCTGCGATTCGGTCCGCAGGACCGCGGCAAGCCCGCCTGGTTCCGCGAGTGGGCGACCAACCTGTTCGCCTGGCAGCTGGCCGGTGTCGGCGGAACCACGGCCCATTACTTCGGCAACTGCCCCCGGCCCTTTCCCGGTGTCTTCCAGGGGTACTCGGGTGCGGACGCGAATGCTTACGATCGTGAGCACGAATTCCCCTTCGGATACGACGAATTCGTGCCGTACCTGGAATGGGTCGAGGCAACCCTGCCGGTGCAGACGGCGGCGATGGGCACCAAGGAGAGCCTCACGTTCCGCGGGTGCGAGCGCGTGGGACTTCCGGTGCAGACGTCGCGGACCACCACCGGCAATTCGTTTCGGCCGCAGCAGAACGCGATCCTGCAGCCGGGTGGCAACGCTGGGCGCACCGACCGCACCGACCTGCTGACCTACCCGGCCGCGACCGGCTGCACATTCTGCGGACACTGCTTCCAGGGCTGTTATGAGCCGGTGCACGCTCCCCGCAATCTGTTCGCCAAGCGCTCGACCGACAACAGCTATGTGCCACTGGGGCTGGCGGCGGATGCGGTGCGGCCGGGCGGCAGGCCGGTCGAGCTGATCGCCGATTCCTTTGTGACCTCGATCAATTCCGAACAGCGCGGCGACGAGGTGAGGGCGACGGGTGTGAGCTGGCGCGACAACACCAACGGTGCGCGGTTCACCGAGGATGCGCGGGTCGTGGTGCTGGCGGGAGGTGCGACCGAGAGCCCGCGGCTGTGGTTCAACAGCGGGCTGCCCAACCCCAACGATTGGGTGGGCCGCGGGCATACCGACCACTTCCTGGACTGGGTGGTGGGCGCGTTCGACGAATATACCGGGAATTCCAAGGGCGCCAACTCGTCTGCTCGTGTCGACTTTCCCGGCCACGGGGGGATCGAGAACGTCGGCTTGACTCCAGCGATTCAGGCCTTCTCGATGTGCCTGTCCGACAGCGGTATTCGCGGCGTGTACGACAACGGCCGCGGGCCCACGGGCCCGTGGGACGGACCGGCGGGCCGATTGGTCGGCCACGAGCTGATGGATCTGCTGACCGGCGGGATCGACCATCTGCTCAATTTCCTCGTCATCACCGACGACCATGTCGAACCGGGCAACCGGATCACGCCGTCGCTGTTCCCCGCCGACGAGAACGGCGCACCGGCCAAGATCGATGTGTCTCGGCGGCAACGGAAACGCCGAACTCTGGAGAATCGGGAGTTCATGGCGTGGCGGGCCGCGGAGATCATGCGGGCGGCCGGGGCGAAGAGGGTGTATCGAATGGACTGGGCCCCGTTGCTGTTACATGTGCACTCCTCGATGCGGATGGGGACCTCGGCCGCGAACTCGGTGCTCGACGCCAACGCCGAGGCGCGCTGGGTCAAGCGGCTTTTCGTTGCCGACAACTCCGCCCTGCCCAATTCCCTCGGCGGCCCGAACCCCACCCTCTCCACCCAGGCCTTGGCCACCCGGACCGCGGAGAAGATCTTCCGGATCTACTTCGGTGGCGACTCCTGGGTGGACAAGGAAGCCCCGATCGTCACCACCGACGCACGCATCACCGCGCGACTGACCGAATTGGGGTTGTAGTCACCGGGTGGCGATGGCGTGGATCAGCTCGGCCAGGTCGACCGGGCGTGACCACATCGGCCAGTGCCCGGTGGGCAGGTCGACATATTCGATGTCCAGGTGGGGCAATTCGGCGAACATCGGCTCGTTGCCTTCGTCGCGCAGCTTCTGCACCAGGGCGGCGGGGAAGCTGTTGCAGATGATCGTGGTCGGCACGGCCCGCCGCGCCGGGGAATCGCTGAGCCGCAGCGGTTGCGTGGCGATGGCCGCGGGCTCGGAGACCGCGTGATCGGCGAAGTGCTGCAGCGCGCGCTCGTCCAGCCCGGCCAGGCTGTTTCCGGCGGCTTCCAGTTCCGGCCAATCGGGCAGGCGCAGTTCGCGTGTCGTCGGCGGCAGATCGGGCATGAGGGCGAAGCCATCGGGCAGCGGCGCGGAGTCCACGTAGATGGTGCGGGAAAACCGTTCCGGCGCAAGGTCGGTGGCCAGATAGGCGGGCGAGGCCCCACCCGAATGCGCGACCAGCACCACCGGACCGTCCTCCGCCGCGCCGACAATGGCCTCGGCCTGCCGCTGCAACGTCGCATCCAGCCGCTCCGGATCCGCGGGATCCAACCCGGGCAACGTCATCGCCCGCACGTCGTCCCCACGCCTGCGCAACTCATCGGCCACCTCGTCCCACGCCCACGCGCCGAGCCAGAATCCGGGTACCAGCAGTATCGGTGTCGCCATGGCCCGAGCATCGCATGCCCCACCCTTCCCCGCCCACCTTTCGTCCTCCCGCGCCCGGCGTCAGGGGTGAGGGGTTGACGGGGCGAGCGGGGCGAAGCATTATGAACATACGTTCATGAACGTGTGTTCATAATGACTGAGGAGTGAGCGATGGCGCAGATCGTCAATACCGCGCAGGCGGAGGCATGGAACGGATACGAGGGGGAGCACTGGGCTGATCACTTCGATCGGTACGACGCGGTCAATGCCGGGTTCAATGAGCCGTTGCTGGCCGCGGCGAACGTCGGTGGGGCGGATCGGGTGCTCGACATCGGATGTGGCAATGGGCAATTGACGCGGCTGGCGGCTCGCCGCGGGGCCTCGGCGATGGGGGTGGATCTGTCGGGGCCGATGCTGGCTCGGGCTCGTGAGCGGGCGAAAGCCGAAGGGGTGGGGAATGTTTCGTTCGAGCAGGGGGATGCCCAGGTGTATCCGTTTCCGGACGCGGCGTTCGATGTCGCGTTGAGCCGGTTCGGGATCATGTTCTTCACCGATCCGATCGCGGCCTTCGCCAATATCTCCCGCGCGCTGCGGCCGGGCGGGCGGCTGGCCTTCGTATCCATGCCGCCGTTCTCCGGCACCGATATCGACAGCGTCTTCGCCGCCGCCGCACCGCATCTGCCCGGTTTCGAGATCGGGCACGGGTTCAGCGCCTTCGCCGACCCGCACCGCATCGAAGGGTTGTTGACCGAGGCGGGATTCACCGGGATCGACTGCCGTGCCGCGGAGGCCGACGCCCGCTGGGGCGCCGACGTCGCGGACGCCACGGATTTCATCGTCGGCTGGGGCCCGATGCGCTATCACCGCGAGCGCAACGGCTTCGCCACCGACGATCTGGTGCGCGAGGCGATCGCCGAGGCGCTGACGCCGTTCGCCGGACCCGACGGTGTGCGCCTGCGTGCCACGGCCCTGCTGGTCACCGCGACCACCGCATTACCGTAAATCCCATGTCACCGAGGAGGGCAGCGGCGCTGCGCGACCGCGACGACCACGACCTGCGCGAGCACCTGATCGCCACGGCCGAGCGGCTGATCGCCGAACAGGGGAGTACGGGCCTGACCGTACGGGCCATCGCCCGCGCGGCCGGGGTCGCCGACGGCGTGCTGTACAACCATTTCGCCGACAAGGAGGAACTGCTGGCCGCGGCGCTGCGCGCCCACGTCGACGCCGTGCACCGCGGACTCCCGCCGCTGCCCGCCCCCGGCACCGCCACCGTGGAGCAGAACCTGAACGCCTATCTGCACCAAGGTCTATCCCTGCACCGAGCCATCCTGCCGGTCTTCACCGGCCTGCTCGCCCAGCCCGCGGTCCTGGCCAAATACGCGGATGCCCCCTCCCACGAACGGGATTGGCGCGACGCCCTGACCGACTACCTCACCGCCGAACGCGACCTCGGCCGCCTGTCCCCAGATGCCGACCTCACCGCCGCCGTAGCCATCCTCGTCGGCATCTGCCACGACGCGGTCCTCTCGGCCCTGCTCCCCGGCGCACCCCGATCCCACCCCGTCGCGCCGGTCGACTCGGTGATCACCACTTTGCTAAGAGGTATCGGGGCCTTCTGATCAGTGCACCGGACGGGTGTCTTCTCGCCGATCAGTGCACCGGGCCGGTGTATTTCTCGCCCGGGCCCTTGCCGGGCTCGTCGGGGTGGGCCGAGGACTCGCGGAAGGCGCGTTGCAGGGATTGGAGGCCGTCGCGGATGGGGCCGGCGTGGGGGCCCAGGTACTCGACCGAGGCGGTGACCAGTCCGGCGAGGGCGGTGATGAGGCGGCGGGCCTCGTCCAGGTCGCGGCGGGGGCTGGTGTCGGGGTCCTCGTCGGCGAGGCCCAGCTTCTCGGCGGCCGAACTCATCAGCATGACGGCCGCGCGGCTGATCACCTCGACGGCGGGGATGTCCGCGAGTTCGCGCACGGTCTCGGGCTCGTTCAGCGACGCCTCACTCATGCCCGTAGCATGGCATCGGCACCGATCTGCCTGGTCGCGGGGGGCGGGCGATTGGGAGTATCGGTAGGGGGGATGTTAAGCTGTCTGTCGACGACCGCCCCGGTCCGGTTACTGCAACAGGTTCGGGGCCATAAGTGGAGCCCGACTCCCACCGTTGGCCGGCGCCGTGTTCGATACAAGACACGCCAGGCTCGACGGTCCGGTCGCCCATCATTTACCGATGGGTTCCTCGTGCAGGGTTTTCCCAGCGCAGGGTCGATGCGGAGTCGTTCGCGTCGATGGCCGGTCGACATCGGGCCCCGTGGCGGTGAAATACCGTGACGGGGCTTTCGTGTTGGATATGGGGTTGCAGTTATAGCTTGCGGTCGTTGGATGACACCGCTTGACCTAGGAGGCCCCATCAGCACTGAGACCCGCATCAACGATCGCATCCGCGTACCCGAGGTCCGCCTCATCGGACCCGGCGGCGAACAGGTTGGGATCGTGCGTGTTGAAGATGCACTGCGCGTCGCCATGGAGGCAGACCTCGATCTGGTCGAGGTCGCACCGGATGCGCGCCCGCCGGTCTGTAAGATCATGGACTACGGCAAGTTCAAGTACGAGACGGCGCAGAAGGCACGCGAGTCCCGGAAGAACCAGCAGCAGACCGTGATCAAGGAGCAGAAGCTCCGCCCGAAGATCGATGACCACGACTACGAGACGAAGAAGGGCCACGTCCTTCGCTTCCTGCAGGCCGGCTCGAAGGTCAAGGTGACGATCATGTTCCGCGGTCGCGAGCAGTCGCGACCCGAACTCGGTTTCCGGCTGCTGCAGCGGCTGGCCTCCGACGTCGCCGAATTCGGTTTTGTCGAGACCTCGGCCAAGCAGGACGGCCGAAACATGACAATGGTCCTCGCACCGCACAAGGGTGCGAAGACGCGAGCGAAGGCGCAGCAGACCTCGTCGCCGCGCAGCGCCGCACCCGCCTCCGGCGGTGACGCCCCGGCCCCCGCGGCCGACCAGGCCACCCCGCAGTAGAACCCGCACAGCACCGGCGGCCCGCGCCCTCGCGCGCCGCCGGTACGAGACAGATTGAGGAAATCATGCCGAAGATGAAGAGCCACAGCGGCGCCTCGAAGCGATTCAGGGTGACCGGCAGCGGTAAGCTGCGGCGTCAGCAGGCGAACCGTCGCCACAATTTCGAGCACAAGCCCACCACGCGGACTCGTCGTCTGGACGGCACGGAGCCGGTTGCGAAGGCCGACGTCCGTCGCATCAAGAAGCTGCTCGGCCTCTGAGTAGCTGCGCGATTCGTTTACTTCCCGACCATCCCCGGGCGCCCGCGAGCGCCCCTCGATCGAACAAGGACTGACCAGTGGCACGCGTCAAAAGGGCCGTCAACGCTCAGAAGAAGCGTCGTAACATTCTCGAGGCCAGCAAGGGCTACCGCGGCCAGCGCTCGCGGCTGTACCGCAAGGCCAAGGAGCAGCAGCTCAAGTCGCTGACCTACGCGTTCCGGGACCGCCGGGCGCGCAAGGGTGACTTCCGTAAGCTGTGGATCGCCCGCATCAACGCGGCGGCCCGCGCCAACGACATCACCTACAACCGCTTCATCCAGGGCCTGAAGGCCGCCGGTGTCGAGGTGGACCGCAAGATCCTCGCCGAGCTCGCGGTGTCCGACGCCGAGGCGTTCGCCGGCCTGGTGGCGGTCGCCAAGGCCGCCCTGCCGGAGGATGTCAACGCCCCGGCCGCCTGAGTTCGCGAGCTTTGGCCACACGTGATTCGGGACGACCCGTGGACGCGCTCTCCGAGCGCAATCCGCGGGTCGTCTCCGCTATCAAGCTCCATCGCTCCGCCGCCCGCCGCAAGGCCGGGTTGTTTCTGGCCGAGGGCGCGAATTCGGTCGAGGCGGCCCTGAATACCGAGCGCGTGGAGGAACTGTTCTACTCCGCTCGCGCGGCCGAGCGTGAGCACGAACTGGTGGCGAGCGCCGTCGCGTTGGGCGTGCGGGCGACGCTGGTGAGCGAGCGGGCCGCGGAGCAGCTGGGGGAGACCGTGACTCCGCCGGGTCTGGTTGCCGTATGCCGCCAGGTGGACGTGCCGCTGCCGCAGGTGATCGGCTCGGTGGCGGCGAAGGGGCGCGAGGGCGATGCGCAAGAGCGTGTACAGGCTGGCATATTGGCTGTGCCTGTGGGGATTTCGGATCCGGGTAATGCCGGAACGTTGATTCGGGTTGCCGATGCTGTCGGGGCGAACGGCGTTGTGCTGGCGGGGGATTCGGTCGATCCGCACAACGGCAAATGCGTGCGCGCCTGTGCTGGAAGTCTTTTCCACGTGCCCATCGCCCGCGAGCGTGACACCGATGCGGTACTGGAGGCCCTGAAGGACGCCGGGGTCACCGTCCTGGCCACCACCGCCAAGGGCGAGGTCGACCTCGACGACGCCGACGACATCCTGCGCGGCCCCGTCGCGTGGCTGTTCGGCAACGAGGCCCACGGCCTCGATCCCGCGACCGCGGCCCGGGCCGACCACCGCATCCGCATCCCCATCCACGGCCGCGCCGAAAGCCTGAACCTCGCCGCCGCAGCGGCGATCTGCCTCTACGCGGGCGCGCGAGTCCAACACCGGCAATAAGGAACCCAGGACGGCTCTTCCGGATGGGCTCAGCACAGCCTCTCGGTATCGGGAGCGGGTGTCTCCGGCTCGGCCGCGCCCTCCAGCCACGGGAGAGGATCGAGCCGATCGGGGCCGGGCGGGGCGTAGCTGTAGCGATGGACCTCGAAATGCAGGTGTGGGGCCACGCCACCGTTGGTGGACCGGTCCGGATTGATCCGGGCGATCCGCTGTCCGGCCTCGACGCGGGCGTTGTGGGGGACCTCGCGCACAATGTGTCCGTAGACGGTCGTGCCGCTACCGTCCTCGGTCGGGTGGTCGACGACGAGCCAGCCCGCGGGATCAGGGCCGCCGTACCCCCTCGCCGCACCGGAATAGATGACGGTACCGCCCTGGGCGGCGTAGACCGCCATCCCCGCGCTGCCACCGACGCGACCGAAATCGGTGCCCCAGTGAAAACCGTCGGATCGTGGACCGAATCCGCTGGTGACGATCCGCCCGACTCCGAGCGGCCAGTACCGCACCATGGTGCTTCACCTCGCATTCCGAGTTCACGGTCCAGATGTGCGCGTACGCGGTGGATACCTGTGATCAGACGGCCGACGGCGAGGTTCAACCGTGGCCATAGAAGGGATACCCGCTAGAAACCGAGCGGTACCTCGTCCGACGCATCTTTGTTCAGGGTCCCCGAGCACGAAGACTTGTGCCGTGCCCTCGGGGTCTTTCGATGTTTCGACGTTCGACGAATTTGGATATCGTCGCGGTTGTCCGGGAACCCGCCCTCGGCTCCGACGACCCCGGTCCAGCCACCGCCGATACCGGGGTCGGGCCAGCATGTGGCTTACTGAAGGCTGATCCGGCTACGCGGTTCGGCTGCTACGACGCGCTCTCCGTGAGGATTTTGCTATCCGAGCGTGACCACCTTGGCCTGGCCGGAAACGACAGTGTCCGCACGATCGACCAGCGCGATCCGCACCTGCACCGTCTGCCCCTTCGACAGCGGAGCCTCCTCACCGGCGGCTCCGACCAAGACGACCACGGCAGTATGCTGGGCGCCATCGCATTCGACGGCTTTCTCCTCGCCGGTAGCCGACGGACCGTCCGCCTGAGGATCGCCCACCATCGCCTTGATGGCGACCACTCCGGCCGAGGCATCGCAGCTGTATTCGACCCCCACGTTCGCCGGACCGACACCCTTCAGGTCGATAGCGTTGGCGGCGAGAGCGGGCCCAGCGGTCGAGACAACGGCCGATCCCATGGCCCCGAAGGCCGTCACGACGAGGGCTGACCGGCGAAAATTCCGAACACTAACCATGGGTCGTCCTCCTGGATAGCAGAAGCAGATCGCCGAGCTCTATCAGAAGACACCGCAACTTCACGGTACCGCACCGCTCGTGCGCGTTCGCCGTCGTCAGTCCGGCGGCTCCCCAACCCCCTCGACCGTATCCGTCGCGGCCTCGGGCCGGGCGTCCTGCTCATCGGCCTTATCGTCCCGATCCCCGGACTTCCGCTCCTTGTCCGGTTTGATCGGCACCTCGTCGCTGTACTCACCTTCATCCTGTGGGTTAGTCACCCCTCCTGGGTTTCCGCTCGTGATCACCTGAAACCGCCCCCAGCGTCAGCCCCCACAACCGCACCCCGCGGCCCTCACCTACCGGTCGGCAGAGCGCCCCACAGCCGCACCCTTTACCCGCAAACGCACCCCTTGCAGGCGCTGGAAGGGGTGCGTTTGGAGGTAAGGGGTGCGGCTGTTGTGGGGGTGGGGGTTAGGCGGGGTCGAGGCGGCCGGTCTGGAGGGTTGCGGTGAAGGCGTCCCATTCGGTGGGGGTGAAGATCAGGGCGGGGCCGGTGGGGTTCTTGGAGTCGCGGACGCCGACCATGCCCTGGGGAAGGTGGGCGATCTCTACGCATTCGCTGCCGCCGGAGCTTCGGCTGGACTTGAACCAAACTGCGGTGGATAGGTCGATGCTCACGACGAGAACTCCCTTGCAATTGCCAGGACCAGGTCCCTGGTCGCGCCTGCATCCAACGCTACCTGCCGAACTGCCGGGATCGCATCACGATACCTGGCAACCTCGACTTCTCTCTCCAGGTACAGCGCTCCGACATAGGTCTCTATGTAAACGACGGGAGGTGGGGTGAGCCTTGTCGACGCGAGCACCGGGAAGCTCAGGAAGCTGAACGTACCGACGATGGGGGCAAGGGGATTCGTGACATCGTGTGGGATAACCCTGAGGGATACGTTCGGCAGCTCGATTACCTCGGTCAAGTGGTGCAGTTGGTCTTCCATCACTCCCGGCCCGCCAATTGGTTGCCGCAGAACCGCTTCCGGCACGAATGCCTCGAGCTCGAACCGTGGATCTGAGAGACGCTGTTGGCGTTGGCGTACGAGCGTAACGAGCCTTTCGATGTCCTCGGGAGGTCGTTGCGGGAACTCGGCCCACACGAGTTGCCGTCGATACTCGGGCGTTTGAAGCAATCCGGGGAGGAGACTGAGATGGAGCTGGGTTATTCGCCGCGCGGTCTCTTCGAGCTGAAGGTAGTACTCGAAGTTGGCCCGGATGTCGTCGATGTGCGGTCGCCACCACCCGCCCTCCGACTTACGTTCCTTACGAACCTCTTCTGCAAGCGTGAGCAGCTCGCGCCGCTCCTCGTTGCTCACTTGCAACCTGTCGCAGATGGCATTCATCAGCAGATTCGTCACATTGTGTTTCTGCCCATCCTCCAGCCGCCCGTACGTTTGCGGCGACGTCTCCACCGCCCGTGCCACAGCGTATTCCGACAACCCGGCACGCTCGCGGTACTTCTGCAGTTGCCGCCCGAGTGCCCTGCTGGCAAGAGTCGAACCACTCATCGCTTAGCCTCGCTATCTTCCGGTGCCAAATTTGGAAAACCTCGTTCTGGAAAATCCGATGAATCACGGCAGTAAGGCCGTGGATAAACTTCCGCCCCGTCGAGGCGAAGCGTATCACTAGATATGCCCCGATAACCGGAAAGTCGCCTTCAATTGAGCAGCGCCCCTTGCGATTTGGAGAGCCTTCCGGCTATCGGGCTTCTGGACATCCGACTCGAATATGGAGATGGTTATGGCCGATCGAACGCTGGCGATGTTCCATCGCCTTCCCGGACATGCCATGTCGCCGCGGCTCATGCATCTCGAGCTGCGCAGCGAACGGCACGCCGACTGCACGCTCGAGACCTGCGATATGAAGCGGTTCTGCTGGATTCGCCTCATCGAGCTGGGTCATCTGCACCCGGGAGATTCCCCGGACGACTGTCCTCGGTGCAAATTGGCCGCCTGACAAGGGCTTTCGTACGACAGGGTGGGAGCCGACACGGCGGCGCAGGTGTAGCAGTCGATTTCGTGCGGTACACCGGAATGGTGAGGGCATCAAAATACTTGGCTGTGTTCGTCAGTGGACTGGTGGCCGTCGTCGTCTCGTCCGTGCTGGTCACCGGCTCGGCCGTGGCCGCTCCGACGGGGGCGCGGGTGGTGGGGGAGGAGGCGATCGGGGATTCCGTCTCGCGCATCGACGTCTACTCCCCGGCGATGGATCGGGTGGTGAGCAGCAGGGTGATTAGGGCCGCGGGCGGCGGGCCCGCGCCGACGTTGTACCTGCTCACCGGCATCGGCGGTGGGACGGACGGGATTTCGTGGTGGGACGACACCGACGTCCGGGAGTTCTTCGCCGACAAACATGTCAATGTCGTGCTGCCGATGGGTGGTGCCTACAGCATGTACACCGATTGGGTCGCCGACGATCCCGCACTCGGCCGCAACCGCTGGCAGACCTTCTTCACCCAGGAACTACCGTCCGTCGTCGACGCTCGCTTCAACACCACGGGCCGCAACGCCATCGCGGGCGTCTCGATGAGCGGTGCCTCCGCCATCGACCTCGCCATCCAGGCGCCGGACCGCTACAACGCCGTCGCCTCCTACAGCGGCTGCCCCTGGGCCGCGGACCCCATGGGCATGGCCATGGTCAGCGCCCAGGTCGTCCGCGGCGGCGGCAACCCGCTGAACATGTGGGGGATACCGGGCGGTGACACCTGGCGCCGCCACGACGCCTTCGCCAACGCCGCCGCCCTCACGGGCAAGGCCATCTACCTGTCCGCCGCCACCGGCACGCCCGGTGCCACCGACCGGGGCGGGCTGGTATTCCCACCGGTCGAAGCGATAGCAAATTCGTGTACCGCATCCTTCGCCAACCGCCTCGCCCAACTCGGCATCCCCGCCACCCACCTCAGCCACCCGGAGGGCTCCCACACCTGGGGCCTGTTCGAATCCGACCTGCACAATTCGTGGCCCGAACTGGCCCGAGCCATCGGCGCCTGACAATTATTTCCGGACGGTAATGTCGATCACAGAGCATTGATTCGCTGGGAAGTTGCTTGCTTGTATCGAGGCATCCGTTCTTACGGAGAGGTGCAGCGTTGCACATCCGAGTTGTGACGCTGAGTGAGAGTTGTTTCGATGAGAGCAAAGCTTGTGACGGCCCTGTCGGCATGCGTGATCGCGGGCCTTCTCGGACCGGCGGCCGGTGCCGATGCCCAGGCGCCGGGACCGGAAATGCACTACTCCGCCGAAATCTCCGGCAATTCGGTCGTTCTGCACACCGACACAGGGAGCCTGAGCGTCGTGGACGGACAGCTCAGGATTCTGGATCCCACTGGTGTGGTGGTCGGCGGCATTCCGCTGAATTATCAGCGCGACGGTAAGCGGTGGCCGATTGCGGCCAGTGTGCACGACACGACCGCTCAGCTGACGCCGAGCACCGATCCGGGGCAGGCGACCCCCGCGCCGCCTCCGCCCGGCCTCGACCCCGAATCGGACACATTCAACGACGCGCTGTCGCATTTCTCCACCCAGGTCGGCGTCGGCGCCGCGCTGGGCGGGCTCATCGGCACGGTCATCGGCGCCGGGGTCGGCTGCCTCGCCGGTGGGCTGGTGGCGGGTGCCACGGCCGCCGTCCCGACCGTCGGCGTGCTGGCCATCCCGGGCTTCCTGGGCGGCTGCCTGGTCACCGCCGCCGCGGCGGCGGCGATCGGTGGGGTGGCCGGGACCATCGCCGTCGGTGTCCCCGTCGCCATCGCCGCGGGGATCCTGTTCTTCAACACGGTCAACGCCCCGCACTGATCGGCGCGGCGGTGACCGCCCGATGGCCCGCTGTCTCGCGCGTCAGTTCTCGTCTGCGCGGTTGGGGCTGTTCACGCTGATGGTGTCGATGTGGCAGCGGGGGCCGTCCGCGGTGGGCTGGGTGAGGCTGCCGCCGGAGCCGGTGTAGGTGATCTCCGGCTGCAGGCAGCTCTGTTCGTTGCTGTCGCGGAAGGTGATCGTGGTGTCGGAGAAGGTCAGCCGGCCCGGGAAGCGGGCGTTGTTCCACGGTTCGATGGCGAACAGTGCCATGTTCTGCGCCTGATCCCGCATATTGATCGAGAAGTCGACCGAACCCGACCGCCCGGTGACGGTCTGCGTCCAGACGCCGTTGGCCCGATTCAGGACGATGTCGATGGTGAGGACCTCGCCCACCTGGACCGACATGGCGCGTCCTGCGCGGCAGCCCCGGTAGTCCGGGTGATTGCCGACATTGACGTACATCGCGGCGATCCACCAGGTCGAGTACGCCGGGGGCTGTGGGGTCGGGGCGCAACTCGGTCCCCAGGTCAGGACGGGTTGCAGGACACCGAGGCCGATCGGATTGTAGTTTCTGCCGCCCGGGCGAGGCTCGAGGCCGGGCCACAGGAACATCGTTCCCACTCTGGGCAGCTTCGGTGGCACGGTGAAATGGGTTTGCAGCCGCACCATCTCGTTGTCGACCGGCAGCTTGAAGTACACCCGCGACTGTCTGTCGGGCTGGACTTCGCCGGGTGCGGATCGTGATTCGTCCAGTGGCTGGGAGGGGGTGGTCGGCGGCTGGGCCACCGAGCTGGGCAGCGATGCGAAAAGCATTGCCAGCAATGAGATTACGATGGTTGCGGTGGAGCGCGACGCCCGCGCGTGTGTAAGTGTCATACTCCCGCATGGAAGCACGAAATCCCCCTCGAGGAGGACGAATGAGCGTGGGGCAGGGCGATGTTCGCATTTGCGTCACCAAAACAGCCTCTGCAATAAGGGTTTTCGTCCGTACTGGGTCATTGTCACCGAACGCGGCCGGACCGGTCATGGTTACCCTCCGATGTCGATCTCGAATCTGCCGAGACTTCTCGGACCGCAGGGGAGATGATGGCCGGGTGTTGAGAATCTTCGGGGAGGAATTCGCGCGGAACCCATGGCCGGTTCTGGAATCGCTACGCACGGCTGGGGGCGTGCATCGGGTGGCCACCCCTGACGGGCCACCGGCCTGGTTGGTGACACGCTTCGACGATGTGTACAACGGACTGCTCGACCACCGGCTGACACCGCACCTGCGCCATGCCCGCGGCCGCGACTACCGCGGCTTCGATGTGCCGCCACCGCTGGACGTATTCCAGAACAGCGATCCGGAAGTCGTGGCCCGGATGCGCCGGACCGTGACCGCCGAACTGCACCCGCGGCGGGCGAGCGAGTGGGCCGATCGCGCGGGCGAGGTGGTCCGCTCGCAGCTGGAACGGCTCGACGGGACAACCGAATTCGATCTGGTCGAACGACTCGCGGTGCCGCTGCCCGCCACGGTGCTCGCGGACCTGCTGGGGCTGCCCGGCACCGTGCGCGATCAGGTTCTCGAGTGGGCGACGTCGACGCTGCGCCCGGGTGCGGCACCGCGGGCACGGGACACCTTGGCGACCATGCAGCAGATCATCGCCGCCGCCATCGCCTGCGCTCGAGAAGTCGACGACGAGACGATGCTGGCCCGGTTGGTGCAGGCAGGGGAGTTGAACCCGGACGAGCTGGCCGGGGTGGTGTTCTATCTGCTGTTCGTCTGGTACGAGGTTCTCATCGACGTGATATCCGGTGCGGTACTGACCTTTTCGGGCAACCCCGACCAACTGGAGGAGTTCCGGACATCCCCGGATCTACTCGGCGCAGTCGACGAACTCCTGCGATTCCTGTCACCGCAGGTGCTGGCTGGCCCACGCTTCGCGGTCACCGAGATCGATATCGGCAACCACACCATCGATCCCGGCCAAACCGTCCTGCTCTGTCTCGCCTCGGCCAACCACGACGCCGAAAGATTCACCGCCCCGGACGAATTGGACGTGCACCGCACCCACAACCCCCATCTGGCCCTCGGCCACGGCACCCGCGCATGCCTCGGAACGGGAGTGGTCCGCCCGGTCGCCGCCGCCGTACTCACCGAAATCTACGCCCACTGGCCCGGTCTGCGCGTGATCGGCGACGAGGAGTCCCTCCCGTGGCGCTCGGGCTTCCGCCACCGAGGTCCACTCACGGTCCCCGTCAAAACGCAATGACCCGTTATCGGTCCAGCGCCGCCAGAACCGCCCTGGTGCGGCGATCACGCCGGGCGCGCAGGCGTTCGAAGGTCTCGGGACCCGAGCCGTAGGTCTGCTCGACCTGGTCGATCACCTCGTCCATCCGGGCCGGATCGGGCGTTCCGAGTTCGATTTTGGACGTCTCCGCTCCGACCCCGGCGTACAGGTGGCGGATACCGCCGGGCCCGCCGCCGAGCACATTGCCCTCGAACGGTCCGATCGTGGCCCAGCGCAGTCCCAGCGAGTTCAGCATGATGACATCGAGGTCGGCCGGGGAGACCACGCCCTGCTGGACGAGGTGGACGGCCTCCCGGGACAGTGCGCCCTGCAGTCGGTTCGCGACGAATCCGGGCACCTCCTTGCGGATGACCACCGGCACCCGGCCCAGCGCCTTGTACAGGTCCAGCGCCCGCTGGACCGTCGCGTCGGACGTCTGCGCGCCCGGCACCACTTCGACCAGCGGCATCAGCTCCGGCGGATTGAACGGATGCCCGACCAGCACGCGGGAGGCGTCGGAGAGGCCCTGCGCGATCAGGCTCGCGGCGATCGAGGAACTCGAGGTGGCGAGCACCGCGTCCGGTCGCGCATGCGTGAGGATCTCGGCGAACAGGTGCTGTTTGATCGGCAAGCGCTCGGGGCCGTTCTCCTGGACCAGGTCGGCCTCGGCCACGGCCGCGGCGATATCGGCGGCCACGCGGACGCCGTGGTCGTCGCCCAGCTCGGCCGACACCACGGCGGCGATATCGTCGCGCGGGTCGTAAATCGTGACGTCCCAACCGTGTTCGCGGGCGAGCCTGGCCCAGGACAGCCCGATCACGCCCGCGCCGACGACGGCGATTGTGCTCATATCAGATACCTGCGATTCCTGTCAGTTGTTGCCCGGGGAACCGGGCCACGATGTATTCCTCGGCGCCGGACGAGGCGTCCAACGGCACCGCTCGCACCGTTCCCGCGAGATCGGTGACGTAGGCGAGTCCGGCCTCGGCGTCCACGGCCAGCCCGATGGCCTCGCCGAAGTGGCGCGCGAGGATTTCGGGCCGGTCGCCGCGCGCGCCCCTGGGCGGGATCGGCGCGCGGTTGAGTGTGTTCCCGGACGGCTCGGCGCCGCGGTCGGTCCAGTACAGGGTCGAGGAGGCCGGGTCGATGTGCAGATCGATCGGCTCGGGCAACCCGTCCCACAGGACCTCGATATCGGACCGGTTCGCGGAGGTCTCGCCCGCCGGAATATCCAGCCCTGCCCGCAGGATCCGGCCACGCCCACCCTTGGCCGGGCCCTTCTGCGTCCAATAGAGGTACCCGTTGTCGGGGTCGACTGCGACCCCGACACATTCGGCGGTACCGTCGTCGGCCGGGGTATTGACGACGAGGTCGGTGAGTCCGGTCCCGTCGGTGCCGACCCGGCTCACCCGGCACCCCTCCCGATCCGAGAAGTACAGCCGATTCGCCGCGAAATCGGCGGCCAGCTGCTTCCCGGTGGTGAGCGAGCCGACCGGCAGGACGTAGTGGTGATCGGAGCCGTCTACGCGAGCCGACTGCACCGAACCGTTGCGCGGCGAGAAGTCGAGGTCTCCGTCCGTCTCGCCGCCGAGGCCGCGGGGCAGCCCCATCGTCGTCCAATAGAGCCGATCGGTGGCCGGATCGACCACCAGGCCGTCCGGGGCCGGACCGGTATCGGCAACGATGGTGCGGACGCTGTTGTCCGACAGCTCGATTCGTTCGATCACCCCGGTGGCGATCCCGAGCACCAGCAGCGAGCGGAACATCTCGACCTCCTTCTGTGATGCCTACGCGGGCAGTGGTGCCCGGTCGGTGTCGTTGCGCAGCGCGCTGGGTGCGGTGACGGCCGACGCCGAGTTCAGCGCCCGCCGCCGCGCCGCGGCGATGCCGCCGAAGGACTGCGTGAGGGCGGTGAGCCGGGCCGCGTAGTGGCTGACGGCCGTTTCGAAGGTCATGCCGATACCGCCGTGCAACTGGGTGATCTCCTCGGCGACGGTTCGTGCGGCCTCGGCGACGAAGACGAAGGCGTCGTCGGCCGCCTCCGGCAGGGCGACCGCATCGTCGATCTCGAAGGTCTCCAGCGTGGCCGTCGCCCACAGCGTCATCGAGCGCGCCAGCTCGATCTCCGCATAGGCGTCGGCCGCCCGGTGGATCAGCGCCTGGAAGGCCGACAGCGGTACGCCGAACTGCTTGCGGGACTTCAGGTATTCCACCGTCTGCGCCAGCCCCGCCTCCATCAGGCCGACCGCCTCGGCGAGCACCGCGATGCGAGCCCGCGCGAACGCGATCCGCAGAGCGCGGACGGTCTGCGGCCCCGGTCGGCCCAGTGGGGTGGCGGGCGTGGCGTCGAGGCCGACCCGGGACGCGTGGGCCCAGTCGGTGCTGCGGCCGTCGTCACGAGTCAGGCCAGGGGCCTGCGACGACACCAGGTAGACACCGGGTTCGCCCGCGGCGTCGCTGGCGGTCACGAGCAGGAATTGCGCCTGGTCGGCATGTGCCACAGGCGATTTGACCCCGGTGAGCAGGAAGGTGCCGGGATCGTCGGTGCCGACCGCGGCCACCGACGGCGGCGCATCCCAGTCCCGGCCCGGCTCGGCATGGGCGATCGCGCCGATCAGGGTCGCGTCGGCGAGCGCCGGAAGCAGTTCGCTGCGCTGGGTGTCGGAACCGAGCGCCGCTATCAGCCAGGAGGGCAGATAGACGCCGTTCAGCAGCGGCTCCACCGCCGCGTGCCTGCCCAGCGCCTGCTGGACGACATACACCTCCGCAGGTCCTGCCCCGGCGCCGCCGTACTGTTCGGCGACGGTGAGCGTGGTCAGGCCCAATTCGGTCAGCGCAGACCAGACGGTCTCGCTCCAGCCCAGCGGCGAGGTCACCACCGTGCCACGGAAGCCGGGCGTGTAATGCCGTGCGAATGCCGCGTCGGCGGTGTCGAACAACAGTTTCTGATCTTCGTTCGGTTCGAGCTCCACTGCTGCGCTCCTCACAGTCCGAGAATTGTCTTGGCGATGACTCCACGCTGAATCTCGTTGGAGCCACCGAAAATCGAGAGCTTGCGCAGATTCAGGTACTGCGCGCTCGACAGGTCGTCGTCGGCCACCAGCAGCGCGTCCGAACCGGCGGCCTGCATGCGCAGGGCCGAGAGTTCCTGCAGCGCCTGGGTTCCCGCCAGTTTGAGCAGCGAGGAGACAGGGCTGGGCTCGCCGCGTTCGGAGGCTCCGGTGACCCGCAGTTGGGTGGCCTCGATGGCCAGCAGCCGCAACTTCGTCGCGTGCAGCCGGGACCGGAAATCCGGATCGGCGGCGAGGTCTCGCGCCTCGGCGAACCGGGCCAGTTCGGCGAACATGCGCTGGCCGGTGCCGATCTGGGCGATGCCGTCGCGTTCGTTGCCGAGCAGGAACTTCGCGTAGGTCCAGCCCTTGTTCTCCTCGCCCACCAGGTTTTCCGCCGGAACGCGCACGTTGTCGAAGAAGAACTCGTTGACCTCGACTCCGCCGTCGATCAGCCGGATCGGGCGGCGTTCGATGCCGGGGGTTGTCAGATCGAGCAGCAGAAACGAGATGCCCTGCTGTTTGCGCTGCGCCTGCGGATCGGTCCGGGCGAGCAGGAACATCCAATCGCCATACTGGCCCAGGGTGGTCCAGGTCTTCTGGCCGTTGACGATGTATTCGTCGCCGTCGCGGCGGGCGGTCGTCTTCAGCCCGGCCAGGTCCGATCCGGCCTCCGGCTCCGAAAAGCCTTGGGACCACCAGATATCCAGGTTCGCCGTGGCGGGCAGAAACTTCCGCCGCTGTTCTTCGGTACCGAATTCGGCGATGATCGGGCCCACCATGCTCACGTTGAATGCCAGTGGGGGCGGGACCGCGGCGCGCTGCAGTTCGGTCCGGTAGATGTGCGCCTGGGTCGGGGTCCAGTCCCGGCCGCCCCATTCCACCGGCCAGTGCGGCACCGCGAGCCCGTGCTCGTTCAGAATGCGCTGCGCGGTGACGATGTCGTCGCGCGTGGCCAGGCCCTGTGCCGAGCGCTCGCGCACGTCCTCGGGGATCTTACCGAGGAACACCGCGCGCAATTCGTCGCGGAACGCGATTTCCGCGGGGGACAATTCGAGATTCATCACGCCTTCTTTCCCTTGGCTGTGGATCGCACGGACGCCAGGACTTCCGCGGTGCTCTGGCCGGGAAGTTCTGCGTGCCTGCGGATGTCGACGGGTGTGTCGGAGAAACCGAGAGGATTGGCGACCAGCCTGATCGTGCCCTCGGTCGGATGCTCGGCCTCGCGGATCAACCCCATTTCCCGCACGTACTCGTCCTCGGCGAGATGCTCGATATCGAGGACGACGCCGAAGGGAATATCGTTGTCGCGCAGGTAGGTTTCCCATTCCGCGGTCGTCTTCTCCGCCGAATGCGCCAGCACCGCACCCAGGCCCATCAGATACGCGTCGCGATCGGGCTCCTCGGAGTCCCATATCGGTTGGGCCGCAAGGTCGTCCAGACCCGCGCCGATCAGGAGTCGCTTGATGTCCTGCAGGGTGTAGGCCACCGCCGCGATCGCGCCGTCCTTGGTGCGCAGCGCCGCGTGCTCGGGTACCAGGCTGAGGGGGTTGCCCGCCGGGCCGGTCGCCGGAACGTGCACGTCACCGGCCATGTGTTCGACGGCGGTGAGGGCGATCATGGCGTCGGCCATCGCCAGTTCGATCCGCTGGCCGGTCCCGCTCACCCGGCGGTGGTAGAGGGCCGACACCACGCCGAGGGCCAGGTAGAGCGAGGCCGATTTGTCGGCGATGAACGTCGGCATGAACTGCAACGAACCGCTGGCATGTTCCTGCAGGCTGACCAGGCCGCTCACGGCCTGGATCACCTCGTCGTACGCGGGGCGCGAGCTCTGCGTGGAGGACCGGTGGAAGCCCTGGGCGTGGGCATACACCAGCTGCGGGAAGCGCTCGTGGAGCTGGTCGTATCCCAGGCCGAGTCGCTCGAGTGCCTGCCACCGCATATTCGTCACGAAGACATCGCTGCTCTCCAGCAGTTCGAACAGCGCCGCGCGGTCGTCGGCATCCTTCAAATTCAGTGCAATGCTGCGTTTGTTGCGATTGACCTGTAGATACAGCGGCGACATTCCCAAATTCCTGGCCATATCGGGGGAAGGGGAAAAACGGGCACTGTCGTACGGCGGTTCGATACGGATCACGTCCGCGCCGAGGTCGCCCAGGATCTGGGTGGCCAGCGGCCCCATCACCACGGTGGACAAGTCGATGATGCGGATACCGGCCAGCGGTCCTTTCGGCGTGCCGCCGATATTCAGTGGAGAAGAATCGAGTGATTCGACGTGACGCGTCGAAAGCATTGTAAGAACCTTCCATCCGATCCGGTCTGTCGATGATCAACGCTATGTTTCCGATCCCGACAAAGGAATGACCGTTTCCCTCGAAACGGTATGACCACCGTGATAACACCGGCCGGTCGAGGGCGGGTGGTTACGATGCTGCGTTATGGAGATCCGTCACCTGCGGTACTTCCTCGCGGTCGCCCGTGAACTGAACTTCACCCGGGCCGCCGACGCGCTGCGGATGTCGGTGCCGCCGCTCAGCCAGCGCATCAAGGCGCTCGAGCGCGAACTCGGTAAGCCGCTGTTCGACAGATCGACCCACCACACCCGCCTGACCCCGGCGGGGGAAGCGCTGCTGCCCGTCGCGGCGCGGCTCGTCGCCGACTTCGACGCCCTGCCCGCGGTGGTGCGCGCGCCCGCGCCCGGCGCGCGCGTGCGGGTCGCGATCCCCGACTCGCTGAATCCGCAGCACCGCACCCGGATCGTCGCGGCCAATCGGAAGCTGGCCGAGGACTTTCACATCGATGTGCGGCAGATGCCGTCTCTGGCGATGGAGGAGGAGCTGCTCGAGAACAAGATCGATATCGCGTTCTCGCACGTGCCCGCCGTCCACGCGACGTTGAGCGCGACGCTGCTCTACACCGAAGCCTTGATGGTGATGCTGGACGCCGCGCACTTCCCTGGCCGAAAGTCGCTGCGAGTCAGGGATTTACAGGGTTTCACCCACCTACCCGGGCCCAGGCACTGGGAGCTGTCGCCGCAGACGCGCCAGAATCTGGCCGACGTGGGTATCGTCACCGACCCCACGCTGCGATTCTCCGACGGTGGCGGCATGCTCCTGCTGCTGACGACGGGTAAACGGTTCGCGATCGTGCAGCCGGAGTCGGACGTCGCACGCGACGCGGACCGGCACGCGTTTTCCGTGCTGCCCGTCTCCGGTGTCGACATGGTGGTGAGCACCTACCTGATCTGCCGCTCCTGGGACACTCGGGTGGCCCCGGTGACCGATGCCTATCTGAATCACTCGATACCGGCGCGGCCCGCCGACGAGTAGGAGCGACGGGTCCGTCGATGGAGGGAGGCGACCTCCAAATTCTCCTTGACGAGAGGTTATCGGTTGATAACCTGGAGAAGGTTATCGGATGATAACCCAACGAGGAGGTCTCTGTATGTCCACCGCCGTCACCACCGACCATTCCGTCGACGCCCTGCTCGCAGAACTGCACGAGTACCTTGGTGATTCGCCCCCGGCGCTCACCTTGTCGCCCGCCGCCTACACCTCTGCGGAACTGTGGGAACTGGAGCGCGAGCGGATCTTCGCCCGCACCTGGATGCTGGTGGCCCACACCGACCAGCTCGCCGAGCCCGGCGACTATGTCTCGGTGTCGGTCGCGGGCGAAGCGGTTGTCGTCGTGCGCGCCGACGACGGGCGACTGCACGCGCTCTCGCCGATCTGCCGCCACCGGCTGATGCCGCTGGTCGCGCCGGGCGCCGGGCGAACCAACGCCTTCACCTGCCGCTATCACCTATGGAAGTACGGCCTCGACGGCCGTCTGCGCGGCGCGCCGTACATGGGCGGCAACAAGGAATTCGACCCTGAGCAATGCCGCCTGCCCGCCTTCGCCGTCGAAGAGTGGAACGGCCTGGTCTGGGTGAACCTCGACGCCGAGGCCGAATCCCTGTCGGCGCACCTGGATCTGATCGCCCCCGAGTACGCCAACTACCGCCTCGATCAGCTGGTCCAGGTGGATGCGTGGCGGCTGGAGTGGAGGGCCAACTGGAAGTTGGTCATGGAGAACGGCCACGAGAACTACCACGTTCTCGGCCTGCACCCGAAGACATTGCAGCCGTACATGCCCGGCGGCGCCGACATACACATCGACTCCTATTCGCCGTGGGTCTCCAATATCCGCATCCCTCTCGCGTTCCGCGCGGAACCGGGGTCGCTGGAGCTGACCGAGATGCAGAAGACCCACGGCATGCTGGTGATGGCCTTCCCCTGCGGGGCGTTCATCGCCATGGGCGACCAGGTCGTGTGGTTCAGTTTCATTCCGCTGGCGATCGACCGGGTGGAGGTCATCGGCGGTGTCCTCACCACACCCGACCTCGCCGGTATCCCCGAGGCCACGGCCCGCACCCAACAGGCCGTGACCGCGATGATCAACGAGGAGGACCGGTCGGGACTGGAAGACGTGCAGCGGGGTACCGCGTCGCGCTTCACCACGCGCGGACACCTCAGCCCGAAAGAACAGCCGGGGATCTTGGCGTTCTACCGGAACCTCGCGCACGCGATGGGAGGTTCATCGATACCCTGATCGGTATGTCGCAGCCCCCGACCTGGAGCCCGGCGGCCGAACGTATCCTGCGCACGGCTGCCGAACTCTTCGCCGTGCGGGGGTACTCCGGCACCTCCACCCGCGATATCGCCTTCCGGGTCGGCGTGCAGCAACCGGCCATCTACAAGCACTTCTCCGCCAAGGACGACATCCTCGTCGCGCTGATTCGCTCGGCCGTCGACCGCCCCTTGGCGTTGGCCGAGCGGCTGGACGCGGTCTCGGCGCCGGCCGTGGTGAAACTGCATTGCTGGTTGCTGGACACGCTGCGGCATCTGCACGATTCGCCGTATCTGCTGGCGTCGATTTTCAGCGCGCCCGAACTGCAACAGGATCGCTTCGCTGCGGAGCGGGATCTGCTGGAGCGACTCGAACAGGTGGTCGTGAGCCTGGTGGCGGCCGGCCAGCGCGAGGGTGACATCCGTCCGATCGACACCGTCTCCGCCGCGCGGCTGGTGCTGGCCCTGTTCGATGCGCTGGCGTTGCCGGGGATCGCGGTCAGCCCGCCCGAGATCACCGAATTCGCCCTGGCCGGACTGCTCGCCGACCCGGCACGCCTGCCGGAGATCGCCCGCAGCGCCGATGAGCTGGCCGTGCCGTCGAATGTGCCTGCTGGGCGGGTGGGAAATGCGGGTGAGACGGGCTGATTACATCGCTTACGATGCGACCAGCAACAATGTGGGTGGGCATCCCGCCTGCAGACCGGTACCAGCCAGGGGAGTGACGAAGCATCGTGGCCGACGACAACGCACGAGCCGAGCAGACAGCGGCACTGAGCGAAGAGTCGCTCACTGCCGCGGCCGAAGCCGCGGAGAAGGCGTTCGCCGCTGCCACCGACCTCGACGCGCTCGCCGCCGCGAAGACCGAATATATGGGCGGAAAATCGCCCATCGCGCTGGCACAGCGATCGCTCGGCAGCCTGCCCAAAGATCAGAAGGCCGAGGCCGGTAAGCGCGTCAACGTGGCCCGCGCCCGGGTGTCGGCGGCGTATGAGGCTCGCCACGCCGAACTGCAGGCCGAGCGCGACGCCGCGGTGCTGGTGGCCGAGGCCATCGATGTCACCCTGCCCGCGCGGCGGCAGCCGGTGGGTGCGCGGCACCCGCTCACCACCCTGTCCGAGCGGATCGCCGACGTCTTCGTGGGGATGGGCTGGGAGGTCGCCGAGGGGCCCGAGGTGGAGACCGACCACTTCAACTTCGACGCGCTGAACTTCCTGCCCGACCACCCCGCGCGGACCATGCAGGACACCTTCTACGTCGCGCCCGAGGGGTCGCGGCAGGTATTGCGCACCCACACCTCGCCGGTGCAGGTGCGGGCCATGCTCGAACGGGAGCTGCCGATCTACGTCGTGTGCCCCGGCCGTACGTACCGCACCGACGAGCTGGACGCCACCCACACCCCGATCTTCTCCCAGGTCGAGGGGTTGGCTGTCGACAAGGGCCTGACCATGGCGCATCTGCGCGGCACGCTCGACGCGTTCGCGCGGGCGCTGTTCGGCCCCGAGACCCGAACCCGCATGCGCCCCAGCTACTTCCCGTTCACCGAGCCGTCCGCCGAGGTGGACGTCTGGTTCCCGGACAAGAAGGGCGGCGCCGGCTGGATCGAGTGGGGCGGCTGCGGGATGGTGAACCCGAAGGTGCTCATCGCCAGCGGCATCGACCCGGAGGTGTACAGCGGCTTCGCCTTCGGTATGGGTCTGGAGCGCACGCTACAGTTCCGCAACGGCATTCCCGACATGCGCGACATGGTCGAAGGCGACGTGCGATTCACGCTGCCCTTCGGCATCCAGTCCTGACCGTCCCCCGAATAACGAGGAAGCGAAACGTCAAGTGCGAGTAGCGCAGTCGTGGCTGACCGAAGTCCTGCAGCGCACCAGCCCGGAGTGGTCGGTGACGCCGGAAGAACTCGACGCCGGGTTCGTCCGGGTCGGACTCGAGGTCGAGGAGATCGATAAGCTCGAGCGGGTCGAGGGGGAGGTCGAGCATCCCCTGGTCGTCGGGCGGGTCGCCGAGATCACCGAATTGACCGAGTTCAAGAAGCCCATCCGATTCTGCAAGGTCGACATCGGCAAGCCCGAGCTGCAGGAGATCATCTGCGGCGCAACCAACTTCGAGGTCGATGACCTGGTCGTGGTGGTGCTGCCGGGCGGTGTGCTGCCGGGCGGATTCAAGATCACCTCGCGCAAGACCTACGGGCACATCTCCAACGGCATGATCTGCTCGGTCGCCGAACTCGGCATCGGCAAGGACCACTCCGGCATCCTGGTGCTGGAGCCGGGGACCGCCGAGCCGGGCACGGATGCCAACGCGCTGCTGGGACTCGACGACACGGTGGTCGAGCTGGCCATCACCCCCGACCGCGGATACGCGTTCTCCGTGCGCGGCCTGGCGCGCGAGCTGGCCTGCGGATTCGACCTGGAATACGCCGATCCCGCCGTGCGGACGCTGCCGGACGATGAGGCCGAGGCGTGGTCGGTGCGGCTGGAACCGGAGTCGCTGTGCACCCGGTTCGCGGTGCGCCGAGTGACCGGGATCGATCCGGCGGCCGTCAGCCCGTGGTGGTTGCAACGGCGACTGCTGCTGTCGGGCGTGCGGCCGATCTCACCCGCCGTCGATGTCACCAACTACGTGATGCTCGAACTCGGGCAGCCGCTGCACGCCTGGGATGCGTCGAAGCTCAACGGCGGCTTGGTGGTTCGCCGCGCCCACAAGGGTGAGACGCTGCGCACCCTCGACGACGTGGAGCGCGTGCTGGACGCCGAGGACGTGGTGATCGCCGACGATTCCGGTGTGCAGTCGCTGGCCGGTGTGATGGGCGGCGCGAGCACCGAGGTGAGCGGCGATTCCACCGACATCCTGCTGGAGGCGGCGACCTGGAATCCGGTTGCCGTCGCCCGCACCGTGCGCCGCCACAAGCTGCCGTCGGAGGCCGCCAAGAGGTACGAACGGGTCGTCGATCCCGAGGTCAATGTCGCCGCGCTCGACCGGGCCGCCAGCCTGCTCGTCGAGATCGCCGGTGGCACTGTGGAATCCGCACTCACCGACGTGCGGGTGCCGACGCCGGGTCCGCAGCCGATCCGCATCGATATCGACCTGGCCGACCGGACCGCGGGCGTCGGTTATCCGACCGGCACCTCCGCGCGGCGGCTGGCTCAGATCGGCTGTGCCGTCGAGGTGGGTGTCAGCGAATCCGGGCACGGGCAGCTCGTCGTCACCCCGCCCAGCTGGCGTCCGGACCTGACCCAGCCCGCCGATCTGGTGGAGGAGGTGCTGCGGCTGGAGGGTCTGGAGCAGATTCCGTCCGTGCTGCCGAGCGCACCCGCCGGACGTGGTTTGACTCCCACCCAGCGTCGCCGCCGCGCCGTGAGCCGGGCGCTGGCGTTCGCCGGATGTGTCGAGGTGCCCGCGCCGATCTTCATGCCCGGCGGAGCGTTCGATACGTGGGGGCTGGACGCCGACGATTCGCGCCGCAACACCCTGCGGGTGCTGAACCCGCTCGATGTCGAGCGGGCCGAGCTGGCCACCACACTGCTGCCCGGCCTGCTGGAAGTGGCCGCCCGCAACATTTCTCGCGGCGAGCGTGATCTTGCGATCTACGGTATCGCGCAGGTGGTGCTGCCCACGCCGAATACCCGTGCGGTGGAACCGCTTCCGGTCGACCGGCGGCCGACCGACGAGCAGATCCGGACGCTGCTGGAATCGCTGCCCGAGCAGCCGGTGCATGTGGCGGCCGTGCTGGCCGGGCGGCGGGAGCCGCGCGGTCCGTGGGGTCCGGGTAGACAGGCCGAGGCATCGGATGCCTTCGCGCTGGTCGACGCCGTCGCCGACGCGGCCGGGGTGACCATCGAGCGCCGTGCCGCCACGCACCTGCCGTGGCATCCGGGCCGCTGCGCCGAACTGGTCGTCGACGGTGAGGTCGTCGGCCACGCCGGTGAACTGCATCCGGCGGTGCTGGAGCGCTCCGGCCTGCCGCCGCGCACCTGCGCCGTCGAACTCGACCTCGACGCCCTGCCTTTGCGCGAAACCCGTTCCGCTCCAGCGGTTTCACCGTTCCCCGCGGTCCTGCAGGACGTGTCGGTGAGCGTCGACAAGCAGGTCCCCGCCGCCTCGGTCGAATCGGCACTGCGCACCGGCGCGGGCGCCCTGCTCGAGTCCATCGCCCTGTTCGACGTCTACGAGGGCGCCCAGGCGGGCGAGGGCCGCAAATCCCTCACCTACGCCCTGCGCTTCCGCGCCGGCGACCGCACCCTCACCGAGGACGAGGCCAGCGCCGCCCGCGACGCAGCCGTCGCCGCCGCCTCGGACGCCGTGGGCGCGGTCCTGCGCGGCTAGCCTGCCGGCCCGAACCCTTCCCGAGCGCGGCCCACGACTTCGTGGGCCGCGCTCGGCCGTATCACCCCGCCGACGGAGTGCACTGGCATCGGCGTTTCCGGCTATGGTGGCCGGGCGTTCCACGCGGGCAGTGCGGCTACATATTCGCAGGTAGCAGAGGTAAGGCCGCTGTTAAGTGAGTGAGGCTCGTCACAATAGCCTGCCCAACCGTATCGTCTGCTGAAAGTTTGCCGACGATACTGTCGTGACCTGTATTCACCCGACGATCCGCCGGAATGAACAGGTCAGATCGGCCCCCATTGACGGGACTGCCAACAATTCGCCGTTCCTGCACTAGGTCGGCAGAAAGAAGGAGACTCGAGAATGCGGAAATTGACGATCGCCATCGGCCTCGCGGGAGCGCTGACCTTGTCCGGTGCGGCCGTAGCGCAGGCGTCGCCCCCCGGCCCGGAGCCGGACTGGAGCACGAAGAGCCCGGCATGCCAGGCCCTGCACGAACCGCTGTACCAGTTCATGATGAACAACCCACCGGCGCTGTGGCCGCTCAACATTCCGGTCACGGTACTGCTGAACGTCGTCTGCGCCTGACGGCCAGGGCGCGCGCCGGCCGGTGGCGAACATCGCGCCATCGGCCGCTGCGGGCGTTCGCGATCGACCGGAGATAGCACGAAACCGCCGATGACCAGGGAAAGTTGGGGTTCTCACTTTCATGTGCGCGCGGCGGGGTCGATCCCTACCTTCGGGAATATGACGGAGAAGACGATTCCCAGGCTGATGACCCGATCGATCGATGTGATGGCCGAGTTCTACACCGCGCTGGGGTTTGAGATCACGTTCCGGCAGACGGTGCCGTACCAGTTTCTGAGCGTGAAGCGCGGGGGTATCGAGCTGAACTTCTACGGAGACAAGAAGTTCGATCCGACGTCCTCCACACATGGCTGCCTGGTCGACACCGATGACGTCGACTACCTGTACGCGGTCTTCACCGAAGGGCTGCAGGAGGCCTTCGGGTCGGTGCCCACCCAGGGAGTTCCGCGGGTGGGTGCGTTGAAGGACAAGAGCTACGGGGTGCGAGAGTTCCTGGTGACCGATCCCGGTGGGAACACCCTCCAGATTGCGCAGCCGATCAGCGAGGACCAGCGGCACCGGCCGTTGCCGAAGGCGACGTTCGACCGGGCGATCCACATGGGCTCGCTGTTCGCGGATTCCAAGCAGGACTTGGAGTTGGCGGTGAAGGTCCTGGACCGGGCTCTGCATCGGACCGACGAGGAGCCGACCGCGGTCCAGCTCGTGAAGTTGCTGGTGCTGCGGGCCGACGTGGCGGTCCGCCAAGGCGAGCCGCACCTCGCCCGAGAACTGCTGACCCGCGCCAAGTCGGCCGGGGTCGGCGGACCGGAACTGGCCGACGACCTCCGGCGGATCGCGGAACTCGAAGCCGGGCTGTGAGCTGTCGGTGCCGTTGCTGATCGACATCGACGACAGCGAGGAGATGGTGGTGCTCGCTGAATTGATTCGCGGGCGCCTCTGGGCCCTAGGACCGGCAGCGAAGCAGTGGAGCCACGGTATCGGCGATGGCGCGGTGCCCGGCCTCATTGGGATGGATGTCGGCCACGGCCATATTCGTCCACTCCAACACCCGGGCAGTGCTCAACGGCACCCGTCGACTGTCGCGCGTTACCTGTGGGGCGTAGGAGTGCCGCGCGAACGCCGTATCGAGTTCTGCGATCGGCACACCGTGTCGGCCGGCGACGGCCGAGATAACGGCGTTGAGCGTGTCGATCGCCGGAATACCCACGGCCGCAACAGCTTCCCTCTCCGCGGTCGGGGGCAGTGCGAGGTATGGGTTGTAGTAGCCCAGGGTGACGATGCGGGCCTGCGATCCCGCCGCGGACCGCAATCGTCCCAGGATGGTGTCGAGATCGCGTGCTACTACCCCGATTCCCCGGGAGACGCAGTCGATGTCGGCCTCGTCCAGGCAGGGCCGGATGTTTTCGAGGCCGATCCCGATCGTGACCGCGACCCGGTCCTCGTGGTGCGCGCACAAGAATTCTTCGGCCGTCACCAACTGCGGTGCCGGCCGGTCGAGTTGATGTTGGCCAGCGGCGCCCTCGATCATGGTGCGAGTCGTTTCCCCGGGACGGGCAAGATTGGTATAGGAGAAGGGCCGGTGGGCTGCTGTGGCCTGTCGGGCCAGGGCATCGGCGATGAGATCGGCATAGCCACTGCCAGGGGCCGTCGACGCGCCCACGTCCCCGCCGCTGCTATCGGCCCGGTACCCGGCGGCGATGGAGTCGCCGAGGGCCAAGTAATGGCTCGGCGTGGCAGCGGCTGTCGGCCCGGCGGCAGAGAGTAGCAGCGCCGCACACGCGCACAGTGCCCCGAATAGCTCGCCTATGCGCACCGTCAGGCCCGACAGGAGTCGACGCAGCAGTTGCATGGGCTTGTCTCACGGTTTCGACCAGATGGTGAGCGAATGAGCTTGACGCGCAGCAGAGTAACATCCGGGCGGGGTGACACGGGGTCGACTGCCTTGGCCGTCACATCCGCCCCTCGGTTCGATCACTACCCGGCAGCTGCAGCAATTCCTGCGCCCGATCGGCGAACTCGGGATCGACCAGCACCTCGTATCGGTCGGCGAGCAACTCGCGCGCCGACAGGAAGTCCCGGCGACCACCCGAGAGCGCATGCCATATCAGGCCGGAGAGCGCGCCCGCGACCACCCCCCACAGCAGCCCAGCCCAGACACCCCACAGGGCGCCGAGACCGGCCGCCTTCAGGTAGGTCAATCGGCCGAGCACATGTTCGGCCAACCGCAGACCCACCCCGCAGATGGTCGTGTGCTGCACCGGGAAACCGCGATCCGCCACAGAGTCGACGGCTTGCTCGGCTGCGGAGTAACTGTCGTAACTGGCTACCGCAACTCGATTCGGCGCTTTCGCGGATACCGGCCTCATCGCATGCCTCCAGATGAACGGCAATGACAGATTCGGATGCGGGCTACGGCGCCACCGGGCACGCGCACCACACGCCGCCGACCTACCCCTGATGCACCCGGATAAACACCCACAGCCGACCGTGATCGGCTGTGGGCCAATATCAGTGGTGCATCCGCGCGGCGACATCGTGCGGCAGCGTCATGCGGTAGGCGAAGCGGCCCGTGCGGCGGGTCCGATGCCGGAATCAGGATCTTGCGATGGCCAGGCCAGGGTTTCGGGTTGTCACGACGCCCTTCTCGGCGAGTGAAGCCCGGCGGTTAGGCTGCTGGTCCTATGGCTCTCAGCGCGACTCTGTATACCTTCGCCGTTCATCTGGCCGATGTGGACCGAGGCGTCTATCAGGACGTGGAGGTGCGGGTGGCACGGCATCCGTCGGAGACGGTGGAGTTCATGGTGACGCGGCTGCTGGCCTACTGCCTCGAGTACGAGGAGGGGATCGCCTTCAGTGATGGTGGGGTGTCGTCGACCGAGGAGCCCGCGGTGGTGGTGCGGGATCTGACCGGGCGGGTGACCGCGTGGATCGAGGTCGGTGCGCCCGATGCGGAGCGGGTGCACCGGGGGAGCAAACTGGCGCGGCGCGTTGCCGTCTACACCCACCGCGAGCCCGCCAAGGTGTTAGGACAGTTGGCGGGCAAGCGGATTCATCGGGGCGAGGAGATCCCGGTCTACAGCTTCGATCGGGGCTTCGTCGATGGCGCGGTCGCCGCGATCGAACGCCGCAACACCGTCACCCTGTCCGTCACCGAACGACTGCTGTATCTGGATCTCAACGGGACGGGGCTGAGCACACCGGTCGAGGAGCATCGCATCCCGGTGTGACGGGGGATCTCAGGGGCGGGGGATGTTGCGCAGGTTGGTGCGGGCCAGGTCGATCATCTTGCCGACTCCGCCGTCGAGCACCGTGCGGCCCGCGGCGAGGGCGAAGCCGCGCACCTGGGCGGCGGTGATCTTGGGCGGGATGGACAGGGCGTTGGGGTCGGTGATCAACTCGATCAGCGCCGGGCCGGGTTGCCGCAGGGCATCGGTCAGCGCGTCGCGAATCTCGGTGGGCTTTTCCACTCGGACAGCCGGGATTCCGCAGCCCGCGGCGATGGCGCGGAAATCGACCTGGGGATGGTCGGTGCCGAAGTCCGGGAAGCCGTCGACGAGCATCTCCAGCTTGACCATGCCGAGCGAGGCGTTGTTGAACACCACCACCTTCACCGGCAGGTCGTAGGCGGACACCGTGAGCAGATCGCCCATCAGCATCGCCAGACCGCCGTCGCCGGAGATCGAAATCACCTGCCGCTCAGGATGAGCCAGCTGCGCGCCGATCGCGTGCGGCAACGCATTGGCCATGCTGCCGTGCCGGAACGACCCGATCACCCGCCGTCGGCCGTTGGGCGTGAGGTACCGCGCCGCCCACACATTGCCCATGCCGGTGTCCACCGTGAACACCGCGTCCTCGGCCGCGACCTCGTCGAGGACCGCCGCAGCGTATTCGGGGTGAATAGGCGTGCGGTGCTCGATGTTTCGGGTGTAGGCGTCGACCACGCGCTGCAGCCCGCGCATGTGCTGGGTCAGCATGTCGTCGAGATACGACCGATCCGTGCGCTTGCGCAGGCGCGGCAGGACTGCGCGAATCGTCGCTCCCACATCGCCGTGCACGGCCAGATCCAGCGGCGTGTGCCGTCCCAGCCGGGCCGGGTCGATGTCGATCTGTATCGTGCGAGCCTGCGGCAGGAAGTCGTCGTAGGGAAAATCGGTGCCCAGCAATACGATTCGATCGGCGGCCTGCATCGCGTCGTAGCAGGCGCCGTAGCCGAGCAGCCCGCTCATGCCGACATCGAACGGATTGTCGTACTGGATCCACTCCTTACCGCCCAGGGAGTGACCCACCGGCGCGGCGAGGGCCTGCGCCAGCCGCATCACCTCGTCGTGGGCGTCGCGGCATCCGGCGCCGCAGAACAGCATCACCTTCTCGGATTCGTCGAGCAGCCGGGCCAACTCGGCGACGCGGTCCTCCGGCGGCACCACCGGCGACATCGCGGTGAGCCGGACGGTGTCCGGTGTCGGAGCGGGCACCGTGCGGGCGGCGACGTCACCCGGGATGGTCAGCACCGCGACCCCGCCGCGGCCCGCGGCGGTCTGCATGGCGATGGTCAGTAGCCGCGGCATCTGGTCGGGCTGGGAGATCATCTCGCAGTAGTGACTGCATTCCACGAACAACCGGTCCGGATGGGTCTCCTGGAAGTAGCCCGTGCCGATTTCCTTCGACGGAATGTGCGAGGCGATCGCCAGGACCGGCGCGCCGCTGCGATGTGCGTCGTACAGGCCGTTGATCAGATGCAGATTGCCCGGCCCACAGCTGCCAGCGCAGACGGCGAGCCGGCCGGTGACCTGAGCCTCGGCCGCGGCGGCGAAGGCCGCGGTCTCCTCGTGCCGGACGTGCACCCAGTCGATGCCGTCGGTGCGGCGGATGGCGTCCACGATCGGGTTGAGACTGTCGCCCACCACGCCGTAGACCCGCCGCACGCCGGCCTTCTGCAGCATCCGCACCAACTGCTCGGCAACGGTGGCCATGCGTGCTCCTTTCGTCCCACGGTTGATCTTCACAGATCCCGGGCCGGGCAAACATCGGTTTGCCCCTCGGACGCTCGGGTAGTCGCCCAGAGGATTCGAATACGTCGGAGGGAGGCACCCGTGCAGATCGGATACAAGCTCGCCGCGGAGGCGTTCGGACCGGCCGAGTTGATCCGTCAGGCGGAGCTGGCCGAGCAAGCCGGATTCGATTTCGTCGAGATCAGCGACCACTACCACCCGTGGCTGGACAACCAGGGGCACTCCCCGTTCGCATGGACGGTGCTGGGAGCGATCGCCGCGCGCACCGACCGGATCGGGCTGGCCACCGGCGTCACCTGCCCGACCGTCCGCTATCACCCCGCGATCATCGCGCAGGCCGCCGCCACCCTGGCCCTGGTCTCCGAGGGGCGGTTCACGCTGGGGGTCGGATCCGGCGAGCGGCTGAACGAGCATGTCGTGGGCCCCGGATTTCCGGAGTCGGTGCAGGGGCGGCACGAGTTGCTGCGGGAGGCGCTCGAGATCATCCGGTTGCTGTGGCGTGGCGGGTATCAGTCGTATGAGGGCAAATACTTGCGGCTGTCCGATGCGCGGGTGTTCGACCTGCCCGACGAGCTCCCGGTGATCGCGGTGGCGGCGGGCGGTAAGCGGGCCGCCGAATTCGCGGCCGAACTCGGGGACGGCCTGTTCGCCACCGAACCGCGCGGCGACATCGTCGAGCACTATCAGCAGTGCGGGGGGAAAGGCCCCCGGTATGCGGAGGTGCCGGTGGCCTGGGCGCCCGACGAGCACGCCGCGGCCCAGGCGGCGCTGGAAACCTCCCGGTGGGCGCTGACCGGCTGGAAGGTCATGAGCGAGCTGCCCAACCCGGTCAACTTCGAGGCCGCGTCGAAAACCGTGCGCGAGAGCGACATTCGGGAGCAGTTCACCTGCGGCAGCGATCCCGAGGCGTATGTGGCGGCGGTCCGCGAGTACACCGACGCCGGATTCGACCATGTGGTCCTGCAGAACGCCGGTCCGGATCCGGAGGGGTTCATCGAGTTCTTCCGCACCGACCTCGCCTCGCGGCTGCGGGGCTGACACAGGCCGCCGCGCTATGCGTAGCGACCGGTCGGTCGCTGTAGCGTGACGGCATGAGCTTCGTCATCGACGGTTCGTTCACGTGCTATCTGATGCCCGGCGACCACGACGAGGCCCGCGCGCGGTTCCTCGACCTGGTCGCAGGACCGGGCGAAACCTGGATCATCGCCTACGGATTCACCCTGCCGGGCGCGATCGATGAACTGGTGGCCGCGCATCGGCACGGGGTGGCTCTGCATCTGTACCTCGACCACACCCAGTCCACCGGGGCCACCGAGCGACCGCTGGTGCAGCGACTGGTCGACGCCGGGGTGGAGGTGACCATCGGTACCAGCACCAGCGGGTCCCGATATATCTGCCACACCAAGGGTTTCGTCACCGACACGCCGTCCGGCCCGCAATGTTGGGAGGGGTCGGTCAACTTCAGCACCTCCGGCTGGCTGCAGGTGAACACGGCCATGCAATTCGGCTCCCAGACCTGGCGCGATCATTTCGTCGCCCAATTCAACACCTTGGTCAACTACGCCTGGACCGAGGAACGCAAGCTCCAGCTGATGCCGCAGCCGCCTGCAGGGTTGTACGCGACCGGCACGCCCACGTTGCCCTTGACGGCGTGACGAGGTGGGGTGGTGGCCTATTCGTCGGCGGGTATGCGGGTGGAATAGTCCGGGACCGTCATCGAGTCGAGCATGCGTACGCCGGTGGTGTTGAGTTCGGCTACCGCGCGGCTGAGTCCGGCAGGCAGGATATTGAAGAGCCGGATGCTCTGGGTGAGTGCCCAAACGCCGGTGGCCGAGGCGGGGACGAGTGTCTTGGCTGCGCGCAGGGCGAAGGCCCGGCTGCCTCGGACCGCGTCGGCCATGGCCGCCTCGTAGGCGGGGAAGGCGATGGTGTGGTCGCCGTCGGCGGCGGCGAGCTCTCCGGCCAGGGTGTAGGCGCCGAGTACGGCCAGGCTGGTGCTGCCACCGACCACCGGTCCCGGACAATAGGCGGCGTCGCCGACGAGTGTGACCCGGCCCCGTGACCAGCTGTCGACGCGCAACTGAGTGATCGAGTCGAAGTAGAACGTCGGGGTGTGGTCCAGTTCGGTCAGCCAGCGGTCCACCTGGGGCGCGAAGCCGGCGAACGCCTTGCGGAGCAGCTCTTTCTGTCGAGCGAGATCGCGGTGGTCGTAGTCGAGAGGCTGGTCGGTGCGGAAGAGGAAGGTCAGACGCGCGTCGGGAAGATGTGCGGCGGTGTAGATCCCGATCCAGCGTCCGGCGTCCAGGTAGCTCACGAACTTGTTCGCCTCGGCGAGTTCGCGTGGCGCCGATATCACCGCGAAGTAGCCGCCCAGATAATGCTCGGGAACCTCCCCGAAGATCAGACGCCGGACGTTGGAACGCAACCCGTCCGCGCCGATTACCAGATCGAACTCACGCGCCGGACCGTTCTCGAAGCCGACTCGACCGTCCTCGGAGATCTCGGTGATGGCATTGCCGAAGAGGTACTCCACATCGTCTTCGGTTGCGTCGTAATAGATCTCGCTCAGATCGTCTCGCATGATCTCCACGTGCCGGTCGGACGCGGCCGAGACAAGTTTGGTCACATTCATCCGGACGCTGCGCCGCCGGGTGTGGACGATCAGCTGCTCGGTGCCGGTGGCCGCCTTCAGAATTCGGGGCAGCACACCCATCTGCTCGGAGATCGTCATCGACGGTTTGAACAGATCCACCGCGTGTCCGCCCGCCTTACGCAAGGTCGACGCCTTCTCCACCACGGTGACCGTGAAGCCGTACCGGGCCAGCCAGTACGCCAGGACAGGACCGGCGATGCTCGCACCCGAGACGAGAACCCGCATGTCACACCCGTTTACTTATCGGACAGTAAGTTGCGTACTTAACGAATGGTAAGTCATGGTGAGTGCTGTGACAATGGACACCAGGCAGCGGATCCAGGCGGTGGCCCGAGAGTTGTTCGCGCAAAAGGGCGTGCAGAAGACCAGCCTGCAGGACATCGCCGATCGGCTCGAGATCACCAAACCTGCGCTCTACTACCACTTTTCCTCGCGCGAGGAGCTGGTGCGCAGCATCGTCGAGCCATTGCTCATCGCTGGTGAGGCCGCGGTGGAGGAATTGGAGAAGGCCCCAGATCCTCAGGCGCGCACCGTGTTCCAGGTGTTTTTCGACTTCCACTACGGTCATCGCGACGTGGTGCAGTTCCTCCTGGTCGAACCGGCCGCACTGGCCGAACTGGGGTTGATCGATCGCGTTATCAACTGGCGGGAACGAACAGCGGCGATCCTGCACGGTCCCGACCCCAGCGTGGAGCAGAAGATCCGGACCACGGTGGCATTGGGTGGCCTGGCCGACGCGGCCACCCTCTTCACCGACGTGCCCGAGGCACAACTGCGAGCCGCAGCGGTCGAGGCGGCGATGGGCGCATTCTCCTCGTCGTAGGGCGGCGGCCGCCCATGGCGGGGCCGTGGGCAGCCGCCTTCCCGGTGCTATCCGCGGGGGCGGATTACCTGGCGGCCCTGGTATTGGCCGCAGGACGGGCACACCATGTGGCGTGGTTTGGCTCGGCCGCAGGCCGGATTCGGGCAGCGCATGAGCTGCGGCGGGTCGACATTGGCCAACCAGCGGGCACGGTGGGCGCGGACATTCGCCCGTGACTTCTTGCGGAACATCGAACTGGACATGGGTCTCCTTCCCGTCGTCTTCCGTTGCGGAGGCGGAAGGGGGCGGGCGGATCCCGCCCCACGTCGGGGCGGATGACCAGGGCGAGCAGGGCAGCGCGCAGATCGGCTTCGGACATGGGAGATCCTCGGAATGGTTATCGAGCGGACCCCGCCGAAAAGCACGGCGGGGAAGGGGGCAGCTGACGCGAGGCAGAAAGACAGCGGTCGGCGCTCCGCAGGGGTATCCGGTGCGGAGTGCGGAGCGCGGCAGCTAAGACGCGGTCGGCGCGTCGGAGGGCTCGATAGCCATGGTCGGACCGTAACCGGATGGGCGGAGACGGCACAAAGGGTTTTTCAGGGGTGTATGAAAGGACTCATGCGACATCCGGCCGAACCGATCCTCAACGCGCTGACGTTCCTGCCCGAGCGGGAGATCGTGATGACACCCGCGGAGTTCGGCGCGGCCTATGAGGATCTGTATTTCACCGCCGCCGACGGGGTGCGGATCAACGCGTGGCTCGTGCGCGCGCAGAAACCGGTAGGCCACATCCTGTTCGCGCACGGGAACGGGGGCAATATCGGCGATCGGTCGCCGGTGCTGGCGCTGCTGGCGGCTGCCGGATTCGACGTGCTCATCTTCGATTACCGGGGTTACGGGCGCAGCGGGGGCCGACCCGGCGAACGCGGTGCCTATCTCGATGCGCGGGCGGCCCGCGAGGAACTGCTACGGCAGCCCGGTATCGATACGGAGCGCGTGCTGTATCTCGGCAAATCGCTCGGGGGAGCGGTGATGATCGAGCTGGCCACCGCCTTCCCGCCGGTCGGGATGATCCTCATGTCCACCTTCACCGGGTTGCGCGACGCCGCCCGGGCGGTGTATCCGTTCCTGCCGACACCGTTCGTGCCCAACGCCTTTCCGAGCCTTCGCCGCATCCGCACCCTGCACGTGCCGATGCTGATCATGCACGGCGACAACGACGAGCTCCTGCCCGTGCGCATGGCCCACCAGCTGTACAACGCCGCGCCCGGCCCGAAACAGCTGAAGATCTACCCCGGCGGCGCCCACAACGATCTGGTGCTGTCCCCCGATTGGGCCGAAACCGTTGCCGAGTGGGCGCGCCCGGTGCTGGGGAGTAGGGCGCTCGAAGGCTGCGGGGAGTAGGGCGCTCGAAGGCTGCCTCGAAGGCTGCGGGGAGTAGGGCGCTCGCTCCTCCCGAAGCCAGGGGTTTCGTACGCCGGTGCGTCGGCTCGCGCGTGCGTAGCCTGGGTGCATGTCTGATGTCAGCGATATGGCGGCGCTGCTGGCGGGTCTGAAGGACGAGGATCTGCTGGCGGTGGTCGTGACCGCGACCACGGGGCGGCCGGGGCTCGAGCAGTTGCATCGGGTGGCCGTGGAACTGTCGGCGTCGGCCGGTCATGTCACGGTGGAGCCCGATGTGACTTCCACCACCGGACCGTCCGGCGGCTCCGGCGGAGTCTCCTCGTCCGGCGCATCCGGGCAGGTCGCGCCGGTTTCCGGGATACCGGTACCACCGACGGGTATTTCTGGGCCGGGCGGTTATACGTCCTCCGGCGTCCCTACTTTCGAGTCAGTTCGCGATAAAGTCGAGCAGCGCTTCGGTACCGCCCAGGGGATGAGCGAACTCGATCGGGAGACCCCCACGGGCCGCAGCGCCGACGAACAGTGGCAGGCGCGGGAGAAGGCCGCGCGGGACCGCCTGGACAGCATTCGGGAGTCGATGCGGCGCAACGATTCCGGCTGATCCGGCGGGCCGGGAACGAAGTGAGGGTGGAACTCCATGACCGAGCCGCGGGAAATCGCCGAACGACTGCTCGATGCCCAGGTCGACTTCATCCTCGCGGAGGTCTCCGGCGAGCGTTTCGCCGAGGTCGTGGCCCGCGACGTGGAGTCGGTGATCGGTGTCGCCGACACCATCGTCTTCCGGGACGTGGTGGAGATCGACCAGGCCAGGCAGACCGTCCGCAAGGTGGTCGACCGCGGCGGAGCCAGTCCTCTGCTGGAGGATCTGGTCGGCGTCCTGTCCGACTCCCTCTACGAGCACATCGCCGCCAATGACGACTACACCCTCGGCGACGTGGTCGACCGCGAGCCGGTGGAGGCGTTGCTGGAGAAGATCATCGGCATGTACGGCACCCAGGAGCGGTTGCTCGATCGGCTGAGCGAGGCGCCCACGGCAGGTCCGGTCGCCGCCAAATTCACCGATATGCTGATCGACGACATTCTCGAGGCGAACAAGAAGATCGCGGGCAAGGTGCCGGGCGTGAATTCACTGATGTCGCTGGGACAGTCGGCGGTGAAATCGGCGCGCAAGGCTGCCGAGGGCAGCCGCGTCGGCGACCTGGCCGCCAAGGGCACGCTGTTCGCGCTCAAGCGGGTCACCAACGCCATTCGCGAGACGCTGCGCGAGGCGCCGGTGCACGGCGCCGCCATGGAGTTCTGGGATCTGCACGCCGGTGAGCCGGTCAGCGGCCTGCGCGACTACCTGAGCAAGGCCGACCTGCGCGAGCTGGTACTGCTCGTCCACGAGATCGTGAAGACCAGCCGCAACAAGGAATACGTGGGCCTGCTGCTCGACGAGGCCGTGGAGGTGTTCTTCACCAAGTACGGCGACCACACCCTCGCCGCCCTGCTACCGGAGCTGAACGTCACCCCGGACGACATCGCCGAGGAGATCCTGCGCTACGGCCCCGCCGTCATCGAGGCCGCCAAACGAAACGGCGTGCTGGCCAAGCTGATCCGCGAACGCTTGGAGCCCTTCTACACCTCCGACCCGGTCCTCACCATCCTCGCCGACGCCTAGACGAGTACGTCCCCCCGCGGCCTTTTCGCCTCCGGCGTCGTCGCGGTCACATGTCGGGAAGGGAAACAACCCCCTGTCCGATGACTGTCGTATGGCCGCCGATTGTGACATGAGAGAGTCGGCCGCTACGGCGGTGAGCGCTGGCGTCGATCAGGCTCGGGCGACCCATCCGGACCCCTTGAGTGATACGGAGATGGTAGTCCGTATCGTCGTGGGCGGAATCCTGAACGAGGCTCGCGACGAGGGCCGCCGCGGCCGAGCCGGTGGCGGGATCTTCCTCGATCCTCAGGTCCGGTGCGAACATTCGAGCGTGCAGCGTACTGCCGTCGTCGAGATCGCCGGCGAACACGAACAGGTGTGGAGACCAGCCGTCGGCCAGGCCGGTCGACCATTCGGCACGATCGATGGCGGCTCGATCGACGGCCTCGCTATCGGCAAGGTGTACCAGGCAGAACGGCACGCCGACGCTCCCGTACCAGCAACCGCGGACGACCTCCCCGGAGAGCGACAATGCCGCGGCAACGGCCCTGAGCGTCGGCCGCTCCTCCGGCCGTCGGAATGGTGGAGTGAAAATGAGACGGCTGTATGTCCCGTCGATCCGAACGGCGATCGGCCCGACGGTCTCCTCGAGTATCAGGGTGGTTTCGGGCGCCGTCGTATCGACGAATCCGCCGGCGGCCAGCACCGATGCGGTACCTACCGTGGGATGCCCGGCGAACGGCAGTTCGTTGGATGGGGTGAAGATCCGCAAGCGACGAGTATGGTCCGGGTTCTCGGGTGGGAAGGCGAAAGTCGTTTCGGAGAACCCGAATTCACGTGCCAGGTCTTGCATCTGTTGCTCGGACAGTCCACCCGCGTCCGGAAAGACGGCCAGTTGGTTGCCTCCGAACGGCGTCTCGGTGAAGACGTCGGCGATGACGAACGTGTACTCCATAGTCGTGCTCTGCGTGTCAAGCGACAACCGCGTCCATCTCGACGGCGGCACCCAGAGGCAGGGCTGCCACGGCGATGGTGGTTCGGGCCGGGTAGGGAGCGTGAAAATACTTGCCGTAGACACTGTTCACGGCAGCGAAATCAGTCATGTCGGTCAGATAGACACCGACACGGACGACGTCGTCGAGGGTTTTCCCTGCCGCCTCGATGACAGCCGTCAGATTCTGCAGGATCCGTTCGGCCTGCGCGGCGGCGTCCCCGTCGATCAGCGCCCCGGTCGCGGGATCCTGTGCTACCTGTCCGCTCAGGAAGGTGAGTTCGCCGCGCACCGCCAGGGAGAACGGGCCGATCGGTTGGGCGACCTTGTCGGTGGTGACGATGTCACGTGTCATGGCTGTACTCCCTGTTTCCGAAAGATGTTCTTGTATTGGATGATTCAGACGGCGGTGACCTCGGCCAGTTGCTCCGAGGCGCGGAGTAGCATCCGTAATCGGTCGAGCAGGTCGTCGGCATCGTCGGTGCCGACGACGTCTCGCAGTCGCTGCTGGACCACGATCCAGTGGTGACGAGCTTCGGCCAGCTTCGCCGTTCCCGCAGGTGTCAGCCGGAGCATCCGCCGACGGCGGTCGTTACCGACCTCGGCGGTCAACAGACCGGCCTTGTTGAGCGCCTCCACCTCTCGCGAACACGTTGTCCGCTCGAGCACCAAGCGATCGGCGAGGTCGCTGATCATCAACGGGCCCTCGGCGTCGATCCGGGACAGGATCGAGTACCCGGCCTGCCGCAATCCCGCCTCGCCCAAGGCCCTGTCGTAGAGACGCACGACGGAACGCGTCGCCATGCGCAATGTTGTGCACACGCAAGGTGTTTCCACCGGCTCCATAATATAAGTGTATATACACTCATTTTCTCCGGTCAACCCCTCAGGCCCTGGGGCGCGCTCCTATTGGCGGCCGGAGGTGGGATCGGGAAGATCGGTGCGGCCGGGATCCGGGAGACTCCCGCCGACAGCTGGGTACCGCCGGCCGCCCGACCATCGACGGCAAGTAGCCGGAGCCTTCGGTCCGCCGGACTTGCTCGCCTAGTCGGTGATGATGGCGACGGCGTCGATTTCGACGAGCATTTCCTCGCGGGGGAGGCCGGTGAAAACCGTGGTGCGGCAGGGGAGTGCGTCGCCGGTGGTGTGGGCGGAGACGAAGGCGCCGTAGGCCTCGTTCATGAGGGGGAAGTCTTCGCGGGTGGTGAGGTAGACGCGCAGCATGACGATGTCGTCGAAGGTGGCGCCCGCGGCCTCCATGATGGCCTTGACGTTCTGCAGGGTGCGGGTGGTCTGGGCGGCGACGTCGCCCGGGTGCAGATATTCGTTGGTGGCCGGGTCGACCGGACCCTGGCCGGAGACCTGCACGAACGGGCCCTTGCGCACGCCCTGGGAGAACGTGTGCGCGGGCGCGGGGGCGTCGGTGGTGCGGACGGCGATCTTCTCACTCATGGTGGGCCTTTCGGTGGTCGGGGCTCGGACTCCAGCCGAGCGCGGTGGAGACGGCCTCGGCGGTGGCGCGCACGCGCGGGAGCAGGCCGAGGACCTGGTCGTGGTCGAGCAGGACGTCCGGCACCGACACCGACAGGGCGGCGACGACCGCGCCGGTGCCGTTGCGCACCGGGACCGCGATGCAGTTGACGAAGCTCTCGTGCTCCTCGTGGTCCTCGGCGAAGCCTTGGGCGGCAACGGTTTCCAGTTCCGCCACGTAGCGTTGCGGACTGCGGATGGTGCGTTCGGTGAACGGGTGGTAGTCCAGTTTCTCCGCGATGGTCCGCCACTGCCCGCGCGGTTGCGCGGCCACCAGCACCTTGCCGACGGCGGTGCAGTGCAGCGGCGCGGGACGTCCGATGCGCGAATACATCCGGACGCTCTGGGTGGCGTCGAGCTTATCGATGTAGATCGCCTCACCGGATTCGTAGGTGGCCAGGTGGACGGTCTGGCCGGTGGCGGCATTGAGCGCCTCCAGGTGCGGACGGGCGACGGTGCGCACGTCGCGCCCCTCGAGCGACCGGTTCGCCAGCTCGAACAGGCGCGACCCGAGCAGGTAGCGATGGTCGGAGCCGTGGGTGACGAACCGCTGCGCCTCCATGGTCTGCAGCAGGCGCAGCACCGTCGACTTGTGCACGCCCAGCCGAGTCGCCAACTGGTCCAAGGTCTTCGAATCCTCGCCGAGTTCGGTGAGGATCGTCAGGGCACGCTGCAGGCTCTGACTCATGACGCCACCTCCGCGACGATTGTGCCGTACTGCATTCGCTCCCACTCGGAAGTGCTTGCCGCGGCACGGGATTCGAGACGTGACAGGGGTGGGAGCTCGGCGATGTCGCCGGTTCCGGTGAGCGCGGCGGCCGCGCACAGATGGCCAAAGCGCAGCAGCTGCTCGTGCGGGCGCCCGTGCAGCAGGGCGGCCAGATACCCACCGGCGAATGCGTCACCGGCACCGATCGCCTCGGTGACCTCCAGCCGCAGCGCGGGCACCTCCCGGTGCTCGGCGCCGAGGAACCCGGTGACCGAATGCCCACTGTTCTTCACCACCAGATGCCGTGGCTGCGGGAACATCTCCCGTAAGCGGACGGGATCGCCGGTGCCGAAGACCTCCTCGGCCTCGTCGGCGCCCAGGAACACCACATCGCTGCGCCGCACATGGTCGGCCAGAATCTCGGCGGCCGACTCCGACCGCCGAATCCACAGTGCCGGACGGTAATTCAGATCGAAACTGATGAGCAGGCCGGTACGCGGCAGTGTGAGCAGCGCCTCGGTGAGCTCGGTCGCCGACCGTGACAGCGCGGTGGTGACCCCGGTGAAGTGCACGAGCCCGCAACCGTCCAGCAGTGCGGTGGCCGCGGCCAGATCCGCCGGTGACAGCGCGCTGGCGGCCGATCCGGCGCGGTAGTAGAGCATCCGGCTCGCACCGGCCCCCAGATCGGTCGGCCGCCCCGAACCACTGCCGCGCTCCTTGACATAGATCCCCGTCGGGCGGGCGGGATCGGTGTAGACCGCGGAGGTATCCACCCCGCGCTCGGTCAGATGTCGGACGAGATAGCGACCGAAACCGTCGTCACCGACCCGCGAGATCCAGGAGGTGTCGATACCCAATTGAGTGAGTACGGTGGCCACATTCGCCTCCGCGCCGCCCGCGGTGCGCTCGAAGACCGGCGAGTCCTCGAGCGGGCCCGGCCGTGCGACCAGGACCGCCAGCCCCTCGCCGACGGTCACCGCACGCGGTCGGGTCGGCGTAGGACGGGTCACACGAATCTCCTTCGGGTGCTTGCGGGTATCGGTGGTCCCGTGCAGAATAACCACAGCAAGCACAATGTGCAACAGCCGTTGCAGTATACGCAATAGCTGAATGTTATAGCGAGACATCGGGAAAGGAGCGCCGTGGCCATCGACAGCGGCGAGAGCATCAGGTCGGTCGGCGCGCCCCACCCGGTCCGCATGGACACCGACGCCGTGGCCGCTCTGGACGAGCTGGTGCTGGGCCCCGAGCACAAGGCGCTGCCGCCCGCGGCATGGGGGACCACAGTGCGCGAATTCCTGGCCACCGCACCACATCTGGACGATCTGCAGACGCCGGTACTCACGCTGGACCGGGCGGCGCTCGAGGGGAATGTCGCGGTGCTGGCCGACTGGTCCGCGGCGGCCGGGGTGCGACTGGCTCCGCACGGCAAGACCACCATGGCGCCGCAGCTGTGGGCCGAACAGGCCGCGGCCGGGGCGTGGGGCATCACGCTGGCGACCGGATGGCAGGCGCAGGTGGCGCGCTCGTTCGGGGTGGATCGCATCCTGCTCGCCAACGCCTTGATCGATCCTGTCGGATTGCGCTGGTTGGCAGGGGAATTGGCGCTCGATCCAGATTTCGAATTCCTCAGCTGGGCGGACGGGGTCGGCACTGTCGAGGTGATGGACCGGCATCTGGCCGACGCGCCCGACGGTGTGCGGGTGCCGGTGCTGGTGGAACTCGGCGGCGCGAACGGCCGCACCGGTGCGCGCAGTGTCGAGGAGGCGCTGGCGGTGGCCGATGCCGTGCAGCGTTCACCCCGGCTCGAATTGGCCGGTGTGGCGGGGTATGAGGCCGCGCTCAGCCACGATCGCGAACCCGAGTCGCTGGCCGTCGTTCGCGCATACCTCGACGCCCTGGCCCGGCTGCACCGCGAACTGGCCGCGCGCTATCGGCGTCCGGCGATCGTCACCGCGGGCGGCAGCGCATATCCGGACCTGGTGGTGGAACGGTTGGCCGCGCTGGCGGACGAGCAAGGCGCACACGGCATTCCGACGACGGTGGTGCTGCGCTCGGGCGCTTACATCATCCATGACGACGGCTTCTACTCCGGCATCTCACCGCTGGCCGGGCCGCGGGCGGAGTGCCCGCTGCGGTCGGCCATGCACGGGTGGGCGCGCGTGCTGTCGCGGCCGGAGCCGGGCCTGGCGCTGCTGGACGCCGGAAAACGGGACCTGCCGTTCGATGAGGGACTGCCGGTGCCGCAGCGGTCGAGGGGAGCCGGGGGAGGGGTGCCCGTCGAGGCGTACGTGTCGGCGCTCATGGATCAGCACACCTTCCTCCGGCTCCCGCACGGCGGCGACCTGGCCGTCGGCGATGTGGTGCGGCTCGGCCTGTCGCACCCGTGCACAGCCCTGGACAAATGGCGGCTCATTCCGATGATCGACGATGCCGACGCCGACCGCCCTCGCGTCGTCGATCTCGTGCGGACGTTCTTCTGAGTTGCTATGAGTTACTTGCTGTTTCGCGACGTCGACATCGTCGACGGCACCGGTGCCCCCCGTTTCCGCGGCGATGTCGTGGTAGAGAACGGGCGCATCGCCGATATCACGGCACCGGGGGCGATCACGGAGGCCGACCGCGTCATCGAGGGTGACAACCGGGTGCTGGCACCGGGTTTCATCGATATGCATGCGCATTCGGATCTGCATCTGCTCACCGAACCGGAGCACTTCCCGAAGATCAGCCAGGGGATCACCACAGAGGTCATCGGGCAGGACGGCCTGTCCTATGCGCCCGTCGACGATGCCGCCCTGGCCGTGCTGCGCCGCCAGATCGCCGGGTGGAACGGCAATCCCGCCGACCTCGACTTCTCCTGGCGCACCGTCGGTCAGTATCTGGATCGGCTCGACCGCGGTATCACGCCCAATGCCGCCTATCTGGTGCCGCAGGGCACGCTGCGGCTGCTGGTCGTCGGCTCCGAGCAGCGACCCGCAACACCGGCGGAGATCGCCCGGATGCAGGAGTTGCTCGCCCAAGGACTGGTCGAGGGTGCGGTGGGCATGTCGAGCGGGCTCACCTACACACCCGGAATGTATGCCGACACAGCGGAATTGGCGGCACTGTGCGAGGTGGTAGCCGAGGCGGGCGGCTTCTACGCCCCGCACACCCGTTCCTATGGCGCCGGTGCGCTCGAGGCCTACGCAGAAATGATCGATCTGGCCCGCCGGACCGGCTGCGCGCTGCATCTGACCCACGCCACGATGAACTTCGGTGTGAATCGCGGTCGCGCACCGGAATTGCTGGCGATGATCGACGCCGCCCTCGCCGAGGGCTGCGACATCACCCTCGACACCTACCCGTATCTGCCCGGCTCGACCACGCTGTCGGCGCTGCTGCCCAGCTGGGCCATGTCGGGCGGACCGGATGCGGCGCTGGCTCGGCTGGACGATCCGGGTGCGCGTGCGCGAATCGTATTGGACGTCAATGTGAAAGGCTCCGACGGTTGCCACGGCGTGACCGTCGAGTGGGACACCATCCAGATCAGTGGTGTGGCCAATGCCGAACTCGACAGGTATGTGGGCCACACGGTCGCCGAGATCGCGGCGGCGGAGGGGATCGCGCCGGTCGAGGTGTTCTTCGATCTGCTGCGGCGCGACCAGTTGGCGACCACCATCCTGCAGCATGTGGGCCACGAGGAGAACGTGCGCGCGATCATGCGGCACTCGCGGCATATGGGCGGCAGCGATGCGCTGCTGGTCGGTGAGCGGCCGCATCCGCGAGCCTGGGGAACCTTCCCGCGCTACCTCGGGCACTACGTGCGCGAGGTCGGGGTGCTGGGGCTCGAGGAGTGCGTGCACCATCTCACCGGGCGGCCCGCCGATCGACTGGCGCTGCGGCAGCGTGGGCTGGTGCGCACCGGCTACGCCGCCGATCTGGTGCTGTTCGACCCCGCCACCGTCGCCGACACCGCGACGTTCGAGCGCCCGAAACAGCAGGCGCGCGGCATCACTCATGTGCTGGTCAACGGTGAATTCGCCATCGATGAGGGCAGGCCGACCGGCCGGCTCGCCGGGCGGGCACTGCGCCGGAACCCGAACGCGAAGGAGACTCGGTGACCGCTCTGGACGTCATCCGCGCCGACCGGGTATTGACCGTCGTGCGCGCGCCGGAGATTCCGGATCCGCTGGCCCTGGCCGAGTCGCTGGCCGGTGCCGGAATCCGCGCCGTGGAACTGACTTTCACGACCCCGGGTGTGCTCGAGGCGCTGCGCAAGGCCGCGGCGTCGGAGCGCGCGGTGGTCGGGGCGGGCACGGTGCTCACCGAGGAACAGGCCGCCCGGGCCATCGACAGCGGAGCACGGTTCCTGGTCACCCCCGGCATTCGCGCGGAGGTCGCGGAAGTGGCTGTGCGGCATGGTATTCCGGTCGTGATGGGCGCCTTCACGCCGAGTGAGGTGTTGCAGGCACTCGATCTCGGTGCGGCGGCGGTGAAGATCTTCCCGGCCCGTGCGCTCGGCCCCGGCTATCTGAAGGATCTGCGCGGCCCCTTCCCCGAGACGGCGTTCATCCCCTCCGGCGGTGTCAACGCCGGGAACGCCGCCGAGTTTCTCGCGCACGGCGCGGTGGCGGTGACAGCCGGTACCGATGTCGTCGCACCCACCGACGTCGCGGCGGGCCGATGGTCCGACATCGCCTCGCGCGCGGCGTCGTTCGTTCGATCCATGAATTGAGGTACATCATGGGGCCCGCCGTCGACTGGCTGCGCACCACCACACCGGGGCTGTTGGTGCTGTGCGGCCTGGCCATCGCCGTGTTGCTCGTGGCCATCATCCGGTTCAAGCTGGAGCCGTTCGTGGCGCTGCTACTGACCGGACTGGCCCTGGCGCTGGCGGCCGGGCTACCCGTCGAGAAGATCGTCGGCACCCCGCTGAAACCCGCCGACTCCCTGCTGGAAACGGGATTCGGCGGCATCCTCGGCCATATCGCCGTCATCATCGGGTTGGGCACCGTGCTGGGCGCCATTCTCGAAAAATCCGGTGGTGCCGACGTTTTGACCGAGCGGCTGCTGAAGTTGTTCGGGCCCAAGGGCGCGCCGATCGCGATGGGCGTGGTGGGGCTGATCTTCGGGATTCCGGTGTTCTTCGACATCGGCATCTTCGTGCTGGCGCCGCTGATCTATGTGGCGGCCAAGCGCGGTGGGCGATCGCTGGTGCTGTACGTGCTGCCGATGGTGGCGGGCCTGTCGATGACCCACGCGTTCCTGCCGCCGCATCCCGGCCCGGTGGCGCTGGGCGGGCTGCTGGGGGTGAGCCTGGGCTGGCTGATCCTGATGGGGCTGGTGTGCGGCCTGCCCGGATTCCTGGCCGCGGGCATCGTCTGGGGCAACTATATCGGCAAGCGGATCCATGTGGAGGTGCCCGACGAATTCCTGGTCCGGCCCGAACCCGCCGTGCGCGGCGATGGCCCGGGCACGCCCGCGGAACCGAATTCCCCGCCCACCCTGGAGAAGTCGCCGCCGTCGCCCGCATTGATCGGCGTGATCATCGCGATCCCGCTGGTGCTCATCCTCGGCGCCACCTTCGGTAGCCAACTGCTGGACAAGGGCTCGAAACCGTTGCAGGTGCTGACGTTCCTGGGCACGCCCGCGGTGGCGCTGCTGATCGCGGTGCTGGTGGCGTTCTATGTGCTGGGCCTGCGCCGCGGTTCGACGGTGCAGGAGCTGAGCACCCTCACCGCCGAATCGCTGCGCCCGGTGGGCATGCTGCTGCTGGTCGTCGGCGCGGGCGCCTTCTTCGGCAAGGTCATCTCCGCCACCGGCATCGGTAATGCCCTGGCGCACACCATGTCCGAGGCAGGTCTGCCGGTGATCGTGCTCGCCTACCTGATCAGCTGCGGCCTGCGCATTGCGCAGGGCTCGGCCACCGTCGCCATCGTCACCACCGGCGGCATCGTCGCCCCCCTGCTGCCCGGCCACGACTACTCTCAGATCTCGCTGGCCTTGATCGCCATGGCCATCGCGGCGGGCTCCATCATCCTCAGCCACGTCAACGACGGCGGCTTCTGGATCATCGCCAAATTCTTCAACCTCACCGTCAAACAAACCCTGCAAACCTGGACGGTCCTCGAAACCATCCTGTCCGTGGTGAGTTTCGCCGTCGCCGCGGTCCTGTTCGCCCTCGTGACGTGAGCGCCGCATCACCTCGGCTGCCGCATCCTCGGTGCGGCCGGTCGACGGTGGACGGGTAGCGGATTCCACCAGTTGAACCGGCCCAGCAGTCTCATGAGCGCCGGTACCAGCACACCCCGGACCAGGGTCGCGTCGACCAGGACCGCGACCGTCAGGCCGAGGCCGAACAGTTGGATGAACGACACCTGCGACGAGACCATCGCGAAGAACACGATGGCCATCAAACACGCGGCGGCGGTGACGATTCGACCGGTACGGGCAATACCGCGCGCGACCGATTCGGTATTGGCCGAGGCGGTGCGGTCGGAGGCGAGCCACTCCTCGCGGATCCGCGACAGCAGGAATACCTCGTAGTCCATGGACAATCCGAATGCCAGGCAGAACATCAGGATCGGAATGGTGGGTACCAGGTAGCCGGTCGGCGTGAAGCCCAGCAGATTCGCCAGGTGACCGTCCTGGAACACCCAGACCATCGCGCCGAAGGTCGCCGACAGCGACAGCAGGTTCAGTGCGAGTGCCTTGACCGGCAGCACCACACTTCGCGTGAACAGGTACAGCACAACGAAAGTGATCAGCACGATCAGCCCGATCGCCAGCGGCAGCCTGGCCCTGATCATCGAGAGCGAATCCTGGTTCTGTGCAACGGCCCCGGTGAACAGTACGGGGGCGGGGCCGGGGACGGCTCGCAGCTGATCGAGTTGGCTGCTGCCGGTCGTCGTATAGGGGTCGACTCGGGTGCCGACGGCCAGCACGGCGCCGTTACCGGCGCTCAGCTCGGGGGGAGCCGACGCCACCCGCAGCCCCGAGACGAATGTGCCCGCACCGGAGGCGACCCATGCCACGCCGTCGACCTCGGACAAGCGCGACGCGTAGGACGGCAGATCGGCCGGTCCGTCCCGCAGGTCGGGCAGAACGGCGTAGATCGTGTTGGCGGGATCGGGCGTGAACTCGGTGCGCAGCACATCGCCGACCTGTCGGCTGGACGCGGAGGTCGACAGGACCCGGTCGTCCGGAAATCCGAATCTCACCGCGAGAAATGGGCTGCCCAGCAACAGCAGGAGCACCACCACCGCGGTCGCCACCGGGAGGGGACGACGGGTCACGGCCCGGACCACGCGGTACCAGAACATGCTCTCCGACTCGATGCCGCGCGGGGGCCGATGCAGCAGCCGGTGCAGGGGCGCTCGGACGTCCAGGGCATCGATACGCCGCCCGATCAGCGCCAACGCGGTCGGAAGCAGTAGCAGCGCCGCAAGTGCGGAGGAGATGACGACCGCGAGGGCCGCATACGCGAACGATTTCAGGAAGTAGTGCGGGAAGATCACCAGCACCGGCAGCGAGATGGCCACGGCCAGTGCGGTGAACAGCACGGTGCGACCGGCCGTTTGCACGGTTCGCACCACCGCCGAGCGCACATCGAGTCCGTTGCCGAGCTCCTCCCGGAATCTGCTCACCATGAACAGGCCGTAGTCGATCGCGAGCGCAAGGCCCATACCCGTGGTGATGTTGAGGGCGTAGATCGACACATCGGTGACCATCGTGAGCAGTCGCAGGATCGCGAGGGTGGTGAGGATGGCGAACACTCCCATGACGACCGGGAGCAGGGCGGCGACCAGGCTGCCGAACACCCAGACGAGGAATATCCCCGTCAGCGGAACGGCAATCGCCTCCGCGATCATGACATCGGTCGTGGCCTGCTTGTTGATCTGATCGAGTGCGATCGCCTCACCGCCCGCGCGCACCGTCACATCGGGGCCGACGTCGGGCAGCCCGTCCACCACCGCCGCGGCGTTGTGCGGCGCGTCCGAGTCGTCGCCCGCCACCCGCGCGGCGATGATCCCGTGGCGGCGGTCGGCGGACCGCAGCCCTTGCGCGATATCGGGTTGGACCGACCAATACGACTGCACCGCAGTGACATTCGGATCGCTGCGCAGTGCGTCGGTCAGGGTCGCGCCTGCCGCGCGGGCGGCCGGGCCGTCGACGCCGCCGTCGGCGGTCACCAGCAGAACCAGGTTCGGTGCGCCACCGTGGAATCGGTCGGCGAGCATCTCGCTCGCCCGGGTGGACTCGGTATCGGCGGGTGTGAAGCCGCCGGCACGAAGATGAGCCGTGGCCGATGAGCCGAATACCCCGGACAGGACGAGGATCAGCACCGCGCTCCACAGGATGGCGCGCGGCATGCGCAGTGCGAGTGTTGCGATTCGAGTGAGCATCGCGGCCCCTTGCCGCCGTGACCGGTGACTGGCTGTTGCCACGGTAAACCGCGGCATAGGCGGGCGCAGCCGTGCTCGAGAAAGATTCAAGAATCCCGTCCAGACGCCCCCCTTTGAATCGGAGGACCCCGCGGTGCGGTTCGTTCACCTGCAAAGGAGGCGCAGGCAGTGTCGACAGCTTCCGTGTCATGTATCGCCGGAAACGGGAAGCCCAGGCTCGCCCGAGCGCTCGCCATGTTTCCCGGTCAAGGTTCGCAGCGGGCAGGTATGGCCGATCATCTGCTGCGGGAATATCCGCAGACGGTGGGACCGATCTTCGCCGAAGCGGATGAGGTGCTGGGTCTTCCCCTGACCGAACTCTGCCTCACCGGCGACGCGGTCGACCTGACCCGCACCGAGGTCGCACAGCCGGCGATCCTCGCCACCAGCATCGCGACCTACTCGATCCTGGCGGCCAACGGCTTTCGCCCCGAAGTGGTTGCCGGGCACAGCCTCGGTGAGTTCAGCGCGCTCGTCGCGGCCGGAGTCCTCACCTTCGCCGACGCGCTCGCGCTGGTTCGCCGTCGCGGGCAGTTGATGGGCGGTGTCGCCGATCGGATTCCGGGCGCGATGGTCGCGATCCTCGGAATCCCCGCCGGCGATGTCGAGCAAATCTGTGTGAACGTGGCGGCGGCGACGGGTGGTGTCGTCGAGGTGGCCAACCTGAACGCGCCCACGCAAACGGTGATCTCCGGCAGCCGTGGCGCGGTCGCCGCGGCGGCGAGACAAGCCCGGCAGGCGGGCGCCGATCGTACCGTCCGGCTCGATGTCGGCGCGCCGTTCCACTGCTCACTGATGCTCTCGATCGCCGAGGAATTCAGCGACGAACTGGCCACCGTCCCCTTCTCCGACCCGTGTTTTCCGGTGCTGAGCTCGGTGACCGCGAGCGTCGTCAAAGGTGGCGAACATGCCCGGCGGCTGCTGCGCTGTCAACTGGCCGGACCGGTTCGATGGACCGAATTACTCTGCGCCGCACGGTGGTTCGCGGTCGACTACTACCTCGAGGTGGGTCCGGGCCGGGTGCTCAGTGGCTTCGTCGACCGCACCGGTGCCGAGGCAGCGGTGCACAGCACCAATGACGCCCGCCGGCTCGCCGCGGTCCTGCACACCCTGCAAGCCTCCGTCGCATCTCCTCGAAAGGCAGTACGGAAATGACCAGCACCATCAGCGATTACGAACGCATCGTGCAGATAGCGGTGGCGGACGCCCTCGGCCTCGACCCGTCGGAGGTCGTCCCGGAGGCCACGCTGATCGACGAATTGGGTGCCGAAAGCATCGATCTGCTCGACATCATGTTCCGCGTCCAGCGCGACACCGGGATCAAGATCGCCGTCTCGGATGTGGCGGCCCTGCTGCAGGGCGGAATCCCGGACGAGGAATTCGGCGACGAGAACGAGGTGGTCAGCGACGTCGGCCTGACGCATCTGGAAAAGGTTCTCCCCCAGTTCGATCGTAGCCAGCTGGACGGGCCGCTGAAGGCCGACCAGGTGCTCGGCTTGATCACGGTGCAGAACCTGATCGACCTCGTCGTCGATCGTGCCGCCGCGACAGAGGACACCCGATAGCCATGTCGGGGCTGCTGGAGGGCCGCATTGCCCTGGTGACCGGAGCTTCCCGCGGTATCGGCAGGGCGATCGCGCAGGAGCTGGCGCAGCGGGGCGCAGCCGTCGCCGTCAATTACCGCACCCGCGTGGAGGATGCGGAGAAAGTCGTGCGAGAGATCAGGAGCTGGGGCGGCACGGCCGTCGCGCTCGGTGCCGACGTCTCGATCCCCGGCGAGGCCGAACTGCTGGTGGAGCAGACTATGCGGCGCCTGGGCGGGCTGCACATCCTGGTCAACAATGCCGGCGCCACCGGCGACGGCCTGATCTACGAGACGACCTTCGCCGACTGGTGGAAGGTGCTCGAGGTGAACCTCGGCGGGACATTCAACTGCACGACCGCCGTGGCGGAGCATTTCATGAGCCAGTACGACGGTGCGATCGTGAACATGTCGTCGATCATGGGCGATTTCGGCCTGCCCGGGCAATCGAACTATTCGACGTCCAAGGGTGCGATAAATTCGTTCACCTACGCCTCGGCGGTCGAGTTCGCCCGGTTCGGTGTGCGCGTGAACGCGGTTCTGGGCGGGATCATCCCGACCGACCTCATCTCCCACGTCATGGTCCGCGACGACGGCCGCGGCCGCCTACAGATCCCGATGCGCAGGTACGGGACCGTCGAGGACATCGCGGCGACGGTCGCCTTTCTCGCGGGCCCCGAGGCCTCGTACATCACCGGCGAGCTCATTCGCGTCGACGGCGGCCTGTCGTGCCGGCTCGGCCTGATCCTGAACGCCAACGCGCATCGGTAGCGCCCGAGTTCGCCAGGGAGGCAGATATGCGGTTCCACCTCGTCGATCGAATCGAGTCCTGGGAGTCGATGCGGCACATCACCGCCAGCAAGGTCACCTCTGTGTACGAGGACTATTGGCAGCCCACCGCGAGCGGGTCGCTGCTTCCGTTCGGGATGGCGCTCGAGGCACTGTGCCAGGCCGGTACGTGGCTGGTCCTGCTCAGCTCGGAGCACACCAAGCGGGCGGCGCTGTTGACGGTGGGGGAGGTGTCGATGCACCGGGACCTGCGACCGGGCGACATCCTCCGCATGCACGTCGAGGTCGTCTCCGCCGACCGCGACGCCGCGGTCGTGGACGGTCGGATCGAGGTGGACGGGGCCGTCGTCCTGGAGGCCAGCACCATCATGTGCGCGCTCATCGACGCCGAGAACCTCGACGATCCGGCCGACACCCGCGCCCTGGCGCGACAGCTGCTGGGCCAGGGGGCGCCGCGATGAGGCGCGTGGTCATCACCGGAATGGGGGCGGTCATCCCGCTGGGTCTCGACGCGGAGACGACCTGGCGCGGCCTCGTCGCCGGACGCAGCGGTGTGCGACGCCTGGCCACCTTCGACTGCACCGGGTTCCCGGTGCGGATCGGCGGACAGGTGCCCGACGATTTCGACCCCGATAGCGCGATCCCGCCGAGCACCGACCGTCGCTGGGTCGGCAGGCCCGGCCTGTTCGGGCTCGCCGCCGTGACCGAGGCGCTGGCGGACGCGCACGGCGCCGCCGTGGCGTATCCGCCGGACGAGCGCGGCGTGGCCATGGGCGCCAGCGTGGGACGGCCCGACCTGCACCACCTCCTCGAAATCGCCAGGGTGCGACGCGAATCCGGCAATCCTGCGGCGTTCGTGGCGCAGCCGCCGCGGCGGGTCATGACCGACGACCAGAACGTGGCGTTGAACGCGATGGCGCGCATGCTCGGCGCGTCCGGCCCGATGGTCGGGATCCACACGGCCTGTTCGGGTTCCGGCCATGCGATGGGCGAGACATTGCGGCTCGTCCAGGACGGCGACGCCCGTCTCATGGTTGTCGGCGGCTACGACTCGTTGACCACCTGGGCCGACATTCTGGGATTCGCGCTGCTCGGCGCGATGACCGACCGGTACAACGACAATCCCCCCGCGGCGTCGCGTCCGTTCGACAACAACCGCTCCGGGTTCGTGATCGGCGAGGGCGCGGTCGCGTTCGTCGTCGAGGAACTGCGGTCGGCGCGGGCTCGGGGAGCGCACATCCACGCCGAAATCCTGGGCTACGGATCGAGTCTCAACGCCTGGCGGATCACCGACTCGCCGCCGGACGGGGCGGGCGCGATCGAGGCGATGGAGGCCGCGATCGCCGACTCCGGCCTGGCCGCGGACGAGATCGACGTCGTCGTCGCGCACGGCACCGGCACCCAGGGCAATGATGTGTCGGAGACCAGGGCGATCAAGAAGGTGTTCGGCGACCACGCGTATCGCCTCGCCGTCACCTCGCCCAAGTCGATGACCGGTCATCTGACCGCCGCCGCGGCCGCGCTGAATGTGCTCGTCGGCATCGGAGCGATGCGCGAATCCCTCGTGCCGCCGACGATCAACCTCGAAACCCCGGACCGCGCCTTGGATCTGGACTACGTGCCCCGGCGCGCCAGGCCCATGCCCGTCTCGGCCGTCCTGATCAACGCGCTCGCCTTCGGCGGGTCGAATACGAGTCTCGTCCTCGCTTCCTATCAGGAGGATTCGCTATGACCGCCGCCGTGCTACCGGCATCGATCGCCGATCCGGGATTCGACCGGATACTCGAACTCGAACCCGGCCTCCGCGCCGTCGCGATCCGGAATATCCCGGGAACGCTGCCGGTGTTCGCCGATCACTTTCCGCGCTATCCGATCATGCCCGGAGTGTTGTTGCTGGAGGGCATGATCGCGCTCGCGGGCCGGGCGGCGGGCGCCGGCGAGTGGCGGTTGCGCACAGCGGAGGCGGTGCGTTTCCGGCGGTTCGTCGTCCCCGGAGACCAGGTCGTGTTCACCGTCGAGGCCGCCGGGTACGACGCCGACTCCGGGCTCTGGTGCTGCACGGCAACGGTCGACGGCCGGGTGGTCGCGAGCGCACGGACACTGCGGCTGGTCCGGATGTCCCCGCGCGGAACGAGCCCCGCATGACCGCGCCGCGCCGCGCCATGGTCACCGGCATCGGGATCATTACCGCTCTCGGGACCGGTGTGGAGGAGAACTGGGCGGCCATCGTGGCGGGCCGCACAGCGGTGCGGCGATTCCGGCTGTTCGACCCCGCCCCGCTGCGCACCCACCTGGGCGCGGAGATCCTCGACTTCGATCCGTCCCGGTACCTCAACGCGCGGGCCCGCAAGATGTCCACGCGGGGCGATCAATTCGCCGTGGCCGCGGCCTCGCTGGCACTCGACGACGCGGGGATCGAGAAATCGGCACTGGGCCACCGCGCCGGGTTGTTCCTCGGGGGCAACAAGGACATCTGCCACCGTGACGAGACGATCGCCGAACTCGACAGCGTCCGCAAGCCCGACGGCACGATCGACCTGCGTGCCCTCGGCGAGAACGCCAGAACGCTGATACCGCCGCTGGCCTACGTGGAGGGTCTGCAGAACGGCGCCGTTTTCCACGTGTCGTCGAAATTCGGTATCCAGGGGGCGAATTGCTTCTACGCGGGTACCGCGGATGCCGGTGCGACGGCCATCGGTCGGGCGATGCGTGCGGTGCGGCGCGGTGAGGTCGATGTGGCGCTGGCCGGTGGTTTCGACGACGCCACGACCTGGTGGGCGATGTCGCGGATGGACGGGCTCGGCGTACTCACCGACCGAAACGAGTTGGGCGAGCGTGCGTTCCGGCCCTTCGACAGGGACCACAGCGGGTCCGTGCTGGGTGAGGGCGCGGTCGTGCTGGTCGTCGAGGAACGGGAGCGGGCGCGTAAACGTGGCGCTGGATGCTACGCGGAGATCACCGGATTCGGTGCGGGAAACGATGGAATGCGTCCCCCCACACCGGAACCGCAAGGCCGCGGCCTGTCCAGGGCGATTCGATACGCCGCCGCCGACACCGGCGACTCGGTGCACTCGATCGATTACATCGCCGCGCACGGGTGTGCGACTCCGGCCGGTGACGTCACCGAAACCCGCGCCCTGCATGCCGCTTTGGGGCCGGCCGCACGGCACGCCCAGATCAGCAGTGTCAAACCGCAGGCCGGACATCTGGTCGGTGGCGCCGGCGCCCTCAATGCCGCGGTCGCGGCCATGGCACTGCACTCGGGCATCGTGCCCGCGACGCAGAACCTGCAGACACCGGCGCGGGGTTGCGATCTGGATTTCGTTCCGGGTGCGGCCCGGCAGTCGTGCCCGACCAGCGCTCTCGCGCTCGCCCGCGGACTGGAGGGCCAGGCGGTGGCGCTGGCGCTGAGCAAGGCCGGATGAGAGGACCTCACGAGATGGACGAGCGGGATACACGGGTCGTCGTCACGTCGCTCGGCGCGGTGACGGCACACGGTATCGGTGTGGCGAGCCTGTGGGACGAGGTGCGCCGGGGAAACGTGGCGATCGGCGCGATACACGGTCTGTCGCTGGACGGGTTCGACGCACCGATCGGCGGCGAAGTCCCCGAATCGCGTCGGCCGAAATACGACTATCTGACCCGGCTCGGGCTGCGTGATCCCGAGCCCGCCGTGGATTTCGCGCTCCTCGCCGCGGAGGAGGCGATGTCCGGCGCGGGCGTCGCGGTGCCCGCGACGCGGTGGGGCGTCTCGCTCGGCACCTGCAATGGCGGAATACGCAGCGGCGAAAGGGTTTTGCGGCGGACACGGGGGCAGGGCGCGAATCCGCGCGACGACAAACATCTGCTGCTGGTGCCGCCGCATGTCATCGCGGAGGTGCTGAGCGCGGCATTCGGACTTCGAGGCCCGGTGTTGACGGTCAACACCGCCTGCGCATCGAGTGCGCACGCCTTGGCCCACGCCGTCGAGATCATTCGTGCCGGGCGTGCGGACGCGATGCTGGTGGGCGGCAGCGATGCGCTGACCGAGATGGCGTACGTGGGATTCGGCAGTGTCGAGTCGCTGTCCGCGCGCCCGGCCGCGCCGTATTCGCGCAGTCGCGACGGCTTGTCGCTGGGCGAGGGGAGCGGGATGCTCGTCGTCGTTCGTGCCGATATCGCGCTCGCCGCCGGTGCCCCGATCCTGACCGAGATCCTCTCCTACGGCATGTCCGCCGACGGCTATCACGCGACCGCCCCGCACCCCGCCGGTGAGGGCGCGGCACGCGCGATCCGCAGTGCGTTGTGCGAGGCCGGTCTGACCGGTGCCGACGTCGCGTACATCAACGGGCACGGGACCGGCACGCCGAAAAACGACTCGGCGGAAAGCAATGCGGTGCGCTCGGCACTCGGCACCGCCGCCCAGCAGGTGGTGCTGAGCAGTACGAAGTCGATGATCGGGCATCTGCTCGGTGCGGCCGGTGCGGTCGAGGCGATCGTGACGATCAAGGCGCTGGAGGACCAATGGGCCCCTCCCACAGCGGGATTCACCGGTGCCGACCCCGGCTGCGGGCTGGAGGCCGCACCCAACGAAGGTCGCCCGCTGGCCATGGACGTCGCGCTGTCGAACAATTTCGCCTTCGCCGGAGCCAACGCCACAGTCGCCTACGCCCGCCCGGGAACCCGCACCCGCCCGAGAACCCGATTCCCCGTGGACGACGTGGCGGTCACCGGCATCGCGGCGGTGAGCCCGGCCGGAACCTCGATCGACGAACTCTGGCAGGCCTATCGCGCCGGAATCCGCCTCGGCCGTGACGAAGACGGCCTGCGGGTCGCCCGGATCACCGCCGACATGACGCGCTACACCGCACCGAGGCAACGACGCCGGATGGATCGGCTCGGACAGCTCGCGGTGGCGACCTGCCGGGGAGCGCTCGAGCATGCCGGACTGGACGCCGACGAACGGGTCGGTGTCGTACTCGGCACCGGAATCGGCCCGATCCAGAGCATCGGGGACTTCTTCCTGCCGGTCGTCGAGGGCGGGCCGTCGATGGCCAATCCGGCCTTCTTCCCCAACACCGTCTTCAACGCGGCCGCGGGCCAGGTGGCCATGGTGCTCGGCGCCAAGGGCCCGACATCCACGGCGGCCGTGGGACATTCGGCCGGTGCCGCGGCGTTGACGATCGCCACCGACCTGCTGCGCGCGGGGCGGGCGGAGGCGGTGCTGTGCTGCGCCGTCGACGAGCTGTCGAGTTATGCGACCGACGCCTACCGTGGTCTGTCGCTGTTCGGCGGGCGCTCGGGCCGCGACTACCTGCTCGCGGAGGGCAGCATCACCCTGCTGCTGGAGCGAGCCTCGCTCGCGCGTGCGCGCGGCGCCCGAATTCTCGCCGAGGTGGGCGGATACGCGACGACCTCCGACGCCGTCGGCATCGCCCGCTGGGATCCGCGTGGTCGCGGCCTGGAACGGGCCATGCGCGAGGCGCTCGGGGAGGCGCGGTTGCGGCCCGATCGACTCGCTGCCGTCTGGGCCAACGCGGCGGGCCTGCACGTGGCCGACAACCCGGAGAACCGCGCGATCGCTCGGCTCGGTCTGCCGGATTCCTGTCGCGTCGAACGCCCCAAGCGCGTGCTGGGCGAGCCCGGCGGCGCCGGGGCGCAGCTGTGCGCGGCGCTGGCCGTCGCGAGCTGGAAGAACGGATTCCCGTGCGGCCCAGCGCTTATCAATTCCTCGTCACTCGGCGGCACGCACACCGGCCTGGTCCTGCGCCCGCCTACTTCATCGTGAAACGGAGTGATCCACCATGCCCAGTACGACCGACCGGCATGTGTCCGTCCTCAGCACCGGCGCACACGTGCCCGGCGAACCCATCGACAACGCCCGGCTGGCGCGGCTGTGCGGACCGCTGCCCGAGGAGGTGGCCGACGGCATCCAGGTCCGCTCCCGGTACTGGATCGCCGACCCCGAGACCGGCTCGCACCGAACCGGTACCTCGGCGATGGCCGTGGCGGCCGCACAACAGGCGCTCGACCGGGCCGCGGTGGATCCGGACGAGGTGGATCTGCTGATCATGTCGACGGCCAGCCCGGAGTATCCCCTGCCCGCGGCCGTGACCTACGTCCAGGAGCAGCTGGGTCTGCCACACTGTGCTGCGATGGAGTTCCGGGCGGCGTGCGCGGGATTCGTGCAGGGCGTGGACTACGCGCGGCGGCTGCTCGCCGACGGCACCTACGACACCGCGGTGGTGATCGGTGCGGAGTCGATCTCGCCGCTGCTCGTTCCCGTGTACCTCGGCAAGGATCCGCAGCGGGTTCGGATGCGAGATCGGCTCTGTCTCTACACCTTCGGTGACGGTGCCGGTGCCGTGGTGCTGCGCGCGGATGCCCAGCACCCGCCGCCGCGAAAGCCCGGCCTGCACGTCTTCGCCACCCAGTGCCTGGGGGGACAGCGCAGGCCCGGCATGCGGATCGTCGGTGGCGGTACCGATCTGCCCGCCGCGGAGCAGGCGCGGCGCAAGCGACTGGTGGAGATCGAACTCGATGTCGCGGGCACGGCCACGGTCGGCCCGCAGGTCTTCCACACCGCCCTGCGCGACATGCTCGCCCGCACCGGGCTGGCGATCTCCGACATCGACGCCTGCGTCCTGCCGGAGGGCAACGCGGAATACTTCGCGGAGGGATTCGACGCCGCAGGCATCTCCGGTGCGGACCAGGCCGCCCTGCAGAAATGCCTCGTGGAGAACCTCTCCGACGTCGGTGCGACCGGTGCGGCCGCGGTTGCGCTGGCACTGGATGCGGGCTGGGTGAGCGGCAGGATCCGTCCCGGCGCCACGGTGCTGCTGCTCGGCGTCGAGGCCAGCCGCTACGTCTACGCGGGGCTGACCCTGGAATGGGAGGCGCCCACACCACCGCGGGCGGAGCGCCATGGATGAGGAGTACAACAAGGCCGTCATCCGCCGCGTCTTCGACGAGTTCGTCAACCGCGGCGACTTCTCCGTCGTCGACGAGATCTACCGGCCCGACGTGATCGATCACCAGCCGCTACCGGGCGCGCCCGAGGGACGCGACGGGGTCAGGTACACCATCGCCGGATTGCGCACCGGATTTCCGGACCTGCACGTCACGATCGAGGCGATGAGCGCCCACCGGGAGTATGTCGTCATCCACAATACTTGGCGCGGAACACATCTCGGTGAGTTCCTGGGCCTGCCGCCGACGGGTGAGGCGATCGAGTTCCACGGCGTCGTGATCTGGCGCCTGGCCGACGGGCTCATTGCCGAGCGATGGGGGATCGGCGTCGAGTCGAGCGTGCTCTCCGCGCTCGGGCTCGGCTGGCTGGCACCGGGAGGACATGTGAGGGGTCCTCGAGGAACTCGTCGATGACGGCGAGTTCCTCGAGGTGTGCTCGAGATAGTCGTCAAACAGCCCGGCCCACACTGGGATCACCATTCCCGCCGGCGGTGAAGGAGATACGGCGATGTCAGCGGAACCGGTGCGGCGTGTTCTCGTCGCCGGTGGCGGCATAGGCGGCCTGGCCGCCGCAGTTGCCCTGCAACACAAGGGTTTCCAGGTCAGTGTGTTCGAAAGCGCCGATGCCCTGCGCGATGGTGGTGCCGGACTGCACATCTGGACCAACGGCACGATCGCGCTCGACCGTCTCGGCGTCGCCGACGCCGTACTGGAAACCGCACCCGCACAGCGGATCTGCCACTTCGGCACTTGGCGGGGCGAGATATTCGGCGCGTGGCCGGTCGGTGACTTCGTGGCCGAGTACGGTCGGCCGACCCTCGCCGTAGAGCGATCGGTCCTGCACGCGATCCTGCGTCGTGCGCTGGCGGGCGACCCGGTGCGCACCGGGGCCGGGGTGGTCGGCTTCACCCAGGACACGGACGGTGTCACCGTGCGGCTCGCCGACGGGCGGTACGAGCGCGGCGACGTGCTCATCGGCGCCGACGGCATCCACAGTGTGGTGCGCGCCGGGCTGCTCGGTGCCGCGCCGCCCCGGTTCAACGGCTATATCGCCTGGCGCGGTAAGGGATACCTGGAGCACGAGCTGATCCCGCCCGGCAGTTTCTACGCACTCTTCGGTCGCGGCACCCGATTCACCTTCTACGACGTCGCGCCCGGTGTCGTGCACTGGATGAGCGTGGCCAACGGCCCGCCCGGAGGTCACGACGGGCCCGGCGTCGCGGCACTGCTCGCCGATCGTCATCGCGGGTGGATGCCGCCGGTCCAGGACATCCTCGCGGCCACGCCGGAGACGGAGATCATCCGCAGCGACGTGCTCGACCGAAAGCCGGACCGGCGCTGGGGAACCGGCCGCGTCACGTTGCTCGGCGATGCGGCGCACCCGATCACGTTCAATATCGGTCAGGGCGCGTGCCAGGCGCTCGAGGATGCGCTCGTGCTCGCCGACCGGCTCGGTGCCCGCCCTGACGATCCCGCGCGCGCACTGCGGCGCTATGAGCGAGACCGGCGCGGCCGCACCGCCTCGATGCAACGCGTCGCCTGGCTGATCGGCCGGATGGGCGCGGTGGAGCATCCGCTGCTGATCGCCGCGCGGGAGATGTTCATGCGGCTCGTCTGGCCGACGCTGGCGTTCCGCATCGCCGAGCGCGACCAGATCGCCTATGCGAAACGGTGGCGCACACCGGCCCCACCGCTGTCGAGTACGGAAGTGCAGAACCGATGACCGATCACACCGTGAACGACGACTATTTCTTCGGCGCATTCGCCGACAGCTGGTGGGACCGCGACTCGCGGATGCGGGGCCTGGCGTCGTTCCAGGGCCCGCGGTTTCGATATTTCGACCGCTTCGTCGGGGAGTGGACGGGCAAGCGGGTTCTCGACGTCGGCTGCGGCGGCGGTTTCACCACCGAGTTCCTGTGCGAGCGCGGTGCCGACGTCTGCGGGATCGACCCGTCGCCGCGACTGATCGACGCCGCGCGCCGGCACGCCGAACAGACCGGCAGGCGCATCGACTACACCGTGGGGAAGGCCGAGGAATTACCCTACGACGACCGCTGTTTCGACGTCGTCACCTGTGTGGACGTCCTCGAACACGTCGAGGATCCGGCGCGGACGATAGGCGAGATCGCCCGCGTGCTGATGCCCGGGGGCCTGTTCCTCTACGACACGATCAACCGGACGCCGCTGTCGCGTCTGGTCATGATCTGGATTCCCGAATACCTCACCCGGATCGTGCCGCGCGGGGCGCATCGCTGGCAGGACTTCATCACGCCGAAGGAGATGCGACGGTATCTCGCGGACGCCGGGCTGGTGCCGGTGGACAAGATGCGCGGACTGTCGATCCTCGGTCAGCGGCGCGACGGCCGATTGATCTTCCTGCGAACCCCCGATGTCTCGGCCACCTATATGAGTGTCGCCCGTCGCCCGGTCGACCTCGTCGAGGAGTAACGATGAAAGCAGTGTTCTACCGCCGCTTCGGCGATGCGGACGTCCTGGAATACGGCGACCTGCCCGAACCCAAGATGGGCCTGGACAGTGTGAAGATCCGGATCAAGGCCGCGGCGGTCAATCCCGTCGACTGGAAGGCACGCGAGGGATATCTGGATTCGGTGTGCGACACCGTCTTTCCGGTGGTCCCGGGCGGCGACTTTGCGGGTGTCGTCGTCGACGTCGGCATCGGTGTCACCGAATTCGCCGCGGGCGACGAGGTGATCGGATTTCAGCTCGACGATTACCTGTCCCGCGGCACGTTCGGTGAGATCGCGGTGGTGCCCACCCGCGCGGTCACCCGCAAACCCGCCCGGCTGGGCTGGCTCGAGGCCGCGGCGCTGCCCCTGGCCGGTATCACGGCGTATCAGGCGCTGGTGCGCGCTCTGGACGTGCGGCGGGGACAGACCGTGCTGGTCCATGCCGCGGCGGGCGGGGTGGGCAGTGTCGCGGTCCAGATCGCGGTGAACCTCGGCGCGCGAGTGATCGGAACGGCAAGTCCGCCCAACCACGAGTTCGTGAAATCGCTCGGTGCCGAGCCGGTCGATTACCGTCGCGGACTGGCGGAATCGGTTGCGGCGCTTGCTCCCGGCGGAGTCGACGCGGTTCTCGACGCCGCCGGCAAGCGGACGTTGCGCACGCTGGGGCCATTGCTGCGGCCGGGCGGCAGATTGGCCTCCGTCGTCGACCCCGGCGTCCGTTCCGCGGGTGGGCACTACGTGCTGGCCCGGCCGCACGGGCCCGACCTCGCGACGGTCGCCCGGATGGCGGCCGACGGCGCCGTGAAGGTCGAGGTGAGCCACACCTTCCCGCTGCGCGAGACCGCGCAGGCGCATCGGCTGAGCCAGGGCAGCCACACCCGCGGCAAGATCGTCGTGGTCGTCGACGAGTCGGTCACGTACAGGCAGCAATCCTGAGCAGGAGAGGGATATGGATGAGGTCCGGCTCGTGCGGCGAGCGCAGCCCCTGGTGAAGCAGATGGCCTGGTCCCAAGGCCTGGCACGAGTACTGATCGGCACGTCGATGTTCGCCGCGCCCGCGCTCGTGGCCGGATCGTGGACCGGCGAGGCCGACACCGCGACGGTGCGCCTGCCGATGCGGGCGCTCGGACTGCGCGATGCCGTGATCGGTATCGGCACGCTGTGGTCGCTGCGCCGACGGCAACCGGTTCGGCATTGGTTCGTGCTCGGTGTCGCAGTCGAACTCGTCGATGCGTCGGTGACGCTGAACAAGCGCCGTCGCCTCGGCGCTACCGGACATCCGGATGCCTGGGAGCTGCTGACCGCGGCGGGACTGGCCGGTGGCGTGATCGTGGCTGCGGCACTGCGGGATTGAGCTTCGCTCACACCTGCCGCACGAGCTCTTCCGAGGTCCGCCACAGCAGGTCGCCGCGCTGCCTGTCGTAGGAGGCCGGCGCGCTCGCCACCGGCGTCCTGCCGGTGAAGTAGCGACCGGTGACCTCGGCGAGCTCGGGGGCGGTGGCAAGCCAGGCCAGATCGGCGGCGGACTGCGCCACGCTGCGCCCGATCGGCATCAGGCGCCGGACCATCGGCGCCAGCAACCGATAGGACTGCCGCATCGGTGCCGGATAGTCGCGCGACAGCCCGGTCTCCGGCATCAGACCCGGATTGAAGGCGTTGACGGCGATTCCGCGCGGGCGCAGACGCTCGGCCAGCTCGTACGCGAAGTACACATTGGCCAGTTTGGACGTAGCGTAGCGCACGCGCCCGGCGCGGCCGGAGGCGCGATCGCGTTGCACGCCGACGTCGGCCAGATCCTTCGGGTGCATCCACACCGGTGCCGGGAAGCCCATCGACTTTCGCGGGCCTTGATGAACGTCGCTGGACACCACCAGGATTCGTGACCCGGCGGGCAGTCCGCCGGCCAGCTCGGTGACCAACTGGAAATGGCCGAGGTGGTTCGTCGCGAAGGTGAGTTCATACCCGTCCGCCGATTCCCGGACGCCGTGCACGATCTGCAAGCCTGCGTTGCAGATGATTCCGGCCAGTGGCTGCTCCGCGAGGATCTGTGCCGCACGGTGAACCGACGAGATCGAGGCGAGGTCGACGATGACGGTCTGCACCTGCGCATCCGAGGCGGCGCAGCGGATCTCCTGCGCGGCAGCTTCCGCGCGGGCGGGATCGCGGCACGCCAGGATCGTGTTGTGCCCGGCCCGGGCGAGTTCCTTCGCTGTTGCCGAACCCAACCCGGACGATGCGCCGGTGATGACGAACCATCCGGACATCAGCTGTCTCTTCTGTGCGCTCGCAGCCATTGTTCGGTGAAACAGGCTGTATCGGCGGCTTCCTCCCGGACACCGTCGATCATCCGCGCCTCGATCGGCTTGCCGAGGACCGGGATGTGGACCGTGACCGTGCCCGCGAAGTGGAGTACGCATCGCGAATCATCGCCCCGCAGACGAAAATCGGCCGAGACCGTGATCGGTGCGCCGACGACGCGGCCGTCCATGTGCCCCTCGGAGCATCCGTCGACCAGAGCCGACCACGACTCGCGGTATTCGAACCGGACACCGGAGGGGCGCAACAGCGCTGCTTTGTCCGGCATCCGCTCCGGGGGAATGAGCTTCGAGACGGCCAAACGCACGGTGGCGCCGTCGGATTCGAAGGAATCCAATGTCGCATCCTCGCCGTCCACCTCGGCGATCCGCGCCTCCCAGTACGCCCGATTCAGTACAGCATCGTGGAACGCTGCCGCCGAGAACGGATATTCGGTGGTTCGGTCAACCTCTGTGGACATGATCTGTTCCCTGACCCTGAATTCAATTGGTGATCACCTGGAGATGGTCTGTCAGCGATGCGGTGGAGACCGCCCGGGGCAGGCGACGACCCCGCTCCGCGGCATAGATCCGGTACACGTCGAGCATGCTGTACTGGATTCGCCCGAGTGGGTCGCGGCCGACGACATTCAGCAGGTGCGCATCGACCAGCCGATCCAACGCCTCCTCGGCGTCGATCATACGGTCGAATCCGAGACCGGGCGACGCGGTGATGATCGTGCCGGGCCGCAGATTGCTGCCGAGGTGGGTGAACATGCGCGCGGCTCTGCGGTCGAGCCTGTCGTAGCTCGAGTCGATATAGGCGCGCATATCCATTGAGCCGAAGGACAATTCGTCCAGGCGATTCGTCTCGTCGGCAAGCCGGGCGGCCAGCTGGTCGAAGGTTCGATGCGGTCGGCTCGTCATCCGGCTCGCGACGATGCGCAGGGCGGACGGCAGGCCCGAACAGTAGCCGGCCAGTTCTTCGGCCGCGTCCCGTTCGCCGAGCACCCGGGCTCGCCCGACGATGCGGCACAGCATCTCCACGCTGTCCGCGACCGACAATTCTCGTACCGTGTGCCGGCACATCCCCGCGACGGCGAGGCAGGTCCGGCTCGTCATGAGCGCCACGCTGCCGCGGCCCCCGGGCAACAGCAACCGCAGCTGCTCCTCGTTCGCGGCGTCGTCCAGGACGATCAGGATCCGGCGACCCGCCACGCGATTTCGGTAGGCCTCGGCGCGGGCGTCGAGATCGGCCGGGATCGCGCCGGAGGACGTGCCGAGCGCCCGCAGGAACCTGGTGAGAATCGTCCCCGGATGGGCGGGCAGCGCGCTGGTGCCGCGCAGATCGGCATAGAGACATCCATCGGGAAACGCTGGTCGCAGGATGTGTGCGGCTCGGACGGCGAGTGCCGTCTTACCCACACCGGGGCCGCCGGTGATGAGGATCGGACGAGCGTCGGCGCGACGCGACAGTGCCTCGTCGAGCCACACGACCTCGCGGTCTCGCCCACCGAAGTCGAGGACGTCCATGGGCAGCAGATCGGGTGCCTGGTCGGGTGCGACGGCGTTCTCGGGTGCGGTGGCCGGTCTGGTCGCCGGTCGCCGAGCCGGCCGGGGCTCGGCGGGACCGGGCGGCTTACCCGGCACGATGGGCGGGCGGCCCTGCAGAATCATCGTGTGCAGCACGCGCAGGGTCGGTGCCAGGTCGGCACCGAGTTCGTCGGCGATGCAGCGGCGGGCGCGATCGTATTGGCGCAGCGCCTCGGCGGTCTGCCCACCCAGGTAATACGCGCGGATGAGCCGCTCGTGCAATTCCTCCGCGAGCGGCTCGTCGAGCAGTGCCTTGCGCAGTTCGACGATGGCCCGGGCATGGCGGCCGGCGCGAAGTTCCGCGTCGGCCCATTCCGCGATGGTCTCGTGTTTGAGCTGTCGAAGTGTGTCGCTGAACCGGCGGGCCCACCCGCTGGTCAATCCGGCCAGGGCCTCTCCGCGCCACAGCTGCAGGGCACGTGCCAGATATTCGGCGCGCAGCGGGTCGTCGGCCGGTAACGCGCGGGCGCCGTCGGTCAGGGCGCGAAAATTCGACAGGTCGATTTGGTCGGGCCGCACGTCCACGAAATACCCTCCGCCATTTCGGGACACGGTCACCGGTCGGCCGGTGCATTCGGTTGCCGCTTTCAATGCCCGCCGCAGCCGCGCGATGTAGGTGTATACGACACTGCGCACGGCACCCGGAGGTTCATCGTCCCAGACCCGATCGATCAGCGCTTCGATCGAGAGCGGACGTCCCGGTTCGGCCAGCAATGCCGCCAGAATGCCGCATTGCCGGGGAGGCCCCAGGTCGACACGCCTTCCCAGCACTCGGAGCTCGACAGGTCCTAACAATCTGAATTCGATCACTGAGTTCCGCCTGAGCCTAGGCGTGGATAATCGCGATGCACAGCCCGGTCAGTGCCGAGCCCTGCAACGCGACACGGGCATTGATGACGCTGTCCCACTTGTGCTGTAGTGCCCGGGCGTCGGGGGAGACGGCACCGGCGGCGGCCGCCTGCTTCAGCTTCTTGTTCACGGGGGCGCTGATCGTGGCATAGATGCCCAACCAAATGAGCAATGCCGCGGTCGAAATGCTCGCGGACACAGCGGGAACCGTATTGCGATCGTGGATCGCCGCGGCAGCACACACCGCCGACGTCACCGCGCCGATTGCGCCGGGTATCGGCATCCGCTCGTCTCCGTATCTATGAATGTGGCCCATGGTGGCCGTGAGGGTGCGGTCATCGATCCGGGCCATGGCCGGGCGCTGTACTGTCGCGCAGAAGAAGTCCGTGCCGTAAATTGCGGCATTGGCAATGACCGACGCTGTTCCCAGCGTCTTGATCAGATTTCTCACAATCGGCCTCTCGAACGATGTGTCGCACTTCCCGGACCGCCGCTCGGGAGTGCGGAGAACGAAGTCCACTGTGGCGGTGACAACTTGCCGGTTTCCTCGAGGAAGTCTCGAGAGACTCGGTGTTTCCGTCGTGAAGATTTCCTTTCTGTACCTTCGGCGACCTTGCACACCATCCAGACTTCCTGCGGTTGCGTACCTGCCACTGAACTATCGCCTAACAGGCTGCTCTTTCCGGTTGCAGTGGGTGGCTCCCGGTCTTGGTTGCGCTTAGGCTGACTGCGCGGGGTGTGCGATGGGGAGGGAAGGTTATGTTGGCGGAGAGGCAGATTCGATACGGTGTGCTCGGTCCGGTCACGGCGTCGCGGGATGAGCAAACTATTGATCTCGGGCAGGCCCGGCAGCAAGCCGTTTTCGTGACGCTACTGCTGGAAATGAACCGTCCGCTATCGGTGAATTCGATCATCGATGCGGTCTGGGGCGAGCATCGGCCGGGAGATGCGCGCAACGCGATCCAGACCTATATCAGCCGGTTGCGCCGGGCCCTGGCGCTCGGGCGCGAGCCGGACGAGCCGGGGCCCGCCCTGCTGTGGACCGAGCGAGGGTATGTGTTGCGGGGCGATCCCTCGCTGCTGGATTGCGTGGTGTTCGAACGACACATGGCCACGGCGGAACTGTGCAGGCGCCATGGGGATTACGGCGCCGCGGCCGAAAAGATCGAGGCGGCGCTCGAGCTCTGGCGCGGTGAGCCGTTCACCGGTCTGGACGGCCCGTTCATCGAGGCCGAACGACGACGGTGGTCGGAACGGTACCTGTCGGCCCTCGAGTGCCGCGCGGCGACGAAGATCGACCTGCATCGGTATGCCGACGCGGTCGCCGAACTGACGCAATTGGTGGCGGCGCATCCGCTGCAGGAGCGGTTCCGGGCGCTGCTCATGTTCGCGTTGTATCGCTGCGGTCGCCGGGCCGAAGCCCTGGAGGTATTCCAGGACATTCGACGCCGGCTCACCGAGGAGCTGGGGATCGAGCCCGGGCCCGAGCTTCGGAAGCTGCAACAGCAAATACTTCGCGGTGAATTCGAGCAATCCGAATACACGCATCCCGAGGTGTTGGTCAGCAGAAATCAGCTGCCGGGCGATATCGCGGACTTCACCGGTCGCAAGGACGAGATGGCGCGCTTGATGGCCGCCATACCGCGGGATACGGCTCCGGCGACCGTGCTGGTGGAGGCCGTCGACGGCATGGCCGGGGTCGGCAAGACGACACTGGCGGTGCACGCGGCTCACCAGCTCAGCAGCCGCTACCCGGACGCACAGCTCTATATCGATCTGCACGGCCACGCCGCCGAGCAGGAGCCCACCGAGCCGGCGGCAGCGCTCGACACGCTGTTGCGGGCGATCGGAGTCCCGGGCGAGGTGATCCCCGGTGATCTCGATGCGCGGGCGGCCCTGTGGCGCAGCAAGCTTGCGGTCCGTTCGGCGCTGATCGTGCTGGACAACGCGGCCGACGCCGATCAGGTGCGGCCGCTGCTGCCCGGCACGCCCACGTGTTTCGTCCTGGTCACCAGCCGGCGCCGACTGATCGACCTGGAGGGATGCCGGACATTGTCGCTGGGCGTTCTGCCGCTCGAGGACGCGGTGGGCTTGTTCGCGACAATCGTCGGTGACGATCGAGTGGCCGCAGAACCCGAGGCTGTGGAGGAGATCGTCCGACTGTGCGGACGTCTCCCGCTGGCGATCCGTATCGCGGCCGGCCGACTTCGTGCGCGTCCGGCCTGGCGCGTCGGTGAGCTGGCGCAGCGGTTGCGACAACCGCGTCGTCGGCTCGATCATCTCAGCGCGGGCTCGCGCAGCGTGACCGCCGCTCTCACCGTGGGCTACAAGGATCTGCCCGTCGATCAACAGCGGGTATTCCGGCTGCTCGGACTGCATCCCGGGCCGGATTTCGACGCCTATGCCACCGCCGCCCTGGCCGACATCGATGTCGATGTCGCCGAACAGATCCTGGAGGCGCTGGTCGATGTCCACCTGCTGGAGCAGGTCGTCTCGGGGCGCTACAGCTTTCACGATCTGGTCAGAGATTTCGCGGCGACGCTGACTCGCCCATCCGACCCCGGTCGCGCAGCCGCCTTGACGCGGTTGTTCGATCATTACCGGTACGCCGCCTGGACCGCCAGCACGACGCTGTTTCCCGACGATTCGGTGCGTTCCCTCGATCCACTCGAGCCTACGACGCCGATCCCCGCACTGACCGATCCGCACGATTGCATGGCCTGGTTGCACAGCGAACGGCCCAACCTCCTGGCCGTCGCGAAGTACGCGGCGCGGGTGTGCTGGCCGGGTTACACGAAGCAGTTCTCCGAGATTCTGTGGCAATTCCTGACCGGCCTGCAGTGCTCGGACGACGCGATCAAATTGCATTCCGATGCGATCGAAGTCGCTCGCCGCACCGGGGAACAGGAACAAGAGTGCCGCCTGCTGACCAATCTCGGATTCACGCTCTGGCGGACCCGCCATGGCAGGCAAGCCCTTTCGGTGCTGAACGAGGCCGTGCAACTGGCCCACGCGCGAGGCGACCGTGCCGCCGAGATCCGGGCAATGCACCACTGTGGTCTTGTCTATTTCCGTTTGGGTCGTTATCGCGATGCCTTGATCAGCTATCACGGCGCCTTGTTGTTGTCGCGCATCGGTGGTGACCGGTTCTTCGAAGGCCACGCGCTCAATGGTTTGGGGCTCGTGTACAAGGTGATGGGGTATCACGAGGAGGCGCTGTCGTGTCTTCGGCGGGCGCTGCGCGTCGCGGACGACACCACAAATCTGTATCTACGCGCCTCCGCCCTGATCCGGGCGGGAGAGACCCGTCTGCGGACGGGCCGGTACGAGCAGGCCCTTGTTCACCTGGAGGACGCTCGCGAAACTCTGGCACCGATGTTGCCGCACACCCTGTTTCACAACTGGCTCTGGGTGCAGATCGGCATCGCGCATTATCATTTGGGGCAGCACGAGGCGGCACTCGACAACTTGAGAAGAGCCTTGGCGCTCGCCGAGCGAAACAGGGATCTGATTCCGGAATGCTATGCCCATCTGGGATTGGGTAACGTCCACCGGTGGCGGGGGCAGCATCACACCGCACTCGTGCACTACAGCCGGGCGCTCGGCATTTCCCGGTCGACCGTATCGCCCTATGAAGAGGTGCTGGCCTGCGACGGCATCGCGTTGTCGTATTTACAGAATGTGCGCATCGCCGACGCTCGTCGTTACTGGGAAACGGCTTTCGCCATAGCCTCCGATCTGGGGATACCCGAGGCCCTGCCAATCGCGGATCGCCTAGGAGCCGTCGACCCGAATTTCACTGCTGAGCAGGCGGTTCGATCTGCCGCGTCCCGGTCGGCGGAGTTCCGCGCGGTCGCCTACTCGATTCGAAGCGATATCTCACCATTCGGCGTGGCAACTTCGTCGCCGCTCGTGTTCACCGAGGTCGACCCCGAAGCATCCTGACACCAACGGCGGCGTGGATCGTCGATCAAGGCTTGAATGTCGGCGTAGCTCGGGACGTTCGGCGATGGCCGACCCGCACGGACCGCTCGCGCGGTGCCCACGGCCGCGGCGATGGCGGCGCGGAACAGCAGTCCGCCGGTGCTTACCCGGCGCACACCGAGTGCACCCAGCTGGGCGACGGAGGGACCGCCGGGAAGGGACAAGACGTTGAGCGGCAACGGGATTGCGGCCACCACGCGGCGGATGTCGTCCGGCTCGCGCAGGCCCGGCACGAAAATGCCGTCGGCTCCGGCCGATCGGTACTGTTCGGCACGGTCGAGGGTGGAATCGTGGTCGATGTTCAGCCAGTAGGTGTCGACGCGGGCATTGACGAACACCTCCGGCGTGCGGGCCTTGATCGCGGCGACCAGCTCGGCGTGGTGCGCGGGATCGGCGAGCGTGCCGCCCGGACGGCCGTCCTCGATATTGATCCCGGCCACCCCCAGTGCGGCCAGGGTGTCGGCGAAGTCCGCCACCTCCGCCGGATCGGTGCCGAAACCGCCCTCGATGTCGACGGTGACCGGCACCGGAAGCCGCACGAGTCGCCGTGCGAGGGAGAGGGTTTCGTCCTTGGTGGCACCGGCGGCATCCGGGCGTCCGGCCGCGGCGGCGACGCCCAGGCTGGTGGTGCCCACCGCCGGAAACCCCGCCGCGACCAGCGCCGCGCCCGAGCAGTAGTCCCACGCATTGGGCAGTACCAGGGGCTGCTCTCCCCGATGCAGGCAGCGGAACAGTTCCGTCTCTCCGATCGCAGTCATGGCGCGACCGTACGGACGGAATGCTTCGGCCCCGGCCGAAGTGTCGTCGGGCGGGGCCTCCTGCATTGAACCTTCAAGGTATCGGCCCTTCCGGGGGCGGCCCCCACCCGGTTGTGTATGAGCTTGCACGATCGTGCATAATCATCACATGGCGGATACCTCGGGTGGGCCCGTGCTGCGGGTCGCGGTGGCTGGTGCGAGCGGATACGCGGGCGGTGAAGTGCTGCGTTTGCTGCTGGGGCATCCGGCCTATCGATCGGTGCGCCTCGAGATCGGGGCGCTGACCGCGGGCTCGAATGCGGGGACCGCGCTGGGGGAGTTGCAGCCGCATCTGCTGCCGCTGGCCGAGCGGATTCTGGTCGAGACGACGCCGCAGACGCTGGCCGGGCACGATGTGGTGTTCCTCGGGCTGCCGCACGGGCAGTCGGCGGCCATCGCGCAGGCGCTCCCCGAGTCCACGGTGATCATCGACTGCGGTGCCGACTTCCGGCTCACCGATGCCGCGGCGTGGGAGAAGTACTACAAGACCCCGCACGCGGGCAGCTGGCCCTACGGTCTGCCGGAGCTACCCGGCGCCCGCGACCGGCTGCGCGGCGCCACCCGCATCGCGGTGCCCGGCTGCTATCCGACCGTGTCGAGCCTGGCGCTGGCGCCCGCGGTGGCCGCCGGAATCGTGGAGCCACGGGTGAATATCGTTGCCGTGAGCGGAACCTCGGGTGCGGGCCGCAAACTCGATGTGGGACTACTGGGTTCGGAGGTCATGGGTTCCGTGCGCGCCTACGGCATCGCGGGCGCGCACCGGCACACCCCCGAGATCGCCCAGAATCTCGCGGCAGTCGCCGGTGCCGATGTCGCGGTGTCGTTCACCCCCGTGCTGGCGCCGATGCCGCGCGGCATCCTCGCCACCTGCACCGCCCCCACCCGCGTGGACGCCGCACAGGCCCGCGCGGTCTACGAAAAAGCCTATGCCGACGAGCCGTTCGTGCACCTGCTGCCCGAAGGCGTCCTGCCGCAGACCGGTTCGGTGCTCGGCTCCAATGCCGTCACCCTGCAGGTCACGGTGGACGCCGACGCCGGGCTGCTGGTGGTGATCGGCGCCGTCGACAATCTGACCAAGGGCACCGCGGGCGCCGCGGTGCAGTCCATGAACCTGGCGCTCGGCTTCGACGAGACCGCCGGACTTTCCACCGTAGGAGTGGCACCGTGACATCCACCGATACCGCCAGCGGAAAGTTGGTTCGGAACCAAGGCGTGACGGCGCCGCTGGGCTTCCGCGCCGCCGGGATCGCCGCGGGCATCAAGGCCAGCGGAAAGCCGGATCTGGCTCTGGTTTTCAGCGAAGGGCCGGAGTATTCGGCGGCCGGTGTCTTCACCCGCAACAAGGTGAAGGCCGCACCCGTGCTGTGGTCGCAGCAGGTGCTGAAGGGCGGGCAGCTGCGCGCGGTCATCCTCAACTCCGGCGGCGCCAACGCCTGCACCGGACCGGGCGGGTTCCAGGACACCCACGCCACCGCCGAGGAGCTGGCGAAGGCGTTGAGCAACTGGGGAACCGAGACCGGTGCCGGTGAAATCGCGGTCTGCTCGACGGGTTTGATCGGCGACCGGTTGCCGATGGACAAGCTGCTGCCCGGCGTCACCGAGATCGTGCACGAAATGGGCGGCGGCCTGTCCGGCGGCACCGACGCCGCACACGCCATCATGACCACCGACACCGTGCCGAAGGAGGCGGCGTTCCACCACCGCGACAAGTGGAACGTCGGCGGCATGGCCAAGGGGGCGGGCATGCTGGCGCCGTCGCTGGCGACCATGCTGGTGGTGCTCACCACCGACGCCGTGGCCACACCCGAACAGCTGGACCGGGCCCTGCGCAACGCCACCCGCATGACCTTCGACCGCCTCGACGTCGACGGCTCCTGCTCCACCAACGACACGGTGCTCCTGCTGGCCAACGGCGCCAGCGAGGTCACACCCACCCAGGACGAACTCGACGCGGCCGTGCTGGCGGTGTGCGATGATCTGGCCGCCCAGCTGATGGCCGACGCCGAGGGCGTGACCAAGCGGGTACTGGTCACCGTCACCGGCGCGGTCAGCGAGGACGAGGCGCTGATCGGCGCCCGCGCGGTCGCCCGCGACTCGCTGGTGAAGACCGCGTTCTTCGGATCGGACCCGAACTGGGGCCGGGTGCTGGCCGCCATCGGTATCGCACCGATCACCCTGGAACCGGACCGAATCTCGGTGTCGTTCAACGGGAATCCGGTGTGCGTGAACGGTATGGGCGCGCCCGGCGCTCGCGAGGTCGACCTGTCCGGCGCCGACATCCACGTGGTGATCGACCTGGGACTGGGGGAGGGCACCGCCACCATCCGCACCACCGACCTCTCGCACGGATACGTGGAAGAGAATTCGGCCTACAGCTCATGACCACTTCTATGAAGCTGACCGCGCTGGACAAGGCGCATGTGCTGGCCGGGGCGCTGCCGTGGCTGCAGAAGTTCCGCGACAAGATCGTGGTCGTCAAATACGGCGGCAACGCCATGGTCGACGACGACCTCAAGACCGCCTTCGCCGCCGATATGGCCTTCCTGCGCACCGTCGGCGTGCATCCGGTGGTCGTGCACGGCGGCGGCCCGCAGATCAGCACGATGCTGCAGAAGCTCGGTCTGCAAGGAGAATTCCGCGGCGGCTTCCGCGTCACCACACCCGAGGTGATGGAGGTCGTGCGGATGGTGCTGTTCGGTCAGGTCGGCCGCGAGCTGGTCGGGCTCATCAACGCACACGGCCCGTACGCCGTCGGCATCTCCGGTGAGGACGCGCATCTGTTCACCGCCACCCGGCGCACGGTGACCGTGAACGGCGCGCCCACCGATATCGGCCTGGTCGGCGACGTCACCACCGTGAACCCCGAAGCGGTGCACGACCTCATCGCCGCCGGTCGCATCCCGGTAGTGTCGACCATCGCCCCCGACGCCGACGGCGTGGTGCACAACATCAACGCCGACACCGCCGCCGCGGCGCTGGCCGAGGGCATCGGCGCGGAAAAGCTGGTCATCCTCACCGATGTGGAGGGCCTCTACACCGACTGGCCCGACCGCTCGTCGCTGACCACGCGCATCGACACCGGCGCGCTGGCCGAGTTGCTTCCGCGCCTCGATGCGGGCATGGTGCCGAAGATGGAGGCCTGCCTGCGCGCCGTGGCGGGCGGCGTCCCGACCGCGCACGTGATCGACGGCCGCGTGCCGCACGCGGTGCTGCTGGAACTGTTCACCGGGGAGGGTATCGGAACGATGGTGGTCCCTGCAGAACAGAGCAACGGAACGGAAACCCCATGAGTACAGCCGAATTGCAGCGGCGGTGGTCCGCCGCGCTGATGAACAACTACGGCACCCCGAAGGTGGCGCTGGTGCGCGGGGCGGGCGCGGTGGTCTACGACGCCGACGGCAAGCGCTATCTGGACTTCCTCGGCGGTATCGCGGTCAACAGCCTCGGCCATGCGCATCCGGCGATCCTGGAGGCGGTCACTCAGCAGCTGGGCACCCTCGGACACGTGTCGAATCTGTATGCCAGCGAACCGACCGTCGAACTGGCCGAGCGGCTCGTCGCGCAGTTCGGTGATGGACGGGGCAGGGCGTTCTTCTGCAACTCCGGCACCGAGGCGAACGAGGCGGCGTTCAAGATTGCACGGCTGACGGGGCGGCGCAAGATCATCGCCTGCGAGGAGGCGTTCCACGGCCGCACCATGGGTGCGCTGGCGCTGACCGGGCAGGCCTCGAAGCGGACGCCGTTCGAGCCGATGCCGCCCGGCGTCGTGCACATCCCCTACGGCGACGCGGACGCACTGGCGGCCGCGGTCGACTCCGACACCGCCGCGGTCTTCCTGGAACCCATCATGGGCGAGAGCGGCGTCGTGGTGCCGCCCGCCGACTATCTGTCCAAGGCCCGCGCCCTCACCGCCGAGCACGGCGCGCTGCTGATCCTCGACGAGGTGCAGACCGGTATCGGCCGCACCGGGCACTTCTACGCCCACCAGGCCACCGGTGTCGTGCCCGACATCATCACCCTGGCCAAGGGCCTGGGCGGCGGACTGCCGATCGGCGCGGTGCTGGCGCAGGGCGTGGCGGCCGAACTGTTCACCCCCGGCCTGCACGGAACCACCTTCGGAGGCAACCCGGTCTGCGCGGCCGCGGCGCTGGCGGTGCTGCGCACCATCGATGAGGCCGGTCTGCTCGCGCATGTCGAAACCCTCGGCAAGACATTGATCGACGGCATCACCGACCTCGGCCACCCGCTCGTCGACCACGTGCGGGGTGCGGGGCTGCTCATCGGAATCCAGCTGACCCAGGACGTTTCGGCGCAGGTGGAGGAATCCGCCCGGGCGGCAGGATATCTGATCAATCCGGCCAAACCGAATGTGATCCGGCTGGCCCCGCCGTTGATCCTCACCGAGGCACAGGCGGAGAATTTCCTGACAGACCTACCCGGCATCCTGGATAGAGCGCTACCGAAAGGGAACCAGTGACGATTCGGCATTTCCTGCGCGACGACGACCTGTCGCCGGCCGAGCAGGCCGAAGTGCTCGCGCTGGCAAGGGAATTGAAGAAGGCCCCGTTCTCGCACCGGCCGCTGGAGGGACCGCGCGGGGTCGGGGTGATCTTCGAGAAGAACTCCACCCGCACCCGGTTCTCCTTCGAGATGGGCATCGCGCAGCTGGGCGGGCATGCGGTCGTCGTGGACGGTCGCGACACCCAGCTGGGGCGCGAGGAGACCCTGGCCGATACGGGCCGGGTGCTCTCGCGCTACGTGGACGCGATCGTCTGGCGCACCTTCGAGCAGTCCCGATTCGACGAGATGGCCTCGGCGGCAACGGTTCCCGTGGTCAATGCGCTGTCCAACGAGTTTCATCCCTGCCAGGTGCTGGCGGATCTGCTGACGCTGACCGAGTACAAGGGCGATCTGCGCGGCCGCAAGCTCACCTATCTGGGTGACGGCGGGAACAATATGGCGCATTCGCTGTTGCTGGGTGGTGCCACGGCCGGGTTGCACGTGACCATCGCCGCGCCGGCGGGTTTCGCACCGCTCAAATGGGTGGTCGAGGCCGCCCGCAAGCGAGCCGCCGAGACCGGTGCGAGGATCACGGTGACCGACGACTCGGTGGCGGCGGCCACCGGCGCCGACGCCCTGGTCACCGACGCGTGGACGTCGATGGGACAGGAGAACGACGGCCGCGACCGGGTGCGGCCGTTCCGGCGGTTCCGGCTCGACGGCGACCTGCTGGCCCGCGCCGCGTCGGATGCCGTTGTGCTGCACTGCCTTCCGGCCCACCGCGGGGAGGAGATCACCGACGAGGTGATCGACGGCCCGCACAGCGTGGTGTGGGACGAGGCGGAGAACCGGCTGCACGCGCAGAAGGCCCTGCTGGTGTGGCTGCTGGCCAAGCGAGGGGAATCGGCGTGAGCACCGCGGACAAGCGGGCGGCGGAGGCGGCCAAGGCCGGTCCGGTGATCGCGCGCACGCGCGCGGGACGTCAGCAGCGCATCGTGGAACTGCTGTCCGCGCACGCCGTCCGCAGCCAGACCGAATTGGCGGCACTGCTGGCCGAGGAGGGCATCGAGACCACGCAGGCCACCCTGTCACGCGATCTGGACGAATTGGGGGCGGTGAAGCTGCGGGCCGCCGACGGCGGCGCAGGCATCTATGTGGTGCCCGAGGACGGCAGTCCGGTGCGGGGCGTCACCGGCGGCACCGCGCGGCTGTCGAAACTGCTCGGCGACCTGCTGGTGTCGACCGACCACAGCGGCAATATCGCCGTGCTGCGCACCCCGCCGGGCGCGGCCCACTTCCTGGCCAGCGCCCTGGACCGCGCCGCACTGCCGGAGATCGTGGGCACGATCGCGGGCGACGACACCATCGCCGTCATTGCCCGCGAGCCCCTCACCGGCGCCGAACTGGCCGCCAAGATCGAGGAACTCGCCTGAGCTATCGCCGACCGAGGTGCTGATCGAGCGTAGCCAGAATGTCGTCGACAGGACCGAAGGTGATCATGGCGGTTGCTCCGCCCGCGATTTCGCCGCGCAGGGGGTAGAGGGCGTCGCGCGCTTGTGTGGCGAGCGATTCGTCTCGGAGCTGGATCGCGGTGTGCGCGTTGACGGCCCAGAGTGAGTCGTTCAGGTGGTCGGCAGGGGGTACGGGCAGAGCGGCGGCGGCGTGGCGGGCTGCTGCGAGATTGCCGCGGGCGAGGTAGAGGAGGGGCTGGACCCAAGGACGGTAAGGGCCCCAGTCGAGATCGGGGTCTGTCGGCGCGGGGCGTTGGTGGCGCAGGCGGAGTGAGAGGAGTGCGAGCGGGAGGAGGCCGGCTTCTACGCCGGGCATGCCGGCGCCGGCGAGGTCGGTGGCTACGGTGCGATAGGCGTGGGCGACCTCGGCGGGTTCGTTCGATCGTTCTGCTAGCTGCATTGTCCGGAAAGCTGCGGTGAGAACGTGAACGAGCGGGGTCTCGTGGACGGTGGCGAGCCGTTCGGCCGCTACGACATGGCATTGTGCGGCCTCGGAGTCGCCGCCGGCCGCAGCGACCTGGATCTTGATGAGATGGCCGAGGATCTCGAACATCGGCAGATCATGTCGCGCGGCGAGATCGATGAGTTCGCTCGCGATGGCGTCGCGTTCGGCGGTGCGCCCGAGGTGTTGAAAGGACTGCACGAACCGGGCGTTGAGCGCAAGGACCAACACGGTGGGGTCGTGTAGTTCTCGGGCCAGGTGTTCGGCTTCGGTAGCTGCCTCGGCAGCCCAGCGGTCTCGGGTTCCGCGATGCTCGAGCCCGATGGTCGCGAGCAGACGTGCTCGAAGCGCAGGCACGGCTCGTGGTCCGAGTCTGTGCAGAGTGCGTCGGGCCGTCGCAACCAGGGCCTCGGAGCGCCCGGGGTCGTCGGCGCGAGTCCAGATGGTGGGGACGTCGTAGGCGGTGATCACGCGGGCGGTGAGGTCGGGGTCTCCGGTTCGTTCCGCTTCTGCGACCGCTGCGGCGTGTTGCCGTTGGGCGAGTACCAGGTTGGTGCCGCCGGTGACCGCGGCGGCCCGGGCCACGGTGCTCATCGAGCGCAGTCGGGTATAGGTCCCCGTCGCTTCCGTGCGTGTCAGCAGGCGCAGCCGATCCTCGTCCCGGGGCGAGGGCATCAGATGTGGAGAGTGTCGGAGGATGTCGCGTTCGAGATGGTCGAGACTGTTCACCGATTCCAGCCCGAACCGCTCGAGCAGCCTGGCACGCGCGTGACGCAGCGAAGCCAACGCGTCGACCTGGCGGTCGGCCTGATAGAGGGCATGGGAAACAAGGACCCAGGCCTGCTCCCGCCATGGGTGTGCGGCGGCGAATGCCTCCAACTCCGGGATGAGGGGCGCGCCGTCTCCGAGCTCGAGCGTCGCCCTGGCGCGCAGCTCGATGGCTTGACAGTGCAGTTCTGTCAGGCGGGCGCGCTCTCGCGTCAGCCAGGGCGAGGCGCCGAGGCCCGCGTACGGCTCGCCCGCCCACCACGAGAGCGCTTCGCTCAGCGCACTGGCAACCTGACCGCTGGATCCGTGGCGCATGGCCTGGAGGGTGTCCTCGAAGCGGTGGGCGTCGACGTGTGCCCGGGGAATCCGCAGGGCGTATCCGTTGCCGACGGTCTCGATGATGTGCGACCGGGCGCGCGGGCAGCGATCCGGTTCGAGAGCACGGCGCAGTTCGGAGATGAAGGTGCGGACAGCGCCGGTGGCTGCAGAGGGGGGATCCTCCCAGAGATCATCGACGAGCACAGGCAGCGGGACGGCTCGGCCGCCGGCCGCGACCAGCCGTCCCAGCAGCTCGCGGCGGCGTTGGCTGCCTACCGCTACGGGGCGGCCCCCAGCGTCCCTGACCTCTATCGGTCCGAGCACCTTGATGAAGATCTCCACGTGCTCATTGTCGTCGACGCCGGACCGCCGCTGATCCGCTGCTGATCCGGTTCCGAGATCCTCCTCTTCACGCTGGGCGGCAGATCTGGCGCATCTGCCCGATGCGCTCGATGTCGAGTTCCATGACGTCGCCGGGGCGCAGGTAGGGGAAGCGGCCGGAGAGGGCGACGCCTTCGGGGGTGCCGGTGTTGATGAGGTCGCCGGGTTCGAGGACGGCGAACTGGGACAGGTGCCAGACCAGGTAGGCGACGTCGAAGATGAGGTCGGCGGTGGTGGAGTCCTGGCGAGGCTCGCCGTTGACGAAGGAGCGCAGGCGCAGATCCTTCGGGTCGAGGTGCGCGGCCGGGACGAGTGCGGGGCCGAGCGGATTGAAGGTTTCGCAGCATTTGCCCTTCGACCACTGCCCGCCGGACAGCTCGAGCTGGAACCTGCGTTCGGAGACGTCGTTGGAGATCGTATATCCGGCAATGTGTTTCATCGCCTCGTCGGGGGATTCCAGGTAGCGGGCCCGAGTGCCGATCACCACGGCCAGCTCCACCTCCCAGTCGGTGCGCTCGGAACCGCGGGGGAGCAGCACATCGTCGTAGGGGCCGACGATCGTATTCGGTGTTTTGAAGAAGACCACCGGCGTCGTCGGCGGGGCCGAGCCGGACTCGGCCGCGTGTGCGGCGTAGTTCATGCCGATGCACCACACCGCCTGCGGGCGCGCGATCGGCGGCCCGATGCGCTGCCCGGTGATGTCCACTCCGGCCAGGCGCCCTGCGGCCAGCGCCGCCGCAACCATCGAAATGCCTTCGGAGGCAAGGAATTCGCCGTCGATGTCCCGCGTCAGCGGTGATAGGTCGTAGGCATCCCCGTCCGCCACGACGACCGGACGCTCCGCACGGTTCGGGCCGACCCGCTGCAGTTTCACGCACTCTCTCCTTCTCGTTCTCGGCTCGGCGCGATCCGGTAGATCCGGCGCGCGGTCGAGGACAGCACTGCGGCGCGATCGGCCGCCGACAATCCCGACAGCGTCCCCAACGTGGCCTGCCACACCGTCCGATACGACGCCGCGGTCAGCGTGAACGGCCAATCCCCGCCCACCATCAGCCGATTCGGACCGAATACCGACAGCGCATGCTCCACATAGGGGCGCCAGTGCGCGGCGGTGAAGCCGGGCGCGGAAACCGTTGCCAGGCCGGAGATCTTGGCCACCACATTGGGTTGCGCCGCCGCCTCGGCCAGCAGATCCGCCCACGGGTGCCAGCGGCCGTCGGCAATGGGCGGCTTACCCAGATGGTCGAGCACCACCGTCAGATTCGGATGATCGGCCGCGATCACCGGCACCTGCGCCAACAGATCCGGGCGCTCGGCGACCGCGTCGAAGCTCAGCCCCGCGTCGGCCAGAATGCTCAGGCTCTCCGAAACCTCGGGCCGCAATAGCCATTTCGGGTCCGGGTCGCGATGAATCATGTGCCGCACGCCGACCAGGCCCGGATACCGGGCCAGTTCGGTCGCGACCCGATCGGGCCGGTGCAGCGGCAGCCAGCCCACCACCACCGCCCGGCGCGGGGCGTGGGCGGCGGCCTCGAGCAGGGCCAGGTTCTCGGCCGTGGAATCGGAGGCCTGCACCAGCACCAGCGCGCCCACCCCGGCTTCGGCCAGTTGCGGTTCGAGGTCCTCGAGGGTGTACGTCTGGAATAAGACATCGGATGTCTGAGTGAGCCACTCGTATTCCACGTGGAACTTTCCACCGCTGATATCCCAGACGTGGACGTGAGCGTCTACAGTCATCGGAGGCATGGGTTCACATCCTCGGCAGTAAGGGAACAGGGTTGTCGGTCACCGACGATGCGATAGCGAAGATCAAGGCGATGATCGTGTCCGGCGATCTGAAACCCGGTTCGCGGCTGCCGCGGGAGGCCGATCTGGCCGCCGAACTCGGGGTGTCGCGCAATTCGCTGCGGGAGGCCGTGCGGGCGCTGTCGCTGGTGCGGATTCTGGACGTGCGCCAGGGCGACGGCACGTATGTGTCGAGCCTGGAACCGAATTCGCTGCTGGACGCCATGAGCTTCCTGCTGGAATTCCATCAGGACGATTCGGTGCTCGACATCCTCGGTGTGCGCCGCATCCTGGAGCCCGCCGCCACGGCATTGGCCGCGCAGCGCATGAGCGACGACGAACTGGCCCACCTGCGCACGCTGGTCGAACCGGGCGGCTCCTCGGTGACCGATCTGGTCGCGCTGGATCTGAACTTCCACGCCGCCATCGCGGCGGCGTCCGGCAACACGGTGCTCGCCTCCCTGCTGGATTCGCTGTCCATGCCGACGACCCGCGCGCGGATCTGGCGCGGGATCACCGAGGAGGGCGCATTCGAGCGGACCGTCGCCGAGCACCGCGGGATCTGTGACGCCATCGCCGCCCGCGATCCGGAACTGGCCCACGCGCGGGCGCTGGCCCATGTGGCCGGTGTGATGGAGTGGCTGGCCCGCGCCGCCGGTTGAGGTCACCACAGCGCGCGCTCCGACAGCTCGCGCCACAGTTCCTGCGGCACCGGGGTATTCAGCATGGCGAGGCTGTCGTCGATCTCGGCGCGGGTGCCCGCGCCGAGGACGATGGCGCCGACCGCGGGATGGCGTCCGGGAAACTGCAGGGCGGCGGCGCGCAGGGGCACAGCGTATTTCGCGCAGGTCCACTCCATCGATCGTGCTCGCGCGATCACCGCGGGTTCGGCGGCGTGATAGTCGAAGGTCGACCGCCGCAGCGGATCGGCCAGTATGCCGCTGTTGAGCAGCCCGGCGACGAGGACACGAATGCCGCGTCGCGCGCATTCGGGCAGGAGCTCGGCCTCGGCGCGGCGGTCCAGCAGCGTGTACCGCCCGGCGATGAGCACATGGTCGACCGGTGTCTCGCGAACGAACCGCAGCGCCACCTCGACATCGTTGACGCCCACGCCGATTCCGGCGGTCAGGCCCTCGGTGCGCAGTCGTTCGAGTTCCGGGACCGCCTCGTCGAGCGCTTGGTCCAGGTATTTGTCGGGGTCGTGGACGAGCAGCAGATCGACCCGATCGACCCCGAGCCGGGTCAGCGAGTCCTCCAGCGAGCGCCGCACACCCGCGGCCGAATAGTCGCGCCGCCGTGAGCGTTTCGGCACGCCGTAGAAGCCCTCGGCCCCCTCGGGTGCGCCGGGGTCGTTGTAAAGCACACGGCCGACCTTGGTGGAGAGGGTGAATTCGGCACGGTCGCGGCCGCGCAGGAAGCGGCCGAGCCGTTCCTCGCTCAGTCCCGCGCCGTAGTGCGGTGCGGTGTCGAAGGCGCGAATTCCGGCCTGCCAGGCGGTATTCAACGCCAGCTGCGCCGCCGACTCGTCGACCGGCCGGTACAGCCCCGCATACCCCGCGCCGCCGAGGACCACGGTGCTCGCGTCGCCCATCCTCACTCCTGTCGGCGCCCGCTGGCGATGCGGGTGATGACGAGGGCGACGAGAATCAGCGCGCCGTTGATGAATTTGAGCGAGTCGGCGCTGACTCCGCCGTAGGACAGCAGCTTCTGGATCAGGGTGAGGATCAGGATGCCGAAGAACGCGCCGATCACCGACCCGCGCCCGCCGTTGAGTGCGACGCCCCCGATGACGCAGGCGGCGAAGACGTTGAAGATCATGCCGTCGCCCTGGCTGACCTGCACGCTGGCGAACTGCCCGGAATAGATGAGCCCGCCGATCGCGGCCAGCCCGCCCGCGATGATCAACACCGCGATCACGACGTGGTCGGTGCGGATACCCGCCGCTCGGGCGGCGGCCTCGTTGCCGCCCACGGCATACAGCGCCCGTCCCGCGGTGGTGTACTGCAGGATCAGATAGCCGAGTGCGAACAGCGCCAGGCAGATCAGCACGTTCACCGGGATGCCGAAAACCCGTGCGTTACCGAGCCATTCGACCGAATCCGGAATCTTGGTCAATGTGAATCCGGAGGTGAGGAAGGTGAGCAACCCGCGCAGCGCGATGAGCATCGCCAGCGTCACGATGAACCCGTTGAGCCCGAACCGCACGATCAGCACGCCGTTGACCGCACCCACGGCCAGACCCACCAGCAGCGCGATCGGAATCGTCATCCACGGCGAGGTCCAGGTGTAGGCGCCGACCTGGGCCGTTCCCATGGTCGCCCAGATGGCCACGCCGGGCGCCAGCCCGAAGGTCGATTCCAGCGACAGATCCATCCGACCGACGATCAGCACCAGCACCTCCGCCAGCACGATCAGCGAGATGCCGCTCATGGTGGTGAGCACATTGGTCAGATTGGCGGGGGAGACGAAGTTGGCGTTGATGAAATACCCGACCACCAGCACCAGCAGGACCGGGGGAACCAGCAGGAAATCGCGGAAAGCGCCCCAGCGCACCATATTTCGCGGCCGCCGCGGGCCGGTCGCGGTCGCGGTGTCCGGGGCGGAGCCGGTGGCGATCCGTGTCATGACAGTCCCTCCATGGCGGCGACGAGTTCGCGGTCGTCCCAGCCTTTGTCGAACGTGGTGGTCAGGACGCCCTGCACCATCACCAGCACGCGATCGCAGTCGCGCAGATCGTCGAGTTCGTCGGAGACCACGAGGACGGCCGTGCCGCGGTCGGCGGCGTCGCGCACGACGGCGCGCAGGGTTTGTTTGGACCGCACGTCCACACCGGCGGTGGGGGTGATCAAGACCAGGACCGTGGGGTCGGTGGCCAGGGCGCGGGCGAACACCACCTTCTGCTGGTTGCCTCCGGACAGTTCGGCCACGGCCTGACCCGGTCCCTCGGCCTTGATATCGAGATCGGCAATGGCCTTGCGGGTCAGGCTGTCCCGGGTGCGGCGCGAGAGCAGGCCGAAGCGGCCCAGCCGCCGCGGCACGGTGAGGGTGGCGTTGTCGGCCACCGTCATCTGGGGGATCAGGCCCTCGTCGTGGCGGTCGCGGGGCACGAACCCGATTCCGGCCTCGCGGGTGGGCCGTACGCCGTGGCGGCGCAACGGCGTTCCCGCCAGGGTCACGACGCCGTCGGCGGCTCGCCGCAATCCGACGATGGTTTCGGCCACCTCGATACGACCGCTGCTGCCGCCCCCGGCCAGTCCGACGATCTCCCCGCGCCGCACCTCGAAGTCGACGCCGGTGAACTCCCCCGGCCGGGTCAGCCGCCGCACGCGCAGGGGCGGCATCTCGCCGTGCACGGGTGGTTGTCGCGGGACGGGTTGCTCCAGGTCGACCGAATCGCCGGTCATCGCCGCGATCAGATCCGCCTTGCCCAGTTCGGCGGCCGGGGCCGTGACGATGTGGCGGGCGTCGCGGAAAACCGTGATGTCCGAGCAGATTTCGTAGGTCTCGTCGAGATGGTGGGAGATGAACAGGAAGGTGACGCCCTGTGCCTGCAGATCCCGCACGCGGGTGAACAGCCGGGCGATGGCGGGGCCGTCCAGTTGCGCGGTCGGTTCGTCCAGAATGATGAATCGGGTGCCGTGCGACAGCGCTCGCGCGATCTCCACGAGTTGCCGATGTTCCACCGACAGCTCACGCGCCTGAGTGTCCACATCGACCGGCACCGACCAGGTGTCGAGCAACTCCCGCGCCCGACCGCGCAGACTCCGCCAATTGATGACGCGCCGCCCCAGGCCCTGCCGGTTGACGAACAGGTTCTCCGCCACCGACAGATCCGGGATGATCGTCGAATGCTGGTAGACGCACGCCACCCGCGAGCGCCACGCGTCGCGGTCGGCGGGCGGCGGTGCCGGGGAACCCTGGAAGCGCACCTCCCCCTCGTCCGGGGCTGTCAGCCCGGTCAGAATCGACACCAGCGTCGACTTCCCGGCGCCGTTGCGGCCGACCAGGGCGTGGGTGCGTCCTGGCGACACCCGCAGGTTCACCCGGTTCAGGGCGATGGTGCGGCCGAAGCGTTTCGAGACGCCGATCGCCTCCGCCACCGGCGTCTGCGCTGATACTGGGCTGTCCGTCACTGCCATCACCTCAGCGGCCGCGTCCCCACAGCCCGGGATCGGAGGCCGCGACGGTGTCGAGATCACCGATCTTGCCGCCGGTGCGGGTGACCACCGGGGCGGGCAGCTGGTCTTCGAGCATGCCGCCGATTCCGGTGTCGATGATCGTCGAGCCGTGATCGGTCGGTCCGGGCCCGAACTTCTTGCCCTCGGTGGCGGCCCTGGCGTAGGTGACCGCGTATTGCGCGTAGAGATCGGCGGGCTGCGAGACGGTGGCGTCGATCTCGCCCGCCTCGATGGCGTCGAGCTCGGCCTTGATCCCGTCGTTGGACACGATCGTGATGTGGCCCGGCTCACCGGCTTTCACCAGTTTGCCGGTGCGTCGCAGCAGCGCCATCGTCGACTGGAGGAAGACACCACCCGCCTGCATGTAGATGCCGTTGATATCCGGATCGGTGAGCAGCTTGTCCTGCAGACCGGAGACGGCCCGGTCGCCCTTCCAGTCGGTGGGGATCTCGATCACCTTGATACCCGGATACTTCGAGCGCATGCACTCGGCGAAGGCCTCGGACCGATCCCGTCCGTTGATCGAGGCCAGATCACCCTGGAACTCCACCACTTTGCCTGTGCCACGCAAGGTTTCGCCCAGGTAGGTGCACGACTTGATGCCGTAGGCGCGGTTGTCGGCGCGCACCACCATATAGGCGCCACCGGTGTCGGGGCGGGTGTCGACGGTGACCACCGGCACGTTGCGGGCGGCCGCGGCGGCGATCGCGGGCTTGACCGCGGCGGTGTCCTGCGGGGCCATCACCAGGGCCTTCACATTCTTCGACAGCAGCGTGTCCACATTCGATTTCAGCCGGTTGGCATCGTTGTCGGAGGACGTGTTCTCCAGCCGCACCCCCGCCTCGGCGGCCTTCGGACCCAGATAGGCGGCGTAGGCGCTCCAGAAGTCGGAATCCGAGCGCGGCTGATCCGCCCCGACGAGCACGCCGTCGGCCGCGCCGTGGCCGACGGTGACGGCGGGCCCGGAGGTGCCGACCGGGTCGCGAGCGCATCCGGCGGCGAGGGTGACGGCCAGCGCGGCGGCCATGACCGCGCCGAAGGTCCTGGTGTTCATCGTTTCTCGTGCTCCTTACCGGACCGCCACGCGGCCCCGGTCGGGTAGGTGTGGGCGCGCAGGGATTCGGGCAGCATCTCGGCGCTGAAACCCGGTGCGCGCGGTGCCCGATAGCATCCGCCGACCACCCGCGCCGGATGGCGGAAGTGCTCGTGCAGGTGATCGACGAATTCGATGGCGCGGCCGTCCATGGTGGCCGAGACGGCGATATAGTCGATCATCGCCAGATGCTGGACCAGCTCGCACAGCCCGACCCCGCCCGCATGCGGTATCACCGGAACCCCGAATTTGGCCGCCAGCAGCAGAATTGCCAGATTCTCGTTGACCCCGCCGACGCGGGCGGCATCGATCTGCACCACGTCCACCGCCTCGGCCTGCAGCAGCTGTTTGAACAGGACCCGGTTCTGGCCGTGTTCGCCGGTGGCGATCCGCACACCGCCGGTGCGGCGGCGGATCTCGGCGTGGCCCAGGATGTCGTCGGGGCTGGTCGGCTCCTCCACCCAGGACAGTCCGGCCGGAGCGAGCCGTGAAATCCATTCCGCCGCCTCGTCGATGCCCCAGCGCTGGTTCGCGTCCACCGCGAGCCCCACATCGGGACCGATGGCGTCGCGGGCGATCTTCACCCGGCGCATGTCCTCGTCGACATCGCGACCGACCTTGATCTTGATGGTGCCGAAGCCGTCGGCGACGGCCTGGCGCGACAGCGTGGCCAGCTTGTCGTCGGAATAGCCCAGCCAACCGGGGGAGGTGGTGTAGGCGGGGTAGCCGGTGGCTAGCAGGGTGGCAGTGCGGTCGCGGCGGCCGGGTTCGGCGCGGCGTAGCAATTCCAGCGCCTCGTCGGGCGTGAGGGCATCGGTGAGGTAGCGGAAGTCGATCAGGCCCACGATCTGCTCCGGTGACATCTCGGAGACCAACTGCCACACCGGTTTTCCCGCCACCTTTCCGGCCAGATCCCAGGCCGCGTTGATCACCGCGCCGATGGCCATGTGCATCACGCCCTTCTCCGGGCCCAGCCAGCGCAGCTGCGAGTCGTCGGTGAGCGAGCGCGCGAAAGCGCCGGGGTCGCCGAGGATTTCGTCGATCGACCGACCCACCACCAGATGCGCGAGGGCGGCGATGGCGACCTGCTGGACCTCGTTGCCGCGGCCGATGGTGAAGGCGAAGCCGTGGCCCTCGTGTCCGGCCGGATGATCCGTGCGCAGCACGACATAGGCCGCCGAGTAGTCCGGATCGGGATTCATCGCGTCGGATCCGTCCAGGTGCGCCGACGTCGGAAACCGGACATCGAGCGTCTCCAGCGCGGTGATGTGTGCCATGGGCGACCCTCGTCTCGGTAGTGATCTGGGTCACGACTATACATCCGATGTCTAACAAGGCAAGTGGATCGATGATCCGCCAATCTTCAGCAATCCCCGCAAATTTCCCCGGAGCCTCCGCGGGTGGTGTTAAGTTCGCCAGCGTAAACATCGGAGCGATTTGCGGGGTGAGGCCGATATGTCGGGCGGGGAGCTGGACGGTTCGGTGGCGGTCGTCACCGGTGGCGGGTCGGGGATCGGAAATGCCGTTGCCACGGCCTTTCTCGCCGCGGGCGCTCGCGTGGCGGTGCTGGACCTGCGGCCCGGTGCGGATCTGGGGCCGGACAGTCTGAGTGTGATCTGCGATGTGTGCGACGACGAGTCGGTGCGGGCCGCTGTCACCCGCGTGGCCGCCGCGTTCGACGGGATAGATATCGTGGTCAACAATGCCGGTATCGGCGCACAGGGCACCGTCGAGGACAACACCGATGACGAATGGCGCCGCGTGTTCGAGGTGAATGTGCTGGGCGCCGTGCGGGTTTCGCGGGCCGCGTTACCGCATCTGCGCCGCTCGCGCGCCGCCTCGATCGTCAACACCTGCTCCATCGCGGCCACCACCGGGTTGCCGAACCGGGCCGCCTACAGCGCGAGCAAAGGTGCGATCCTGGCGCTCACCCGCGCCATGGCCGCCGATCATCTCGCCGAGGGCATCCGGGTCAACTGCGTCAATCCGGGGACCGTCGACACCCCGTGGGTGCGGCGACTGCTCGCCGCCAGCGACGATCCGGACGAGGAACTGGCTGCCTTGCGGGCGCGGCAGCCGCACGGGCGGCTGGTGAGCCCACAGGAGGTGGCCGCCGCCGTGTGCTACCTGGCCGGGCCGGGTGCGTCCTCGACGACAGGCACCATGCTCGAGGTGGACGGCGGCATGCATTCCTTGCGGCTGCGCGCACCGGTGGCGATGACCGACGCGGCGCGGTGACGGAGGTTCGGAGGTGTTTGCGCAGCGGCACGGCCGCGGGGTCGGGCTTGTCACGCAGGTACTGTCGAGGCTCGACTGCACGATGGCTCCGGTCGTCTGCACCGCCGATCCGGTGGCGGTCGACGACGCCGTGACCAAGAGGAAGGCTGGTGCTCGAATGGTGAACCGCCGCATGCCCAAACCTCGGGAGCTGGCGCCGCTGGTGAAGTTCGAGCGGCCGTTCGGCGGCCGCGCGCGCAAACTTGCCCGGGCGCAGACGATCTGGGATCTGCGGGAGATGGCGCGCAAGCGCACGCCGAAGGTGGCCTTCGATTACACCGATGGCGCAGCCGACGGCGAGATCAGCCTGCGCCGGGCGCGACAGGCGTTCGAGGACATCGAATTCCGGCCCGCGATCCTGCGCAACGTGGCCGAAACCGACACCGCCGCGGAGGTTCTCGGAGCACGGTCGGCGCTGCCGTTCGGTATCGCACCCACCGGATTCACCCGGATGATGCACACCGCGGGCGAGATCGCCGGTGCGCGGGCGGCCGAGCGGGCCGGAATCCCGTTCACGCTGTCCACCATGGCGACCACGGCGATCGAAGACCTCGCGGCCGCAACGGGTTCGGCTGCCCGCAACTGGTTTCAGCTGTACATGTGGAAGGACCGGGACCGGTCGATGGCCCTGGTCGATCGCGCGGCGCGGTCGGGCTTCGAGACCCTGGTGGTGACCGTGGACGTCCCGGTGGGCGGTGCGCGCCTGCGCGATGCCCGCAACGGGATGACCGTGCCGCCGTCGATCACCGTGGGCGGTGCCCTCGACGCACTGCGCAGGCCCTGGTGGTGGTGGGATTTCCTGACCACCGAACCGCTCGCCTTCGCCTCCCTGGACCGCTGGTCCGGGACGGTCGGCGAAATGCTGGACGCCATGTTCGACCCGACCGTCGGATTCGACGATCTGACCTGGATCCGCGAGCGCTGGCCGGGCAAGGTGCTGGTGAAGGGCGTGCAGACCGTCGACGACGCGAAACGCCTGGCCGGTATGGGCGTCGACGGCATCGTGCTGTCCAATCACGGTGGCCGCCAACTGGATCGCGCGCCGGTGCCACTGCATCTGCTGCCCGCGGTGGTGGGTGAGGTCGGCGACGACGTGGAGATCCATCTCGACACCGGCATCATGCACGGTGCCGACATCGCCGCCGCCGTGGCCCTGGGCGCCCGTTTCACCCTCATCGGCCGCGCCTACCTCTACGGCCTGATGGCCGGGGGAGAAGCCGGAGTCGACCGTGCCATCGACATTCTGCGAACCCAGCTGATCCGCACCATGAAACTGCTCGGCGTCGGCTCGCTCGAGGAACTGGAGCCCGCCCACGTGCGCCTGCTCGAACGCCACCGCCCCCTCACCTGAGCGTCGCCAGGCGCCGCAACGACGCGTCCAGTTCGCGCCAGAGCTCTCCCACCCGGCCGCGGCCACTCGGGGCTTCGGGGTAGCGCGTCAGGACGCTCACCACGATGGGGTTGGCGAGATCTGTTGCCTTCTCGATGTAGTGGGCGCCCACGGTACGGTCGTCGCCGGCATCGAGCTCGAATGCTCGAGCAGCGTGGGCAGCAGACATGAGGATGTGCCCGCCCTGATGCGCCTTCGCCAGCGGATGCAGGTACGCCGCCCCTCCCGCGTGACCGGCGGCGCGCGCCGCGTCGGCGGCGGCTTCATATCCCCTCTCTTCGGCTGCCCGCGCGGCTCTGTGCGCATCGAATGCGGTCACCCGTATCGCTTTCGTCCGCCTGCCTCCAGCGGCGAATCTGCGCACCTCGTCGAGCACCGCCCGTGCGCGCGGATCATCCGGACAGTCGCGCTCGAAGATCGCCGAAGCGGGCTCCGCGCAGGCCACGGCATAGCCCGCGATCTCGCGCAGTTCAGCCATGCTGAGTTCGATCGTCGGATTCTCGTCGGCCGTATCCATGCCGTTCAACAGTATCGTTGAAGTCTCGGTTGAAACTTCCCAGCGATATCGGCAGGCGGTAAGGAGAAACCTTCAAGGCAGTGGCCAAGGCGAGTGCCGAAAGCGGTGTCCGCGATGCAAGACTCCACGCATGAGATGGGCGGTGGCGGAGTCGGGCGAGGGAGGTGCTCGCTTGTGCCCGCTGGATCGGGACGGCCGGCCCGCGGGACCGGTGGTGGACGAGCCCTCGCTCGCCGAGGCGGTGCGCGCACGTCCCGACGTCGAGCGGTGGGTGTGGCGATCCACGGCCGAGATCTACCGGCACCTGCTGGCGGCCGGTGTGCGGGTCGAGCGCTGCTACGACGTGGAGGCCGGGGAGGCACTGCTGATCGGCCACGAGGAGGGCCAGTCGGGTCAGGCCCGCTCGTTGGCGGCCGCGTGGGCGCGGCTGCACAACCTGCCCGTCCCACCGGATGCGCCCGCACGGGCCGCCGAAACGCAGCCGTCGCTGTTCGAGTCGGGCCCGGTTCCGCTGCCATCCGGCACAGACGAGTTCACCGCCCTCCTGGAGGTGTACGCGGGTCAGCTGACCCGGACGGCGAAAGCCGAACACCCGGAGCGGATGCGGCTGCTGCTGGCCGCCGAATCGGCGGGCATGCTGGTGGCCGCGGAGATGTCGCGATACGGAATCCCCTGGCGCGCAGACATTCACCGCGAACTGCTGGACGAGCTGCTGGGGGAGCGTTTTCCGGGTGGGGGCGAACCGCGCCGGATGGCGGAGTTGGCCGATGAGGTGTCGCGTGCCTTCGGCGACGGCGTGCGGGTCCGGCCCGATCTGCCCAACGACATCATCAAGGCCTTCGCCCGCGCCGGAATCTTCCTGTCTTCCACCCGGAAATGGGAACTCCAGCGGATCGATCATCCCGCGGTGGCGCCGCTGCTGGCATACAAATCGCTCTACCGCCTCTACACCGCCCACGGCTGGTCCTGGCTCGAGCAATGGGTGCACGACGGACGCTTCCGTCCCGAATACCTGCCCGGCGGAACGGTTTCCGGGCGCTGGACCACCAACGGCGGTGGTGCCCTGCAGATTCCGAAAGTGATCCGGCAGGCCGTGCGCGCGGACCCGGGATGGCGCTTGGTGGTCGCCGACGCCGACCAGATGGAGCCTCGCATCCTTGCCGCGATCTCCCGCGACCCGGGACTGATGGAGGTGGCCGGTCGCGGCGACGATCTGTACGCGGATCTGGCGGCCCGATCCTTCGACGGCGACCGCGCCCAGGCCAAACTCGCCCTGCTGGGCGCCATCTACGGCCAGACCTCCGGTGATGCCCTCACCCACATGGCCGAACTGCGCCGCCGCTATCCGGCCGCGGTGGCCTACGTCGACGACGCGGCCCGCGCGGGGGAAGAGGGCCGCCTCGTGCGCACCTGGCTGGGGCGCACCAGCCCACCTGCCTCCGCCGGATCGCCCGACCTGCCCCAGGAGGAGCAGCCGAGCGGATACAGCAGCACCTCCACGATGCGTGCCCGTGGCCGCTTCACTCGCAACTTCGTGGTCCAGGGCAGCGCCGCCGACTGGGCCCTGCTGGTCTTGGCGGCAATACGCCATGAGGTGGCCCGCGCCGGGCTCCGTGCCGAATTGGTCTTCTTCCAGCACGACGAGGTCATCGTGCACTGCCCGGCCGGGGAGGCCGCCACGGTCGCCGAGGCGATCGCGACAGCGGCCGAGACCGCAGGCCGGATCGCCTTCGGGCCCACACCCGTGCGCTTCCCCTTCACCACCGCGGTGGTGGAGTGCTACGGGGACGCTAAGTGATGACGTGCCGCACGCGGGCTGCCTCGCGGGTGAGGTGGTCGCGTTCGGCCAGGCTGGTGGCGGCGCGGGCGGCTTCGGCATACAGGTCGGCGGCGCGGCCGAGATCGCCCGCGCGTTCGTGGAGGTATGCGCTCACCGCGGTGTAGCGAGGCAGGGTGGGGTCGATATCGGCGAGCGCGGCGAGACCGGCCTGTGGTCCGTCGGCCTCGCCGACCGCCACGGCCCGATTGAGCCGCACGATCGGGCTGCCGGTGAGCCGCAGCAGCTCGTCGTACCACTCCACGATCTGTACCCAGTCGGTCTCGGATGCGGTGCGGGCGTCGGCGTGCAGGGCGGCGATCGCGGCCTGGGCCTGGTATTCGCCGAGCCGGTCGCGGGCCAACGCGGTCTGCAGGATCGTCACTCCTTCGGCGATCATCTCGGTGTCCCAGAGCGAGCGGTCCTGTTGCGCCAACGGCACCAGGCGGCCGCCGGGCCCGGTGCGGGAGGCCCGGCGCGCGTGGTGCAGCAGCATGAGCGCGAGCAACCCGGCCGCTTCGGGCTCGTCGGTGAGGGCGGCGAGTTGGCGGGCGAGCCGGATCGCCTCGGCCGCCAGATCGACATCCCCGCTGTATCCCTCGTTGAACACCAGATACAGCACTCGCAACACCGTCGCCAGGTCGCCGGGCTCGGCGAGCCGGACCCCGGCGATGCGCCGCTTGGCCCGGCTGATCCGCTGGGCCATCGTCGCTTCCGGAACCAGGTATGCCGCCGCGATCTGCCTGGTCGTCAACCCGGCGACCGCGCGCAGGGTCAGCGCGACCGCCGAACTCGCGGGCAAGCTGGGATGCGCGCACAGGAAGTACAGGCGCAGCGTGTCGTCGGTGGCGGGCGCCGGGCCGGCGGGTGGTTCGGCCTCCACGACGCGCTCGCGCTCGCGCCGGGCCGTCTCCGCGCGGGCGGCATCGAGGAATCTGCGCCACGCGACCGAGATCAGCCAGGCTTTCGGGTTGTGCGGTTGCTCCTGCGGCCAGGTTTCGAATGCCCGGATCAGGGCCTCCTGCACGGCGTCCTCGGCCGAGGCGAAGTCTGCTCCGCGACGGACGAGGACGCCGATCACCGCGGGCACGAGCTCCCGCAGCAGGGACTCGTTCACTCTGTCACCGTGGGTGGTTCGGTAAGGAACGGCCGCACCTCGAGCCATTCGTGAATCGGCTTGCCACCGGCCCCGGGAGCTGCGGACAGCTCCCCGGCCAGCTCGACCGCTCGATCCCAGGACTCCACGTCGATGACCGTCCAGCCCGCGATGAGGTCCTTCGTCTCGGCGAACGGCCCATCGGTCACCGGTGGCCGTCCCGCACCGTCGTAGCGCACGAAGGCACCCTCGGGGGCGAGGGCCTGCCCGTCCACGAACTCGCCGGTCTGCTTCAGGCGCTCGGCGAAGTCGTGCATGTACTGGATGTGCGCGTCGACCTCCTGCGGGGTCCACTGATCCATCGGAGGCTGGTCCACAGCCGGGGTCGGGCCACCTCGATAATGCTTGAGCAGCAGGTACTTCACGACGAACTCCTTCTCGGTTGTACGGCCCGTGATGGCCGATCGTGCCCCGGGGACGGAGCCGCCGCACCGTTCTCGACACTCCCGCCGGAAATCCGCGAAAAAAGGACGGTTCCTGGTTGTGCGGCTAGGCCGAGCCTTCGGCAAGCGAGCGGTCGGAGGAGCGGCTGTCGGCCAATGCGGCTGCCGCAGCGTGGGCGAGCGCGACGAGTTGCGCGCGGTCGGTAGCGGGCAGGCGCGTGGACAACTCGTGTTCGAAGGCGGCCCGGATATCGTGCCGCATCTTCTGCCCCTGTTCGGTGATGACGATCCGGCTCACCCGGCGATCCGCGGGATCGGTCTCCCTGGACAGGAAGCCCCGACGTTCCAGCCGATCCACCAGGCCGGTCACATTGGTCTTATCGCAACCCAGCGCACTGGCCAACTCGCCGAACGACGGTGGGCGCCCACTCACCAGGCACAGCAGTTCGGCCTGCTGCATCGTCAACCCGAACCGCCGCGCGATGAGGTGGTAGAGCGCGTTCACTTCGCGATTCAACCCCCGGAAGGCCACTGCCAGCTGCGGATCCTCGGTCGCCATGTGGCAAGTCTAGACACTGGACTGTTGACACTCCCGACAAATTGGTCGACATCTCTACTATCTAGATCATCTACTAATTGGGAGGTGTCATGCCGGTCGCAATCGTCACCGGGGGCTCGCGCGGCATCGGGCGGGCCATCGCAGAGCGACTGGGCGCCGACGGCGCCACGGTTGTCGTCAACTACCAGTCGAACCGAACCGCGGCCGAGCAGGTGGTCGCTACCATCGAAGGATCGGGTGGCCACGGCACGGCGGTACAGGCCGACGTGGCGGATCCGGCACAGGTGCGTGGTTTGTTCGACGTTGCCGAGGAACGCTTCGGCGGGGTGGACATCCTGGTGAACAACGTCGGTACGGCTCGCTTCAGCGCTATCGCCGAGGCCACCGACGAGGACTACGAGCGGATGTTCTCGATCAACACCCGAGCCACCTTCGTCGCCCTGCGCGAGGCCGCGAACCGATTGCGGGACAACGGGCGGATCGTCGTCGTCTCCTCCGGGGTGACGGCGACGCATCGCCCGGGAAGCGGCCTGTACGGCGCCAGCAAAGCGGCGAGCGAGGAACTGGTCCGAGTACTCGCCAGGGAACTCGGTCCGCGCGGGATCACCGTCAACAATGTGCGACCGGGTGCGATCCGGACCGAGGCGCTGGCCGCGGCGCGCGCCTCGGAGCTGACCGAGCGGATCGTCGCGTCCACTCCGCTCGGCCGCATCGGTGAGCCCGACGATATCGCCGGGATCGTCGCCTTCCTGGCCTCCGACGCGGCACGGTGGATCACCGGTGACACCGTCCATGCGGGCGGGGGACTGTTCTGAGCATGTCGACCCTGATCATCCCGACGTCACCCGGCGCGTAGGCGCCTGCGGACCTCGGGGAGCACCTCCTCGCCCATGCGCTTGACGTTGGCCAGCACGCTGTCGTGGTCTCCGGCGGCCTCCACCTGGCACAGCACTCGACGGCAACCCGATCCACGGATCTGGTCGACCAATCGCTCCACACAGATCTGTGGTGTGCCGACCGGATGCGTCGCCATCACGCTGTCGGTCATGCCGTCGATGATCTGCTCGGGCGCGACGTCGCGGGAGATCCGCTGCGGCACATCCAGCAGCAGTTGGTAATGGCTGCTCGCCCGGACGAATTCGGTAGCCGCACGGCGCATTACCTGCCGTGCCTCCTCCGGGCCGTCGGCCACGTGCGCGAACAGGGCCGTCCCGTGGGCGTAGCCGGTGTCGGGATGGCCTGCGGCGCGGGCGATTTCGGCGTGTTCGGCGATCATCGCGGCCTTCGCGTCGATGTCCTTGTCGAAGAACAGCAGCATCGGCAGTCCGCGAGTCGCGGCCAGTTCCACCGAAGCCGGTGAGTTCGCGGCGAGATAGACCGGGGTCGAACGCCCTTGCGCGGGGCCGGGTTCGGGGACGACCTCGCGGAAGCGGTACAGATCGGAATCGGCGGACACCGGACCGGCCAGCGCGGCCAGGGTCAGATCCAGCGCCTCGGGAAGCCCACGCTGCCAGTACTCGACCCCGCGCCCGATGGCCTCGTAGTCCACGACCGGCTGCGCCCGGCCCACGCCGAGGTCGAACCGGCCGCCGGACAGGTGATCCAGCAGCGCGGTCTGCTCGGCGACATGCACCGGCGAATGCAGCGGCAGCACGGTGACGGCCGTGCCGACGCGGACCGTGCTGGTCCGGCCGAGCAGGTATCCGGCAAAGGTGAGCGCGGACGGATTGACCCCGAACGGCACGAAATGATGTTCGGTCACCCACACGTCGTCGAACCCGGCAGCCTCGGCGGCCTGTGCCGTGGCAACACCCCGCGCCAGCACCTCCCCGGCCGATTGCCCCTCGTGCCGGCTGGTGAATACGAACGCGCCTATACGGACCTCATCAGCGAAGCTCATGACGATCATCCTCCGACGACAGCGCGCCCCGGCGCTTGGACAAAAGGGAACCGGTGGTCCTCGGTCGAGCGTAGTGCTCGTCCAGCAGTGGCACCGGGTCGAGTTCGTCCACATGGTGGCCTGCGTTGAAGTGGTCGGTGAGGTCCTTGCCGTCGCGGGCCTGGACGATGCGGATGTCGTGGACCAGGAAGGTGAGGGTGTCGGCGACCTTGGTGGCGCGGCGGTAGCCGGGGGCGTCACGGTCGGTGATGATCCAGATGCGGTGGGCGCCTTCGAGCCAGTGGGCGTGGTCGGGGGTCCAGCTCAGAGCGCCGCCTGCGTTGGTGGTGGCGATGAGCCCGGCTCGGCGGGCGGCGAGGGCATCTTGTTCGCCCTCGCAGATGTAGATGTCCTCGCCGGTTTCCACGGCGTGGACGAGGTCGGGCAGGTGGAGGGGAATGTGCGCGAAACCCCCTTTCCGCCAGCCGGTTTCGGTCCAATGCTCTTGCCAGAAATGTTTGTCGTGGCCGTGTTTGTGTGGGGTATGGACGCGGGTGATCTTGCCTTCGGGACGGCCGTCGGGCCAGTAGTAGATGTAGGTGGCGACGGGCCGGGAGGGGCCGGTGGGTCGGCCGAGGTCCGGTTTGTGTGCGGACAGGGGGAGTCCGGCGGCGAGGAGAGCTCGATCAACGAGGGAGGGTTCGATCCGGCGGGAAGTGCCTGTCCTGCTGCGGCCGTGGTGGTCGGGCGGTGTGTCGAACAGGTCGCGCACATGCAGGCCGAGGCGTTCGAGCACGGCCTCGTCGGAGCAGCCCGCGAAGCAGCGGATGATCGTTTTCTGCTTGCCGTGGTTGTAAGTGACGCCGAGGGAGGGGTGGTGGCGGCGGCCGTCGCCCTCGTGCACGGGGCACAGGTAGCGGATCCAGTCACCGCTGGCCCTGCCGGGGCCGGACACGCGGTCGAGGGCCTCGGTGATGGTGTCCCAGGATCGGTGGGCGTCCATGACATGGTCTTCCTCTCACCTTCCGGTGTACCAAGCGCTGCCCCCACGGTCGAGCCGTGCGGGCGACCGCCGTCGCGGGAAGCGGCAACCAGTGCGGACTGTCGATCACCGCGAACGGCAACGGGAAGATCGACTGGGGATCGGACAAGGCCAGCTCGTTCGATCTGAAGATCACCCCGGGTGGCGGCACGGGGATGACGTTCGAAGCGACCGTCACCGACGGTCAGCTGAAGGGTGATGCGATCACGCTGTTGCCGCTGGGCGCCCAGGCCAACCCGAACTGCGACACCGCGGGAACGCTCGGCTCGCTCAGGCCAGCGGGTACTCACCCGGCGGGTAGCCCCCGCCACCATTGCCCCCGTTCGGCCCGGCGCCGTCGATGATGTCCGCGATGAGCTCGATAACCGCGCGCCCGATGGAGAGCACGTCCGTGCCGATCTCGCGGAAGTAGTCCGCAAAGCTCGAAATCATCGCTCGTAATCCTTCCCGCCGCCAGGATGGTCGCTGTTTCAAGGTTCCCAGGTTCCGGTCGAGGACACGCCGCAACCGCGTGGACCGGGCGGCCCACCCCGGTTATGAATGGGATTGCATCGTCATGCATAATCATTTGCAAGCGGTTCGGGCTGCCCGGGGTGGCGGCGGTACCGGCGCCGCACGGCAGCTTGCACGCACGAAACCTGAGGAGCTTCTGACATGGCCGATCGCGTCGTTCTCGCCTACTCCGGCGGGTTGGACACCTCCGTCGCCATCAGCTGGATCGGCAAGGAGACCGGGGCCGAGGTGGTCGCGGTCGCGATCGACCTGGGCCAGGGCGGTGAGGATATGAACGTCGTGCGCCAGCGCGCGCTGGACTGCGGTGCCGTCGAGGCGATCGTGGTCGACGCGCGCGACGAGTTCGCCGACGAGTACTGCCTGCCCACCATCCAGGCCAACGCCCTCTACATGGGCCGCTACCCGTTGGTGTCCGCGATCAGCCGCCCCCTCATCGTCAAGCATCTCGTCGAGGCCGCCGAGTACCACAATGCCTCCACCGTCGCGCACGGCTGCACCGGCAAGGGCAACGACCAGGTGCGCTTCGAGGTCGGCATCGGCGCGCTGGCGCCGGATCTGAACGTGATCGCGCCGGTGCGCGACTACGCCTGGACCCGGGAGAAGGCCATCGCCTTCGCCGAGGAGAACGACCTGCCGATCACCGTCACCAAGAAGTCGCCGTTCTCCATCGACCAGAACCTGTGGGGCCGCGCGGTCGAAACCGGCTTCCTCGAGGATCTGTGGAACGCCCCCACCAAGGACGTCTACGACTACACCGTCGACCCGACCGTCAACTTCGAGGCGCCCGACGAGCTCATCGTCACCTTCGACAAGGGCGTGCCGGTCGCCATCGACGGCCGCCCGGTCAGCGTGTACGAGGCCATCACCGAACTCAACACCCGCGCCGGTCGCCAGGGCGTGGGCCGGTTGGACATGGTCGAGGACCGCCTGGTCGGCATCAAGAGCCGCGAGATCTACGAGGCGCCGGGCGCGATCGCGCTGATCACCGCCCACCAAGAGCTGGAGGCGGTCACCATCGAGCGCGAACTGGGCCGCTACAAGCGCCAGGTCGAGCAGCGCTGGGGCGAGCTGGTGTACGACGGCCTGTGGTTCTCCCCGCTCAAGCGCGCCCTGGACGCCTTCGTGCAGAACACCCAGGAGCATGTGTCCGGCCAGGTCCGCATGGTGCTGCACGGCGGCAGCGTCGTGGTCAACGGCCGCCGCAGCGAGGAGTCGCTCTACGACTTCAACCTGGCCACCTACGACGAGGGCGACACCTTCGACCAGTCGCTGGCCAAGGGCTTCGTCCAGATCCACGGCCTGTCGTCCAAGGTCGCCGCGCGCCGGGACCTCGGCAAGAAGTAGTAGCCTGCCGCCGTGCGCACCGACGACGACAGCTGGGATATCACCGAGAGCGTGGGTGTGACCGCCCTCGGCATCGCGGCCATCCGCGCGGCCGAGACGCAACGCCCCGACGCGCTGTTCCGCGACCCCTATGCGCAGCGGCTGGTGGCGGCGGTCGGCACGGAGGGCTGGCTGCGGATCGCGCAGGGCCAGGTGCGCGCCGACGACGAGAACGCGAACCGGATGTACCAGTCCATGTCCGGCTTCGCCGTGGCGCGCACCTGCTATTTCGACTCCTACTTCGCGGACGCTGCGGCCGAGGGCATCCGGCAGGTCGTGATCCTGGCCGCGGGCCTGGATGCGCGGGCCTATCGGATCCAATGGCCGTCGGGCACGGTGGTTTACGAGCTGGATCAGCCGAAGGTGCTGCAGTTCAAGGCTGCCGCACTGGCCGATGCGCGGCCCACCGTTGACCGGCGGGAGGTCGCGGTGGACCTGCGTCACGATTGGCCGAAGGCCCTGCGGGACAAGGGTTTCGACACCAGCGCGCCCACGGCGTGGCTGGCCGAGGGGTTGCTGCGTTATCTGCCCACCGAAGCGCAGGACCGCTTGCTGGACGATGTGGTGGCGCTCAGTGCGCCCGGCAGCCGGACAGCGCTCAATATCGGCCGCGGCAACCGCCCGGACGAGCAGCTGCGCAGCATGCGGGCGCAGGCGCTGCAACAGCTGGGCGTGCGGCTGCCCGACGGTCCGCTGTGGTATCCGGACGAGGGCCGCAGCGATCCGCGAGAGTGGTTCGCCGCCAAGGGATGGACGGTGACGGAGGCCGATCCGCCGAGCGTGCTGATCGACCACGGCCGCGACGTACCGGAGCAGGTGGCCGCCGATATGCGCCGACAGATTCTGATGACCGCGATACGACCGCGAGGAGACGACAACCGATGACCCAGGGCGGCAGCACCAACGAGGGCGCGCTGTGGGGCGGGCGCTTCGCGTCCGGACCCGCCGCGGCGATGGCGGCGCTGAGCAAATCGACCCACTTCGACTGGGCATTGGCGCCCTACGACATTCGCGCCTCCAAGGCGCACGCACGCGTGCTGCACAAGGCCGGGCTGCTGTCGGAGGGCGATCTCGCGGATATGCTGGCGGGGCTGGATCGCCTTGCCGCCGACGTGGAGTCGGGTGCGTTCGTCCCGTCCGAGTCGGACGAGGATGTGCACGGTGCGCTGGAGCGCGGGCTGATCGAGCGGGTCGGGCCGGAACTGGGTGGGCGTCTGCGGGCGGGGCGTTCCCGTAACGACCAGGTGGCCACGCTGTTTCGGATGTGGCTGCGCGATGCGGTGCGCCGGGTCGCGGCCGGGGTGATGGATGTGGTGGATGCACTGGTGGCGCAGGCGGCCGCGCACCCGGACGCGGTGATGCCCGGTAAGACGCATCTGCAGGCCGCCCAGCCGGTGCTGCTGGCGCATCATCTGCTCGCGCATGCGCATCCGCTGCTGCGCGACGTGGACCGGCTGCGCGATTTCGACAAGCGGGCCGCCGTGTCCCCGTACGGGTCCGGTGCGCTGGCAGGGTCCTCGCTCGGACTGGATCCGGAGGCGATCGCGGCCGAGCTGGATTTCGATGCGGCCGCGGCCAATTCGATCGATGCCACCTCCGCGCGCGACTTCGCCGCCGAGGCGGCCTTCGTGCTGGCCATGATCGCGGTCGACCTGTCGCGCATGGCCGAAGAGGTGATCATCTGGAGCACACCGGAATTCGGGTACATCACTCTTGCCGACGCGTGGTCGACCGGTTCGTCGATCATGCCGCAGAAGAAGAATCCGGACGTCTCCGAGCTGACCCGCGGCAAGGCGGGTCGCCTCATCGGCAACCTCACCGGCCTGCTCGCCACCCTGAAGGCCCAGCCCCTGGCCTACAACCGCGACCTGCAGGAGGACAAGGAGCCCCTGTTCGATTCGGTGGCCCAGCTGGAACTGCTGCTGCCCGCCATCGCCGGACTGGTCTCCACCCTGACCTTCCACACCGACCGCATGGCCGAACTCGCCCCCGCCGGGTACACCCTGGCCACCGACATCGCCGAATGGCTTGTCCGCCAAGGCGTTCCCTTCCGCGTCGCGCACGAGGCGGCGGGTGCCTGCGTGCGTGCCGCCGAATCCCGCGGCGTGGGTCTCGATGAACTCACCGACGAGGAATTCGCCGCCATCGACCCGGCATTGACTCCCGGGGTGCGCGAGGTCCTCACGGTCGAAGGCTCGATCGCCTCCCGCAACGCGCGCGGCGGCACGGCCGGTGTCCAGGTCGCCCAGCAACTCGACGAGGTCCGGCAGACGGCGACCCGGTCTCGTACCTGGCTCGACGAACGGCCATAGGTAAAGGCCGGCCCGTCACGGCGCCGGATGTGCTTCGAAGAAGTCCCACGCAAGGTCGGTGGCGTTCACACCGGCCTCGGGGTCGGCATAGAGGCCCCGCGTGGCGCCGGGCCAGGCGTGGTCCATCTCCGGCAGGCGGTAGACCGCGAGATCGCTTCCGTCGCCGCAGCGGGACGTCGCGACGGTGATGCCCTTGGGGTACTGGGTCGGCGGGCGGTCGGCGGTGCATGCCAGCCGCTGCTGCCACTGGGTGATGCCGGTGTCGAATTGGCTGTAATAGCGGTCTTTTCCACCGAGGAAGGTGATCACCGAGACCGGCTTGGAGGGACGGTATGCCGGATCCGCCGCGGCGGGCCCGATGAAGCCGCCGCTGACCGGGGCGATGGCGGCGAAGGTTCCCGGCAGTTCCACGGCGAGTTTGAACGACATGTCGCCGCCGTTGGAAATACCGCTGGCGTACACGCGCTTTCGGTCGATCTTCCACTCGTCGGCCACCTGGTCGACGACCGTCCTGATGAAACCGACATCGTCCTCGGAACCGCAGCAGATCAACGCGTTGAACGCCGAGCCGTGCCCCTCCGGATAGACGACGACGAAATTCTCCCTGTCCGCCTTGTCATTCCAGCCCGAGGTCTCGGCGACTCCCGCGGCGTCGCCCGGGTAGTAGTGCATCGCGACGACCAGCGGCAGCGCGGCAGTGCCGTCGTGACCCGGGGGCAGGTGCACCACATAGCTGCGTTGCTTCCCACCCCAGTCGAGGGTTACTTTCCGGTCGTCGGGGCCGAGGCCGCCTGGTGGCGTGGTGGTTTCCGCTGGGGGGACCGGCGCGGGTTCGGGACTCTGACAGGCCGCAATTCCCAAGGCGCACAGTGCGATGACGACAATGCCGCGAAGCCGAGCCACAGTCCGAGTATCCGCCTGGTGGCTCGGCAATTTCGGCGAAACGGTCAACCCGCGGCTTTTGCCTGGAGCAGGAGGCAGCCGGGGTGGCCGGGGACGGGGATTCCCTCGGTGATCGCGAGACCAGCAGAGGCGCAGAGCTTTTCGAGCTCGTCGAGGGTTCGTTCCCGCCCGCCGTAGATGACGAGCATGTGGAGGTCGTAGAGGTAGGGGCCGGGTGGGGTGTCCCGGTCCGCGGCATTGCGGGCGCCTCGGGGATTGTCGAAGACCGTTCCGTGCAGGTGGGGGTGGCGTTCGGCGACGGTGGTGAGCAGGGTGCCGTCTCCGCCGCCGACGTCGACCATGGTGGTGTACCGGCCGAAGTCGTAGCAGTCGCGAATGGCCGAGCCGACCTCTCGGCTGCCCCGGCTCATGAACGAGTTGTACAGCGTGGCCAGTTCGGGCCGGTCCACGAGATAGTCGAAGATCGACATGCCGTAGGCCCCGTCGAAACCCGCCCGGCCGGTGCGGAGCGAGTGTTCCAGATGAGTCCAGGAGTTGCAGGTGATCTCCGCGGACATCAGTCGCACCATATCGCGGAGCGACTCCGGATGCCCCTCGGTCAGCAGGGCGCCGGTCTCGGTGAGAGCGTATGCGCCGGGCCGTATTTCGTGACACAGCCGCATGCGCGTCAGGGCGCGCAACAGCCGGACCAAGGGCCCCGGGGCGAGACCACGGCGCGCCGCCAGCTCGTCGACCGTGCATCCCTCGCCGATCGCCTCGGGCAGATCCATCGCGACCACCGTGGACACCACACTGGTCGCCATAGCGCCGGACAACCACTCGAATATCGGTTCGTGGGCGGCGGATTCGGTCATGGCGCTTGTCCTGTCCTGTCGAGTGTGCGAGGAGTTAGGGTTACCTAATGTTGGATGTTGACGTCGACGTCATGTCAACCGATGACTCCCTATCGATCGGGTCCGCCGCGGCGCTGTACGGCCTGACCCCCGCCACGCTGCGCTGGTGGGAGAAGCAAGGCGTGATCCCGCGCCCGGATCGGCGCGGCGGCCGCCGCCGCTACGGCGAGGCCGATCTGCGCCGCATCGGACTGGCCTACCTCTGCTGCATCACCGGCCGAATGCCCTTGTCCAGCGCGGCCGTGGTCACGTCCGGAAAGTCGCGAATCGACCAGTGGCAGAACACCGTCAGCGACCAGATCGGCCGACTCGACGACCAGATCGCGCAACTACAGGCAGCCCGCGCCTATCTGCGCCACATGCTGCACTGCACCGACGACGACATGGCCGATTGCCCATATCTCGACGACGAACTGACCACCCACACCCCGTGGCGGCGTGACGAAATCCCACCTGGCGATGACGAATTCGACCCCACCCGCTGCGCGGTCTGCGCTACACTCCTCTCGCGATCGCCACGCGGCAGACCGCCGACATATTGCTCACAGACCTGTCGCCAACGCGCATACCGCAGCCGTAGAACTCCGACACGTCGCAGCGGGCGCCGCTGACTATTGATCATGGAGTGTTCCACGGTCTCGGAAGACGACTCGTATGAAGGTCTCGGTGTGACGGTGAATGTCGTCCCGGGCCTTCGCAAGGTCCTGGTCTATGGCGTCGGCGTGCAGGTGCAGTATGCGGGTCAGGCCGATGAAACCGGTGAAGGACATCGCCAGGTCTTCCGGTGCGGCGAGATCCGCCGGGATCAGACCGGCGGCGATCCAACGGTCGAACAGGAGGCTCACCTGGGTTCTCATGGCCGAGATCGCATCCCGCAGGGCGGAGCTGTGGAGCAGGCCGTCCCGCGCCATCATGCTGATCAGTAATCGGGCGTCGTCCCGCTCCCACTCGTCGAGCGAAGCGCGCACGAGTTCGCGGAGATAGTGCGGTGGGTCGGCGTCGGCGAGGGCGGTGGGGTCGAAACCCGGCACGTCGAGCGAGGTCTTGGGGCCGAGCGCGGACAGCACGGCATCGAAGATCGCTTGTTTGCTGTCGAAGTGTGCGTAGAGCACGCTTTCGCTCAACCCGACCTCGCGCGCGATGGACCGTATCGAGGTCCCCACGTAGCCGTTGCGGGCGAACAGCCGCAGTGCGGCGTTCAGCAGTGCGGCTTTGGTGTCGCCGGCGTCCGCCTTCCGCGGCCGCCCCGGCCCACGCCGTGATGTCGTCATCCGGTCTTCCACGCTCCCTCGGCTGGGTATACAATTAATCGAGCGATCGATTATTTTATACCGCAAGGGGGATCGCATGACTACGCATCAGCGAACTCACACCAACCCACCTCCTCCGTACGTCGAGCCGGCCCCGTACGGCTACCTCTACCTCGGATTCCGCGCCGACCCGCCGCGCCGAGTCCCATTCGTGCCACGCAGTTCCCGGCGCCGTCGGATACTCCGCCGGTGTCAGAACCTGACCCGCCAGTTGAAGGCACTCGACCGGGTGATCGCGGCAACGGTCTACCGAGCCGTGGCGATCCAGCCCTCCGGTGTCAGCCCACGCTTCGACGTGATCGTCCTGATCGAGACCACCTCACCGGACACGATTGCGACAGTGCAGGCCGCACCGGCATTCCGGCAGATGGGCGCCGACTTCGTCATGCCCGCCCGCAACATCAGGCGTCTCGGCGACATCGACCGCTCACCTTCGGGCACCTTCCTGTTCAACCACTTCACCGCCGACGACCCGGATCGCGCGTTGCAGTACTTCGACTCCGTCGCCGGCTGGTTCAGTCATGACGCCGAGGTGGACGACATCGCACTACTCGGCCCCATCGACGCCGCCCCATACGTCTTCATCAACCAAGTACGGCTACCCGGCACACTCGCGGGATTCGTGCTCGCCCTGATGCGACCGAACTTCCGGCGATCGGTGTACCGGAAAATGCGCGCCAACCAGATCGGCTTCGCCTCCATCGTCTGCAAACCCATCTGACACAGCCCACCCGGCCCAACGGTGCTTCCAAGGTGAATTCTGTGCTACGGATAACTCGCATGACGGCCTCATGGCGTTCGGGGATAGAGCGAAGAAGCACACCTGCCCGTGACCGGCGGTGCTTTCGTTCCCCTTCGAAAGGGGAACTGATCATCCGTCACGCAGCGACTGCCACAGTGATCGCCGCAAGCTTTCCGTAGCGGTGAGGGTGGGCATCGCCGCGCGACCTGCGCAATATCCTCACGTCGGCATTATGGGATGTCCTGAGCCGCAGCCGGTCTCGTGGGCCGCGGTCGCCGACACGAGTTCCTTGATCCACACGCGGGAGGAGTGGCTGCCGTGGAATCCACGGCGAGCCGTCCCACATCGTCTGCCACTCGATGATCTCCTCGGCGGTTGTCATCAGAGCAGCCAGGGGTTGCCGGTGCACACCACGTCGGGGTGGGCCACGGGGTCGAGTGCGTGCAGGGTGATGGATATCGCCTTGGGCGAGTAGAGCATCGAGTTGTGGTCGGAGGTTTCCTGCTCACACCCGTCCTGCAGGACGAGATTGTGGACGGTGGCACCGGGTCCGGCCGCCAGGAACGTCCGGTCGAACGGGGTGGATACCTCGTCGTAGCGGTCGCCGACGATGGTGTAGTCCATGCCGGGCACGGTGTCGCCGCCCTCGTTCAGCTCGGTGACCACGGGCGAGTCGTATACCTGCTGGATTGCCGCAGTGCCCGCGACCTGCATGAACGGCACGTGCAGATCGATGGTGCCCGGCGGGAGTTTGCTCTGGATGGACAGCATGAGCGTGGCGAAACTGTCGAGCGAGGTGCCGTGATTGGTGGCCCCGAAGGTGATGAGGTGCTTCACCTTGTTCCGAGCGGGATCGTCCGGGTTCGCACCGCCCTCGAACTTCAAATACCGACGCGCCTCCAGGCCACCCTGGGAGTGCGCGATCATATCCACCTGGTCCGCGCCGGTGGCCGCGAGCACTCGGTCGACGAAGGTCGCCAGTTGCCTGGTCGACTCGTCGATGTCACCGGTGGCGCCGGGGAGAAGTGCATCGAGCCCGGGACCGGGGGCATTGGGACGACCGTAGTTGAACGTGAATACGCAGTAGCCGGCCCGCGCGAGTTGTGGGGACATTTCGGAGTAGGCGGCGAAGGCGCTCGCCCAGGTTCCGTGTACGAGAACGACCGGGCGCGGGTGGGCGTCGTCGGGCTTGCATCCCCAGTTGTTGGCCCCCTGGGGCGCAACGTCCGGGTTGAAGAACCCATAGACGACGGCCGCCGCCTCGTCTGTCAGTTCCGGCCGTATCCGGCGGTGTCGGCAGCGTGCGATCCGGCGTATCCAGGTGCCACCGGTGCCGGTACCGCCTGGGCCGCAGTGATATTCGCTCCCAGTGTCGTCATCATCGCGACCAGCGTGATGAGCATGGTCTTCGCGCGCTGGGTGAAGGTCGGACTCTGCAACACGTACTCCGTTCTCGAGCTGACAAGCCGGATGGATCGAAGGAGTCCATGATGGTTAGGCAATTACCTGGCAAACAGGGTCGTGGATGTCGGCCATCCGTAAGATTGTGACAATGAGGATGGTGGCGCTTCTCGTCTCCGAGGGTGTGAACGCCTTCGACCTGGCCTCGGGCGGCGAGGTCTTCGCGGGCGCGCGGATGCCGGACGGTAGCCGTTGCTATGAGGTGCGCATGTGCGGCACCGACACGATTGCCACGGCATTCGATCAGCAATGCTTTCGGCTGGAGACGCTGTGGCCGCTGGAGGCGATGGCGGAGGCCGATACCGTGATCGTGCCCGCCGCCGAGAACGTGCTCGATCCGGGTCCCGCGGTGCTCGACGCCGTCCGGGCGGCGGCGGACCGGGGCGCCCGGGTGGCCTCGATCTGCCTGGGCTCGTTCGTGCTCGCGGCGGCCGGTCTGCTGGACGGCCTGCGCGCGACGACCCACTGGCAGTACTGCGACGCGCTGGCGCGGCTGTATCCGCGGGTCGAGGTGGATCCGGAGGTGCTGTTCGTCGACGCCGGGGCGATACTCACCTCGGCCGGGCAGGCCGCGGGGCTGGATATGTGCCTGCATCTGGTCCGGCGCGACTTCGGGTCGGCGATCGCCGCCGGGACCGCGCGGTCGATGGTGCTTCCGCTGCAACGCGACGGCGGGCAGGCCCAGTTCATCGACCGGTATGTGCCCCCGGAGGACGGGTCGGCGCTGCAGCCGGTCTTGGACTGGATCGAGCAGAACCTGCACCGGCCGGTGCCCCTGACCGAGATCGCCCGCCACGCCGGTCTGAGCACCCGCACGCTGCAGCGGCGCTTCGAGGCCCAGCTCGGCACGACCGTCCAGCGCTGGCTGCTCACCGCCCGCATTCATCGCGCGCGGCAGCTCCTCGAGACCACGGGCCTGCCGATAGACCGCGTGGCCGAGGAGGCGGGATTCGGATCGGTGGAAACCCTGCGCTACCACTTCGCCCGTCAGTTGCACACCACGCCGCGCGACTACCGAAGGGCCTTCGGCGATCCGGGCAGGCAATCCTAGTCGATCGAATCGTGACGGGTCCGTTCTGGCGCGTACAGCCAACGCGACTGTGCTGGCGGCGATACGAAGTTCTACCCTCCGGTGCTCTCCATCCCATCGGCGGCTCGGCCGTTCCGGCTGCGATGATGGCTCTCGATCGACGGCCGGGAGGAAGATCGTATGTGGCTTGGGAGACTGGGGCGGGTGGGGCTGAGTGCTCTGTTGGTGGTCGTAGGGATGGTCGTGGGAGCCGGGGGAGCGGCGGCGGGTTCCGATGACTTCTACCAGGTACCGGCCGATCTGGCGGGGGTCGAGAACGGATTCGTGCTGCAGTCTCGGCCCATTACCGCGGTGGCGGTCGTGGTGCCGATTCCGGTGGCGGCGTGGCAGGTGAAGTACAAGACGGTGGATGCGCACGGGGTGCCGACCGCGGCGGTGGCGACCGTGCTCGTGCCGTACACGCCGTGGGCCGGGCCGGGGCCGCGGCCACTGCTGTCGTATCAGGAGGCCGAGGACTCGGTGGGGGCGCAGTGTGCGATATCGCATTCCCTGCGTGAGGGGCTTGCGGCTGGGCCGGGGCCGGGGCTCGGCGGGTCGATACGGATGGCGACGGCCGCGTTGACACAGGGGTGGGCCGTGGTTGCGCCGGATCATGAGGGGCCGCGGTCGGAGTTCATGGCAGGACCGATGGCGGCGCATGCGGTGCTCGACGGTATCCGCGCGGCCCTGCGCTTCCCGCCCGCGGGTCTGTCCGGCGCCACTCCGGTTGGGCTGATGGGATATTCGGGCGGGGCCTTCGCGTCGGGCTGGGCCGCCGAACAGCAGCCGCACTACGCGCCGGAGATCAATCTCGTCGGCGCGGCGCTGGGCGGCATGCCCGGCGATATGCGCGAGGTGGGTCGTGCCGTCGACGGCGGCCCGTACACGGGATTCCTGATCGGCGCCCTGATCGGCCTCGACCGGGCATATCCCGAGGCCGATGCGGCGGCGATGCTCAACGACAAGGGCCGGGCGGTCCTGGACCGCGACCGGAACCGATGCGTCCTCGATCTTCTCGACGAACATCGATCCCGGCGCCTGTCCGAGTTGACCACCACCCCTGACCCCCTCGGCGACACCGTGCTGGCAAAGCTGTTGGCGGACAACAGCCTCGGCAAGGCCACCCCACGCACACCGATATTCGAATACCACGCCACGGGCGACGACGTGACGCCCCTCCCCGCCACCGACACCGTCCTCGACGCCTACTGCACCGCAGGCACCCCGGTCCAGCGCCTCCGCATACCGGGCGACCACATGTCGGGAGGCCCCGCCGCCACCCCCTACCAACTGTCTTATCTGGCAGACCGATTCGCAGGCACCCCCGCCCCGAGCACCTGCTGACTACGCGTGGCCGATCTTGGATCGTCCCTTTTTCGGCAGTGCGAACAGCAGCAGGATAGCGAGGACGAAGGCGGCGGCGACGTACCACAGCGAATAGCCGAATGCGGCGGGCATGCCGTGACCGGCGTCGAGGCGGCCGAAGAACACCAGCGAGGAGATGCCGATGCCCAGAGCTTGGCCGAGCTGGACGGCCGTATTGAGCAATCCCGATGCGGCCCCGGCGTTTTCGTTCGGGGCCGTGGCCAGGGTGAGGTCGGCGAGCGGGGCGATGATCAGGCCGAAGCCGATTCCCATGAGCAGAATGGGAATCATCGTCTGGAGTATGCCCATGCCGGTGCCGTTGTGGGTGGCGAAGGCGTGGTAGACGACGGCCCCGAGGGCGGCGAACACGCCGCCGATCTGCAGGACGATACGTCCGAAGCGGGGCACGAGAACCTGGGCGGACACGCCCGCGCCGACCATCAACGCGAGCGACATCGGCAGTCCGGCCAGTCCGGCTTTGATCGGTGACCAGCCGAGGCCGAGCTGCAGGTAGAGCGTCCATGCCAGGAAGAACACGCCGGAGGCGAGCCCGAAGCACAGTTGCACCGACAGGCCGCCGGAGAAGCTGGGTGCCCGGAACAGAGACAGCGGCACCAGCGGCTGACCGCCGCGCCGGGCAAGCCACCGTTCGTAGCCGACGAAGACCGCCAGCACCGGCACCGAGCCGATCAGCATCGCGATCGACCATGCGGGCCAGTCGAGTTCGCGACCCTGGGTCAACGGCAGCATGAGCCCGAACAGCCCGGCGGTGAGCAGGGCGACGCCGACAGGGTCGGGCTTGGTGGCGTGGTCGGCCTTCGATTCGCGGATGACGAGCGCGCCCACGACGAGCCCGGCGACGCCGAGCGGCAGGTTCACCAGGAAGATGGGCCGCCAGTGCAGGCCGAACAGGTTCGCCTCGACCAATGCCGCGCTGATCAGCGGCCCGGCGACGGTGCCGAGACCGAGGACGGCGCCGTAGATTCCGAACACCTTCGACCGTTCGGTCTCGGCGAAGGTGACGTGGGCGATCGAGAGCACCTGCGGAACCATCAGCGCGGCCGCGGCACCCTGGACGATGCGGCCGATCAGCAGCATCTCCGGCCCGGTGGCCACGCCGCAGAGTAGTGAGCTGGCGGTGAAGAGCGCGATTCCGATGAGTACCAACCGCTTTCGCCCGAACATGTCGCCGAGGCGGCCGCCGGTGATCAGGCCGAGCGCGAAGGCGAGGGCGTAGCCGCCGGTGATCCACTGCACCTGCGCCGAGGTGGCGCCGAGGTCGTGCTGCAGGCTCGGAATCGCCATGTGCACCACGGTCACGTCGACCGAGTCCATGAAGGCCGCCGCCAACAGCACGGCCAGGGCCACCCATCGTCGCGGGTCGGCCCGCACACGTTCTTCGGAGAGGTCGGTAATGGTCATGGGGACGACGCTAGGAAGCTAATAGGACATCGAACGACCGGTTGGCGAAGCGATTGCACCGTGAGTTGTCTCACCCTCTCGGTGTCCGGCCAATAGGTCATCTACTGACCTGTTGGTGAGGGAGAATTGTCCCATGCGTGATCCCTCGGGCCGGTTGCTGCAGTTGCTGTCGCTGCTGCAGTCCCCGCGCGAGTGGACCGGGGTGGAGCTCGCCGAGCGCCTGGGGGTGACGCCCCGGACCATTCGCCGCGATATCGAGCGCCTGCGTGAGCTGGGGTATCCGGTGCACGCCACGCAGGGCAATGTGGGAGGGTATCGGCTGGTCGCCGGCACCGCGATGCCCCCGCTGGTGCTCGACGACGAGGAGGCGGTGTCGATCGCCATCGGCCTGCGGGCCGCCGCGACGACCGCGGTCGCCGGTATCGAAGATGCCTCGGTGCGCGCGTTGGCCAAGCTCGAGCAGGTGCTGCCGAGCCGACTGCGGCGGCGGCTCACCGATCTGTCACAGGCCGCGGTGCTGCCGCCCGCCGCCGACGATTCGGCTGTGGATCCGGAGGTGCTGGCGGCGCTCGCCGCCTCGTGCGCCGCGCACGAGAAGGTGCGGTTCCGATATCGGAAGGCCGATGGCGATACGGGCGGGCGGTTCGTCGAGCCGCACCGGTTGGTCGCCGCCGGGCCGCGCTGGTATCTCATTGCCTTCGACGGCGATCGCGATGACTGGCGCACCTTCCGGGTCGATCGCATCACCGACATTCACCGCACAGGGGTACGGGTCCGGCCGCGCGAACTGCCCGACGGGGTTGACGCGGCGACCTGGTTGATGAGCTCGCTGCGCCGCCGAGAGGCCGGGCTCGTGCAGGCCCGGGTGCTGCTGCACGAGCCGCTCGAGTCGGCCCGTGACCGGGTCGCCGCCCGCCAAGGCGTGCTCGAAGCCGTCGACTCCGACAGCTGCCTGCTCACGACGTACCCGGACAGACCGCCCTACGTCGCCTACAACATCGCGCTACTGCCAATGCCGTACACAGTGCTGGGCCCGCCCGAGGTGACCGAGTTGGTCCGCGCGCTGGGAGAACGAGCCGTGGCCGCCACCAGCGCCTGACTATGCGTGATCGAACTCGCCCGTGGCCAGCCCCGCGGTGAAGGCGTCCCATTCGCGCGGTGTGAAGACGAGCGCGGGGCCGGTGGGATTCTTGGAGTCGCGGACGCCGATCATGCCCTGTCGAAGGTATGCAACCTCGACACATTCTTGCCCGCCCGAGCTGTAGCTCGACTTGAACCACTCAGCTCCGGATAGATCAACGACCACTTCGGAACTCCCTTGCAATCTCTCGCATCAGGTCTCGGCTTGGGCGAACGTCCAAGCTCGCTTCCCAGACCTCCTCGAACGCCTCCTGAAAGCGTTGCACATCGGTGCTCCGTTCAAAGTACATGCCGCCAGTGAAGCTTTCGGCAAACACGATGGTTTGTTCGACCGGCTTGCCTCGGGGGTCGAGACCGAAATCCATAATCACGAAGGCGGGCAAGGGCATTCCCACTGGGAAGCCTGCTTCATAGGTCAGCACACGGATCTCGACGTTGGGGCGAGTGCTCATATCCGCGATGTGCCGCACTTGCACATCCATGATTCGACGGTTGCCGACGACGGTACGCAACGCACTTTCGTGGATGACTGCACGAAGTTTGGCTGGCTTCCGCTGGCGCGTGAGGATGTGCTGCCGCTGTAAACGGAGTTGGATGCGGCGATTCAGTTCCTCCTCCGTCTCATGAGAGAAGAACCGCCGGTCCAAGGTCCGGGCGTAGTCCGCAGTCTGCAGCAAACCCGGAATGATGAGCGGTTGGAATATGGTCAACTGTTGTGTAGCCGCCTCCAAGTCGAGGTAGAGATTGAAGGTGGCAGGGACCAAATCGCCGTAGGCATGCCACCACGACTTCGTCGGGATCTGCTTGGCCAGATCGATCAGCGCGGCCGTCCTGTCCTCATTGCACCCGTAGATCTCGCACAGATCCCGCACATTGCGCCAGTGGACCTTCTGGTTCCGGGCGGTTTCCAGGTTCTGCACCGTGGTCTTGCCCCACTCCATCAAGTTCGCCGCCTGTTGGAGCGTCATCCCGGCCGCCTCACGCGCCTCTCTGAGGTATCTCCCCAGCTGGCGTCGGGACAGGGGACTACCCGTGTCCCCCGGTTCCTCCTCGATCATGCCGACCCCCTCGTTCCGATAGCGAACCGCTTTCGGCCGCGTTGCGGAAAAGGGTAGGCGCACGACGCGATCCGACCCTGCGCTTTCGCAAGACTTTCGCAAACAAGCTCGCTAACCCGGCGTGAGCAGTGGTTTCGAGGTCATCTAGTGCACATGGATGCCGACAAGCACGTCCGTGATTTCGACGCCTGGGTCGCTGGGCTGACCGCGAAAGCCGAACGGCGGGGTTGGATTCTGCAACGCAAACCCTTGCCGCCATATGGGTGGGAGTTGCTGGACGAGGCGACTCGCGATCCGGTGCGCGAGCGTACCCGGCTGGGGGACATGCCCGTCTTCGGTTCGCTCGAGTACATCGAGCGCTATCTGGACCAGGGGCAGCACGAGGAGGGGACGTGCTGACCAATCCGCTGCCGTCGAAACATGAACTGCTGCGGGCATGTCGCGCCGAGCCCGAGGGGGATCATGTGCTGTTGAACCATGCCCATGCGCTGACCGTCCTGCACGAGCGGCGGCTCGGCGCCAACGGCGATATCGACGAGATCGACGGCGAGAGAACGCGTCTGGTTCATGAGATCGACTGCTGGGTGATCTCCCGTCTGCCGCCGTCGCACGGTGGGGCGTCGCTGCACACCGAGACGGTCGGTGCGGTGGTCGATCGCCTGGCCCAGTACACCGCTTGCGCATACGCCGCCCTGGCGAATGCGGGGGATTGGAACCTGTTCGACGCCTGGGAACGCCTGGCGGAATTGGCGGTCGGCTACGAGGATCTCGCCAACGATGTGAGTTCGGGTCGGCGTCGTCTCCCCGGCGGGCCGTAATCGGGTCGTGTTTTTGTCGGGGTGGAAGCGTACCTTGGGATCGGGGTCGGGCCGACGAAGGGAAGGGCGAAATGGCCGAGGGGGCAAAGGGTTCCGTGCAGCTGCCGGGATGGGTGAAGCATCTGAACCGGGTGATCATCTTCCTGCAGCGACGCGGGATCGCGTTCTTGACGTTCTATCTGCTGAGTGTGCCGGGGCGGAAGTCGGGGAAGATGATCACGACGCCGGTGTCGCCGTTCACCGTGGACGGCAAGCAGTACATCATGTCGGTGGGGATGACGGGGTGGGTGAAGAATGCGCTCGCCTCGGGGTGGGGCGTGCTGGCTCGGGGTAAGCGCGAGCAACGGGTGAAGCTCGTGGAGGTCGGGCCGCAGGAGCGCAGGCCGATCGTGCGTGAGTTCCCGGTGCAGGTGCCCCGCGGGGTGCAGTTCTTCCTGCGGACCGGAGTGGTTGCGCCGCCGGGGGATCCGGACGATTTCGAGGCGGCGGCCGACAAGCTGGTCTGTTTCCGGGCGGACCCCGACTGAGACGGGTGCGGGGCCGCGGTGGCTATCCTGCGGCTATGACGTTCCTGCTGTTGGCGCTGGCCATCGTGTCCGAGGTTACGGCGACCGTCTCGCTGAAGATATCCGACGGGTTCAGCAAACTGGTGCCGTCGATCGTCGTGGTGATCGGGTACGCCGGGGCGTTCTTCTTTCTGTCCCAGGCGCTGAAGCGGGGCATGTCGATCGGTGTCGCCTACGGCGTGTGGTCGGCGATCGGTGTGGCCGCGGTGGCGACCATCGGCGCGCTGTTTCTCAACGAGACCCTCACCGCGATTCAGGTGGGCGGAATCGTCCTGGTGATTCTGGGGGTCTTGGCGCTGGAACTCGGCGGAGCGCACTGACCTGCCCCGGAAACTGCGGTCCGATGATCTTCGGCGATTTCGGCCACGGTGCGTCGCGGGCGAAACTACGATCGGGCGGGCGGGCCGGACGTCCGCTGGAGTCGATGTCGCCGGGGTGATCGGATGTCTGCCGTGGTGTTGGAGGCCGAGGGGTTGGTCAAACGCTACGGCGGCGTGGAGGCCTTGCGCGGGGCCAACTTTCAGGCCGATGCCGGTGAGGTGGTCGCCCTCATCGGCGATAACGGGGCCGGGAAATCCACACTGGTGAAATGCCTTTCGGGCGCCGAACAGCCCGATGCGGGCCGGATCCTGCTCGACGGCCGACCCGTGCGGATGGCCACGCCGACCGCCGCCCGCAACCTGGGCGTGGAGACCGTGTACCAGGACCTGGCCGTCGCCCCGGATCTCGACCCGGCCGCCAATCTGTTCCTCGGCCGCGAACTGTTCCGCCGCGGCCTGCCCGGACAGCTCGGCATGCTCGACCGCAAATCCATGAAAGCGCAAGCGACCGAACACTTCCGGCGGCTGGGAGTGACCCTGCCCCGCGCCGACGTGCCGATCGGCGCCCTGTCCGGCGGCCAGCGCCAGACCGTCGCGGTGGCGCGGGCGGTGATGTGGGCGAGCAAGGTGGTGTTCATGGACGAACCGACCGCAGCCCTGGGCGTGGTGCAGCGCGAACGCGTCCTCGACGTCATCCGCCGCGTGCGCGACCAGGGCATCTCGGTCGTGCTGATCAGCCACAACATGCCCGAGGTGCTGTCGGTGGCCGACCGCATCGAGGTGCTGCGCCTGGGGCGTCGGGTGGCGCGATTCGGTTCCGACGCCACCCTCGACCAGCTGGTCGGCGCGATGACCGGCGCCCTGACCCACGAGGACGGCTCATGAGCGAACGTACCGAGGAAGTCACCAACGGCACCGAGACCGTCGAACTCCCCGAACGCACGGTGTGGCAACGGCTTGTGGGGGCGAGCACGCTGTGGATCGGGCTGGTGCTGATCGTGCTGTACGCGGCGTTCAGCCTGCTGCGCCCCAACGCCTTCCCCACCCGCTTCACCCTGCAGACCCTGCTGATCGAGACCGCGGTGCTGCTGGTCCTGTCGATCGGGATGACATTCGTGATCATCACCGCGGGCATCGACCTGTCGGTGGGGATGGTGCTGATCTTCTCGGGCGTGGTCGGCTCGAAGATCATGGAATGGCTCAGTCCGGGCGAGGATGCCACCCGCGCCGGCTGGGGCATCGTCGCGCTCGGCTTCCTGGGTTCGATTGCCGGAGGCGCACTCTGGGGTTTCCTCAACGGAATCCTGGTGGCCAAGGCAAGAATTCCGCCACTGATCGTGACGCTGGGTTCCTTCGGTGCGGCACTGGGCGCGGCGCAGCTGATCACCGGCGGCGTCGATACCCGCACGGTGCCCGAAAAACTGCGCGGCTCACTGGGGTCGGGCACCCTACTCGGCGGCATCCCCATCCTGGTCCTGGTGGCCGCGGCGGTCACCGTCTTCGGTGCCTGGCTGTTGCACACCACCCGCTTCGGCCGCTACACCTACGCCATCGGTTCCAATGCCGAAGCCGCCCGCCGGGCCGGTATCGGTGTCACCCGCCATCTGGTGCTGGTGTATCTGATGACCGGGGTGCTGGCGGGTCTGGCCGGATTCATGAACCTCGCCTACTTCGGCACCACCACCATCGGCGGGCACACCACCGACAATCTCGATGCCATCGCGGGCGTGGTGATCGGCGGCACGAGTCTGTTCGGCGGGGCCGGGTCGGTGCTGGGCACCGTGATCGGGGTGTTCATTCCGTCGGTGCTGCGCAAGGGTTTTGTCATCGCGGATGTGCCGGTGTTCTGGCAGCCGATCGCGGTGAGCGTCGTGCTCGTGGCCGCCGTGTGGTTCGACCAGATGCGAAGGCGGTCACGAGACCGGAAGTAAGACAACAGATCTCGAAGGTGAGGCGCAGATGAGGACCGGTGGAAGAGCCGCCGTACTGGCCGGTGCGGTGATCACCGCGGCGGCGATGCTGGCGGCGTGCGGCGGAAAGGTCGGCGATTCCGGCGGCGCCGACACCAAACGGATCGTGCTCATCCCGGGCGCGGCCAACGAGCCGTTCTACATTTCGATGCAGTGCGGTGCTCAGGACCAAGCGAACAAACTGGGGTACAAGCTGGAAACCCAGGCGCCCACCCAATTCGACGCCTCCCTCCAAACGCCGATCGTCACCGGCGTGATCGCCAACAAGCCGGGCGCCATCCTGATCGCCCCGACCCATGCCACGGCCATGGCCAGCCCGATCAAGCAGGCCAAGGACGCCGGGGTCAAGGTGATCGAGGTCGACACGGCCCTCGACGACACCTCGGTCGCGCTGTCGTCGATCTCCTCCGACAACCGCAAGGGCGGCCAGCTGGCGGCGCAGACGCTGGCGAAGTTGGTGGGGGAGAGGGGACCTGTGCTGGTGATCAACACCAAGGCAGGCACCTCCACCACCGATCTGCGGGCGCAGGGGTTCGTAGACGAGCTGAAGAATTATCCGGGCATGAGCTCGCTGGGCGTGCAGTACAACAACAACGATGCCGCCCAGGCCGCCTCGATCGTCACCGCGACCCTGGCCGCCCATCCGGATCTGGCCGGAATCTTCGCCACCAACTTGAGTTCGGCCGAGGGCGCCGGCACCGGCCTGCGCAATGCGGGCAAGCTCGGTCAGGTGAAAGTGGTCGGCTTCGACGCCAGCCCCAAACAGGTCGAGGACTTGAAGGCAGGAACCGTCCAGGCCCTCATCGCCCAGAACCCCGCCCAAATCGGCGCCGACGGCGTAACCCAGGCCGCGGCCGCCCTCGAGGGCAAACCGGTGCAGCGCACCATCCAAACCGACATGATCGCCATCACCCAGACCGATATGGACGCCAACGCACAGTACTTCTACAAGAGCAGGTGCTGACGCTGCTCCGTCCAATCCCGTCACTCGGTCGGTGTGCGTTCGGCGAGTAGTGCGAGCACGATGCGGCAGAACCGTAGGTTAGCGGCTCCGAGCAGCGGTGGGGCCCAACCGTTCTTGCTTCGGCGCAGGTGACCGGTCGGGGTCGGTTGCACCCATCCGCGGCGTCGTCGGCGACGAAGTGAAGTATGTGCGTGTCCGTGGGCACGCGCCGGATCTACGTCAGTCGACACGGAGGGGCTTGCGATCGGCCGAAGAGCAGGGCGGCCTCGAGGCGGCTCGACACTCCTCCGACCTACCTGAGGAGAGAAAGCTGATGCCACACAGTAAGTGCAAGCGCAAAGCAGCGGCAGCCCTGGCGGGCGTCGGCACGGTGCTCGCGTTGTTGACCGGCACCGCGCACGCGGACTTGCCGGAGCCGCCGAAGAAGCAGGACACGGAGGATATAGACCAGGCCCAGGCGCTGGAGAAGCAGCATGCCGATGACAACCTCGAGACCTGGCTGAAGATCGCCGAGGTCTTCTGCAATATAGATGGCAAGGCGGCGCTCAGCCCGAATGGGGATCCGGCCGCTGCCGAACAACAATTCAGCGACGCCGGCATCAGGGAGTGGTACGAAAAATGGTTCTCCCTCTCGCCTCTGGTGTTTGTCGACGACCCCTGGCGATTGGCGATGACCGAACTCCTGACGAATGAATCCGGCAGGGCGCCCGCCAGCGGCAAGTACGAGGACAGGCTGCGCCAACTGCGGCATCTGACGTGCGAAGCCGCGGATTTCAAGGAGGACTGGGAGGCGGCGCTGAAGACTTTCACCGAACGGTACGGGGTGCGGATGAAACCAGGGATGACCGAGGAGAAGGCCATCCTGGACCTCTACGACAAAAAGATGCGCGGGGAGATAGCCCTGCTGATCAAGGAGCAGAAGCGCCAAGACATCGAGCCCGACCCTGATTTGGAGGCCATATTGGAAGGCTCGTCCGGGAGCTAGCGCAGGGCTAATCCTGCACGCGGACTGCGTAACCCGCGTTCTCCAAGGCTTCCAGGACGTCGTCGCGGTGGGCGGGGCCGCGGGTTTCCAGGGTGAGCAGGACCTCGACCTCGTCGATGGCCAGCCAGGCGCCGGTGCGGGAGTGCACGACGTCGAGGACGCTGGCGGCGGTGTCGCCGACCGTCGCCAGCAGGCGGCCCAGGCTGCCCGGGCGGTCCGAAATCGTCACGCGCACGGCGAGATAGCGTCCTGCGGCGCTGAGGCCGTGGCCGATCAACCGGGTCAGCAGCAGCGGGTCGACGTTGCCGCCGGACAAGATCGCGCATACCGGGCCCTGCAGGTCCAGTTCGTCGGTGGAGCAGGCCATCAACGCCGCGACCGCCGCCGCACCGGCCGGTTCGACGATCAGCTTCGCGCGCTCCATGCACAGCAGCAGTGCGCTGGACAGCGCGTCCTCGTCGACGGTGACGATCCTCGACGCGTACTTCTCGACGTGCGCGAACGGCACCTCGCCGGGCAGGCCGACCGCGATGCCGTCGGCCATGGTCGACATGCGTTCCAGCGCAACGGGTTTACCCGCCGACAGCGATTCGGGCCACGCCGCCGCCCGGGCCGCCTGCACGCCGACCACCCGCACCTGCGGGGCCAGATGATGCAGGGCGATCGCCATACCGGCGAGCAGGCCGCCACCACCGGTGGGAACGAGGACCGTGCCCACGTCGGGGAGTTGCTCGAGCAGTTCCAGCGCCACCGTCGCCTGCCCGGCGACGATGTCGGGGTGGTCGAACGGGTGGATCAGCGTCGCGCCGGTCTGCGCGCCGAAATCCAGTGCGGCCGACAGCGATTGGTCGATCGTCTCGCCGACCTGGTGCACGGTGGCACCGTAGGCCTTGGTGGCCACCAGCTTCGGCAGCGAGGCGCCCACGGGCATGAAGACCGTCGATTCGATGCCCAGCGTCGTCGCCGCCCAGGCCACTCCCTGGGCGTGGTTACCGGCGCTGGCCGCCACCACGCCGCGCCGCCGATCGGCCTCGGGCAGATTCGCGATCCGGTTGTAGGCCCCGCGCGGCTTGAACGAACCCGTCCGCTGCAGATTCTCACATTTGAGCCGCACCTCGAACCCGGTCCGTTCCGACAGCACCCGCGACGCCACGACCGGTGTCCGCCGAATGACCGGCTCCAGCGATTTCGCCGCCGCCTCGATCCGATCCAACCCGATCAACTCCATGGCGGCCATGCTGCCAGAAGGCAGTGGTCCTGTTCGATAGAACAGCCTCCAGCGAGCCTCCTGCGCACTGTGCCCGCCGTATCCGCTCTGCAACTGAGCAGTTTGAGCAGCAACGCACCGCCCTGCGTGAGTGTCGCAATCTCAACACAGTGTGTCGTTTGTACGCCTCGTGATGCGAACAGCGTTCCCTTACCGTGTGAAGGAACCATCGCGTCGACATCACCGCGCGTGGAGTGACTCGATTCGACGGTCGTCGAATGGATCTCGTTGTCAACCCGCACAGAGGAGATGCATGGCAGTGACCGACTTTTCCCTGCTGGATCTGCCTATAACACAAGGCGTAGATCCGAACGAGTATCTGCGGGTCGTGATGCAATGGCACTTCGGCCCGGAGACGGGTTCCCGGTTCTGGCTCGAGCGCGCCGCGGAACTGGACTTCGATCCGCGCGTCGACGTCGAGTCCTTCGACGACCTGGCCCTGTTTCCCAATGTGGTCGACGAAATGCGGGACGTCCCGGTGGAGGATCTGATCCCGCAAGGCTACGGACCCGACTGTGCCAAGCCTCGGATATTCGAAAGCGGGGGCACCACAGGGGCTCCCAAACGAGTGATTTTCACGGATGAATGGATGGATCATGTCGTAGAGCGCAGCTTGCGGTGGTACGCGGAGCAAGGATCGCCGATAGAGAAGAATCTCTTGTCCCTGTTCCCCAGCGGTCCGCATTTTGTCGGGGCGATCTGGGATCACGTGGCCAGGAAGACCAACACGATCAAATACGCGGTGGACATCGACCCCCGATGGGTCAAACTGCTGACGGCCCGTGGCGACAAAGAGGGCGTTCAGGCCTACACCGACCACATTCTGGACCAGGCTCTGTACGTCCTGCGCACACAGGACGTGGGTGTGCTGTGCATCACCCCGCCGATGCTGCGACAGCTGACCCGCCGCCGAGAGGCGGTCGATCTGGTGAATGCCAAAATCACTCTGATAAATTGGGGCGGAGCGCACATGACCACGGACGATCGCTTCGAATACACCCACATTCACTTCCCGGAGGTCGAATTGTGGTGCGGGAGTTACGGCAGCACCATGATCCTGGGCCATGCCCTGCAACGCCCCGGTCTCGGCCCGGACGACGACATGATCTTCGATCCCGATGCGCCGATCGTCACCTTCCGCGTCATCGATCCCGCAACAGGCGAACCGGTGCAGTACGGGCGGCGCGGTCAGGTGGTGATGAACCATCTCAGCAAGGGGATGTTTCTGCCCAACAATCTCGAACGCGACACTGCGCTACGGGTTCCCGCGCCCGGGAATGTCGGCGATTCGGTTGCTGCTGTCCAACCGGTCGACGCCTTCGGCGGCGAACGGGTTATCGAAGGAATCTATTGACAGACAATCCACCGACGAAAAGGAGATAGTCATATGCCACAGCGGGTCGTCACACCCCAAACGGACCACCACCTCGTCGTGGACACCGATGCCGGTGCGGTCGAGGGCACCCTCGACCACGGCGTACCCGCGTGGTTGGGTATTCCCTACGCACGACCCCCGGTAGGTGAGTTGCGCTTTCGCCCTCCGCAGCCGATGCCACCCTGGCCCGGTGTGCGCCCGGCCACCATGTTCGGCAACATCGCCCGGCAACTCCCGGTCGCCCCGGACGTCGTGATACCCGGCATCATTCGGCCGGATGCCACCGAATCCGAGGACTGCCTGTACCTCAATGTGTGGTCACCGGCCGCCGACGATCACCGTCGCCCGGTCCTGGTCTGGTTCCATCCGGGCGGTAATACCTTCGGTGCCGGTGTGGGCGCGTACGAGCCGCGGACGTTTGCGCGCAAGCACGGGCTGGTCCTCGTCACGATCAATCATCGCCTGGGGCCCTGGGGATTTCTGCATCTGGCCACCATCGACAGTGATTTCTCCGATACCAAGAATCTGGGCGTGCTCGACCATCTCGCGGCGCTGGGCTGGGTGCAGCGCAATATCGTCAACTTCGGCGGCGATCCCGACAACGTCACGATATTCGGCCTCTCCGGCGGCGGCTTCAACGTGGGGACCCTGCTCACCGTGCCTGCGGCGCGCGGGTTGTTCCATAAAGCGGCTCTGTACAGCGGCCGGGCCGATCTGGCGACGAGCCACGACATCGTGGCCCACCGGACCCGTCAATTCACCGAGACCCTCGCGCACATCGGAGACTTGCGCACGGCACCGAACTCGGCACTGCGTTACGCGCAGAACACCCTCCTGCGGCGCTACGGCCGCAACCCGTATTTCGACCTGATCGACGGTGACATCATTCCCCGGAGAGGACTGGACGCGATCGGGGCGGGCGCCTGCCGCGATATCCCGCTGCTCGTTTCCGTGACCGCCGAGGAAGGTGATTTCTTCACCTTCACGCTGCAGGAGAAGGAACTCTCGGTGATCGACTACGTCGGCGACATGGATCCAGAGGTGCTGGGGTTGCGGACCGAATACCGTAAGGCCATTCCCGACGTCGCGCGGGCCGACGCCAGGCTGGTAGGTGACCTCGCCTACTACGGCCCGGCGTTCAAACTGATCGACGCCCAACACCGGGCCGGTGGTAAGGCATGGATGCAGGTGTACGACTACGTGCCCTCCACCGCCGTCGATCCCTCGTTCGGCGCCATGCACGGCAGCGATATGCCGAGCCTGTTCCTGAGCGAGGAGACTTCGGATCACCCCGACGACATCGCCTCGGCCGCGGCCCACCAAGAGCCGCTGGTCACCCTGGCTCGCCACGGTGTCCCGAGCAGCAGCTACGAAAACCATTGGGATCCTTACACCGCCGACAACAAAAGGGCACTGATCATCACCACCACGGCACACGCCGAGGAGTTCGTCCCCCGCCCCGCAGCGCAGATCGATCTGACCGAACCGGTCGTCACCCTGTAGCCGGCCGCGAGTTCACGCGGGACGGTGGCGTCGACGGACACGCCGGAGGCGTTGCTCGGTCGGCCGAGACGGCCGAGGCGGCAGGATCGACCCGATCGAAGAGTGCATTCCGGGTCGGTTACTGCTCTGGGAGAGGTGCTGTGGCGATGCGAATGAAGGTGGCCATGCTGACGGCGGCTGTGGTCGCTGCGGGAACGGCGGTGGCTCCCACCGGCTTTGCCGCGGGCGCGCAGGTGGGTGCCTGCGGTGGGGGAGAGTTTCGCTGGACGGCCGCCGAGGGGGCGATCACGATGTCGCCGCAGTGGCTGACATTCACCTCGACAGGGGTCCTGCACGAGTGCGTCGGAACCGAGCCGGGAATCACCGGGGGCACCTTCACCGGTGTGCACACGGCCCGCTCGGACTGCATGCGCCCGGCCGACGGGCCGATCACCGTCACGGTCACCTGGTCGGACGGCCGGACGAGCGTCCTGTCGGGCCCGTGGCCGGTGGCCGTGGCGCAACCGACCATCGGCGTGCTGGAGGTGTCGGAGGGGTTGGGCCACGGCAACCGCGTCCGCATCGTCGCCGAATACGACGTGCTGACCGCTGACAACGTGGCCGGATGCATGGGTCCGGGGGTGCGCACCGGCACCGGCCGGGTGCTCGGCGCGACCTTCGAGTGAGCGGCGCGGCTACTCGGCGTGACCGGCGACCGTGAGCACACCCGGCAGCCACGGTGTGTAGCGGTCGGGCTCAGCGGCGATGGAAGCGTTCAGCTCCTCCGGTCTCACCCATGCATAGTCGGCGACCTCGGCGGGGTCGGGGTGCGGGGGTGCGCCGTCGAAGCGGCCGATGAGCACGTGGTCCCATTCGGATTCGACCCGTCCCGTCCGCGGGTCCGCGGCGTGATACCGGAAGGTGCCGACCTCGCGCAGGTCGGCCCGGATCCCCAGTTCCTCGGCCAACCGCGTCGCCGCCGCGTCGGTGACCGGCTCGCCCGGCGCCGGATGTCCGCAGCAGGTGTTGGCCCACTGCAGCGGGAACCGGGTCTTTACCGCGGCCCGCTGCTGCAGCAGCACGCGCCCGGTCGCGTCGAACAGCAGCACCGAGAACGCCCGGTGCAGCAGGCCGGGTGCGGTGTGGGCCTCGGCGACCGGGCAGGTGCCGGCGGTGCGGCCCTGCTCGTCGACCAGTTCGACGGGCAGGGACTCCCGATCGGACGTCGTATCCTCGCTCACCGCCCCACCTTATCGGCGGCGATCAACAGGTACTGGAAACTTCCCTCCCGATAGGCGGTCAGAAACGGCTCCTCCACCCCGGTGGCCAGGTGCGACTGCGCCCGCAACTCCCAATAGGGAATGGTCGCGGCGGTCAGATCGGTGACGGTGACCGGCACCAGATTGTGCGCCGCCAGCGCCCGGAAATATTCGCCGCGGGGATGGATCATGCAGCCGTAGTGGGCGTCGATCCAGCTCACCGCCGCGGATCGGCCGCCGGTCACATCGTTGGAGCAGCCGGTGATGCATACGTAGCGCCCGCCCGGCCGCAGCAGTCGCGCGAATTCGGCGAACAGCTCGAACAGGTCCACGTACATGGTGGTTTCGTCGGTCCAGACCCCGCGCATGCAGCCGGTGTCGAATCCGGTGTCGAGCATATTGCGGAAATGGAACCGCACCCGATCGGCCACGTCGCGCTCGCGGGCCCGGTCGTTGGCGAAGCCCACCTGGTATTCGGAGATCGTGACGCCGTCCACCTGGCAGCCGAAGCGCTGATGGGCCATGAGGCTGGTGCCGCCGCGTCCGGAGCCGGCATCCAGCAGTCGGTCATCGGGGCCGACCTCGCCGAGGTGGTCCAGCAGCAGGTCGGCCTGGGCGGTCTCGAGCCGGTGCAGCTCCCGCACGATGCGGTCCTGCCGGGTGGCTTCCGGACCCTGCAGGACGGTCCAGTCCGGCTGGCCGATGCCGTAGTGATGGTGGTAGAGCCCATCGACCTCGCCGAGTTCGGTGTTGACGCGGTCGTCGTTGGGATTGTTGTTCCAATATTCGGCGACCGCCCGTTGATACGGGGTGTGCAGGACGTCGTCGGCCTTGGGTTCGAGCACGGTCATGACGAATCCCCCTCTGGGTCAGTCCTTTTCGTGGTATCGGCGGCTTCCGGCATGCCAGGCCCGGCTGCCGCCCGTCCAGTTCCACACGCCGCGCAGGAAGCGACCGAGTTCGGGCGAGCCGACCGCGGTGAGCGCCGCCGCCTCCCGCTCGATCCGGTACATCAGTTCGTCGTGCACGGCGGCGGTGCGCCGGACCGCCTCGCGCCGGGAGCACTGCTCCTCCGCCTCCAGCACCGTCGGCAGGTTGAATTCCCTTCCGTCCGAAAGATCTTCTTTCGCAAGCGAATACAGGTCGTTGACGATCTGGGCGGCCAGCGCGGCGTTGGTGACGACCCGTCGCACGCGAGGATCCACGTACTCCGCGGCGGTGAGTTCATAGCCGCCGATGGCGTCGACAAGGGCTAGGCAGGGCAGGAAGCTGTTGATGTGCCGGTTGGTCAGATACTCCCAGACCGGCGGCATCCGCCCGGCCGCCCGCCACCCGGCCTCGGCGCCGACCCCGAGGAAGAATCCGGCGATCTCGCTGCGCAGCCGAGCCAGTTGGGCAGGCGTCGCATAGTGCGCCAGATGGTCGAACGCGGTGCGGTGGGCGCGCAGGATCGGGTCGGCATCGAGGGCGCGTTCCAGCTCGAGCTGATATCGGCCGGTCAGGTGCACGGGATCGATTGCGGCCATGGCCAATTCCAGCCGCGGCCCCAGTTCGGCCTCGGCGCTCGACGGTGTGCCGTCCGGCGCCAGGTCGCCGGCATCCTCCTCACAGTAGTAGTCGTCGACCGACCACTCCGACACCGCCATTTGGGCCGCCGCCAGCAGCTGGTCCGCATCGTCACAGTCCGGGTGCGCCAACATGATCAGCCGCCCGAAGTCGGCCCGGCGCAGCTCGCCCAGGCGGCCCTCGTAGAGGCCGATGGCCGAGGCCCACCCGATGATGCCCTCGTTGACCGCCGCCGCCAAGGCGGGATCGTCACGGACCGGCGGCGGACAGTGCAGCGGCGGGATCGCCGACTCGGACTCCTGCGGCGGGGAACCACTCTCGTTCGCGCCCTGCGGAATCGGGGCCCTGGTCGCGAGTGCGGCGGTGCCGATGCCGGTGGGGCTCGGCGGCAATCTCGGTGGTGGGGAACCGGCCCGGGTGGCAGCGGAACTCTGTGCTGACGCGGAACCCGTTGTGCCGGAGCCAATCCGGTGCGAGCGCGGGGGAGGCTCCGGGGGCCGCAGCAGCAGACTCGCCGCGCCGAGTCCGGCCGGCCCGAGCAATCGCCGCGGTGCTACCCCGCCGACCATGTCGGCCAGCGGAGGGTGCTCGTGCGGGGGCAGGGTCGGGGGAGCGTGATCGAACGTGGTCAAGAGCGCGGCGATCTCCGCCGCCACCTCGTGGGTGGCAGGCAGCGCCGCGGCGCGCGACAGCACCGACATGGTCTGCTCACCTCGTCAGTCGGTGGGCCGGGCGACCAGGACATTGCCGAGTACACCCAGTGCGTCGGGCACCAGCACGGCCGCGGAGTAGTAGCAGCTGACCAGGTAGGAGATGATCGACTGGTCGTCGATGCCCTTGAAGCGGACGTTCAGGCTCGGCGCGTATTCGTCGGGAATGCCGGTCTGGTGCAGGCCGACCACGCCCTGATCCTGCTCCCCGGTGCGCATGGCCAGGATCGAGGTCGTCTGGGTCTCGGAGACCGGGATCTTGCCGCACGGGAAGATCGGCACCCCGCGCCAGGCCGGGACGTGATGGCCGTCGACCTCGACCGGGTCGGGATACAGTCCGCGCTTGTTGCACTCGCGCCCGAACGCGGCGATGGCCTTGGGGTGCGCCAGGAACAGTTTCGTGCTGCGGCGCATGCTGAGCAGCTCGTCCAGATCGTCCGGGGTCGGCGGGCCCGATTCGGTGTAGATGCGCTGCTTGGGATCGCAGTTGTGCAGCAGTCCGAAGTCCGGATTGTTGACCAGATCGTGTTCGCGGCGCTCGTAGAGGGCCTCGATGGTGAGCCGGAGCTGCTGTTCGACCTGGTTGTGCGGGTCGTTGAACAGATCGGCCACGCGGGTGTGCACCCGTAGCACGCTCTGTGCCAGGCTCAGCTCGTATTCCCGGGGTGCGGCATCGTAGTCGACGAAGGTCCCCTCCAGCAGCGGCTCACCCGCATGGCCGGACACGATCTCGATATTCGCCTCACCGTGTTTGTTCTGCGGCTTGGTCTTCGCGGCGGCGGCCCGGGCGAGTTGCTCGCGCAGGGCGGGGGTGTTCTCGAGGATCTCGTCGAGGGCCGATCGGTGCAGTGACAGCACCGTGGCGCGGGTGAGGGTCTTGACCGTCACCGGCCAGATGGCATCGCGATCGATCAGGAGCGTGTCGCCGAAATAGTCTCCGCCGGAGAGCATTCCGATTTTGGTGGTCTCCCCGTACTCGCCGGTGCCCAGCTTGGTGAGCTTGCCGTGCACGACCAGCAGCACCTGATCCATGGGGTTACCGAATTCGGCGACGACCGAGCCGGGCTCGAGGTCGCGCTGCTCGAACCGCTCGGCGAGCGCGCCGAGCACCTGTTCGTCGCCGAAGCCGCGCAGCTGCGGCAATTCCTGCAGTTCGGCGGGGATGACGCGGGCCCGATCGCCCTCGCAGTCGAATTCGACCTCGCCGTCGCCCAGGGTGTGGGTCAGGCGCCGGTTCACCCGGTACACGCCGCCGTGCACCTGGACCCAGGGCAGCATGCGAGTCAGCCACCGCGAGGTGATGCCCTGCATCTGTGGTTCGGATTTGGTGGTGTGCGCCAGTTGGTGTGCGGCCGTGGTGGAAAGGGCCTTGCGAACCTCGTTCTCGGTCCGCTCCGGCATTTCGATCGTCATGCTCCAGTCCTCACGTCGAAGCAACCACCGGCAAAGGTGCGGGCGGCGGTGTGGCGGTTGTGCGGCAGACGACAGACTGTCTACAGAAAGCTGAACGCTTGAGCGAATCGGTAAGCGCGGCAGTGCGTTCCGACGGCACCATGATAGGTTCCGCCGATAGTTCCGCGCAGCAGAATCGGCGACCTCTCGTCAAAACCGTTGAGCTGTAACGAATCGGCACCGATTCGGGTCGACAATGGCACCGCGGGACGGTCCGCTACGAACGCGCTCGCCCGCGGTTCGCCATCCGGTTGCCCGCGCCACGCCGCGACCCGCCCTGGCACATGGGACGCGTCACAGCGGCCGCGCAGTACGCTGAGGATGTGGCAAGCTCAACAGGACACGCAGGGGTCTGTGATGGGTGTCACGCGCAGGGTAAGGGCTGGGAGCTATCGTGAAGTTCACTACGAGGTCGGTCGTCGAGTCGATGCAGCGGTTGATGGCAACCGCGCAGAACGGGCTGGAGGTCATCCGGTTCGGGGGGTTGACCCATGACGTCGAGTCCTCGCCCTACGAGGTGACCGAGCGTAAGCGCATGTATCGGCTGCGCCATTACTTCCCCGACGACACCACCCCCGGCCGTCCGGTCGCCGTCCTCGTGCCGCCGCTGATGGTGAGCGCCGACATCTACGACGTCAACGTCGAGGGTGGCGCCGTGGGCATCCTGCATCGCGCCGGAATCGACTGCTGGGTCATGGATTTCGGCTCTCCGGCGGTGGAGGAGGGCGGCTGGCAGCGCGACCTCGCCGACCATGTGCTGGCCCTGTCCAGCGCCATCGACACGGTCACCGAGCTGACCGGTCACAACGTGCATCTAATGGGCTACTCGCAGGGCGGCATGTTCGCCTACCAGACCACCGCCTACCGCTACGGCAAGGGCGTGGAGAGCATCGTCACCTTCGGCAGCCCGGTCGATGTGGTGGCGGGCCTGCCGTTCGGCCTGCCGCACGGGCTGGTGTCCGAGGTCGCCGATTTCGTCGCCGATCATGTGCTCAACCGGCTGCCCATCACCGACGCCATGGTCCGGGTCGGCTTCCAGATGCTCGACCCGGTCAAGACCGCCAAGGCTCGCTTCGACTTCCTGCGCCAGCTGCACGACCGCGAGGCGCTGTTGCCCAAGGAACGCCAGCGGCGCTTCCTCGAGCGGGAGGGGTGGGTCGGCTACGCCGGTCCGGCCGCGGCGGATCTGCTCAAGCAGTTCGTGGTGCACAACCGATTGATGTTGGGCGGCTTCGTCATTCGGGATCAGCCGGTATCGCTGGCCGAGCTGAAATGCCCGATCCTGGCGTTCGTCGGCGAGGTCGACGATATCGGCCAGCCCGCGGCGGTGCGCGGCATCCTGCGGGCCGCGCCCAACGCCGATGTGTACGAGGTATCGCTGGTGGCCGGGCATTTCGGCCTGGTCGCGGGCAGTATGGCCACCAATCACACCTGGCCGCTGGTGCGCGACTGGGTGAACTGGCTGTCGGGCAAGGGGGAGCTGCCCGAGCAGGTCGTACCGATGACCGAGCACGAGGCCGCCACCCGGCAGCGGTCGGCCGCCACCCGGGTCGTGCACACCGCCGCCAGCCTCGCCGAGGCCGGTGCCGGACTGGGCACGGCCCTGGGCGGCATCGCGAGCAACACCGTGCGCGGGTCGCTGGAGCTGACCGGTGAGGCGGCGCGGGCGCTGCCCCGGCTGACCCGGCTGGGCATGATCCAGTCGCATACTCGAATTTCGTTGGGGCGGTTGCTGTCCGAGCAGTCGCGGCGGGCACCGCTGCGGGAATGCTTCCTGTTCGACGATCGCGTGCACACCAATGCCGCGGTGAACGTGCGCATCGACAATGTGGTGCGCGGGCTGATCTCGGCCGGGGTGCGGCCCGCGGCCCGGGTCGGGGTGCTGATGGAGACCCGGCCCAGCGCGCTGGTCGCGGTGGCGGCGCTGTCGCGGATCGGGGCGGTGGCCGTGCTGCTGGCGCCCGGTAGCGAATTGGCGCGAGCGGTCGAGTTGACCGGTACCAGGACGATCATCGCCGACCCGGAGAATCTGCGGGACGCGGCCGAAACCGGGACGCGCGTGCTGGTGCTCGGTGGTGGCGATGCGCGCGGGCTGGACCTACCGCTGGACGGGGATGTGGTCGATCTCGAGCAGATCGATCCGTCGAAGGTGGTGCTGCCGGGCTGGTTCCGTCCCGATCCCGGGCTGGCGCGGGAGTTGGCGTTCGTGTTGGTCACCGGCACCGGCGACAAGCTCGAGATCAAGTACATCACCAACCATCGCTGGGCGCTGTCGGCGTTCGGGACTGCCACCTCCGCGGATCTGGATCGCCGCGACACCGTGTATTGCCTTGCGCCGCTGCATCATTCGTCCGGGCTGCTGGTGAGCCTGGGCGGGGCGGTGGCGGGCGGCAGCCGGATCGCGCTGGCGCGGTCGCTGGATCCGGCGCGATTCGCCGAGGAGGTGCACCGCTACGGGGTCACCGTGGTCACCTATACGTGGACGATGATGCGCGACATCCTCGACGCCGATACCTTCCCGAACGGGCATCCGCATCCGATCCGGCTGTTCATCGGCTCGGGTATGCCCGCCGGGCTGTGGCGGCGGACCACCGAACGGTTCGCTCCCGCACGGGTGCTGGAGTTCTACGCCTCGATCGAGGGCGATGTGGTGCTGGCCAATGTGGCGGGGGTGAAGATCGGCTGCAAGGGCCGCCCGGTGCCGGGGACCGCGCGCGTGGAGTTGGTCTCCTATGATCCCGAGACCGATGAAATCCTCACCGATGCACAGGGTTTCGCCCGCCGTGCCGGGGACAACGAGGTGGGTCTGCTGATCGGCAAGGCATCGGAGACCGTCGACATCTCCCAGGGCGGGTTGCGCGGAGTGTTCGCGCCGGGCGACGCCTGGATGCCGACGGAGAACCTGTTCCGCCGCGACGGCGATGGCGACTACTGGCTGATGGATCGCCGCGACACCGTCATTCATACCCCGCGCGGTCCGGTGTTCACCCAGCCGATCGTGGACGCGCTCAACGACATCACCCCCGTCGATATGGAGGTGGCCTTCGCCCTGCCCGCCGACGGCAAGATGCTGGCCGTCGCCGCGGTCAGCATTCGCAAGGGTTACCGCCTGGCGCCCAAGGACGTCACCGAGTGCCTGCGCACCCTCGAGGCCTCCCAGCGCCCCGACCTCATCTACGTCGTCGACGAGATCCCCCGCAGCTCCACCTACCGCCCCTCCACTCGCGCGGTCCAGGCAGCGGTGAAACTGGAGCCGGGGGAGAACACCTGGTACTACAACCGCGACACCGAATCGTATGAGGTCCTCACAGAGGAGGCGCTGGACCGGCTCCTGGACTGATTCTGCTATGCCGACTTGAGATCGATGGGGAGCCAGGGTTTCAGGACGGTGCCGAAATCCCCGAGCTTCTCGGCCCAGAAGTCGAGCCTGTTGTCCTTCTGCTCCTGGTCGTTCCCTGCGTACTCGGGTCGAACCCTGACGTTTTTGCCATAGCCTGAGACGATCTTTTTGGCGGTAGCGACGTAGTCGGCGTATTTCTCATCGTCGGCGACGACCTCACAGAGGCCGTGCCGCACCTTGTCGGTGTATTTACTGTCCCCGAATACCTCTTTCCAAATCTTTCCCACGACATCGTCGGGATGTGCCGGATCGCCGAATTCGACATAGAAGTCTTTGAACGCGAAGTTCAGGTCGTTGCGAACTTCATCGCCCACATCGTCGTTGGTGCACGACGCCTCGCCCACGTAGTACATCTGGTTCGGGGTGATCAAGCTCTTGGCCTCTGGGAATTTGACTCCGGGGATCTGGACGAGGATGGACTGGTACCTGGCTCCTTTGTCCTTATCTGGTTTGGCGGTCTTGACGGGACCGCCAAGCAAGCCGGTTTCCGCCCCGGCCACCTGTGGAAACACTGCCAACAACACGATCGCCGAGGACATCACCCCAATGCGAAAAGCCGTTACCCTCACAGGATCACCCTTTCTTCTCGTCCTGACCGTCGGTCACCGGACAATATTCGTTGTGGCTGACCCCGCTGGATGGGCCAGGGAAGGTAGCAAACCGGAGATCATCGGCAACGGCCTCACCCTGGCCCGGAGTGCTGCATGTCCACGGCATCCCGGCCACGTTCAGCGGGAAGGCTGTTGTGGGCGTAGCATGCGGAGGCGAAAGCGGCGGATGTCCACCGGTTGCTCAGGGGAGCTTCTTGAAAACCAGCTTGATCTACCGTGATGGGCGCATCTATGAGCTGCTCATGCGCGGGTTGTACGGCGCGCACTATAAGGCTCGGTTTCGGGCCATCGCGGAGTTGATTCCCGAGGGAGTCGGCGTGGTCGACGTGTGCTGTGGGCCGGGGACGCTGTACACCCGGTATCTGCGCGGCAAATCCGTTGCCTACACGGGGCTCGATCTCAATGCCGGGTTCATCGCCCGGCTCAATGCCGCAGGCGGGCGGGGGCAGGTGTGGAATGTGCACGCCGATACCCCGCTCCCGGCGGCCGACTATCTCGTCATGCAGGCCAGCCTCTACCACTTCCTCCCCGACGCGGCGCCCATCGTGGACCGGATGCTGGCCGCGGCGCGCAGGCAGGTGATCATCACCGAGCCGATCCGGAATCTGGCGACCAGCGACAATCCGGTGCTCGCCAGCATCGGGCGTCGATGCACCGACGCCGGCGAGGGCGCTCAGACGCGGAGGTTCAGCGAGGACACACTCGATGATCTGTTCCGCGGCTACGAATCCCGGATAGTGCGGCGGGCGCGGATCGCGGGCGGGCGGGAGAAGCTGTTCGTTCTCGAGGCCTGAGGTCAGACCGTGAATGCGGTGACGGCGTCGACGACGCGCCCGACCTGCTCAGCGGTCAGATCGGGCCACAGCGGCAGGCGCACAACGGTTTCCGAGAATTCGGCGGCGCGCACGCACGCACGCGGCGTATGCCCCAGCTTCATCCCGGCGGGACTGGAATCCAGCGGCACATAGTGGAACGGTGCCGAGATACCGCGGGCGCGCAGGTGCGCGATGAGATCGTCGCGGCGCCGCTCGGTGGGCAGGCGCAGGTAATACAGATGAGCGGTGTGCTCGCGATCGGACGGCACCGACATGAGCCGAACGTCGTTGCGGCGCGCCCACTCCGGCAGTGCGGTCGCATACGCATCCCACACCCGGTGCCGCCCGGCCTGGATCGTGTCGAATTCGTCCAGCTGCGCATCCAGTACCGCCGCATTCAATTCGCTCGGCAGATAGCTGGAACCGATGTCCTGCCACGAGTACTTGTCCACCGCGCCGCGCAGGAATCGGGCGCGATCGGTGCCCTTCTCCCGGATGATCTCCGCGCGCGCCATCAGGATCTCGTCGGTGAGCAGCAGCGCGCCGCCCTCACCGCAGTGCACGTTCTTGGTGTCGTGGAAGCTGAGCGCGCCCATCGTGCCGAGCGTGCCCAGCGGCCGGCCGCGCCACCGCCCGCCCAACCCATGCGCGTTATCCTCCACGATGGCAATGCCGTGCGCAGCCGCCAGCGCGAGGAACCGCTCCATATCGGCGGCCACGCCACCGTAATGAATGATCACCACAGCCTTCGTCCGCTCGGTGATCACCGCCGCCACCGCCTCCGGGTCGAGATTGCCCGTCTCCGGGTCGATATCGGCGAAGACGCAGGTGGCCCCGCGCAGCGCCATGGCCGTGGCGGTCGAGGTGAAGGCGAAACTCGGCACGATCACCTCGTCGTCCGGGCCCAGCTCCAGCAGCAGACCGGCCATCTCCAGCGCCGAGGTGCAGGAGGTGGTCAGCAGGGCATGCGGCGCCTCGGTGATGGTCTTCAGCTTCTCGGTAGCCGATCGGGTGAACGGCCCGTCGCCGTGGCTGTGGTCGGAGGCCAGCACGGCCTCCAGGTTGGCCAGCTCCCGGCGTGCCCGGTACGGGCGGCTGAAGATGATGCGGTCAGTGGTCAACCCGATCGGTCCCCTTGGTGGTCGTGGACAGTTCCCGGTTCTCGGTGGTGACTGCGACGGTATCGTTCGGGCGCGGCGTGGGTGAATCGACGGTCAGATAGAGGGGCTTGCCCACCAGCACATGCAGGGCCACCCCGAGATACTCGGCGATGAGACCCAGCGAGAACAGGATCGCGCCCGAGCACAGCAACAGCACCACGATGGTGGACGCCCAGCCCTCGGGTGCCCAGTCGTCGCGGGTGAGGGCCTCGTAGACGACGGTCGCAGCCATGACCGCGCCGCCGAGGGCCAGCGTGATACCGAGCAGGCTCACCAGACGCAGGCCGCGAGTTCCACTGCACAGCACCATCTTCCAGAACAGCGAGAACAGCCGACGGTAGTTGTAGCCGGAATTCTCACGACCCTCCGCGCGCAGCACCACCGGCACCTGGGCGACGGTGTCGACCACCCAGGTCAACGCGACGTCGAGGTAGACACCGTTGGACGCGACCCCCGCCAGCTGACGGCCGATATCGCCGCGGATCAGCCGATAGCTTTCGAACCGCGTGGAATCCGGGAAGGCGAACACCGTGGCCAGCACGATCTTCGCGCCGCGCGAGGTGAGGTTGCGCAGGAATCCGTGCGGCCGGGTGTTGGACGGCTTCGAATAGACCAGATCGGCGCGCTGTGCCAGCGCCGCGTCCAGGAAGGCGCCGATGAATTCGGGGTCGTGCTGACCGTCCTCGTCCATGGTGACGATCCAGTCGCCGCGCGCGGCCGACATCCCGGCGATCGTCGCAGCGTCCTGGCCGAAGTTGCGGCTGAGCCAGACCGCGCGCACATTGTCGTGGTCGCGCTCCAATTGCTGCAGCACCACATCGGAGCGATCCGGGCCGTGATCGTGGACGAGGATGATCTCGTCGACGACGAAGATGGCGCCGCCGGCTGTCGTCGACGGTCGCGCGTATCCCGCGAGTTCGTCCACCAGTCCGGCGATGGTCCGCTCGCCTCGGTAGACGGGGATGACGACGGACACGGTGTGCACCCGTGCGGACCCGTGGTGTCCGTTTGACTCCACGGGGCCGGTTCGGTGCGTTGCGGAGGGAATCGGCATCAGCTGGATCGACTTTCGATGACGGTGCGTGCCGGTACTCCTCGCTGGTCAGCAGAGCCCGAGCCGCTGTGAACTGTAGCACGGTGAAAATAGCCGTCCCCGGCACCGGCGGCACGGCGCTGGTCGGTGCGCCCGGAGCCGATGCCAAGCGCCGAAGTCGCCTGTAGGGTTGGGAACTCGTGACGGACAGTGCATCGCGGCGACAAGTCCACGTGTGGGGAGCGGTGACCGCGATCGGGGTCGTCGCGGGATATGCCGCCGTGCTGCTCGGCAATGTCCGCCACTTCTATACCGACGACACCGAATCCCAGTACACGGGTCTGTGGGTGGCGCTGGGACGCGCGCTGCGCAACGGGGAATTCCCGGTGATGTGGCCCGACCAGTGGATGACGGGCAACAACACGATGGACGACGCGGGGCTGTTCAACCCGCCGCAGCTGCTGATCGATCTGATCGCCCCCTCGGTCGACAATGTCGCGCTCTACGCGACCGTGGTGAAACTGATCTTCTCGATCATCGCCGCGCTCGGCGTCTACCGTATCTGCCTCGCCTACGGCGGTCGCCCGGCGTGGTCGGCGGCGGCGGGCGTGGCGTTCCCGTTCAGCGGCTGGTTCCTGTTCTTCGACGAGGCGAGCTGGATGACCGCCCTCACCGGCACCGCGTGGCTGGTGCACGCGTGGGCGGCCGCGGTGCGCTACACCCGGGGCAGGGGCGGTCCGATCCCGGTCTTCGTCTACCTGTACCTGACCATCTCCACGCAGTACATCTTCCCGGCCGTGGAGGCGGTGCTGATGCTCGCCGCGGTGGCCGTGGGCGAGATCCTGTACCAGCGCACCTGGCGGCCGGTGGCACGGCTGACCGCCGCGGCGGCGTGCGCCGGACTCGCGGGCCTGCTGACCTTCCTGCCCAGCATGCTGTCGGCGAAGGTGACCTGGCGCGGCACCGCGCAGGTCATCAACGACCAGTTCCTCACCGTCCCATGGTCGGAATCGCTGAACGCCAGCCTGCCCAGCTCGATGCCCGCACTGACCTCCTGGTGGGGTTATGTGCAGCCGCTGCCGATGACCTATATCGCCTGGTTCCTGATTCCGGCGCTGGCATTCATCGACTGGCGGCGGGCGCGGGAGTCGTGGCGAGAGCTGAGCGCGGTCGCGCTGTTCGCGATCACGATGCTGATGTGGGCCGCGGGGCCGGGCACGATCGGGCCGCTGCGCTGGCCCGCGCGCGTGCTGCCGATGCTGGCGATCGGCCTGCTGGTGCTGGTGTGTGTGCTGCTCGGGCGCTACGGCACGGTCCGGGACTGGAAGCCGCGCGGCATCGCCGCCGCAGTGCTGGTTCTCGCGCTGTGGGTGCGCTCGTTCTCCGCCGACCCGCACGACGCCCTCTGGCATGTGGTCGCGGCCGTGGCCATTGCCGCATTGGGTGCCGGGGTGGTGTGGCTGGGCCGCACCCGCGGCACGGCCGCGGCCTGCGTGCTGACCATCGCCGCGATGTTCCCCATCGCCTACTTCCAGGTCAGCGCCGTCCAGCCCACGCCGATGCCGTGGAATCTGCCCGCGAATCGAGCGGAGGCGCGGGCGGCGTTCCCGAAGTTCACCGGCACCACCCTGCAGCTCGGCGACCGCGGCCTGCTGCAGCCGGGCGAGAAGAACCTCGAAGGCGCCTACGGCTCACTGGTTTTCGGCAACTACGCCAAGAATCTGGAGCTCGACTACATCAACGGCTACACCCCGACCGGCTACTACTACTTCGGCGAGATGCTGTGCATGCGCTGGGACTCGAGCGTCTGCCCGGACGCCTACCGCCGCATGTTCGCCCCGGAACCGACCACGGGACGTCCGCTCGTCGATCTGATGAAGGTCGACCGAGTCGTCCTGCAGCGTGCTCTGTACCCGGATGCCCGCAACCAGCCCGCGCCCGAGGGCTGGAAGTGGGTCGACTATCCGGGCCACGAGCGCTATATCGCGGTGCTGGAACGGGTGAACGGTCCCATCTCCACCGTGAACGGCCGGGTCGCCGTGGCGAAGGACGTGACCGCGACCTCGGTGACGGAGACCGACACCAACAGCCGGGTGCGCGTGAGCTCGGCATCCGGCGGCCGGGTGGTGTTCGCGCGGCTCGGCTGGCCCGGCTACCGCGTCACCCTGAACGGAAAGCCCATCCCGTTCACGACCGTGGCGAAATCCTTCGTGGCCGTGGATATTCCCGCCGGTACCCGCGACGCCGACCTGGAGCTGACCTGGCGGCCGCCGGGCTGGAAGATCGGTACCGCGACCCTGCTGGCCGGACTGGCCGGAATCGGTGTCCTGCAATGGATGTTCGTGCGGGCCCGCCGCCGCGACGAGGGCGAGCGGCCCGACGATCGGACACCCGGCGAGCCGGACCGCGAGTTGGCGGACTCGGTCTCCATGTAGGGTCTGGAACTCGTGGTGGAAAGTGCGCGTAAGGACGTGTATCGGTGGGGCGCGATCACCGCGCTCGGAGTGGTGGCCGGATATGCCGCGGTCCTGCTGGCCAATGCCCGCCATTTCTACACCGACGACACCGAATCCCAGTACGCCCCGCTGTGGGTGATGCTGGGCCGCCACCTGCGCGACGGTCATCTGCCGCTGCTGATTCCCGAGCAGTGGATGACCGGCAACTACACGATGGAGGAGGCGGGGCTGTTCAACCCGCCGCAGCTGCTGATCGATCTGGTCGCGCCCTCGGTCGACAATCTGGCGCTGCTGGCGACGGTCGTGAAACTGGTGTTCTCGATCATTGCCGCGCTGGGTGTGTTCCGGGTGTGCCTGGCCTACGGCGGCCGCCCGCAGTGGGCGGCGGTGGCCGGTGTCGCCTTTCCGCTGACCGGCTGGTTCCTGTTCTTCGACGAGGCCAGCTGGGTCACCTCGCTGACCGGCACGGCGTGGATGGTGCACGCCTGGGCGTCGTCGGTGCGATATGCGCGCGGCAAAGGCGGGCCGACCCCGGTTTTCGTCTTTCTGTACCTGGCGATTTCGGTCGAATACGTCTTCCCGGCTGTCGAGTCCGCGTTGATGCTGGTCGCGGTTGCGGTGGGGGAGCTGGTGTATCAGCGCAAGTGGCGGCCGGTCGCGCGGTTGGCGCTGGTGGCCGGGTTCGCGGGGCTGGCGGGTCTGCTGACGTATCTGCCGAGCATGCTCTCGGCCAAGGTGAGCTGGCGCGGCACCGCGCAGATCAACAACGACCAGTTCCTCACCGTGCCGTGGTCGGAGTCGCTCAACGCCAGCCTGCCGTCGACGCTGCCCGCGTTCAATTCCTGGTGGGGCTATATCCAGCCCATGCCGGTGACCTATATCGCCTGGTTCCTCATCCCGGCGCTGGCGTTCATCGACTGGGGTAGGGCCCGCGCGGCGTGGCGTGAGCTGACCGCGGTGGCGCTGTTCGCGATCATGTTCCTGATGTGGACGGCCGGGCCGGGGACGGTCGGCCCGCTGCGCTGGCCCTCGCGCGTGCTGCCGATGCTGGCGCTGGGTCTGTTGGTGCTGGTGTGCGTGCTGCTGGGGCGGTTCGGCACGGTGCGGGACTGGAAGCCGCGCGGGATCGCGGCCGGGGTGCTGATTCTCGCGCTGTGGGTGCGCACCTTCTCCGCCGATCCGCACCACGTGCTGTGGCATGTGCTGTCGGTGGTGGCCGTCGCCGCACTCGGCGCGGCGGCGGTGTGGCTGGGACGCACCCGCGGCACGGCCGCCGCGGCGGTGTTGACGATCGTGGCCATGTTCCCGATCGCCTATGTGCAAGTGAATGCCGCGCAACCGACCCCGATGGGCTGGGATCTGCCCGCGAGCCGCGCCGAGGCCCAGGCGGTGTTCCCCAAGTTCCAGGGTGTGACCCTGCAGCTGGGCGACCGGGGTCTGCTGCAGCCGGGCGAGAGGAATCCGCAGGGCGCCTACGGTTCGCTGGTTTTCGGCAATTACGCCAAGGACCTGAAGCTGAACTACGTCAACGGCTATACCCCCAACGGCCACTACTGGTTCGGCGAAATGCTGTGCATGCGGTGGGATTCCAGCGTCTGCCCCGACTCTTTCCGCCGGCTGTTCAGCCCCGAGCCGACCACCGGGCGGACCCTGGTGGATCTGATGAAGCTCGACCGAGTGGTGTTGCAGCGAGCCATGTTCCCCGATGCCGGTGACCATCCCGCGCCGGAGGGCTGGAAGTGGGTCGACTATCCGGGCCACGAGCGCTACATCTGGGTGCTGGAACGCGAGGGTGGCCCGGTGTCGATGGTCAACGGCCGCATCGCCGACGCCCACGATGTCACCGCCACCTCGGTGTCGGAGTCCGATACCACCAGCGTCGCCCGGGTGTCCTCGTCCTCCGGTGGGCGCGTGGTCTTCGCCCGGCTGGCCTGGCCCGGCTATCGGGTCACCCTGAACGGTCACCAGATCCCGTTCACCGAAGTCTCGAAATCGATTCTCGCCGTGGATATTCCCGCCGGTACCGATAACGCCGTGCTGGACGTGACCTGGCGTCCGCCGGGCTGGAAGATCGGCATCGCCGCGGCGGTCGTCGGACTGATCGGCCTCGGCGTGATGCAGTGGTTCTACATCCGGTCCCGGCGGCGGGAGGACGACGAAGCCCCCGCCTCGCCGAGCGGTGAGACGGAACGCGAGCTGGCGGAAGTGGTCTCATGAAACACGCGGGCCGAGCGGCGAATCCGACTGTCGGTTCGGAACCCGTGGCTGCCGATTCGCCCACCCAGCCACCGCCCGGCCTGTTGCTCCGCCTGATCCGCCGGCAGGAGATCGCCTTCGCCGCGGTGGGGGCCGTCAACACGCTGCTGGGCATGGCGTTGACAGTGTTCTGGCTGAAGGTGCTCGGCGATGCCTGGCCCCCGGCGATGGCGGTGGTGTTGGCGTACTGCGTCAGCATCGTGTTCGCCTTCGTCGCCCATCGCACGCTGGTGTTCCGGGTGCGCGGGCACGTGGTGCGCGACTTCGCCCGCTTCGTGATCGTCAATTCCGGCGGGCTGCTGCTGAATATGGCGGGCGTGCAGATCGCGGTCGGGGTGCTGCAGCTGCCGGAGACGCCGGCCACGGTAGGGGTGATGGGCCTGGTGGCGGTGGCCAGCTTCTTCGGGCACCGGCACTTCTCGTTCCGCCGGGCGGGCGGGACGGGATGGCACGGCGAGCGGTAGGTTATCGATCATGCCGGAGGAAGCCTTGGATACCACACTGTTGACCCTGCTGGCCTGCCCGCAGGACAAGGGCCCGCTGTCGCTGGTCCGCGACGCGAACGGCGACAGCCTGCTCTACAACCCCCGCCTGCGCCGCGCCTACCGGATCGACAACGGCATCCCCGTGCTGCTGATCGACGAGGCGCGCGAGGTGAGCGACGCCGAGCACGAGGCGTTCGTCGCCCAGAGCTGAATCGGGCAGAGCTCCGAATCAGGGCGAGACCGGCGGCAGGTCGAGATCGCCGGTGAGATAGCGCTGCAGCGTCGGCCCGGACAGCCGGGCCACCTCCTGCGCGGGCATCGATGCCAGCGGCTCGATGCCGACGATCTTGCGCGCCACCAGCAGCCCGATCATCTGCGAGGCGGCCAGCACGACGCGGGTGGTGCCGGTGCCCGGCGGTGAATCCACCCGCGCCCGTACGTCTTTCAGCGCGACTTCCAGCAGGAAGGCCCGCGCCAGCGAGCCGTCGGCACCGCCGAGAATGGCGCGAAACGCCGCCACGGCCTGGACTCCGACGGGAGAGTCCCACACCTCGACCACATGCCGCACGATCGTTTCGCCGATCTGGTGGAGCGGAGCGGCGGCGATCTTCGCCCGGATGATGTCCGGATCGATCGGCAGATCGAGTGCGGCGGTGAGCAAGTCGGCCTTGGCGCCGAAGTAGTGGTGCACGAGTGCCGGATCCACTCCGGCGGCCGAGGCGATGGAGCGGATCGACGCCTTGTCGAATCCGACCTCGGCGAAGCGCATGCGGGCGGCCGCGAGAATCGCCTCCCGCGTCCCGGATTGTCCGGGCCGCCGCCCGCTGCGCCCGTCGGCTGTCATGCCGTTCGTCTCCGTAGGGTGGCAGCACCCAGGGTCAGGGCCACCGCGGCGAAGCCGGCGACCACCACGAGATCACGCCACATCTGCCCGGTCGCACCGGATTTGGTGGAGACCTCCTGCAGCGCGTCCACCGCATAGCTGAGCGGCAGCACATTGCTGATGGCCTCCAGCCAGCCCGGGAGCTGACCGCGCGGCACCAGCAGTCCGCACAGGAAGAACTGGGGTAGCACGATCACGGGCATGAACTGTACGGCCTGGAACTCGGTGCGGGCGAATGCACTTGCCAGCAGGCCCAGCGCGACGCCCAGTACCGCGTCCACCATGGCGATGAGCACGACCAGCCCGGGTGCCCCTTCCGCCTCCAGGCCCAGCAGCCAGAATGCGACCCCGCACGCGATGGCGGCCTGGGCGGCGGCCGCGGTGGAGAAGGCGGTCCCGTACCCGGCCAGCAGATCCAGTTTCGACAAGGGCGTGGTCATCAGCCGCTCGAGCGTCCCGGAGGTGCGTTCGCGCTGCATCGCGATCGCGGTGATGAGGAACATGACCACGAACGGCAGCACCCCGAGCATGCTGATGCCGACCCGGTCGAACAGCCCGGGCTGCCCGGGTGGATGCGGATAGTCGGCATAGATGAAGTACAGCAACGTCATCAGCAGCGCCGGGACCAGCAGCAGCATGGCGACGGTGCGATGGTCGGCGCGCAGCTGACGCAGAATCCGCACCGTGGTGGCGGTGTAGCAGCGCAGGGGACGGGGGCTCGGGCGCACGGAAGTCGTTGTCATTGCGGCTGTTCCATTCTGATCAACGCGAGAAATGCGTTCTCCAAACTGCTTTCACCGGTCCGGTCGCGCAGTTCGTCGGGGCTGAGCTGAGCCAGCAGATAGCCGTCGCGCAGGAGCAGCAGCCGGTCGCAGTGCTCGGCCTCGTCCATGACATGGCTCGAGACCAGCAGGGTGCGGCCCTGGGCGGCGAGGGCGTGGAACTGATTCCACAAGTCCACGCGCAGCACCGGGTCCAGGCCGACGGTCGGCTCGTCGAGGACCAGCAGGTCCGGATCGGCCACCAGCGCGCAGGCCAATGACGCCCGCGTGCGCTGACCGCCCGACAGTTGGTTGCCGCGCTGGCGCGCGTGATCGGCGAGCCCGACCGCCTCGATGGCGGCCGCCACGTCGGTGCTCGAGCGCCCGTACAGCGCGCCGAAATAGGACACGTTGTCGGTGACGCTCAGGTCGTCGTAGATGCTGGGCGCCTGCGTGACATAGCCGACGCGGGCGCGCAGGCCGGGCGTTCCGGCCTCGGCGCCGAGCACCCGGACGCTGCCCGCCTGTACCAGCTGAGTGCCGACGATGCTGCGCATGAGTGTGGTCTTGCCGCAGCCGGACGGCCCGAGCAGCCCGGTGATGCAGCCGCGCGGCACGGTCAGCGAGATGTCGTGCAGAACTTCGCGTCCGCCGCGCTGAACCCGCAGGTGCGCGATCTCGATCGCGGAATCAGGTGCCGCCATGGGCCACCCCTTATTCATCGAGCGTTGAATTCATTATGCGTTGAATTCTGCGCCGAGGCGGTGCGGAGCGCAAGCCCCTCGACGACTTCGCGGGACTGTGATGCAGGACACATATGGTGGTGTCACGTTCGGGCCGCCCGGCTTGTCCCATGGTCGACTTCCTCCAACCGAGACCATCGGGAGAACATCATGAACACCACCGCACCCCACGAGATCGTCGTCCTGGGCGCCGGATACACCGGCATGCTCGCCACAGTGCGGCTCGCGCATCGCACCCGGCGTGAGAATGTGCGCATCACGCTGGTCAACCCGTCCGATCGGTTCACCGAGCGGCTGCGCATGCATCAGGTCGCCGCCGGGCAGGAACTGGGCGATCACCGCATCCCCGGCCTGCTCGCCGGCACGGGCGTCGTCTTCCGTAAGGCCGCTGCCACCGCGATCGACCCTGCGGCACACCGGGTCACCCTCGACGACGGCGGCGTCCTGGCCTACGACACCCTCGTGTACGCGCTCGGCAGCAAGGCCGACACCGGCATTGTCCCGGGTGCCGACGAACACGCCTGGACCCTCGACGCTCCGCGGCAAGCCCACCACTTCTCGCGGCGGTTGGCCGATCTGGCGGCCGTCGGCGGCACGGTCACCGTGATCGGCGGTGGTCTGACCGGAGTCGAGGCAGCCACCGAGATCGCCGAGAGCCATCCGGCGCTGACCGTCACGCTGATCGCCGGGTCGGAACCGGGTTCGATGATGGGGGAGCGGGCCCGCGCCCACCTCACCCGCGCGCTGGACCGGCTCGGCATCGTCCGCAAGGTCGGGGTGCGGGCGACCAAGGTACTGCCCGACGCCGTCCGGCTGGATACCGGGGAACTGGTGGCGTCGGATCTGGTGATGTGGACCGCCGGGGTGCGGGTGTCACCGCTGGCCGCGGACGCCGGAATCGCCTCGGACGCCAAGGGTTTGGTGATCACCGATCCGACACTGCGCTCGGTGTCGCATCCGGATGTCTACGCCATCGGTGACGCGGCGGCCGTGCGGCAGCCGTGGGGACGGATCCACGGCACCTGCCAGAGCGGCATGCCCACCGCCGCCTATGTCGCCGATGCGATCGCTCGCCGGTTGCGTGGTAAGCAGGTGAAGCCGTTCCGGTTCGGCTATTTCCACCAGCCGGTGAGCCTGGGCCGCCGCGACGCGGTCATCCAGTTCACCAATGCCGACGACACCCCGAAGCGCTGGTATCTGACGGGCCGGGCGGCGATCTTCTACAAGGAGAGCGTCAGCAGCAGCCCGCTGCCGATCTTCCGGCTCAGCCGCAGGATGAATGTCTCGGTGTCGCTGTCCAAAGGCGGCCGTGCGGCACTATGAGTGCGATGCAGGACCGCAACAACGACCCCGGGACGGTCGATCCGTTCGTCGAACATCGGCGGCTGCTGTTCGGCACCGCGTACCGGATGCTGGGCAGCGTCGCCGATGCCGAAGACATCCTGCAGGACGCCTGGCTGAAATGGCATGACGTCGAGCAGGATTCGATCGAGAACCCGCGGGCGTATCTGGTCCGCACCGTCACCAATCTGGCGTTGAACCGGCTGACCTCCGCCCGGGCCACGCGCGAAACCTATGTGGGGCCTTGGCTTCCCGAACCGCTGCTCACCGCACCGAACGCCGACGAGGAGGCCGTGATGGCCGACAGTGTCTCCACCGCCATGCTCGTCGTGCTCGAAACCCTCGGCCCGGTCGAACGTGCGGTCTTCGTCCTGCGTGAGGTGTTCGGGTTCTCGCACGCGGAGATCGCCGGATTCATCGACCGTCCCGAGGCGACGGTGCGTCAGATCGCCCATCGTGCCCGCAATCACGTGCACTCGCGCCGCCCCCGCTACGATGCCGATCCCGCCGCCCGCCAGGAGGTGACGCGGAAGTTCCTCGCCGCCGCTCACGGCGGTGACGTCAACGCCCTCATGGAATTGCTGGCCCCCGACGTCACGCTGTGGAACGACGGCGGCGGGAAGGTGACCGCGGCCCGCCGCCCGCTGCACGGCCCCGACCACGTCGCCCGCTGGCTCCTGGGCGTCATGGCCAAACCGGTCTCGGCCGGCGTCACCATGGAACCGGCAACCGTCAACGGCGAACTCGGCCTCCTGGTCATGCTCGCCGGCCAGCCCATGGGAGCCCTCACCTTCGACCTACTCGACAACCGCATCCACGACGTCCACTTCCAGGTAAACCCGGACAAACTCGCCGGGCTACACCGCCCGCGCCTCTGAACAGTGCGAAGGGCCTGGTGCCCGCGGCCCCAGGCCCTCTTATTGCGGCGCTGTCGATCAGCCCTCGGCGGTGAGCCTCCTGATTTCCCTAGGTGAGTCGATCAATCCCGTTCGCTCGGCCCCAACGCCTTCGCGCTGCGAACCTCGATCTTGCGGGGCTCCGCCTTCGCCGGGCCGACATCGCGTACCCGGACTCGGAGCATGCCGTCGGCGTGCTCGGCCTCGATCGAGTCGGCGGTGACATGGTCGGGGAGGGCGAACTCCCGGCGGAAGGAACCGCTGCGGATCTCGCGGATCAGCACGCCATCCTTGTCGCTGGAGCGCTCCTCGCGCCGCTCGCCGCTGACGCGCAGCGTGCCGTCGACAACCTCGACGTCCACATCCTCGGCAGGCACGCCGGGCAGTTCCAGGCTGATCACGACGTCGTTGCCGTCCCGGGTGACGTCGGCCGCCGGGACGAACCCGGTGCGCACCGGCGCGGCCCCGCCGAAGGCACGACGGACGATCGCGTCGAATTCACTGTCGAACTGGCGTACCAGCGCGGTGAACGGATCCCAGCTGTTGCGAACCGGCAGCGTCATGACTACCTCCTGCTATCTCCTTCTTGTTTCTCGTTTATGGGTGATGACCTGGTGCTTTAGCACTCGGCCTCTGTGAGTGCCAACGCTTGGAACGTTCCGATTGTTCCCGGCCGACCGCCGGGAGGGAGAATGGGTCGCTGTGTCTGCCGAGGAACTTGCCGTCGAACCGTTGGCGGCCGCACGCCGGTTGTTGGGCGCGACCCTGTGGTCCGGGCCCGTCGGAGCCCGCATCGTCGAGGTGGAGGCCTATGGCGGTGATCCGGCCGGGCCCTGGCACGACCCGGCCGCACACTCCGGGCGGGGTCGCACCCCGCGCAATGCGGTCATGTTCGGTCCGCCCGGTCGGCTGTACGTGTACTTCAGCTACGGCATGCACACCTGTGTCAATGTCACCAGTGGGCCGGACGGGATCGCCAGCGCGGTGCTGATCCGGGCCGGTGAGGTGATCGCGGGCCACGATGTCGCCCGCGCCCGCCGCCCCGCCGCCCGCACCGACGCCGGATTGGCTCGCGGTCCGGGCAATTTCGGCTCGGCCCTGGGAATCACGCTGGACGACTACGGAATCGACCTGTTCGACGACGAATCCCCGATTCGCCTGGAACTGAACCCGCCGATCACCGACCCGTCGGCGATCGGCGTCGGCCCACGCGTAGGCGTGAGCCTGGCCGCCGATCGCCCATGGCGCGTGTGGTTGCGCGATTCACCCGCGGTCTCGCCCTACCGCCGCAGCCCGCGCGCGCCCCGGGCCGAGAAGTCGGCCTAACCGGTCGGCAGCAGCGGAATCTCATCCGCCGATCGGGAGGCCGCCGAGATCACCGCGCCGAGAGCCGAGTCGACCGGCGAGTGCCCGAACCCGATGGCCCACCGCGTGGTTCCCTGTGCTCGGTACTCCAGATAGGTGGCCGACGCGCCGACTTCGGAGCGATCGACGGCCTGTTCGGTGAGCGACAGCACCTCGATCCGCACGCCGCAACCGGCCAGCAGGTCGACCAGGACCGAGACCGGTTCTCTTTCGCCGAACTCGCGGTCGATCGTGCGCCCGTCGATCTCCACGGCGATCCGTCCGTCCGCGATTGCCCGAATTGGATGACTCACCAACCGGATCCGGTCGTCGGCGGCCGTGTAGACCTCGGTGAGCAAGTCCCGCAGCACCGCCGCCGATACCTCGGCGCCGGTGGTATCGGTGTGCCGCTGCACGTGCCGGGCGAAGTCGATCTGCAAGCGGCGCGGCAACTCCAGGCCGTACTCGGTCTGCAGCAGATAGGCGATCCCGCCCTTGCCGGACTGGGAGTTGACCCGGATCACCGCCTCGTAGGAGCGACCCACATCGGCCGGATCGATCGGCAGATACGGGATCTGCCAGTCGATTTCCCGTTCGGGAACACCCAGCTGCGCCGCCCGCGCCCGGTGCTCGGCGAAACCCTTCTTGATCGCGTCCTGATGTGTACCGGAGAAGGCGGTGTAGACCAGATCGCCGACATAGGGATGCCGCTCGGGTATCGGCATGCGCGTGCAGTCCTCGACCACCCGCCGCACCGCGTCGATATCGGAGAAGTCGATCATCGGATTCACGCCCTGCGCATGCAGATTCAGGGCCAATGTCGCCAGATCGACATTGCCGGTGCGCTCGCCGTTGCCGAATACACAGCCCTCCACCCGCTGCGCACCGGCCAGCACCGCCAACTCGGCGCAGGCGATTCCGGTCCCGCGATCGTTGTGCGGATGCACCGACAGGATCACGCCGTCGCGGCGGGACAGATTGCGATGCATGTACTCGATCTGATCGGCGTAGACGTTGGGCGTGGCGACCTCCACGGTCGCGGGAAGATTCAGGGTGACCGGGCGATCCGGTGAGGCATCCCACAGCGTGGTCATCCGATCGCACAGCTCCAGAACGAAATCCGGCTCGGTGAGGATGAAAACCTCGGGGGAGAACTGGAATCGGATGGTGGGACAGTCCCCGGCCAGCTCCAGAATGTCCCGTCCGCCCGACACGATGAGCTCGGTCAGCTCCGCACGCGAGACCCCCAGCACCACATCGCGCCAGAGCGGGGCCGTCGCCGCATACATGTGGATGACGACGTCGTTGCGGATTCCGCGCACCGACTCGACGGTGCGCTCGATGAGATCGCGGCGTGCCGGGGTGAACACGACGATCGTCACGTCCTCGGGCGCCAGGTCCGACTCCGCGATCAGCCGGACGAAATCGAAGTCGGTCTGCGAGGCGCTGGGATAGCCGACCTCGATCTCCTTGTAGCCCATGGCCACCAGCTGCTCGAAGAAACGGCGCTTGCGGGCCGGATCCATCGGCTCGGCCAGGGCTTGATTGCCGTCGCGCAGATCGACCGGAACCCACAGCGGCGGCCGGGTGATCCGGTTCGTGGGCCAGCGGCGTTCGGTCACCGGGACCGAAACCCGTTCGTAGACATCGCGATACCGGTGCGACGGCATGACCGAGGGGCGCTGGCGATTCCAGGTGAAGGGAGAAGACATTCTCGCAGTTGCTTTCGCGTCGGAGGGAGACGACCGGCGCGCCACAGCAACCCGCGGGCAGGGTGCCGGTCGATCAGACCCCGCCGCGGCGGCGAAGGAGAAGCAGACCGTGTCCCATGTGGCCTACACTAACGAGAAATAACTCCTCAGACAAGTAGAGAGGTCTCACCGTTTTGGCGCACGTACAGCGGCATCCGTTGGCCGCGCAGGCCGCAGACCTGCTCCTGCGGCGGATCCGGGCCGGGGAATGGCAGCTGGGTCACAAGCTGCCGGGCGAGACGACGCTGGCCGCCCAGCTGGGCGTGGGCCGCTCCACGGTGCGGGAGGCGATTCGCGAACTGTCCGGCAAGGGAGTCCTCGAAAGCCGCCAGGGCGCCGGTGTTTTCGTGACCGCGCTGGATGTCGTCGAGGATTGGGACACGGTGTTGCGCCGGGCCGACATCGTCACCGTCATCGAGGCCCGGATCGCCATCGAGGCCGAGTGCGCGGCCTTGGCGGCCCGGCGCCGCACACCGGCGGACCTGCGGTCCATGTGGCGTGCGCTCGCGGCCCGCGCCGAGGTGTCCGAATCCGTCGAGGATCTCGTCGACGCCGACACCGCATTCCATCGGACGGTCGTCACCGGCGCCCACAACGAGGTGCTCTCCGGAATGTTCGACGCCTTCGTCCCGCGGTCGCGCGCGGCCATGATCGACATGCTGCGGATGCGCCCGCTGCCCGACGCGGAAGCCGACCATCGCGCGCACGAGGCGCTGATCGACGCCATCCGCCGCCGCGATGCCGCGGCCGCGGCCACCGCGAGCCGCGTGCACCTGACCGCCCTCGGACAGGCCTTCGCCTGACCGATGAGTTTCCGCGGGGGCCCTCGTCCTACTGGATGAGCGCGTTCGACAGCGAACCAGCAAGCCCCGAAAGGAAATCCGCCATGACTGCCGCTACCTACCCCGCTCGGCCCGCCGTCCCCGGCAAGATCCGCAACCGCATCCTGTGGACCCTCCAGATCGTGCTGGGTGTGTTCTTCATCGTCGCCTCCGGACTGCCCAAACTGGTCGGCCAGGCCGAGGCCGTGCGCGTCTTCGACGAGATCGGCTGGGGCGACTGGTTCCGGTACCTGACCGGCCTGGTCGAGCTGGCGGGCGGGATCGGCCTGCTGGTGCCGCGGCTGTCCGGCCTGGCCGCGGCCGGTCTGTCGATCACGATGGTCTGCGCGGCGGCAATCCAGGCATTCCTCATGGACGCACCGGCCATGGCGCCGTTCCCGCTGGTGCTGGCCGTGGTGTTCGCCTGGATCGCCCGCGAGCGGGGGATGGCCCGCTGAATATTCCCTCGACGCCCGGGTCTGCCGCCGATCACAATCGGCGGCAGACCTGTGCATAGCTCGAGAAAGTGCGTGCGGAAAGATAGGACGGCGTGAGCGTCGACATCATCGAGGAACTGACCTGGCGTGGCTTGATCGCGCAGTCCACCGACCTGGACGCCCTGCGGTCGGAACTGGCCGAGGGGCCGATCACCCTCTATGCCGGATTCGACCCGACCGCCGCGAGCCTGCATGCCGGACACTTGGTTCCCCTGTTGGCGCTGAAACGGTTCCAGCGGGCCGGTAATCGGCCCATCGTGCTGGCCGGCGGCGCCACCGGCCTCATCGGTGACCCCCGCGACGTCGGCGAGCGCGTCATGAACTCGGCCGACACCGTCGCCGCCTGGGCCGAGCGGATCCGCGGCCAGTTGGAGCGCTTCGTCGATCTCGACGATCCGAAGACGGGCGCGATCATCGCGAACAATATGGAGTGGACCGGCAAGCTGACCGCGGTCGACTTCCTGCGGGACATCGGCAAGCACTTCTCCGTGAACGTCATGCTGGCGCGCGACACGGTCAAGCGGCGCCTCGAGGCCGACGGCATGTCCTACACCGAGTTCAGCTACATGCTGCTGCAGGCCAACGACTACGTGCAGCTGCGCCGCAACTACGGCTGCCGGTTGCAGGTCGGCGGGTCCGATCAGTGGGGCAACATCATCGCCGGCGTGGAGCTGAACCGCCGCGTGGACGGCGAACATGTGCACGGCCTGACGGTGCCGCTGGTGACCTCGGCCGACGGCAAGAAGTTCGGGAAATCCACCGGCGGCGGCAGCCTCTGGCTGGATCCGGAGTTGACCAGCCCGTACGCCTGGTACCAGTACTTCGTCAACACCTCCGATGCGGATGTCGTGGGGTACCTACGCTGGTTCACCTTCCTGGAGCGGGAGGAGCTGGACGAGCTGGAGAAGGCGACCCAGGAGCGCCCGCACGCCCGGGAGGCCCAGCGCCGCCTGGCCGCGGAAATGACCACGCTCGTGCACGGCGAGGCGAACACCCGTGCCGTCCAGCTCGCCAGCCAGGCCCTGTTCGGTCGCGGCGACCTGCACGAACTGGACGAGTCGACGCTGGCCGCGGCGTTGTCGGAGGCCGCGGTGGACGGAGAGGTCGCCGAGGCCGCACCGGGGGCGACGATCGTGGATCTGCTGGTGGCATCGGGATTGTCGGAGAGCCGGGGTGCTGCCCGCCGGGCCGTCAACGAGGGTGGCGCGTCGGTGAACAACACTCGCATCTCCGATCCCGAGTGGACCCCCGCCGATTCCGACTACCTGCACGGGCGGTGGCTGGTGCTGCGCCGCGGCAAGAAGAACTTCGCCGGAGTGCGCCGGGCCGCGCGCTGACCCCGCTCATGACCTGAGTCACATCGGCGTGACTCGGGTCGGGCGGCCGCCCGACCCCGGCCCGTTGACCAGCACGAATGTCGGCTGTCTTGGGGATTTGACGTTCAGTTATCCGACACGTAACTTATTCAACGTCAGAGCGACACGGACGCCGACCCGGAGCCGAGAGCCCCGGGAAACGAGGTCGGACGGAGGAGCGCCTGACGATCAGCCAGACACGCCCGAACCTCGGACTTGACTCTGCGGGTTGGAGTGGTTAGGCTGGAAAAGTTGCCTCTCCAGAAGGTCGGAAATCCGGCCCGATGGGTTGTGCGCCTGTTCTTTGAGAACTCAATAGTGTGTCGATGAATGTCAGTGCCAATTATTTTTGGTTTCTGTCTCTCATACCCCCGTGTGAGGGATGGACATTTTTTGTCAGCTAATTTCCGGCTGGCGTTTTAGTTAGGTTTTCGGACTCTGGTTCGAGATACTTTTGATTCGCTTCTTTGTGGAGCGTGTCTAGAGTCTTCAACGGAGAGTTTGATCCTGGCTCAGGACGAACGCTGGCGGCGTGCTTAACACATGCAAGTCGAGCGGTAAGGCCCTTCGGGGTACACGAGCGGCGAACGGGTG
>NZ_JADLQQ010000004.1 GCF_015477765.1 Nocardia transvalensis | reverse complement strand
CTCACCCTCATGGATCAAGCCAAGCAGGATGTGCTCGGTGCCGATGTAGTTGTGGTTGAGCATCCTGGCCTCTTCCTGAGCCAGGACAACGACGCGCCTCGCGCGGTCGGTGAACCTCTCGAACATCCGCACTCCCTTGCCATGGAGTGGATCACTACACTAAACAGTAGTAAAAGGCGGTCGGGCTGGCAACCCTCACCTCGCGGTCTTCCGCTGGCACTCTTGAGGTCTCGGCCCAGCACTTCTAACTTTGGTGTGGCTATCGTCACTATCCTCAATAAAGGAGACATACCGGTCATGGGCGAACTGAACGCGAAGACAATGGAGCCGATGTGGCCGAAAGGCGCGACCGAGGACTACATCGCCGCTCGCGTCGAGCTGGCGAAGTCCGAGCGGAGACTACGTGATCAGATCGAGGACGTGGCAGCCGCGCGACGGCGGATGCCCGAGGGACTCATCCTCGATGACTACTCCTTCGCGGAAGGCCCAACCGACCTCGGCAAGCAGGGGCCGGTCCGGACCACCAGGCTGCGCGAACTTTTCGGCGGTCACGACACTCTGCTGGTCTACCACTTGATGTTCCATCCCGATGACGACGAAGCCTGCCCGATGTGCTCCATGTGGGTGGACGGATTTCATGGCGTCGCTCATCATCTGAGGCAGCACACCGGCTTCGCGGTGATCGGCAAGGCTCCCCTGGAGAAATTGCGCGGGTGGGCGTTGCGGCGTGGATGGGACGGACTGCGCATTCTCTCCAGTTATGACACCACCTTCAATGCCGATCTGAACGCCGAGCGACCCAATGGTGACCAGCGGCCGATGATCAGTGTCTTCACCGCCGACGGCGATCGGGTGCGGCACTTCTACACCCTGCCCGCGAACTTCCTCGACGACGCCCAGCGAGGCATCGACCTGCTGTCTCCTGTGTGGAACGTTCTCGATCTGCTGCCCGCCGGTCGCGGCGAGTGGTACGCCGAGAACCATTACGCCGGCCGCGAGCGCCGTGGCTGAAGATCACTGCGCCGCTGACGGTTTCCGCGATATTGCCCTCTCCGTTCCAAGTCTTGCCACCGCGCCCGGATCCCCTGTCACGATCATCAACGTCGGCACGTTCCATCCGTCGGCAGCGAATCGACAGGCCCGCAACCGGTCGAGACCGCATCGCGTCGAGAGGAGCCCACCATGCCCCTGCCCACCGAGCCGATCGGAAGCATCCCACGGCCAACTGCTCTGTTGACTGCCATCCAGGAGCATGCCGACGGGCGGATCGACGACAGTGCACTTGCCGAACACTACGACGTCGCGGTGAAGGACACCATCGAGCGTCTGGAATCGCTCGGCTCACCCGTCGTCACCGATGGTGAGCAGAACAAGCCGAGCTTTCTGACCTATCCGCTGCACGGGCTGCCGAACCTGGCCCCGGACGGCGCTGTGATCCCGTTCGCCGACGGTCACACGCGACAGCTGCCCAGACTCACGGCTGGTCCATTTCGGTACGCAAGCACCACCGCCACCTATCTCCGCACTGCCCTGAAATACGCGACCGTGCCAGTCAAACAACCCGTGATCGCCCCCTCCGCGCTGAGCCTGCTGTACCCCGCGGACGGGATCAGCGGATATTCACGAGACGAATTCCTTTCCGACCTCGTCGACAATGCCGAAGCCGATATCCGCGGCGCACTCGCTGCCGGTGCCCACTCGGTGCAAATCGACTTCACCGAAGGCCGACTGTCGCTGAAAATCGATCCGTCTGGCGCGCTGCTCGACTCGTTCATAGCCGTGAACAACCGTTTGCTCGAGCGCTTCACACCGGCCGAACGGCAACGGATCGGCGTCCACACCTGCCCCGGCGGTGATCAGGACTCGACACACAGCCTGGACATCGATTACGCGCAATTACTGCCGAAATTGTTCGGCCTGCACGCGGGACGGTTCTATGTGCAGTTGGCCAGCGAAGTCGACCCTGATCGTGTGCTCGCGATCATCGCCGAGAACCTGCCGCCCGAGGCCACAATCTTTGTCGGAGTGATCGATCCGATCGATCCGGCCGTCGAGGCCGCCGAGGTGGTCCGAGATCGGGTGCTGAATGCCGCCCGGCACCTGCCCGTCGAACGGCTCGGGACATGCGACGACTGCGGTTTCTCGCCGTTCGGCGACGATGTCTCGACGTCACGGGAAACAGCGTTCGAGAAAATACGTGCTCGGCTCGAAGGCACCGCAGCCGCATCTGCGGTACTCGGAGTGTGAGAGCAGTGGCCTACATTGACCTCGATCTCGACGAGGAACTGTATCCCGGCATCACCGGACTGCTTGCTTATCCCCCGAAGCATAGGAGAGATCTTGTCCAGCCTAGCGGAGGTGTTTTCTCATGTCATCGGACACATTGACCCGTCCTGCGCCAGGGATTGCCGACGCGATTCCGTACCCGCGGGATCTGAGTCTGCACGAGGTGTTCGACAACCAAGCTGCCCTGCGGCCGCGCGCGAGCGCGGCCGTGGACCATGGGCGGAGCTTGACCTACGGTGAACTCGCCTTGCGCTCGGACGTTCTCGCTGCTCGCCTGATCGATGCCGGGGTGCGGCCGGGCGACACCGTCGGGGTGTGTGGCGGCCGTTCGTTGGAGGCCGTCGTGGCCTTCCTCGGCATTCTCAAGGCCGGTGCGGCCTATGTGCCACTGGACGATTCAGCACCGCCGCGGCGGTTGCAGGCCATGGCCGAAGAGGCCGGTCTGCAGACCGTGGTCACCCTGCCCGGCAACATCTGTCGGGTCCGTCGCATCCGCACGCGCATCGAACTCGACGCGACCTGGGACGCCACGGTCACCGAATTCCAGCGGCCGCCGGTCGCAGCGACCGATTGCGCGTACGTCATCTTCACCTCCGGTACCAGCGGTCGCCCGAAACCGGTGGCCATCCCGCATCGGGGTGTGGTGCGACTCGCGTTCTCCGACTTGGTTTCCCAGCGTCCCCGCCCGGGTGACCGGGTGTTGCACGCCTACGGTCTGTCGTCGGACGCGTCCACGATCGAGATCTGGTCGGCACTGTTGTCGGGCGCGTGCCTGGTGCTCGCCGATCGCGAGGAGCTGCTGGCCCCCGAAGCGTTGCAGGACCGTCTGGTCGCTGACCGGGTCACGATTGCCTACCTGACCACCGGTGTGTTCCATCATGTCGCTCGTACGCGTCCGGAAGCGTTGCGCACCTTACGATTCGTCTCGGCCGGCGGTGAGGCGCTGGACCCGGATCTGACCCGTGCGGTGCTGGCGGCGTGCCCGGACACCACCGTGGTCAACTTCTACGGCCCTACCGAGAACAGTGTCGTGTCCACGGCGCATCTGGTGTGGAATCTGCCCGCGGAGGCGACCACCGTGCCGATCGGCCGGCCTCTGGAGAACTCCACCTGCTACGTGGTGCGCGCCGACGGCACGCCCGCCGACATCGGTGAGGAGGGCGATCTCCTCGTCGGCGGCGACGGTCTGGCCCTGGGCTATCTCGGGGATCCCGAGCTGACGCGGGAACGCTTCACCGTCACCGCCGACGGCGACCGCCGCTATCGCACCGGCGATCGCGCGGTCTGGCTGCCCAGCGGGGAACTGGAGTACCGCGCCCGCGCGGACCGCCAGATCAAACTGCGCGGCCACCGGGTCGAGCTGGACGAGATCGAGGCCCGGCTACGCGCGTACGACGAAATCGGCGAGGCCATGGTCGATCTGGACCAGAACACCCTCACCGGCTACCTCACGCCCGCCCGTCCGGGACAACCCATTCCGATCGAACGGATCCGCCGCGACCTGGCCACCTGGTTGCCCGCTGCGGTGGTGCCCTCCCGGCTGATTCCGCTCGACGCCTTCCCGGTCACCCACGGGGGCAAGGTGGACCGGCGGCGATTGCGCAACCTCAGGACCGCCGACGCCCCCGCGCCCACGTCCCACGACGGCGGCGGACTGCTGGACACGCTGGCCGGGATCTGGCAGACGATGCTGCGCGTGCACCCCGCGCCCGACGACGACTTCTACGATCTGGGCGGGGATTCGCTGCTGGCCGCGGAGACCGTGACCCGCACTCTCGCCGCCCTCGACATCGAGGCCCGGCACAGCAGCGCACTGATCCACAGTCTGCTGAGCACCCCGACCCTGCAGGGGTACGCCGACGCGGTCACCGGTATTCACACGCGCACGGCGTCCACGCCCGAGGTCGACTTCGCGGCCGAGGGAAGGCTCGGGTTCATCGTTCCCGCGGAGCGCGGTCCGGCGCCCGACTGGCGCCAACCCCGCGAGGTATTGGTCACGGGCGCATCGGGTTTCGTCGGTGCCTTCCTGATCGACCGGCTGCTGCGCACGACCACCGCACGGATCCACTGCCCGGTTCGGGCCCGGGACACTGTCACCGCCTACAACCGCGTCCACTCCGCGCTGGCCCGGTTCAACCTCGCCCCGCCGGATCTCGGTCGCCTGGTCTGCTTCCCGGCCGATCTGACCAAGCCCGGTCTGGGCTTGGACCCGGCTCGTGCCGCCACTCTGACCGACACCCTCGACCTGGTGTTCCACTCGGCCGCGCAGGTCAATTTCCTCTACCCCTATACCGCCCTGAAGGCCGCGAATGTCGAAGGCACCAGGGAGATCGTGCGATTGGCGGCGCCGCGCCGGGTGCCGGTGCACTTCCTGTCCACCATCGCGGTGCTCGCCGGTTTCGGGACCGCGGGCATCCACCACGTCACCGAGGACCGGCCGCTGGCGCATCCGGATCGGTTGACCATGGGGTACGCGGAGAGCAAGTGGGTCGCCGAACAGGTGCTGCGGGACGCCGCCGCGCAGGGGGTGCCGGTCGCGGTCTACCGGCCCTACGAGATCACTGGTGACCAACGGACCGGGGCGTGCAACACCGAGACCGCGATCTGCTCGCTGTTCAAGACGATCTCGGAAACCGGTCTGGCGCCGGACATTCCGTTGCCGATGGACTTCGTGCCGGTCGACTACCTCGCCGACGCCATCATCCACATAGCCACCCACCGGGCGACCACCGACAGCACCTACCATCTGACCAACCCCCGCCCGGCGACGTTTGCCGACATGCTCGAACGGATGAAAGTCGCGGGCCACCCGATCACGATGTTGCCCTACAACGACTGGGTCGCCGAACTGGTCCGTCACGTCACCGCCAACCCGACCAGCGCGACCGCACCGTTCGTGTCACTGTGCGTCGACCGCAGCAACAAAGCCGACATATCGGTGAAGGAAATGTATTTCGAGGGCACCTTCCCCACCCTGGACCGCACCAACGTCGAACACGACCTGGCCGGCAGCGGCCTGGTCTGCCCGCCCGTCGACACCGCCCTGCTGGACCGGTACCTGGAGTACTTCCACGTCACCGGCTACATCAACCGCCCTAACCCAAAGGACCTGCAATCATGACCCAGCAGCTGACGCGATCGCTGACGGAGCTCTACGGATACGCCTATCTGAAGGCCGAGGAGGCCGGGGCGCGTCCAGGGGTCACCTGGCTGATCTATCAGGCCAGCGACGGGATCGCGTTCGCCGAGGACGTGGTGAACTACTTCGCGCCACCGCAGGGGTGGTGGCAGACCGATGTGCTGGCCTGCGAGCAGGCGCGCGGCCGGGTGCTCGACATCGGTTGCGGCGCAGGCCGCCACGCCCTCCTGGTGGCGCAGGCCGGCCATGAGGTCGTCGGCCTCGAGCCCTCCCGCGATGCAGTCACTGTCGCCCGCCGCCGCGGGATCGACGCCCGCTGCGGCGGCCTGCCCGACCTGCCGGACGGTCTCGGCACGTTCGACACCTTCCTGCTCGTCGGCGGCGGTCTGCACCTGCTGACACTGGGCGACGAGTCCGGCACGGCGCTCGAGCGCCTCGCGGCGGCGGCCAACCCGGGCGCCTGCGTCGTCGGCACCATGGTGACAGAGCCCGGTGAACAGGCGGAGACGTACCGGATCCGAGTCCAGCACGAGGGTCGGCTGACCGAGTGGAGCGAGTGGAGCAGCGCGGGCGTCGCGGTGTCGCCGGACGACCTGGCCGATCTCGCGGACGGCACTGGATGGGTAGTCGAACATATCCAGCACCGCGAGCAGACCTACCCCGCCGACATCGTCTCGGCCGAACAGCTGCAGGCAATGGACCGCGATCAGGCGTGGACACCCCCGGAATCCGCCTCGCAACCTCAGCCGCTGTCCAGTTTCCTGGCCCGGCTACGGCTGACCGGAGGACAAGCATGATCGACAACACGGCGCAGATCACCGACTTTCCGATGGCGCCACCGGGAACCATGGGACCGCCGGCCGAGTACAACGAACTGCGCGCGCACCGTCCGGTGGTCAAGGTTCGGATGGATATGGACGCCACCGCCTGGTACGTCACTCGCTACTCCGATGTTCGTTCCTTGATGGCGGACTCGCGGCTGGTCCGGCCGACCATCACCGAGTGGCCGGACCGCTCGGCCGAATCCGACGATCGAGGGTCGGCGCTGACCACGATGATGGAGCTGGACGGCCCGCGGCACACCGCCCTGCGCAGAGCGGTCGCCGGGCCTTTCAGCAGAGGATCGATTCGAAACTGGTTGCCGCGCATCCGGGATCGGGCCGAACAACTGCTGGTGTCGCTGCGTGCCGACGGACCGCCCGGTGACCTGGTCGCCGGGTTCACCGATCCCTTTCCGCTACTGGTGATGTGCGACATAGTCGGGATCCCGCCCGAGGACTGCGACCAGTTCGTGCCGGTGTGCAAGTCCGGCTTCGACTCCATGGTCAGTCCGGAGGAGGCACGCAAGACCGCCGATCTGCTCCGCGACTACGTGGAGGGGTTGATTGCCCGCAAGCAGCGGAATCCGGAGTGGGACGTTTTGACCCATCTGGTCGGTGAGTGGCAGGCCGGTCGGTTGTCCTACGAGGACGTGTTGGTGTTCGGGTTGTCCATGGTGACTTCCGGTTTCAGGACCAGCAGCATCTTCCTGGCCAACGCGGTGCTGGCCCTGCTGACCGAACCGGGCCAGTATGCCGAACTGCGCGACAACCGCGAACTCATGCCGACCGCCGTCGAAGAACTGCTCCGCTACGTCCCGATGATGAACGGCGCGGTGGTTCTGCTGGCCACCGTGGATATCCAGCTGCACGGTTACACCATCTGCAAAGGTGACGCGGTCCTCCCGGTGCTCGCCGCGGCCAACCGCGATGAGGCCGTCTTCACCGACCCCGACCAACTCGACCTGAGTCGTGCGGTCAACCCGCACATCATGTTCGGCCGGGGCGCGCACAACTGCTTCGGCGCGCACCTGGCCCGGGCCCAGCTGAGTACCGGCCTCGAGGCCCTCCTCGACGGATTCCCGAAGTTGCGCCTGATCGATGACCAGTCACCCACGTGGGACGACGAGTCCCCCACCAAGTCTCCGCTCACCCTTCCGGTCTGTTGGTGAACCACAAATTTCGACAGGACCGCCCATGAGCACCACATCGATCCCCGACCCGCCTCCGCCCATCGACATACCGCTCGCCCCTCCAGGTGCCATGGGACCACCGGAACAGTACGCGCAGCTGCGCCGGGAATGCCCCTTCGCCAGGCTGCAGACGATGCTGGGCAGGACCGACGTGACCATGTGCTACGTCACCAGATACTCCGACGTCAAAGAACTGATCGCCGACCCTCGGTTGATCAGACCCAGCATCAACGCCTGGCCACCGCAGACCACGCAGCCCGCAGACACTGGACCCGGCTTGATCACCGTCATGGAGATGGAGGGTCCACAGCATGTGGCACTGCGCCGGGCACTCGCCGACGCCTTGAGCGCCCGATCCATCCGGCGCTACCTGCCACGACTGCGTCAACTGGCGACAGACATGCTGGAGGATTTCGCCGCCGACGGGCCGCCCGGTGATCTGATCGCCGGCTTCGCCGAGCCTTTCCCGCTACTGGTCATGTGCGACCTCGTCGGTATCCCGTATACCGAGCGCGAATACTTCCTGCCGATGGCCGACGCCGCCCTCGGCGCCCTGCAGACCTTGGATGAGGGCCGCCAGGTCACCGGTCAGTTGCGTGCGTTCATCTCCTCGGTGATCGACCGGAAGCGACACGAGCCCGACCAAGACATCCTCACCCACCTGATCCGGGTCTGTGACGACGGTGGTGTCCTCACCGAGGAATCGGTGATCAGTTTCGGGCTGTCGATGCTGGTCGCCGGCTACCGCACGACCACCATGTTCCTGGCCAACTCGGTGCTCACCCTACTCACCCAGACCGGCCAGTACGCCCGGCTGCGCGACAACCGCGAGATCATGCCGACAGCCGTGGAAGAGCTGCTCCGCTACATTCCGGTGATGAACGGCGTCGTGGTTCTGCTCGCCACCGAGGACATCCAGCTGCACGGGCACACCATCGGCAAAGGCGAAGCCGTCCTCCCGGTCCTCGCCGCGGCCAACCGCGACGAGACCGTCTTCACCGATCCCGACCAGCTCGACCTGGAACGCATGATCAATCCGCACATCGTGTTCGGCCGCGGGGCGCACAACTGCCTCGGCGTACACCTGGCACGGGCCGAAATGACCGTCGCCCTCGACACCATCCTCGACCGATTCCCACAGCTGCACCTCCTCGATGACCAGCCACCCACCTGGGACGACACATCACTCGCCAAATCGCCGGTCACTCTCCCCGTCGGATGGTGAACAGTGCCACCGAGATATCCGTCGAAGTTGGCTATTGGTCTCGGCCAGGATTGAGACACGCTGGTCGGGTATGTCTACCCCTATCCGAGTAGTGGTCGGTGGCGCGGCTCGGCTGCGTGCGTGCCGAGTACTGAAAACTGTTGTACGCCAATGAAAAGAATCTTCCCGAGTGTCATTGACAGCGGAAGGTTTCGCTTCTTAAGGTAAAGTGCTGTTAGTCATTCGACTAGCAGATCGGGCCAAAGGTGATTCGATGGATCTCACTATGTCTGTGCATGACCGGGAGGAATTCCTCGCCGCTGTCCACGTGGGTGTGTTGGGTGTGATCGATCCGCGTGGTGTACGGGCGCCGTTGTTGGTGCCGATCTGGTACGGCTATCAACCCGGTGGTGAGGTGATCGTGGAGACCGGGCGGAAGTCGATCAAGGCTCAACTGATCGGTGCGGCAGGCAGATTCAGCCTGTGTGTGCAGGACGAGTCCGCGCCGTATCGGTATGTGAGTGTTGAGGGACCGGTGGTCGGCGTCGACGATCCGGTGCCCGTCACCACGCGGGCTGCGCTCGCACAGCGATATCTGGATGCGTCGACGGCAGCGGCGTATCTGGAAACCAACCAGCACCAGCTGACCGAGGACGTGGCGTTCCGGATGCGTCCACAGCGCTGGCGAACAGCCGACTTCTCCGCATTCGCCACAGAATTTTCAGCCGACAAGGACTGAATCCCTTTTCCTTTTTTTCGAGCAGTGTTGCCGTTTTTCAGTAGAACTGAGTCGTGCGCCTTTTTATGTTTTTATGGGGAAGGGGTGCTACTGCGCCGATTTTCCGAGAGCCGCGGACATGATCGCATCAGCTACTCGTCGACGACCGCCTCGATGACCGACATCGGGGTCGAGGTCGCCGTCACCCGGGTCATGCGCAGACCGGCATCGGCGAACAACGGCCGCAGCTCCTCCGCGGTGCGTTCCCGGCCGGTGAACGCGGCCAGCATCATGAAGTCCATCGCCTTGCTCTGATGGCTGTCCTCGCCCGGCGGCACGATCGCGTCGATCACGAGCACCCTGCCGCCCGGTCGCAGCGCCCGACGGCAGGTGCCGAGGATCTGCACGCACTGCTGGTCGTCCCAATTGTGAATGATCCGTTTGAGCACGTGGACATCGGCGGGCGGGACTTCGGTGAAGAAGTCTCCTGCGACGACCTCCCATCGGCCTGCCAGTTCCGGCTCGTCGAGCCGGTGTTTCACCACTTCGTCGGCCCGGTCCAACAGAATCCCGTGCAGCAAGGGATGGCTCATCAGCACCGAACGCAGGAATCCTCCGTAGCGACCGCCGATGTCGGCGACTGTGCCTTGCTCCGGCCATGTGCAGGCATGGGCGATGAGGTCGTTCTCCGCGTCGGAGACCGCCTCCATCCCCTCGTAGAACAGGGCCTCCGTCGTCGGCTCAGCGGCGAAGTAGTCCGGAATGGATTGACCGAAGAACTCGGCGATCGACGGGTCCGTGGCACGCACGCTGTCGCCAACCGCGTGCGACGTCTGCCAGAACAGCCGGTCGGTGAACATCAGGATGCCGGAACGAGCCGATCTCGGCGCGTCGGCGCGCATTGCGTCCCCGGCCGCAGTCAGGCCGAAAACGTCCGGCTTCTCCTCGTGGAAGATCCCACGGGTGGCGAGTATCCGCAGGATTCGCCGCAGGCCGTCCGGCCGCGCCCCCGTGGCCTCGGCCAGTTCGTCCAGCCCGCGTGGCCCGCCGGCTACGTGATCGGCGACGCCGATCAATGCCGCGGCGCGCAGAGCGGCGGCATAGGTGTAGCTCATCGCTTCCTCGTAGAGAAACAGCGCGGACTGCTCCGAGTTCATCGATCCTCCCGATACGCGGCGGCGACCAACCGTCCCAGATTCATGCTATACATCTTTGAAGTAATATTGCCAGCGTCAGGGAGGGCAGCCATGCCGGACCTAGCCGATCTGCCGCAGCGACTGGCCGAATCGGCGGCGCACCTGCCGGAACCGGTGACCGCGGTCGAGGACTGGCTGGCCGACCGTCGCGTCCGATGCCCCTTCCGGGTCGACCGGGTGCCGTTCGACCAGCTGGATGGCTGGCTGTTCGACGAGGAGACCGGCGATCTGGTGCACCGGACCGGCCGGTTCTTCGCAGTGGAAGGCGTCCGGATCCGCACCAACCACGGCACCATTCCGGAGTGGACACAGCCGATCATTCACCAGGAGGATGTGGCTATCCTGGGCATTCTGGCCAAACAACTCGATGGGGTGCTGCATTTCCTGATGCAGGCCAAGATGGAGCCGGGCAACGTCAACACGGTCCAGGTCTCCCCCACCGTGCAGGCGACTTCGAGCAACTACGAGCGGGCGCACCGCGGCGCATACTCCCGGTACGTCGAGTACTTCACCGAGCCCGGTATGGCCCATGTCCTTGTCGACGTGCTGCAGTCCGAACAAGGATCGTGGTTTCGCGGCAAACGCAATCGCAACATCGTCGTCGAGGTCACCGGCGAGGTCGAGCCACACGACGACTTCCGTTGGCTGACTCTGGGGCAGCTGCTCGAGCTGTTGCACCACCCGCATTTGATCAATATGGATGCTCGCACCGTGCTGTCCTGCCTGCCACTGACCGATTCCCCGGCTGGACCGGTCGAGCGCATCGAGGTTCGCAACTGGCTCACCACCCAGAAGGCCGGCTATGCGCTGACCGCCGATCGGTTGCCGCTGAACCAGGTACGGGAATGGCGGCGGGACGCCGTTCGCGTCTTTCACCCCAGCGGCAAGTATTTCGAAGTCGTCGGTGCGCGGATACAGGCAACAAACCGAGAGGTCGCCAACTGGTGCCAGCCGCTGCTTGCGCCCCGCGGCACCGGGCTGGCGGCGTTCGTGCTCCGCGACTTCGACGGCGTAACCAAACTGCTGGCACGGGCGGACGTGCGAGCGGGATACCGCGATGTCGTCGAAGTGGGGCCGACCGTGCAATGCACCCCAGCCAACTACAAGGATCGGCCGAGCCCGCGTTACTTGGACCTCGTCGAATCTCCTGAAGTCCGGGTGCTGTACGACGTGGTGCAGTCCGAGGAGGGCGGCCGGTTCTCCTCGGCGCTGACCCGACATCTGCTTGTCGAGGCAGGACCGGAGTTCGGCGAGGACCTCCCGAAGGGGTTCATGTGGCTGACCGCAGACGAACTCGCCGGGCTGGCCCGGTCGAGCTATCAGGTCGACATCGAGGCCCGCAGCCTGCTGCTCTGCTTGCGGGCCATGGGAAAACTCAGGTGAGATCGAGCGTTCCCGCGCAGCGGTACACCGACTCGACCTCACCCCCGATCTTCACGTCGCCCCCTTGCGACCGCCTCACACGGGCGTTCCGTCCAACCACCACGAGCTTGTCTTGGCCCATTCGATGGTCTTGGTCAGTCCCTCCTGGAGGGTCGTTGCGCACTCCCAGCCAAGCAGGCCACGGACTTTCGCGGTGTCCGGCACGCGCCGAGGAATGTCCTCGTAGGTTGCCCCCAGCGCCGCACGTGTCTCGAAGACGACCGGTTCGACGTCGACGCCTGCGATCCTGGTCGCCAGCGCGATCGCCTCGGCCACCGTCGTCTCGCGCTGGCTGCCGACATTGAAGCTCTGTCCTTGCGCGGCCGTGCACGCCGCGAGCCGAACGGTCGCGTCCACCGCGTCGTCCACGAAGGTGAAGCACCTGGTCTGCGCGCCGCCGTCGTATAGGAGCGGCGGCTGCTCATGCAGCAGGCGGTGGATGGTCTTGCTCAGCACGTAGGCCGGGCGTTGACGTGGGCCGTACACGTTGAAGTACCGAACGATCAGCGCCCGCAGTCCGCGGTGATGGGTATAGCCGAAGGTCACGTGCTCGGCGACGGCCTTGCTGGTCGAGTACGACCACCGGTCCGCCGCGGTGCTGCCCAGCACCCGGTCATCGTCCTCCGACCACGGTGGATCCGGGTTGCGTCCGTAGACCTCACTGGTGCTGGCGAGCACGACCTTTGCCCCGGCGTCCAGCGCCGACCGGAGCACGTTCTTGGTGCCGGTCACGACGACGTCGATGACGTCGAGCGGGTCTTGTAGGTAGTAGTCCACACCGACCATCGCGGACAGGTGGAACACAGTGTCCACCTCCGGCGTCACTACCGAGGCGACCGCGTCGGCGTCTCGGATGTCGGCGCGCACGGACCGAACCTTCTCTCGGTCGCACCGCAGATCCGGTGGGAGCGGTGCCGGGTCGTACACGATCACGTCGTAGCCTTGCCGCACAAGCGCTTCCACGAGGTGGCTACCGACGAAACCGGAACCACCCGTGACAACCGCCGTCGGCACGCCACTCACCGGCCGACCCCGCGGTAGCGGAATCCCAGCGCGCGCAGCCGTTCGATCCGTTCAGGTGGGTAGTAGATCCGGCCGTCGAACACCAGGCATGGCATGGTGACTTGGTCACGCAACCACTCCATGTCGATTCCGTGGAACGGGCGGTGGCCGGCGAGCACGGCCACCGCGTCCACGCCCGCGACCGCTTCGGCCAGACTGGCGGCTGGGTCCACACCCAGAACCGCCCGCACCTCGGTGGGATCGGCCAACGGGTCGTACACCCGGAACTCGGTTCCGGCGGCACGCAAAGCGTCGACCACACCGCGCACCGGCGTATTGCGTAGGTCGCCGGTGTCGTTCTTGAAGGAGACACCGAGGATGGCGATCCTCGCTGCGGCCGGATCCCTGCCCATCTTGACCAGCTCGTCACGGATCAGGCCATGTGAGAATTCCGGCATGGCATCGTTGACCTGCCGCGCGGTCTCGATGGTGTGCAGCGTGACGCCGCGGTCGCGGCCCGCCCGCCATGCCATCCACGGATCCTTGGTCAGGCACGACCCGCCGACGCCGACACTGGGCAGCAGGATATTGACATGCCCGCCGCCCTTGGGCAACGAGCTCGCCGCCCCGATGACCTCGAGCACGTCCACGTCGAACGCGGCGCAGAGCCGGGCGAGCTCGTTGGCGATCGCGATGTTCGCGTCGATCCACCAGTTGGTGGCCAGCTTGACGATCTCCGCCACGTCGGCCGACGGCACCTCGTGCACCGGCACATTCAACCCGGTACGCCAGAATCTGGCAGCCGCTTCGGCGCTGGCGAGATCGTATCCACCGACCACAACAGTCAGCTCGCGCAGCTGGGCCAGTGCGGCGCCCTCGGCCAACCGTTCCGGACAGTACGCAAGCCCGAAGTCCTCGCCGGGCCGCAGGCCGGACCCCGCCAGCAACGAGGCCACCAGCGTCCGCGTGACTCCCGGTGCGACAGTGCTCTTCAGGATCACCAGCTGGCCGCGCCGCAGTCTCGGGGCGAGCTGGTGGCAGACCTGTTCCAGTGGGGCAGTCGATAGCGCTCCGGCCTCGTCCACCGGGGTCCCCACCGTCACGACGACCACGTCGACACTCCGGACAGCGTCGTAGTCCGTCGTGAACGTCAGATGCGACGAGCCGACCAGCCGGGCCAGGGCTTCGGCGAGCCCCGGCTCCGGAATGCGCGACCGGCCTGCTCGCAGGCCTTCGATAACGCCGACGTCGTTGTCGATCCCCACAACGGTGAACCCGCGCTCGGCCAGCGTGACCCCGAGGCACGAACCGACGTAGCCGAATCCGACAACGGCCACGCGCGAGTCAGGAGATCCTGAGAAAAACCGCACGACAAGCCACCTTCCCCGCCACTGTCCGCGCTCAGCCACAGGCGTCCGCCGACGGCCTGGCACATGCAGTTCGATTAACTACTAAATAATATACTGTCTCTCGGTAAGTCGTTGAACATCCCATCGTCCGGAAGGCCCTACTCCATTGCTGCGCGCCTCTCGGAGCGGAGACTGCGCGGCCGTCGGCCAAGTACGACCTAAGGATCGTTATATTACTTCAAAATAATATGCTTTTGATGGTACGTTCAGGTCATGCCCGCCGAGCAGCTCGTCGCCGACTATCTGAAGCTGGGGCTGCGGTTTGGCAGGCTCGCCGACGGTTTCGTCGACTGCTGGTTCGGCGACCCGTCTCTGGCCCATCAGGTCGTCGACGAACCCCGACCACACCCGGCCGATCTGGCCGGACAGGCACGGCTGCTCAACGAACGGCTCGCCGACACCGAGCTCGAAGAACCACGGCGGCGGTTCCTCACCGCTCAGCTCACCGCGCTGGAGTGCGTCGCCGATCGGCTGGCAGGACGGCCGATCTCGTTCCGCGCCGAGGTCGAGGCCTACTTCCAGGTGCACATCGAGCCCGGTGACACCGACCGCTACGCGGAGATCCATCGCGCGATATCGGACCTGCTCCCAGGCAACGAAAGCCTGCACGACCGGTTGACGAACTTCTACGCTCGCAACCATATTCCGCCCGAACGCCTGCAGGGCTCGGTACAGGCGGTATCCGACGAGTTTCGCACCATCGTCCGGCCGCTGTTCGGGCTACCGGACACCGAGAACGTCACCTATGAGGTCGTGCGGGACAAGCCTTGGAACGCGTTCAACCGTTACCACGGCGAGCACCGGTCCACCGTTCAGCTCAACGCCACCGCCGGCAGCAACATCGCCGCGCTGCCCATCATCGTGACGCACGAATCCTACCCGGGACACCACACACATCACTGTCTGAAACAGACAGACCTGGTCGAGGCACGCGGGTGGCGCGAGCACACGATCATGCTCGTGAACACCCCGCAGTGCCTGGTGTCCGAAGGAATGGGGGAAGCCGCGCTGTCGGTGGTCATGGGTGAGGGCTGGGGCGAATGGACGGCGGCGATCCTCAACGGGCAGGGCGTGCACATCGACGGCCCGCTCGTCGAACGAATGCTAGGGCTGGTCGTGCAACTGCTACCGGTCCGACAGGACGCGGCCATCCTGTTGCATGACAACGGCGCCGATCCCGACGAGGTAATCGAGTACCTGCAGCGGTGGCTGCTCTTGCCGGAGGAACGCGCCAAGCACCTGGTCAGCTTCCTCACCGACCCGTTGTGGCGGGCGTACACGACGACGTATATCGAAGGCGCCCGGCTGGTCGGCGAATGGCTGGCGGCAGGACCAGTTGCGCAGAGTATCACCGACCGGTACCGGACGCTGCTGCACGAACCGTTGCTGCCCGCCGATCTGGTGAAAGACCTGGGAGCGAGAGCACCCGGCGTCGGGAATGACGAACGTTGACGTGATGGGGTGGCTCTGGGATGGTTTCGGCGACGGGTTCCACGACAGGCGTTGCGAGCGACCGGTTACCTTCGCTCACCGGTATGCGATGGCTCGCCGCAGCACTGGTTTTTTTCCATCACGCCGTGCTGGGCACCTTCCCCGTCGCGGTCTTCGGCGACGGCCTCGGGTTCGCCGCGGCTCCTGCCGCCGCTGTGGGAGTTTCCTTCTTCTTCATCCTCAGCGGGTTCGTGCTGACGTGGTCGGCACGGCCGGATGACACCGCTAGGAGATTCTGGCGACGACGCTTCTTCAAGATATATCCGAACCACGTGGTCACGTTCATCGCGGTCGTCGCACTGCTGATGTGGATGCAGGCCCCGATCGTCGGGGTGGTACCGAACCTGTTGCTCGTGCACGCCTGGCCCCCAGATCTGAACGTGGTCTTCGGCGTCAACGCGGTGAGCTGGTCACTAGCATGTGAGGTGCTGTTCTATTCGACGTTCCCGGTGTGGCTGGCGCTGACCAACCGGATCCGGCCGAACTGGCTGTGGTTCGGCGCCGGCGCCGTCGCCCTACTGGTCTTCTGTGTTCCGTTGGCGGCGGAACTCTTCCCGGCGGGCCCCGAATCCGCTTGGGCCCCGGGGACTTCCGACGAGCGGTACTGGTTCGTCTACGCGTTCCCGCCGGTCCGTCTGCTGGAGTTCATTCTCGGCATCATGCTCGCACGGATCGTACAGACCGGCCGGTGGATCAACATCGGACTGTGGATACCGGCCATCCTTCTCGTCATCGGCTATGTCGCCGCGCTGCACGTGCCGTTCCTGTTCAGTCTCGCGGCGGCCACGGTGATCCCGCTGGCGCTGCTGATTCCGGCCGCGGCCGCCGCCGACGTGCGTGGCAGGCAATCGTTCCTCGGCAGCCCCGTGATGGTCTGGTTGGGCACCATCTCCTTCGCCTTCTATCTCATACACCTGGCTGTCTTGGTCGGACTGTCCTATGCGGTCGGCCCGGAGTACCCGTGGACCCCGGGGACCGCGGCCGGTCTGGTGGCAATCGCGCTCGCGGTGTCCATCGTGATGTCGTGGTTGCTCCACACGCTGGTCGAAAGGCCGATCCAGCGCAGGTTCTCCACTCCACGCGCCCGCGTCACGAACGCGCCAACTGCGCGACAAGAGCCTTGACGGTGTATTCGAGCGCATGCCGGGTCGATATCGACGCTGACCACCCTGTCACCGCACGGAACGCGGAGGAGTCGATCACGAAGCTCTTGGAGTCGGTGGCCTCGGCGCGCTCCGGCGTCACCGACACCACCGGAACCGGCGGACAGCCCGTGACAACGGCCACCGTCTCGGCGATGGTTACCAGCAGATCGCTGACCCGGATGGGTTCGCCCGTCCCGATCAGCCAGTGCTCGCCCACGAGCCGGTCGACGTGATCGAGCGCGGCCACGAAGGCGCGCGCTGCGTCGTCTACATAAACCATGTCACGCAATACCGTGCCGTCGTTCCACAGCGGAAGCGGCTTCCCTTCCAACGCACAACGCACCATCGTCGCGACAACACCATGCGCCTTTGCACCCGAATCCGGGCTGGGACCGAAGACCGTCGGGAGGCGGAGCGTGATGCCACGCACGACACCCTCGGCCGTCGCCTTCTTCAGTATCCGTTCGGCCGCGAGCTTCTGCCTGTCGTACGTCGTCACGGGATTGTCCACTTCGGATCCGTCGATCCGGATCGAGGGCGGGATCCCGACCTGCGAAATCGTTCCCGAGTAGAGCACCACCGGGCGCCGAATCCGGTTCTCCGCGCGCAGCACCTCGACCAACTCGCGCATGACACCGACGTTGACGCGCTCGGCGGCCGGATCGTCCGTTGCGATCCGCCATGAGCTCGCCGGGGAGATGTGAGCGACAAGGTTGATCACCACGTCGGCACCCGTGACAGCTGCCGCGAGTTCACCGGGCACGGTGAGACATGCCCTGTGTACTTCCACTTCTGCCGACCCGCCGCCCGTGCAGGACCACCCGGCGCGGCGTGTCACGGCCCGAACGTTGACCGGCCACGACTCGAGGGTCCTGACAATCGCCGACCCGAGGAAACCCGAGGCCCCTAACACGACGATCAACGGCCGCCCGCACCCCACCCGCCTCATGTAACAATATATTATTGAACTGATCGGCTCGGTCAAGCGTATTCGGAGGCTGCCGATGGGATACCCTGAGAAGCTCGCCGACGTCTACGACCTCGTATTCTCCAGCCGGGGCAAGGACTACGCCGGGGAGGCTGCCGAAATCGGGCGACAGATTCGGAAGCGGTTCCCCGCGGCCAGATCCCTGCTGGACGTGGGTTGCGGCACGGGACACCACCTGGCGTGGTTCCGCTACGATTTCGACCACGTCGAAGGAGTCGAACCGGCGCGGGCTATGCGTGCACAAGCCGAGCGAAAGCTCCCGTGGGTGCGCATCCACTCCGGAGACATGCGCGAGTTCCGGCTCGACCGTGAATTCGACGCGGTCACATGCCTGTTCGGTCCGATCGGGTACATGCGTGACGAGGCGGAGCTGGCCACCGCGATCAGCCGAATGGCCATGCACTTGACCGACGAGGGGGTGCTGGTGCTCGATCCCTGGTGGTTCCCGGAGAACTTCATCGACGGGTACGTGATGGCCGAAGTGGCGCAAGAGGAAACCCGGTCCGTCGCGCGCGTGTCACATTCGATCCGTACCGGACCATCGATGTGCATAACGGCCAAGTACCTGGTGGGCGCCGCAGACGGGATCACCGAGTTCCACACGGCGGATACGCTCAGCCTCTTCACGCAGGGCCAGTACGCCGATGCCATCACGAAGGCGGGGTTGGACGTCGAGTACCTGCCGAGGCTGGTAACCGACCGTGGTCTTTTCGTCGGCACCCGCCGCTAGTACCGGCCTCGGCTGGGCGGGGTTGGACCACCGAAGGCATCCGACTATATATTATAGTATCTAGTTTGGTGACTGCCGCTGTCCGGCATGGAAGGTTGGCGACGATGACGGAACCGCAACCGCGATACGGCGGCATCCTCCGTTACTACGGCCCCGGAGGCATGGACCACGTCGATCCGGCCTGTGCCTACTACGCGTTCTCCCACCAGATCGTGCGATTGTTCGCCCGACAGCTGTTTGGTTACCGAACAGCGCTCGATGAGTCCGCGCTGGTACCTGTGCCCGATGTTGCCGCAGAGATTCCCACCGCGGCCAATGGTGACATCGACCAGGACGGACGACGGTACACGATTCGACTGCGCTCCGGGGTGTACTGGGATACTGATCCGCCGCGGCCGGTGACCGCGGCGGACTTCGTGCGTGGGTTCAAGCGAATGTGCAATCCCATAGTCGGCGCCGGCGCGCTCACCTACTACACGAGCACCATCAAGGGAATGGGCGAGTTCGCGGAGGGATATCGGGCGGCCTTCGCCGACCGTCCGCCGACCGCCGCCGATCTGGCCGGATACCAGAACTCCCGAGATATCACCGGGCTGCGCGCGGTCGACGACACCACACTGGTCATAGAACTGGACCGGCCGGCCAACGACATGCTGAACATCCTAGCCATGACGTTCGCCTCCGCCGCACCGGCCGAATACGACGAATTCGTTCCGGACAGCCCGGAACTGATCCGCAATATCCGCTCCAACGGGCCGTACCGATTGACACATTACGAGCACAGTGTGTCATTACGGATGGAGCGCAACCCGGCCTGGCGTCAGGAATCCGATCCGATTCGTCATCAGTATGTCGATGGGATAGACGTCCGAATGGCCCGGGTCAGCGATGACCAGGTACGCCAGGCCATCGAAAACGGGCAGGCGGACCTGTCGTGGGGTGCGCCACTGATCAGTCCGGACCGAAAGGTGCTGGACGCCGACCGACATCTCGGCTATGCGCTGAATCCGTACCTCGTATTCAATATGAGCAGCCCCAACGAGCGCGGCGCAATGCGCAATCTCACCGTGCGACGAGCCATCGCCTATGCGATCGACAAGGCCGCTATGGTGAAGTTTCTCGACGACATGAACGTGGGCACGGTGACCGAGATCGCGCATACCGCCATACCCAAGGGCAACTTCGGATATCGGGAATACGATCGCTACCCCACGCCGGGCGACCGCGGCGACCCGGAACGGAGCCGGGCCCTGCTCGCCGAGGCCGGCTACCGGGATGGGCTGACGCTGCGGGCGTTGTACCGGGAGGACACCCCCCACGACGCCATCGCGAAGGCCTACGCGGAGGATCTGGCCGCTGTCGGCATCGAGGTGGAGCTGGTGTTCGCCGGTTCCGCCGATGAGTATTACCGGTTCCTGCAGAACCCGGCCAGGGCGCGGGCCGGGGAATGGGATATCACCGCGGCCGCGTGGACGCCGGACTGGTTCGGCAATAACGGCCGTGCCTACATCCAACCCATGTTCCAGTCACATTTCGCCTCGGGGACAACCAATTATGGCAACTACCGGAATGAGAAGGTCGATCGGCTCATCCTCGAAGCGCTGTCCGAACAGAATTTTCAACGAGCCGAGGAACTCTGGCATCAGATTGACCGACAAGTGCTGGAGGATGCGGCCATCGTGCCGATCTTGGCCTGCGAACCCACGATTCCGCACATGACGAGTTCGCGCGTCCACAATGCCCTGCCGATGCCACAGGTCGACCGCTGGTTGGACGCAGCGAATCTTTGGCTCGACCCGACCGACTGAGCACTGTTCGGCGATCCCGCGCTCTCTCGACAGGTGAATGGGAACCTACCGCAGTAGCCTCGGGTTGATTCGGCTGCCTCGGTGATCCTGACATTTCTGCGTAGCAGCCATAGCGACTGCTACGCAGATCCACAGTCCGGAGAATGCCACAGCCCGGAGACGGCCAATCGTCAGCTCGACGCGGACGCCGTGTAGAAGGACTTGGCGCGTTCTGCCTTAGCGCGTGCCTTCTCCGGGTCCGCACCCGCGGCGATGTCGACCTCACACCACTTCCCGGCGCTCAGCGTCACGAACTGTACGCCTGCCTCGGACGTGTCCCAGCTCGAGTCCGGTTCAATCGGCTGCCCGGCCGTATAGGCGGCCAACCCGAGCAGCGAACGGTCCCAGCCGACACCACCTGCGGCGGGCCCGTACTGCTCCCAGTGCTCGTTGACAGGCATCAGGTGCTCGAGTTCGAGGGCGGTTCGGTCCTCTGCCTCGACTGAGAGCCGCAGTTCGACCCAGCTGACGTCCCCTTCGTACTCCCAGGTGACGGCGAGGTTCCGGGGCGGCTCGCACCGCCGGATCGTTCCCGTGGTGTTGCTCTCCAGTCGGTAGCGGCCGTTGGGGCGCAGGTCGCCGGACACCGACTCGTACCACTTGGCGAGCCGCTCCGGATTGGTGCACGCGTCCCACAGGTTATCGATGTCGGTGGTGTAGGTCTGTCGGAGGGTCAGTACCCTGCCTTCCTCACCCGATTCCAGCCGCCGGACGCCGACCTCCCGCCGTACGGCTTCGATCTGCCGGTTGATGTCGATCATGGAGTTCTCCTCACTGTGCATCGTTCCGTTATCTCAGCCATCGTCGATTGATTTCCCCGGTCTCAATCCAGCCACGCCGTCGGCGCGGGTCCGCCGCGACCGACCGGCGGAAAGAGTTTCTCCAGCATGTCGAGCTCGGCGGGCAACAACGTCACCTCCAGCGCCCGCACCGCTCCGTCCAGCTGTTCCACCGTGCGCGGCCCGATCACGGGCGCCGTCACGCCGGGCCGTGAGAGCACCCACGCCAGGCCCACCTCGGCGGGATCACGCCCCATGTCGGCACAGAACTGCTCGTAGCGTTCGACCGCCGTGCGGTGTGCGGGTAAGGCCGCCGCCGCGCGTCCTTGTGTCGACTTCGCCGCCGTACCTTCCCTGGCCTTGCGCAGCGCGCCGCTCAGCAGTCCCCCGTGCAGGGGCGCCCAGGCCAACACACCCAGTCCGTGTGCCCGTGCGGCAGGCAATACCTCGAGCTCGGGATGACGGCACACGAGGCTGTAGGCGCACTGTTCCGAGACGAGCCCGGCGAGGCCGCGCTGCCGCGCCGTGTGCTGTGCGTCGGCGATGTTCCATCCGGCGAAGTTCGACGAACCCACATACAGCACCTTGCCCTGGGTGATCAGTTGATCCATGGCCTGCCACACGATTTCCCAGCGAACATTCGGGTCGAACTGGTGCATCTGATACAGGTCGATCCGGTCGGTACCGAGGCGGCGCAATGACGCCTCGCAGGCCATCGTGATGTGCCGGGCGGACAGGCCCCGGTCGTTCGGGCGGTCGGTCATCGGCTCTCCGACCTTGGTGGCGATGACGACATCGTCACGTCGACCCGGAGAGTCGGCCAGCCAGCGGCCGATCAGCTCTTCCGTATAGCCACGGTGCACCCGCCAGCCGTAGATGTCGGCGGTATCGATCATGTTCATACCGTGCGCCATAGCGGCGTCGAGGATGCGGTGGGCTTCCGACTCGTCGGTCCGCACCCCCAGATTCACAGTGCCGATGACGAGCCGTCCGACGCGCAGCCCGGTAGAGCCAAGGGTCACTTGACGGCCCATGTCATTCACTCGTCTTCCCGATGCCTCTTTTAGTATGAGTTAGTTAACCCACATCGTAGGGTACGATCCGCAAGGCCGCTCCATTTTTACAACCATATAATATAGTGAAACTGTGACCGGAGGGGATGAGGTAGCTAGTACATGCCGTCTGTGCAACGTCCCGATGTGGGAGTTCCTCGATCTCGGCCCACAGCCGGTGTCGCAACGCTACCGGGAGCCCGGCGACACGTCCGGCGAATTTCTCTTCCGGCTCGCCGTGGGGCAATGTCCCGCGTGCACGCTGGTGCAGCTGATGGAAGAAGTGCCGAGGGACCTCATGTTCCGCGACGACTACCCGTTCACCTCGTCGGGGTCGAGGTTCATGCGCGAGCACTTCACCGCCGTGGCCGAAGAGCTGATCAGCGCCGAGCTCACTGGGCCTGATCCGTTCGTCGTCGAAATCGGCTGCAACGACGGGGTGATGTTGCGTGCCATGAAGGACGCCGGCATACGGCACCTGGGGTTCGAACCGTCCGGCGCGGTGGCAAGGATGGCCGGTGCCGCGGGCATACGAGTGATCACGGACTTCTTCGAGGAGTCCACAGCACGCGCTGTCGCGACCGTCGAGGGACGGGCCGACGTGGTCTACGCCGCGAACACCATCTGCCACATTCCCTATCTGGACTCGGTCTTCCGCGGACTGGATGCGCTGCTCGCCCCCCGCGGCGTGTTCGTCTTCGAGGATCCTTACCTCGGTGACATAGTCGAGAAGACCTCGTTCGACCAGATCTATGACGAGCACTTCTACTTGTTCTCGGCTCGCTCGGTCAGCCGGATCGCGCGGCGCTTCGGCTTCGAGCTCGTCGACGTGCGGCGTCTGCCGGTCCACGGCGGCGAGGTGCGGTACACCCTCGCCCGTGTTGGAACGCGGACGCCGACTGACTCGGTCGTAGCACTGATCGCGGAGGAGGATGCGCGAGGGCTCGCCGACCCCATCACACTGGCGGGTTTCGCCCGCAGGATCAGCAAGATCCGTGACACGCTGGTGAGCGAACTGTCCACACTGCGCCGGCGTGGCCGCCGAGTAGTCGGCTACGGCGCGACGGCCAAAAGCGCCACGCTGCTGAACTTCTGCGGGATCGGCCCCGAACTGGTGCCGTTCATCTGTGACTCGACGGTGAGCAAACAAGGGCTGCTCACGCCAGGGTCACGCATTCCCATCCGGCCGCCCGAAGCGTTCGCCGATCCCTATCCCGACTACGCGCTGCTGTTCGCCTGGAATCACGCGGCAGAGATCATGGCGAAGGAGGCGGACTTCCGCCGCGCGGGCGGGCGGTGGCTGACCTACGTGCCGGACGTGCACGTCATTTGAGCCTCATCGGCGGGTGGCAACGAAGAGCCCATACCCGGACAACCCCTCCGGCTCGAATTCCACCTGACAGCCCGCCGCTTCGAACGCCGCGACGTACTCCTTCACCGTGAACATGGTGAAGCACTCCACTGCGGTGAACCGGCGCACTCCCGAGGGTTCCCCCACCACCCACTGGACCACCATCCGCGCGGTCCTGCCTTGCCCGGTGGTATGCGAAACCCGGGCCACCACACGGTCTTCGACCCGGACCAGGTCACCGCCGACATAGCCGTCGATGAACCGGTCCGGGGTCCACCACGGTTCCACCACCAGCACGCCTCGGAGAGCCAGATGGCGTGCCATCGTCCCGACAGCCTCACGCATCTCCGCAAGGGTGCCCAGGTATGCGATCGCCGTGTACAGGCACGTAATCGCGTCAAAGGACCGGCCGAGATCGAAGTCCCGCATATCACCCGCGTGCACCGGGACGCCAGGTAGTCGGCGCACGGCGCGCTCACGCATCGCCGCCGCGATCTCCAGTCCTTCCACATGATCGAACCGCGCCGCGAACGTCTCGAGATGCGCGCCCGTCCCGCACGCCACATCCAGCAACGACGACGCCCTGGGCAGCCTTGCCCTGATCCGGTCGGTCACCTCGGCGGCCTCCCGTGCCCAGTCCTTGCCCCTGGCTCGGTAGGTCGCCTCGTAGACGTCCGCGTGCTCGGGGCCGAACGCAGCAACCTCGTTCGCGGTCACCAATCCGGTCCGCTCAGCGCCGACGGTAGTAGCGGTACAGCGTCAGCGATCCAAACACCGCAGTCAACACGGCACATACCAGGAATCCCATTCCGATGTCGCCCGCAGTGGCTGTGCCGTGCGCGATCCCGCGTACCGCGGTGGCCATGTGGCTGATCGGGTTGACGGCCACGACCGTCTCCAGCCAGCCCGGCATCGTCTGTTGCGGCACGAACAGGTTGCTGCAGAACATCAGCACGAATATCAGCATCCAGCTCAGCGACTGGACCGAGGACGGTGTGGGCAGCGCCGTCGCAAGGAATGTCCAGAACCACGCGAAGCAGAAGGCGAACACAAGCAGCATCAGCACCGCGACAACCATGCCGCCGACCCCGGCGTCCGGCCGGAACCCGAGCGCCAGCCCGACCACCAGCGGCACCAGCGCCGCGACCAGATACCGGATCAGGTCCCCGCCGATCGCCCCGACCAGCACCGACAGCCGCCAGATCGGCAGCGTGCGGACCCGGTCGAACATGCCGGTGGCGATGTCACGGTTCAGGTGCAGTCCGGTATGCACGGTCGCGATGCACACTGCCATGACCATCACGCCAGGCAGGTAGAACTGGAGGTATTCGGTGGTCGACCCGGCGATCGCGCCGCCGAGCAGGAAAGTGAACAGCAGCGTCGACGTCAACGGCATCACGATCACGTCGGTCAGCTGTTCCGGGGAACGCCGGATCTTCAGCAGGGCACGCCATCCGAACACCACAGTGGCCGCGAATGCACCCGCCTTCGGAGGGCGCTCGGCCACGAGCAGGCCGACGGGAACCTTGCCGTCCACAGTGGACTGGGAGGCTTTACTGGAGACAGTCACACCGACGCCTCCTGCTCACTCCGCTCTTCGGTGGGCACGTGCCCGGTCAGAGAGAGGAATACCTCGTCGAGACTCGGCCTGCCCAAGGCGAAGTCGCTAACCGCCACGCCTGCGCTCGACAGCTCTGCCAGCGCTCGCGTGGCCCGGTCGGAGTCGGGTACGAGCGCAGTCAGCTCGGATGAGTCCACGGCCTTCTGCACTTCGGATCCCAGCGACTCGGAGAGGATCCGCTGTGCTTCGTCGCCCCTGGCGGGATCGACCAGCCGCACCTGCAGAGTGCCCGAACCGGTGCGAGCCTTCAGCTCACCGGGTGTCCCCTCGGCGACCAGCCTGCCGTGGTCCAACACTGCCACTCGATCGGCCAGCCGGTCGGCCTCGTCCAAGTTCTGTGTGGTCAGCAGAACCGTGGTGCCGCCATCCACCAGTGCACGCACGACGTCCCAGACACGGTTGCGGCTACGCGGGTCCAGTCCGGTGGTCGGCTCGTCCAGGAACAGCAGATCCGGTGTCACGACAAGGCTCGCGGCGATGTCGACCCGGCGCCTCATACCGCCCGAGTACGTCTTCAGCAACCGGTCTCCCGCGTCGGCAAGGTCGAAGGCCTCGATCAGCGCGGTGGCCCGCCTGCGTGCAGCGGCGGGCTTGAAGCCCAGCAACCGAGCGATCAGGGTTAGATTCTCCACTCCGGTCAGGTCCTCGTCGACCGACGTGTCCTGGCCGGTGACGCTGACCTTGGCACGGACCTCCGCGGCGTCCCGCACCACGTCGTGGCCGAACACACTGACCGACCCGTCGTCCGGCCGTAACAACGTAGCAAGCACACGGAGCAGAGTCGTCTTGCCCGCACCGTTCGGACCCAAGATGCTGTACACGCCGCCTGCCCGCACCGTGAGATCGAGGCCGTCAATGGCCGTAACCTCGCCGAATGCCTTGCGCAGCCCGAAGATCTGTACGGCCGCCTTCGCGTCGGAGCTCAAGGTGGTTCCCTCCCAGTGACCGCGTCGCCAGTTGTAGCGTAGATCGCTATATGTTTATGGTATCAATAGGAAGGAAAACTCGAACCATTCTGCCGACATCCCCGGTATGACCTCCGAGGGGGGCACCATGCGGTCCTACCACCTGCTCGTCACCGTGGTCGGCGGCACCGGCCACGTCTTCCCAGCACTCGGCACAGTGAGCGAGCTGGTCCGGATGGGGCACCGAGTCACCGTCGTGACCTCCGCCGACTTCGCAGATGCCGTCAGCGGTGCGGGCGCTGCCCTGGTGACCTACCGGTCGGCGTTCGAAGATTTCCACGTTCCCGACGTGATGGATGCCGAGAACGCGGAGGAACTGCTCAACAATGTCTACATCGAGGACAACGAGGCGATCCTGCGTGCCGCCGAGCAGGCTGCCGAGCTCGACAAGCCCGACGCCGTGCTCTACGACGTCTTCCACTTCATTGCGGGCAAACTGCTCGCCACGAAGCTGAACTGCCCCGGTGTGCGGCTCTCGCCCATCTTCGCGGCGAACGAGACGTACTCCGTGTGGGAACACTTGCGCCAGAACCTGAACCAGGGCTACCCGGAGGACTTCGATTCGACCCGCGAGCACATCACGAGGCTGCTGGCAGAGTTCGGCGTGGACGAAACGATCCGACAGTTCTGGGATGGGATCGACGACTTCAACATCGTGTCCATCCCGCGCTCATTCCAGATCGCCGAGGAGTCGTTCGACGAGCGTTTCGTCTTCACCGGGCCGACCATCGAAACGTCACGCCTCGACCAGCAGGAGTGGCGGCCGCCGCCGGGCGATCCGCAGATCCTGCTCGTGTCGCTCGGCTCGACGTGGAACGAGCATCCCGATTTCTTCCAGGCATGCGTGCGCGCCTTCGACGGCACCCCGTGGCATGTCGTGCTGGTGATCGGCGAGCGACTCGATCCGGCCGTGCTCGGCGAGCTACCTCCCAACATCGAGGTGCACCAGTGGATCTCCTTCCTCGACGTGCTGCGGTACGCGTCGGTGTTCGTCACCCAGGGCAGCACCGGCGCCGTGATGGAGTCGCTTTACCGCGGCTGCCCGATGCTGTTGTTCAGCCACTTCACTGCTGAGGCCGAGGTGTCGGCAGGTCGAGTCGTCGAAATGGGCCTCGGGCGTGCGCTGGCCGCGGACATCGGCGCCGAGGAGCTGCGTAAGGCCGTGTCCGACATAGCCGCCGACGAGGAGGTCCGCAGGCGCATCGAGGACATTCGCCGGGAGATCCACGGGTCCGGTGGAGCTGCCCGCGCTGCCGTCGAGATCGTCGACTACATCGGTCGTAGCTCATGATCCCGGTCCTGAAGGTCGCCATGGACTCGGACGGCGCGCTGCGCCGGGTCGCCGACGTGCTGCACAGCGGACGGCTCGAACACGGGCCCGTGGTCGACGAATTCGAACGGGAACTGGCGCGGCGGGTAGGAAACCCGTACGCCGTCGCCGTCGACTCCAATACCTCGGGTATCCACTTGGGCCTACGATTGGCCACGACCGTGACAGGTGGTGACGAGCCCCGGGACGGGGAGGTGCTGAGCACCCCACTGACATTCGAAGCTACGAACTGGCCGATCCTGGCCTGCGGCTTGCGGATCCGCTGGGTGGATATCGACCCGGCGACTCTTACGATCGACCTCGACGACCTGGCGAGCAAGATCACCCCCGCCACCCGGGCGATCTCCCTCGTGCACTGGATGGGTTACCCGGTCGACGAGGACCGGCTGCGGCAGGTGCTCGATGCAGCCGAGGCCCAGCACGGCGTGCGCCCGATCGTCGTCGAGGACTGCGCGCACGCGTGGGGTTCGACGTACCGCGGTCGACCGCTCGGCAATCAGGGCAACATTTCCGTGTTCAGCTTCCAGGCGATCAAGCACCTGACGAGCGGCAGTGGTGGGCTGGTCGTCCTGCCCGACGCGCAATCGCACGAGCGGGCCAAGCGATTGCGCTGGTTCGGCATCGACCGTGCCGCCGATCGGGTGCATGCCGACTACGACGTCCCCGAATGGGGCTACCGCTTCCAGATGAACGAGGTGTCCGGGGCGATCGGCCTTGCCAACCTCGAAGCGGTCGACGCCAGGGTCGAGCGGCACCGTAAGAACGCCGCGTTCTACGACCGGGAACTGGCCAACGTGCCCGGCCTCGAACACACCGAACGGGCAGCCGACCGAGAGTCGTCGTTCTGGATGTACCCGCTCAAGGTCGACGACCGCCCGGAGTTCATGCGCAAGCTCGAAGCAGCGGACATCATGTCGACAGTGCTGTCGCGCCGCAACGATCTGCACAGCTGTGTCGAGCGGTACGCAGAGCCTCTCCCCGGTCTCGACAGCGTCGCCGACCGGATCGTGCACATCCCGGTCGGCTGGTGGGTCTCCGACGAGGACCGTGAACACATTGTCGACACCATCAGATCGGGCTGGTAGTCACGCCTCCGCGCGTGCCGACCACCAGCGGTCGCTGTCCTCGGCGTTGCTGTAGAACTCCTCTATATAGGCGACGAACCGGTCGCGCTGCACATACCCGTCGCGGTCGTCGTCGAGCTGCAGGAACATGTCCAGGCTCTCCACCTGGCCCCAGCCGGTCACGGTCTGGCACGTCATCCAGGCCTGCAGCGAGACACGTCCCTCGCCCTCCGGGTCGCCGACATCGAAAACACCGACCGCCCAAGGAATCGCGGCGTTCTCGATGAACCCCGGCTGGTCGTGCGACGCCACCCACTCCTGTTTGCTGACCCGCTTATCGCCCGCCTCGTCGAAGTGCCCGATCAGGTCCTGCCACAGCCGGTTGGCCTTTCGGGTGATCTGGCTCCACGCCGGCGTGCCCGGTGGCACATGCAGCGCGACGCACCACCGCTGGACCAGAACGTCGATGTCCACCTGGCCGATCAGTCCGTCCCGGTCGGTGTCGAATGCGTCGAAGAGCATCTCGTACTCCTCGGTCCGCAACGCTGAACCCATGATCTGCTCCTGTTCGCACTCAGCCGGAACGCGCCAGCATCGGATCGAGCCGGTCACGTAGCAGGAACTCCCACGCCTCCCCGTGCTCGGTGCTCGTCTTCTCGTCACGGAAACCCTTGTGAGTCAAACGAAGACGCGAACCGTCGCCGTCCGGCTCGATCTCGACGCGCAGCACGGTCTCGACCCCGTGCGTGCCTGCCTCGTTGAGCCAGGTAATCTCGAACAACCGATCCTTCCGCACGGCGAGGACCCTCCCGTAATGGGGATGCCGAGAGCCTTCGTGAAACGTCTCGAAGAAATACGGGGCATCCACTTCGGCCCGCATCCGGATCGCACCGGGCTCGGCGAACCACTGGTCGAACTTCTCCGTGAACGCGCGGTAGACCGCCGATGGCGGCGCGCTGGTGTTGTGTTCGACCGTCGTGGCGTACGGCCGGTCCGACAGGTCCGGAGAATGCAGTGCGTCGCTCATCTGTCTGCTCCTTCAGCCGACTCGGCGGCGTTTGGTGAAGGCACCCAACGCCAGTGGCGCGAACACCGCGCTGAGCCCGGCACAGAGCAGCAGGCCCACCCAGAGCTGGCTCATGGTGATGGTTCCGTGCATCAGGCCACGGGTCACGTCTGCAGCATGCGAGACCGGGTTGAGCTGCACGATGAACCGTACCCAGCCGGGCATGGTCTCCACCGGCGCGAGGATGCTGCTGCCGAACAACACGACCGAGTTCACCATCATGATCACGCTCTCCGCGGTACCCGGGGCCCGTGCCACGATTCCGATCCACGTCCACACCCATGACAGGCTGAACGCGAACAGCTGCAGGAACAGCGCCGCCAGCAGCACCCCCAGGACGCCACCCGACGGCCGGAACCCCAGCAGCAGACCGATCGATACGGCCACGACCGTGGACAGCAGGTACCGGACCGTATCGGCGAGGATCGGGCCGGTCAGTACCGAGAGGGGCCGCACAGGAAGCGTCCGCACCCGGTCGAAAAGGCCGGAGGCCATGTCCTTGTTCATTGCGAACCCGGTGCTCATGCTGATCATGACGACCGCGAGCAGCGCAACACCGGGCGTGAAGAACTGCAGGTACTCCCGCGGTGATCCGGCGATGGCGCCGCCGAAGCCGTAGGTGACCAGCACCAGGAAGACGATCGGCTGGACGACCGCATCGAACATCGTGTCGGGGACATGCTTGATTTTGCGGACCGACCGCCACGCGAACGCCGCCGATGCCGCCAGCGCACCCGCTTGCGGCGGCCGCTCCCGGGTCAACAGAAACTCGTGCATGGTGGGGCCGGGTCCGCTATGAGATACCACGAGGCTCATCGCCGCATGTCCTTTCGCTTCACAGAGGTGCGCCGTCGGAGGTCTAGCGGTCCTCGACACAAGTAGTTGAAGTTTCGAGGCCGTACGCACCGGATCAGGCGGACCCGCGGAGAGCGAAAAACCTTATCCCCTAAGCCAGATGCCTGCACGACCGTGATCAAGCGACTTGGTTTGCGTCATAGTTCTATTTCACTGCCATAGTATATAGTGATACCTCGTCACTGCGCAGCCGGCCGAGAGGACGTCGCCATGCGCATCCTGGTTACCACCGTTCCCGCCGTCGGGCATTTCCTGCCTGTCGTGCCACTGACACTGGCTTTGCGGGCAGCGGGTCACGAGGTGATGGTCGGACTGGCCGAGCACGCGGAGGTCGCGGCACGTGCGGGCCTGCCGGTAGTCGACGTCGCCCCCGGCTACGACGCAGTCGCGGTGACCAGCAAAGTGCTGCGCGACGACCCGGAGTTCTTCGACTCCGCCTGGAACGTCACCCTCACGCCGGACATGACGATCGCGCCCCGCGCGCCCATGTTCGCCGCCATCAACCGTCCGTTGATCGCGGGAACCATGGAGCTCGCCGACCGGTGGCAGCCGGAACTGGTCGTCTACGAGCAGACCGCCACGGTGGGGCTGATGGCAGCCGCGCGGCTCGGAGTGCCTGCCGTGCAACAGAACATCGCCATCATGGCCACCGGCGAGACGCACCGGGCCACCGCGGCGCTGCTCGCCGAGGAATGCGAGAAGTACAGGGTCCCACAGGAGTTGCCGCCACCTCTGGCGACCATCGAGGTGATCCCGCCGAGCATGCTCAGCGTGCCGACCGACGGCTGGTTCATGGGCGGCGCCCCGTTCAACGGCGGTGGCGTGCTGGGCAGTGAACTGCCCACGCGACCGGAAAAGCCGCGGATCGCATTGACGCTGGGCAGCGGGTTCTCGCCGGACTACTACGGTCTGGATGCGCTCGAGGCAGTGGTCGCCGCAGCGGCCGCGGTCGACGCAGACTTCCTGATCGCACTGGGCGAAGCGTCCGTCGAACGGCTCGGCTCGTTGCCGCCCAACGTGCGGTCCCTCGGCCGGTGGTTCCCGTACACCGAACTTTTCCGTACCTGTGCTGCGGTCGTGCACCACGGTGGTGGCGGCTCGATCCTGACGGCTATCAACGCGGGCATTCCGCAGATGGTTGTGCGCATGGACCTCGACCCGGCGGCACAGATCATGGGAAATGCGGTGCGCGACCGTGGCATCGGAATCTCCACCTCAGCCGGAGAGATCACGCCCGGCCAACTGGAGCGGCTGCTCACCGACGACACGCTCCGGCGGGCGACCGCCGAGGTCGCGGCGGAGGTCGCCGCACTGCCGTCCCCGGCGGACATCGCCGCACGGCTGACGAACCACGTGATCACGAAAGGGTGACGCGGTGCGCGTGCTGTTCTGTTCTCACCCGGGAATCAGCCACTTCTTGCCATTGGTGCCTATTGCATGGGCGTTGCGCGCCGACGGGCACGAGGTGCTGGTCGCCATCGCGGACTGCGCCGCCGACGCCGCCTTGGCCGGCCTGGAGATTGTCGATGTCGCACCCGATTTCGACATGAACACTGTCACCGAGTGGGTGGCCACTGAGCATCCGGACATGCTGGGTGCCGAGATGGTCAAACCGATGATCGATCTGGAGGAGTGGGCGGTCGGGCTGGCGGCGGTCAATCGCCCGCTGGTCGAGGGCACCATTGCACTGGCCGACGACTGGCAGCCTGGCCTGGTCATCTACGACCAGGCAACGACGGTCGGGCTGCTGGCCGCGGACCGGTGCGGGGTGCCGTCGGTACAACAGAACCTGGGCGGCTTCCGTACCGGCCGGACACACGAAGCCATCGCCGAGCACCTGGCCGACCTGTCCGCGCCGTACCACGCCCACGCGGGCAAACCCACCGTGACGCTGGAGTTCTACCCACCGAGCCTGCTGAACCGGCAGTCCGAGGGGCGTTTCATGCGCTGGGTCCCCTACAGCGGGGGAACCGTGGTGCCCGGGCGACTGCCCGCGCCACCCACCATCCGGCCGCGCATCGCCGTTTCGATGGGAACCACGGAGCTGCAAGGGTTCGGTCTCGGGTCGCTGGCATCCATCGTCGAGGCGGGTGCCCGAGTCGACGCCGACTTCGTGCTCGCGGTTGGCGATGTCGATCTCGAACCGCTCGGCAACTTGCCCCCGAACTTCCAGCGGGTCGGCTGGACTCCGCTGGCGTCGCTGCTGCGCACCTGTACTGCACTGATCCACCACGGCGGTGGTGGCAACGTGATGACCGCGGTGGCGGCCAATGTACCGCAGCTCATAGCGCACGACCCCGCCAACCTCATGCACCACATCACCTGCGCCGCAGTGCGAGAGCGCAACATCGGCTTCGCCGGTTCGTCCGACCTTGTCGACCCGGTGATGATCGAGGCGCTCATCCACGACGACGGCTTGCGTCGTGCGACGAACGAGGTACACGCTGAGAACGCGGCGCTGCCTTCACCCGCGGCAACGGCTAGGGCCATCCTGGACATCGTGTCCGGCTGAACGGCTTCGCGTCAGCGGTTCAGCACGCCGACCAGTCGACGTCGCCCGGTCGCCGGCCGCTGGTGCATCTCGACCGTGAGACCGGCCGCACGAAAAGCTGTTTCATAGTCGCCGTCCCGAAACAGCGTGAGCATCTCGTATTCCGTGAACGAGCGGATGCCGGTATGGTCAGCCACGGTCAGGTGCACCGTCATGCGGCAGACCGAACCGATTCGCTCCGAGTAGGACACTCGGCTGATCGCCCGTCCGTCCTCCTGGTGCAGGCCGGCCGACACGTAGTGGTCCAAAAAGGTCTCCGGCGACCACCACGGCTCGACCACCAGAACACCGCCCGGGGCAAGGTGGACCGTCATGCGGGCGATGGCCTTGTGCAGTTCCTCGACCGTGCGCATATACCCGATGCTGTAGGACAAGCAAGTCACGGCATCGAACCGGCCCGGCACATCGAACGTGCGCATATCGCCCGCGAAAACCGTGCTGTCGGGGCTTGTCCGGGCAGCCACCGAGCGCATGCCCGCCGACAGGTCGACGCCCGCCGTCCGCTCGAAAAGCCTGCTGAACTCGGCAAGGTGGTTGCCGGTTCCGCAGGCCACGTCCAACAACGAACCAGCATCCGGATTGTGGCGGCGCACCTCGGCGGCGATGTCCTCCGCCTCGGCACGCCAGTCCCAGCCACGGGAGGCATGGATCGCGGCATAGACGTCGACGTAGTCGTTGCTGTAGATAGTGTCGTGCGTCCACATGATGCTAGCGATTCCAGAGCTCTAAAAGGCTATCAGATACTAAAGTCAGGTACGGAAAGTTGCCGCGATCCCACGGTCACCAGCGCAGAATCCCCGAATCCTGACGGAGTTTTACTAACTAATAGTATAGTGAAAGAGTTCGGTGATCCGACGAATGGTCCACCATGCAGGGCAGCGCGTTGCTCAACATCTGCGGGGTCCGCCGCCAACGAGCTGCTCGCTGGGGCAGGTGACACGGGAGCACATGCATGACGGAGAAGTCGGCTGCCACTGTCCAGTCATGGCTGGCCGATATCGCCAAGCGCAGGCGGATGAGCACCGCCATCGTGCCGCTGGCCGGCCTATCCGGCTGGCAGCACGATCCGGAGACCGACGATATCCGGCATCGCAGCGGCAAGTTCTTCACCGTCCACGGCCTGAGGGTCGATCGGCCGAACGGGCCGGTGCCGCACTGGGACCAGCCCATCATCCATCAGCCCGAGGTCGGCATCCTCGGCATCCTTGCCAAGCGGATCGACGGCGTGCCGCACCTGCTGTTACAGGCCAAGGCCGAGCCAGGCAACCACAACGGACTCCAGCTCTCGCCTACGGTCCAAGCCACACGCAGCAACTACACGAGGGTTCACGGTGGCCGTGCCGTGCCCTATCTCGAGTACTTCCAGGACACCTCCGGTAGCAAGCTGGTCACTGACGTGCGCCAGTCCGAGCAGGGAGCCTGGTTCTTCCGTAAGCGCAATCGCAATATGGTCGTGGAGACCACCGACGACGTCACGGCGATCGACGGATTCCGATGGCTGCCACTCGGCGCGGTATGCCGAATGCTCGCGGTGGACGACATGGTCAACATGGACACCCGGACCGTGTTGTCGTGCTTGCCATTCAGGGAGCCGGCCGCGGGCAGCAGACACCACATGGACGACATCCTCGAGTGGATCACGGACATCCGCACCAGTACCGAGCTCGGCACCGAACGGATCGGGCTGCGCGACCTCACCGACTGGCATGTCGACGACGCCGGAATCCGCCACAGCACAGGCGCGTTCTTCGATGTCATAGGGGTCCAGGTGAAGACGAGCGCCCGTGAGGTCGACCAGTGGTGCCAGCCGATGTTCAGGCCGCACGGCATGGGGCTCGTCGCGTTCCTGGTCAACCGGATCGATGGAGTGCTGCATGTGCTGGCGCACGCCCGAACTGAGCCCGGTTGTGTCGACGTCGCCGAACTGGCACCGACCGTGCAGTGCGCTCCGAGCAACTTGCCGCACCTTCCCAAAGCTGCCCGCCCGCCGTTCCTCGACCAGGTGCTGGGTGCGTCCAGGCACCAGGTGCTGTTCGGGGCAATCCAGTCGGAGGAGGGCGGGCGTTTCTACCATGCACGAACTCGCTACCTCATAGTGCAGACCGACCTCGGTGTCCGTGTCGAAGACGAATACCCGGACTACCGCTGGATCGCGCCGCACCAGCTGACCGATCTGCTCCGGCACAGCCACTACGTGAACGTCCAGGCACGCAGCCTGCTGGCTTGCCTGCGCAGCCTGCACACGCCCACGTACTGACCCCTATTCATCAACGGAATCCGAGACAGCCATGACAACGCGGGTATGGGACTACCTCCAGGAGTACGAGACCGAGCGAGCAGACATCCTCGCCGCGGTGGACCAGGTATTCCGTTCGGGCCGCCTCGTGCTCGGCGAGAGCGTCCAGCAGTTCGAACGGGAATACGCCGCGTACCACGGGGTGCGACACTGCGTCAGCTGTGACAACGGCACCAACGCCTTGGTCATGGCCCTGCGTGCACTCGGGATCGGGGCCGACGACGAAGTGATCACTGTGTCCAACACCGCGGCCCCGACCGTAGTGGCCATCGACCAGGTCTGCGCCACCGCTGTATTCGTGGACGTCCACCCAGACACCTATCTCATGAACACCGAACAGGTGGCGGAAGTCATCACCGATCGGACCAAATGCCTGCTGCCGGTACACCTCTACGGCCAGTGCGCCGACATGGCACCGCTGATGAATCTCGCTGAGCAGCACGGACTCGCGATTCTGGAGGACTGCGCCCAAGCACACGGGGCACGTCACCATGGCCGCCCCGCCGGGAGCATGGGCACGGCAGCGGCGTTCTCCTTTTATCCCACCAAAGTACTCGGCGCGTACGGCGATGGCGGTGCGGTGATCACATCCGATGACAGTCTCGAGGCGGCCTTACGGCGCCTTCGCTACTACGGCATGACGGACCGCTACTACGTCGTCGCCACACCTGGCCACAACAGCCGTCTCGACGAAGTCCAGGCCGAGATTCTGCGCCGGAAACTGCGCAGGCTGGACGACTACGTCGCTGCCCGGCGCTCGATCGCGCGGCGGTATGCCGAGGGGCTCGGCGACACCGACCTGGTGCTACCACACGTCTCCCCCGGCAACGATCACGCCTACTACCTGTACGTCGTACGACATCCGAGGCGGGAAAAGATCCTGCAGCGCCTGCGGGCTTACGACATCGAACTGAACGTCAGCTATCGCTGGCCGGTACACACTATGTCCGGATTCGCTCACCTCGGCTATGCCAGGGGCGCACTGCCGGTCACCGAGGCCCTCGCGAACGAAATCTTCTCGCTGCCTATGTACCCGTCGTTGCCCGAAGGCATCCAGGACAAGGTGATCCACGCGCTGCGCGAAGTGCTGGCGGATGTATGACCGCGGTCCTGAACGGAATCCGGCTCGCCGCCACCGACACCCCGCCTCGACGCCGGTCCGCCAGCCCGAGCAGACCATCGAAGTGGTCTCCAATAAGCTAGCTCGGATTCCCCGACACCGAACGCGAAAGCGGCAGGTGATCACCAAACCGGTGCTGACCTAACGCTTCTCTGTGGTCCCAGCTGGGTTCGAACCAGCGACCTCTCGCGTGTGAGGCGAGCGCTCTCCCACTGAGCTATGAGACCGGAGTGGGATTCGGGCGGCTTTGCGTGCCGTTCCGAACGAGATGGAACCTTAACACGCATCACCCGCGTCACACCAAATCGGGGTTCTACCTGGGGGTTCGTTGGTGGGTGGGATTTCGGGGGTGGAGGGCGTGGGGTGGACAGGGGGCGGGGTGGGTGACAGGGAAGGGCAGTGGGCTTCGGTTCCGGGGGGAGCGGGCGAACTACACCGTTGTCATTCACAATCACCCCCTTCTACCAGCCGATTTGTTGCTCGTGCGGATAGTGGGCTAATGTTCTCTCTCGCAGCCGGACGGCACGAAAGAGCCGCCGGAGGCGCCACGCGGATGTAGCGCAGTTGGTAGCGCATCACCTTGCCAAGGTGAGGGTCGCGGGTTCGAATCCCGTCATCCGCTCGAAGGCCAACCGGCCTTGGTTGGCGGTGTGGCCGAGTGGTGAGGCAACGGCCTGCAAAGCCGTGCACACGGGTTCGATTCCCGTCGCCGCCTCTGAGAAGGCGACCACGCGCGATTAGCTCAGCGGGAGAGCGCTTCCCTGACACGGAAGAGGTCACTGGTTCAATCCCAGTATCGCGCACCAACCTTTACGCAGGTCAGCCCCGGTTTTTACCGGGGCTGATTGCGTTCGTGCCCAACGCGTGCCCAATCTCCTGGTTGCTGCTACGTCCCTGAGCTGCGAACTGGCTGGAGCAGACGGCGCACGTGATTCCTCCGAGTTCGAACGTGCTTGGCGCTACGCGGATCCGACGGCCACATGAGCAGACGGCCGCAATCCCGTTGTTGTGCCCTCCTCCCCGCTCGCTGATGTCCGGCTCTCGGTGGCGGTAGGCAATGAGCGCGAGACTGAGCTCCTGAAGATGCGGCCGGTACCGGATAAGGGTGATGTCAGACACCGAAGTGACTGCCCATCCATGCCCTGGGTCTGCGTCGACGGTCAGACCAAGCTCCACTGCGAGGTCGCGATAGCGCCTGTTGTGCCAGCGGCCCTGTCGGCTGGTGTCTTTCATACCGCGGGTGACTGCCATGCCGTGAGCGGCTTCGTGCAGCAGCGTGCACAGCACCTCGACTGGTCCGCGGTTGAGTCCTTCCCCGCCCACGAACAGCTCGTGCAGCTCGTAGTCCCCGCGCACCCATCGATGCGGCGCGAAGTGCCCCAGGTTCAGGCCGGCGGGTGTGGAGCCGGACGCGATCGCCAGCACCACCTCCGGTACGTCGGGGTGGCGCGCCCGGATCGCCGCCCACGTGGATTCGAGGGCGGCGACCAGGAGCCCGGTCACCGTATTCGGTGTCCCGGTCATGGCTCGAGGTACCGCCATTCGATCCGGGTCACCTCGGTCTCCGGGCGACAGTCGCGGTGGGCGCGGCAGAAGAACGCCACAAACAGCGTGATCTGGTCCCCGGCCCGCAGCATCCGCCACCCGACGCGGCGGGTCACCGTCTTCGCACGGGCAACAACTTGCGGCTCGGTCAGCGACACCGACATCAGCCGCGCCATCACGCCACCACCTCATGGCCGAGCGATTCCGCCACGGCGGCGATCAGATCCCGCGCGGCGGGTGGGGTGACAGCGTTGCCCGCGAGCCGGACTTGTTCGCGGCGGTTGCCTCGCATGATGTAGTCGCGGTCGAATGCCATGGCCTGTTTGATCTCGTACGGTTCCAGCATCCGGAACTCGCAATCTTCCACCCGCGCCGTCACCGGCCGTGCCAACCCGTGATGGTTCCCGGCCGCTGCGACCGTATCCAGCGGTTCCGCTGTCGATTTCGCGGTGTTGTGGTTTCGTAGCGGCACGACCATCGCCCACCGCTCCCGTGTGGTGACCGTGCCGTACGCGTCGTCGGTGGTGCGGGCGGTGCCATGCCCGTAGTACGGCACCAGCAGCCCGGTCTCCGACCGTGTCGTCATCGTCCGCATCGGCACACTCGCGGGCTGGGCTTGCTTGCTGTCGCGGCCCTCCACCGGCACCAACAGGGCATCGGCCTCCCGCGTGGTCCGGGTTGGCATGGGCTCGACCACCGACACCGCCTGATCCCGCCACGTCCCCCCGGCAGGCACCAGCAGCGCATGATTGGACCCGTCGGCCACCACCGTCGCCAACGTTTCCGTTACCGGAATGTTCCGCACCCGCCCGGACCGGAACAGCGACAGGAACGACTCATCCCCGAACCTCGCCAACCCCGCCTCGATCCGCGCTACCGTCTTCGCCGCCAAGGGCTTGTCGCGATCGCCGATCCGCTGCCCGCGCAGCTGCCAATCGATGACTGTGGCGGCGGGCAGCCAGTCCGGCTCCACAACCGTATTGCGGCACCGGATGCTCGGGCACCGCCACACGTACTGAGCGCGGTAGCGGCCCCATGGATGCGTCGGGTTCTTCCACGCCTGCACGGCCAACACCACCCGCTCACACCCCGGACACCACGCTTTCGGCCGAGTCCACCGATCCAAGTCCGGTCGGCGCTGCCCACGTCGCCAGAACACCACATACACCCGGTCACGCGACTGCGGCGCCGGAGCGCCCACTGCTTGGGCATGCATCGAGTTCAAGTACACGGTCTGGTGGTCGTAGCCGAGTGCGTCCATCGCGTGCAGCCACGAGGCGAACAGCACCCATTTCGCGGCATCCACCACGTTTTCCACCACAATCGCCCGATACCGGTGAAACTCGGTGAACCGCACCACATCCCACATCGTCGCCCGGCTGCGTTCGGCCGCTTCGTCGGGCAGGATCTCGCCGAACAGGTCCGGGGTGGAGTCGATATTGCGGCTCCGTCCTCGTGCCATGCTGTGGTTTGTGCACTCCGGCGACGCCCACAACAGATCCGTGCTCGGATACCGGCGCGGGTCCACTTGCGTGATATCCGCGCAATCATGATCGGTCTCCGGGTGATTCGCGTTGTGCGTTTCGATCGCCAACGCCCAATGATTCGCCGCCATCCGCACCCGCACCCCCGGCACCAACACCGCCCCACTGCTCGAGCCCCCAGCACCACAGAACAAGTCCGTCATCGTCAACATCGGCACGCATCCCCTTCCCGGGCAACGCCATTGACACGTACGTGTCAAAAAGCTGGATGAACCGGGCAGGACGCCTGATCTGCTGAGCGCGCGCCGCGCCCCGCCCGGGGCAGGCCCACCGGCCTGCCCGCACCGCCTGCCCTGGCATCGTCCGCTGTAGTGGATCCGCCCGAGCGTGCTGGTGCGGAACGCGCCGGAGCGTGCACGGACGAATTCGCCGCACCACCACCGCACCAATTTGCCTGGCCTGGACGCGAATTCGTCCGTGCCGGGCGCGGACCGCACCCAGCGCGGCGGGTGGAGGAAGCGGACGATGCCGTACAATCAGCGGCGCGCGCTCAGATCTCCCGCGGCAAGAAGCTGACTCAATATCGCCGCGGTGTATGGGTACGTGGTGATGTCATTGACGTATGTCGAAGTTTGCACCCGAAGGCACACAGAAAAAGTTCGGCTTGCAGACCGCCAAACAAGCTGCGGCCGTTGCTACTGCATACGAAAAGGCAACCCTGCAACTGACCAAGGACATGCGTAGCAGTCCCCAGCTAGGTTGGGTCATCAATCAGATCGAGCCCGGCATCCGAGACGCTGACCGGTTCACGCCCATAGACAAGACCGCGCTCATCGCCGCCAATGGCCCCAACGGTCGAACCGTTGTCGACAGCTTGCAGTCAATGCTGTTTGAGTCTGAAACCGTTCAGATTTGGCGCGAGCATCGAGTGATCTACCGTGTGCACCCCGAGCTAGCGGTGAGTCTGGCCGAGACCGAGCCCGGAACACAGATCCCGTGCGAGGTGTTTCGGCGGCTTCCGCATCCCGACCCGTTCATCACTTTCCCGACTCCGTTACCGGCGCCCCACCCTACAGGTGCGAAGCAGGTGACTGCACCTCCGGTGTATGTCGGCATACTGGTGGTTGGATGGACCAACGAGATCACGCTCTGCTCGACAGCTGACCCGCGGTTGTGGATGCTGAAGGTGACGTTGATCGGACGTGTGCAGTCCGTAGGCAACAGCGAACCCGACTATCCCTGGTACAGCATTCAGATTCCTTGTTCTCCTCAGCATCGCTACACGGTGGAGGAGATGATCCGGGAAGTTCACCATCCCCTCGACGGCATCAGTCCGAACGCCGCTCCAACCGACATCGAACTCAATGCTTACCGGTTGGCCGTCAGCTTGCTGTTGTATCTGTGCAGCAACCGCTGCGATCTGGGATCGGCGACCGAACTGTTACCAGGCCGAAAGAAACGCCGCACTCAAGGTGTCATGAGCACTGTCATCGATCTCGGATTCGACGTGGGGCCCAAACTTCTCGCTGCCCAGGAAGCGGCGACGAACTCCGAAGCCGGACTCGGATCCGGCAGACGCATCCGATCACATATCCGGCGCGCCCATTGGCACACCTACTGGACCGGTCCCCATGACGAGCAAGTTGCGGATGTCCGTTGGCTGCACCCAATCCTGGTCAATCCCGTCGACCGCGATCCATCGCGCCCTACGGTGATCGACGCTGACGAGCCCGAAGATCGCCGACCGCAAGCCGAACGACCTGACTCGCAGTAACCGCTGCGATTCGCTACACCACCGCAAGTCAGTCGTCAATGGCGACCGAACAAGACCACTTGCAACCGATATCGACAATCATGGTGTTCAGCTCTAACCTTGGATACGGCCGCACCGCATCCACAACCTGAACTACATACACACCTCGGCGATACATACTCAACTGATACTTCAGCCGATTCAGGCTCCCCTAACTCAACTCAGCCGAACCCCTGACATCTCATCGAATAGCGCGGCCTGCCAACGCCTTCCTGCGATCGCCGGAAGGCGACCTTCCTATTCGACAAGGGGTGTTCCGAGTGGGTTCCTCTAACCAACTCGTCGTCGCGCTCGACCTCACGCGTCAGCAGTACGTCTGCGCGCCAATGGATCCGGCCGACCCGTATATGCAAGAACTCAGAAGCATGAGCTACATCGGCGACCGGACGCTGGTGTGCGCTCTCTGCTACATCGAATTCGGGTGCAAGGTTCCCGTGATCGTCAGAGGCTGTGTGGGTGGCCTTCGCCGACCACACTTCGCGCACCCGGCAGGCCACACACCGGACGGCGGTCAACATCACCCGGAAACGGTATGGCATCTGACCAGCAAAACGATCCTGGCCGACTGGACACGGCAACAGCCGAACGTGATCGAGGTCCGCAACGAGGTCTGGCTTCCCGACCGCGAGCGGCGTGCCGACGTCCAGGTGCTGTTCGCCGATGGACGCCAAGTCGCTCTCGAAATCCAGGGCTACCGGTTGACCGATAGCGAATGGACCAGCCGGCACCGCGACTACCAGCGCAACGGCGTCACCGATGTATGGCTGTGGCATCCCGCCAGCCGACCACACTGGATCGTCCTCAACGATCCCGACGACAGACAGCAATTGTGGACTTTCGATCCGCAAGACCGTTCCATCGCCCTGATGATCGCGGCGCCACACCGAACCCTGTGGCCCCGCGACGAAATCCAATACCGAGTACGGCACATACCACCCTGCATCGGCGACCAACTGATCCCACACCAGCTCCGACTCGACGAACTGCCCCTGACTCCCGACGGACTCGACATCCCTACTGCCCTAAAGCAATCACTGGCCACCGAGCTTCGCCACGAACACGATCGCGACCAAACAGCCTGGCCAGTCGTCCATGCCGCACGTATCTGGGCCCATTGGATCCGCCTGCAGAGCGCGTTCAGGAAAACCGGCCACGCACCCGACCGGTCAGACCGCTTCGACACACGGGGGCTGTTCACACCACCACAGTCAGTGCACTGCACACAATGCGGCCACATCCTGCAACCAGATACGAGCCCAACCGAAGTCCCAGCGTGCCGACCAACAGACCCCACCAGGCCCTCCAGCACCCAACAGACACCAGCATTACCCACCCAACTATCCGCCACTCAACCCGAACCAACTCCCCGCACCCAACCACGATCTACCCGACGCAACCCACCCCCCGACCCAAACCAACTCTCCCTCTTCTAACCCAACCCACACTTAACCCAACCCACACTTTCTGATCTTGCTCACTGCTCGTTCCTGCTGACCTGTCCCACTCTCCCAACTGTCCCCGATTCCGAAGAGACCAAAGACACAACGAAGTGGGTCTTTGGTCTCTTCGGAATCGGGGACACCACAGCGTCCAAACCTGCAGGTCAGCAGGAACGAGTCCCCTTACCTGGTACCACTCGGTCGGTAAGGGGTTTGTAAGAGCAGCGTCCTGGGCCGTTATGACGAACTGTAAGGGCTACATTCACTTCTATCGTTGCGCAGAAAGTGGTGTGGTCGTGCCAAAATCGGCGTAGCGGCACGAATTCACCGGTACGGCCGAGTCATTGGTGCCGATGGGAGGGTTTTGCCTCCGGCGGGCACCGCTGCGGGGAAGACGGGGGCGCTGGCGAACGGAAATGGCCGCGCTGGGAGATGCGTGCGGGTGCTGTCTTCCCCTTGCGGCACGGACGGGTCTACCACACCCGCAACCGCGGCCGAACAGTCCGAGAGACCTGGGTGGGGTGGCTGCGGGACCGCGATTGCGGGCGTGGTCGAGTCGACCCGGGCGCCGCAAGGGGAAGACAGCACCAGGACACCTCGCAAGTATCGAATGAATGTTCGACTCGAGGTAGTCTCGCGGACCATGCCCGAACTCGACCCCATGCCCTCCACCTACGCGCTGATCGCCGACGTGCGCCGCCAACTGCTCGACGCCGCCGCCTTCGGAAAACACCTCACACCCGATCACCGAACACATCGCACGCACCCTGGCGGGCGTGCTGCACGCCTGCGCCGCCAGCACCTCCACCGCAGATGCCGGGCCGGCGGACCACGCCTTCGTCGACTACCGCGGCCGGTTCCGCCGACCCCGATGACACCCGGTCGCGGGTGTTGTTGACACAATGACAGGGGCGGCGCTGGTGCCCTCCTCCAATGGGCACGAGCGCCGCCCCTGTCCTTTCAGGTACTGGCCTCCTTTTGCGTTACTGCTGCATCTGGCGTTGGCTGCGAGATTGCCGCTCGGCGTGCTGTCCGCCGTTTAGCCAGCTCACGCGTTCGGCAGCTTCCTCACGGCTGCCGTAATCGGAATCGGTCTTCCACTCACCGTCCGGCGTGTAGAAGCCAACCGTCCAGAGCTGTGGTTCGGTTCGCATATACACCCAGCTCACGTCATACCTCCTGCCTTGTCGTTCACTGCTGCATCTGCTGGTGTCGCTGGTGGGCGGCGACCTGGCGTCCGGCCAGCCACTGCAGTCCGTCCTCGGCCTCCAATTCCGAGTCGTAGCTGCTATGGGTGACCCAACGGCCGTCCGGTGCGTAGAACCCTGTCTCGTAGCGTGTTTCAGCTCCGTTGCCGATCGCGCGGCGAGACCACACCAACGGCGCGTATTCGGTGTTCATGCGGTGGCTTGTATTTGCTGCTTGCGCCCAGCCACCTTTCGGGCGGGTTTGTCGTCACCATTGGGTGCGAACTCGCTCATTCCGTCGCCAGCTTGTTCGGTGTGTTGCTGGCTGCCGTTGGAATACTGCTGGCCCGCACGCTGGTTGGCGCGCCGCCGGTTGACTTTCACCTGCGCGAATTTCATCGACGCGGCCACATCGTCGGCCTGCAGCTCCCACACTGTGTGCCGCTTGTTCTCCTGATCGGTCCACGACCGTTGGTTGAACGCACCCGTCACCACGACCCGGTCACCCTTGTGCAGCGACTCGGCCACGTTCTCGGCCTGATCGCGCCACACCTGGCAGTTGACGAAACTGGTCTGCCCGTCCTGCCACTGACCGGACTGCTGGTTGTAGGTCCGCGGCGTTGACGCCACGGTGAACTTGGTGACGTAGTTCCCGTTCGGGGTCGCCACCAGCTCCGGATCGGCGGTCAGATTGCCCGCCACGGTCACCTGAATCTTGTCACTCATCGGATCTCTGTCCCTTTCTTCATGTTGTTTCCGATATCGGATCCCCCAGCCACGCGGGCTGGAAGTTCAAGAGCGGCCCCGCAATCCGGGGCCTGTGATTTCATCGAGAACAGCGAGGATGTTGCGCACCGTGGTGTGGTGCAGCTGGTTGCGGTCGGCGATCGTCGTCGGCGCGGTTCCGGCCATCGCTTCGGCGACAACCGCTGTCACCTCATCAACGGTTTTCGTCATCCCCGGTCTGCGCTGCAGCACTTCAACCGCGAGACGCCGTGCATGATCCGCACGAGCTTGACCAGCTTGTTTGCCGACTGCAGATGGTTGGGTGCGGTCCGCAGGTGCGAGGTGCGGTTCAACCTGCGGTTTAGGGTGCGGCGCCGCGGCGGCGTGTTCGATGAGGGTGGCGTAGCGGGCTGCGACCCAGGCGTGCAGCCAGATCACCACCCCCACCATCAGCGGTGCCACCGCGTATTCGGCGGCCCGGCCGATCTGACCGGCGACCAGGTGCGGTCCGGTGTTCAACCCGATCGTGATGGCCAGCAGCGCGGACTCGAACACGACCACAGTGCGGCGGCGCACTGCTTGTCCCCACCGGGCGGCGGTGGTGGCCACCAGCATGATCGCGATCAACGGAATCGAGATCATGGCCTCGATGCCATAGGACAGCCAATACAGCGGATTGCCCATGTTGCCGTCCGGGACAAGGTTGTGCTGCACGTTCACCGCCGCCCACACCATCCCCAGCACGACCACCGCGATCAGCGCGCGTGAGGACCATTCCGCCCGCCGGTACAGCTGCGCGAGCCGCGCATCCGCACTAGTGACCCGCGCCCGTGCTGCCAGCGCCCTCCGGTGCCACCGCGCATCCGCCGCCTGTTCCCGCGCTATCGTCTCCGCGGCCTTGCGGTCGCGGGCCTCAGCGGCCAACTCGGCTTCGATCGCGCGGCGGCGTTGGGCGCGGCGTTGCGCCCGGATCCATTCGGCGAGTTCGCGTTCGGCGGCCAGCTCGGCTTCGGACAGTACCTCAGTCAATGCGGCGTCGTCCTGCAGTGGCAGCTGCGCCCGGGCTGTGGCCACCCGCCGCGCCAGGGTGGTCACCGCCTCGTCCACTTCGTCGACGACCGCCGGCTCCACCGAGTCGTGGGCGTCGGCGGGCAACACCAGACCGTGCGCGGTCACCCGCCACGGCTGCGGAACTGGCGCTTGCAGTCGGTGCAGGAGCGTGTTGGTGTGGATGACAGTTCCGTTGGTCCTGGTCATTGCTGCATCACCGCCCGTTGCGCTCGCTGTGGTGTACTGGCGGAGCCGTAGCGGGGTATTGCTGTCACGAGGCGTTCGTGGTTGGCGTCGAGCACGTGCGGTTCTACCAGGTCCAACGCGTCGTCTACCTCCACCTCAAGGTCGTGCACCAGCTGCTGCAGCCGGTCACGTTCGTTGAGCGCCGCCGTCAGCTGCCCTGCCAGCTCCGTGCGGTCGGCCTGCAGCTGCGTGTTCTCTGCCCGCAGCTGATCTCGTTCAGCCCGCATGGTGTCGAGCTCGATAGCGAGCCGGTCCCGCTCTGCCTGCACCTCAGCACCATCTACGGCGCCGGGGGCGCTATCGGTAAGCCACAGCCGATGCCACTGCTCAGCGAACCGTGAAGACTCCCACGGTTCGGCAACCAACGACGATTCGTCCGACAACCGTTGCTGCTCAACCGGATCCGTGGCCGCGTCCATCCGGTCATGCAGGTCCTTGATGCGGGTGTAAGCCTGCCGCATCCATTCCTGTACCCCCGCAACCTCTTCGGGTGCCGCGGTCATGCCTGTTCCTCCATCCGCGGCGGTGCCTGCTGCTGAGCGACCTCGGTGACCCGTGGGTTGTGCGGGTGGTCGTCGTAGTCCTCGAACGGGATCTCTTCGAAAACCGGCACGTTCATCACCTCGACGACTTCGGCGGTCTCGGTGGTTTCCTCGCGGGCTTCGGCGGTGGCGTAGGAGTCGAGTTGGGCTCGCGCACCCTCCAATTCGTGCGCGAGCTGGTCTCGTTCCTCGGTCACCTCCGCCAGATCGATCAGCAGCTGATCCCGCTCGGCGATCACTTCCCGCAGCTGGCTCGCTTGCGTGATAACCAGGTTGCGGTAGTTCGCCTGGTTCGCGGCCTGCGCGGCGAAGACATTGCGGATCTGCCACCACACTTGGGCGATCTGTTGCCCAAACCGCCTGGTGTCGTGGCTGATCTCATCGACTTCCGATCCTGACATACGTTGTCCTTCTTCCTGATTCGTTGATTCCGGTTAGAACGGCGGTGCTTCGGTGGCTGGATCGGCTGGTGCCGGGAGACGGCTGGCATCGCGCAGCTGGTAGGCGCGGTGGTTGAGCCATCGCCACCCCAGCACTGCTCCACGTCGGATCAGCCGCCATCCATGTGTGATGACAGTGAGCGGGTGCGGGGCCCCGACGGAAACCCAGATGCCGTACCCGATCCACCCGACACCCCACACGCACACCGGCACCACCGCCGTCGGCGGCGCGCCCGACACCGCTGTCACCACCACCGCCGGTGCGGCGATTCCGGTGGCCGCCATGCCTGCGCGGGCGGCTTTGAGCCTGCGCCTGAATATCGTGCGCGGGTTCGGCCGCTGAGCGGTATCGGGGTCGATGCCGCACGCTGACAACAGGTCCCGCAGTGCGTTGTCCCAATCCAGAGACGTCTTCGTGTTGATCTCATCGTCGGAATTCATTGCTGTTCCTCGTTTTCATCGGGGTCGTTCCTCTTCTTCGTTGGGGGTTTCGGCCGTTGCGGCCTGTCGATATCGGCGCGGCGCGCTATCGGCCGGTCCCGCGGGGACCGATTCCGTTGCGGTCCTGTCTGATCCGCCGTATCGGAGGCACCTTGGTTCTCTGTGGTGTCGATGCGCGCCCACTGCGGGTATTCGAGGGTCGGTAACTCGTCCAGGTCGATGGGGGCGACTTGGCCCCAGACGGCGTGGCCGCCGCTGACGTAGACGGCTTGACCGACTTCGAAGCGCCGCAGCCGATTCGGGTGCACGAGCATGGCCTCGCTGGAATTCACCGTGCCGTCTTCGCCCAGCCGGGATCCGGTGAGGTGGCGGGTGGATTCGAAGACGGTGCGGGTGCCGAATTTCTCGCACAGCACCCCGTTGTTCTCCCCTCGCATCCCGATCCACCCACCGGAGGTGGAATCCACGATGCGGTGGCATTCCTCCTCCGTGCGAGCGAGACCGAGGAATGACTGCGCGGCATAGATCAGTGAGCAGTTCAGCTTGCGGGCCCGCTCCACCAGGTCGATCACGTCCACGTCGCCCTTGTCATCGGCGACCGCGGATTTCTCGTCCATGACGATCCGGATCCGCCGATCGTGACCGGTGGCCGCGAACTGCAGCACCATGGTCTTGATCGCCGACACCTGTGCCCGCGCGGTCTCCTTGCGGGTGGTGCCGGGCGTGCACACATACAGGGCGTCGAAATCACCGACGCTTCGGCCACCTTCGAACGCGTCCCCGAGCGTTTCGAACAGATCCCGCAGCTTGCCCGCCACATCCGGCACCGCCGGCGGCTTCGACTCGTTCAATGCCGCGATCTCCTCACAGATCGCGTGATCGGCTGCATACAACTCCAGTAGTTTCTTTGTCGACAACCGCTCGAACAACTGCGCCCGATTACGCGGCTTGTCCAGGCGCACACCGGCATCCGACAACGCTGTCCCGACCACGAGCGAAACGACGCGGCGGCGGTTGTTCTCGAAATGCACTTGACTGGCGTCGGTGGCTGGTGCGGGGCACAGCATTGCCTGCAACGTCTCGGTCATATCCGGTGCCGCCATGTCATACAACTCAAGTCTGGTCGTTACCGGCCACAACCCGATCTGGTTCGGGTCCACACCCAACCGGGTCATCAACTGCACGAACCGCCGCCCGGTATGCAGGTCGCCACCGCAGTCGATGAACACGATCAGAGGCCGCCGTTTGCGGCTGCGCAGGTACCGGTTCCAGTCGTGGGCGTACACGCTGGCGACCGTCCGTAACAGCAGCGTCGTCTTACCCGACCCGCTGTTGCCGGTCACCACCAGATGCTCGTCCACCGCTCGCACCGGCACTGTCAGCCACCGCTCCCGGCGGCGCAGCAGCGACCCCAGCACCCCCGGATCCCGTCGCGCCGACACCTGCGAGCACGGACCCAACACCACCCGGTTGTGCAGGGTGAGCGGGGTCGGATACCGGACCGCCGCGCGGGCGGCTTGGTCGCGGGCGTCGCCGATACGGCGAGTGATGCGGTGGGTCTTCTCCGGTGACTTATGGCCGAGAGTGGCCAGCCGGTGGCAGTAGCGAGCCCACCACCACGCGGCCACTGACCACGCGAGCGGCACCCCGAGTACCGCCATCCCGACTACGCCACCCGGTGCCCACCCGTCCCATGCGACGTGCGCGCCCTCGGTCAGCATCCGTAGCGGTGCCGAGGGCGATCCATCCACCAGCATCGACGTCACCGGCATCACCAATGAACCAGCAGCCGCTCGGCCTACGCGGCCCGGCGTCCACCCGCATGCGTTCGCGGTGATCAGTAGTCCCGCGGCCGAGACCGCCATGACACCGCCTCCGGCGGTCACCACGTGCACGACATCGGCCAGCACCTGCGCGTCCGGCAGATTCCCGTTCCAATGCGTCGTCCACTGCGACGGCACGTCTGGCACCTGCTCAGGCACCCCCGGCGGCTTATCGACCCCGCCCACACCCGGAAACACCGGATCCTCGACAGGCGGCGACGACGGCGTAGTCGTCGGAGGCGGGGTTAGTACAAGCTGCGCGGGCGGTGTGTACCCGCAATCAGGTTGCAATGGATAACAAGCCATTCAGCTCGCCTCCTCCGAATTCGTTGTGCCAGTGAGGAAGCGGTCCAGATCGCGGATGTCTAGCATTGCCAGCAGTTCGTCCTGGCCTTGCTCGCTCAGGATGCGGGCGGCGTTGTCGACCGACCGACGAACGGCACGACCGCGAACGAAATACACGACACCGGTGAGGTTTTCGCTATGTGCGGCCTCCAATGCGGCACGTAACGACCTCACCGCGCGACCTGCGCGCGATTTCACCGACAACTCCACCTCGACCGCCCAACGATCCCCGGAGCCGTCGGTGAACCACCCGTCATGCACATGGCGACTACATTGCGACCGCCAGGGATTCGACTCCCGCCGCAACAACCGCTCACTGGTCCAGACTTCCGGATCCAGCTCGCGCCCGGTTAACGTCAGCCGAAGCTCCGCCAACGCCCGCGTGTGCGCGACCGTCGTCAACCGCGGAAACCACGGCCCCGGATCGAAACCCAGAAACGCCCAGGCAGTTTCCCGGGTCGGCCACACCCACAACTCGTTCGACCACGACCCGCCCGGCCCCTCCGACGGCATCCGCTGCGTATGCACAAACCCCGCCTGCTGCCAGGTGCGAGCCAGCTCATAACCACGGGGACGGCTCACCTCACACAGTCGGCAAACCGTGCTGATCGACGCCCCATACTGCTGAGCCAACCACTCCCACGCCATCGCATTCCGCTCCGTCGTCACAGTTGTTCCTCCATCCGCTGCCGCTGTTCCGTGCGGGCCTCGGACGCCTTCTGTTGTCGCTCAGCTTCGGTGCGAGCCAGTGACTCACGCTGTTGTGCGCAGGCGTTGATCACTGATTCCGGTGCGTCCCAGCACAGACGGCCGAGAACACCGGCCCATTCCTGATGAGGCAGCGCGTGCAACGTCTCCAGTGCCCGGTCGGAAAGTTCTTCACGCCTACGCCACTCGTCGGTCACAGTCATTGCTGTGCCTCCATACGGAACAGGTGTTTCAGCTCCGCCACCTCTGTTGCGGTGGCCACCGCATACTCGACGGCCTTCAACATCACTGCCGGGGCATAACCAGCCACGTAACCGACGGCGTAATCCCACTCAGCAGCGGTCAACCTGTCCCACGCCATCAGTGCCTGCCGCACCTCCGGATCAAGATCAGCGAACGCATCCGAGACACTCATGCCGCACCGCCAGTAGGAGGCATTGCGTAACGCGAGGACCACTGTGTTGTCGCAGTAACAGGACGGATTAACCCCAGCAGTTCCGCGCGGTTGATCCGAATCTGGTTAGATACCAACCGGTACCCGGTCAGCTTGCCCTGGGAAATCCAACGCCGCAGCGTCCTTACGTGGACATCGACTAGTTCCGCCCCTTCGGACAGCCGGATCAAGTCCATTTGTTCTCTATCGTCATCCCGCCTTCTGGAACGACCCATGACACCTACTCCTATCGTCGCGAGTTGAGCGAAAACTGCTCGCATACAAGGACACTCGCGACAGCCAGGGGTTCGGCAGTGCACAGACAGGAGGCAATCGAGGCACAGAGGGGGCACACGAGTTCTGTCGTGTACCCCCCGCACACACGGCCGCGATCCTCCCGACGCACACTCGTGCCGGGGGGCTCCCCTCGGTACCGACATGATCGTTCAGCCTCAACCGGTAGCCTGATGAAATGCCGACTGCGACGCACCTGGATCCGGACACAACGTACGGCGTGATGCTTGCCGCCTGTCGGCAACTTGGAATTAATTCTGCTGATAGCCAGCTAATAAGACTCGGCGAGAATGCCCTATTTCGCCTCAATACTGAGCCTACAATCGTACGAGTAGGGCGGTCCATCGAGGAGAGCAGAAAAGAGGTCGCCGTCTCGCTCTGGCTCAATAGGAACGGGATACCAGGCACAGAGCTTGCTTATCCAGAAACCTCGCTTCTGGTCATTGACGGCTTGCCGGTTACTTTTTGGAAGCTGATCGAGGTAGGTTCAATAGCGCCAACTGCAGATGATCTTGGGTACGTTATCAAGGCTCTACACGCTCTCCCTGAACCAACATCTTTCAGGCTGCCCAAATTCGAGCCTATGCCAAAAATAGACGGAAGAATTGAGCATCTTCGAGAGAAATTCGACGCGGGTGATATTAGTTTTATACAGAAGAGAAAGTCGCGGATCGAAGACGACTTCTGCAAGATTCGATCAGTCTTAGGTTGGGGGCCGCTACACGGCGATGCTCACATAGGGAACCTGATGCGCGACAAGAATGGCACGATCCGGTTGATTGATTATGGAGACTTCTGTTTCGGTCCCCGTGAGTGGGACGTATGCACACTCGCGGTTAGCTACAAGGTTGGTACGGTGCCGGAATCGACCTACCGATCATTCGCAAACGCATACGGTTTTGATGCGTTGCAATGGGATGGCTTCCCTACAGTGCAGGCGGCGCGTGAACTCAATATGACAACATGGCTCATGCAACTGGGCGGACACTCCAAGCAGATCGATGCCGAGATACGAAAGAGACTCGCTGACTTACGAAATGGCAGCACCCGGCGCTGGGAACCCTTTTGATTTGAGGGCATTGTAGGCGTACTCATCGAATGAAACTGTTGGTTTGGCGCCCGCGGCCGTACGATGTAGCCGACGACGGAAGTCGGTCAGATAGCAGATCAGCCGGTGCGAATGCAAGTGCGCGACTACATCGACCACGCTTTGTGCGAGCGACACGGCCTCATCTAGTTCACGTTCTTGAAGTTGCGCCGTGGCGTACACAGTTCTGACGAATTGCACGCTGCGCACATATAGGCTGTCGGCCTCGGCGATAGATGAGGCCGCATAGTTGATAGCTAATTCTGATCGCCCTAAATCACGGAAGCTGTGTGCATATTCAGCATGCAACTCGGCCTCATCGAAATATCTAATCCATTTAGGATCCTCGTCTGGATTTCGTCGACTCATATATTGCTCCGCCTTACCCAGAGCTTCGGTTACCCCAGATTCATTTCCGAGCGAAGCCAGAGCGCGCGCTTCCATACCGTGGAACAACGCCATAGTAGTCGGCGTTGCATATCCACTTGCAACATGCACAGCAGCGCGGGCCAAATGAGTTGCATAATCAAAATGGCCCAAGAAGTTCGCTTGGTGACTCATACCCGCTAAGAGTCTGCCGCACAGCGGTCGATCATTAGCCGCCTTCGCCAGTCGGAATCCGTGGAAGAGGTATCTTTGAGCTAAGCCATGCTCACCCATATCGTACGCGGTCCAGCCAGCGAGTCGCGCCAGGGTTGCCGCAGCCTGAAAATATTGCCTACCGATCTCAGTGCCAGGATTCACATTCTTTATACAGGGCAGGACGCTAGTTTCGAGGAATTTTGCGACCAACGATTTGGATTGACCGCCACCATATCGATAGTCGAAGCTGGAGAACATCTCCACTGCGTCACGCACGGCTTGTACTTCGACCTCGGTTACGTTTCCTGACGTGCACAGATCTGCAAACATGTCGCTTCCGAAAATTGCGTTCACAAGCAGGTCCGCCCACGCCTGTGGAATCACAATCAATTGTGAACCGTTCTGCGCCGATCTGACAAGAGAATCCAGCGCCTCCACACTTCCGACCGGATTTTCCGGATACTTTATTACGTCTATATTCTCGACCGTGGAAGAATACGAGTAACCAAGATCTTCAAAGGACAAGCGGCGGCCGACTAGCTCGCTCAGCACGGCTCGCAGTACGTCGCCCGTCCTGTACTCCGGTTGCTTGATCCTGCCGTCACAGTACTTTGCGATAGCCCCGTGCTGCGTACCAACTGGTGTACCACCGCCCCTCTTACTGAACTCACGCATCCTCCATGCGAGTGCCTTATGGCTGATCCCGGCCTCTTTGATGAGATCTTTGAGGTGCTGGTTCGGTATCCGCTCCGCAGGTCTAGGCATGATCGGACCCCCTGTCTCCTTGACCGTCAAGTACACCACCGTCACCGATCATTTGGCCCCGGTTGTCTCGGATCCGTCTCGCCACGGGTGCGCAAGTCCACCATCGCTGAAAGCTTCCGTGCGAGCTGGACATCACGGTTCTCAACGGCCCGCTGGTAGCGCATAGCGGCTGCCGCGGTCGTGTGACCGAGACGGGCCTGCAGCTCCTTTAAGGTCGCACCGGCGTGAGCGGCCATCGTCGCCCCGGTAACACGTAGGTCGTGGAAACGAAGATCCTCTCGCCCAGCAGCCTTCCGTGCCCGGTAGTAGTGCCGGTACAGAGTGCTCGGAGCAAGGTGACCACCGTGATCGGCCGGAAACAGCAAGGCATCTCGCTTCGGCTTCGTGTGATCACGTAAGTGAGCACGAACAGCGTCGTGTAGGTGGGGAGGAACGTTGACTCGTCGAATTCCGGCTCGTGATTTTGGTGTCGTCGTCTGACGTCCGCTCTTCGTCCGAACAACTCCACGCCGAACATGCAACACCACTTGATCTTTCGCCAGAATCACATCCATACGCCGAAGCTCGGTCAGCTCACCGAACCGCAACGCACACCAGGCAGCAAGCTGGGTCATGAGCTTCAGCCGGTCAGGCATCTCGCCAACGATGATGCCCAGCTCCTCGAGAGTTGCTGGGGAAGCATGATGCGCTGGGTCGACTGCGCCGGCGCCGTGAATCTTCGCCGGGTTCACCAGAATTCGCTCTTCGTCTTCTGCAGAGCTGAGGATGGTGCGAAGTAGCGAGTAGGCATGCGAACGATAGGTCGGACGACCCAGAAGCGTGATGTCATACCACTCCCGGACATCATCGCGAGTGATCGACTTCAACGGCATGGATCCCAGTTCGGGGAGGATGTGGTTATCCAGAAGGTCGCGGTAGTGATCCTTGGTTCGCTGCTTCAGTGGACGGCCGCGGACAATCCGGTGCTTCAGCCAATCGTCCGCGTACTCCTTCAGCGTGATCCCGGCCCGCGACTGCTTCTGTAAGCCAGGTGGACTCCACAATCCGTCCCGAATCTCTCGGTGGATGCGCCGCAGCCATGCCTTCGCGTCGTCCTCCGTTGCGAAAGTTTGCTCGGCCTTATAACGGCGTAGGTCAGGGCCGGTGTAGCGCGCCTGATGACGACCCGAACTTAGCTGACGGATGGTCCCGAACGACCGCTTCGGTTCCCCGTCCTTCCGCGCCATGCCGCACTCCTTGCCTGTTGGTCAGACCCCGTCGGATCGCTATCGAGAGGCCCGGACTGGCTGGCCACAAACTAGTTGCGGCCCAACACACTTCGGGCCCACGAGCGTAGTCTGATTCTATGCCCAATTCGTGCCCAATACGCAGTGTTTTGCCCAATCCGTGCCTCACAAATGTACACAGGTAGGCGCCAATGTCGGCATTTGTCCAAAGCGCATCTATGCAGGTAGAGCGCTGAATTTTGCTAGACTCCCCTGGCAACGGAGTTGCGCGAGCAATACGCGCGTTATTAATTCAATCCCAGTATCGCGCACCAACAACCACGCAGTGAGCCCCGGTTTCGACTGGGGCTCACTGCGTTTTCGTCCGTTCGGGGGGCGGTCGCACGATGATGGAGGCGACCGGATGGACGGGAGGTGTGTGATGGGGTTGTCGAAGGTGTGGGTGCGGACGTTGCGGGATGGGCTGGTGCGGGCGGACCAGATTATCGGGGTGTCTGCGCATACGACTCCGGCGTTGGCGGGGAAGCCGTCGCACTGGCTGGTGGATGCGACGCTTGCGGTGTCGGCGGGGAGTGGGGCGCGCGATTCGTGGGATATGACGTTGCTGCATCGGACGTTGATTCAGACGCCGGCCGAGCCGGTCGATGCGCCGGAGGCGTGTGCCCGGCTGTTGGCCTCGCTGCAGGAATCCGAGCATGCGGGCATCATTACCCCGGTGCTGGTCGAGGGGACGACGCGGGCCCGCGTGATCAGCACGGTCCGCTTCGAGTTCACCCCCTTCGACTGTGAGGACCGCTGACTCGGGTCGCGGTCAGGCGGCCGGCCGGATGCCGAGCACGCTGTCGAGGGCGCGTGCGCCCGAATCGGTGAGCCGCAGTGACCGGCGCGAACCGTGCCGCTGCAGCCAGCCCGCCGACTCCATGCGCGTCAGCACCGCGGCGCCCAACGCGCCGCTGAGGTGGTGGCGTTGTTCGCTCCAGTCCACGCAGAAGCGCAGCAGCGGGCGACGCTGGCGACGGGCGGCGTCCAGATCGACGCCCAGTTCGGCGAAGACGGTATCGGCATTGGGTCCCAGTTCGTAGGCGTGCTCGCGGACCGGGGCGGACAGCCGATCGCCTTGGGCGCGTTCGGTTCCCACGGCTCCGTCGGTGCGGATCAGCGCGCCGTGATCCAGCAGCGCCTCGGTGACCGCCACACCCAGTTGTCCGGCCAGATGGTCGTAACAGCTGCGCGCGCGGCGCAGGGCCGCCGCGCGGGTGGATTCGCGCAGCGATCGCACCGGATGGGTCGGCGCGAGCACGGCCAATGCCTCGATCGCCGCCCCGACCCGGGAGTTGGCCAATCGGTAGTAGCGGTGGCGACCGGAGCGCTCCACCGTCAGCAGGCCGCCCTCCACCAGCCGCGCCAGGTGCTCGCTCGCCGTCGACGCCGCCACACCCGCCTCGGCCGCCAGGACCGAGGACGGCAGGGCGCGACCATCCGCCAGCGCCGCCAGCACCCGCGCCCGCGTCGCATCCGCCAGCAACGCCCCGACCGCGGCGATGTCGGCATATCCGTGCACAGGTCGGTGATCCGTCATGAGCCCAGTCTGCCGCGCACACACTTCGGCCGCCGCCGAACAATGCGTGCAGGACACACCCGACAGCAGGCCGCCCACGCTTCGGCGCCGACCGAAGAATTTGCGGGACAGACTTCGGGCATGACCACTTCGATACTCGAGAGTCCCGGAACCGTTGCGGCACAGCGTGGACGGGTGTTGGGCGTGATGTGTGCCGGCATGTTCTTGGTGTTGCTGGATGTGACCATCGTCAATGTTGCGCTGCCGAGTATCGGGCGCGAGTTGCATTCGGATGTGGCCATGCTGCAGTGGGTGGTCGACGGATATGTCGTCGCCATCGCCGGTCTGCTGCTGGCCGGGGGCACGCTCGGGGACCGGCTCGGGCATCGGCGGGTGCTGGTCGCGGGCTTCGCGTTGTTCGGCGCGACGTCGCTGGTGTGTGCGCTGGCGCCGAGCGTCGGCGTCCTGGCCGGTGCGCGGGTGCTGCAGGGTGTCGGTGGGGCGCTGCTGCTGCCCAGCACCATGGCCGTGATCGTCGACGTCTACCCCGAACGCGGCGAGCAGGCCAAGGCGCTCGGCCTCTGGGCGGCCGTCTCGTCGCTCGCGCTGCCCGCGGGTCCGCTGCTGGGTGGGCTGTTGGTCGGCTCGCTGGGGTGGCGGCCGGTGTTCTGGATCAATATGCCGTTGACCGCGGCGGCCGTCGTGGGGGCGCTGCTGGTGGTGCCGAACCGGGCGGGCGATCGGCGGGGACGACTGGATCTGATCGGGTTGCTCGGATTCGTGGTCGGGCTGGGCGCGGCGGTGTTCACCGTGATCGAGGCGGGCCACCGCGCGAATGCGGTCACGGTGACCGCGGCCGCCGCGCTGACGGTGGCGGCACTGGCGACAGCGCTGGGGTCGGCGCGGCGCAGTGAACATCCGGTCCTGCCGCTGGACCTGTTGCGCCGCAAGGAATTCCTGAGCCCCAACGTGGTGGCGCTCACCATGAATCTGATCTTCAACGGAATGTTGTTCGTATGCATGCTGTATCTGCAGGACGTCCTGGGCTACTCCCCGCTCGTCGCCGGATCGATGGTGCTGCCGCTGGCGGTTCCGCTGGTCGTGCTGGCACCGGTGTCGGGTCGGCTCACCGCCGCCCGCGGGCCGCGCACCGCGGTGAGCGTCGGCTGTGTGCTCGCGGCGACCGGTTCGCTCCTGCTGATCGGCCTGGACGTCACCACCGGAACCGGTTGGCTGCTGGCCGGTTTCACGCTGCTCGGCTGCGGCGCCGGTTTGGTGACCACCTCGGTCGTCGCCGCGGTCGTGCGGGCCACTCCGGCGGATCGTTCCGGGCTCGCCACCGGCGTGTCGAACACCGCACGCCAGATCGGAACCGCCTGTGGTGTCGCCATTTTCGGCGCGATCGCCGGTGCGCCCTCCGGCAGCCACTTCCTCGGTGCCATCCATGGGCTCGCCGTCGCCGCCACGGTGGCCTGGCTCGCCGCCTTGGCCGTCACCCGCTTCGGCATCGCCGCCCAGCCCCGCCCCTGAGCACCGCGGCCGCCCAGCCAGCCCCTCCACGTCCCGCACAGCGAGCCCGATAGTTGGGTAAGCCACCGCGGCCCTCACTCACCGCTGCGGATGTCGGGATCTCACCGACCCGGCACGGCCGACGAAGGCCGCTCCCAAGGTCACGCGCGGCCAAGACCGTCCGGGAACCGGACACGCGCCCGGTTACCCGACGGATTCGGCTCGAGGACCTAGGCTTTCGAATGAACGTGCGAAAGATGATTAGGGGACGCGGTGACGACGAGCCGGACGGATGCGATACGAGCGGGGCTGCTCGACGACGTGCGCGACGGGCTCTCGTTCGAACTCGAAGAGGTGGACGAGGCGATCGCCGCCATCGTGGCCGCCCAGGCCGAGGAGCGTCCTCGCGACGGCGAGCTGCTCACCCAGCGGCTCGGCCTCGACGGGGAGCGACCGGAAACCCTGACCTTGCTCGGCGCCCGCTACGAACTGTCGCGCGACCGGGTGCGCCAGGTCTACACCCGCGCGGTCGGGCAGATGGTGCGGCGCGTGCAGGCCACGGGCTTCCCGGACACCGCGGTCTTCGCCGCACGCTACCCGGTCGGCTGGGGCGATGAACGGCTGGTGCGGACGTTGCTGACCGAAACGTATGTCACCGACAGCGATATCGCCGCCCAAGAGCTGGCCTACCTCAAACTCCGCCTGGCCGGACACGCCCTGATGGATGCCAAGCGGATAGCGGGCTTCGTCTTCCAGCGCATCGCCGGATGGCAGCAGCGCGGGCGCTGGCATCCGACCGAACCGCGGCAGTCGGATCCGGTTGCCGGACAGCTTCTTCCGCTGCTGCGTCGCACCGACTGGCCCACCGGTGCGTCCGCTCCCCTGCCCGACGCACCCGTTACCACCGTCGATGCCGACGACGACGCCCGCGGCGCGATGTTCACCGAAAAGCTGGGCCGGGAAGCGAGTTTCGACACCGCCCTGGAGGCACGGCTGCTGCGGATGCTGGACGAGAGCGAACAGGTCGCCACGTTCGTCGAGCGCCCGGTCGGCGTCGACTATCGCCTCGACGGCGTCCGGCGCACCCATCACCCCACCGTCGCCGCCCGGCTCACCGACGGCCGGGTGCTGGTGATCGATGTGGTCCCGCTGGGGCGGCTGGCGGTGCACGGCAATCGCGCCAAACTCGCCGCCGCCCACACCCGCGCCCACGAACACGGCTGGGGCTGGCTGGTGTTCACCGGCAGCCGCCTCGGCGAACCCGACCTGCTGCGGCACACCGTCGACGCCCGGCACGAGAACCTGTTGCGCAATCGCCTCGCCGCCGGTCCGATCGACTGGGCGGAGTTCCGCCGCTATGTGGACGAGACCGGCATCGAGGTGGTGGACCTGGCGGCCATGACCCTGCGCCACGGCTGGCGCTGGGAACGCGGGCCGTTCCGACTCAGCCGCGACACGGTGGCCGACCGGGTGACGAGCGCCCACCTGTCGCGGTGATCGATAGGCGAGGTCGCGCCAATGGATGCCGCCCGAGCGGATCCTGAACGGTAGCCGAGTCGCCACGTCGAGTGGTCACGGTCCGGCGAGGCGCATCCGGTAGGTCCGGCGACAGCTCGGTCGCTCGGGCCACGGCCCACGAATCATCTCGATACCGGTCGGCGCTACCGCCCTGGCAGATGGGGCTGTAGCGCGGAATCCCTTGCCTGCGTGAGCGATTGCTACCCAACTCGGTCCCGCACCGGTGCACGCGTGAGAATCCGTCCAGGTCGAGGGCCCGGGCGATGTTTGCCCGGCGCATAGGCGGGCACGTCGTGCACATCGCCAACTTTCGACAACTGGGAACTGATCATGAGCATTGCATCGGGCACTGCGAAAGCGTTGGGTGCCACGGCATCCGCGACCGCGCAGGCGGTCGGGGCGGTCGGCGGCGCCGCCGTGGGTGCGACCACCGGGGCCGCGCGCGGCATGATCTCCGGCGCCGTTTCCGGCGCCCGCACCGGTATGGATGCACCGACGGCCACCGCCCTCGGCATCGCGGCGGCAGGGGTGGCCGGGCTGGTCGAATGGCCGGTCGTGGCGGCGGCGGGCGGCATCGCCGGAATCGCCTACCTGGCGCGACGCACGAAACAACCACCGGCACAAAAGGAATCGAGCGAGGAGGCGACCCGTCGGCCACCCGGATCGGGGACGAAGACGGCTTCACGGGCACGCGGATCGGGACGCTCACGTCCCGCTACGGAATCCCGGTCGACGCGTAAGCAGACCGGCCGGTCGGCACGTAGCGCGAAGTAATGGTCTCGCTCCGGAGTCTCGCCACCGCACCGATCCGACTGCCGCTGGCCGCCACCGGCGCAACGCTGGGGCTCATGCGCCGGCCGGTGGCCGCCGCCGCCCGGGCCGTCGATCCGGCTGTCGGCGAGATCGTCACCGAGCTCACCGACGGCATCGGCCGGGAGCTGTCGGCGCTGCTGGAGCCGCGCCGACTGCGGCACCAGCGACGAGTCGCGGTGCGCGGCGACCGTATTCACGCCGAGGTGCGCGGGCTGCGTGGTGAGCGCGGCGCCCGGGTGGGCGAGGTACTGCACCGCCAGCTGGATCGGGTGCCCGGGGTGCACTGGTTCCGGGTGAACGCCGCCACCGGGTGGCTCACCGTCGCGGCGGACCCGAAACGGTTGTCGGCCAGCGATATCGAGGCCATTCTCGAACGTGTCGAAGCCCTGGCCGACACCGAGGGACAGTCGTGGAGCCGCCGCCTGGAACACCCCTGCGAGCGCGAACCGGTGCTGACGGCGGCCCTGCAGCTGGCCGGTGACGTCATCGGCCTGAGCGCCGCCGTCGCCGGGCGCGTGCTGCCGATGCCCGCGCCCGCGCACATGTTCCGTGCCGCCGTCGCGCTGGTCGACGGGCAGCCGCGACTGCGCGGCATGCTGGAGGAGCAGTTGGGCCGCCACCGCACCGACACCGTGATCACCCTCGGAAATGCGCTGGGCCAGGCGATGGATGCGGAGATCACCGGCCTGTTCGCCGACGCCGTGCAGCGGGCGATGCGCCTGGTCGAGGCCACGGCCCGGTATGCGCAATGGCGACGCTGGGACGATCTGATCGCCGATCCGCGTCATCGTGGCGTCCCCGAATTTCGCCCTCCCGCGCCGCGGCCCGCGCCGCTGCCGCGCGGCCCCGTCGAGCGCTGCACCGACGAGGTCAGCAGCGCCTCGGCGCTGGCCTCGGCGGCCACGCTCACCGGCGGCCGGGGCACACCCGACGCCGCCGACGCGATCACGGCGGGCGTCCCGAAGGCCGCTCGCGCGGGCCGCGAGCTGTTCGCCGCGACCCTGGCCACCATCATGTCCGGGCGCGGCGTGCTGACCCTCGACCCGCTGCTGTGGCGGCGCCTGGACCGCGTCTCGGCAATCGTCGTGGACCGCAACGCCGTCCGCGGGCACCGCGCCGTGGTGCTGGCCGCCGACACCGAGGACCCGTCCTGGCCCACCGAAGAGGTCTGGAGCGCCACCCAGCGCCTCCTGTGGCGCAACGGCCACGAACTGCCGATCCCACCCCCGCGCGGCCGTCACCGCCCCGACCTCGACCTGACTCCCGAATCCGAGTCGGGGGACGTTGAAAACGCTCCGCGGCAGCAGGATTCGTCCACCGGACCCGATGCGGCCCGCTGGGTGCCTCGCAGGCGCGCCGGTTCTGCCGGACGGCCGACCCGGGCAGCGGCCGAGACGATCACCGAAGCTTCCGAGCACAGTCCGCAAGCCGTCCCTGCCGAGGTCACCGAGGAAGCGACGGGCCATCCGACCGAAACGGTCAGGCCGACCGCCCCCGAACCGACATCGGGAGCCGCCCCTCCTACACCGCCCGACCAACGGCGGGCGGCGCCGACGACAGCGGTGTCACCGACCGGGAACGAGTCGGCGGCCGAATCGACGGCGCCCGCGCGCTCGACGAAAGATGCTGCAGCGCATAATGGCTCGCGACGAAAGACCGACCCCGGGGATCCGCGGTGGTATTTGCTGCGGGAGCGGGGGCGGGTCGTCGGGCGGGTCTTGATCGGGCGGGAGCCGCATCCCGAAGCCGTGGGGTTGTTGGCGGCGGCGCGGAAGGCCGGGCTGCGGGTGGTGTTGATCGGGGACGAAGGCACCGGGGAATTGCGGCGCAGCGCGGACGAATTCGTGCGCGCCGGAGGATCGGTGTCGGGGCTGGTGCATCGGTTGCAGCGGCAGGGGCATGTGGTGGCGTTGCTGAGCGGGCAGGCGCATCGCGGGCTCGGGGCGGCGGATCTGGGTATCGGGATCGTCACCCGACGACCGGACGGGACCGTGCGGATCCCCTGGCAGGCCGATGTGGTGTGCCCGGATCTGGGCTGTGCCCGGCAGATCATCGCCGCGGCGGGGCGGGCGCGCGAGGTGAGCGAGCGCGGCCGCGTGCTCACGCTCTCGGCGGCGACACTCAGCGGACTGCTGCTGGCCGCCGGACCGCACGGCAGCCGGCCCGCGCGTGTCACCAGTCCGGTCGCCGCGGCCACGATGATCGGCCTGGTCACCGGATATCTCAGCGGCCGCCGGGCCGCCCGGGCCGCACCACACGCCGAGGTCCCGCTGGTGCCGTGGCATGCGCTGGAACCGGACGAGGTGCTGGCCCGGCTGCCCGCGCCGCATCGGGAACCGGCGCCGCCGCCGTCGCGGTTGTCCACCGCCACGCAGACACTCGCGGGCCGCTTCAGCGCGCCCGCCACCGCGGCCGTCGATCTGGCCCGGCACGTGCGCCGGGAACTGGCCGATCCGATGACGCCCCTGCTGGCGGTGGGCGCCGTCGCCTCCGCGCTGCTCGGCTCCCCCACCGACGCGCTGCTGGTGGGGTCGGTGCTCGGCCTGAACGCCACGGTGTCCGCGCTGCAGCGGCGGCGGGCCCGGCTGTCGCTGCACCGGCTGCTGGTGGGCGAGCGGCTCCAAGCCCGGCTGATCGTCGACGACATCGAAAAGACCGTGCCCGCAGCGGAATTGCAACCCGGCGACGTGATCGCCCTGGCCCCCGGCGAGGTGGTTCCGGCCGATGCCCGGCTGCTGGAAACCGCCGGCCTGGAGGTCGACGAATCCGGGCTGACCGGCGAATCGGTGACCGTGGAGAAGCAGGCCGGCGCGACACCCGGTGCGGCCCTGGCGGATCGCACCTGCATGGTGTTCGAGGGCGGCGTGATCGTGAACGGCACCGCGCGGGCGGTGGTGGTGGCCGTCGGCTCGGGCACCGAGGCCGGACGCGCGCTGGCCGTGGCCGGTCCGCCCCCGACCGGCGGTGTGCAGGCGCAGCTGCGCAGCCTCACCGCACAGGTGCTGCCGTTCACACTCGGCGGCGGAAGTGCGGTCACCGCAACGAGTTTCCTGCGCGGGCTGCCGTTGCGACCGGCGCTGGCCGACGGGCTGGCGGTCGCCGTCGCCGCGGTGCCGGAGGGCCTGCCGCTGGTCGCGACCGTCGCCCAGCTGGCCGCCACCCGTCGCCTGTCGCGCCGCGGGGTGCTGGTCCGTTCCAGCCGCACGATCGAGGCGCTGGGACGGGTGGACACCGTCTGCTTCGACAAGACCGGCACCCTCACCGAGGGCAGGCTGCGCCTGGTAGCCCTCGCCGACCTGGACGAGAACTGGGACACCGCCCATGCCGCGGACTCCCCGCAGGCCCGGCGGCTGCTGCGCGCCGCCGCCCGCGCCTGCCCGAATCCCGACGACGGCCCGCTGGTGCACGCCACCGACCGGGCGGTCGTCGAGGCCTCCACCAGCCTGCTGGGCGATCGGGCCGCGCACACCTGGGATCCGATCGAGGAGATCCCGTTCGAAAGTTTCCGCGGATATGCCGCGGCCATCGGCCACACCGCCCATCATCTGCGGCTGGCGGTCAAGGGCGCACCGGAGGTCGTGTTGCCGCGCTGCGCACAGGTATTGCGCGCCGACGGCTCCAGCGGGCACCGGGTGACGGCGATCGGCGCTGAGGATCGGGCCGACGCGGAGGCGGCGGTGCGGCGGCTGGCGGCCCGCGGGCTGCGGGTGCTGGTGGTCGCCCGGCGCGACTTCGCCACCGCCCCCGACGATGTCACCGAGGAGATCGAACAGCTCACCCTGCTCGGGTTCATCGGCATCGCCGACACGCCGCGCCCGCGCGCGCCCGAGCTGGTGGAAGAGTTGGCCCGCAACGACATCGGGGTCCGCATGATCACCGGCGACCATCCGATCACCGCCCGGGCCATCGCCGAACAGCTGGGTATTCCGGCCGACGTGGTGGCCACCGGCGCCGATATCGACGCGCTCGACGAGGACGCGCAGGCCGAACTCATCGAGCGGGCGACGGTTTTCGCGCGCGTCTCCCCCGAACACAAGGTGCGCATCGTGACCGCGCTGCAGCGCCGCAACCATGCGGTCGCGATGACCGGCGACGGCAGCAACGACGCGGCCGCGATCCGCACCGCCGATGTCGGCATCGGGCTGGCCGCCCGCGGCTCGGTCGCCGCCCGTGAGGCCGCGGATCTGATTCTCACCCAACCGGACAACGGATCGGATCTGACGGTGCTGCGCGATGCACTGGCCGAGGGCCGGGGCATGTGGCAGCGGGTGCGCGACGCGATCGGCGTGCTGGTCGGCGGCAACGCCGGTGAGGTCGCCTTCACCGTGCTCGGCACCCTGCTGTCGGGTCGCGCGCCGATCGGCACCCGGCAGTTCCTGGTGGTCAACCTGCTCACCGATCTGGGCCCGGCCATGGCCGTGGCGCTGTCGGACACCCGGCCCGCCGACGCGGAGGATTCGGACGAGCCCTCGCTGGGCCCGCCCCCGGAGATCGGCGGAGACTTCCTACGGGCGGTGGCCGTTCGCGGCACCTTCACCACCGTCGGAGCCGGAACCGCGTGGCTGCTGGGCCGCTATACCGGCCGTCGCCACCGCGCGGAGACCATGGCCCTGGCCGCCCTGATCGGCACCCAGCTGGGCCAGACCCTGGTGATCGGCCGCCACAGCCCGCTGGTGTGGGCGACCGTGGCGGGCAGCAGCGCTCTGCTCGCCGCGATCATCATGACGCCGGGGGTCAACCGCTTCTTCGGTTGCGTACCGCTGGGACCGCTGGCGTGGGCGATCGTGATCGGCTGTGCCGTGGCCGGTACCGCCGGATCGGTGGCCGCCGGGCACACCATGCGCTGATCAGCGCAGCATCAACCCCGCCACGATGAAGGTGACGATCACCAGCATGGCGAAACAGGTGAGCGCCTGCCAGCGGACCAGGGCCTCGCGCTGGCGGGCGATCGTCACCCGCAGGGTGGCGTCGATCCGCTTGTGATCGTCCAGGCGGCGGCGGGCCCCGTCCAACTCCTCGGCGATCCGCTCGGCGCGTTCCAAGCGGCCCAGCAGCTTGTGCACCTGCTTGGCCTTTTCACGAGTGGCGTTGCGCGCCAAGGCCAAGGTGGTGCGCTGGTGCATCAGCTCCTGCCGCTGCCGTGCGATCATGAGGGCCTGCGCGTGCGTGTGCTGCTCCCAGTCGGTCACCCTTGCCCATCCTCCCGTGGTCTCGTCGCGGTAGCCCCAGGCCAGTTCGCCCGCCACCCAGCCTTCGATGAATTCCCGTACCGCCCAGGGCTTCTCGTGCGGCACCACCGCACCCGAGGGCCCCGCCTCGACCATCCCGGACACCACCCGGTACTCGCAGACCAGCGGGGCGAAGTCGTCGATACCGAGCGCCGGCAACCGCGGGACCCAGTAGCCGGGCGGGCACAACCACAGCACCTCGTCACAGCCCACCGCGCGCAATCGCGCCGTGCGCTCCTGCGCGTGCGCCAAAAACACCGGGGCACTGCGCACTTCGATCGCGCACAGCCGAGAACCGCGCCGCCACAGCACGCCGGGCGTCTGCGCACCCAGCGACTTGTCCACCTCCGCGTCGTCGGCCCCCGACGCCAGCAGCCGGCCGCGTAGCCAGTATTTCAGTCGCTGCACGTCCCAGTGACAATTGCCACACCCGGCCTCCTGGCAGCGCTCCCCCGGCCGATGGCCGCGTGGATTCGGTTCCACCTCAGGGAGATTCACCGGCTCCGGAGGAGCCAGCACCGCCGCCTGTCCGCTCCCGATCTCGGTCCGATCCTTCGTGCTCACGCGACCACTTCCCCTACCCGTGCACCCGCGGGCCGTTCCAGTCCGCTCCTTCCAGAGTGCCGTAAATATCAGGGCCCTTCACGTGATCATGACCGGATTCGTTACTCAACCGGGAGCCCAGCGTGATCATCGGGGCCGCTTTCATCTCGATTCGAGCACCCGAATGGTCGGTATGCCGAACCGATCACGCAGAGTCGGCGAGGGCGGCGCGGATGTCGTCGACCTTCGGGTTGATCAGGGTGTGCCCGTTCACCAGGACGGTCGGGGTGATCTCGTCGCCGCCGGTGAGGGCGCGCAGGTCGGCCGCGGCCGCCGGATCGCGGGTGATGTCGATCTTGTCGAACGCGATTCCGGCGCGGCGCATGGCGATTCCGAGTCGGAGGCAATAGGTGCACCACCACCGCCAGTAGACGGTGACCGGCGGCGCGTCGGGCGAGGAATCGGTCATGCCGGAGCCCTTTCTGCGATGAGGAAATCGCGGCCGCCGATGCGGGCCAGTTCGGGCCGGTCCATCGCGATCGAGCGGCCCCGATGTTCGAGCCGGAATGCTCCGGCGGTCACGATATTTCGCACCCAGTCGCTGGTCGCACCATAGTTCACCGCGACCATCAGCTGGTTGCCGTCCCAGGTGATCCCCACCGGGGTGCGGTAGCTGCGGCCCGAGCGGCGGCCGGTGTGCACGATATTCGCATAGCCCCGCACCCGCCCGGCCACCACCCGGAACAGCGGATTGGTCAGATACCGATTGATCCGTGCGAGCAAGCGCATTGCGGTCACGGATCCAAGCGTAGCGCCGGCGGTCATCGATGCTGTTCAGCCGCGACGTGCGGTGCGCACCGCGAGCCGTTTCGCGGCGGCCAGGGGTTCCCAGTCCGCACCGTCGGGCCCGAGATCGTGGGCGTCGCCGAGCACCGTCCCCGCTCGGATCTCGGCATCCAGGTCGCGGCGCAGTGCGGCCGCGGCGGCGTGCAGGCCCGACAGCATCGCGCTTTCGACGGCCGGTCCCCAGGCGGTGGAGGCACCGGCGAGGAACAGTCCGCGGATCTCCGTGCGCACCCCGGGCCGGAACGGCCCGAATTGCAACAGCGACATCTCGATTCCGTACGGCGTACCGCTCGTGGAGCGCGTGTACCGGTGCTGGGTGAGCGGGGTGGCCGCCTCCCGCCACCGGATGTGCTCCTCGATGCCGGGGATCACCTCGGCCACCCGCTGGATCATGATGTCGGTCAAAGCTTCTTTGATCCTGAGGTATTCGGGGTTGTGCCGGTATTCGGTGTCGCCGTGGGCGGGCCATGCGGGCAGGCCCCAGAAGTCGGGTTCGGCGGAGATCAGCGTCATCACCTCCAGCACCGACGAACTGGGCGGCGCGCCGAACGGGTTGTCCGGATCCTTGACCGTGGTGATGCTGACATAGGCCGGAAGCCGCTTGCGTGCCTGCGCGATTCGCTCGTCCCGGGTATAGCCGCCCTTGTTCTCGGCCAGATCCTCGAACAGGGATGTGACGTCCTCGGAGGTGGGGACCGAGTAGAAGTTGGTGTTGCCGACCCGTTCGGTGAGATCGAGATCGACGCCCAGGTAGCAGTTGAAGAACGACTGCGACATCCGGAATCCGCGCACACGGGCCGCCGTGAGGCGGTTCAGATGGGAACGGCCGACCAGATCGAGCAGGGTGTGTTTGACATCGGCGTTGGACACCACGATCGGCGCGGTGAACCGGCTCCCGTCCTCGAGTTCGACACCGGTGACGGCCTTGTCCCGCACCAGGATCCGCCGCACCGCCGCCCGCGTGCGGATCTGCCCGCCGTGGGCGACCACCACCTCACCCAGCCGCGCCGACAACACCTGACCGCCGCCCTTCGGGAACCACGCGCCGTCGTTGAGGAAGTTGTGCAACATGAAGGCGTGCACCATGACCGGCGTGCGATGCGGCGGACTGGCGTAGGTGCCGTATTGCACCGACATCGCCGCCTTCAGCCGTGGACCGAGTTCGTGGGCATCGAGCAGATGTGTCAGCGGGCGCATGGCCCACACCGCCGCCGGGCCCGCCGACCACACGAATCGGGCATTGCCCAGCAGTGAGGCGGGCGTGCGGCTGTGGTCGATACTGCGGCCGATGCGCCGCAGGATGCGCACCACCGCGCGGATCCGATCCGCCTCGGCGGGAAAGGCTTCGATCAGATTGCGCTGATAGTTGTCCCAGCCGCGCGGAATCTTCAGGGTCAGATCGGGAAAGACGATGGTGTCGAAGCCGTCCGGATCCAGCGGCCGGAATTCGATCTTCTTGTCCAGCCCGACCCCACGCAGAATCGTCGGAACCATCCCGTGCGGCCCGCAGTCCCCGAGATAGTGCAGTCCGACGTCGAACTCCCACTTCCCCGCCCGGCGAAACGCGTGGGTGCAGCCGCCGATCACGTCGTAGGCCTCCAGCACCAGCGTGCGCCGACCCGCCGCCGCCAGGTAGGCCGCGGCCACCATGCCACCCATCCCCGAACCGACGACGATCGCGTCGTACTCCGCCGAATTGGCGTAACTATAGGTAACACCCATCTCCGCACCGTAGTATAACGATCGGTTTACCCGCAAGACCGGATCTGCGCCGGACGGCGGCGATGTGGTGCTATGACAGGTATGAGCGACATCCCAGTCATCGTGGACCGGGCCGGGCTGTGGGACGTGGAGACCCTCAGTGACGTTGCGGCGGCGACCTTTCCGCTGGCCTGCCCGCCCGGGCTGCAGCCGGAGGACATCGAGAAATTCATTGCCGAGGTGCTCTCGCACGACCGCTTCGGCGACTATCTCAGCGATCCCGACCGCATCGTGCTCAAGGCCGAGGCCGACGGCGAGATCGTCGGCTACGCCATGCTCGTCGCGGGCGAACCCGCCGATCCGGATGTCGCCCGGGCGGTCGAGCGCCGCCCCGTCATCGAGATCAGCAAGCTGTACGTGTTACCCGGCCACCACGGCAGCGGGGTGTCGACGGCCTTGATGCGCGCCGCCGTCGACAGCGCCCGCCGCGGCGGTTACGCGGTGGTCTGGTTGGGGGTCAATCAGCAGAACGAGCGCGCCCAACGGTTCTACGGCAAACACGGCTTTCGGACCGTCGGCACCAAGACCTTCACCGTGGGCTCGCAGCTCTGCCACGACTACGTCATGCAGAGGGAGCTGTGACCGGATTGGTGACCGTGACGTAGCGACTGCTGCGGAACATCGCCTCGAACTGTTCGGGAACCGGCGGCAGTGCCCGCTCGTAGCGGGACGCGAGTTCGGTCGGCGACTGCGCGGTCGTCGACCAGCCGTGGGCGGCGAACCAGGCGTCGGGTTCGGTGCGGTCGTCGGTGTAGAACAGGCCGCTCAGATCGATCTCCGCGAACGGGGTGTCCTGCATATGGTCGGCCTGGTATTCGGCCATCCGGCCCAACTCCTCGTAATTGCTGATGGTGTCGGTGGCCAACCGGCTGCCTGGCGCCGACAGCCGCGCGATCCGCTCGAACAGCGCATCCTGTGCCACTCCGGGCAGATACGGCAGCAGGCCCTCGGCCGACCACGCCGTCGGAGCGGACGGGTCGAATCCCGCCTCCAGCAGGGCCTGCGGCCAGTCGTCGCGAAGGTCCACCGCCACCTCGCGCCGGTCGGCGGGCGCGACGGCACCGTGCTCGGTCAGCACCTGCCGCTTGAATTCGAGCACCTTGGGCTGATCGAGTTCGAAGACGACGGTGCCCGGCGGCCAGGGCAGGCGATAGGCTCGGGCATCGAGACCCGCGGCCAGAATCACCGCCTGCCGCACGTCATCGGCGGCCGCATCCAGGAAGTGGTCGTCGAAGAACTTGCTGCGCAGGCCGATCATCGCAGGGCCCATGGGTGAGTCCCGCAGGGCCGACGGATCCGCGATAATCCGATTCATCCCCTCGTGACCGGAGGCCGCCACGAACAGCGCGGCGTACTCGTCGCGCACCAGCGCATCGGGCTGGACGGTTTCCACGGCCCGGGTCGCAGCCACCCCGAGCGCCGTCGCTCCGACGCTGCTGACGATGTCCCAGGTGTCCCCTTCAGTACGCACGGCTTTCCTCCGATTGGTCGAACTTCGTGTGACGCGAGCGATATCGAGCGGTTGTCCGTGATCACGGACACAGAGGATCTTACGTCCGCTAACGACATTGCTGCCACCTAGAAGTACCGACCCGTACGAATGAGCCCCGGACCGGCCGGTCCGGGGCCCGTCGAAACCGTCCGTCAGGACAGCAGTTTCGCCTTCAGCGCGTCGACGTCGTCGTCGGTCAGCTTCAGGCCGTCGTGGACGTAGTTGTCGAAGCTGCCGTAGGTCTGGTTCACCTGGTCGAAGGCGGCATCCAGGGCCGCGGGCAGAACGCCGTTGAGGCCGTCGCCGGGGGCGGCGTTGCGGTAGTAGTTCGACAGCAGGTAGTCGTAGGTCACCGTCTGGCGGTCGACGCCGAGGATGGTCAGCAGGACGGCGGCCATCCAGCCGGTGCGGTCTTTGCCCGCGGTGCAATGGAACAGCACCGACCCGTTGTCGGTGTCGATGATGTCGTGCAGCACGTTCGCGAAGCCCTGATTCGCCCCGGGCGCGGTGATGAAGGCCCGGTACAGGTCGGCCCCGGCCGCCAGCGTGGAAGCCATGACCTGCGGCGGCGCCTGGCCGATGATGTCGTCCCAGTGCTCGGTCGCCCCGCCGGGCACCCGATCGGGAAGGATCGCCCGTTCGATCCCCATCCGCAGATCGTCGACGTAACGCACTCGGCGATCGGACAGCGCCGCGAGATCGGCGTCGGTCGCCTTGCTCAGTTCACCGCTGCGAAAAACCAGTCCACTGCGCACGACCCGGCCGTCGGTGGTGCGGTAGCCGCCGAGATCGCGGGCGTTGAGCACGCCCTGCAAGGGCAGGGAACGATCGTCGAGCCCGGCGATCACCGAACTCGTCGCCGCGGGCGGGTCGGTCGCCAGCGCGGTTCCCACGGCGGGGCCGAGGGCGATCGTGGTGGCGGCTGCCAATGCCGCGGTGAGGCGAATCGTCCGGTGGACCATGGCAACTCCTTTCGTTTGCTCACGGTACACCGAGCGACCGCTCGGTCAGGCCGCCGGGACCTCGAACCGCGACAAGGCGAGCAGACGCGAAACGGCGCGCAGATACTTCTTGCGATAGCCGCCGCCCAGCATCTCCTCGGAGAAGATCTTGTCCAGCTTCACCCCCGACACCGTGACCGGGATCCCGGCGTCGTAGAGGCGGTCGGCCAGCACCACGATCCGCAGCGCCACCGCCTGATCGGTCACCGTGTGCACATCGGAGACGAACACCGCCGACACACCCGAGATCAGCGCGCCGTAGCGGGACGGGTGCAGCGTGCTCAGGTGCTGCAGCAGCGCATCGAATTCGTCGAGGGTGGAACCCGGTGTGGCCGCGGCCTTTTCGACCAGTTGCTCCGGGGCGGTCGGCTCCGGGGCCGGCGGCAGGTCGCGGTGGCGGTAGTCCGGGCCGTCGACGCGCACGGTCTCGAACAGCGCACCCAGCTTGCGGATCTCGCGCAGGAAGTCCTGTGCGGCAAACCGCCCCTCCCCCAACTGATCCGGCAGGGTGTTCGAGGTCGCGGCCACCGATACGCCGCGGGCGGTGAGCTCGGTCAGCAGCCGCGACACCAGCATGGTGTCGCCGGGATCGTCGAGTTCGAATTCGTCGATGCACAGCAGGCTGTTGCCGGACAGGCGTTCCAGCGCATTCGTGAAGCCCAGCGCGCCCACCAGATTCGTGAGCTCGCCGAAGGTGCCGAACGATTTGGGCGCGGGCGAGGCGTGGAAGATCGAGGCCAGCAGATGCGTCTTGCCGACGCCGAAACCGCCGTCCAGATACAGGCCCGCGCCGTTCACCTGCTTCTTCTTACCGAACAGCCCCTTCTTCCCGGCCGCGGCGTGAATCTTGACGACCTGCCCGGCGAAATGCTCGGCCTTGGCCACCGCGGCGGCCTGGCTGGGCTCCTTGGGATCGGGGATGTAGGAGGCGAAACTCACCTCGTCGAAGGTGGGCGGCGGCACCATCTGCGCGATGAGCTGATCGGCCGGAACCTCCGGGTTGCGATCGACGAGGTGTTGTTGCACGCACGTAGCGTACTGACGTGGTGTGATCGGTCGTTATGCAGCGTGTCCCCAATGCGATCCAGTTCACAACGCTGGGCGCCGACGACCTGGTGCGGTTGTACACCTACCCGGCGCGGCTGGAATCGCCGTGGTTTCGGGTCAACTTCATCTCGAGCATCGACGGCGCCATGACCCTGGACGGGCGCTCGGGTGCGCTCGGCGGCCCGGCCGACAAGACCGTCTTCCGCATCCTGCGCGATCTGGCCGATGTGGTGCTGGTGGGCGCGGGCACCGTGCGGACGGAGAACTACGCCGGCGCGCGCGCCGACAGCCACCGCCGCATCCGGCTCTACCACCACGGTCTCGGCGGCAGCCAGGACGGCACACCACCGCCGATCGCGGTCGTCACCGCCAGTGCCGCACTGGATCCGGAGAGCCGGTTGTTCACCGACACCGCGATCCCGCCCATCGTGCTCACGACCGCCGCCGCGCCCGCCGAGCGCAAGCGCCTGCTCGCCGACACCGGCGCCGACGTCGTGGAGGCGGGCGACACCACCGTCACCGCCGCCGCCATCGCCGCGGCCCTCGCCGAACGCGGGCTGCTGCGGGTGCTGTGCGAGGGCGGGCCGTCGCTGTTCGGCGAGCTGATCGTCGCCGGTGCCGTCGATGAGCTGTGCCTGACCGTGTCACCGCTGCTCGTCGGCGGTACCGCGGGGCGAATTGCGGTGTCGCCCAACGCCTTGCCCACGCCGATGGCGATGGTGCACGCGCTGCTCGACGACGACGGTACGGTGCTGACCCGTTGGGAACGCGCCCACACCCAGAGCTGAAGCAACGCACCGAACCTGGCAGGCTGTAGCGCATGCGCTGGACTCGGGCCGCCCTGCTGGTGTCGTCGTCGCTGACGGTTGTGCTCACCGCCGCCTGCGGTGCGGGGCCCTCGGACCGCCCCGGCGTCGCGGTCGAGCGCCCGCACCGGGCCGGCACACCGACCACCTCGTCCGCCCCCGCGCCGCCGCCCGGAGCCGAGGTTCCCAAGACCGATCTGAGCTGGCACGACTGCGCGGCCCCGACCTTCGGCAAGCTGGGACTGGGCGCGCCCCCGCCGGGACTGATCTTCGAATGTGCCGAATACTCCACCGGGATCGATGCCGGCGGCACGGTGCTGGGCACCTTCCGCAATGCCGCGGTGCGGGCCCGGCTGCCGCAGACCCCCACCGACGCCGCGCCGCTGGTGCTGACCTCGGGCGCGGACCGATCGTCCACCGCGACCCTCGCGGGCCTGGCCACCGGACCGGCCGGGGCGATCCTGACCGCGCATCCGGTCGTCGCGGTGGATCGGCGCGGCATCGGCAGTTCGCAGTCGATCGACTGCCTGCATGCGGACACCCGCCGCGCCCTGGCCGACAGCGCCCAATTCGCCTCCGGCGATCAGATCGAGGCGATGGCGAAACTGAGCCAGGACGCCACCGTCGCCTGCACGGACTTCCTGCAGCCGTATCAGCGCACCTTCGACGCCGCCCACGCCGCCGACGACATCGAGCAGCTGCGCAAGCAGTGGCAGGTGGACCGGATCGCACTCCTGGGCGCCGGGAACGGCGCACAGGTCGCGCTGAGCTACGCCGCCAAGTACGGCGACCATCTGGCGCGGCTGGTCCTGGACGCACCGCAGGCCGTGGAGGCCGACGCCGCCACGCGGGCCGAACAGCGGGTCAAGGGGGCCGAGGCGGCGTTGACCGCCTTCGCCCAGCGCTGCGCCGCGCTGAGCTGCTCGCTGGGCGCCGACCCGCGTGGTGCGGTGCTCGATCTGGTGAACCGGGCCCGCAGCGGCGGACTCGGTGACCTGTCCGCGGGCGCGCTGCTGACCACGATCTCCGCATTCCTCGGCGATCCGCGCGCCGATCAGGCCGCCCACGTCGGCGAGCTGGCGGATGCGCTGTCGGCCGCCGGGCGGGGCGACCGCGGCCCGATCGGCCAACTGGTGCAACGGGAATCGGCGGCCGTCGCCTCCGACGGGCAGTTCGTCGCCCGCTGCAGCGACAACCAGCAGCCCGCAACACTCGAGCGCGCCAGGCAACTGGTGCCCACCTGGTCGGCCCAGTATCCGGTCTTCGGACAGGACGCGGCCGTGCGCCTGATGGCGTGCAGCGCCTGGCCGGTCCCCGATCCCGCGCCGCTGCCGACCAAGCTGGCGCTGCCGGTGCTGGTCCTCGGCGCCGCCGCCGACCCCGTGGTCGGCGTGGACGGGCTGCCGATGGTGACCGGGGTGCTCGGCCGGGCGGGTGCGACGATCGCCAGCGTCCGGTGGCAGGGATGGGGGCATCCGGTGGCCAATCACTCCGCCTGCGCACAGCAAGCGGTGACCGAGTACCTGAAGGACGCGAAACTGCCCGCCGACGGCACCGCCTGCCCCGCCTGAGTTACGGTCTGTGTTCGATGGCCTCGCTCCGCTCGGCGGTTCGCGGCCCCTGAGCCGAGATCGGCATGCCAGAGGGCGGGTCCGGCCAACCATTCGGGCCCGTTCCGGTGTACCGTGCCCCAGTGTTGTTTCGTCAGCTCGAGCCTCGAACCGCTCGCACCACCGCCGAGGTCCTGAACTTCGCTCTGTGGCCGTTCGCGGTCATGACTGTGCTGCACCGGATCGTGGTCAAGGCCACCAACTTCACGATCACCGACGACTTCGCGCCGGTCTATCGGGCGTCGCTGGCGTTTTTGAACCATCGAGCCGTCTACAACGAGAACTTCGACTACGTCGATCCGCACTACCTGTACCCGCCCAGCGGCACGCTGCTGATCGCGCCGCTGGCGATCATCGACCCCGAGAAGTCGAAGTGGTGCTTCATGGGGCTCAATGCCCTGGCCATCATCCTCGCCTGGTATCTGCTGCTGCGGCTGTTCAAGTTCCGGCTCTCCTCCCCGGCCGCGCCGCTGCTGCTCCTGCTGATGTTCCTGTCCGAAACCGTCATGAACACACTGGCGTTCGGCAATGTGAACGGAGTTGTCCTGCTGGCGGAGGTGGTGTTCATCCACCTGCTGCTCGCGCGCCGCGACCTGCTGGCCGGTGTCGTCATGGGGTTGACGATCGCCGTCAAGCCGACTCTCGCTCCGCTGCTGTTGATTCCACTGGCGCGCCGGCAGTGGCAGGTCTTCATCACCTCGCTGGGCGTGCCGCTGGTGCTGAATGTCATTGCGTGGCCGCTGATCACCGATCCGATGGACTTCGTGCGCCGGACCTTGCCATACCTGCTCGAGAATCGCGACTACTTCAACAGCGCGATCGTGGGCAATGCCGGCTACTACGGGCTGCCGGAGTGGCTGACCTGGGGTATGCGCATCGTCATGGGTGTGCTGGTGCTGATCTCGCTGTGGCTGCTGTACCGCTACTACCGCAACGACGAGCTGTTCTTCGTGTGCACCGCCTCCGGGGTCATCCTGACCGCGTGGTTCCTGCTGTCGGGCCTGGGACAGCAGTACTACTCGATGATGCTGTTCCCGTTCCTGATGACCGTGGTGCTGCGAAATTCGGTGCTGCGCAACTGGCCCGCATGGCTGGCGATCTTCGGATTCATGACCTACGACAAGTGGCTGCTGGATCACTGGCAGAGCACCGGACGGGCGCTGGAATATCTTCGGGTCACCTTCGGGTGGGGTCTGCTGCTGATCGTGGTGTTCTGCGTGCTGGGCGACCGGTATCTGGCCGCGCGGCGCGACGGACGGCTGGCGGAGGGCATCGATCCGGTGTTCCTGCGCCCGGGTGCCGAGCGTGGTGCCCGACCGGCCGACGGGAGCAGGCAGGCTGAGCTGACCCCGGCCAGTCATTAGACTCGGCTTATGAGTTCCGACCCCGACACCTCGCTGCCCGCGCCGAAGATTCAGCTCACGCCGCAGGAATGGCGGGCGCGGCTGAGCCCGCAGGAGTACGCGGTTCTGCGCGAGGCCGGCACCGAACGGGCGTTCACCGGCGAATACACCGATACCGAGACCGAGGGCGTCTACGCGTGCCGGGCCTGCGGCGCCGAGCTGTTCCGCAGCACCGAGAAATTCCATTCGCACTGCGGGTGGCCGTCGTTCTTCGATCCCGCGGACTCCGATGCGGTGATCCTGCGGTCGGACGATTCGCTCGGCATGCGGCGCGTGGAGGTGCTGTGCGCGAACTGCCACAGCCATCTCGGCCATGTCTTCGAGGGCGAGGGCTATCCGACCCCGACCGACAAGCGCTATTGCATCAACTCGATCGCGTTGCGACTGAACCCCTCGGACAACACAACCCGCTGAGACGGGCACACGGTACGCGTGCCCGTCCGCGACGTGCATGCCCCGGGATGGCCGGGGGTTCGGTCAGGGCAGGGCGTTGATCAGCTGGTCCACATCGACGCGGGGGCCGGTGAAGAACGGCACCTCCTCGCGCACGTGCAGGCGGGCCTCGGTCGCGCGCAGATCGCGCATGAGGTCGACGATGCGGTGCAGTTCCGGGGCCTCGAAGGCGAGGATCCACTCGTAGTCGCCGAGGGCGAACGAGGCGACGGTGTTTGCCCGCACATCCGGATAGCCGCGGGCTTGCTTGCCGTGGTCGGCCAGCATCTTGCGGCGCTGCTCGTCGGGCAGCAGGTACCACTCGTAGGAGCGCACGAACGGGTACACGCAGATGTACTTGCCGGGCTCCTCACCGGCCAGGAACGCCGGGATGTGGCTCTTGTTGAACTCGGCCGGGCGGTGGATGGCGGCATTGCTCCACACCGGGGCGCTGGCTCGGCCCAGTTCGGTGGTGCGGCGGAAGTCGGCGTAGGCGGCCTGCAGATCCTCGATCCGCTCGGCGTGCGACCAGATCATGAAGTCGGCGTCCGCGCGCATCCCGGCCACGTCGTACAGGCCACGCAGCACGACCCCACGGTCGGCGAGCGAGTCGAAGAACTCCCGCGCCTCCTTGATCGCCGCTTCCCGGTCCTCACCCAGCACGCCGGGCTGCACCTGGAACACCGAGAACATCAGGTAGCGGATGGTGGAGTTGAGGGCCTGGTAGTCGAGTCGCGCCATATGCCTATCGTGCCACCCGCTTTTCTCGTCGTGCGCAGTCGCACCCGTTGCGTGCGACACACCGACGACATGCCGACAACAACGGGTGCGTTTGTACGGAAGGGGTGCGGATAGCTTCGGTTGTCGGTGGCCGCTGCCACGCTGCGGGCATGACATCGACGATCCTCGCTCTGCTCGCGAACCTTCTGCGCCGCAAGCCGCACCCGTCGCGCACGATCCTCACCGACCGCGCCGGTGCCGGGCGATCAGCGGGGCGGCGTCTCGAGGATGCGGCGGGCGGCGGCGGTTCCGGAGGCGGCGCAGGCGGGGACGCCGACGCCGTGCAGGTAGGCACCGGCGACGGCGAGGCCGGGCAGGTCGGCGATTGCGGCTTCGATCGTTGCGACGCGGTCGGTGTGGCCGGGGGTGTATTGCGGCAGGCCGCCGCGCCAGCGCTGGGTGACCGCTTCCAACGGGGTGATCGTCAGGCCCGTGACCGTCGACAGGTCCTCGGTGGCGGCGGTGATCAACTCCGCATCCGACCAGGACAGCGGGGTGTCGTCGCCGAAGCGGCCGAACGAGGCGCGCACGAGTGCGACCTCGCGCTCGGCCAGATGGGTCCATTTGCGGCTGGACAGCGTGAACGCCTTGGCGCGCAGGGGCTCTCCGGTGGCGACGAGGACACCGGAATTGTCGGGCAGCGGGGTATCGGCGGGCAGCGCCAGTGCCACCACCGCCGAGGACGACAGCTCGATCTGCCCGGCAGCACGTGCCGCGTCGGGCGCGACCTCGTGCAGCAGGTGCGCCGTGATCGGCGCCGGGGTCGCGAGAACCACGGCGTCGACGTCTCCGACCGGATCCAGCCGCCAGCCGTGCGCGGTGCGCTCCAGCCCCGTTGCGGACGTACCGGTTTCCAGCTTCGGCTGGGCGGCCGTGAGCAGCGCGTCGAGCAGCACCCGGTAGCCGTCGCGGATACCGCCGAACACCGGCGCGGTCGACGGCGGTGGCAGCGCCTCGCGGACCGCCTGTGTCAGATTCGCCGCCCCCGCGTCGAGGGCCGCGACCAGGGTCGGCAGTGCCGCTCGGATGCCGATCGTGCCCGCCAGTCCCGCATAGACGCCGCCGAGCAGCGGATCGACGCTGCGCCGCACGACCTGTTCGCCGAACCGGTCGGCCACCAGCTCCGCCACCGAGACATCCCCGCCGCGGGTCCATCGCAGCGGCCGATTCGGTTCGTCCGCGATCTGTACCAGCGTCGCCTCGTCCACCAGCCCGGCCACCGCATCCGGCCCGGCCGGAATGCCCATCAGCGTCCGCTCCGGCAGCGGATGAGCCGTCCCATCCGACCAGATCAGCGGCCGACGCCCGGCCGGATACACCAACTGGTCCTCGATCCCCAATTCCCGCAGCAGCGTAGGGATCTCGGGCCGTCGCCCCACGAACGCCTCGGCGCCCAGATCCACCGGATCCCCCGCGAGCTCACCGGTGTACAGAATCCCACCGACCCGCTCGCCCTGCTCCACCAGCGTCAGCTCGAGGTCGTCCCCCAAGGCCATTCGCAAGCGATATGCCGCGACCAGCCCGCTGATTCCGGCTCCCACCACCGCGATACGCATCGACCTCTCCTTGTCACAGTGGGCGCCATACACCCGCCCATACCCCGATCACCGGTTCGCGCACGGTGCGGTATACCGCCGACGGGACGCCGCTGTTGTGCAAGGTACCGGTTCCCCGGCGGTGGTTCGGCGGGGCATCGATCACAGGGGTGAGGACAGACTGTGGATCAGCTCGACGGTGGCGGTGATCACGCCTGGGTCGGTGTCGGGAAGTACACCGTGGCCGAGGTTGAAGATGTGTCCGGTGGCGCCCAGTGCCAGGGCCTCGTCGGCCTCGTGGGCGATGCGGCGGACCTCGCGCTCGATCACCTCGGCGCCGGCGAACAGGACCGCCGGATCCAGGTTGCCCTGCAACGCCTTTCCGGCGCCCACGCGCCGGACCGCCTCGGTCAGCGGCACCCGCCAGTCGACGCCGACCACATCGGCGCCCGCCTCACCCATGGCACCCAGCAGCTCACCGGTGCCGACGCCGAAATGGATGCGCGGCACGCCCGCGTCGGCGATCTCGGCGAACACCCGCTCCGAATGCGGCAGCACGAACTCCCGGTACTGCGCCAGCGGCAACGCCCCGGCCCACGAATCGAACAGCTGCACCGCGTCCACACCGGCGGCCAGCTGGGCGCGCAGGAATTCGATCGTGATGTCGGTGAGCACGCCCAGCAGCTCGTGCCAGGTGTCCGGATCGGCGAGCATCATCGCCTTGGTGCGCTCGTGATGGCGGCTCGGCCCGCCCTCCACCAGGTACGAGGCGAGAGTGAAAGGCGCCCCGGCGAATCCGATCAGCGGAGTGTCACCGAGCTCGTCCACCAGCAGCCGCACACCCTCGGTGACCGCGCCCACCTCCTCGCGCCGCAACCGCGGCACGGCCCGCACATCCGCGGCGCTGCGCACCGGCTGCGCCACCACCGGCCCGACCCCGGCCACGATGTCGAGGTCGATCCCGGCCGCCTTCAGCGGAACCACGATGTCGGAGAACAGGATCGCGGCATCCACGCGGTGGCGCCGGATCGGCTGCAGGGTGATCTCGCACACCAGCTCCGGATCGAAACAGGACTCCAGCATGCCGACCCCGGCCCGCAGCTCCCGGTACTCGGGCAGCGACCGCCCGGCCTGCCGCATGAACCACACGGGGCGCCGGCTCGGGGTGCCGCCGGTGGCGGCGGCAAGGAACGGCGCGTCGGACAACCGGCGGCGAGTTGGTGTAATCATCCCCGCTATCGTATGCGCCGCCAGCGGCGCGCCTCCGACCGCGCCGACCGGTTCAGGTCTAGGTTCACAGGCGTGACACCGCTCGACTTCCGCGACGGCGCCGCACCGACCCCGGGCCCCGACAGCGAACCAGCCCAGTTTCGCGCCGCGGTCGATGCGATGGGCACCGCATCCGTGCACCCCCGGATCGAGCTCGCACCGATCCGGCCGCCGCAACGCCTGGCACCCTATTCATACGCCATCGGGGCCGAGGTCAAACATCCGGACACGAACGTGATTCCGGTGGATTCGGAGGGCGACGCCTTCGGGCGGCTGATCCTGTTACACGACCCCAACGGGCATGAGGCGTGGCACGGCGTGTTCCGGTTGGTCGCCTACATCCAGGCCGATATCGACGCCGCACTGGCCGGCGATCCGCTGCTCCCGGAGGTGGCGTGGAGCTGGCTGGTGGATGCGCTGGAATCGCGGGCGGAACCGTTCACCGCGTTGGGTGGCACGGTCACATCCACCAGCTCGGTCCGTTACGGCGACATCGCCGGACCGCCGCGCGCCTATCAGCTGGAGCTACGGGCCTCGTGGACGGTGGGCTCGACCCGGCTCGGACCCCACGTGGAAGCCTTCTGCGAAGTACTGGCCTATGCGGCGGGTTTGCCGCCCGCCGGCATCACCCATTTGCGGCCGCGTCCGCAGATTGCCGACGACCGGTTCTGACCGCCACGTAAAGTTCTGGGCTATGCCCGACGAGTCCGATAATTTCCCGGGTGGGGTTGGAGGGAATGCCACCGCTGCCCCACTGCTGGCACCCGCCGACGGCGTGCCACCCGTGCTGGACGCCGCGGCGGACATCGCCGACGCCGCAGCCCGGCTGGCGGCCGGCACCGGCCCCCTGGCCGTGGACGCCGAGCGCGCCTCGGGTTTCCGCTATTCCAACCGCGCATACCTGATCCAGTTGCGGCGCAAAGGCTCCGGAACCTTCCTCATCGATCCGATCCCGGTCGACGGTGCGCTGACGCCGCTGGCGCAGGCGATCAACGAGCTGGAGTGGGTGCTGCACTCGGCCGATCAGGATCTACCCGGTCTGGCGGAGCTGGGGCTGCGTCCGGCGCGGCTGTTCGACACCGAACTGGGTGGGCGGCTGGCCGGTCTCGAACGGGTGGGTCTGGCGGCGATGGTGGAGAAGCTGCTGGGCCGCGAGCTGCGCAAGGGCCACGGCGCCGCCGACTGGTCGACGCGGCCGCTGCCCGCCGAGTGGCTCAACTATGCCGCGCTGGATGTGGAGTTGCTGCTGGAACTGCGCGACGCGGTGGCCGCCATCCTCGACGATCAGGGCAAATCCGAGTGGGCGGCACAGGAATTCGAGCATGTGCGCCGCACCGAACCGACACCGCCGAAGGCCGACCGGTGGCGGCGCACCTCCGGCATCCATACCCTGCGCCGCCCCCGTCAGCTCGCCATCGTGCGCGAATTGTGGACCGCGCGCGACCAATTGGCCCGCTCCCGGGATGTGGCACCGGCCCGGATCCTGCCGGATTCGGCGATCATCGCCGCCGCCGAGGCGGATCCGAAGTCGGTCGCACAGCTTCGCGCGCTGCCGATATTCGGCGGGCCGCGGCAGCGCCGCTATTCCCGGGAGTGGCTCGCCGCGGTGGAACGCGCTCGCTCCCTGTCGGATTCGGAGCTGCCGACGCTCAGTCAGCCCTATGACGGTCCGCCGCCGGTGAACCGCTGGGAGCGCCGCGATCCCGAGGCGGCGGCCCGCCTCACCGCAGCCCGCGCCGCCATGGCGGAACTGTCGGCCGAATACCTGGTGCCGGTGGAGAATCTGCTCACCCCCGATCTGCTGCGCCGGTTGTGCTGGGACGGGCTGCCCGAGTTTCGTTCGGGCACCGTGCCGGAGGATCCGGAGCGCGCGATCGACGAGTTTCTGATCGCGGGCGGCGCGCGGGCCTGGCAACGCGAGCTGGCCGTACCGCGTCTGGTGACGGCGTTGTTCGGGAGTCAGTCCTCGTAGATCGGCGGGCGCCGGTCACGGCGCGCACGGATGGCCTCGTCGAAATTCTCCGTCGTCAACCGCACATACAGCTGCGACATGCCCTCGTGCTGCATATGCGATTCGAAGGCACCGGCCTCGAGCCCGCTCCACAGCATCCGCTTGGTCAGTTCCGTGCCGACCCGGCTGTAGCCGATGATGCGCTCGGCCAGGTCGTAGCAGGTGTCCAGGAGTTTGTCGGCCGGGACCGTGCGCGAGACCAGGCCGATGCGTTCGGCCTCGGCGGCATCGACGTCACGGCCCGACAGCATGATCTCGAACGCCCGCGACGCGCCGATGGCCCGCGGCAGCAGGTAGCTGATCCCTAGTTCGGCCGACGTCAGGCCGTTGTTGATACCGGCCGCGCGGAAGTAGGCGTCCTCGGAGGCGATGCGGATATCGGTCACCATGCTCAGACAGAATCCGCCGCCGATCGCGGCACCGTTGACCGCGGCGATCACCGGCTGATGCATCCGGCGCAGCGCGACCATGACGTCGTTGAGCAGATCCATCGAGCGCCGGGCGATGCTGGTGCGGGTGAGGCCGCCGATATTGGGCACCTTCCCCGCCCCCTGCAGGTCCGCGCCGGAGCAGAAGCCGTGCCCCGCCCCGGTGAGCACCACCACCCGCACATCGTTGTCGGCGGCCACCGCCTCCAGCGTCTCGCGCAGCGGGACCATGACGTCGAAGGCCATCGCGTTCATCCGCTCCGGCCGGTTCAGGGTGACCAATGCGACCTGCGGACGCGGCTTTTCGACGAGCACGAACGACATGCGGACTCCTACCGGCGATACCTGAAACTGTAACCTGTTTCAGAATCTACGCGAAGTGTCCAGCGCGGTGGATGTTTCCGCGGCGGGCCGGTCGGGGTGCGCGCGGAGAGTGACCCGCAGCCGGGCGCCGCCGAGCGGGCTATCGTCCAATCGCACCGCGCCGCCGTGTAATCGGGCCTGCTGCGCGACGAGGGCGAGGCCGAGGCCGCTACCCGCGGCGCCGGTGGCACCGCGGGCGAACCGTTCGAACACTCGCTCTCGGTCGCCGGGCGGTACGCCGGATCCGTTGTCGTCCACGGTCAGTTCGACCATGTCGCCGTCGATCCTCCGAGCGGCGACGTCCACGCGGGTGGCTCGGCCGTGGCGCACCGAGTTGGTCACCGCATTGTCGAGGATGCTCCGCAGACCCGCCGCCAGTCCCTGGATGGGCAGCGGCTCGGCGACGGTGGAGGTGACCGTCACCTCCGGGTGGTTCCCGCCCGCGTCCTCGACGACCTGATCGATCAGTTCGTCCAGGTCGACCTCGTCGAAATCGTCCTCGGTGGTCAATTCGCCCAGTGCCAGCCGTTCGAGCGCCGCCAGGGTGTCCTCCACCGACTGCTGAGTCGTCAGCACATCGTCGAGAATGTCGAGGCGTTCGCGTTCGGACACCTCCATTGTGCGCAGCACCTGCAGATCGGTGCGCATGGAGGTGAGTGGCGTCCGCAGTTCGTGCGCCGAGGTGGCCGCGAAGTCCCGTGCGGCGGCCAGTGCGTCGGCGGTATGGCGGCGTTCGTCGGCGATGCGCTCGAGCATCTGATTCATCGCCGCGGTCAGTTCGGCGGTTTCGGTGGTTCCCTTCGTCGGCGGCACCTCCAGCGACAGCCGCGTCCCCACCCCCTTGGTGGCCGTGGTCAACCGCCGAAGCGGCAGCACCGCACGATGTGCGAACAACCACCCCAGCGCGGCGGCCACCACGATTGCCCCCGCACCCACCGCAACGATGCGATTCCTTTGCGCCGCAACAGTATCCGCCACCGCCTGCTTCGGCACCGCGGCAGCCACCAGCATGGTGTCCCCCTTCCCGATCTTCGCGGGCAGATCCCACGACAGGAACGGTTCCGGCGGTCCGGAACCGGGTCCCCCGTCGGACAGAAATATCCGCGGCCCCGAAACCCCCGCACCGGACCCGGGAGCGCCCGCACCATGCGCGCCCTGCGTTCCGAGCACCGGCCCGCCCGGAGCGGCCGCCTCCCCCGGCGAAGGCACCCCCGGCCCGCCCGGAGCGGACGCGCCACCGACCCCGAGGGAAGCAGGGGGTGTCGGTGCGGTCGGGCTCCGGGCGGGATCCGCCTCGCCGGAGGCGGCTCTGGTGATGCGCAGCGCGCGCACCGTCGAATCGACCTGCTGTTCGGTGCCGGAGGGGGCCAGGGCGAAGAACACCGCGCTCATCGCCACGACGACGAGGGCCGCGGTGGCGGCGCCGGCGACGGCGACTCGGGCGCGCAGCGACAGCGGCCGCCTCACGGTTCCACCCGCAGGACGAAGCCGACGCCGCGGACGGTGTGCACCAGTCGCGGGCAGCCGCTTGCCTCGATCTTGCGGCGCAGATAGGCCACGAAGACATCCACCACCTTCGTCTGGGTGCGGAAGTCGTAACCCCACACACGATCCAGGAGTTGTGCGCGACTGAACACCTGCCCGGGCGCGGCGGCCAGCGCCGCCAGCAGATCGAATTCGCGCTTGGTGAGATCCAGCGGCCGATCGTCGACGTAGGCGCGGCGGGCGCCGGGCAGCACGGTCAGCGGCCCGACGACCGTGCGGCCGGGATCGACCGCGGGCGCGGGCACCCGGCGCAGCAGGGCGCGCAGCCGGGCCGCCAGCTCACCCAGGTCGAACGGCTTTGTCAGGTAGTCGTCCGCGCCCGCCTCGAGAGCACCGATCCGGTCGGTCACCTCCGAGCGGGCGCTGAGCACGCAGATCGGGATCTCGTTACCCAACGCCCGCAGGGCGGTGACGACCTGGACGCCGTCCAGGTGCGGCATGTTCAGGTCCAGCACCATCGCCGCGGGGGTGCTCGCGGCGATGCATGCCAGCGCGGTGGCGCCGTCGGCCGCGGTGTCGACCTCGAAACCCGACAACCGCAGCCCCCGCGCCACCGACGTCAGCACCCTGGTGTCGTCGTCCACCACCAGTACTCGACTGTTCACGGTTCCGACGATAGCCACGGGCGGCGCTTGTTACGGCCGGGTGCAGGTGATCATCTGGCCGCGATCGGAGGGCACGGTATAGCAGTGACCGGGCCCGTCACGGTCCACGATCACGGGACCGGGCCCCGGGCCGCCCGGCGACACGATCACCGGACCCCGCCCCGGGCCGCCCGGCGAGACGATCGCGGGCCCCGCGCCCGGACCGTCCGGCGAGACGATCACCGGGCCCGCGACGTCCGGCCCCGACGACCCGGACCCGGACGAGGCCGACCCGGACGATAACGGGACCTGCGCCCCTGCCACGGCCGGCAATGCCAGAGCCACGGTGGCGGCGCCTCCGGCGATTCCGGCGACGACGAGGCGGCGAAGGGTGTACAACGGCATGGGCATATCTCCTGCGCTCGGGGACGATTTCCGTCCGGCTTGTCGAACGCCGTCGACGGTATGGGCCCAGTGCTGGGAGACCGTTCGAGAACGGTTAGAAAATGGATAGAACCGCCGCCGTTCAGAAAACGGACAGAAGAACCGCCGCCGTTCAGGCGTTACCGGCAAGCCATCCGGTGACGCGGCGGGCGATGGCGGCCGGTGTCAAACCCAGTTCCTGGTGGATCTGCGCCCGCGAGGCGTGATCCAGGAACCGTTGCGGCACACCGATATCGCGGGTCGGCACGTCCAGTCCGGCGGCGCGCAACTTCGCCGAGACCGTGCAGCCGACGCCGCCGTGCAGGCCACCGTCCTCGACGGTCACCACCAGGCGATAGTTCTCGGCCAGTTTGACGAGGGTGTCCGAGACCGGCAGCACCCAGCGCGGGTCCACCACGGTCACCGAAATACCTTCCGCCGCAAGGAGGTCGGCGGCTCGCACCGCCGTCTGCGCGAATGGGCCGACCGCCACCAGCAACACATCGCCGCGCACCGTCTGCGCCGCGCCGCCCTCGGGCATGCGCAGCACGTCCACGCCGTCCAGCCGCTCCACGGCCGAAAGCTCCTCGGCGACAGCGCCTTTCGGGAACCGCAGGGCGGTCGGGCCGTCGTGCACGGCCAAGGCCTCGGCCAATTCCTCCCGCAGCGTGGCGGCATCGCGCGGGGCGGCGACCCGGATGCCGGGCACGATGCCCAGCACCGACATATCCCACATGCCATTGTGGCTGGCGCCGTCGTCACCGGTGATACCGGCGCGATCCAGCACCAGGGTGACCGGCAGCTTCAGCAGCGCCACATCCATCAGCAGCTGGTCGAAGGCGCGGTTGAGAAAGGTGGAGTAGATGGCCACCACCGGGTGCAGACCGCCCAGGGCCAGACCCGCGGCCGAGGTCATGGCGTGCTGCTCGGCGATGCCGACGTCGAACATGCGATGCGGGAACCGCTCGCCGAACGGGGTCAGCCCCGTCGGCCCGGGCATGGCCGCGGTGAGCGCGACGATATCGTCGCGCTGCTCGGCCTGGCGGATGAGTTCGTCGGAGAACACCGACGTCCAGCCGACCGCGCTGCCGCCCATCGGCTCGCCGGTCTCGGGGTCGATCACCCCGATCGAATGCATCTGATCGGCCTCGTGATCCTCGGCCGGCTGATAGCCGCGGCCCTTCTGGGTCACGGCGTGCACGATGACGGGCCCGCCGAAATCCTTGGCCCGGCGCAGCGCCGCCTCCAGGGCGACGATGTCGTGGCCGTCGACCGGGCCGACGTATTTCAGGCCCAGATCGCTGAACAGCTCCTGCGGCGCGACGGCATCCTTGATCCCGGCCTTGAGCGCGTGCAGCATCGAGTAGGCCGAGCCGCCGACGTGCGGGATGCCCTGAACGAACCGTTTGGTCACATCCAGTGCCTGCTCGTAGGCGGGCTGCATCCGCAGCGCGGTCAGCCGGTCGGCCAGCCCGCCGATGGTGGGCGAATACGAGCGCCCGTTGTCGTTGACCACGATGATCAGCGAGCGGTCCGGCCCGGCGGCGATATTGTTCAGCGCCTCCCAGCACATACCGCCGGTCAGCGCGCCGTCACCGACCACAGCCACCACGTGGCGGCGCTGTTTGGTCAGCGCGAACGCCTTGGCCAGGCCGTCGGCATAGGACAGCGACGCGGAGGCGTGCGAGGACTCCACCCAGTCGTGGGCGCTCTCGGCGCGGCTGGGATAGCCGGACAGGCCGCCCTGTTTGCGCAGCCGGTCGAAGCCGTCCTTGCGGCCGGTCAGGATCTTGTGCACGTAGGCCTGGTGACCGGTGTCGAAGACGATCGGATCCGCGGGCGAATCGAAGGTGCGGTGCAGGGCGATCGTCAGCTCCACCACACCGAGGTTCGGTCCCAGATGACCGCCCGTCACCGCGACCTTGCGGACCAGGAACTCGCGGATCTCCTCCGCCAGCTCGTGCAGTTCCGGTACCGTCAGCCGCCGCAGGTCCTCGGGCGTATCGACCCGGGAAAGAACTCCCACCGCTATCGCTCCTCTGGATGGCTCGTCTGTTTGGGACAGTCTACGGAGCCGTGTCGAGTCCCGAGGACGGGAACGGCAAGCTACTCGCGACATCCGTCCGATATGTGAGCCTCGGCATATCCGCGCGCCGATAGTGTGGGCGGTGCGCTGTGCCGCAGCCACTCTCGGAGACAGAAGGGATCCCTGTGACCGCCGACCAGTCCCGCACCACCGCGACGGTGACCACCTTCGGGCACGGCACCGCCGCCGCCACACCCGACCGCATGGAGGTGTCGATTTCCATCGAAACCCGCGCCAGCACAGTGGCTCTGGCCTACCACAACGCCGCCGAGCGCACCACCGCGGTCACGGCGAAGCTGCGGGCCGACGGCGTCCGATCGGCCGATATCGCCACCAGCGGCCTGTCGGTGCACACCGAGACCACCTGGGTCGAGGGCGGTGGCTCCCGCATCACCGGTTATGTCGCGAGCACCTCGCTGACGGTGTCGCTGCGCGTCGAGGCCCAAGACACGCCGGATCCGGCGACGATCATCGGCCATGCCGTCGACGCGGGCGGCGACGACGTGCGCCTGGGCGGGCTGAACCTCACCTTCGCCGACCAGGAGGCCCTGCTGACCCGCGCCCGCGACGCCGCCTGGGACAACGCCCGCGCCAAGGCCGACCAGTACGCCGCCCGCGCCGGCCGCACCCTCGGCCAGGTCCTGGAGATCACCGAAAACACCGCCCCGACCACCCCACCCATCCCCACCCGCGCGGTCCAATTCATGTCGGCCGAAGCCAGCGCCTCCCCCATCCCCCTCGAATACGGCGAATCCGAGCTCTCCACCACCCTCCGAGTGACTTGGCAGTTGGACTAGCCCCGTCGGGAATGGTGAAGAACCCCGGCCGACCTGTATCGACATACGTGAGACCGGTCTACCCGCTATGCGTGAGACCGGTCTACTCGCATCCCCGCCGCCCGGCCGCCAGGCCGGGCGGCGGGGTCAGGGGGTGGGTTCGAGGAGTGCCAGGCATTCGACGTGGTGGGTGGCCGGGAAGGCGTCGAAGGCGCGGAGGTGGGTGGGGGTGTAGCCCGCGCTGCGGTAGAGGCCGAGGTCGCGGGCGAAAGCGGCGGGGTCGCAGCCGATGTGGACGATGCGGGCCGGGAGGGGGGCGGTGAGGGCGGTGATGACGTCCTTGCCTGCGCCTGCGCGGGGTGGGTCGAGGACCACGACTTGGGGTGGGGCGGAGAGGATCCGGTCGTCGAGCCAGCGTTCGACGCGGTGGGCTCGGAGTTCGGCCTGAGGGAGGTCGCGCAGGGCGGCGGTGCCGTCGGCGACCGCGGAACGCGAGGATTCGACGCCCAGCACGCTGCCCTCCGGGCCGACCTGCTCGGCCAGACGGGCCGCGAAAACGCCTGCGCCGCTGTAGAGATCCCACGCCAGTGCGCCCGGGGACGCGTCGGCCCAGTCGGCGACGACATCCGAATACCACTGGGCCGCACCGCGATGCGGCTGCCAGAATCCGGTCGCCGAGACCTCCCAGCGGCGGCCTGCCACGTATTGCACTGCGCGACCGCTGCCTTCGATCACCCGCTCGGGACGGGGACCGTGCGTGGCGGCGCGCCGCGCGGTGGTACTGCGCCGATCGCCGCCGGATCGCCGTCCCGATTTCGGCGGTGCCAACTCCACGATGTGCCGCAATCCGTCGTCGTCGACGGCGATCACGAGTTCGGCTCCCGGCGTCCACCGGCTGTCGGCGATCCCGTCCAGGGCTCCCGCCATCGGTTGTGGGCAGCGCAGATCCGTGATCACGTCGCTGCTGCGATAGCGGTGCATCCCGGCACGACCCTCGTCGTCGACCACCAGCCGAATACGCGTCCGCCAGCCCCCGGTCTCCGAATTCCCGTTGTCACCCAACGGGATCGGTTCGACCGTGACCTTGGTCTCCCACTCGGCCAGCCGCCGCAGCTGCTCGGTCACCACGGCGGCCTTCAGCGCGCGCTGGGCCTCGGGCGTGGCGAAGGAGAAGTCGCAGCACCCCGCCCCGCCGGGCCCGGACACCGGACAGGTCGCCGGTACCCGGTCCGGCGACGCCTCCAGCACCTCCACCGCCTCGGCACGGCAGAACGACTTGCCGCGATCCTCGGTCACCCGCGCCCGCACCAACTCCCCCGGCAGCCCGTGCCGCACGAACACCACCCGCCCCTCGTGCCGCGCCACGCAGAACCCGCCGTGCCCGGGAGGACCCAATCGCAGCTCGAGAAGCATTCCCTCCCAACCATTATCGGTTCGCACGGTCACGATCGCTCCTCATAACCGCGGCGCACCGCACCGGGAGCATTCACCAGACCCGGCTGCCGCGCCTTCGCCGAGGAGCTGAGCTGCCACGGCACGCTGGTGACCATGACGCCGGGCTCGAACAGCAGCCGCCCCTTCAACCGCAGCGCACTCTGGTTGTGCAGCAACTGCTCCCACCAGTGCCCGACCACGTATTCGGGAATGAACACGGTCACCACATCGCGCGGCGACGCCCGCCGCACCCGCTTGACGTAATCCACCACCGGCTTGGTGATCTCGCGATACGGCGACTCGATCACCTTGAGCGGCACCGGAATATCGCTGTTCTCCCACTCGCGCACCAGCTGCCGGGTGTCGGGTTCGTCGACGTTGACAGTGACCGCCTCCAGCACGTCGGGCCGCGTCGCGCGCGCATAGGCGATCGCCCGCCGCGTCGGCAGGTGCAGCTTGGACACCAGCACGATGGAATGGGTGCGGCTGGGCAGGACCTGGTCGGCCACATACTCGTCGAGCTCGCGGGCGACCGTGTCGTAGTGCTTGCGAATCATCCGCATCAGCACGAAGATCGCCGCCATCGTGACGATCGCGATCCAGGCACCCGCCAGGAACTTGGTGATCAACACGATCACCAGCACCGCCCCGGTCATGGTGAGGCCGATCGCGTTGATCACCCGCGACCGCAGCATCCGCCGACGCACGATCGGATCGGTCTCGGTGCGCAACAAGCGTGTCCAATGCCGCAGCATGCCGGTCTGGCTCAGCACGAACGACACGAACACACCGACGATGTAGAGCTGGATCAGCCGTGTCACCTCGGCCCCGAACATCACCACGAACGCGATGGCCGCACCTGACAGGAACAAGATGCCGTTGGAGAAGGCCAGCCGGTCACCGCGGGTGTGCAGCTGGCGGGGCAGGAATCGGTCCTGAGCCAGGATGGAACCGAGCACCGGGAACCCGTTGAACGCCGTGTTGGCCGCCAGCACCAGGATCAGCGCTGTCACCACGGTGATGAAGTAGAAGCCCGCGGGGAAGCCTTGGAACACCGCATGGGCCAGCTGCGCGATCAGCGTCTTCTGCTCGTAGCCCGCCGGCGCGCCCACCAGATCGGACACATTCTGCGCGTACACCACACCCACCCGGCGGGCCAGCAGGATGATGCCCAGCAGCAGGGTGATGGAGATCAGGCCGAGCATCAGCAACGTCGTCGCCGCGTTGCGCGACTTGGGCTTCCGGAACGCCGGAACACCGTTGCTGATGGCCTCGACACCGGTCAGCGCCGCACAGCCGGAGGAGAACGCCCGCGCCAGCAGGAATGCGAACGCGATCCCGTACAGGTGCGAATCCTCCCCATGCAGCTGGAAACCGTAGGACTCGGCGTGCACCTCGTCGCCGAACACCTCGATCCGCACGATTCCCCAGCCCAGCATGAAGACCATGCCGATCATGAAGGCGTAGGTGGGGATGGCGAACGCGGTGCCGGACTCCCGCACCCCGCGCAGATTCATCGCCGCCAGCAGCGCGATCGCCGCCACCGCGAACAGCACCTTGTGGGTGGCGACGAAGGGCACGGCCGACCCGATATTGGAGGCCGCCGAGGAGATCGACACCGCGACGGTCAGCACATAGTCGACCAGCAGCGCGCTGCCGACGGTGAGCCCGGCGGTCGGCCCGAGGTTCTTCGTCGCCACCTCGTAGTCACCGCCGCCGGAGGGGTAGGCGTGGACATTCTGCCGATAGGAGGCCACCACCACGGCGAGCACCGCGGCGACCGCGAGGCCCACCCAGGGCGCGTAGACGTAGGCCGACAGCCCGGCCGCCGACAGCACCAGGAAGATCTCCTCCGGTGCGTAGGCGACCGACGACAGCGCATCGGAGGCGAAAACGGGCAGTGCGATCCGCTTGGGCAGCAAGGTATGTCCCAGCGAATCACTGCGGAAGGGGCGGCCGACCACCATGCGTTTGACGGCCGTCGTCAACTTGGACACTCGCCCCAGCATAACTGCGGTGTTCCAGGCCACACAGCGCCGGGCCACCCGCGTTTCGAGAGGTCGCTCAGGGGGAATGTGGCTGCAAGGACCGTCGGCGGGTACGGTTCCTCCGATAACGAACCAGACCGCACACCACGGTTTTCGAATTGGGGATGGCACGGTGTACGTAGTGATCATGGGGTGTGGCCGAGTCGGCTCCTCGCTCGCCCGCGCCCTGGTCCGGGTCGGGCACGAGGTTGCCGTGATCGATCGAGATCCGAGCGCCTTCCTGCGGCTCGGCAAGGAGTTCTCCGGTGAGCGGGTGACCGGGGTCGGCTTCGACCGGGACGTGCTGCAGCGGGCGGGCATCGAGCGGGCGGGCGCATTCGCCGCCGTGTCCTCCGGAGACAACTCCAACATCATCGCCGCCCGGGTCGCCCGGGAGACCTTCGGCGTGGAGCGCGTGGTGGCACGCATCTACGACGCCAAGCGGGCCGCGGTCTACGAGCGGCTGGGCATCCCGACCATTGCCACCGTGCCCTGGACGACCGATCGGTTCCTGCGCACGATCGTCGGCGACGCGGCGGCGACCAGCTGGCGCGACCCCACCGGCACCGTCGCGGTCATCGAGCTCCCCCTGCACGAGGACTGGTACGGGCGTACAGTGCGGGATCTGGAGGACGTGATTCACGCCCGCGTGGCCGTCCTCATCCGATTCAGTCAGGGCGTGGTGCCCACCAAGAAAACGGTGTTGCAGGCCGATGACATCGTCTATATCGCCGCCGCCTCCGGCTCCGTCGGCGAGGCCGTCGCCCTCGCCGCCGCTCCCCCTTCGACCGAGGACCAATCGTGAAAGTAGCGATCGCCGGGGCGGGTGCCGTCGGCCGCTCCATCGCCCAGGAACTCCTTCGCGGCGGGCACGAGGTGATGCTGCTCGAACGCCGCCTCGACCACGTCGACCCGGTCGTCGCTCCCGCCGCGACGTGGGTGCACGGCGACGCCTGCGAGCTGGAACTGCTCGAGGAGGCGGGGTTGCAGGACTACGAGGTCTGCATCGCGGCGACCGGCGACGACAAGGTGAATCTGGTGTACAGCCTGCTCGCCAAGACCGAGTTCGGTGTGCGGCGGGTGGTGGCCCGGGTCAACGATCCACGCAACGAGTGGCTGTTCGACGGCTCGTGGGGAGTCGACGTCGCGGTGTCGACCCCGCGCCTGCTGGCCTCACTGGCCGAGGAGGCGGTGTCGGTGGGTGATCTGGTGCGGCTGATGACGCTGCGGCAGGGTCAGGCGAATCTGGTCGAGATCACCCTGCCCGCCGATACCGCGCTGGCCGGAAAGGCGGTGCGCACCCTCGCGCTCCCGCGCGATGCCGCGCTGGTGACGATTCTGCGGGGTGGCCGGGTGATCGTTCCGCAGCCCGACGACCCGCTCGAAGGCGAGGACGAACTGTTGTTCGTGACCTCGGTCGAGGCCGAGGACGAGCTGCGGAAGGTGTTGGGCGTCAACGGGTCCTACTGACCGACGCCGCGCGTGCTCAGGAGGCGGCGGCCAGCTGGGCGCGCAGCTTGTTCAGCGCCCGGTGCTGCATCACCCGCACCACGCCCGGGCTGGTCCCGATGGCCTCGGCGGTCTGGGCGGCGGTCCACCCCAACACGATCCGCATGACCAGCACCTCGCGGTGCGCCGGTGCCAGCACCTGCATCAGGTCGCGGGTCGCGCGGCGGCGCTCCGAGGCCAGGGCCATCTCCTCGGGCCCCGGGGCCGGGCATGCCTCCTCCGGGAACTCCGCCACCGGATAGGCCGGATGCTGCTGCGCGCGGCGGAACGCGTCGGCCACCTTGTTGGCCGAGATCCCGTACACGAACGCCAGGAACGACTTGCCCTGATCCCGGTAGCGCGGGATGGCCTGGACGGTGGCGATGCAGATCTCCTGCGCGATGTCGTCGGCGGTGACGTGCAGGTGGCCGCCGGAGCCGATGCGGGCCGCACAGTAGCGGCGCACCAGCGGGTGCACGATCTTGACGATCTCGGTGACCGCGTGCCGATCACCGGCGGCGGCCGGTCCGATCAACCGATCCAGCTCGGCGGCGGTCTTGCGGCTCTCCGAACCAGCGGCGCCGGGACGTGCCGGCCTCGTGCCGCGGCCCTTCGGCCGGTCCTGCGACGCCACCGCGTTGTTGTCGGTACCCACTGGGGATCCTTTCGCCCGAAGTTCTCATGAACGATCGTGCGATGATCCGGGTCCGCGAAATAGCCACCCCAGGGGTGGGTTCCCCCCACCCCCGGCGGTTCAGGCTCGCTTGGACGCGGCGGGAAAATGTCCGGCGCGGCGCACCGCCCACACCGTGACCAGCAGCGCGATGGCGGTCAGCGGCCAGCCCATGGCGATGCGGGCGACGGCCAGCAACCCGGTGCTGTCGGTCTCGTAGAAGTGGTTCTGCACCAAATAGCGGGCGCCGAACACCACCACCCACACCGCGGTCGCCAGGTCGTACAGGCGCAGCGCACGGCGGTCGGAGCGCCACTCGTGCCCGTGCCCGTTGAGGACGCTCCAGATCACCCCGGCCAGCGGCCAGCGCACCAGGATCGAGACCAGGAACGCGCCGCCGTAGATCAGGCTGGCCCAGATGCCGAACAGGAAGAACCCCTTCGCCGCGCCCATCCGATAGGCGATGAAGGCGCACACGCCCACCCCGAGGAAGCCGGAGATCGCCGGCTGCACCGGGTCGCGGCGGAACAATCGCCACACCAGGATCGCGGCCGCCACACCCAGCGCGGACCAGATGGCCGTAGCCAGGCCCCACAGCGCATTGGCGGGCACGAACACCACCACCGGCAGGGTGGAGTAGATCAGGCCGCTGATGCCGCCCAGCTGTTCCAGCAGGGTCTGCTCCAGCGCCTCCTCACGCTCGAGGTCCTCGGTCTCGTCCTCGGGCGTGACGACCGGCAGGACGGCGGTGGGCTGGTCGTCGGCGAGCGCAGCGCGCTCGGCGCCGTCGTCCTTGCTGGGTGTCGGCATACGTCAGAGGTTCCCACGTAGTTCGTAGTAGGGGTTGTACATGACCTTGGCGCCATCGCGTTCCCCGATGCGGCCGCGGACCAGGATACGACGTCCGGTCTCGATGCCGGGGATGCGGCGCCGTCCGATCCACACCAGCGCGACCGCGTCGGTGCCGTCGAAGAATTCGGCCTCCAGCCCCGCCGTGGCCGACGACGGACAGGTCTCCACGCTGCGCAATCTGCCGAGCATGGTGACCTCCTCGCCGCGCCGACACGCGGCCGCCTGACAGGCTCCCGACGCCTCCGACGTCTCGGCCAGTTCTTCGGCGTCGAGTCGGTCCAGGTCTGCGGTGAGCCGACGGCCCAGCCGCCGGAAATATCCGCTGTCCGGTCCGGCCTTGCCGTCGGCGGTGCCGGATCCCGCCCTGTTTCTGCCTGTGAAAGGCATTTCGCAACACTTCCTGCAACTGCAGACGGCGTGGGTCGCACGTCGTCGGATTTCCCACTCGAGCGGCCGATTGGCCGTATACCGTCACTGTAGATGGGGGCAGGGGCCCCCGCCACGCGGCCCGGAGGCCGGGTGACCGGTGACGGCACCACCGATGAATACCCACGCCCGCCTCCGCCGAACCACGCCGTTTGCCGCGTAGGCTTCGGCGCGTGCCCGATCTACCCCGCCCCGCGCTCGTCGTCGCCCTGCCCGGCACGGGATCCGACGCCGACTTCGCTCGCCGCGCGTTCGGACCCGCTTGTGCCGCACTGGATTTGCCGTTTCTGGCGGTCGATCCGGACCCCCGCGGGGTGGTCGCCAGCTGCCATGCCGCGCTCGATACCGCGGCCCGTTCCGGGCCGGTGCTGGCGGCCGGGATCTCGCTGGGCGCCGCGATCGCCGTCGAGTGGGTGGTCGCGCATCCGGAGTCGGCGTTCGGTGTGATCGCCGCGCTGCCCGCCTGGACGAGCTCCCGGATCGGCGGGTGTCCCGCCGCGCTGAGCGCGGCGAATACCGCCGCCCAGCTGCGCGCGGACGGCCTGGACGCGGTGGTGGCCCGCATGCGCGCCGACAGCCCGCGCTGGCTGGCCGATGCGCTCACTCAGTCGTGGACCGCCCAGTGGCCGCATCTGCCCGACGCCCTGGAGGAGGCCGCGGCCTACGCCTGGCCGACCCCGGAAACCCTTGCCGCACTGCCGGTTCCGACCACGGTCGTCTCGGCCGTCGACGATCCGGTACACCCGCTGCCGGTCGCCGAACAGTGGACCGACCTCATCCCCCGCGCCGACTTGATTCGCATCACACTCGACGAACTCGGCGCCGACCCCGCAATCCTCGGCACCCGCGGCCTGTCCCGCCTGATCGGCCGCCACGCCGCCCACCGCTGAAATCCGTTGTGGGGCAAAACACAGCGCCCGTGTGGGCCCGAGCACAGTCCGCCGAGCACAGTCCCTGAGCGTCCCGGGCGTAGAGATCCCCTTATGGCCCCGGCATGCTTTTGGCCGGGGCCCGGGGTCAGTTGCGGCGGAGTTGTTGCATCGCGGAGCCTTCGGCGCCGCGGCGGGGGCCCTGCTGTTCCGGGGGAACGACCGGGTGCTGGCCGGTGGCGTGGGCCTGGGCCGCGGCGGCCTGGGCGGCGAGGGCCTGTTGTTGGGCGGCCATCTGCTGGTGGTGGGCGGCGATCAGCTGGTCGGCCAGTTCCTGGGGGAGGACGACCGGGAGCGGTTCGCGGACCGGGAGCGGTTCGTCGCCGCGGCGCACCACCGTCTCGCTGAGGATGGCGCGGGCCGCGGCCACCAGCGGGGTGCCCTCGTCGGCTGCCCCGGACGGACCGGCCGCAACCAGCCGAACCATCCAGCGGTAGCCGTCGACACCGATGAAGCGCAGATCGGCGCCCTCGGTGACGGCATGCAGTTCGCGTCCCCAGGGCCCGGTTTGCACCGACACCTGCGCGCCGTCCGCGCGCAGCGATTCGGCCAGATCCGCGGCCACCGTGCGCCATTGCCCCGGCGACTTCGGCGCGGCGTAGGCGGCGACGGTGAGCCGGCCGTGCTGGGTGGCCAGGTGCACCGCCTGCGGGGTGCCGTCCGGGGTCATCTCGACCTGCAGCTGACCGCCCGGCGGCACCGGCAGGATCACCGAGCCGAGGTCCAGCCGCTGATCGGCGACGTTATCGAGCAGATCGGCGACCTCGTCGTAGTCGTAGGGGCCGCTGCGCTCGGCGGGACCGGCGGCCGCCTCCTCGTAGCGGTCGTCGTAGCCCGCCTGCGCGTACGCGGGTTCGTCGTAGTCCGCGTACTCGGCCTCGTCGTACTCCTCGTCGTAGGCGTACTCGTCGTAATGTCTGTCGCGATCGTCTCCGGACCGCTTCTTCCGTCCGAACATCGTCATGCCTCCTTGCCGGCCGGGCCCGCCCCGCCCGACGGTGCGGCCAGGCTCGCGTGCCCACCACTGGACCCGTAACCGCCTGCGCCACGCGAAGTCTCGTCGAGCGAGTCGACCTCGATGAAATCGACCAGTTCCACCCGCTGCACCACCAGCTGGGCGATCCGATCGCCGCGGCGCAGCTCGATCGGGGTGCGCGGATCGTGGTTGATCAGGCAGACCTTGATCTCACCCCGATAGCCCGCATCGACCGTGCCGGGCGTATTGACGATCGACAGGCCGGCCTTGGCGGCCAGTCCCGAACGCGGATGGATCAGGCCGACCGTGCCGACCGGAAGCGCCACGGCGATACCGGTGCCCACGAGCACCCGCTCCCCCGGCTCCAGAATGACGTCCTCGGTGGTGCACAGGTCCACGCCCGCGTCGCCCGGGTGCGCGCGGGTGGGCACGGGGATGCCGGGATCGAGCCGCAGCAGAGAAATGGGTGGAATACCGGTCACGTACAGCGAGCCTACGCGGTCGCGGTGCCTGCGGTGGGAGCGACGGGCCCGAAGGGCCACTGGCACCCCCTATCGCGCGCTGACCTACTCTTATGTCGTGTCCGACCAGTCCCGTCAGGTGACCATGCAGCAGAACGAAACCGCCGCCCCCGGCTACTCCGAGCGACTGTGGGTGCCGCTGTGGTGGTGGCCGGTCGGCCTGGCCATCGCCGGACTGCTCGCCGCCGAAATCCACATGGGTGCACCGGGCGTCCGGGCCTGGCTGCCGTATGTGCTGCTGCTGCCGATTCCGGTGTGGGCGTTGCTGTGGGTGAGCCGCCATCGCGTCGAAGTGGTGACGGATGCGACGGGAACTGTCGAATTGCGCGCGGACCGGGCCCATCTGCCGGTAACGTATGTAGCCCGGGCAGCGGCCGTACCGGCCAGCGCGAAAAGCGCGGCACTGGGCCGACAGCTCGACCCCGCCGCTTATGTCCAGCATCGGCCCTGGATCGGGCCCATGGTGTTGCTCGTCCTCGACGACCCGGACGACCCGACGCCGTACTGGCTGGTCAGCACGCGTCATCCCGAGCGCGTCCTGGCCGCGCTGGGCATCCCGGCCGCCGGATGAGTGGCCGAGGGCCGACTGGTCCGGCTGTGCCGATGGTCCCGAGCGCGTCCTGACCGCGCCGGGCATCCCGGCCGCCGGGTGAAGGCCTGGGGCTGGGTCAGGCTGCGTCCCGGCGCCGGGGTACTTCAGCGCGCGTAGCTCCACACGCGCGGGTCTTGGCCGCGCTCGGGCGTGCCGAGCGCGGACTGAACGAATAACCCGTAACCGATGCTCAGGCCGCGCAGTCCATGCAGATCATCTGGCCGCCCGCCTCGCTGGCGAGCCGGCTGCGGTGATGAACCAGGAAACAGCTCGAGCAGGTGAACTCGTCGGCCTGCTTCGGGATCACCCGGACCGACAGCACTTCCTCGGACAGGTCCGCGCCGGGGAGCTCGAACGACTCCGCGGTATCGGATTCGTCGATATCCACGACGGCGGACGCGGCCTCGTTGCGACGAGCCTTCAGCTCCTCCAGCGAGTCTTCCGACACCTCGTCGGTCTCACTACGCCTCGGTGCGTCATAGTCGGTTGCCATGTCGTCTTCCCCTCGTCCTTACTCCGTATATCCCGGAACCGGCCCCCTCCGCCCCGACTCCCTAGGGGAATCGACTCGGCGAGCACCGTCCCGCCGTGGTGTACGTCACGTGTACACCGGTCGCCGACCGGGCCGGATCCTCGGGATCCGTACCGGATCGCGCTCGGTCAACGCAGGACATGCCCTGGTTGTTCCCGAAATCGCTCCCCTGATACACATCAGTCGATTCGAATCGGGCCGCCAGACAATAGCGGACGTCGGCGCAAAAGTCGCAATCAAAACTCGAGCACGGCGAAACTGACGGGCAATCGTCACCACCCAGGGTGGATCGCCCCCTATTCCGTGGTCGACCGTCGAGCGAATCGTTACCTGGGCGATATCCAGCTCATCCCCGGCACGCGGCGGAGTCCGCATGCGCGATTGGGCCCGGCCAACTCGTAAGGTGTGCATGTGGTTTCACTGATCACCGAAGGCAGCGCCGTCGACGACAAGGGGCGGCCGTTCCTGCGCCGCCGCTACCAACCCTGGGTCGCGATGGTGGCGATCCTTGCCCTGATCTGCGCGATCGTGTGGATCAAGGCATTGACCACCGAGGGCCGCAGCCATGCGGCGATGACGTGCAACTCGCCCGCCCCGGCCGCGGATCCGGCCGCGCAGCAGCCGGCGCCGCTGGGCCAGCGGGTGTCCTCGTCGCGGCTGCACGACGTGAAGCCCGCGCCACTGGACCGGGCCAAGGTGCGCGTCTACAACGCCTCCGGACAGCGCGGCCTGGCCGAGCACATCGCCTCGAGACTGAGTGACTACGGGTTCGCCAGCCCGCCCGCGCCACAATTCGCTAACGATCCGGTATACGTCAACGGCGACCTCGAGTGCACCGGCCAGATCCGCTTCGGCGTCAACGGCCGCCCGGCCGCGGCCTCGGTGCAGCTGATCGCCCCGTGCGCCGAGCTGATCGAGGACCATCGCACCGACGAGACCGTCGACCTGGCCCTGGGCTCACTGTTCGGCAACGACATCCAACCCGGCAACGACGCCGAAGAGGTTCTGAAGTCCCTGAAGAACCCCGCTCCCGGCGACCCGGGCATCGACTCCAAACTCCTCGACGCCGCCCGCCAGGGCCACTGCTGAGCGCACCGCACCTCCTCATCCCGGCATGCTTTTGGCCGGGATCTCCGGAATCGCGTCCGACACGCCCAAGCGGCCGAACAGACCGAGCAGTTCGTCGGCGATGCCGGGCGCAACGGCGACGGTCAGGTCACCGGTCTTACTGACCGCCCCGGCGGGGGGCAGCACCAGGCGCGCCCCCGCCTCGGCGGCGATCAAGGCACCGGCGGCCCAGTCCCAGGTGTTGAGGCCGTGCTCGTAGTGGGCGTCGACCCGGCCCGCGGCGACCATGCACAGATCCAGCGCGGCCGAGCCGATGCGGCGGATGTCGCGCACATGCGGCAATACCTCGGCAACCAGCTGCCCCTGCCGGGCGCGGCGGGCGGCTCCGTAGCCGAAGCCGGTAGCCAGCAGCGCCATCGAGAGCGAGTCGACCCGGTTGCAGCGCAAGGCGGTTACCGTCCCGTCGGGACCCACCGACTGCGCGCCCGCACCCACGCCCGCGCTGTAGGTGACGTCCCGGGCCACATCGACCACGGCACCGGCCAGCGAATGCCCGGCCCGCATGGCGGCCACCGAGACCGCATAGGCGGGGATGCCGTACATGAAGTTGACCGTGCCGTCGATCGGGTCGACCACCCAGACGATCTCGCCGCGATCGCCGTCCAGGCTGCCACCGCCCTCCTCCCCCAGCACCCGTTCACCGGGCCGGAGCTCGGCGAGCAGGCGGCGAATCAGCTGCTCGGTCTCGGTATCGACGACCGTGACCGGGTCGGTCGGCGAGCTCTTGGCCTGCACGGCGCCGTCCGGGCGGGACGCCGACTCGAAGACCTCGGGCCGGCGGGAGCGCACGTGGGCGGCGGCGGTCTGCGCCAGATGCACTGCCACGCGGCGCAATTCGGCGATCTCGGCGGGATCGAACGGCTGGACGGGGTCGGTAGCTGCGGTGGAGACGGGTGAGTTGGATTCGGGCACGACATCCATCGCAACACAGATCGTCCGGACCGCGCATTAGGCTTGTCGTGCACGACACAGATCCGTTCGTCGGGCAGCCCATTCACACAGCGCCGTGTATTGTGCCGCGCGCACTTGTTTCGGCCGGCACCACAGGGAACGAGGAGTCTCAATGTCCGTTCGGGGGCACGCATTCGGTATCGACATCGGCGGTAGCGGGGTCAAGGGCGCCGTGGTGGATCTGACCACCGGCGAACTGGCCCACGACCGCATCAAGATAGCCACTCCGCAGCCCTCGACCCCGAACGCCGTCGCCGAGACCGTCGCCAAGCTGGTCGCCCAGGCCGACTGGGAGGGCCCGGTCGGCATCACCCTGCCCAGTGTGGTGGTCAACGGTATCGCCCGCACGGCCGCCAACATCGACAAGAGCTGGATCGACACCGACGCCCGGCAGCTGTTCTCCCTCGCGCTGGGCGGCCGCGAGGTGGTCGTGCTCAACGACGCCGACGCCGCCGGTATGGCCGAGGACCGCTACGGCGCCGCCCGCAATATCGACGGGCTGGTCATGCTGCTGACCTTCGGCACCGGGATCGGCTCGGCGCTGCTGTACCACGGCACGCTGGTCCCCAATACCGAGTTCGGGCACATCGAGGTCCACGGGAAGGAGGCCGAGCACCGCGCCGCCTCCTCGGCCAAGGAGCGAAAGAATCTGTCGTGGAAGCAGTGGGCCACCGAGGTGACCAGGGTGCTGGTGACGCTCGAGAATCTGCTCTGGCCCGATGTCATCGTCGCCGGTGGCGGCATCAGCCGCGACGCCGACCATTGGATCCCCTTGCTGGGCAACCGGACTCCGGTGGTGGCCGCCCATCTGAAGAACACCGCCGGCATCGTCGGCGCCGCCATGGCCGTCGAGGCGGGGATCGCGCCGTGAGCGAGATGTCGTGAGCCTTGGAAAATACCGCAAACATCCGGCGCGCGCGCCGATGAGGTGTCGACGTGGGCATCTGGTTTCGATCGTTACAATGGAACGCATGACCGGCGGTAGGCCGGACCCGACACCGGCACGAGAGCCGGATTACCCCCGACAGAACCGCTCCGCCGGATGTTTCACTCTGGCGTGACGCCGCACGAGACCGTCACGAAAGGGCGTACGTGGTAGCCACGAATACCCGACAGACCGCCGAATCGGCCGAAGCCGCCGACTCCGCAGAAAGCACCATCGCCGCACGGCCGGTCAAGAAGGCTGCCGCCAAGAAGGCTCCCGCCAAGAAGGCCGCCGCGAAGAAGGCGCCTGCCAAGAAGGCCGGTGCCAAGGCCGCCAAGAAGGCTCCGGCCAAGAAGGCGGCCGCGAAGAAGGCCGCTCCGGGTGCCGAGAACGAGGTCGAGGAGAACCTCGACGACGAGTCGTTGGATCTCGACGATCTCGGTGATCTGGAAGTCCCCGACGACGATCTGGCCGAGGACGCCGAGCTCGTCGACGAGGAGGTGGCCGTCGAGGACGACGAGGAGGCCGAGGACGAACCCTCGGAGAAGGACAAGGCCTCCGGCGACTTCGTCTGGGACGAGGAGGAGTCCGAGGCCCTGCGGCAGGCCCGCAAGGATGCCGAACTCACCGCCTCCGCCGACTCGGTGCGCGCCTACCTCAAGCAGATCGGTAAGGTCGCGCTGCTCAACGCCGAGGAGGAGGTCGAACTCGCCAAGCGCATCGAGGCGGGGCTGTACGCCACCGAGAAGTTGCGCGAGTTCGCCGAGAAGGGCGAGAAACTGCCCGTGCAGGCGCGCCGCGATCTGCAGTGGATCATGCGCGACGGCAACCGGGCCAAGAACCATCTGCTCGAGGCCAACCTGCGTCTGGTCGTCTCGCTGGCCAAGCGCTACACCGGCCGCGGCATGGCGTTCCTGGATCTGATCCAGGAAGGCAACCTCGGCCTGATCCGCGCGGTGGAGAAGTTCGACTACACCAAGGGCTACAAGTTCTCCACGTACGCCACCTGGTGGATTCGGCAGGCCATTACCCGCGCGATGGCCGACCAGGCCCGCACCATCCGCATTCCGGTGCACATGGTCGAGGTCATCAACAAGCTGGGCCGTATCCAGCGCGAGCTGCTGCAGGACCTGGGCCGCGAGCCCACGCCCGAGGAGCTGGCCAAGGAAATGGACATCACCCCGGAGAAGGTGCTGGAGATCCAGCAGTACGCCCGGGAGCCCATCTCGCTGGATCAGACCATCGGCGACGAAGGCGATTCGCAGCTCGGTGATTTCATCGAGGACAGCGAGGCCGTCGTCGCGGTGGACGCGGTGAGCTTCACGCTGCTGCAGGATCAGCTGCAGTCGGTGCTGGAGACGCTGTCCGAACGCGAGGCGGGCGTGGTCCGCCTGCGCTTCGGCCTCACCGACGGCCAGCCGCGCACCCTCGACGAGATCGGCCAGGTGTACGGGGTGACCCGCGAACGCATCCGCCAGATCGAGTCGAAGACGATGAGCAAGCTGCGCCACCCCAGCCGCTCGCAGGTCCTGCGCGACTACCTCGACTAGGTCGTTACCCGCACACGAGCGCCGCCGAAGTTCCGGCGGCGCTCGTCGTTTCTGCGGAAAACCTTTCCGCCGCAAGCGGACGCGCCGCAGCGGTCGGTGACTTTCCCCGGCGCCGCCAGCAGACTGGACCGCCGTGGAGCAGTTGGTCTTGATCTTCGTGCTGGCGTTCGCGGCGATTCTCGCCCAGCCGCTGGGCCGGCGCATCGGCCTGGCTCCGGCCGTGCTGATGACCGTGTTCGGGCTGATCCTCGCGGTGATTCCGTTCGTGCCGAGCATCGATATCGAGCCGGATCTGATTCTGCCGCTGGTGCTGCCGCCGCTGCTGTATGCCTCGGCGCGGCGCACCTCCTGGCAGCAGTTCGCCGCGAACGCGCTGCCGATCCTGTTGCGCGCCGTCGGTTTGGTGGTGGCGACGGCGTTCGCGGTGGCGGCGGTGTTCCATGCGTGGTACCCGGCGGTGCCGCTGGCCGCGGCCCTCGCGCTGGGTGCGGTTGTCGCGCCGCCGGATCCGGTGGCGGTCAGCGCCATGGCCGGGCGGCTCGGGCTGCCGCGCCGGTTGGTCGCGATGCTCGAGGGCGAGGGGCTGTTCAACGACGTGACCGCGGTGGTGCTCTACAACGTGGCCGTGCAGGCCGTGCTCACCGGGCGCTTCTCGGCCTGGCACACCGCACTGGATTTCGTGATCTCGGCGGTGGTGGCGATCGCGGTCGGGGTGGTCCTGGGCTGGGCGGGCAGCCGATTGATGCGCAAACTCGGACAGGCCACCTGGCAGGTGGCCCTCGGTCTGCTGTTGCCGTTCGGCGCCTACGGGCTGGCCGAGTTCTGGCACGGTTCGGCGGTGCTCGCGGTGCTGATCTGTGCGCTGTATCTGGTCGATGCCGCAACGGATTTCAGCGACAGTGCCTTTCGCGTGGTCGGCGATTCGGTGTGGGAGGTCATCGATCTGCTGGTGACCGGTGTCGCATTCGGGCTCATCGGACTGGAACTCACGACCGTGCTGACGGCCGCGGGGCCGGAGTGGCCGAAACTGCTGGGTGGGACGGCGGCCGTCATCGCGGTGGTCGTGCTGTTGCGGTTGGCGTGGCTGCTGATCACCACGGCCATGGGCGGCCGGTGGTGGCGCCGGCACGACACCGACGAGCCGTACACCTGGCGTGAGTCGATCGTCACGTGGTGGGCCGGTATGCGCGGGGTCGTCACCGTGGCGCTGGCGCTGGCCGTGCCGTTGACCACCGCCGACGGGTCGCCGTTCCCGGGCCGGGACCGAATCCTGTTCATCGCCTTCGCCGTGGTGCTGTTCACCCTGCTGCTGCAGGGGCCGACGCTCCCGCTGATCGTGCGAGCCACGCACGTCCAAGCCGACACCGAGGTCGAACGGGAACTGGAACGCCGCCTGTGGACGCGGATTCTGCGGGCCGAACTGGCCCGGCTGGAGCAGATCGCCGACCGCGAGGATCTGCCCGAAGACATCTATCGGCGATTGCGTGAGAACTTCGAACGCCGCCTGGCCCGCGCCGATCCGGACGCCGCCGAACAGGCCGAGGTCGCCGACACCAAGGCCGTCGAGCGCGCCACGCATTTCACCGACGCCATCCGCGAGATCAGCAACGAGGTCCTCGAGGCCGGGCGCACCGAGGCGCTGGCGGCCCGCCGCGAGATGCCGCCGGATCTGGTCGACCGCGTCATGCGCCGCCTGGATATGCCGCGCCCGTCGCCCCTGTTCTGACCCTGCGACCGATATCACCGGTCCAGGCGTTTTACACCCGACGGGCCTCAGGAACCGCTTGGTCGGTTCTCAGCTGGAACGAGCACTGTCGGTGATCGTGGACAAGTTGGTGTTGGTGTTCGTGCTGCTGTTCGCGACGATTCTCGCGCAACCGGTAGCCCGCCGCACCGGCTTGGCGCCGACGGTGCTGATGACGCTGTTCGGGTGCGGGCTGGCCGTGGCGCCGTTCGTGCCGCACACCCATATCGATCCGAATCTCATTCTGCCGCTCGTCCTTCCGCCGCTGCTGTACGCCTCGGCACGGCGCACGTCGTGGCGGCAGATCGCGGCCGGATGGGGTGCGATCACCCTGACGGCGGTGGGGCTGGTGGCGGCCACGGCGGTGGCGGTCGCGGCGGTGGTCCACGCCTGGCGTCCGGCGGTGCCGTTCGCCGCCGCCCTGGTGCTGGGTGCGCTGGTGGCCCCGCCGGACCCGGTGGCGGTGGCGGCGGTGGCCGGGCGGCTCGGGCTGCCGCGGCGGCTGGTGGCGGCGCTCGAGGGTGAGGGGTTGTTCAACGACGTCACCTCGGCGGTCCTCTACACCGTCGCGGTGCAGGTGGTGGTCACCGGCCACTTCTCGGGGTGGGGAGCGCTGTGGGATCTCGCGGTCTCGGCCGTCGTGGCCGTCGCGGTGGGGCTCGGGCTCGGCTGGTGCGGCAGCCTGCTGACCCGCCGGCTCGCGGAGCCGAGCTGGCAGGTCGCGCTCGGGCTGCTCCTGCCCTTCGCCGCGTACGGTTCGGCCACCGCGTGGGGTGGTTCCGCGGTGCTGGCGACCCTGGTGTGCTCGCTGTATCTGACCGAGGCGGCGCTCGGATCCTGCGGCAGCGCCTATCGGCTGATGGGCGATTCGTTCTGGCAGATCACCGAGATGCTGGTGACCGGATTCGCCTTCGGATTGGTCGGATTGGAGTTGCGCAGCGCCCTGCAGGCGGTGAGCGGCGACTGGCCGTCCCTGCTCGGCATCGCCGCCGCGACGATCGCCGTCGTCGTCGCCCTGCGGCTGGGGTGGCTGATGGCGACATGGTCGGTGCTGCACCGGTGGTGGCGGCGCCGCGCGGCCGACGAGCCCTACACCTGGCGCGAAACCCTCGTGACGTGGTGGGCCGGCCAGCGCGGTGTGGTGACAGTGGCTCTGGCACTGGCGATTCCGTTCACCACGAAGACCGGTGAACCGTTCCCGGACCGCAGCGTGATTCTGTTCGTCGCCTTCGCGGTCGTCCTGTTCACCCTGTTGGTTCAGGGCCCGACCCTGCCCTCGGTGGTGCACGCGAGCGGGGTGCGCGCCGACGCGGAGGACGATCACGAATTCGAACACCGCCTGTGGCATCGCATTCGCGACGCCCAACTGGCCCGCCTGGACCAGATCGCCGCTGCCGAACAGCTTTCCGACGAGATCTACCGCAGCCTGCGCGACGGTTTCGCGACCCGCCCGACCTTCGGCACCGGCGCCGACCCCACCGTCGCCGTCACCACCGACCGCACCCTGCTCCTCACCGCCCGAATCCGCCGCCTCACCAACGACATTCACGCGGCGGGCCGTGCCGAGGCGCTGGCCGCCCGTCGAGAGCCCATGGCCCCCACCGACATCGTCGACCGCGTCATCCGCCACTTGGACCTCCGCTCCCACCTCCACCCCGGACCCTAGCGCCCTGCCGCGGTGAATTGCCCGATCAGCCCGGATCTGTCGAGCATTCTCGACACCCACCGCTGTCGTGGATGCGGATCGGCTACGGGGCCGCTAGCTGGGCGCATGCTCACCAGCAAACTCAGCTAATATTTCCAATCCTTCTAGCGCAAATTTTCTACCTGCGGTTTTTTGGCTACTGTTCGGCACTGTCGGCGACGCAGTCGTCGAAGAAGGCGTACTGGCCAGGAGTCCGCATGCTGGAAATCGACCACTTCAGCTATGGGTGGCTGACACCCGTTGTGGCATATGCCATGTCCGTCATCGGGTCGCTGCTGGCCCTGCGCTGCATGGTGCGGGCCCGGACGAGCCCGGGTCGCGGCGGATGGATCGCCACCGCGGCGATCGCGCTCGGCGGCACCGGCATCTGGGTCATGCATTTCATTGCGATGCTGGGCTTTTCGGTGCGCGAGGCCACCATCCGCTACGACGTGCCCATCACGCTGTTCAGCGCGATGATTGCGATGGTCGTGGTGTGGGTGGGGCTGTCGATCGTGGTGCGCCGCCACGGCGGGCTGTTCGCGCTGCTGACCGGCGGGGCGGTCACCGGTCTCGGCGTGGGTGCCATGCACTACTCGGGCATGTATGCGATGAAAACCGATGCGGCCGTGGGGTACGACCCCTGGATCGTCACCCTGTCGATCGCCATCGCGGTGGTGGCGGCGACCGCGGCCCTGTGGTTCACCCTGCACGTGCGCGGCATCCTCGCCACGGTCGGCTCGGCGATGATCATGGGTGTGGCCGTGTGCGGTATGCACTACACGGGCATGTTCGCCATGCACGCGCACGTGGCGTCTCACGTCCCCGCTCCGGTGGGCGCCCAGGCCCACCAGCTGCTGACCCCGCTGATCGTCGGCGTCAGCATGGTCACCATGCTGCTGCTCCTGCAGGTGGGCGTCACCGATGCGGACGAACCCGATCTCAGCCGCATCCGGGGCCAGTACGCGAGCCGGTACTGGCCCAGCCGCGGCCCCGCGCCGAAGCGGGAACCCTTCTCCGACGGGCCTTTCGACCCACCGCGACGGTGACCGTCATCCGACGTCGAGGACCCGTCCGGTCGAGGAAGGCAGTTCGGTGCGGTCGGTGGTGTCCTTGAGATCCACGCCGGAGCGGCCGAGCCGGCGCGCCCCGGCCACGAGTCCGGCGGCGATCTTCGCCGCGGCCGCGTAACCCAGCCCGTCGGGCGGATGGATATTGGAGATGCAGTTGCGCTCGGAGTCGGCGCGGCCGGGCCGTGGCAGGTGGGTGAGGTAGATGCCGAGGCTGTCGGCGACCGACAGCCCCGGCCGCTCGCCGATCAGCACCAGCACGGTGCTCACCCCCAGCGCGTGGCCGATGTGGTCGCCGATGGCCACCCGCGCCTGGGTCGCGATCACCGGCGGTGCGAACCGGTACTGTTGCCCCAGTTCGTCTTTCAACGCGGCCAGCATGGCGACGCCGTGATCGTGCAGCGCCCGCGGCGACAACCCGTCCGCCAGCACGACCCCGATATCCGCGCCGGTCGCGCGCAGTTCCGAGAAGCCCTGTCCCGATTCGGTTTCCGGCAATCGTCCCAGATCCGGCCGGCGCAGGTACTCCGAGCGGTCGAGGGCCCGGCTGCGCACCCACACCGGATCCCCCGGCCCGATCGCCGCCGCCCGGGCGGTGAGCTCCGGCACCGCGAGCGGCGTGTGCACCGCATCGCGTGCCGCCGCGTGCGCGGCCCGAAACACCAACACCTGCCTGGTCGGCAGCGCGTCCCCGGCCCGCCCGAGCCCGATCCGGGCCTGGGTGCTGCGCCGCAGTTCGCTCCAGAAGTCTCGGGGATCCTCCGGCTCCCACGCCACCGCGGCGCTCATCGGGTCCCCGCCAGCGCACGCAGGGGCGAGGCCAGCGGCGCGACCTCACGGATGCGACCGGCCGCGTCCAGCATGCCGAGACCGTCGAGCCACGCGGCGAATTCCGGAGCGGGCGCGAGCCCCAACACCTTTCGCGCATACAGCGCATCGTGGAAGCTGAGGCTCTGATAGCCGAGCATGACGTCGTCGGCGCCCGGCACCGCGATGACGAAGGCCACGCCCGCGGCGCCCAGCAGGGTCAGCAGGGTATCCATATCGTCGGAGTCGGCCTCGGCGTGGTTGGTGTAGCAGACGTCCACACCCATGGGCAGGCCGAGCAGCTTGCCGCAGAAGTGATCCTCCAGCCCGGCGCGGATGATCTGCTTGCCGTCGTAGAGGTATTCCGGGCCGATGAAGCCGACCACGGTGTTGACCAGCAGCGGATCCAGGTCGCGCGCAACGGCGTAGGCGCGGGTCTCGAGGGTTTGCTGATCGACGGGGCGGCCGTCGGTGCCCAGATGCGCGCCCGCGCTCAATGCCGACCCCTGCCCGGTCTCGAGATACATCACGTTGTTGCCGACGGTGCCGCGGCCCAGCGAGCGACCGGCCTCGTTGGCCTCCCGCAACAGCGAAATATTCACGCCGAAGCCGGAATTGGCGCCCTCGGTCCCGGCGATCGACTGGAACACCAGATCCACCGGCGCCCCGGATTCGATCAACTCCAGGGTGGTGGTGACATGCGCCAGCACACACGACTGGGTGGGGATGTCGAAGCGGCGGCGCACCTCGTCCAGCAGCATCAGCAGATCCGCTGTCGCGCGGGGCGAATCGGTGGCCGGATTGATGCCGATCACGGCGTCTCCGCAGCCGAGCAGCAGGCCGTCCAGAACCGCGGCGGCGATCCCGCGCGGATCGTCGGTCGGGTGGTTGGGCTGCAGCCGGGTCGCCAGCGTGCCGGGTATTCCGATCGTGGTCCGAAATGCGGAGCGCACGTCCACGGCACGGGCGACGGCGATCAGGTCTTGATTGCGCATCAGTTTGCTCACCGCGGCCACCATCTCCGGCGTCAGTGCGCGCGACACCGCCGCCAGTGTCGCCGCCGCGTCGTCGCGAGCGGCCGTCGCCAGCAACCAGTCCCGCAACCCGCCGACCGTCAGATGCGACACCTGCGCGAACGCCACTCGATCGTGCGTGTCGATGATCAGCCGGGTCACCTCGTCGGTTTCATAGGGCACCACGGGTTCGGTCAGGAAGACCGGCAACGGCACCTCCGCCAGCGCCCACTGTGCCGCCGCGCGCTCGGCATCCGATCCGGCCGCGCATCCGGCCAGTTCGTCGCCGCTGCGCTGCGGTGTGGCCTTCGCCAACAGCTCCACCAGACCGTGAAAGGTGTAGGTGGTGCCGCCGAGGGACTGCCGATACACCGTCATACGAGTCCTCCTCCGCCCGCCGATATCACGGCTGCCGATTCTGATCGGACAATGTTGCCGTCCGGTTGGCGAATATTGCGCCGAGATGTCGCCGCGGCACCCTCCCCCACCAGAATGCGACTGAGCTGGCCTTTTGCCCACAGCCACGGACCGCGATGTGCGCCACACCCGTACGCAACTTCCGGCGGGCGCGTCGACGGGCGAGCGCGCCCGGGACACGCGAGACTGATCGGCGTGGGTGCCTCCGTGCTGAACTATTACCGGTCCCCGTGGACCCGCACGATCGACCTCGCAGCCGAATGGCGTGCGCTACGGACCCGGTGGCACCGCCGCCCGCGGTGGTACCGCCCGCTGCGCGCCGTGCACGACTTCCTCGGTGGCGCGCCCGCCAGCTGCGCCTACGCGTTCACCCTGTTCGTGACCTGGTGGACGTTGCGGGGCATCAGCGATTTCGCCGGGCACCGGCTGATCCTGTCGGCGTCGACGAATCTGCACAATATGCGCCGCGATCCGGTGCAGGTGCTGGTCGCCTCGGCGTTCTGGACCGAGGGCGGATTCCCGTGGGTGACCGTCCTCGGCTTTCTCACCGTGATGGCCTTCGCCGAGCGCTGGCTGGGCACCCTGCGCTGGATCCTCGTCTTCGCCACCGGCCATGTCGCCGCCACGCTGGCCGTGGTCACCGGGATCGCCTACGCCGTCGACCACCGGCTGATCCCGCTGAAGGTGGTGGTGGCCGCCGATGTCGGTGCCTCGTACGGCTTTTCGGCCGTGCTGGGGACGCTGACCTATCATCTGCGCGGCACCGCCCGGCTGATCTGGATCGCCGGGCTGCTCGGCTGGTTCGCCTTCGGGGCGTGGCACGGGCGCACGTTCACCGATTACGGCCACCTCACCGCGCTGGTGATCGGCGTGTTCGTCGGAGCCGTGGCCGTCGCCGTCTCGCGGTGGCTGGAGCGGATCGGCGGGCACTCCCGCGGTGAGCGGGCCCCGACCACCTGATCCGCGCCGCTATCGGTCCCCTGCCCGCGGCGCTCCCGCCCCGGCCGTCTCCGACTCGACCGCGACGGGAGCCTGTTCCCGCCGCTTCACCATCCGCACCGCGGGCTCGACCACACGGGCGGCGATCGGCCCGAGCACCGCCATCAACAGCACATACGCCGAGGCCAGCGCGGCCAGTTCAGCGCTGACCGCCCCCATCGTCACCGCCAGTCCCGCAATGACAATGGAGAACTCGCCGCGCGCCACCAGCGCGGCGCCCGCGCGAGCCGCACCCAGCCGCCGGATGCCCTGCCGGTGCGCCGCCCACCACCCCGTGCCGATCTTGGTCAGCGTGGTGACCACCGCGAGCAGGACCGCCCAGCCCAGGACCGGCGGAATACTACGCGGGTCGGTGTTCAGCCCGAAGGCCACGAAGAAGATGGCCGCGAACAGATCGCGCAACGGCTCGAGCAGTTTGGCCGCATTCTGCGCGGTCGAGCCGGAGATCGCGATGCCCAGCAGGAACGCCCCGACCGCGGCCGATACGTTCAACGACGAGGCCACCCCGGCCACCAGCAACGCCGCACCCAGCAGCTTGAGCAGGAACACCTCCCGATCGGCGCTGTCCACGATCGCCGACACGTACCGGCCGTAACGCAGCGCCACGACCAGCACGACGGTGATCGCCAGCAACGCGATCGCCAGGGAACGCAATCCGGCCATGAAGCCGATCCCCGCCAGCAGCGTGGTGAGGACCGGCAGGTACACCGCCATCGCCAGATCCTCGAACACCAGGATGGTCAGCACCACGGGCGTCTCGCGGTTGCCGAGCCGGCCCAGATCGTTGAGCACCTTGGCCACGATCCCCGAGGAGGAGATGTAGGTGACCCCGCCCATGGTGACGGCACCGGTCGGCCCCCAGCCGAGTATCAATGCCACCGCCACGCCCGGGGTCGCATTGGCGACCAGGTCGACCACGCCGGCCACCCAGGATCTTCGCAGTCCCGTCATGAGCTCCGGCGCGGTGTACTCCAGACCGAGCAGCAACAGCAGCAGCACCACCCCGATCTCCCCGGCCACATGGCCGAATTCGGTGGCGGACTCCAGCTCGATCACACCGCCTTGGCCGAAGGCCAGGCCACCGAGCAGATACAGCGGGATCGGCGACATGCCGAAGCGGCCTGCGACCCGCCCCAGCACCCCCAGGGCGAACAGGATGGAACCGAGTTGAACGAGGGCGAGTGCAGTCGATCCCACCACATCACCCGTCGGTCAGGATCGCGAGGGCCGCATCCAGCCCATCCGGAGTACCGACCACGACCAGCAGGTCATCGGCGGCCAGGACGAAATCAGGGCCCGGCGACGGGTAGACCTGCCCGGCCCGCATGACCGCGACGATGGACGCCTTGGTGCGGGTGCGCATGCGGGTCTCGCCGAGTGCGCGTCCCTGGAAGGGCGAGGAGTCACCGATGGGCAACTGACGGGTGATGATGCCCGGCATATCGCGATGGTCGGCGTTGAGCTTCTCCACCAACTGCGGCGCGCCGAGCAGGTTGGCCAGGACCGCGGCCTCGTCGGTGGTCAACGGGATCTGGGCGGCGCAGGCGTCCGGATCGTCGGTCTTGGAGACGATCAGGTCGATGCCGCCGTCACGGTGGGAGACCACCCCGATCCGGCGGCCGGATCGTGCCTCGAAGTCCTTGCGTACCCCGATTCCGGGCAGCGCTGTCACGTCGACATTCACGCCCTACACCCTAGGTCAGGCGTCCGAAATCTCCGGAAAGGCACCGTTGGCGCCGGGTCGGTAGTCGGTAACCTCGACCACGGCGGCGACCGGGATCGGACCGTACAGGTGCGGAAACAGCATCGCGGACGGATCGCCGGGCACACCGGGTTCCCACTTCACCGGGGCTCCCAGTCGGTCCTGGTCCAGCCACAGCAGCACCAGGTCCTCCCGACCGGCGAACAGGCGGTTGGCGGGTAGATGCACCTGCTGGGGCGTGGACAGGTGGATGAAGCCTTCGGTGTCCAGCGAGGGGGCCAGCCGCTGCCCCACGGCGCGGGCGACCTCCCACTCGTCGCGGGTGCACATGTGAAGCAGCATGCGCGCCTTGGCAATTCGGGCATTCTCGGCGACCATGGGTCGACCATAACCTACGTCACACCGGCTGTGGCCTCGGAGTTTGCCGAAACCCGAGTGTGAGTGTCGGTGGGCCGGGGTAATCTGCCGACAAGACAACTGGATCGGCCTGTTCACGGAGGTGGGCCCGCGTACCACCCGAGCTGGCCAGCGTGTTCGCTTTCCGCGAAATGCCTGGTCATGTTAGGGAAAACACAAAGAAACATCTCCGGGAACAAAGCCCCCGTCCCGAACGTCTGACAAAGTAGTCATAGCCACTGCTGGGAAGTAGCGGTAGCGAGCCCGCGGAAGGGACCGCGGGCCCCACACCCAGGCGAACGGCTTTCTGCGCCGGGAGCCAGGACGGAGGAGTCATGCCAGGAACACTGACTAGCACCCCACTGACCGCGGTCGACCGTTGCGACCGCTGCGGGGCGGCCGCGCGCGTGCGCGCGACCCTTCCCGCTGGTGGCGAGTTGCTCTTCTGCCAGCATCACGCCAATGAGCACATGGCGCGTCTGCGCGAGCTCGAGGCCGTGATCGACACGGAGTCGGCACCGGCGCTGTAATCAGCTCCTTCGTCCGCTCGACAAGTAAATCCCTCAACTGAACAAGCCACGACGGGCGGCCCTTTCGGGGCCGCCCGTCAGTCGTTCCGGAAGAGAGCTATCTCACAGCGTGAGCCCCGCCTCGATGCCGTCGAGCAGCCGCGCCAGGCCGAAGTCGAAGTCCCCGTCCGGATCGCCGGGCGCCTGATATTTCTCCCCCACCGTCGCCCCCACCCGCCCGGAGAGCGGGAACTCCGCGGGCGGGATGACCCGAGTCAGCAACGGGCCGTGCACCTCCCACCACTGCGCATCGCTCATCTCGCGCGCGCTGCGCTGGGCCGCGACCGCCATGCGGGCATTACCCGTCGCGAATTCCGACAGCACCGCGATCACCCGGTCCATCTCCAGGTCGGTCAGGCCGATCCCGTCGAGCGCGGCCAGTTGCCGCTCGTAGCGGCGTAACCGGCCCGGCCCCAACACCAATCGCCACGGCGGCACCTCCAGTAGCCACGGATGCGCGATCAGCTCCGCGCGCACGCCGCGGGCGATCTCGGCCATCCGCTCGCGAGTGGGCAGGGTGGCGTCGATCGGCGCGTCCTCGGCGGCGACGGCATCGACCATGAGGATGATCAGCGCTTCCTTACTGGGCACATACGTGTAGACGCTCATCGTGCCCAGCCCCAGTTCGGTGGCCACCGCACGAATCGACACCCGGTCGTAGCCGTCGCGGTCGGCGATCGCGATACCGGCCCACACCACCTCGTCCACGCTGACCGTCTGCTTGGGCCCGCGCACGCCCTGCTGCGGCGGAAGCGCCTCCCGCCACAGCAGGGTCATGAGCTGTTTCGCCTGCTCGACCGCCGTGTCGTCGGTCACGGACACTCCCGTCGGAATATCGGTACGATGTACGGAGTTATAATACCCCGTACGCCGTACGTTGATCAGAGGGGTTCGTTCTGCCCACCACACATGCCACCTATCTGCCCGATCGGCATCTGTTCGCGCTGTGGACCTGGACCGGCCACGGCCCCGGGCCCGCACCGGGCGCGGAATCCGAGCCCATCGCCCTCGCCGTCCCGGCCGCCGCGGGCGGGTTCACCGTCACCGCGGTCGAGTGCACGATCGCCGAGCCGGAGCGGTTCACCGCCCTCGTTCCCGGGGATCCCGGCGCGTCCGTCGCGGCCTGGCACTCGGTCCTGGCGGGCGCGCCCGATCCGACGCTACCGACGGCCGGGCATGCGGTACCCAATGCGGCGGGCACGGCCGTCGTGTCGGCCGACCGGGCGGTGCGGGCCTGCACCGGCACGCTGGCCGTCGCCGCCGAACTGCGCAATACGTTGAAGGCCGAGCTGCGCCCCTATCAGGCCCGCGGCATCGCCTGGCTGCGGGAGACGACAGCGACGCACGGCGGGGCGATCCTGGCCGACGAGATGGGTCTGGGAAAGACCGTGCAGGCCATCGGCTATCTACTCGGGCGCGGCGAGCAGGGTCCGCAGCTGGTGATCTGCCCGACCTCGCTGGTCGGCAATTGGGTGCACGAGATCGAACGGTTCGCATCCGAGCTGCGGCCGGTGGCCTGGCGCGGTGGCGAACTGGCGGCCGGGCCGGGCACGGTCGTGGTGGTGGGTTATCCGACCCTGCGCGGGCACGGCCGTGCGCTGGCCGAACACCAGTGGGCCACGGCGGTTTTCGACGAGGCGCAGGTGCTGAAGAATCCGCGGACCCAGGTGGCCCGGGCAGCGCGGTCGATCGCCGCGCAGGCCAGGGTGGCGCTGACGGGGACGCCGGTGGAGAACCATCTGGACGAATTGTGGGCGCTACTGAATCTCGTTGTCCCGCAGTCCTTCACTCACCAGGCGCAATTCCGGCGGCGCTTCGTGCGGCCGATCCACGAGGGCTCGCACGACGCGGTGATCCGGCTGCGCGACACCCTCGAGCCGATCGTGCTGGCGCGCAAGAAGAGCGAGGTGGCCGCCGCGCTGCCGCCGAAGATCCACTGCGATCTGGTGTGCGATCTCACCGACGAACAGCAGCGGCTCTACGACGAGTTGCTCGACCGCGCCGAAGCCGAGGGATTCGGTGTCGGCGCCCAGCGGCACAGTCGCGTGCTGGCGGCGCTCACGGAACTGAAGCAGGTGTGCAACCACCCCGGCCTGGTGACCGGCGACCTCGACGAATTGGACGGGCGCTCCGGCAAATTCGACGTCTGTTTCGACATCCTCGCCAACAATCTCGAATTGGACTCCCCCACGCTGATTTTCACGCAGTACCGGCGAACGGGTGAGCTGCTGGTCCGTCACTGTGCGGAACGATTCGGCGTGCAGGTGCCGTTCTTCCACGGCGGCCTGAACTCCGCCGAACGCGGTGAGATCGTCACCCGCTTCCAGGCCGCCGACGGCCCGCCGGTGCTGGTGCTGAGCCTGCGCGCGGCGGGCACCGGGCTCACCCTCACCCGGGCGGCGGACGTCGTGCACTTCGATCGCTGGTGGAATCCCGCGGTGGAGGCCCAGGCCTCGGATCGGGCGCATCGGATCGGGCAGACCCGCCCGGTCACCGTCACCACCCTCACCACCGGAACGACGGTCGAGGAACATATCGCCGCCATGCACGAACGCAAGGCCGTGCTGGCCGATCTCGGCGACGCCCAAACCAATCTCGTGGCCGCCCTGGCCCGTCTGGACGACGAACACCTGCTGGAGATCCTGCGGCGGAAGCGAGGGAACTGAGATGGCCGACAACGAATTCGGGTATACGGCCTGGGGGATGGATTGGGTCCGCCTGGCCGAACCGCTGAGCCTGACCCGCCCCGAACCGCTGCTGCCCCGCGCCCGCAGCGTGGCCCGCCACGGCGGCGTGCACCTCGAGATCGACGGGACCACGGTGCGCGCGAGCATCCACCGCGGTGCGCAGGCGTCGGTGACCTATCTGGAGCTGACCCCGCTGTCGCGCGAAACGATCACCGCCATCGGTACCGTCGTGCCCGCCCAGGCGGTCGAACTCGGCGACGATCTACACGCCGCGCTGAGCGCAGCGGGCATCTCCGTCGCTCCTCGCCTGCTGAGCACCGACTGCTCCTGCTCCGCCCGCACCCCGCGCTGCCTGCACTACCTCGCCACCTGCTACGCCCTGACCCGCCGTGTCGACGAAAACCCTTGGCTGGCCTTGGACCTGCAGGGCTACCGCCGTGACCTCACCGACGAACCCACCACCACCGACACCCCACCACCACGCTGGACACCGCTCGACTCCCTCGACCCAGCAACATATTTCACGATTCCCGCGGTATGACCCACGCCGATCCGGGCGGGCGCCCCGACGTTCCGGGACGGCGAGAACGCTACCGGCGGTAGGCCCGGAAGCGGAAGCTTCCGGTTCCCCGCTCGACCTCGACGTCGGTGAACCCGACGCGCGTGAGGCGATCGGTGAGCGTGTCGGGTGGGACGGGGACGCAGGTGTCGCCGATATGGAGCAGCCGGAAGCCGAGGCGGTCCAGGCCGTCGCTGCCCGCGAAGACACCACCGGGGCGCAGGACACGGAACGCCTCGGCGAACAGGGCGTCCTGCTGGGTCGGCGAGGGGACGTGGTGCAGCATCGTGAAGCTCACGACCGCGCTGAATTCCTTGTCCGGCAGGGGCATTGCGGCACCGTCCCCCTCCACCACGTCGATCAGGTCACCCTGCCGGTCGCGCAGTCGCGCGGCCAGGACCGGGTCTATCTCGACTCCGGCCAGCTTTCGCGTGCGCTGGTGCAGCGCACGCACATTCGCGCCGTAGCCGGGTCCGACCTCCAAAGTGGCGTCCCCGAGGTCGACACCGGACAGTGCCCACGGCACGATCCGGGTGGCGCTGGCGCGTTCCCATCGCGCGGAACGGCAGAGCAGGCGGTGCACGAGATTCATCGTCATGGTCACGACGCTAGGGATCGCCGCGGGTGACCGCGAGACGCTACCGTGACAGATTGTGTCGCCAAACGGTCATGCCCGCCTGCTGCCCGCGCCGACGGGACCGACCGCCATGGTGTTCGGGGCCAGCGTGCTTCCGGCGGGCCACTGGTTCGACCGGCACCAGCACCCGCAACACCAAATCGTCTGGGCCTCACGGGGAGTGCTCGCCGTGGACGTGGGCGGCGGGCACTGGGTGCTACCGCCGACCAGAGCGCTGTGGATCCCCCACGGCACCGTCCATCGCACCGGAACCTCCGGCGGCGCGACCATGCGCGGCATCTTCGTCGAGCCCGCTCGGTGCCCGGTCACCTTCGCGGCCCCGACGCTGTTGCGCGTCGGCCGCTTACTGCACGAGCTGTTCGACTATTTGACGGCAGGCAGTGGACATCCCGCCTCCTCGGCACAGTGGACGACGATGCTCCGGGCCGACACCACGGCCGGCGACAACGCCCGGGCGCCCCGGACCGATAGCGAAAACCACCGCACAACAACATCTTTCGACACCGCCGATCGCCACGGCAATGCTCTCGACGCCGATCGTCGCCGACGCGCGGAGGCGGTGGTGTTCGACCTCCTCGAACCGGTACCGGTGATCCCTGTCGGCGCTCCGCTACCCACCGATGCGCGGGCCCGGACGGTCGCCGAGGCGCTGCTGCGCGATCCGGCCGATGACCGGACGCTGGCGCAGCTGGCCGTCGGCGCCGCGGCGAGTCCGCGCACCCTGGCCCGGCTGTTTCTCGCCGAGACCGGAATCACCTTCGGGCAGTGGCGGACTCAGATTCGGCTCGCGGCCTCGCTGCCGCTGCTGGCTGCCGGGCTGCCGGTGGCCCGGATCGCCGAGCGGGTCGGCTACGGGACCGCGAGCGCCTACGTGGCCGCCTTCCGCCGCGCCGTGGGGGTTTCCCCCGGACGGTACTTCGCCCGCTGAGGCTCAGGCGTTGGTGCCACCGTCCACGGTCAGGACGGCGCCGCTGATGCTGCGACCCGACGGTCCGGCCAGGAAGGCCACTGCCGCGGCGATATCGTCCGGGCTGCCGTACCGGCCCAGAGCATTGAACTGCAACTGCTGGGGCGCGTGCTCGCCACCCGCCGGGTTCATATCGGTGTCGGTGGAACCGGGCTGCACCAGATTCACCGTAATGCCGCGCGGGCCCAGCTCGCGCGCCAAAGCCCGGGTGAAACCGTTCAACCCCGACTTGCTCAGGTTGTACAGCGAGATACCGCCGAAGATCGCGCGCTCGGACAGATTCGAGCCGATGCTGATGATCCGCCCGCCCTCGGTCATGTGGGCGACCGCGGCCTGCGCGGCCACGAAGGCGGCCCGGGAGTGGATGTTCAGCGCCTGATCGATCTCGGCGACGGTGAACTCCTCGAACGGCTTGGCCGGGAAAATGCCCGCGTTGTTGACCAGGACGTCGAGCCGTCCCAGCTCGTCGGCGGCGCGATGCACGGCGGCGGTGACCTCACCCGCGGCGGCGCTGTCGGCCCGGATGGCCAGCGCACGGCGGCCCAGCGCCTCGATCTCGGCCACCACCTTGCGCGCGTCCTCCTCGCCGCCGCGGTAGGTCAGTGCGACATCGGCGCCCGCCGCGGCCAGGTGCCGCACGATTGCCGCGCCGATGCCCCTGCTGCCGCCGGTGACGAGGGCCGCGGTGCCGGTGAGGTCGTTCATCTCGAACTCCTAATTCTGTGTCGATCAGTACATAAATAACCCAAGCAGATGCCGACGAGGAGTGTCAAGGGGTATATTTAACGATCGATACAGAAAGGGTGGTGACCATGGCCGAACGCGGACGACCGCGCGCCTTCGATCGCGCCCTCGCGCTGCGGCGCGCGATGGAGGTGTTCTGGGAGCACGGCTACGAGGGCGCCTCGATGAGCGACCTCACCGCGGCGATGGGCATCAACTCCCCCAGCCTGTACGCGGCCTTCGGCAGTAAGGAGAACCTGTTCCGCGAGGCCGTGGACCTGTACCGCACCACCGACGGCAGCTACACCGCCCGCGCCCTGCGCGAGGAGCCGACCGCCCGCGCGAGCATCGAGGCGATGCTGCGCGACAACGCCACCGCCTACGTCGACGGCACCACCCCGCGAGGCTGCATGGTCGTCCTCGCCGGCTCCACCTACACCACCCGCAACGCCACCATCCGCGACTTCCTCGCCGAAAAACGCAGGCACACAACCGAAGACATCCGCAGCCGCCTCGACCGCGGCATCACCGACGGCGACCTCCCCGCCGACACCGACACCACCGAACTGGCCACCTTCTACGCCACCATCCTGTTCGGCCTCTCCATCCAGGCCCGCGACGGCGCCACCCTCCCCCAACTCAACCGCTCCATCGACCGAGCCATGGCCGCCTGGCCCGTCCCCGAAACCGCCCCAACCTGATCCCGGCCACAAGCATGCCGGGACATGAGGGAGTTCGGCACGCCAGGAATACGAGGCGGTACAGCACGTCGGGATGACGACTTGGCGCTACGCGCACCGCAACACGTTCCGGCAGCTACTCCATCTTCCGGCCGCCACTCCACCTCCCGGCCCACTTGACCTCCCGGCGGACGCTCTACTTCCCGGCGGCCATCCCAATTTCCCGATCCCGGCAGGCGTCCCAATTTCCTGATCCCGGCGTGCTTTTCGCCGGGATCAGGACCGCCTACATGCGGCGGAGGGCGGCGATGCGTTGGGAGAGTTGGTCGGCGGTGGCCAGGGCCGTCGGTGGGCCGCCGCATTCGCGGCGGAGTTCGCCGTGGATGACGCCGTGGGGTTTGCCGGTGCGGTGGTGGTGCATGGCCACCAGGCTGTTGAGTTCGCGGCGTAGTTCGCCGAGGCGGTCGGCGGTGGCGACGCGTTCGGCGGCGGCCGCGACGTTCGTGCCGGCGTCGGGGGCCGGGGGTGCGGCCGCGGCGGCGCTGCGTTCCTTGACCTGGCGGGCCTGGCGGTCGCGCAGCAGGGCGCGCATCTGCTCGGCGTCGAGCAGGCCCGGGATACCCAGGTAGTCGGCCTCCTCGTCGCTACCGGCGAAGGTGGCGGTGCCGAACGAATCGCCGTCGTAGATCACCTGATCCAGCTCGGCGTCGGCGGCCAGGGCGACGAATTTGCGCTCCTCCTCGCCGGGCTCGTCCTGCTGCTTGTTGGCCTCGATCAGCAGCTCGTCCTCGAGACCGTTCTTCTCGCGATGCGGTTTGCCGATGACATGATCGCGCTGCACCTCCAGCTGCGCCGCCAGATCCAGCAGCACCGGCACCGACGGCAGGAACACACTCGCCGTCTCACCGGGTCTGCGCGCACGCACGAACCGGCCGATGGCCTGCGCGAAATACAGCGGGGTCGAGGCACTGGTGGCATACACGCCGACCGCCAGCCGCGGCACGTCCACGCCCTCGGACACCATGCGCACCGCCACCATCCACGGTTCGGTGCTGGCCGAGAACTCGCCGATCCGCTTGGAGGAACTGGGGTCGTCCGACAGCACCAGCGCGGGCTTGGAACCGCTGATATGTTCCAGCAGTTCGGCGTAGTCGCGGGCCTTGTCCTGATCGGTCGCGATCACCAGACCACCCGCATCGGGCATGCCGGTGGCGCGCAGCTGGCGCAGCCGGGTATCAGCGGCCGACAACACCTTCGACATCCAGTCACCCGCGGGATCCAATGCGGTGCGCCAGGCCCGCGCGGTCTGTTCGAGGCTCAACGGCTCGCCCAGCCGCGCCGAATACTCCTCCCCCGCACTGTCGCGCCAATGCGCCTCGCCCGAGTAGGCCAGGAACACCACCGGCCGCACGACGCCGTCGGCGAGCGCCTCGGAATAGCCGTAGGTGTAGTCGGCGCGCGAACGCGGGAATCCGGACTCGTCGGGTTCGTAGGTGACGAACGGAATCTGCGAGTCGTCGCTGCGGAACGGGGTACCGGTCAGCGCGAGCCGCCGGGTGGCGTCGCCGAATGCCTCCGCGGTCGCCTCACCCCAGCTCTTGGCGTCACCGGCGTGGTGGATCTCGTCGAGAATCACCAGGGTGCGCCGATTCTCGGTGCGGACCCGATGCTTGTACGGATGCGACGCCACCTGTGCATAGGTGACCACCACGCCGTGATAGTCGCCCGAGGTCGCGCCGGTGGTGTTGGAGAAGTTCGAATCCAGCGCGATACCGACCCGCGCGGCCGAGGCGGCCCACTGATGTTTGAGGTGCTCGGTCGGCGCCACCACCGTCACCTGATCGACGGTGCGGTCGGCCAGCAGTTCGGAGGCCAGCCGCAGCGCGAAGGTCGTCTTACCGGCGCCCGGCGTCGCGACCGCGAGGAAGTCGCGTGGCTTCGTCGTCAGATATTTGGTGAGTGCCCTGCGCTGCCATGCACGTAACGAACCACCACCACCCGAAGTCACTCCAGAGAGATTAGCGACCCCCACCGACACCGTTCCACTCCGGCGCTCGGTTGCCGTGTCGCGGCTTGCTCACATCCAGGCCACGAGGGTGACGCGGGCCCCGGCGGTGTGTCGTCGCCCACCCCCGGCCGGAAACACCGGACACGTTTCCCGGGTGGATGCGTATCGATCGCTCGGGTGGGTGATGCTGTAGACGATGAATGCGCCCGGTAGAACCCCGCTCCGTGCCGCCGCCCGTGCCCGGGGCGTGGTCGTGTGGCAGTGGGTCGTCGACAGGACGCGGTGCGGGCGGCAGCTGGTCGTGCGGGTGGCGGTCAAGGCGTGGGGCGATTCGATCTTCGCCAAGTCGGCGGCCGCGGCGTTCTGGCAGACGCTGTCGCTGGCACCGCTGTTACTGGGGCTGCTGGGCAGCCTCGGCTACGTCGGCGGCTGGTTCGGGCCCGACACCGTGCACATCGTCGAGACCAAGATCATGAGTTTCAGCCGGAATCTGTTCAGCCCCAGCGTGGTCGACGATCTGATCGCCCCGACCGTGAGCGATGTGCTGCAGCGCGGGCGCGGCGCGGTGGTGTCGGTGGGCTTCGTGTTGTCGCTGTGGGCGGGTTCGTCGGCGATGGCCACCTTCGTCGACGCGATCGTGGAGGCGCACGGACAGCAGGACGCCCGGCATCCGGTGTGGCAGCGGCTGTTTGCCCTGTTGCTGTATGTGCTGTTCCTGGTGGTGGCGGTCTTCGTGCTGCCGCTGGTGGCGGTGGGACCGACCCTGGTCGGCCGGGTGCTGCCCGACGGCTGGCGCGAGCCGGGACTGCGGCTGATCGACACCTTCTACTATCCGACGACCGGGCTACTGCTCATCGTCGGGCTCACCACGCTGTACAAGCTCGCCCTGCACCGGTCGCTGCCGTGGCACCGGTTGTTCGGCGGGGCTCTGGTGGCGGGCGTGTTCTTCATGGCCGCCAGCGACGGGCTGCGGCGGTATCTGGCGTGGGTGACCCGGACCGGAATCAGCTACGGGGCGTTGGCCACCCCGATCGCCTTCCTGCTGTTCACGTTCTTCCTGGCCTTCGCGGTGATCCTCGGCGCGGAGTTCAACGCCACCGTGCAGGAATTCTGGCCGGCCCGCACCACCCGCGTCGAGCGGATCCGGCACCGGCTGATCCGGCGGATGCGGCGAGCGGTCTCGCGCGCCCCCGGCTCGGGCCCGGTCTCGGACACACCGGAACCCGACCCGGTACCACCGGAATCGGGACGACCCCGGACCGACCCCGAAGAGCCGGCCCGGAACTCATCGATGCGGATCAGGTGAGATCGAACCGGTCGTTGTTGACCACCTTGACCCACGCGGCGGCGAAGTCGTTCACGAACTTCGCCTCGCCGTCCTGCTGCGCATACACCTCGGCCACCGCCCGCAGCTGCGAGTGCGACCCGAAGACGAGATCGTTGGCGGTGGCGGTCCACTTGCGCTCGCCGGTGCGCCGGTCGAAGCCTTCGTAGACGTTCTCCGCCGACTCGGACGCCTTCCACTCGGTGCTCATGTCGAGGAGGTTGACGAAGAAGTCGTTGGTCAAGGTGCCCGGCCGATCGGTGAAGACCCCGTGCTCGGTGCCGCCGTAGTTGGCACCCAGGGCGCGCAGGCCGCCGATCAGAACCGTCATCTGCGGAGCCGTCAGATCGAGCATGTACGCCCGATCGAGCAGCAGGCGCTCCAGCGGAGCCTTCTCATCGGGCCGCACATAGTTGCGGAACCCGTCCGCCCGCGGTTCGAGCACCGCGAACGACTCCACATCGGTGTTCTCCTGCGTGGCGTCGGTTCGTCCGGGCGCGAACGGCACCGTGAGGTCGTGGCCCGCATCCCTGGCCGCCTTCTCGATCGCCGCGGACCCGGCCAGGATGATCAGGTCGGCCAGCGAGACCTTCTTGCCGCCGGCGGCCGAGCTGTTGAAATCCTGCTGGATCTGCTCGAGTACGGGCAGCACCTTCGCCAGCTCGGCCGGTTCGTTGACCTCCCAGTTCTTTTGGGGCTCGAGTCGAATCCGGGCACCGTTGGCGCCGCCGCGCTTATCGGTGCTGCGGAAGCTCGCCGCCGACGCCCAGGCGGTCTTGACCAGTTGCGCCACCGACAGGCCGGACTCGAGGACCTTGCTCTTCAGGGCGGCGATGTCCTGCTCGTCGATCAGTTCGTGGTCGACGGCGGGAACCGGATCCTGCCACAGCTGCGGCTCGGGAACCCACGGCCCGAGATAGCGGCTGATCGGCCCCATATCGCGGTGCAGCAGCTTGTACCACGCCTTGGCGAACGCCTCGGCCAGCTCCTCGGGGTGTTCCAGCCAGCGGCTGGTGATCTCCCGGTAGATCGGATCTTCCCGCAGGGACAGATCGGTGGTCAGCATGGTCGGGACGCGCGCGGGTCCGCCGAACGGATCCGGGATGGTGGCCTCGGCGTCCTTCGCCTGCCACTGCCACGCCCCGGCGGGGCTCTTGGTCAGCTCCCACTCGTGGCCGTACAGGTTCTGGAGAAAACCGTTGCCCCACTTGGTCGGAGTGGAGGTCCAGACGACCTCCAGACCGCTGGTGATGGCGTCCTTCCCCTTGCCGGTGCCGTAGGCGCTCTTCCAGCCCAAGCCCTGCTGCTCGATCGGGGCGGCCTCGGGTTCCGGACCGACCAGGTCGGGGTCGCCCGCGCCGTGGGTCTTACCGAAGCTGTGACCGCCGACGATCAGGGCGGCGGTCTCCTCGTCGTTCATTGCCATGCGGCCGAACGTCTCTCGGATATCCCGCGCGGCGGCTACCGGATCCGGGCGGCCGTTGGGCCCTTCGGGGTTGACGTAGATCAGGCCCATCTGAACGGCGCCGAGCGGGTTGGACAGCTCCCGTTCACCGCTGTAGCGCTCGTCGCCGAGCCAGGTGTCCTCCGGACCCCAGTAGACCTCTTCGGGCTCCCAGATGTCCGGGCGGCCGAAGCCGAAGCCGAAGGTCTTGAACCCCATCGACTCCAGGGCCACATTGCCGGCGAACACCAGCAGGTCGGCCCAGGAGATCTTGTTGCCGTACTTCTGCTTGACCGGCCACAGCAGCCGGCGGGCCTTGTCCAGGCTGGCGTTGTCGGGCCAGCTGTTGAGCGGCGCGAAGCGCTGGGCGCCCTGACCGCCGCCGCCGCGGCCGTCGGCGATCCGGTAGGTGCCCGCGGCATGCCAGCTCATCCGGATGAACAGGCCACCGTAGTTGCCGTAGTCGGCGGGCCACCAATCCTGCGAATCGGTCAGGAGCGCGGCGACATCGGCCTTGAGCGCCTCCACGTCGAGCTTCTTGAACTCCTCGGCATAGTCGAAATCCTCGCCCAGCGGATTGGATTTCGACGAATGTGCATGAAGCACAGAGACATCGATCTGCTCCGGCCACCAGTCCTTGTTGCTGCGGGGGCGATGGTCGGTCTTGGGAGTAGGCGACGGGATCGCCGGATTCTCACTCTCGCTTGCGCTTCGAGTCGCGGTGTCGGGAGTGGGTGGGCGGCTATCGGATGTCACGACATTCCTTCCTGAATAAGTGGTGCGGGCTGAGATTCGGGGATGTGATCAGGTGTCTTGTAGAGCCGCGCAATCGGGGCACAGACCCCAGTAGATGACTTCGGCCTCGTCGATCGCGAAGCCGCGGTCGTCGGACGCGGTCAAGCACGGGGCCTCGCCGACCGCGCAGTCGACATCGGCGATCGCCCCGCACGCCCGGCATACGACGTGGTGGTGGTTGTCGCCGACTCGCGATTCGTAGCGCGCCACCGAGCCGGATGGCTGAATGCATCGGATCAGGCCTGCGGCGGTGAGCGTGCGCAACGAGTCGTACACCGCCTGATGCGACACCGCCGACAGGCGCGATCGCACGGCGCGGATGATCGAATCCGTATCGGCGTGCGGGTGGTCGTGCACCGCGCTCAGCACCGCCACGCGGGGAGCGGTCACGCGCAACGAAACTCCCCGCAGCATCTGCTGGAATTCCACGGCCGTGGGCACGCACGGAAGTCTCGTCCGTTTTCTGGAATGAGTCAAGGGTTTGCGGAAAAGGCACGAAAGTCGTTCTGCCAGTGGTGTTGTCACGGGCGTCCGGGGGCAGCATAGGCTCATGGTGTGGCTTTGCTGACCCTGGCTCTGCTGACGGCAGTCGTCGCCGTCGTGCTCGTCCGGCGTGGGACTCTGCAGAGGGGCGGGGCCGGCGGCCTGATCTCGATGGCCGCGCTGACCGGAGGCATCGTCGACCTCACCGATCATGTGGTGGATGACGACGGCGCGACGGCCATGGATCCGGCCGCGATCGAGTGGGTCGTGTCCCACCGCCGGAGCTGGCTGACTCCGATCGCCCTCAGCGTCACCGAACTCGGCAGCGAGACGGCGATGACAGCCGTCGCGGTGGCCGCGTGCGCCTGGTTCGCCTGGCGGCGGCAGTGGCCGCGGCTGGTGCTGACGGCGACGGTATCCGCGGGCGCGGGCATCACCTCGGCGGTGATGAAGATTCTGGTGGGCCGCGAGCGCCCACCGGAGGCCGACCGTCTGGCAGTCGTGACCAGCCAGGCGTTTCCTTCGGGTCATGCGCTCGGGGCGGCGGCGGTCGTGGGCATCGTGGCCGCGCTGACGGTACCGACTCTGCGACAACGCATCGCACGTCTCACGGTGGCCGCTGCCGCGACCCTGTTCGTGCTCGCCGTCGGGTTGTCGCGGGTGTATCTGGCCGTGCACTGGCCCACCGATGTCCTGGCGGGCTGGGCGATCGGCCTGTTGTGGACGGCCGTCGGCCTGAGCGTTCATCTGAGCCTGCACCGCCTGCGCGTGGACCACCGCTCGCCGGTGCCCCGTGCCGGTGATTCCCTGCGGCCGTAGCCAATTGCCGTGTCGGCGGTTTTCGGTCCTCAGCCCTGGGTATGTCGGCGGCGAACGGCTCGGCGCCGTTCTCGGTCTTCGATCGGAAAGGCATTCACCGTGGCTACTTTCGACACCCAAGCTACGCGACGGTCCCTCGTGCAATACGGTTCTCTCGCCGTCGGCACCCTTTTCCTGCTCGTCGGGGTGCTCGGCTTCATCCCGGGCATCACCACCGACTACGACACGCTGGTGTGGGCCGGACACCACACCGATGCGAAGCTGCTCGGGCTGTTCCAGGTCTCGGCGCTGCACAACATCGTTCACCTCGCGTTCGGTGTGGCCGGCCTCGTGGCCTCCCGTACCGCGCTCTGGTCGCGCGGCTTCCTGATCGGCGGGGGCGTCGTCTACCTGGTGCTGTGGATCTACGGCCTGGTCATCGACCGCGCGAGCGACGCCAACTTCGTCCCGGTCAACAACGCCGACAACTGGCTGCATCTGGTCCTCGGCGCCGGCATGATCGCCTTGGGCCTGTTCCTCCCTCGCCTCGCCGTGGCACAAACGAACGCCAGCATGCACCCGCGCGCCGGCGGTCCTCCCGGGCAGTTCTGACGCGCGCTACCGCGGCTTCGCCACTACGGGCAGGCGGTCCAGCTCGATGCCGAACAGCTCGCGGTAGGCGGCCGAGGTCTCGTCATCGGTCAGCGTCTGCTTGGCCTGCTGCCCGTTCTCGGTGCGGGTGAGGGTGCGGTCGCTGAGGGTGATACGGCCGGTGGGAGTGGCTCGGGAGCACACCAGGTCGCCGGTGAAGGGCGAATCCGGCGAGGTCTGGTGGTACCAGCAGAACGGCTCGAAATCGATCAGCCGTCGGGGGCGGGTCTCGATCCGGTACAGCCGCTGCCCGTCGCAGAGCAGATCGAGGTCGCCGCTGCCGTCGTCGACGGGTACGACCCGGAACACGCCGTCCGGGTCGGGCTGCTCGTCGGTGCTGTCCAGCCGCAGCGGATATCGGGCGTTCCGGCCGAACCCCACGTCCACCAGCCAGGGACGGTCCAGGTCCACGCGCACCACGAGGTGGTCGAACGGCGGCCTGACGTGCCCGTCGTCGAACACCCCGGAGGCCAGCCGCGTGGCGCGGTATCCGAGACTCGACAGCAGGGCGCCGAATGCCCCGTTCAACTCGTAGCAGAATCCGCCACGCCGCCGCAGAACGATCTTGTCCACCAACAGCTTTTCGTCGAGCACGATGCGCTCGCCGAGGTGAATGCTGAGATTCTCGAACGGCACCGCCTCGAGATGTCGCCGGTGCAACTCGCGCAGGGTGTCGATGTCGGGACGCACCGGTCCCTTCACCCCGATGCGCCGCAGATACTCGAGTACGAGGTCGTGATCCATGTCTCCACGGTGCACCCTCGAGCACACTCGAGGTCAAGACCGAGGAGGGCAGGAAAGCACCTTCCGGAGTCCCCGGTGCACGCTGGACGCAGCAGAAGCGCAGATCCGCTGTCGGCCAACCAATCCGAACGTCCGGAACGAAAGCAGCGGAGAGGAAGCCCTGCCGGGCAAACGATCTCGGGCCGGAGGGTCGGAGAACCGCACGGAACCACAATCGTTGCCGTGCCGACGAAGCCGGTTTGCCGCTGTGGCTATGATGCGTTGCGAGAACCGGCTGTGTGCAGATCACCGTCATAGTTGGCTCGGTTGGCAGCGGGTGGGGGTCTGGTGGATGGGTTGAGGTGTTGAAGGCGCGGCGGTGGGCATCGGTCGAGGTGTTGGAAGGTGTGCGACGGCGCGGCCGGTCGTGGGTGGCTTCGGTGGCGGCGGTGCTGGGCGGCACAGTGTTGTTGGGCTGGCGCGCTTGTGATTTCGGCAACTGGATGATCGACGATGCGGGCATCACCTTCGCGTACGCGCGCAGCGTCGCCGAGGGTCTGGGGCCGGTGCTGCAGCCCGGCGCGGCACCGGTCGAAGGGTTCTCCAACCCCACCTGGCTTTTCATCCTGGTGGTGGGCAAATGGTGTGGACTTTTCGACCGAGGCACCCTTTTCGGCATCCCCGACTATGTCCTGTATCCGAAGGCGATGGCGCTGCTCTGCTGCGCGGGTATTCTCGCCGCCTGCTATCTCGCCGCGCGACGGGTTACGCGCTGGCCTGCACTGGCCACGTTCGCGACAGGCGGTGTGCTGGCCGCGATCCCGTCGTTCGTGATCTGGTGCTTTTCCGGCCTGGAGAACGCGTTGTTCGCGCTGACGGTGTTCGTACTGGCCGTCCACCTGTTCCTGGCCGTGCTGGACGACCGTTTGTGGACACCGACGGTGGCGGTGACAGCCGGTGTCATAGCAGCGTTCGCGGCACTGACCCGCCCCGACGGCCTGATCTACCTGGCCGCGTATCCCGTGGTTTCGGCGGTCCTGGTTCGGCGCACGACGTGGCCCGCCGCACTGCGGTGCGGGCTGTATTCAGGACTCGCGTTCGCGGTCCCGTTCGGCGCCTATCTGCTGTGGCGGATCAGCGAATTCGGCAGGCTCGTCGCGAACACCGCGGTCGCCAAGAATCAGGCGATACCGACCGTGCACGACCTGACCAGAGCAGGGGACCTGGTGCAGTATGCGGGCGCCCCCGCGGTGATCGCGGCCATCGGAGTAGTCGGGCTTGCCCTGGCTCCGCCGAGCAGGTGGCGTGACGGCATCGTCGCGTTGCTGGTGCCATTGGCACTGGCGATGATCGCCTACTGCGTTCTGCAGCCGGACTGGATGGCGCAATTCCGGTTCGCCACCCCGGTGTGGGTACTCGGTGCCTTCGTTGTCGTGATCTCGGCAGGGGAACTGCTGGCGCGGCTGCGCACTCGTGGCCGGGCTCTGGTCGTGTTGACGCTGGTCGGTGTCTTGATTCCGTCCGGTTCCGCCTTCGCCGTCGCGTCCGAGGAGTTTCGGACTACCTCGGATGTGCCCCTGTGCTGGATCACCCTCCGGTTCGGGCGCCTGTTCAACGGCTACGCGGACATCCTCGGCATACAGCGGGGCACCTTGTTCACCCCCGATATGGGCGGGAGTTCACTGACGTCGCGTTTGCAGCTGATCGACATGGCCGGGCTCGCCGAATCGCGGATCGCGGACATCTACGCCGGTACCGACCACACCGACCTCAGCGACTACGTGTTCGAGGAACTGAAACCCACCTTCATCCACACGCACGGCGTCTGGTTGCACAACGAGCTGACCGTCGACCCGCGAATCGGACGCGACTACTACCGGATTCACCAGTCCCCGGATCCTGCCCGCCCGGACGAGGACTGGGTCCGCAAAGACGCGGTGCGCGACGAACAGCAACTCGAACAACTGCGCCAATACGCAGGCCGGGTACTCCCACCCCTGTGGCCCCAGTTCCAGACGAACGGCTGCGGGCCGGTGCTGCGACCCGGCCAGACCCTCGCCAGCTGACGACCCGAACTCACCGGCTCGGATCCGAGACCGTCAGTACGGCCTTGACGACGTGTTTGTTGCGTTCGAGTTCATGCTCCAGCGCACGAAGGGTGGGCGCGATGCGCGATTCGGCGTCATCGCCCTCGAGGTCGACGCTGGCGACGAGGAATACCTGCTTCGGCCCGACGTATTCGAGCCGGACGAAACGCACCGCCGCAACCTCGGGCATCTGCTCGATCCGAGCTATCGCTGCGGCCCGCACCGCATCCGAGGCCGGTTCACCAGTCAGGAACCGCCGGTTACGGTCGATGAGCACCACCGCGACCACGCCGAGCAGCACACCGACGAGTATCGACCCCAGCGCATCCCACCATGCGACGCCGGTGAGCTGGTGCAGCCCCATTCCGGCAGCGGCGATGACGAGGCCGATCAGCGCCGCGCTGTCCTCCGCGAATACCGCGCGCACCATCGGGTCCGACGTGTCGAGCACGTACTCGAGGATGTCGCGGTCGTAACTTTCGGCTTCCGCGCGGAGCTGCCGGGTGGCCTGCATCCAGGACGTGCTCTCCAAGACGAAGGCGACGGCGAGCACGATGTAGGCGACCGTGTAGTCCTGCTCGCCGACGCTCTCGTGCAGGAGTTCGGTGATGCCGTGCCACACCGAGACCGCCGCACCGGCAACGAAGAGGCCGACCGCCGCCAACAGCGACCAGACGTAGGCTTCCCGGCCATAGCCGAGGGGGTGGTCGGTGTCGGCGGCACGCGCGCTTCTACGGCCGGCGACCAGCAGAAAGATCTGGTTCCCGGCATCGGCCCACGAATGCGCGGCCTCGGCCACCATCGACGCCGACCCGGACAGCGTCGCCGCGACCGACTTCGCGAGCGCGATGGCAACATTCACGCCGAACGCGATCACCACCGTGCGCGCGCTTTCCCCGCCCACATCCGTGTCGGCCTTCTCGCGTCGAAAAGCTGGCGCCCTCTTCACCCACGCAGTCTGACACGGGCCACCGCACGCAACGTCTTACGACGCATCCCGTAGCAGGAGTTTGCGCAGTTCCATGGTGATCTCCTCGGGTGCTTCTTCGGCCATGAAGTGGCCGCAGGTGACCGTCGCGCGGGCCAGATTCGTTGTCCAGGCACGCCACAGCGCCTCTGCGTCGAAGCCGAGGGCGGCGCCCCAATCCTGCTGGAGGACGGTGACCGGCATCCGCAGTCGGCTACCGGCAGCCCGGTCGGCTTCGTCGTGCTCGACGTCGGTCGTGGCGGAAGCGCGGTAGTCGGCGACGATCGAGGGCACCGCTTCCCGGCATGCCCGCAGGTAGGCGGCGCGGATTTCGGCGGGTATCGCCTCGGCGTCGCGGGTCCAGATGTCGAGGAAGTGACCGAAGAAGGCGTCGGGTGCCGCGGCGATGAGCCGTTCGGGGAGGCCCGGTGGCTGGGCCATGAGGTAGAGGTGGAATCCCACCGCCGCGCTCCTGCCGCGCATGACATCCCACATATCGAGGGTCGGCAGTATGTCGAGGCAGGCCAGGTGGGTGATGGCGTCGGGATGGTCGAGCCCGGCGCGGAAGGCGACCAGGCCGCCGCGGTCGTGCCCGACGAGCGCGAACCGCTCGTGGCCGAGGGCCCGTGCCAGCGCGACGATGTCGGCGGCCATGGTGCGTTTGGCGTATGCGGTGCCATCGACGTCGGCGGGCTTGTCACTTGCCCCGTAGCCGCGGAGGTCGGGGCAGATCACCGTGTGATCGGCCGCGAGATCGGTGGCGACGTGCCGCCACATCAGGTGCGTCTGCGGGAAGCCGTGCAGCAGCACGATCGGACGGCCGGAGCCGCCGATCGCCGCGTTGAGCGCGATGCCGTCGGCGACCCGGATGCGCTGATAGTCGAAGCCGGGGATGGTCGGTGTCTGCATGCGGTGCTTTCGTCGTAGCGGATCCGCCGGGCGGCGGGCGCAACCGACTCTGCCGCACGCGAATTAGCATCCGATCAGTAGCGTGACCACCTACGCTCTCGAATGAGCACCAGCCCACCGCCTTTCCGCCCGCTGACCGCGCTCGCACAACAGGCTCGGGACGAGGTGTCTCGGTGACATCGAATTGTCGGTATTCCCGCGACCTCCCGGCGGGACCTCCGCTGTGCCGGGGTGCGCGACCGGGGGCGGAACCGACAGCGACGGCGATCGACACCACGATGGCGACGGTCAGCACCACGATGGCGGCAGCCGCCACGCCCACCAACTCGGCCGGCGGGCGGTACCGCGAGGCATGTTTCACCACCCCTTCTCCGTTGACCTCGGTCGTTCGTAGCGTGTCTGCACCATGCGGCACCGCCGGCCCACACCCCGCGAGTGGGCCGATGCGGTGGTGGCGAATCGGATTGCCGTGCAGATCAATCGCCGACGACCCGGGTGACGTCGCCGCAGCGAACGACTTCGTCGCCGTCTTTATCGGCGTCGCGATCCAGCCTGCTCATCTTGTGCATCATGACCTTTCGATATCTGGTGATTCGGATAACTCGCGCCCCAGCGGCAGTTGCATAGGCACCTTTCGTCGTCTCGGCGGCGTCCTGCTGAAATGACAAAGGTAGAGGGGGGACGGGCACGGCAAGTGCCGTCGGACGCACGAAAGTTGTCGCTGCGCGCAGAGGTCCTGCGGTCTGTGGCGAATGGCGCCGACCTATGCTGTGGACGCGCCATATGCGGCGGTTGGAGGTGATGCCCATGAAGTACGGAATCGACAGCGTCGAGTCCCATTCCACACACGATGTCGCGCTGCGTGAGCGCACGGACTACTGGGCAGAGCTGGTCCAGTCGCACATGCGTACGCGGGTGGGCTACGCATTCCCCCGACGCGATTTCCACGGACGCACCGTGCGGCGACGGACCGCCAACCACCAAATGATCGGATGGCGCGCCGACGCCGTGACCTACTACCGCACGCCAGGACATGTGCGGGCCGCCTCCGACGACGACTACCGCCTGATGCTGCCGACCACCGGACACATCACGATCTGGCAGGACGGTCAGGATGTGCCGATGTCACCCGGCTCCGGCTGCCTGGTGACCGTCGACCAACCCGTCGCGTACACCCAGGTCGACGGCACCGCGGGATTCACCATGACCATCCCTCGGCGCGAGATCGATCACCGCCTGGGCGGCGCTGCGCCACCCGCACGGTTGCTGGACTTCACGACCGGGCTCGGGCGCATCGTCGTCGACCTCGCCACCGGCCTGGTGGCCGAGATAGACACCCTCACCCGCGCGCAGTTCGATGCCGTCTCCGATCGACTGGTCGACCTGCTGTGCATGCACATCGTCGGTGACCATCCCACCGAGCGTCATCATCTCGCGGACGTGGAATCCGCTGTCCGCCAGTACATTCGCGCCCACGCTCACGAGCCCGAGCTGACCGGTGCCTCCGTTGCCCGCGCGCTCGGCTGGTCGCTGCGCCAGATCCAGGTCGCGCTCCAGCGCGCCGATACCACCCCTCGCGAACTCATCAAGGAGGAACGCTTGCGGCTCGCCTACGCGCGGCTGCAGAATCCCGCATACCGCCGGTGGAGTATCGGCGATATCGCCCACGGACTCGGCTTCGGTTCCGCCAGCGCATTCAGCACCGCATTCCGGGGCCGCTTCGGCGCCAGCCCCCGCGAAATCCGCCGATCGTGAGCACGCTCCGCCTTACGGATCCGTGTGGTTGAGTATCCGAAAAAATCGCCGGCGCTACTGCCGATCGCTTCCGGTAATCGACCGCTTATTTTGCTACGCCGAGCCGAGCGTTACGCTATCTTTGCTGATGAGGCGCGGTCTACGAACTGAACAGTGGTCGTTTCGACGCAGATAGGGCTCACCCAAACAAACCGCCATTCGATCTGGTTCGGCTTGGCTCTAACTGGTGGCTGCTCCACAACAGTGGAGCTGGCTGAGTACACATGCTCAACTACAACCAGGAGGAATCATGGACGCCCTCATATTGGGTTCCCTTGCCGCCATCTACATACCGCTGGCCATTGTCGCCTCCATGGTCGGCTTCCCGCTGGGCAGTATCGCGGCCGTGCTGGCCCTTGGATCGGCGTTGATCGGCTCCGCCTGACGACCTCGAACAAGTTTGCGACAGCCGCGCAACGGCAACGATCATAGGGGCGGAAATCGAACGGCGAGTAGGGGTTCGCGGATACGGGTTGCCTGCTTACAGTGAGATGCGTCTGCGGCTGGAACAACTGAGGAAATCATGTACAAAAAGTTGGCCGCCCTCGGCGCTGTCCTTTTCGCCTTCTCTCTGCCGATGTCGGGTTCGCCAGCTTCCGGAGTCCCGACCTCCGACCCGAACGCATCCCCTCCCTCCGGAAAAATCACTATCGACGTCGTGACCGTCAACGGATCCGGCTGTCCTCCGGGCACAGCGGCCGTGGCGGTCGCGGACGACAACACGGCCTTCCGGGTGACCTACAGTCGATTCACGGCACGGGTCGGTGTGGGAGCCGACCCGACCGACTTCCGGAAGAACTGCCAGATCGTCCTGCAAGTGCATGTCCCCCAAGGCTTCACCTACGGAATAGCCTCAGCGGAGTACCGAGGATTCGCCCATCTGGAAGCCGGAGCGACCGCCTTGGAAAGGGCCACGTACTACTTCCAGGGTGATTCGGCGACCGACTATGTCGACCACCCGCTCAGCGGTTATTACCACGGCCGCTGGCACATGACGGACACGACCGACGTCGGAGAGATCGTGTTCCAGCCCTGCGGCCGAACCCGCAACTTCAACATCAACACCCAGTTGCGGGTGCACGCCGGCACCTCGGACCCGTCCAGGACCACCAGCTACATCACCATGGGTTCCACGGACGGAAGTGTCCACACGACCTACCACTTCGCCTGGAAGAAGTGCTGAGCGCGGCGGTCGCCAGGGGCTGGGCTCGGACACTAGTCCGAGAGGAATTCGCTGGCCAACCGGCGAATCTCCCGGATGTGAGATCCCCCCAGTTCCGCGGTCACAGCCTCTGCCTGCTCCGCAATACGCCGAGCACGGTCCAACAGGGCGGCATCGCCCGACCAGTGGTCAGGCCCTAACCCCAGCACTGCCACCAAAAGATCGCCCGGGTAGAAATCGCCCGAAGACAGCGGGTTCCCTTCCAACACGTCCAGCGCCCGGGGCAAGACCGCTGCGGTTCCGACCTTCTGCGACAACATGATCCGCATATCCTCGATACCGAACTCCCGGACGGGGACCCGGCGCAGCTCGTGAATTCTCCGGATCACGTAGGTCGCATCCGACTGCGCTGCATCCCAGGCGTCGCCCTCGATGTCCTCTACGGATCGGTTTCCGGCGTTGCCGACCATGTGGCTCATAGCGGGCGCACCTCCTCAACTTCTTCTCCCGAGCACTGTAATCGACAGGTGCGCGCGTTCACGAGATCGCCTGCAGGACTGGGGATCGATCGAATTGAGGGGGTCTACGGCGGCTTACCGTGGCTCTAGGATCACGATCGGGATGGTCCGGCGGCCGGCGTGGTGTTGGTAGAACTCGAAGTCGGGCAACGCGGCAACGAATTTCGGCCAAAGCTGTTCCCGCTCAGGATCGGTCGCGACTCGGGCCCGCACTCGACGAGATCGGGCACCGAGTTGAATGCTGGTGTCCGGGGTGGTGACGACGTTGTGAAACCACGCGGGATGGTTCGGTTGCCCCGCCTTGGACGCCGCGACCGCAACCGCGTCGCCGTGATCGACGTAGATCAGCGGCGACGTTCGCTGAACACCGGTTTTCGCGCCGACATGATCGAGCAGCAGGATAGGGGCGTTGGGCCGACCGAAAAAGCGCCCGCCGATCCTGCCCTTGGACCTTCGGTACAGCAGGACATGAACTTTGGTGGACCGCCGACCTGCGTAGATTCCGTGCCTATTGGCAAATTGCGCACCGGCGGAGACGAATTGGGCCCACAGCGACATGCCGCCAGTAGACATCCGCTGAGCCGACGCAGCAACACTTAGGCAGCGGCGACCGACCGTTGGTGACAAACCCCACAGCAGCTACGAGCAGCGGGGGAGACGACCGCGTCGGCCGACTCGGTGCTGTGGCAGACTGCCGTTCGTGCGGGATTGGGAGGTGGTCACAACTGGATGCAGCGACTCGGTCGTTCGCCGGAGCCCCGACGGCCAGATGTTCGCCAAGACCGCCTGCACGCCTTCCGCATTGGTCGAACTGACCGATGAACGGGATCGGCTGATATGGCTGGGCACAACAACGGTGACCGCCCCACAGGTAGTCGACTGGAATGAGCGCGACGGTAGCGCTACCCTGATCACCTCGGCGTTACCCGGAGCACCGGCCAGCGCGATACCCGCGGCCGACGCCCCGGCCGCGGCACGGGCGCTGGTGGAATTCCTCGACATCCTGCACGACCTCCCCATCGACGAGTGCCCGTTCGACCGACGTCTCGACGTGACCTTGGCGGCGGCCGCAGCCAACACGAGCGCGGGGCTGGTCGACGACCAGGACTTCGACGAGGAGCGTCGGGGCCGGACCGCCGACAGTCTTCTCGGCGAGCTGCTGTCGGATCGGGACCGCGCCCAAGCCTTGGAACAGTCCAGCCTCTCGGTCTGCCATGGCGACCTCTGCCTGCCCAACGTGCTGCTCGATCCCGACGCACTCTCGGTGACCGGAACCGTCGACGTCGGTCGGCTCGGAGTCGCCGACCGCCACCTCGACCTGGCCCTCCTCACCCGTTCCATCACCTCGACCGCTCTCAACCCGAACTATGGCCCCGAATTGGCCACCTGGGTCGGCCGACACACCGACGCCGACCCGTGGCGAATCGACTACTACCGTCTCCTCGACGAGTTCTTCTGACCCCACGACCGACGCGCCCCATCGCCGGCAACGCCAGAAATCGATCGCTCTGTCGTGCCTGGTGTGGCAGTATCGCCGGGCATGCCAGGAGTGATGATGCCCGACCAGCTCGCCGACCGTACGTCGCGTGCTCTCGACGCGGCCGTCGCCGCAGGTCGCGGTCTGGGGCTCACGGTGACCGACGCGACTGTGCTCCATGACGTGTTTTCCGTTGTCGTGCATCTCGTTCCGTCGCCGGTGGTGGTGCGGGTACCCACCGTTGCGCCGTCCTACCTCGACCTCGAGGCCCAGGCGACACGACAGCAAGCGGAGCTCGACGTGGTGACGTGGCTTGCGGAACAGGGCACCCCGGTGATTCCACCGAGTCCGCTCGTGCCACGAGAACCCGTGCAGCGCAACGGTTTCTCCATGACGTTCTGGCAATTCGTCGAGCAGGACAACAGCGTCGAGCCCGACTATGAGCACAACTGCCGCCTGGTCGCCGACCTGCACGCCGCGCTGCGCGACTACCCGGGTGATCTGCCGTTCCTGTCGGCGGCCGAACCGAGGATGGTCGAAGACGGCCTTGCCGCCCTCGAAGCGCATCCCGACCTCATCGGCCCAGCTGATCTCGGCCGCGCGCGGCGGGAATGGGAGGTCTTGGAGCCTGTCGTCCGCTCGCGCGCAGCGTTCGAGGCGGCGTTCCCCGGAATCGACCTCCAGCCGATCCACGGGGATGCGCCCGCGGCCAATATCGTCACGACGTCGGGCGGCGCGCTGTACGCCGACTTCGAACTGGTCTCGCTCGGACCGGTCGAATGGGATCTGGCGTTCTTCGGACCTGCGTGCGAGGCCGCGTACAACTCGGCCGCGCACCGACGAGGTTCCCGTCGGCTGGACGAGCGCGTGCTGCGCTTCGTCAATGCCGTTGGCATGTCCCGGACGGTGGCGTGCCTGGCGCTCGTTCCGCAGTTGCCCATGCTCGAGGAGGCGTTGAAACCGTCCATCGAGCAATGGCGAACGGCGCCGCCGTTCGCAGTGGACGCCTCTGGCCACTGAACCTGCTCCACTCCGCAACTGACGCCGAACCGATTGCCAGAGAACGTGTTTCGTGAGTCATGTCCTTGAATCCTTTGCGCCGATGCATGTTTAGATCCGGACATATGGGATAAGTCCCGACTGGAAGCTCTTGATCGTGAAGGCACCAACCGCACACACGGCAGGGGTCGCTGTATGAGCTTGTGGCAGATGCGCCGGTTCCGGCGCGATCCGCTGGGCTTTCTCGACAATCTTTCTCACCGCCACCCCGGGGGCGTGTTTCCGCTGCCCTGGGGAGGGTGGTGCGTCGGCGACGCCGAGTTGGCGCGAAAGGTGTTGACCGGCAAGACCTTCAACGGCGGGAGGTCGATCTTCTTCGGGGAGATGCTGCCGACCAGGTCGGCCCAGATCGAGGTCGGCCACGCGGTCCGCGACATCGTCGGAGCACGACTGCCCGACTACCGCGACAGGCTCGCCGCAGCCGTGGACGAGATGCCCGCGGTCACCCAGTGGCCCACCGCCGGAACCGAACTGGTCTATCGATGCACGGCCGACACGATGCTGCACCCCGATTCCCCGCCCGGATTGCGGCGATTGCTGTCACAGGCCTCACGCGGCAACGTGCTGATCCGCGCACCACGCATCCGCCAGCGGGCACGCGCGCAATTGCTGCGCAACAAGCTCCGTGCCGCGGTGACCGAGCACGTCCGCGATCGCCGAGGAGAGGACACCCGGCACGGCGAACCACGCGACGTGCTGGATGCCATCATCGATGCCTGCCCCGACGAGGTCGACGACCGGACGGTGGCCGATCTGTACATGCTGCTGTTCGTGTCGATCGTGGGGACGGTCGGCTACTCACTGGCCTGGTCGGTCCTGCTGGCCGGCCTGCACGCACCGGCAGGCTCGCCTTGGCCGTGGCCCGCCGACCAGATCGTCCGCGAAGCCTCGCGGCATCGCCCGCTGGTCTGGATGGTCGGCCGCCCCGCCCCGTACGCCATCGAACTCGGCGGAATCACCTTCCGCACCGGCGACGTCGTGTCGGTCAGTCCCTATCTGCTGCACCACGACGAACACCGCTGGAACCACCCCGGTGTATTCCGGCCCGAACGCTGGGCCGAATCCGATGGCCGCGGCCCCTACCTCCCCTTCAGCACCGGCCCGTTCGTCTGCGCCGGAGCCGCGATCGCCCACACCCTGATAACCGACGCCGTCACAGCCCTCACCAGCGCCGCCCCCGTCACCGTCATCGGCGGCAACCTTCGCCCGATCGTGACCAACGCCAACACTCCCCGCCCCTTCGCCCTGCACCGAGCCTGACCGAAGCCCACAACCCGGAAGGAGGTGAAAAACCATGATCAAGACGCGAACCTGCCACCGCCCGGACGGCCGGCAGTTCGCACTTCGACCAAACATGCCAGGCCGACAACGCACCACGATGCCGATTACGTGCTCGCACTGCTGACGGCACATCGGATGTGAGGGCAGCGGGTCGGCTCCCTTGCCCTTGCCGACGCCAGAATGGGCCCTGTTCCGGCAGTAGACAGGGCCCTGATCAGCGGATGTGGTCAGTCCTTGCGCATCGTTTCGTAGATGCGCTTGCATTCCGGGCAGACCGGGGAGCCGGGCTTCGGCGACCTGGTGACCGGGAATACCTCGCCGCACAGCGCCACCACGTGGGTGCCCATGACGGCACTCTCGGCGATCTTGTCCTTCTTCACATAGTGGAAGTACTTCGGGATATCGCTGTCGGTCGACTCGTCGGTGGTCGTATCCGGGCGAACCAGAGTATCGCTGCTCACCCCATCCATGATGCCAGGGCGGGCCGCTCCGATCTCCGCACCCCGTGTGCATTCGATCATGCGGAGTGGAAGACTCGGGTGCATGCAGCGTGACGGCGACTCCCCCGATGCCGAGAACCGCGACAACGGCGGTGTTCGCCCCGAATTCGAGATCCGTCCGCCGGGGTCGATACCGCGCCCGGCACGCCGCTCGGAAGGCTATTTCCCCGGTGCGGACGACCATCCGGTCCTGATCACCGAGGCGGCTCCCTCCCTGGAGCAGCAGCATCGCGCCCGCGTACGCCGGTACATGCTGCTCATGGGCTTTCGCATCCCCTGCCTGATCCTGGCCGCGATCGCCTACAGCCTGTGGGGCAACTGGGTGATCTCGCTGCTGATCATCGGCGTGTCGATCCCGCTGCCGTGGATGGCGGTCCTCATCGCCAACGACCGCCCGCCCCGCCGCAAGGACGAACCCAGCCGCTGGGACGAGCGCCGCGCGGCGAAGGCCCTCGAATCCGGCCACCACCGCGCCATCGACGGCTGACATTCTCCAGTCATCGCGAAGGGTACCGCCGTGCCGGTGCCGCCACCCCCTGCACGGCGGCACCGGCACGACGAACCGATCGCCGAGCATTCGGTCAGGCCGAGGCGAGTTGCGGCTGCGTCGACGTGACTTTGCGCCGGATGGCCAACGACATCAGTGCGGCGATCCCGCACAACCCGCCCGCGATGTACCACGCCAGGTCATAGGTGCCCTGCATGTCGCGGATCACGCCCGCGCCCGTGGCCGCGATGGCCGCGCCGACCTGATGCGAGGCGAACACCCAGCCGAAGGCGACAGGCCCGTCGTCGCCGAAGTGCTCGCGGCACAGCGCGACCGTCGGCGGCACGGTGGCGATCCAGTCCAGGCCGTAGAAGATGATGAACACCCACATGCTGGGCTGGGCGTGCGGGCCCAGCAGCGACGGCAGGATCAGCAGCGATAGCCCGCGCAGCGTGTAGTACGCGCCGAGCAGCCAGCGGGAGTCCATGCGGTCGGTCAGCCAGCCCGACAGCACCGTGCCCACCACATCGAAGATGCCGATCACGGCCAGCAGACTCGCCGCCATGGTGAGAGGCATGCCGTGATCGTGGGCGGCCGTGACGAAATGCGTCTGGATCAGGCCGTTGGTGGAGGCGCCGCAGATCATGAAGCCACCGACCAGCAGCCAGAACACCGGCTTGCGAGAGCAATTCACCAAGACCGTCACCGCCCGCGCGGCCCCGCCCCGCACCTCGGTGCGCACACCGGCCGTGCTGCCCGGTTCGGCACCATAGGCCAGCACGCCGACATCGCTGGGGTAGTCGCGCAGGAACAACCACACCAGCGGCACCGCCGCGAGCGCGATGCCCGCGACCACGAGCGAGGGCGTCCGCCAGCCGTACGACTGCGCCAGCATCGACACCAGCGGCAGAAAGACCAGCTGGCCAGTTGCCCCCGCGGCGGTGAGCACGCCGGTCACCAGCCCGCGATGCCGGACGAACCAGCGCCCGGTGACCGTGGCCACGAACGGCATCGACATGGATCCGACGCCGACCCCGACCAGCACGCCCCAGGTCATCCACAGCTGCCACGTCTGGGTCATGAAGACGGTCAGGCCGGCACCCAGGGCCACCAGCACCAGCGCACCCGCCACCACCAGCCGCATCCCCAGCCGGTCCATCAGCGCCGCCGCGAACGGCGAAATCAGGCCGTAGAGCACAACATTCACCGACACCGCCGCGCCGATCGTGCCGTGCGACCAGCCGAATTCGTCGTGCAGCGGATCCATCAGCACGCTGGGCACCGATCGGAATCCGGCCGCGCCGATCAGCGCGAAGAAGCCGATGATGGCGACGAACCAGGCGGGATGCACTCCCATGCGGCTCGATAACGTCGCGCGGACCGATCCTGCCGGGCCGCTCGATTCCGTTGTCGCGGAAGGTTCTCGCAGTTCGGTCACGCCGGAGATCGTCTCGCGAAACCGGTTGTCGAACGAGTGGCCTGAATGCCACAATCCGTCAATATCTGGCCAACGTTGGGAGACAGCATGATCCGCTGGAACTGGGCTTTCATCGACCGCCCCGCCGATCGTTTCGACGAGGCCTTCGCCTTCTGGACCGCCGTGACCGGGACGACGCTGTCCGAACGCGGCGGCGAGAACGGCGAATTCGCCACGCTGGAACCGCCCGAGGGCGATCCGTGTCTGCGAGCACAGGCCGTCGGCGGCCCCGGCGGTGCGCATGTGGACCTGGACGTCGACGATCTGGACGCCGCCCGACGGACCGCCCGCGAACTGGGCGCCACCATTCTCGCCGACCACGACGGGTGGTCGCTGGTGCAATCGCCCCACGGACACCTGTTTTGCCTGACAACCGATGACGGCAGGCAGATCCCACCACCGGTGACCGGCCCCGACGGCACCATCAGCCGACTCGACCAGGTCTGCCTCGATATCGGCGCGAGTGAATACGACAGCGAGGTCCGGTTCTGGGCCGATCTCACCGGCTGGGAACTGCGCGAGACCACCCAGCCCGAATTCCTGCGGCTCGCCCAGCCGGACACACTGCCGATCCGAATCCTGTTGCAGCGCTTGAACGAAGACCGGCCCGCCTCGGCGCACCTCGATGTCGCGTGCTCGGATATCCACGCGATCGCCGCCTGGCACGAATCGCTGGGCGCCCGCCGCATCGAGAGCGGAGCGCACTGGATGGTGATGAACGATCCGACCGGCGGCGTGTACTGCCTGACCTCCCGTAATCCGCTGACCGGCACGGTGAAACAGTGAGCACGCCGACCCTCTCCCGGGTGGCGCACTCCCCTCGCGTGGATTCCTCGGGGGTTCCACATCGGGTGGCCGTGCTCGCCCTCGCACCCGTCATCGGGTTCGACACGACCATTCCCCCGACCGTGCTCGGCAACGCGGCGACCTCCGACGGCACCCCGCTCTACGACGTGCAGGTGTGCGGTCCGAGCACCGCGCCGGTGCTGTCGAACATGGGGTACGCCATCGTGCCGCAGGGCGGGCCGGAACTGCTGGCGAGTGCGGACACGGTCATCGTGCCGGGCACTCAAATGCCTGAGCCACGCCGATTCGGCACGCTGCCACCGGATTTGGCCGAGGTGTTGGCGCGTATCCGGCCCGGCACGCGCATCGTGTCGATCTGCACGGGTGCCTTCGTCCTAGCGGCCGCGGGCCTGCTCGACGGCCGCCGCGCCACCACGCACTGGGCTTTCGCCGACGACTTCCGCCGCCTGTTCCCGCGGGTGCGATTGGACGAGAACCTGCTGTTCGTCGAGGACGGAAACTTCTGCACCGCGGCCGGTCTGGCCGCGGGTATCGACCTGTGCCTGCATCTGCTGCGCACCGATCACGGCAGCGAGGTCGCCAACCGGGTGGCCCGCTACTGTGTGGTGCCGCCGTGGCGGGAGGGCGGCCAATCCCAGTTCATCGACCGCAATGTCCCCGTGGACGGTTCCGACGGCACCGCACCCACCCGCGCCTGGGCGCTGCAGCACCTCGACCGCGACCTGGACCTGGCCACCCTGTCGGCGCACGCCCGGATGAGCGTGCGCACCTTCACCCGCCGCTTCAAGGCCGAAACCGGCCTGGCCCCCGGTGCATGGCTACTGCAGCAGCGGCTGCGCCACGCCCGCCACCTCCTCGAGGCGACGGATATGCCGATCGACGAGGTGGCCCGCGCCGCCGGGCTGGGCACCGCCGCCTGCCTACGCCATCACATGCGCGCCGAACTGGGAGTGTCGCCGCTGGCGTACCGTAAAACGTTCCGTGCGGCGCCGAAAGCGCTGAGCCGCTGAGCGGTCCGCTCCGAGGACTCAGTGGTGGACGGCCTTTTCCGCGCCCGCGCCGGTCAGCGAACGAACCTGCATCTCGACGTATTTCTCCTCGTCGTGTTCCTTGGACAGCACGGTGCCGAGCCAGCCGAGCAGGAACGATGCCGGGATCGAGACCAAGCCCGGATTGGCCAGCGGGAACCAGTGGAAGTCGACGGACTTGATCATGGCCGTCGGGGCGCCGGACACCGCCGGGGAGAACACGATCAGCACGACCGTCACCGCCAGACCGCCGTAGATACTCCACAGCGCACCGCTGGTGTTGAACCGCTTCCAGAACAGCGAGTACAGGATCGTCGGCAGATTCGCCGAGGCCGCCACCGCGAACGCCAGCGCCACCAGGAAGGCCACGTTCTGGTTCTTGGCGAGGATGCCACCGATGATGGCAACCGCCCCGATCACCACGGCCGTGATGCGAGCCACCCGCACCTCGCCGGTCTTACTGTCGGCATTGCCCCGCTTGATCACGTTGGCGTACACGTCGTGGGCGAACGAGGCCGAGGCGGTGATGGTCAACCCGGCCACCACGGCCAGAATCGTCGCGAAGGCCACGGCCGCAACGAATCCCAGCAGGATCGGACCGCCCAGCTCCAGGGCCAGCAGCGGTGCGGCCGCATTGTCCCGGCCCGGCGCCGCGGCGATCTTCTCCGGCCCGACCAGCGCCGCGGCGCCGTAGCCCAGCACGAGGGTGAACAGGTAGAACAGCCCGATCAATCCGATCGCCCACACCACCGAGCGGCGGGCGTCCTTCGCGGTCGGCACGGTGTAGAAGCGCATGAGCACATGGGGCAGACCCGCCGTACCCAGCACCAGAGCCAGGGCGAGGGAAAGGAAGTCGAGTTTGGAGGTCTCGGACTTGCCGTAGCGGAATCCCGGTTCGAGCAGTTTCGCGCCGTTCTGGCCGCCCCGGTTCACCGCATCCTGCAGCAGCGACGACAGGTTCAGCCCGTATTTGCCCAGCACCCACACCGACATCGCCGCGGCCGCGGCGATCAGCAGGACCGCCTTCACGATCTGCACCCACGTGGTGCCCTTCATGCCGCCGACGAGCACGTAGACGATCATCAGCGCGCCGACGACCGCGATCACCAGATTCTGACCCAGATCCCCGGACACGCCCAGCAGCAGCGAGACCAGCACACCGGCACCGGCCATCTGGGCCAGCAGATAGAACAGGCTCACCGCCAGCGTCGAGGTGGCCGCCGCGGCACGCACGGGACGCTGGCGCATGCGGAAAGCCAGCACGTCGCCGAGGGTGAATTTGCCTGTGTTCCGGAGTAATTCAGCGACCAGCAGCAAGGCCACCAGCCAGGCCACCAGGAATCCGATCGAGTACAGGAAACCGTCGTATCCGTACAGGGCAATGGCACCGGCGATGCCGAGGAAACTCGCGGCCGACAGGTAATCACCGGCGATGGCGATCCCGTTCTGCGGGCCGGAGAAGGCACGCCCCGCGGCGTAATAGTCTGCGGCGGTTCGGGTGTCGCGGCTCGCGCGGAACACGATCACCAGCGTGATCGCCACGAATATCGCGAAGATGGTGATGTTGAGCCCCGGCCGGCTGCCCTCGACCGCGGCGGCGAGAATGCTGTTCATCGGACCGGCCCCTCCAGCTCGGTGCGCAGTTCGTCGGCGACGGGGTCCAGCTCGCGGTCGGCGAAGCGGACATACAGCGCGGTGATAACGAAGGTCGAAACGAATTGCAGCAGACCGAATATCAGCCCGACGGTGATGTTGCCCATCACCTTCTGCGACATGAATCCGTGCGCGTAGTCGGCCAGCAGCACGTACAGCGCATACCAGGCGAGGAACAGCGCGGTCATCGGGAACACGAAGCGCCGGAATCTGCGACGTAACCCTTGGAATTCGGGGCTGTCGTAGGTGCGCGCCCAATCCTCGGCGGGCGCCCCGGCCTGTTCTGTTGTCACTTGCAACCTCCTCGTGAGCCAGGTCACAATATCAGGAACCCGGACATTTCAACTCCCCCCGAAAGGGGTTGTCCGGCCCCCGAATTCCACCCCGCTCCCGGATGCTCGAAGGTTGCGGTGGCAGAGTTCCCAGCTATGCCGACGAATTCGACGACCGCCGCGTCCGGCCTCGCCGCGCTCGCCGCGGATCTGCGTACCGCGCTGACCCGCGTGCGATACGACGCCGACACCCTCCTCGAGCTCCTGGGCGACGACGTGCATGCCGCGCTGGGCCGCTCGGAGCCGGTTCCGGTGCGGCGCGCGGTACGCGACGCCGCGGAGTTGGGCACCCTCGTGCGGCTGCTGCTGCTCGGCGATCCGATGCCCGAACACGAGGTGGCCGCGGCACTGGCGCCGGTGGACATCGACCGCGCTGTCGCGGCCGGGCTGCTCGAGCGCGACGGCGAGCGAGTACGGGCCGCGCTCGATCTGCGACCGCTGGATCTGGGCGACGGCAACCGATGGGTCCTGTCGGATCTGGACGATTCGATGCGGCGCCGCTCGCTGAGCGCCGATCACGTGCTCGGGGTCGGGCAGGCGTCGTTGTCGCTGTTGCGCGCGACCCCGACTCGACCGGTCGGCTCGGTCCTGGACATGGGCACCGGCTGCGGTGTGCAGGCCGTGCACGCCGCCTCCTACGCCCGCACGGTGACCGGCACCGACATCAGTCGGCGGGCGCTGTGGCTGGCCGCGACGACCGCCGCGCTCAACGGGCTCGACATCGAACTGCGCGAAGGTGCCTGGTTCGACCCGGTCGCCGGCCGCCGCTTCGATCAGGTGGTCGCCAATCCACCGTTCGTGGTCGGCCCGGCCCGGGTCGAGCACACCTACCGCGACTCGGGCCTGGCCCTCGACGGCGCGAGCGAACTGGTCGTCTCCCGGGTGCCGCAGATGCTGAATCCGGGAGGTACCGCGGCCCTGCTCGCCTCCTGGGTCCATGTGGCGGGCGAAGACTGGCGGGCCCGGGTGTCGTCGTGGCTGCCCGAGCACGGGGTGGATGCCTGGATCGTGCAGCGCGATGTCGCCGATCCGGCCCTGTACGTCGGGACCTGGCTGCGCGACGCCGGGCTCGATCCGCGCGACAGCGACGCCCAGGAGCGCGCCGAACGGTGGCTGGACGCCTTCGCCGCCGCCGATGTCGAGGGCATCGGATTCGGCTTCGTCTATCTGCGTGCCGTCGACGGCTCGACCGAACTGCTCGCCGAGGACCTCACCCACGGCTTCGACGACCCGCTCGGCGACGAGGCGGCGAAATATTTCGAGCGCTCGGCCTGGCTGCGCGCGGTCGCCGCCGACAACGACATCGCCTGGGGCGCGCGCTTCGAGGTCGATCCGGCCACCGCACTGGAGCGGGTCTACCTGCCGGGAGCCGACGGCTGGGAGCAGCGGGTCGCCCGTCTGCACCGCGGCGACGGGCCGCGGTGGCAGCACGAGGTGGACGACACCGCCGCCGCCCTGCTCGCGGGAATGCGGCCCGAGGGATTGCCGTTGGAAGAGTTGGTCGAGCTCCTGGCTATCGGCCACACCGGCACGGCGGCCTCGCCGGACTTGCGGGCGGCGGCGCTGGGCATCGTCACCGGACTGGTTCGGCACGGGCTGATCCATCCGATCGACGCCACGTCGGTGTGATCCGATTCCGGGTGCTTACCGATCGCTCCGCCGGGTAGGCCCGACGGGAGCAACGGACCAGGGCGCACTGTCACGGGTTGATACCTGCCGGATCGCCACCGGGCAACGCCGGGTGCACACGTTCCCCAGAGGGTTCCCTTCTTAGGAACTTCTCAGATGGGAGTGACGAAAACCGCAGTTCAGAGCGGTTTATCGAGACCGCCCCGGGGAACTTTCCCAATGTCGGGTCCGTTGTTCGGAGTGAGACACCACCGACAGGAGGCAAGTCATGACAAGCCCCGCCACCACTGGAGTGCGCGCCAGCGATTCGGACCTCGACGCTCAGAGCCCCGCCGCCGACCTGGTACGCGTGTACCTGAATGGGATCGGTAAGACGGCGCTGCTCACGGCGGCCGACGAGGTCGAGTTGGCCAAGCGCATCGAGGCGGGCCTCTATGCCCAATACCTGTTGGAGACCAGTAAGCGCCTGTCGGCCAGCCGGAAACGGGACCTGGCGATCATCGTTCGCGACGGCCAGGCCGCGCGGCAGCATCTGCTCGAGGCCAACCTGCGGCTCGTGGTGTCGCTGGCCAAGCGCTACACCGGCCGCGGCATGCCGCTGCTCGATCTCATCCAGGAGGGCAACCTGGGTCTGATCCGAGCGATGGAGAAGTTCGACTACACCAAGGGCTTCAAGTTCTCCACCTACGCCACCTGGTGGATCCGGCAGGCCATCACCCGCGGTATGGCCGATCAGAGCCGCACCATCCGGCTGCCCGTCCACCTGGTCGAACAGGTCAACAAGCTGGCCCGCATCAAGCGTGAACTGCATCAGCAACTCGGGCGCGAGGCCACCGACGAGGAACTGGCCAACGAGTCCGGCATCCCGGTCGACAAGATCGCCGATCTGCTCGACCACAGCCGTGACCCGGTGAGCCTGGACATGCCCGTCGGCAACGACGAGGAGGCCCCGCTCGGGGACTTCATCGAGGACTCCGAGGCCACCTCCGCCGAGAGCGCGGTCATCGCGGGCCTCATGCACCGCGACGTCCGCAGCGTGCTGGCCACCCTCGACGAGCGCGAACAGCAGGTCATCAGGCTGCGGTTCGGCCTGGACGACGGTCAGCCGCGCACGCTGGATCAGATCGGCAAGCTCTTCGGCCTGTCCCGCGAGCGGGTGCGGCAGATAGAGCGTGAGGTCATGGCCAAGCTGCGCAAGGGCGAGCGGGCAGACCGCCTGCGTGCCTACGCCAGCTGATAAAGACGGCTGGGCCGTCCGGAATCCGGCCCAGCTCCCCCGAACGCCGGTCGGCGTCCGCGCACCCCGCCTCTCCGGGGACGCGCGAGCCGACCGGCGTTGTTGTTTGCCAGCAACCGATCAGCTATTCTCGACACGCCCGACCGCGCGACACGCTGAATTTCGTCAAACGACCAACACAAACCGTCAGGTCGTTATTTAATGTGGTAATGACCACATACCGAACGAAGCGAATCCTGAAGTGGACCGTCGCAGCAGTATCGGCCGGTCTTATGTCGATGGTGGCTGCGGCTCCGGCCGCGGTCGCGTTTCCTAATAGCGATCCGAGTAGCCCGGGCACCAGTAACGGCACCGGCAACCAGGGTGGTACCGGAGGCACTCAGGGCGGTGCGGGCAACGGCTTGGGCGGCGGCCTCGGCGGCAATGGCCAACTGCAGGGCCCCGGCGGGTATGGCCAGCAGCCGCAACAGCAGCAACAACAGCAACAGCAGTCGCCCGGCGGCTACGGCCAGCAGTTGCCCGGCAACCAGTTCCAGCTCCCTGCCCCGGGCGGCAACAACCCATATCAACTCCCCACCCCGGGCGGCAACAACCCGTACCAACTCCCCCTCCCTGGCGGCAACCAGCAACAACTCCCCGGTGGCCTGCCCAACCTGCCCAACCAAGGCGGCCTCGGCGGCATGCTGGCCGACCAGGGTCTGGGTGGCCTGGGAACGATGCTCCCGCAGGGCATTCCGGACTTCCCCGGCATAGGCAACTTCGGCCTGCAGGGTCCGGGTAAGGAGAGCCCGCAGGGCAACGAGCAGAAGGGGAACGACGGCCAGAAGGGCAACCAGTCCTCGCCGGATCAGAACTCGTCGGGCGACGAGTCGAAGAACGGCAAGAAGTCCGACGGCACCAAGGACGACAAGTCCGGCAAGAAGGACAAGAAGAGCGACGGCAAGAAGGACGAGCAGAAGGACGAAAAGAAGTCCGGCGACCAGCAGCAACAGCAGCAGCAGGTGCCCCAGTAAGGTCCGCTCCTCCTCCGACCTCCCGGTCCGATGGCCCCGAAGGAAAGCGCTTCGGGGCCATCGCATGTCGCGGAGCTTCGGGCCATCGCATGTCGCGGGTGCGGCTGTCGAGGGCTTCGTTACGCGGTGGCCAGGGTCTCGGTCAGGCGATCGAGCATGCCGGGCCAGCCGCCGCGCATGATCTTGCGGGACAGTTGGGCATTGGCGTCGTCGGGGTCGAAGCCCGTGTGGGTCAGCAGCATTCGGGTGCCGATGCCCTCGGGGCGCAGTTCCCAGGTGACGACCCAACCGCTGTCGGTGTCGGAGTGGGCGTCGTTCCAGCTGATGCGCAATTTTTCGGGGGCGGTGAGTTCCAGGACCTCGCAGCGGATCTCGCCGGAGAACCCGGTCTGCGGCACCGCGCGGCCCCGCATGTGAAAGACATTGCCCACCACCGGTTCGAAGCCGGTGGGCATCATCATCCACTGGGCCATCAACTCCGGTGTGGTGAGGGCGCGCCACACCTTCTCCGGCGGGTGCGGGTAGAAGTGGTCGAGCTCGATGGTGGTCAGATCGTCGGTCACTTCTTCTCGGAGTCCGTTCTGTGATCGGAGTCGTCGGGCAGGGCGTCCAGGACCGCACCGAGGTCACGCAGCCGCGCCCGCCAGTAGCGTTCGAACGGGTCGAGCCAGGATTGCAGGTCGTGCAATGGCTGTGGCTCCACTCTGTAGTAGCGGTAGCGGCCGCGTTTCTCCTCGTCGACCAGCCCGCAGTCGCGCAGCACCTTCAGATGTTCGGACACACTGGGCCGGGCCATATCGAACCGTTCGGCGATCGCCTGGACCGTCTGCTCGCCGTCGAGCAGCAGGTCCAGGATCTCGCGTCGGGTCGGATTGGCCAGCGCGCCGAACACCAGATCGGTACTGCTGGATTTCACGCGATGCGGCATCGGGCCCTCGTTCGGTCGGTCTCATCGTCGCCGGAACAGCGCCGCACTGGCGGTCACGGCGACCACGAGAATACCCAGGCACCAGACCACCGCGGCCGCAACGTAGTAGCTACCCGATTGCTGAAAACCGCCGAGTCCGGCCGTGCCCTGGGTCAGATAGCGGTTGGCCTCGATCACGACCGTCAGCGGCTGATATTCGGCGAAGATCCGCAGCCAGCCCGGCATGGTGTCGACCGGAACGTAGGCGCTGGACACGAACGACAGCGGCAGCACCAGAAAGCCCAGGCCCTGCGCTGCCTGCACATCGCCGGTGGCCAGCCCCAGGGCAATAAACACCCAGGTGAAGGCGACCGCGGTGAGCAGGCACAGACCCACCATCGCCACCAGCCCCGCAATCCCGTGGTGGACGCGGAACCCCACGGCGAAGGCGACCGCGAAGGTGACGGCCGCGGTGACCGCGGTCAATGCGTGCGCACCCAGCGCCCGCCCGGCGAGGACGGCCGAGCGCGGCATCGGCAGCGAGCGGAACCGGTCCACGATCCCCCGCTGCAGATCCTCCGCCATCGCCGGTCCGACGCCCATGACCGAGAACACCATGCCCACAGTGAGAATGCCGGGAACCATGAAGTCCACGTAACGCAGGCCGTCCGAGGCGATCGCCCCGCCGAAGACATAGCGGAAGATCAGCAGGAAGACCACGCTCTGCAGTACCGACATGACGATCACCTGCGGGTTGCGCAGCGTCATCAGGGCGACCCGCCGCGCCACGGCGGCGGTGCAGGCCACGGGGTTCACGCGGGGAACGGCCGAGGAGTCGATCACGGTCGCGGTCATGTCATCGCCTCGATTCGCTGTTCGGTCGGCGCGGCGGCCGTCAGGTTCAGGAACGCCTCCTCCAAAGTCGGCCTGCGCACGGTGATTTCGTCGACGGTGCCGGTGGGCAGCAGCGAGAAACAGGTCGCCGCATCCTCGCCACCGGCCGGCGAGGGCCACGTCATCACGCCCGCCGCGGTGTCGACGGTGACATCGGTGCGGCCCCGCGCCGCCAGCGCTCGGCGGATCGTCTCGAGGTCGTCGGCGCGGCGGGTTCGCACGGTGACGATGTCCTCGCCGTGGGCGGCCTTCAACTGGGCGGGTGAGCCGTCGGCCAGGATGCGACCACCGTCGAGCACCACCACCCGGTCGGCGAGCGCGTCGGCCTCCTCCAGGTACTGGGTGGTCAGCACGACATCGGTGCCGCCGGAAACCAGTTCGGTGACCAGCGACCAAAGCCCGTGGCGCGCCGCCGGATCCAGGCCGGTGGTCGGCTCGTCCAGTAACAGCACCTGCGGTCGGCCGACCAGGCTCGCGCCGAGATCGAGGCGGCGGCGCATACCGCCGGAGTAGGTTCCGACCCGCCGCCCGCCCGCGTCGGCCAGTCCCAGCCGCTCCAACACCTCGGCGGCGGCCTTGCGGGCCGCCCGACGCGGGAGCCCGAACAGCACCCCGATCATCTCCAGGTTCTCCGCGCCGGTCAGCAGCGGTTCCATCGTCGCATGCTGTCCGGCCAGTCCGATGGACCGCCGCACCGCCGGGGCCTGCCGCACGACGTCGTGGCCGAGGACCCGGATCGTCCCGGCATCCGGCGGGGTCAAGGTGGCCAGCATGCGCACAAGCGTCGTCTTGCCCGCCCCGTTGCGACCCAGAATCGCCAGCAGACTTCCCCGCTCCGCCGACAACTGCAACCCGTCCAGCGCCACGGTGTCACCGAATCGCTTGGTGACACCGTGCGCCTCGAAAAGTGCCGTCACTGCGCCGGATTCGCGATGAGGACGAACGAATTCCCATCGGGGTCGGAGAAGGTGGCCTGCTTGCCCCACGGCTCGTCGGTGGGTCCGGCGACCTCGGCCCCGGCCTCGCGCAGCCGCGCCACGGTGGCGTCGATGTCGGCGCTGTGCAGCATGACTCCCGCGAGCGTTCCCGCGCTCGCGCCGGGGAATGGTGTGTGCAGGATGATCGAGGTGCCGGTCGCGCCGGGCGCGACCTCGAGCCACCGGTTGTCGCCCCACACATTGTCGACGCGGACGTCGAAGCCGAGCACCTCGGTGTAGAACTTCTCGGCCCGATCCTGGTCGGAGACGAAGGCCGTAATTTTCCCGATCTGCGAAATCGTCATGCCCGCGACTATATGTAGGAAATATCCTACTCGTCAAGCGTAGGAGATTTCCTACGTGAATCGGTCTCACTTTCCGATGTGGCGAGCAGCTGCGGTGGCTCGGGCCGTCTCGGCGACGAACCGAATGCCGACCCGTCGGCAGGCGGTATCCGACCCACGTTGCCGACCGTCCGCGCTGCATCGGGGGCGATTTCGGGCTCGGCCGCCGAGTTCGCGCGACTACCATCGCGGGCATGGAGGAGCTTGGCCGCGCCCGACCGGACGAGGTGCGTCGCCGGTGTCGCTCGGGTGAGCTGAGCGGGGCGACGACGGGCTTGTCGCTCGGGTATGTGCAGGCCAATCTCGTTGTGCTGCCCGCCGAGGCGGCGGCGGAGTTCCACGAGTTCTGCCTGGCCAATCCGCAGGCGTTGCCGCTCATCGAGGTGACCGGCCCGGGCGATCCGGAGCCGCGCCAGGCCGCACCCGGCGCGGACCTGCGCACCGATCTGCCGCGCTACCGCGTCTACCGCCACGGCGTGCTCGACGCCGAACCGACCGATGTGCGCGACGTCTGGCCCCACGACGGCGTGGCGTTCCTGCTCGGCTGCAGTTTCACCGCCGAGGCGCGGCTGCTGGCGGCGGGAGTTCGCCTGCGCCATCAGGAATCGGGCCGCAACGTCCCCATGTTCGTCACCTCGCGGCCGTGCACGCCGGTGGGGCGGTTCCACGGGCCGCTGGTGGTGTCCATGCGGCCCATCGCATCCGACAGCGTGGAGACGGCTCGGCGTGTCACCGCCGCACTCCCCCGGGCGCACGGCGCTCCCGTGCATGTCGGTGATCCGTCGATACTCGGCATCGACGACCTCGCCCGCCCCGACTTCGGCGATCCGATCGAGCCGGAACCCGGTGAGACACCGATGTTCTGGGCCTGCGGAGTCACCCCGCAGGCGGTGATCAGGACCACGCGCCCGCCACTGGCCATCACCCATGCCCCAGGACACATGTTCGTCACCGATCTGCGCGACGACGCGGAGTGACAAAACCGGTTGAGGTGAAACGATGTCCGCTCACCGCCAGCAATCCCGCCCGGAAACCGTTGGTGCACCGATATAGTTCGCCTATGATCGCGTCGGGGGAGCAATCACACCGTTTCAAGGGCGTCATCGGACCGGCGGTCGTCGTGGTGGCGATGACGCTCTGGTGGCTGCTTGTGCTCGGATCGGATCTCCTTGCAGGGCAGGGCTATTCGCGCGGACGGCATGTGGCGGGCGGGCTGCTGGCGATCGGCTTCACCCTGCCGTTGATCGTCGTGGCCCGGCGATATCTGGATCGCCGCCCCTGGTCATGGTCGCTCATGGGACTGACCGCACCCCGAAAAGCATGGCGGCCTTTCCTTTTCGGAGTCGCGTGCTGGCTCGTGCCCGCCACGATCTCGACGGTGGCGGCGGAGACGTTCGGATGGATCTCGATCAGCGTGCACAAGCCGGTCCTCGAGATCGTCGCAGGCGTCGCCGTGTTGACCGTGCTCGTGCTGCTGATCGAGCCGATACCCGAGGAACTTGCCTTTCGCGGTTACATTCAGGGCACCCTGGCGCAGCGCTACCCCGCCTGGGTGGCCGTCCTCGGCCAAGCCATGGCGTTCACGGTGCTGGGCACGGTAATCACCCTGCAGGCGGACCCGTTCCGCATCGTGCTGCTGCTGACATTCGGCTCCTTGCTGGGCGCGTTGCGGGCGACGATCGGAAGTCTGTGGCCCTGCCTCGGTTTTCACACCGCTTTCATGGTGACGAGCCAGTATCTCAACAACCGAGGCAACGGAGAGATCGACCACCCGGAGGTGCTGGACCTGACCTTCATCGTGATCCCGTTCGCCTGCACCGCGATTCTGCTCTGGGCGGTGCACCGCCGCGCTAGCCGGAGTTCCGCAGTGCCGTCGCCAAGCCGTTCATCGTGAGCAGGATGCCGCGCTCGACCAGCTCCGAGCTGTCGCCCGCACGTCGGCGGCGCAGCAGTTCGACCTGCATCTGGTTGAGCGGCTCCAGGTAGGGGAAGCGGTTGCGGATGGATTCGGCCAATGCCGGGTTGTCGGCGAGCAGCTGATCGCTGCCGGTGACGGCGGCGTGCATGCGACACGTGCGGTCGTATTCGTCGCGGATCATGCCGAAGATCTGCTCCCGCAACGCCGTATCCTCGACGAGTTCGGCGTAGCGGGCGGCGATATCCATATCGGCCTTGGCCAGCACCTGCGCCAGATTCGACATGACCGTGCGGAAGAACGGCCAGCGCCGATACAGATCCGACAGGGTGGCCAGGCGCTGCGGATCCTCACCCACCCACTGTTCGATCGCGGTGCCGGTGCCGTACCAGCCGGGCAGCATGGCGCGCGACTGGCTCCAGGCCATCACCCAGGGGATCGCGCGCAGATCACTCACCGAATTCGTCGGTTTGCGCGAGGCCGGGCGGCTGCCCAGATTGAGGTCGGCGACCTCGGCGATCGGGGTGGAGGCGCGGAAATACTCGACGAATCCCGGAGTTTCGTGCACCAGCCGCGAATACGCCCGTCGCGCCAGCTCGGCCAGTTCGTCGAACAGCTCGTAGGCGGGTTCGGCGTCGGCGCCCAGTCCCTCCACGTCCAGCAGTGTCGATTCCAGGGTTCCCGCGACCAGGGATTCCAGATTGCGATAGGCGCTGCCGCGGTCGGCGTATTTGGTGGAGATCACCTCGCCCTGTTCGGTCAGCCGCAGCGAGCCGCGCACCGCACCGGCCGGCTGGGCGAGAATGGCGTCGTAGCTGCGACCGCCGCCGCGGCCCACCGTGCCGCCGCGACCGTGGAACAGCCGCAACCGAATTCCGGTCTTGCGCGCGGCCTCCACCAGATCCAGTTCGGCCCGGTACAGCGCCCAGTTGGCGGCCAGATATCCGCCGTCCTTGTTGGAGTCGGAGTAGCCGAGCATCACCTCCTGCTGCATGCCGCGGGCGGCGACCAGGCGGTGGTAGGCGGGCACCTCCAGGGCGGCGACCAGCGTCTCGGCGCCGTGGCGGAGATCTTCGATCGTCTCGAACAGCGGCACCACCCCGACCGGGCTGCTCGGCGGGGTCTGCGCATCGCCGGGATCGAGGATTCCGGCCTCCTTCAACAACAGTGCGGCCTCCAGCAGATCGCTGACCGAGGTGCACATGCTGATGATGTAGTTCGGCACGGTGTCCGGACCCAGATCGTCCAGGGCCGCCTTGGCCGCGCGCACCACGCCGAGTTCCTTGACCGCCAGTTCGCTCAGCCTGGCGGTCGGACCGAGCAGCGGGCGACGGGTGTTCAATTCGGCCGCCAGCAACTGCACCCGGTCCGGCTCGGACAGGCTCGTGTAGTCGGCGTGCACACCCGCCCAGGCGAACAGCTCGGCCACCACCTGCTCGTGCGTCTCGGAGTTCTGGCGCATATCCAGACCCTGCAGGTGGAAGCCGAATGTCTCGACCGCGCCGCGCAATGCGGCCAGCCGGTCGTCGGCCAGCAGGCCGTCGCCGGAGGCGCGCATCGAGGCGTCCACGATATTCAGATCGTCGAGCAGTTCCTGCGGCCCGGCATACGGCTGCGCGCCCACGTCCACGCCCTCACCGTCGCCCGGGATCTCGCCCAGCGCGTGCCGGGCGGTGGCGGTCAGGCGGGCCCGGATGCCGCGGATCGCGCGCCGGTAGGGTTCATCGGCGCGCTGCGGGGATTCGTCGTATCCGGCGTCGGCCAGTTGCGCCAGTTCCGGGGTCACCGACACCAGGCGGGCCGATTGCGACAGCGATTTCTCCAGCCCCACAAGCTCTTTGAGGTAATAGCCGACGGCGACGGCACCCGCCCGGTGGGTGGCGCGATGCACCACCTCGGCGGTGACGTTCGGATTGCCGTCGCGATCGCCGCCGATCCACGAACCGGGCCGCAGGATCGGCCGCGCCAACAGCTCGAGCTCGGGCCAGCGCGAGCGCAGCGCCGCACGGACCTCGGCGTTGATGCGCGGAATCACCTCCAGCAGGGTCATGTCGTAGTAGCGCAGCCCCACCTCGATCTCGTCTTTGATGCGCAGGCGGGCCAGGCGGATCAGCGCGGTGCGCCACAGGGTGAGCACCTGGCGCCGGATCCGGGTCTCGATCTCGGCGTACTCCGGTTCGGAGCGGTCGTAGCGTTGCCGCTGCCGCATCAGTTCGGTGATGCGGGCCTGCACGTCGAAGACGGTGCGGCGGCGGGTCTCGGTGGGGTGGGCGGTGATCACGGGCGACACCAGCGCGTCGGCGAGCAGGTCGGCGACGGTGCCGCCGTCGGGCCGCGCGGAGTCCAGTTTGCGGCAGGTCGCAGCCAGGCTGGAGTCCTGCGGCGGCTCCCCTGCGGCCATATGGACGGCGCGACGCCGGTCGCGCTGCAGATCCTCGGCCAGATTGGCCAGCAGCAGGAAGTGGCTGAACGCGCGGATCAGCGGAATCGCGACCCGGACATCGGTATCGCGCAGCATATCGGCGACCGCGCTGCGCTCCACCTCCGACCGGCGGATGCGGAACGCCTCGACGCGGACCCGTTCGATGAGGTCGAAAACCTCCGGGCCCTCGTGGTCGCGGATCGTCTCGCCCAGGATCGCGCCGAGAAAGCGGATGTCGTCTCGCAGCGGCGCGGTGGCGGCCTCGATCTGATCTTCGCGCATACGGCCAGTATCGACCATCGCAACAGGTGGGGACGGCGCGGAGGGCGCAAGTGTGGGGGCGGCCACTCTCCCGCCCGGAATAGGGCCGCTCGACCGGCAGGTTCCCTCGACGCCCTTCCCGGACTGGACGACTACCTCGCCGACAGCCCCGATGTCGCGGCCCTGGTCCCCCACATCGCCGCGCGCACCATGTTCTACTCCGACAACGACGAGATCGTCCCGCCCGCCGCCTCGCAGGCCCTGGCCGCCGACCTCGACGCGGAGCAGATCGTGATCCCCGGCGGCGGCCACTTCCCCGCCGACGATGGGTTCACGAAGCTCCCGGAGGCGCTGGAGGCGGTCGAGAAGATCGCGCGAGCGCCGCGCCTGACCTGCCGCCCGCTCACTCGACGCGGAGTTTCACCGTCATCGACCACGGGGAGGCGATCCTGACGCCTCGCCTGAACTCTTCGCTCAGGCGAGGCGGCGGGGACCGAGGTCGAAGCGGCTGGGTTCGGGGCCTACGCGGACGCGGGCGTAGAGGATGGCGGTGCCCTGGGGGGAGGCCAGGACCGGTTCGACGGCCAGTTCTCGGATCTCGGGGAGGTCGTCGCACAGGGCCGAAATGCGTTGCGCCAGTTCCGCCAGGGCGAGTTTGTCGACCGGCTCGCCGACCGTCTGGCCGGGAACCCCGGTCCGGCCGTCCAGCAGCGGGGCGGCGCGCGGTGCGTCGATGAGCTCCACCGAATCGGCCTCGGTCAGCGGCAACGCCCGGTAGACGCGGTCGCCGAGCAGATCGATGATGGTCCCCGACAGCCCGAAACTGATCACCGAACCGAACGAGGGATCGTCCTGCACCCGCAGCACACACCCCAGGCCCTTGGTGGCCATCTTCTGAATGTGCACGACCTCGTTGCCCGAGATCTCGGCCAGATCGGTGTAGGCGCGGCGCACCGCGGAGGGCCGCCACAGATCCAGGCGCACGCCGGTGAGATCGGGCCGCATCCGCCATATTTCGCCGGTCGCCTTGGCCGCCACCGGATAGCCGAGTTCCTGCGCCGCCGCCTCGGCCCCGTCCTCGTCGCGGACCTCCCGGAACTCCACCACCCGAATGCCGTAGCAGTCCAGCAGCTGCGCCGCCTCGAGGTCACCGAGCCAGCCGCCCTCCGGCGCGCGAGTCGTCCACTGCTCCACCAGTTCTCGCGCGCGCTCGGTGGACACGTCCGCCGGGCGCGCCACCCTCGAGGCGGGCCGGGTCCGCCAGGCCGCGTACCGGCGCACCCTCGCCAGCGCCCGGGCGGCGCGTTCGGGATCGGGATAGGAGGGGATCGAACCGCGTTCCACGATTCCGCCCTCGCCCCGCATCGTCAGCAGATTCGGCATGCCGTGATCGGCGACGAACGTGGTGAGCACCGGCTTGGACGCCGACCGGGCGGCGGTGCGGATGGCCTCGGCGAATGCCGCCATCGAGATCGGCACCGGCGGGGCGAAGATCACGATCAGCGCGTCGATGTCGGGCGCCGCCAGCGCGGCGGTGACGGCGGTCAGGTAGTCGGCCGGATCGGCCTGCGGCCCCAGATCGGTCGGCTCGCCGACGGTCAGTCCCTCCCCGCGTCCCGCGTCCACCGCCAGCCAGCCCAGGGCGGCACTGTTGCCGATCACCGCCAGTCGCGGTCCGGCGGGCAGCGGCTGATAGGCCAGCAGCATGGCACAGTCGAACAGTTCGGAGATGGTGTCCACCTGCACGATCCCGGCTTGAGCGAACAGGTCTCGCCCGAGTGAACGTTCCAGCGGGCTGGCGGGCGTGATGTACGCGGCGTGGCGCCCGTTGCTCACCACGACCACCGGTTTCGTGCGCGCCACCCGGCGCGCGATCCGGGAGAATTTGCGCGGGTTGCCGAAGGTCTCCAGATACAGCAGCACCACATCGGTATCGGGATCGGTGTCCCAGTACTGCAGCAGGTCGTTACCCGAGACGTCGGCACGGTTACCGGCGGAGACGAAGGTGGACAGGCCGAGTTTGCGGGCCGCCGCCTCCGCGAGGATCGCCGCGCCCAGCGGCCCGGATTGGCAGAAGAACCCGACGCGCCCCCGGCCGGGCAATACCGAGGCCAGGGTCGCGTTCAGTGATACGGCCGGATCGGTGTTGGCGATGCCGAGTGCGCTCGGGCCGACCACCCGCATGCCGTGACCGCGCGCGGCGTCGACCAGATCGCGCTCGGCGGCGAATCCGGCCGGGCCCGTCTCCGAGAATCCGGCCGTCAGCACCACCAACCCCTTGACGCCCTTGGCCATACAGTCGTCGAGCACCGACTTGATCTCCGCGGCCGGCACGGCGACCACCGCCAGATCCACCTCGTCGGGAATGTCGCGGACCGTGGCGTAGGCGCGCACGCCACGCACCGAGCTGCGGTTCGGATTCACCGGGTACACCGGGCCCTGAAACAGGCCCGACAACAGATTGGCCAGCACCGCGCCACCGACGCGCCCCGAGGACGGGGTGGCGCCGATCACCGCCACCGAACGCGGTGCGAGCAGATTGCCGACGCTGCGCGCCTCCGAGGCCCGCTCGCGCGAATCCCGCACCGACAGTAGGGCTTCGGTGGGATCGATCGCGAATTCCAGGTGCAGCACCGATCCGTCGCGGCTGCGCTGCACCTGGTAGCCCGCATCGCGGAACACCGTCACCATCGCGTTGTTCTCCGCGAGCACCTCGGCCACGAAGGTCTCGATACCGTTCTCGGCGGCGGCACCGGCCAGATGCTCGAGCAGGATCGAGCCGAGCCCGCGGCCCTGATGTCCGTCGGCGACCACGAACGCCACCTCGGCCGCCCGCGGCCCCTCCCGCTCCTGCAGCAGTTCGTAGCGTCCGACCGCGATGATCACCTCGCCCAGGACGATCACCAGGCCGACCCGGTCGTGATAGTCGACATGCGTGGTGCGGAACAGATCCCTCGGCGTCATCTTCGGGTAGGGGCCGAAGTAGCGCAGATACCGCGTGCGGTCGGACAGTCCGGCATGGAAGTTCTGCAGGGCCTCGGCGTCGCCGGGGGTGATGGGACGCAGCCGGACCACGCCGCCGTCGGAGGCGAGCACATCGGCGAACCAGTGCTGCGGCGGCGGGGGCGGGTCGGCGGGGGTGCCGGTGGTCGCCCACTGGGCGCCATCGCCCGGGGACGGTTCAGTCACGGGGGTCCTCCGGATCCAGACCGAGCAGCCCGAAAGTGGCTCGGCGCGTAGCCAATACGGCGGTGTCGACGGCCCGTTGGACGCGTTCGGAGCGCTCGTCGCCGGTGTCGACGCCGCCGGGCCCGTCCCAGCGATCGAAGCGCGGCTCGACCCCGTCGCCCATGGTGCGTGGCGGTTCGACCGTCGGCAGGTAGGTCCGCGCCTGATCGATCCAGTCGGCGGGTATCTCGGCGGCCGGATCGATGTCGCGGTCCAGCGCGGCGGCCAGCAGATGCGTCCAGGCCCGGGGCACGACGCGGACCAGCCCGTAGCCGCCCCCGCCGACGGCCAGCCAGCGGCCCTCGGCATAGCGGTCGGCGAAGTCGCGCAGGGCCACGAACGCCGCCCGCTGTCCGTCGACGCTCAATTCCAGATCCGCCAGCGGATCCTCCCGATGGGTGTCGACCCCGCACTGGGTGACCAGCAGCTGGGGCCGGAACGCCGCGAGCGCGCTCGGCACCACCGCGTGGAAGCCCCGCAGCCACTGCGCATCCCGGGTGCCGGGCAGCATCGCGAGGTTGACGGAGGTGCCCTCGGCCGAGCCGGCGCCGATCTCCTCCGGCCAGCCGGTGTTGGGCCACAGCGTGGCCGGGTGCTGATGGATCGAGATGGTCAGCACCCGCGGATCGCCGTAGAAGGCGCGCTGGACCCCGTCCCCGTGGTGGACATCGACATCGACGTAGGCGATGCGGTCGAAGCCGTGATCCAGGAGCCACGAGATCGCCACGGCCACATCGTTGTAGATGCAGAATCCGGAGGCGGCATCGGCCATCGCGTGATGCATGCCACCACCGATACTCACCGCCCGCCGGGTGCGACCGGCGGCGATCTCCCCGGCCGCGGCCAGGGTGCCGCCCACGATCACCGAGGCCGCCTCGTGCATGTGGGGAAAGATCGGGTTGTCGGGCGAACCGAGCCCGTGCGGCGGCGACAACGAGACGGGAGCGCCGGGCGCGGGCGGCCGCGCATGCTGCACGGCCTCGATGTAGGCCGGGGTGTGGATGCGCATCAGCTCCGCCGCACCGGCCGGACCGGGTGTGAGCGTCTCGATGCCCTCGAGCAGGCCGAGACCGCGGGCCAGGGCCATGGTCAACCGCAGCCGGGCCGGCTTCATCGGGTGTTCCGGTGTCCAGCTGTAATCCAGGAACCGGTCGGTCCATACCACCGTGGCGTCGCTAGCCATGGTTGTCACGCTAATGCACCGACCGCCCCGGTGGCGGCGGCCCGAGCCCGATCCGAACACGGGGAAGCAAGGAACCGTTTTTGTCGTTGCGATGCAGTAGAAATGCAAGGCAGTGCGGCGCGCCGCTGTCCGGCGCGCTTCGAGGCGCACCCGGGCGCCGTCGAGGTTTCCGCAGGACGAGCGAAATAAGCTGACGCCGGTAGCACAACCGCGCGTGGGTAGAATTCGTGCCGACGAAGGGGTAACAGGGTGAAGGATCTGGTCGACACCACGGAGATGTATCTCCGTACCATCTACGACCTCGAGGAAGAAGGTGTCACTCCGCTGCGAGCTCGGATCGCCGAACGCCTCGAGCAGAGCGGCCCGACGGTGAGTCAGACGGTCGCGCGGATGGAGCGCGACGGACTGCTGACCGTCGCCGGCGACCGCCACCTCGAACTGACCGACAAGGGTCGCGCCATGGCGATCGCGGTCATGCGCAAGCACCGGCTGGCCGAACGTTTGCTGGTCGACGTGATCGGGCTGGACTGGCAGAACGTCCACGCCGAGGCCTGCCGCTGGGAGCACGTGATGAGCGAGGAGGTCGAGCGGCGGCTCGTCGAGGTCCTCAACCACCCCACCACCTCCCCGTACGGCAACCCCATCCCCGGCCTGGACGAATTGGGCATCGCCCCGCCCAGCTCCGCGGAGGAGAAGCTGATCCGGCTGTCGGATCTGCCGCCCGGGCAGGTGTCGGCGGTCGTGGTGCGCCGGCTGTCCGAACACATCCAGACCGATCCGGAGATCATCGGCCAGCTGCGTGAGGCGGGCGTGGTGCCCGACGCCCGAGTGACGGTCGAGACCAAACCGGGCGCGGTGATCATCTCGGTGCCGGGGCACGAGGGCTTCGAGCTGTCCGACGAAATGGCCCACGCCGTCCAGGTGAAGTTGGTCTGACGGATGAAACTTCTGGTGACGGGCGGGGCAGGATACGTCGGCGGTGTCTGCGCCCAGGTGCTGATCGAGGACGGCCACGAGGTGGTCGTGGTCGACGATTTGTCCACCGGCAACGCCGACGGCGTGCCCAACGGCGCCAAATTCTTCGACGGCGATATCGCGACCGTCGGTGTGGAGTTGATCGAATCCGAATCCTTCGACGGCGTCCTGCATTTCGCGGCGCAGTCGCTGGTCGGAGAATCGGTGCAGCAGCCGGAGAAGTACTGGTACGGCAATGTGGTGAAGACGCTGGCGCTGCTGGAGGCGATGCGCCGTGCCGGTACCACGCGGCTGGTGTTCTCCTCGACCGCGGCGGTCTACGGCGAACCGGAGCAGGTGCCGATCACCGAGGACGCACCGACCCGCCCGACGAACCCCTACGGGGCGTCGAAGCTGGCCATCGATCACGCCATCACCTCCTATTCGGTCGCGCACGGGCTGGCGGCCACCAGCCTGCGCTACTTCAACGTCGCCGGGGCCTACGGCGGTCTCGGCGAGAACCGCGTGGTGGAAACCCATCTCATCCCGCTGATCCTGCAAACCGCACTGGGACACCGGGATTCGATTTCGGTCTTCGGCACCGACTACCCGACCCCGGACGGCACCGCGATCCGCGACTACATCCACATCCGGGATCTGGCGCAGGCACATTTGCTGGCGCTGGCCCAGTCCCGGCCGGGTGAGCACCGCATCTTCAATCTGGGCAGCGGCACCGGTTTCTCGGTGCGCCAGGTCGTTTCGGCGTGCGAGCGGGTGACCGGCCGCACCATCGCGGCGGTGGATGCGCCCCGCCGCGCGGGCGATCCGGCGGTGCTGATCGCCTCCAGCGACCGCGCGATCGCCGAACTCGGCTGGGCCCCGAAGCACAACGATCTGGACGAGATCGTCTCCGACGCCTGGGATTTCCTGCAGTCGCTGGGCGAGCGGGCGCACAGCGCACGCTGATCGGCGGGGGGCCGTCACGGTTCGGACCGGTCCGGATCGATGCCGAGGTCGATACCCAGGGCGGCCGCCTTGTCGCGGCCGCTGTGGGCGAGCTTGCGGATCTCCTGCGGCGGCATGCCGGTGTGCAGGGCGGTCTCTAGCAGGGCCGCGATGGAGTGCGTGGGGTCGGCGTCCAGCGCGGCCTCCAGCGCGACCCCGGCCAAGGGGCCGTCGCCGCGGACATAGGCGCTGTAGCCGAGCAGCGCGGCCGCCTCGGCGCGATCCGCCCCGGTCACCGCCCGGCACAATCGCCCCCACAGCGCCTCCGCCGCCTGCGCATGCACGCCGACGGCCAGGGCGAACACGGCATCGCGCACGGTCCGGTCCCGCAGGGCCACGGCCAGATCCGCGAGTTCGCGCGCGTCGATCCGGTCACCGGAATCGGTGGCCGAGATCAGCCACAACACCATTTCCAGGGCGGCCCTGCTGTAGGAGTTCGGGTCGCGGCGGCATACCGCGCGGCGGTATCGGTGCCGCGCCTGCGCGGCCGCCGGCTCGAGCTGTGCGGCCACCTCGTCGGCGGCCACCGGGTCGGCGGCCACCACGTCCGCGAGTTCGGCCCGTGAGGAGCGGACCGGCCGTCCATCCAGCACATGGGCCAGGGTGACCGGGGAGGCCGCCGGGTCGGTTTGCACGCCGACGCAGTCGGGATCGAGCAGACTCCACCACAGGGCGTCGGCGGTGATCTCGCGGACCGCGCACGCGTCGGCAATGGGCACGTCCTCGGCACGCAGGGCCGCCTCGAGCACCCGGATCAGATCGCGGTGCCGGGCCGACCGCGCTCCCGGGCTGCCCGTCCGCGGTGCCCCTGCCCGGTCGTCCACGACCAACACCAGCACGGCCAGCGTCTGCTCCTGCACGCAGATCGCGGCCAGCTGCGCCGCCAACCGCGCCCAGGCCCCGCATCCGGGTACGTCCAGGTCGTGGCGCGCCACGGTGCCCAATCGCAGCGAATCCGGCCGCTCCGGCGCCTCCTGCAGCAGACACACCACCAGCGACCGATGCGGGACGAACCCCAGCAGCGCCGGAACCGCCGCGATGAACTCGCCGGGATCGTCGACCCGCAACAGAGGATGCGGCCACAGCGGCGCATCCTCATCGGATCCGGCGCAACCGCAGCCGGTTTCACCCGATCCGAGCCGAACCACCGCATCACACAGGGAATGTGGACGCTCCGGCGACTGTTCGTTCTCGTGTCGAGGCGGGTCACCGACCGATTCGTGCGCGGGGCCCGGTGTCGCGGCGGGATCGTTGTCGGTGGGTACGGGTTCGGCAGGCGTCGTCATGCGATCCAGCGTCTCCCGGCCGCATTCCCCACCGACTGTGCCGACCTCGGCTTTCACAAACCCTGGGGACAACTCGCACCTGTGGAACAGCCTCCCGCCCAGCGAAGTTCCACCGCCGTCGGTGTCGGCCCCCGCTGCTACGGTTGCCACACACGAGCAATGCCCAGGGTCTGAAAATCACTCCGAGGCAGCGGTGAGCCGGGCCAGTTCGTCCTCGGACAGGTGCAGGGTGCCCACGGGCATCAGGCCCGCCAGCTGGTCGGTGGTGCGGGCGCTGGCGATGGGGGCCACGACCGTGGGGCGGGCGGCGAGCCATGCCAGGGAGACCGCGGCGACGGGGACGCCGTGGGCGGCGGCGATCGCGTCGAGGGCGTCGAGAACGCGCAGCCCGCGCTCGTTCAGGTAGACCGCCGCGCCCTCGGCGCGCGGGCTGTTCACCTCGGCACCGGGCCGATACTTGCCGGTGAGGAAGCCCTTGGCCAGCGCGTAGTACGGCACGGTGGCCACCCCCTCGGCCTCGGCCAGCGGCAGCAGGTCGCGCTCGAATTCGGTGCGCTCCACCAGGTTGTACTGCGGCTGCACGGCCGCATACCGGGCCAGGCCCTCCCGGTCGGCGAAGGCCAGCGAGGCTCGGATGCGCTCGGGCGACATGTTCGAGGTGGCCACGTAGCGGATCTTGCCCGCCCGCACCAGCTCGTCGTAGGCCGCGACGGTCTCCTCGATCGGCGTATCCGGATCGTCGTAGTGCGCGTAATAGAGGTCGATGTAGTCGGTGCCCAGGCGCCGCAGCGACGCCTCCACCGCGCCGTGGATCGCCTTGGCCGACAGACCCTCGAACGGAGCGAGCCGACTGCCCTTCGTGGCGATCACCACATCGGCGCGATTGCCCCGCGCGGCCAGCCATTCACCGAGGATCGTCTCGGACTCGCCGCCCGAATTGCCCGGCACCCACGCGGAATACACGTCGGCGGTGTCGATGAAGTTGCCGCCGCCGGCGACGAAGGCGTCCAGCACGTCGAAGGAACCCGCCCGGTCCGCCGTCCAGCCGAAGACATTGCCGCCGAGGCAGAGGGGGAAGACGTCGAGATCCGTTGTACCGAGTTTTGCCATGCCTTCGAACGTACTCCCGCCCGTTCACCCTTTGCGAACGTCGCCCACCGTGGCGGTGAACACCTGATCCAGCCCGGCCGTATCCGGGCGGCCGTCCCCGAAACCCATATACGTGGCGTTGATGCGCACGTCACCGATCTGCGCGAGCAGGGTGCGCAGCGAGCGGTCCAGGCCCGGACCACCGTGCTGACCGGTGACCTTCCGATGCAGCGCGAGCGTGTCGTCGGCATTCACCGGCGGGGGCGGATCCAGTTCGGTGACAACGGTATTGGTGACAGGTCCGCGGCGGGCGTGCACGGTGCCGCAGCGCCGCAGCTGGTCACGCAGCCGCGCCAACGGCTGGTCGGTGCGGGTCAGCTCGACGGTGATGGTGGCGCGCGTGTCGTCATCGGTGCCGACCACCACGGCGGTCCGGTCGGCATCGAACTGTTGCGGCGGCGGCGCACAGTCGGCCGGATCGACCTGGGCTCCGGCCTGGACACCCACGATGTCACCCGCGGCACGGCGAGCCTGATCCGACGACAGCACCACCGTCGTATAGCCCCGAGGGAATTGCCCCTGGCCCGGCAGCAGCCTGGGCAGCGGGGTGCCGACATGCCTGCTCACGGTGGTTTGCCGGTCGGGACCGGGATGGCCGGATATGGTCGATCCGCACGCGGCGACGCAGCCCATCGCCACGAACCCGAGGGCACGGCCGAACACACGGCGTACCCGCGAGCCCGGCGAATCCGGCACGATCACCTGTTCACTATGACCGAACCCCCGGATCCGCCCACGCTGCCACGCCGGTACGCGCGTACGGGAATGCGGATCGGGTACCTGTTGTTGTGTGGTTGCGGTGCACACCCACCCGGCGCGGCCTCCGAAGAACATGAGGGACAATGGAGGTGGTCTGCGCATCCGTCGAGCGGCGGTGACGAGCAGCAGAACCGCCCGCGCCGCAGCGCCGATGTGGTGGACCACCGCAGGAAGGAGTACGCGATGGACTACGAGTCGCGAATGTACGAGCTGGAGTTCCCCGCTCCGCAGCTGTCGTCCGCCGACGGTGCGGGTCCGGTGCTGGTGCACGGTTTGGAGGGTTTCACCGACGCCGGCCACGCGGTACGCCTGGCGACGACGCATCTGCGTGAGAGCCTCGAGTCGGAGCTGGTCGCTTCGTTCGATGTGGACGAACTGCTCGACTATCGCTCGCGACGCCCGCTGATGACGTTCAAGACCGACCACTTCTCCGACTATGCCGACCCCGAACTGAACCTGTGGGCGCTGCGCGACACCGCGGGCACCCCGTTCCTGCTGCTGGCCGGGCTGGAGCCGGATCTGCGCTGGGAGAAGTTCGTGACCGCGGTGCGGCTGCTGGCCGAGCAGCTGGGCGTGCGCCGCACCATCGGCCTGAGCGCCATCCCGATGGCGATCCCGCACACCCGCCCGCTGGGCGTGACCGCGCACGCCAGCGACCGCGACCTGATCGGCGAGCACCAGCGCTGGCCCGGCGAGCTGCAGGTCCCGAGCAGCGCCTCCTCGCTGCTGGAGTTCCGGATGGCCCAGCACGGCCACGAGTCCATCGGCTTCTCCGTGCACGTGCCGCACTACCTGGCCCAGACCGCGTATCCGGAGGCAGCGCAGACCCTGCTCGAGAATGTCGCCGACAACGCCGGGCTGCAACTGCCGCTGGCCGCACTGGGCGAGGCCGCAGCCCGGGTGCGCGAACAGGTCAACGAGCACATCGCCGGCAACGCCGAGGTGGAAACGGTGGTGCACGCCCTGGAACGCCAGTACGACAGCTTCGTCACCGCTCAGGAGCGTCAGTCGAGCCTGCTCGCCGGCGACGCCGACCTGCCGACCGGCGACGAGCTGGGCGCGGAGTTCGAGCGCTTCCTGGCCGAGCAGAACGGTCTGGGTGACGAGGACGGCGGCCAGGCTCGCTGACGTCGTGCGCTGCCACGACGGCGGCGCGGACGGGGCGCGAAAAATGCCGTGACACAGCACTGTAGTGTTGAGTTACGTGCAGCTGTCCGAACTCGTGCCCGATCGTGCCGTGCCCGACGTGGATCCGGATTGGCTGTACGAAACCTTCGCCGAGTGGACCGGCGCGCAGGGCCTGACGCTGTATCCGGCGCAGGAAGAGGCGCTGCTGGAGCTGATGACCGGCGCCAACGTCATTCTCGCCACCCCGACCGGCTCAGGGAAGTCGATGGTGGCGGTGGGCGCCCATTTCGCGGCGCTGAACCGCGGCGAGCGCAGCTACTACACCGCCCCGATCAAGGCACTGGTCAGCGAGAAGTTCTTCGCGCTGTGCGAGGTGTTCGGCGCGGACAAGGTCGGCATGGTGACCGGCGACGCGGCAGTGAACCCGACGGCGCCGATCATCTGCGCCACCGCGGAGATCCTGGCCAATCTGGCGTTGCGCGAGGGCCCCGATGCCGAGGTCGGCCAGGTGGTGATGGACGAATTCCATTTCTACGCCGACCCCGACCGCGGCTGGGCCTGGCAGGTGCCGCTGCTGGAACTTCCGAAGGCGCAGTTCCTGCTGATGTCGGCCACCCTCGGTGAGGTCGACTTCTTCAAGAAGGACCTGGAACGTCGCACCGGCCGCCCCACCGCCATCGTGACCGGCTCGGAACGTCCTGTGCCGCTGCTGTTCTCGTATGCGCGCACCCCCATCACCGAGACGCTCGAGGAACTGGTCACCACCAACCAGTCCCCCGTCTACGTCGTGCACTTCACCCAGGCCGCCGCGCTGGAACGCGCCCAGGCGCTGACGAGCGTGAACTTCGCGAGCAAGGCGGAGAAGGAGGCGATCGCCGAGGCGATCGGCAGCTTCCGCTTCTCCAGCGGTTTCGGCAAGACGCTGTCGCGGCTGATCCGCCACGGCATCGGCGTCCACCACGCCGGGATGCTGCCCAAGTACCGCCGCCTGGTGGAACGGCTGGCCCAGGAGGGCCTGCTGAAGGTGGTCTGCGGCACCGACACCCTCGGGGTCGGCATCAACGTCCCCATCCGCACGGTGCTGCTGACCGGGCTCACCAAATTCGACGGGGTGCGCACGCGGCGGCTCAAGGCGCGCGAATTCCATCAGATCGCCGGTCGCGCGGGGCGCGCGGGCTACGACACCATGGGCACGGTCGTGGTGCAAGCGCCCGAGCACGAGATCGAGAACGCCCGCCTGCTCGCGAAGGCCGGTGACGATCCGAAGAAGCAGCGCAAGGTGCAGCGCCGCAAACCGCCCGAGGGCTTCGTCTCCTGGTCGCAGGACACCTTCGACCGGCTGGTGGCCGCCGCACCGGAACCCATGGTGTCGCGGTTCCGGGTGACCAATTCCATGCTGCTCAATGTCATCGCCCGCCGCGGCAATTGCTTCGATGCCATGCGGCATCTGCTCGAAGACAATCACGAGCCGCGCCCGGCGCAGCGCAAACATATTCTGAAGGCGATCCGGCTGTACCGGGCGCTGCGCGACGCGGGCGTGGTCCAGCAGCTCGACGAACCCGACGAATACGGCCGCCGGGCCCGGCTGACCGTCGACCTGCAGCGCAACTTCGCCCTCGATCAGCCGCTGTCGCCGTTCGCACTCGCCGCACTCGAACTACTTGACAGCGACGCCCCGACCTACACACTGGATGTGGTGTCGATCATCGAGTCCACGCTGGAGGACCCGCGCCAGCTGCTGCTCGCCCAGCAGCACAAGGCGCGCGGTACCGCCATCGCCGAGATGAAGGCCGACGGCATCGACTACGACGAGCGCATGGAGCTGCTCGAGGACATCACCTGGCCCAGACCCCTGGCCGACCTGATCGAACCTGCGTTCGAGACCTATCGCGCCGGTCACCCGTGGGTGTCGGAGTTCAGCCCGTCCCCCAAGTCGGTGGTGCGCGAAATGATCGAGCGCTCACTGACTTTCGCGGAACTGATCAGCGAGTACGAGCTGGCCCGCTCCGAGGGCATGGTGCTGCGCTACCTGGCCGACGCCTACCGCGCGCTGCGCCGCACGGTGCCCGAATCGGCCCGCACCGAGGAACTCGACGACCTCACCGAATGGCTGGGAGAGCTTGTCCGGCAAGTGGATTCCAGCCTGCTCGACGAGTGGGAGCAGCTCACCAATCCGGGCGCGGAAACCGACGACGAACAGCTGGCCTTCGGCGCGGAAACGGTCCGCCCCATCTCGGCCAACGAACGTGCCTTCCGCGTCATGGTGCGCAATGCGATGTTCCGGCGCGTGGAACTGGCCGCCTTGCGGCGCTGGGACAAACTCGCCGACCTGGGCGATGGCCCGGACTGGGAAGCAGAACTCGAACCCTATTTCGCCGAATACGAGACCATCGGCACCGGCCCCAATGCGCGCGGCCCGCAACTTTTCCGTATAGAACAGCGACCCGGATTCTGGCATGTCCGCCAGGTGCTCGACGATCCGGCGGGCGATCACGGCTGGTCCATCGACGCCGTGGTCGACCTCGCGGAATCCGATGCGGCCGGTGAAGTGAAATTCGACGAGGTCACGGTGACGGCGGGATGAACACCGACCGTCGCGTACCTGTCGTCGGCGAGATTCTGCGCCGAAAACAGATCCCGGCATTCGCCGGGGACCTGAGACCTGACGCCTGAACCTGCGGTCTGCTGCCTCTCGGGATCACGAGCGCTGACGCCTGCCGTCCGTACGCGTGATCAAGACGACGTTAATCCGGTTCGTTCCCCACGGCTTCCTGCTGATACTGTCTCGCTCGCTGCCCGCAGCGGGAGGCTGCCCGGAAGAAAGAGAGTTCCCTTAGATTGTTGAATGCACACGCGCCCGAGTCGCCCTGTCTCGTCATCGACCTCGCCCGGGTGCGCGACAATTACCGCGCACTGCGGTCGGCGCTACCCACAGCGCGAATTCGGTTCGCGGTCAAGGCCTCCCCCATGCCGGAGATCATCCGGCTGCTGTCCGCCGAGGGTGCGGAATTCGACGTCGCCAGTATCGGTGAGATCGAGCAGTGCCTGGGCCTGGGCGTCGCCCCGGCGGCGCTCTGCTACGGCAATCCCATCAAGAAGGCGAGCCATATCGCCGCCGCCTACGCCGCGGGGGTGCGCCGCTACGCCTTCGACACCGAAGACGATCTGGCCCGCATCGCCGAGCACGCTCCCGGCGCGGAGGTGGAGTGCCGATTCCTGGCCTCGGCCCCGCAGTCGCAGACGCCGTTCGGCACCAAATTCGGTTGCGCGCCCGGCGAAGCGGTGCGACTGCTGGTGCGCGCCCGCGATCTGGGCCTGCGTGTGGTGGGTCCCTACTTCCACGTGGGCTCACAGCAATTGGACCCGGCGGCTTGGCGGATCGGCATCGAACAGGCCGGTGCCATCGCGGAAGCCTTGGCGGTCAAGGATATTCCGGTCAGCTCTGTGAATATCGGTGGTGGACTGCCGATTTCGTACGCCGATCCGGCGCCGGAGCTGTCCGAACTGGGTGCGGTGATCGCCGAGGCGGCGTCCCGACACCTCCCGGAGCACGCCGATCTGGTGGTGGAACCCGGCCGCGCCCTGGTGGGCAATGCCGGCGTGATCCACGCCGAGGTCGTGAACGTGCGCATCGCGCCGGACGGGCGGCGCTGGATATACCTCGATATCGGCCGCTACAACGGTATGGCCGAAACCGAGAACGAGTACATCGCCTACCGGATCGAAACCGGCCGGGACGGCGACCCGACGGACGAGGCGGTGATAGCCGGCCCGACCTGTGACGGAGACGATGTACTCTATCAACGCACGCGTGTCCTCCTGCCTATCACGCTGCGAGCCGGTGATCCCGTTCGGATCCTCGATACCGGCGCCTATACGGCGAGTTATTCGTCGGTGTCCTTCAATGGTTTCCCGCCTTTGACTGTTCATGTCATTGGCGCTGAGCGAGAGTGAGTTTGCCCATGACGGCAGAATTCACCGGCTGGCACGTGCTGGCCGAGTTCGGTGGTGTCGACGCAGCCCTTTGCGACGATCTCGAACGACTCGAAACAGCGCTTCGAAAATCGTTGCTAGGAGCCGGTGTCACCATCTGCGATGTGACTCACAAGAAGTTCGAGCCGCAGGGTGTCACGGTGTTGGCGCTGCTGTCGGAGTCGCATGCCTCGATTCACACCTATCCGGAATCGGGTGACATCTTCGTCGACGTATTCACCTGCGGCAGTATCGGCGCGGGTGCCACGAAGGCGGTCGAGCTGCTACAGCAGGAGCTGTCGCCGAACAGCGTTCACATGGAGGTGATTCAGCGCGGGCACGCCGCCCGGCGCATTCACGAGCCGGTGGGCGACGGGCTGACCCGGATCTGGGATCTGCAGGATGTCATCGTCGACACCCGAACCCCGTTTCAGCACATGGTGATCGCGCGTACCGAGCAGGGCGTGTCCCTGTTCTCCGACGACGATCGCCAGTCCACCGAGTACTCCCAGCTGACCTACCACGAGGCCATGCTCGTGCCGGGCTACGCGCTGGCCGAGAAGCTGGACAGGGTGCTCATCGTCGGTTCCGGCGAGGGCGTGGCCTCGCAGATGTCGGTCGCCGCGGGCGCGTCGCTCGTGGACCACGTCGACATCGACCAGCTGGAGGTGGAGCTGTGCGCCAGGCACCTCCCCTACGGCTACACCGAGGCCGATCTGGCCGAGGCGGTCGCCCAGAAGGGCCCGATCAAGATGCACTACGCCGACGGCTGGGACTTCCTGGCCCAGGCCGAGGCGGCGGGCATCCGCTACGACATGATCGTCATCGACCTGCCCGACGAGCGGGTCGAGGATGCCCAGCACAACCGCCTGTACGAGGACGAGTTCCTGGAGCGCTGTCGGCGGCTGCTGGCCGAGGGCGGCGTGCTCGCGGCACAGGCGGGCTGTCAGACGATGTGGCGCAACGAAACTCTGAAGCGCTCGTGGAGCCGCTTCCAGAACCTGTTCCCCACCGTCGTGCCCTACGTCAGCGACGAGCACGAATGGACGTTCATCTTCGGCACCCCGAAGGTGATCGAGGACCCGGTGGCCAAGATGATCACCACCCTCTCGACCCTCCCCTACCGTGCCGAGACGATCGATGAGCGCGCCTTGATCCGCGGCGCGATCGAACCCCACACCCTGCGGGTGGGGGTAGCGGTTTGAGACGCGGGTGGGGGTAGCGGTCTGAGCGGTGTGGGCGTTCCGGCCTGACCGCGCGGTACAACCGAATACGTGAAAAGCCCGCCCGGACAGCTTGTCCGGGCGGGCTTTTCGTTGCGGTGCGGCCCCTCACTGCGAACCGCACCGCCGCGACCTCACGGCAGGGCCGGAGGCTCGATCCCCAATTCCCGCAATCGGGTTCGGTATGTCTCGATGGAGGCGAGCTTCACGTCCTCGTAGCCGCGGACTGCGTCGGCCAGCGATGCGGCCTCCACGGCGCGGTCGTAGTCGGTGGCGAGGGTGTCGGCCAGATTCGTGACCATATCGGTGTAGTGGGCGAGCAGGGCACGTTCGACCTTGCGGACGTGCATATAGCCGAACGGGTCGAATTTGGTGCCGCGCAACCGCTTTCCCTTGGCCAGCAGCTTCAGCGCGACGTGGCTGCGCGGGCCGAAGCCGATCTTCTTCTTGCGGCCCATCGCGCGCAGGATCGGCGGGTGCAGCTTGTAGGTGAGGTTCGCACCGTCGGGTACCTGCGCGGCGACCTCGTCGACGAACGCCGGATCGACCAGTCGCCGGGCGACCTCGTACTCGTCCTTGTAGGCGGTGAACTTGTACAGCCCGCGCGCCACCTGCTCGCTGAACTCGGTGCGGTCGGTGACCCGCTGCTGCGCCTCCCAGATGCGCTGAACGGTCCGCACGTAGTCGCGGGCCACGCGCACACCCTGGAAGCCGATCAGTTCCACCGCGCGCAGCTCGACCAGTCGCCTGGTCTCCCCGGTCGCGGTCAGTCCCTCGAAAAGATCGGCGGGAACGGCGATCTCGGGCCGCTTGCGCTGCGGCGGCGTAATCGCGGCGGCGAATTCGTCGGGCCGCGCCACCGCGACCCGGCCCCACCGGAAGGCCGCGATATTCGCCGCCACCGCCACGCCGTTGATCTCGATGGCCTCCTCGATCGCCGTCGCTGGCAACCGCAGCCCGCCCAGCTGATAGGCGGCGCCCACCAGCAGGAAGTTCGCGGCGGTGGTATTGCCGAACAGCGTCTCGGCGGCGGCCAGCGCATCGAAGGAGTGCACGGTGCGCGAGGTCCGCTCCAGCCGCGACAGCAGCAGCTCGGTCTCCGGATAGGTCACCGACTTGTCGTAGACCATCTCGCCGGTCGGGGTCTTACTCGTCGAGGCCACCGACAGGGTGACCTCCTTCGACCCGTACGCCAGATTCTTGGCGTCGGTGGCCGCCAGCAGATCGAAGGCCACGATGCAGTCGGCGCTGCCCGGGGTCAGCCGGTTGGACGGCTCCAATTCCCCCGGCGCGAACCGCAGATGCGACACCACCGGACCGGCCTTCTGGCTCAGCCCGATCTGATCCAGGCTCGCCACCTCGTATCCCGCCCGCAGGGCCGCGGTCGCCAGCACCTGATTCACCGTCACGATGCCGGTGCCGCCGATACCGGCGAGGAAGACGTTCTGGGTGGTCGTCGGCGCGGCGAACTCGAGGTCGGGCAGCGCGGGCGGTTCGGGCCGGGACCGGTTGCGCCGCTTGGCCTTCCCCGGATCGGGCAGCTCGACGGTCACGAACGACGGGCAGTCGCCGTCCAAGCAGCTGTAGTCGGTATTGCAGGAGGTCTGGTCGATGCGGGTCTTACGCCCGAATTCCGTCTCGACCGGCTGCACCGACAGGCAGTTGCTCTTCACTCCGCAGTCGCCGCAGCCCTCGCACACCGCCTCGTTGATGACCACGCGGGTGCGGCGCGTGGGCAGGGTGCCGCGCTTGCGCTGGCGGCGCGCGTCGGCGGCACAGTGCTGGTCGTAGATCAGCACGGTCACCCCGGGGATCTCACGCAGGACGCGCTGCGCCTCGTCGAGCCGATCCCGGTGCCACAGCAGGGTGCCCGGCGCCAGATCGCGTTTGCGGTACTTCTTGGGCTCGTCGGCGCAGATGATGATCTGCTTGACGCCCTCGATCGCGAGCTTGTGCGTGAGCCGCGGCACGGCGAGCGCGCCCTCCGCATCCTGCGCGCCGGTCATCGCGACCACATCGTTGTAGAGCAGCTTGTAGGTGATGTTCACCCCGGCCGCGATGCACGCCTGCACCGCCAGCTGACCGGAATGGAAATACGTTCCGTCGCCGATGTTCTGGAACAGATGCGGCACATCGGTGAAGGGGGCCAGGCCGATCCATTGCGCGCCCTCGCCGCCCATCTGGGTCAGGCCGAGCACCTTGCTGTCGTCGCGGCCGGACATGGTGACCATGGTGTGGCAGCCGATGCCGCCACCGGCCAGCGAGCCCTCCGGCACTGCGGTGGACCGGTTGTGCGGGCAGCCGCTGCAGAAGTAGGCGGCGCGCTTGGCGGGCAGTACCGACAGCGACAGCGGTTGCGGCAGAGGTCGTTTCATGTCCAGGTGGCCGTCGAGCACCCGGCGCAGCGGCTTCACGATCCGCCCGGCGGTCAGCTCGCCGTCCTGATCGAACAGCGGCCGCCCCTGCGCGTCGTGCTTGCCGACGATCTGTGGTGCGTCGGCCGTGCCGTAGAGGATCTCGCGGATCTGGGTCTCGATGAAGGCGGTCTTGTCCTCCACCACGATGAGCCGGTCCAGGCCCTTGGCGAACTCTCGCACCCGTTGCGGCGCAACGGGGAACGGCATGCCGATGCGCAGCAGCCGCACACCCGCGCGATGCAGTGCCTCGTCGTCCACGCCCAGATCGATCAGCGCCTGGCGCACCGCGTCGAAGGTCGTGCCGGTGGCGGCGATGCCGATGCGCGCGTGCGCCGGATCGACCTCGATGACGTCCAGATCGTTGAGGGTGCTGTAGGCCTTGACGATCTCCCAGCGCGGCCCGTACAGATCCGCCTCGGCGATCACGCTGTCGGTGGGCGCCGCCATCGGCCGCTGCCGATAGGTGAAGGGCCTGCCCTCCCACTGGATTTCGGGCACGACGATGTCGATGTCACCGACCGAGCCCTCGACGGTCCACGCGCCGTCGGCCACATCGGCCACGATCTTCAGCGCCACCAGGCAGCCGGATGCGCGCGACAGCGCCACGCCGTGCAGGCCCATGGTGATGATCTCGCGGGCATTGCGCGGGAACAGCACCGGAATGTTCATCGCGGCCAGCGAGCGCTCCGACACCGCCGGAACCGTGGAGGATTTCGACGCCGGATCGTCACCGACCAGCAGCAGCACGCCGCCGTTGGGGTTGGCGCCGTACATGTTCGCGTGCCGCAGCGCATCGGTGGAGCGATCCAGGCCCGGCCCCTTGCCGTACCAGACGCCCACCACGCCGTCGTGGGTCAGCGTGGCGCCCACGGGCAGTTCGCCCTGACTGCCCCACACCGCGGTGGCGGCCAGTTCCTCGTTCAGGCCGGGCACGAAGCGAATATCGTGGTCGGCCAATACTTCCGGCATCCCGCCGAGCATCCGGTCGACACCGCCCAGGGGGGAGCCCTGGTATCCGGAGACGAAGGTGCCCACCCGTCTGCCCGCCCGCAGGTCACGCACATGCTGTTCGACCAGTTGCCGCGCAATGGCTTGCACGCCGGTCAGGACAACGGTGCCGCCGCCGACGCGGTAACGGTCGGCGAGGTCGTACGGTGCTGGGATCAGTTCGCGGTCGGCGAGCTCGGTCATCAGTTCCACCCGTCCGTTCGACGCCTCGTGAGCGCCTCACAACTTGAGCATTCGTCGCCGCCATCCTGTCTCCGCAGCGCTGAATGAACAACAGATGGAATGAAAACTGCGCAATCTGCGCAAGCGAGCACACCCGGAGTGGGCACGGGCTGTGCAGAGTGTGACCCGGGACACGCGGGCCACCCGAAGGGTCTACAATCGCTGTTCTTGTGTCCCCGCACACCACGGCCGGGGTCGAATCAGCTTTCCCACTGGGCCTCGCGCCGCCAGCGCGCGCAGTACGCCAGATAGCGTGCCAGGTGATCGGTCGCGAAAACCTCCGGATGCCAATCGTTGCGGGTGACGTCGGCGGTCCAGACGTAGGTCGGGACAGGCTTGTCGTGGCCGATCAGCTCGATCGGCCGCAGCTCGTACTCCTCGTCCTCGAAGGCGTCGAGGATCCGCCATTCCGCCGGAGTGAGATCGCCGAGCACCAGACCGCCCGCCATCCGGCCGGGCTCCGGCACCAGCCCCGGGTACAGCCGCCCCGGCAGTGCCGCCACCCGGCGATCCCTGGTGACAGCCAGCTCGAATTCCGGTGTGCGTCCGATCAATTCCTCCAGCACCGGGCCGAATTGCAGGGTGCCGTAGACGAACAGCTCCGTGCCGACTCCCCGCAGGCGCGCAAACCGTTCGGAATCCGCGGCATCCGAGGGCGCCGCGGCACTCATGCCGACCACCCGCCCGCGCGACGGATGGTTCGCCACACTGTTGCTACTTCTGCCAACCGGACCTCGGACGCACGCATCGATCCCATGCAACCACTGTGCCGAATGCTGAGCCCCGCCCGGGTTCAGCGTCCAGTGAGCTCCCTCACTCCCCACAGTGCGCGACGCCGACGACAGGCACGCGGACCAATCCGGTGCTGGAGGATTGCTGAGGCGACAGAGGGGTGCGGCTAGCCCGCCCGGCGCACCGCCGTACCCGTCAGGCGCGCGAAGGCGTGCGGATCGTGCGAGCAGAAGATGGTGATCTCCTGACCGTGGTCGCGATTGAGTTCGATCAACCGGCGGCGGTTGTCGCGATAGGCCCCGGGCACGATCGAACCGAGCTCGTATATCCGCCACATCAGCGGCGCGCGCGGATCGACCGGATCGATCTCGCTGTCGAGGAAGAAGGCGTCACCGGCGTGCAGCATCCATCGGTCGTCGATCTGCACCGCCACCCCGATATGCCCGCGGGTGTGCCCGGGCAACGGGATCACCAGAATCTCCGGCGGCAGGCCGGGCAGGTCGCGGACCGCGCGGAAGCCGAACCAGCCCTCGCCGCCGTCGATTTCGTTCACCATCCACCGGGGTCCGTGCGCCCACTGCGCGGCGCGGTAGCGCATCCGCTCCGAAGCCGTCCGGCCGGCCGTGGCCGCCCGGAACTCGGGACCGTGCACATGCACCACCGCCTGGGGGAAGTCGGCCAGTCCCCCGGCATGATCCAGATCGAGATGGGTGAGCACGATGTGGCGGACATCGGCCGAGTCGTAGCCCAACCCCTGAATCTGGCGGATCGCGGTCTCGTGCTCGGCCGGCCGGGCGCCCAGCAGGAAGCGACTCGGGCCCACCAACCTCCCCGGATTGCGGACGCAGTCGAGCCCGAATCCGGTGTCCACCAGGACCAAATCGGTTCTGGTCTCGATGAGCAGGCAGTGGTTGACCATGCCCATGCCCATGCTGCCGCAGTTGAGATGATGAATCCGCACGGCCCGAGCGTCCCAGACGCTCACCAACTGGTCAATTGGCATCCGAGATCCCGCGCGGCCGCTGCGCGCGCACGATCTCGGCGAGCTGTTCGTAATCCTCGATACGGGCGGTCGAACCACGGAAGACCAGACCCAGCGTGCGTCCCGGCGCGGGGGGCGCGAATCGCGCGGTCTCGAGTGTGCCGCGCGCCGTTTCGGCCGCCACCGCCATCTCCGGAATGAGCGATACGCCCAGACCGCCCGCGACGCACTGCACCACCGTCGCCAGCGACGCCGCGCGGGTGTCGCCGACCGGTCCGGGGCGCACATCCTGCGCCCGGCACAGCTCCAAGGTCTGATCGCGCAGGCAGTGGCCCTCGTCCAACAGCAGCAGCGGCAGCGTATCCAGTGCCGCCGGAGAGACGTCGGTCCGCCCGGCCAATTCGTGGCCGCGCGGTGTCACCAACACGAATTCCTCGGTATAGAGGGGAATCTCGATCAGCCCGGTGGCCTCGGTCGGCACCGCCAGCAGCGCCACATCCAGCACGCCGGTGCGCAGCCCGTCCACCAGCCGCGCGGTCTGATCCTCGATCACATGCGGCACCAATGTGGGTAACTGCCGCCGCAGTTCGGGCAGCAGCCCCGGCAGCACATAGGGTGCGACGGTCGGGATGATGCCGAGTCTCACCGTGCCGCCCAACCCGTCGCCCGCGGCGGAGGTGACGAACCGATCGGCGGCCTCGAGGGTCGCCATCGCTTGCGGCAGCAGGCGTTTGCCCGCCGATGTCACCAGCACCCGGCGCGTCGAGCGCTCGATCAGCTGCAGCCCCAGTCCGTTTTCCAGCGCGGCCAGAGCCTGCGATAACGTGGGTTGGCTCACATTCAGTCGCGCGGCCGCGGTGCCGAAATGCCGATACTCGGCGATTGCTACGAACGCACGCAGCTGTGACAGGGTGGGCTGATAAGTCTGATCAGTCACGCCTATTAGTATAGTGCGACTGATCACCTTTACCTTTCACTGAAGGTTGGGCAAGATCACATACGAACACTTCGCACGGCAATCCCGACAAACGAAGAGGAGAAAGCATGGCTCTGCTGACCATCGGCGACCAGTTCCCCGCCTACAACCTGACCGCGGTCATCGGCGGCGACCTGTCCAAGGTGAATGCGCAGCAGCCGGACGACTACTTCACTCAGGTTTCGAGTGACGACTACGCGGGCAAGTGGCGGATCGTGTTCTTCTGGCCCAAGGACTTCACCTTCGTGTGCCCGACCGAGATCGCGGCGTTCGGCAAGCTGAACGACGAGTTCGCCGACCGCGACGCGCAGGTGCTCGGCGTGTCCGTGGACAACGAGTTCGTGCACTTCCAGTGGCGGGCCCAGCACGAGGACCTCAAGACCCTGCCCTTCCCGATGCTCTCGGACCTCAAGCGCGAGCTGTCCGCCGCGACCGGCGTGCTGAACGCCGACGGCGTCGCCGATCGCGCCACCTTCATCGTCGACCCGAACAACGAGATCCAGTTCGTGTCGGTGACCGCCGGTTCGGTGGGCCGCAACGTGGACGAGGTGCTGCGCGTGCTGGATGCGTTGCAGTCCGACGAGCTGTGCGCCTGCAACTGGAAGAAGGGCGACCCGACCATCAACGCGGGCGAGCTGCTGGCCGCCAGCGTCTGATGAGGAGGACGATTTGTCTGTAGAGAACCTCAAGAACTCACTGCCCGAGTACGCCAAGGACCTCAAGCTCAACCTGTCGTCCGTGGCGCGCTCGACGGTGCTGAACGAACAGCAGCTGTGGGGCACCCTGCTCGCCACGGCCGCGGCCACCCGCTCGGCCACCACGCTGCGTGAGATCGCCGAGGAGGCCGCCGACACCCTGTCGGCGGAGGCCTACAACGCCGCGCTGGGCGCCGCCTCGATCATGGGCATGAACAACGTGTTCTATCGGGGCCGTGCCTTCCTCGACGGCCGCTACGACGATCTGCGGGCCGGGCTGCGGATGCAGATCATCGGCAATCCGGGCGTGGACAAGGCCGATTTCGAGCTGTGGTCGTTCGCGGTGTCGTCGATCAACGGCTGCCAGCACTGCCTGGAGGCGCACGAGCACACCCTGCGCGAGGCGGGTGTGTCACGTGAGCTGATCTTCGAGGCGCTGCGCGTGGCCGCCATCGTCGCCGGTGTCGGCCAGGCGGTGCAGTCCACCGAGGCGCTGGCTGCGGCGAACGTCTGATTCACGCAATTCGATAGCCGACGATGCCCTGCCCCGGACGATTCGGGGCAGGGCATCGTGCGCATTGGGCACCCGACCGCGGTCAGCTGTGCTGCCAGAGACCGGCGGTACCCTGGAACACCATGGACGAACTCGAGAGCGACGGCACGCAGATCGAGGTGGTTCGGGTCTTCACCGACGCCGCGGGGCGCTTCGGCAATCCGCTGGGGATCGTCCGCGCCGACGAGGTGGTCGCTGTTGATCATCAGGCCTTGGCCGCCCGGGCCGGATACAGCGAGACCGTCGTCATCGACGAGCCCGCCGACGGACGCACGGCGATGCGGATCTACACCCCCACCAAGGAGCTTCCGTTCGCGGGCCATCCGTCCGTGGGCGCGGCCTGGTGGCTGTCGAACCAGCTCCGCCCGGTGAAGGTGATCGATGTGCCCGCCGGTCCGGTCGAGGTCGAAACCTCCGATACCGGACTGACCTGGATCCGGGCCCGCGCGGAGTGGACACCGACGTTCTCGTTCGATGAGGTCGCCACCGTCGAGGATCTCATGGCGCTGCGTCCCGACGACTTCACCGAAGGCCAGCGCTACGTCTGGACCTGCGTCGACGAGCGTCGCGGGACCATTCGCTCCCGAATGTTCGCCCCTGCCTTGGGCATCGCCGAGGACGAGGCCACCGGTGCGGCCGCGGTCGCCATCACCGCCGTGCTGCGGCGCGGGTTGATCATCACTCAGGGCCGCGGTTCCCAGCTGTTCACCGAATGGGATTCCGACGGCTGGGTGCGACTGGGCGGCCGGGTGGTCGCCGACTATCCCGTCGTGGTCTGAACCTCAGCAGGGCCCGGCGGCAGGGAATGCCGTTTCCAGCGCGGACATCAGCACCGTCGGGTTGTGGTAGCAGATGTAGTCGGCGATCTTGTGCCCGCGCATCCGAATCAGCACCACGCTGTGCTGTCGGGACAGTCTGTGGTCGGGCGCGAACGGACTGTCGAGGTCACCTTCCATATCCGCCTCGACCAGCCATCGGCCCGGCTCGAGAAAGGGTCGCATGACGGTGACGGTCATCGAGTATCGATCGTGGAAATCCAAGGCGAAGAAGGCCGCGCGGATCTGCTCGTGACCGATCAACTCACGAGGGAAGCCAGCCGGTTGCCAGGGCAATAGAACGCGCGCATCCTCGGTCAGCGTCGCCAGATAGCCGTCGACATCTCGCGCCGATTGCCGCGCGAAGCTGTCGAGGATGGCTACCCGATCCAGGCGTCGCTGTTCGTCCAGACCGACCAGATCCGATTCGGTCGTCACCATGCACTTGCTCCTTTCACCAGCGGTGATTCGGGCCACAAACCATCGTGCGCCGTCGGCGAAGGTGCTGCCCAGCGTCGTGAAGGTCACTTTCCGTTATGATCACGACATGCACGTCGTTGCGGCGGTGGTACCCGAACGGGTCGAGATCTTCGACCTCATCGTCGGATGCCAGGTATTTGCCGCAGCGCGCACCGCGCAGGGCGAACGTGCCTACGAGGTCCGGCTGTGCGGCTCGGACACCACCGCGCTGGCCTGGCATCAGGACCTGTTCGGGATGCGCGTGCCCTGGCCGGCCGAGGCGATCGAGACCGCCGACACCGTCCTCGTCCCCGGTTTTCAGCCGCCTTTCGACCCGGATCCGGATCTGGTCGAGCGGATCCGTCGCGCCGGGCGATCCGGCGCCCGGGTCGCCTCGGTATGTACCGGCGCGTTCCTGTTGGCCGCAACCGGACTGCTGGACGACCAGCGGGCGACCACCCATTGGGCCGCCTGTGCGGAACTCGCGCGCCGCTTCTCCGAGATCAAGGTCGACCCCGAGGTGCTGTTCGTCGACAACGGCTCGGTGCTCAGCTCGGCCGGTTCGGCCGCCGGTATGGATATGTGCCTGCATATGGTGCGCCGCGATCTGGGCGCGAAGGCCGCCGCGGACACCGCGCGGCGCATGGTGATGCCGCTGCAGCGCGACGGCGGGCAGGCGCAGTTCATCGCCCACCCCGCCGAGCCGACCGATCGCACTGCCTTGCAGCCGGTGCTGGATTGGATCGAACACCATCTGGATCAGCCGGTCAGCCAGACCGATATCGCTCGGGCGGCGGGTGTTTCGGTGCGCACCCTGCAGCGGCATTTCCAGGAGCAGCTGGGCACCACCGCCCTGCAATGGTTGCTGCGGGCCCGCATCGACCGCGCCCGGCAACTGCTGGAGAGTACCGACCTCTCGGTCGAGCAGATCGCCGAGCAGTGCGGATTCGGCTCCGCGGTGACGCTGCGGCACCATTTCGGTCGCCAGCTCGGCGTGGCACCGCTGGCCTACCGCAAGGCCTTTCGCTGATCGAGGGTGCTCATCGAACCAGTGCGGCGATCATCATATGAGCCGTGCCGAAATCCATGACGACGTGCGGAATCAGGGCGAGCGGCCCGGTGCCGCCGGACGGATGCGCCGCCGCATGCCACAGCGACCGCCGCATCGGCACCAGCGTCAGCACCGCGTCGGCGACGAAGATCGCGGCGAGCACCATGATCGGCACCGGCGCGGGGCCCGTGCCGGGCTGATCATGGTGCCCATGCCCCGACATGGCGTAGAGCATGGCCGCCGCCGCCAGCAGGTGGTAGGCGATCATCGCGACGCGGGCGCCGGGCATGGAGCGATTTCCCGTGCGCCACTGCAGCATCCGCCCCAGCAGCAGACCCGCGTAGACCACCACCATCGCGGTCAGCACCGCATCGAGTGCCTGCGGGCTGGCTGCTACCGGGAATACCAGCATCGCCATCATGACCAGGCACATCAGCAGGTGCGCGGCCTCCGACTCGTAATCGAGCGAGGGTGAAATATCGGTCGCTCCTCCGGTTTTCGCGCCGATCGGCACCGCCGCCACCCGGGTCAGCACGATCACCGCGGTCACCGCGAACGCCGCCACCACTCCCCACCGCAGCGGACCGAACGCCAAGACGAATTCGGCCACACCCGACCACCTTTCCGCCTCGCCCCTCCGCTGCCCTTGTCTCCATGCTCGCATCCGCTGCCAGGTAAGGGCACCCTTTCCGGGTGGCAATTCGATTGGAGGGAAGCCGTACGGTCGGTTTAGCGTGTCGGTATGCGAATTGTGGTGGACGATGTGACCGGTGCCGAGATGATCGGGCTCCTGGGCCAACATCTGGCGGATATGCATGCGCATTCTCCCGAGGACAGCGTGCATGCACTGGATCTCGATGGGCTGCGCAAACCGGAGGTCACCGTGTGGACGGTGTGGGAGGGCGATGCGCTGGCGGGATGCGGTGCGCTGAAGGAGCTCGACCCCACCCACGGGGAGATCAAGTCGATGCGCACCGCGGCCGGATTCCAGCGCCGCGGCGTCGCATCGCTACTGCTGGACCACATCGTCGACCAGGCCCGCGATCGCGGCTATGACCGGCTCAGCCTGGAGACCGGGGCCGATGCCTTCTTCGCGCCCGCGGTCCGGCTCTACCATCGGCACGGCTTCCGGCTCTGCCCGCCGTTCGCCGACTACGTGGAGGATCCGCACAGCGTCTTCATGACGCTGGCACTGTAGCCGATCAGCCGAGGGCGCGCGCGAAAGCGGCGGCCATCTCGGCGACCTGCTGCTCGCCGATGACGAACGACGGCGAGATCTGCAGGGCGCCCTGACCCGCCACTCGGCCCGAAACCCCTTGGGCGCGCAGGGCCTTCACCATGGCCGGGCCCTCGGCCGGATCGGCGAGCTGGACCGCGGCCACGGCGCCCAGACCGCTGCGGACCTCGGCCACCCGGGGATGGGCCGCCAGCGGCGAGAAGTGTTCGTACAGCAGCGATTCCAGGTTCTTGCTGGCGTCGAGCAGGTTTTCGCGTTCGATGATGTCCAGGTTGGCCATGGCCGCGGCGGCCGCGCCCGCGTGGCCGCCGTAGGTGTAGCCGTGGCGGAACCAGACGCCGCCGGAGAAGAACCGGTCGGCCACCCGCGGGGCCACGAACACCGCGCCCATCGGCACATAGCCCGAGGTGAGTCCCTTGGCGGTGGTCATCAGGTCCGGTTCCAGGCCGAAGCGGGTGGAGGCGAACCAGGAGCCGCCGATGCGTCCGAAGCCGGTGACGACCTCGTCGGCGACGAACAGGATGTCGTGGTCGCGGCACAGTTGCCGAACCTCGGTCAGGTAGCCCTCCGGCGGGAGGTAGATGCCGCCCGCACCGATGATCGGCTCGCAGAAGAAGGCCGCGATGCGGTCGGAGCCCACCTCGTCGATCAGTTCGCGCAGTGCGCGGGCGTCGTTCCATTCGACGGTGCGGGCGTCGGGCATCAGTTCGCCGTATCCCTCGCGGTTGACCGCGATTCCGCCCAGGGCCGTGCCCGCGACGTGCATACCGTGATATGCCAGGCGGCGGCCGACGATGAGCTTCTTGTCGGGACGGCCCATTTCGTGCCAGTACCGGCGGGCCAGTTTGGCGGCCGTGTCGACGGAATCGGAACCGCCCGAGGTGAACATGATCTTGCTGCCCGGCACCGGCGCGAGCTCCGAGAGCCGCTGCGCCAGTTGCTGGGTCACCGGTGCGGCGAGGTCACCGAAGTTGCTGTAGTGCGCCAGCGTGGACAGCTGAGCGGCCACCGCGTCGGCGATCTCACGACGGCCGTGTCCGACGTTGGCGAACCACAGGCCGCCGGTCGCGTCGAGGTAGCGGGTGCCCGCCTGGTCCCAGATGTAGGCGCCGTCCCCGCGAGCCACCACGAACGCGCCGTCGCGCTCCACCGCACCCATATCGGCGAATCCGTGCCACAGCGCACCCATGTTCAGGCTCCTCTCCTCATCCGGCCGACCGCAGCAAACCACGCCGCCGCCGCGTCGCCAGAGTACCTGCGGCCGACGCCACGGCCGCGCGCAGTGCGGCGACCATGATCGGCCGCCACCGCGCCGCGGCTCACTCAGGCGGGCGCATCCCGCGGTTCGCGCCTCGCGTCCAAACCGGCCACCGCGACCGCCATCAGCGCAAACACCACCGCGAACATCACCAAGCCGATCAGCAACGACGGATACCCCTGCGTGCGCGGATCCAGGAACGGGTACGGATACCACCCCACCATCGCGCCCCGGATCAGGCTGTAGACCCCGTACAGCACCGGATAGGCCATCCAGCCGACCACCAGCCGAGCGGTCACCCGCAACCGCGCAGACACCAACAGCCAATCGACCACCAGCACGATCGGCAGCACCCGATGCAGCGTGTGGTTGACCCATCTGTCGTAGAGCAGCACGTCCACATTGGCCAACAGCACCGCGTACACCACCCCGGTGATCAGCAGATACAACGTGGCCGCCCCACGCACCACCTGCCAGCCCCGCCCGCCGGGATCGAACAGTCCCCCACCCAGCAGAACCATCACCCCGAGAATGTTCGACTCGACGGTGAAGAAGCTGAGGTAGTTACCCAGCGAAAACCACTCGGCCCCACCGTTGCGCGCCGGAGTCCACACCAACGCAACAACTCCCAGCACCCCGAACCCGATCCGCCCCACACGAATCCACGCTGGCGACCCCGCACCGGTGATCATGCCCCCGATCCTCGCACACCCCAAGCCCAAAAGCCGCATCCCAGCAGCCACCCGGCAACCCAATCCGAGACCCCCGTCGCCCGGCCTGGCGGCCGGGTGACGGGGATGCGAGACAACCCAGAGACGACGGGAATGCAAGACATCCCAGAGACGACGGGAATGCGAGACGACCCAGAGACGACGGGAATGCGAGGTCGCTGACAGCCAGCGGGAGCTGGGCCTCCCGCCGAGACGCGGGATTGCGGGGGCGAGGCAAGCGGCGGGAATGCGGGACGACCCGGCAGGCGGCAGGGACCTGAGGTCACTCGCCGAGAGCAGGTATGCGAGGCAACCCAGCAGACGGCATGGATGCGAGGTCGCTGACAGACGGCCGGAGCTGGGCCCTCCCGACGAGACGCGGGATTGGGGGGCGAGGCAAGCGGCGGAATGCGAGGCACCTCGGTGGGAGGTGGTGGGAATGCGGGGCGACCCGGTGGCCGGACGATAGTGGCTGGGCGGTGGGGTTATAGCCGGGGCGGTAAGAGGGGCGGGGTTTTGCGGGTGGGTGAGGGGAACTGCTGGTCCCGAGAGGGGGCAAGGTGGTTAGGGGCGGTTGGGGAGGGGGTGGCTGTTGGTGGGGCGGAGGTGGGTGAGGAAGGTTGTGATGGTGGTGGTGAGGGTGCGCAGTTCGTCCCAGATGAAGGCGACGACGCCGATGATGACGGAGATGGCCCGCAGGGCGCGGACCCACCCTGGAGTTCCCGAACCAGCGGTCATGGGTCGATGCTGACATATCGGGCGGGGCGAGGGGGCAAGATCAATCAGACAGCAATCTTTCAGTGATCTTCTGCTCGGGGCGCGACTGCCGGTCGCGGGCGTGGCTTCGCTACGCTGGTCGGTGCAATGACCAGGACCGCCGCACATTCTCGCGAGCTACGCACCCGCCTGGCCGATCTCTCGATCCGCGACGAACATCGGTTGCGCCGACGGCTCGACAAGGCCCGCGGCGGGGATATCGGCACCCTCGAGGCCGAGATCTCGGCCGCCGAGCGGCGGATCGAGGCCCGGCGCGCCGCCGTACCGGCCATCCGCTATCCCGAGCAGTTGCCGGTGTCGGCCCGGCGCGACGATATCGCCGCGGCCATCGCCGCCCATCAGGTCGTGGTGATCGCCGGTGAAACCGGCTCCGGTAAGACGACCCAGATCCCGAAGATCTGCCTGGAGCTCGGGCGCGGCATCCGCGGCACCATCGGCCACACCCAGCCCCGCCGGCTGGCCGCGCGCACGGTGGCCGAGCGGATCGCCGAGGAGTTGGGCACCGAACTCGGCGACGTCGTCGGCTACACCGTGCGGTTCACCGACCTAGCCTCCGAGCGGACGCTGGTCAAGCTGATGACCGACGGCATCCTGCTCGCCGAGATCCAGCGCGACCGGCTGTTGCGCCGCTACGACACGATCATCATCGACGAGGCGCACGAGCGCAGCCTCAATATCGACTTCCTGCTCGGCTATCTGAAGCAGTTGCTGCCCAAGCGGCCCGACCTGAAGGTGATCATCACCTCCGCCACGATCGATCCGGAGCTGTTCGCCCGCCACTTTGCCGACGCACAGGGCACGCCGGCGCCGATCGTGGAGGTGTCGGGGCGGTCGTATCCGGTCGAGGTTCGCTATCGCCCGCTGGCGCTGGAGATTCCGGCGCCCGTGGGCGAGGGCGAGGACGACGAGGACGTCGACCCGCGCATCGTCGACCGCGATCCGGTCGACGCCATCGGCGATGCGGTCACCGAACTGCTCGCCGAGGGCGACGGCGACGTGCTGGTGTTCCTGTCCGGCGAACGCGAAATCCGCGACACCGCCGACGCTCTGCGCGATCTGAAGCTGCCGCGCACCGAGATCCTGCCGCTGTATGCCCGACTGTCGGCCGCCGAACAGCATCGGGTGTTCCAGCCGCACACAGGGCGCCGCGTGGTGCTGGCCACCAACGTCGCCGAGACCTCGCTGACCGTGCCGGGCATCCGCTATGTCGTGGATCCGGGAACCGCCCGCATCTCCCGCTATTCGATGCGCACCAAGGTGCAGCGGCTGCCGATCGAGCCGATCTCGCAGGCATCGGCCCGCCAGCGCTCCGGCCGCTGCGGTCGCGTCGCCGACGGCATCTGCATCAGGCTGTACTCCGAGGACGATTTCGAATCCCGCCCGGCATTCACCGAACCGGAGATCCTGCGCACCAACCTGGCCGCGGTCATTCTGCAGATGACCGCGCTCGGGCTGGGCGATATCGAGAACTTCCCCTTCGTGGAGCCGCCGGATCGACGTGCGATCCGCGACGGCATCGCGCTGCTGGAAGAGCTGGGCGCCCTCGCCCGGAAGCCCTCGGCCGCACAAGAATCCGGCCCGCGCGGGGACGGGAAACAAGCGCGCCCTGCCGCGACCGAGGACGAGGGCGGCCCCGAGGACCGTGCCGACGGGCACGACCGGACGGCGAAACCACGACGTCAGCGCGAGGCGATGGTCGGTGATCTCGTCCTCACTCCCGTCGGCCGGGAGATGGCGCAGATTCCGGTGGATCCGCGCATGGCGCGAATGCTGGTGGAGGCCAACAAGAACGGCTGTCTGCCCGAGGTGCTGGTGATCGTGGCGGCGCTGTCGATTCAGGATGTGCGCGAGCGACCGGCCGAATCCCAGCAGGCCGCCGACGCCGAACATGCTCGGTTCACCGTGGAGGGCTCGGACTTCCTGGCCTATCTGCGGCTGTGGGACTATCTGCGGTCGCAACGGAAGTCGTTGTCGTCCAACCAGTTCCGCCGCATGTGCCGCGAGGAGTTCCTGCACTATCTGCGGATCCGGGAGTGGCAGGACCTGCACGGGCAGCTGCGGACCATCACCAAGGGCCTGGGCTGGGAGAGCGACCGGGCCGTGCCCCCGGCGGGCGACGACTCCGACTCCCTGCCTTGGGATTCCACCGCGATTCATCAATCCCTGCTGGCGGGAATGCTGTCCCATATCGGACTGCGCGAGGCGGAGACCCGGGAGTTCCTCGGCGCCCGCAATGCCAAGTTCATGATCTTCCCGGGTTCGTCGCTGGCCAAGAAGCCGCCGCGCTGGGTGATGGCAGCCGAATTGGTCGAGACCTCCCGGCTGTGGGCGCGGATGGCGGCCCGCATCGAACCGGAATGGGCCGAACGGCTGGCCGGGGATCTGGTCAAACGCACCTATTCCGAACCACATTGGTCGGCCAAGCGCGGCGCCGCCATGGCCTACGAGCGGGTCACTCTCTACGGGATTCCGCTGGTGACCCAGCGCCGCGTCGACTTCGGCCGCATCGATCCACAGCTGGCGCGGGAACTGTTCATCCGTCATGCGCTGGTGCAGGGCGAATGGCAGACCCGGCACGAATTTTTCCACCGCAACCGCGAATTGATCGACGACGTCGCCGATCTGGAGAACCGGGCGCGCCGCCGCGACATTCTCGTCGACGACCAGGTGCTGTTCGACTTCTACGACCGCCGCATCCCCGCCGACGTCGTCTCGGTCCGGCACTTCGACAGCTGGTGGCGCAAGGCCGGGCGCAAGGATCCGACGCTGCTGGACTTCTCGACCTCGACAGTCGTCAATTCCGATGCCGCCGTGCTGGATCCGGCCGCCTTCCCCGACACCTGGCGCCAGGGCGAGCTGACCTTCCCCCTCACCTACCAGTTCGAGCCGGGGCAGGCCGACGACGGTGTCACCGTGCACATTCCGGTCGCGCAGCTCGCGCATGTGCGGGCGGTCGGCTTCGACTGGCTGGTGCCCGGTATGCGCGAGGAGTTGGCCGCAGCGCTGATCAAGACGCTGCCGAAACAGCTGCGGCGCACCGTCGTTCCCGCGCCGGACTTCGCCAAGGCGGCCCTGGCCCGGCTCACCCCGCGGGCCGAGCCACTGCGTATCGGGCTGGCGCGCGAGCTGTCACAGCTCGGTTCGGTCACCATCACGGCGAACGATCTCGACTTCTCCGCGCTGCCCGATCACCTGCGCATGACATTCGCCGCCACCGCGCCGGACGGCACGATCATCGATCGCGACAAGAATCTGGCGGCATTGAAAAACCGCCTGGCCGACCAGGTTTCGAAGTCGGTCGCGCGCGCCACCAAGGCCGCCGAACGACCACCGACGACGGTGTGGACCTCGGAGTCGCTGGGCACGCTGGAGCCGACGGTGCGCCGCCAGGTGGGGGGCCAGACCATCACCGGGTATCCGGCGCTGGTGCCCGAAGGCGACGGAGTGGCGGTGCGGGTGCTGTCCTCGCCCGCCCAGCAGGTCGCGGCCATGCGCGCCGGTACCCGCGCCCTGCTGCTGAACGAGCTGCCGACCTCGGCGCGGGCAGCCACGGCCGGGCTGTCACCCACCGATCGTCTTGCGCTGAGCCAGAACCCGTACGGCTCGCTGGAGGCGCTGATCGAGGATTGCCGCGCCTGCGCCGCCGATGAGCTGATCGCCGCCAACGGGGGCCCGGTCCGCAGTCCGGAGGAGTTCCGCGCACTGGTCGAACGGATCCGGCCGCGGTTCGGCGACACCGTCGTCCGCATCGTGCGCCTGGTGGTGCCGGTGCTCGCCGAGGCCCACCGGGTGCGAACCGCATTGTCCGACACCGCCGATCGCGATATCGCCGACGATGTCCGCCATCAGCTGGACGAGCTGGTCTTCGCCGGCTTCATCTCCGAATTCGGCAGCATTCGGCTGCGCGAACTGCCCCGCTATCTGCAGGCCGCCGTGCTGCGCCTGCAGGCGCTGCCCGCCTCGACGGGCCGCGACCGCCAGGGCATGGCCGAACTCGACCGCGCCCACGCCGCCTACCAGAACCTGCTCGACAGCCTCCCCGAATCCCGCCGCACCGCCCCGGACGTCACCGAAATCTGGTGGATGATCGAGGAATTGCGCGTAGGCCTGTTCGCCCAGCAACTCGGCACCCCCTACCCGGTGTCGGCCAAGCGAATCGAGAAGGCCATCAACGCCGTCCGCACCGCCCCGGCCAAACGCCCCACCAGATAAGCCCGCGACCCACGTCCCGTTGATTCCGGCGTGCCCGTGCCCTGCGTAATTCCGGATTCCGCGTGCTCGCGGCCCTGTGTGATTCCGGGTTCCGCGTGCTCGCGGCCCTGTGTGATTCCGGGTTTCGGCGTGCTCACTTCCCTGTTTGATTCCGGCGTGCTTTTGGCCGGAATCACACAGGGTCAGTCGGCATTGGCACCGACCGCGTGGTCGGCGCGGTGGCGGCGGAGATGGGCGATTTCGCGCTCGAAATCCTCGGCGGAGCTGAAGGATCGGTAGACCGAGGCGAACCGCAGGTAGGCGACCTCGTCGAGGTCACGCAGCGGGCCGAGAATCGCCAGGCCCACCTCGTGGCTGGGCACCTCCGGAGATCCCTTGGCCCGCACGGCATCCTCGACCTGCTGGGCGAGCAGGTTCAGCGCATCGTCGTCGACCTCGCGGCCCTGACAGGCGCGGCGCACCCCGCGAATCACCTTTTCCCGGCTGAACGGTTCGGTGACACCGCTGCGCTTGACCACCGAGAGAATGGCGGTCTCGACCGTGGTGAATCGTCGCCCACACTGCGGGCAGGCGCGGCGGCGCCTGATCGCGGTGCCTTCCTCGGCCTCACGCGAGTCGACCACACGTGAATCCGGGTGACGACAGTACGGGCAATGCATCCGAGATCCTTCGTCGATGCCTGGGCTCGCGGTCGCACCGGAGCGGGTGTACAGGACTCTCTTCCCGATAGCAACCTCGAGGATACCCGCAGCCCAGGTCGCGCCGCCGACCGGCCGGTCTCAGACGGTCAGCTGCCAGGCGCCGGTGAGGTCGGCGAGCAGTTCGGGCAGCCGGACCACCAGGCGGCCGCGCGCGAGCTGGTCGGGGAACGGAACCGACAGCACGGCCTGGGCCACGGCCCGGTCGGCCTGCAGATCCCCATAGCGCGGCACGATATCGCCGGTGAGATAGGTCCAGCGGCTGTCGCGATCGGCCCAGTTGAAGTTCGGCAGCGAGGTGCGCAGCGCCCACCGGCGACCGTCCACGTCGGCGGACACGGTGGCCGAGGCGAACAGGCCGGGGGCGCGCACGCCCGGCACCGCGGGCTTACCGGCGACGGTGCTGACGTAGGTCAGCACCCGGCCCATCACGCCGCGGCCCGCCGCGGTGGCGTCCCACTGGTCGGCGATGATCTGGTTCTGCTCCCGGTCGGTCATCCGGATCAGGGCGTCGATGCGGCCCGCCTCGGTGCCGGAGGCGATGGAACGCCAGGACTCGACGGCGTTGTCGTCGAGGACCCCTGCCCGGTACATCTCCTCGATCGCGGGCAGCCCCTCGGCCGCATAGGCCTCGTGCATCGGCACCTGGTCGAGGAAGATATGCCGCTGCATGACCATCAACCGGGTCTGGTACCAGGTCAGATCCGCGGCCGTGAGTCGCTCCCCCTCGGTGCCCAGCAACCGCAGATCCGAGGGCAGCAACTCCAGCAGGGGTGCCGGCGTCTGACGGAGCAGATCGGCGACGGCACTGCCGAGCTGGTGCACGCCGGGCACGCTCACCACCGCGCCGACGTCGTTCATATCGAAGAATCCGGCGGCGAACGACCCGCCGGCCAATTCGGCCAGGCCCGCCCAGTAGAAGTCCGGATGGGTGGTGGCCAGCCGACGGTAGTTCACATACACCTGGGTGAAGGTGCGGGCATTGGCGGCGACGCCGCGCCCGGGATCCCATTCGGCCAGATCGATACCGGCGTTGTCGGCCGCTACGACGAGCCAATACTGATGCAGCAGTGCGGCATAGCGCCGCGGCGGCACCCCATCGGCCCGGGCCTGCTCGACCGCGGCGCGCAGGGCCGTAACGTCCAGGGGCAGTGCGGGATTGAGCCCGCCGCCCGCGGACCCGTCGCCGTTGACGGCGGGGAGGTCGAGATAGGCGGCGTAACCGGGATCGGCGTGGACGACCGGCGCGGCCGTCGCTCCGATCAGCGCCAGCGTCAGCAGAACGGCGATGCGGGCGAACGTGCGCACCCGGCGTGCGGTGGTGGGTGGAGTCATGGTGCCATGCCCTCGAAATCGATCATCGGCGAATGTCGCCCAGGTCACATTCCGAGCACAGTAGCAACCCGTTTCAGTCGATGATCAACAAATTCGGCCACTCCGCTTGGCCCTCTACCCGCATCCCGCCCGGCTCAACGCGACCGCGCCGGCACGACCAGCGTCCGCCCCGCGGTGACCTCGGCACCGCGCAATCCATTGAGCTCCACGATCTTGCGGACCGTAGCCCACACCGGCTCGCCCGGGGCGATCCGGGCCGCCACGTCCGACAGCGACTCCCCCGACTGGACCTGCACTACGGTCGTGCGCTCGGCGCCGGGAGCCCCCGAACGCCACTGGGCCACCCCGATCAGCCCGCCCACCGCCGTGGCGCTGAGCACCGCGGTGACCGCCAGCGTCGCGAAGCCCACCCGGGCCCGCTCCACACGGGCCATGGGATGTAGGCCCCGATCCCGGTCACCCGCGGTGGCGCGCGTTCGCACGCGCCGGTAATCGACCCGGGCGGACGCCGGGCGGGCGCAGCGCGGGCGCCGGTTGCCGACGGCGGCCGGGCGCTCGCGGCTCGGCACGCCGACCCGCGCCGGTCGCCGCTCGGCGCGCGGGACGGTGTCGAAGCCCAGATCGGCGTCGGCGGAGTCGAATTCGCTGATCGCAGTGCGCATCGGACAGACCTCCAGGAAGATGTGCGGGAAGGGAACTCTGTGCGGTTGGAGCCGGCGAGCCGAGAATCGCGGTGTTCGATCATGTGTTCGAAGAACTGGTGTTCGATTTCTACCACGGGGCACCGACAAAGTCACGGGTTTGCGCGACATGCGTCGAACAGATGTTTGAAACCTGGGCGTGAGCGGACTACATTCGAGACACGAAATCCGGTGAGACCCAATGACGAGCGCCGCGCGGGCCGGTCCCGCCGCGCGAGGAGGACCCAGCACACCCATGAACGGAGGACGGCGACCGTGAACGAAACTACGGTGGGCGGACACGACGACGTGGCCGACCCTGTCACCGCGTCCGACAGCGCCGAAACACCAGGCGGCGGGGCGGATCTCACGGTCCGTCAGCGCAAGGTGCTCGAGGTCATCCGCGAGTCGGTGAGCGAACGCGGCTACCCACCGAGCATCCGGGAGATCGGCGACGCGGTCGGGTTGACCTCGACCTCGTCGGTCGCCCACCAGTTACGGGCCCTCGAGCGCAAGGGCTATCTGCGCCGCGACCCCAACCGCCCGCGCGCGGTCGACGTTCGCGGCCTGGACGAAACCGCGGTGCGCGCGGTGGCCCCCGTGGCGAATCTGCGCCCGGTCGAGACCGACGCGGGTTCGGCCGGTCAGCCGGTCCCCACCTATGTGCCGGTGCTGGGCCGCATCGCCGCCGGTGGTCCCATCCTGGCCGAGCAGGCCGTGGAGGATGTGTTCCCGCTGCCGCGCGAACTGGTCGGCGAGGGCTCGCTGTTCCTGCTGAAGGTCGTCGGCGAGTCGATGATCGACGCGGCGATCTGCGACGGCGACTGGGTGGTGGTCCGCCAGCAGAACGTCGCCGACAACGGCGATATCGTCGCCGCGATGATCGAGGGTGAGGCGACGGTCAAGACGTTCAAGCGCACCGGCAAGCAGGTCTGGCTGATGCCGCACAACCCGTTGTTCGAACCGATTCCCGGTAACGAGGCCCAGATCCTGGGCAAGGTCGTCACGGTCATCCGCAAGGTCTGAGGTCAGCGGCGGAAGCGGGCCCGCAGCTGCGGGTCGTTCTCCCACCACAGGCCGGTGGTCGGCGGCTCCTCGTCGACGGCCACCGAGGCGTGTCGCGGCGAACGGGGCGGGCGCGGATCCGCCTCGGCCGCATCGAGTTCGGCATCGATCTCGGCGGCCCGGCGGCGCTCGTCCGAGGCCCACGACCGCATGAGCGACAGCAGGTACGGCAGGCCGAGCACATCGCCGAGCACCCAGAGCACACCCGCGCCGATGATCTGGTCCATGCGCGGGTCCGGGCCCCAGGTGCGGCCGATCTCGGCGTAGTAGTCGGCGGCCACCAGCGGCCCCCACCAGAGCACCAGGCCCAGAATGCCGTCGGCGAGCGATTCGAAGACGGTGATCAGCAGCGAGATCGACTGCGAGAAACGCTGCGGCACCGGATCGGTCTGCAGCCGCGAATAGAAGTAGACGAAGCCGATGGCGACCAACAGCAGCCGGGTCAGCGCGTCGATCGGCCCGTGCCGCAGCACCAGCTCGTACCACGGCGTGAGGAACAGCAACCAGGGCGCGGCGAGCACGGCCACCGACGGAACCAGCGGAAAGGTCAGCGCCCGCGCGAGCGACGAGCGCACCACCCGATCCAGCCGCGCCTGCCCCTGCGGCCCGAGCGCGTCCCGCAGCACGGTCACGGGTTGCCCGGCGGCCAGACCGAACGGCACCACATAGAGCAGCAGCAGCGTCTGCAGCGCCCGCACCCAGAACAGCGTGTCCGAATACACGCCGATCACGCTGATTCCGGTGAGCAGCCACACCCCCAGCCCGAGTCCGGCGAAGGAGGCCAGCCGCCCGGCCGGGACGGTCTGCGTGCGCCTCCGGGCCCGGCCGCGCGCGTACTGATAGCCGACCGCGAGCACCCCGGGCACCACGATCGCCGCGGTGTCCCAGCGCCAGGACGTCACGATCGACGCCAGCGTCAGCGGTGCGTCAGTCCATGCCACGGCAGCCAGTATGCACGGCACGAGAACGCCCCCCGACTCGCGGCCGGGGGGCGTTTGCGCTGATCGGACAATTCAGGCGAGCCGGTGGAGGGCGCTGCGGTGGGTGGGTCCGTGGGCATCCTCGCAGTGCGCCTGCGCGGGCGCGCCGATCTCGATCAGCTCCGGCTCGGCGTGGTCGACCTGCAGCGTGGCGTGCTCGATGTGATGGTCGTGGGCCAGCCAGTGCGCCAAGTCCTCACGGACGGCGTGGCAGTCGCCTCCCGGTTCCACCAGCACGTGCGCCGACAGTGCCGGAGAACCGGACGTGATCTCCCAGATGTGCAGATCGTGCACCTCGACCACGCCGTCGCGGGCGGCCATCTCCTGCCCGATCCGGGTGGGGTCCATATCGACGGGCGCCGCCTCGAGGAAGATGCGACTCGACTGGCGGACCAGGTTCAACCCGGCCCGCAGCATCAGCACGACCACGACGAGGGTGGCGATGGCGTCGGCGCGTGCGAAGCCGGTGATGAGAATCACGGCACCGGCCACGGCCGTGGCAATGAAGGCGTACAGGTCGTTGAGCACGTGCTGGTACGCGCCCTCGACATTGAGGCTGGTCCGGTTGGCTCGCGAGATCATCCAGGTGGCAACGAGATTCACCACGACGCCGACCAGTGCGGTGCCGAGCACCAGGCCACCGGCGACCTCGGGCGGATGGATCAGGCGGCGAATCGACTCGTACCCCAGCACCGCCCCCAGCAACAGCAACGTGATCCCGTTGGCCTGGGCGGACAGGATCTCCACTCGTTTCCAGCCGAAGGTCATCCGCCCGGTGGCGGGGCGGGCGGCGAGCCGGATCGCCCACAGCGCCAGGGCGATGGCCGCGGCGTCGGTGAGCATGTGAGCGGCGTCGGACAGCAGCGCCAGCGAGCCTGCGATCACGGCCACGACCACCTCGCCGACTATGTACACCACGAACACCGCGAGCGCACCGGCCAGCCAGCGCCGATCGCTGTCGGGCGAGGCGTGCGCGTGCTGGTGGGTGTGCCCGTGACCGTGTGCGTGTCCGGCTCCCATTGCTGTCCCCTCTCGTTCGTTCGGGCCGTCCGCGATCATATGCACACATCACTATGTATGCAAGGCGGGCGGTCACAGTGGCCTGCCTCACAGCCCGAAATCGGTCGATCCGGACATGAAAGGGGTTACCCGTCAACGGTTTTCGCTACACGGCGACCTCAACTTGACTTATTCCGGAAACCGGTCCACCATTTTCCGGGTCAGCACCTCGCTAGGCGAGGCTCCTGTACGAACACAGGCCACTGATCCGACGACGTCGAGAGACGCCCAGGGTTAGGACAGATCTTCCCGGATTAAGGGGTGATCCGAGGTGGCTTCCCGATCGGGATACGTCGTGCAGTGCCGAAGCTCTGACGAGAGGGGTGCCTACCTCGTCTTTCGACGGGCACTCCCCCTTGTGCGTGGTTCTGATATCGAGTGAGCGACGCGCGCGTGCGTCCTGGCAGCAAGGAGGTGAGGGACGAGATGACATCCGGCGATGGTCCGTATCCGAGTCCGAGTCGACAATCCATTCCGTTCCCGGCTTGCTGCGACACCGTTCGCGCCTGATCGAGCGGGCACCTTCACCGCCGTCCCCGGCAATCATCACGGGTCTGTGCGACCCACCCGATCTCGGGGTCGGCGCGTGTCCACGTGCGCTCGATCGTGCGCGAAAGCTGTTGTGGCGGCTGCTTTTCCCGAAGGAGTACGTCATGACCTTCACCGCATTCCCCCGTCACGTTTCCCTGATGGCCGCCCTGGGCGAATCCGCCCGCCGGGTCCGCGCCCGCTACAACCTCACCCCTGAGGAGCGGCGCAACCTGCGGGCCGCCCAGACCCCGCTGGCGGTCGTCACCGCCTCGCTCGGCGCCCACCCCTACCACCGGTAGGCGTCCTCAGTTCCGGCACGCCGGGGTCATCGGCGTGCCCTCTTCCCGCACGACACCGATGTGGCCGGGGTGCCGGTGATGCCGCTGGCCGCGACGACAAGGAAGGGAGAAACGGCCATGGCCTTCTTCTCCGGCGGCGCGACCCGCCGCACCCCGACCGCCGACACCACAACCGCCCACGCCGCGCCCACCGGCGCGGTTCTCGACAGCGCGCACGTCGGCGATATCGTCGGTGCGCTCGGCACCATCGGCGAACACGACACCCCGCACGGTCGCAGCCGATTGCAGCGGTTCAAGATGCTGCTGGCCGTCATCGGTCCCGGACTGATCGTCATGGTCGGCGACAACGACGCCGGTGGTGTCGCCACCTACGCCCAGGCCGGTCAGAACTACGGCATGGCCCTGGGGTGGACTCTGCTGCTGTTGATTCCGGTGCTGTATGTCAACCAGGAGATGGTCGTGCGCCTGGGCGCGGTCGCCGGTGTCGGACACGCCCGGCTGATCTTCGCCCGCTTCGGCAAGTTCTGGGGCGCGTTCAGCGTCGGCGACCTGTTTCTGGTCAATGCCCTGACCATCGTCACCGAATTCATCGGTGTCGCACTGGCTCTCGGCTACTTCGGGCTGCCCAAGGCGATTTCGGTGCCGCTGGCGGCGGTGCTGCTGTTCGCCGTCGTCGCCGGTGGATCGTTCCGGCGCTGGGAGCGCTTCCTGTTCGGGCTCATCGCGATCAACATCGTGATGTTCCCGCTGGCGTTCATGGTGCATCCCCGAGTGTCCGAGACAGCACGAGGTTTCCTTCCGTCGCTGCCGGGCGGGCTGAATTCCGCGCTGCTGTTGCTCATCGTCGCCGTCGTCGGCACCACCGTCGCACCGTGGCAGCTGTTCTTCCAGCAGTCCAACATCGTCGACAAGCGCATCACTCCCCGCTGGATCCGCTACGAACGCATCGATCTGTGGATCGGCATCGTGGTGGTGATGCTCGGTGCGGTCGCGATCATGGCCGCGGCGGCGTTCGGACTGGCCGGAACCGAGGCGGCGGGCAACTTCACCGACGCCGGCGCGGTGGCGCAGGCGCTGCACGACCACCTGGGTGAGACCGTCGGCGCCCTGTTCGCCATTCTGCTGCTCGACGCCTCGCTGATCGGGGCCAATGCCGTCGGCCTGGCCACCACTTACGCGCTCGGCGACACCCTCGGCAAGCGGCACTCGCTGCACTGGAAGCTCAGTGAGGCACCGGTGTTCTATCTGGGCTATGCCCTGCTGCTGGCCGTCGCCGCCGCCGTCTCGTTCAGCCCCGACCACGTGCTCGGCCTGCTCACCCAGGGCGTGCAGGCGCTGGCCGGAGTGCTGCTGCCCTCGGCGACGGTATTCCTGGTGCTGCTGTGCAACGACAAGGCCGTCCTCGGTCCGTGGGTGAATACCGCACGGCAGAACATCGTCGCCGGGGCCATCGTGTGGGTGCTGGTGCTGCTGTCGCTGGCACTCACCGCGGCGACGTTCTTCCCCGATCTGTCCACCGTGAGCCTGGAGATGTTCTTCGCGGTGGGCGCGCTCGTCGGCCTGCTCGGCGGTGCGGTCCTCGCCGTCGCCCTGCGCCGCGGAGGGCGACGGGCCGCCGCCGAGCGGACGGCGGCCGAACTCGGCGGGCTGGATCCGGATCAGATCGAGGAGCTCGAGTCGACCCGGCTGTCGCGGGCCGAGCGCAAGGCGATCCGGGAGCGGGACCGCGACTGCTGGCGCACTCCGGCCCTGGACACCTTGCCGCGCCCGGCGTTCTCGCCGCTGCGGCTCGCCGGAATGGTTGCCCTGCGCGGCTATTTGGCGCTCGCGGTCGTCCTGGTCGCGGTGAAGATCGCGCAGTCGATCGGCGGCTGACCCGAGACCGCCACCCGCCGTCACAGTGGTTCGGGACAGACGGCGGGCCGGCACATCACGGCCGGGCACCGCACCCTTCGGTGCGCTGCCCGGCCGTGTTCTGTCAATTCGACAGGCAAACTTGCAAGTTTGCCTGTCCTATTTCAGACTGGTTCGCATGGAGGACGCAGCTGATCGGCCGGTATCGCCACCATCCGACAGATTGGCCGCGGCGGCGAGCGAATTGCGCGTGGTGATCAGTCGGCTGCTGCGGCAGTTGCGCGCCCAGCACTCCCACCACGAGCTCACCCCCTCCCAGGCGGTGGTGCTGGGACGGCTCGGTACCGACGGCCCGGCGACGGTGGCGGCGCTGGCGCGCGCGGAAAGCGTGCGGCCGCAATCGATGCGCCTGACCCTCGGCGCCTTGGAGGAACGCGGCCTCGTCGAACGGGCGCCGCACCCGACCGACCAACGCCAGGTGCTGATGTCCCCGACCCCCGCCGGTAACCAACTGCTCGACGCCGCGCGCCTGGCCAAAGAGGATTGGCTGGCCCGCGCGATGGCCACCAAACTCTCCCCCGCCGAACAGGATTCGCTGCTCGCCGCGATTCCGGTGCTGCGCCGGCTCCTCGAGCCCTGACCTCATCGAGCCGATCTCGACCGAACTGAGAGGACGCCCATGCCCGCGACCACCCTCGACCCCCGTACCGCCCTGGTCCTGATCGACCTGCAGCGCGGCATCACCGCCATGCCGACCGTGCCGCATGCCGCCCACGAGGTGGTGGCGCACTCCGCCGAACTCGCCCGCGCCTTCCGCAAGGAGGGCCTGCCGGTGGCGCTCGTGCGGGTTTCGTTCGCACCCGACGGTGCCGACGCGCCGCCCGGCCGGACCGAGGTCGCCGGTCCGACAGGTGCTTTGCCCCAGGGCTGGGACGAGTTGGTCGGCGAACTCGACGTGCAGCCCACCGATATCGTGATCACCAAGCGGCAGTGGGGCGCCTTCCACGGCACCGAACTCGATCTGCAACTGCGCCGCCGCGGCGTCACCGGCATCGTGCTGGGCGGGATCGCGACCAGCATCGGCGTGGAGTCCACCGCCCGCGCGGCACACGAGCACGGCTATCACGTCACCGTGGCCACCGACGCGATCGGCGACCGCGATACCGACTCGCACCGGCACAGTGTCGACAAGATCTTTCCCCGGCTCGGCGAAACCGCCACGACCGAGGAAATCCTCACGCTGCTCGCGGCCCGCTAATTCGAGTCCCCATTGCTGTCCGCGATGCCTTGATGCACGGTCAGCAGCAGATGGTCGAAGCGGCCGCGCACATCGGTGGCGGTGCGGGTGAGCTCGGCGATCTCGGCGGTCAGCCGGGCGCACAGGGAGCGCAGTGGAACGCGGGTCTCCTGGGAACGCCACAGCAGCAACCGCAGGGCCTGCTCGGCGCTGATTCCGTAGACCACCATCAGCGCGCCCCGGGCCTGTTCGATCTCGGCGCCCGCGGCGAACAATTCGGGCAGCGTTTCGTCCAAGGTGCGCCGCTGTTGTTCGGCCACGGTGGTGGTGAGGTCGATGTAATAGCCCGCCGTGCCGATCTGCTGACCCGATTCGTCGAGCAGCTGGTCCGACACCACGATCACATGATGGATGCGCCCGGTGGTGTCGACGATGCGGTGACTGCTCGAGAACGGTGCCCCGTCCTCCACCGACGTGATCAGCGCGGCCACGCGGTCGCGGTCCTCGGGGTGTTTGTGCGAGAGCAGCAATTCGGTGGTCGGCTCCACCTCGCCCGGTCTGTAGCCGTGCATCCGCGCCACCTCGGGCGACCACTCCCAGTGCCGCTCGGCGAACAGGTACCGAAACGTGCCGATGCCCTCTTCGGGCGCACCGGTGCCGATGACCTGCTCGATCGTGTTCGCATCCTCCGGGTTCAGTTCGCCGTCAGCAGCCACTGTGCCAGTATCCGACTCCCCGCCGCCCGGCGCGACCGGACCGCATTAAGATATACGAAAGCCTGCCGCTCAGGAATTGCGGCGGCGGTGATTGTTTTGCGCCTTTCCGTCATTCCGTCCGGGAAACGCCGAAATAGCGTCGGATTCGCTGTACAGGACGCCCTTGCGGTACGGTATACACAATCCCAGTTAGTTCCGTGTCCGTGTGAAAGGGCTCAGTGATGGCCAAGAAGGTCACCGTCACACTCATCGACGATTACGACGGTAAGTCCAAAGCGGATGAGACCGTGCAGTTCTCGATCGACGGTGTGGCCTATGAAATCGATCTGTCGACGTTGAATGCAGGCAAGCTTCGGGGGGCACTCGAGCCCTGGACGGAAAAGGCCCGCAAGGTGGGCCGGGTGAAGGCCGGCACTACCGCACGGCCGAAGACCGCCGCCGACCGCGAGCAAACCGTCGCCATCCGGGAATGGGCGAAGAAACACGGTTACAACGTCTCGGCGCGCGGCCGAATTTCCTCCGAGATCGTCTCCGCCTATCACAAAGCGAACAAGTAACAGTTCACTCGGGCGCGCCGCCCCGAGAATAGGGGGGTCGGACAGCCCGTCCCGGTCGGCAGGTCCCACTCCGGGGTGACGATCGCGAAGCCGGGATCGGGCTTTCCGGTTACCCGAAAGCGCTGTCCTGCAACAGTTTCGCCTACTCTACCGGCGAATATTCCTACTGACGCACGGGAGTACGGTCGAACCGGACTGATAGCACCGGTAGGCCATCGTCACGATGTGGCCAGCCGGTCCGTAACAGCCACGGGTGAACCACTTTTCGGCGATCACGACCACCCCCGCAGCGTCCCGTCGGGTACACCCACCCGCACCCGAGGAGGCGCGAAAGCCGCTCCCACCGTTGGCGAAGCCGGGGAAGTACCGGTCGTCACCGCCGCGGGAACTCGCCGACACGCCGACTGCGCCACGCGGGAACATTCCGCCCGGTAGCACGCCGCCGCGAGCGAGTGTCGTCGGCGCGGTAGCCTGGTGCTCTGGTTCGGCGCCACGCCGTTCCCGCAATTCGGTGAGTGCAGGTCGGATCTGGGCGGGGGTGGGTTTGCATGACACGACGCAGCGACATCGCGGCGCTGGCACGGCAATGGCGAACCGCGGTCGCCGACACCGGTTTCGTCCCGATGTCGATGCGTGAGCTCGACCGGCTGCTGGCCGGGCTGATCGAGCGGCTGATCGATGCCGCATCGACCGAGCCCTTCGACCCCGCCGCCGCGGCGCCGGTGGGCGCGGAACTGGTGCGGGCCAATCTGACCGACCCGCAGGTGCTGGCCCGCTCGGCCCGCGCCTTGGCCCCGCTCACGGAAATGATTGCACCGCACGGGCAGCGGCTGATCGAACTGCTGGGTGAGCTGTCACGCGGCTACACCGAGGCCCTGCTGTCGGTACGGGCGCAGCATCAGGAGATGCTGCATTCGGCCATGGCCGACGCCCGCCACGCCGCCGAGGTGCGATTCCGGGTGATGTTCGACAATGCCGCGGTCGCCATCGGCATCGGCGACACCGCCGGGCGCGTGGTCGATGTCAATCCGACGCTCGCGGCGATGCTCGGCCTGCCGGTGCAGCAACTGCGCGGGCGGTCGGTGTCGGAGCTGGTGCACCCCGAGGACCGCGCCGAAATGCAAACGCGGGTCTATGAGGAACTGCTGGCGGCGGGCTCCGGAACCGTGCGGCTGGAGCTGCGGTATCGCCGCCCCGACGGCAGCGGCGGCTGGGCCGCGTGGGCGATCACGCTGGTGCCCGAGACCGGGGGCCGGTCCGCCTATCTGCTGGTGGTCGGCGAGGACACCACTCAGCGCCGGGCCCTGCAGGCGGAGCTGCACCGGCAGGCCCGCCACGATCCCCTGACCGGGCTGCCGAATCGGCGCCAGCTGGTGGACACCCTCGCCGCGATCATCGCCGGTGCCGGACCGGGTGACCGGGTGGGTCTGGGGTTCATCGATCTGGACGGCTTCAAGACGATCAACGACACCTACGGCCACGGCGTCGGCGATCGATTGCTGACCGCGGTGGCCAACCGCCTGGCCACCCATGCCCTGGGTGCCATGACGGCCCGGGTGGGCGGCGACGAATTCGTGGTCCTGTTCACCCCACCGTGCGATGCGGTGCGGGTGGCGACGATCGTGGAGACGATGCTGAGCGCGCTGTCCGAGCCGATCCCCGTGGACGACCATCTGCTGCGGGTGTCGGCGTGTATCGGTGCGGTGGTCACCCCGGTGGCGAATGCGGACGCCGAAAAGTTGCTCGATGCCGCCGACGCCGGGTTGTACCGCGCCAAGGCTGCCGGCCCCAATCGCTGGGTGTTGCACAGTATCGACACCGCCGCAGGGCGCTGCCCGGCCTAGGCGAAACCTGTGCGCCACCGGATGATTCGAGAGTGCCCGATCCCGGCCCGGTCCCACTGTCACGGTGGCGGCCGGATCCGGACGAACCGCCGCCCGAGGTCCGGCCGCCGGACGGATGTGCCTGGCATAGCGGTCGAGGCCTGACGCCGGGTGGTCAGGGCACGAGCAGCTTTCCGAGGAAATCGGTTACTGCGCCGAAGATGGCGCCGATCAATTGCGGGATCATCACCGGGCTCCTTCCTTCTGGGTTATTTTCTGGCAGTTGCGATTACATCCAGCCCTGGCAATTCGCATCGGATTTGCCGGTACTGACAGGTATTCGGCGCAGGACGGGTCCCGGATGGGCGACACGGCGGGTATCGGGCGGTTTGCGCCGATCCGAGGCAGCCGCGGGCGTTCACCCCCGCCGACGGTCCGGCCCGCCCCGAGCGCCCCGTGCCACACCCGGCCACGAGTGCGTTGTGACTGTTCACGAAAGCCTTCCGGCGGCCGGTGCCGAAGTATCACGATCCATCCACAAAACCGCGCCCGGGCATCTCGGGCCGGTTACGTTGATACAGCAGTGCAGTAAACGGGGGTGGAAGGAAGATGTCGACATGTCTGTTGCCGCCACTCCGGACCGGCCGGGCCTGACGGTGTCCGGACGACCCATGTCGTCCGCGCTGAAGGACGTGTGGGCACTGTCGCGGCAGATGGTCGGCCACTTCGTCGAGAACGTCGCGCCGTGCGGCACCTTGCCCGGCGATGCCATCTACGGCGATGTCACGACCATCACCCGGATCTGCCTCGAGCTGGCGGTCAGCATGCTCGACGGTAAGGACATCCCGGAGAAGACCGAACGACTGTCCGAGGCCGCCGCGCAGTGGGCGCGCGAGGGCGTACCCATCGACACCATCCACCACGCCATCCACGAGGGCTTCAAGATCGGCTTCGATCTGGTGGTCAGCAATGCCGCCAACCGGCACCGCGCGGCGGGCTCCGGCGACCACGACACCGTGCTCTCCCTCAACCTCGCCGACTACGAAAACCTCATCGGCGGGGCCAAACTCGTCGTCGAAATGCTCGACACCATGACCTCGGCGGTGTCGATGGCCTACGTCCGCGAGCTGCGCGCGGTGGTCAGCGAACACCACACGGCGGTGCACACCCTGACCTCTGCCCTGCTGGGCGGGCATCCGACCTCGACCATGGCCCGCGAATGCGGCATCGAGATCGCCGAGCGGTACCGGGTTCTCGCGCTGGCGATCCCGCCGCATCCGGAGGAATCCAATCCCATGCTGGACGCAAAGGTGGTGGCGCGGCGCAAACTTCGCCGCGTGCAGGCCGAATTGGCCACGCACTGCGGAGAATCCGCGCTGTCGCTGCTGAGCGTCGACGGCGGCACCCTGCTGGTCCCCGCCGACCAGGTCGAGGAGGCCGATCTCGAGGAGCTCATCGGCCGGCTCGCCCGGGCGGCCCGGGTACCGGTCACCGCGACGGTCGTCACCGCGGCCACCGACGCCATCCCCACCGCCGCCGACCAGGCGCACCAACTGCTCGATATGGTGGCGCGGCTGCAGTCGGTGCCCGGGCTCTACCGCTTCGACGATCTGGCCCTGGAATATCAGCTCACTCGCCCCGGCCCGGGCCGCGAATATCTGGGCTCGCTGCTCGACCCGCTCGACGAGCATCCGGAACTGCTGGACACGCTGCGGACCCATATCGCCCACAACCTCAATCGACAGCGGACCGCACGCCTGCTACACGTGCACACCAACACCGTCGACTACCGGCTCAAGCGCATCGGCCAATTGACCGGCTTCGATCCGACGCAGGCGAGTGGCCTGTGGTACCTGCGCTCGGCCCTGGTGGCCCGCACCTACCGCGGCTGAGCCGCCGAGTCAGCGGGCCCGTCCCGAGTCGGGTCTGATTCGTCCCGCCTCGACCAGCGTGCGATAGGCGGCCTGCTTGCGCGGGCACTCCTCGCGCAGGCAGCCGCGGTGTCGCTGCATGGTCAGGTGTGCCTCCTCCACCGACAGCGGATCCTCGGGCGCCTCGTGCGGCCACCCGGTCGGCCAGATCGACGACTGAAAACCGCTCATTTCAATCGTCGTCCAGTCCGGCCGACAGGAACGCCACCGCTGCCAGCCATCGGGTGCACGAGAAGGCATGCTCGGTACCGAGAATCCGGCGAGCAACATTGTAGGTCAACGGTTCGTCGGCACCCCCACATGCCTGCATATCGCCGAAACGGCAAGGCGCCGAACACATTCGCGTGGTAGTCGTCATGACGACTCCCCTCCCACCAGACGCCCGCGATGTGTCACCGCTAACGCCCGCTACATAGTGAAACTGTGATACTCTGAACGTGATAAATGCTAGCGTGATAATCACGCAAGCGAAAGAGGTTGGGGTGGAAGGGGTTCAGGCGTATCGGAACGGCCGGTTCGCCGACCACTATGGGGACACGACTACGCACGGCGCGAAAACTGCTGTTGGGCCGCGAGATCGAGCACATGATCACCAGCGCCGGCGTCAGCCAGAACGAGGCCGCGAAGATCATCGAGACCAGCCAGAGTCGCATCGCGATGCTGATCAACGGCGCCAGCTCCATCACCGTCGGCGATCTGGAACGGCTGGCCACCGCCTTGGGTTTCGCCGATCCCGGCTATCTCGACACCTTGCGTGAGTTGCGCCGTGACAACCACAAACGCGGCTTCTGGAACTCCGGCTTCCGGCGCGCCTACCTCGAGGACCTGCGGCTACTGGTCGACCTCGAGGCGTATGCCAGCCTGCTGCGCGTGGCCGAGGCGGAGATCATGCCCGGCCTCATCCAGTGCGAGTCCTACATTCGCGCCCTGCACGAGCCCGAACATCCCGACGGCGCCGAGCGCGACGCCGTGGAGGATTCCGTCCGAGCCCGGCTGGCCCGCCAGGAGATCCTGATCAAATCGTCCCCGCCCGAGTTCCGCGCCGTCCTGTCCGAATCGTGCCTGCGGCGCGAATACGGCGGCCATCCGGTCATGCTCGAGCAGCTCGACCATCTGCTGGCGCTGTCGCACCGGCCCAACATCATGATCCAGGTGCTGCCGTTCACCGTCACCACCCGCGGCGCCGGGATGGAGGATCGGTTCACCCTGGTGCGGGTGCCCTCGCCGGGCGCGGCCGGCGATCTGGACATGGCGATCGTCGAGAGCCAGGGCGATATTCGCTACATCGACGACAAGGTATCGGTCACCGCCCGCGAGACGGTGTGGTCGCGACTGTCCGCCGCCGCGCTGAGCGCCGAGGATTCGCGCAAGTACATCGAGCACGTCGCGCGCTCGTTCCGCCGCAAGACGTTCACTGCCGGGTGAATCGCCACCCGTCCAGCACACAGAAGGGGTAAGGGGAATGGGCGACAACGAATTCGGGTCGCGCGAGATCGACGCGAGCCGCCCGTCGGCCGCGCGCATGTACCACTACTACCTGTCCGGCGAGGCCGTCTTCGATGTCGACAAGATCTTCGGCGAGAAGATCTTCGAGCTCTTTCCCTATGCCGACGCCTGGGCCCACCACAATCGCGGCTTCCTCCAGCGTGCCACCCGATTCCTCACCGATCAGGGAATCCGGCAGTTCCTCGATATCGGCTCCGGGCTGCCGACGGTGGGCAACACCCACGAGGTCGCCCGCGCGGCGGCCCCCGAGAGCCGGGTGGTGTACGTCGACAACGACCTGGAGGCGGTCAACCGCGCCCACGAACTGCTCTATCAGCAGAACGCGCTGGACACCACCGCGATCATCGAGGCCGACCTGCGCTGTCCGGACCTGATCCTCGATCACCCCGACACCCGCCGCCTGATCGATTTCGACCAGCCGCTGGGCCTGCTCATCGTCAGCGTCTGGCCGTTCGTTCCCGACAGCGACCGCCCACACGAGCTGATGGCGCACTTGCGCGACCGGCTACCAGCCGGCAGCTACGCGGCGATGAGCCACTCCTCCCTGGAGGAGGCGAGCCCGGAAATCAAGGAGCGAATACTGGCGATCACCGAGCTGTACAAGGAGACTTCCGACCCCGTCGTCCCCAGGACGCGCGACGAATTCGCGGCGTTCTTCGACGGTTTCGAGCTGGTCGAGCCCGGGCTGGTGCATGCACCGGACTGGCGGCCCACCGAACCTGTGGATTCCCAGGATCCGGCACGGCCGTGTAATTTCGCCGCCGTCGGCTACAAGCCATAGGCGACACGCAGGCGCGTGGACGTCGATGCCCGCGCGCCTGGGGCTTTACTCCGTAGAAAGGCAACACCAATGACGCTGCTACCGATCTTCACCGCGGGCGAATTCCGCAAAGCCAGCGCCAGCTCCCCCAACCAGAACTGCGTGCGCATCGCACGCAAGCAGGGCTGGACGGCGATCTGGGACGACAAGCGCGCCACCGACCGCATCACCCCGGCCACCGAACTACCCGCCGACGAACTGCTGTTGCTCACCGATGAACAGTTCGACACCTACCAGGCCACCGTGCGCGGCGAATGCGTCGAACCCGCCGCATTGACGGTCACCCGCCGTGCCGACGGTATGTTCGTATTCCGTACCGCGACACAGCAACCCGTGCCGGGCGTCGAACTCGTCTTCGACCAAGCCGAACTCGATGCCTTCCACCACGGAGTACACCAGCGCGAATTCGATCACCCCTGATCATCGATCGTCGGTTTCACTGACGCCGCAACGGCTTCCGCATGTCCCGGCGCGTGCCCGCACGCCACGCGGGCAGCTCGCCCGGCATGCGGTGACCGCCGGGTGCGGCCAACAAGATTGACCGTCAACAACTTTAAGCCTTTCCCGTGCCCAGCCGCAGCCGATCGTGAGATTTCACAACCCTGCCCACCCGCGGGGAATTGGACCGGCCTTTCGGGGGCGTGATAAGAGATTGTCGTGCCGTATCCATTCGCCGTTCGCCTGTCGGTCGACGACCTGTACTCGGTTCCGGGTTCGCCGGACGCCGGGACCGCGGCGGCGCGGTGATCGATACGACCTCGGCCGTCGGTACGGCCGGTACGTCCGGTACGTCCGTGCGCGCCGAGAATTACCGGCGCGATCTGGACGGCCTGCGCGGGATCGCCATCGCGCTGGTCGTGGTGTTCCACGTCTGGGTCGGGCGGGTGTCCGGCGGCGTGGACGTCTTCCTGGTGCTGTCGGGATACTTCGTCACCGGGTCGCTGCTGCGGCGTGGCGAATCCGTGGGTGTGGCGGTCACACTGCGGCGACTGGCGCGCCGGCTGCTGCCGTCGCTGGTCGTCGTGCTGGCGGCGGTGGTGGTCGCGACGGTGGTGCTGCGGCCGGTTACGCAGTGGTCGGAGCTGGGCACGCAGACGCTGGCATCGCTGCTCTACTACCAGAATTGGCAGCTGGCGCTGTCGTGGTCGGATTATCTCGCGGCCGATCCCTCGGTCAGCCCGCTGCAGCATCTGTGGTCGATGTCGGTGCAGGGCCAGTTCTATCTGGCGATCCTGCTGCTGGTCGCGGCGGTGATCCGGACCTGTCGCGCCCTGGGACGACCGTCGGCGATCCGTCCCGCCCTGACCTGGGCGATCACCGCCGCGGCCCTCTGTTCGTTCTGCTATGCGGCACAGGGTATTTCGACACATCAGGGCTGGAACTACTACGACAGTTTCGCGCGCGCATGGGAATTGCTCGCCGGCGCCGGTCTGGCCGTGGTCGCCCCGTACCTGTCGCCCTCGCGGGCGGTCCGCACGCTGCTCGCCGGCTGCGGGCTGGGGGCGGTGCTGCTGTGCGGCTGGATCATCGACGGCGTGCACCACTTCCCCGGTCCCGCCGCGCTGTTGCCGGTGGGCGCGACCATCGCCCTCGTGGTGGCGGGTCTGAACCCGGGCGCGCAGGGGCTGCCGCTGCCCAACCGCCTGCTGGCGGCGCCGATCCCGGTCCTGCTCGGCGACCTCGCCTACACCCTCTACCTGTGGCACTGGCCGATCCTCATCTTCGTCCTCGCCGAGCGGGGCACACCCACGGCCGGGCCGACCACCGGCGTTGGGGTGCTCTGCGCCGCAGGGGTCCTCGCCTATGCCACCCATCGGCTCGTCGAACAACCCCTGCGCGCCACCGCCGTCGGATTCGGTCCCCGACACCGGCGGACCTTGACCGCCCTGGTGTCGGTCACCGGGCTCGCCGTCGCCGTGTCGGTGCTGGCCTGGCAGGTGGTGCGCGATGCGAATCCACCCCGCCCCGCCGGCGATCTGACCGTGGCACTCTATCCGGGCGCGGAGGCACTGGCCGCCAACCTGTCGGTGCTCCCGGCGCCCATGCGCCCCACCGTGCACGAGGCCCCGGCGGAACTGCCCGCTCCCACCCGCGACGGCTGTATCGCCGACTGGGACACCCGCGCGGTGGTCACCTGCGAGTACGGCGACACCACCGCCGCGCGCACCATTGCCGTCGTCGGCAACTCTCATGCCGAACACTGGATGCCGGCGCTGCAGCTGCTCGCCGAACAGCACCGGTTCCGCCTGCTCGTGCACCTGAAGATGGGGTGTCCGCTCACCCTCTCCGACGACGCCACCTACAAGGGCGAACCCAATCCGGACTGCCGCGACTGGTCCCGCGAGGTGATCGAGCTGCTGGCCGCCGAGCGCCCCGATTGGGTGTTCACCACCGCCACCCGACCCGTCGACGCCGGGGGCGACGAAACCCCCGCCGACTATCTCGACGTCTGGTCGGCGCTGGCCGAACGCGGCCTCGATGTGCTCGCCATCCGCGACACACCCTGGTTGCGGCACAACGGCGTTCGCTATCGAGCCATCGACTGCCTGGCCAAGGGCGGCACGCCCGTCGGCTGCGGGATGCCCCGCGGGGATGCGCTCGCCCCGGTCAACCCTGCCGCCGAACCGGCCGCCGCCTACCCCAACGTCTTTCCCCTCGACCTCACCGACGCCGTCTGCGAGCCGGATAGTTGCCCCGTGGTGATCGGCAATGTGCTGGTCTACCACGATGAGCACCACTTCACCGCGAGCTTCTCCCGCACCCTGGCCCCCGAACTCGGCCGTCGCCTGGCGCCCATCCTGCACTGGTGGTGAGCGGGTAATCGTTTTCCCACGTTTGCCGTTTCCTGGACAAATGTCGGAAAAGCGCTGGTAGAGCGAGCCCGACAGGGGCACACTTTAGGTGGCGACATTCGGCGGTGGATGCCGGATTCGGGGGTTAGGACAGGGGCGATGAGAATTCGGCCGCGGCAACAGCTGCTGGACCTGTGGCAGGCGGTGCTGGACTGCTGCTATCACGAGGACGCCTGGACCTGGGGCGGCCGCGACGGCACCAATTCCATCAGCGATGCCGAACAGCTGCTCTGCCTGCTGTACCCGGCCACCGAGATCGAGGCCTTCGCGCTGGACCGCCCCGACGATATGGCCTCCGATGTGGAGCGCGCGCTGTCCCCGTTCGGCGAACGCAGCCGCATCGGCGGCGTGCTGGTCCGGTTGATCGAGGAGTATCTGGCGCGCCACACCGGCCCCGACGGCGAACCGGACTTCGCCGCGGGCAGCTACCTCGGCGGATTCGACGACCGCGAGCCCAAGGCGGCCCAGCGGGCCGTCGAGGTGGTCGACTCGTACTCGATGTCGCTGAGCCTGTGCATTGCCGCGCTGCGGTTCCTGCGCGGTTTCGGCCGATTCGTCCGTGGCGAGGTCCGCCAGGAGGCACGGGATCTGGTGCCGCGCATCGAGGCGGTCGAAGAGCAGGTCCGCGCCCGGCTCACCGCCGCCATGACCGGGCTGCTGCGCAGCTTTGTCATCAATACGCCCGACCCGAAATCCGTTGCCGGGCAGGCGATCTTGCATATGATCAACCAAACCGGCGCGCCCGTGGAGGACGTCGTCGCAACCCTGTCGAGGCGGTTGGAGCGGCTGCGGGTGCAGGCCGCCAACGAGGTTCGGCTCGGCCGCACCGCCGAGGTCGACGTCGCCGACGATCTGCGCTTGTTCGAATGCGGGTGGAGCTGGGGGATCTACCGCAGGGCCGAGCCGATCGACTTCGTGCACAGCCACGTCGCCGACGCGGTCGGCTACGCCGAATCCCGCCCCTACCTGTATTTCACCGCGGTCGCCCTGGACGGCATCCTGGACCTGTCCTCGCAGCGCATCCGCGAACTGGACCTGCTCGACAAGACCCAGCGCCAACTCGCCGACGCCTTGCAACTGCGCCTGGAGCTGACCCAGAAGTACTGGTCGACGGTGGCCCGCTTCGGCACCGGCCGCTGGCCCCTCGAGGACATTCCCTGGCGCACCTCCGACGGCGAGGAATCCGACTACTACAGCCTGGTGGTCGCCGCCATGCTGATTCAGGATCTGGTGGTCCGCGACAGCACCGAGGATCTGACCCGCACGGTCGCCGTCTTCGACCAGCTGGCCCGCCGCGGCCGGGTCATCAGCCGGTTGACCGACCGGGATCCGGCAGCCGCCCTGCACTACCCCGGGGTGCGACTGCGGCTGGCCGGTAGCGAGGATATCGATGATGGAACCCAATTGCGCTGGCATGTACCGGATTTCGTGACGATGATGCTCAAGCGCAGCCTACAGGCCGCGCGGCTGCGCAGCGATGTCACCACCCGCGATCAGCTGATGGCGCTGGCCGAATCGGCGATGGGTCACCTCGATCGGCGGATGCTACGCCGCGGCCCGGCGACGGGCCTGTGGGACGACACCTCCGAGCTGCTCGGTCCGGCCGGGCACGCCGCGGACGGGCCGTCCTGGTTCGTCACCGAGCGGGTGATGGAATGCCTGGTGGTGGCGTTCAACACCTACCGGCTGCCGCCGTTGGCGCCGCAGCCCACCAAACGGCGCGCGATCGAATTGCTCAGCGAGGCCGAGCATCTGCACAACCAGGAGCGGCTGCTGGTCAGCGAGGGTGACCTATCCCCGAAGTGGAGGGCGCTCGAGCGGATCGAGCAATCGCTGGACCGCGCCCGCCACGAACTCGACGAGCGGCCCGGCACCGCGTTCGGCCGGGCCATCCAGGCCCTGCTCCAACTCGACGAACTCGCCTTCGCCCGTCAGGACGCCCGACGATGAGGACACGGTAGTGCTGGTCTTCGCCACCTCCGACAAGGGCGGCACCGGCCGCTCGGTCACCAGCTGCAATATCGCCTACCGGCTGTGCCTGACCGGCCGCAATGTCGCCTATGTGGACTTCGATTTCGGCTCACCGACCGCCGGGGCGCTGTTCGAGATCAGCGCGGTCGAACGCGGGGTGGACAAGGGCGGGGTGCATTCGTATCTGCTCGGCGAGACCGGCACGGCCGCCCGGGTGGACGTCGGGGCGAGCACCGACCGGGTGCAGCTGCGCCGGGTCGGCCCGCGCTCGGGCCGACTGGTGCTGCTGCCCGGCGACGAGGGCGGGGCGGAATTCCTCACCTGCGACAACGCCGTCGTGACGCGCTGCGCGGAACTGCTGGTGGGGCTGGAACAGGAATTCAAGGTGGTGTTCATCGATCTCAGCGCGGGCCGGTCGGTGGCCCTCGAGATCGCCCTGCAGTCCACGGCGCTGCCGCAACTGCGCCGGCGCACCGCCCGCTGGCTGATCTTCCACCGCTGGACCCGCCAGCACATCCTGGCCGCCGCCGGTCTGGTGCACGGCCCGCACGGGCTGCTGCAGACCGGTGCCGAATGCGGGCACGACCGCGACGAATTGAAGGGCTCGATCCGCTACATCCGCACCGCCGTCGCGGCGCCGGACTCGTATCAGAACGCGGCACGGGCCGCCCAGGCGGCGTGGCTGCAGGAGCAGGATGCCGCCCTCGAGCGGCTGGCCACGGCCAACCGGCTCGGCGCGACGGCCGTGCTGGGCAGCACGCCCATCGAACCGGTCCTGCAGTGGCGCGAACAGCTCATTCTCGATATCGACGTCAACGCCAAGATCGCCAACGAGGAGACCGCACTGGCATACACGGAACTGGCCCGCCGCCTGGTCGACCAGGCCACCTGGGAAAGGCTGTAGAGGGGATGCGCGAGGCACGCGGATACAGCGAGGCCACCGAGCAGCCGTGGATCGCCACGGTGCCGATGTCGCATCTGTCCATCGAGGTGGGCCACTTCTATCTCAACGACATCACCGCCGACCTCGACCATGTGCGCGCGGAATTCCGCCGCATCGTCCCGCTGGTGAGCGCCTTCGTCGACTCGGCCAGGATCCGGTTCGGCGCGGGCGCGCGGGTCAGCACCTGCTATCTGCTCGACGACTACTTCCAGCCCGACACCGATGCCGCCGAGGTCCTCGGCAGGCTGCTGCGCGCGGCCGACGAGGCGGGGCTGAGCATCGACTACCTCGCCCGCGAATCCGGCTGCTGGCAGATCTCCCCGTTCGTCGACGGGGTACCGCTGGGTGAGCCGATTCCGGTGGCGGAGATGGTGGCGGCCCGCATCGTCGCCGAACCGGCCCCGCCCGACACCGGAAGCCGCCCGCCCACAGCGGAATCCGGCTGGTTGTGCAACGGTCGCCGCTCCTCCGTCGAGGAGCCCGCGCAGGCGATGCGCGGGCGCATGTATCGACCGCCGGAGGAGTTCGGCCGCCGGGAGCATTCGATCTTCCTGGATGTGCAGCTGTGGAGCACCCACGTCACCGACGGGCGGACCGTCACCCGCTGGTCGTGTCCGTTCCTGGCCGCGGTGTGGCATCTGCTGCGGCTGGGCATGCTGCGCTATCACGGTGCCTCCGTGGTGGACCCGCATCCGTGGCGGCCGGGTGAGCCCTGGCCGCGGCGCTGGCAGGACGTGCCGCCGGTGGTTCAGCTCAATCCGGATGCCGCCCCGTTCGCCGCGTACCAGGCCCTGTCCATGCTGCCCAAGCGCTATATCGCCATCGAACACGCGGTCCGGGTGATCCTCGACCACCTCGATCTGGACGACGACGTGGTCGCGCAGATCATCGCCTGCGGCGCCGCCGACGAGGTACCGGTCGCGGTGCCGCGCAAGGTCGGTGAGCGCCTGTCCCATCTGCTGCTCGACGGGTCCTGACATGGCCTCCACGTCGCCGCTGGTCGTGCTCGGCGAGGTGCGTACGTGCCTGCTCCCCTCCGCCGCCGCACTGACCCGGGACGAGGCCGGGGAACTGCTCGCGCTGATGCCCGGACGGGCGGTGCGCTGGCGGGAACGGCCGGGGACACTGGCGATTTCGCCGACCATCGCGGTCGGTGTGGACTGCGATCTGGCACTGGGCGCGAATACGGCACGCGTCGTCGGCACCGTGGCCACCGGCGTGACACTGGTCGGCGGACGGATACTGCAGTCCTCGGCCCACACCCGGGTGGTGCGGGCCGGTGAGCGGCGGCGCCAGACCTGGTCGCACTACCTCAGCCAGAAGGGCGTCACGGAGGTGATCAGCCGCATTCCCGAACGTGCCGCCGCCGGAACGGCTTTGGCCGAAGGGTATCTCGACGGCCGCGCGCACGGCGCCACCCTGGATCTGGCGTCGATCAGCGAGCGCCTGCTGGCCCGGATCCGCGCCGATTCCCGGCTCGATCAGTCGCCGCCGATGCAGGCGGGCACCACGCGGCTGCGCTGGATCGCCCGGGTCGGCGGCAGCGCGGGCCCCGCCGTGGCGTTGCGGCTGCACGACGACACCACCCGTTCGGTACGGCTGATCGTGCGCGAGGAACCAGACCTTGCTGCGGCGCAACGGTTCTGCGAGGATCTCGCCGCGCACGACTGGTTGCTGACGGTCACCGCCGCCGCCCTCGCCGAGGCCGACCGCTTCGGCTCGGCCGGCCGCGAACGCCTCGACATCATGGCGCCGCTGCTGCAGCATGTCACCGGGCTGTGGATGCCCGGCGCACACACCCCACCGGCACTGCGAGGGCTGTGGAAGGAACTGCAGAACGAGCCCGGATTTTCCCGGCAGTGGAGTGTGCTCACCGACCGGCTGCGCGACAATATCGCCGTCGCCATGCTGGAAGCGATGCGGCACAAGGCATTCGATCCCGGCTGGTAGTCACACCCAGAACCATTTGCGCACCAGCAGCGCGAAGAAACACCGACATCGAGACCGTCCCCACCCACGATTCGACCGCATACAGCGGGCGTGCCGCCGCATGCAGGTTCTCGCTGTCGCCCGGGCCCAGCGGGTTGAGGAAGCTGGCCACGCACATGTAGACGGTGTGCTCGGCGGCGCGGCGGGTGATGCGCGTCGAGACCGAGGCCACGAACGGCGGGATCTCGGCCATGAACACACACTCGGGTCAGGGGCGCAGGCGGTACTCATACAGGTCGCGCGGTTCGCCCGGGCCGAAGTACTGCTCGTCGTGTCTGATGAACTCGAATCCGGCCTGTTTGAACAGATTCGAGGCCGGGAGATTGTCCGGGCGCACGGTCAGATATTCGACCTCGGCACCCAGTTCGCGGCTTCGCCGCAGGGCATGCTCGAGCAGTGCGCGACCGTAGCCGCGGCATTGGAACTGATTGGCCACGGCGAAGGTGAACAGCAGCGCGCGGCCGTTCTTCTCGAGTGTCAGCGCGTATCCGATCACGGCGTCGTCCAATTCCGCGACCAACCATTGCGATCCGTGCAAATCGAACAGCTGCCGCAGCATCAGATAACGGTACGGTTCGTCGAACACCTCGTCCTCGATGGCCGCAATGGCCTCGAGATCGGTGAATTCCGCCGGTCGATAGACCGGCTGCGAACCGTCGGTGATCTCCATGTTCTCCCTACCGCCAGGGCATCAGCCGTCCCGATTTCCAGCCTAGACCTCCCCCGACCAACCGGGTCAGTTTAGTCAGCCCTGCCGGCCCGTGTGTCCTCTCGCGGCGTATCGGTGCAGCGGCGGCGTTTTCGATGGCTGGTGTCGCACAGCGGATAGTTCTTCGATCGGCGGCACTGACACAGGGCCACGACGAAGCGATCGGACCTGATCACCGCTCCGTCATCGGTGACCAGCTCTACGGGCCCCTCGATCAGCGCGGGGCCGTCCTTGGTGAGCACGACCCGGCGGTGCTCAGGCTTGCGTTCGGTCGGCACGGACCACCACCAATTCCTCGTCTCGGCGGCCGGGCTCGATGAGTCCGGCCTCTTCCAGCCATGGTGCACGCTCGGTCATCACCGGTCCGAACGGCACCGTGGCACGGGCCACCACCGCGGCCTTGAGTCCGCCCGCACGCAGCAGGTTCAGTGTCAGGTCCGGATCGCAGACCTCGGAATGCACCACCAGGGCGACACCGCGCGGGTTCAACAACCGCGGCAGCATCAGGCACAGCCGATCGAGCACGATCCGCCCGTCGATCCCCGCATCCCACGCCCGGGCGGGGCCCGAGACGGGCAGACCGTGCGGTGAGGGCACGTAGGGCGGATTGGCGAGCACGACGTCGAAGCTGCGCTCGCCCAGGACCTCGGCGAAGTCGCCGCGCAGCAGCTCGAGCCGGACCCCGCGCAGCAGGCTGTTGACCCGGGCCGAGGCCAGCGCCGCCGCGGACACGTCGATCGCGGTCACCTGCCGCGCACCCGTCCTGGCGGCGTGGATGGCCACGGCCCCCGTTCCCGTACAAATGTCGAGCACGCTGCCGTCGCGCGGGATCGCCGCCGACCGCAGCGCTCTCACCAGCAGGTTCGTATCGGTTTGCGGCCGGTAGACACCCGGCGGGCGAAAGATGATCACGAACCCCGGATAACCGGAATGCCGACAGTTACTCCGACACTCCGGGGTGGCTACTCCGACAGGCCGGGTGAGCGCAGCGAGCTTCGGCCGCTACGCCAGCTGTCGTGCAGGATGTGCTGTTCGAGGCGGGTCTCGAGCAGATTGGTGGCCTGGATGCCGAAGACCACCGATTCGGTCAGCGCCGGGTCCTGGGCGAGCAGATCACCGATCACATCGCGCCGCATGACCTGTTCGTGGACCGCGTCGGCCTCGACGTGTTCGGCGTAGAAGAACACGCACGCCGGATCGGCCTCCAGCCGCCGCAGGGCCTCCACCATGCGCCGCGCCGCGGGCGGGGAGGTGATCTCGACCGTGGCGAAATGCCCGACGAGCGCGCCGCGGCGGCTGCGGTGCAGACCGAACAGCGACATCATGTTCACCAGCGCCAGCATCGGCGCGGGCACGACGTCGAGATAGTGCAGATACTCCGAATTCACTCCGGCGCCGTCGAGCAGATCGGCGAACAAACGCGCGTGGATGCGCTCGCCGCGCCCGCCACCGTATTCGTCGAATTCGACGGCCACCAGGGCGGCTTTGGCCTGGCCGCGCAGCCGCGGAATCACCCAGGCGTACGGGTCGGCCTCCTTGTGATGGTAGATCGAGCGGTGCACGAAATATTCGCGCATATGCCACCACTCGCCCTCGTCGCGCAGGAATTGTCCGATTCCGGTCGCCTCGATCGGTTCGACGAGTAGTTGCTCCAATTCCGCCGAGAGGTCGCTGCCGCCGGGCACATCGCGGCGCAGCGCCATCAGGAATCTGTCCTCGAGTTCGGCGCGCAGGGCGAGCAGGCCCGGATCCCATTCCCACCGCGGATCGACGCCGTCGAAACCGTGGTAGTGCAGTTCGTAACAGGTGTGCAGCGCCAGCTGCAGGTCCTCACCGTAGGGGTCGGCCTCGGCGACGGGCAGGTCCGGGAGTTCGGCCGTGCCGCCGCGCAGCAGATCCACGACCGCGCCCGACAGCTCCCCGCGCGGTCGGGGCAGCGCCTGCGCCACCAGAGCCGTCGAACCTGCCATCGTGCACCTCCGTCAGACGTCGTCCGGGCGAAGATCACCGGCCCGGTGCCCAGGCACTACCCCCGACGCCAGGCAGTTATGCCCCGATCTCGCGCACCTCGGCGGCGGCGGAAATACCGTCGAGAATCGTGCGTGCGACCAGCTCCGGCTCGTCGGACATCGGCACGTGCCCGCAGCCGGGCAGCGTCACCCACCGGGTGTGCGGGGGAAGTTCGTCGCGGAACTGACTGACACCCGGCAGCAGCATCAGGTCGTGGGTGCCGAATGCCACGGTGACCGGGACGTCGATATTCCGGCCGCCTTCGAACCGCAGCGACCGCGCGTGCCGCACAGCCAGCCGCAGGGCCCGCTCCGAGCGGTCCAGGTCCCGGATCATGCCGATGCCCGCACGCCTGGGGATGCGCTGCGGATGACGCGCGACCAATGCCAGACCCGCCCATCGGATCGGCGCCACGTGCAGGGCGGCACCGGCGATGCCGCGGGTGCACAGCCCGAACGCCATGGCCGCCTGGAACTGCGCGAACAGCAGATTCGGCATACCCGTGCCGCGCCACAGCCCGGCCGGTGCGACGGCCACCACCGAACTGGCCATCCCCCGCTTGGCGGCCTCCAGGGCGAACCAGCCACCCATGGAGTTACCGGCGAGATCCACCGGCCCGTCGAGCCCGAGCCGGTCGAATTCCTCGGCCAGCTGCCGCATCACCCAGTCCATGGTGAATTCGACGTCGTCGGGGAATGGCGTGTGCCCGAATCCCGGGAAGTCCAGGGCTATGACGCGCCGCTGTTCGGCCAGCCGGTCCAGTACCGGCAGCCAATTGCGCGCCGTCCCTCCGGCCCCGTGCAGCAGCACCAGCGGCCGCCCGGCCCCGCGCTCGATTCGATTCCATACGGTCATCGGCCAGCTCCTTCGATGGCATCCCGAGATCCCCGCGCACAACACGGGGCCACTCCAGCATGCCCGCGCAAGAGCACCGCGCGCCATGGGCGATCCGCCGCAACCGCGCGACCGTGCCCTGGTCGAGATCACAACAGTTCAGCTGTTCCTGAATACAGAATCTCCTGTATTATCTGTGCCGTGGAGACGTTGGTGCACCGGGACGCCCTGACCCGCTTCGGCCGGGCGCTGGCCGACCCCACGCGCGCGCAGATCCTGTTGCGGCTGCGCGCCGCGTCCGGGTATCCGGCCGAATTGGCCGATGAGATCGGGGTTTCGCGGCAGATCCTGTCCAATCACCTTGCCTGCCTACGAGGTTGCGGACTGGTGGTGGCGGTCCCGGAGGGGCGGCGCAGCCGCTACGAACTGGCCGATGCGCGCCTGGCGGCCGCGCTGGAGGATCTGCTGGGGCTGGTGCTCGAGGTGGATCCGGCATGCTGCCCGGCCGCCGAGACGGAAGAGTGCTGCTGAGATGTCACCGACCCTGCGGGCCGGGAATTCGAGCGAGCCCCGAAAGGCCGTGCTGGCGAGGCGGATTCGCCTGCTGGTAGCCGCCACCATCACCTACAACGTCATCGAGGCGGTCATCGCACTGACCGCCGGTACCCGCGCCTCGTCGACGGCGCTGATCGGGTTCGGTCTGGATTCGGTGATCGAGGTGTCGTCCGCGGCGGCGGTGGCGTGGCAATTCTCCGGGCGCGACCCCGAGGCGCGGGAACGGATCGCGCTGCGCATCATCGCGGTCTCGTTCTTCGCCCTGGCCGCCTACGTGACCGTCGATGCCGTCGGCGCCCTCCTGGGCGGCGGCGAGGCCCGTCACTCCCCCGTCGGGATCGGGTTGGCGACGGTCAGCCTGGTGGTGATGCCGGTGCTGTCCCGGGCCCAGCGGCGGGCGGGACGTGAGTTGGGTTCCTCCTCGGCGGTCGCCGATTCGAAGCAGACGCTGCTGTGCACCTACCTGTCGGCGGTCCTGCTGGGCGGACTGCTGCTCAACAGCCTGTTCGGCTGGTCGTGGGCCGACCCGATCGCCGCCCTCGTCATCGCCGCCGTCGCGGTGGTGGAGGGCCGCAACGCGTGGCGCGGCGATGCCTGCTGCCCGGCACCGGCCGCGCGGGCAACCGACGACGACGACTGCGACTGCTGCCACTGACCGCCGAGCGGCCGTGCGGCAGGATGTCCGGCGTGGGCAACGATCAGCACGCGCACTGGGAGCGCACCTATCGCGACCATCCCGGCATGTACGGTGAGCAGCCGTCGGAGGCGGCCAGGTATGCCGCGGAGGTCTTCGGGACCGCCGGCGCGCACGAGGTGCTCGAGCTCGGTGCCGGGCACGGCCGCGATGCGCTGTATCTGGCGCGCTGCGGATTTCGGGTGACTGCCGCCGATTTCAGCTCCGTCGGCCTGGACCAGTTGGTGCGGACCGCCACGCAGACCGGCGTGTCCGAGCGGGTGAGCGTGTTGGAACACGATGTGCGCCAACCGATTCCACTCCGCGACCGGTCCGTCGACGCCGTTTTCGCGCATATGCTGCTGTGCATGGCCCTGTCCACCCCGCAGATCCTCGCGCTGGTCGCCGAGATCCGGCGGGTGCTGCGTCCGGGCGGCACCTTCGTCTACACCGTCCGCCACACCGGCGACGCCCACTTCGGCACCGGCACCTCGCTGGGCGACGACATCTACGAACACGGTGGATTCGCGGTGCACTTCTTTTCGCGCGCCTTGGTCGACACAGTGGCCGATGGCTGGATTCCGACCGACCTGCACGCCTTCGAGGAGGGCGATCTCCCCCGCCGCCTCTGGCGCATCACCCAGACCCTGCCCACCGACGAAGGAAATTCACAGTGACGCTGTCCTATCCGCGGCAATCGACGTGCGACAGCCTGCTCTTCGGGAACGTGCTGATCACCCGCACCGAGCACAGCGTTGCGGTGCGGCTCGAGTCCGACGGGTCGACGGTGGTGACCATCGAACGAATCGGCCCGCGCACACGCAAGAGTGTGCCCATCGGAACGCGCGATCCGAAGTGCCTGACAGGTCGCGTGGGCGACCGCGAGATCCGTCTCCTCCCGGGCAGCGGCAGGGTCGTGAAACGCACCTACCGTGTCGTGGCCGAGGTCGGCGACCGGGTCCTCAGCCTGGGGCCGAAGGACATCGGAACATGCCGGTTCATCGAGGGCCACCCACACGAGACCGAAAAGCAGTTCGGCGAATTCACCGCCCACTCCGACGGCTCGATCGCGGTCGAATGGGCCGTGCCGGTGACGATCAAGGGACTCGGCACCACCGTGGTCCCGCCCGAACCGTCGGTGGAGGACGTGCTCATCGGTTATGCGCTCGCCGCGGCCTTCGGAACCGGCGCGCTGTCGCTGACCACCATCGTGCTGGGCCTGGTGTCGGCCGCGTTTCCCGGCTAGCCCGGTTCGTACGGCGAAGACCGACGAGGCGGAGCAGGACAAGCAGCCACACGATGCCCACCGCGGCCGCGAGCCCGGGACCATAGGCACGGTCGAGCACGGTCGGGTTCGTGGCCATCGCGCCTTCTCGACCCAGGACCGGGACGGCAACGAGGACGAGGGTGACGGTACAGACGCCGCCGTAGGCGAGGGGCGCCCACGATGCGGGTGGGAACAGCCGCTTGGCCGTGACACCGACGAGGGCGCACAGGGGTGCGAAAACGGCGTCGTGGATGAGGATTCCGCCGAGGAACCAGATCGCGACGGACCGCAGATCTGTCGGGTTCATGTCCAGGAGCTGGGCGATGCCGTATCCGGCGAGCCATATTCCGGCCGCCGCCAGCAGGATTCGCACGATCGTCATGGCGGTGCCTCGATCGAGGACAGCCATTTCGTCTGCAGCACACCGGGCCGGTTCGGCGCGATCAACCGGCACGGATAGCCGTGGTCGAGGTTCAGGTCCGCACCGTTGATGCGCAAGGCGATCAGCGTCGCGTCGTCGACGACGTGGCGCTGCGGCAGGACCGATCGCCGGTAGAGACCGCCGCGCTCGAGGGAGGTGAAACCGACATCGCCGCCGCGATAGTCGCCCACGGCGGCCAATAGGTCGCGCAGCCGCACCCCGGACCACCGGGCCGAGGCGCTCCACCCCTCGACGCAGGCGATCGGCAACTCCACCTCGGTCTGGGGCAAGGATTCCAGGTCGGCACGCGACAGGCCGCGGCTACGCCCACCGCAGGTGACGGTCAGTTCGTAGTCGGCGGCGCGGGCCTGCTCGGCGACGCCCGCGTCGGCAGCGGTCCGATTGATCGGAACGCCTTGCGGCCCTTGCCCACTGCGTGGCGCCAGGACGGCGAGCCAACGCAGGTACGGCACGGTCTGCCCGGCCATCGACAGCCCCGCCACCAGCGCACCCGCACCGGCGGCGACCAGCACCACCCGGCGCGACAATCCCGTGTTCTCGCCACGATCGCTGCTGGGCCTTGTCAGAACCGCCCGGACCACAGGAAGTTTCACCGCGAGATGAACCGCGAGAGCCCCCGCCGCAACGTAGGCCATGGCGTAATGGGTGGTGGTGAAGAAGAACCGCCACGGGTAGTACTGCGCAATATTGAACAGCCCGGTGACGAGCTGAACAGTCACCGAACCCACCAGCAGCGCAACCGATCCCCGCTCCAGCCACCGCAGCGGATTGCCGATCAGCGGCCGCGCGAACAACCGCGGATACACCGACCACAACTTCACCAGCAGCAGCGGAATCGCGACGACACCCGAAATCACGTGCGTCCCTTGCGTCACCCGATACAGCCACACCGGATGCGCGGGCCACACGAACCATCCGGGCGGGTGCTGAATCCAGTGACTGAGCAGTCCGGTCAGAAAACAGAGGATCACCGCGATACCCAGTGCGATCCCCACCCGGGCCGCGACATCCGGGCCGCGCGCCGCCGACAGTCGTCGTGTGATCCGGGTGGGCAGAGCCGAATTCGCTCTCTCGTCGTTCATTACGGTGTCACTCATGGGTGATGGCGGTCGCACGCGGCGGTAACCGGCACGGGCGCGACGATATTCATTGCAATACCCGCGCGCTGGGGAGTGGGAGACCCGCCACCGCGCGGGCGAAGCGGCCGGAGGATTCGGCGGCGACGGTCAGGGCGTCGTCATAGTGGTCCACGTCGGTGAGGACAGGCAGGTCGTGGACTCGGCACCCGCAGCGGGACAGCATCTTTCGGGTCAGCTGCCCGGTACGGTCGGTGGACATCGGCACCCCGGTGAGCAGGCGGGCGGGACGAGGGTCGGTCAGGCCCAGCGCCCACCAGCCGCCGTCGGCGGCCGGGCCGAGCGCGGCGTCGCCGTGGTCGGTGAGGACGGTCGCCGAACTCGCCAGCAGGGCAGGCCCGGCCTGCGGGGTGTCCATGCCGATCTGCAGGACCGGCAGGCCGAAACAGGCGGCATCGGCATGGGCATTGGCCAGCCGCTGCCCGAAGTCCTCTCCCCGCTGCGGCACCACCGTGAAATCGCCCAGCGCGACGGCGATATCGGCGGCGTACTCGGCGCGGGCGAGGTCACCGGTCCAGGCCACCACCCGCTCGCGCACCCCGCTGGACCGCACCGCCGCCAACGTGTCCAGCAGCGCGTCGGCAGCGAGCCGGGCGGCCGCGCCCGGCGAGAGCGGCGGGGTCAGGCGGGTCTTGGCGAAACCCGCGATCGGCGACTTCGCCACCACCAGGATGGTCGCGGGGATATCGGCGTTCATCGCACACTCCAGAAGTCGCGGGCGGCCCGGATGGTGCCGCGGATCGATCCCGAAACCTTCGATACCCCATGGGTTCTGGGCCGGTAGGTGATATCGCGCTCGACGATCCGCCACCCGCCGAGCGCGGCTTGCACCAGCAGCGCCAGCGGGTAACCCGACCGCGGGTGCAAGGGTCCGAGGGCACGCAGGCGCGACCGCCGGGTCACCCGCATCGCGGCCACATCGTGCACGGGTAGCCCGTAGCGGCGGCGCAGCCGATGGGCGACGAGCCGATTGCCCACTCGCGCATGCCACGGCCACGCGCCCCGACCGGCAGGGCGGCGACGGCCCACCACCATGTCGATGCCCGGGCCGAGTTCGGCCACCAGGCGCGGCAATTCCGCGGCGTCCATGGATCCGTCGCCGTCGAGGACGGCCACGATCTCGGTGCGCGCGGCATCCACTCCCGCCCGCACGGCGCTGCCGTATCCGGGGGTCGGTTCGGCCACGACGGTCGCCCCGGCCGACCGGGCCACGGCCGCCGTCGCATCGGTGGATCCGTTGTCCACCACGATCACCCGATACCCCGCGGGGATTGCCGAGAGTACGCCCGGCAACGCTCCGGCCTCGTCCCGGCACGGGATGACGACGGTAACGCCCGGTTCCTCGTCCGATTCGGTCACACCGATGACCGTAGAGCCGCCACACCGTTTTCGGTGTCAGGAAAACGGTGACAAAAGTATGACGAGAGCTGGACCGATGCTCATCTTGGCGGTCTCGTCGCGGCCGGGGGCCTAGGGTGGGACGCGTGCCGAACCTCTCCGCAACCGCCGCCCGGCGCGGCGTCACGAGCCGGGCCGACCTCTGCTGCGCGGCCGGAGCGTTATTGCTGATCGGTATCGCCATTCTGATTCCGCTAATTCGGGGCGAACAGTGGAGTCGCCGGTTGTATGCGGGCGCGGCGCCGCTGTTCGGCGTGTGGCTGCCGCATATCGGGTGTGGCACCGTCCCGGCCGTCGCCCTCGCGGTCGCCGTCGTCACGCAGGGCCCGTCCCTGGCCCGCCGGTTGCCTTGGCGCCGACTGCTGCTCGCCACTTGGGCAACCGCCGTCGGCTGGGCGTTCGCGCTGGCGATGGTCGACGGCTGGGGGCGCGGCTTCGCCGACCGGCTCACCAGCCGCGACGAGTACCTGCACGAGGTCGGCGGCGTCACCGATATCGCGGCCGTGCTGCGCGGATTCTCCGGCCGCATCCTGGATTTCCAGCCCGATTCCTGGACCACCCACGTCTCCGGACATCCGCCGGGCGCGCTGCTGACGTTCGTGCTGCTGGATCGCGCCGGGCTCGGCGGCGGCGCGTGGGCCGCGACGCTGTGCACGGTGGTCGGCGGCAGTGCGGCCGCCGCGGTGCTGGTGGCGCTGCGGGCGCTGGGGTCGGAGGAACGCGCCCGCGCCGCGGCGCCGTTCCTGGCGCTGGCCCCGGCGGCGATCTGGCTCGCGGTGTCGGCGGACGCCCTGTTCGCCGGGGTGACGGCATGGGCGGTGGCGCTGCTGGCGATGGCCACGCTACGGCAGCGGCACTGGGCCGCTTACGGTTTCGCGTCCGGGCTGCTGTTCGGGTTCGGGTTGTTCCTCAGCTACGGACTGGTGCTGATGGCGATTCCGGCGGCCGCGATCCTGCTCGCCCGGACCGTGCGGCCCGCGCTACCGGCGGCCGTCGGTGTCCTGCTGGTGGTCGCGGTGTTCACAGCAGCCGGGTTCTGGTGGTTCGACGGCTATCACCTTGTGGTGCAACGGTATTACCAGGGCATTGCCAGCGAACGGCCGTACTCGTACTGGGTGTGGGGCAATCTCGCCGCGATGATCTGCGCCGTCGGGCCCGCCACCGCGGCCGCCGCACACCGGATGGTGCGCGACCTACGACTGCCCACCATCCGCACGAAACCGTCGCAACCGCAGGCAACCGCCGCCCCTACGACCCCGCTCGCCACGACGAACGCGCCCCAACGCACGGCGCGCCACGACCTTCTGGTGCCCACCATCCACACGGGGCTGTCGCGGTGGCGGGCGGCCGTCGACCCGGCGGCCCTGCTCGCTTGCGCAGGCGCGCTGGCGATACTGGCGGCCGATCTCAGCGGGCTGAGCAAGGCGGAGACCGAACGGATCTGGTTGCCGTTCGTGGTCTGGCTGCTCGCCGCGACCGCCCTGCTCCCTGCGCGCGACGCCCGCCTCTGGCTCGGCGCGCAGGCGGTCGCGACCCTGCTGATCCAGCATCTTATCCTCACGAACTGGTGACCTCATGCGCATCCTCGTTGCCGACGACGACCCGGTGGTCCGCGACGTGGTCCGGCGCTATCTCGAACGCGACGGGCTCACGGTCGTCGAGACCGCCGACGGACCGGCGACGGCGGAAGTGTTGGCGCGCAACGATATCGCCCTCGCGATTCTCGATGTGATGATGCCGCCGCCGGACGGGATCGAGCTGTGCCGCGCGGTGCGGTCCGGTCCACATCCGGACACGCCGATCATCCTGCTGACCGCGCTCGGCGAGGAGGACGACCGCATCGTCGGACTGCAGGCCGGTGCCGACGACTACGTCACCAAGCCGTTCAGCCCCCGAGAGCTGGCGCTGCGGGTGGCGTCGGTGCTGCGCCGCGCGCATCCCGCTCCCGTCGGTGATGGCCCGCTGCGCGACGGCGAGATCGAACTGGACCGGGCCGCCCGCACGGTGCACGTCGCGTGCGCCGCGGTGGATCTGACCGCCCGCGAATTCGACCTGCTGGTGTTCCTGCTCGCCCACCCGCGCCGGGTGTACAGCCGCCAGGAACTGCTGGCGCAGGTCTGGGGCTGGGATTTCGGCGATCTGTCCACCGTTACCGTGCACATCAAGCGGCTGCGCGCCAAACTCGGTGGCGCGCACCGCATCGATACGGTGTGGGGCCGCGGATATGCCTGGGGGCGAAACGGTTCCGAGGAGTACGGCGATGCCGACTGATATGACCGGCGTGATCGGCTATGCGCTGGCCGGATCGCTGCCGGTGGTCGTGATCGGGGCATTGCTGCTGCGCTGGACCCGCAACCGCTCGCTGACCACCAGCACCGCCGTGCTGGTGCTGATCCCGACCCTGGCCACCCTCAGCGGGGTGATCGCGGTGAGCGGGCTGATGTTCACCGACGAATTGGCACGCACCGCAGTAGTTCTCGGCGTGGTCACCGCGATTACTGTTCCGGCGGCGGTCCTGCTCGGGCGCGCGCAGGCGCGCAGCACGGTGTGGGAGCGGGAGATGATCGAACAGGAGCGGGCCGCCGAACGCTCCCGGCGCGAGCTGATCGCCTGGGTCAGCCACGATCTGCGCACGCCGCTGGCCGGTATCCGGGCGATGGGTGAGGCGCTGGCCGACGGTGTGGTCGATCGGCCCGCCGATATCGAGCGGTACGCGAATCAGATCGTTCGGGAGACCCATCGGCTGGCGGCGATGGTGGACGATCTGTTCGAGATGTCGAAGATCAATTCCGGCGCCTTGGGACTCACCCTCGAACCGCTGGACCTACGCGAGCTGATCGATGAGGTGCTGGCCGCCAATCGTCCTACGGCCGCGCGGGCGCAGGTGACGCTCGCGGCGCACCAGCCGGGCCATCGGATCGTGGTCGCGGGGAGCGATCGAGCGTTGAGCCGCGTGCTGACCAACCTGGTCGCCAATGCGATAGCGCATACACCGGCGGGCGGGCGCATCGACATCTCGGCGGGCTCCGACGGCGGGCACGCCTGGGCGCGCGTCGACGACACCGGTCCCGGTATCGCCGAGACCGATCTGCCGCGGATCTTCGAGGTCGCCTATCGCGGTACGGCCGCGCGCACCCCGGTGGCCGACGATCTGGGCAGCAGCAGCGGTATGGGCCTGGCCATCGCCGCGGGCTTGATCGAGGCACATCACGGGATGATCAGGGCCGAAAACCGGGAGCGGGGTTGCCGTTTCGAGGTGCGGCTGCCACTGCTCGGTTGTTGAGGCCACTCAGCGCCACTCGGGCGCACCGGCTCCCGGCGTGGAACGCAATGGGGCCGTGGCGAATTCGGTGAGGCCCTGGGCCGGGGGGACGGCGGCGCGGAAACCGAGGTCTCGCTCGGCTCGCTCGGGGCTGGCGACGATATGCCGGACGTCACCGGCACGGTATTCGCCGGTCACCACCGGTTGCTTGCCATCGCTCGCCGCTGCCAGCACGGCGGCGACCTGGCCGATCGTGATCGGCTGTCCTGACGCGATATTGAGCGGGACGAACCGTGTCAATGGGCATTCGAGCGCCGCTACGTTAGCCGCGGCGATATCGCGCACGTGCACGAAATCGCGGGCCTGGCGGCCGTCTTCGAACACTCGCGGGGCCTCGCCGCGCTCGAGCGCGGACCGGAATATCGCGGCCACGCCGGAATAGGGTGTATCCCTGGGCATTCCGTCGCCGTACACGTTGTGGTAGCGCAACGCCGTCACCGTCGACCCGGTGGCGGTCGCCCACGCCCGGGCATAGTGCTCCTGGGCCACCTTGCCGGCGGCGTACAGGCTGCGGGGATCCAGGGCCGCCGCCTCATCGATCGGCGCCCAGGTGAGAACCTCGCCCGTCTGGGCTCGGTGGTCGAAGATGCCGCGGTCGAGGTCGTCGGGGCGACGGGGTTCGGGTATCACCGGCTCGCCCCGCGAATCGAGATATCGCCCTTCCCCGTACACCACCATCGACGACGCCAGCACGAGATGCCGCACCTTCGCCCGGTCCATGGCCGCGAGCAATACCGCGGTGCCGAGGTCGTTGTGGCTGGCATACGCGGGCGCATCCTGCGCGCTCACTCCGGCACCGACGACCGCGGCCTGATGGCACACCGCATCGACACCACGCAGGGACGGGTCGAGCGCAGCGGGATCGCGAACATCCACCCGCTCCACGCCATCCGGCGGCACAGCATCGGGTCCGTGCGCCGCCGCGAGCATCAGATCGACCGCTACGACCTCGTGCCCGGCCTCAACGAGCGCCCTGCGGATGTGCGAGCCGATGAACCCCGCGGCTCCGGTCAACAGAATTCGCATCTCCAGCCCTTCCCTGCGGCCGCACGGCCCGGCGTCGGTTCGTAGCAAGCGAGTCCTCACCACTCCACCACGCGTTGCCCCGCCTCGCGGTGAGGTGGCGCCAGCATGTCAGCGATTGGTCACACTTCGACCGACCGCATCCCCGAATGCAATGGAATATCACCAGCCCGTTCGGGGTTCGGGTTCGGTATGAAGCTCGGAATCAACACCTTTCTCACCGATGAGGGCATCGGCCCGGTGGCACTCGGCCGGGCGCTCGAGGAACGCGGGTTCGAATCGCTGTTCCTCGCCGAACATTCGCACATCCCGGCCAGCAGGAAGACGCCCTATCCGGGCGGGGGCGAACTGCCGCGGATCTACTACCGGACCCTGGATCCGTTCGTCGCACTGAGCGCGATCGCCGCGGTCACCGATCGCCTGATCCTCGGCACCGGGGTCACGCTGCTCATTCAGCGCGACATCATCCACACCGCCAAGGAAGTCGCCACCCTCGACCGAATCTCGGGCGGCCGAGCCGTCTTCGGGGTGGGCGCGGGTTGGAACCGCGAGGAAATGGCCAACCACGGCACCGATCCCCGCACCCGCGGCGCCCTGCTCGACGAACAACTCGAGGCGATCCGCAAGATCTGGACCGAGGACCTCGCCGAATACCACGGCCGCTTCATCGATTTCGATCCCATCTACGCCTGGCCCAAACCAATCCAGCAGCCCCATCCGCCGATCTTCATCGGCGGCGGCGAGGCCGCGGCCAAACGCGCGGTCCGCCACGGCGTCGGCTGGGTCCCCCTCGGCGTCCCCGACCCATCCGCAGTCCCCGCCCAAATCGCCCAACTGACCGATATCGGCGGAAAAGACCTCCCCATCACCGTCGGCGCCGCCGCCGACCCCGCCCTCCTCGACGCATACGCCGAGGCGGGTGTAGAACGAGCCACCTTGCCCCTGGACACCCTCCCCGAATCCGAAACCCTCCGCGAACTCGACAAACTCGCCGAACTGGCCGCCCGCTATCTCGGCTAGTCAGCCCGGCGGTCGCGGACGCGTCACCATGTGCCGGGACGCATGGCCTTCCAGCGCCCTGGCGATCGCCTCGGCGCCTTGTTCCGCGATGGCCAAACCCGTTCCCAGATATGCCTCGAAGGCTGCGGTGCCGTCGCCCAGTAGCAGGCCGGACACCTTCTGGCGGTTGGCGACGTGGAGCAGCACCGCGTTGTCAGCGGGGTCGGTATCGGTACCGAGAAGTTTGTCGTAGCGCCACTCCCGGGTTGTCTTCCGTCCCTTGAAGACGACCCGGGCGGTGGTGACAATGACCTGCCCCTGATCGATCGGGGTCTGCAGTTCGGGGCCCGGGATGTATTGGCCTCGGCTGGACCCGGCCCGATACCAGAGCCCCTTCATCACGCGGACGCTGACGCCGGACGACCGGCCCACGTAGTAACCGCGCTGCCGCCGCGGTTCGATCAGCATGGCGTCGATGGCCCACAGCGCCGACTCCTTGGCCTTCAGCAGAAGTCCGTACGCCGAGCCACCCTGATTCCAGATGGCGGCGGTCGCCGCGCAGACCATCTCGTCGAGGAGATCCTGCTCGGCCTGCCAACGCGCCAACCCTGCGGCGTAGTCCTGCTGCGCCTGGGCCAGCGCCTGCTGGTATCGCTTCTCCTGCTGCCTCGATTCGCGACGAGCTCGCCAACCTCCTTTGCGGGTCGCGCCCGCTCGGTCCTCCACGGCGACCACCTCGTCGCCCGCCGGGATCCACCACTGCCAGTCGGGCGGAGGCGGCGGCCACGACGGATCCGGTTGCCATCCGTCGGGCGGCACGAACCCGTCCGGTACCGGCCATTCCGGAGGAGGATTGAATCGCCAGGACATCGCGGCTCCCCTCGATCTCTCCCGCACCCATCGACTACATCCTGGCAGGTCGCCACCCGCCGAAACCCGTTTCTCACCGACCACTACCGCTGGGAGAAGAAGCTGCAGTTCGTTCGGTCGTCAGTCCGCTTTGATGCCTACTGCCCCGACATAATTCGCCCGGCGGGCGACGTCGGCGCTGACCGGGGTCTCCGGGCGCCACAGGTCCAGGGGGACGACCCCGGGGTCCAGCAGGGTGTATCCCTGCATCAGCGCGGCGACGTCGTCGATTGTTTTGAAGACGGCGTTGGGTGTGTTGGTTCGGCGCATGACCGACAGGACCTGTTCCTGCTGTTCGGCGGTGAGCGTCAGGGCTACCGCGTGCGAAATGCCCAATGCGCTGCCCGCGCAACACGCATTGCGGTAGCGGGCCATCAGCGCGGCCGGATCGACGTCCTCGAGCAGGTCCAGGACGGCCATCGCCAGGATCGCGACCGGACGGGTGAAGTCGAGCAGACCGGACACACCCGGTGCCTCGAGCACGCTGTCGACATCGCGGAAATCCGCCCAGGTCATGGTGACCTGTGGCTGGTCGGCCAGGACCTTGTGCGCATAGCCGACGGCGACCTGCTCCCGCTCCACATACGCGACCCGAGCATTCGGGTTGTGCCGCAACGCAATCTCGTGGGGATTGCCGACGGTTGGCGCCCCGGAACCGAGGTCGAGAAACTGATCGATACCCAGGTCACAAAGCGTCGCCACGGCGCGGCCAACGAACGACCGGTTGGCACGCGCCCAGCCCCGGCTCCCGGGCATGTCGGGAGGGATCGCGTCGGCGGCCTGCCGATCGACCTCGAAATTGGCACCCCCGCCCAGCACATAGTCGTACATCCGCGCGATGTTCGGCGTACTCAGGTCGATCGGTTCATCCAGCTCGCGCCCGAACTCCATACTGCCGCCTTCCTCGAAGCACTTGTCCACCAACTCGATTGAAACAGGTGCGCCGAACATCGTGCAGCACAAGTGGTTCCGGTCAGCGGGACGGCCCCCGTCGACGGCCCTCACGGTTCCGGCCGAAAGCAGGCCGGAACCATGAGGATGGGTAGGAAACTCCGAGGATCAGGCCAGTTTCAGTGAACGGCCGATGATCTCCTTCATGATCTCGGTGGTGCCCCCGTAGATGGTCTGGACGCGGGCGTCCATGTAGGCCTTGGCGATCGGGTATTCGCGCATGTAGCCGTAGCCGCCGTGGAGTTGGAGGCATTTGGTGATCAGATCGAGTTCTTCCTCGGTGCTCCACCACTTGGCCATGGCGGCCTCTTCGGCGGTGAGCTTGCCCTCGTTGAGCAGTTCGATGCAGCGGTCGACGAAGACACGCACCGCGGTGGTCTTGGTGGCCAGCTCCGCCAGGACGAAGCGAGTGTTCTGCTGGGCGCCGATGGGTTTGCCGAATGCCTTGCGGTCGCGGACGTACTGGATGGTCATCTCCAGGCAGCCCTCCATGGCGGCGGCGGCCATGACGGCGATCGACAGGCGCTCCTGCGGAAGGTTCTGCATCAGGTGGATGAAGCCCTTGCCCTCCTCCCCCAGCAGGTTCCGGCCGGGCACGCGCACGTCGGTGAAGCTGAGCTCGGCGGTGTCCTGGGCCTTCAGACCGATCTTGTCCAGATTGCGGCCACGCTCGAAACCGGGCATGCCGCGCTCGACCACCAGCAGCGAGAAACCCATCGCCCCCTTCTCCGGATCGGTCTGGGCGACCACGATCACGAGATCGGAGTTGATGCCGTTGGTGATGAAGGTCTTGGCGCCGTTGAGGATCCAGTCGTCGCCGTCGCGGACCGCGCGGGTCTTGATGCCCTGCAGATCCGAGCCCGTCCCGGGTTCGGTCATGGCGATCGCGGTGATGATCTCCCCGGAACAGAAACCGGGCAGCCAGCGCTTTTTCTGCTCCTCGTTGGCCAACTCCAGCAGATACGGCGCGATGACGTCGTTGTGCAAACCGAATCCCAGCCCCGAGTACTGGCCCCGGGTGGTCTCCTCGGTGACGACGGCGTTGTAGCGGAAATCCTTCACACCCCCGCCGCCGAACTCCTCCGGCACCGCCATGCCGAGGAAGCCCTGCTTGCCTGCCTCCAGCCACACGTCCCGGTCGACGACGCCCTGCTCTTCCCACTTCGCGTGATTGGGCGCGACATGCTGGGAGAGAAACTTGCGGAAAGACTCCCGAAACAGCTCGTGTTCGGGTTCGAAAAGGGTGCGCTCCACGCCAACCTCCTAGTGACCTCATCGGCACACTGCCTGTGCCCAATACGGTACCCGGAAGTCGAATGGCGGTTCACTTCAGACCCTGTAAAACTGCCCCACCTGCGCGTCCGCGTGGTAGGCCGACGCCATTGTCGACCTGAACGCCGGTAAACCCAGGCAAACAACGCCCAGGGCAAGCCCAGGCAAACAACGCCCAGGGCAAGCCCCGCACCTACAGGCCGACGGCCCCGCGCACCCGCCCCCACAGCGTGCGACCGGAGTCGCGTTCGCGCTCGTCGAGCAGGAATTTCAGCTCCTCCTCGAGCGCCTTGCGGACCACCGCCTGCAATTCGGCGGCGGCCTCGTCCAGATCATCCGCATCGCGCCACGGCGTGGTCTCGATCGGCGCGCCGACCGAGTAGTAGAACCGCTCCGGACGCGGGATCCAGGTCGGGCCGAGACCGCGCATCAGCGGCGGAGTGAGTTCGCGGCGGATTCCCAGCGCCTCGACCGTCCAGCGCAGCGGACTCATCACCGGATGATCGCCGTCGAAGACGACATCGAACACATCGTCGGCGCCGATCATGGCCACCGGCAGGATCGGCGCCCCGGCCTCGATGGCCATGCGGGCGAATCCGGTGCGGCCCTCCCACTTGAGCACGTACTTCTCCCCCTTGCGGCGCATGGCCTCGCGGCCGCCGCCGGGGAAGACGATCACCGCCTCGCCATTGGCCAGCAATGCCCGGCAGTTGTCGCGATTGCCGCGCACACTGCCCATGCGATGCACCAGATCCCGCACCGGCGGCACCCGCATCAGCACGTTCTCGGCGAGCCCGCGCACCAGACGGCCTCGCCGGAGCAGGATCTCGTGCACCAGCAGGGGCGCGTCGACACCTCCGAGCAGAGTGTGGTTGCCGACCAGCAATACCGGGCCCTCGTCGGGAATGTTGTCCAGCCCGTAGAAGCGCGGACTGGTCCAGGCCCGCACCGGCGCGGTCAGCGCATCGGCCAGCAGCCGGTCGAGATCCCCCCATCGAATGTGTAACGGCGCCCCGTCGCTGAGTTCGAGATCGGTTGGAGTGGAATCATTTCCAGACAAGAGCACCCTCCCTGCAGTCGTTTTCGATAACGCCATGGTAACGAAAACGGCTGCGGGGCACAGACTATGAAAACTTCAGTGTGAAAGCTTCACTGCTCCATCGGTGCTTGCGAAGGCGTACTGCGACAGCGCGCCGACCAGCGCTGCCGGCACTCGGGCCCGCACCCGCGTACCACCCTCTTCGTGCGCGGATTCCAGGATCCGGCCGTCGGAGTGGATGCGGGCGAGCAGGTCGCCTCGGGTGTACGGCAGGAGCACGCTCACCTCGACGTCGAGCCCGCTGAGGAATTCGACCAGCCTGTCACGCAACTCGTCGAGTCCCCTGCCGGTGCGTGCCGACACGAACACCGCACCGGGCAGCTGGGCCCGCAGATGCGACAGCTCGGTCGGATCCAGCGCGTCGATCTTGTTGACCACCAACAGTTCCGGCGGCGCCGGGCGGTCGGACTCGCGCAGCACGTCGGTGATGACCTCGCGCACGGCCTTGATCTGCTGATCGGGCGTCGGATCGGAGCCGTCCACGACATGCAGCAGCAGGTCCGCGCCGGTGACCTCCTCGAGAGTGGAGCGGAACGCCTCGACCAGCTGGGTGGGCAGGTGCCGCACGAAGCCGACGGTATCGGTGAACACGACCTCGCGGCCGTCCTCCAGCGCCGCCCGGCGGGTGGTCGGATCCAGGGTCGCGAACAGCGCGTTCTGCACCAGGATGCCCGCGCCGGTGAGCGCGTTCATCAGGCTGGACTTGCCGGCGTTGGTGTAGCCGACGATCGCCACCGACGGGATGCCGCTGGCGTCGCGCCGCGCGCGCTTGGTGTCGCGGGCGGTCTTCATATCCTTGATCTCGCGGCGCAGCTTGGCCATGCGCTCGCGGATGCGACGGCGATCGGTTTCGATCTTGGTCTCACCGGGACCACGCAGACCCACACCGCCGCCGCTGCCACCGGCGCGACCACCGGCCTGCCGCGACATCGACTCACCCCAGCCGCGCAGCCGCGGCAGCATGTACTCCATCTGGGCCAGCGATACCTGCGCCTTGCCCTCGCGGGAGGTGGCGTGCTGGGCGAAGATGTCCAGGATCAGCGCGGTGCGGTCGATGACCTTGACCTTGACGACCTTCTCCAGCGCGGTCAGCTGCGCAGGTGTGAGCTCACCGTCGCAGATCACGGTGTCGGCGCCGGTCTCGAGCACGACGGACCGCAGTTCGTCGGCCTTACCGGAACCGATGTAGGTGGCCGGATCCGGCTTGTCGCGGCGCTGGATGAGCGCATCCAGCACCTGCGAGCCCGCGGTCTCGGCGAGCGCGGCGAGTTCGGCCATGCTGGCCTCGGCCTGCGCCGCGGTGCCCTCGGTCCAGACACCGACCAGCACCACGCGCTCGAGGCGCAGCTGGCGGTACTCGACCTCGGTGATGTCGGTGAGTTCGGTGGACAGCCCGGCGACGCGGCGCAGGGCGCTGCGGTCCTCGAGTTGCAGCTCGCCGACGGTCGGCGCCGGCTCCCAGCCGTTACCGCCCTCGTCGCGATCGAGCTCCTCGATCGGGGTGAACTCGTACGTTTCTGATTTCCTCATACGCCTCCATGGTCCCACGACTCAACGACCAGGCGCACTCGGATATTTCTCGCACGGTTGTTCAGCACGTCTTGCGGATGTATTCGGGTTCGCCCTGGGGCAGGACATCCCTGTCACGCTGGACGATGCTCAGCCTGTCTCCATACCCTGAGCAGGCCTTCGACAGGCCGTCGTCGGTGTATTCGATCACGATGACGTTGTCGTCGAACGCCGCGACATAGTCGCCGCACTCCTGCTGTTCCCCGCATTCCTCGGCGACGGCGAAGTCCAGCCCGTTCCGGCGGCGGTTCTCGGCGAGTTCGGAGGTGTTCTTCTGCGCTATCGCGAGGTTCTTGTCGTGGGCGTGCGCCGACAGCAACCGGATGTACGTCTGGGCCTGTTCGGGGCCGAGCAGACCATTCGAGCGCGAGAAGCTGTCGTAGTTGTCGGGCTCGACGCCCTGGTATCCCTTGGCGGCGCACTCGTCGATCCAGCCGTTCACCTTCCGGGCGATCCGCTGGCGCTTGTCGTCGGTGCGCAGGTCGAGCAGGGCCTCCTGCCACGCGGTGTCCCAGACGATATTGCCCTCGTCGTCGCGCAACAGCAGATCGGGATCCCACTCACCCTCCGCGCCCGGCTGCGCCTGGAAGGCGTTGACATAGCAGATGTTGTACACCCCCGGCGCCGGATCGACGGTGTGGTCGCGGGCCACCACGGCAACCCCGGGCGGCGGGCTGTACGGGCCACCGATCTGGTAGTCGAAGCCCGCATGCGGCGGCGGGACGGTGACGGCCGACGGCGCCGCCGCGGATTCGGCGGCACCGGTCGTCGACAGAGCGGCCAGGACCGCGACGCTCGCGGCGGCGGCACGCAGAAGATGGCTCACGCTGAGCTCCAAGCGATTCGCGAGAAACGTCGAAGTCATTTCGACGCGAGTCGCAGTCAACCAACCGGATCGGCAACCGTCAAGGGCAAACCTCTTGAGCCCGTGGGCATTCCGGGAGGGACTCGAAGCTCAGGCGCCGTACCACCATGCGGCGGCGAGATGACCGGAGGCGACGAGGACCGACGGGCCCCGCAGGCAGGCGTTACCGCGGTCGATACCGACGGTGACCTCGCCGCCCGGGATGCGCACCCGGATCTCGCCGGTATCGGCCTCGAGGTCGAAGCCCTCGCGGGCCAGCGCGGCCGCGGCGGCGGCGACGGTTCCGGTTCCGCAGGAACGGGTTTCGCCGACACCGCGCTCGTAGACACGCATATCCACCGCGCGATCCCCGTCCAGGGCCGTGAGAATCTCGATATTCACGCCCTGCGGGAACAGCTCCGGGTCGAAGCCCGGCGGCACGGTGAGATCCAGTTTCGCCAGCGCGTCGGCGGTCAGGCCGGGGTCCACGCAGGCCAGGTGGGGGTTGCCGACGTCGATGCCGAGACCGGGCAGGGCGTGGCCGCCGATGGTGGCGGTGGACTCACCGAGGGTGCGGACCGGGCCCATGGCGACGGTGACATCTCCGGCGGCCGAGTCGAAGGAGTGCACCGTCACCGGCCGGGCACCGGCTCGGCTGCCCACCACGAAACTGTCGCGCTGCTCCCATCCGCGCGCCACCAGGTAGTGCGCGAACACCCGCACCCCGTTGCCGCACATCTCGGCGATCGAGCCGTCGGCATTGCGGTAGTCCATGAACCAGTCGTCGGCCGACACGCCCTGCGGCAGTTCGCTCAGCACGCCGGTATCGCGCAGCGCACCCGCGCGCGCCACCCGCAGCACCCCGTCGGCGCCGAGACCGCGCCGCCGATCGCACAGCGCCGCCACCCGCTCGGCGGGCAACGCCAGCGCGGCCTGCGGGTCCGGCAACACCACGAAATCGTTCTGGGTGCCGTGGCCCTTGGTGAACTCGATATCGGTCTGCTCCATAGCTCCTACCGCTGTGTTGAATTGTGTCGCCTTCGGCGCCACGGTTCGCGGCCCCGATGGCTCGGCCCTTCCCTCCTACGCTCCCCCGCTCCGTCAGTCCAGGCCCGAGCCGGCCGCGAACCCGATCCGGCGCTGCCGGAAGATTTCGTACAAGGCGATCGAGGCCGCGCATGGGGCCGCCACGGCACCCGCGACCGGGATCGAGACCAGCTCGTCGCAGCCGTCCCGCCACGCCGGGCCCAGGTCTTCGGCGTCGTCGCCGATCACCACGATCGTCGCATCCGTGAAATCCTGCTCGTACACCGCCCGCGTCGCGCGGGCCTCGCGACCGGTCACGATACCGACGATCCAGGTGGGGATGTCGCGCCCGGCCTGCCGGTCGCAGAAGTCGTGCACCGGCCCGGCGCCGGGCACCCGGAACACCGGCAGCGCGAACAGCGAACCGCCCGAGGCGCGCACGCACTGCGGGTCGTAGTGATCGGCGCCGGTACCGCTCACCACGACCGCCGCGGCCCCGAACGCATCCGCCGTGCGGATCACGCTGCCCAGCCGCAGCGCCGACCCGGGCCGCTCGATCACCACGACCACCGGCGACTCGCGATCCCCGGGAGTTCCGGGCGCGAAGCCGTCCAGGCGCGGTTGCCGCGTTTTCGCCACCGCCACCAGTTCCGGTGTGCCGGTGGCCGGTTCGGCGAGTTCGGCCATCAGTTCCGGCACGAGCCCCATGCTCGGCGCGCCGCTGGCCTGGAGCAGTTCGCGCGCCCACGCCGGTAGTTCGGGTGTGCCCAGCCGATAGAGCAGGGTCTCCAGCGGCCAGTCGTGGGCGACGGCCGCACCGATGGCATCGCGGCCGTGGACGAGGAAGCGGCCGTCGCGATGGCGCTTGGCGCGATTGGTGAGATACGCCTGCCATGCGCCGACGGCGGCGTTGCGGGTGGTCACTGCCGAACTCGTTCCTGATCGTCGCGGGATGCCCGGGAACCCACCAGCGTCAGCGCCGCCTCCACCAGCCGCGGATCGGCGCCGTCCACCCACCGCACCCGCGGGTCGCGGCGGAACCACGACCGCTGTCGCCGGACATAGCGCCGGGTGCCGATGAGGGTGCGTTCCTGCGCATGCTTCAGGTCGTATTCGTTGTCCAGGTACGCAAGGACTTGTGCATAACCGATGGCGCGCCGGGCGGTCTGGCCTTCGCGCAGGCCGCGCTCGAGCAGTCCACGCACCTCGTCGACCAGGCCGTCGGCGAACATCTTCGCGGTCCGGGCCTGGATGCGGGCATCGAGTTCGGCGGTGTCGCGGTCGACGCCGAGAATGAGCGTGCCCCAGCGTGGTTCACCGATCCGCGGCTGCGACGCCGCGAACGGCTGCCCGGTGAGCTCGACGACCTCGAGCGCGCGCACCATGCGGCGGCCGTCGGTGGGCAGAATCGTGTCGGCCGCGACCGGATCGGCGGCGCGCAGCGCGGCGTGTACGGCCGCCACACCGCCGTCGGCCAGCAGTGCCTCCCATTTCGCCCGGACCTGCGGGTCGGTGGCGGGGAAGTCCCAATTGTCCAGCAGCGCTTGCACATACATCATCGAGCCGCCCACGATGATCGGGGTGCGCCCGCGCGCCATGATCGCCTCCACATCGGCGGACGCGGCGACCTGATAGGCGGCGACGGTGGCGGTTTCGGTGACCTCGAGGACGTCGAGCTGATGATGCGGGATGCCGCGGCGCTCGCCGACCGGCAGCTTCGCGGTGCCGATATCCATGCCCCGGTACAGCTGCATGGCGTCGATGTTGACGATCTCGCCGTCCAGCCGCTGGGCCAACTCCAGTGCCAGATCGGACTTTCCGGTGGCGGTCGGTCCGATCACCGCGATGGGGGTACTCACGCCCCGCCTCCCGGATGCCACACGCTCACCTGGTAGCCGACGCCGAAAGGCGCTGCCTGGTATCGAGTCTCGACCGTCGGGGCGGCATCGCCGAACAGTCCGGCCAGCACCTGGTAGGCGGCGCGGCCCGAGACGTCCAGTTCGGCGCACAGCCCGGCGTCCAGCCGCGCGATCTCGTCCCGGTCGCCCGCCGTCAGGGCACGGTCGATGCGCTCCTGCAGCTCGCCCGCGCGCAGATCCAGATAGCCGGGCGCGGCGGTCGACAGGGTGGCCGCGCCGTCGGCGACCACGAGCACCCCGCAGTCCTCGGCGCGGGCATCCAGCTCGCCGCGCAGCGTGGCGCCCACCTCCAGGCAGTGGTCCGCGGGTGCGTCCGATTCGACGATGCGCGCATCGGCCACCGCCTCCGGTGCCACCTGCCCGCGCAGCCAGCCCCCGATCAACGCCGCCAACGGCAGCCGCGGGTCCGCGGACGGGCCGGTCAGCACGGCCAGCGGCAGGCTCGGATCGGCCGACCCACCCGCCAGCGCCGCCGCCGACAGCGCCACCTGGAGATCTGCCCCGTACCCCCGGAACGTGCCGACCGCGTCCGGGCCGAGCGCCTGGGCCCGCTCGCCCACGCCGACGACGGTCCACTGCGACGCCTGTTCCGCCAATATCCGACCGGCCGCCAGCACCTCCTCCCGCACCACCGGCACCTGCGCCGCCCGATGCGCCGGATCCGCCAGCGGGGATCCGCCGCACAGTTCGGGCACCAGAACAGGCGGCGACGGTATCAGCACGGCAACACGGAACACGCAGTCAACCGTAACCGCCTGCCCGCGTTCGACAACACGCGCAGGCAGTGGGCCGGTTCGCCCACATTGTCCTCCCCATTCCCCCACCTACCACCCCAGCAAACATCTGGACATCAACAGAGCTGTCATGGTCAAGCGATCAGTTTCCGCAGGTGACGACTCGGCCCGCCGCCGGCGGGGATCCGGCCGTTCATCCCACCTACGGCGCCGCCGGGCCGGTATTGCGGACCGGCTCCTGGCCACCGCATTCACACCCGCAGCTACCGTCACCGCAGCGCCACCGGCAACAAGACACGGCAAATCTGTCCCTTGGCTGGTTGAATGGGATGAGCTAGGGCGTAACCAGGCAGCCGTGACGCGCGGCAGGGACGAGGAGCGATGACCGACAACAGCGGAACCGAGAAGGCCACCCAACCGGACACCGGCACGGCGCAGCGGTCCAGCAACTCCGCCGCGACACGACCCACGCCCGCCGATGCCGCCAACCATCCCGGCAACACGCCGCGTACCTCCGGTACCCCGAAACCGGGCGGCCGTAAACCCGAATCCCCCAAGCCGCATGCGATCAAACCCGCTCCCGGCCCGGCCGATCATCCGCATCCGGTGGTCGTGCCGACGGTGAGCGATCCCAGCAAGTGGGGCCGGGTCGACGAGGACGGCACCGCCTGGGTCAAGACCGCCGAGGGCGAACGCGTTGTCGGATCCTGGCAGGCCGGGGACGCCGCGGAGGGCCTGGCGCACTTCGGCCGGCGCTTCGACGATCTGGCCACCGAGGTGGCGCTGCTCGAGGCGCGGCTGGCCGCAGGCACCGATGCCCGCAAGACCAAGGCCGCCGCCGTAGCGCTGGCCGAATCGCTGCCGACCGCGGCGGTCATCGGCGATATCGACGGCCTGTCCCGGCGCCTGCAGGCGATCATCGAACATTCCGATGAGGCCGCCGCCCACGCGCGGGAGGAGAAGGAGCGCACCCGCCACGAGCAGACCGAGCGCAAAGAGGCGCTGTGCGCGGAGGCCGAGCAGATCGCGGCGGAATCCACGCAGTGGAAGGCCGCCGGTGACCGGCTGCGCGAGATCCTCGACGAGTGGAAGACCATCCGCGGGGTGGACCGCAAGGTCGACGATGCGCTGTGGCGGCGGTTCTCCAAGGCCCGTGAATCGTTCAACCGCAGGCGTGGTGCGCATTTCGCCGAACTGGACCGGGAGCGGGCCGCGGCCAAGGCGCGCAAGGAAGAGCTGTGCGTGCGCGCCGAGGAGCTGTCGGGTTCCACCGACTGGGTCGGCACCGCGGCGATCTTCCGCGACATGCTGGCCGAGTGGAAGGCGGCCGGGCGCGCCCCGCGCGAGGCCGACGAACAGCTGTGGCGGCGGTTCAAGAGCGCCCAGGACGTGTTCTTCGCCGCCCGCAACGCCGCGGCGTCCGAACGCGACGCCGAATTCGAGCAGAACGCCGCGGCCAAGGAGGAGCTGCTACGCGCCTACGAGGACCGTATCGATCCCGGCTCCGACCTCGACGCCGCGCGCGCGACTCTGCGTGAGCTGCAGGAGAAGTGGGATGCCGTCGGCAAGGTGCCGCGCGAGCGCATCCAGGAGCTCGAGGGCCGCCTGCGCACCATCGAAAAGCGCGTCCGCGAGGCGGTCGACGCCCAATGGCGCCGCACCGACCCGGAGGCCATGGCCCGCGCCGCCCAATTCCGCGAGCGCGTAGCCCAATTCGAGGAGCAGGCCGCCAAGGCCCAGGCCGCAGGCCGCACCCGCGACGCCGAAAAGGCCCTCGAACAGGCCAAACAGTGGCGCGAATGGGCCGAGGCCGCCGAGGGCGCCGTCAGCCAGCGATAGTCCAGGGCCCCTCGGATCCCGGCGTGTCCTTCGCCGGGACCTACTTGTCCTCACCCCGCAGCCAGCGGCGGTGCTTCTCCTCTTCCTCGGCGGCGGCGATGCGGCGCTGCTCCTCGGCTTCCAGGTGCACCGCGGTGCGGCTCCACACGACCTTGATCCAGTGGAAGGTCAGCACGATGATCGCGAGGGTGGCCAGGATCAGGCCGACGGCCGGTCCGGCGCCGCGATAATCGCCGAGGCCCGGGGTCTGGCGATGCCAGATCGACAGCACACCGAAGACGCTGCCGACCGCGGACCCGGCCACCGCGATCCACGCCAGCGCCCAGCGGCGGGTCACCAGCGCCAGCGACGAGAAGCCGATCCCGAAGAGCACCACGAACCACTCGAACACCCGCGACGGCAGCCCGATGTGCTCGGCGCGCGCCGTGCTGTCGTACAGGATCACATCCAGCCCGCGCGCATCCCCGGCATGCGGCAGCACCAGCGACAGCAGCAGCACGAACACCGCGCTCGCCACCACCATCGCCCGGTAGCCCGGATCGATCTCCCCGGCGATTTTGCGCTCGACGGCCTCGAGGTCGTCGCGGTACTCCTCGAAGGTCTTGGTCTCGGCCGGATTCATCGTCTCCTCGTTCGGCTCGGGTGCGTCCTGATCTGCGGGCTCGGCACCGGGCGCGCCCGATTTACCGTGCGAGCCCGCGCTTTCGGTCGGCTGACCGCCCCCGTCGGGCGCGACCTGCTCGGCGTCCCCGCGCTCCGCGCCCGCACCGGACGCGCCCTCGGCGGGCACGCCATCGTCGCGCCGCACTTCGTCTTCGCCGCGATCAGCCACGAGTCACCACCGCTTCAGTGCCGTATCGGGTTGTGCTGCCGGATTTTTCATACGGGCCGGACGACGCCGCCCGCATCTCTGCGGCACGGTACTCCCCCGTCGTTCCGGCATGCCACCGGCCACGGGCTCACCTCTCATGCGCCGCAGCCCGACGCGCATCCGGCGGCCACCGGTTCCGGCTCCGGGGCGCCGATGCGGGGGATTCCGAGGCCCACGCCGATCGGCGCGGTCTTCGGCGTGATGCCGCGCTCGTGGGAGTCGCCCGCGCGGGTGCGGCGGTGGCTGCGGATCGGGGCGTCGGCGATCAGATGGTGCGGAGCGGCGTCGGTGATGGCGACGGTGACGATATCGCCGGGCCGGATCGCCTGATCCGCGGCCGGCCGGAAGTGCACGAGGCGACCATCGCGAGCACGGCCGCTCATCCGCGCGGTCGCCGCGTTCTTCTTGCCCGCGCCCTCGGCGACCAGCAGTTCGACCTCGGTGCCGATCAGGGCCTGATTGCTCTCCAGCGAGATCTGCTCCTGCAGGGCGATCAGCCGGTCGTAGCGCTCCTGCACGACCTGCTTGGGCACCTGATCGGCCATGGTCGCCGCCGGGGTGCCGGGGCGAATCGAGTACTGGAAGGTGAAGGCGCTGGTGAACCGCGCCTGGCGCACCACGTCCAGGGTCTCGAGGAAGTCCTCCTCGGTCTCGCCCGGGAAGCCGACGATGATGTCGGTCGTGATGGCCGCGTGCGGCATCGCCGCCCGCACCTTCTCGATGATGTTCAGGAAGCGGGCCTTGCGGTAAGAGCGCCGCATGGCCTTGAGGACACGGTCGGAGCCGGACTGCAGCGGCATGTGCAGCTGCGGGCACACGTTCGGCGTCTCGGCCATCGCCTCGATGACGTCGTCGGTGAATTCGGCCGGATGCGGCGAGGTGAACCGGACCCGTTCCAGCCCCTCGATCGACCCGCAGGCCCGCAGCAGCCGCGCGAAGGCGCTGCGATCACGGCCAGGCGCGGAGCTTGCGGAGCGCCCATTCGGCACAGCGGCCGGATCGGCGAAGTTCACGCCGTAGGAGTTGACGTTCTGCCCGAGCAGCGTCACCTCCAGGACGCCCTGGTCGACCAGCGCCTGCACCTCGGCCAGCACATCGCCGGGGCGGCGGTCGACCTCCTTGCCACGCAGCGACGGGACGATACAGAAGGTGCAGGTGTTGTTGCAGCCCACCGAGATCGACACCCATCCGGCATAGGCGGATTCCCGCTTGGCCGGCAGCGTCGACGGAAACGCCTCGAGCGATTCGAGGATCTCGACCTGCGCCTCGCGGTTGTGCCGGGCGCGTTCCAGCAGCACGGGCAGCGACCCGATGTTGTGCGTGCCGAACACGACGTCCACCCAGGGCGCCTTGCGCACCACGGTGTCGCGGTCCTTCTGCGCCAGGCACCCGCCCACCGCGATCTGCATACCCGGCCGCTCCGCCTTGATCGGGGCCAGGTGACCGAGCGTGCCGTACAGCTTGTTGTCGGCGTTCTCGCGCACCGCGCAGGTGTTGAACACGACCAGATCGGCCGTCGCGCCGGGCGTGGCCCGGACGTATCCGGCGTCCTCGAGCAGGCCCGACAGCCGTTCGGAGTCGTGCACGTTCATCTGACAGCCGTAGGTCCGCACCTCGTAGGTGCGCACCTGTTCGGAACCGGCCTGGGAATTCACCCGTCCAGGGTATCCGCTCGCCCGATCCCCTCCCCCACCCCGCCCGCCGGGCCCCTGAGCGGGCGTGATACCGATCACCAATGTCAAGCTTCGGTTAATCGTGACCGGAGCGGTTCCGACGCGTTTCGCAAAATTGCGCATTTCCAGCATTTTCACCCTAAGGTCGAGCCATGACCGACGCTGCCGAAGCAACACCCGGCACTGCCACCGACACCAGCGCCGTCGAATCCGGCTCCACCCCCGCCGCCACCGCGCCGCCGATGATCTCGATGCGCAACGTGGACAAGCACTTCGGGGATCTGCACGTCCTACAGCACATCAATCTCGAGGTGCCCAGGGGCCAGGTGGTGATCGTGGTGGGACCCTCCGGTTCCGGTAAGTCCACGCTGTGCCGCACCATCAACCGCCTCGAGCCGATCGATTCCGGTGATATCGCCATCGATGGTGTGGAGCTACCGGCCGAGGGACGGGCGCTGGCCCGGCTGCGCGCCGACGTGGGCATGGTCTTCCAGCAGTTCAACCTGTTCGCGCACAAGACGATCCTGGAGAACGTGATGCTGGCGCCGGTGAAGGTGCGCCGCATGGACAAGACGAGTGCGCGCGAGAAGGCGATGCAGCTGCTGCAGCGGGTCGGCATCGCCGATCAGGCCGACAAGTATCCGGCGCAGCTGTCCGGCGGTCAGCAGCAGCGCGTCGCCATCGCGCGGGCGCTGGCCATGAACCCGAAGGTGATGCTGTTCGACGAGCCCACCTCGGCGCTGGACCCGGAGATGGTCAGCGAGGTGCTCGAGGTGATGGTGCAGCTGGCCAAGGACGGTATGACCATGCTGGTGGTCACCCATGAGATGGGTTTCGCCCGCCGCGCCGGTAACCGGGTGTTGTTCATGGCCGACGGTGAGATCGTCGAGGACACCGATCCCGAAACCTTCTTCACTGCCCCGAAATCCGAGCGCGCCAAGGATTTCCTGGGCAAGATCTTGAGTCACTGACCGACCACAATCAGGTCCACACCTCACGAGAGAGAAGGAATTCGATGAGGATCACCCGTGCACTGCGATTCGGCATCGGCGCCCTGGCCATAGCGGTCGTTGCGACCGGCTGCGGCGGCGGCGACTCGAAGTCGGCCGCCCAGCACGCCGCCGACGGCAAGCTGACCGTCGGCATCAAGTACGACCAGCCCGGCCTGGGCCTGCGCAACAAGGACGGCTCGTTCTCCGGTTTCGACGTCGACGTCGCCACATATGTCGCGGGCAAGCTGGGCGTCAAGCCGGAGAACATCCAGTGGAAGGAAGCCCCCACACCCCAGCGCGAGACGCTGATCCAGAACGGCCAGGTCGACTACATCGTCGGCACCTACTCGATCACCGACCAGCGCAAGGAGAAGGTCGACTTCGCGGGGCCCTACTTCATTGCCGGTCAGGATCTGCTGGTGCGGGCCGACAACACCGACATCACCGGCCCGGACACGATCAAGGGCAAGAAGGTGTGCTCGGTGAAGAATTCCACCCCCGCACAAAACATCGAGAAGAACTACAAAGAGGCTCAGCTGCAGACCTACGACACGTACGCGCTGTGTGTCGAGGCGCTGAAGGCGGGCTCCATGGACGCCGTGACCACCGACAACATCATCCTCGCTGGATATGCCGCGCAGTCTCCCGGTCAGCTCAAGCTGGTCAACAAGCCCTTCGCCACCGAGAAGTACGGCATCGGAGTCAAGAAGGGCGACAAGGAGTCCCGCGACAAGATCAACGATGCGATCGAGGCCATGATCAGCGACGGCAGCTGGAAGACCGCGCTGGAGAAGAATACGGCCGGAACCGGATTCGCGGTGCCGCAGCCGCCGACGGTGGACCGGTACTGATCCCGTCGTTCGACTCGAATCATCCCTGACACACTGCAAGGAGCACGTCCGCCGTGTTCGACCTGATCTCCAGATACGACTCCCAACTGCTCGACGCGTTCTGGATGACCATCAAACTGACCGCCCTGTCGGCGGTCGGAGCGCTGGTGCTCGGCACTGTCGTCGCCGCTATGCGGGTGTCGCCGGTGCCGGTGGCACGCTGGGTCGGCGCGGCGTACGTGACCGTCTTCCGCAATACCCCGCTGACTCTCATCCTGGTGTTCTGCTCGATCGGCCTGCTGAACACGCTACGCATCCAGCTCGCCACCGGTCCGAACGAACTCGCGGACAACGCCTTCCGCTGGGCTTTGGTCGGCCTGAGCGTCTATACCGGCGCATTCGTCTGCGAATCGCTGCGCGCGGGCATCAACACCGTGGCAGTGGGCCAGTCAGAGGCGGGCCGCTCGCTGGGCTTGACCTTCGGGCAGAATCTGCGCCTCATCGTTCTGCCGCAGGCGTTTCGCTCGGTGATCGCCCCGCTGGGTAGCGTGCTGATCGCCTTGACGAAGAATTCGACCATCGCCTCGGCCATCGGCGTGCACGAGGCTGCGTATTTGATGTACGACATGAACGAAATCGAGGCACAGATCCTGGTGATCGGCGCGATCTTCGCCGTGGGCTTCGTCATTCTGACCCTGCCGACCGGCCTGGTATTCGGTTGGCTCGCCAAGCGATTCGAGGTGGCACGATGAGTTCCGGTCCCTCGGTCCTCTACGACGCGCCGGGCCCCCGGGCGCGGCTGCGGCACAACGTCTACTCGGTGATCGTCGCCGCGGCGGTCGCCGCGGCGATCTGGTTCGTCTACCGAGGCCTCGACAGCAAGGGGCAGTTCACGGTCGAGAAGTGGAAGCCGTTCGTCGACAGCCAGGTCTGGCAGACCTATATTCTGCCCGGTCTGCGCGGAACCGTGGTCGCCGCCGTGCTATCGATCGTCTTCGCCCTCGTGATCGGGATCATCTTCGGCATCGCGCGGCTGTCGGACCACGCAAGCGTGCGGTGGGTCGCGGGGACGATCGTCGAATTCGCCCGCGCCATCCCGGTGCTGATCATGATGATCTTCCTGTTCAATTTCTTCGCCGACGAACAGGTGTTCCCGTCCGACCAGTTGGCGCTCGCCGCGGTGGTCATCGCGCTGACCATCTACAACGGCTCGGTCATCGCCGAGATCGTCCGAGCAGGCATTCGTTCGCTGCCGCGCGGGCAGACCGAGGCCGCGACCGCGCTGGGCATGCGCAAGGGCCAGCTCATGCGCATGATCCTGCTGCCGCAGGCGATCACGGCCATGCTGCCCGCCCTCATCTCGCAAATGGTTGTGGCGCTGAAGGATTCGGCCCTCGGCTATCTGATCACGTACGGGGAGATCGTCCGCCAGGGCCAGCAGCTCGGCGCTGCGATGCAGAACACCATCCCCGCACTCATCGTCGTCGCGGTCATCATGATCGCTTTGAACTGGGCGCTGTCGGTTTTCGCCACACGGTTGGAGCGTCGCCTGCGCTCGCGCCGCCGCGGGCGGGCCGTCGTGGCGGCCGATTCGGTGATCATCGACGCAGCACCCGGAATGGATCTGTCCACCACGAAGTAATCCGCATTTCTCTGGTTGACGTCACACCTCTGCCGAGTCAGGCGGTGCTCCCAGACCTGGTGAGAAGGCACCGCGGGGATTTGCCGCCACGGAAGGGGAACGGCGGAGGGTAAGCCACAGCAGTATCAAGCAACCGACCGTCGTCGGTGCCCCGAACCACAACACCGAAGGCAACAGGCCAATGTGTCCGGCCAGCAGGCCGATGCACAGAACCGGCACGGCCAGTGCCAGATATCCGATCAGGTACACCGTGGTCAGTACTTCACCGCGCTTTTCGACCGGCGCTATCACCGTCACTTCGGCCAGTGCGGCGGCAAACGCAAGCCCCTTACCCACGCCGACTACGACGGCGGCAATCAACGCAATCAATGGCTGACGGGTGATCACCGCAGCCATCAGCATGCTTATGCCAGACGCCAGCGCGGCGAGCCCAGAGGTCTTAGCGACCCGCTTCGATAGCCGCGCCGACTGGGACTCGGCAAGAGTGGCAGCCCCCAGCATGAGGGTCACGATCCCTGCCGCGAACGTGGTTCTGTCGGCCGGGGTCAGTTCATACATCATGGAAGGGGCCAGGGACAAGAAGAATCCGAGCAGGCTCCACGTCAGCAGGACCGTGCATCCGGCCATGGCAAACGGCCGTCGGATCTCCTTGGGGACGGACGGACGGCGTGGCCGCCACGGCAACCGCTGCGATTGCCGGGGCAGGGTCAGTAGCCAGACGCCTGCGGGTATGAGCAACAGCAGATGCACCAGGAACGGATAGCTCAGCGGCTCCGGGGCGAGCTCGGCGATCACGCCGGACAGCAGCGGCCCAGCCGCACTACCGATCGAGATCCCCGCGGCCGCGAGTGCGGCGGCGCGCCGGTCGGACAACCCATCGGCCAACGCCGCTGTCGTCGCACCGGTACTCATGCCGAGTGCCGAGCCCTGCACCAGACGACCGAAGAACAGTTGCAGCGGCCCGGCGGCGGTCGCGAGCATCACCGAGCCAGCAGCGGAGAGACACAGCCCATACAGCACTGTGCGCCGCCGTCCCCACGCGTCGGACAGACTGCCGCACAACATCATTGTGGGCACGACCGCAGCCACATAGCTGGCGAACAGTGCCGTCATCCCGAATGGAACAAGGTGAAAAATGCGGGCGTAGTCGGCATACAGCGCGGTGGGCATGCTGGATCCCGTGCACAATACGGTGATCGTGTAGGTTCCGCCGACCGCGAGCTTGGTTGCCGGATCAGATCCGGGCACAGATCCCGTCCAGCAGTCGTCGCTCGGCTGCCTCGTCTTCGTCGGTGCCGCCGAGCATGTAGCCACCGAACTTCATGTCACCGCGTTCCAGGCCCAACGCGATCACCCCCCGACCGACCTCGGTGATCGCCGCCTCCACATCGGCGAGCTCCACCTCGGTGTTCTCCCGCACATACAACTCGGTGAGGCGCCGGGTCGGCAGCATCTCGCCGTGCCACGCGCGTACCGACGGATGGCTTTGGTAGGTCTCCCAGTACATCCGCGAGCCCGGGATGATCCCAGGGGCGGCGACCGAGATCGTGGTGATTTGGTCTCGATAGGTCTCGGCGAGCGCCAGCCAGTTGTCCACCTCGGTGCGCAACAGTGACAGCGTGGTGCCCGGTAGCCCCATGATGCCGGACGCGTACAGCTTGTAATCGAGGTCCCTGGCCAACTCCAGTGCCTCGTGCACCCGGTCGGGGCCCTTATTGATGCCCTTCGAGTCGCCTTTCAACAGTTTGGGATCGAACGCCTCGAGCCCGACGTTCCATGTACGAATGAATCCCTTGCACAGCGGTGCGGACTGGATGAATTCGTACACCAATCCGTATGCCAGCATGAACCGGTAATCTCTGAGTACCGGCGATGCCGCGCACGCCTCCGCGAGTTCGTCGAGGTAACTGATATCGCCGCCCCACTGATCACGAGAGAACCCGAATGTCGAATCTCCGGCTGCGTACACATTCGCACCCAGTTCCCCGACAACGGTTTCCAGCGCCTCTACCGCCGACGGGACGTCCACGGTCTTCGGAGTGAGGCCCTGGATCGAGCAGTGCTTGCACCGTCGGGTTGACCGGCGTCCCCAGGTGCACCCACCGTCCAGCGGCAGGGTGACCATTCGTTTCAACTCGTAATGCCGGGCGTACCAGACCTCGAATGCCCGGTCGTAGTATCGCTCCAACTGGTCCTGAATGAGCCGGTAGTCCGGCAGAATCCTGCGATTGATCGGGAAGGTCGGAGCGGCCTGGTTGACGATATTCCCGTTGTGCCGGTACGCCAACGACGGTATACGGGTGAAATCCAGTTGACCGCGCAGTGCGTACAGCAGGCCCATCATCGTGAACGGCCCATTGTTTCCGGTACTCACAAAATCGACCAGGCTGCCGCCGTATCTTCCGGACAGCACCTCCTTGTGCAGGATACCGGCGTGGTCATTACCGAATATGATCACTGCGCCCGGGTTGACTCGCTTGATCTCGGCCGCCACGATATAGGCCCACGGCGCGGTAGAGGTGTACACCGTGAATGCCGCGACGTCCGGCGGATTCGACGCGATTTGGGCCTGCACGTCCGTCCATCCGACGTGGCTCATATCGAGGTACCGCCACGGCACTTCGGGGAAACATCTGACATGGTAGGTGACAATTTCCATGAGCCCGGCATGGGGATAGACCGACCCTTCGTTGCGGTAGCGGTCCTGTCCCCCGACACCCTCGATCAGTGCGCCACCACCAGAATGACCTCCCCGATGCGCCGAGGTCAGCGGAAGTCCCACATACCATACGGAGCGCAACTTCCGTTGTGGCGGGTTGGTTGCCGGTAGTGGTAGTTGCCACGAGTAGCGCGAATCGACGCCGACTTTTTCCTCGGCGGGCTCGAGTGTCATTCGCACGTGGATCTCCTCTTCATGATCTGAACAATCAGTGGTCGTCAGGCCACCGAGCCCGAATTCCGCGGACTCGACATGAGCTGATACCGTGAACGAAGCGCCTTCGACTCGAAAGAATTTCGAGTTACGGCTCTCGATCGTCCGGTAGCCATAGACGTACCGCAGAGCACACTCGACCGAGAATCAGCGCGGACTCATGACGGCGCTCCGCTGGAATGCTGCAGCTCCTCCAGACCGAAACAATATGATGTCGTTGAACAACCCCCCTGCGACGTTCAACCGAGTCTTGGGTGTTCGCCGATATGTGCCGGCCCACGTGCAGCTGCAAGAACAGTTGCCACCCTGATAATAAGACTCATTCAACCTCCCCCTGCGCCGGCATTCCCGATAACAGCTAGACGCCGCAGGAGAAGCCAGCTCCTTGGATACGTTGGCCAGTCGATCTACTCACCCAGCCATATCGAGAAAGGATAGTCCTGAACGGAAGCTATCACAAGGCAGGGGTTTACAGGGGTATTGGCAGAAACAGCCACTATGTGGAGGACGCCTGAAAACCAACCTACCAGACGGTCCGGCCCTACTTATCTCCGCGCTGAGGATTCGACACTGGGCTACATAATCACCTATCAGGAGATCGTCGCCAGGACCAGCAGATCGGCGCTTCGCAGCAGAGCACCATCCGCACTCATCGAGCCTTCGTGGGCCGGGTCGGCTAACACTCGCGCTGAGTTCAAACATCGTCCGGAGGATCGGCCGATGTCATGCTGGTATCGCACTGCTCCCGGCCGTCGGTCTCGCCACTGCCGGCGGCCGGGGCGGTTGTCCAACTATGTCAGCGCGCCGCCCACGATCGTCGTAACCGGTCGATCAGGCCGGGTGGGTCGAGGGATTCTTCGATGCGGAACAGGTAACCGACCGGGGATTGCCGGACGGCGGCTCGGCGGTCGCGGCGCCACTGTATCGGCGCTCCGAGTACACAGGCGGCCAAAGCGGCTGGGCCGGTGACGGTTGCGGGCAATCCGGCGGTCTCGGCCAGTGCGGCCGCCAGCGGCGGGAGGGCGACGGTTTTGACATTGGCCACGGCGGTGACCGAGTCGAGGCCGATGCTGCGCAATCGTTCTCGCAGCTCGCTCAGGTGCGTGGTGACAGTGTGCTCGACCTCGGTGCGCAGGTATTCCTCGAAGACCGGGAGGTCACGGATATCTTGTAGCTCCGCCAATTGACGAGCCTGGTCGGTGACGTAGGAACGGAAGGCGTCGAGTTCGGTGCCGAATCGGGCGCGGACTTCGAGGATCTTCTCGATCGGCTGGCGGGACAGGCCGTCGGGGACAACGGTTTTGAACGCCAGCAACACGAACGCGTCCGACAGATCCGTACGGGGCCTGCTCTCGTCCGTGGCCGGTTCGTCCAGCAGGACCTGCATCAACCGCTCGACCGTCCACCCCGAGAGGGCCGTGTGGGGCAGTTCCTGGTCGGTCACCGGGTGCAGGTGGTTCGCGATCGCGATGCGCTCGGTCAGGGCGCAGCTGTAGATCGAGGCGAGTTTCGGATGCATTCCCACCCACATGCCGAGGCCGGTAACCGTAATGGCCAGGCCCGCGTCCAGTAAGGCCGCCAACACGCGTGTATCGACCTTGTCGATATTCAGATATCCGAGCCGGGAATCGAATGCGGGCGCGACGCGTTCGCCGGATCGGGGGTGACCGCCCGTCTGTGATCCGCTGTGCCCGGCGAACGAGCTCGACGAGGAGTCGACCACCCACCGGCGTCGGCGGCCGATCCCGAAACTGTGCCGCAGCTCATCCGAGCGACTGTCCAGCAGAGCCAGAAACAGTTGCCCGACTTCGTCGGCCGCCCACGCCGGGGGTGCCAGATCGACCAGCCAGCGCTCCCGATCTCGCAGGATCCGGGCAACCGACGAGTCGGATGTGGGATAGCCGAACGGTCGCAGCCTGGTCATTCTGGGCCAGTACAGCACCGCGTACTTCAGCCAGTCGTCATCGCGAATATGGATGTGCGGGTAGTAGAGGGCAACCGAGTCGACCACGCGCCCCTCCTCGGTTCGGCCGATGAATCATCGTAACGCCGATCACAGTTCGCGATCACCGCGGCGCCGCCGACGAATTCGTCCGCCACGCCGCGGCGGTGATTGCAATACATCCGACCAATCCCCAGAGTGGGCTGCTATGTCCGCAACCTGCCCCGCATGCTCCTGGTCGTCGCCGATGTTCGTGTCGGCCCATGGTTCGGTTCGCTACCTGCGGTGTGTGTGCGGGCGGTGGTTGGTTGCGCATCGGGGTGGGGTGAATGTGGTCGCGGCGCGCACTGGTTGCACGAAGGCGGCGGCACCGGCGGAACATCTGGAGCTGATCCCGCTTCCCGAGTCATGAGCCCCCGGGTCACTCCTCGGCGTCACGATAGGCGGCGGCTTGCAGGTCGAACAGTTCGTGATAGCGGCCGCGGTGCCGCATCAGTTCGGCGTGGGTGCCCGCCTCGATGATGCGGCCGTGATCGAGCACGACGATGCGGTCGACGTCCTTGATATTGGCCAGCCGATGGGTGACCAGAACCGTCGTGCGTCCGCTTCCGGCGTGGCGCAGACCGGCGAACACCGTGGCCTCGGCCTTGGCGTCGAGTGCGGCGGTGGGCTCGTCGGCAATAAGGACCGCGGCGTCGCGATAGATGCCGCGGGCCACGCCGATGCGCTGCCACTGCCCTCCGGACAGATCCGTGCCGGCGTTGAATCGCTTGGACAGCACCGTCTTCTCGCGCAGCGACAGGGTGTCGATCACCTGATCGGCGCCCGAGGCGGTGATGGCCTCCTGCCACGCCGCCTCCCGATCGGGCCGGTCCAGTCGGCCGACGACGACATTGTGGTAGGCGGTCATCGGCCAGCGGGCGGGCTCCTGGGCGATGACCGCGATCCGGCTGTGCACCGACCGCGGTTCGGCGACGGAGAGATCGATGTCGTCCCAGTAGATCGCCCCCTTGCTGGGCGGATACAGTCCGGTGATCAGTTTGCCGAGAGTGGTTTTGCCCGAACCGTTCTCGCCGACCAGGGCGACCACCTCGCCGCGACGGATGGTGAGGCTGATCTCCGACAATGCCGGTGTGTCCTGTCCCGGGTAGGTGAAAGACACGTTCTCGAGTCGGATCTCGGCCGGGTCGGCCGGTGCCGTCAGCCCCGAGGTCGGCAGGCGGTGCTCGGCGGCCTGCTCGAGCAGTTTGGTGTAGAACTCGAGGTTGAACGAATTCTCGTAGAGGTAGTTGACGTTCTCGGTGAGGGAGGTCAGCGCGTTGCCCGCGGTACGCAGGGCCAGTACGGCACTGCCGGCCTTCGCCAGGGCCAGCGAGCCCGTGAACAGCAACAGCCCGAGCACGAGATACGCCACGCCGCTGCCGATCCCGGAGCCGGCACGGCCGATCAGCTCCACCACGCTGCTGCGGCGCTCGAGCCGGATCTCGTCGCGCATGATGCTCTCGGCGATGCGCCGATACTCCGCGAGCAGCCGGTCCTGCAGGCCGAGCGCATGCCGTTCGAGCGCGAAGCCGCGGTCCACCGCCACATCGCGCACCACTTCCTTGCGCATGGTGCGGACCAAGGTGTCGAGCTGATACCGGTAACGCAGATTGGCCACCCGCCCGGATGCCCAGCCGTCGGCCAGCGCCGCCAACAGCAGCGCGGGCGCCAGCCAGGGATTCAGCAGGCCCGCCGCCACCGCCGCGGCCACCACGGCGACCACGGCCGATACCAGCTCGGGCAGCTGCCGGAAGCCGACCTCCACCGCCAGCACACCGTCTTCGGTTGCACGCCTGGCCAATTCGCGAAAGTCCGCATCCTCGAAAGCGAGCAGCCGGCAGTGGGTGAGCGCGGCGGTGACCTCGGCGTCGGCGGAGGTGACGACCCGGGGCCGCAGCGCACCGTCCACCGTTGCGGCCGCGGCCTGGAGTAGTGCCCGCCCGGCGTAGGCGGCCACCACCACCGCGACCGCGGGCAGTGCGTCCATCACCCGGGTCGGCGTCGGGACGTCCGACAGCAGCGAGGTGAACACATCCGCCGTGGCCAGCAGCCCGAAGGTGGTGACGCTTCCGGACACGAGGTGGATGGTTCCCGCGAGCATCGTCAGCCCCGGCGAGGCCCGCCACGCCAGCCGCAGCAGCACAGACACGGCCGCCGGAAGCGCCCGCACCGCCTGCCGAAATCCGGCGCCGACCGCCTCGGTACTGAGCTGCGCCCAATCCGGCGCCGCATACTGCTCCACCCCGATCAACGGCTCGGCCACCTCGACCGCCGCCGCCTCGCGTCCGCCCCGAATCCGCATGCTGCAGCCTTCTCCGTCCTGATCGTCCGTCGTTCACCCGCCCCCGTGGCCGGACCGGCACTCCCGCTCGATCCTGCCACGGGAAAAGCGATCGGCGACACCACATTTCACGGCCTCAGGGAGCGCTTGCCGTTTCGCCGCACTCCGGCATGCTGCGGCGTGAGTCGAACGAGAAACGACTGCCTCCCCGAGACCCGCACCTGCTGAACATATGTCGGCGCAAACCCGGCGTTCACGGCAGCGGCAAGCTCACCTGGATCAGGCACCAACACCACGGCAATCCCCTCGGCTGCGACCACCCGCCGCAACTCACCCCACAGCCGCCGCGAATCACCGGCAAGCAACCCTCGCCCCAAAACCTGCTCACCCCACGGCGGATTACAAACAACCCGATCCACACTGCCCTCCCGCAATGGCAGCTCCCCCGCATCCGCCCGCCGAATCTCCGCTTCCCCGTGCGCGGGCTCGGCGGCCGATCCTCTTCGCAGCCATATCGACTCGGCTGGTGTTCGCGGCGTTCCGGCATGTTCTCGGGCGGAATCCGCTTGTGCCGGTGGCAAACAAGCAGACATGGTCGTGATGTTTCGTTGTGCTGCCTGGATGGCGGTGGGGTTCAGGTCGAAGCCGGTGTAGGAGGCGGTGGGCTGGAGGAGGGATGCTTCGATGAGTAGGGTTCCGGCGCCGCAGCATGGGTCGAGGACTTGGTTGCCGGGGCGGATGTCGGCGAGGTGGGCCATGGCCGATGCCAGCGGGGGGTGCAGGGTGCCGGGGATGGTGTGTTGCTTGTAGGCCCGGCGGTGCAGGGGGCGGTCGGCGAGGCGCAGCAGTAGGCGGGCGCGTGTTCCGTCGAGGTGTACTCGCCAGGCGCTGCAGGATTCGGGTGGGCGGGTGCCGTTGCGGCGGGTGTGATAGCGAAGGCCGAGGCGGCGGGCCAGTGCCCGGCCGACGACGTCCTCGACGTCGTAGCGGTTGAAGTTGCGCCGGCCCAGGAACGAGGCCGACACCTCCACACCGCTGCCGAACCCGTCCGGGCCGCCACAGCCGCATCGCGATTCCCGCAGCAATCGGGGCTGAAGGGCCGCGGCGAGTTCTTCCAGCGCCGCCACCGAGTCCTTGGTCGAACCGATATCCGGCGCGCAGCCGACCAGCACGAAGACGTCGTCGGCGGTCCACAGCCGCGTCGTCGCCGGATGCGGCCGGGGCTGCTCGAAATGTATTTCGCGATGTCCCAACTCGAAAATCTTGCCGAGACCCAGCCGCAGAATGTCCGCGGCGACAATGGATTCCAAACCACGCACGCACCGCGCCACCAGGCGAATGCTCATGATGAACGTACTTCTCCCACATCGAGGCCCGCAACGACACCACGCCGTTCCGCATCGCCGGCGACGGGAGCTCCTCGTCTCGCCGACGGGTCCTCAACGCAGGTGGAAGAAGGTCATGACGCGGATGCTAGCAGCGCGGCGGGCACGCGTCGCCCGATTTTCCGGCGCGCTGGTTTCACGATGGGAACTGGGTGAGCCGCCCTATCATGGCCTCCCGTGACCTCAGACAGGCCGACAACCACCGCTCGGGCCCTCGACCTCGACGGCGCAGTCGTCGGCTACCGCGAAACCGGGGATCCCCGGGGCCGACCCGTGGTCTTCCTGCACGCCCTCGCCAGTACCGCCGCTACCTGGGACGCTATTGCCGAAGGGCTGGCAACGATAGGGTGCCGAGCGATCGCATTCGACCTTCCGGGTCACGGAAGTAGTTGGCGGCCAGGCCATTACGATTTCGACCTGTTCCGATCGACGGTCGTCTCCGCCTTGGATCGGCTGGCACTGCCCCGGGTGGACCTGATCGGGCACTCACTCGGAGGCTATATCGCCACCCTCGTCGCCCAGTCCGCCCCCGACCGGTTGCGGACCCTTGTCCTGGAGGACACTCCGCCCCCGCCCCGCGACGCCGCGGCCGCCCCGCGCCACCGCATGCGCCACCTGGCCCCGATCCTGCTGGCCCAACTCGACGGCCTGCGCCGTACCCGCGAATTCGACCATCGTTCCATTCGGCCCCTGGTGGCCCATCTGCGCCAACCGGACCCCGAGTGGTGGTCGCGGCTCGGCACCCTCACCATGCCGACCCTCGTGATCAGCGGCGGCCCCAGCAGCCATATCGCCCCCGCCCGGCTGGAACAGCTGACTCATACGCTCCCGAATGCCGAAATGGTCACCATCCCGGTCGGCCACCGTGTGCACTCCCACAACCCTGGCGAATTCGCCACCGCGGTAGCGAGACTCCTCGAGTCCACCCGATCCGAAGGTGAGTAGTAGTCCTCGAGAACCACGGCTGATTTCGCGATCTTGCCGTTTGCCGCACCCCGTGCCGGGTACTGCCGCTGGACGACCGCCCGAACCACAAACCCGAGCTCGAGGAGGTTTCGCGATGGTGGCAACCGATGTCGACAGTGTCCGGCAGGCCCTCTCGGACGCCGACTTCCCCGCGGACAAGGACCAATTGGTGCGCTACGCCACCCAGGCGGGCGCCGACGACGACACGGTCCGCGCCCTGCGCGCCATCCCGCCGGAGTCCTACGCGAACATCACCGAGGTCCTGCAATCGGTCGACCTCGCTCCCGACCGAGCCCCCGCCGACCGGGCCGCCCAGCGCCGCACCCACACCCACCCGGGCCTGGCCGAACAGGAGAAGGACGTCCCCGCCGGCCCGATCGTCGACGAACTCGGCGAAAACCGCGGCAGCTGACGGGCTGTCGCAGCGGCGCCCCGGCATCAGGGGGCGCCACAACTGTCGGCTGCCTCGGCCGAGATCAACACCGCTGACCTCGCGCCGACACCGCCGAACGGCGGTGATGAAGGAGTGCCGTCGATGAAGCGAATGGTGGCGAATGTTGTTGCGGCCGGGCGGTCACGCTCGGCCTTGTGGCCTGGGCGGGGCAGGCGGGTGCGGAGACCGGGTTGCGGCTCGACCGGGCGGATCCCGCAGAAGTGAGTGTTCCCGTCGCCGTGCGACGGGAAGCGAGATTCTCTGCTGATCAACGAGAAACGACCGCCTCGCCGGAAGGTTACCGATCGTCCTCCGAATGCGCTGCCGCGAGTTCGGCTTTGGCTATCGCGTAGGCGGTGGACGCGCTGTAGCCGCGCCGGGCGAGCGCGCCGACCAAGCGACGAAGCGCTTTGTCCGGGTCCAGGTTTCGCGGCAAGGTGCGTAGTTTGCGGCGGACGAGATCGACTGCGGCCTCGTCGGCGTCCGGACCGTGTGGCGGTTCGGTGGGCCCAGCGCTTCGGCGCGAACGCGAGCCGTCCGGCGACTCGGTGATGCCGAAGCCCGCATCCGCCAGTTCGGCCATGACCACGGCATGTGCCGTGGACGGGTTGTAGCCACGGCGGGCGAGCATGCCGACGAGGCGGCGGATCGCCTTGTCGCGCTCCAGGTCCGGGGACAGGGTCTGCAGTTTGCGGCGAACCAGGCCGGTGGCGCGGGCGTATTCGTCGTCGGCGGTGACGGCGGCGAGGGCCGGTTGGGCGTCGGTCGAGGCCACGCCCTTGCGGCGCAGCTCCTCGGCTAGGGCCTTCTTCCCCTTGCCGGAGTACGTATGGCGGGAGTGCACCCACTGTTCGGCGAAGGTGGCGTCGTCGACGAGGCCGACCTCGGCGAGGCGGTTCAGGGCCCGCTCGGCGACCTCGGCGGTGAACCCCTTGGCCGCCAGCTTGTCGGCCAGTTCGGCCCGGCTGCGCGCTCGGTCGGTCAGCAGACGCAGGCACACATCCTTCGCCTGCGCCTCGGTGCCCCCGCCGTGCGGCTCACCTTCGGAGCCGCCGTCACGCCGTCGTGCACCGCGCCTGCCTCCCCGCCCGGAATCAGCCGACCGGCCGCCCCGAGGGGTATCCGTCAACGGTCGCTCGGGGTCGCCGTCGCCCGAGGAGATGACGCCCCGAGGGTTGTCCGCCCCACCGCCCGTGTGGGCCGACCGACGTTCACCTCGGACTACCGCCGACGAATCTGTCGGTCGCGAGCCATATCCGAGGACACTCGCCGGGTCGCCGGAACCATCCACCGGCGCACAATCATCCGGGGCAACCGACTCCTCGAATTCGGATCCGGGCGACGAGGTATCGCCCGAAGACAGCACGCTCGATGAACTGGTCGGGTCGGGGTGACGGGACCGCCGCGACGATCTCGCCGGGCGGCGCCCGAACCCCTCCGCACCAGGGAACCCCGCGTCTCCCTGGTGCGGATCGCCGATGGCCGCATCCACCGGGCCACCATCGGAACGCCACAGGCCGCTCGAGCTCCCTTCCGGCCCTGCACTATTCCTCCCCCGGCGGGAACGGCGGTGCGAGCGAACCGGTTTCGGCCGCTCCTCCGAATCCCCGGCGGGGCGGCCGCCCTCCATCTCGGCCAGCTGCCGGCGCAGCCGTTCCACCGCATCGAGCCGAGTCACGTCAGGGCCCTGAAGGGGAGGGGGCCCTGACGCTTCCCGGTCTGGCATCGGTTAGAAGTCGACGGGCGCCTCGGCACCCGCGTCTGCGGTGACATCGGCACCGATACCGAGCTTTTCCTTGATCTTCTTCTCGATCTCGTCGCGCACGTCGGTGTTCTCCAGCAGGAACTTGCGCGCGTTCTCCTTGCCCTGACCGAGCTGATCGCCCTCGTAGGTGTACCAGGAGCCGGACTTGCGGATGAAGCCCTGCTCGACACCCATATCGATGATCGAGCCCTCCTTGGAGATGCCCACGCCGTACAGGATGTCGAACTCGGCCTGCTTGAACGGCGGCGAGACCTTGTTCTTGACGACCTTCACCCGGGTGCGGTTACCCACCGCGTCGGTGCCGTCCTTGAGCGTCTCGATGCGCCGCACATCCAGGCGCACCGACGCGTAGAACTTCAGCGCCTTACCACCGGTGGTGGTCTCGGGCGAGCCGAACATCACGCCGATCTTCTCGCGCAGCTGGTTGATGAAGATGGCGGTGGTGCCGGAGTTGTTGAGCGCGCTGGTCATCTTGCGCAGCGCCTGGCTCATCAGGCGGGCCTGCAGGCCCACGTGGCTGTCGCCCATCTCGCCCTCGATCTCGGCGCGCGGCACCAACGCGGCCACCGAGTCGATAACGATGACGTCCAGCGCGCCGGAACGCACCAGCATATCGGCGATTTCGAGGGCCTGCTCACCGGTGTCGGGCTGGGAGACCAGCAGCGCATCGGTGTCGACGCCGAGCTTGCGGGCATACTCCGGATCCAGCGCGTGCTCGGCGTCGATGAACGCCGCGACACCGCCGTTGGCCTGCGCATTGGCGACGGCATGCAGCGCGAGGGTGCTCTTACCGGAGGATTCCGGACCGTAGATCTCCACGATGCGTCCGCGCGGCAGACCACCCAGACCGAGCGCCACATCCAGCGCGATCGACCCCGTCGGGATGACCGAGATGGGCTGGCGTGCCTCCTCGCCCAGGCGCATCACCGCGCCCTTGCCGAAGCTCTTCTCGACCTGCGCGAGCGCAAGCTCCAGCGCCTTGTCGCGGTCGTAAGCCTGTGGTGCCATCGTCTGGTTCCCCTTCTCGACGGGTGATCTCGTTGTGTGGTTGACGCCCACGTTAGAGGGCGGCACCGACAAGTTCTGACGGCCAGCTTAGACGAACACGTGTTCGAGGCAAGCGACGCGCCCACGACACGCGTGTCCGCCGGCGAACTACCTGCGATTCGGTTCGGGAACCAGGGTGACGCGGTCGGTATGCATCAGCGCCTGGGCCTGTTTCAGCACCCGCAGGGCGGGAGTGATCTCGATATCGGCGATGCCGTCGAGCGTGCCCAGCTTCTCGGTGACGTAGCGATACAGATGGGCTGTGTCGCGGCAGATGATCGAGGCCACCAGATTGGTCGGGCCGGTGGTCGCGGCGACGAATGCGGCCTCCGGATGGGTGGCGATGGCGCTGCCCGCCTCCTCGAGATCCGCGGGCCGGGTACGCATCCACAGCAGGGCACGCACCGCATACCCCATGCGTTCGATCGCGAAATCCATATCGAAGTACAGCACCCCGGCCTCGACCAGCTCGTCCATGCGCCGCGCCACTCGGGTTGGGCTCCACCCGGTTTCGGCGGCGATCCGGGCATAGGGGGCGCGGGCGTCGCGGGCCAGGATCGCCAGCATCACCTGATCGGCCGTCGACAGATCGACCGGCGCATCCGGGCCGTCGTCGCGCACCGGCGGCCGCTCTCCCAGCGCCCGGCGCTGGTCGGCGGTCAGCAGACCGTCGTAGTGCGGCCACTCCGACTCCAGCGGGAAGCGATGGATCACCTCGTGGGCACGGATCTCGGTCACCTGCGCCGCGCGCGGCAGGGTGTGCAGCAGCAGCGCATCGCGCCGTTCGGTGGATTCCGGGCGGCTCACACAGGCCACCTCCGAACCGGTCGACAGCAGCGACACCCAGCTCACGTCCGGGAACCGCGCCAGCGATTCGGCCAGCCGCAACGCCTTGTCGGGGGTGGAACGCAGTCGCAGCATCCAGCGGGTGTGCCCGAGCGGAACCGCGTTCACCAGGCCCGAGAGGTGGATGATGCCGCGCTGGCGCAACGACCGATAGCGCCGCGCGACGGTCTGTTCCGAGACGCCGAGGATCGCGCCTAGCTTGGCGAACGGGATGCGCGCATCGGTGATCAGCGCGTGCACGATCTGCTTGTCGAGCAGATCGGAAACGGAGGTTTCGGCGATATCTTCACGCGACATAGGAGGAATCCAATAGAGAAGGGCGGACAGCTAGGTGGATATTCAAGCATCCCGCAGGCTTGGGCGTCGATATCGTTCGTTCACTTCTGGAGGTCGCCGTGCGGAAATGGCTCCCCTTGTTCGCGGCGTGTCTCGGCACGCTGATGCTGCTCATCGACGTCACCATCGTCAACGTGGCGCTGCCCGATATCGCCGCCGATCTGGGCACCGGCCTGTCCGGGCTGCAGTGGGTGGTCGACGGGTACGCGCTGGCGTTGGCGGCGCTGCTGCTGGTGCTCGGATCGCTGGCCGACCGGGTGGGCGCCAAACCCACCTATCTGGTGGGGCTGGCGGTCTTCGCGGCGGCCTCGCTCGTGTGCGGGATCGCGCAGTCGCCGGGAATTCTGGTGGCGGCCAGGGCCTTCCAGGGTATCGGCGGCGCGGCCATGTTCGCGACCACGTTGTCGCTGCTGCATGCCACCTATACCGGCCGTGACCGCGGCGTCGCCTTCGGCGCCTGGGGTGCCGTCGCGGGCGCGGCGGCCGGTATCGGGGTGGTGCTGGGCGGCGTGCTCACCGATCTGCTGTCGTGGCGGTGGATCTTCTTCGTGAATCTGCCGGTGGCGGCGGTGACGATCGTCTTGTCCGCCTGGGTGTTCGGGCCGTCGCCGCGGCGCGCCGGGCGCGGGGTGGATCTCGCCGGGATGGTGGCGTTCGCGGTGGCCGCGACGGCCATCACCTACGGCATCATCCGCGCCGGTGAGCACGGCTGGGGCGAGGCGCAGGCACTGGTCACGCTGATCGGGGGCGCGGTCGCGGTGCTGGTTTTCGCGGTGGTCGAAACCCGCAGTGCGGCACCGATGTTCCCGCTCGCACTGCTGCGCAACCGCGAATTCGGCGCGACACTGATCGCGGCCACCGGGCTCAACTTCGCCGCCTTCGCCGTCAGCCCGCTGATCTCGCTGTGGCTGCAGCAGCAGTTGCACCTGACGCCGTTGCGGGCGGGGCTGTCCATGCTGCCGATGGCGGCGACGGCCTTCCTGGTGTCGGGCGTGTTCGGCCGGATCCTGCACGATGCGGCGCCGAAGTGGACGGTCGGCGGTGGGCTCGTGGTGATCGGGGTCGGCACCGGTCTACTCGGTGTGATCGATACCGAATCGTCCTGGAGCGCTCTGCTTCTCGGCTATGTGGTGGTCGGCGTCGGTGTCGGCGTGATGGCTCCGGCGCTGGTGGCGGTCGGGATGGCGGCGGTGCCGCCGCAGCAGAGCGGGACGGCGGCCGGGGCGGTCAATACGGCTCGGCAGCTGGGTCTGGCATTGGGGGTTGCGTTGCTGGGCACGGTGTTTCGCAGTGCGGCGGGCGACGGTTATCGAATTGCGTTGCCGCAGTTCGTGTCCGGTCTGGACGCCGCGGTTGCGGTGGCGAGCGGGGCCGGCATCCTGCTGGGTGTGCTGTCGTTCGCGCTGTTCCATCGCCGGGTTCGGGTAAAGCGAGTCGAGGCCGACGCCGATGCCGACAAGGTGCTCGTCGGTTGATGCCTCAGAACAATTCGTCCAGCAGCCGGTAATACTCGAGGCGGACCGGATCGGGGTCGGCCAGCCCGTAGGCGGCGAAGAAGGCCGCCACCTCGTCCGGGCCGTAATCGTCGAGCAGGTCCCGATGGACCAGCGCCAGATCCCGATACCGGTCGGCCACCCCCAGCCGCCCGACATCGATCACGATCCCGCCGTCCAAAACATTTGGCGGCGTGTAATCTCCATGCGCGACAACGAGTTCCGTCTCCTCGGGGCGCTCAGCGAGCAGTCGCTCGAGCACCTGCTCCGGTGTCCACCCGCGACGGTCGTCATCGAAATCATCGGCATCCACCAGCCCTTCCACCACCCTGCGCCGCGCCTGCGCGAGCACCACATCCAGCCGCCCATCGAATGGGCAGTCCGACACCCGGATGTCATGCAACCGCCGCAACACCTGCCCCAGCAACACCCCCGGCGACTCATGCGCCGCCGAACTCGCCACCCCCGCATCCTCGAGCACCAGCACATCCCCTTCGAACACCGCAACCGCAGGCACCCGAACCCCCTGCTCCCCCAACCACACCAGCCGCTCGTACTCCCCCACAGCCTCCGTCCCCCGCTTCATCCAATAGGCCCCATTGACGAACTCCACTCCCCCACTACGTCCTTCGTGATCCACCGACCGAGTCGGCGAATCACCCAGCAGCGCGACCACTTTCGGTGGAAGCGGGATCACGAGCTCCTCCAGTCGATCCAATGCGGCCTGAGTCGATGCCGCCAGCGCGGGCGCACCCGCGCGTAAACGTAGCGCCTGTTCCAGCAGCGCACGCGCGGGCTCGGTCCGCCCCAACTCGGCCAACATCTTGCCGCGATGCTGCCATACGAACGATCGCAGCTCAGTAGCGGAAGCGGCCGCAAGATCCGCCGCCTGCTCGTAAAGCCTTTCCGCCGCGACATAATCACCGCGATAGCGATGGCAGTCACCGAGATTCAGCAGCACCGCGGTTCGGCGTTCGTCCGAATCGGCGAGCTCGAGTGCGCGATCGAGCAGGTCGAGCGCCTCGGGATAGCGGCCGAGGACGAACAGATCGATACCGGTCCGCCGCAGCGAGGCGTAGTCCACCGGATGAGCATCCGCTACCTCGCGGCACAACTGCTCCCGATCGACCGGGATCATCCGCAGCCGGGCGTCGAGCCGGTGGCGGTTGTTCAGGGTCATGGGTTACCAGCGGGAGCGGGGGACGTCGAATTCGGCGCAGAGGGCTCGCCAGACGTCGCGGGGGTCTACGCCGTCCTCGATGGCTCGGGCGCCGGTGCGGCCGCCCAGAGTGGGGAGGGTGTGGTCGGTCAGCAGGGCGTCGCCGCGGGCCACGCCGAATTCGCCGTGCAACAGCTCTCGGAAGTCAGTCAATCGCACCGTATCGAGGCTACCTGCCCGCGAATCCGCCGGATCCGGCCGCACCGGTTCGAGCGCCTATCGGGCCGGGGCGGCGTCACGCACGCGGTGGCAGATCTCGACGGGATCGGCCACCTCGGACATCGATGCCGCGGCGGACGCTGCGGCTGCGCGGTAGGAGGGGTCGTCGAGCGTGCGCCGGACTGCCTCGCGGACCGCTTCGGCGGAGAACGGGCGCACCACGATCGAACTGCCCTGGCGGGCTGCCCGGTTGGCCAGCTCCCATTGGTCGCCGCCGCCGGGCACGGTGACGATCGGCACGCCCGCCAGCAGGGATTTCACCAGGAGACCGTGGCCTCCGCCGCCGACCACGACCGCGGCGTGGCGCAGAAGTTCGTCCTGGCGGCCCAGACCGGCGGTGGCCCAGGGCGGAAGGTTCGACGGGGGTGTGCCGAGCATCGAGACCGCCACGCGCACCCCTGATCCCTCGAGGGCGGACACCACCCCCTCGGCCATGCCGGACACGCCCGTGTGCGCGGTCGAGGGGGCGACCATCACCAGGGGCTCGTCCCCGGGCGGCAGCGGGAGCACATCGGCGGTCGGCTCCCACAGCAGCGGGCCGATCAGGTGCGTGTCGGCGGGCCAGTCGGGACGCTCCACCTCGAGGGCGGGCAGGGTCGCGATGAGGCGGGCGTCGGGGCCCGGATCCTGTTCGGGCAGGCCGACACTGGCCCGCGCGGCCGCTCGCTGCCGTTCGCCGCGGTGCAGCGCGCGGGCGGTCATGCCGCGCAGCACCACATCCCGGGCCCGGCCGCGCAACCCCTCCCCCGCGGCCAGCCCACTTCCGATGGGCGGCAACGCCTTCGACGGCAGATACAGCGGATGCGGCGACAACTCGATCCAGGGCACACCGAGCCGTTCGGCGGCCATCCCGCCCCCGGCGGTCAGCACGTCCGACACCACCAGCTCCGGCAGCATGGCGCTCAGGTCCGGCAGGATTTCGGTGGAGATGTGGGCGGCCCGCTGATGGATGCGCTGACCGGCGTCGCGATCGTCGTCCTGCGGACGCGGCGCCAGCCCCTTCAACCGCCGCACCCCGATCCCGGCCGACCGCGCCGCCTCGAACCATCGGGGCCCGGTGAACAAGACCGGTTCGTCACCCGCGGCCAGCAATCGCAGACAGAGCGCGATAGCCGGAAACGCATGCCCAGGATCCGGTCCCGCGACAACAGCCACTCGCATGCGCCCAGACTGCCACACCGGATTCGGCATCGCCGCCGCCGCGCCCACCGGGCACCGTGGCCGCGGCTGCTCACCACCGACGAGCACGACGGCCGACCTCTGCCGAGACACGCACCGTTCGCCCGGCACCGCTACGGTCGCACGCCATGACGACGCCGCGACCACTCACCTCGGTGGACGAACTGATGGCCCTGCTGGCCGCCTGCGCCGACACCTGGGACGCCCCCGACCGCAGCGGCGACCCGGTGGACATCCTCGACCACGACCGCCAGTGCGCCGAGTTGCTACGCCGCGACTTCCCCGCCGACGAGCAACTACAGGCGGCCGGGCTGGTCCACGACATCGGCCATGTGCTGGTGCCCGGCGACGACGCCGGCCACGGCCGCCACGGCGCCTCCGCAGTGCGGGACCTGCTCGGTCCGCGGGTGGCCCGCTTGGTCGAGCTCCATGTCGTCGCCAAACGCTATCTGGCGGCGGCGGATTCGACACATGCGCGGCAGCTGTCGCCCTCCAGCAAGCGCACGCTGATCATCCAGGGCGGCCCGATGACCACCGACGAGATCAGCGCGTTCGAATCCGACCCGGATTTCGCCGCCGCCGTGGCCCTGCGTCGCGCCGACGACGCGGGCAAGATCGTCGGCCACACCACCGCACCGCTCGAAACCTGGCGTCCGGTTCTCGACCGGGTGGCGGCCTCGGCATGGGGAACCGCCGTCAGCCGCCCCCGGTAACGTCGGAGAGATCGCCGCGGCCGTGGCCCCGCGCCGACGACGCGGGCAAGGTTGTGGGACTCGCGGTCGCACCGCTCGAGACCTGGCGTCCGGTCCTGGAACGCGTGGCCGCGGCGGTCCGCTGAACCGGGCGTCAGTTCTTCGCCGTCATCCCGCCGGCCGCGAGCGCGGCGTCCAGGTCGGGGTACATCGCCAGCAGCTTGTCCAGTCCGGTCACCTCGATGGGGCGGCGCACGGCATCGGAGGCCACGACCCGCAGGCGCTGCGGTTCGGCCGCCTCCGAGGCGACCAGCAGTGCGCTCAGTCCGGCCGAGCCCATGAAGCCGACGTTCGACATGTCGACCACCACGGGCCTCCCGCCCTGCTGCCCCTCCGCGAGGGCGGACTGCAGGTGTGGCACCGACGCGATGTCGATCTCCCCGCGAACGGTGATCACCGTCGTAGTGCCCTGTGTATGCACCTTGACGTCCAGCATCCGAGATGTACCTTCACCGCTCACAGACCGGCCCTCCGTATAAACCACGTTCCACCTCTGGAGCCTCGAACTTCCGCCGCGCACGCCGCGACGCGGACAGGGAACTTGTCTCCCGCACTTTACTTACCCGATGGGTGTGTCGGTAATCATCGAGGCGCGGTATGCGGTTTTCGCCGTAGATCCGAATGGCCGCCGATTCACTGGGTATAGCTACCAACGAGCGTACTAGACCGACGGCGGCTGGCGGCCATTCTCGCGGAGAAGGCCGATGGTCGCCGCCGCGAGAAACGAGAACCAGCGGCGGTGAGATGACCAGAGCGGCGGACCCTTACCGGGGCGCGTCATTGCTGTCGCTGACCACGCCGCACAGGAAGGCAGCATGGTGACCACGCTTCGCCGGCCCAGAATCGACGGTCCACCGGACCCGCTGGATCTGAGTTTCCCCGCGATCCCGAACAGACTCGCCGACGTCCGCCAACTGCTGCGCGAGTGGTTGATGCGCTGCGGGGTCGACTCCGACCGCACCTACGATCTGCTGCTCGCGGCGACCGAGGCCTGCAGTAATGCAATGGAGCACGGCTATCGGGGCGAGGGCGGGCTGGTCCGGCTGCAAGCCGCGGTGGTCGGTGCCGAGCTGCGGATCACCATCGCCGACGGCGGACATTGGAAGCCGCGGGACACGCCGCCCGATCCGCGGCGGGGACGGGGATTGACGATTATCGGGGCGCTGGTTCCGGGGGCGACCGTCAGTACCGGACAAGCGGGCACGGTGGTGGAGCTCCGGATGCCACTCGAGCCGATTGGCAAATAGTCGGCAACTGCCGCAGCGGTCGAGCAGATTGCCGTGACCGAGCCGTTGACCTCGTCACCGATGCTTGAATGGCCGCATGGAACAGGTACCCGAGGATTGGCAGCGCGGTCTGGTGATCGTCGCCCATCCCGACGACATCGAATACGGGGCGGCCGCCGCGGTCGCGCGGTGGACCGAGCAGGGCAAGGACGTCCGCTACCTGCTGGTCACCAGGGGTGAGGCGGGTATCGCGGGACTGCCGCCCGAAAAGGCCGGTCCGCTGCGGGAGGCGGAGGAGATCGCGGCGGCGAAGGTGGTCGGTGTGCACGAGGTGGAATTCCTCGATTACCCGGACGGCCGAATCGAATACAGCCTGGCACTGCGCCGCGATCTGGCCGCGGCGATCCGGCGGCACCGCCCGGAGATGGTGATCCTGGCCCACTTCGGCGATGCCTGGGCACCCGGATACGCCAACAGCGCCGACCATCGCGCCGTCGGCCGCGCCGGGCTCGACGCCGTCTCCGACGCGGGCAACGAGTGGATCTTCCCCGAACTGGCCGAGCTGCCGATCTGGTCGCCGCGCTGGGCGGCGGTGGCGGGACCGGTCGTCAGCCACGCGGTCGACGTCACGAACACGGTCGAGGTGGCCGTGGAATCCCTTGTCGCCCATGCCCGTTACCTGGCGGCGCTGAGCCCTGCACCGATCCCGGAGCAGGCCCGCGCCATCGTCGACCTGGCCACCGCGCCGCAGCCGGGCTTCCCGGCCGAGCGGGCGGTGGGATTCGAGCTGTACTACTTCGGGGGCTGACGCCGCCTATTTCACCGGGGGCAGGCACACGACCTGGACGAAGAATTCATCGATATGCTTGATCGCCGCGATGAACTGGTCCAGGTCGACCGGTTTGGTGACATAGGCGTTGGCGTGCAACTGATAGCTGCGCAGGATGTCCTCCTCCGCCGCGGACGTGGTCAACACGACCACCGGAATGAACGCCAGGTCCGGGTCGGCCTTGATCTTGCTCAACACCTCGCGCCCGTCGTATTTGGGTAGGTTCAGGTCCAGCAGGATCAGGTCCGGTCGCGGCGCGTCCGCATAGGCCCCCTCCCGGTACAGGAAGTCCAGCGCCTCCTGGCCATCGTGCGCCACATGCAGGTTGTTGCCGATCTTGTTGTCCTCGAAGGCTTCCCGGGTCATCAGCTCATCGGCGGGATCGTCCTCCACGAGCAGGATGTCGATCGGCCGGCCGGATGCGGTCATGAGGGGACTCCTTCGATGGTGGGGACGAACGCCGCGGGGAGAGCGGGGGTGTCGGTGCCGACGAGGGTGAAACAGATGCGGGTGCCGTCGGTGTGGTCGGTGTCGATCCAGATCTTGCCGCCGTGGAATTCGACGATCTTCTTACACAGGGCCAACCCGATCCCGGTCCCGCTGTACTCCTCGCGAGTGTGCAGGCGCTGGAAGATGACGAACACCTTGTCGGCGAATTCCGGGGCGATGCCGATGCCGTTGTCGGTCACCGTCAGCAGCCAGCCGTCGCCGGTGTCGCGCTCGCAGGTGATCCGGATGTCCGGCGCCCGATTCGGGCTGCGGAATTTGAGGGCGTTGCCGATCAGGTTCTGCCACAGCATCGTCAGCAGCACCGGTTCGCCCACGATCTCCGGCAATTCGTCGGGGCGTTCGATGCGTGCGCCGGTATCTTCGATGGCCGACGACAGGTTGTCCAGCGCCTTGTCCAGCGGTTCGCCGAGGCCGATCGGGGTGCTGTCGCCGGTGATCCGGCCGACCCGCGAGAACGTGAGCAGATCGTTGATCAGCACCTGCATGCGCTTGGCGCCGTCGACGGCGTAGTCGATGTACTGCTTGCCGCGGTCGTCGAGCTGTGCGCCGTACCGCTTCTCCAGCAGCTGGCAGAACGAGGCCACCTTGCGCAGCGGCTCCTGCAGATCGTGGGAGGCGACGTAGGCGAACTGCTCCAGTTCGGCATTGGATCGCCGCAGCTCCATCGCCTGGGAGTCCAGATACTCCTTCTGCTGGAGCAGAATCGACTCCTGCGACCGCGACGAATCCAGTTCGGCAACGATACGCTGGCGCATATCCTCCACCGCCACCGCCACGGCGGCCAGGTCGGCGGGCCCGTGGGATTCGATCCGATGATCGAATTCGCCGCCCGCGACCCGCAGCGACGATTCGGTGAGACGGCGCAGCGGGCGTGCCACCAGCCGCCGCACCAGCACGGTGAAGGTGGCGCCCGCGAGCAGGAAGATCGCGAGCAGACCGACCAGCACCGCATTGCGCACGGTACGGGCGTGGTGCAGGGCGGCGGTATCGTCGGCCAGGGCGGCGGCGAGACCGTCGTTCTGCCGGGTGAATTGGGCGCGGACGTCGTCGAAGCCGGACTTGCCGCGCTCCGCGGTTTCGCTGCCGACCGAGCGGGTCTGCGCGGGCACCTGGATCGCGGCCAGAGGTTCGGCGTAGTCGCGACGCCACTGCTCGGCCAGCCGTTCGATGGTGTCCAGGTCGGCGAGCAGGGCGGGACGGTCGGTGAGCAGTTCCCGCAACCGCGCCGCGGACTGTTGCTCCGACCGTTTGCCGTCCTCGTAGGGCCGCAGAAAACTCGGCTCCCCGGCGATGGCGTACCCGCGCACGCCGGCCTCCTGATCACTCAGCGCGCTCTGCAACCGGTAGGCCTCCGCGGCGGCGGGCAACGTCCGCTCCAGCAGTCGATCGGAGATGCGGGTGGTGTTCGCGATGACCTGGGCGCCCGCGACCGCCCCGATGATCACCACCAGAATCATGGACGCCAGCACGACCTGGAACCAGGTTTGAACGTTCAGTCGGCCGACGAAACGCGAATCCTGTGTCACAGAGTCTGCTCCCTGCCCTCGCTCCATCGCAGATACAGAATGGCCAGATCGTCGTCCAGGCCGCCCGTCGCACCGGCCAGATCCTCGACCCGTCCGATCAGTTCGTCGACGAAGATCTCCGCGTGATCGGCCTGGACGGATCGAGCCACCTCCAGCATGCCCTGTTCGCCGAGCCGTGCCCGGTCGCTGCCCACGCATCCTTCGAACAATCCGTCGGTGAACAACATCAGGCCGTCGTCGGCGGGCATGCTCAGCTCCTGGACGGGCCATTCGGCGCGGTCGGGCAGGAAACCGAGGGCGGGGCCGCCGGGTACCTCGATCCAACGCAGCTCCGCACCGCGCCGGTGCACCATGCCGGGATGGCCCGCGCGCAACACCCGCACCGAACCCGTGCGCGGCTCCAGGGTGAGGGTGGTGGCCGTAGCGAAGGTCTGGCGGTCGGTGCGTTCGGCCAGCAGCACCTGCTCGAGCACCCGCAGCTGCCGGGCTCCGGTCACTCCACTGAGTACCAGTGTGCGCCAGGCCAATCGGAGTGCCACGCCGGCGGCGGCCGCGTCCGGTCCGTGGCCGGACACATCGCCGATCACGGCATGCACGGTGCCGTCGCCGTCCTGGACGACGTCGTAGAAGTCGCCGCCCAGCAGGGCGTGTGCCCGGCCGGGGCGATAGCGGGCGATGACGCTGACACCGCTGTCGGCCGGCAGCAGCGGCGTCGGCAGCAGGCCACGCTCCAGGCGGGCGTTCTCCTGGGCGCGCAGCTGACTGGCCTGCAGCGCCGCGGCGGTGCGTTCGGCCTGTTTGCGCTGGATGGCGTAGCGCACCGCGCGGCCGAACAGCTCCGGTTCCACACGGCCCTTGACCAGATAGTCCTGGGCGCCCGAGGCGACGGCGGCCAGGCCGGTCTGCTCCTCGTCGAGACCGGTCATCACCACGACGGCGACGTCGGTGTATTCGCGAATGCTGGCCAGCGCCTCGAGCCCGTGCGCGTCGGGCAGATGCAGATCCAGCAGGACGCAGTCGGGCGCGTCGGTGTCCAGGCGCGCCGCGGCCTCGGCCAGCGATCGCACCCATTCGAGCCGCAGCCCGGGCGCTCCGTCGGAGACCAGCTCCTGCACCAGCAGCGCGTCCCCGGCATCGTCCTCTACCAGCAGTAGCCAGGGCTCCTGCCAGGTCCAGCTCGAATCGATGCCGACGCCGGGTTCGCCGATTCCTTCACGCCGCACGGTCACCACCGGACGATACCGACGTGCAGCCACCGGACCCAAGCACCGAACTGTTTCCCATCGGATCGCCGGTTGTTCCGGCGCCGTTGGCATGCACCAACGCACGGCCTCCGATCACACATGGCGGCTTCAGCCGCACGCCGACTGACTCAACGGCCGGTTTCTGGACCGAGAGGCAGCAGAGATCGTAACCGATCTTCCGGGCGGGCGGCAGCACCACACCGTATGAAGGCCGAAACACGCACGGGCCGTTCGGCAATCGATGCCGAACGGCCCGTGTGACCCCCCACTACTACACCTTGCCGACAGTCGACTTGTTCGACCCCGACAACGCCTTGTACAGCAGATACAGCCCGAACACCACCAAACTGATCATCAGAATCGGGAACAGCGCCTTGATCAGCGCTCCGACCACGATCAAGGCCAGCCACACCAGCGCGACGACGCCCAGGATCTTCCAGAACATATCCATTCCTCCCGAAGTTCTCCGAACCGCCGTCAACGCGATCCGACACGTCCATACTGTCAAGCCCCACCAAGAAAATCACCAGGTCAGCGCCGATCTGGGGGAAAGATCAGGGTTGTCCCGGAGCCCCGGGGGCGCCTAGGGGTCGACTCGCCTACTTCCGGCCGCCGGGCAGGACACCGGGGCGGAACGGCTCCACACCCACGACCCGGTGCACGTGCTCGGGCTCGATGAGCACCGCCACCCGCACCTCGCCGTCGACCAGCCACGGAAAGGTCTCGGTACCAAGGTATTTCTGCGCCAGTCGGTCCATGATCCGCACCGCGGGCTCCCCTTCCACGAAACCCGCTGCGCGCCCACGGATCTCGACCCGCTCATAGGGGCTGTCGGGATTGAACGAACACAGCGACAACCGCGGGTCCCGGCGCAGATTCTCCTCCTTGATCCGCCCACGCGAGGTGTTCACCACGATCCACTCGGCACCATCGATCGTCTCCAGGCCCACCCACATAGGCGTCAGCTGCGGCCCGCCATCGGGATTCAGCGTCCCCAGCACCCAGAACCACGGGCGCCGCAACCACGCACGAATATCGTCGTCCAACTCGACACCCACGCCGCCTCCTCCGCGAGATCCTGAGCGCACCGGTGCGATTACGCTTCATCCAGGAAACCACGGTGCCGGAGTTGCTCGCGCCGTCACGGAACTTTCCACGGGGGGTGTTCGTCGGTTGAGTGTGCGGTCGAGATGGGTTAGAAGCGGCGTCGTCCTGGTTGCGTGGGTTGCTCTGGTGGTGGGGGCCATGGGGGTGGCGTTGCACTTCAGTCGGTCCGGGTTGCGTGTGGTGGTCTTGGCGGCTTCGTTTGCGCCGTATCTGATGGGGGCCGGGGCCGTTGCGGTGGTGGCGTTCGCGGGGCTGCGGCACCGCGGCGGTGTGGTGGCGGCGATCGTTGTCGTTGCGGCGTCGATCTGGACGCAGGCTCCGCTGTACATGGGCCGCTCGGACGGCGACGACGGGCCCGTCGTGACCGTGATGCAGGCCAACCTGCTGTTCGACGGAGCCGATCCCCGCGCGCTGGTCGACCAGGTACGCGCACGGAAGGTTTCGATACTCACCGTCAACGAGCTCACCCCGGCGGCGGTCGAGGGACTGGGCAGGGCAGGGCTCGACGACCTGTTGCCCCACCGGCATCTCGCTCCGGGGAGGACCGCGAGCGGAACAGGGATCTGGAGCAGTTACCCGCTGTCGGACACCGTCGAATACGACGGGTTCGTGCTCAACCAGATCTCGGCGACCGCCCGTATCCCGGACGCCGGGCCGGTCACGGTGTACGCCTTCCATCCGGTGCCCCCGGTCTTCGGCACCGACGTCTGGGCCGACGAATTGTCCCGGCTCGGCGACATTCTGGAACAGACGCCCTCGGACCGGCCCGCGATAGTCGGCGGCGACTTCAACGCCACCTACGATCACTGGCAATACCGCGTGCTGGCGTCGGACCGCTTCGGCGACGCTGCCGAGCAGGCCGGTGCAGGGCACCTGGCCACCTATCCGACCGACAAGAAGTCCCCGCCTCTGGTCGGCATCGACCACATCCTCGTCGCCGGAGGCCGCGCGCTCAAAGCGGAGACGGTGGGGATACCGGGCGCCGACCACCGCGCCCTGGTGGCGCCGATCCAGCTGCGCCGCGAGCGGCGATAACCACGGATCTCCCTCGCGGGCAGAGTCATTCGCGCCGTGCGGTGTCCTCGGCGTCCCGGACCAGGGCGGCGATGTGACCGGCGATCGTGGACCACAGCTCCCGGGGAAGGCTGTGGCCCATACCGTCGATGACGACCAGTTTCGCGCCCGGGATCGCCGCGGCGGTTGCCGTGGCGCCGCTGACGTCGAACATGACATCGGCGGTGCCGTGCACCACCAGGGTCGGAACGCGCAGCGTCCGCAACAGGGCCGTGCGGTCACCCGATGCCAGGACCGCGACCAGTTGGCGCGCCATCGCGCCGTCGTCGCGTCCCCGGTCGTACGCGCGCGCCGCCCGCTCCGCCACCTCGGCCTCGTCGAAGGCGAACCCGGGACCGGCGAACGGTCTCGCGAACCGGACCTGCCAGGCGATGTAGCCCGCGCGGTCCGTCGGCGGCGCACCCGATGCGCCGAGGAGGGCGGGATCGGTTCTGCCGACGCCAGGGTCTCCGGTCGTCGCCATCATCGATGTCAGTGAGCGCACTCTGCCGGGATACTCGATCGCGACCGTCTGCGCGATCATCGCGCCCAGGGAGGCACCGACCAGATGCGCACTGTCGATGCCGAGCGCATCCAGCAGACCGACGGTGTCGGCGGCCATATCGGACAGGGTGTACGGCACCGTGGACAGATCGCCGCCCATCGCCTTTCCCAGATCGGGAATCGGCGCGGCGGACAACCGCGTGGAACGACCGGTATCGCGGTTGTCGAAGCGGATGACATGCAGGCCGCGCTCCACCAGCTCCGCACAGAACCCTTCCGGCCAGTCGATCATCTGCGCACCGACACCCGTGATCAGCAACACCGGCGGCCGGGAGGGATCGCCGAAGCGTTCATAGGCCAGCTCGATATGCGACGGGCCGACACCACACGCCTTTTCCTCGGTCATCGTGTCTTCACTCTCTCGCGGCGATCACCCACTGAAAGGTGACCGGGCCCTCCGGCTCGGTCATCGTGACTTCCTCGTCGATCAATACCCGCAGCCCCACTTGGGCCAGGAGGTTCCGGTTGGTGGCGGCGGCGTGGCTGCTGAAGTACATCGGGGTGCCGAGCCAGTCGGGAACCGTGCCCTCCATGGCACCCGCACCCAGTGAGGCAAGGAACAGCCCGCCGGGACGCAGCCAGGTGGCGATGCGGCGAAACAGGTTGCCCTGCTGGGCGCGCGGGACGTGAGTGATCGAGTAGAAGGCGGTGACGGCGTCGAAAGTGGCGGGCGGGAATTCGACGGTCGACATGTCGGCTCGGAGGAATCGAACGGTGGGGATCGCCGCCCGGGCCAGCTCGAGTTGGCGTGCGGAGAGATCGACGCCGGTCACCTCGCCGCGCTCGGCAAGCAGTGCGGTGCAAGGGGTTCCGGCACCGCAGCCGAGATCGAGCACCGCGGGGCGCTGCGGCAACCGGGATATCAGCTCCTCGAGCAGGCGCAGGCTGGGGTCGCCGCGGACCTCGTCCGACCACTGCAGGTAGCGGTCGGCGATCAGGTCGTAGCCCGCTGCCACGATGTCCTCGGGATCCCGCTGCATCAGGCGAACGGTAACAGCGCGACCTCCCGGCGCGCCAACGACTTTCCTCCGCTACCGCGGGCCGAGCGGCTAGGGAGCCGACTTCTCCTGCGGCACCGGGCCTTTGGCCGGAAGCTCCACTCGGCTGCCGATATTGCCCCGCAAGGGCTGGAAGGTTCCCTCGCGCAAGGATTGTTCGATGTCCTCGAGGGAGTGACCCTTGGTTTCGGGGACGAAGAAGTAGACGAAGGCCAGCGACAGCAGGTTGAAGCCCGCGTAGAGGACGAAGGCGGGGCCGATGCCCAGACCGTCGATCGTGGTCAGGGCGGTGAGGGTGAGGATCAGATTCGAACCCCACAGGGCCACCGCATGCAGGCTGGTGGCGCGGTCGCGGATGCTCAGCGGATACAGCTCGGAGCCGAGCAGCCAGCCGACCGCCTGCAGCCCGGCCGCGTTGCAGGCCATATAGGCCAGCATCAGGGCCAGGGTGAGGTAGCGGTTGGGGTGGGCGGTGAGCACGAACAGCAGGCCGAAGCCGAACAGGAACAGCGTCGCGCCCGGAATCAGCACCAGCATCAGTCGGCGGCGGCCCACCACGTCGACCAGCCGCTCCCCCACCGCGGTGAAGATCAGGTACACGGCCGCGATCCCCAGACCGGACCAGGCGACCAGGCCGGGCCCGAACCCGGCGGCGCTGCCGAGGATGGTGTGCGAGTAGTAGATCATCATCTCCAGCCCGGACAGCTGGGTGAACGCCGCGATACCCAGGCCCGCGAGCAGCGCCGGACGCACCCACGGCTGCGTCAGATTCGCCCAGCCACCGCGGGACTCCGTGCGTTCCTGCTGCGAGATCGCCCAGATCTTGAGGGTCTCCTCCACGGCGGCCGACCGATTCGGCCGCATCCAGCGCAGCACCACCCGGGCCTTGCCGACCGTCCCGTGATCGATCAGCCAGCGCGGCGTCTCCGGCAGTTGCAGCATGGCCACGGCCAGCACCAGCGCCGGGAACACCGCGATACCGATCATCCACCGCCAGTCGTCAGTCGCCTCGAAGGTGTCGATCGAGCCGCCGGAGGCCGCGAGCAGGCTCACCAGATTGGCCAGGAAGATGCCCACACCGATCGCGATGTTGAAGAACGTCACCATCGCCCCGCGCCGGTGCGGCGGCGCCAATTCGGCGATATAGGTCGGCACGATCTGCGAGCATCCGCCGACCGCCAAACCCAGGAACAACCGGCACGCGATCATCATCCATTCGTTCACGGCCAGGGCGCAGGACACCACGCCTACGGCGAAGATGCAGGCGATGATGAAGATCGTCTTGCGCCGCCCGAGCACCTTGGACAGCGTGCCGCCGACGAGCGCCCCGATCACCGCACCGGCGAGGATCGCGGCGGTCACCATCTCCTGGCGCGCATGGCCGATTCCCCACTGTGCCGACATCTTGGGCAGCGCGCCGGAGATGATGCCGGTGTCGTAGCCGTACAGCATGCCGCCCAGCGCGGCGAACAACGCCACGATCAGCACATTGCGGTGCGCGATGTGCTTCTCGTCCGGCGTCGGCTTCTCCGGCGCGGAGACGACTATCTCGTAGCCGTCCAGGTTCCGGCGGCGCAGTCGAGGAAGGAAACCTCTGCGCCTGATTGTCGTCGAGGTCTCGCTAACCATGGGTTCCAGTCGAACGCCGACGAGGAACGTTACGCAAACCGAGGGGTGTGTTTTGTGAATTCGCTAACGTTCCGGTTTGACCGCGACGAGCGTGGAGCGGGGGCTCCGCATGGTATTCCTACGGCTGCACCTGGCTCACTTCGGGGATACTGAGGCGGTGATCGACGGTGAAAAGCTCGAACCGCTGGTGAACGTGCTCGGCGGCGTGATCGGGAACGGGTCCTGCTCGGGGGCCGGTGAGTTCCGCTTCTCCTTCGCCGACCAGCGCTGGGAGTGGTCGGAGGAATTGGCCCGCATGCACGGCTACGAGCCGGGCACCGTCGAGCCGACCACCGAGTTGCTGCTGTCGCATCAGCATCCCGAGGACCGGGCCACCGTCGAAACCCTCATCAGCACGATCGTGGAGTCCGCTGAGCCGTTCTGCAGCCGCCATCGCATCATCGACACCGAGGGCCACACCCACGAGGTGATCGTGATCGCGGACTGCGAGACCGACGGCGACGGGATGATCACCGGCACCAGCGGGTACTACATCGAGCTCACCGGCATCCTGGCCGAGGAGCGCAACGACGTGATCGGCGAGATCATCCCCGACATGATCGACTCCCGTGCGCCGATCGAACAGGCCAAGGGAATCCTGTCGCTGATCTACGAGCTGGACTGTGAGCAGGCGTTCGGTGTGCTGCGATGGCGTTCCCAGGCCACCAACGTCAAGCTGCGCGACCTGGCGGCGCAATTGGTGCGCGAGGCTCGCCATGTCGAGCCGAACCGGGCGGGCCTGCGCCAGCGGTTCGATCACATCCTGCTCACCGTGCACGAACGCGTTCAGGCCTGATACACGAGTCCGGTGCCGGTGGCACGTGCACGGCACCGGACGGTTCGAATCGCCTCCGCTGGTTGTTCAAAGGAGGCATCCTGCGGACCGGAAGGGGTTCGCAGCCGACGTCGTGCACCGACCGTCGACAACGGGAGTGCCTCGACGGCACTGACGTTACACCTGCTCGCCCCGTACCGGGCCGGAACCGGGCTCCGACATGGCGGCCGGGGCGACAGCGAAGTCGAGGCGGAAGTTGTCGAAGGTCAGCGGCAACGGCGCCGCCGGGGTGGGCCGCGGGTGCGAGGTGAGCGTGAAATCCACCGCGGTCAGCAGATGCGCCAACAGCGTGCTGGTGACGAACAGGACCAGATTGCGGCCCGGGCATTCGGCGGGCCCGGCGCTGAACGGCACCAGCTGCGGATACTGCCCGGCCCGGCCGTCCAGCCAGATTTCGGGGGCGAACGTGTCGGCGAACGGCACCAGGTCCGGGTCGCGGTGGAAGGCGGGGACGGCGATCATCAGCGCCGCGCCCGGCGCGGTGTCGACTCCCTCGCGCCAGGTCACCGGCTCGGTGATGTCACGCAGGATCGTGGGCGTGGTCGGCCACAGCCGCACCGATTCCACCATGGCTGCCCGCAGATACGGGCGAAGCTCCGGACGGTCCGGATGCGCGGCGTCCTCGCGAGCCCGTGCGTACTGCTCGGGGTGGGTGGCCAGCACCGCCAACGCGCGGGTCAGCGCGATACCCGCGGCATCGAAGGCGAACAGCCAGTGCGGCACCTGCCCGACCGGATCGACCGCAGCGTCGGCGGGTGCGGCGGCGAGCGCGCCGATCAGACTGTCGGGCTGGGCCGATTCCGCATACCGGTAGAGCCCGTCGAAGAACCTGTCGCGCCGCCGACGATGCGGCAGGGCCAGAAACGACCAGTTCGCGGCCGAGCGTAGCCGCCACAGGTCGTCGGTGATGCCGTCGTCGTCACGTGCCGCCGCACCGAGCACCAGCCGTCGCACCAATCGCCACCACGCGGTGGTGAATCGGGCGGCATCGAGACGGCCCTCGCGCAGCGCGGTGTCGATCAGGACGGCCGCCTCGTCGGCGATCGTCTCGGTGAACGGTTCCGCGAGCCGATGCAGTGGCGACCCGGTGTCCAGGGCGGCCTCGTTGACCGCGCGGCGCCGCTCACGCACCGGGCCCTCGGACAGCAGGACACCGTGGGGTTGGAACTGCCGGAGCGCGGCGCGTTTCTCCCGATTGGCGGGATGAAACGGCGTCGGCGCCTGCGCGAGCACACGGCCGACGTCGCCGGGGTCGGTCACGATCACGATCCGTCGCCCAGGAAGCACGAGTTCGACCGGGCCGCAACCGAATTCGCCGCGCAGCCGCCGCATGCGCGTCATCGCCCGGGAATCGGCCTGCATCCGTTCGAGCAGGGCCATCACCGGTCGTCGCCGGGCGATGACCCCCGACGCGACCGGGGCGAACCCCAGATCCGCCAGTGTCGCCGCCGCGCGCACACCCGCGATTCTCGGCGCCGCCATCGCCTACCTCCCAGCATCGTCGAAGCGATCGGACTCGTCGTGCTTGGCACTACCCCCACGCTGCGGTTCGAATCGCCCGACGTTTGGTCGGCACAGGCCCGGCTACCCGACAGCTATAGCAGCAACACATCGGATCGAGAGGAGGGGTGAAGCCTGCGACTGCCGACCGGCACGGCCCGGTCACGCCAGTTGAGGACGTATCGGTAGAGGAGGAGACATGACCGACGTAATGCAGAGTCTCATCGGTAGCACGGTGTACGACGCACATGGCGAGAAGATCGGCGATGTAACCCAGATCTACCTGGACGACAACACCGGGGCACCGACCTGGGTGGCGACGTCCACCGGAATGTTCCACGGCGACGCGCTGGTTCCGCTGGCCGGATCCTCGCACGATCCGGCCGCGCATACCCTGGGCGTGCCGGTGACCAAGGAATCGGTGAAATCGGCGCCGCACGTCGAGAGCGGCGGTCACATCAGCCGAGACGCCGAGCAGAAGCTGTTCGCCCACTACGGACTGGACCCGAACCGGTCGGGGCAGATGGGCCGCGGGCGCTACCGGACCGCCGATGATCGGCAGGGCCGGGGCGTGGCCGACGACGCGATCGTGCGCTCGGAGGAGCGGCTGAACGTCCGCACCGAGCCGGAGGAGGTCGGGAAGGCTCGGCTGCGCAAGTACGTCGTGACCGAGGATCAGTCGGTCACCGTGCCGGTGCAGCACGAGGAGGTCCACGTCGAGCGTGAACCGATCACCGACCCGTCCGCGGTGCGCCGCGCCGACATCGGCGAGGCCGAGCAGGAGGTCACCCTGCACGAGGACAGGGTGCGGGTGGACAAACAGTCCGTCCCGGTGGAACAGGTCCGACTGGCGGTCGACGAGGTGGAGGACGAACGCACCGTCTCCGACACCGTCCGCAAGGAGCGGATCGAGGCCGAAGGCGTCGACACCGAGGAAACCCGCCGCCGCGGCCTGCGCGACGACCGGCGGCAATAGCAGCGAACAGTTTCACAACCAGCTCGCTGGGATAAACCTTGGTACGTCACCTCCATTGGGCAGTGCCGCCGGCACTCGGATCCGGGGTGACATGCCGACGGAGATTCCGCCCGGGCCCTGCGCGGTCAGCCGCACCGGACGGATCTCCGTCGGCGCATGTTCACGTGAGCAGCTGCTCGATGCGGGCGGTGCAGAACGCCGTCGGATTCATTTCCGGAGGAAGGCGGGCGCGGTCGGACAGGCGCAGCAGCGGCACGGCCAGCAATACAGCCGACAGCATCTCGTTGTAGTGCAGGTTCTTCACCTGAAGGCCGGTGCGCTGTTCGTAGTAGGCGATGGTGTCCTCGCGGCTGGGCGTCCCGGCCAGCCGCGGGTGGCCCTCGTAGTCGCTGCACGCCCAGTCCACGAACAGCAGCCACGCCAGATCCGATTCGTGGTCGCCCAGGCGCGCCAGCTCCCAGTCCAGTACGCCGCTGACCCGGAAATTGTTGTCGTACAGCACATTCGAGATGCGAGCATCACCCCAGCACAGCGTCACCCGCTCCGGCTCGTAAGCATGGGTGCGCAACCAGTCCACGGCCCGCCGAAGCAGTGGCGGAGGCCGCGGCGCCGCCCAGTCGACCGCGGCGGCAAGGTAATTCACCAGTTGCTCCACCGGCCCACGCCCATGCCTGGACATGGCCAGGAAGCCGAGATTCAATGCGCGCCAATCGAGCCTGTGCACCTCGGCCATCACGTCGACACAGCCCCACCACATGCGGGCCCGCTGGTCCGAGTCGGCCTCGAAGTAGGTCCCGGCCGCGTGATACGACGGGTAGTCGCTGGGCGCGTCGCCGTCGAGGCGGTCCATCACGAAGTACGGATCACCGAGTTCGGCACCGGTGCGATCGAGCCACCGCACCCGCGGCACGGGAATAGCGGTTCCGGCCAGGCGGCGCATGACCAGGACCTGGCGCAGCAGGTCGTAGTCGGGGAACAACGGGAGTTCGGGGAGCCTGCGGAACACCAGCGGCACGGTGCCCGCGGGCCCCTCGAGGTCGAACAGGTAGGTCTCGGTGGAGAATCCGTGCGAGCTGGGCGCCCAATGCCGGATCCGAGCCTGATCGGCACCCGGAATACGCTGCTGCAGAACAGGTTCCAGCAGGGCCGGGAGCTGTTCGGCAGGGGGCCGGCCGCTCAACGTCAGCCCCGGAAACCGTAGCGGGTGTTGGGACCGTAGCAGACCATCTCCACCAGGCCGTGGCCGGTCGCGCCCGCATGCTCGACCCGGCAGAGGGTTTCGGTGAGCGGGCTGAGCTGCCCCGTCACCTCCGGATCGGTGAGATCGGCGGTGAATCCGTCGCTGTAGTACGGGCCCTTCCAGATGCCGGAGGCGTAGCCGCGGTACAGGTCGTAGCCCCCGAGCCCCGGCCAGAAGTCCGATTTCGGCGTCACCTCGAATTCCAGCACCCGGCCGTCCGCGGTATGTGCCGCGAACGTGCCGCCGCCGATGATGCGCGCGCCGTCGCGGAAACGCAGATCGTGGTCGACATGGGTGATCGGCACCGGTGGCGCCCCGGCGTCGATCGGTGAGACCACGGTGCCCTCGAAATGCCAGCGGTGCCCGTCGGCGGTCTCGCGCTGCGCGAAATGCACGAGCTTGTCCTCGAATTCGAAGATGCCCATGAAATACAGCACGCCCTCGGGCACGTCCATGGGCTGCAGGCCCGCACCCTCGGACAGGCTGCCGCCGCCCCCGCCGTGACGGGTGCCCCACGAGTGGTCGCGGCCGAACAACCAGGTGCCGGGGTCGATGTCGACTCGCTCACCGTCGTATTCCAGCCAGCCGGAAATGGTGCCGTTCTGATAGAACCGGCGTGCGTCCTCGCGAACTCGGCCGCGGCTGCGGAAGAACGCCGGGGCCTGCTCGTAGGCCGGGAATCTGCCGCGGAAATTCAGTTCCATGCGCAGGCCGTGCTCGTTGTCGTCCAGTGTGGCGCGCACTGTGTGCAGCGCCTCGGTGACCTCGTAGCGATACGGACCGACCTGCCAGGAGGCGAGATCGTCGTAATGGCCCGATATTTCGCGCGACAACCGCACGACATGCGCCTTGGCACCGTCGACGGTGATCATCACGTACGCGTCCTGGACATTGCGGTTGGGGTAGCGGGCCAGCCCCGTGTTCACACTCACCGAGCCGTTGGTATCGAAGCCGTACAGCGCGATTCGTTCGGTCCATCGCAGATCGCTCTGCGACACATGGTCGAACGTGGTGGGCAGCTGATGACAGAGCAGTTCGTCCTGGGGCGTCAGCATCGGCGGGCCTCTCTCGGGCGGAGGGGAAACGTGTTCCACATGCGCGCAGAGGCAGCGTATTCCCGAGGTGCGGCGACAGGGGTCGGAACCGGGCAGCCGTCCCAGTCAGTCGGACTGGTTGTGGTCAGCGCCGGTCGGCGAGATCGGTGAGGGCTTGGGCCCAGCCGTCGAGGCGGTCGGCGGCATCGCGCAGATTCGTCAGGGCCCAGCCGAGATCGTCGGGAAGCGCGGGGCTTTCGGGGACGGCGAGGACCCTGCCCGCGGCGGCGACCAACTGCTCGTATTCGGCGACACCGGATTCGAGGCGGCCCACGGACGTGCGGACATGCTCGGCAAGGCCGGGGCCCGAGATCGAATTCACCTGTCCCACAACGTCGATGGCCTTCTCCATGGCCGCCACGTCGGCGGCCAGCGCATGCAGGGCGGCGGCTCCGGAACCGGCGGTTTCGAGGGTATCGATCAGATCGTCGGCGGGCAGGCGCGCACCCCGCGCGATCTGCTGCCCGAGGGTGTGCAGGGCCCGTTCGGCGCGGATCAGCCGAGCGATCGGCGCACGGGCGGCCGAGCGGACCGGCGGCAGCTTACGCGGCACGAAAGCCGCGGGCGGCAACGGATTTCGCCGCAGCTCCAGATAACGCTTCGTGGTGACGGCCGCACCGGTCACCAACGCCGCCGCCCCGCTACCGACCACGATGACGGCCCACACGGGCGCCGAGATGACCACCAGCCCGGCGGTCCCCAGCGCGGTGATTCCGGAGGCGGCGCCGAGCCGCAGACCGCGCCGCCGCACCCGCCGACGCCGCCGCAGCTCCCGTTCCCGCGGATCGGCCCATTTCCGCACCGCCAGCAGCGCATGCTCCCCCACCTCGCGCAGCCCCTCCGACATCCGCCGCGCCTGCTCGAGCTGTTCCCCGTCGACTCCCTGCTGCGCCAGCGCCTCTCGCACCGCGCGCCCCGCCCGCCGCCGCACCGAACCGCTGCGGCGGCTGTCGGCGTCGTCCCGGCGTCGAGACTTCCGAGATTTCCGCGCGCTCGCCGACCCCGGGCCGAATGCCCCAGCAGTCCCACCGGCGGGCCGTCCCTCCGGATCGCCGCCGTGCCCCGGGGATTCGGTCCATGCCGAGCCCGGCACCGCCCCGGCACCGCCGCCGACGGCATCGGCCCGCTGTCTCTCGGACGTCTCGCCGGATTGCGGCGACCGTGCGGTGCGCGATGCCGACGTGGCGGCACTGCTGTCCGCGGGCCTCTGCCCGTTCGGAGTCGGAGTCGTCGCAGGAGGGTGGGGTGGCATCGGCTGGGAGGCGGAGCCGGGTTCCGACGGTCGGTACCCGGCGTCGCGCGGAGATTCCGTGACGCGTAGACCCGGCAGGCCCGGGATGCGGACGCGGGAGGTCGCGGAGTCGGTCCTGGTCCGCGACCTCCCCATCACACCAATGCCTTTCGAACCGGTATTGCCTTACTGCTGGGCGGTCTGGCCCTTGTTGGCCTGCGGCTGAGCCGGATTCGGGATCGCCTGCTGGGCGTCGCCGGAGGGCAGGGCGTCGCCGCGCATGGAGGCGCGGATCTGCTCGAGCCGGTTGTGGCCGGCCATCTGGACGCTGGCCTGCTGCACCTCCATCATGCGGCCCTGCACCGTGTTCTGCGCCAGCTCGGCCGCGCCGAGGGCGTTGGCGTAGCGGCGCTCGATCTTCTCGCGCACCGCGTCCAGGCTCGGCGTGGTGCCGGGCGCGGACAGGGTCGAGTCCATCTGCTGCAGCGAGGCCGACACCTGCTCCTGCATCTTGGCCTGCTCCAGCTGGCTCAGCAGCTTGGTGCGCTCGGCCACCTTCTGCTGCAGCAGCATGGCGTTCTGCTCGACCGCCTTCTTGGCCTGCGCGGCGGCCTGCAGCGACTGGTCGTGCAGCACCTTCAGGTCCTCGACGGCCTGCTCGGCGGTGACCAGCTGAGCGGCGAACGCCTCGGCGGCGTTGGTGTACTGGATCGCCTTCTCGGTGTCGCCCGCGGCGGTGGCCTGGTCGGCCAGCATGACCGCCTGCCGGGCGTTGGCGTTGAGCTTTTCGACCTCGTCGAGCTGACGGTTCAGCTTCATCTCCAGCTGCCGCTGGTTGCCGATCACGGACGCCGCCTGCTGCGACAGGGCCTGATGCTGACGCTGGGCTTCCTCGATAGCCTGCTGAATCTGGACCTTCGGATCCGCATGCTCCTCGATCTTGGAGTCGAAGAGGGCCATGAGGTACTTCCAGGCCTTCACGAACGGATTAGCCATCGATTGATCCCGCCTCCATGTGACGCGCCGCGCTCCAGCGCGACTGTGGTGCGCGACCGTCACGCACCCCTGTATGTCCCTATCCTGTGCGCGGGCGTCCCGAATCGGAAAACCGCCCGGTTACCAACGCTTATAGAGAATCTATCCGTTTCCGCTCCGTCGTACAGCGTTGCCGGCGCCGAACGCGTCGACGCCGGCAACTTGTGATACTCACTTCGCCTGAACCAGCACCAGCCGTTCGGCCCTGGGCGCCGGAATGACGATCCGAGTCTCCTCGGCGATGGTGCCGAGGGAACCCGCGGCCGACAGGGTCGCGGTGGCGGCATCGACCGGCACCGGCTCGGCGGCCGTTTCGGCCTCGACCGGCACCGGCTCGCGCTGGGCCGCCACGTCGTCGGCGTCGGCCATGGTCGCGCCGACGTCGAAGAGCACCTGTGACAGCGGCAGGTCCAGCGCCTGGCAGATCGCGGCCAGCAGTTCGCTGGACGCCTCCTTGCGGCCGCGCTCGACTTCGGACAGATACCCCAGGCTCACCCGCGCCGAGGTCGACACCTCCCGCAGGGTCCGGCTCTGGGCGATCCGAGCACGCCGCAGACTTTCCCCGATGGCCTCTCGCAGCAGCGTCATCTCGTTCTCCTTACGTCTCTCCTCGCCGGACCGAGTGTCTGCCATGACAACGTCACACGCCGCCCGGTTGGTTCCCGACCGGGCCACGCTCACAGCCGAGGCTGCGGACCAGTTCGGTGACGGCCGCGCGGACCGCTCCCTTCCTGATCGTCCACCGGTCTCCCGCCAGTTTCAACCGCATCACCTCGGTGCTCGCCGGGCCGGACAGGCCCAGGTAGACCGTGCCGACCGGGTGACCGTCCTGCGATTGCGGGCCCGCGACACCGGTCAGACCGATCCCCCAGTCCGCGGCGCAGACCGTGCGCGCCCCGACCGCCAGCTGCTCGGCGGTGCTCGCCGACACCGGGCCGTCGGCGGCCAGTGTGTGTTCGCTCACTCCGGCGAGGGTCTGCTTGAGATCGGTGGCGTAGACGATCAGTCCTCCGCGCAGCACCACACTCGCGCCGGGCACCCCCGCGATGGTCGCCGACAGCAGGCCCGCGGTCAGCGATTCCGCGGTCGCGACGGTCTGTCCCGAGGCCCGCAGCATCCGCACGAGCTCCACCGCGGGCACGTCCTCGAGCAGGGGATCGGTCATGAACGCTTGACCGGGCCGGACCAGAGGCGGGCCGCCTGGACGACGTAGTCCAGGCCGGTGGCCACCGTGAGCAGCAGGGCCACATACATCAGGGCCATGCCCGCGGCGGCGAATACGCCGGACAGCGGCAACAGCAGAACCCCGATCGCCAGCGACTGCATCAAGGTCTTCAGCTTGCCGCCGCGCCCGGCGGGTATCACCCCGCGGCGCACCACCGCCAACCGCAGCAGCGTCACCCCGATCTCGCGCGCACAGATCACCAGCGTGATCCACCAGGCCAGATCGCCCAGGATCGACAGGCCGATCAGGGCGGCACCGATCAGCGCCTTGTCGGCGATCGGGTCGGCGAGCTTGCCGAAATCGGTGACCAGGCCGTACTTGCGGGCCAGCTGCCCGTCGATGCGGTCGGTGATGGCCGCCACCGCGAACAGCGCGGTCGCCGCGAACCGCCAGCCCGTGTCGTGCCCGCCCGCGGCGAACAGTGCCAGCAGGAACAGCGGCACGATCAGAATCCGCGCCACGGTCAGGATATTGGCGATATTCATCAGCGGGACCGCCGACGGCTCCACCATGCGCGCCGACTGCGCGGATACGAGATTCGCTCGCGCTCGCGCGGCCTCGACCCAGGCGCGATCCATATCGTCGCTCTGCACGCTCACGGCACCTCCTCGCTGGCGCTCGTCGGCGCCGTGCGCGAAGCGCGCAGTGTCGTTGGTTCGCTCGCAAGCTCGCTCACCGGCACCCCCCACCGCTCCCGAGAGCGAGGCGCACACGGCCACCGCGGACACGCACAGCGTCGGGCGATCGGGCGGGCTGGGTGTGCGGCACTCCACCAGACTATCGGTACCGGGGCCGACTACTGTGCACCCCATGACAACACGGGCACCACACACGGATTCGATCGGCGGCGCGGCAGCGGGCACCCCGATCGTCCGACGTGCCCGGACCTCCGATGTGCCGGAGATCAAGGCCCTCGTGGACATGTACGCGGGCAAGATCCTGCTGGAGAAGAACCTGGTCACGCTGTACGAGTCGGTGCAGGAATTCTGGGTCGCCGAAATGGACGGGCGGCTGATCGGCTGCGGGGCGCTGCACGTGCTGTGGGCGGATCTGGGCGAGGTGCGCACGGTGGCCGTGCACCCCGAGGTGAAGGGCAAGGGTATCGGGCGGCTGATGGTGGACCGGCTCGTCGCCACCGCGCGCGAACTGGAGCTGCGGCGGCTGTTCGTGCTCACCTTCGAGGTGGAGTTCTTCAGCCGGCACGGCTTCGTCGAGATCGAGGGCACGCCGGTGACCGCGGAGGTGTTCGCCGAGATGTGCCGGTCCTACGACACCGGTGTCGCCGAGTTCCTGGACCTGAGTTATGTCAAACCGAACACCCTCGGCAATACTCGAATGCTGCTGACCCTCTGATTTCCGGATTTCCGCAGGAGTTGCACGTGCCGCTGTTCGCCGTCCACTACACCTACTCCGAGGCCACCGTCCCCGGCCGCGACGAGCACCGTCCCGAACACCGGGCGTGGCTGTCGGGCCTGGTCGACCAGGGGGTCGTGCTGACCAGCGGCCCCTACCCGGACGGCTCGGGCGCGCTGATCCTGTTCCGCGCCGACGACGCCGACGCGATGGAGAAACTGCTCGCCCAGGATCCGTTCGCTCAGCAGGGACTGATCGACGCCGTGCGTGTCGTGGAGTGGCAGCCGGTCCTGGGCGCCTTCGCCGAGTAGCGGGGCGGCCGGCCTCTGCTGGAACAGCACGTTCCGGTCGGGTCCGGGAATCGGGATTCGTGGCGTGGCGCGGTCGCGATCAGCGGAGAATTCCGTTGGTGGCCAACGGGCTACGGAGCCGACGATGTCACGACCGGATTCGCCTGCCGCGCAACAATTGCTGCAACTGCAGCACGTCCGCTGGACGGGGGGCACTCATGCACCTGCCTGCCGACGAGGCCCGCGAAATCCACCGCAGGCTCGACACCGACGGCGACGGCTTCGTCACCACCGACGATCTGCTCCAAGCCATCCACGACTATTACTTCGACGAGAATCCGGAAGGTGTCGGCAGCTGGCTGCTCGGCAAACTACCCGGCTGACTGCTTGACCATGAGGGGAACCTCTCCCTGAACATGCGGTTCATGACGCCGCCCCGGGACCCAGCTCTGCCACCGATTTTCCGCGGCCGGCTCTTCCACCGGGAGTGACCCCGGCAGCGAGAAATTCGGTTTCGCATCGAATTTCGCGGTGCTATCGTCGAAACACGACATCGGACCTACCGGAAAGGAGCGGCAAATGATCACACGGCTCGTGTGCGTCGCGCTACCGGTATTCCGCGTCCGATGGGCCTACGTCCATTGCGGCCCCGTGGTCTGACTTCCGTTCGGACCATCCCTGAGGGCCGCTCCCACCAGTTCACCACGGAGCGGCCCTTTTTCGTCTCCGCGGACGTGTTCACACACTCCCTCGTAGCCCAATTGGAAGAGGCACCGGTGTTAGGTACCGGTCGGTGCGAGTTCGAATCTCGCCGAGGGAACCGACTTTTCCGACCCGCGCACCTCAGCGCCGAGTGGGTGTCACCGTCGACGCCCGGCGCGGGTCACGTGCCCGTAGCTCAGGGGACAGAGTGCCTCGCTACGAACGAGGAGGCCGGAAGTTCGAATCTTCCCGGGCACACGTCACCGCTTCAGCAGTGTGCCCCAACTGTGTTCGAGTAGATCGAAGATGCGGGCGAGTTCGGCCCCGGTGCCAGTCCCGCATCTTCGGCGATGGCACGAGCCAAGGCGCCTTCGTGCCGCTCCCACATGTGCCGGAAATAGCTGCTCAGCGCCGGAGTTTCCTCGATCAGCCGCATGAATTCCGGCATTTGCGCGGTATCGGTGACACGCGGCCCGTTCAGATAGGCGTCTCGCAAACCCTGCAGCGCGGTCGTACCGGGCGCCCGGTCGCGGACCGCGGCCACCAGCGCCTGTTCCCGTTCGGCGTCCATATCGAAGACCAGCGACACCTTGCCGTCCGGGAAGTGCGCGAACAACGTGGGCACCGAGACGTCGGCCGCTTCGGCGATCTCCTTCAGGCTCACCGCGCCGTAGCCACGCTCCAGGAACAGCCGCAGGGCCGCATCGGCCAGCGCCTTCAATCCCGTCATCGGCGCGTTCCACCCATCCCGTCGTTCCGGCGTGCTTTTCGCCGGAATGACGGGATAGGATCGCAGCACCCTTACTCAACTAGTTGCATATGTGAGGTGGCGAGATGCATCCGTTCCGGGAAGCCGTGGAATCGGGGGATCCGGCGGCGATCGAGGCGCTGCTGGCCGATGATGTGGTGTTCACCAGCCCCGTAGCGTTCAAACCGTATCCGGGGAAGGCCATTACCGCGGCATTCCTGCGCGCGGTGTTGCGGGTGTTCGAGGACTTCCGGTACCTGCGTGAGATCGGCGACCCGAACGGCCGCGATACCGCACTGGTCTTCGAGGCCACCGTCGCCGGGAAGAAGGTCACCGGTTGCGATTTGATCCATCTGAACGACGACGGCAAGGTCGACGACCTGACGGTGATGGTTCGCCCGCTCTCGGCGGCCACCGCCCTGTCCGAGGCCATGGGCGCCCAGTTCGAGCGCATCAAGCAGGAGGCCACGGAGCAACTGCAGCGCGAGGCCGCCGATGCGTGAGCGAGGCTAGCCCTGTGCGGTTGGACGAAGCGACGGCGGTGGCGCGATTCCGGGCGGCCCGCGTCGCCAGGCTCGCCACCGTCGGCGCGGCCGGGCAACCGCATCTCGTGCCGGTGACCTTTGCGATAGCACCGGATTCGCCCGATACCGGACATCCTGTCGTCGTGACCGCGATCGATCACAAACCCAAAACCACCACAAATCTGCGGCGGCTGCGCAATATTGCCGCGAACGACCGCGTCTCCATCCTTGCCGACGCCTACGACGAGGATTGGGAGCGGCTGTGGTGGGTCCGGCTGGACGGCACGGCCCGGATTCTCACCGACGGCGTGGACCGCGGGGCGGCGATCGACTGGCTCATCGCGAAATACCCGCAGTACCAGGCGAATTCGCCACAGGGGCCGGTGATCCGGATCGACGTCGACGCCATACGCGGCTGGTCCTCCTCCACATAGGGGGTAGCGGCGCGCAATTCACTGGATCTTCGCGCGCACCGGTAGGCTCGGCGGGCAATGCAGGGGTCGATCGAGAGAAGGGGAATCACATGCGCGCTCATATCCTCGCCGGTGCCGTGGCTGCGTCCGGGCTGGGCATCCTGAGCGGCACCGCGGTGTCGGCGTCCCCGGTTGCCGCGGCGACCGTCGATCCCGCGGCGTACCGGCAGGACGACGGTTACTTCTTCACCACCCCGGACGGCGAGATCGGCTGCGGAATTCGCGACACCCCGCAGGGCGACCCGCCCGCGACCGCAGGCTGCCAGCGACTGGGCATTGCCGAACGCGATCGAACCGGTTGTCCCACAGCACGTCTCGGCGCGCCATCGCGAGCCGCCATGGTTTTCACCGACGGCCAGACCCGCCTGGTGTGCGCACCGGAGGGAACCTTCACCGCCGCAACGCCGGACCACACCCTGCCCTACGAAACCAGCCTCACCGTCACCAATTTCACCTGCACGTCCCGCCCCTCGGCCGTGCTGTGCGTGGACGACACCACCGGCCACGGCTTCCAGTTCGCCTCCGGGACCAACCTGCGCTGGTGAACGCGGGTGCGCGAGACTGAAGCGGTGAGTACCGAGAACGACCGCCGCACCCCGCCGCTGACCAGTCCCTCGATCCTGGTACTGACCCTGGCCAAGCGCACGGAGGCAGAGCTGAATGCGGCGCTCGCCCCCTTGGATCTGACGGTCGGGCGGCTCGGCCTGCTCGGTCACATCTCCGGCGTGCCGGGCGCGTCGTTCAGCGATCTGGCACGCATGTCGCGCATCAGCGTGCAGAGCGTCCACACCGCGGTGAAGGCGCTGGTCGGTGCGGGGCTGGTCCGCGACCGGACGGCCCGCGCGGGATCGGCGTCGACGATCGAGCTCACCCCCAAGGGCGTTCGGCTGCTGCAGGCGGCCGAGGAGGTGGTGGCGGAGGTCGACCAGCGGCTGTTCGGCCCCGAGGCCGATCCCATTCTCCGGCAGATCGGCTCCGCCGTACTCGACGCCTTCTCCGGCGAGCCCACGTCCTGATACCAACGCGCCCAATCGATGTGGCATCGCGCACATCCTTCAGACTAGTTGAAGGATATTGCTAGGCTTCAGCTCACCTGAAGGAAGGGAGCTGTCCGTGCGCAATCTCCTGCTGTCGATTCATGTGGTGGCGGCGATCGTTTTCGTCGGCGGCTCGGCCGTCGCCACCAGCCTGTTTCCCCGCTACGCCCCGCTGGCCGAGGGAGCCGATCCAGGGCCCGAGCGCAATCGCGCCGTCGCGGCCGCCCTGCATCGCATCACCGGCACCTACGCCATGCTCGGCCTGATCGTTCCGGTGGTCGGCATCGCCCTGGCATTCGTCCAGGGGCGGATGGGCGAGATCTGGATAACCCTCGCGATCGCCCTCACCGCATGCGCCGCCGGCATCATCACCACGATCATCCACCCGATGCAGCGCCAGGCCCTCGACTCCCCCGACGAGGGCCGACGGCTGCGATCGCTGGGCATGCTGGCCGGGATCTACAACACGCTGTGGCTGATCGTCGTGGTGCTCATGATCGTCCGCCCCGGCTCGTCCGCCTGAGGCATGAAACAACAACTACATCAAGGAGTTCCGATGACGGAGACGATCTCGCTGCCCGAGACGCCGCTGGCGACCGCGGCGCACCGATTGCTCACCGAGGCATTGCCGGATCATCTGCGCCACCACAGTATTCGCGGCTACCTCTTCGGCCTGGCCGTCGCTCGCGGTCACGGGCTGCGGCCCGGGGTGGACTACGACGACGAAACCATGTTCCTCATCTGCGCCCTGCACGATATCGGGCTGTCGGATCGGGCCAACGGCAATCAGCGATTCGAAATGGACGGCGCCGACTACGCCGCCACCTTCCTGGAGGAGCGCGGGGTCACCGACGATCGGGTCGACATCGTCTGGGACGCCATCGCCGCACACACCACGGGGCTCAGCGGCTCACCGGTCTATCGGCGGCGGCGACCGGCGGAGATCTGGATCGCCGTCGACGGGATCGGCATCGACGTCATGGGCGGGCCGGGCGACCTGCCGCCCGGCTATGCCGATCTGGTCCACGCGGCCTATCCGCGCCTCGGCGGCACGCGCGCTCTCACCGAATCCATTGCAGCCCAAGCCATCACCAACCTCCACAAGGCACCCCCCGGATCGCTGCCCGGCGAGATCGTGCGCCAACGCCACCCCGAATCGCCCTATCCGACCTGGGACACGATCTCCGCCAACGGATGGGGCGACTGACCGTAAAAGACGTTCACCGAAGACTTTTGGAAATGGCGCGTTTCATATTTCCATCTGGAAGTATCTGCCCGTCCTCCGCCATTGTCAAGCTTTCGATCGAACTGCATACAACTCGTTGACCTGGACTGATGTAACTGTTAGTTTCGGGCAACCGGCCCGTTTGGGCCGGTTGTTCCGAACCGAATGCAGGTGCGCTGGCGCCGGCGCCTACCTGAATTCAAGAATCTCCCAGGTGAGTACCATGAGTTACGGAAGAGCCCTTCGCAACGACATCCATCACGACAACATCACGCCACTCATCGGAATCTACGATATGTATTCCGCATCGCTGGCCTCCCAACATTTCAACGGCATGTTCGTGTCCGGCTTCGGATTTGCGGCCTCCCACTACGGCCTGCCCGACATCGGATTCATCGCCTGGCCGGACGTCGTCCACTTCGTGCAGCGGCTCCGGCTGGCCTTCCCGCACCAGCACCTGCTGATAGATATAGACGATGGCTATGTCGATCCCGAGGTCGCCTGCCATGTGATCACGCATCTCGAAAGCATCGGCGCCTCGGGTGTCATCCTCGAGGACCAGAAGCGGCCCCGGCGCTGTGGGCACGTCTCCGGTAAGCAAATCCTTCCCCTGAACGAGTATCTGGAGAAGCTGAATCTGGTGCTCGAGACCAGATCCGATCTGGTCGTCGTGGCGCGCACGGACGCCACCGAGGAGTCCGACATCCTGTATCGCGCCGCCGCCCTGGCCGATACCGACGCCGACGTGCTGCTGGTCGACGGTGTCCGCAGCATCGACTGGATTCGCAAAGTACGCAAGGTGATCGGCGACAAGCCGCTGCTGTTCAACCAGATCGCCGGGGGCCTGTCCCCGCGACTGTCACTACCCGAACTGCAGGATCTCGGCGTCAACGTCGCGATCTACTCCACGCCGTGTCTGTTCGCCGCGCATACGGCGATCACCGACGCACTGGTGGAATTGCGTGCCAACGACGGTCGGCTGCCGGAATTCGGTGATTCCAGTATCGGTGTAGCAGCGTCGCTCTCGCTGCTGGAACGCAATATGGCGCGCCATCGCCAGGTCAAGCTCGCCGCGTGAATCGCCTACCGGCGTCGCGGTTCCGGCCGATCGGCATTGGCCCCTGAATGTCGACCGGTTGCGACGATCGGTATCGCGCGCAGTGCCCCGGGACCACCGTTCCGGGGCACTGCGACAATAATCGCGCGCCTCGCTGCCTACCGCGCTCTGCGGCATGACAGAGGTAGGCTCGGGCTGTTGTCGGCCGATGAAATACCGGCGCAGAGAAAGGGCCCCGATGCCGGAAGATTCGACTGAGCACCAGGACGGGCACGGCAAAGGTATTGATCGCCGCCTCGTCCTGGGCGGCGGTGCCGCGGTCGCCGCGGCCGCGGTCGGTGGTGGATTGATCGGAGCGAAGGCAGGTTCGGCCGAGCCCGCCCCCATGCCGTCCGAGGGCGATATGGAGACCCACCTCGACCAGTCGTCGCACCTGTTCAAACTCACCGCCGCGCAGAAGTCGACCTACGACGGCGGATATCTGCAGGGTGCCAACGAAAATACGTTCCCGATTCTGCGCGGACAGCGTGGCGCGGTGTATTTCGTGCGCCTGGAGGTGGGCGGATTCCGCGAGCCGCATTGGCATCCCACGGCCTGGGAGCTGAACTTCGTCATCTCCGGCAAGTCGAAGTGGACCATCCTCGGCACCCACCCCGACGGGCGGTACCACACCACCACCTTCGAGGCCGAGCAGGGCGATCTGGTCTTCGCCCCGCAGGGTCACCTGCACTACTTCGAGAACGCTCGCAGCGATGCGCCGCTGGACGTGCTGGTGATCTTCAATTCGAGCGCCGGGGAGCCCTACGACGACATCGGCATCGTGGCGTCGTTGAACGCCATGCCGCGCGACGTGCTCGCCGCCGCGTTCGGAGTACCGGAATCCACGTTCGCTCCCATCCCGGCCGAGATCGAACCGATCGTGATCGGCCGCCGCCGATAACAGGAACTACAGCGCGCCGTCCTCGCCGTCGGGCGGCGGCTCGTCGCCCCCACCGCCGCGGATCGAATACAGCACACCCGGCAGCTTATCGGGTTTCACCAGCACATCGCGGGCCTTGGAACCCTCACTGGGCCCGACGATTCCGCGGGTCTCCATGAGATCCATCAGGCGTCCGGCCTTGGCGAAGCCGACGCGCAGTTTGCGCTGCAGCATCGAGGTGGAGCCGAACTGCGAGGTCACCACCAGCTCCACCGCCTGCAGCAGCAGATCCAGATCGTCGCCGATATCCGGATCGATATCCTTCTGCTCACCGGCCTTTGCGGCGGTGACGCCCTCCTCGTACTCCGGCTCGGCCTGATTCTTGGTGAATTCGACGACCCGCGCGATCTCCTCGTCGGAGATGAACGCGCCCTGCAAGCGGGTGGGTTTGGACGCACCCATCGGCAGGAACAGCCCGTCGCCCATGCCGATCAGCTTCTCCGCGCCCGGCTGGTCCAGGATGACGCGGGAGTCGGTCAGCGACGAGGTGGCGAAGGCCAGGCGGGAGGGCACATTGGTCTTGATCAGGCCGGTCACCACGTCCACCGAGGGCCGCTGGGTCGCCAGCACCAGATGAATGCCCGCGGCACGGGCCTTCTGGGTGATGCGCACGATCGCGTCCTCGACGTCGCGCGGCGCGGTCATCATCAGATCGGCCAGCTCGTCGACGATGGCGAGGATGTAGGGGTAGGGCCGGTACACCCGCTCGCTGCCCAGCGGCGCGGTGATCTGGCCCGATCTCACCTTCTTGTTGAAGTCGTCGATGTGGCGGACCTTGCTGGCCTGCATGTCCTGATAGCGCTGCTCCATCTCCTCCACCAGCCAGGCCAGCGCGGCGGCGGCCTTCTTCGGCTGGGTGATGATGGGCGTGATCAGGTGCGGAATGCCCTCGTAGGGAGTCAGTTCCACCATCTTCGGATCGATGAGGATCATCCGCACCTCATCGGGAGTCGCGCGATGCAGCAACGACACCAGCATCGAGTTCACGAAACTCGACTTACCCGACCCTGTCGAACCGGCTACCAGAAGATGCGGCATCTTGGCCAGATTCGCCGCCAAATACTCGCCCTCGATGTTCTTGCCGAGCCCGATCACCAAGGGGTGGTGGTCGTTTCGCGTCGAGGGCGCCTTGAGCACATCGGCCAGCCGGACCAGTTCGCGATCGGCATTGGGCACCTCGATACCCACGGCGGACTTGCCGGGGATCGGTGCCAGCAGCCGCACATTCTCCGTCGCCACCGCGTAGGCGATATTGCGGGCCAGTGCGGTGATCTTCTCGACCTTCACGCCGGGCCCGAGTTCCACCTCGTAGCGGGTGACCGTCGGGCCGCGGACGAAACCGGTGACCGCGGCGTCGATCTTGAACTGGACGAGCACTTCCGTGATCGCCTCGATCATGGATTCATTGGCGGCGCTGCGCTTCTTGGGAGGCTCGCCGTCGACTAGCAGCGACAGCGACGGCAGCTGATAGTCACCCTCGACCTGACGTTCGGTGACGAACTCCAACTGCTGCGGAGCGGGCGGTTCGGGTGTCTGGTCGACGACCTTGGGCGCCTTCTTGGGTTTCGCCTTCGGCGGGGGTGCGGGAGTGGCCTTTTCCGTCTCCGCGGCGATCTCCTTGGCATCGCGCAGCGGCGGCTCGCCGATCACCTCGGTCACCGCGTCGGAACCGCCGAATTCGTCGGTCGGGTAATTCTCCTGTGGGGTGCGGCCTTTGCGGCGCGAGGACTTCCGATGCACCGGGAAGCCGTCCGCGTCATAGCTTTCCGGGCCGTAGAGGCCGTATTGCCCATCGTAGGAGTCGTATTCGTCGCCGCCGCTCCCGGTGCCGAACAGGTGCCGCAGCCGCTCGGGCACCTCCCGCACGGTGGTGCCGGTCACCAGCAGCAGGCCGAACACCATGGCCAGCAGCAACAGCGGGACCGCGAGCCAGGAGGTCAGGCCGTCCCGCAGCGGTCCGCCCACCACATATCCCGCGAAACCGGCCGCATGGGCCCGGCCGTGCTGATCGGTCGGCGCGCCCGCGGCGATATGCCACAGCCCCAGCGCCGGCAATCCGAGCAGCAGCCCGCCCAGCACCAGCCGGGGCCGGATCTCCGGGTGTGGTTCGGTGCGCATGAGGATTACCGCAATGCCCGTGGCCACGAACGGGAGAGCGCCCGATGCGGATCCGGAGACCCACCGCACGGCGGTATCGACCCAGTGCCCGACGGGACCACCCGCCGACAACCACACCGCGGCGGCGATGATGACGCTGAACGCGATGAGCACCAAGGCGATTCCGTCGCGCCGATGCCCGTGTTCGATCTCCCCGGCGCGGCTCAGGGTGCGCGTGGTGGCGCCCACGCCGCGGGCGAGCATATTCCAGCCGTTGCCGATGCCGCGGCTGAAGACCGCCAGCGGGGCGGTGTTCGACCGCTGCCGAGCGGGACGGCGCGCGGGGGTGGCCCGTCCGCGCGGCGTCGACCGCGTCCGGGAAGCGCCGGAACGAGACCGCGCCGGAGCCCGCCCGCGGGTCGATCCCGCCCGCGTGCTGGACGTCGTGGTGCCGCGGGACTTACCTGCCATGTCCCTCAGGCTAACCGCAACGGCCTCATTCAGACCATCCGCAACACCCACACCACCGATATCACAGTCGCTGTCGCCGAGCCGGGAACCACGCCGAACGACCGCCCACCGGGATTATTTGCCTGCTCAGCCAGCAAAATTCGCGTGCGGGCACCGCTGTGCCGTGCGCGCTCCTACGATGTATGTGCATGTCCCACCCCCACGCTGGTGCGGTTCCGATGAACGACGAAGACGTCAAGGCTGGCCAGGCGAAACCGAGCATCGCCCGGACCTACAGCTATCTGCTCGGAGATCGCGACTACTACGCCGTCGACCAGGAAATCGGCCAGTATTTCCTGGACGTGCTCCCCGGCTCGGTGCGCATCGCCACCTCCGCCCGCCGAGCGGTCGAGCGCGCCGTTCGCGAGATCGCGCGCGCGGGGGTGCGCCAGTTCGTCGACTTCGGCTGCGGCCTGCCCACCGTCGACAATGTGCACCAGATCGCCCAGCGTGCGGATCCGGCCGCGCGCGTGGTGTATGTGGACAACGATCCGATCGTGGTCGCGCACGTCCGCGCGACCATGGCCACCGATGAGCGGACCTGCGCGATCCAGGCCGACGTGCGGGAGCCGCTGTCGATTTACGACAACGCGGACACGCGGCGGCTGATCGACTTCGGCGAACCCGCCGGGCTGTTGTTCAGCGCGGTGCTGGGCTTCCTCAACGACGACGAGAACCCGACCGCCATCATGGGTTTCTGGGCCGACCGCATCGCCCCCGGCAGCCTGGTCTACATCTCGCATTTCCGCTCCGGATACAACGGGCAGACCTCGGCGGCCGAGCAGAAACTGCAGGGCACCTGGGGCCGTGGCCGCTGGCGCAGCGATTCCGAGATCGCCGAGCTGTTCTCCGGCCTGGAGCTGCTCGACCCCGGCCTGGTCCCGTGCGCCCTGTGGCGCCCCGACACGGACCACACCGGACGGACCCCCGAGACCACGACCTGGGAGGAACTGATCGTCTCGGGCCTGGCCCGCAAGTCCTGACCGGCCGGAGCTACACGCTGCGGTCCGCGGCGAAGACCGCCCGCACATCGTCCTCGGAGCCGACGGCGTCGAGGCGAACCTCGTTGCGGCCGAAGGCGTGCAGGAGCAACTCGGAGGGTTTGCCGGTGAGGACGACCGCATCACCGCCGACGTTGTGGGCGGTGACCCGCTCCCCCTCCGGCGTGGCCAGCACCACGCTCACCGGGGATTTGCGGTAGGCCATGCGGGCCATGCGCCGCAGCACGTTCCATAGTCGCGCCTCGTCGCCGGAGGGCAATTCCCGTGGCTCCCAGCCGGATCGGCCGCGGCGCACATCCTCGTGGTGGACGAACATCTCGGTGAGGTTGACGACCGCATCGATCGGGCGCAGCGGCGACCACCACGGCGGGCCGGTGCGAATCTGTTCCAGCAGTTCGGTGAACGGCTTGCGCGCCGTCGCCGCCTGCACCGAATTCGTATACCCGGCAAGGGGTTTGAGCAGAATACCGGGCGTGGCGTCGGGACGGCGTTCACGCACCACCAGATGCGCGGCCAGATCCCGCACCGTCCACGCCCCGCACAGGGTAGGCGCGTCCGGACCGGCCGCGGTCATGGTCACGACCAGCGCCCGGCGCTCCCGCTGAGCCATACTCATGTACCCGAGGGTAGCCCCGGCTCAGACTCCGATGACGGTGGGGACGATCATCGGGCGGCGGCGGTAGGCCTCGGCGACCCAGCGGCCGACCACTCGGCGCACGCTCTGGGCGATGCGGTGGGTGTCGGTGACGCCCTCACCGGCCAGGCGCATGAGCTCGGCCTCGACCAGTTCCTGCGCCTCGACCAGCGCGCCCGGATCGTCGGAGAAGCCGCGGCCGGACACCTCCGGCGCGCTGACCGCCTTACCGGTGGACGAGTCGACGGCGACGGTGATCGCGATGAATCCGCCCTCGCCGAGGATCAATCGATCCGACAGCGTCGATTCGCCCACGTCGCCGACCGACAGGCCATCGACATACACCTGCCCGACCGGGAAGCGGCCGACGATCGAGGCGATGCCGTCGACCAGGTCGACCACCACACCGTCCTCGGCCAGCACGACCCGATCCTCCGGCACGCCGGTCGCGACCGCCAGCGCGGCATTGGCGCGCAGATGCCGCCATTCGCCGTGCACCGGCATGGCATTGGTGGGCCGCACCGCGTTGTACAGGTACAGCAGCTCACCGGCCGAGGCATGGCCGGACACATGGACCTTCGCGCTCTGCTGGGTGACCACGGTGGCGCCGAGCCGCGCCAGGCCGTTCACGACCGCGAAGACCGCATTCTCGTTGCCCGGGATCAGCGACGACGCCAGCACGACGAGATCGTCGGCGCGGATATTGATCTGGCGGTGGTCGCCGCGGGCCATCCGCGACAGCGCCGACAGCGGTTCGCCCTGCGAACCGGTGGAGATCAGCACCAGCTTGTGGCCCGGCAGGTTTGCCGCCTGATCCAGATCCACCACGAGCCCGTCGGGGAGGTTCAGATAACCCAGGTCCTGGGCGATCTGCATATTGCGCACCATCGAGCGCCCGACGAAGCACACCCGGCGGCCGTGGCGCTCGGCCACGTCGACCACCTGCTGGATGCGGTGCACGTGGCTGGCGAACGAGGCGACGATGACCCGGCCCTTGGCCTTGCCGATGACATTGTCGAGCACCGGCCCGATCTCGCGCTCGGGCGTGACGAAGCCGGGCACCTCGGCATTGGTGGAGTCGACCAGGAACAGATCCACGCCTTCGTCGCCGAGCCGGGAGAAGCCGGCCAGGTCGGTGAGGCGGCCGTCGAGCGGCAGCTGGTCGAGCTTGATGTCGCCGGTGTGCAGCGCCAGCCCGGCCGGGGTGCGCACGGCCACCGCGAGGGCATCGGGAATCGAGTGGTTGACCGCGAAGTACTCGCATTCGAACGGGCCGTGGGTGGTCTTCTCGCCCTCGGTGACCTCGATCAGCTTGGGCTGCAGCCGGTGCTCGCGGCACTTGGCGGCCACCAACGCGAGGGTGAACTTCGAACCCACGACGGGAATGTCGGGGCGCTGGCGCAGCAGGAACGGCACCGCGCCGATGTGGTCCTCGTGGCCGTGGGTCAGCACGACGGCCGCCACCTCGTCCATCCGGTCCTCGATGGGCCGGAAGTCGGGCAGGATCAGGTCGACACCGGGCTGCTGATCCTCCGGAAACAGCACGCCGCAGTCGATGATCAGCAGTTTGCCGTCGAATTCGAAAACGGTCATATTGCGGCCGATTTCGCCGATGCCCCCGAGTGCGAACACCCGCAGGCCGTTGCGCGGTAGCTCGGGCGGCAGGCCCAGCGCGTGCGGGTCGGCCTGCGGCTGCTGTTCGGCCTCCGCAGCGCGGCCGGGCTGTTCGGCACCCCGACCCGCGTATTCGGCAGCGCGGCCGGGTCGTTCGCCGCGACCCCGGCCGTTGTTGCGACCGCGACCCCGGCGGCCCCGGTCGTTGCGGTCGGAGCTCGACGGCTCGGCCTGCGGAACGGATTGTTCCGCCTCGCGCAACGTCTGCTCGGCCGCGTGAGCGGTCTGCTTGGCCTGCTGCGCAACCTCTTTCGCCTGCTCGGTCCCCTGGATCGAGGGCCGCTGCGGCGGCGGGGCGGGGGCGGGGGCTCCCGCGGCGCGGGAGGCGGCACGGCGGCGCTGACGGCGGTTGGTCGGTTCACTCATGCGGACACTCCCGCCGCTTCCAGATCGGCGGCGATCAGGCGAAGTTGGTCGGGATCGGGCATCAATTGCGGCAGGCGGGGTGCGCCCACTTCGGTGCCGAGCACGCGCAGCGCACCCTTGACCAGCGACACTCCGCCGACCCGGGCCATGGCCCGCATCAGCGGCAGCATGCTCACGTGGATCTCGCGGGCGCGGGCCACGTCACCGGCGAGGTAGGCCTCGCGCAGCCGTACCAGGCGGTCGGGCACGAGATGGCCGATGACACTGATGAATCCGATCGCGCCCACCGACAGCCACGGCAGGTTCAGCACATCGTCGCCGGAGTAGTAGGTCAGCCCGGTTTCGGCGATCATCTCGGCGCCCGCACCCAGATCGCCCTTGGCGTCCTTGACCGCGACGATGCGCGGATGTTCGGCCAACCGGCGCAGTGTCTCCGGGGCGATGGGCACCACCGAGCGCGGCGGGATGTCGTACAGGGTGACCGGCAGATCGGTGGCGTCGGCGACGGCGGTGAAGTGCGCGACCAGTCCCTCCTGGGAGGGCCGCGAGTAGTAGGGGGTTACCACCAGCAATCCGTGCGCGCCGGCGCGTTGGGCGTTGCGCGCCAATTCGATGCTGTGCGCGGTGTCGTAGGTGCCGGCACCCGCGATGACGGTGGCGCGGTCTCCGACGGCGTCGACGACGGCGTGCAGCAGATCGAACTTCTCCGACTCGGTGGTCGTCGGCGACTCCCCGGTGGTGCCGGAAATGGCCAGCAGATCGACGCCGCTGTCGACCAGACGGGCGGCCAATGCGACGCCGGTGTCGACATCGAGCTTGCCCTCCGCGGTAAAGGGGGTCACCATCGCGACTCCGACCGTGCCGGACGCGCGCAGCTCCGTTCGCGTCGATTCACCGTACGTCATGGTCAGAAAGGCTACCCGGTCGGCGAACGGCCATTGAACGGTTGTCCGCCTTATCCGCAACCGAACCCGCCGGTGTACCCTGCGACAACATCGGTGACATCATTTTGCTGCTTGCGTGATGTCATCTATGACGTCACGCTGGTGCCATGGATTTGAACAGATATACGGCCCGCCTGCGCGAGGATCTGGTGGCGGCCGCCGCCCTCGGCGACGAGAAAACCCAGGCCACCGCGGCCGCATTGGCCGCGGCCACCGAGAATTCCGCGCGCCTGACCCTGCTGGCGGCGCTGTCGGATCTGGCCACCGAGATCAGCGAGACCCTCGGCGACCGGACCGTGCACGTCTCCGTCGACGGCACCGACGCCCGCGTCGACGTCCGCCCCAACGCCACCGAGGAGCACCACCCGACCTTCGAGGAGATGACCGGCGACATCAGCCGCGTCACCCTCCGCCTGGTAGAGAACATCAAGGCCCGAGCCGAAGAGGCCGCCGCCCAGAGCGGCCAATCCCTCAACTCCTGGCTCTCCACCGCCGTTCAGGGCGCCTTACGCGACCAGATGCGCCGCGGCGGCCCCGGCCGCTGCGACGACTGACCTAGTCCGACACCGTGACGTTGCCGTCGGTGTCGATCTCGGTGCGGCGGTCGTAGTCCAGGGAATGGGCGAGTACCGTCGCGAGCACCCGGCGGCCCAGCGGGAGTACCCGAACCGTTACCGAGCCCGCGTTGGCGGCGTCCAATTCCCTTGTGGCGGCTTCGATTACGCGTTGGCGCACCCAGGGTGGGACACCGGCGAAGCCGCCGTCGTCGAGCAGCACGACCTCGACCCCGCGGGAGCGGGCGCCGCGGGCGGCGCCGCTGAGTTCGTCGGTGACCAGTTGCGGGGCGCGCAATCCGTCGCGCAGTTCGGCCTCCAGCAGGCGGCATTCCTCGCGTTCGGCGACGGTCAGCGCCGCACCCTCGGCGATGCGCTCCAGGATCGGGCGGGCCACCCGATCCAGGCGGGCCAGCTGCCGGATGCGTTCGCCGTCGGCGGCGGCCATCGTCGCCTCCGCGGCCGCGCGAATGGTGGCCTCCTCGCGCAAGCGGCGCAGCGAATGCTGGGTCGGGCGCATGATGAGCGCGAACGCCGAGATCGCGATCACCGTGCCGACGGGCACGATGGGCGCCACGATCGTGCCGGCCGACTCCCCGGCGCGGGCGCCCGCCACCGCGATCACCGCCGCCACCCCCGCGACACCCAGCCACGCCCAGCCCATCCGGCCGCGCAGCACCAGCACCGCCAGCACATACGAGGAGGCGAAGGTGGTCCACAACATGTGGTGGGCGCGTTCGGTATTCAGATTCGACGTCGTCAGCGCCGACGCCACCGGCGCGGCGGCGGCCACGAACATCGTGACCGACAACGGCAGCGGATCGACCGGCACCACCAGCACCAGCGCCCCGGCGGTGGCGAGCACGATCATGCCGGCCAGCGCCGCGACCGGAGGGGCGCTGGCCAGATTGCCCATCATGTACAGCACGATGGTCAGTTCCAGGATCACCAGGAACAGCCATGCCATCCCGCCGCGCAGGCCCAGCAGCTCTCGCAGCCCGAACCGCGCCTCGTTCTCCAGGCCCGGATCAGTGTGAGCCATCGCCGCCCCACACCAGGGTCACCGTCGTCCCCTCGCCGGGGGCCGACTCCACGAATCCGGCGCCACCGGCCAACTGCCGCATGCGGCCCAGGATGCTGACCGAGATCCCGAGCCGGTCGGCCGACACCTGGCGCACGTCGAAACCCGCTCCGTCGTCGGCGAATACGATCCTGATACTGCCCGCGCTGATCGTGCACGTCACCGTGCGATGCACGTCGCGGCCGGGCACCGAGGCGTGGCGCAGGCTGTTGCGCACCGCCTCGCCCAGCGCCGCCGCCAGCGTGCTCGCGACGTGCACGGGCATGCGCAAGTCGTCGAATCCGGGCCAGGTCCGGGTGGCGAAGCGGATGCCCGGATTCACCTCGTGCACGGCCGAGCGCAGGAAGATGACCGCCGCGCGGGCGTCGAGCACATCGGGTTCGTGCGCCTCGACCCGGATCTCGTCGAGCTGTTCCAGCGTACGTTCGGCCTGACGGCGCAACACTTCCGAGCTCTCGCCGCCCCGCGAGGCGTCCAGCAGCGTGGACAGCACCGCATCGTGAATGAGCGCGGCGAAGCGGGCGCGCTCGTGATCGCGGGCCGCGGCGGCCGCCGCCGAGGCCGCGCGGCGACTGGCGATGGCCGACTCGCGGTCCACATGGGCCGCCGCACCCAGCGCGCAGGTCGTGCACCACAGAAACAGCGCCGACAACCCGAAGATGCGCGCGAACGCGGTCAGTGCCGACGCCGCGGTGAACGGCTCGACCAGATAGATATTGCTCAGGGCCGACCCGATCGAGCCGACCACCAGATAGCCGATCGACAGTCTCCGCGACCAGGCCATCGCCGCGGCGACCACGCCCAGCGGCATCATCCGATACAGCCACACCGCCGTCGCATCGATGCTGTGCACGTGCAGGGCGAAGGGCATCGTCGCCAGGGCGGCCAGATTGCACAGCGCCGCGGCACCGGCGACCATGCGAATCACCCTGGGGCTGGACCGGATCGAGACCGCCGCCAGCAGCGGATACAACCCGAACATCAGCAATACGGCCAGCGGCGCCCACCAGACCGCGGCGATCCGGCCCTGCTCACTGATCTCGGGCAGGTCGACCAGACCCATGATCACGCCACCGATTCCGACCGACAGCCCGAGCCGCCGGATGATCCGGTCGAAGGCGACAGCGCTCATATCTTGCTCCACCGTAGACCGCCCGCGCCACCATCCCGCGATCCGCGGTAGCGCGCCCGGTCTGGTCAGCGGAGTTTCCAACGTGCCGGCGATCACGACAGTGCCTCACATGCACGCGGCATCATCACGACCACCGCGGTGGTCGCGCTGTTGGTCGAGCGGTTCATCCGCGCGGAGTATTGCGCTCGGGCACCGGCAGCCAACCATCCTCCACGGCCCGTTTGTACAGATCGGTCTTGGTGGGCGCAGGACGGCCGGCGTCGGCGTACTTCTGCCGGATACGCCCCAGATAGTCGTTGACGGTCTGCTCGGACAGTCCGGTCAGCCGCGCCACGCGCGACGCCTTCTCCCCCGAGGCGTAGAGCGTGAGTACCTCCTGTTGGCGCGGGCTCAGGCCGACGTCGGACAGCTGCGGGTCACTGTCGATGGCCGCCGCCCAGTCGGTGGTCACGACCTGCTCACCCGAGGCTGCCGCGCGCACCGCCGACACCACCGTCTGCACGTCCTCGGATTTGCGCACCACCCCGAGCACACCGGCGCGGGCGGCCGAACGCACCAGGAACGGATTGTCGGCGCCGGTGAAGACAAGCACCTCGAGGCCGCGGTCGCGCAGCGCGCGCACGTTGTCCTCCGGCGTGGAACCGTCGGCGAGCCGCAGATCCAGCACCACCAGATCCAATTCCGGTGCCGTCGCGAGCAATTCGCGCACCGTCCCGGCCGTGAGGACCAGTTCCAGATCCGGTTCGGGGGCCAGCATGGTGGCCAGGCCGAGCGCCACGGACTCGTGGTCCTCGACGAGCCCGATCCGCGCCGGTCTCGACGTACCCTGCTGTGTCGCCTCCACGGCGCAGTCACCTCTTCCCAGTCCCGAACACCTCGCTCCGTCCGCCCGCGCGCATCGGCGACCGGAGCATACTTGTGTGTCGAGTATGCAGGGCCCGAGCGCTCAGGTGTGAGCCCAGAATTCAGGGGGCCGGATTTCTTGACCGGTCAGGACATCAATTGTGCGGCAATCGTCCCTCCGAGCTCCCAGCACTTCTCCCGAATTTGCTTGTCCGGCTGCCCGGTCACGATCACCGGCGCGGCCGCCTTCTCCCACGCCAGCCCGGTGGTGATGGTCTCGATACTGCGCTCGGCCCCCTCGGTGCCCTGATTGCCGTGAATGTAGTAGCCGTAGGGGCGGCCGCGAGTGGAGTCGAGGCAGGGATAGTAAAAAGTATCGAACGCATGCTTGAGGGCTCCCGACATATAGCCGAGATTGGCAGGGGTGCCCAGCAGATAGCCGTCGGCTTCCAGTACGTCACTCGCCGTCACCGCGAGCGCCGCTTTCCGCACGACGTCCACGCCTTCGATTTCCGGATCGGTCGCCCCCGACAGCACGGCCTCGAACATATCCTGCAGGAATGGCGAGGGCGTGTGGTGGATGATCAGCAATCGCGACACACCGCCGAGCCTAACGCGCCGCGCCCGGCTTCACGGTTCATGACCACGCCCCGGTCGGAGCGGCCCGTCAGGCGGCGAAGACGGTGCGGACGACGGACTCGTCGCCGTCGATCTCGACCAGTCCGAGGGCGCGAGCGTCGCTGAGGGTGAGGGCCCCGGCGGCGAGGCCGAGGATGTAAGCGGGATCGGCGCGGACGGTGGCGTCGAGGTCGCGGCCGTCATGCGGGCCGACCTCGAAGCCGGAGCGCGTCGCGCGGAGCTGGTAGGGCGGGCCGCCGATCTCGAGGCCGACCGTCGCCGAGCGGCGGACCTCGACCCGGGTGTCGAGCAGGGCGGGGATGGTGAGGGTGAGCCACTCGGGGCGGAAGGTGTCGCCGTCGGGGCCGCGGACCATCAGCGGGGTGGACCAGCGGATCAGGCTCTCGATCGGCCGGCGCAGCTCGGCACCCCACGGCGTGAGGGCGTACTCGACCACGCTGCCCTCGCCGGCCAGTCGCCGCTCGACCACGCCCGCGGCCTCGAGGTCGCGGAGCCGGTCGGCCAGCAGGTTGGTCGCGATGCCGGGGAGGCCCTCGATCAGGTCCCGGTAGCGGGCGGGGGCGATGAGGAGCTCGCGGACGATGAGCAGGTTCCACCGGTCGCCGACGACCTCGAGGGACCGGGCGAGCCCGCAGTACTGGCCGTAGCTACGCATCGCCTCCTCCTTCTACTTGAGATTTCCCAGTACGTGTGAGATATTCAAGCCTACTTTACGATCGAGTCGAGGGGGCCCGCCATGGCCGATACCACCAAGAGTGTGCGGCCGGCCTGGGTCGACGACGGCCTGTTCCCGTTCGAGAGCCGCTTCGTCGATATCGACGGGCACACCGTGCATTACGTCGACGAGGGATCGGGTCCCACACTGCTGCTCCTGCACGGCAACCCGACTTGGTCGTTCCTCTGGCGCGACGTGATCCGCGCGCTGCGCGACAACTTCCGCTGCATCGCCCTCGACTACCCGGGATTCGGGCTGTCGACGCCGAAGCCCGGCTACCGTTACCTGCCCGAGGAACACGCAGACGTCGTCACCGGGTTCGTCGACGCGCTCGGCCTCGACGGGGTCACTCTGGTCGGGCAGGATTGGGGCGGTCCGATCGGTCTGGCCGCCGCTGTACGGCGGCCGGGCGTCTTCGATCGGCTGGTGCTCGCCAACGCCTGGGCCTGGCCGGTCAACGGCGACCTCTACTTCGAGGCCTTCGCTCGCATCGCCGGCGGACCCCCGATCCGCTTCCTGGCCCGGCGGCTCAACCTCGTCGTCAACGCGTTCATCCCCATGGGCCACCGAAGGCGCAAGCCGACCGCAGCCGAGATGACCCACTACCGCCGGGCGCTGGACACCCCCGAGCGGCGCCAGGCCTCCGCCGTGCTCCCCGGCCGGATCATCGCCAGCCGGGCCTTCTTCGCCGAGGTCGGGGCCGGCCTTGCCGACCTCGCCCACCTGCCGACACTGATCGTGTGGGGTGACGCCCAAATCGGCTTCCGCCCCCAGGAGCGCGAACGCCAAGAAGAAATCTTCAGCGACCACAAGACCGTGATCATCGAGGGCACCGGCCTGTACGTGGAGTCCGACGCGCCCGAGGAGTTCGTCGCCGCGATCCGCGACTGGGCAGCGACGCAGCGCGGAGACGCGAGTCGTGCGGGCGAGACAGACCTGAAGGCCACTCTCACCCGCACGGGGCGCGACGACAGCACGCAGCAAGACACGCCGTAGGTGCGCGAACACCGACTCGGCAGCGGGCGCTGCGCATTCGGTCAGCGAGGAGCGAGGTGCATGCGGATGTCGTCGGCGGCCCAGAGGACGAAGCGTTCGACGGGGATGACGGGGTGGTCGGGGTCGAGGGCGAAGCGGAAACGGTGCAGCAGGATCGCCAGGGCCAGTTGGGCTTCGAGCATGGCCAGGGCGGCGCCTTCGCAGCTGCGGGGGCCCAGGCCGAAGGGGATGTAGGCGAGGCGGGGGCGCTCGGAGATCCGTTGCGGGGTGAAGCGGGTGGGATCGAATCGTGCCGGCTGAGGCCAGTATTCGGGGTTCATGTGCACCGCGCGGATGGGGTAGAAGATGGTGGTTCCGGCCGGGATCGAGTAGCCGCCCAGGTCGAGAGGGCCGACGGTTTCGCGCGCGGCGTAGGGGCCGGGTGGGTAGAGCCGCATGGACTCCTCGAGAACCATCTTCAGATAGGGCAGGCGCTTGAGGTCCGCGTAGTCGGGGGCCGGGCGGTCATCGAGGACGAGGCCGAGTTCCGCGATGACGCGGTCGGTCACCTCCGGATATTGCGCGAGCAGGTAGAGGCTCCAGGACACGGCGACGCCCGTGGTGTGGTGGGCGGCCAGCATGGTCATCAGGACGGTGTCGCGGATGCGCGCGGGAGGCTGGCCGGCGGCCACCAAGGCGTCGATCAGATCGCTGCCGTGGGAGCCGGGCCGGTGCGCCGCGAGCACCCGGTCCACGGTCGCCCGCAGATATGCCAGGGCCTGCTCGGCCCGGTCGGCACGCTGTGCCTCGGTGCCCGGGACGTCGACGTGGTACAGCCGGGCCAGATGCTCGGTCAGGACGTCCTGGAACGCCGACACGATCCGTCCGGCCTGTTCCGGGGAATCCACCGCGCTGCCGAGCGCGTACTCGCACACCATCCGCAGCGACAGTTCGCTGAGATCCTTCTGCAACTCCACCGGACCGTCCTGCGCGGCCCAGCGATCGGCCAGGTCGCGGCACAGCGCCACGAACCCGGCGAAATGCGCCTCGTGCGAGGGGCGTCCGGCCAGCACGGACAGCAGCAACCGCCGCCAGGGCGTGTGCTCCTCGGCGGACATGGTCTGCAGATTGCCGGACTCCTGAAGCGGGACAAGGAATTCGAACAGTTTGTCCGGCCGCTCGTCGACCTTCGCCGTCGCCTCCAGCAGAACCGGATCCGCAATCGACACGGCCCTCCGGGCGCCGGGGAGCCGGAACCGCACCACCGGCCCGTACTCGGCGTGCAATGTCATCTGATAGTTGTGCAGCCCACCGGCGGCCGTGATCTCGGCGGTGCCGTCACCGTCGCCGGGAGGTCCGGGAATTCGTTCGAAAGCACCGTCGGCGCCTGTTTCCATCGCCACCCTCCAGGTAGTGCGTGACGCCATGCTCCCGCACGGAAGCTTTTCACGCAAGGAACGAAAACCCTTGGGGCCGAGAGAATCCCACCGAAATACCCGCCCATCGCAGGTCGAATGCGTATCGACCGGAGCCCGAACGGGCACTAGGGGTTCGAGACGCCCCCCTGGACGAACGAACCCGCGGCCGGTCATCATGGGACGACCGGCCGCGGGCAGGACCGAGGCAGAATCAGCGGATCGCGAGCTCCGCTCCGCCGTCGTCGGCACCGCTGACCGGGATCTGCGGCGGTTTGCAGTCGGCGGTCGGGGGCTCACCGGACAGCGACTGCAGGATGCACCCCACATCGATCTGCGAGCTGAGAGACGAACTGCCCGTTCCGGCCTGAGCCATCGGAGCGGCAATGAAAAGTGATGCGGCACAGAGCATTCCGCCCACCGCGAGTTTCCGAGCGATCATGACCCGTTCATCGCGGCACCGACAGCGTACGTTGCACGCACCGCCGCCCCCAATTCCACGGGCTCCCAGCCGGGTACCGTACCGGGCGTGCCTTCTCGATCGCGTTTGCCCAGGTTGCCCGAGCTCACGCCGCCGCAGGACCCGCGGCGGGGGTATTCGCAGCAGGAGATTCTCGCCGAGCTGCGGCGGCTGATCCTCGACGGCAACCTGCCACCGGGCACGGGGCTGCCGCTGCGGGAGTTCGCGCAGCGGTTCGATGTGAGCGCGATTCCGGTGCGGGAGTCGCTGCAGACCCTGATCGGCGAGGGGCTGGTCGAGCACCGGCCCAACTTCGGATACACCGTGACCCGCCTCACGGCCGGTGAGCTGCGCGAACTCTATGTGGTGCGGGAGCGGCTGGAGTCGGTGGCCTTGGCCGCCGCGGTCGACCGGGCGGGAGCGGAGGATCACCGGATCGCCGCCGAGGCCCATGCCCGGCTCGAGCGGGCCGTACTCGACGACGACCCGGCGGCCTACCACCGCGAGACCCGCACCTTCCATCTGGCCCTGACCAGGCCGTCGGGCATGGCACGGCTGGTACACATGCTCGAATACGCCTGGAACATCACCGAGCCGGTGCAGCCCATGGTCCACGTCAGCGCCGGCGAGCGGGCAGTGCTGCATGCCGATCACAGCCGCCAGCTGGCCGCCTTCCTGGACCGGGATGCCGCCGAGTTGCTGAAGGCCACCGAATTGCACCATGCTCGTCTGAACAAAGTGGTGGAGGGTCTGCCGACCGATACGGGTCTGTTTGCCGAGCCGGGCTCGGGAGAAGATATATAGTTTTCGCAACAAACCGGCAATACCGGCTCGATAGCGTCGCCCGATCAGACTCCCGCCTGCGGGACAGACGATCGGATGTGCGACATGAGCGAGACGGTTGCGCTGCCGGCGGAGGCAGTACCGACACCCCCGGCACGTGCAACGCCGACCTACGACCCCCGGCTGACCAACGACGACCTCGCCCCGCTCGCGAAGCAGACCTGGGGCGCCTACAACATCTTCGCGTTCTGGATGTCGGACGTGCACAGCGTCGGCGGCTACGTCACCGCGGGCAGTCTGTTCGCACTGGGTCTGGCCAGTTGGCAGGTGCTGATCGCGCTGGTGGTGGGGATCGGCATCGTCCACCTGTTCTGCAATCTGGTCGCCAAGCCGAGTCAGCGCACCGGCGTGCCCTATCCGGTCATCTGCCGCAGCGCGTTCGGCGTGCTGGGCGCCAACATTCCCGCGATCATGCGCGGCCTGATCGCGGTGGCCTGGTACGGGATTCAGACCTTCCTGGCCTCGGCGGCCCTGGATGTGGTGCTGATCAAGCTGTTTCCGGGGCTGGCTCCCTACGCGGTGGCCGATGATTACGGCTTCCTGGGCCTTTCGGCGCTGGGCTGGGGCAGTTATCTGCTGCTGTGGGTATTGCAGGCGTGTGTGTTCTGGCGCGGTATGGAGTCGATCCGGAAATTCATCGACTTCTGCGGCCCGGCCGTCTACGTGGTGATGTTCGCGCTGTGCGGATATCTGATCGCCGAGGCCGGGTGGGACGCCATCGACCTGAACCTGTCCACCGTCACCCACACCGGATGGTCGGCGGTGCCGGTCATGTTGGGCGCGATCGCCCTGGTCGTCTCGTATTTCTCCGGACCGATGCTGAACTTCGGCGACTTCTCCCGCTACGGCAGATCCTTCACCGCCGTCAAACGCGGCAACCTGCTGGGCCTGCCGATCAACTTCCTGGTGTTCGCACTGCTGGTGGTGATCACCGCCTCGCTGACCGTGCCGGTGTACGGCGAGCTGATCACCGATCCCGTGCAGACCGTGGCCCGCATCGACAACACCTTCGCAATCGTGCTGGGCGCCTTGACTTTCACCATCGCGACCATCGGCATCAATATCGTCGCCAACTTCGTCTCCCCCGCCTTCGACTTCTCGAATGTGAATCCGCAGAAGATCAGCTGGCGCGCGGGCGGCATGATCGCCGCGGTCGGCTCGCTGGTCATCACGCCGTGGAATCTGTACAACAATCCGGAGGTCATCCACTACACGCTCGAGACACTGGGCGCCTGCATCGGCCCGCTGTTCGGTGTGCTCATCGCCGACTACTACCTGGTGCGCCGCCAGCAGGTGGTGGTGGACGACCTGTTCACTATGTCGCCGAACGGAACCTATTGGTACCGAAAGGGTTACAACCCCGCGGCGATCGTCGCCACCGTCGTCGGAGCGCTCGCCGCGGTGTTCCCCGTGCTGACCTCGGGCCATCTCCCCGGCATGTACACCGCGGCCCAGTACAGCTGGTTCATCGGCTGCGGCCTGGGCCTGGCCGGTTACCACGTCCTGGCCACCCGCGGCCCGCTGCGGCTGCCCACCTACTCCCCTGTCACCTGAACCCCGTGAGGATCATGCGAATTCGCGTCATCAACCCGAATACCACCGCCGCGATGACCGCCGTCATCGACCAGTGCGCCCGGGCCGTGGCCGGTCCGGGCACCGTCGTGGAGGCCGTCACGTCGACGATGGGCCCGGCCTCCATCGAAGGTCACTACGACGAGGCGCTCGCGGTACCCGGACTGCTCGCCGAGATCGCGCGCGGCGAGGCCGAGGGCATCGACGGCTACGTCATCGCGTGTTTCGGCGATCCGGGACTGTATGCGGCGCGCGAGTCGGCCCGCGGCCCGGTGATCGGTATCGCCGAGGCGGCGATGCACGCGGCCAGCCATCTCGGCCGCGGATTCAGCGTCGTCACCACCCTGTCCCGCACCGTCGGCCAAGCCGTGGATCTGGCCGAACGCTACGGCATGAGCCGGTTCTGCCTGGGCGTGCACGCCACCGACATTCCCGTGCTCGAACTCGACGACCCGAAGGTGCGCACCGTTATCGCCGACGCCTGCCGCGCCGCGGTGGCCGCCGACGGCTCCGACGCCGTGGTCCTCGGCTGCGCGGGCATGGCCGACCTGTGCGAATACCTGACCGAGGAGGTCGGCGTCCCGGTCGTCGACGGGGTGGCGGCGGCCACCCTGTGGGTGCAGTCGCTGATTACGCTGGGTCTGCGCAAGTCCGGGCGCGGCGAGTTCGCCGCACCCCTGCCCAAGCCCTACACCGGCCCCCTGTCCACCTTCGGCACCGATGGAGTCGCCCAGTGACGTTGCCCCCCGAGTTCCTGTCCGGCCTGGCCGCGCGGCTGGACGCGATCGACGCCGAGCTGGCTCGCCGCTATCCGGGCGATCGCCCCGGCCAGCCGATTCACACCGCCTATGTGTGCGCCGCCGACGCCACCAAGGAGCTGCCCCACGAATGGGGCACGGCCGCACTCGACCTGGCCGATCGGCATGCCGAGTTGCTCACCGAGCTGGCCGGGGCCGAGGTGCTCGCCCGAATGCGAGACACCCTGGCGCAGCGGCCGATCCAGGATCTGCGCCTCGACTTCGAGGACGGCTACGGCACCCGCGGCGACGAGATCGAGGACCGCGATGCCACCCGTGCCGGGCAGATCCTGGCGGCCCTGCCCGCGGCGGTGCATTCGCGCGGTATCCGCATCAAGGGGCTGACCGGGGCCGAATGGGAGCGTGCGGTGCGCACCCTGGAGCGCGTGCTCGACGGCGCCGGTGGGGTGCCCGACGGGTTCGTGTTCACCGTCCCGAAGCTGCGGTCGGTCGAGCAGGTCGGCATCGCCGTGCGGCTGTGCGAGGAACTGGAGTCCGCCCACGGATTGCCGTGCGGCACTTTGCGTTTCGAATTGCAGATCGAGAGCCCGCAGGCGATCGTCGCCGCCGACGGCACGGCCACCGTGGCCCGGGCCATCCACCGGTCCTCCGGGCGCTGTAGTGGATTGCATTACGGCACTTACGATTACAGTGCCGCATGCGGTATCTCGCCGCAGTTCCAGTCGCTGGAGCATCCGGTGGCCGATCATGCCAAGGCCGTCATGCAGGCCGCCGCGGCGCAGACGGGTGTCTGGGTGTGCGACGGCTCGACACAGGTGGTGCCGCTCGGCTCCGACGCCGAGGTGGCCGCGGCGGTGTCGCGGCACTACCGCCTGGTGACCCGGTCGCTGGAACGCGGCTTCTACCAGGGCTGGGATATGCATCCCGGCCATCTGGTGACGCGCTGGCTGGCGACGTTCTCGTTCTTCCGTGGTGCGCTGGCCGCCGCCGCCCCGCGGATCGACCGTTATCTGCAGCGTCGGGGCGGCGCCGTCGTCGACGAGCCGGCGACCGCGCAGGCGCTGGCCACGGTCGTGCTGCGCGGCCTGGACTGCGGCGCCTTCGGGCCCGACGACGTCACGGCACTGGCCCCGGCCGCCACGGTCGAGGTGCTGTCCCTGTTGCGAGAAAGGAAACTGCCCCCTCGATGAGCGGCGAAGCAACCGAATTCACCCTGCTGCCCGATCTGGCCGTGCGCACCCTCGGTGGCGCGGTGATCTGGGCCGACGACGAATCGTTCGCAGAGAAGGAGAATCTGATCCGGCCCGAGGCCGCCACGTTCGCCGCGGCCACCTTCGGGCACAAGGGCCAGGTGTACGACGGCTGGGAGACCCGGCGCCGGCGCCGGCCGGGTGGGGCGGCGCCCGCCTCCGAGGACAACGACGCGGCCATCGTGCGGCTCGGTGTCCCCGGCGTGATTCGCGGCGTGATCGTGGATACCGCGTGGTTCAAGGGCAACTATCCGCCCGAGGTCTCGGTCGAGGCGATCGCGGTCGAGGGCTATCCGCCCGCCGAACAGATCGCCGCCCACGACGATTGGACCGTGGTGGTGCCGCGCAGCAAGGTCGCCGGTGACTCGGAGAATCCGTTCGTCGTCGAGTCGGAGCGGCGGTTCACGCATGTGCGGCTGCGCATGTATCCCGACGGCGGCGTGGCCCGGCTACGGGTACATGGGGAGGCGAAACCCGATCTGCGGTGGCTGGATTCGGGACCGTTCGATCTGGCGGCGCTGGAGAACGGTGGGCGCGTGGTGGATTGCTCCAATCGCTTCTACTCGCATCCGCAGAATCTGTTGATGCCGGGGCGGGCCCGGGTGATGGGCGACGGGTGGGAGACCGCGCGGCGACGCGACCGCGGTAACGACTGGGTGCGGGTGCGCCTCACCGGAGAGGGTGTGCTGCGGCAGGTCGAGATCGACACCTCCTATTTCCTGTTCAACAGCCCCGGAGCGGCGCGGTTGACCGGAATCCGGTCCGACGGAAGCGAAGTCGAACTGCTGTCGCATACCGATCTGCTGCCCGACACCCGGCACCGGTTCGCGATCGAGGTGGCCGAGCCGGTGACCGAGGTGCGTCTGGACGTCTATCCCGACGGCGGTTTCGCGCGGTTGCGGCTGTACGGGACGCTCACCGACGCCGCCCGGGAGAGGCTGCGCGCCGAGCAGGTGCTCGACGGCTTCCTCGACACGGCCCTCGACGAGCTGCGGGACGGACAGGAGTGACTGTGAACGCGTATCCACGGGATATGGTCGGCTACGGCCCGACTCCGCCGCACCCGCAGTGGCCCGGCGATGCGAATATCGCCGTGCAGTTCGTCCTCAACTACGAGGAGGGCGGGGAGAACACCGTGCTCGACGGTGATCCGGCGTCGGAGACGTTCCTGTCGGACATCGTTCCCGCACAGGCGTTCCCGAACCGGCACCTGAGTATGGAGTCGCTGTACGAGTACGGGTCGCGGGCCGGGCTGTGGCGGGTTCTGCGGGCATTCGAGAGCCGCGGAATTCCGTTGACCATTTTCGCCGTCGCCCGTGCGCTGGAACGCAATCCGGAGGCGGTGGCGGCATTCCAGCGGCTCGACTACGAGATCGCCTGCCACGGATTGCGCTGGATCTCTTACCAAATGGTGGATCCCGAGACCGAGCGGCAGCACATGGCCGAGGCCGTGCGGATCATCACCGAGCTGTTCGGCGCACCGCCGCGCGGCTGGTACACCGGGCGCGACTCGCCGCAGACCCGGGAACTGGTGGTCGAGCACGGCGGATTCACCTACGACTCCGATTCCTACGCCGACGACCTGCCGTACTGGGTGCGCGTGCACGACACCGACCACCTGGTGGTGCCGTACACGCTGGAAACCAACGATATGCGGTTCTCGTCCCCTGCCGGTTTCGCCAACGGCGAGGAGTTCTTCACCTATCTGAAGGACGCTTTCGACGTGCTCTACGCCGAGGGCGCGGCCGGTGCGCCGAAGATGCTGTCGGTGGGCCTGCACTGCCGCTTGGCGGGTCGTCCCGCGCGAGCGGCGGCCCTGGGCCGGTTCCTGGACTACGTGCAGTCCCACGACAAGGTGTGGCTGGCCCGCCGCATCGATATCGCCGAGCACTGGGCACAGGTGCACCCGCCGCGCTGATCAGCCGGTGAAGGACGGGACCGGGCCGCGTCGCGACCAGACCACGCCGCGACGCTCGTGCGCGAACAGGGTTTCCACCGCGTGGGCCACCTGCGGACCGATTTCCCGTTCGATCACGTGGAGGGCGACGTCCAAGCCGGAGGTCACGCCCGCGCCGCTGACGAGGTTGCCGTCGTCGACGACGCGGGCGTGCACCGCGGTGGCGCCCGCGGCGGCGAGGGCCTCCATGCCGAGGTGATGGGTGGTCGCGGGGCGACCCGCGAGCAGCCCGGCCATCGCGAGGATCATCGAGCCACCGCAGACGGTGGCGACGAGGGTGTCGCCGCGCTCGAGGGCCTGGGACAACAGCGGCGACAACCCTGTTCCGGCCGCCCGGGCGAGGATGGCGACGAGGTTGTGATCCGGATCGGCGGTGTCGTCGGAGGGCAACCCGACGCCTCCCGGTACGACGATCACATCGGCGCGTTCCGGATCGAGTGCGGCGGTCGCGCGCAGGCTCACCGACGCGATACCGCTGGTGACCTCGCGGGCGCCCTCGGCAGTGACCAATTCGACGGACACCCCGCCCTCGGTCGCGAGACCGGCGGCGTACAGGGCCTCGTAGGGGGCGACGACGTCCAAGAGAGCGAAGCCGTCGAACAGGGCGAATTGCACGTACATGGGACTCCCGAAAGCTGGTCGTGATCTAGGTGCGGCCAGCGTAGGCCGACCGAAACCTGCTGTCCCAGGGGAGAAATCGCCAACTTTCCACGGATTCTCGCCAGCGGCGGCGGGCCGCTTATCGTGGCATCGTGCACACGGTGGCGATCCTGGCTCTCGATCACGTCGTACCGGCGGACATGGCGACGCCGATCGAGGCTTTCGGCCGCGTCCGGCTCGCCGACGGGCAACGGCCGTACCGGGCGCTGGTCTGTGCGCCGCACGCACAGGTGGTGACCGACGCCTTCGCGCTCACGGTCCCGCACGGCCTCGACCTGCTGGCGCAGGCGAATACCGTGATCGTGCCCGGTTGTGGCGACCATGCCGGTCCCCCCGACGAGCGTGCGCTCGCGGCGCTGCGAGCGGCGGCCGATGCGGGCACTCGTATCGCCTCCATCTGTACCGGCGCATTCGTTCTGGCCGCCGCCGGATTGCTGGACGGGCAGGCCGCCACCACGCACTGGCTTGCCGCGCAACGGCTGGCGGAGATGTTCCCGAAGGTCGAGGTGCGACCGGATGTGCTCTATGTGGACAACGGGCAGATCCTCACCTCGGCCGGTGCCGCGGCGGGTCTGGACCTGTGCCTGCACATGATTCGCCGCGACTTCGGCTCGGCCGTGGCCGCCGACACCGCACGGGTGGCCGTCGTACCGCTCGAACGCGAGGGCGGGCAGGCACAGTTCGTCACGCACGCGACACCACCCGTACCCCAAGGCTCGCTGCTGGAGCCGGTGCTGACGTGGATCGAGAACAACCTCACCACCGACCTCACTCTCACCCGGCTCGCCCGCCGCAGCGGCCTCAGCGAACGAACCTTCTCCCGCCGCTTCCGCGAACAAACCGGCACCACCCCTCTGCAATGGCTCCTGCGCGCCCGCATCCGCCGGGCCCAGCACCTCCTGGAAACCACCGACCAACCCGTCGAATACATCGCCACCCAAGCCGGTTTCGGCTCCCCCACCGCCTTTCGCGACCGCTTCAAACGCACGGTCGGCGTCACCCCCACCACCTACCGCCGCTCCTTCCGCACCCCGGTGAGGTGAGGACCGGAATACCCCGACGGGACGGTGGTTACATGCCTGGGCATTCGGTGATCGGGGCGGGGTAGATCTCGGGTGGGGTGGAGGTGCGCCAGGGACGGTGGATGGTGGGGCCTTCGAGGCGGGCCAGTTCGGGGAGCCAGTGGCGGACGTAGTCGCCGGCCGGGTCGTGGCGGGCGGCTTGGCGGAGCGGGTTGAGGACTCGGTTCGGGCGTGTGTCGGTGCCTGTCCCGGCCATCCATTGCCAGTTGAGCTGGTTGTTGGCGACGTCCGCGTCGACCAGCCAGCGCAGGAAGTGAGCGGCACCGAGTCGCCAGTCCAACCGCAGGGTCTTGGTGAGAAAGCCGGCGGTGATCAGGCGGGCGCGGCCGGGCATCCAGCCTTCGGCGAGCAGCTGGCGCATGGCGGCGTCGACGATCGGGAATCCGGTGTTGCCGGTTCGCCAGGCTTGGGCCGCGTGCGGGTCGTCGCGCCATCGAATGGGGCCCGGGCGGTAGTCGTTCCAGGCCGCGTCGGGTCGGGCGGCCAGCACCTGGTGGTGGAAATCGCGCCAGGCCAACTGTCGCGAAAAGGCCTCGCCACCTGGCGTCGTCGTGTCGATGCGCGGCAGGATCTCGGTCACGGACAGGCATCCGAAGTGCAGATAGGGCGACAATCGGGAGGTGGCGTCGGCGGTCAGCTCGTCCGCGCTGCCATAGTGGCCGATCCCGCCGGACAGCCAGCGCCGCAACATCTTTCGCCCTGTGGTCTCGCCGCCCACGGCCAAGTGGGGTGAGCCCTCGCCCCGGTCGGCGAAGTGGGGCAACCGATCGCTCTGCACGGACGGCACCACCAGGGTGCGCGGCGCGGCCAGCGGCTTGCGCAGCGGAACCTGCTGCCAATGCCGGTAATACGGGGTGAAGACGGCGAAATGATCTCGCCCCGAGGCCGGCCGCAGGTCCGACGGGGCGACGGCGGTGATCGAATGAGTATGTACCTGCAGACGGCAATCGTGCCGAGCCAGGCGCTCACGCAGGGCCGCCTCGCGGTCGCGGCTGTACCGGCTCACATCGGCGGCGATATGCACGATGTCGGCATGCACGCGAGCGACCACCCGCTCCACCTCATCGACGACATCGCCGTGCCGAATCACCAGATGACCTCCGGCAGAGCGCAGTTCGGTGTCGAGTTCGGCGAGTGCGGCGGCGAGGAAACGGAGGCGATTGGGTCCGACGGCCGGGATCCGGAGGATCGTCTCGTCCACGACGAACAGCGGCACCACCGCATCGGCCGCGCGATGGGCTGCCACCAGCACAGGGTTGTCGTGTACGCGGAGGTCCCGGGTGAACAGTGCGACGGCGATGCTCACCGCATCCCCTTACGTGCCCGCGATCCGGGAAGCCGCAATACGGTGTGGCGCACCGTTATCGGCCCGTCCGACCGAACAGATGACGCAGCGTCGACTCGAGGTCCACGGTGCGGAAGCGGTGCCGGGCGGCGGTGAGACGGGCAGGAACGACGCGCTGATCGGCGTTGGCCAGTTCGTCGGCACCCTCGCGGCCGAGCAGCAGGGCCGGGCCGAAGGACGGGACCGGTAGCAGCGCCGGGCGACGCAGCACTCGGGCCAGGGTTGCGGTGTAGTCGGTGTTTCGAACGGGTTGGGCTGCAACGGCGTTCACAGGCCCCGACAGCTCGGTGTCCCACAGCGCGCGGTGGTAGATGTCGATCAGATCGTCGATGCCGATCCACGACTGCCACTGCCGACCGTCGCCGATGCGCCCGCCGAGCCCGGCCGCGAACAGGGGTCGTAGCAGCCGCAGTGTTCCGCCTCGCGGTGATTGCACGATGCCGGTCCGGACGGTGACCACTCGCGCGCCCGCGGCCGCCGCTGCGGCGGCTTCCCACTGCGCGACCACATCGGCGAGAAAACCCTCGCCGCGAGAGCTGTTCTCATCCAAGGGCTCGTCACCGCGATGTGCACCGTAGTAGCCGATCGCGGAGGCGCTGACGAAGGTCGGCAGCCCGGCGCGTGCCGCGAGTTCGGCCAGTTTCCTGGTAGGGCCGATGCGAGAGTCGGCGATGGCGTGCTTGTGCGCGTCGGTGAACCGGCCCGCGATGGACGCGCCCGCCAGATGGATCACGGCATCGACGCCATCGAACAGATGCACATCCGGATCGTCCGGATTCCATTGCCGTTCGGCCGGATCGGTCGGTGCGTGGCGGACCAGGCGCAGCACCGTGTGCCCACCGGTGCCCAGGAATGCCGACAGTGCGGAACCGACCAGACCGGAGGCCCCGGTAATTGCGATCGTCGACCGCCGGAATCCCCGCTCTGCCGCTTCACGATGGGCGGCCAGGTCGTCGGCGAGTTGCCGATACCGGTAGTCGAACATCGGCCGCAACACCGACTCGGGCACGGGAGTGTCGACCCGATCCACGACGCGCGTATGCGTCTCGTCGACGATCTCGAAGTCATGGGTGTGGCGCCAGCGCAGCAGCGCAGCGGCGGGCGCCGAGGCGAGACCGTCCACGGCGATCGCGTCCACGAACCGCCGCGGCGGGTCGTAGTCGGCGCTGCGGTGCTGGGCGACCCAGCGCAACCCGCCCGGCAGGCGCAGCACCGCGCGACCGTCGGCCAGGGAGCGGGCCTCGGCGGCGACGTCGACCGGCTGCCACGGCGGCGCCAGCCGGGTGAACGCGCCGGGACGCTCGTACCAGGCGAACACCTCGTCCCGCGGTGCCGCCACAACGCTCGAACACGAGATGCTCACACCTCGACTGTAACCACCCAGCAAACGAACCGGGCGGGCCCGCGCCGAGCGAGCTCACTGTGGCCGGCGGCGCTCCAGCCGTTCCAGGGCGACCGCGCGGCGCATGGTTTCGCGCGCGCGGGTGCGGTCACCGGCGTAGTCGTAGGCGCGTGCTACCCGGTAGTTGGTGCGCCAGTTGTCCGGGTCGGCCTCCCATTCCTTTTTGACCTGGTCGAAAAGGGCGTCGGCGGCGGCCTTTTCGATGCGGCCGGAGGGGCGGTGGGGCAGTTCGGAGACGTCGAGCTCCAGGCCCTCCTCGTGGATGCGGCGCGCGAGGCGCTGGTGGGCGAGGGCCGCCGTGATGCTCGTCCCCACCACCCACACGCCGAGAATCGGCAGGATCAGCACACCGATGCCCATGGCCACTGCGACGGCCTTACCGGAGCCGATCAGCTCCACCGCGATGCGTCCCAGCAACAGGAAATAGAACGCCAGCGCCACCACCAGGAAGGCGATGAAACCGACGGTCCGCAGCACCTGCCGGGAGGAGTCCTGTTCGGGGGTGCTCACAGATCCAGCAGCGGGTCGAGGCCGACGATCAGGCCGGGGCGGCGGCCGATCTGCCGCACACCGAGCAGCACACCGGGCGCGAACGAGCTGCGGTCCAGCGAGTCATGGCGAATCGTCAGCGTTTCGCCCTGCGTCCCGAACAGCACCTCCTGATGGGCGACCAGACCGGCCAGCCGCACCGAATGCACCCGCACCCCCTCGACGCTCGCCCCGCGGGCGCCGTCGAGTTCGGTGGTGGTGGCATCGGGGCTCGGGCCCACACCGGCCCGCTTCCGCGCCTCGGCGATGATGCCCGCGGTGCGGTACGCGGTGCCGGACGGGGCGTCGGCCTTGTTCGGGTGGTGCAGTTCGATGACCTCCACCGAATCGAACCAGCGGGCCGCCTGCTCGGCGAACCGCATCGACAGCACCGCCCCGATCGCGAAGTTGGGCGCGATCAGCACGCCGACCTCCGGCTTGCCCGCCAGCCAGCCGCGCACCTCGTCGAGCCGGGCCTCGTCGAAGCCCGTGGTGCCGACAACCGCATGGATACCGTGTTCCACCAGCCACCGCAGATTCGGCATGACCACATCCGGATGGGTGAAGTCGACGACGACCTCGGTGCCGTTGTCCGTGAAGGTCTCCAGCGCGTCGTCCTTGTCCACGGCGGCGACCAGCTCCAGATCCTCGGCCGCCTCGACGGCCGCGCAGATGGCCTGCCCGACCTTGCCGCGCGCACCGAGCACACCCACCCGGATCCGGTTCGTGGTCACCCTGAACTCCTCACATCCCGTAGAACAATCCCCGCCGAGCCTATCCGGTCCATGGATCGACCATCGAAACGCCGGTAACCTCGAAATGTTTGCGATTGCGAGTGACGAGCGTGAGACCATGCGACTCGGCCGTCGCCGCGAGGAACGCATCCATCGGAGAGATGAGCCGCCCTACTGCCTCGGTTCGGGCACGGACCCGACCCCACGCGTGAGCGACAACCTCATCGACCGGGATCAGCCGGGTTCCGAATCGACCGGACAGCTCGGTGGTCAACCATTGGTCGAGGCGCTTTCGTCTCGACCCATTCGGCAAACGATCCACTCCTTGGCGAAGCTCGGCAATGGTGATCACACTGAGATAGGTGCGGTCCTCGTCAACGGTGTCGAGCCACTCCATCAAGCCAGGATCCGGCTCCGGTTTCACCACCTCCGAAACGGCATTGGTGTCGAGCAGGAATTTCTTCACAGCTCCACACTCCGGTGCGGCGATTCGCTCCTATCTCGCTCGACCACCAATCCCGAATCCCGCAACGGAGATTCGACAAGGAATCGCGCCAAGCTGCCCGCTCTGGTGCTCTTCCGCACCCATTCCTCCACCGGCACCACGACGGCCACCTCTTTCCCACGCTTGCTGATCACTTGCGGTCCCTCCCTTTCCACCTTGTCGATCAGCTCGGAGAACCGGGCCTTCGCCTCCGCCAGGGGCCATGCGATATCGAAGCGTTCCCCCCGGTCGTTCTCGTTCGACGAATCTCCCGCCACCCGAACCACCTCCTTTTGACCAATATAGTCAAAGTAGTCAGGATAGTCCATAGGCAGGTCGTATGACGGACGGGGAGCTCAGTCGAAGACGATGACCTGCCGCAACCCGTGCCCGGCCGCCAGCTCGTCCATGGCGTGGTTGATGTCGTCGAGCCGGATACGCGCGGAGACCAGGCGCTCGACCGGCAACCGGCCCGCCCGCCACATCCGCACGTATTCGGGGATGTCGCGCGCGGGCACGGCCGAGCCCAGATAACTGCCCACGATCGAACGCCCCTGCGCCACCAGAGCGAGCGGTGAAATACTCGCTCGCGCTTCGGGATTGGGCAGGCCGACGGTGACGGTCACACCACCCGGCGCGGTCGCGGCCACGGCGGTTTCGAAGGCACGCACATTGCCCGCCGCCTCGACCACGGCTTCCGCCTGCACCCTGCGCTCGGCCAGCTCCGCCGGGGTGTACACCTGCGTGGCCCCGAGTTCCCTTGCCAGCTCGAGCTTTTCGGGCAGGGTGTCGACGGCGATCACCTCACAGCCGAGCTCGTCGCGCAGCGAGGCCGCCACCAGCACCGCCGCCATGCCGACCCCGCCGAGACCCACCACCATGATCCGGTCCCCTCGGCGCGGTTTCGCCGAATTCAACAGCGCCCCACCGCCGGTCAGCACCGCGCAGCCGAGCACGGCGGCCACCTCGGGCGGCACATCGTCGTCCACCGGCACCACCGAGCGGCGATCGACCACCGCGTAGGTCGCGAACCCGGAGACCCCGAGGTGATGGTGCACGGGCTCACCCCGGCGCAGCAGCCGCCGCCCGCCCCCGAGCAGTTCCCCGGTGTTGTTGGCCAGACTGCCCGGCAGGCACGGGGTGCGTCCGTCGGTACCGCAGCCCTCGCAGGACCCGCAGCGCGGCAGGAAGGTCATGACCACCCGCTGTCCGACCGCGAGATCGCTGCCGCCCGGTCCGGCCTGCTCCACGCGCCCGGCCGCCTCGTGCCCGAGCAGCATCGGCACCGGCCGCACCCGATTCCCGTCGACCACCGACAGATCCGAGTGGCACAGCCCCGCCGCCTCGATCCGCACCAGCAGCTCCCCCGGCCCCGGCTCGCCCAGATCCAGCTCATCGACAACGATCGGTTTCGACTCGGCGAACGGCGCCGGGTCGCCGATCCGCTCCAGGACAGCACCACGAATCCTCATGCGCGCGACGCTACCGCGTACCCGCCGCGGCGGTCACGGACTCGGGACGGCCGACAACGTCCGGAAACACCTCCCCACAGGCATAATCGGTAGGACGTCGAGGAAGGGGACGAGGCGAGTCGATGCAGACGAGAGCTGACCGTGGTGACCGGCGGTAATCGGTAGACATGGTGACAAGATCACGGGCGCACACCGCGGTGTCGACGACGCGGACGCGCCTGGGCGTGGCTGCCCTGGCCGTGATCTTGAGCGCGACGGCCTGCGGCGACACCGGATCGTCCGGACCCCCGCCCGCGGCCGCGCCGACGACGGCGGTCAGCGATCCGGCCGGTGCCCCGAATCTCGACGCCGGGGAGGAGTTGGCGCACGGACTGAATGTCCCGTGGGGGTTGGCCTTTCTACCGGACGGCTCGGCCCTTGTCGCGGAACGCGATACCGGTGCGATCCTGCGGTTGGTACCCGGTTCGGCACCCGAGCGGGTATACGAGGTGCCCGGCGTCGTGGCCCGAGGCGAGGGCGGGCTGCTCGGGCTCGCGATATCGCCGCGATACGCCGAGGACCGCTACGTCTACGCCTACTTCACCGGCGCGAGCGACAACAGGATCGTGCGCTTCCGGCTCGACGGACCGGCGCAGGACATCTTCACCGGAATCGCCAAGGCCGGCAACCACAATGGCGGACGCATCGCCTTCGGTCCCGACGGCATGCTGTACGTGGGCACGGGTGATGCGCAATCCGGCCCACGGTCCCAGGACCGCACCAGCCCCAACGGCAAAATCCTGCGATTGACTCCCGACGGCCGCCCGGCCCCCGGCAACCCGGATCCGGATTCGCCCGTCTACAGCCTCGGTCTCCGCAATGTGCAGGGCCTGGCCTGGGATCGAGAGGGCCGACTCTACGCATCGGAATTCGGCCAGAACGCCCTCGACGAGATCAACCTGATCGAGCCGGGCCGCAACTACGGCTGGCCCGCGGTCGAGGGCGTCGGCGACACCGAGGCCGGGCGCTATACCAATCCACTGGTCACCTGGCGGACCCGAGACTCCTCACCGTCCGGCATCGCGATCACCGCCAATACCGTCTACGTGGCCGCGCTGCGCGGCGAGCGGCTGTGGTCGGTACCGCTGCGCGACGGCGGCCTCGGCGACCCCGAGCAGCACCTTCGCGACCGGTACGGCCGGTTGCGCACGGTCGAGGTAGCGCCCGACGGGGCATTGTGGCTCACCACGTCCAACACCGATGGCCGCGGCGATATCCGCCGAGGCGACGATCGGATCATCCGCTTCCCGGCACGGTGAACCGGCTCAATCGGCGGGTACCGGCGGCTGTTCGGTCGGTGTGGGCGGCCAGACGTCGGGCTTGACGTTCGAGGGTTTGAGGCCGGGGTCCGGATCCCAGAAGAACTCGGTGCCGACCCAGGCTTTGGGGCGGTCGAACCGGATCTCGGCGGCGGCGAATTTGGTCCGGCGGAACGAGATTTCGCCGAAGAAGTCACCGCCGGAGAAATCGACCGTGCGACCGTCGAGAACCGCGTCGTCGAACGATACGGTGCCGTGATATTCGGCGCGAGCGAAGTGGGTGGTCACGGTGGCCCCGCGCCATCGGGAACGCAGGCCGAACCGGGCGTCGTCGAAGCTGGTGCGGGCGGCATAGAACCGGCCACCGCTGAAAACGATCTCGGTACCGCCGAATTCGACATCGTCGAACCGCACCCGCGAGCCGTCGAAGGTGACGTTCTCGAACGACGTGGCCGCACCGGCGAACCGCGCACCGGTGAAGAGGGTCTGATCGCCGGAGAAGGTGGCGCCGCCGAAGTCGGTCCGCTCGGCGAGGAACCTGGTCTGCCCGAACGAGGTCCGGTCACCGGAGAACGTCGCGCCCCGGAACGATATGTGCGGTCCGCGGAAGACGGTCTCGTCGAAGGCGGCCGGGGAACGGAAGACCGCGCCGTCGAATTTCACCCCGACGCCCCGGCGCTCGGTCCGGCTGCTGTCGCGGGGCGCGAACTCCGCATACCTGAACAAGGTGGTCGCTCCGCGGAAGACGGCGTCGCGGAAGGAGATGTAGCGGCAGGTGAACGTCGCGAACTCGAAGGTCGTGGCCCGCGTCCCGGTGAAGACCGCCCGCGCGAAATACGTTCGCTCCCCGGCGAAGACCGCATACCGGAAATCGGCATCCTCGAGCACCGCATCGGCGAAATCGAAGTTCCGGTCCGACCAGGAGATCTCGGCCGAGGGTCGCAGATGGGCGGCGATCACGTCGACGATGGTGCGGCGCACCTCCCGGTCGTTCTGCCGGAACTGGTAGCGCAGCTCCACCGTCGACTCCGCACCCACCGTCTCGGTGCGGCTCATCAGGTGGTTGGCGCCCGCCTCCGGCTCGTAGGGCAGCCGCAGATATCCGCACAGCACATCGATGCACTGCTGACGGCGGCTCGGCGCAACGAATTCGTCGGCGACACCGGCCATGGCGTAGACGCCCGCGATCCGGACGGCCACATCCGGGTCGCCGAGCTGTTTGGCCGCCGCGCCGAACAGCTCGGCGAAACGGGTGCGTTCGGAATCGCGTTGCCGCCGATAGGCGACGACCAGGGCGACGGCGCCGCCGACACCGGCCGTCACCGACAATGCGATCTTGGTGAGGTCCAGTTGATTCGGCGGCTCGGCCCTGGCCCCGAACAGAAACCACAGCAGCCACCAGGTGAATCCCGCGATCGCCAACCCGCCGACCACCGCGGACACCACCGACAGCAACAGCGTCGAGTGCTGCACCCTCCGGTTCAGCCGTGTGCCGAACCACCCCCTCCGCCACATAGCGGCATGGTATCCGTTGGGTCCGACATGGCGCAGTCCGACCAGCGTCTTCCGTTACCCCACAAGATCTTTCACACTCTCACCCCCTACTGCGGCAAGCCTGGCGCTACCGCCGGGGCGGGTCCGACCGCACCACCGCGATCGAGAACCCGCCCCGGTAGCTGGGTCACGCCCGGCTGCCGCGCAACCCGATGCCCGCAGCCACCAGGCAGGCCAGGGCGACGACCGCCACGAACCACGGGAACACCGTGCTCATCCCCCACATGGTCGCCGCCCACCCCGCGATCACGGTCGGCAGCGCCATCGCCGAATAGGCCAGCAGGTAGTACGCCGACATGGTCTCGCCGCGCTTGTGCTGCGGCACGACGTTGGACAGATGCCGCAGCGAACCACCGAAGCCGAGCCCGAAGGTGCCACCCAGCAGCAGTCCCGCGGCCAGCACCACCACCCAGTTGTGGGTGCTCAGCGCCGGAATGGTGAGCAACAGCGCCGCGGCCATCCCGGCATCACCGGCGACCGCCGCGCGCCGCGCCGGGATCCCGGTGGCGAACAGCTGCGACAGCGCGCCTGCGGTGGCCGTCGCCGCCACGACCGCACCGCCGAAGACCAGATTGTGCACGCCGGTCTTCTCCGCCGCCAGCGACGGATACAGCGACAACAGCACGCCCAGCACCGACCAGGCCGCCATCACACCCAGCGCCGAGAACCAGAAGTCGGCGCGGATCTCCTGCGGCACCGCCGGTTTCGCGATCCGGATGGGTGCCGACACCCGGGCGGTATGGGTCTCCTCCATCACCACCACACCGGCCGCGATCAGCAGGCACAGGATGGTGATCACCACGTACGGCGTGCGCAGCGGATGCGGCACGTACTGCGCCAGCAGGGCCGAACCCAGAATCGCCACGGCCATGCCGACATTGAAGGCCACACCGGTGAGCTGCCCGGACCGCGCGCCGTGTTTGGGCCGCAGATCCAGCAGCGCGGCCGCGCCCGCGACCACCGTGGCGCCGACGGCCATGCCGTGCAGTGCCCGCGCGATCAGCAGCATCACGACGTTGTCGGCCAGCAGGAACACCACCAGCCCCGCCACCATGGTGGCAAAGGCGCCCAGCAGCACCGGTTTTCGCCCGACGACATCGGAAATCTTGCCCGACACCAGCACCGCCGCCAGCGCCCCGATCGCATACAGCGCGAACACGATGGTCGTGGTCAGCGGGGAGAAATGCCATTCTTTCTGGTAGATGCCGTAGAGCGGCGCCGGCGCCCCGGAGACGCCGAGGGCGACGCCGCTGGCGGCGAGGATCAGGGCGTAAGCCCAGGGTTGCGTCGTCCGCTCGCCGGGGGCAACAGCCACAGTCGCTGCCATAGATCCCTCTCCATCAGGTACGTTTGATTTCGATCGAACTCAACATCCCGATCACCGGTTCGATTCCTATCAAACCGGCCAGTGAGGTAGATCATGACGGATACCAAAGCGATCGTGGAAGCGCATCCCGTCGGCTCGGTGCAGGCGGTGCTGGCCGCACTGCACGATCCGGTGCGGCTGGAAATGGTCCGCCGGCTCGGCAACGCGGGCCGGGCCATGCGCTGCGGCCTGCTCTACGACACGATCAACAAGTCGACCGCGACCCACCACCTGAAGATCCTGCGCGAGGCGGGCATCACCGAACGCATCGTCCAGGACGGCCACACCTACGCCCGCCTACGCACCGACGAACTCGACGCCGCCCTCCCCGGGTTGCTGCCCGCCATCGTGGACGCCGCCAACAAGGCCCGGCAGTCCGCAGAGCACGCCGGCGACAAGTAGTCGGCCCGAAGGACTCAGTGCAGCGTGTCGTGGAGCAGATGGTGTGTGCCCCACCAGAATCCGGCCAGCAGCAGGACAACGATCACCGCGAGCACGACATACACCCACCAGTCCGGACGGCCGAGCGACAGGACCGTGGCGGGGATCGCTTCCACGATCATGGTGAGCAGCAGGGCGCAGACGATCGCGAGCAGCGCCCACATCGCGACGGGCTGGTGGGACCAGTAGGCCACGGCCGCGAGGGGTCCGCCGATGAGAACCGCCGCGCCGCCGATGACGACGAACCCGAAGAGGGCGTAGTCACTGCACGCCTCACGATCCTCCTCGCCCGCACAGCGGCGCATCCAGGCCCCGAACAGCAGTAGGTGTCCGAACACCGCGCCCAGCACGGCCACCACCAGCAGCACGTACCCGCCGCGCACTGAGGCCGGCATCGGCCGCAGATACAGCAGCGCGGCTCCGATGTCGGCGATCAGCGCGGCCACGATCAACACCAGCAGCGCGAGCAGCGCCTCCGGTCGTTTCAGCAGCCGCCGCCGCAGATAGCCCTGGGGCAGCTGGCGACGCAGCTTGCGGAATACGCCGAACCACGCCAGCGGTATCGCCCAGAACACCACATGACCGACCGCACGCAAAGCACCACCGGACATCCAGCTCGACGCGATCACCACCGCGGCGACGTACGCCCACACCCAGGTCGCCAGCCGCATCAGGGCTCGCCACGTGATCGCCGCCAGCAGCCGTCTCGCTTCGGTGTGCACCGGGCTGGTCGCCAGCACTCCGCGCAGGACGGCCACGGCCTTGATGCGCCCGAACCCGAACGACAAGTCGTATGTCAGTCGCGCCCGCAGCGTGAGCAGGTCGGCGTCGGCCGGATCGGTCGCCAGCCCGGCGTCGACGTGGCGGCGGGCCGACTCGGACTCGGCCAGGCGCAGATACACCCGGGCCGCCGAGGCATGGACGCCCGGCGACCCGGGAGCCAATGCGGCGGCCCGCTCCACCATGTCCCGCGCTTGGGCCTCCGTCTCCTTCGTCTTGTTCCGCGAACGCGCCAGAATCCCGGCGGTTGTGAGCAACACGCCGGTGTCGTGCGGTGCCAGCGCCGCCGCCAGTCGCGCGTGCCGCAGCGCCGACTCGGTCCGCCCCTTCACCTCGAATGCCAGCGCCGCGGTGAGATGCGCATCCGTCCGGTCCGGGTCGGCCGCCAGGGCCGCACCCGCCATCCGCAGCGCCTCGTCGAATTCGTCGAGCCGATAGGCGATATCGGCCATCCGTTCCAGTAGCGCCGCATCCTCGGGCGCCCCGACCAACGCCGTCCCGACGATCCGGCGAGCCTCGTCCAGACGGCCCAGGTGCACCGCCGCGTCCGCACGAGCCAGCGCCCGGTCCACGTCGACGATCATTCTTCCCCCCGAAATTCGCAATGGCCCCGTGATATTTGGAGCCTATGCAGCACCCCGGCCCGTCCGCGCCGGATTATCCCGGCGCGGACGGCCTTTCGCTCAGTCGACCAGCTTGCGCACCGACGCGGGCAGCTCCCGGGCGCGCCGGTAGGGACCGGCCACCGACACCGCGAACGGGCGCGACAGCAGCGCCCGCGCCACCGCCGACACCTCCTCGGTGGTCACCGAGTCGATGCGCGAGAGGGTCTCGGAGACACTGCGGTGATTGCCGTAGCTGAGTTCGCTGCGGCCGATGCGGTTCATGCGGGAACCGGAATCCTCCAGCCCCAGCACCAGGCCACCACGCAGCGAACCCTTCGCCCGCGCGCATTCGGCGTCGGTGATCCCGTCGGCGGCGACCTCCTCCAGCACGCCGCGCGCCAAACTCGCCACCTGCCCGAGGTTTTCGGGCTGACACCCCAGATACACCGAGAACGCCCCGGTGTCGGCGAAGGTGTCGACGGTCGAGTACACCGAGTACGCCAGCCCGCGTTCCTCCCGGATCCGCTGGAACAGCCGGGAACTGAGCCCGCCGCCGAGCACGGTGTTCAACACCGACAGCGGCCAGCGCTTCTCCCCCTCGTGGCGCCCGAACGCGCGCACCCCGAACACCAGATGCGCCTGCTCGCTGTCGCGGCGCATCCAGTGCAGTTGCGGCGGCGTGCGCATGCGGAAGCGTCCCTCCCGCCGCGGCGCCGGGTCGCGGGTGGGGTCGAGGTGCCCGGCGAAGGCGCGGTACACCAGTTCGACCGTGTGCTCGTGCTCCACGTTTCCGGCCACCGCGACCACCATCCGGTCGGGCCGGTACCGCCGGACATGGAAGCCGCGCAGCTGGGCCGCGGTCATGGATTCGATGGATTCGATGGTCCCGATCACCGGCCGCCCGACGGGATGATCGCCGAACAACGCGGTCAGGAAGGCGTCCCCGACCGTGTCCTCCGGATCGTCGTCGCGCATCGAGATCTCCTCGAGCACCACCTGCCGCTCGACGGTCACGTCCTCGGCCCGGCACAGCCCGTTGAGCACCACATCCGACACCAGATCCACCGCCAGCGGCAGATCCTCGTCGAGCACGTGGGCGTAGTAGCAGGTCTGCTCCTTGGCGGTGAACGCGTTCAGCTCGCCGCCGACGGCGTCCATGGCCTGTGCGATATCCAGCGCCGAGCGGGTCGGGGTCGCCTTGAACAGCAGATGCTCGAGGAAGTGCGCGGCACCGGCCACGCTCGGACCCTCGTCGCGCGATCCGACCCCGACCCACACACCGATCGAGGCCGACCGCACGCCCGGCACATGTTCGGTGACGACCCGCAGGCCGCCGGGCAGAACGGTTTTCCGGACGCCGCTGTCGGACAGCGGAACATCCGTCGCGCTCATCCGGAGAGAAGAACCCCCCTGCTCGGTAGCGACGAGCAAGGGGGTGGCTGACTTCTTCTTCGTCACACCGAGATGTTTACTCCGCACCGGCCTCGGCCGCAGCAGTGTTGTCGCTCGACTCACCTTCGTCCTCGACCGGAACCAGCGAAATCTTGCCACGGTTGTCGATGTCGGCGATCTCGACGCGAATCTTGTCGCCCACGTTCACGACATCTTCGACCTTGCCGACTCGCTTTCCGTTACCCAGCTTCGAGATGTGCACCAGACCGTCGCGACCCGGCAGCAGTGACACAAATGCGCCGAAGGCAGTGGTCTTGACGACCGTGCCGAGGAAGCGCTCGCCGACCTTCGGCAGCTGCGGGTTGGCGATGGCGTTGATCGCGTCGATCGCGGCCTGCGCCGACGGGCCGTCGGTCGCGCCGACGAACACGGTGCCGTCGTCCTCGATGGAGATGTTGGCGCCGGTGTCCTCGGTGATCTGGTTGATGACCTTGCCCTTGGGTCCGATCACCTCGCCGATCTTGTCGACCGGGATCTTGATCGCGGTGACGCGCGGGGCGTAGGGGCTCATCTCGTCCGGGGTGGCGATGGCCTCGGCCATCACGTCCAGGATGGTCAGGCGCGCGTCGCGGGCCTGGTTGAGAGCACCCGCGAGAACCTTCGACGGGATGCCGTCGAGCTTGGTGTCCAGCTGCAGCGCGGTCACGAAGTCCCGGGTGCCCGCGACCTTGAAGTCCATATCGCCGAAGGCGTCCTCGGCGCCGAGGATGTCGGTCAGCGCCACGTAGCGGACCTCCTCCTCGCCCTGGTCGTTCTTGATCGCATCCGACACCAGGCCCATGGCGATACCGGCGACCGGGGCCTTCAGCGGCACACCGGCGTTCAGCAGCGACAGGGTGGAGGCGCACACCGAACCCATCGAGGTGGAGCCGTTGGACCCCAGCGCCTCCGACACCTGACGGATGGCGTAGGGGAAGTCCTCCTGGCTGGGCAGCACCGGGATCAGCGCGCGCTCGGCCAGCGCACCGTGGCCGATCTCGCGGCGCTTGGGCGAACCCACGCGGCCGGTCTCACCGGTGGAGAACGGCGGGAAGTTGTAGTGGTGCATGTAGCGCTTGGAGGTCTCCGGGCCGAGCGAGTCGACCTGCTGGGCCATCTTCACCATGTCGAGGGTGGTGACGCCCAGGATCTGGGTCTCACCGCGCTCGAACAGCGCCGAACCGTGCGCCCGCGGCACGACCGCGACCTCGGCCGACAGCGCCCGGATATCCGCCAGGCCGCGGCCGTCGATGCGGAAGCCGTCGGACAGGATGCGCTGGCGCACCAGCTTCTTGGTGACCGAGCGGAACGCCGCGCCGATCTCCTTCTCGCGGCCCTCGAAGTCCTCGGCGAGGCCGGACAGCACCTCCAGCTTGATCTCGTCGATCTTCTCCTCGCGCTCCTGCTTGCCGGAGATCGACAGCGCCTCCGACAGCGGCCGCTCGGCCGTGCCCGCAACGGCCTCGTACACGTCCTGCTCGTAGGGCAGGAAGACCGGGAAGTCCTCGGTCGGCTTCGACGCCAGCTGGGCCAGATCCTGCTGGGCCCGGCACAGCCGCGCGATGAACGGCTTGGCGGCCTCGAGGCCCTCGGCCACAACGGTTTCCGTCGGCGCCTGCGCGCCGCCCTCGACCAGGGCGATGACGTTCTCGGTGGCCTCGGCCTCGACCATCATGATCGCGACGTCGCCGGAGTCGACCACGCGGCCCGCGACGACCATGTCGAACACGGCGCCCTCGAGCTGCTCGGTGGTCGGGAACGCCACCCACTGGCCCTCGATCAGTGCCACGCGCACGCCGCCGACCGGGCCGGAGAACGGCAGGCCCGCGATCTGGGTGGACGCCGAGGCCGCGTTGATGGCGACCACGTCGTAGAGATCCTTCGGATCCAGGCTCAGCACGGTCACCACGACCTGGACCTCGTTGCGCAGGCCGTCGACGAACGACGGGCGCAGCGGGCGGTCGATCAGGCGGCAGGTCAGGATCGCGTCGGTGGAGGGGCGGCCCTCGCGACGGAAGAACGAGCCGGGGATGCGTCCCGCGGCGTACATGCGCTCCTCGACGTCGACCGTCAGCGGGAAGAAATCGAACTGATCTTTGGGCTGCTTACCGGCGGTGGTGGCCGACAGCAGCATGGTCTCGTCGTCGAGGTAGGCGACGACCGAACCGGCGGCCTGCTTGGCCAGGCGGCCGGTCTCGAAGCGGATGGTGCGGGTGCCGTAGGACCCGTTGTCGATCAGGGCCACCGACTCGAAGACGCCGGGTTCGACCTCGACGGCGGAGCTGGTCTGTGTTTCGGACATTTCTCTTCTCAACCTCTCGTCTTCGCCGAATCCAGCGCCCTCGTGGCGCGATTCGGCTGTGCTTACCCTCGGGGAGGGTGCAGCCGTACCCGGTGCGGGCGCGCGGCAGCCCTCGTGGCCGCGACGCGCACACCCGACCGTTCCCCTTGGAAGCGGTGACGCGGAGGCGGTCATCGATCGAAGCCCTCCGGCGGCACTGTCGTCGTGGAAGACCACCGTCGTGCCGAAAGGCCACTACCGAAGACCGACGCCACGCATGCGGGTGCGTACGGCTGGTGTGGATCGTCGTACCCGGGGACCGAGTCGGTCCCGATATACGACTAGCCGACGAGGAGATTCTATGCCTCCCCGTCGGCTGCCTAGCGAACTGCCTGCTCGCAGCTCGTGCGTCGCGACGTCAGCGGCGCAGTCCGAGCCGCTCGATCAGCGAACGGTAGCGCTCGATGTCCTTGTCCTGCAGGTACTTCGACAGGCGCTTGCGACGGCCGATGAGCTGCATCAGGCCGTGGCGGGTGTGGTGATCGTGCTTGTGCTTCTTGAGGTGCTCGGTGATGTCGGAGATCCGCTTGGTCAGCAGCGCGATCTGGGCCTCCGGCGAACCGGTGTCCTTCTCGTGCACGCCGTACTCGGCGAGGATCGTCTTCTTCTGCTCGGTGGACAGAGCCACTGATTCACTCCTGGTGTTCCAGTCCGCGCTCGGAAGAACCGGGATGTCCCGGGCGGGCGCCACCGCGGACCGCAGCAAACCCGACGGATCAGCCTACCGGACCCACCGAGTGCGCCGACAAGCCCCCCCCCGGCCTGGCGAAGCCTGGCGGGGCTTACTTCTCCTCCTCCGGCGCCAACACCTTGCGGGTCTGTTCCACGTCGCGGCCCATGGCCTCGATCAGCTCGTCGACGGAAGCGAATTTGCCCTGGCCACGGATGTGGTCGACGAAATCTATGGCCACGTGCTGGCCGTAGAGGTCCACGTCGGCGTCGAGGACGTATGCCTCGACCGTGCGGCTGCGCCCGGAGAAGGTGGGGTTGGTGCCCACCGACACCGCCGCCATGGCGCGCTTGCCCGGCAGGGTGGTGCCGACCGTCTTGCCCGGGGTCAGCACGGTGAACCAGCAGGCGTAGATCCCGTCGGCGGGAATGGCGGCATGCATCGGCGGCGCCACGTTCGCGGTCGGGAACCCGAGTTCGCGGCCGCGGCCGTCGCCGTGCACGACCACGCCCTCCACCCGATGCGGACGGCCCAGCGCGTCGGCGGCGGCGGCCATATCACCGGCGTCGACGCAGGCGCGGATATAGGTGGAGGAGAAGGTGACCGCGTGCTCGCCGACCAGCTTGACCCCGTCGACCTCGAAACCCCAGCGCGCGCCCAGCTCACGCATGGTGTCGACGGTGCCTGCGGCCTTCTTGCCGAAGGTGAAGTTGTCGCCGACCACGACCTCGACCACGTGCAGCTTCTCGACCAGCAGGTCGTGCACGTAGCGGGCGGGGGTCAGCTTCATGAACTCGTGCGTGAACGGCATCACACAGAACACGTCGATGCCGAGTTCCTCGACCAGCTCCGCGCGCCGGGTCAGGGTGGTCAGCTGCGCGGGATGCGAACCGGGCCGCACCACTTCCATGGGGTGCGGATCGAAGGTCATGAGGACCGAGGGAACCCCGCGCACCGCAGCGGATTTCACGGCACGGCTGATCAGCTGGGCGTGACCGCGATGCACACCGTCGAACACCCCGATCGTGAGCACGCACCGGCCCCAGTCCGGGGGCATCTCCTCGAGACTTCGCCATCTCTGCACACCCGGCAGCCTACGCAAGACGGGTCACGGACAGCATTCGGCGGTGCGGATGTTCACAGCGCGGTAGCGCCCGGATTCGCGGTTGGTCATATCCGCGTCACCCGGCTGGGGGCCGCGCGTGCCGATGTGGGAAACCTACGCAGGTGTGCTGTGCCTGATGGCGGCGTCCGCGGTGCCCTACGTGGTTACGCAAGCTGCCGCCTCCGGGCCCGTCGCTCCCACCGCTAAGCTCGGTGACGTGCCTGGCAAACGAGACATCGCCACCCGACGCGAGCTGGTCGACCCCTCCGCGCCACACGAATCCGGCGACGGCGCGACGGTAGCGCCGGTCCTGTCCTCGGTCGCTCAGGATTATCTGAAGGTGATCTGGACCGCGCAGGAGTGGTCGCAGGAGAAGGTGTCGACCAAGCTGCTCGCCGAGCGCATCGGTGTCTCGGCGTCCACGGTGTCGGAGGCGGTACGCAAGCTGGCCGACCAGGGCCTGGTCGAACACGCCCGCTACGGGTCGATCGCCCTCACCGAGAACGGGCGCCGCGCCGCCATCGCCATGGTGCGCCGGCACCGGCTGATCGAGACCTTCCTCGTGAACGAGCTCGGCTATGGCTGGGACGAGGTGCACGACGAGGCCGAGGTGCTCGAGCACGCGGTCTCGGAAACCCTGATGGAACGCATCGACGCCAAACTCGGCCACCCCGACCGCGACCCGCACGGCGATCCGATCCCGTCTGTCGACGGCGCCGTCCCCACCCCGGTCGCCCGCCAGCTCAGCCGCTTCCAGGCGGGCGAGTCCGGCCGAGTCGCCCGCATCGCCGATTTCGACCCCGCCATGCTGCGCTACTTCGACTCGGTGGGCATCGCCCTCGACACCCTCATCACGGTCGTCGAGCGCCGCGACTTCGCCGGCACGATCGCCATCCGCATCGCCGACCGCACCATCGACCTCGGCAGCCCGGCAGCGGAAGCCATCTGGCTGACCCACTGATTCCGGCGAAAAGCACGCCGGAGAACTAAGGGCAATCTCCTACCCGATGAGGTCGGCGGCGCGTTCGGCGATGGCTGTGCCCAATTCGGCGGTGGTGCTGGTGCCGCCCAGGTCCGGTGTGCGAATGCCGTTGTCCGCCAGGACTTCGCAGACCGCGCGATCCACCGCCGCGGCGGCCTTCGGTTCGCCGAGGTGGTCGAGCATCATGGCGGCGGCGAGGATTTGGGCTATCGGGTTGGCGATGCCCTGGCCCGCGATGTCGGGGGCGCTGCCGTGGACGGCCTCGAACATCGAGGGGGCGTCTCGGTGCGGGTTGATGTTGCCCGACGGGGCCAGGCCGAGGCCGCCGGTGACGGCGGCGGCGAGGTCGGAGAGGATGTCGCCGAACAGGTTCGACGCGACGATCACGTCGAGCCGCTCGGGGTGCAGCACGATCTCGGCGGCCAGCGCGTCCACATGCATCTGGCGGGTCTGTACCTCCGGGAATTCGGCGGCAATGCGCTCGAAGACGCTGTCCCAGTACGGCATCGAATGGATGAGGCCGTTGGATTTGGTGGCCGAGCACAACCGGCCGCGGCGTTCACGAGCCTGTTCGAAACCGTAGCGGATGATCCGCTCGCAGCCGGCGCGGGTGAACACCGACTCCTGCAGCACGAATTCCTCCGCGCGGCCCGGATTGTGGATACCGCCGATCTCGGAGTACTCACCCTCGGAATTCTCACGCACGATCAGAATGTCCAAGTCCTCGGCGGTGCGGTCGCGCAGGGCCGATTCGGTACCCGGCAGCAGGCGCACCGGCCGCAGGTTCACGTACTGACCGAACGCACGCCGTAGCGGAATCAGCAACCCCCACAGCGAGATATGGTCCGCGACACCCGGAAACCCCACCGCGCCCAGCAGAATCGCGTCGAATCCGGCGAGCAGCTGCGGACCGTCCGGCGGCATCATACCCCCGGTGCGCAGGTATTGCTCACAGGACCAATCGAATTCGGTCCACGCGATACCGGGCAACACCGCATCGACGACCTTGACCGCCTCGGCGGTCACGTCGACTCCGATGCCGTCGCCGGGAATGGTGGCGATGCGGTATGTCACAACTGCACTCCGATGTATTTGGTCTCCAGGAATTCATCGATACCGAGCAGGCCGCCCTCGCGACCGAGTCCGGACTCCTTCACCCCACCGAACGGGGCGGCCGGATTCGACACCACGCCCTGATTCAGCCCGACCATTCCGGTCTCCAACGCCTCACACACCCGCAGCCCCCGCCGCAGATTCTCGGTGAACACGTATCCCACCAGGCCGTAGGGAGTGTCGTTGGCGCGGGTGACGACCTCCTGCTCGGTATCGAAGGCGGTGACGGCCGCGACGGGCCCGAAGATCTCGGTGTGGCACATCCGCGCCTCGTCGGGAACATCCACGAGAACCGTTGCAGGATAGAAGTTCCCAGGTCCCTCGACCGGTTCGCCACCGGTCAGCACACGCGCTCCCCGCTCCCGCGCATCGGCCACCAGCTCGGTCACCTTCGCCACCGCATCCGCATCGATGAGCGGGCCCACAACGACACCCGGATCGGTACCGCGTCCCCTCGGCAGCGCCGCCATCCGCTCGGCGAGCCGACCCGCGAACTGATCGATAACGCCGCGCTGCACGAAGATTCGATTCGCGGCGGTACACGCCTGCCCGATATTGCGCATCTTCGCCGCCAGCGCGCCCTCGACCGCGGCGTCGAGATCGGCGTCGTCGAACACGATGAACGGGGCATTGCCGCCGAGTTCCATGGAGGTGCGCATGACGGTACGGGCGCACTGCTCGAGCAGCTTCTTGCCGACGGCGGTGGAGCCGGTGAACGACAGCTTGCGGGACCGCTCGTCGAGGATCAGCGGCGTCATCACCGCACCCGGATCCGAGGTGGTCACGACGTTCACGACACCGGCGGGAACACCGCACTCGTCCAGGATCTCGGCCAGCGCCAGCGTGCACAGCGGAGTCTGCTCCGCGGGTTTGACCACGCAGGTGCATCCGGCCGCCAGGGCGGGCCCGATCTTTCGGGTCGCCATCGCCATCGGGAAGTTCCACGGCGTGATGAGCAGGCTCGGCCCGACCGGCTGCCGCGTCACCAAGAACCGCGACCCACCGCCCGGCGCAGGCATATATCCCCCGTCCAGCCGCACGGCCTCCTCGGCGAACCAGCGGAAGAACTCTGCGGCATAGGCGATTTCGCCCCGCGCCTCGGCCAGCGGCTTACCCATCTCCAGGGTCGCGATCAATGCCAGCCGCTCGATGTCGTCGAGCAGCCGCCGATGGGCGCGCAGGAGTATGTCGCTGCGTTCACGCGGCGGCGTCCGTGCCCAGTCCGCCTGCGCGGCTGCCGCGGCATCCAGCGCGGCGAGCCCGTCCGCCGCCGATGCATCGGCGACCTCGCACAGCGGCTGCCCGGTCGCCGGGTCGGTGACCGGCATAGTGGCGGCCGTCGTGCGCCACTGCCCGCCGATGTACAAGCCCGTGGGCACGCTGTCGATCGCGGTTTGCTCGGCCCGAATCAGGCCCGTGTCGAGTTGCGTCACTGCCCGCTCCTCACCCTGGTCCGCCGCACCCATTGCTGCGACCCTGTCCGCCATGTTATGCATATTGTCGACAATCCGACAATAGACAATCTGCGAGAGGTCGGATCACCATGACGGCGCTTTCCCCCGTTCTCAAACAGGCCACTCCGATCACCGTCGACCACGGCGAGGGCTGCTACCTCTACGCGACCGACGGCCGCCGCTACCTCGACTTCACCGCCGGTATCGGCGTCACCAGCACCGGTCACTGCCACCCCCGGGTCGTCGAGGCCGCCCGCGCCCAGGTCGGCAGCCTGATCCACGGCCAGTACACGACCGTGATGCACCGGCCGCTGCTCGCACTCACCGAACGACTCGGCGAGGTGCTGCCGGACGGGCTGGATTCGGTCTTCTTCTCCAACTCGGGCAGCGAGGCGATCGAGGCCGCGCTGCGCCTGGCCCGTCAGGCCACCGGGCGGCCGAATGTCATTGTGTTCCATGGCGGTTTCCACGGCCGCACGGTCGCCGCGGCCACCATGACGACCTCGGGCACGCGATTCTCCGCCGGATTCAGCCCGCTCATGGCAGGAGTGCACGTCGCGCCGTTCCCCACCGCCTACCGCTACGGCTGGAGCGAGGAGCAGGCCACCGACTTCGCGCTGCGCGAATTGGACTATCTGCTGACCACCCTCAGCGCGCCCGCCGAGACGGCCGCATTCTTCGTCGAGCCGGTGCTCGGCGAGGGTGGGTACATCCCAGGCAACACCCGCTTCTTCGAGGGATTGCGCGAGCGGGCGGACGCGCACGGCATCCTGCTGGTCTTCGACGAGATCCAGACCGGATTCGGCCGGACCGGAAAGTTCTTCGGCCACCAGCATTTCGGTGTGCGACCGGATGTCATCACCATCGCCAAGGGACTGGCCAGCGGATTCCCCCTGTCGGGCATCGCGGCCTCGCGCGAGTTGATGGCCAAGGCGTGGCCGGGTTCGCAGGGCGGCACGTACGGCGGCAATGCCGTCGCCTGCGCCGCCGCCCTGGCGACGATCGAGGTGATCGAATCCGAAGGGCTGGTGGACAATGCCGCCGCCCGGGGCCGTCAGCTGCTCGAGGGCGTGCGGGCCCGCGCGACCAAGGCGATCGGCGACGTCCGCGGCCTGGGCCTCATGGTCGGCGCCGAATTCACCACCGCGACAGGAGAACCCGACACCGAGACAGCGGCGGCCGCGCAGCGGCTCGCGGTGGACAAGGGCCTGCTCCTGCTGACCTGCGGCGCCTATAGCAATGTGGTCCGCATGATTCCACCGCTCGTCGTGACCGGCGACCAGATCGAGGAGGCACTCGGCATCTGGTCGGCCGTGCTCGACGAACTGTAATCCGCCCCAGGAGGTTTCGATGCCCCGCTACATCACGATCACCCTGACCAAGGCCGGGGTGAGCTGCCGTGCCCGCCTGCTGGACGCCGAGGCCCCCCGCACCTGCGACGCGGTGTGGGACGCCCTCCCCCAGGAGGGCGACGCCTTCCACGCCAAATACGCCCGCAACGAGGTCTACACCCTGCTGCCCCGCATCACCGCCGCCCCGCATCGCGAAAATCCCACGGTCACACCGATTCCCGGGGACGTCTGCCTGTTCGACTTCGAACCGTGGGAAATCGGCAACCCGGCCTACGGCTACGAGCCCGGCTCGGCGGCCCACCACGCCCAGGGCGCCACCGACCTGGCCCTGTTCTACGGCCGCAACAATCTCCTGATCAACGGCGACCTCGGCTGGGTTCCGGGCAGCGTCTTCGCCACCATCGAGGAGGGCCTCGCCGACATCGCCACCGCCTGCAACAATCTGTGGCTGCGCGGCGTCGAGGGCGAAACCCTCGCCTTCGCCCGCGCCGACTGACACCACCCGCCTGACCTCGTAGGTCCCGGCCAAAAGCACGCCGGGACCTACGAGGTCAGGGGGTCACGGTCGCGCCGGGGAATTCCGGGTAGATCGACACCTGCGGCCGCGCCCGGGCCCATACGCGCACCTCGGGACCGATCGGCCCGTAGAGCTCGGCGGAAACCATCTCCGCACACTCCCCCACCCGCGCCAGCAACTGCGCCCCACGCTCGTTGTGCGCCATCGCCGCGGCCGAGTCGACATACTCCTCGATCACCAGATAGCTACCGGTCCCAGCGGAAAACCACCGATAATTGACCGTCCCAGGCTCCTCGAGAGCCTGCGCCCGCAGCCCGAGCGCAGCCTCCTCGAACTCGTCCTGCCGCCCGTCCCGTACATCGAACCGCGCCCGCACGAAGAAACTCATCCCACCATTCGATCAGGGCGGCGGTAACCGGGGAACACCGGCCCCGACGACGGGCCTATTTCGACTCACAATGGTTCGCACCAATCACTAAGTAACGCAGGGTCTTTTCCATATGGCAGCGCCGAATCCCTTCTCCCAGTAGGGGTTTCGGTGCGCTGTGACGAAGATTACAGTTATGGCTGTCTGCGGGCCGTTTGTTCGGAATATCGCGAGGAATCCATGTTCAAGAAGTTTGGCGCGCTCAGCGCTGCCGTTTTCGCTTTCGTTTTACCTTTTTCGTGGTCACAGGCTTCCGGGGCGCCGGCGCGCGACCCGATGCCCACGCCACCCGACAAGATCGTCATCGACGTGGTGACCGTCAACGGGTCCGGGTGCCCGCAGGGCACTGCGGCCGTGGCGGTTTCGCCCGACAATACGGCCTTCACGGTCACCTACAGCGAGTACACCGCGCAGGTGGGGGTGGGGTCCACGCCGACCGATTTCCGGAAGAACTGTCAGCTGAACCTGAATGTTCATGTGCCACAAGGCTTCACCTATGGGATAGCCCAGGCCGACTATCGCGGATTCGCGCATCTGGAATCGGGTGCGACCGCCCTGGAGCGGGCTCGGTACTACTTCCAGGGCAACTCACCGACCGAGTTCATCGATCACACGTTCAAAGGTCCCTTCAACGACGACTGGCAAGTGACCGACAAGACCGAGGTCGGGGCGATCGTCTTCAAGCCCTGCGGCGAATTCCGCAACTTCAACATCAATACCCAGTTGCGGGTGGACGCCGGTACGTCGGACCCGAAGAAGACCACCAGCTTCATCACGATGGATTCCACGGACGGCAGCATCAAGACCACCTACCACTTCGCCTGGAAGAAGTGCTGAGCGCACGACGATAGCCACGGCGAGACCGATACCGACCCCATCGCCCCCGCGGTGGGGTCGGCGTCTGTCCGGGGTGTCGGACTTGCGAGAATGAGCCGGGCAATTTGCCCATCGGTAACCTCGGCACGATAGAACAACCGACGAATTGGGGGCGACAGGAAAGGCGGACAGGACGTGATGCTCGGTTCCGAGCTATCCGAGGTGTCGGCACCTCTGCTGCGATCCCTCGACACGCCCCCGCCCCGCACCCTCGTCGACATCCTCGCCGCCACCGCCCGAGCCCACCCCGACGCACCCGCCATCGACGACGGCGTCGAGATCCTCGGATACGGCGAACTGCTCGCCGAGATCGAGGAAACCGCGGACCGGCTGCGGGCGGCCGGAGTACGGGCCGGCGACCGGGTCGGCATCCGCATCCCGTCCGGGACCAGCGAGCTGTACGTGGCCATCCTGGCCGTGCTGCACGCCGGTGCCGCCTACGTTCCGGTCGACGCCGACGATCCCGAGGAGCGCGCCCGGCTGGTCTTCGGCGAGGCCGGGATCTGCGCGATCGTCACCGCCGACGGCATCTCGGCGGTCGGCACCGGGACCGGCGCGGGAGCCACGCGCGGGCCGCGGCCGCAGGACGACGCGTGGATCATCTTCACCTCCGGATCCACCGGCACCCCCAAAGGCGTGGCGGTGACCCATCGCAATGCCGCCGCCTTCGTCGACGCGGAGGCGCGACTGTTCCTGCGCGACAACCCGATCGGCCCCGGCGACCGGGTCCTGGCCGGGCTGTCGGTCGCCTTCGACGCCTCCTGCGAGGAGATGTGGCTGGCCTGGCGGCACGGCGCCTGCCTGGTCCCCGCGCCGCGCGCCCTGGTGCGCAGCGGAATGGATCTGGGGCCGTGGCTGATGCGCCGCGGCATCAGCATCGTCTCGACCGTGCCCACCCTGGCCGCCATGTGGCCCGCGGAGGCCCTGGAATCGGTGCGGCTGCTGATCTTCGGCGGGGAGGCGGTGCCGCCCGAACTCGCCGAACGCCCCGCCGGAACCGGTGAGCGCGAGGTGTGGAACACCTACGGCCCCACCGAGGCCACCGTCGTCGCCTGCGCCGCCCGGTTGACCGGCGAGGGCCCGGTCCGGATCGGGCTTCCGCTCGACGGCTGGGATCTGGCCGTGGTCGATCCGGCCGGAAATCCGGTGGGCGAGGGCGAATCCGGGGAACTGGTGATCGGCGGCGTCGGCCTGGCCCGCTATCTGGATCCGGCCAAGGACGCCGAAAAATATGCCCCGATGCCGTCGCTGGGCTGGGAGCGGGCCTACCGCAGCGGCGATCTGGTCCGCAACGACAGCGCCGGTCTGATCTTCCTCGGCCGTGCCGACGATCAGGTCAAGATCGGCGGCCGCCGCATCGAACTCGGCGAACTCGACAATGCGCTGCAACATCTGCCCGGCGTCACCGCCGCGGCCGCCGCCGTGCGAACCACCAAGGCGGGCAACAAGATTCTCGTCGGCTACCTCGCCACCACCGATCCCGGCTTCGACGTGCAGCACGCCCGCACCCTGCTCGCCGACAGCCTGCCCGCGCCCTTGGTGCCACGCCTGGCGGTGCTCGACGAATTGCCCACGCGCACCTCGGGAAAGGTCGACCGGGACGCGCTGCCGTGGCCGCTGCCGGGCGCCGAATCCGAACCCGCCCACGGCCTCACCGGCACGGCGTCGTGGGTGGCCGGACTGTGGCATTCGATCCTGGGCGCCGACATCACCGGCCCCGATGCGGACTTCTTCGATCTCGGCGGTGGTTCGCTGGCGGCCGCCCAGCTGGTGACCGCGCTGCGCGAGCGCTTTCCGCAGGTCACCGTCGCCGACCTCTACGACCGTCCGCGCCTGGGTGCGCTGGCCGACCTGCTCGACGCGGCCGCACCCGCCGCCGCGGTCGAACCGCGCATTGTCGCGCCCACGCCGCGGACCGCCCAGTGGGCGCAGGTGCTGGCGCTGGTACCACTGACCACGCTGACCGGACTGCAGTGGCTGACCTGGCTCGGGATCGTCACCAATATCGCGAGCTGGTCCGGTGCGCTGCCGTGGATGCCCGGCCTGTCGTGGTGGTGGGCGCTGACCGGCTTCGTGCTGTTCATCTCGCCGCCGGGCCGCATGGCGATCTGCGTGGCCGGAGCGCGGCTGCTGTTGCACGGGGTGCGGCCCGGCCGCTATCCCCGCGGCGGCTCGGTGCATCTGAGGCTGTGGGCCGCGGTGCGGCTGTCGGAGGCCAGCGGCGCCGAAAACCTCTCCGGCGCACCGTGGATGGTGCCGTTCGCCCGCGCGCTGGGCGCTCGCGTCGGCAAGGGCGTCGACCTGCACACGCTGCCGCCGGTGACCGGCATGCTCGAACTGGGCGACGGATGCAGCATCGAGCCGGAGGTCGATCTGGCGGGCTACTGGATCGATGGCGACATCGTCCACATCGGCCCGATCCGCATCGGCGCCGGAGCGGTCGTCGGCTCGCGCTCGACGCTGCTGCCGGGTGCGGTGGTCGGGAAGAGCGCGGTGGTCGCGCCGGGTTCGGCGGTGTTCGGCAAGGTGAAGGCGGGCCAGGAGTGGGCCGGTTCACCGGCGGTGAAGGTCGGTAAGGCCGACTATCCGTGGCCGTCGTCGACCCCGCCCCGCGCGGCCGGATGGGTGGCGGTCTTCGGGATCACCTCCATGATCCTGGCGGCCCTGCCCGTCCTCGGTCTGGCCGCGGGCGGGGCGCTGATCGCCTGGTGGATCCGCGCCGACCGCACCCTGCCTACGGCCCTCGCGCACGCCTTCGCCATCCTGCCGCTCGCGACCGTGGTGAGCCTGGCCGTGTTCGCCGCGCTCACGGTGGTGGCGATCCGGCTGCTGAGCCTCGGACTGCGCGAGGGCTACCATCCCGTGCGCAGCCGCATCGGCTGGCAGGCGTGGGCCACCGAACGCTTGATGGATTCCGCGCGTACCTTCCTGTTCCCGCTGTATGCCAGCCTGTTGACCCCGCTGTGGTTGCGGCTGCTCGGCGCCCAGGTCGGCAAGGGTGTCGAGGCGTCGACCGTGTTGCTGCTGCCGAAGTTCACCACCGTCGCCGACGGCGCCTTCCTGGCCGACGACACCTTGATCGCCAGTTATGAACTGGGCGGCGGCTGGATGCGCATCGGCGGCGCGAAGGTCGGCAAGCGGGCGTTCCTGGGCAATTCGGGGATGACCGCACCCGGTCGCCGGGTACCGAAGAACGGCCTGGTGGCGGTGCTGTCGGCCGCACCGGAGAAGGCCAAGGCGGGCTCGTCGTGGCTGGGCAGCCCGCCGGTTAGGTTGCGGCGCAAGGCCGGTGAGTCCGACACCGCGCGCACCTTCGATCCGCCGCTGCGGTTGAAGCTGGCCCGCGCCGTCGTCGAGACCTGCCGCTTGATTCCGGTCATGGTCACCTTCGGCATCGGGCTGGGCGTGCTGTTCACCCTGGCGCGGCTGGCCGAGGTCACCGGCTATTGGTTCGCAGCGCTGCTGTCGGGCGTGGTTCTGCTCACGGCGGGCGTGCTGGCCGGATTGTGCGCGGTGGCCGCGAAATGGGCGATGGTCGGGCGCATCGGCCGCGAAGAGCATCCGCTGTGGAGCTCGTTCGTCTGGCGCAACGAAGTGTCCGACGCCTTCGTGGAAACCGTTGCGGCGCCGTGGTTCGCGCGCGCCGCGACCGGCACCGCGGTGATGAACATCTGGCTGCGCGGGCTGGGGGCGCGGATCGGGCGCGGGGTGTGGTGCGAATCGTATTGGCTGCCCGAGGCCGACCTGGTGACCCTCGGCGACGGAGCCACCGTGGAACGCGGCTGCGTTGTGCAGACGCATCTGTTCCATGATCGGATCATGGCCATGGACACGGTGACTCTGGACGCGGGCGCCACGCTCGGCCCGCACTGCGTGGCGCTGCCCGCCGCCCGGATCGGGGCCGGTGCGACGGTCGGACCGGCGTCGCTGGTGATGCGCGGGGACACCGTTCCGCCCTCGACGCGCTGGTGGGGCAACCCGATCGCGCCGTGGCCGGAGACGGAGGCCCGGCGCCGATGATCGACAAATTCTACGAGGAGCCGATCGACGAGTACCTGCCGCAGAACGGCAACCGCGGCTATCGGGTGTCGCGCTACGAACTGGACCTCGAGTACAAGGTCGCGAGCAACCGGCTCGCGGGCCGGGCCTCGATCACCGCGGTCACCACGGCGGTGCGGCCGCGGTTCTCGCTGGATCTGTCCCAATCCCTCAGTGTGTCCAAGGTTTTCGTCAACGGCACCAAGGCCGCGAAGTATTCGCATCAGCGCGGCAAGCTGACCGTCACCCCGGCACAGCACATTCCGGCGGGCGCCGTGCTCGCGATCGTCGTCCACTACGCCGGAACGCCCAAACCGATACGCGGGCCGTGGGGTGAAATCGGCTGGGAGGAGCTGACCGACGGTGCGCTGGTTGCCGGTCAACCCAACGGTGCGGCCTCCTGGTTCCCCTGCGACGATCACCCCAGCTCCAAAGCGAGCTACCGGATTTCGATCACCACCGACTCGCCGTACTACGCCGTGGCCAACGGCGTGCTGACGCACAAGCGGGCCAAGGCGAGCCAGACGACCTGGGTGTACGAACAGGCCGAGCCGATGTCCAGCTACCTGGCGACCGTGCAGATCGGCCCCTATCAGAAGTATCGGATCGACCCGGCCCCGCACGGCGACCGCGTGCCGATGCAGGCGGTGCTGCCGTCGCGGCTGCGCGCCCGCTTCGACCACGATTTCGCCCGCCAGCCGCAGATGATGGCCGAATTTCAGCGGCGGTTCGGGCCGTACCCCTTCGAGGGCTACACGGTGGTGGTGACCGACGACGATCTCGAGATTCCGCTGGAGGCACAGGGACTGTCGATCTTCGGCGCCAATCACTGCGACGGTGAGCGCGGCGCCGAACGCCTGATCGCCCACGAGCTGGCGCATCAGTGGTTCGGCAACAGCCTCACCGTGCGGCAGTGGCGCGATATCTGGTTGCACGAGGGCTTCGCCTGCTACGCCGAATGGATCTGGTCCGAGGCCTCCGGTGGCCCCACCGCCGACGCGATGGCCCGCATCGCTCACCAGAAACTTTCCCGATCACCGCAGGACATCCTGGTCGGCGACCCCGGGGCAGGGTCGATGTTCGACGACCGCGTCTATAAGCGCGGCGCCCTCACCCTGCACGCGCTGCGGCTGACCGTGGGTGACACGACATTCTTTGCCCTGCTCCAGGATTGGGCCACCCGCCATCGCCACGGCACCGTCAGCACCGAAGACTTCGCCGATCTGGCGTCGCACTACAGCGACACTCCCCTGCGCCCGCTGTGGGACGCTTGGGTGTACTCCCTCCCCCTACCCGAGCTTCCTCCGGCCTGACCGCGGCCACTCAGTCCTCGGCATCGCGCACGAGCAGGGCGATCTGCACCCGGTTGTCGACCGCGAGCTTGGTGAGCAGCCTGCTGGTGTGGGATTTCACCGTCGCGATGCTGACATGCAGATGCTCGGCGATCTCGGCATTGGACATGCCCTGCGCGATAGCACGCGCGGTCTCCAGTTCACGCTCGGTGAGCGTGGCCAGGGCCGCGCGGGCGGCACCGCGGTCGCTCCGGCGTTCGTCGGAGGGGCCCTGCGCGGTGGCCGCGGCGATCAATCGCGTTGTGACACTGGGCGAAAGCATCGGAAGCCCGGCGGCCGCGCCCTTGATCGCGGCGACGAGTTCCGGGGGCGGAGTGTCCTTCAGGAGAAATCCGTGAGCACCGATTCGCAGCGCCTGCAGCACCATGTCATCGGTGTCGAAGGTCGTGAGCACGACGATGCGCGGCGGGGTGGGCCAGGTGAGGATTTCGGCGGTCGCGCTCAGGCCGTCCCGAACGGGCATCCGGATATCCATCAGCACGACGTCGGGGTGCTGCTCCCGGACCACGTCGACGGCGCTGTTCCCCTCGGCCGCCTCCCCGACGACCGCCAGCCCGGCGTCGCCCTCGATGATGAGGGTGAGCGCCATGCGGACGAGTCGATCGTCGTCGACGAGCACGACGCGGATCGGAGATCGGTCAGCGGCCATCAGGTGCTCGCCTCCGAGGCTCGAGCGGGCCAGGGCAGGCCGGCATGCAACCGGAAGCCGCCGTCCGGGTCGGGACCGAACGACAGTGTGCCCCCGGCCAACTCGACGCGTTCGGTGAGACCGAGCAGGCCGAAACCCGAGGTGGGCGCCGCCGAGGCGGCACGGGTGGCTCCGGAATCGCGAACGGTGACCTGCAATCCCTGTCCCGCCGAACCGCCGACGCCGACCCACACGGTCGCACCCGGCGCATGTTTGCCGACATTGGTGAGCCCCTCCTGAACGACCCGGTACGCGGTGCGCGCACTGGTGACGGGCGGCTCCCCGATCGTGCTGTCGTCGAAGGTGACCACCAGACCGGAGGCCCGCGCATCGGCCACCAGCGTAGGCAGCGTGCCGAGCGAGGGCTGCGGCGGCTCCGGCCGGTCGTCGTCGGTGAGCCGGTCGGAGCGCAGCACGCCAAGTATGTCGCGCAGTTCCTCCAGCGCCTGATGGGAGCTGTCGGCGATACTCTTCGCGATGGTCGTGACCTGCTCGGTTTCCAGATCGGTGCGGTAACCGAGCGCTCCGGCCTGCATGGCGATCAGCGAGATCCGGTGCGCGAGCACATCGTGCATCTCGCGGGCGATCCGATGCCGCTCCAGAATTCTGGCCTCGGCGGCGCGCGCGACCTGCTCGCGTTCGGCGATCTCCGCACGCTGCTGCAGCGACGACACCGTTTCGCGCCGGGCACCGACCGCGAAACCCACCGCGACCACCGCGCAGACGGCGAGGGTGGTGACCGCCAGCAGATACCAGAACGAGTCCTGCCCTTCCCGTTTCGGGTACAGGCTGTCGGTCAGCAGGCCGGTGATCACGCAGACCACGGCCATCGGGACGGTCTCGCCATAGCGCCGCCGGGTGGCCAGCGAACACAGTGCCAGCAGCGCGGCGCCGTTGGCCAGGGCCGAGGCGGAGGAGGCGACATTCACGATCGCGGTGATCGCCAGCGGGTAGCGCCGGCGCAGCATCACCAGCGCCAGGCACACCACGGCGATGAGCGGGTCTGCGACGAACAGCCAGACCAGTGTCATGCCACCGGTTCCCGGTGGCAGCTTGCCCGCATTGATCAGCCAGACGCCCACCCCGATCAGCGCGGCCGCCAGCAGCCGCCAGCCCTGTTGCCATACTCCCAGGGCGGCCGGGTCGCGGGCCCTATCGCGCGAGCGCATCCCAGAGGTCCAGATGATGTCCACTCCTCGAGTCGATCGGTGCGATTCCGCCCGCACCGGGCGCGAGGCCCAGGGTGAACGGCGTCGTCCCGTTCGTGGCGAACGGCTTCCAGCCGGGCAGTCCGGGTCCGTTGGGGTCGCCCGTGCGGGCGAAGTTCGTCCAGTACGCGATCATCGCATCCGACAGTTCCGCCTGCTCCGGTGTCAACACGCCCGGCTCGGGGAACAGGGAGGCGATCTCGGAGCCGTGAAATGCCCCGGGTATCGCCGGGTCGACTCCGAACTCCCGGGCGAGTTCGGCGGGCGGGTGCGGGTCGGCGAACTCGTAGTTGTAGACGGTGGTGCGCCGCGATATCAGGTCGGCGGCGACAGCGCTGGGCCACGTCCACAGGCGATCGGTGGACAGAGCGCTCCATGCCCGCGGGACAGTGCCGTAGCCGCTCGCGGAGTATTCCTCGGCGACTCGGGACGCGTTGTCGCCGAATGCCTCCCGGAGTCGTCTCGTGTAGTCCTCCTGAGTCATGGGCAGGGAGGCTCTGCTGAGTTCCTCGTCGCGAGTGTTCCCGATCATGACCGGCACGTCGGCGAACCGTCCGGCGCGCAGCGATGCGGCGGGATTCTCCGGGAGAACCGAACTGCCGAACACCGGGCTGATCACGCTCTCGTGGAGGGGCATGAGTGCCTCGGCGGGCAACGCCCGCAGGCATTTCAGCGGATCAGGGGCATCGCCGCAGCCGATGTTCGCCGACGAGAGAAGGTGTTTGTGGTATTGCTCGACGACGTCCTGCGCGAGGTAGACCGACGGGATTTCGACGCCCTCGACGGCGATGCCCTTCGGGGAGCTCATCATGCAGGAGCCGCTCTGGACGATGGCGCGATGGAACAGCCCCTCGGCCGCGGGCGAGGTGAGCAGGGCACAGGTGCTGTACGCGCCCGCGGATTGGCCGAACAGCGTGACATTGCCGGGATCGCCGCCGAAGGCCGAGATATTCCGGCGGACCCATCGCAGCGCGGCGACCTGGTCCTGCGCGGCGAAACTTCCGGACTCGGGCAATCCGGGATAGCCGAAGTATCCGAGTGCTCCGAGACGATAATTCACGGTCACGACCACGACGTCGCCGCGGACGGCGAGCCGCCGCGCATTCATCTCGTCGCCGGAACCGCTGTGAAACCCACCGCCGTGCAATTCCACCATGACCGGCTTGGGCCGTTTCGGTGCCGCGCCGTTCGGTGCGGTGACATTGAGATACAGACAATCCTCGCCCCCGATGATGCGCGAGCCGGGCCCCTTGTCGAACTGCATGCATCTCGGGCCCGGTGCATGCGCGTTGCGGGTGCCCGACCACGACGCCGCAGGCTCGGGGGCTCGCCAACGCAGCTCGCCGACCGGTGGCGCGGCATACGGAATCCCCTGGAAGAGCCGATAATCCGCGGTGCGGTCACCCTCGAGCACGCCGGTATCGACCCGGACCTCGGCACGGTCGTCGTCCACTACGGCCGTACACGCGGTCAGCCCGGCGGCAATCAGTACGACCGATATCAGCTTCGATTTCCGATTCACGACAGCATCATGCGCGGTCGGGACCGCACGATACATGCTGCCCGAGAATGGTTTCCACTGACTCGAGTCGCAACCTGCAGTAGACCAAAGGATGAATCGGCGATAGACGCGGAGCCGATGTGCGCGACGAGCGTTCTCACCAGAATCGAATCGCACGAAACCGCAGCGCACGAGAAGGAGAACGCCGATGGGCAAGGGAACATATACAGGAATGCAGATCGCGGGAATGGTCGTGATGATCGTCTGCGCACAGGCCGCGATCCGCAACCTGTTCGATCATCACAAGTCCCCGCTGTGGGGCGCGTTGAACTGGGTGCCCGGCGGTTGGGGTGGGCAGGTGGCCGTGCTCGTCCTGGTGGCCGCGCTCGGGGCGATCCTCGCGGGCTGGGCCCACGACAAGACCAAGCAAATGCAGTGACCCGCCACCCCGCCGGGCTATCGACCTCTCATTCCGAAACGACCAGTTCCGCGAAGCGCGCCAAGGCCAGCACCAGATCATCGGAGTGCCGCGGACCCACGATCTGCAGCCCCACCGGAAGACCCGCGCTCGTCGTGCCCACGGGAATGCTGATCGCGGGCTGCTGAGTCATGTTGAACGGGTAGGTGAACGGGGTCCACTGCGGCCAGCTGCGCAGATCGCCGCCGGGCGGCACGTCGTGGCCGGCATCGAAGGCGGTGATCGGCATGGTCGGGGTGATCAGCACGTCGTAGGCGGTGTGGAAGGCACCCATCACGATGCCGATCTCGGCGGCCACGGCGCGTGCCTCGAGATACTCCACCGCCCCGAGGGAGGCGCCGTGATCCCAGACCCGCCCCAGCCCCGGATCCACCCGATCTCGCGTTCCGGCAGGGAATTTCGACAGCATGGTCGCCGCGCCCGCCGCCCACAGATCCTCGAACGCCGTCAGCGGATCGCGGAAGCCGGGATCGGCGGCCACGACGCGCAACCCGGCCTCGTCCAGCCGTTGCACCGCCGCCTCGACGACGGCGGCCACCTCGGGATCGACGTCGGCATAACCGAGCGTCGCGGAGTAGGCGACGGTCAGCCCGCGCACATCGCGCTGCAACTGTCCCCGGAAGGTGGTCAGCGTCGGCGCGAGCGCGGTCGGGTCGCGTGGATCGGGCAGCGACAGAATGTCCATCAGCAGCGCCGCGTCCTCGACCGTGCGAGTCATCGGCCCGGCGTGCGCCAGCGGCCCGAACGGGCTCGCCGGATACAGCGGAATCCGCCCGTGGGTCGGCTTGAATCCGACGATGCCGCAGAACGAGGCGGGGATGCGCACGCTCCCACCGCCGTCCGTCCCGACCGACACCGGTCCCATCCCGGCCGCGACCGCCGCCGCACTGCCGCCGGACGACCCGCCGGAGGTCTTGGACGGATCCACCGGATTGCGGGTGATACCGGTCAGCGGACTGTCGGTGACCGCCTTCCACGCCAGTTCGGGCGTGGTCGTCTTCCCGACGAACACCATCCCGTCCTCGCGCAGCCGCGCGGTCACCGGGCTGTCCAGCGGCCACGGCACATCGGCCTCGATCGAGGTGGAGCCGCGGCGGGTCGGCCAGCCCTCGGTGAGGAACACGTCCTTGATCGAGATCGGCACCCCGTCCAGCAGGCCCTGCACGTGCCCGGAATGCCAGCGCGACTCGGACTCCTTGGCCTGCATCAGCGCGCGTTCGCCGTCCACCAGGCAGAAGGCGTTGACCGCACCGTCGCGCTCGGCGATGGCGTCGAGCACCGCTTCGGTCGCCTCTACCGGCGACAACGCGCCCGCCGAATACGCCGTGACCAGCTCCACCGCGGTCATGGCGGCGGGTTCGGTGGGAATGTCGATATCGGGGTGGGCCATAACTGACTCCCTTCAGCTGGGTACGTAGCCCAGCCTCTTGTCGACCACGTTGTCCAGTGGCAGGCCGTCGATCCACTTGCGGAAGTTCGCCGCGAACGCGGCGACGATCTCCCCGCGCCACCCGATGAAGTCGCCGGAATTGTGCGGGGTGAGATGGACGTTCGGCAGATCCCACAGCGCGTGGCCGGGCGGCAGCGGCTCGGGATCGACGACATCGAGCGCCGCTCCGGCGAGCGAACCGGCCCGCAGGGCGTCGACGAGATCGTCTGTCACTACTAGTTCCCCACGACCGACGTTGATGAAACGGGCATGTGACTTCATCGCCGCGAAGGCCCGCGCGTCGAACAGGTGCCGGGTCTGCGCGGTGAGCGGCGCGACGGCCACGACGTAGTCCGCCGAGGGCAACTCGGCGTACAGATCGGTGGCCACCGTGCCGAAATCCGGATCGTCCGCGCGGGCCGTGCGCCCCACCGCACGCACCCGCATGCCGACCGCACGCAGCAGTCGCGCGATGGCCCGCCCTATCGAACCGGTGCCCACGACCAGCACCGACGCCCCGGCGACCCGCTCGGATTCGCGATGTCGCCAGATCCGGCGCTGCTGCAGGCGCAGCGATTCGGGCAGATCCTTGGCGAAATTGAGAATCTGCGCGAGCACGTATTCGGCGATCGGGGCATCGAAGATGCCGCGCGTATTGGTGACGACCACGTCGCTGCCGATCAGCGCGTCGAACATGACGGCATCCACGCCCGTGCCGCCGACGTGCACCCAGCGCAGCCGGTCGGCCGCGGGCCAGGCGCCCGGGACGGCCGTGCTCATGAAGTCGTAGACGAACAACACGTCGGCACCATGCAACGCGTCGACCAGCTCATCCGCCGCGGCGTAGCGCACGGCGGCCCGCTCGGCGACCGGGCGCATGAGCTCCGCATCGGGCCTGGTGCCATCGTGCAGAACGGTGACGATAGGGCCCTCAACCACATTGACACATTATGAACGCCTCGTATGATTGTCAACAATCCGATCGTGTGCGGAGGACTGCCCGGCTGAACGCGAGAGGGGCCCTCGTTGGAACTGAACTTTCCCGAAATCGACGGTCCTGTCGCACAGCGGGGAATCGGTATCATCGCACCGTTCGACCTGGCGCTGGAACGCGAACTGTGGCGTTGGGCACCCCTCGAGGTCAGCCTGCATCTGGCGCGCACCCCTTACGAGCCGGTCCCGGTGTCGCTGGAGATGGCGGAGCTGGTCTCCGATGCCGCACACCTCACCGCGGCCACCCGCAACGTCCTACACGTCGATCCCGAAGTCATCGCCTACCTGTGCACCTCGGGCAGCTTCATCAAGGGGCTGGCCTACGAAAAGTCGTTGCGCGACACCATCTGTCGCGCGGGCGCCCGGGATGCGATCACCACGTCCGGGGCGCTGGCCGAGGTCATCCGCGCGCTCGAGTTGTCGCGCCTGTCGGTGATCACCCCCTACGACGCGATCCTGACCCACAAGCTGCACGACTTTCTCGCCGAAATCGGTTGTGAGGTCATTCGTTCCGATCATCTGGGGCTCGGTGGCGGCATCTGGAAGGTCAGCTACCGCACCATCGCCGAGCGCATCATCGCCGCCGACGACCCGCAGGCGCAGGCGATCTTCGTCAGCTGTACCAACCTGCCCACCTACGATCTGGTCGAACCGCTCGAACAGGCCCTCGGCAAACCGGTGCTGACCGCCAATCAGCTCACCATGTGGGCGTGTCTGGGGCGCATGAAACTACCCATGATGGGGCCCGGCAAATGGCTCCGAAACGTCTTCTAGGGGACTCGACGATGCAGACACCGACCATCGGTTTCATCTATCCCGACCACGCCGCCGAGGACGACTATCCGCGCGCGGCGGCGATGCTCGGCGTGGATCTGCGGGTCGCGCACATCTACGGCACCGATCTGCACGCCGTGCCCGAACTGCTCGACCTCGGCAGCCCGGACAAGCTGCGCCACGGGGCGGAGCTGCTCGCGCCGCATCGCCCGAGCGCGGTGGTGTGGGCGTGCACGTCGGGCAGTTTCGTCTACGGCCCGCAGGGAGCCCGGGAGCAGGTGCGCGGGTTGGCCGAGGCGGCCGGGGTACCGGCGTCGAGCACCAGCTTCGCGTTCGTCGAGGCCGCGCGGGCACTGGGGGTGAGCACCGTCGCGGTGTGCGCGAGCTATCCCGACGATGTCGCGACGCTGTTCGTGGAGTTCCTTGCCGCCGAAGGTATCCGGGTTGTCTCGATGTCCAGCGCGGGAATCGACACCGCGGCCGAGGTCGGCACACTCACCGGAGCCCGGGTGCGCGAGCTGGCCCTCGCGAACGATCATCCGGACGCCCAGGCGCTGCTGATTCCCGACACCGCCATGCACACCGTGGCGGTGCTGCCGGAGCTCGAGGCCGCCCTCGGCAAACCGGTGCTCACCGCGAACCAGGTCACCATCTGGGAGGGGCTACGACTGTCCGGACATTCGCCCGGCGGCGAGCCGAACCTCGGCAGGCTCTTCTCGGAAAGGCTGATCCATGTCGGTCATTGAATTCGAGCCGGTGAACCGGCAGTCGACGGCGGAGATGATCGCCGACCGGCTGCGCACCGCGATCATGCGCGGGGTGCTGGCACCCGGCGCGCAGCTGGTCGAGGCCGATCTCGCCGCGCAGTTCGACGTGTCCCGCGGGCCGGTGCGCGAGGCCATGCAGCGGCTGGTGTCCGAGGGGCTGCTGCACAGCATCCGCCACCGCGGCATCTTCGTCATCGAACTCACCCTCGACGATGTCATCGACGTCTACCGGGCGCGTACCGCCCTCGAGGGGGGCGCCCTCGAGCTGATCCTGGACGGCCGCCGCGACATCGCCTACCGCGCCCTGGAACCGAGCGTCACCGCCATGCTCGCCTGCGCCGACAGCGGCGACGCCGCCGGGGTCTCCGACGCCGACCAGGCCTTCCACGAGGCGCTGGTGGCCAGCGCGGGCAGCCCGCGCCTGATCCGCGCCGCCCGCACCCTGTTCATCGAGACCCGAATGTGCCTGGGCGCCTTGGAAACCGCCTACGCCGACGTCCGCGACCAGGCCCAGGAACACGTCGACCTGCGCGAGGCCATCGGCTCCGGCGCCCCCGCCCGCGCCCGCAAACTCCTCCTCGACCACATGAACGACGCGGTCGAACGCCTCAGCCCGCGGATGTGAGGTTCCGGCGCGCCGTCCCTCATGGTCCCGGCGTGCTTTCGGCCGGGACCTCAGTCGATCAAACCGCGCGGGCGGATGACGAAGACCGGGGAGGAGCGTTTGCCCTTTTCTTCCAGCAGGGCAATGGCTTTGCCGTCGGCCGTGACGGCCGCGTGCACGCCCTCGACGCCGAGGGGATCGAGCCAGCGGCCGTCGCGCAGGGACTCCGCTTCGGTGGCGGTGATGTCGCGGCACGGGAAGGCCAGGCGGGCGGCGGAATCGATATCGAGGTTCAGGGTCGGATCGTCGGCGAGCTGGTCGAGGGTGCGGGCGTGGTCCAGGGTGAACGGGCCGACGCGGGTGCGGCGCAGCGCGGTGAGATGCCCTCCGACACCGAGCTTTTCGCCGAGGTCGCGGGCCAGGGCTCGAATATAGGTGCCGGAGGAGCATTCGACGACCACATCGAGGTCGACGAATGCCGTGTCGCCGGAGGTGATATCGCGGCGCTCGAGCACCTCGAAACGGCTCACGGTGACCGGGCGGGCGGCCAGCTGCACATCCTCACCGGCGCGGGCGCGGGCGTAGGCGCGTTCACCGTTGACCTTGATCGCGCTCACGGTCGCGGGGACCTGCTGAATGTCACCGGTCAATGCGGCGATACCGGAAGCGATGTCGGCGTCGGCCAGATGCGCCGCGGACGCGGTCGCGACCACCTCTCCCTCGGCGTCGTCGGTGATCGTCGACTGCCCCAGCCGGATGGTCGCCGCATACGCCTTGGTGGTGAGACTGAGCAGGCCGAGCATCTTGGTGGCCCGTTCCACGCCCAGCACCAGCACGCCGGTGGCCATCGGATCCAACGTCCCGGCATGCCCGATCTTTTTGGTGCCCAACAGCTTCCGGCAGCGAGCCACCACATCGTGGCTGGTCCGCCCGCCGTCCTTGTCCACCACCAGCAGGCCGCCGAGAGGCCCCACCCGCGCCTCGCCCATCAACCCACCACGATCGCGGTCAGAATCAGCCCGTCGCCGATCAGCCAGCGCCCGTCGAACGAGGTCAGCGGCGCCCCACCGTCGTTGGTCTGCCCTGGCACCAGCAGCTTGCTGTGGAACGTGCCGCCGTTGCCGTCGACGGTGAAGGTGATGTGCGCCTCCTCGAATCCGAGCCAGCGCAGGGTCAGCGGGAACCACGCCTTGTAGGTGGCCTCCTTCGCGCAGAACAGCAGCCGGTCCAGGTGCAGCCCGGTCGCGGGAATCGCCTCCCGCAACCAGTCGCGCTCCTCCGGCAGGCTCACCGACTCCAGCACCCCCTCGGGCAGGCTCTCATGCGGTTCGGCATCGATGCCGACCGAGCGCCACCGCAGCCGGTGTGCCAGCGCCGCCGCCTGATATCCGGCGCAGTGGGTCAGACTGCCCACCACCCCGCGCGGGAACAGCGGCATCCCCCGCTCACCTTTACCGATCGCCACCAGCGGCTCACCCAACTGCTTCAACGCCACCCGCGCGCAGTACCGCGCGCCGATGAAATCGCGCCGCCGCTTCTCCACCGCTTTCTCGATGAGATGTTCCTCACCGGGATACGGCTTCAGACCCTCCGGAAACTCCCGCAATTCGGCCGCGGCCACCCCATCGGGAAGAATATTGCCGATGAGCCGCGCGCTCGCCCGCTCGTCGATGACCGCCTCCTGACTCGACATCTTTTGCCCTCACGAGGGTAGCCGCCGCCCGTGGGTGACGTCGCCGCCCACCAGGCTCGCCAGATGCAGCCGCAGCACCGCGCGCATCCGGTCCGGGTCGCGCCGATCCGGATCCACCACCGCCGCGAGCGCCAGACCGTCCAGCAGCGCGGCGAGCCGATCGGCCTCCCGCTCGAGATCACCGACGGTCCCGCGCAGCACACCCGCCTCGGACATCGCGGACAGCACCCGGTGCACCAGCGAGCGCACTCCCGCCAGCGGCTGCACCGCCAGCTCCGCCAGCTCCGGGCGGGTCCGGGCGGCCGTGGTGAAGGCGAGCCATACCGCCGACTCCTCGAATCGCTGCTCGTCCACGGGCAACAGCTCGGCCAGAATTCGCTCGGCGACACTGCCCGGAACCTCCGGCACGACCAGGCCCTCCGGAAACGCCTCGGCCAGGTGAGCCAGCACCCGATCGGTCACCCGCCGATTCAGTTCGGCCAGGGTGAAACTCAGCAACTCGGCATGACTGGCGAAGTAGTGGCGCACCGAGCCGACGACCAGCCCCGCCTCCTCGGCCACGCGGCGCAGCGAGGCGTGCTCCACCCCTTCCCGGGCGACGACCCGAAATACCGCGTCGGCCACCGTCTTCCGACGCTCGGCCGGATCCACGATCTTGGGCATGAGCAGCGATCCTACGTTCCCTTCCGCCTCGGCGAGCCGAGCCTCGTCCGGTCGTTTGTCTTTATAGCACAGCTGAGCTATTTTAAATAGCATGCCTGAGCTATTAATCGTGCTCGTCGTCGCCGCCGTGCTGATCTTCGTGATCGTCAGGCGGTTCCGCGGCGAACCGCTCAACGCCAGGGACCTCCTGGTTCCCCCGATCCCGCTGCTGATCATCGGCGTGCAGGGCATGGTGAAACACCATCCGACCGCCGTCGACATCGCCTGGATCGCCGTCGGCCTGCTCGTCGGATTCTCCTTCGGCGCCTGGCGCGGCGCCACGATCACGCTGCTGACCCGCGACGGGGTGCTGTGGCAGCGCTACACCGGCGCCACGCTCGGGGTCTGGGTGTTTTCGCTGGCGGTGAGCGCGAGCATCGGTTTTCTCGGCGTTCATCTGGGCGCGCATGCGGATGCGCGGCCGGTGCAGTTGTCGATCGGCGTGAGCATGCTCGGTGAGGCGCTGGCCCTGGGCCTGCGCGGCGTGTTCACCGGCTATCCCTTCGCGCCCGAACGCGTGCGCAGGACCGGATCGCCCCTGGAGCCGATACCCGTTGACCGCCAACGCCTTCGCACGGCCGTGACGGCACGCGGCCTCCGATCGGCGGTCTCCGAATGGCAACGGACCGGGGATGCGCGGTCGGTGCTGGACGGCCTGCGGCGCGCCGACCGGGAGTAGGTGGCGAGACCGGAACCCGCTGGGAGGCAATGGGCCTCGGCCTGCGCGACGCCGATCCCGAATACAGCACGCGGAGCGAGGGTTTCAGAACGAATCTCGCGAATCGGGCCCTAGAGATGTCGATTCGTTTGTACGCTACTCATCGGTAACTAGATGGCCGGAGCCGTTGGACGGCTCCGCTACCTGAGAATCTGGTGGTGCAGGGCATGGACGATGCTCTAGACGTCTCTCGACCGTCGGACACGACGACGAATCTTCGACACAGGTGGGCATTCTGGGTGGGCCTCGCGGCGACCACCGTGGGGACGCTGCTGCATCTGCCGATGTACTTCATGGCCAGGGATATGGGCTACCACATGGCCGGCATGCCGATGGACGGTCCGATGATCGCCGGGATGGTCCTGATCGTGATCGGCCTGGCCGTCACGACCTACGGCCTGTTCCCGCGGCGCCCGGTCCAGCAGACGATGACGAAGCTGCGGGTCCGGGCCCTCGACGACGCACCGATCGGCAAGGTCCACGTCCTGCTGTTGCTGGTGATGGCCGCCGCCATCACCATCGACGTGATGAAGCCGACCACGCTGTCGTTCGTGGTCCCCGGCATGGGCAGCGAATATCACCTGCGCACGCCCACGAACCCGCACCTGGACGCGCTGCCGGTGGCACTGCTGCCGCTGTCGGGGATCACGGGCACGGCCCTCGGGTCGTTCCTGTGGGGCTGGCTGGGCGACCGGATCGGGCGCAAGGCGGCGATCCTGCTGGCCGCGATCTGCTTCATCGCGACCTCGATCTGCGGCGCGATGCCCAGCTTCGAACTCAACGTGGTGATGTGTTTCCTCATGGGCCTGAGCGCGGGTGGGATGCTGCCGGTCGCGTTCACCCTGCTGTCGGAGACGATTCCGGCCCGGCACCGCGGGTGGTTGCTGGTGCTGATCGGCGGCGACATCGCCGGTGCCTACATCGTGACCAGCTGGTTGTCCTCGACCATCGGCGAGACCTACAGCTGGCGCAGCCTGTGGCTGATCGGCCTGCCCACCGGACTGCTGCTGGCGCTGCTGGTCCGCTGGATTCCGGAGTCGCCACGATTCCTCCTGGCGGTCGGCCGCCACCGGGAGGCAGAGCAGGTGCTGCGCACCTACAACGCCGAGATCATCCCGGCCGACGAGCCCGAACCCGTCGCCGACGAGCGGGTGCGCGGCGGGTTCGATCAACTGCTGCGCCGCCCTTTCATGGGTGTCACCCTCGTGTTGGCGCTGCTCGGGCTCGGAGTCGGACTGGTCACCTACGGATTCCAGTTCTGGCTGCCCACCAATCTGCGTGCACTCGGATTCAGCGGCGTCAGCGCCGACCGCATCCTGCGCGATTCCGCACTGATCGGCTTTCCTCTCAATTTCGTTGTGGCGTACTGCTACCACCGCTCGGCGAAGTGGACGCTGATCACACTCAGCACGCTGCTCGCCCTCGCGCTCGGCGGCTTCGTGCTGCTCGGTGACAACGTCGTCGATCACAAGGTGGTGCTGTATGCCCTTCTGGTGGTGCCGATCTGGGGATCCAGCTCGATCGTCGCGGTCATCGTGTCCTACGGCTCCGAGGTCTATCCGACCCGAATCCGCTCGCGCGGAAGCGGTGTCGCCGCGGCCATGACCAAGGCCGGTGGCGTGGGCGTGCTCGCGCTGGTAGTGGTGGCGATCGCGGCGCCCTCGATCAGCCGCATGGCGCTGCTGGGCATGGTGCCGGTCGCCGTCGCGGCGGTGGCGGCGGTCGCCTATCTGGTCGAGACCCGCCGCCGGACGCTGGAGGAGATCACGGCCGCGGAGTTGCAGGAGGTGGCGGCATGAGCGGTCAGGCCCGGAGGAGGCAGCGGAGCGTAACCACGCAGGGCCCCGCTCATGTCGGAAAGGACACAGCATGAGCTCATCGGTTGCCCGGCCCGCCGAACCCGCGGAGGGCTCGCTGCGTGAGCGTCTGGTGGAGGCGACAATTCAGCTCATCTCTGCCGAGGGGCTCGGCGCTCTCACCGTGCGCCGGGTGTCGCGGATCTGCGGGGTGTCCACGATGGCGATCTATTCCAACTTCAGCGGCATGCCGGGTCTGCTGCGCGCGGTCGGGTCGGCGGGCTTCGCCCAGTTGGGCGCCCGCCTGGCCGAGTGTCCGGTCACCGACGATCCGATCGCCGACATCCTGGTGCTGGGCTTCGTCTTTCGCGACGAGGCGCTGCGGCGGCCGGAGCTGTTCCGCCTGATGTTCGCCACCGACTCGCCCAAGGCGGAGGTGAAACTGAACCGCGGTAATGTGCTCTCGGGCATGGGCGAATCCGATTTCGAGAACTTCACCGAGAGCTTCGATCACGTCGTGCGCGCCACCCAGCGCGCGCTCGACGCGGGCGTGCTGTGCGCGGCCGATGCCCGGATCGCGGCCGCCCAGTTCTGGACCGGGCTCTACGGGTTCATCCAGTTGGATATGGCCGGGCTGTACGGCAACCGGGGCCTGGCCGACGTATTGCTGCCGTCGATCAGCAATGTGCTGGTGGGGATGGGAGCCGAGCGGGCGCAGGTCCGTCATTCGGTGATGGCCGCGATCGCTCGGCTGCCCGCTTGGGCCTGCACGTAAACCGTCATCTCAGCCCGCCCGGCGCCGCCCGCGCACCGCGACACCGAGTCGCTGTGCGCGGGCCAGGGCTCGTTCGGTGAACCCGTTGCGCTTGGGCAGCAATTCCAGTTGCAGCAGTAGCTCGTTCATATCCCACGTGGCCTTGCTGCGCCGGATCAGGCCGGAGCGGAACTGCCAGATGTCGACCACGAACAGGTCGAACTTCTTTCCCGTAGCGGCGAATCCGGGCGGGTCGATGGGCCCCAGGTTGGTGCCGCTCATGCGCCACGGCACGATGGCGGTCCGCTGGTCCGCGGTCATGGTCGGCTCGAACACCGGGGTGTAGGAGACATCCGGGAACGCGCGCCTGGTGTCGCGAACGAACTTGGCGACACCGGCGCGGCCGACGATGACCGCGGGTTCGGACGGATCGAGCCAGCGCGTGTCCTCGGTGACGCAGGCCGCGACCGCGGTGGCGTCGCCGGCGTTCCATCCGGCGATGTAGCGGGCCGTGAAGTCGCGCAACCACTCTGCGCTCTCGATGGGTTCGGCATCGGGGTCGAGGGTGAATTCACCGGAGTTCATGGCGGCACCATACCCGGATCACATTGTTATTCGATCCGATGACGATGTTATTTCCGAGGTCCGCCTCCGCAATAACATCGTCATTTCCGAAAATAACAGTGTCAGGGCGCTCAATAACAATGTATTTCGGCTCTCTACCAGCCAAAACGGCTGCACTGGAGCAGTTTTGGCTGATTTCAGGCGTACGGGTTGAAGATCGAAAGTAGGCTGCCTATCGTTAGGCGACAATCGCTCCACTCTCCCGAGCAACTCGTTCACCACTTCGCGTAGACAATCAGAGGACCGCAATGTCCGATGTAGCAATCGTCGGGATCGGCTGCCGTTTTCCGGGCGGTATCGACGGTCCGGGCACCTTTTGGGATTTCGTGATCGGCAAGGGCGACGGCATCGTGGCGGTGCCGCCGGATCGCTGGAATACGGAGAAGTTCTTCGACCCCGACCCGGATGCACCCGGCCGCATGTACACCCGCCACGGCGGATTCCTCACCCAGTCCCTGTGGGAGTTCGACGCCGACTTCTTCGGCATCTCACAGCGCGAGGCGTCGATCATGGATCCGCAGCAGCGCCTGCTGCTCGAGGTGACCTGGGAGGCGCTCGACGACTGCGGAATGGCAGGCCGCATCGGCGGCCGCCAGGTCGGCGTGTTCGTCGGCGGTTTCATGACCGACAATGCGGTGGCCCGCAACGGGATTCGGTCGGCCATTTCGAGCCATACCCCGACCGCGTCGTCGCATACGCTGCTGTCGGCCCGCATCGCGTTCCTGCTGGATCTGCACGGCCCGACCTTCACCGTGGACACCGCCTGCTCGTCGTCGCTGGTCGCGCTGCATCAGGCGGTGCAGGCGCTGGCGGCGGGCGAATGCGAGGCGGCCATCGTCGGCGGTGTCAACGCCATGCTGCAGCCGGAGACGTTCATCTCCATGTGCAAGGGCCGATTCCTGTCGGTCGACGGCCGCTGCAAGTCCTTCGACGCCGCCGCCGACGGCTACGGCCGCGGTGAGGGCGCGGGCGCACTCGTCCTCGAGCCCGTCGAGACCGCGCTGCGCAACGGGGACCGCATCTACGCGGTGATCCGCGGCAGCGGCGTCAACCAGGACGGCCGCACCCTGGCCATTCCGGTGCCCAACCCCGTTGCGCAGGAACAGCTTGCGCGCACCGTCCGGGACCGAGCCGGCATCGCGCCGCACGAGATCGGCTACGTCGAGGCACACGGCACCGGAACCCCGGTGGGCGACCCGATCGAACTGTCGGCGCTGGGCGCGGTGTACGGCGCGGTCGACGGCCGTCTCGACCCGCTGCCGGTGGGTTCGGTGAAGAACAATATCGGCCACACCGAGGCCGCCGCCGGAGTCGCCGGTGTCATCAAGGCCGCACTGACGGTCCATCACGGCACCATCGCACCCCAGGCTTGGCTCGACCGCCCGAACCCCGACATCGACTTCGAGGCGCTGCGCCTGCGCGTCCCGCTGGAACCCGAGCCCCTGAGCCAACCGCTGGTGGCGGTCAACAGCTTCGGCTACGGAGGAACCAACGCCCACGTGATCATCGGTCCACCCCCGGCCGAAAACAGGCCGGGGAACCAGGATGTAGGCAGCAGGCCGAGGAACCAGGATATAGACCGACGCACGGTAGCCCAGGATGTCGACCGATGCGCGGTGGTCCAGGGTGGGCGGCTACCGATCCTGCCGTTGTCGGCGCGCAGCGAATCGGCGCTGCGGGTCCTGGCTGCCGAAATCGCTTCCGACACGGTGACTCCCGTCGACGATCTCGTTGCGGCGGCGTGGGTGCGGCGGGCGCATCATCCGCTGCGGGCGGTGTTCCGGTATCGGGATGGCGACGACTTACGGTCGCAGCTCGGCGAATTCGCCGCGGGGGGTGGCTCGGCGCCCGCGCGGGCCATCGCCGAGGGGGATACCGCTCCCGTGTTCGTTTACAGCGGGATGGGGCCGCAGTGGTGGGCGATGGGTCGCCGATTGCTGGAGGGGGACGGCGCTTTCGCGGCCGTCGCGCGTGAGATCGACCGGGAATTCACCGAACTCGCGGGCTGGTCGCTGCTCACGGAGATGCTGCGGCCGGAGGGCGAGTCGCGCATGGCTCGCACCGAGGTGGCGCAACCGGCCAACTTCCTGCTGCAGGCGGCGCTCACCGCGGAATTGGCCGATCTCGGGATCCTGCCGTCGGTCGTGGTCGGGCACAGCGTGGGCGAGGTGACCGCCGCCTACGTATCGGGTTCGCTGACGCTGGCGCAGGCCGTGGCGGTCAGCTATCACCGCTCGCGGCTGCAGGCCACCACCGCCGGTACCGGCGGCATGCTGGCGGTGGGCCTGTCGGAGGCCGAGGCGCGAGAATTGCTCCCCGACACCGGAACTGTGTCGATCGCCGCTGTCAACGGACCGTCGGCGGTGACTCTCGCGGGTGATTCCGCGGTCCTGGAACGGATCCGCGAACTGCTGGAGGCAGACGGCGTCTTCGCCCGCACCCTGCGCGTCGAGGTGCCGTACCACAGTCCCCTGATGGACCCGATCCTGCCCGAACTGCGCGCCGCACTGGCCACTCTCACGGCCACCGATCCCCTCGTGCCCGCGTATTCGACGGTCACCGCGGACTCCGCCACCGCGGCGGACTGGGATGCCGAATACTGGTGCCGCAATGTGCGCGAGCCGGTCCGGTTCGCCGACGCCGTCGGCGCGCTGCTCGAGGCGGGGCATCGGGTCTTCCTGGAGGTCGGGCCGCATCCCGTGCTCAGCGGCAATATCAAGCAAATCCTGGTGCAGCGCGGCATCTCCGGTGCCGCCATCGGCACGCTGGCCCGCGACGGTGACGATCGCGAGCAGGTCCTCGCCGCGGTCGGGGAGTTGTATCGTGCGGGCGCGCTGGACAATTCGCGCCTGCCCCAGCCGTTCTCCGGACCCGCTCGGCACGTGGAGCTGCCCCGCTATCCGTGGCAGCGCCGCTACGTGTGGACGCAGGAACCGGAGGCGGAGCTGAACCGCCTCGGCACACCGGGAAGTTTCGCCCTGCTCGGCGATCGGACCGCGGCCGCGGAACCGGAGTGGGAAGTGCAGCTGTCGGTGGCGACTCTGCCGTGGCTGCGCGATCACCGGGTCGCGGGTGCGGTGGTGCTGCCCGGCGCGGCCTATCTGGACGCGGCCCTGAGCGCGATCGCGCTGCGCACCGGGCGCGCCTCGTTCGGACTGGAATCGGTCGAATTCGTGGCGCCTCTGGTCGTCGACGAGCACGATGTCCCGGTCGTCCGGTTCACCGTCGAGGAGACCACCCGCCGGTTCACCGTGCGGTCGCGCCCGGGAACCGGGGGTGCGTGGACGGTCAACGCCCACGGCCGCTTGATCGAAGCCGAGGTCGAACCCACCTGGATATCAATTGTGCCGAACCAGGATTCGAACAGCCTGGCGGTGGACGAACTCTACGAGACGATGGCCGCCCACGGACTCGGCTACGGTCCGTCGTTCCGGCTGCTGCGGCAGGTGTGGGTGAGCCCCGACCGGGTTGTGGCGCGATTGGGCCTCCCGGCCTCGGAGGCTCCGCGGCACCTGGCACATCCGGCGATCGTCGATGCCGCCTTGCAGTGCTTCGCCGCCCTCTATGCGACAACGGCCGCCCCGCAACCCGGTACGGAACCGGAGGTGGTCGTACCCGCGATGATCGACGCGGTGCGCTGGACCGGGCCGCTGCCCGACGACCCGGTGGTCCTCGTCGCCCGCGATCCGCACGACCGGTTGCGCGCCGATATCCGCATCGCCTCGGCCACCGGAGATGTCGCGCTGACCCTGTCGGGAGTGCGCTTCCGCGCCCTCACGGGACAACCCGCGCTGCACGACCGCCTCGACCCGCTGTTCTACGAACCCGTGTGGGAGATCGTCACCGACACCGCGGACGCGGCGGACGGCGAGCAGCCCACCGACGACGAGTACGTGCTCGTGGTCAACCTCGGCGCGGAAATCTCGCAGCGGGCCAAGGAAATCGCCAGCGTCCGCGCCACCGCCGAACTGGTCACCGTCGGTCCGCACGCGACCGCGCTGAGCAGCGAACAGCTGTGCGCACTCCTGCGGGCCGCCCGCGACGACCTCGGCCGGTCGCGCATGCGGCTGGTGGTCGTGGCCGGAGCCGAGCTGGACGCGATGCAGAACACCCACGCCCTCGCCCGCGTCGCCCAGGCCATCGAACGGCTTGTCGCCGACCAGGATTCGGCCATACGACTCGAGTTGCACGCCGTCGTCGTCACCGAGCACGCGTTCTGCCTGCCGATCGACCGGTTCGTCCGGCTCGAGCACGCCGCGCTGACCGGCGCGCGGCGCGAGCTGCTCAACGAGGTGCCCGCCGGGCAGTGGCGACTGGTGGACACCGAACCCGGCACCGCCCTGGCCGAGGTCCTCGACCGGATCTACGCCGACACCACCGTCGACGAGGTGGCGCTGCGAGCCGGAGCCTGCTGGACCGCCCGCTGGCGGCACACCCTCACCGATCACCTGGCGCGCTGGAACAATTCGCGACCACTGACCGACCCGCAACGCTCATTCGGGCTCGACGTGCCGCGCTCGCGGCTGCTGTCGGAGCTGGCGTGGCGCACCACCGAGCGGGTGGCGCCGGGCCCCGACGAGGTCGAGGTCCGCATGCAGCTGGTGAGCCTCAACTACAAGGACGCCCTGAAAGCCCTCGGCGTGCTCACCGAAAAGGAGCTCACCGGAACGTATTTCGGCACCGAGATCGGCATGGACGGCTACGGCATCGTCGAACGCGTGGGCTCCGCAGTCACCGGAATCACACCGGGCGACGAGATTTCGGTGGTGGCACCGGGAGTCCTGCGCCGCTACGTGACCGTCCGGCCGGACGCGGGCGCCACCGACCGGATGGAGATCTTCGCGCCGGGAACATTCGACCCGCTGCACTGGACCTCGGTGATGCCGCTGCTCACCGCCGAATTCGGACTCGGCGAGCTGGCCCGGGTACAGCCGGGCGAAACCGTGCTCGTCCACGGCGCCGCGGGCGGCATGGGGATGGCCGCCGTGCAGGTCGCGCTGCGCAGCGGCGCGCGAGTGATCGCCACCGCGGGTTCCCCGCAGCGCCGCGACCGGGTGCGTGAGCTCGGCGTACCCGAGGTGCTGGATTCGCGGTCGATCGGGTTCGTCGACGAGGTGCTGCGGATGACCGACGGTCGGGGTGTCGATGTGGTCTACAGCTCCGCGCCCGGCGAGATCCTGCAGCAGAACTTCCGCGTCGCAGGCGAATTCGGCCGCATCGTGGATATCGGCAAGGCCGACATCTACGGCGGCGGCGCCATCGATCTGCGGCCGTTCGACCGCAACCTGGCCTTCTTCGCCGTCGACATCGACCGCATGCTCGCCCACCGCCCCGACCGCGTGCGCCACGCCGCCCGCCGCGTCACCGCCGCCCTGCACAGCGGCGAGTACACGGCCCTGCCGACCGCGGTGTTCGGGCCGGGTGAACTCACCGAGGCGTTCGAGACGGTCACCCGGTCCGCCCACATCGGCCGCGTGGCCCTGGACTTGCGCGCCGACGATCCACCGGTGCGGGAGATCCCCACCGATGTCGAGATCGACCCGGCGGCAAGTTATCTCGTCACCGGCGGCTTCGGCGCCTTCGGCCTGGCCACGGCCCGCCACCTGGTGCGATGCGGAGCCCGCCACCTGGTGCTCGTCGGCCGCCGCGGCGCGACCACCGACGCCGCCCGCGCCCAGCTCGCGCAGTTCGCCCGCGAAGGGGTGGCGGTGCGTGAGGAACGCGTCGACGTCGCCGATTACGACGCGGTCGCCGACCTCGTGGCCCGGATCCAAGCGAGCCCGGCACCCCTGCGCGGCATCGTGCATGCCGCCGGGGTGGTGAACAACACCGAAATCCCGGCGATCACGGCGGAATCGCTGCACGAGATCTTCGCGCCGAAGCTCGCCGGCGCGGTCAACCTGGATCGCGCCACTACCGCCGCCGATGTCGAGCTCGACCTGTTCGTGCTGTACTCCTCCGCCAGCGGCATCGCCGGGGCCTCTCCCCAACTGGGTTATGCCGCAGCCAATTCCGCGATCGACGCGCTGGCCTGGTCGCGCCGCGCGCAGGGCCGTCCCGCCGTGGCTGTGGACTGGGGATTCATGCGCGGCGACGGCGGCGGCATGGCCGACTCCCACGCGGTGTCCCGATACGCCCAGATGACCGGCTACGGCCTGCTGGACATGGACCTGGCCACCGTCCTGCTGTGGGAGTGCCTGCGCCTGGACAGTGCGCAGCTGGCTTTGTTCGACGTGGACTGGGGGCAATGGGCCGCCGCGCACCGCGCCTCGGCCCGGGCACCGCGCTTCGCGGAACTGGTCGCCGCCGCCAGCGGCGGTGCGGGCGGCTCCGGCGCCCTGCGCGCGGAAATCCTGGCGCTGGATCCCGAACACCGCGGCGAGGTGGTGACGTGGCTGCTCGCCGAACAGCTGGCGATCGTGCTCGGCGTCGACGCCGACTCCCTCGACCCGGCCACCCCGACCGCGGAACTGGGCCTGGATTCGCTGATGGCCATGGAGTTCGGCGCGCGCGTGGTGAAGAGCCTGGGCGTGAAGATGTCGGCGGTCTCCATTGCCTCGGGAACCTCACTGGCCGGGCTCGGCGTCCGCGTCGCCGCCCAGATCGCCCACGAAGAAATAAGCACGCCCACCGATTCCGCCGCATGACGAGGGAATGAGATGACCACCGACAGCATCGACGCCCGCGAGCTGGCTCGCGCGCTGATGAACCGACACGACCCGGGCGGGAACGTCCCCGATGCCGCACCGGCCGCCACCGCGCCCACCCCTGCCACACCGGCCGCGCGCAGCACCCCGCTCACCTCGTTCCGCGACCATCCGGGCGTGCTCGACGCCACCCGGAAGTTCGGCGCCCTGGACGCCTGGACGCGCGAATCCGGCGGGCTCTACCCCTACTACCTGCCGCACGAGGGCATCAGCGGCCCGGTCACCCGCTTCGCCGGGCGGGACATGCTCAACTTCTCCAGTTTCGGCTACCTGGATCTGGCCGCCGAACCGCGCGTGCATGCCGCCGCCGTGGACGCCATCCACCGCTACGGCACCTCGGCCGCGGCGGTGCGGATGGTCGCCGGGGAACTTCCGCTCTACGGGGAGTTGGAGGGCGAGATCGCCCGCATCTACGACACCGAAGCCGCGATCGTCACCGCCAGCGGCTTCCTCACCAATGCCGCCGCGATCGCCTTCCTGCTCGGTAAACGCGATGTGGCCGTGTGTGATTCGCTGATCCACAACAGCATGGTGTCGGGCACCGAATGGGCAGGCTGCAAACGACTCACCTTCCGGCACAACGACCCCGAATCCCTCGACGCCATCCTGTCCATGTCGCGGCGCAGCTTCGACCGGGCCCTGGTGCTCATCGAGGGTGTCTACAGCATGGACGGTGACGTCGTGCGGCTGCCCGACATCATCGAGGTGGCACGCAAACACGACTGTTCGATCATGATCGACGAGGCGCATTCGTTCGGGGTGCTCGGCGAGCGCGGACTGGGCGTGCGCGAGCTGTTCGACCTGCCCGGCGACGCCGTCGACGTGTGGATGGGCACGCTGTCCAAGGCGCTCGGCAGCGTGGGCGGCTACCTGGCCGCCAACCGCGAGCTCGTCGAGGGCTTCAAGTACTCGGCCGCGGGGCTGAGCATGTACACCGCCTCCCCCGCGCCGTCGGCCGCCGCGGCCGCGCTGGCCGGTCTGGCGGTCCTGCACGACGAGCCCGAACGCGTTGCGGCGCTGCGTCACAACGGCGACTACTTCTACCGCCGCGCCCGCGAACTGGGCTTCGACACCGGCAACGCCCAGGGCACGCCGATCACCCCGATCATCACCGGCGCCGACGAGCCCGCCCTGCGCGCCTCACTGGCCCTGCTCGACCACGACATCAACGCCAACGCCATCGGTCACCCCGTGGTGCCCGCGGGCGAGGCGCGGCTGCGATTCTTCGTGAACTGCCGCCACACCGAGGAACAGCTCGATCACGCGTTGCACACCCTGCGTCGGGTGTTCGACGGTCTCACCACGGAAGGCCACCTCCAGCGATGAAAGTCGATTCCTACCTGCTCCGAAAAGCGCTGGTGCCCTTCGCATCACTGGCATTGATGGCGGTGCTGTTCGTGCCCGCGCACTCGGCCATGGTCACGCCGACGGCCACCGATCCGAACGGCCCTGTAGCGAGCCGGTTCCGGTTCACCGAGATGCCGATCGCACTGCCGCCCGGGTTGCCCAAACACACGATTCACGAGGTCCAGGACCGCTACAAGCACATCGGCGCGTGGCTGTCGGCGGTCGGTTCGGCAGTGGCGATCAACGACCTCGACGGCAACGGCCGCGCCGATGATCTGTGCGTGGTCGATACGCAGTCCGACAAGGTGATCATCACCCCGACCCCGGACAGCGACACCCGCCGGTATCAGCCGTTCGTCCTCGATGCCGCACCGCTGCCGACCGACGACAACATGGTGCCGACCGGGTGTGTGCCCGGCGACTTCAACCATTCCGGCCGCATGGGCCTGCTGGTCTACTACGCCGGCCGGACCCCCGTGCTGTTCCTGCCCAAATCCGGTGCCAGGCAGTTGGATTCGGCCGCCTTCAGGCCGACCGAACTGGTGCCCTCGGCGGTCGGCAAGGACAACAGCTACCAGGGCCCGCGCTGGGTCACGATGGCCGCCTCGGTCGCGGACTTCGACGGCAGCGGCAACCCGAGCATCTTCCTCGGGAACTACTTCCCGGACAGCGATTTCATCGGCCGTGACGGTGAGCAGAGCCTGACCATGAACGAGTCGTTCTCCAAGGCCACCAACGGCGGCGGCGATCGAATCTTCACCTACCAGAACGGTTCCGGAGGCACCAATCCCACCGCCGTCTACGGTGAGGTGCACAACGCGCTGCCCGAGGGCACCGATCACGGCTGGACCCTGGCGGCGGCCGCGCACGATCTCACCGGAAACCAGTTGCCGTCGCTGTATGTCGCCAACGACATGGGTCACGACCATCTTTACGTCAACGAGTCGACACCGGGCCACATCAAATTCCGGCTGGCCGAGGGCAAGCGGGGCATGACCGATCCGAAGTCGTTCGTGCTCGGCAGCGAATCGTTCAAGAGTATGGGCGCCGACTTCGCCGACCTGGACGGCGACGGCATGCCCGATCTGTTCGTCAGCAATATCGCCGATCGGTGGGGCATCGTGGAGAGCAACTTCGCCTTCTACAACACCGCCGCCGATCCGAAACAGGCCGCCGACCAACTGCATTCGGGCGTGGCACCGTTCAAGAACGAGGCGGTGAACAAGGGCATCGCCTGGGGCGGCTGGGCCTGGGACGCCAAGATCGCCGACTTCGACAACAGCGGGCGCCCGCAGATCGTGCAGAGCAACGGCATGTTCAAGGGCGACACCAACCGGTGGCCGCAGATGCAGGAGCTGGCCACCATGAACGACGTCCTGACCAAATACCCATGGGCCTGGCCGAAGTTCGAAGAGGGTGACGATCTCGCGGGCGACGACCGGATGACCTTCTTCGCCCAGGACGAGAACGGGAAGTTCACCAACATCTCCCCCGCGCTCGGCGTCTTCCCGGCGATCCCGTCGCGCGGTATCGCCGTCGGCGATCCGACCGGAACCGGTGCCCTCGGCTTCGCGGTGGCCCGGCAGTGGGCCGACCCGGTGTACTACCGCAACGATTCTCCCGATCGCGGACAGCCGCTGGAATTGCAGCTGTTCACCCCGCCGACCACCGCGGCGGCCGGGGAGACCACCATCGCCGGCAAGCCGATCCTCGGGTCCCCCGCGCTCGGCGCGCAGGTCAGCGTGCGCACGCCCGACGGGAAGCTGCACGTGGCACAGCTCGACGGCGGTAGCGGGCACTCCGGAAAGCGTTCCACCGACATCCATCTCGGGCTCGGCGACGTCGATGCCACTGCCCCGCTGCCGGTTCAGCTGACCTGGCGGGACAACTCCGGTGCCGTGCACCAGCAGCAGCTGCAGTTGCGGCCAGGCCTGCACACCCTCGTTCTCGACGCCGAAGCCAAGGAGGTCCAGCGATGAGCGCCGACGGAAATGGGCTGCATCCCAACGGAACGGCCGTGGCGGACGGCCACACGAACGGCTCTGTCGCGACAGGGGACACCGGCTGGCAGCGGTTCCGGCGGAAGTGGTTGGGCGTCAACAAGGAAGGGCGTGATCCGCGCTACCTCGCGCTGCGCAATTTCGCGGCGTCGCTGACGATCTTCAACCTGATCGGGTTCCCGCTGCTGGGTTTCGAGCAGATGTGGGTGTCGCCGTTCGTCGCCCTCGCGACGTCGTATTCGGTGGAGCTGCTGCTGGAAACCCTGGCCGCGTGGGCCTATCGGCGCCCGCCCGCCTACCGCGGCAACGGGCTGCGCGGACTGATGATCTTCCTGATGCCCGCCCACATCACCGGCCTGGCGCTGAACTTCCTGGTCTATTCCGCCGATCGGCTGCTGCCGGTGATGTTCGCGGTCACGGTCGCGGTCGGCGCGAAGTGGGTGTTGCGCGCCAAGATCAACGGCAAGGTGCGGCACTTCATGAACCCGTCGAACTTCGGGATCGTGGTGGCGCTGCTGCTGTTCCCGATGTTCACCATCGCCGGGCCGTACCACTTCGTGGAGAACATCTCCGGACCGCTCGACGTGCTGATCGTGCTCGGTCTGCTGATGACCGGCACCATGCTCAATGCCAAGCTGACCAAGAAGACGCCGCTGATCCTGGCCTGGCTGGGCGCGTTCGTGCTGCAGGCGGTGGTGCGCGGCGTCCTCGACCCCGGCACCTCGATCATCGCGGCGTTGCTGCCCGCGACCGGTCTGGCCTTCGTGCTCTACACCAACTACATGATCACCGACCCGGCCACCTCGCCGTTCGCCAAGCGCGATCAGATCGCCTTCGGCGCCTCGGTGGGCGTGCTGTACGGGGTGCTGACGGCCCTGCACGTCTCCTACGGGCTGTTCTTCGCCCTGGTGATCGTCTGCGCGGCCCGCGGGCTGTTCTGGTGGTCGCGCAATATCCAGGAAAAGCTGGCCGCCCGCACCGCGGCACCGGCCGTCGCCACACCCGTGCCGGAGACCGACACTCCGACCGAGGAACCGGAGAAACAACCGGCGAACGTCTGAATTCCGAGCGTCCGCAATCCCGACAGAATCGAGATTCCCATGCCCTCACCGATCGGCCCGCTGCGCTCGCTGCTGCTCGGCACGCGAGCCGTGCCCGACCCGCTGAACCGGCCGCATTTCGCGGCCCCGAGCCCGGCCACCGCCGCCGAACTCGAGCGCGTCTCCCTCCATCTGTCCCAGGCCATCGACTTCGCGGTGCGCAGCAAGAACAACGACGAAGTGATCGCCCATCTCGCCGGGGTGCCCGAGCAGTACCAGGGGTTCGCCTACGAGGGCGCGGCAACGGGACTGGCCGTCCTCGACGCGCTCACCCCGGGCGGGCACCGCGCCGCCGACATGTTCAGCGGGCCCACCGCCAAACACGATCTCACCATGTACGTCGGTGTCGGGCTGTCCTATGGCCGGGTGCCGAAACCACTGTGGGGCAAGGCATTTCCGAAGCATCCGGTGTACCGATGGCTGACTCTGGACGGTTTCGGTTTCTACAATGCCTTCTTCCGCACCGAGAAATATGTGATCGGCAGGCATGTCGAGCAGCGGTTCCCGCGCTGGATGGGCAATCCGGAGCCGCTGCGCCGGGCCGCGGATCAGGGGCTCGGCCGCGCCCTGTGGTTCATCTGCGGCGGCTCGGTGGAGCTGCTCGCGCAACGGATCTCGCAGTTCGAGCCGCATCGGCACGGGGATCTGTGGAACGGCGTCGGCATCGCGACCACCTTCGCCGGGGGTGTGGAAGCCGCCGACCTGAAGGCCATTTCGGAGCTGGTGCCGCAGTTCCGGGCGGACCTGGCGGGCGGCTGCGCCATGGTCGCCAAGATCCGGGAGAAGACCGGCACCCCCACCCCGCACACCGAGGCCGCCGTGAACACCTACTGCGGCTGTTCGATCGGCGAGGCCGCGGCGCTGATCGATAAGGCGCTGGGCGAGATTCCCTCCGACGGTTCGGCGGCCAGTTACCAGCTCTGGCGCCAGCGCGTCGGGGAACTTGCTGTGGCGCAGGGGAACTGAGCGACATGCGGGTCGACTGGACCGGCAGGCATGTGATCGTCACCGGCGGCTCCGAGGGCATCGGGGCCGCCGTGGCCGCCGCATTCGCACGGCGCGGCGCCCGGGTGTCGATCATCGCCCGGCGCGAGGAGCCGCTGCGGGCGACCGCGGAGCGGATCGGCGCCGAGTGGTGCCGCGCCGACGTCACAGATCGCGCCGGGCTCGCGACGGCGATCAAGGAACTCGAGACCCGGCACGGGCCGTGTGCGGTGCTGGCCTGCTGCGCGGGGCTCACCCTGCCGGGCCGGTTCCTCGACATCGATGACGACGAATTCGGCACCCAGATCGAGGCGAACTACCTCGGCTCGGTGTACGCGGTGCGGTGTGTGCTGGCGGGCATGGTGGAGCGCGGCAGCGGGCACATCCTGCTGCTCAGCTCCACCTCGGCCTTCCTCGGCATCGTCGGATACTCGAGTTACGGGCCGACCAAGGCGAGCGTGCGTCAGCTCGGGCTGTGCCTGCGCTACGAGGCCGAACCGGCCGGGGTGACGGTGTCGGTGCTGTATCCGGCCGATACCGACACCCCCGGCCTGGCCCGCGAAAACCTGCGCAAGCCTGCCGAAACCAAGGCCATCACCGGTTCGATCACACCCATGCCCGCCGACAAGGTCGCCGACGCGGCGGTCCGTGGCCTCGAACGCGGCCGCCACCACATCGCCCTGGACCCGCTGACCTCGTTCTTCATGCGCTGGGCCAACCTCCCCGAGGACCTGTCCCGCCCGTTCTTCCGCCGCAGCATCGCCCGGGCCAAGCGGGCGAGCCAGCAGCGAAATTGACGTCCTGCGGTCCCGGCGTGCTTTGGCCGGGCCTCAGGACAGCCCGCGCCGCCGGTCGGCCAGGCGCCGCATCTCGGCCGCGGCGGCCCGCATGGCCGGGGTGACCTTGAAATGGCCACCCCATTCGTTCAGGTCGTCCGGGCCGTACTGCGGGGTGGGCAGGATCTGGCGCAGCAGTTTGTCGGGGAGCCCGCGGCGCTGCCACTCCCGCGGGTAGCCCAGCGAGACCTCCTCGAAGCGGACGCCGTCGTAGAAGGTGGTGCGCGGGATGTGCAGATGGCCGTACACCGAGCACACGACGTTGTAGCGGGTGTGCCAGTCGGCGGTCTCGTCGGTGCCGCACCACAGCGAGAACTCCGGATAGAACAGCATCCTGGTGGGCTCGCGCCGCAGCGGCCAGTGGTTGATCTGCACCATCGGAGTGCCCGGTTCCAGGGCGTCGAGGCGACGCTTGGTGTACTGCAGGCGGGCGTGACACCAGGCGTCGCGGGTGACGTACGGGTCGGGGCTGAGCAGGAATTCGTCGGTGGCGACCACATTGCGTTCGCGGGCGACGGACAAGGCTTCGGCCTTGGTGTTGGTGCCCTCGGGGCGCCACGAATAGTCGTAGAGCACGAACATCGGCACCAGCGTCACCGCGCCGCCGTACTCCTCCGCCCCGGCGCCCTGCCACACCGGGAAGGGATCCTCGGGCGTGAGCACGTCCAGGTCCCGGCACATCGACACCAGGTAGTCGTAGCGGGCGGCCCCGTGCATCTGCACCGGGTCCTTGGCGGTGGTCCACAGTTCGTGGTTGCCGGGCACCCAGATCACCTTGGCGAAACGTTCCCGCAGGGTCCGCAGCGCCCAGCGGACGTCGTCGGTGCGCTCGCCCACATCGCCCGCCAGGATCAGCCAGTCCTCGGGAGAATCCGGCCGAATCCCCTCGACGACCGGCTTATTGCCCTGGTGACCGACGTGAATATCGCTCACCGCCATCAGCTTCGGAACCACCCGGCACTACCTCTCTGTTCGCTCACCACGCCCTTGCGGCAACCGCGGCGATCACCTCCAGATTCCCACGCCACGCGATTATCGCGTCAACCGAGGCACCTCGGCCCCCACCCGCGCCCAGCGCCCCGACAGCGCCCGCGCACTCACCGCGACCAAGCGCAGCAGGATGAACGCGGACAGCCCGGACCATATACCGGCGATTCCCCAGTCGAACGCCAGCGACAGCCAGATCACCGGCAGGAAGCCGATCAGCCCGGCCGCCATGGTGGTGTTGCGCAGATAGGCCGCATCGCCGGCACCCAGCAGCACCCCGTCGAGTGCGAACACCACACCCGCCGCCGGGATGAGGGCGACGAAGAACCACCAGATGACGTGGATACGGTCGAGCACCTGCGGATCATCGGTGAACAGGTGCGGAATCATCCCGGCCCCGGCGGCGAACACCACTGCCAGCACGAGCGCGAATACCGTGGACCACGCCGTAATTCGCCGCGCCAACCGTTGCGCTCCGGGAGCGTCGCCCGCGCCCAGCGCCGCCCCGGTCAGCGTCTGTGCCGCAATGGCCAGCGAATCCAGCGTCAGCGCAAGGAAATTCCACAGCTGCAACACCAGCTGATGGGCCGCCACCGACGCCGCGCCGAACCGCGATGCCACCGCCCCGGCAGAGACGAAACAGGCCTGGAACGCCAGGCTGCGCACGATGAGGTCGCGGCCGAGCACCAACTGCGCGCGCATCACCGCAGGCCGCGGAATCAGCGAAACCCGCTGCCGCACCAGCGCACCCAGGAACAACCCGGCCGACACCACCTGTCCCACCACATTGGCCACCGCGGACCCGGCCAGTTCCAGGCGCGGGGCACCGAACAGCCCGTGTACCAGGGCGGGGCACAAAATGGCCGAAACAACCAGCCCCGCAACGACATACGCGAGTGGCCGCCGGGTCTGCTGCACCCCGCGCAACCATCCGTTTCCCGCCATGGTCAACAGGATCAGCGGCACCCCGAACAACGCGATCCGCAACCACTGCAACGCTTCGTCTGCGATATCGGACCCACCCGCGAGCGCGCGCGTCACGGGCTCGGCAAAGACTTGCAGCACAAGGACAATGAGCAGACCGACGCCGATGGCGATCCAACTCGCCTGCACCCCTTCGTCCACCGCCCCGCGCTCGTCCCCCGCCCCGTGCCGCCGCGCCGACCGAGCGGTCGTGCCATAACTCAGAAACGTCAACTGGGTGCTGACCTGCCCCAGGATCAGCCCGCCAACGGCCAACCCGGCCAACGCCAAAGCCCCCAGCCGCCCCACCACCGCCATATCGAACAGCAGGTAGATCGGTTCGGCGACAAGCACTCCCAATGTCGGAACCGCAATCCCGAGTATCCGCCGCGGACCCGCAGCAGACGGATCGTCCCCCTCCGCAACGGCCGTTCCCGGCTCCGCCGTCACCGCGCCACTCCCCGGGTACGGCACCCCATCCCCAGCCTGCTCACGCGAACCCTCCCACTCGTCGTCCCGTCCAGGCACCCACCATCGCACAGGCCACCGACAAACATGGGACGACCGGGCCCCGAACGCCTAGGCCAGTTCGGCCAAGAGGGCGGCGATCAGGTCGTCGGGAGTGCCGGTCGAGGTGTAGCCGGCGGCGTAGCGGTGGCCGCCGCCGCCGAGGCGGGTGGCTACCTGGGCGACGTCGACGCCGTCGTCGGTGCCTACGCCGCTGTCGCGGGAGCGCAGCGAGACGGTCCACAGGTCGGGGGTGGTGCGGGACTCCTTGAAGACCGCGGCGATGCTCGCCTCGGCGGTGGTGCGGACGACGTCGATGACGCTTTCGACCTCCTCCGAGCGCAGGCCGTCGATGTCGGCGCGGCGGACGAAGGCGTAGACCAGTCCGGCGCCGCCCGCAGCGGCGGGCTCGAGCCGGGCCGTGCCCAAGACCCGAGACAGCATCGGCAGCCATCCGAAGGGGTGGGTGTCCATCAGGGTGCGGGTGATTCCGGCGCCGTCTATACCGGTTGCCAGCAAACGCTCGGCAAGCCGATGCGTGCCGGGTCCTGCCCACCGGAAGCAGCCGGTGTCGGTGACCAGCCCGGCGAACAGGCAGTGCGCGATCGCCGGGTCGATCGGTTCACCCCAGGCGTCGAACACCCGGGCCAGCAGGCTGGTGGTGGACTCGGCGGTGTCGTCGACCAGATTCACCGTGCCGAACCGGGTGTTGGAGCGATGGTGATCGAGCACCAAAGTCGTTGCCGCACCCGCGATGCGGTCGGCCAGCGCCCCCAGCCGTCCGACACTGCCGCAATCGACGGCCACCAAGACGTCCACCTCGCGCGGCACCTCCGCGGGAGGTACCAGAAACTGCACGCCCGGCAGCGAGCGCATCGAGGCGGGCAATTCGGCGGGCTCGGCGAACGACACCCGCACCGGAACCCCGCGCCGATGCAGCACCTGCGCCAGCGCCAGGCCGCTGCCGATGGTGTCGGCATCGGGCTGCACATGACACAGCACAGTCGCCGAGCGCGCGGCGTCCAGAACCTCGACGGCCGCGGCAAGCTGTGCCGCCGGCGTTACTGCAGTCATCGCAATCCATCGCGACCGCCGCGGCGGTCAGTCTTCCTCGTCGCGGTCGGACTTGTACGGATCGGCGTCGCCGGCGGGGGTTGCATTGGCCGCGACCTGTGCCACTCGTTCGTCGACCTCCCGGGCCTTGGCCAGCAGTTCCTCCATCTGCCGCGCCGCATCGGGCACGGTGTCCAGCACGAAGGTCAGCGTGGGAGTGAATTTGATGCCGGTCGCGGCGCCCACCTTGGACCGCAGCACCCCTTTGGCCTTCTCCAGCCCGGCCGCGGCGCCCGTGAAGTCCGGTTCGGCGGCGAGGGTCTCCCCCATCACCGTGTAGTACACGGTCGCTTCCCGCAGGTCGCCGGTCACCTTCGCATCGGTGATCGTCACGAAGCGCAGCCGCGGATCCTTGATCTCGTACTCGATCGCGGTGCCGACGATGGTGACGATCCGCTTCGCGAGTCGGCGTGCTCTGGCCTGATCCACCATGGGCCGACCCTCCTCACTGTAGTTCTCTGGGCGGCGGGAGCGGGCCCTACGTGGTTACGCAGGCTACCGCCGACCTCCCGCCGCCGCGGTATTCGATTCAATCTTCCGGTCCGAAGATGCGGCGGCGTACTGCCAGCAACTGTAACTCCGGACGGGCCGCCACGTGGCGTTCACATTTGTCCAGCACCTCTGTGAGATGTCCCATGCCCCCGCTGACCATGGCGACGCCCAGCAGTGTGCGGCGGTATCGATCGTGTTCCCCACCCTCGGCCGCGCACACGCCGAAGCGCTGCAGTTCGGCCAGCACGGGCCGGATCACGGAGCGCTTCTCCTTCAGCGAATGAATATCGCCGAGCAGAATGTCGAACTCCAGCGCCCCGACGTACAACGGCTCACCTCTTCGTGATGCGTCCCGGCCAAAGACACGCCGGGAAAAGGGGACTCGAACATCCCGGGACACAGGGACCTCGAGCGTGCCGGAACCAGGTGTTTCCACGTACTGGTTCCGGCACGCTTTTCGCCGGAACTAGTCCCGCGGCTTCTCGCGAAGCTCGTAGGCCTCGATGATGTCGCCTTCCTTGATGTCGTTGTAGCCCAAGGTCATACCGCACTCGAAGCCCTCGCGGACCTCCATGGCATCGTCCTTCTCGCGGCGCAGCGACTGGATGGTCGTATCGGCGACCACCACGCTGTCGCGGAGCAGGCGGGCCTTGGCGTTGCGCTTGACCGACCCGGAGGTGACCATGCAGCCGGCGATGTTGCCGAACTTCGACGACCGGAAGACGGCCCGGATCTCGGCGCGACCCAGCTCGACCTCTTCGTAGATCGGCTTGAGCATGCCCTTGAGGGCCTTCTCGATCTCGTCGATGGCCTGGTAGATCACCGAGTAGTACCGGATGTCCACGCCCTCGCGGTTGGCCAGCTCGTTGGCCTTGCCCTCCGCGCGCACGTTGAACCCGATGATGATCGCGTTCGACGCCGAGGCCAGGTTGACGTTGGTCTCGGTGACACCACCGACACCGCGGTCGATGACGCGCAGCCGCACCTCGTCGCCGACCTCGATACCGAGCAGCGCCTCCTCGAGGGCCTCGACGGTACCGGAGTTGTCGCCCTTGATGATCAGGTTCAGCTCCGAGGTCTCCTTCAGAGCGGCATCCAGATCTTCCAGGCTGATCCGCTTGCGGCTGCGGGCGGCCAGCGCGTTGCGCTTGCGTGCGCTGCGCCGGTCGGCGATCTGCCGCGCGATGCGGTCCTCGTCGACCACCAGCAGGTTGTCACCCGCGCCGGGCACCGACGTGAAGCCGATGACCTGGACCGGACGCGACGGCAGCGCCTCTTCGACGTCCTCGCCGTGCTCGTCGACCATGCGGCGCACGCGGCCGTAGGCGTCGCCGGCGACGATCGAGTCGCCGACCCGCAGCGTGCCGCGCTGCACCAGCACGGTGGCCACCGGGCCACGGCCGCGGTCCAGGTGCGCCTCGATGGCGACACCCTGCGCGTCCATGTCCGGGTTGGCCCGCAGGTCCAGCGCCGCGTCCGCGGTCAGCACCACGGCCTCGAGCAGCTGCTCGATATTGGTGCCCTGCCGGGCGGAGATGTCGACGAACATGGTCTCGCCGCCGTACTCCTCGGCGACCAGGCCGTATTCGGTCAGCTGCTGGCGGACCTTCTGCGGGTTCGCGCCTTCCTTATCGATCTTGTTGACCGCCACCACGATCGGCACGTCCGCGGCCTGCGCGTGGTTGATGGCCTCCACCGTCTGCGGCATGACGCCGTCGTCGGCCGCGACCACCAGGATCGCGATATCGGTGGCCTTCGCACCGCGGGCACGCATGGCGGTGAACGCCTCGTGACCCGGGGTGTCGATGAAGGTGATCAGGCGCTCGTCCTCGCCGACCGCGGTCTTCACCTGGTAGGCACCGATGTGCTGGGTGATGCCGCCGGCCTCGCCCTCGCGGACGTTGGCCTTGCGGATGGTGTCCAGCAGTCGGGTCTTACCGTGGTCGACGTGACCCATGACGGTCACCACCGGCGGGCGGACCTGCAGATCGGACTCGTCGCCCTCGTCCTCGCCGTAGGTGAGGTCGAAGCTCTCCAGCAGCTCGCGGTCCTCGTCCTCGGGGCTGACCACGTGCACCGAGTAGTTCAGCTCGGCGCCCAGCAGCTCCAGGGTCTCGTCGCTCACCGACTGGGTCGCGGTGACCATCTCGCCGAGGTTGAACAGTGCCTGGACCAGCGTGGCCGGGTTGGCGTTGATCTTCTCGGCGAAGTCCGACAGCGAGGCCCCGCGGGCGAGGCGGATGACCTCGCCGTTACCGCGCGGCAGCCGCACGCCGCCGACGCTCGGTGCCTGCATCGAGTCGTACTCTTGCCGCTTCTGCCGCTTCGACTTGCGGCCCTTGCGGGGCGCGCCACCGGGACGGCCGAATGCGCCCGCGGCACCGCCGCGACCGCCACCGCCACCCGGACGGCCACCGCCGCCACCGGGACGACCGCGGAAACCACCGGCCGCGGGAGCACCGGCACCCGCACCGGGCGCGCCGCCGCCGCCACCGCGGTAGTTGCCGCCGCCCCCACCGGGACGACCGGCACCGGGCGCACCGCCCGGACGACCGGGACGACCGGCACCGGACGGGCCGGGACGGGCCGCACGCTGCGGCATCGCACCCGGGTTGGGCCGGGGCGGCATCGAACCGGGGCTCGGACGCGGACCGGACGGACGCTGACCGCCGCCCTGCGCGGCGGCCGGACGCGGACCACCCTGACCGGCGCCGGGACGCGGGCCCGGCGTCGGCCGGGGACCACCCTGCGACGGACCCGGACGCGGGCCACCGGGGCCCGGGGCCGGGCGCGGAGCCGGGCGTTCCGGAGCCGAGGAATACGGATTGTTGCCGACCCGGGGCGCCTTGGGACCGGGCCGGGGGCCGCTACCGCCCGGACGCGGGCCGCCCTGTCCCTGACCGCCGGAACGCTGCTGCTGCCCGGGGCGCGGGGCGCCAGGAGTCGGCCGCTGGTCCTGCGGGGCGGGGGCGGGCTGCGTGGAGCCGGTGGGCGAAGGCGCAGCCGGGCGCGGTGCGGGGCCGCCGGGCTTGGGGGCCGGACCGGGCTTCACCGCGGGCCCCGGCTTCGCGGAAGCCTCGGGCTTGGCGGCCGGAGCCTCCTCTGCCTGCTTGGCTGTCTGCTTGGCCTGTGCCGGGCTGGGCGCAGGGGTACGCGGCCCGGGGCGCGGACCGGGTGTCGCACCGGACGCGGGCTTGGCCGCCGGGCGCGCCTGGTTCTGACCGGGCTTCGCGGATGTCTTGGTGCCGTTCGACGGGGCGGACTTCGCCGCGAACGACTCTCGCAGCCGACGGGCGACGGGGGCCTCCACCGTCGACGACGCCGACTTCACGAACTCGCCCTGCTCCTTCAGCGTTGCGAGTAGTTCCTTGCTCGTGACACCGAGTTCTTTTGCCAACTCGTGCACGCGGGCCTTGCCTGCCACTGCTCTCCTCACTGAGAGGTCGAGCGTGGCGCCCGTCCGTTGGACGGAAAGCCCGCACGACCTCCGGTTATCTTCGATGGCCGTTCATCGTTGGTACTTCATCACGGTGTGCTCATGAGTGCTCGTGCCTGTTCTCCACGTAGTTCTCCAGGGCTGAGATATCCAGTGTTCCGGACACTCTTAGCGCTCTGCCGAACGCCCGGCGCCGAACTGCTGTGCTCAGACAAGCCGAAGAGGGGTGCAACCAGGCACCCCTTCCGGGAAGTCTGCGCCGCGGATCGGGAACGACCGCAACGCCGCCTTGTTCCGACGACAGCGCCACGACCCGCAACAGATCGGCGGCCAGCTCGCGTTTCCGACAGCCGATGCAGGTCCGGACGGGTGCAGACACCCGTACAGCGCACAGAGAAGTCGGAGACTCGTGCTGAGCCTGCGTCCACTCTACCGCTGCCACGTCCCGATCCCCGCATCCAGCCCTCTGGTTAGTTACCAACATGTCATCCTGAGGCCCGCACGCAGCACGCGCGAGCCATTTTTGATCAGGGCTTTCGAGCCCATCACCACGTTCCTCATCCCGGCCGAGCCCGTCACCACTTTCCTCATCCCGGCATGCTCTTGCCGGGATCCCTACCCGTGCTGGGCCTCGGTGCGGGGCATCGTTCCCGCAACATCGGGAGCCGCGTCGGAGCGGATGTCGATGCGCCAGCCGGTCAGCCGCGCGGCCGACCGCGCGTTCTGACCCTCCTTGCCGATCGCCAGCGAGAGCTGGAAGTCGGGGACGACAACGCGGGCCGCGCGGGCCTCCGGGTCGACGATCGTGACGGATACAACCTTCGACGGGCTCAGCGCATTCCCGACGAAGGTCGCCGGATCGTCGGCGTAGTCGATGATATCGATCTTCTCCCCCGCCAGCTCGCTCATCACGTTGCGCACCCGCTGACCCATGGGCCCGATACAGGCGCCCTTGGCGTTCACGCCCGGCACAGTGGTCCGCACGGCGATCTTGGAGCGGTGCCCGGCCTCGCGGGCCACCGCCACGATTTCGACCGAACCGTCGGCGATTTCGGGCACCTCGAGCGCGAACAGCCGCCGCACCAGATTCGGATGGGTGCGCGAGAGCGTGATCTGCGGCCCGCGCGGGCCCCGGGAGACGCCGACCACGTAGCACTTGATGCGATCGCCGTGCTCATAGGTTTCGCCGGGCACCTGCTCGGCGGGCGGGATCAGCCCCTCGGCGCCGTGGGCCTCGCTGCCGATGCGCACCACCACCGTGCCGCGGGCGTTCATGCGGGCATCGCGCTGGACGACGCCGCCGACGATATCGCCCTCATGGGTGGAGAATTCGCCGAAGGATTTCTCGTTCTCGGCGTCGCGCAGCCGCTGCAGCACCACCTGGCGGGCGGTGGTGGCGGCGATGCGGCCGAAACCCTCTGGCGTGTCGTCCCATTCGGAGATGACGTTGCCGTCGGCGTCGAGCTCGCGGGCCATCACCCGCACCACACCGGTCTTCTGGTTGATGTCGATGCGGGCGTTGGGCTGGTGCCCCTCGGTGTGCCGATAGGCGGTCAGCAGCGCGGACTCGATCGCGGAGATCACGGTCTCCATCGAGATCCCCTTGTCGGCGACGATCGCGCGCAGGGCTTCGATTTCGATGTTCATTCCACGATCCCTTCGGTCGACGCGACTACACGGTTGAGTACCACTCCATCTGCTGTTTCTTCCCCGGAGTCGGATGCACCCGGTTCCGGGCGCCCGGGGGCGACCCCGCCCGCGAGCTCCATCTCCGCCGCGCCGGGCGGCGAGAATTCGACCCGCACGACGGCTTTTTCGATATCCGCCAGCGGCACGGTGACGCGGTGCGGTCGTCGTTTTCCGCCGATCACCAGGGCGATGTCGGTTTCGGTGGCCGCACCCACCCGGGCGTCGAAGCGGGCGCTGCCCTCCGGGGTGGGCGCGCCGGGGCGCAGGGTGACGCGCACCTTGCGGCCGCGGGCGCGGCGCCAGTGACGGGGTGCGGTGAGGGGGCGGTCGATACCGGGTGTGGTGACCTCCAGCAGATACGAGGTCGCGCCGAAATCACCGGCGTCGTCGAGGGCCTGAGAGATGTCCGAACTCAGTTCCGCGACCGCGTCCAGGTCGACTCCGGAGTCGCTGTCGACGATGACTGTCACGCGCGCCTGCGACCCACCGGCAGCCGTGATCGCTACGCCCTCGAGGTCGAATCCTCGGCGCTCGACGAGCCCAGCAACAAGCTGGCTCACCCTTTCCTCGGTCGGCATCGGCATGTGGGGCGGCTCCTGGTTCAATTGTGGCGCGGTGGAGTTGTCGGTATTGGTCCTGGTCGGGCACGGTCGGCGCGCGGTTTCGGCGGAATACTCCGCCGAAGGTCTAGCGTAACGCGCCCGAAGAGTGTAAAGGACCAGCCAACCTTCTCCAGTTTCCCATGGGTGTACCTGCGGACTCGACAGCGTCCGTGCAGATCACAGCGTGTCGGGCGGGCTCGGCGAATTGTCTCGAGACAACGGCTGGCACGATGTAGACGTGCCGATCATCACCCCCGCTCTGAACCGTCGATCAATGCTGCGGATCGCCGGAGGCGGCGTCCTCGCCGCCGGCGCCATGGGGGCGACGGCATGTTCGGAGAAGCAACCGCCCGGGCCGGATGTGCTACTGGCACAGGAGCAGTCGGCGCGCACGGATGCCGTGTGGGCGAAGGCCGCCGCGGCGGTGGCGCCGGAGCGGACGGTCGCGCTGAACCTCATCGCGGCTCAGCGCACCGAACACGCCGACGCCCTGCGTGCCGAGATCGATCGCGCGCTCGGGGTGTACGGCGACGGCACCAAGCCGAAGTCGAACAACCCGCCCGTGCCACCCCCGCCCGCTCCGTCACCACCACCGACCGTCGCGGCGCTGCGCGACCAGCTGACCCGATCCCAGCGGTCGGCCGCCGACCTGGCCACCACCCTGTCCGGCCACCGCGCGGGTCTGCTCGCCTCGATCAGCGCCTGCTGCGCAACCCACGCGGGGGTGCTGCTCGCATGACCGCCGACCACCAGGCCCTCACCGAAGCCCTCAACGCCGAATACGCGGCCGTCTACGCCTACGGGGTCATCGCCGCCTACGCCTCCCCCGAACGCACCAAGATCGTGGCCGAATACTCCGCCGCCCACCGCGCCCGCCGCGACGCCACCATCGACGCCCTGAAATCCGCCGGTGTCCCCGTCCCCACCCCCGCCGCGGCCTACACCCCGCCCTTCCCCGTCAACGACCCCATCCCCGCCGCCAAACTGGCCGTCACCGTCGAATCCGACACCGCGACCGCCTGGCGCTACGTCGTCGAACACTCCAACACCCCGACCCTGCGCCGCACCGCCCTGGAGGCCCTCACCGAATCCGCAGTCCGCCTGGCGACTTGGCAATCCATCCTCGGCACGAACCCCGCGACGGCCTCGTTCCCCGGCAAGGCCTGACGAACCTGGTCGGGCCGCCCGGCGAAACCCGGGCGGCCCGTCGAACTCAGCCGCGGGCCTTGGTCAGCACCGCTGCTACGGCCTGGTCGGCCGCGATCTCCTCGCTCGTGCCCGTGAAGCGGTCGCGCAACTCGACCTTGCCGTCCGCCCAGCCGCGGCCGACGACCAGGACCAGCGGCATGCCCAGCAGTTCGGCGTCTTTGAACTTGACGCCCGGGGAGGCGGTGCGGTCGTCGAGCACGACCTCGAGGCCCGACGCATCCAGTTGTGCGGCAAGCTGTTCCGCACCCTCGCGGGCGGCGGCATCCTTGTTGGCGATGACGACGTGGACATCGAAGGGGGCGACCTCGCGGGGCCAGCGCAGGCCCTTGTCGTCGTGCATCTGTTCGGCGAGGACCGCGACCATGCGGGAGACGCCGAGGCCGTAGGAGCCCATGATCAGCCGGACCGGTTTGCCGTTCTCGCCGAGCACGTCGACCTCGAAGGCGTCGGTGTACTTGTAGCCGAGCTGGAAGATGTGGCCGACCTCGATGCCGCGCGCGGCGTGCAGCACGCCGCGGCCGTCGGGCGAGGGATCGCCGTCGCGGACCTCCGCGGCCTCGATGGTTCCGTCGGGGGTGAAATCGCGGCCCGCGACCAGGCCGACCACATGCTTACCGGGTGCGTCGGCACCGGTGATCCACAACGTGCCCGACACCACCCGCGGGTCGACCAGGTAGCGAACCCCGTTGTCCTGCAGCGCCTTCGGGCCGATGTAGCCCTTCACGAGGAAAGGGTTGGCGGCGAAGTCGGCGTCGGTGAGCAGTTCCACCTCCGCCGGTTCCAGCGAGGCGCCCAGCCGCTTGTCGTCGACCTCGCGATCGCCCGGGATGCCGATGCCGACGATCTCGGTCTTGCCGTCGGGGTGATGCAGCTTGACCATCACGTTCTTCAACGTGTCGGCCGCGGTGATCGGGCGCCCGTACTGCTCCGCGATCCCAGCGGAATTGGCCCAGTCGACCAGCGTGGCGATGGTCGGGGTGTCGGGGGTGTCGTGGACCTGCGCCGCGGGCTGCCCCTCGATCGGGATCTCCGGCGGCGCGGGCGTCACCACGGCCTCGACGTTCGCCGCATACCCGGACTCGCGGCAGATCACGTAGGTGTCCTCGCCGACCGGACTGTCGGCCAGGAATTCCTCCGACGCGCTACCGCCCATCGCGCCCGAGGTGGCCGCGACGATCACGTACCTCACCCCGAGCCGGTCGAAGATCCGCCGATACGCCTCGCGATGCGCGTTGTAGCTTCTCTTCAGCCCGTCCTCGTCCAGGTCGAACGAGTACGAGTCCTTCATGATGAACTCGCGCCCGCGCAGGATGCCCGCGCGCGGCCGCTCCTCGTCGCGGTACTTGGTCTGGATCTGGTAGAGCGTGACCGGCAGATCCTTGTAGGAGTTGTACTCACCCTTCACCGTGAGCGCGAACAACTCCTCGTGCGTCGGCCCGAGCAGGTAGTCGCCCTTCTTGCGGTCCTGCAGCCGGAACAGGCTGTCGCCGTACTCGGTCCAGCGGTTGGTGGTCTCGTACGGTTCACGCGGCAGCAGCGCGGGCAGCGAAATCTCCTGGCCGCCCATGGCGTCCATCTCCTCCCGCACCACGGTCTCGACCTTGCGCAGGACCCGCAGGCCCAGCGGCAACCACGAGTACACCCCCGGCGCGACGCGACGGATGTATCCGGCACGGACGAGAAGCTTGTGGCTGGGCACCTCGGCGTCGGCGGGATCGTCACGCAGGGTGCGCAGGAACAGGTGGGACAGACGGGTGATCACGGCTGCACAGCGTAGCCCGTGCTCCGACCGTGCTCGCAAAGCATTACCGTATCGGCTCGTGCTGGTGATCTTGCCTCCCTCCGAAACCAAGTCCGACGGCGGTGAACTCGGCCCGCTGGACCTGGATGCCCTGTCGTTGCCGCAGCTCACCGCGGTGCGCGACAAATTGGTCACCGAATTGATCGCGCTGGCGGCCGAGCCGGACGCCGCGCGCACCGCGTTGGGTCTCGGCAAGGGGGCTGATACCGAGCTCGCGCGCAACGCCGCCCTGCGCACCTCCGCCACCCGCCCCGCCCTCGAGCGCTACACCGGTGTGCTCTACGACGCACTGGATGCCGGTTCGTTCACCAAGGCTCAGCGCGAGAAGGCGCTCTCCCGCCTGGCCATCGGCTCGGCGCTGTTCGGGGTGGCGCGCGCGGGCGACCCGATTCCCGCCTATCGGCTGTCGGGCGGCTCGAAACTGCCCGGACTGCCGACCCTGGCGTCGATCTGGAAGCCGGTCCTGGCTCCGGCGCTGCGCGCGGAGACCGCCGGGCAGCTGGTGGTCGATCTGCGTTCGGGCACCTATCAGCAGCTGGGCCGCATTCCGGGTGCTATCACCGCTACGGTTCTCACCGAACGCCCCGACGGCACCCGCACGGTGGTCAGCCATTTCAACAAGCACCACAAGGGGTTACTGGCGCGAGCACTGGTAGCCACCCGCTCCGAACCCGCCGGCATCCGCGACCTCGCCCGCGTCGCCGAGAAGGCCGGACTCCGGGTCGAAACGGCCTCGTCGACCGAACTGCTCGTCCTCACCTAGCGGCGCTATGGATCGGGTAGAGCGTCGCTATCCCTCCACCTCCGGAGGACGGGTGCGGCGCAGGACCCACTGCTCCAAACGGTCCAGGCTGCCGCTGCAGACGATTGCGCCTTCGCCGTCGACGAGATTCCAGCCGAAGGGCGGGTTCGGTTCGCGCTCGACGCGATAGCCGGGCCCCGCATCGGTTTCGATGGTGTGCGCCCATTCGCGGACCGAATCGAGCGCTTGTGAATGCTCCGGTTCGGGGAGTGGCTCGCGCGTGCTCACCTCGGCGCACTTTCGTCGAGGCACACGACGGATGCGGTGTCGGATGCGCTGTGCACGGCCACGTTCCCTGTCCGGTTGCGGGCGAGTCGCCCTCGACGGCCATGGTACCCACGCGCGTTGCCGCGATGTTGCCGAACACGGATGCCGCGAGCTGGTAGAAGTGGGCTGGTGGACAACGAAGGGACCGATCCCGAGCTGATCGAGCTGGCGACCAAGCTGTTCGACCTGGCCCGCGCGGGCGATGTGACGGCTTTGACCGCATATCTGGACGCGGGTGTGCCGGTGAACCTGACGAACGACCGCGGCGACACGCTGCTCATGCTGGCCGCCTATCACGGCCATCTGGATGCCGTGCGAGTGCTGCTGGATCGCGGCGCCGATCCGAACCGCGCCAACGACCGCGGGCAGACCCCGGCCGCGGGCGCGGTGTTCAAGGGCGAGGACGAGATCGTGCGGGCGCTGCTGGCAGCGGGCGCCGACCCGGACGCCGGTACCCCCTCGGCGCGCGACTCGGCGACCATGTTCGGCAAAGCCCAGCTGCTGCAGCTGTTCGGCAACTCCTGACTCGCCCGCCCGTCAGCGCAGCCGGGCGATCACCTTGGCGAAGGCCTGCATGTCGTGACTGGTCACCGTGAAGTAGGTGATTCCGAAGCGGTCGCGGAACTCGCGCAGGGTGTCGGCGATCCCTTCTTCGGAGCCGTGCAACACCGTGGGCACGGTCAGCAGTTGCTCGTCGGAGAAGTCGGGATAGAACAGGGGGGCCAATCCGAAGTCGGCCGGGCCGGAGCCGTCGATGTGGACGGACAGGATCATCAGATTGAGTTCCAGCTCGGCGAACCTCTCCCCGGCCGCCCGGCGCAGGAGATCGACGCGCTCGGGCAGCGTGCCCCGCTGCGTCACATCGTCGCCGGGCTGCACGCCGGCGATGCCGACGGTGTCGGCGTGCCGGGCGGCGAGCGTGAGCAGCCGATCACCCTGCCCCGCAACGACGATCGGGATGCGCGGTTGCACCGGGCGCGGCTGATGAGCCGGATCCGCCAACAGTCGCCGCACCTCGGTCACCGTGTGTTCGAGATGATCGATGCGGCTGCCCGCACTCGGGAACGGAATCTCGGCCGCCTCGAATTCCTCCCGGGCATACCCTGCGCCGAGTCCCAATTCGAACCGGCCGTCGCTGAGCTGGTCCACGGCCGCGACGTCGCGGGCCAGCAGGGCCGGTCGAAAGAAGCCGGCGTTGAGGACGAAAGTGCCCAGCCGGACCCGCTCGGTCACGTCGGCGGCGGAGACCAGCGTGGGAAAGGGCGCCACCATCCCCAGATGGTCCGGGACGAGCAGCACGTCGTACCCGAGATCCTCGACCTGACGTGCCGCCTGCTGCCATTCGGTCTTCGAGGCCGAGGCCCGCATGCTGGCACCGAACCGGAACTCTCGCGTGGTCATCACTGTCCTTCGTGTCGGGAAAGGTGGAGTGGCACTGACCCTTCCAGCCTTCCCAAATACCGGTCGCGAGCGCACGCGATTTTTCGTTCGTGCCGGAAACCGGCAGCAGGCGTCGCCTCGACGACGTTTACCGGAGGACAGCTAGTCGGCCACACCGATGTCCTCGTACCAGAGCTGCGGCTGCTCGGCGATGAACTTCTCCATCATCTCGATGCACCGCGGATCGTCGAGCACCGTGACCGACACCCCGTTCTCGGCGAGCCAGTCGTGGCCGCCGGAGAAGGTCCGTGCCTCACCCACGATGACCGTGCCGATGTTGAACTGGCGCACCAGCCCACTGCAATACCAGCACGGCGACAGCGTGGTCACCATGATGGTGTCGCGATAGTCGCGGCGACGGCCCGCGTTGCGGAAGGCGTCGGTCTCGGCGTGCACACTCGGGTCGTCGTTTTGTACGCGCCGATTGTGCCCGCGCCCCAACAGATTTCCGGCGGAATCGAACAGCGCGGCCCCGATCGGGATACCGCCTTCGGCCAGTCCTCGCTGCGCTTGTTCGTATGCCGCCTCCAGCAGCTGCTCGGCTTTGATCATGATGATCATGGTGCCATCGCCCGCGTCCGGCATCGGCGTCCGGGCTCACCGCTCGTGGGTTTCCTCCAGCACCGTGCGGCCCAGCAGCAGATAACGGTCCGGATCGCGGCGTTTCAGGTACTGGGCGTAGCAGATGCCGAAGAGCGCGACCGCGGCCACCAGCCACGGCGTCGCCTTCAGAATCACCGAACCGGCCTCACTGCCCGCCGCGGTACTCATGTTGAACACCAGCAGCGCCACCACACCGAGCATCGCCAGCCCGCCGAGCAGCGGAGCGACCAGCGTGCGGAACCAGTGCCGGCTCTCGGGGTGATGCGTGCGGAAATACGCCAGTACCGCGAACGAACACACCGACTGCACGACCAGGATCGCCATGGTGCCCAGAATCGCCAGCAGCGTGTAGATGCCGTTGTAGGGATCCTTACCCGCCAGCCCCATGGCCAGCACGATCAGCGCCGCGACCACGGTCTGCACCACGCCCGCGATATGCGGTGAACCATGCCTGGGATGGGTGCGGCCGACGGTGCGCTGCAGGCCGGGCAGCGCGCCCTCGCGCCCCAGCGCGTACAGGTAGCGGGCCGCGCAGTTGTGGAAGGCCATCCCGCAGGCCAGCGATCCGGTGATCATCAGCCACTGCATCACGTCGACGGCCCAGTGCCCGACATAGTGGGTGGTCGGGTTGAAGAAGACGTTCATCGGATTGTCCGACCCGGCCAGCGCCACCGCCCGATCCTGCCCGTTGCCGGAAATCGCCATCCAGGAGACGAAGACATAGAAGATGCCGACACCCAGCACCGCAACCATGGTGGCGCGCGGGATGATTCGTTTCGGATCGCGCGACTCCTCGCCGTACATGGCGGTCGATTCGAAACCCACCCACGACCAGAACGCGAAGAACAACCCCAAACCGGCCGAGGCACCGTGGAATACGTTCACCGGATTGAGCGGGGTGAGCGAAAATCCGTCCGGCCCACCGCCGTGCAGCGCGACCGAGACCGCCATCACCGCCAGCACGGTCACCTCGGTGGCGAGCAATGCCACCAGTAATTTCTCCGCGACGGCGACACCGAACCAGGTGCCCATGGCATTGATCGCCAGCATCACGATCGCGAAGACCCACCACGGAATGTGCACACCCGCCTGATCGGTGAAGGTGTTGGTGGCGAAACTGGCGAAAATGCCGACGATCGACGGCTCGAAGACCATATATGCGAAGGCCGCCAGCAACCCGGCCGCCAAGCCCATGGTGCGGCCGAGTCCGTAGGAGATGAACCCGTAGAACGCGCCGGTCGCGGTGATGTGCTTGGACATGGTGGTGAACCCGACCGAGAACACCGCCAGCACCACCATCGCGATCAGAAATGCCGCGGGCGTGCCGATCCCGCTGCCCGAGTTGATCATGAACGGCACATTCCCGGTCATGGCCGTGATCGGTGCCGCGGTGGCGATCGCCATGAACACCACGCCGAGCAGGCCGACCGCATTCGGTTTCAGCCGGTGCATATGTCCGTGCTCGTCGGCGGCCGCCGGCCTGACCGTGCTGGTGTCCATGCCACAACTCCTCATCACTCGGTCGAAAGACCTTGGTGAATTGTCGAGGCCGCCATGTTGCCGCGAGATGAAACGGCGTTACCACCAGCAACGAACTGTGTGACTCCAGCCACAAATGCGACATTTCGACCGGAAAGCTGTGAGCCCGATTACATTTCGTCGGGCATGGCGGTCAGGTCGCGGATGAGCAATGCGGTGTGCAGCGAGGTGCGGACCTCCCCATCGTCGAGATCGACATCGAGGATGCGTTCGATGCGCGCCAACCGGTCGTAGAGGGTGGGCCTGCTGATATTCATCCGCCGGGCCAACTCGGTCTTGTTCCCGGCCACGTCGAGGAACTGCCGCAGGGTGACGGCGAGATCACCGCGGTGGCGGATGTCGTGGCGCAGCAGCGCGCTCAGCTCGGTCTCGGCGAAGCGCTGCACGCCGGGCTCGTTGCGGATCAGCGACAGCAGCCCGCGCAACCGGACGTCGCCGCTGCGGTAGAAGGCGCGTGGCGCAGCCGATTTCAGCGACAGCGCCACCTCGGCGACGTGCCCGGCGTGGGTGAGCTCGCGCGCGGTGTCCAGCAGCGACTCCGATTCCGCGCCCACACCGATCGCGACCCTGCGCACCCCGTCGACGCGGCGCACCTCCGCGCCGATGGCCGTGCACACCTCACCGAGCCGCTCGTCGAGATCACCGCCGCGGCCGACGGCCAGGATCACGGTGACCCGGTGCTGATCGGCGGCGCTCAACGCCGTCGCCTTGGTCAGCGCCACACCGTGCCCGACCGCGTCGAGCAGCGCCGCCCCGCGCCGCTGCCGCGCCACCGGATCCGCTTCGACCGGTGCGGCGACATGGATGGCCAGCGGCACGTACCGGGCCCGGCGGGCCAGCCCGAGCGCCGCGGCCCGCGCCACCGCGTCCTGCTCGTCGCTGACGCGGCCGCCGACCATATCGTCGATGAGACCGGTCTGAGCCTGCCGGTGCAGTCCGAACCGATCCTTCTCGATCATCCGGTGCAGGGTCAGCGTCTGGGCGGCGCGTTCGAGCACCATCCGGGCGCGGGCGGTGGGAATTCGGTTGGAGCGCAGGATCAGCCGCCCCCAGCGCTGGGTATGCGGGCCCACCGGCACCACACTCCAGTCGTCGGAGAGCATACGCGAGGTGGATTCCCAGTTCTCCAACAGCGCCGCCGTGGAGGTGTGCCGGGCGGTCAGCGCCAGCACCCGATGCGCCAGATCCTCCAGGATCACCGACGAATCCAGTAGGTTCGCCGCGGTTTTCACGATCTCGGGCAGGGAGGCGCGCCGCACGCTCAGCGCGGTGAAGGTCTCGTGCACCGAATGCGCGAATTCCAGTTCCGCGTACTGGTCGGCCACGATCACCCGGTGCACGGACTCGGTGACCTCGACGAATCGGGTGATGCGCCGCAGCGCGACGACCGGCAGGCCGAGCCGGTCGGCAGCGGCGACAACAGGCGGGCTCAATTCGGTGACGTAGCTGCCGAGTTCGACGACCAGCCCCGAAACACCCGCCGCCGCCAGCGATTCCAGATATGTCACGCTCGCCCGGGTGCCGTGCGCGAGCGGCTGCCCCGTGGTGAGGATGAGTTCGCGCCCGGCCAGCAGCGTCGCCACATCCGAGACCTCGCTGACGTGCACCCAGCGCACCGGCCGCGACAGGCCCTCGCGACCGCCCGCCACCTCGGGCTCCCCGGCGCGGACGACGGGCATGGCGAGGATGTCGGCAACGGTCGGAAGCACCGACGAATCGTAATACGAAATGCCCGATTGTCGACACTTTGTCGCCACTCAGCGGGACTTCACGGCGTGATAGTTAGGGATACCACTCGCCGTAAAGGAGAACCATGCAGACCATTGCGCACTGGGTTGACGGTAAGTCGTTCACCGGGACCGGTGCGGCGAGCGCGCCGGTGACCAACCCGGCGACCGGCGTGGTGACCGGGCAGGTCGCGCTGGCCGACGCCGCCGACGTGCGGGCGGCCGTCGCGGCGGCGGCCGCGGCCTTCCCCGCCTGGCGCGACACCTCGCTGACCCGCCGCACCCAGATCCTGTTCCGGTTCCGGGAACTGCTCAACGAACGCAAGGACGAGCTGGCGGCCGTCATCACCGCCGAGCACGGCAAGGTGGCCTCCGATGCGCTCGGCGAGGTGACCCGCGGCCTGGAGGTCGTCGAATTCGCGTGCGGCATACCGCATCTGCTCAAGGGTGGCTTCACCGAGAACGCGTCGACGAAGGTGGATATCTTCTCGCTGCGCCAGCCCCTGGGGCCGGTGGCGATCATCTCGCCGTTCAACTTCCCGGCCATGGTGCCGATGTGGTTCTTCCCGATCGCGATCGCGGCCGGGAATACCGTGGTGCTCAAGCCGAGTGAGAAGGACCCCTCGGCCTCGCTGTGGCTGGCCCGGCTCTGGGCCGAGGCCGGTCTGCCCGCGGGCGTATTCAACGTGGTACAGGGCGACAAGGTGGCCGTCGACGAACTGCTGGACAACCCTGGCATCAAGGCGGTGTCGTTCGTGGGGTCGACACCGATCGCCCGCTACGTCTATCAGCGCGGCACCGCCGCCGGTAAGCGCGTGCAGGCGCTGGGCGGGGCGAAGAACCACATGGTGGTGCTGCCCGACGCCGATCTGGACCTGGCCGCCGATGCCGCGGTCAATGCCGGATTCGGCTCGGCGGGTGAGCGCTGCATGGCGGTGAGCGTCCTGGTGGCGGTCGGTGACGTCGCCGACGACCTGGTGGCCCGGATCAGCGAGCGCGCCGAGACGATCAAGACCGGTGACGGCACCCGCGGCACCGATATGGGCCCGCTGGTGACCCGTCAGCATCGGGACCGGGTCGCCGACTACATCGCCGCCGGTGAATCCGAGGGCGCCGCCGTCGTTCTCGACGGACGCGGCATCCGCGCCGACGGTGAGGCGGACGGATTCTGGCTGGGCCCCACCATTCTCGACCACGTGCGTCCCGAGATGAGCGTCTACACCGACGAGATCTTCGGTCCGGTGCTGTCGGTGGTCCGTGTGGACAGCTACGACGAGGCGCTGGCGCTGATCAACGCCAACCCCTACGGCAATGGCACGGCGATCTTCACCAACGACGGCGGGGCCGCCCGCCGGTTCCACACGGAGGTGGAGGTCGGCATGGTCGGCATCAACGTGCCGATCCCGGTTCCGATGGCCTACTACAGCTTCGGCGGCTGGAAGGCCTCGCTGTTCGGCGACTCGCATGCGCACGGCGTCGACGGCGTGCAGTTCTTCACCCGCACCAAGGCCGTCACCACCCGCTGGCTCGATCCCAGCCACGGCGGACTGAATCTCGGTTTCCCGCAGAACCACTGAACCAGGACCTGCCCATGACACTCCCCAACGGACTCACCGTCGAGGCGGCGCGGGCGGAGGCCGAACGCGCCTACGCCCTCGATCGCGAACACGTCTTCCACTCGTGGTCGGCGCAGAAGCAGCTCACGCCGATGACCATCACCGCCGCGCAGGGGTGCTACGTGTGGGACGGCGACGGCAACCGGCTGCTCGATTTCTCCTCCCAGCTGGTCAACACCAACATCGGTCATCAGCATCCGAAAGTCGTTGCGGCCGTGCAGGAGCAGGCGGCCAAGCTGTGCACCGTCGCGCCGCAGCACGCGAACGCGGCGCGCTCGGAAGCGGCCCGGTTGATCGCCGAGCGCACGCCCGGCGAGCTGAACCGCATCTTCTTCACCAACGGCGGTGCCGACGCGATCGAGCACGCGGTGCGGATGGCCCGCCTGCACACCGGGCGCCCGAAGGTGTTGTCGCGCTACCGCTCCTATCACGGCGGCACCGAGACGGCGATCAATCTCACCGGCGACCCGCGGCGCTGGCCCAATGATCGGGGCGCGAGCGGCGTGGTGCACTTCTATGGCCCGTTCCTGTATCGGTCACAGTTCTACTCCCGCAACGAGACCGAGGAGACGCAGCGGGCGCTGGCGCATCTCGAGCAGACTATCGCCCTGGAGGGGCCGGAGACGATCGCGGCGATCGTGCTCGAATCGGTGCCCGGCACAGCGGGAATCATGGTCCCGCCGCCGGGATATCTGGCGGGCGTGCGCGAGCTGTGCGACCGGCACGGGATCGTGTTCATCGCCGACGAGGTGATGTCGGGCTTCGGCCGGACCGGAAAGTGGTTCGCCATCGAGCATTTCGATGTGGTCCCGGATCTGATCACCTTCGCCAAGGGCGTCAACTCCGGCTATGTGCCGCTCGGCGGGGTGGCCATCGCACCGCACATCGCCGCGAGCTTCGACGAGCGCGCCTATCCGGGCGGCCTGACGTATTCGGGTCATCCGCTGGCCACCGCCGCCGCGGTCGCGACGATCACGGCCATGGCCGAGGAAGGCATCGTCGACAACGCCGCCGACATCGGCGCCCGGGTGCTCGGTCCGGGCCTGCGTGAGCTGGCCGAACGCCACCCCAGCATCGGCGAGGTCCGGGGACTGGGAGTGTTCTGGGCGCTGGAGCTGGTGCGCGACAAGGCGACCCGGGAACCGCTGGCCCCCTACGGCGGCACCAGTCCGGCCATGACCGAGCTCGCCGCGGCCTGCCGGGCGGCGGGGCTGCTGCTGTTCGTGAACTACAACCGGCTGCACGTGGTGCCGCCGTGCACGATCGCCGAGGCCGAGGCCAAGGAGGGGCTGGCGATCCTGGACGAGGCGCTGGCGGTGGCCGATCGGCACACCGCAGCCGCATAATGCCCGCAACGGAGTCAGGAGTCGTATGAGTCATACCCATTTGCAGTTCATCGCGGGCGAGCGACGGCCGGGGTCGGCGGAGGAGCTGTCGATCATCGAACCGGCCACCGGCGCGGAGATCACGACGGGCACCGCCGCCGCCACTACCGACGTCGACGCCGCCGTTTCGGCTGCGGCGCAAGCTTTTCCGGAATGGTCCTCCCGGACCCCCGCGGACCGATCGGAGGCGCTGTACCGGTGGGCCGATGTCCTGCGCGGCCGTGCCGACGAGCTGGCCGCCCTGGAATCGCGCAACGGCGGCAAACCCATCAAATTGGCCGAGGGCTTCGATATTCCGGGCGTCGTCGACAATGTGGCGTTCTTCGCCGGTGCGGCGCGCAATCTCGACGGGAAGGCGTCGGCGGAGTATTCCGGCGACCACACCTCCACGATCCGGCGCGAACCGGTGGGCGTGGTCGGCTCCATCGCCCCGTGGAACTACCCGATGCAGATGGCGGCGTGGAAGATCCTGCCCGCAGTCGCGGCCGGAAACACCGTGGTGCTCAAGCCTTCCGAGATGACACCGCTCACCTCGCTGGTGTTCGCCGAGACCGCCGTCGAGGCGGGGATCCCGGCGGGAGTGATCAATATCGTCACCGGCACCGGCCCGGTCACGGGTGCGGCGCTGGTGTCGCATCCCGAGGTGGCGATGGTGTCGTTCACCGGTTCGACCGTGGTCGGGCGGCAGGTGGCGGCCACCGCCGCCGGTGCGGTCAAACGCGTGCACCTGGAACTCGGCGGCAAGGCGCCGTTCGTGGTGTTCGACGACGCCGACCTGGAGGCCGCCGCCCGCGGGGCCGTGGCCGGTGCGCTGATCAACGCCGGGCAGGACTGCACGGCCGCCACCCGCGCCTATGTGCAGCGGCCCCGCTACGACGAATTCGTGCAGCGGGTCGCCGAATTGCTCGAAGGGGTCCGGATCGGGCCGGTCGACGATCCGGAGACCGATCTGGGGTCGCTGATTTCGCTCGCGCACCGCGATCGTGTCGCCGCCATGGTCGAGCGGGCTACTGCGGCGGGCGCGAAAATCGTTCGCGGCGGCCGGATTCCGGCGCACACCCCGGACGCGGGCGCCTACTACGAGCCGACGCTGATCACCGATGCCGCGCAGGACTCGGAGATCGTGCAGCAGGAGGTGTTCGGTCCCGTCCTGGTCTGCCTGCCGTTCGACACCGACGACGAGGCCATCGACCTGGCCAACGACACCGTCTACGGGCTGGCGGCCTCGGCGTGGTCGAACAATGTGTTCCGCACCCAGCGCGCGGCCCGTGAAATCCGCGCGGGCTGTGTGTGGATCAACGACCACATTCCGATCATCAGCGAGATGCCGCACGGCGGATACCGGGCCTCCGGATTCGGCAAGGATATGTCGGCGTATTCGTTCGACGAGTACACCAACATCAAACACGTCATGTCGGATATCACCGGCGCCACCCGTAAACCCTGGCACGATGTGATATTCCACGGCGACTGACCTAGCGGATTTGCGACAAACCCGGCGGCGGGGCGCGGTACCGTGAGGCCATGTCGTTCCAGCCTCAGCGGTGGACTCCGCCGTCGGCGACGCCCCGCGCCCGCGAAACCCGCAGTACCCCACCGATGCCCGCGCCCCGGCTGCTGCCGCTGCCGGGAGCCGGGCCGGAGGATGTGGTGGTGGCACCGGACGGCAGAGTGCTGACCGGCATCGCCGACGGGTCGGTGCTGGCCGTCGATCCCCGCGACGGCGCGGTCGAGCAGATCGCGCACACCGGCGGCCGGCCGCTGGGCCTGCACGCGGGTTCGGACGGCTCGCTGCTGATCTGCGATTTCGAACGCGGACTGCTGCGCCTGGACAAACCGCACGGCCAGCTCGAGGTCCTCGTCGACCAGGTGGACGGGCAACGGCTTCCCTTCGCCAGCAATGTGGTCGAGGACGGCGAGGGCACGATCTACTTCTCCTCCTCGACCAGAAGGTATCCGCTCGACAAGTACACGGGCGACTTCCTCGAGCACTCCGGAACCGGGCGGCTGTTCCGCCGCACGCCGGACGGCAGCGTCGAAACCCTGCTGGACGGGCTGCAATTCGCCAACGGCGTCGTGCTGGCCCCCGACCGGTCGCAGGTGCTGGTGGCCGAGACCGCCGCCTACCGCGTCGCCCGCTATTGGCTCAGCGGTCCGAAGGCCGGAACCTCGGACTATCTGGTCGAGAACCTGCCCGGCTTCCCCGACAACATGGGCCTGGGCAGCGACGGCCTGGCCTGGGTGACCCTGGTGACGCCGCGAAACCCCCTGCTGGACACGCTGCTTCCGCTGCCGGGCATCCTGCGCCGCATCGTCTGGGCGATCCCCGAGCAGCTGCGGCCGAAACCGGCCAAGACGGCCTGGGTGCAGGCCTACGACTTCGACGGCACCCTCGCCCACGACCTACAGCGCGAAGGCGGCGACTACGCCATGGTCACCGGCGTAGCCGAACAGACCGGCACCCTGTACCTGGGCAGCCTCACCGAACCGGCCATCGCGGTCACCTACATCCCCGGCTGACCCCACGGCTGGTCAGACCTGCTGGGCCTCTTGCTCGGCGTGCTGGGCCTGCGCGAGTTGCTGGGGGGTGTAGCGCAGGCTGAGCGCGACCACGCCGACGATCACGACCACCACCGCGCAGACGAACAGCACGAAGGTGTACCCGCTGCTGAGCGCGGCGATCTCGGTGGGGTTCATATCCGCCACCTTGCCGCTGCTCCCACCCCGAGACAGGGTGCGCGACAAGGCGACCGGCGTCAGCAGGCCGATCGCGACCGGGCCACCGAGGTTGAATGCCATCTGGCCGATCGCGCTCAGCGGCCCGATGTTGCCGACCGGAACCCCGACCAGCAGGCACAGCGGGACGACCACGATGACGATGCCGACGCCGAAACCGATCACCGGCAGCAGGATCAACAGCGTCGGGACATAGGTAACCGACTCGTCCAGCGTAGATCCGACGAACAGACCGGCGGCCAGCACGGCCGCGGAGGCGCTCAGCAACCAGCGGGGCTGGATCAGCATCGCCAATTTCGATGCCAGGGCACCACCGGCACCGATGCCGACGGTGAACGGAATCGCCGCGATACCCGCCATCAGTGGACTGTAGCCGAGCACGTTCTGCATGAACTGGGCGACATAGAACGTCATCGCACCCATGACCCCACCGGCCAGCACGATCGCCGCGAAGGTGGCCACCCGATCGCGCTGATCGAACAGCGACCACGGCAGCAGCGGATTGTCGACGCCCCGCTCCGCGAAAACGAACACCAGCAACAGCACGAGGCCCACGGCGATGGACCCGAGGATGACCGGATTCGTCCAGCCCATCTCCGGTCCCTCGGTCGCGCCGAACACGATGGCCACGCAGCCGAGGGTGCCCAGCACCGCCCCGCGCACATCGAGGGTGATCCGATGCCGCGTGGTGTCGGACAGGCAGTAGACCGCGCCGAGCACGATCAGCGCCCCGATGGGCACATTGATGAGGAAGATCCACCGCCAACTCAACTGGGTCAGCGTGCCGCCCACGACGAGCCCGCCCACCGAGCCGAGGGCCATCATCGACCCGTAGATGGCGATCGCCTGGCTGCGCACCGGACCGGGCGCGAACGTACTCACCACGAGCGCCATCGCGGTCGGTGCCGCGACAGCCGCACCCGTGCCCTGAATCGCCCGCGCGACCAACAGCATCCAGTCGTTCTGCGCCGCCCCGCACAGCGCCGACGCCAGCGTGAACAGTGCCACGCCGTAGATGAGCATCCGCTTTCGCCCGAAGACGTCGCCGAGCCGCCCACCGAGCAACATCAGACCGGCGAACGGCAGACCGTAGGCGGTCACCGTCCACGCGCTGGCGGCATTGGACAGCCCCATCTGCTCCTGCAGGCGGGGAATCGCGAAGATCACCACGGTGCCGTCCAGCACCACCATCAGATTCAGCCCGCTGAGGACCAGGATCGGCAGCCCGAAGGCCCGCTTGGTCACCGGATATTGCATCGTCGACGCGGGGTTATCGAGCACAGTGACTCACTGTATCGGATATTCGGCGGGGGTCCGGTCGTCGTCCGGGGCGCCCGCGGTGAACGCCGCGGTGGGGCCGATGACGACGATGGCCGGGGCACGGATGCCCTCGGCGCGCACGCGTTCGGCGGCCGTGGCCAGGTCGGCGCGCAGCACCCGCTGGGTGCGCAGGCTGCCCTCCTGGATCACGGTGACCGGGGTGTCGGCGGGGCGGCCACCGGCGATCAGCGCGGCGGCGAACTGTTCGATCCGCTCGACCGCCATCAGCAGCACGATGGTGCCGCGCAGCCGGGCCAGGGCGGGCCAGTCCACCAGCGAGTCCGGGTGGTCGGGTGCGACGTGCCCGCTGACCACCACGAATTCGTGGGTGACGCCGCGATGGGTGACGGGGATTCCGGCCAGGGCGGGCACCGAGATCGCACTGGTGACACCCGGCACCACCGTCACCGGGATCCCGGCGGCCACACAGGCCTCCAGTTCCTCGTAGCCGCGCCCGAATACGTACGGATCGCCGCCTTTGAGACGGACGACGAATTTGCCCGCCTCGGCCCCCTCGATGAGCGCGGTGTTGATCGCCTCCTGCGCCATGGCCCGCCCGTACGGGATCTTGGCGGCGTCGATCACCTCCACCTCCGGCGACAGCTCCGCCAGCAGCTCCGGCGGCGCGAGCCGGTCGGCGACAACGAGATTCGCCCGGGCCAGCAGTCGCCGCCCCCGCACGGTGATCAGATCCGGATCGCCGGGGCCGCCGCCGACCAGGGCCACCCCGGGCGGGATCGGCTCCGAATCATCGGTCACCACCCCGGACTGCAGGGCCTCCAGCAGCGCGGTGCGCACCGCGGCCGAGCGCCGATGCAACCCACCCGCCAGCACCCCCAGCGACAGGCCCTCGTAGCGGGCGGTGGCGGGGGTGACGGCGGTGCCGAGCCGGGCGTTGTCGGCGCGCACGCAGAAGATGCGGCGGCGGGTGGCCTCGGCCACGACGGCGGCATTGGTGTCGGGTTCGTTCGTGCACGCGATGGCGTACCAGGCACCCTCGAGATCGCCGTCGGCGTAGTCGCGCAGCGCGACGGTGATCTGGCCGGCGGTGGCCATCCCCTCCACGGCCGGTGTCACCGCCCGGCTGACGACGTGGACATCGGCGCCGGAGGCGATCAGCAGCCCGAGTCGGCGTTGGGCGACGGTGCCGCCGCCGACCACGACCACGCGACGGCCCGCGAGATCGAGCCCGACCAAATAGTTCGGGTCACCGGCATGCTGGTCATCTGGGGTGTTCGGCACAAGGTTCGAGCCTACGACCTGGCGTCCCGCCGCCCGGAACCGGCCGCTACAGGCGGCCGAGCACCTTCGTCGGCGTGATGCGCACGATGACCCGCTCGGCATCGTTGACCGCATCCGGATTGAAGTCGGCGTAGCGCTGTCCGGTGTACTTGAGCGACATCCGGTCGGCCCATGACTTGTCCGGATCGGGAATCAGGGTGACCGTTCCGCGGATCTCGGCGTACACATACGGGTTCTCCGGTGGGTTGATCATGATCGTCACCCGCGGATCACGACGCATGTTCTTGTACTGCTGCCGCGTCACGGTGGTGGAGTACCACAGCTCATCACCGTCACGGTCGAGCCAGGTGACGGTCAGATGCGGCTGACCGTCGCGGCCGATGGTGGCCACGGTGACAAAGGGTTTACCGTCGTCGAGGTACTTCTTCAGATCATCGGAGAATTCAACCGTCACGTCGGATGCGAACCCGACCGGGCGGCGTGGAATTCCCGCGCGAAGCAAGGACCGGTCTGCTTCTATGCTTCGGTCATGCGACGCGCCGCCTTCCGGATCCTGGCCGTGCTGGCCGCCTTCGTGCTGGTGACCGCGCCGGCCGCCACCGCCGACGAGGCGTACCGGCCGCTGGGCATGATCGAGGCGGCATTCGCCGAGCCCGGCCCGTGGGCGGTGAGTTCACAACTCGGTATGGGCTGCTGCGATTCGACCGGCGCGGCCTACGACGTCTGGTATCCCACCGATCTGGGTGCGCACGGCGTCCACCATCCGATCATCACCTGGGGTAACGGGACCAACGCGGTGCCGAGCCAATACGACTACCTGCTGCGCCATCTGGCGTCGTGGGGTTTCGTCGTGATCGCCACGGAGAACCGCAACACCGGCTCGGGAGCCGATATCGCCGGGGCCGTACGGTTTCTGATCGAGCAGGCCGCCGACCCGTCGAGCATCTTCCACGACCGGCTGAACACCGAGGCGGTCGGCGCCATGGGCCATTCGCAGGGCGCCACGGGTGTGCTCAACGCGATGATCGGCTCGGGCGGTGCGATCAAAACAGCGGTGGCGACGGAACTTCCGGCACAGGCGTTCTGCGGTAGCCCGGAGCGCTGCACCGACACCCACCGGTTGAGCTCCGGCTCGGTGCTGTTCGTCAACGGCTCCAGCGACGCCCTGATCTCGCCGTCGGAACAACTGCCCGGCCTGCCCGGCTTGCAGTCCAACCGCGCCTACTACGAGGCCACGCCCGCCTCGGTGACCAAGGCATGGGGAACCCTGAACGGCCCGAACCACAACGATATTCAGGGCCAGCCCGATTGCGCACAGGCATCCAAGCCGTGCACCACCGGCGTCTACGGCTACCTCGGATACCCCACCGCGTGGCTGGTGGCCCGGCTGTGGGGATGCGGGGCCGCGGGGCAGGGGTTCATACCCGGCTCGGGTGAGTTCTATCGGCCGAACCCCTATTGGGCCAACCAGATCGGCGCCGAGGCGAGCTGAACAACCGGCCGCCCCGTCCGGAGCTCGGGATCCGAACGGGGCGGCGGTCGCGGCCCGGTGCGTGGGCGGCCCGGACCGGGTCACGGGGACGTCTATTCGTCCCGGATCCAGTGAAAGCCGGTGCTGCGCAGGGGGAACGTGTTCGGATCGACCCTATCGAGCGTGATCGTGACCGGGTGTCCGTCCAACTCTCCCTCGAGTCGCAGCCGGTCCGGACCGGGCTGCTGGAAGGTGAAGGTGCCCAATGGCTTCGGCTGAGCATCCTGGCCCGCGGGTAGGTCGGCGAGTTCCACACGATGCGTCGCGGTGTCCACCTTCACCTGCGCGGGCACCAGCGTGCCGTCCATGCGCTGGTAATCCATGACGCCCGGATAGTCGAAAACGATTCGCTGCCAGCGTGTTTCATCTGTAAGCAACGGCGGCACAGCCTGCCCGTCCCGGGCAAAGTCCTGTACCGCCCAGATCCCGTACAGCGGCGGTTTGGGCCGGTCGGGCCCCTCGTCGCGCCAGAACTGCATGCTGACGTGCAGAAGGCTCGAGCCGATCCAGATACCGAGTGCGATCTGAACGGCGGCGGCGATCCGCCGGGATGTCCGCGTCCGGAACGGATACGGCGCGGTCGACGGTCCCGTCGCACGATCGAGCACCAGCACCTCCACCAGTCTGCGTGCCTGCGGGGCGAGCAGGAGCAGCGACATCAGCAACAGATGGCCCGACAGGATCTTCACCGGCACATCGAAGGTCAGATTCAGCACGAACACCTGCGCCATCGAAACCACGCTCAGCATCGCGCCCACGACCGCGGTCCGCGGTATGAACAGCAGGACACCGGCCAGCACCTCTGCCGCACCGAGCAGTATCTGGTATGGCATCGATGTGCCGACCTGATTCCACAGCACCCCCATAGGCGTGAATTCGCCGTAGGGCGTCAACAGTGTGGTCAAGCCGGGTTCGGGCATCTGGGTGGGAATCAACTTCCCGAACCCGTAATTCAACATCTGCCCCGCCACGCACAGGCGGACGAACAGCAGGAACCATCCGGCGAGGCGACGGTGTTCGGTGCGCCGCCGAGCCAGCAGCGTCCACGCCGCCGTCCCCACCGTCGCGACGACCAGCAGACAGAACAGCTGAACCCAATAGATCGTCTGATCTCCGCTGCCGGTTCCGCGCACCACCGCGTCCACACCGAAAACGGTGCGGCCCACCCATCCAAGCAGCGGCCCGAGCAGAGTCGTCTGCCATATCACCGCGTCCGTCGAACCGCCGAGCCAGGTGATGAACCATCTACCGAATTCGGTGATGAGTTGGGGATATGTCAGGCAGAACAAGCCGAAATACAGGAATGTGAAGCGAAATACTATGCGGGTGAGCGGATTCCAGCCCGCATGCTCGGAGTGTTCCGTATCCGGTTGCACCTGCGACGAATTCGCCGCGGTTACGACTGAGCCCACATCAGTCCCTTCCATGAAAGCCGACGCATCGAAGCTACGGAGCGCAACCCTCGCTCCGCCTCCGGGAAACACCCCGAATTCGCGATACGTCTCCCGGATTACGTGCCGGCCCGACGTGGCCCGGTGGTGCTGGCCCCACCCCACCCCGGCAACCGCACGTCCCAGTGACCGGAACTGGGCATATTCGGCTCCGGATTCCGCTCCGCACACTGATTGGAACGCGTTACATTCCGCGCATCTGCTTCTTCATGCCCAGGAGGACATACCATGACGGTCGATCCCGACCGCGATCCAGGCAATCGGTATCAGCTCACCACGAGCGCCCGCGATCTCGACGATCTCGCCGATCGGCTGACGCGCTGGCTCGGCGGCAAGGTACGTGCCGACCGCGCGCCGAAGATCACCAACCTGACCCGACCGCAGGCCGGCGGCATGTCGAGCGGATCGGTACTCTTCGATGCCTCGTGGGAGCAGGACGGCCGCACCGAGAGCGGGTCGTATGTGGCGCGGATGCCCCCGGAAGCGGGCGATTTGCCGGTGTTCGAGACCTACGACCTGGCCACCCAGTACGCGGTGATGGCGGGCGTGGCCGAGCACACCGATGTGCCGGTCCCGCAGCTGTGCTGGCTCGAGACCGACGAATCCGTGCTGGGCGCGCCGTTTTTCGTGATGCGGCGGGTGGATGGCCGTATCCCCGAGGACAATCCGCCGTACGTGTTCATCGGCTGGCTGTTCGACGCCACGCCGCAGGAGCGGCTGCGGCTCACTCACAACACCGTCGACGTGCTGGCGAAGATCCATGCCATCCCCGATCCCGCGGCGAAGTTCCCGATGCTGGCGACCGGCGAGCGCTCGTCGCTGCGCCGGCATTTCCAGGCGCAGCGGGCCTGGTACGACTGGGCTCTGGCCCGCGACGGATATCGAATCCCGTTGCTGGAGCGCGCTTTCGACTGGCTGGCGGACAACTTTCCCGCCGATCCCGGCCCGGACGTGCTCAGCTGGGGTGACGCCCGGCCCGGCAACATCATCTATCGCGGCTTCGAGCCCGCCGCCGTGCTGGACTGGGAGATGGCCGCGCTGGGGCCGCGGGAACTGGACGTGGCGTGGGTGATCTTCATCCATCGCTTCTTCCAGGACATCGCCACGCAGTTCGACCAGCCCGGCCTGCCGGACTTCCTGCGCCGCGACGACGTCGTCTCGCACTACCAGCGGCGCACCGGATACACACTGCGCGACCTGGATTGGTACATCGTCTACGCCGCGCTGCGCCACGGCATCGTGATGGGCCGGGTCAAGCGCCGCATGATCCATTTCGGCGAGGACACCGACACTCGCGACCGCGACAACTACGTCATGCACCGGGCGAGCCTGGAATCGCTGCTCGCCGGTACCTACGAATGGGATTGACCGACAGAGAGGATCACCGCTGTGCCCTACGGCTCCGCACCCGTCCCGTTGGACGAGTATCCGATTCACCAGACCCCCTTGTCGCTGGCCCGCGTCGGTAGCAGCGACCGAAACTTCTACGACCGCAGTTATTTCAACGCCCACGACCGTTCCGGTGGCACCTTCCTGATCACCGGCATGGGGGTGTATCCGAATCTCGGTGTGACCGATGCGTATGCGCTGGTTCGGCGCGGCAATACCCAACGCGTGGTGCGTTTCTCCGACGCGCTGAAGCAGCGGGACCTGAATCTGGGGGTGGGCGGCTATCGCGTCGAGATCATCGAACCGCTGCAGCGCATCCGGCTCCTGTGCGAGCACGATGATCTGAGCTTCGATCTCGCCTGGACCGGCGCCTTCCCGGCGGTGCAGGAGGAGCGGCATCTGATTCTGGCCGGAGACCGCCCCATCATCGACGCGTCCCGCTTCGCCCAGGTGGGCTCGTGGGAGGGCACGCTGAACGTCGACGGCACCGATATCGCGGTCGATCCCGCGGTGTGGACCGGTACCCGCGACCGGTCCTGGGGTATCCGGCCGGTCGGCGAGGCGGAACCGGCCGGGCGCCCGAACAGCGAAGGCCCGGGCGGATTCTGGTGGCTGTACGTGCCGTTGCGTTTCGACGATTTCGCGATCGTGGTGATCGTGCAGGAGAACCCGGACGGCTTCCGCACCCTCAACGATGCGGTGCGGGTGTGGCCGGACGGGCGGGTCGAGCAGCTAGGCTGGCCGCGGGTCCACCTCCAATACCGCTCGGGCACCAGGATTCCCGTATCGGTACGGCTGGAACTGACCACGCCCGACGGGAAACCCCTCGAGGTGGAGGTCCGCGCCCACACCTTCGTGCCGCTGCACATCGGCTGCGGTTACGGCGGCGACCCGGACTGGCTGCACGGCCAGTGGAAGGGCGAGAACTGGTCCTCCAGTTCCGTCTACGACCTCACCGACCCGGACGTGGCCGCCCGCATCCCGTGGGGCGTCATCGACCACGTCGGCCAGGCCCGCTGCGGCGACGCCGAGGGCTGGGGCCTGTTCGAGCACGCCAGCATGGGCCGCCACGACCCCACCGGCTTCACCGACTGGACCTCGGTCGCCCCGTAGCCACTCACCGGTTGTAGGGATATTCCTGTATCCAGTGGAATCCGCGGCCGGTCAGCGGAAGCCCTGTCTCGTCGACACGTTCGAGGAGCACGTGGACCGGCTGACCGCTCAGGGTCCGTCCAGCGCCATACGGTCGTGTCCGGGGCGCTCGTATCGCCACTCGGCATAGGGCGTCCCGTTCGCGGCGCCGCCTCGCAGGACGATCGTCCGGTTGTCGATGTCCACGGTTGCGCCGAATTGTGCGATGGTGGTGTAGCTGCTCGGTGCTTGTCGACGCGCTCGAGCTAGGGTGGGATTTCGTGTCCAAGCTGCGGCGGCGGGTGGTCGAGGCTGCGGAAGCGGCGCTGGCCCAACGGAAGTATGTGTCGGCGGTCGATGTGTTCGCCGGGTTGCGGTGGGTTCGGTCGAGCGATGTGGATCGCTGGCGGCAGGGGCGGGTGGACTCGTTGGAGCAGGTCGCGGCCGTGGATGGGCGGCGGATGCGCGATGCGGTGGAGATTCTGGGCGAGTGGGCGCGGGCGAACGGGCTCACCGCCAGTGACACCGCCTACGTGTCCGGGGGCCGGGACCGCGAGGCGCTGCGGTTCGTCGACGACGGTGCGGATGCGGACTTTCGGGTGCACTGGCTGTCGGCGGAGCTGAGCCCGGCCCGGCGCGAACAGTTGATCCGGCGTCAGAACAAGGCGCCGGATCTCGTGGTGGTCGAGGCGGCCGAGCCGTGGACCTGTGTCGAATGTGCGGACACCGGGCCCTATCTGATCATGTCGGGTGCGGGTGCGCTGTGCCCGACGTGCTCGGATCTGGACCATTTGGAATTCCTGCCCGCCGGGGATGCCGCGCTGAGCCGCCGAGCCAAGAAGGAGAGCACGCTGGCCGCCGTGGTGGTGCGGTTCAATCGGCGGCGGAAACGCTATGAGCGGCAAGGCATTCTGGTCGAGGAGGCCGCCCTGGCACGGGCGGAGGAGCAATGTCTGGCCGACGAGGAGGCGCGGCTGCGCCGCCGTGAGCGCGATCGGGTGCGCCGGGCCGAGCAGGATGTCGAATTCTGTGGCCGCATGGCCGAGCAGATTCGCCGCCTGTTCCCCGGCTGTCCGCCGCACCGGGCGGCCGAGATCGCCGAACATGCCGCCCTGCGGGGCAGCGGCCGGGTGGGCCGCAGCGCCGCGGCGAAGGTGCTGGACCCCGAGGCCGTCACCCTCGCCGTCATCGCCTCGGTCCGCCACCGCGACACCGACTACGACCGACTGCTGATGGACGGCGTGCCGCGGATGGAGGCACGAGCGGCGATCCGCCCGGCCGTGGACAAGGTGCTGGAGTCCTGGCGTTAGGGCTTCGCGACAGCGACGGTGATGCCGCCGACGACCCGTTTCGAAGCGATCAGCTCGCCGGTCGGGGCGGCGCGCAGAGCGGCGGCTTCGGCGACGCTGGGCGTCCCGAGGGCCGCTGCCGTGCGGGCTGCGGGGTTCGGGACCTCGACCGAGGCAAGCTCTTCCGACGTGTAGGCGACGATCGGCACCGCCAGGTCGGCAGCGGCCGCGCGCAGGCCAGGTTCGGTGGCTCGGCGATCGACGGTGGCGAGGCATCGAATTCGGCAGGGATTCACCGCATCTCGTACGGCGGCGAGGATCGACTCGGCCGATGCCCCGGGTCGGAAGCCGAGCCCCACGATGACATCCGTTGAGATGTCCTCGGCAGGTCCGGTCTCAGCCATCGACGCGGGTGCCGTCGAATTGCCGTGCGGCGCTGACGAAGCGACCGATCGTGGCGGGGTTTCCGGCGGGGTGGGTGTGAAGGTAGGAGGCGTGTACTCGGGCGACCAGGGCGCCTTCGCGAACGGTCTCGCCGCTCGGGGCGCGCCAGCCCCAGGCCGGTGTATCCGAACCGGTGCCCACCAGACGGGTGCGGTGGAATTCGTGGCCGCGGACTCGCTCTCCGGCCGACCACAGCGGAGAATCGGCCAGTGCCACCGCATCTCGATAGCCGAGGGTGAGTCGTGGCCCGAATTCCGCTGTCGCGTCGACGACTCCGGCCATGCGGTGGCCGTCCAGCGAGCGCGTCAGATATAACAGCCCCGCGCATTCGGCGTGGATCGGCATCCCGCGCCGGGCGGCGTCGGCGACCGCGTGCAGCAACGGTGTATTGGCGGCGAGTTCGGCGGCGTGCTCCTCCGGAAAGCCGCCGGGCAGAACCAAACCCGCGGTGCCGCCCGGCAAACCGTCATGCAACGGGTCGAATACGACGACTCGGGCACCCGCCGCCTCGAGCAGTTCCCGGTGTTCGGCATAGCCGAAGGTGAATGCCGGTCCCCCGGCCACTGCGATCACCGGGCCCGGTCCACCGGTGTCGGCTACCGCGTCGGCCGCATTCCAGCTCGGACCCGAGGCGGATGCCGCGGCCAACCGTACGATCGCGGGCAGATCCACATGGGCGGCAACGAGTTCGATCATGGCGTCGACGGCGGCGTGCGCGGCGGTGCCGTGTTCGACCGCGGGGATCAGGCCGAGATGCCGGGAGGGGACCGCCAATTCGGCCATGCGGGGCAGCGCGCCCAGCACCGGCAGGCCGACCCGCGCGCAGGCGGCGCGCAGGACCTCCTCGTGCCGCTCGCTGCCGACCCGATTGAGGATCACCCCGCCGAGCCGGATGCTGCTGTCGAAGGTGGCGAAGCCGTGCAGCAACGCGGCCAGGCTCTGACTGTGCCCGCGCGCGTCGACCACGAGCACGACCGGCGCCCCGAGCAGCGCGGCGACCTGGGCCGTGGACCCCTCCGCGATCGGCGCACAGGAGTTGTCGTCGATCCGGCCGTCGAACAACCCCATCACCCCCTCGACGACTGCGATATCGCACTCGCGAGCCCCGTGCCGGTACAGCGGTACCACCCGCTCCTCCCCGACCAGCACCGGATCCAGATTCCGCCCCGGCCGCCCGGCCGCCAGCCCGTGATACCCCGGATCGATGTAATCCGGGCCCACCTTGAACGGCCCCACCCGGTGCCCCGCCCGCCGCAGGGCGCCGATCAAACCGGTTGCGACAGTGGTCTTCCCGCTCCCCGACGCGGGCGCGGCCACCACAACCGCGGGCACGCTCGAGCGCGAGGTGGTCACCATTCGATGCCTCGTTGGCCCTTGCGGCCCGCGTCCATCGGGTGTTTGACCTTGGTCATTTCGGTGACGAGGTCGGCGGCGTCGATCAGGGGTTGGGGAGCGTCGCGGCCGGTGATCACCACGTGCTGGTTGCCGGGGCGTGAGATCAGGGTCTGCACCACCTCGTCGACGTCGATCCAGCCCCATTTCAGGGGGTAGGTGAATTCGTCGAGTACGTAGAAGCGGTGTTGTTCGGCGGCGAGGCGGCGGGCGATCTCCTGCCAGCCCGCGACGGCATTGGCGGCGTGGTCCTCCTCGCTGCCGTGCTTGCGCGTCCAGGACCAGCCCTCCCCCATCTTGTGCCATTCGACCGGCCCGCCCGCCCCGGTCTCCTCGTGCAGCCGCCCGAGCGTCCGGAAGGCGGCCTCCTCACCGACCTTCCACTTGGCGCTCTTCACGAACTGGAACACGGCAATATCGAACCCCTGATTCCAGGCCCGCAACGCCATCCCGAACGCCGCCGTCGACTTCCCCTTCCCCGGCCCGGTATGCACGGCCAACACCGGCTGATTCCGCCGCTGCCGCGTAGTCAACCCATCCTCGGGAACCACCACCGGAACACCCTTGGGCATCGCCTCTCCTTCCAACCCACCATTGCCATTCACGTTGCCACACAGCCCCCACACACCCCCGGCTGCCCCGCCGGTCCCCGCCCCGCATCCGGCGCTGGCGCGCCGGATGCGGGGAATGAAAACACGCGCCGCCCTCAGACAATGAAGACACGCGCCGCCCCCAGGGAATGAAAACACGCGCCACCTACAGGAATGAACACGCACCAAACGCAGGGCGCGACGACACCGACACGAAGACAGGAACTGACCCGCTCGCACCACGAAGGGGAGAGCCGCGACCCGAGCTATCAATCTCCCGTATCGCGACCTCGTGGTCACGGAGCAAGCACTCTGGTTCCCCGCACGACGCAAGCACCCTGGCTCCTCACACGACGCAAACACCCTGGCTCCTCACACGACCCAAACACCCTGGCTCCTCACACGACCCAAACACCCTGGCTCCTCACACGACGCAAGCACCCAGGTTCCCTGCACGACGCGAACAGCCTGGTTCCCTGCACGGCGCAAGCACTCTGGTTCCCCGCACGGCGCAAGAACCCTGGCTCCTCGCACGACGCGAACACCCTGGCTCCTCGCACGACGCGAACACCCTGGCCCCTCGCACGACACGAACACCCTGGCCCCTCGCACGACACGAACACCCTGGCCCCTCGCACGACACGAACACCCTGGCCCCTCGCACGACACGAACACCCTGGCTCCTCGCACGACGCGAACACTCTGGGTTCCCTGCATCCGGCGCGCCAGCGCCGGATGCAGGGTTGGGTCAGGCGGCTCGGGGGGTGGCTTGGATGCCGGTGCGGACGATGTCGGCGACGGAATTGCCTGTGAGTTCGGATAGTTGGAGGTAGGTGGCGTGGAGGTCGCGGGCCAGGTCTTGGGCCAGGCCCAGGCGGATCATGCCCCGTTCGCAGTCGACGACGACGGCGGTGGTGCCGTCCTGGGCGAGTAGCCGGGCGGCGGTGCGGGCGCGGGGGACGGGGTCCGTGCCGCCGGTGGCGCGACCGTCGGTGAGCAGGACCAGCAGCGGGCGGCGCTGCGGATCGCGGACACGTTCGCGGCGCACGATCTCGCGAGCCTTCAGAAGTCCCTGGGCGAGGGGGGTTTTCCCGCCGGTGCGCAGGTCGGTCAGGCGGCGCACGGCGATATCGACCGAAGAGGTGGGCGGCAGAACGAGTTCGGCCTCGCTGCCGCGCATGGTGATGACCGCGACCTTGTCCCGGCGTTGGTAGGCATCGCGCAGCAACGCCACGACCGCGCCGGTGACCGCGGAGAGCCGATCCCGCGCGGCCATCGAACCGGAGGCGTCGACCACGAACAGCACCAGATTGCCCTCGCGCCCTTCGCGATACGCGCCGCGCAGATCCGCAGCCTCGAGGGCGAGCGGGCCGGACACCCGGCCGCGGACCACCTGATGCGGCGCGGCAGCGAACACGGTGCCCAGCAGATGCAGGCCGGAGGAGGTATCCGTGGTGGAGCGGACCACGCGTCCGTGCCGGGTGTGCGCCCGCGACCGGCGGCCCGGCGCACCCTCGCCGACCCCGGGAATCTCCCAACGAGGCGGGCGGGCAACGGAATTCACCGGCGCCGCGGCGCGGCCCTCCCGCGCACCACCGCCCGGCCCGCCGTTCGGCGAGTCCGGCCCACCGTCGTCGGGACCATCGTCCGGGCCCTCCGGCCCACCGTCGAAGCCGTCCTCCGGACCATCGTCCCGATCGTCACGAGCCCCCGGATCCTGCGCGATATCGTCACTACCACCCGATGATTCGGCCCGCGCCGCCTCCTCCGCGGCCTGCTGCATCGCCTCGTCGAGCTGCTCCTCGCTGATACCGGGCTCGTCGAACGGGTCGCGTCGGCGGCGGTGCGGCAGCGCCAGTTCCGCGGCGATCCGCACGTCTTCGGCTGTCACGCAATCGCTTCCGCGCCACGCCGCGTGCGCGGTGGCGGTGCGGGCCACCACCAGGTCAGCCCGCATACCGTCGACATCGAAGGCGGCACACAGCGCGGCAATCCGCCGCAGGTCCACATCGTCGAGCCGGACCTCGGCCAGCCGCTCCCGCGCGGACAGGATGCGCTCGGCCACCTCACGATCCGCGGGGGCATAGCGCGCCGCGAATCCCGCCGGATCGGCCTCGTAATCGAGGCGGCGGCGCACCACCGCCATCCGCACATCCACCTCCCGCGACGCGGCCACGTCCACGGTGAGCCCGAACCGGTCCAGCAGCTGCGGCCGCAGCTCCCCCTCCTCCGGGTTCATGGTCCCGACCAGCACGAAACGCGCGGGATGCGAATGCGACACCCCATCGCGCTCGATATGCACCCGGCCCATGGCGGCCGCATCGAGCAGCACGTCGACCAGATGGTCGTGCAGCAGGTTGACCTCGTCGACGTAGAGCACGCCGTGATGGGCCGCCGCCAGCAGACCGGGCCGGAACGCCTGCTCACCGTCGCGCAGGACCCGCTCCAGATCCAGCGACCCCACCACCCGGTCCTCGGTCGCACCCACCGGCAACTCCACCAGCCGCGCCGGGCGCGGCCCCCGATCGTCCACGACCGGCGGCAACAATTGCGCCAGCGCCCGCACCACGGTCGACTTCGCGGTCCCCTTCTCCCCGCGCACCAGCACACCCCCGATTCCGGGATGCACCGCGCACAGGATCAACGCCAACTGCAGCCGCTCCTGCCCCACCACGGCCGAGAACGGGAATCCGACCTCGCTCTCCTGGGCCGAGGTCGACGAATCCGGACGTGCTACCACCGAGGTTCGGGAATCGGACACGCCCCAACTCTAGGCCCGCACCGCCACCGGTCCGCCCCGGCCCTCCTGTGAGCCACCGCACTCACACAACCCTTCGCAAGCGTCGGGTCGGGTCAGCGATGCTCACGGGTCGGGTCAGTGATGCCGCCGGGTCGGGTCAGCGATTCGGCAACCGGTCGAGCGACGGCCGGATAGCCTGCTCGAACTCCTTTGGATACGCGAATCCGGATGCGGTGGCGATGTCCTGGGTCAGATCGGCGAACAGGTCGGCAGCCGTCTGTGCCTGCCGCAGCGAGTCACCGATGGCGAACATCGCCTCGACCCGATCCCACACGCCGGGCGCCGCCCATTCGCTCATCCTGGTCCCGTTGTGCCAGACATCGTGCCCCGGCCCGTAGTGCGCCCGCGCATGCCATTCGATCGCGGTGAGCAGCAGTTCCTTGGTCTCCCAATCGCGGGCCTTCACCACCCACAGCTCGCCCCGCGCCAGATACCGTGGCAGATGCGCGATCTCGAACCAGAACTCCGCGCAGTGCGCCCGGAATTCGTCCTCGTCGGGCAGCTCCACCTCCGGCGCGGCCCCCGAGGGTGCGGGCAGCCCGGCGGTGACCCCGTCCCGGTCGAACAGCACCTGGTAGCCGCGCTCGTGCAGGTCGTCCAGGCCCGCCGCCAGTTCCGCCAGCATGTCCACCGGCACCACCTGGAAGTCGGCCTTGGTCCCGTCGGCGAAGAAGACCAGATGCGCGGGATTGTCGTAGGGCCCCTCGAGTTCGATGTTCACCGCCACCGCACCGAGTTCACGCACCCACGCGTCCGATTCGGTGTATCGGTCGAGATCGGTGGTGTACAGCTCGATGTCGTGGTCCGACAGCGCGTCGGTGCTACCGTCCCCTCGCGCCCGCGACCCGGTGCGCAGCACCGCCCGAATTTCGTCCCGCTCCCCCGCCCACTCGATCAGTCCGGCAACGAACTGCTCATCGTTGTTGCTCACTGCCGCCACATTAGCGGCCCGCCGCACGTCAGGCCCCGGCGCGGACCTCCACCCCGTCGTCGGGGTCGTAGGCATCGACCAGTTCGTCCCAATGCTCCTCGGCCCAGGCGCACATGGTGCGCACCGGTTCGAGCAGGCTGTAGCCCAGCGCGGTCAGCTCATAGGTGACGTGGCGGCCCTCGACGGTGCGAGCCACCACGCCATCCGCACCAGGGTGCGCAGGGACTGGGTCATGACCTTGGGAGTGATGCGGGCCAAGGGAATTCGCAGTTCGGAGTAGGGCCCCGGCGGACGCCGAATTGCGCATCGCCTACCCGGATTTCGCGCGGGCGATCGTCGACGAGATCGAACGACCGACCGCAACCGGGACCTTCACCGGCGTGACGGCTGGGGGAAACCCGGTCCCGCGACGAAGATCCCGGCGTGCCGACACTCGTCATCCTGGCGCGCCGCCGACACTCGTCATCCCGGCGCGCTTTTCGCCGGGATCAGCCGCGGCGCATCGGGATGTGCGGGATGCCGTCTTCGATGTACTCCTCGCCGTCGGGCTTGAAGCCGTGCTTGGTGTACATGTCGACCAGGTAGGTCTGAGCGTTCAAACGGACGGTGGCCGAACCGGTTTCGGCGAGGGCGGCCTGGAGGAGGCGGGTTGTGTACCCGTGCCCACGGGCCTCCTGGGCGGTACACAACCGGCCGATGCGGAACGACTTCACCCCGTCGTTGTGCTCCTCGAGCAGGCGCAGGGTGCAGATGACCTCACCCTCGTCGTCGAGCCAGAAGTGCCGGGTCTCCGGCAGCAGATCCAATCCGTCCAATTCCGGATACGCGCATTTCTGCTCGACGACGAAGACCGCGACGCGCAGTTTCAACAGCTTGTAGAGAGTCGCGGTGTCCAGATCCGCGGCCCACGACCTTTTGAGTGCAACCGTTGACATCATCGCGTCTTGCTATCACATAGATCAGTTCTGCGCGACCCCCGCCAACTTCGGCGTGTTGTCGGTCAGCCGCAGCGTCTTGGTGGACCAGTCCCACACCTCGTGGAACAGCGCCTGATTCTCCGACAGTTTCACACCCAGCGACGGGACCATTTCCTTCAGCTTCGGCATCCAGCCGGTGAATTCACCGGGGAAGCACTTCTGCAGCACGTCCAGCATGGCGCTGACACAGGTCGACGCGCCCGGCGAGGCGCCCAGCAGACCGGCGATCGAGCCGTCGCCGGCGGCGATCACCGCGGTGCCGAACTCGAGCACACCCCCGGCGCCCTTGCGCCGGATGACCTGCACGCGCTGCCCGGCGGTGATCAGCTCCCAGTCGCGGCCGTCGGCGCGCGGAATGAACTCCTCCAACGCAACCACCCGGCCGCTCTGCGACTTCAGCAACTCGGAGATGAGGTACTTGGTCAGGCTCATCTCGGTGAGCCCGACGCCGATCATCGAGAAGACATTGTTCGGCTTGACCGACTTGAACAGATCGGAGTTCTTGCCGTCCTTGAGGAACTTCGGCGTCCAGCCCGCGTAGGGCCCGAACAGCAGGCCCCGGTTGCCGTTGATGACGCGAGTGTCCAAGTGCGGCACCGACATCGGGGGCGCGCCGACCGCGGCCTTGCCGTACACCTTGGCCTCGTGCTGATGGATCAGCTCCGGATTGGTGCAGCGGAGGAACAGACCGCTGACCGGGAAGCCACCGATACCGGTCATCTCCTCGATGCCGGACTTCTGCAGCAGCGGCAGCGCATAGCCGCCCGCGCCGACGAAGACGAATTTCGCGTTCACCGTGCGGATTTCACGGGTGCGGGTGTTGCGTACCTTGACGTTCCAGCTGCCGTCGGACTGCTTGTCGAGGTTGCGCACCTCGTTGCCGAAGGCGATGGACACCCCCGACCGTCCCAGGTAGGCCAGCAGCTGCTTGGTCAGCGAGCCGAAGTCGATGTCGGTGCCGCTGTCGGTCCAGTTCAGCGCGACCGGATCGGAGAAGTCGCGGCCCTTGGCCATCAGCGGCAGGCGGCGGCCGAATTCGGCGGGGCTGTCGATGTACTCCATGGTGTCGAACAGCGGATGCCGGACCAGCGCCTCATAACGCTTGCGCAGGTAGTCGACGTTGTCCGCGCCGTGGACGAAGCTGACGTGCGGGATCGGGTTGATGAACTCCGACGGGTTGCCCAGCACCCCGTTCTCCACCCCGTACGCCCAGAACTGCCGCGACACCTGGAAGCGCTCGTTGATATCGATCGCCTTGGAGATGTCGACCGAACCGTCGGCGTTCTGCGGGGTGTAGTTCAGCTCGCACAGCGCGGAGTGGCCGGTGCCGGCGTTGTTCCACGGGTCGCTGCTCTCCGGGGCGGCCGCGTCCATGCGCTCGAACATGGTGATCGACCAGTTCGGCTGCACCTGCCGAAGCAGGGCGCCGAGGGTGGCACTCATGATGCCGGCACCGATGAGGACTACATCGGTCTTTTCAGTCATCGCAGCGTTCGGCACGGGTAGTTCGACTTCCTTGTCCTGCGCGGGTCAGCAACTTCAGCGGGAAGGTTACCCGCCGTTCACTTCAACCTAATTCTGCCCCTCACCATGCCCGTTTCCGAAGACCACAACACCGGATGTGACCGACTTGGCTCCGGGCTGCCGGCACTGAGCGGGTCGAATATCGTGGAGCTGTGACGAACGAGACGCCGGTTGCGCCCGTACAGACCGACACCTGGCAGCCCGATGTGCTGGGCGCGGGATACGAGCAGCGGACCATCCCGCTGGGCGCCGATCCCGACGGCGAGGGCACCGTCGAGGCCACGCTGGTCCGCTACCTCGCCGATACCGACGCCACGGCCACCAGTGCCGTGCTGTACCTGCACGGATTCACCGATTACTTCTTCCAGAAACATCTGGCCGAGCACATGGCCGCCCGCGGTCACCGCTTCTACGCGATCGATCTGCGCAAATGCGGCCGGTCGCGGCGCCCGGGGCAGACCGCCCACTTCGTGACCGATCTGGCCCTCTACGACACGGAGCTGAATCGGGCGCTGCGGATCGTGCGCGAGGAGACCGGCCTGCCGGTGCTGGTGATGGGTCATTCCACCGGCGGGCTGGTGAGCTCGCTGTGGCTGGACCGGCTCAATCGGTCCGAAGGCGTTGCGGCCCATGAGATCACGGGTCTGGTGCTGAACAGCCCGTGGTTCGATCTGCAGGGCCCGTCCTACTACCGGACGGTCGGCACGGCCGTCATCAACAGCCTGGGCAAACTGCGCGCGATGAGCAGGTTGCCGGGCGCGGAGATCAGCACCTACGGCTCCAGCCTGCACCACACCGTCTCGGGCGAGTGGGACTACAACCTGGACTGGAAGCCGCTGACCGGTTTCCCGGTGCATTTCGGCTGGTTGCGGGCGATCCGGCAGGGACACGCCCAGTTGCAGCGCGGTCTCGAGGTCGGGGTGCCGTCGCTGATCCTGCGTTCGAAGGTGACCAAGTTCATGCGCCGGTACGGCCCGGCCGCGGACGTGTCGGATGTGGTGCTCGATGTGCGCCAGATTCAGCGCTGGTCGGGGTGCCTGGGCGATCGGACCTCGATCGTGCCGCTCGAGGGCGCCCGCCACGACGTCTTCCTGTCCTCGCCCTCGGTCCGGGCCAAGGCGTTCGAGGAGCTCGACGCGTGGCTGGACTGGCTGGCCGTGTTCCGGGCCAAGGAGGGCCCGACGGAGGGCTAGTACCGAGGGGGGCTCACCACAGGCCGCTGCGCAGGACGATCTCGGTGGCCAGTTCGTGGGCGGCCTCGGTGGCCGGATCGGTGACGTCGGCCTGGGCCACCCGGAATTCGCCGAAGACGAATCGGCCGGAGGCCTCGGCGACCGACCAGGGCAGTTGTTTGGTGGCCACGACCGTGGTCGGCAGCTCCACCGCCGGGCAGGTCGGATCGGCGATGGTCCCGTCGGCCGCAGGTGCGGCGGGATGGCCGCGACCGGCGGCGACCAGCCCGATGAATCGGCCGAATCCTCGCCCGCCCAGCTGCCAGGCCAGGGTGGCGCCCGCACCGCAGCCGACCAGGTGCGCCCAGGGGACGCCGAGGTCGTCGAGGAGGGCGTAGACCGCCTGGATGTCCAGGCCGTCGATGTCTTCTATCGCGATCGTGCGCAGATCCGAGGTGTGCAGCCGGGTGCACACCTCGTCGTAGACGTCGGGCGGGTCACCCGCATCGGGCAGCAGCAGCACCGTGTGGCGAGACTGCGGGCCGCTGACTCGCACGGTCCAGGCGCGGTCTCCTACCGCGATACGCCGGTTTTCCATGCCGCCCCACGCTACACCGCGACGGCGCGCCGGACCGCGTGTCGCTGAGCACCATTCGAGCCTGTGATTGCCTGCGCGCAGTGCCGGGTCTCGGCTTGTCCGATATCACAGGTCGAATCCGTCACGTAGGCCCTCCGGGGCACCGTGCGGGTCAAGATTGCACGGTGAGAACGGGGAGACCCGGGGGTGCGCCCGTGCCGATGAGGTGCTCGAGATGGTCGAGGTCGAGATGTTTCTCGATGAGGTCGGCCAGCAGGTCCAGCTGAGCCGCGCGGACGGCCGCGACGGACACGTCGTCGGCGACGGCGAATCCGGTGCGTCCGGCCGCTTCTGCGACCTCGCGCAGCCAATCGCGGCGGAACTCGTCGGATTCCAGCAGACCGTGCAGGTGGGTGCCCCAAACGGCCTCGCGCACATTGCCTTCGGAGCCTCCGCCGTCGAGTTCCAGCCAGGCCGGGTCACCGCTGCGCCGGACACGGCCGTGGTGAATTTCATAGCCGTGCACCGGAGTTCGGCCGGCCCGACCCGTGCTGCGACGCAAGACTTTCGGGTCCGCGAACTCGATCTCCAGATCGAGCAGGCCCAGTCCGGGGACCTCACCGGCACCGGATTCCACGGGATCGATGATGCGGCGGCCGAGCATCTGGTAGCCGCCGCAGATACCGAGAATCGGGCGGCCCGCCGCGGCACGGGCGGTCAGCGCCTCGGCAATTCCGCTGCGGCGCAGCCATTCCAGATCGCTGACGGTCGCCTTGGTGCCGGGCAGGACGACGAGATCGGCATCGGCGAGCCGGGACGGATCGCTCACCCAGCGCACGGCCACACCCGGCTCACAGGCCAATGCCTCCACGTCGGTGGAGTTGGAGATGCGCGGCAGGCGCACCGCCGCCACCGTCAACCACTGCGAGCCGAGCGGCGGCTGCGGACGGCCGACCGGGGCATCGGTCACCGTCCCGAGCGAATCCTCGGCATCGATCCACAGCTCCTCGGCGTAGGGCAGCACGCCGAGCGTCGGTCGGCCCGTGAGCGCGGCCAGCCGGTCCAGCCCCGGACGCAGCAGATCCACATCGCCCCGGAATTTGTTGATGATGAAGCCGCAGATCAGTTGCTGGTCTTCGGGTTCCAGGATCGCCACCGTGCCGAACAGATGCGCGAGCACGCCGCCCCGGTCGATATCGCCGACGAGCAGCACCGGCAGATCCGCGACCCGCGCCAGTCCCATATTCGCCAAATCGGTGGCACGCAGGTTGATCTCGGCGGGCGATCCCGCGCCCTCGCAGATCACCACATCGAATTCATCTCGCAGCGAGGCCAATTCATCGGTCACCACCTGCCGCAGCTGCTGCCGGTGCCGGAAGTAATCCTTGGCCCCGACCGTATCCACGGCCTGCCCCCGCACCACCAGCTGCGAACGCCGATCACTGCCCGGCTTCAACAGGATCGGGTTGAACCGCACGCTCGGCTCCAGCCCGCACGCACGCGCCTGCAACGCCTGCGCCCGCCCGATCTCTCCCCCATCGAGCGTGACCACCGAGTTGTTCGACATGTTCTGCGCCTTGAACGGCGCCACCCGCACCCCCCGCCGAGCGAGCATTCGGCAGATACCCGCCACGACAACACTTTTCCCCGCATCGGAGGTCGTCCCTGCGACGAGCAGAGCACCCCTCGCCTTCGGCTCGGGGAATGAAAGGAAGCCCGCCTCCGTGGAAGAAAGGGGACCCGCCTCCGTGGAGGAAAGGAGGCCCGCCTCCGTGGAAGAAAGGGGGCCCGCTTCCAATCTTTCGGTCACGGGAGGGTGAGGATTTCGGCGCCGTCGTCGGTTACTACCAGGGTGTGTTCGAACTGGGCGGTCCACTTGCGGTCCTTGGTGACCACGGTCCAGCCGTCGTCCCAGATCTCGTAGTCGATGCCGCCCAGGTTGATCATCGGCTCGATGGTGAAGGTCATGCCCGGCTCGATGACGGTGTCGATGGCGGGCTGGTCGTAGTGCAGGATCACCAGGCCGCTGTGGAAGGTGGGGCCGACGCCGTGGCCGGTGAAGTCGCGCACCACGCCGTAGCCGAAGCGGTTGGCGTAGGCCTCGATGACGCGCCCGATCACATTCAGCGCGCGGCCGGGCCGCACCGCCTTGATGGCCCGCATGGTCGCTTCCCTCGTGCGCTCCACCAGCAGCCGGGCCTCCTCGTCCACGTCACCGGCGAGGAAGGTGGCATTGGTGTCGCCGTGCACGCCGTTGATGTAGGCGGTGACGTCGATGTTGACGATGTCGCCGTCCTCGATCACCGTCGAATCCGGGATGCCGTGGCAGATCACCTCGTTCAGCGAGGTGCAGCAGGACTTCGGAAAGCCCTTGTAGCCCAGCGTCGACGGGTACGCGCCGTGATCGCAGAGGAACTCGTGCACGATGCGGTCCAGTTCGTCGGTGGTGACGCCCGGCGCGACGGCCTTACCCGCCTCCTCGAGCGCCTGCGCGGCAATCTTGCCCGCCAAGCGCATCTTCTCGATCGTCTCCGGCGTCTGCACCCAGGGTTCACGGCCCTCGTTGACGGTCTTCTTCCACGCGTACTCCGGACGCTCGATCGAGCGCGGCACCTCGCGGGTCGGCGAGAGGGTTCCGGGAACGAGCGGTTTGCGGGTGCGGACAGACATGCCACCAAGACTATCCGGACCCGGCGAAGAAACTCGTGGCCGATCCCCGAGATCGATACATACTCCGGCCCCGCCGGGTAATTCAGCGAACAGGTGTGCACTGGAACACCGCCGAGATGACCGAGATGAAGGTGACAACCGGAGGTTCGCCGTGCCCAGCACGATCTACCAGGCAATGAGTGGGCTCGCCCAACGCGGCCCCGAGGGCGGGGGCGCTGAACTAGAGCAGGTCGTGATCCTGACCGGTTCGGCCGGCGTGGTCGCACTGGTCCTGCTGTGGGTGGGATATCTGCATCGCACCCGGCGCATCAGCTGGCTCGGGGCGCTGGCCGACCGGCTCGGCCGCCGCTTCAACCGTCCGGGCTGGGTCGCCCTGCCGATCGCGCTGTTCCTGGCCACGATCCTGACCGCCCTGCTCGGCTTCATCTGGGACGTGAGCCTGCACATCGGCAAGGGCCGGGATCCGGGCCCGCTCGCCAATCCGGCGCACTACTTCATCCTCGCCGGGCTGTTCTTCCTGTTCACCGCGGGCCTGACGGCGATGGTCCTGCCGCTGGACGAGAAACCGGGCCCGGCGGCGGTGCGCATCACCCGCACCTGGTACGCGCCGGTCGGCGGGATTCTGCTCGCGGGCGCCGGGTTCTACGCGCTCATCGGATTCCCGCTCGACGACGTCTGGCATCGGCTGTTCGGACAGGACGTCACCCTGTGGGGCCCCACCCACCTGATGCTCATCGGCGGCGCGGGGCTGTCCCTGGTCGGCGTGCTGCTGCTGGAGTTCGAAGGCCGCAACAGCAGGCCCGAACCCGAGAGCTCCGACGGGCGACTGATGTGGATGCTGCGCGCCTTCGCCTACGGCGGGCTGCTGATCGGATTGTCGGTCTTCCCCGTCGAATACGACTTCGGGGTGCAGCAGTTCCGGCTCGTCCTGCAGCCGATGCTGCTGGTCATCGCGGCGTCGATCGCTCTGGTCGCGGCCCGAATCGCCTTGGGCCCGTTCAGCACCCTCGTGGTGGTCGCCTTCGCGGCCTTCGTCCGTCTCGTGGTGGCCTTCCTCGTCGGCGGCCCCGTCATCGACGCGCCGCGCACTGTCTTCCCGCTGTATCTGGGCGCCGCCGTGATCGTGGAGCTGCTGGCGCTGCTCCCGCTGCTGCGGCGGCGGATCGTCTGGGGTGCGGTGGCGGGATTCGCGATCGCCACCGTCGGCATGTGGCTCGAATCGCTGTGGGTGAGCGCGATGTTCGTCAACCCGTGGCCGTCGTCGATGTGGCCGGAGATGCTGGCCATGGCGGTGCCGACGGGTGTCGCGGGCGGCATGGTGGGCGCCCTGCTGGGCCTGGTGATGCGCGCAGAACCATTGCCGCGCCCGGCAATACGCCGCGGCCTCGTCGTGGCCGCCGTCGTGGTGGCCGCCGCCGCGACGACCAACGGCCTGATCATCCGGACGCCCGAGCAGGCAAGCGCGACAGTGACTCTGGCCGACTCCCCGACCACGAACGGGGACCGGATGGTGACCGCCGACGTGCGCGTCGAGCCCGCCGACCTGATCGGCGGCGACCCCGAGTGGGTGCAGATCCTGGCGTGGCAGGGCGGCGTAGGCACCGACAGCCCGGGTCGCGGCCTGGTCGTCGACCGGCTCGACCGCGTCGGCGACGATCACTTCGTCTCCACGAAACCCGTACCGGCATACGGCACCTGGAAGACGGTGCTGCGCGTGCACGACGGCCGCATGCTGACCGCGCTGCCGATCTATATGCCCCATGACCGCGGCATCGGCGCCGCGGACGTGCCCGCCCCGAATTCGTTCACCCGGCCGTTCGTCGCCGAGATCACCGTCCTGCAGCGCGAACGCTCCTTCGACCACCCCGCCTGGCTGTTCGGCGCGGCCTCGCTGGTCGTGCTGGCCTGCAGCCTGGCGCTGATCGGTGCGCTGGCGTGGGGCGCGGGCCGGATCAACGACCGTTATCTGAAGGCCGGGGCCGTCGCTCCCGACCCCGTGGTGACCCAGTGATCGCGGCCGAACGCGTGACGGTGCTGGCCGACCACTCGCTGCTGCTGGCCGTGCCCGCCTTCGCACCGGCCGTCGCGGTGGTCGGCATCGTACTGTTCATCGCCATGCGGGATCGCCGCGCCGAGCGCTCCGACAGACAGGAGCAACCCACCGCGAAGGAGGAACGATGAGAAGTTGGTGTGCGCTGCTGCTGATCGTCGGCACCGCGGTTCTCGGCTGTGGAGCCGAAGAGCCCACGCGCACAGGCGAATCCGCGGGCACCGCATCCGCAACGGCGGAGACGGTGACCATCCGGGTGCGGATCGCCGACGGTTCGGTAACACCGGCCAATGCGCAGGACGAGGCGAAGGTGGGGCAGCCCGTTGTGCTGCTGGTGAGTAGCGACAGCGAGGATGAGTTGCACGTCCACGCCACTCCTGAGCACACATTCGCGGTCTCGGCCGCACCGGATCAGCGCTTCGAGTTCACCGTGCAGGTCCCCGGCCGGGTCGAGATCGAACTCCATCGCACGCACCGCACCGTCACGACCCTGCTCGTGCGCCCGTGAGCGAGCTTGCGAGCGAACCATTGACCGAGGCTGTCCTCGCACACGGTCTCGGCGGTGCCGCGGATCTGCCGATCCCGCTGTCCTACGCCCTGATCGGCGCCTCGTGGGCGCTCACCTTCTCGGTCGTCCTCCTGTTCTTCGCTTGGCGTACACCGCGTCTGGATCCGGATGCGCCCGGCCGCCCACTGCCGGACCGGATCCGACGCCTGATCGACGCGCGCGCAACGCGGGCGGTACTGGCCTCGGCGAGCCTGGCCCTGACTGTTGCCGTACTGCTGACCGCGTGGTTCGGCCCCACCGATTCGGCGCGAAATCCGGTGCCGGGCATCGTGTACATCTTCGTGTGGGTCGGGGCGATGGTCGCATCCCTGGTGTTCGGACCGGTGTGGAAGCTGCTGTCTCCCCCGCGGGCGCTGCACGGTGTCCTCTGCCGACTGCTGCGGCGGCCGGTGGACCGGGCGCCACTGCGCTATCCGGATTCGTGGGGACTGCGGCCCGCGGTGCTGGGCCTGTTTTCGTTCGTCTGGCTGGAACTCGCCTCGCCGGAGCCGGGTTCGGTTGCTGCCGTAGCGGTTTGGGTGGTGGCCTACCTGGCCGTCACGACCTGCGGGCTGTTCCTGTTCGGCCCGATCTGGGCCGAACGCGCCGACCCCTTGGAGGTGTACAGCAGCCTGCTGGCGCGGCTCGGCCCGCTCGCCCGCGACCGGCGTGGTGGATTCACCCTGCGCACACCGCTGACCAATCTTTCGAGCACGCCCGCGGTGGCCGGATCGGCGGCTGTCGCCTGCACCCTGCTCGGATCGACCGCCTTCGACAGCTTCTCGACCTTTCCCGCATGGCGGAACGCGGTCGACCAGTTCGGCGGTGGCTCCGCTCCGCTCGCGACGGTTGTCCGCACCGCGGGGCTGCTCGCGTTCATCGCGGCCGTCTTCATCATCTTTCGCACCGCGGCCCGCGCGGTAGGCGGACTCCAGCCCAGCGAACGAGCCCTGCTGCCGCAACGGCTGGCCCACAGCCTCACCCCGATCGTCGCGGGCTATGTGATCGCGCACTATCTGACGTTCCTGGTCGAGAAGGGGCAGGCGACGCTGAAACTGTGCGGGCTGACCGACCTGCAGGTGCACTACGTGCTGTCGACCCACCCGGCGCTGCTCGGCGGCATCAAGGTGCTCGCGGTCCTCACCGGGCACATCCTCGGGGTGACCGCGGCCCACGATCGCAGCCTGCGGTTGTTCCCGCCCGCCCACCGCCTCACCGGACAGCTGACGCTCGTGCTGGCGATGGTCGGATTCACTTTCACCGGACTGTATCTGCTCTTCGAGTCCTAGCCGCGACAGCAGGTGGCGCCCGGATCCCGTCGAGCCCGGTATCGCGCCAATTCACCCCTTCCGGACAATTTGGCTCGGCCAATTATCGGCGCCGGTGATTACGCTCACATCGGTTTGACCGGGTTACTTCCACATGTAAACATTACTGCGAGTTTGCCAGCCACAATAGTCGGCAGTTGAGTAATCATCGGCGAGGACAGCTGGATGACAGAAATGCAATCCCCGGTTGCCGGAATTTCGTATCGGCCCGATTCCTCGCGGCACCGTGTACTGAACAGAATCGACACTCTCGCGCAGTCGGTCCGGAAACAAATGATCGACGACTGGCCCGCCGGCAACACTTTGCACGACGTATGCAGCTATTCCCTCAACGCACCGGGAAAACTCTTTCGCCCCATTCTGCTGATCGAGAGCGCCGGCGCCGTGGGTTCGGATGTCCACGCGGTCCTCCCCGCGGCCGCCGGAACCGAGGGCGCCCACGTCGCCAGCCTGGTCCACGACGACATCATCGACGGCGACGACGTCCGGCGCGGGCGGCCTTCGACCCCTAACGTTTTCGGCCGCGACCGCGCGATCGTCGGCGGCGACGCACTCATCTTCTACCTGTTCGGCTCGCTGGCCCGCTGCGCGGGCACGGTGCCGTCCGACCGCATTGTCTCCGCCCTGGCCGTGGCGGCGGACGCGGGCGTCCAACTGTGCCGCGGGCAGATGATGGAGGAGGAGATAGCGCAGAGCTACGACACGCGCGTCGACTCCTATTTGGCGATGATCGACGGTAAGACCGCGGCATTGTTCCGGGGTTCCTGTTCCATCGGCGCGCTGCTGGGCGGAGGCACCACCGAGGAGGTCGAATTACTCGGACAGTACGGGACTCTGCTCGGTCTCGCATTTCAGATACACGATGATCTACTGCCGTTCATATCCAGTTCACAAACGACCGGAAAATCGCAGTTCAGCGATGTGGCGAACCGTCGCCTGACGCTTCCCGTGCTGTTCGGCCGAATTGTGGACAACGGCGCACTGGCGACGACGATCGATGATCTGCTGCGCGCCGACGGTCCCGTGGAGCAGCGCTTCCATCGGCTACGCGGGCTGCTGGCGGAATCCGGCGCCCTGGACCGCGCCGCGGAAACCGCGCGGGGGTACGCCGACCAGGCGCTGGCGGCGGTCGCCGCGCTGGAACCGACTCCGTCCCGGGAGTCGCTGGAGTTCTTCGCGCGGTCGGCGATCACGCGGGAGAACTGATGGGTTGGTTCGCCCATCTGGAGACCTCGCGGCCCTACACGGCGTGCTATGTCGGCATCGTCGGTCTCGCCGGTGCCGCACTGGCCGACGCCGCGGCCGATCCGAAGCGGCTCGCCTGCGCCTGGGCGATCCCGACCCTGGGCTGGCTGGCCGGTCTGTACGGGGGCGACTACTTCGATCGGCATCTGGACGCGCAGGCCAAACCGCACCGGCCGATCCCGTCGGGGCGGATGTCGCCGCGCACCGCGCTGGCGTGCTTTCTCGGCTTCGCTGCGCTCGGCGCGGCGCTGTCGATACTGGTCAACTGGCGCACGGTGCTGCTGGTCGCGGCGGCGATGGCATGCGGCGTGGCCTACAGCACGGTCTTCAAGGCACGAGGGCTGGCAGGCAATCTGATCCGCGGTAGCATCACCGGCTTCGCCTTCCTGTACGGCACGATGATGACGGCCGACTGGCCACCGCTGCGGGTCGCGCCGCTCGCCCTGATCTTCGTGGCCCACGATGCGGCGTCGAATCTCGTCGGGGCGCTGCGCGATATCGCGGGCGATCGGGCCGCGGGCTATCTGACCTATCCCGTGCAGGTCGGCGCCCTCGCGGCCCAGCGCACGGCGGTGGCGCTGCTCGTCATCGCCTACGGTCTCGCACTCGCCGCACCGGCGGTCACCGGGCATCCGGTCACGATCGCCTACACCGCCCTGCTCGTGATCGCCTGCGCCGCCGCGTTCTCGGCGGTGGCCCCGCTGTTCGGCCGTCCGGAGGACACGCTGCGTCCGGCCGCCTACCGGGCCCACACGGTCCTCGTCTTCGCCCGAATCCTGGTGGCGGGCGCGCTGTTCGTGTGGGCGCTGCCCCGGCCGGTGAGCTGGATCGTCGTCGCGGCGGCGCTGGCCGCGACCTGGACGAGTCAGCGGCTGCTGCGGGCGCGCCACGAATTCGATTCCCCGCGAACCCCGATCACGGCGGCCGAGGTGCTGGACTACGTCGACACCCAACTGGCACGACTGCCCGAGATGTCCGGCCTGGCCGGATGGAGCCGGGTGATCGATATCGTCCTGTCCGATCCCGACCTGCACATCAGGCTCGTCGCCGACGGCGGACGCCTGCGCCGATCGGATCCCGGGGACCGAGCTCCCGCCCTCACCACGCTGACGATCACCACGACCGGTGACGTATTCCGCGACATCTTCCTGCTCGGCACCAGCAATCCGCGTCGCGCCTATCTCACCCGGCGGCTCGGTCTCGCGGCCTCGCCCTCGGACATGGTGCGAATCAACCAGTTGTTCAACAACTTTCGCCGCGCCAACGACTCTCCGGCGCCCCGGCCGTCCGCGCGCGCGGTGCCGAACGAGTCCGCTGCGCCCCCGCAGTTGCCCCACACGGTGGTCGTCAGCGACACCACCCTCCGCGACGGCGAACAGATGCCCGGTGTCGTCTTCACGCCCGCCGAAAAGCTCACCATCGCCGATCACCTGATCCGCCTGGGCATTCCGCTGATCGAGGCCGGTTACCCGGCGGTCTCGGAACAGGAGGCCGAGGCGGTGCGCGCGGTGGTCGCCCACGTCGAGGCCACGGCGAGCGACCGCGCACTGGTGCAGGCCATTGCGCGACCGCTCGACCGAGACGTCGATGCGGCCTTGGCCAGCGGGGCACACAGCATCGCGATCTTCATCGGCACCTCGCCGATTCACCTGGCCGCCAAGCTCGGCTTGACGCTGGACCAGGTGTGCACCCGCGTCGACCACGCGGTCCGCCGCGCCAAACGTGCCGGGCGCCAAGTGGTCTTCGCGGCCGAGGACGCCACCCGCACCGAACCGGACCAGCTGCTGCGCGTCTTCGACGCCGCCGCGCAGGCCGGGGTCGACACCCTCGGAATCGCCGACACCGTCGGCATCGCGAATCCGCACTCGATGGCGGCGCTGGTGTCGGCCGTGGCGGCCGACTGTGCCCTGCCGATCGCGGTGCACTGCCACAACGATCTGGGCCTGGCCACCGCCAATTCCCTCGCCGGGGTCGCCGCGGGCGCCTCCGGCGTGCAGTGTTCGGTGCTCGGCATCGGCGAACGCGCCGGTAATGCGCCGCTCGAACAGGTGGCGCTGGCCCTGTTCGCCTCCTTGGGCGTCGATCCGGGCCTGGACCTGACGGGCCTGCTGCCGCTCGCGGACTACGTCTCCGGTCTGGTCAACGCCGCCACTGCCCCGTATCAACCGGTGGTCGGGGGTAACGCCTTCACCCACGAAAGCGGCCTGCACCTGGACGGTCTCACACAGGACCCGCGGACCTACGAGCCGTACGACCCGGCCGTCGTCGGCCGCACGCGCCGCATCGTGCTCGGTAAGCATTCCGGAACGTCGGCGGTTCGAGCGGTCGCCGAGGCGCTCGGCATCGAACTCGACGACCCCGCCGCGCGCGCAATACTCGCCGAGATCAAGCAGGCCAGCCAGACCAAACGCCTCCAACCGCCGCCGACGGCGGAGGAATGGGTGACCCGGCTGGCCGCAAAACCAGCGAAGGTGGGCCGATGACGTCCGTGGACACCGCTCTGACCGAGGTCGCCGACGCACTGCTGCGGTTACAACGGCCCGACGGCAGCTGGGAGGGTCGCCTGTCGCCGAGCGCCCCGGCCACCGCCGACGTGCTCATCGCCATGCACCTGGCCGACCGGCAGGGATGTGCCGACCTCATCGAGCGCGGCCTGAATTTCCTGCTCGACACCCAGAATCCGGACGGCGGCTGGGGCGATGACATCGGCACCGAGTCGACGCTCAACGGGACGGCCCTGAGCGTGGCGGCATTGGCCTTGATCGCCCCGGACCGCGCGGCCGATCGGATCCGCCGTGGATGGCGAGCGGTGGAAGCATTCGGCGGGGCGGAGGCGGTCCGGGATGTCGAACGCTGCTCGCTGACCGTGCTCGTCCACCGCTACCTGGCCCTGGCCGGAGTGATGAGCGAGGAGAACCTGCTTCGCGTGCCGATCGAGCTGTCGCTGCTGCCCGCCCCGCTGCGCCGCAAACTGACCTTCGCGATGCCGACCGCCATGGCGTGGGGTCTGATGTGCGCCGAACTGATGGCGGGCGGGCCGATCCGCCGCGCCGTCAACCGTGCCGCCACACCGGGCGCCCTCACCTACCTCGACGGTCTGGTCGGATTCGGCCGCGGCGCAGTCGGATTCGTGGAGTCGCCGATGATGACCGCCAACGTCGTCATCGGCCTGACTCTCGCGCGGCAGCGGCCGGACATGGTGGCGAAGGGGCTGACCTATTTCCGCGAGACGATCAAACCGGAGGGCGCCTGGTCGGTCACCCGCGATCTGGAGGTGGACGCCACCAATTTCATCAGCGTGGGTCTGCAGCACGCCGGATTGGGTGGCGACCCCCGCGTGCGGGCCGCGACCGAGTGGATCGCCCGCGCCCAGCGCCCGGAGGAGTTCATCTGGACCGGCGCGCCCGCACACGGCTGGGCGTGGGCGCTGCCGTCCGGCTGGCCCAACACCGGCAATACCGGTGACGCGCTGATCGCTCTGGCCGGGGATGGCCGCGGCGTGTCGGATCCGCGGGTCCGCAAGGGTGCGGAATGGCTGCTGCGGCAACAGAACTCGGACGGATCCTGGAGCTGTTTCACCCGCGTCGGGCGGCTGGCGACAATGGATCCGTCGTTCGCGATGGTCGGCAAGGCCCGTTCGCCGAAGGTCCTGTACGGTGCCTGCGCGGTGATGACGGCCGAAGCCGTCTCGGCGCTGGCCGTGACCGGGATGTGCCGCCCGAGCGACGCCCCGCTGCAACGGGTGTACCGCTGGTTCGAGCGGGTGCAGCACCCCGACGGCGCCTTCGACAACCGGTGGTACCTGGGCAGGGTCACCGGAACCGGCTCGGTGCTGCGCGCCCTCGGCGACGCCGGCATGTCCGATACACCGGTGGCGCGCCGGGCACTGGGTTGGTTGCGGCGCAACCAGAACGACGACGGCGGCTGGGGAGACGCGCTGTCTCCGCGCGGCACGTCCACGACGGAGGAGACCGCGATGGCGGTGCTCGGCCTGTGCGCCGTCGGTGTGAATGCCGACGATCCGGTCCTCCGTGCCGGGGCGCACTGGCTGATCGACAACCGCCGCCGCGACTCCCTGTGGGAACCGAGCCTGGTCGGCGTCTACTTCCTCGAACTGCTCTACCGCCACGACCACACCGCCAATGGCTACGCCCTGCAGGCACTTGCCCGCTACCGCGCCCTGATTCGGGAATCCGAGGACGGCATGGCGGCGGCATATCGGAGAGGGCCATCGACACGATGATCATCACCACCGAGGACGCCGGGCTGTACATCGCCGGGGTCGGCGCGTACCTCCCGCCCCGGCAGACCGCGGCGGAGGCGATTGCCGCGGGACACTACGATCCGGTCGGCGCCGAGGCCGACGATATCGCCTCGATCTGCGTTGAGCCGCAGCTGTTTCCGGCCGAAATGGCCGCCGCTGCCGGTCGTGACGCACTGGCGATGGCCGCGGACACCGCGGGGGAGGTCCGCGCGCTGATCCACTCCTACGTCGACTATCAGGGAGCCCACTTCTGGCAGGCCGCACCGCATGTCGCCCTGCACACCGTCGGTGCGGAGGTGCCGTCCTTCGATGTGGTGCAGGAATGCAACGGCGGATTGGGCTCGATGGAACTGGCCCGGCGATTCATCACCGGACCGGGCGATGCCGTGCTCCTCACCACGGGTGACCGCTTCGACAACCCGTGGATCCGCCGCTGGCACGGTGACCAATCGATGTTCGCCGACGGAGGCAGCGCGCTCCTACTCAGCGGCACAACGGGTTTCGCCCGGATCACGGCCATGGTGACCATGGCGGACAACTCGCTGGAGGCCGAACCGCGCGGCGGCGCCTTCGGTCCCGTCAGCGATACCGCGGTCGATTTCGACCGGATGCGCGAACGCTTCCACACCACCGCGGTCCCGATGCTGGACCACTACCAGCGGTTGCAGCAGGTGTTGCGCGACTGCGTGAGCAGAACATTCGAAGCCGCCGAGACGACCGCCGACAAACTGGCCTACGTCGTGCCGACCGTGACCACGAAGTGGCGCACGCAGATTCAGCTCGAACGCTTCGTCGGGGTGCCTCTGGAACGGTCCACCTGGGAGTTCGGCCGGACGGTCGGCCACATCGGCTCCGGTGACCAGTTCCTCGGCCTGCACCATCTGGTGACCACCGGCAAGGTACGCCGCGGCGACCGGGTGCTGCTCATCGGCGGCGGCACCGGATACACGATCACCGCCGCGGTGGTCGAGATCGTGGCGGACCTGTGACATGTCCGCACCGTGGGACGACGACTTCGAACGCCTGCTCCGCACGGAACTGGACGGGGCGGACGAGCACATCGCCCTCGACCCGGATCGGCCGCTGACCCACTACGGCCTGACCTCGCTGGGGCAACTGGAACTCGGCCTCGCCCTGTCCGCGCGATACGGAGTCCCGTTGTCGGCGTTCACCGAACGGGCGTTCCGGACGGCCCGCTCGCTCTGGCTGTTCGCCTCCGGTCATACCCCGCAGCCCTGCGACGACAGTCCATCCCACACCGGCGGCGGCCCTCACCTCGAGTCCGACGCGGCACGAGTCGGCGGATCGACGCTGGCACAGCGGTTCGCCGACACGGCACGGCGATTCCCGAACGAGCCCTGCCTCGTCGACGGCGACACCACACTCACCTACGCGCAGATGGCCCATCAGGCATCGCAATTGGCGCGCCGGATCCCCACGGGCGAGATCGTGGCCGTGCTGGGCGAGCGCGAAACGAACTGCTACCGAGCCTATTTGGCCGTCCTGCATGCGGGCTCGACGGTGCTCCCGCTGTCGCCGGACGTACCCGCCGACCGCAATGCCGCCATCGTCTCCCAGGCCGGTGTGCGCTATATCGTGCGCACCGATCCTGGTGATGATCCGTCGGCGGCGGCCCATCTGGAGGCGATCACGGCGGCGGCAGCCGATTCGGTGGTGATCGACGGCCACGAACTACCCACGGGCGAGCCAACGTCCGGGCAACCCGCCCGAGTGCCGACGACGGCCCTCGCCTACCTGATCTTCACCTCGGGCTCCACCGGACGCCCGAAAGGTGTCGCGATCACGCACGCCAATGTCGACGCCTTCTTGACCAGCGTGCTGCCGAACTACCGGGTGGGCCCCGGTGATGTGTTCTCCCAGAGCCACGGGCTGACGTTCGATCTGTCGGTCTTCGAACTGTGGGGTGCGTGGGCCACCGGCGCGGCGCTGGTGTCCGTGCCGCGCATGCAGGCTCTCACGGCCGCGCACACCCTTGCGCGGCACCGTGTCTCGGTGTGGACGTGCACACCCAGCCTGATCGAGAACGCCGCACGCGCCGGTCATCTCCCGCCCGGATCGCTGCCCGCGGTGCGCTACATCGTCAGCTGCGGCGAACCGCTGTCCCCGCAGGCCGCGTCGCTGGCGCGTGCCGCCGCACCGGATGCCGTGCTCGACAACACGTACGGACCGGCGGAGGCGACGGTCTGGGTGACGGGTCTCCGGATCCCCGCGCGCGAACCGCTGCCCGCCGGACCCACGATCCCGATCGGCTCACCCCACCCCACCGTCGACACCCACATCACCGACGACGGCGAGCTTCTGCTGTCAGGGCCGCAGGTCTTCGGCGGCTATCTGGATCCGAGCCTGAACGACGGCCGGTTCGCCGAATTCGACGGGCGCCGGTGGTACCGCACGGGCGACCTCGTCACCGCGACCGAGACCGGCCTGCTGTCGCATCGCGGCCGGGCCGACGCGCAGGTCAAGATCCGCGGGTACCGCGTCGAACTGGGCGAGATCGAGCACACCGCGGCGCAACTGCTCGGCGGGACGCGCGCGGCGGCCGTGCGGATATCGCATTCCCCCTCGTCCGCCCGGCTCGTGCTGCTCGTCGAGACACCGGATGTCGACGAGGCCGCGCTGCGGTCCGGGCTGGCGAGAACGCTGCCCGCCTATATGGTTCCGGACCGGGTGCTCGCCGTCGGGCGGTTCCGGCTCACGGCGCACTGCAAACTCGATCGCGCATACCTGGCCGACCTGGCAGCCCGGCATTGCGATCCGGAAAGCCCAACTGCTGCAGCCGATCGAGCACGGTGAACCGCTGATATCCCAGGCCCGCGATATTGTGCATGATCTTGTAACTGAGCCGCTGATTGCGTCCGTGACAGCCCAGGATGTAGCGGGTCTTGAGATAACCGAGGGCGGTCGTCGTGCTGGTGAACAGGTCCGCGAATCGGTGGCTGAACTCGCAGATAGTGACGGTTTCCGGATGCCGTGTAGCGGTATAGGCGGCCAGCGCGGCGTCGACCGCACCGCGGTCGTCGACATCGACTTCCGCCAGCGCGGCGCTCAAGACCTTGGCGTCGGCGATCGCGGCGTTCATGCCCTGACCGGCCATCGGATGGAGCACGTGCGCGGCATCGCCGATCAATGCCACACCCGCGCGGTCGAATCGATCGGCGACGAACCGTCGCGCCGACAACACGCGTGCGTCGGGAACCGCACGACCCACCGAATCCTGCAACTGCCGCAACGCCGGTGTGGTCGATACCGTGCGCAGCGTCCACTCGCCGATTTCGGCCTTGCCGACCCGGTTCGCGAATCCCTTCGGAATCTGCAGGTACAACCGGCCACCGCGGTGCGGCATCGGGTACATCACCCGCATGCCCTCGGGCGTGATCACGGTATTGGCCCATGTGTGCAGGCTCGGCTCGTCGGTCAGCTCGAGACCCACCACCTGATGCCCGTACTCCTGCTGCGCCACGGTGATACCGACTTGTGTGCGCAATCGCGACGACCGCCCGTCCGCGGCCACGACGAGTGGGGCGCGCACCGAGTCCACCGCACCGCCGGACTTCACCCGTACGCCCAACGCCCGCCCGTCCGCATCCCGCATCAGGTCCTCGACGATCGTTCGCCGTAGAAATGTGACGCCATTCGGCAAAGAGCGGGTTAATACATCGCAAATATCTTTGTACGAACTGGTCAAACAATGGTCGTACGGACCGTCGAACCAGCGCAGATTCATCGAGCACAACTCGGTACCGTCGGCGGTCGAACTGATCAGCCGATCGACCACCCGGGCGCCGTGGTCGCGCAACGACTCGAGAACGTCCATTTCGTCCAGCGTCGCCATGGACGCCGGATGCAGCAGTTCGCCTTTGAATGTCTCGGCGGCCCCGTCCTGCTTATCGATCAGCAGCACCGAACGCCCCTGTCGAGCGAATCGAATGGCTGCCGTCAAACCGCCGACGCCAGCGCCACACACGATGACATCGAAATCACGCGCCGCCATACCGGAATGGTATGCGCCTCGCATAGTTTCGAACACGGTCGCGCGGGCGAGACATTCAGCACAGTCATCGACCTCTCACGCCCCCGATTCGAACAATTCCCCCAATTCCTCCAGAAGCGACATCGTGTGCTCGACCTCCGATTCGGAAAGCTTGGGCAACGCCTCCGCCAGCGCCGCGCGAATATCGCGCCGGCCGTGATCCTGATACGCCCGCCGCCGCAATTCCGCATCCAGGCGCACCCGGGTGCGCCGACGGTCCTCGGGATCGCGTTCGAGCGCGAATACCCCTTCGCGCGTGAACTGCTGCACGATCTGCGAGATCCGGCTCTGCGCCACACCGGTCCCGCGACTGATATCGCCGACCGAGGCGCCCGGGTGCCGGGCCACATGCTCGACGACCGCCAACTCGGTGACCGAAATGGGCAGATCCCCACCGCCCTGACTGGCCCGCAGCGCTATTTCCCGCAGGTCACGGGCCAGTCGGTTGAGCCGTACCACGTCCACGCCGGGAGCGTACCGCAGTGGGGAATTCAATCTTGACAGATGTATCTCTACAGATATATTCGATTCGTCCCCGGGAAGGAGATCCGATGACCTGGACCGAATGGCTCATCTCGCTCGCCTTGATCCTGCTGGTCCTGCGCCAGATCAGGGGCAAGAAGCTCACCGTCACGGGGCTGCTGTGGCCGGTCGGGCTCGTGGTGTGGGCCGGATTCGAATACCTCGGCGATTTCCCGTCCTATCGATCGGACTGGCTGTTCGCGATCGCGCTCGCCGTCCTCGGCACCGCACTCGGCACGGCCTGCGGCCTCTACACCTCGGTGTACACCCGCGAGGGCGTCGTGATGGCCAAAGCCGGTGCGACGGCGGCGGCGCTGTGGATCATCGGCATGAGCGGGCGGCTGGCCTTCGGCTTGTTCGCCCTGCACGGCGGCGCGCAGACGATCGCCGAATGGAGCACCCGGCTGGATCTGCATTCCGAAAGTACCTGGCCGACCGCCCTCATCCTCATGGCGCTGTGCGAGGTGATCGCCCGAACGGCGGTGCTGTACATCAAATTCCGCACCGCCGGGGCTTCGGTTCAGCCAACTGGCGACACGCTCGCCGAGCCCGCTGCCAGCGGAAACTGACTGGGAACGAGAGCAGGATCACAGCAAATAGACTGTCGTCGCGAATCTGTGCCAGCATTGTTGCGACTTCCGCCGTACGCAAGTTGATTGTCGTACGGCGATCTGACGCGACGAAGGGAAAGTCTTGGCTTTTTCGGCGCTCGGTATCGGCTCGGCACACGCCAAGACAATTCTTCTCGGCGAGCACGCGGTCGTCTACGGCGCTCCCGCGGTGGTCTTTCCGCTGCACGACGTCTCGGTGCGGGCGACGGCGGTGCCGACCACCGGCGTCGGCGTCACCGTCGACGGCGGGAGCGAGGACGAACACGCCGCCCGCCTCGGCGTCGTCGTCACCGATCTGCTCGCCCAGCATCGAATAACGCAGCGCGGCATCGATATCCGCTTCGACTGCGGCATTCCCCCGGGCCGGGGGCTGGGTTCGAGCGCGGCCTGCGTGCGCGCCGCCCTCGCGGCGGTGGCCGATCTGTTCGATCTCGCGCTCGAGGAATCTCAGCTCTACGACCTCGTCCAGGCCGCCGAACGCGGGGCACACGGCACCGCGAGCGGCATCGACGCCGCGGCCACCGGCTCGGCGCATCCACTGCTGTTCGTCGGCGGCACGGCGACACCGTGTCCCTTCGCCCCGGGCGCCACGCTCGTCGTCGCCGACAGCGGCGTCACCGGCTCCACCCGCGACGCGGTGGCACACGTGCGTCGGCTGTTCACGGAGAATCCGGCCCGCGGCGAGGACTTCACGGCCCGCTGCACCGGGTGGGTGACCGAGGCGATGACCTACCTCCCCGAGGCACAGTGGCAGCGGCTGGGCTCTCTGCTGCTCGACAATCACGGCGCGCTGGCCGAATTGGGCCTGAGCACCGTCGAACTCGACCGCCTGGTGCAGGCGGCGGCCGACGCGGGAGCGGCGGGGGCCAAGCTCACCGGCGGCGGCCTGGGCGGCTGCATCGTCGCGCTGGTCCCGCCCGACCGCGACGTCGCCGCGGTCACCGGCGCCCTGCGGGCAGCGGGGGCCACCGCCGTGTGGACGGTGCCCACCGACACTCTCGGGCTGGACAGTCCCGCCTCGTTCACCGCACCGACGGGCGGTGGACGGCCGTGACCGTGGAAACAGCCGGCGAGGCGGTCACGGCCGTCGCGCACCCGAACATCGCCCTGGTGAAGTACTGGGGCAAGCGGGACGAGGACACGGCCCTGCCCGTCACCGACAGCGTCTCGATGACGCTCGACATCTACCCGACCACCACCACCGTCCGCATCGACGAGTCCGCCGGCCGGGACGTCGTCACCGTGGCGGGCGCACCGGCCACCGGCGACTTCGAGCGGCGCGTCGTGAAATTTCTCGAGCTGGTCCGCGCCACGGCGGGGCGATCGGAGAAGGCCGCGGTCGATACGATCAACACCGTGCCGACCGGAGCCGGACTGGCCTCCTCGGCCAGCGGGTTCGCCGCGCTGGCCACCGCCGCCGCACACGCCTACGGCCTGGACTACGACCGCACCGCGCTGTCGCGGCTGGCGCGGCGCGGGTCGGGATCGGCGAGCCGCTCGATCTTCGGCGGCTTCGTAGCCTGGTATGCCGGAACGGGATTCGGCGCCGAAGGCGACCGCACCTCCTTCGCCGAGCCGGTCGCGTCGGCCCTGGATCCCGCGATGGTCGTCGCGGTCGTCGACGCAGGCGCCAAATCGGTGTCGAGCCGTACCGCCATGCGCCACACCGTGGACACCTCGCCGCTGTATCGGGCGTGGGCGGAGTCGAGTGCCGGTGACTTCCGCGGCATGCTGGGCGCCCTGGCGGCCGGTAACCTCGACGAAGTGGGGGAGATCGCCGAACACAACGCGCTCGGCATGCACGCCACGATGCTCGCCGCCCGCCCCGCGGTCCGGTACCTGTCCCCCGCCACCCTCACGGTGCTCGACCGGGTCCGCCTGCTGCGCGAGGACGGTGTGCCCGCCTACGCCACCATCGACGCGGGCCCGAACGTGAAGGTGCTGTGCCATCGCCGCGATGCGCGGACCGTGGCGGCCGCGCTCACGGCGCTCGACTGCACCCGCTCGGTCGTCACCGCCCGGCCCGGCCCGCAGGCCCGGCTGGTGAGTTCGGAGGTGCCCGCATGATCGGCCGGGCGCCAGGGAAACTGTTCGTCGCCGGTGAGTACGCCGTCGTCGAGCCCGGCCACCCGGCGCTGCTGGTCGCGGTGGACCGCTACGTGACGGTCACCGCGACACCGGGCTCCGGACCGAGTGAGGTGCGCGTGAGGTCCGACCTCCGTTCCGGCACGGCGGAATTCGACTACGGCCCGAACGGCCTGACAGCACACGGGGACGATGCGGCGGCGGATTGGGCGCCGATCGTCTCGGCCGTCGACGTGGTGACCGAGCTGCTGAGCGAGGCCGGTCGGCGGCCGGGCCCGGTCGAACTCGCCGTCGACAGCACGCTGCACAACGCCGGAACCAAATTCGGCCTCGGCTCCAGCGGCGCGGTCACCGTGGCCACCATCGAGGCGCTCACCGCCCTGTACGAGCTCCCGGTCTCCCCCGAAATCCGGTACCGGCTGGCGATGCTGGCGACCGCGCGCCTGAATCCGCGCGCCTCGGGCGGCGACCTGGCAGCCAGCGTGTGGGGCGGATGGATCCGCTACAGCGCCCCCGATCGCGAACAGATCCGCGCCATGGCCGCACGCGACGGCCTCACCGCGGCCCTGCGGGCGGACTGGCCGGGCTTCTCGATCCGCCCACTGCCCCCGCCCGCCGATGCCGAACTCCTGGTCGGCTGGACCGGCGCACCGGCCAGCACGGCGGCGCGGGTCGGCCGCGCCGACGCCTCGGGATGGCGCGGCAGCAGCGCTCACCGCGAATTCCTGCGCGGCAGTTCGGCTCTCGTGGACGAGGCCGTGGCGGCGCTCGAGCGGGGCGCGGGCGACCGGCTCGCCGAGACCGTCCGCGCATGCCGCCGGTTGCTGGCCGATCTCGACCGAGCCACCGGAATCGGCATCTTCACCGACCGGTTGCGCACCCTGTGCGAGACCGCCGAAGCCTGCGGCGCGGCGGCCAAACCCTCCGGAGCGGGCGGCGGCGACTGCGGGATCGCGATCACCGATGCGGGCGGCGATTCCGCCGCGCGCGTGCGGGACGCCTGGACCGCCGCGGACATCACACCGCTCCCGCTGCGTGTGACGGAGCGCGAGGGGGCCCTCCGATGACCGGTAATCGCAAGGACGATCACGTCCGACTCGCCGTACGACAGCACACCCCGGGCGCGGGCAACGAATTCGACTATGTGAACTTCGTTCATCACGCGCTCGCCGGGATCGACCGCGCCGAAGTCGACCTGCACACGGTCGTCGCCGGAATGCGATGGCGCGCACCGTTGTACATCAACGCCATGACCGGCGGCAGCACCGGGACCGGCAGGATCAACCGCGATCTGGCGATCGCCGCCCGTGAGACCGGGCTCGCCGTCGCCACCGGATCGATGAGCGCCTATTTCCGCGATTCGTCGACCGCCGACACGTTCCGGGTGGTTCGCCGGGAGAATCCGCACGGTTTCGTCATGGCCAACGTCAGCGCGGGCACCACGGCCGACGATGCTTGCCGGGCAATCGAACTGGTCGAGGCCGACGCGTTGCAGATTCATCTGAACGCGGTGCAGGAAACGATCATGCCCGAGGGCGACCGGTCCTTCGGCGACTGGCCGAAACAGATCGAGCAGATCGTGGCGGCGGTCGGCGTGCCGGTGATCGTGAAGGAAGTCGGATTCGGCATGAGCCGCGAAACCGTCGCGCTCCTGACGGATCTGGGTGTGGCGGCCGTCGACGTGGGCGGCCGCGGCGGCACCAATTTCGCCCGCATCGAGAACGACCGCCGCGCGCTGCGCGATTTCGAGTATCTGACCGGCTGGGGACAGAGCGCACCGGCCAGCCTGCTGGATTGCCTTGGTGGCGCACAGATTCCGCTGCTGTCGTCCGGCGGTGTGCGCCACCCTCTCGACATCGTCCGCTCGCTCGCCCTGGGGGCCGCGGCGGTGGGTGCTTCCGGACCGTTCCTCAGCGTTCTCGTCGAGGGCGATGTCGCCGCGCTGATCACCCACATCTCGTCATGGCTGGATCAACTGGTCGGCATCATGACCGTGCTGGGTGCGCGCACACCGGCCGAGCTGGCCGAGACGGACCTGCTCATCACCGGTGCGCTGCGGGAGTTCTGCCAGGCACGCGGTATAGATATCGGCGGCTACGGCTGTCGGTCCCGCACCGGCGACCGGGTCCGGCAGAAGCTTGCGATCGAAGAGGATGTGAACCCATGACCGAAACCGTGACGGCGGCCATACCCTGCCGCTGGGTGGGCCCGATCCGGATCACCGGCGATGCCGGAGAGATCGAGACCGAGATCCCCCTGGCCACCTACGAATCGCCGCTGTGGCCCTCGGTCGGTCGCGGCGCGAAGATCACGCGCCTCGTCGAGCGGGGCATCGTGGCGACGGTGATCGATGAGCGGATGACCCGTTCCATCCTGCTGGAGGCGCCCGACGCCGCGGCCGCGCGATCGGCGGCCGAGCGACTGACCGCCGACCTCGACGGGCTGCAGCACGTGGTCGCGGGCGGCAGCAAATTCGCGAACCTGGTCGGACTGCGCTACGAGATCGTCGCGAATCTGCTGTACCTGCGCTTCGAATTCACCACCGGCGACGCCTCCGGGCACAATATGGCCACCCTGGCCGCGGACCTGCTGACCCAGCACATCCTGAACTTGCATCCGGAGCTGTCGTACGGATCGATTTCCGCGAACTACTGCACCGACAAGAAGGCGACCGCGGTGAACGGCATCCTCGGCCGCGGCAAGAATGTCGTGACGGAGTTACTGGTGCCCGAGCCCGTCGTGCGCGAGGTGCTGCACACCACCGCCGGCAAGATCGCCGAACTGAACATCAAGAAAAACCTCATCGGCACGCTGCTGGCGGGCGGAATACGTTCGGCCAACGCGCATTACGCCAATATGCTGCTGGCCTTCTATCTGGCCACCGGACAGGATGCCGCCAATATCGTCGAAGGCTCGCAGGGCATCACCTATGCCGAGGACCGCGACGGGGACCTGTATTTCTCCTGCACCCTGCCGAATCTGATCGTCGGAACCGTCGGCAACGGAAAGGGGATCGACTTCGTGTCCGACAACCTCACCCGGCTGGGCTGCCGTGCGGAGCGCAACCCGGGCGAGAATGCGCGCCGACTGGCGGTCCTCGCCGCCGCGGGAGTCCTGTGCGGTGAGTTGTCGCTCATGGCGGCGCAGACCAACCCGGGCGAGCTCATGCGCGCCCACGTGCAGCTCGAACGAGCGTCCACCCGATAGGAAAGCGAAGATCATGCAGGAACAACCGCTGGGAATCCACGACCTGTGTTTCGCCACCACCGAGAATGTCTTGGCGCACAGCACGTTGGCGGCGCACACCGGTGTGGATGTCGCGAAATACCACGCCGGCATCGGCCAGGAACTGATGAGCGTCGCGGCGCTGGACGAGGACATCGTCACGATCGCGGCAGCGGCGGCGCAGCCGATCATCGACCGGCACGGCACCGAGGGCATCCGGACGGTGCTGCTGGGCACCGAAACCGGTATCGATCAGTCCAAGTCGGCCGGTATCTACGTCGCGTCGCTGCTCGGGCTGTCCTCGGCGACGCGTGTGCTGGAACTGAAGCAGGCGTGCTACGGCGCCACCGGCGCGCTGCAGCTCGCGCTGGCGATGGTCGCGCGCAATCCGGACCAGCGAGTTCTGGTTCTCGCCAGCGATATCGCGAAATACGACCTCGACAGCCCCGGCGAGCCGACGCAGGGCGCGGCCGCGGTGGCGCTGCTGGTCGGCGCGGATCCCGCGCTGGTGCGCATAGACGGTCCCTCGGGTCTGTACACCGCCGACATCATGGACTTCTGGCGTCCGAACTATCGATCCACCGCGGTGGTCGACGGCAAGGCGTCGATCGATGCCTACCTGCAGGCCGTGGAGGCGGCATGGAAGGACTACAGCGCCCAGAACGGTCTTGCGGCAAGTGAATTCGCGTCCTTCTGCTACCACCAGCCGTTCACGAAGATGGCATACAAGGCGCACGCGCACCTGGCCGCCATCGCGGGCCTGCCCACCGACAAGGAGTCGATCCGCGCGGCGATCGAGCCCACCACCCTGTACAACCGGGTGATCGGCAACAGCTATACGGCCTCGGTGTTCATCGCGCTGGCGTCGCTGCTGGACCACACCGACGATCTCGACGGGCGCTCGGTCGGCATGCTCAGCTACGGGTCCGGCTGCGTCGCGGAGTTCTTCGGTGCGACCGTGATGCCCGGCTACCGCGATCACCGCCGCGCCGACCACCACCGAGACGTGATCGCCCGGCGACAGCCCATCGACTACCAGAGCTACCGCGCGCTGCATGCGACGGAGCTGCCGACCGATGGTGGCACTCACCGCTTTCCACGCACGACCACTGCTCCCTACCGGCTCGCCGGAATCGACGAGCACAAGCGGATCTACGAGGTCAACCACTCCGCCACGCGCTGACCTACTCGCGCAGGTGCGCCTCGAACGCGATGCGGTCGCCGCGGTAGAGGGCGCGGACGCGTTCGATGGGGGCGCCGTCGGCGTCGAGGGTGCGGCGGTGCAGCAGGATCGTCGGGAGCGCGGTGGTGCAGTCCAGCAGGGCGGCCTCCCGCGGGGAGGCGAGCACGGTTTCGATTCGCTCGCGCGCCGAGCCGAAGACGACCCCAGCGGCGCGCATCGCGGCGTACAGCGAGGTGGTCGGGTCGAAGCTCGTCCGCAGGCCGCCGAAGCGTTCCAGGGTGAGGAACGTGCTCTCCAGGCCGATCTTTTCGCCGTCGGCGAGCAGGATGCGCTCGAGATGCATGACCGGGGTGCCCACCGGCACGCCCAGCGCCTCGGCGGTGTCCGCGTCGGCGGGCAGATCGTCCCAGCCGACCAGCAGGCGGCCCGGTGTGCGGCCCAGACTCAGCGCGGCTTCGGTGTAGGAGCGCAGCGACAGCGGCTGCACCATCTTCGGGCGCGAGACCACCGTGCCGCGGCCCTGGCGGCGAATCCTGCCCTCCACCAAGAGATCTCGTAGCGCCTGGCGCACGGTTTCGCGCGCCACCTCGAATCGGCCCGCGAGCTCCCGCTCCGAGGGCACCGGATCGCCCTCGGCCAATTCGCCGATGATGCTCTCGATCTGTGTGCGCACCCGATACGCCTTGGGCAGGCGCGCCACCTCTTGTGCGTCCATGCCGACAGCGTACCCGCAATTGGTCTATACCAATTGTTAACCCAGCGTTCGCACGGGACACACTCAACGGTCTAGACCATTGCGCATGATGTGGGCATGCGATTGGTCATCATCGGCGGCGGCGTTCTCGGCACCGCGCACGCCTTCGCGGCCATCGGCCGCGGCCACGAGGTGGTGCAGCTGGAGCGCGAGACCGAGGCCCGCGGCGCCACGGTCCGCAATTTCGGCCTGGTGTGGGTATCGGGCCGCAGCGCAGGCGAATTGGCGATCACGCTGCGGTCGCGGCAACTGTGGGAGGAGATCGGGGGCCGGGTCGCGGGGGTCGGTTTCCGTCCGGCCGGGTCGATCACGCTGGTGCGCACCGCGGCCGAGTTGGCGGTCGCCGAGGCCGCGGCCGCCGGACCCACGGCGGCCGAGCGCGGATTCACGCTGCTGGAGCCGGACGAGGTCCGCGCGCTGAATCCGGCGCTGCGCGGAAAATTCCTTGCGGGACTGCACTGTTCGTTCGACGCCGCCGTGGAGTCCCGCCAGGCCATGCCGGCCCTGCGCGCCCATATGGAGGCCACCGGCCGCTACACCTTCCACGCGGGCACCGAGGCCCGCGCGGTCACCGGCTCCACCGTCGTCGACGATCGCGGGCGCCGCTTCGCGGCCGATCTGGTCCTGGTGTGCCCCGGGGCCGCCCATTCGGGCCTGACCCGGGAACTGGTGGGCGACATCCCGGTTCGCCGCGTGCGGCTGCAGATGATGCAGACCGCACCGCTGGGTGAGCAGCTCACCACCGCCATCGCCGACGGCGACAGTTTCCGCTACTACCCCGGTTTCGCCGGGCCCGCACTCGACCGCCTGAATCGCGAAGAGTCCCAGGGCTTCACCGCCGCCCGGCACCAGATGCAGCTGCTGTGTGTGCAGCGGCTGCACGGCGGCCTGACGATCGGCGACACCCACGAATACGACGAACCGTTCGCCTTCGACGTGGACGAGGCGCCCTACGAGCATCTCGCCGCCGTCACCGAGGACCTGCTGGGCCGCAGACTGCCGCCGATCGTGCGGCGCTGGGCCGGGGTGTACAGCCAGAGCATCGATCCGGCCGCAATCGTCACCCGCACCCGGGCCGCCGACAACGTCTGGGTGATCACCGGCCCGGGCGGGCGTGGCATGACCCTGGGCCCCGCGCTCGGCGAGGAAACCGCCGACCTGCTGAATCTCTGAGAGGAAATGCCATGTCCGACAAGCAGATCGAGCTGGCCGTCCTCGATATGGCCGGTACCACCGTCGCCGACGGCGGGCTGGTGCTGCGCGCCTTCGACGCCGCCGCCACCGCCGCCGGTCTCGAGGCCGACGGCCCCGACCGCGAGGCCGCGCGGAAGTACGTGGTCGACACGATGGGCCAATCGAAGATCACGGTGTTCCGTGCACTGTTCGGCGACGAGGACCGCGCCCACCTGGCCAACCGCGCCTTCGAGGCCGCCTACGACGAGTTCGCGAGCGAGGCGGTACCGATTCCCGGTGCGGCCGAGGCGATCTCGGCCCTGCGTGCGGCGGGGATCAAGGTGGCGCTGACCACCGGATTCAGCCGCGGCACCCAGGACAAGCTGCTGGCCGCCCTGGGCTGGTCCGACCTCGCCGATCTCACGCTGGCACCGTCGGAGGCCGGACGCGGCCGACCGTATCCGGACCTCGTGCTCACCGCCCTGATGCGGCTGCGCATCAATGCGGTGGATCGCGTTGCGGTGCTGGGCGATACGGCCAGCGATATCGCCAGTGGACTTGCCGCCGGGTCGCGCATCGTCGCGGGCACCCTCACCGGCGCTCATGACGAGGACCGCTTGCGTGCCGCCGGTGCCACCCACATCGTGCCGTCGGTCGTGCAGTTCGCCGACCTGCTCCTTCCCTTCGATTCACCCTTCCGTTCCACACGAAAGTTGTAGTCATCGTGCGTCTCTCGACATCCCGCCTCGCACGCACCACGCTCGCTCTGGCCTGTGCCACCGCCGTCGCGGTCACCGCCGCGGCCTGTGGCGGCACCGGGACCTCCGGCGACGACAAGACCGTCACCGTGTACTCCGCCGACGGTGTCGGCGACTGGTACCGGACCCAGTTCGCGAAATTCAGGGAACAGACCGGCATTTCGGTGAATCTGGTCGAGGCCGGATCCGGTGAGGTGGTCAATCGGGTCGACAAGGAACAGTCCAACCCGCAGGCCGACGTCGTGGTCACACTGCCGCCGTTCATTCAGAAGGCGAACAGGTCGGGTCTGCTGCAGGACAGCGGCATCGACACCGGTGCGGTGGCCGCCACCGACAAGGATCCGGGCGGCGCATACGTCACGCTGGCCGGGAATTACCTGTCGTTCATCGCACATCCGTCGGTCGACAGTTCGAAGCTCGCCTGGGACGACCTGCTGAAGCCGGAATTCAAGGGCAAGATCCAGTATTCGACGCCCGGGCAAGCCGGTGACGGCACCGCCGTGCTGATCCTGCTGCAGCAGCTGTTCGGTAAGCAGGGTGCGCTCGACTATCTGGGCAGGCTGCAGGCCAACAATGTCGGACCGTCCGCCTCCACCGGCAAGCTGCAGCCCAAGGTCGACAACGGCGAATTGCTGGTCGCCAACGGCGATGTGCAGATGAATCTGGCGACCATCAAGGAGAAGGGCTCGAAGTTCACCGTCTTCTTCCCCGCCACCGCCGACGGCAAGCGCAGCACCGTGGCCGTGCCGTATGTGATGGGGCTGGCCAAGGGCGCACCGCACCGGGATGCGGCGAAGCAGCTGATGGAATTCCTGCTGTCGGCCGACGTGCAGAAGACCCTCGGCCCCGACGCCATGGCGGTCCCGGTCCGCACGGACCTGAAGGATGTGCCCGCCCCGGCGGGCACCGTGTCACCGGCCGCCTCTCTCCAGGGCGTGACGGTGGTGACTCCGGACTGGAACACGGTGCGCGACGAGCTCGACGGCGACATCGCCGCCTATCAGAAGGCCACCGGAAGCTGATCGACATCCCCAGGAGCGCAACCATGTCCGCACCGATCACCTCGGCCTCGGCAACCGTCGCGGGGGATGCCGAACCGGCGATCGTATTCGACCGGGTCGGCGTCAGCTACGGACGCGGCCGCAAGGCCACCGTCGCGCTGGCCGATTTCACCCTGCGCGTGGCCGCCGGGGAAACGGTGGCGCTGCTGGGGCCCAGCGGCTCCGGTAAGTCGACCGCGCTGAAGGCGCTGGCCGGGTTCGTCCGGCCCACCTCCGGCGCGGTGCGGCTGGCCGGGCGCGAGGTCACCGATCTGTCACCGGCCAAGCGCGGTATCGGCGTGGTCGTGCAGTCGTATGCCCTGTTCCCGCATATGCGGGTCCGCGACAATGTCGCCTTCGGCCTCGAGGCGCATCGGGTGCCGCGCAAGGAGATTGCCGACCGCGTCACGCAATCGCTGGACATGGTCGGCATGGCCGCCTATGCCGGGCGGCTACCGCGGGAACTGTCCGGCGGGCAGCAACAGCGGGTCGCGATCGCCCGCGCCCTGGCCATTCGCCCGCAAGTACTGCTGCTCGACGAGCCGCTGGCGGCGCTGGACGCGCAGCTGCGCCAATCCATGCTCACCGAACTACAGCAGTTGCGAAAGGCCCTGCCGGACACCGCGATGCTCTATGTCACCCACGACCAGGCCGAGGCGCTGGCGCTGGCCGACCGCATCGCGGTGATGCGAGACGCCCGCCTGGTCGACGTCGACACCGCGCAGAACCTGTGGCGCCGCCCGCCCAGCTCGTTCACCGCCGCCTTCCTCGGCGGCGCGAACCTGCTGCCGTGCACGGTGAAACACGTCTCCGGCACGGCGGCCCTGGTCACCGTCGGCGACCGCACCCTGCGGGCGGAGGCTCCGAAACTCGGTGTCGGCCAGCGCCCACCCTCGACGCGCTGGCCCGCCACTACCTCGACACCATCCGGCGCATCCAACCCCACGGCCCCTACCACCTGCTCGGATATTCCTTGGGCGGCAATATCGTTCACGCGCTGGCGGCCGCGCTGGAGGAGAGCGGTGAAACCGCGGCCTATGTGGGCCTCGTCGACTCCCATCCACTCACCGAGCTCACCGCGCAGGCGGTCCGGTCGCTGCGCGATCCCGCTCGGCTCGATGGCCTACTGCCCGAATTGCCCGGCGACGCCCCGGAACTCGCGGCCGCTATCCGGTCCGCCGCGACCGATCTGCTCGGCATGGTCACCCGCTCCGCCACGCCGCGCTACACCGGCCCGATGGCGCTCTATGTCGCCGATACCGGCACCGAGCCCGACCACACGCGCACGCAACTGGCCGGATGGCGAGCCGCCGACGCGCACGTGATCGTGCGCCGACTCCCCTACTCGCACTTCGACATCGTGTCCCCCACGGGCTGGACCGAGATCGCCGCCCTCCTCGACGTCGATCCCGCGATCGGCGCATGAGCCTCCCCCATAACAAGAAGGAACCCATGACTGTGTACCGAACGACGGCCCGGCTACGCGCCGCCGTCGCCCTGCTGATCGTCGCCCTCGCCGCGGTGGCGGGCTGTAGTAGCTCCGCCTCGAAGGACTCCGACGGCTCGGCCACCCGGCAGGTGCAGACCGAGCGCGGGGCGGTCGCGGTGCCCGCGGACCCGCAGCGCATCGTCGTGGTCAACGGCTCGCTCGCCGGATATCTCTACGATCTCGGCGCCAAGGTCAAGGCCGCGGACCCGCGAGTGCTCGGCGTCACGCTCGCGCCCGGCAAGTTCCCGCAGGCCTGGGCCGAGGACGCCGAGAAGCAGGGCACGCAGGTGCTGCCGTCCGGCGACAACATCAATCTGGAGTTCATCGCCGCCCAGCATCCGGACCTGATCATCGGTGGCGGACAGGGATATCCGGGTCAGCAGTCCATCGACGCCTACGACCGGCTCACCGCCATCGCACCGACGGTGCTGATCTCCTCCTCCATCACCAACTGGCAGGACCAGCTGAAGGCCGTCGCCGACGTGGTGAACCGTTCGGACCGGGTGAACGAACTGATCAAGGCCTACGGCGACAAGGTCGCGAAGGTGAAGTCCTCGATCAAGGTCCCTCAGGGCGCGGCCGCGATCTACCAGTCGCGCAAGGATCAGAAGCCCTCCGTGATCGCGCCGGGCACCCCCCTGCCCGCGCTGCTGGCCGAGGTCGGTTTCACCATCGACGACAAGGTGGAGGCCAAGGCCGGGAATCCGACCCGTGCGGCCGCCGCCGACTGGGTGGGGTTCAGCCCGGAACTGCTGACCACCGTCGCCGACGCCCCGGTGTTGTTCGTCGTGCAACTCGAGGGCGGCCGCGGCCTCGAGCAGTTGCGGCAGGACCCGATGCTGGCCAAGCTCCCGGCCTTCAAGTCCGGCAACGTCTTCGAGCTGCCCGCCACCAGCCAGCGTCCCGACTACCGCAACGTCATGCGCACCCTCGATCTGCTCGCGGAGCGCTTCAAGTGACGGCCGTCGGCGGCCTGCTCATCGACGTCTCGCCGCTGCGGGCCAGCCGGGAGTTCCGCTGCGCCTTCGCCGCACGGCTGGTGTCGGTGCTGGGCATCGGGCTGCTCATGGTGGCCCTGCCCGTGCAGGTCTACCGGCTGACCGGATCCTCGCTGCACGTCGCGGGCGTCACCACGGTCACCGCGGTCGCGCTGTTCGCCGGAAGCCTGTTCGGGGGCGTGATCGCCGACCGGTACGACCGGCGTGACGTCATCCAATGGTCGCGCAGCGCAGCCGGTTTCGGCTTCCTCGTACTCGGCGTCAATGCGCTACTGCCGCATCCGATGCTGCCGGTGATCTACGCCGCCGGTGTGATCGACGGCCTGGCGGGCGGGATCAGCGGTTCGGCGCTGATGGCGTTGGTTCCCAAGCTGGTCGGGCGGGACAAGGTGCCCGCCGCCGGTGCGCTCACCGCGCTCACCTCCGACCTGGGCACCATGATCACACCGGCGCTGGCCGGTCTGCTGATCGCGAAAACCGGTGTGGCCCCGGCATTTTTCCTCGCCGCGGCCGCGACCGTCGCCACGGTGACCCTGATCCGGGCCATCGGCCCGCAGCCGCCCCCGCAACGCCACACCGACCATCCGCTGCGGGCACTGGCCATCGGCATCCGATTCGCCGTGCGGCATCCGGTGATTCGCCCCGCCCTGCTCACCGGCCTGATCGCCATGCTGGTGAGCGGACCGCTGGTGTTGCTGCCCGCCCTGGCCGAGCACGAACTCGGCGCGGGCACAACGGCCCTCGGCCTGCTCTACGCCGCACCCGGCGCGGGCGCGGTGCTCGGCTCGCTGACCAGCGGATGGATCGGCCGCACCGGCCATCCGGGCCGGGCGTTGCTGATCTCGCTGGCGCTCATGCCGATCGGCGTGATCGTCGCCGGAGTGGCACCGCACGCCGCCCTGGTCTTCCTGGGGCTGGCCGGATTCGGTCTCGCCCGCGCGGTCAACATGGTGCTGCGCTACTCGGTGCTGCAACACAATGCGCCCGAGGAGTTGCGCGGGCGGGTCTCCGGGCTGCTCATGGTCCAAGCGGTGACCGGGACTGCGATCGGGTCGATGGTGGCGGGCCTGGCTGGTCAATTCTTCTCGCCCGCAACCGCTCTCGTGGTCTACGGGCTGTCCGTACTGATACTGGGCGCCCTGGCGGCTCTGACCGCCGGGCCGCTGCTGGGAAAGGAGTAGGTCCATGGATCGTGCCGCCTATGCCGAAAACATCACCGCGGTGCTGTCGGGAGCGCACGGCGCCAAGGTCGGCTACCCCATCGGGCTGTGCGAGGTGGAGGTGATCCGCACCCAGCGCCTCGGTTCCGCGCTGCTGCGCATCACCTTCGGCGGGCCGGACCTGGCGGGATTTCACAGCTACGTGCCCGACGAGCATGTGCGCCTGGTCTTTCCGGACGACGAGGGCGTGCTGCGGCTGCCGCGGAAGGACGGATTGTCGCTGGAATGGGGAAATCCCCGGCCGGTGTCGCGGGAGTACACGGTGCGCCGCCACAGCGCGACAGAGTGCGAGTTGGACATCGACTTCGCCATTCACCCCGGCGGCCTTGCCTCGGAGTGGGCGCTCGCGGCGACACCCGGCACGCGAATCCACATCGCGGGTCCGCCCGGGGGCGTGGTGGTTCCGAGAACTTACGACAAATACCTGTTCGCCGGTGACATCACCGCGCTGCCCGCGATCGCCCGCTGGCTGGAGTGGCTGCCCAGGGAGGCGTCCGGCTGGGCCTTCCTCGCGGTAGGCGGCGCCGACGAGGAGATTCCGCTGGACCCGCCGCCCGGTGTCGCGGTGCGCTGGGTGCACCGCGACACCGCCGAACCGGGCGATGGCAACGGGCTGGAGCAGGCGGTTCGCGAGGTGAAAGTGCCCAGCGGAGAACGGGTCTACGTCTGGATGGCCGGTGAGGCGGGTGCGCTGCGCCCGCTGCGCCGCTGGGTGCGCACGGAACTGGGAGTGGGCCCGAAGGACTGCCTGATCGCCGGCTACTGGAAGCGCGGCGTGGCCGATTTCGACAGAGAGGAATGAACGACCATGACTACCGACCAGACCACAGCGTCGGATCGCCGGCGGGTCATCGCGGACGTGGCGTCGGCGCTGGGCGTGGACCCGGGCGAACTGACCGACGAGACCGATCTGCTGGATGCCGGGCTCGACTCGGTGCGCATCATGTCGCTGGTCGAGAAGTGGCGCGCGGCGGGCTATGAGCACGTCGACTTCCCCACGCTCGCTTCGGATCCCGTCCTGGGATCGTGGCTCGACATCCTGAAGTGAGTGGGTGGCGCGGCCGCCCGGTCGCTCGGGACCGGGTGGGCCGCACCACCGCCGGGTCACTTCCCGAGCGCGCCTTCGGCGAGCAGCTGCCGCAGCTCCTTGCGGCTGATCTTGCCCACCCCCGTCTCCGGGAAGCTGTCCACGATCACCACGGCATCGGGCATCTTCCAGGCCGCCACACCACGCTCGCGCACGAAGGCTCGCACCGCGGTCAGCGTGAGCTTCCCGGCCGGATCGTTCGGTTGCACGAAGGCCGAGATTCGCTGTCCGAGAACCGGGTCGGGTGTCCCCACGATCACCGCATCCCGCACCCCCGGATGGGCCAGCAGGTGTGCCTCGAGCTCCTCGGCGGAGACCTTCTCCCCGCCCCGGTTCACCCAGTCGCCCGCGCGCCCCTTGACGACCAGATTGCCGTCGGGCCGCACGGCCACCATGTCACCCGTGCGGTACCAGCCGTCGGCGGTGAAACTGCGGGCGTTGGCCTCGGGATTGTCGTAGTAGCCGCGAATCGTGTACGGGCCGTGGGTGATCAGGTTGCCGTCCGCACCCGGCGGCACCGGGTTGCCCGCGTCGTCGACCACCGCGATCCGGTCGTGCTCCGACATCGGGCGGCCCTGGGTTTCGATCACCACCTCGATCGGATCGTCCAGCCGCGTATAGCACACCAGCCCCTCGGCCATCCCGAACACCTGCTGCAGCGTGGCACCGAGCGCCGGGCCGACCCGCCGGGCCAGTTCGTCCGGACAGCGCGCGCCACCCACCTGCACCACCTTCAGGCTGGACAGATCCGGGGTGCCACCGGCCTCGGCCCGCTCCACCCACAGCCGCGCCAGCGGCGGCACCAGCCCGGTGATGGTCACACCGAACCGCTCGATGGCGCCGAATGCGGCCGCCGGAGTCGGATCCGGGGTCAGGGCCACCGTGCCACCGGCCCACAGCGTGCCGAGAATGCCGGGGGAACTCATCGGAAAGTTGTGCGCGACGGGCAGTGTCGCAAGATAGACGCTGTCGCTGCCGAGCTCGCAGATCTCCGCACTGCGCCGCACGCTGTAGTGGTAGTCGTCGTGGGTGCGGGGAATGAGTTTCGGGATACCGGTGCTGCCGCCCGAAAGCTGCAAGAACGCAACGTCACTCGCGTCGATGACGGGCAGATCGCCCGGTTCGTCCCGGAATTCGTCGATCGTGCGGGCGCCCGCGGGCAGCGGGCCCTGCGAGTCGTCGGTGACGATCACGAGGTGTGCCACGGTGGCAACCTGCTCGCGGATCGAATCCGCCAGCGCCGCATAGTCGAAGCGCTGGTGCACACCACAGGTGACGATCGCGGTCGCCCCGCTCGCCGTGGCGATGGGAACCAGTTCGGCTCGGCGATGCGCGGGCAGACAGAACACCGGCAACGCCCCGAGCTCGAACAGCGCGAAGATCACCTCCACGAATTCGGCGCGGTTGGGCAACTGCACCAGCACCCGGTCGTGGCGGCCGATACCGAGCCGCGCCAGGCCGGTGGCCAGCGATCGTGCCCGGTGGTCGAGTTCGGCGTAGGTCCAGCGGTGCGCGCCGTCCACGACGGCGACCGCATCGGGAACCGCGGCCGCGCGGGCGGCCAGCATGTCACCGAAGGTCTCTCCGGCCCAGCAACCGAGCTCTCGGTACCGCTGCGCGTCGGCCGCGGGCCACGGCGTGAAGCCGGGGAGAACGGTGGATGGCATTGTGGGACACCTCTTTCCAGTGGGGACAGGCCTGTGCCGGATGTTCACGAATCGGACGAACACCCCATTTTTCATCAGGTTAGGCTAACCTTACATCCATGATCGATTCGGGCGAGCGAGTACTCGTCGTCACCGGGGCGGCCGCAGGCATCGGCGCGGCGATCGCGGCGGAACTCGCCGACGGCGCACGCGCCGTGGCGCTGTGGGACCGGGACTCCGCAGTTCACGAGGTTGCGCGTGACATTGCCGACCGCACACCGTGTTCCGTTCACGCCGCCGAGGTGGACGTGGCCGACGGCAAGTCCGTGGCCCGCGCCTTCGACGCGTTCACCGCGCAGCACGGCCCGGCGAATGTGGTCGTGCATGCCGCCGGGGTGATGGATTCCGGGGCGGCGCTGGACATCACGCCCGAGGCATGGGAGCGCAGCCTCGCCGTGAACGCCACCGGAACCATGCACGTCACCCAGCGCGCGGCCCGCGACATGGTCGCCGCCGGGGGTGGGGCGATCGTGGTCGTCTCGTCCAATGCCGCGAGCACCCCGCGCCTCGGCATGGCGGCCTACTGCGCGTCCAAGGCGGCCGCCACCGCCTTCACCCGCGCACTGGCGCTGCAGGTCGCCCCGCACGGCGTGCGGGTGAACCTGGTGTCCCCGGGCTCGACGAATACGGCCATGCTGCGCGGCCTCTACGCCGACGACGGTGATCGCGCGCTCGACGACGCCGCCCGAGCGAGCCTGCTCGACGGCGACCCCGAGGCGTACTGCCTCGGAATTCCCTTGCGGCGCATAGCCGAACCCGCCGATATCGCCGCGGCGGTCCGCTTCCTGGTATCCGACGACGCCCGCCACATCACCATGCACGACCTGCGGGTGGACGGCGGAGCGACGCTCGACATGTGATCCGAAAGGATGATCTCCATTTCCGCCGATCCCGCCTTCGTCCTGTCCCGCCCGTACCGCACCGTGTGCGCGTGGGGCGTCGGACGAGTCTTCTCCTCCGTGGCCGAGGCCGCCGCCGCCCTGCGCGGCGGTGAGGTCACCCACGTCGTCGGTGCGCTGCCCTTCGCGCCCGACGCCCCCGCGGCGCTGTGGGCCCCGCAATCGATAACGGTGCGCGACAACGACATACGCCCGGTTGCACCGGCGACGCCGCCGACCTTCGAATTCGAGGCCGCCATCCCGGATCCGGAGACCCATGTGCGGCGCGTGGCCGAGGCCGTGCGGCTGCTCGCCGATCCGACCCATCCGATCCGAAAGGTCGTGCTGGCCAGGGCCATTCGCGCCCGCTCGGCCGTACCGGTACGGGCACACGACATTCTGGAGCAGCTGGTGGCGACCGACCCGATGGGCAACGGCTTCCTCGTCGATCTGTCGGCCGCGGGCGCGCCCTTCACCGGTCGGCATCTGGTGGGCTCCAGTCCCGAGGTGCTGATTCGCCGGGACGGGACCGAGGTGCTCAGTCATCCGCTGGCCGGATCGGCCCGCCGGGTCACCGGTGACGAACGGGCCGACCGCGCCGTCGCCGCCGATCTGCTCACCTCGTCGAAGGATCGGCACGAGCACGGGTACGTGGTCGAGCAGGTCGGTGCGGTGCTGCGTGATCGGTGTGCCGACGTGCACACGCCCGCACCGGAACTCACCAGTACTCCCGAGATGTGGCATATCGGCACCCCGATCACGGCCGCGGTGCGTGCCGACGGGCCGTCGGCGCTGGAACTGGCGGCCGCCCTGCATCCCACGCCCGCGATCTGTGGCACACCCACCGACGAGGCCGCCCGTCTGATCGCCGAGCTCGAGGGCGACCGCGGCTTCTACGCGGGCGCGATCGGCTGGTGCGACGCCCGGGGCGACGGCGAGTGGATGGTGAGCATCCGCTGCGCCGAACTGGCCGCCGACGGGCGAAGCCTGCTCGCCCACGCGGGCGGCGGCATCGTCGCCGAATCGGATCCGGCCGCGGAGCTGGCCGAGACCACCGGCAAATTCCAGCGCATCCTGCGCCCGCTGGGCATCGCCGAGCTACCCATCACCGTCGCCTGACCGACGCACACCACAGTTCCCACCACCAGGAGATTTGTTATGCCCATCCCACCGATCGCGCCCTATGCCATGCCGACGCCCGAGGACGTCGTCGACAATCAGGTGTCCTGGACGCTCGTTCCCTCCCGCACCGCGCTGCTCATTCACGACATGCAGCAGTACTTCCTGTCGGCCTACGACGGCGATCAGGACCCGGCCCGCACGCTGGTCGCGAACATCTCGCGGCTCCGGAATCGCTGTCACGCGCTGGGGATTCCGGTGATCTACACCATGCAACCGGGTAACCAGCACCCGTCGCGCCGAGGCATCCTCGCCGACTTCTGGGGCACCGGCATGTCCCGCGGCGCCGACACCGAGGTCATTGCCGAACTGCGCCCCGACGACCGCGACATCCAGGTCACCAAGTGGCGCTACTCCGCCTTCCAGCGCACCGACCTGCGCGAGCTGCTCTCCTACTACAACCGCGACCACCTCATGGTCACCGGCGTCTACACCCACATGGGCTGCATGCTCAGTGCGGCGGAGGCATTCATGAGCGACATCCGCCCCTTCCTGGTCCTCGACGCCACCGCCGACTTCTCCCGCGAGGAACACCTCATGGCCCTCAACTACGTCGCCCGCCGCTGCGGCGCGGTCCTCACCACCGACGAGCTGCTGCGCCACCTGGATGGCGTGCCCCTCCGCGCGGCGTAACGTTTCGCGCGGGCGATCCCGTCACCGTCTCGGCACCGCCCTCGCTGTCGAGCCGAAGCAGTTCGTGCCGAATGGTTTCCGCCACGCCGATCGGCCGCGTTCGGTGTGGCGGTTGCCGCAGCTGCCGAGAAGCTGCACGGCCCGAGTCACCACGGCCACGACACGAGAGGCGGTATGCTCAGCGCCTATCAACACACCTCCGCGGCACATTTGCCGCGGACGGCGGCCTCGTACCCATGCACGAACGCAATGGTCCGTTCCAGGGAGTGCGCAGAGGAGAGCGCGCAATGGCAGGCAAACGCACGGTTCTCACGGTACGGCTGCGCCGGCTCGCGGCCCTGCTGTACGAGATGCGCGAAACCTCCGGGCTCAGCAAGGAGGTGGTCAGCGCCCGCACCGGCATCAACGTCACCACGCTGTACCGGATCGAGACCGCCCAGGCCCGCCCGCAGCGGCGCACCCTGATGGCCATGCTCGACCTGTACGGGGTCGAGGATCCGCAGCGTTCGGACGCCGTGCAGTTACTGCAGGAGGCGCAGAAGCCGGGCATGTCGCGGCCGTTCGAGGCCGCGGTGTCGGAGGTCTACGCCGCCTACATCAACTTCGAGACCGAGGCGCTGTCGGCGCGGCTGTTCCAGACCTCGTTCATTCCCGGCCTCTTGCAAACCGAACGGTACGCATGGGCGGTGCTGGATACCGCCATGCCGAAGGTCGAGACCTCGGTGATCGAGCAGCGGCTGCGGGCCCGCGTCGAGCGCGCCAAGGTGCTCACCCGCGACGGTAATCCGCTGGAATTGTGGGTGGTGCTGGACGAGGCGGCGATCCGGCGGGTCGTGGGCGGGCCCGACGTCATGCGCGAACAACTGCTGCGGCTCGCCGAGGAATCGGACAAACGGAATGTGATCCTGCAGGTGCTGCCGTTCGACGCGGGCGCGCATCCGGCGATGGTGGGCTCGTTCGTGGTGCTGGACTTCCCCGATCCGGCCGATCCGGAGCTGGTCTATGTGGAGGGCATCGCCGGTGACGACATCGTGGAGGGCCACAACGAGATTCGCCGGTTCGGCGTCATGTTCGACCAGCTGCGCGCGATGGCGCTGAGCCCGCGCGATTCGGCGGAGATGATCGCCGGGGTGGCCGACGGGCTGCGCTGATCAGCGACGACTGGCCCGCCGATACCCGAGCACGGCGGGCACCGCGAAGACGACGATCGCGCCGAGCGACCACGCCAGCGTCGCCGTCAGCGGCGCCCGCACCGGGCCGCCCAGCGACAGTCCCCGCATGGCCTCGATCGCATAGCTCATCGGCTGATGCGCCACAATCGGTTTCGCCCACGCCGGGTACGCCGCCAGCGGCACGAACCCGGTGGAGAAGAACATCAGCAGCGACGAACCCAGCGAAATCGCCTCCACGGGTGCGGCTTTCGCGGTGAACACGGCGACCGCCGTGACCAGGGTGGCGAATCCGAGCCCGTACACCACCGGCACGCCCAGCAGCGCCACCGCCGCGGGCCAGCCCTGCCGGAACCGGAATCCGAGCAGCACCCCCACCCCGAACAGCACCAGCGTGCAGGTCAGGATGCGCACTCCCTCGGCGAGAATGCGTGCGGCCGGGCCCGAGGCGCGGTGCACCGGCAGCACCCAGAACCGGGCCAGCAGCCCGGCATCGCGTTCCCGGCCCAGGGTGATGGCCCCGGCCAGCGAGCCGGACATCACCGACACCAGCGTCACCATCGGTACCGAGCCGTACAGCGCACTCGCGCCCGAGAAGGCCGAGATCTGCCGTCCGAGCACGGTATTCAGCACGATCAGCAGCGCCGCCGGGAACATCAGCGACTGCGCGATGGTCAACGGGTCACGCCGCCACCGGATCAGCAGCCTGCGGGTCTGAATCAGCGTCTGCGGCACCAGCTGTCGCCAGGTCTCGGTGCGGCCGTCGGCTACCGGCAAGCGCATCGTCATCGCTGCCTCCGCATCGCCACCAGCACGGCGGCCGCACCGAAGATCAGCAGTCCCGCCGCCAGCCACCCCAGCCCCGGCCCGAGCGTCGCCCAGCTCACCGCCCCGGCCCTGCCGGAACGGTCACCGGCGAGCACGCGCATGACACCGATGAACTGCGATACCGGTTGATCGCGCGCGAAACCCTGGATCCAGTGCGGGAATTGGGTGGCCGGTGCGAATCCGGTGGACACCATGCCGAGGATCAGCTGCGGCAGAACCAGCATTTGGGTGGTGGCCTCCGGACTCTTCGACAACGTGCCCAGCAGATCGCCCGCCAGGCTCAGCATCAGTCCCATCAGCAGCGCGAAGATCACGAAACCGGCGGTATGCCACCAACTTCCGTAGAACCGGAATCCGATCATGTGCCCGCACACCAACGCTGCCGCGAGCGACAGCGCGATGCGGTATCCGGTGGCGAGGGTCCGCGCCACCAGCGGCGCCACCGGCGGCATCGGCATCGTCGCGAACCGGGCGTCCAATCCGTCGCGGGCGTCGACGGCCGCCCGGAACGCGGCCGCGGTCGCACAGAACGACACCGCCTGCATCACGATCATCGGCATCAGGAACTGGGCGTAGCTGCTCAGTCCGTAGCCGACGAAGCTCATGACCCGGTTCAGCGGCACGTAGAAGCCGACCGTGAACACCGCGGGCGACAGCAGGGCGGTCAGCACCTCGCCGTTGCGCAGCGAGGGGCGCACCAGCCGCCGCGCCAGCACCCAGCACTGCACAACCGCGCGCCGACGCGAGGCCCGGGACGCCCGGGCACGCGGCCGCGCATCGATGCTCACCGCCGCCTCTTCCCACCCGCCGACCGCATAATCGTCATCTCACCAGACACATCGCGCGATCGGCCGGATCCGCATCGGTACCGCGAGCCGTCAAGTCCCCCTGCCGCCATTCCGTGCAACTCGGCGCGCCGACAGCCAGCCGAATACCCGACCGCCCACTATGCTGTCCGCCGTGCTCGAAGCCCAGCCTCCCGTCGCGCCGCATCCCGATATCGCCCACCTCGCCCCGCTGCTGGGCACCTGGCGAGGCTCCGGCCACGGCGAGTACCCCACCATCGACGCCTTCGACTATCACGAGGAAATCCAGTTCGGCCATGTCGGCCGCCCCTTCCTCACCTACCGCCAGCGCACCCGCCACGCCGGCGACGGCCGCTCGCTGCACGCCGAGACGGGGTACCTGCGCTGCGCCGGTCCGGATCGCATCGAGCTGATCCTGGCCCACCCCACCGGCATCACCGAGATCTGCGAGGGCACCCTCGATGTCGCCGACGGGGCGCTGCGGATGGAGTTCGACTCCACCCACATCGGCCGCACCACCACCGCCAAACTCGTGACCGCGCTCGGCCGCTCGATCCGGCTGTCCGGCGACACGATCGACTACACACTGCGGATGGCGGCGGTCGGGCAACCGAAGCAGCACCACCTGGCCGCGAGCCTGCACCGCACCGATCCGGATTCGAAATCTGCGGGCTGACCTGCCCGTATTCCGATCACGAACGGTCTAAACGCCCATCAAGGGGTTGAATCTTCCAGCGTCGTCGGTCTACCGTTTTCGAGTCGGCCAACAGTCGGCGAACCGTTTGCTCGAGGCTTCGATCTCACTCACCCACAAGGGAGAAGACCATGAAGCGTTCGACACTGGCCCTCATCACCGTGGGCATGATTCTGGCCGGCGCCGGCGTCGTCGAGCTGCTGGGTGATGCCTCCTCCGCCGAGGTGTCCGACCCGACTCCGCGCGTGCCGCCCGCCGTCGCGAACGGCACGCCTGCGCAGTCGCCGTAATCGAGCCGCACCCACCACAACCCGAGACGACCGGACGCCGCGACGGCTCCGGTCGTTGTCGTCGCTAGGCCGTTCCGGGCGGCAGCGCGGCCAGCATGTCCCGGGTCACCGCGACCGCGTTGTCGGAGCTGCCGCCCTTCACGATCAGCGTCGCCCAGGCCAGATCGCCGCGGTAGCCGACGAACCACGAGTGCGAACCGCCCTCCACCTCGGCCTCCCCCGTCTTGCCGTACACCTCGCCCTGATCGGCAATGCGTTCGGCGGTGCCGCCCGTCACCACCTTGCGCATCATCAGCCGCAGTCCCTTCACCACCGCGGGCGGGGGCGCGGGGCGGGCATCGGTGACGGTGGTCGGGTGTCCGGAGATCAGATACGGCGTGGGCACCGATCCGCGCGCCACGGTCGCCGCCATCAGTGCCATGCCGAACGGGCTGGCCACGACCTTGCCCTGCCCGATGCCGTTCTCGGTACGCAGCACCGTCTCGGCCGCGGGCGGGACCGATCCCGTCACCGTGGACAGTCCCGCCACGGTGAAGTCCGGGCCCACGCCGAGCCGCGCGGCGGCCTCGGTGAGCGCATCGGGTGCCAGGCGACTGGCCAGGTGCGCGAACGCCGTATTGCAGGAGCGTTCGTAGGCCTGCGCCATCGGCGCGTCACCGATGGTGAACAGGTTGAAGTTCGGGATCGTGCGCTGGCCGATGATAATCGTGCTCGGACAGGGCAGCACGGTGTCGGGGGTGGCGAGGCCGGAGGTGATCGCCGCGGCGGCCGTCACCGTTTTGAAAATGGATCCGGGCGGGTACAGGCCCGAGGTCGCCACCAGGCCGTCGACGTCGGCGGCCCGGTTCTGCGCCACCGCCAGGACGGCCCCGGTCGACGGCTGCAGCACCACCATCACGGTCTGTTCGGTGCGACCGTCCACGGCGCGCTGCGCGGCATTCTGCACCGAACGGTCGAGGCTCAGCGAGAACGACGGGGCGGGTTGCGGCGCAACCTCTTTCAGAACGTCGGTGTCGACGCCGTTGGCGTTGACCGTCACCACGCTCCATCCGGCCTTGCCGTCCACCTCGTCGATGACGGTCTTGCGCACCTGGATAATCAGATCGGGGGCGAAACCGCGGTCGGTGGGCACGAGATCCCATTGTTCGTCGATCGATACGCCGGGCAGGCCCAACAGGTCCGTGCCGATCTGCTCGTACTCCCGATCCGTCAGGCTCGCAACGGTATACGCGCCGGTGGTCGCGTGCGCCGCGTCCAGAATCGCCTCGGGGGTCAGTTTGCCGTCGAAGCGTCCCAGGACCGTTGCCAGCTCGGCGGCCACGCCCTCGGGGTCGGAGGCCGCGCCCGCGGTGAACGAGATTCGATGTACCACACCGGGAACCAGCACATCGGTGCCCGCGCGTTCGTTGACACGGGCGCGCGGGGCGGGATTGGCACGCAATTCCATGGTCTGCGTGTCGCCGAGTTTGGGGTGAATGTCCGATGCGGTCCACCGCACCTGCCAGCGGCCGTCGCTGCGGCCCATCTGCAGTTGCCCGGTGTAGCTCCAGAGGCGATTCTTCGGCAGCCGCCACTCGTAGGTGTAATCGACCGTGGCGGTGTCACCGGTAACCCGCGCCGCGCCGACACGCGCATCGAGCTTTTCGGCCTGAAGTTTGTCCCATGCCGAAGCCAGTGCCGCCCTGGCCTTTTCGGGTTGATTGGTGAGCCGCGCAGCGGCCGGTAGATCGTGGCGGGCGAAGGCGGTCACGAACTCATCGGCCACGGGTATGGGCCCCTGCGATGCCACCGAACAGCCGCTCGCGGCGAGCGCGACCGCGGCGGCCAGCGGCGCGAGCATCCTTGTCCACATCGGCATCAGATGGTAGCCAGACAATGCCCTGCAGATGGGGCGACACTCGGCGTCAGTCGACCAGAACCGTGGTGAAGGTGGCGACCTGACGGAACCCGACCTTCGCGTAGGCGCGGCGGGCAACCTCGTTGTAGCAGTTGACGTACAGGCTCGCGGTGCGTCCGGAGGCGACGACCGTATTGGCGATCGCGGCCGTTCCCGCGGTGCCCAGCCCGCGGCCGCGCCAGTCCGGATGCACCCACACGCCCTGGATCTGGCCGGTGCGCCGCGACAGCGCGCCCACCTCGGCCTTGTACACCACCTGATCGTCCTCAAACCGGGCCCACGCGCGACCGGCCTGGATCAGGCTCGCCACCCGACGCCGGTAGCTGCGGCCGCCGTCGCCGATGCGCGGGTCGACGCCGATCTCCTCGGTGAACATCGCCACCGCCGCGACCAGGTAGCGGTCCAGTTCGTCGGGGCGCACGCGCCGCAGCTTGGGATCGGGCACCGTGCGGGCGGGACCTTCCAGCGCCAGCAGCGGTTGGTCGGCGCGCAGGTCGCGGGCGGGGCCCCAGGTGTCGGCGAGCATTTCCCACAGCGGCAGCGCCAGTTCCTGCCGGCCGACGACCGACGAGCACACGCGCGGCCAGCGCGTGGCGCGCTCGGCGAAGGCCGCCAGATCGTCGCGGCCGCCGCGCAGCGGGACCAGATTCGCGCCGGAGAAGCACAGCGAGTCGACGGGTCCGCCCCGGCTCCACAGTTCGCCATAGCCGGCGCGGGTGTCGAGGCCGTATTCCTGCAATCGGGCCGCAACCATACAGCTGGCGATCGGGTCGGTATCCAGCACCTGCAGGACCTGCGCCAGATCGCGATTGCCAAGCTGTCGAGCACCGGAGAGTCGCGTCCGGCGGGTCGGCTCCAGCACACTCCGCACGTTCACAGCCTGCCACGAACGGTGTAAACGTGCTGGTTTTTGAACGGCGCAAGCGGATCCCGCGCCGACCAGGGCATCCGCGGCGGGATCCGCGGATGCCTCGGGCACGGCCTAGCCGACCGTGACGACGGGATCGCCGGCACCGTCGGCCTCACCCATCTCCTCCGCGATGCGCATGGCTTCTTCGATGAGGGTTTCCACGATCTGATGCTCGGGGACGGTTTTGATCACCTCGCCCTTGACGAAGATCTGACCCTTCCCGTTCCCCGACGCCACACCCAGATCGGCTTCGCGGGCCTCGCCCGGACCGTTGACCACACAGCCCATGACCGCGACCCGCAACGGCACCTCCATGCCCTCCAACCCGGCGGTCACCTCGTTGGCCAGGGTGTAGACATCGACCTGGGCGCGCCCACACGACGGGCACGACACGATCTCGAGCTTGCGCGGGCGCAGGTTCAGCGACTGCAGGATCTGGGAACCGACCTTCACCTCCTCGGCCGGCGGCGCGGACAACGACACCCGAATCGTGTCGCCGATGCCCTCGCTCAACAGCGCCCCGAACGCGACCGCCGACTTGATGGTGCCCTGGAAGGCGGGACCGGCCTCGGTGACACCCAGGTGAAGCGGGTAATCGCACTGCGCGGCCAGCTGCCGATACGCCTCGACCATCACGACGGGGTCGTTGTGTTTGACCGAGATCTTGATGTCACCGAAGCCGTGTTCTTCGAACAGGCTCGCTTCCCACAGCGCGGATTCGACCAGGGCTTCGGGGGTGGCCTTGCCGTATTTCTCCATCATCCGCTTGTCCAGCGACCCGGCGTTGACGCCGATGCGGATCGGGATGCCTGCGTCTCCGGCGGCCTTGGCGACCTCTTTCACGCGGCCGTCGAACTCTTTGATGTTGCCGGGATTCACTCGCACTGCCGCACACCCGGCATCGATGGCGGCGAAGATGTAGCGGGGCTGGAAGTGGATGTCGGCGATCACCGGGATCGGCGACTTCTTCGCGATGGCCGCCAGGGCGTCGGCGTCTTCCTGACGCGGGCACGCCACCCGCACGATGTCGCACCCCGACGCGGTCAACTCCGCAATCTGCTGCAGAGTCGAGTTCACATCATGGGTCTTGGTGGTCGTCATCGATTGCACCGAGATCGGGAAATCACTGCCCACCCCGACCTTCCCCACCATCAACTGGCGGGTCTTGCGCCGGGGTGCGAGGACCGCCGCCGGTGCGGACGGGATCCCCAATGCAATGGCACTCACGTTCGGCTGCCTACTTTCGTCTGCGTGCTCCACCCGTTCGGGGCCGAGTCTAATGGGGCCGTTCGAACCCCCGCCTTGTGAGTGCGCCGACAGCGTGCCCGCCGCCCCGGTCAGCCGGATATGTCTCGTCCTGTCGACAGAACAGTCAGCACATCCTAGAGTATCGGCGATATATCGTCATTCTTCGATGAACGGGCACCTTCCGCGAATCTTCTACGATCGACCACAACCATGGAGAGTGAGGTGGATCGGTGCGATTGGCGCGGGAGGCGGAGCTGCCCGCTGATCCGGAAGCGGCCGCAGCGCTACAGGATCGGCTACGGACTCTCGTCGAACCCGGCGACCCGTCCGCGCCACCCTTCCGCACGGTCGCCGGACTCGACTCGGCCTACGACGACAACGGCAATGTCGTTGCGGCCGTGGTAGTTCTGGATGCAACCACACTCGAGCCCATCGACACCGCCACCGCCCGCGGCACGGTCACCTTCCCCTACGTCCCGGGCCTGCTCGCCTTCCGGGAACTACCCACCACCCTCACCGCCCTCGAAAAGCTCTCCACCACACCGGATCTCCTGATCTGCGACGGCCAGGGCATCGCCCACCCCCGCCGCTTCGGCCTAGCCTGCCACCTCGGCGTCCTGACCGACCTCCCCACCATCGGCGTCGCAAAAACGGTGTGGGGCACCTACACCGACCCCGCCCCAACCCGAGGCTCGACAAGCAACATCACCATCGACAACGAGGTAGTCGGCCGCGCCCTACGCACCCAACCATCCATCAAACCGGTCTTCGTCTCCACCGGCCACCGCATCGACCTCGACACCGCCTGCACCCAGGTACTCGCCCTCTCCCCGCACTACCGCCAGCCCGAAACCACCCGCCGAGCCGACCACCTCTGCCGAACCCTGTTGCGGCAGGACGTGTCCGACGCGTGATCGGCTATGGGAACAGCTTGATCGGGTTCACGACGTCGGCGACGAGGGTGAGGACCATATAGGCCCCGCCGATCACGACGACGACATAGGTGGCGGGCAGGAGCTTGAGGTAGTCGACCGGGGCACCCGGGGGCAGGCCGCGGCGGCCGCGGAACAGGTTGCGCAGCTTCTCGTAGATCACCACCGCGATGTGGCCGCCGTCCAGCGGGAGCAGCGGCAGCAGGTTGAACGCCCCAAGGAAGAAATTCAGGCTCGCCAACGTCAGGACGAACGCATTCCACAGGCCACGCTCCGCGGTTTCGCCGCCGATGCGGCTCGCGCCGACCACGCTCACCGGGGTGTCGTCATCGCGTTCACCGCCGGTCACGGCGTGCCAGAGGCTCACCACTTTCTGCGGCATACGCGCCAGTGCTTTGGCGACCTCGACCGTCATATCGCCGGTGAAGGAGACCGAGGCCGGAATCGCACTGACGATGTCGTGTTTCACCGCAGGGTAGGCCACCATATTGCCGACGCCGATCTTGGAGACGACCTGCGGTGTCGTCGAGGGCTCCTTGGTTTTCGGATCCAGTGGATAGGTCACCGAACGCTCCGGGACGACCGGGATCTCGAGGGTCTGCCCGTCGCGCTGCACCGTGTACACGACCGTGCCGGTCTTGTTTTGAGTGTTCTCCTGGAACTGCTTCCAGGTCTTCACCGGAACGCCGTCGATCGCGGTGACCAGATCCCCCTTCTTCAGCCCCGCCCGTTGCGCCGGGCCCTCCCCGGCACATTCCGCGGATTTGCCGTCCGGCTTCTGCGCCGGCACGCACCCCACCGTGCCGATCATCGTTTCCGGCGGTGCCTCCAGCCGGGGCAGCCCCCACGCCACCGCCAACAGCACGATGAGCAAAAACCCCAGTAGGAAGTTCATGAAGATGCCGCCGAACATCACCAGCAGGCGCTTCCAGGTTGCCTGGCGGTACATGGCCCGGTCGAGCTCGTGCGGTTCCACCTCGTCCAGCGCGGTCATCCCGGCGATGTCGCAGAAGCCGCCCAGCGGCAGCGCCTTGAGGCCGTATTCGGTCTCCCCGCGCCGGAACGAGAAGATCTTCGGTCCGAAGCCGATGAAGTAGCGGCGGACCTTCATCCCGGTGGCCTGGGCGGCCCACATGTGTCCGCATTCGTGCAGTGCGACCGATACGAGGATGCAAACGGCGAATAGCACGACCCCGATCGCGAACCCCATGCGGTATCGAACCCTCCTGCGTCAGTTACTCACGTGCGAACGCGCACGCTGCCGCGCCCACGCATCGGCCGCGAGCACCTCGTCCAAGGTAGCCGGTTCCGCCGTCCACCGGTCGGCCGACTCGACCACACGGCCTACCGTGCGCACGATATCCGGGAATCGGATGTGGCCGTCGAGGAACGCCTGCACCGCGATCTCGTTGGCGGCGTTGTAGACGGCGGTGACGCAGCCACCGGCCTTACCGGCCTGGCGGGCCAGCTCGACTGCGGGAAACACCTCGTTGTCCACCGGCTCGAATTCCCAGTTGAACGCCCCGCCGAAGTCGAGCGGAGCGAGCACCCCCGGCACCCGGTCGGGCCAGCCGAGCGCCAGCGCGATCGGCAGCTTCATATCCGGCGGGCTGGCCTGGGCGATGGTCGAACCGTCGGTGAAGGTCACCATCGAATGCACGATCGACTGCGGGTGCACGGTGACCTCGATGTCGTCGTAGGCGACGCCGAACAGCATGTGCGCCTCGATCAGCTCGAGTCCCTTGTTGACCAGCGTGGCCGAATTCATCGTGTTCATCAGGCCCATCGCCCACGTCGGATGGGCCTTGGCCGCGGCGGGACCGACCGACTCCAGCATCTCGGCGGTCCAGCCGCGGAACGGGCCGCCCGAGGCGGTGAGCACCAGCTTGGCCACCTCCGACTCGCGGCCGCCGCGCAGGCACTGCGCCATCGCCGAATGTTCGGAGTCGACGGGCACGATCTGGCCGGGGGCCGCCGCCCGGGTGACCAGCGAACCACCGGCGACCAGCGATTCCTTATTGGCCAGCGCGAGGCGGCGACCGGATTCCAGCGTGGCCAGCGTCGGCTCCAAGCCCAGCGAGCCGACCAGGGCGTTGAGCACCACATCGGCGTCGGTGCGCCGGACCAGTTCGGTGACCGCATCCGGACCCGCAAGCGCCACACCGAGTTTCGCGGCGGCCGCCGGGTCGGCGACGGCGACGTTGCCGGTTCCGGTGGCCTGGATCTGCTCGGCCAGTAGCGCCGTATTGCCGCCGCGGGCCGCGAGCCCCACCACCTGGAACCGCTCCGGGTCGGCCGCGATCACCTCCAGCGCTTGCGTGCCAATGGAACCTGTGCTGCCCAGCAGCAGGACTCTCACGATGTCGGACACTCCCACATTGTCGCGGAACTCGGTCCGGGACCCGACACCCGCTCACCCCGCTGGCTACGACGGCCGGTCGTATGCCACCATATGGACGACAGCACGTACCTGTATGAACCGATGGGAGCGAACGTGGCCGCCACGGAACTGGAACCCACCAAGAGCGCCGGTGTCGTCACCAAGGTCGACCCCGCCGAGGTTCCGTCCGCCGCTTGGGGCTGGAGCGGTGAATCGCGGCGCACCTTCCGCGTCGCCGGCTGGGTCGTCGTCGTGATTCTGCTGGCCATGCTGTTCGAGGGCCCGCAGGGTGCCTCGTCGGGCACGGGCAATGTCGGCTATCTGTTCCTCATCGGCACCGCCCTCGGCCTCGCGGGCATTCTGATCCGCGACTCCTGGCTGCAGCGCCGCCCGCGCTAGATCGGTTTCCGGTCGGCCCGTCCGACGGCCGTTGCGGGCAGCCCACAGGTGTGCTCAATCCCCTCCTCTACTCGGCGATTGCCGGGGACCGGCTAGCGGCCGCGGCGCCGAGTGGGCTTGTTCCTGGCGGACCTCTTCGTGGCGAACCGCGGTTTCGTGGTGGATCGTTTGGCCGTTTTCCGCTGGGGCTCAGCGGTTTCGGCGCGCGCCGAGGGAGAGCGGGTACTGCGTACGGACCGACCACGCACGACGCCGATGAACTCCTCGACCGTGTCGGTGGTGCGATCGATCGGCCAGGCGAGGGCGATCCGGGTGTCGGGGGCGTCGGTGACCGTGCGGTAGATCAGATCGCGGCGGTGGTGCAGCCGGGCCAGGGAATGCGGCATGACGGCGGCCCCGCCGACCGCGGCGACCAGGGCGACGGTGTCGGCCATCGCGTCGACGTCCTGCGCGTCCTGCAGGCGTTCGTCGGCCAGATCGGCGAGGGTGACCTCCTCGAACAGCGAGATCGGGTGGTCCTTCGGCACCACCACGACCGCAAGCTCGTGATACAGCGGGATCGCGTGCATCCCTTCGCGATCGATCGGCAACCGCACGAAGCACATGTCGACCCGGCCCTCGCGCAGCGCCGCCTCCTGCTCGGCCTGCGGCACGCCGATCAATTCCAGCGGACTGCCGGGGTGCCTCTCACCCCAGATGCGTTCCCATTTGGAGACGGTCACGCCCGGCACGTAGCCCACCCGCAGCGCATCGGGAGTAAACCCACTCATTCCAGCAAGCGTATTGCATGGTCGCGGTTCAACCGTCGAGGCACTTCAGCTCCGTGATGTACGGGCGCAGCCCGAGCACCATGTCCACGCACGCGGCGAGCAGGGCATCGCGTTCGTCCCGGTCGATCCGGCGCTCCACCGCCAGCCGGGCGCCCAGGATCGGGACGGACAACGGTTCGCCCGTGCGGTCCCACCACAGATGGGTGTCGGCCGGGTCGTCACCGCGCCGGCCCCACCCCTCGGCGGCCCGAATGAGGCTCAGCCGGCCCATTTCCGCACCGCACTGATCGAGGACCAGCAACCGGAACGAGTCGGTGGTGCGGCATTCGTCGGGATGGGGGACGAAGTGGCACAGCGTGCCACCGGTGATCGAGATGGCGGTCGCGGTGTCGGTCACCATGATGAGGCCGATGCGGGTGCCGTCTCTGCTCTTCAACACCGTCGAGCCGTCCCGGTCCGGTTCGAGCCGCACCCGGTACCCGTCGGCGTAGGTGATCACATGCGCATGGCCGCGACTCGCGCTGCGTCCCAACCGAATCGGCCTCCTGCGCGGCGTCGCGCCGGGCACCTCGCGCGCCGCTACGGCGATCGGATCCCCTGGGCCACTTCGAAAGACGATCCGCGGCGGCTCCGACACCTCACGTACAACCCGCCCCTCGATCATCATCGATCCACTCCATGGATCCGGCATGCGTCGATCGTATGACTGTGAGGTCTGTCTCACTCGCGAATCGGCGGCCGAATCGGCGGCCGAATCCGCTTGCCTCGCACGGATACCTCGGAAACCCGGATCGCCGCACCAGCGACAATCCCGCCGATCCGGACAGCCCGTGCCAAACTGGCGTGCGTGAGTGACCAGGACGGCAACCACAGCGGACCGGCCGCGGGGCGTGACCGCGGCGACGTGATCGGGGCGGGGATCCTCTGGCTGGCCAAATGGGCCTTGTGCATCGTCGCGATAGCGGCGGGGACGTGGGTGATCGGCTACGTCGTCGCCAGGTTCTGGGTGGTGCTGCTACCCATCGCGCTGGCCTTGATCGTCTCCAGCGTGCTGTGGCCGCCCACCCGCTGGCTCACCCAGCACAGGTTTCGGCCGGGTGCCGCGGCGATGGTGACGATGCTGGGGTTCCTCGGCATATTCGCCGGGATCGTGGCGCTGATCGTTCCCTCGGTCGCCGACCAGGCACCGCAATTGGCCGACCGGGCGACCGAGGGCATCGAGCGGGTCCGGGACTGGTTGCAGGGCCCACCGCTGCGGTTGCGCGACGAGCAGTTGTCCTCGGCCGTGGATGCGATCGTGCAGCGCTTGCAGTCCAGCTCCGAGCAGATCGCCTCCGGGGTGTTCACCGGTGTCAGCACCGCGACGTCGGTGCTGGTCGCGCTGTTCCTGGTGCTGATCCTGACCTTCTTCTTCATCAAGGACGGCCCGCGCCTGCTGCCCTGGCTGCACTCGGTGCTCGGCAGCCGCAGCGGCCGCCACGTCGAGGAGGTGCTGAACCGGGTCTGGCTCACCCTCGGCGGCTTCATCCGCACCCAGGCGCTGGTGAGCCTGATCGACGCCGTCTTCATCGGCGCGGGCCTGGTCATCCTCGGCGTCCCCCTGGCCCTGGTCCTGGCCGTGCTCACCTTCATCGGCGGTTTCATCCCGATCGTCGGCGCCTTCGTCGCCGGTGCCCTCGCCGTCCTGGTCGCCCTGGTCGCGAACGGCCTCACCACGGCCCTGATCGTGCTGGCCATCATCATCGCCGTCCAGCAACTCGAGGGAAACGTCCTCCAACCGGTCCTCCAAAGCCGCAGCATGCGCCTCCACGCCGCCGTGGTCCTGGTAGCCGTCACCGCCGGCGGCTCCGTCTACGGCATCACCGGCGCCTTCCTCGCAGTCCCGGTGGCAGGCGTCATAGCCGTCATCCTCCGCTACATCAGCGAACAAATAGACATAGCCACCGCACCCCCCGAAGACCCCGAAGACCTCCAACCCGCTCCGGAGTAGTCGGTCTGTCATCCGCACCCCTTCTCGGCAAACGCACCCCCTGCAGCGTGCCGCAGGGGGTGCGGATGACAAGAAGGGGTGCGGGTTATGTCGGTCGGAGCCGTTGGTCGCCAGGCGCTCTCGTGACCGTCGGCATCTACGCGAAACCCGGCGGCGGGGTGAATCCGCCGAACTCCTGCTCGATCAGCTCTGCGAACCGCAGTGTTGTGCGCTCTTCGAGGTAGGGGCCGATGATCTGCATGCCGTAGGGCAGCCCGTCCGGGGAGACGGACCGCCCATCATTGCTCGGAGATTCACCTCGACGTTTGTTACGGAACGAGTGGGCGGACTTTCTCGGCGATGAAGCGGAAGAATGCGACGGGGTCGGGTTCATCGGGGGTGGGTTCGAGGATCACGGTGTCGGCACCGGCCTGTGCCCATTGCGCGACGGTATCGGCGATCGCCTGCGCATCGCCCACGGCGCAGAGGCCGTCGTGGATGGCATGACCTAGTTTTCGCACTTCGGCTTCGGCGCGGTCGGCCGCGTCGGGACCGGTGGCGGCCACCAGTTGGACCATGAACGAGAAGTCTCCGCTCCGCTCGCGCGCTGCACGGCCCTCCTGCGTCAGCTCGATAGCCTGTCGCATGCCCCCCAGCGTGGTGCCGGTGACGACGCCATCGGCGGCCTCGCCGGCCAGCCGCAGGGTGCGCGGTCCGAATCCCCCGACGACCACGGTCGGCGCGGTGACCGGGGGCCAGTCGAGAGCGACGTCGTCGAGTTGAACATAGCGGCCCTTCACGGTGATTCGGTCCCCCGCGAGCAGACCCCGCAGGGCATCGAGATACTCGCGCAGCAAGGTGATCGGCGAGGCGACCCGGGCGCCGACCTGACCCATCCACTGCTGATTACCGTGGCCGACCCCCCAGATCACCCGGCCGGGGAACATCCGCTCCAGCGTGGCGATTTCCATCGCCGTGACGGCAACAGTGCGCAGCGGCACCGGAAGCACCCCGACACCGATGCGCACGCGCTCGGACCAGGCCAGCGCGGCCGCAGCGGTCGAGATGCCGCCCTCGGCGAAGCAGTCCTCGCACAGCCAAAGCTCCTCGAGCCCCGCCGAATCGGCCACCCGCACCACCTCCCGCAACCGCTCAGGAGGATTCTGCGGCTTGAACACAACACCCAGCGTCGTCATGCCCGCATCGTTACCAGTCGGAACCGTCGCGGTCGACCGAATATTCGGCAGCCGAAGGGATTTGATCAGCCGGTCCGCCGAGGTCTCCGAAATAACCTGTGTCCATACGGGTTCGCGAACACGCACCAGCCGCTCACACGTGTCAGCGGAGGTTCGTGACCGGTAGGCCATGTTCGGCGCGCATGCGTGCGGCCACGAGTGAGCGGTGACATGCCTCCGGATCGCGCTCGACGCAGAAGAGGGCGGTCGACGAGCCGTTCGGAAGTTCGGCCACGAGGGCGCCGAGGTCGAACGGGTCGAGGATCTCGCGGGTGTAGCGCTCGGTGTACTCGGGTGCCAGGGCGATGCGGTTGCGCTTGCCCACGCCCTGGCGGTCGTCCTCGCGGTACTGGAGCCGGCGCAGTTCGGTTGTCGGCGCCAGCTCCTTCACGTGCCGGTAGTCGATGTCCGCTGCGGCGAGTGCGCGCTGCAGCCGCGCCGAGTTCGCCCAGGAGTAGTCGGGGCCTCGCACGCCGCGGCGCTGGCGGAGGTCGAGCAGCAACCCCACGCCCTCGCCGGCGAGCTTCTCGAGGAAGGCTTCGGCCGTGAAGCCGTAGACGCCGATCGTCGCGATGCGCCTCATCGCAGCACCCGGCGCCGCACGTCCACACGCCGCTGTGCGGCGGTGGGCTCGGTCACGGCGCACTGCCGCCCCGCTACGGCACGAGTGTCGGCTGGTCCACGGCCCATAGCCACGATCCGTCCGGCTGGCGACGGGCGATCTCGACGGTCACCTCGCCGGTGCTCAGCGTGGACGCTGTCAGTGCCAGATCGCCACTCACCAACGCTGGATGCTGCCTTCCCGGCGAGAGCACCGGTGCGGCCGCGACGAACTGCTCGTACACCTTGCGGATCTCCGCATGTCCGGTCGCGTGGTTGCCCGGCGGAAACGCCAGCACGGCGTCCGGCTCGTACAACGCCACCAGCCCGTCGACGTCGCCCGCGTTGGCGCGCTCGATGAAGTACCTGCCCAGGTCGTTCGGATCAGTGGCCACTTTCTTGTTCGTCATACTGATAAGGCTCCCAACGAATCACGACATCCTGTGTCGTGTATTTCTGCAAAGGTTTCGTATGCGCGCCGACCGATTGGTCTCGCTGGTGCTGCTGCTGCGCCGTCACGGTCGGATGACCGCGCCCGCGCTGGCCCGCGAACTCGAGGTGTCCACCCGAACCGTGCTGCGCGACATCGAGGCGCTGTCCGCGGCCGGCGTCCCGGTCTACGCCGAACGCGGACGGCACGGCGGTTTCGCATTGCTGCCCGGTTTCCAGACCGAGCTCACCGGACTGAACCACGATGAGGCGCTCGCCCTGCTGGTCGCCGGATCACGGCGCGGCGCCCAGGCATTCGGCCTCGGCTCGGCGCTCGCTTCGGCCATGCGCAAGGTGGTCGACGCGCTACCCGAAAGCTATCGGGCCACCGCGACCGGCGCGGCCCAGCGATTGCTGATCGACCCGGAGACCGACCTCTTCTCGCGCAAGCTGATCACCGAGGAAGTGCCCGACACGGTAGTGACCGAGGTCCGGCGCGCGGTATTCGCCGGACACAAGCTGCGCATCCACTACGCGGCCGTGGACCAGAGCCCGAAGTGGCGCACGGTGGACCCGATCGGCCTGGTCACCGTGCGCGACCAGGGCTACTTGCTGGCCACGAGGTCGGGCGCGGACCGCACCTACCGGCTGTCCCGGATCTTGGCCGCCGAGGAACTCCCCGAACCCGCACAGCGACCGGACCGGGTCGATCTGGACCGGGCCTGGCAGGAACGCAGCACGCAGTTCCGGGCCAGCGGAGATCAAGTCACCGTGCTGGTACGGGTGAACCCGGCACGGCGGGACGAACTGGTGGACACCGCGGTGGCCGTCGGCGCCGAAGAAGCCGACGCGGACGGCTGGCTACGGCTGGAGGTGACCTTCCAAGATTCCAGACACGCCGAATGGGCGCTGTGGCAGCTCGCCACGAACGCGGAGGCCCTGGCCCCGCAGTGGGTGCGCACCACCCTGCGCGACCGCGCCGTCGCGATCGCCACCTGCTACGGAGTGTCATCCTGAGAATTGCCCCTGTGGATGAGCTCTTCCTGCACAATCGAACCCGTCATCGGAGGCGATCAGTGGCACCTCGGAAAAGCACCGGCGGCACTGCCCAGGTGCGAACCCGCGACGTCATCGCGTTTCGACTGCACGCCCACCACCTCACGCACCGACAGCGCGCCGACGACCTGCACGAGGTGGCGGGCGCATGCGGGATTCAGAACAGTCCACCGGGTTCGGCGCTGCTCGCGCTGCACGCCCGCGTCGAGGACGTCACGCAGGACCGCATCGACCACCTCGTCGGCGAGGAGAAAAGCCTGCTGCAGACCTGGTGCATGCGCGGCTCGCCGTACTATTTCCCGACCGCCGACGCACCGGTGTTCACCACCGGCGTCCTGCCGGACACCGAGACGGCGCGATTGCATCTGATCGTCGGCATCGATCAGTCGCTGAACGAACTCGGCATGGGTTTGGACGAGGCCGTCGATGCCACCGCCGCCGAAATCGAGACCGTCCTGTCGGGACGGCAGCTGGCGATCAACGAACTCGGCGAGGAACTGTCCGAGCGGATCGCGCGGAAACTGTCGCCCGCCCAACGCAAAACCTGGCAGGCAGCCGGACCCTACGCCGCGAACCAGCCGCTGGGTGAGGGGGTGGTGCACTTCTGCATCCGGCTACTGACGCTGCGCGGCATCGTCTGCTTCGCACCACGCAGCGCGAACAAGGCGCCGTTCGTCCTGGTGAAGGAATGGCTGGGCCGACCCCTGCCACACGTCGACCCCGACAGCGCCCGCGCCACACTGCTGCGCCGCTACCTGCAGTGCTACGGCCCGTCCACCCGCAAGGATTTCGCCGCCTGGGTCGGTGTGTCCGCCGGTGACGTGGACCCGTGGTGGACCACGGTCGAAGACGAGCTCACCCCCGTCGAATTCGACGGCAACCGCACGTGGATCCTCGCCGACGATCTCGACGCCCTGCGGTCGCCGCCCGAAGCACGCGGGGCGCGACTGCTGCCGCCGAACGACCCCTACACCCAGATGCGTGACCGGGACACCATCGTCGACAAGAAATACCACCGCGACGTCTGGAAGACGGTCGGCGCACCCGGCACGGTGCTGGCCGACGGCCACATCGCCGGAATCTGGCGGCCCCGCAAGAGCGGTCGCAACCTGACTCTGACGATCACGACGTTCCGGTCGCTGACCGCCGGGCTTCACAAACAGCTCCGCGAGGAAGCCGACCACGTGGCCGAACTGCGCGGCGCGTCGACGGCACAGGTCGAGTTCGCGGATTAGACAGGTTTCAATTCGCCTGGCCTTCCTTGAATTTCGCCTCCATTTCCGCGGCAAGCTGCGGCCTTTCGGCTTCCATCTTCTGAACGTAGGCGACCGCGTCGCCGACTGTCCTCAGGCTCGCAAAGTCCTCGTCGGGGACCTGCACGCCGTACTTGTCCTCGAGTTGCACGGCGATCTCCACCAGCGACAGCGAGTCGATGTCCAGATCGTCGACAAAAGACTTCTCGATCACCACCTCCGAGGGATCGATGCCGGTCACCTCCTCGACGATCTCCGCGATGCCGGCGACGATTTCTTCCCGTGTGGTAGCCACGAATCACCCTTCCTCGGTGCAATCACATATCGGCAGTACGCTAAAAGCTCCATTGGGGTGGAGGTTCAACAGGTTGTGACAGACGACACACAGGCGAGCGCGCTGGTGAGCATCGGGGAGTTGGCGCGCAGCACCGGGTTGGCGGTGCGAACGATCCGGTTCTACTGCGACGAGGGCATTCTGGAATCCCAACGCAGCGCAGGCGGGCATCGGATGTTCGACGTCGACAGCGCGACAGAACGACTGCTGCTGGTCCGGCGGTTGCGCGCGCTCGGTCTCGGGCTGGGCTCGATCACCGCTGTGCTGCACGAAGAGCGGTCGATCGCCGAGGCCGTCGCCGCCGAAAGTGCGCGCCTCGATATCGAATTCAGGTCGCTGGCATGGCGGCGGGCGTCACTGCGGGCGGTCGAGACGGCGGCCCCGACGCAGCGGGCCGAGCGACTCGCGTTGCTGGCCGCAGCACAGGACGGTGGTGCGGTACACGATTCCCTCATTCAGTTCTGGCGACGCGTTCTCGCACCAGTACCTCGGTGCGACCTCGACATCTGGTTGTACTGGAACGTCCCGGAGCCGCCCGCCGATCCATCCGTCGACGAGGTCGTCGCGTATGCCGAGTTGGCCGCTCTTGTCGCCGACCCCGAAATGAACGGTGCTGTGCGACAGCAATACTGGCGGAATCAGCCGGAATTGATCCGCAACCGCCGAGGACTGTACAACGACGTGGGCGACGTCATGGAGGACGTGGTGCCACTGGTATCGGAAGGCGTGCGGCCGCACGCTGGCAGCGAACTCGATCGATTCGTCAACGCTCACGCCAGCGCGCGAGGGGAACGTGATTCCCCGCGTTTCCGCGAGCAATTGCTGATCGACGCAACCGACACCGACCACCGGATCCATCGATACTGGACTCTGACAGGGCAGTTCCTCGGAACTCGTGTCACTGTGGGGCGGGCCCACCACTGGCTGTACGACGCACTGACCCACTCCACCGCGGGTCCGTCGGGCTCCACCCCACCATGATTACACCGCGAAGCTCTGCACGGCCGCTAGCGCTTCGGGATGCCGCGGTGTTCGGCGCCGACCATCACACCGATGAGGACCGACGGTTCGTCGCCGTCGTTGCGCCAGCTGTGCACCACGCCGTTGATCACGAGCCAATCACCCGGCTTCAGGTGAACCTCGTTGTCCTCCAACACGAATACCGATTCGCCGGACAACTGCAGCACGCAGTCGACGGTCGCGCTGGCGTGCATGCCCGCGGCACCGGGCAGCGAACCGTAGCTGCCGGGCGGGTTCGGGTCGACCAGGAATCCGAGCTGGGCCAGGGCTTCCGGTTCGAGGAGCTGGGTCGTATCGAACAACGCATCCGGGTTGTACTTCGGGGGGAACGCCAACTTGATCACCCTGACCCCGCCGGGCGGCGGGACCTGCGGGTTGCGCACCTCCGGTGCGGTGCCGTCGTTCGGGAGGGTCACAGTGGCGTCGGCCGCCCAAACCGCCCATCGCCCACCGAATTCCGGTGGGGCCATGGAGGGAACCTGTTCGTCGCCGACCACGATGGCCTTACCGGTGCTGTCGTGGCCGGTGACGACACGACGGATGGTTTCGTACTCTGTCATCCCCCCAGGGTGTTGGGGAAACGATCTTCGCGCAACGCATATCGACCGACGGGCGTTGGTCGACATCCGCGCCCGGGACGCGGTCAGGACGCCCAGGGACCGATGCCGCCGACCTTCTCGATGCGGACGCGGGTGAGGTAGCCGGGTGGGGCGTCCTCGGGCGGGAAGTGCGAGGAGGGGCCGACCAGGGTCTTGGCCAGCTCGCGCAGCAGTTCGGGGGCGCCGCCCTCGACGATGCGGGCGGTGCCGGTGACGGCCAGGTAGGGGCGCATGACCCCGCCGCGCTCGGGCGACAGGATGGTCAGCGCGACGCGGCCGTCCCGGCGCACGTTGCGGATCTTCTGGTAGACGCCCAGGTGGGCGGCCACCAATTCGTCCCCGTCGGGGGTCGACTGCAGGGCGACCCAGACGACGCTGACCTGCGGGCTGCCATCGGGATTGAGGGTCACCAGGGTCGCATCGGCACCGGCGCCGATGAGCGCGCGAGCTTCGTCGTTCAGTCTCATGGTTTGTGTCAACATGGGACCGCCCCGGGATCATTCCGGAGGACGGCAGGGCGTTGCGGTGTAGCTGGGCCTGCTCGTCTACCGGGTTTCGCCGAAGGTCCTCCGGTAGGCGCCGGGGGTGGTGCCGAGGTGCGCCCGGAAGCGGCGGCGCAGGTTGACCGCCGAGGTGAGTCCGACTCGGGTCGCGATGGTTTCCACCGGAAGATTCGTCTGTTCCAGCAGTACGCGTGCCGCGTCGAGGCGGCGGCCGAGCAGCCACTGTCCCGGGCTGGTGCCGAGCTGTTCGGTGAATCGCCGGGCGAGAGTTCGGCTCGACAGCCCGGCGTGTCCGGCGAGCCGGCCGACGGTCAGGTCCGAGTCGAGCCGAGCGGTGGCCCACTCCAGCAGTGGCGCCAACGACTCGTCCGCTCTGGCCGGGGCGGGCTGCGTGGCGTACTGGAGTTGGCTGCCGTCGCGGTGTGGCGGCAGCACCATGTTCCGGGCGATCTGGGCGGCGTATGCCGCACCGTGATCGGAACGTACGAGATGTAGGCACAGGTCGATGCCTGCGCCGGTTCCGGCGCTGGTCGCCACGTCGCCGTGGTCCACGTAGAGCACCTCCGGGTCCACCTGCACCTCGGGGAAGGTGAAGGCGAACTGGGCGGTGTGGTGCCAGTGGGTGGTGGCGCGGCGGCCGTCGAGCAGTCCGGCCCGTGCGAGGACGAACGCCCCCGTGCAGATGGCGACGATCCTGGCGCCGCGCCGGTGGGCCGCCCGCAGCGCCTCGGTGACCGTCGGCGACACCGGTGCGTCGGGCGGCTGCCAGCCGGGGACGATCACGGTATCGGCCTGCTGCAGGGCCTCCGGCCCCGCATCGACGAGCATCGCGTAACCGACGGTGGTCGGCAGCGGGCCGGGACGTTCGGCGCAGATCCGGAAGCTGTAGCGCACCGGCACATCCGGCCGGGCGGCGCCGAAGACCTCAGCGGCACAGGCGAGTTCGAAGGGTGATTGAGGCGGGTTGAGCAGGGCCACCACCCGATGCAGGCTCATGGCAGGAATATACCCAAGGATGTCTTTTTGAACTCTCGGCCGGGACGCAGGCCCCCGGTCACAGTGGTCCCATGCGTGAAACCACCGAAACCGACGTGCGCAGGACCGCAGTCCAGGTCGACGGCGAAACGGCCAGCTACCTGACCGCAGGGCAGGACGGCCCGGCGGTGTTGCTGCTGCACGGGACCTATTGGAGCCGGGTGTGGCTCCCGGTGCTGGGCCGCCTCGCGGAGGCGGGGCTGCGGCCCATTGCGGTCGACCTCCCCGGATCGGGGCGTTCGGGCGGCGAGCTCACCCTGGAAACGGCCACGGTCCCGGCCCTTGCGGAGTGGGTGGTGCGATTCGCGTCCGCACTGCGGATCTCCGGGCCGATCGCCGTGGCAGGCCATGACATCGGCGGCGCCATCGCCCAGCATCTCCTTGTCCATGATCGGCTGGAGGTGTCCCGGCTGGCCCTGGTCAACTCGGTCGCCTACGACTCCTGGCCTGCACCACACGTGGCCCGGTTCCGGGACCCGGTGGTCGCCGCGGCGACCACCGCCGACGACCTTCTCGCCGCCCGCCGACAGGCCGTGACAGCGGCGCTGGCCGGCGCCGCCACCGAGGAGCGGATCATCGACTATCTGGATCCGTGGACCGATCCGCGGGTCCGCCGCTCCTGGCTTGCCATGGCAGGCGCGGCCGACAACCGCTACACCCGCGAGCTCGTTCCCGCGCTGCAGCGGTCCACGACGCCCAAGCTGCTGATCTGGGGCGAGGACGACAGCTTCGAAAAGGTCGAGTACGCCGAGAAGTTCGCCACCGAGATCCCGCACACCACGCTCATCCGTATCCCGGAAGCCGACCACATCCCCACGGAAAGCGCCCCCGACCGGATCGCCCACGCCCTCATCGAATTCTTCACGACATAGAGCGGTAATCCGGTCGGTGAAATCCCGCTGGTCGACGGGGTCGGGCGGCAGAATGTGGCCATGCGGACATTTGCCCGGTTGTTGCAGGCTGCTGTCGTCGGGGCGCTGGTGGCGGCCGGTCATGGCCTCGCGGCCACCCCTGCTGCGAGCGTCGTTCATAGTCAGTTGCCCTGGCCGACTCCTGAGCCGGACGGAGTGCAGGCGTCGGGGGCAGCGCTGGCAGACGGAATCACCGGCACGGTGGTGTGGTCGCGACAGCTGCACACTCCGGTCCCGATAGCCAGCATCGCGAAGGTGATGACGGCCTTGGTCGTGATCAACGCAGGCGACCTCGACCGGACTATTACCGTGCCGCAAGGAATCATCGCCTACTGCACCACCTACGACGGAAGCACCGCGGGACTGGCCCCCGGCGAGGTGCTCACCACGCGACAGCTCCTGTACGCGATGATGTTGCCGTCAGGTTGCGACGCCGCCTATACCCTTGCCGACGCCTACGGCCCCGGCCAAGACGGCTTCCTCGCCAGGATGAACGACACAGCGCGTCACATGGGCTTGGCGGGAACACATTTCACCGACCCGAGCGGATTACCCGCCCCCACCGACCATTCCACCTACTCCACACCGGCGGACCTGGTGGCCCTCGGTCTGCGCGCGATGAGCCTGCCGGGCTTCCGCGACATCGTCAGGTCGCGGAGCTATCACGTGCCCGCCGGACCGGGCAACCGCGAGCACCACTGGCAGACCACGAACCGGCTGCTGCACGCCTATCCCGGCACTGTCGGCATCAAAACCGGATACACCGACGCCGCGGGAACCTGCCTGCTGTTCGAAACGGTCAGGGCGGGAATTCCGCTGATCGGTGTGGTCCTGCACAGCTCACCCCACAGCGACGTCGCCGCAAAGGACGACGCCGAGCGCATGCTCAACTGGGCCTACGGCCCGATCCTGAGCGCGCTGCCGATCGGTTAGCGCCGAATGCGGCGGGCTGCCCCGTCTCGATCTCTATTCTTCGGCAGCCAACTGCCCACAGGCCGCCGCGATCTCCTGGCCGCGCGTATCCCGCACCGTGCACGGCACACCTTGGGCCTCCACCCGGCGCACGAACTCCCGCTCGACAGGTTTCGGCGAGGCATCCCACTTCGACCCCGGAGTCGGATTCAGCGGTATCAGGTTCACATGCACCCGAGAGCCCAACGCCTTGTGCAGCTTCGACCCCAGCAGATCCGCACGCCACGGCTGATCGTTGATATCACGGATCAACGCATACTCCACCGACACCCGACGACCCGTCTTATCCGCGTAATACCTTGCGGCGTCCAAGACTTCGGCGACCGGCCAGCGATTGTTCACCGGCACCAACGTATCCCGCAACTCATCGTCCGGAGTATGCAGCGACACCGCCAAAGTCACCGACAGACCCGTGTCGGCAAGCTTGCGGATCGCCGGGGCCAGGCCAACCGTCGACACCACCACATTGCGCTGGGAGATCCCGAACCCATCCGGCGACGGCGACGTGATCCGTTGCACCGCGGCAAGAACCCGCTTGAAGTTGGCCAGTGGCTCGCCCATGCCCATGAACACGATGTTGGACAGGCGGCCCGGGCCGCCCGCCACCTCGCCGTCGCGCAGGGCGGCCGCGGCGGCGCGGACCTGGTCGACGATTTCGGCGGTGGACAGGTTGCGGTTGAGGCCGCCCTGGCCGGTGGCGCAGAACGGGCAGGCCATGCCGCAGCCCGCCTGGCTGGAGATGCAGAGGGTGTTGCGGTCCGGGTAGCGCATGAGCACGCTCTCCAGCAGCGTGCCGTCGCCCGCGCGCCACAGCGTCTTGCGGGTGGTGCCGTCGTCGCACACCACGTGGCGCACCTCGGTCAGCAACGGCGGGAACAGGGCCTCGGCCACCTTCGCCCGCATCGGGGCGGGCAGATCGGTCATCTGTTCCGGATCTGCCTGCAGGCGGCCGTAGTATTGACGCGCGATCTGGTCGGCACGGAACTTCGGCAGGCCCAGCTCCTGGACCGCCGCGCGCCGCTCGTCCGCGTCGAGGTCGGCGAGATGCCGCGGCGGCATGCCACGGCGCGGAGCATCGAAAACGAGCGGCAGGGTGGTTGTCATAACCCCTCCAGTGTCCCATCCGGACGCCCATGCCCCACGCCAGGGCGGCGATAGTCCGATCACACCGTCCGATATCCGCCGACGGGAGATGGCGACGTCGGATGGTGCCGCATCCCGCGATCGCCGTCGCGCTCGGCGTGGTTGCCCGTCTATAGCTGCAACTCGCGAAATACTGCTGCGGTGGCCGAAAACGGACATCTGTCGCCGTTTCACTCCGGTCGGGTCGGCGAGACCGGCCAGCAGCGGCTCGTCGATATTCTCGACGCGCAGGCCGCGCTGCCGAGCGTGCAGCGTCTGCGCCGCTGGGCGCTGGACACCGTCGGGGTCGAGCCCGGTGACCGGACCCTCGATATCGGTTCCGGCACCGGATCCGAGGTGTTGGCATTCGCCCGGCTGGCAGGACCCACCGGCGACGCGGTGGGCATCGACCCGAATCCCGCGATGCTCGACGTAGCCCGCAAGCGCGCCGCGGCCGAGGGAGTCCCTGCGCGTTTCCTGGAGGGCAGCGCCTATGCCCTGCCGTTCGACGATGGGTCCTTCGACGTCGTGCGAAGTGAACGTGTCTTTCAGCACCTCGACCATCCCGATCGGGCCACCGCCGAGATCGCCCGTGTGCTGCGGCCGGGCGGGCGAGTGATGCTGATCGACAGCGATTGGGCGACGGCGATCCTGCATCCGGCCGACCCTGATGTGGTGCGGCGCGTGCTCCAGCACGAAATGGGTCCGAACCGCGATGCCGGGAGGCGACTGCGCGGGTTGCTGACCGCCGCCGGCTTCGAGATCGACGATATCGGTGCGGGCGCGGCGATCTGGGATCCGGTCACCGTGAAAGGTGTGGGCCGCACGATCGGCGAGCAAGCTGTGGCCGGGGGCGTCATCACCAGCGCGCAACGAGACGCGCTGAATGCAGATCTGGACCGCGGTGTCGCCACCGGCGACTACCACTTCTCGGTGACGATGTTCGCGGTGCTGGCACACCGGCCCTGACCCGCGGCCGGAATTCGCACGGGTCCGAGAAGGGGTTGCTCTACCTGTGTCTATACAGGCCACGCATAGCCACCTCGCCGATCGGCATTTCACACGTCTATTTCCGCGACCGTAACGTCTGGGAAGACGTGATGACCGCCCCCGAACGACATTTACGGGCGAATTCGCCACGCGATTACCTGGAAGGAAAATAAGCATGCCATTGGTGCGCATCGACCTAATTCGCGGCCGGACCCGCGACCAGATCAATACCCTCGCGGATACCGTCCACCGCGCGATTGTGGACGTCCTGGGCATTCCCGAGCGCGACCGGTTCCAGATCATCACCCAGCACGATGCCGAGGACGTGATCGCCCAGGACGCGGGCCTGGGGTTCGGCCGCACCCCGGCCTTGGTCATGGTGCAAATCTTCACCCAGACCGGCCGTACCCCGGCGGTCAAACAACAACTGTTCCGCACCATCGCCTCTTCCCTCGGCGACCTGGGCATCGACGGCAACGACGTGTTCATCGGCATCGTCGAGAACACCGCGCAGGACTGGTCTTTCGGATACGGCCGCGCCCAGTACCTCGAAGGTGACCTTCCGGTCCCCCGCTAGCCACGCCCTACCCGAAACCTCGGAAGGAGCACGACCATGTCCGTGAACACCCCCCTACCCACCCGCCTGACCACGGCATTCGGCCTCACCTCCCCCGTGGTGCTCGCCCCGATGGACGTCGTCTCCGGCGGCCACCTCGCCGCCGCCGTCACCCGCGCCGGCGGCCTGGGCCTCATCGGCGGCGGATACGGGGACCGCGACTGGCTGATCCGCGAATTCGCCAACGCCGGAAATGCCCGGGTGGGATGCGGATTCATCACCTGGAGCCTCGCTCGCCGGCCCCACCTGCTCGACATCGCGCTCGACCACAACCCACCGGCGATCATGCTGTCCTTCGGCGACCCCGCTCCGTTCGTCGACCGCATCCACGCCGCGGGCGCACAGGTCATCTGCCAGATTCACAGCGTCGACGACGCCCGCCGCGCCTTGTCCGCAGGTGCCGACATCCTCGTCGCACAGGGTGGGGAGGCCGGTGGCCACGGCACGGCCGCACGTTCCACCTTCACCCTCGTCCCCGAGATCGCCGACCTGGTCACCGACACAGCGCCGGAGACCCTCGTCCTCGCGGCGGGCGGCATTGCGGACGGACGAAGCCTGGCCGCCGCACTCGTACTCGGCGCGGACGGCGCCTTGATCGGCACCCGCTTCTGGGCCAGCGCCGAAGCCCTGGTGCCGGACACGGTGCAGCGGCACGCGATCGAGGCCACCGGCGACGACACGATTCGCACCAGCGTCTACGACCTCGTCCGCGAAAGCCCTTGGCCCGCCCGGTACACCGGACGCCTGCTGCGCAACGGCTTCATCGACCGCTGGCACGGCCGCGAGTCCGAGCTCCTGCACGCCCTGCCCGACGCCCAGGCCACCTACCGGCACGCCCGCACCGGCCACGACCTGGACAACCTCAATATCATCGTCGGCGAGGCCATCGGCCGAATCCACGACGTCACACCGGCGGCGGACCTGCTCGACGCCATCACCAGCCGAGCCCGCGATCTGCTGACCGCTGGGCGGCCTGAGACGACATGCCACCGACAGATCGGGCAATAGACGTGTACTGCCCATAGCTATCGGGAATGATCGGGTTATGACCAGCGACGCAGTCCCGAACCCCGGCCCGGACCCGGTGCCGCGCGCCGGAACCACCCCCAACCCGCCGACCTCCCCTGCCCCGCGGACTCCCCCGGCACAGCCGACCACCCCGCCGAAAACAGCGCCGCCCCCGGCACGGACCAGCCCTGCCCGCTCACTGCGCACCCGCACGGGCTCCGCCTGGACGGCCCTGGTCGCCGCCGCGATCCTCGGCATCATCCTGTTGATCTTCATCCTGCAGAACCTGGATCAGGTGCAGCTGACCCTGTTCTTCTGGAGCTTCCACCTGCCGCTGGGCGTCACCATCCTGCTGTCGGTGATCGCCGGTGCCCTGGTGATGGCCCTGGTCGGCGGCTACCGCATGCTTCAGTTGCGCCGCGCCGCCAAACGCTAGGGGTTCACAGCAGCGCGGTGAACACCAGCCACGACACCAGCGCCGAGGGCAGCATCGAATCCAGGCGGTCCATGATGCCGCCGTGCCCGGGCAGCAGCGTGCCCATATCCTTGATGCCGAGCTCGCGTTTGACCTGAGATTCGATCAGATCGCCGCCGGTCGCCACCAGCACCACCGCGACACCGACCAGCACGCCGATCATCGAATTCGCCTGCAGCAGCAGCGTCACCGTGAGCAGGCCGCCGATCACGCAGAACACCAGCGACCCGGCGAAACCCTCCCACGACTTCTTCGGGCTGATCGCCGGAACCATCGGATGCTTACCGAACAGCACCCCCGCCACATAACCGCCGACGTCCGAGCACACCACTAGAATCATGAACGTCAACACCCGCAGGTTGCCGTCCGGTTCGAGCAGCAGCAGCGTCGCGAACGAGGCCAGCAGCGGAATCCAGGCCAGCACGAATACCGTGATCGCCGTGTCGCGCAGGAAGTTTCGCGGGGTCGCCGCAAGGCCGTGGTCGAACAGCCGCCACCCCATGCACACCAGCACGGTCGTCGCGAACGCTCCCACGACCCCCGGCGACCCGTACGGCCAGGCCAGCCAGATGATGGCCTGCCCGCCCGCGATCAGCGGGATCCGCGGCACCAGCACATCGGCCTCGCGCAGCCGCTTGGCGACCTCCCACGTGGCGACGGCGATGGCCACCGCGATGACGCCGATGAGGACCTTCGGCACGAACAACAGGATCGCGATGAGCGACAGTCCCAGCGCGAAACCGACCGCCAGCGCGGCCGGTAGGTTGCGCCCGGCGCGCGATGACTTCCCGCTCGGCAGCGCCGAGGGCGCCTGCGGAGCCGATGCGGCACCCGTCGCATCACCAGCCGGCACCGCATCACCGGCCGCGGCTTGTTCGGCCACGATTGTCCCGTCGCTCACTTGTCGTCCATTTCGTCCCCCGCGGCAGTCAGCGCCCGTCGGTCCGGCCCACCGACCGACCGGCCGTCAGACCTCGAGCAGTTCCGATTCCTTGTGCTTGACCAGTTCGTCGACCTGGCCGACGTACTTGTGGGTGGTCTTGTCCAGTTCCTTCTCGGCGCGACCGACCTCGTCCTCGCCGGCCTCGCCGTCCTTCTGGATCCGGCCCAGCTCGTCCATCGCCTTACGCCGCACGTTGCGGATGGCGATCTTGGCGTCCTCACCCTTGCTCTTGGCCTGCTTGACCAGTTCGCGGCGGCGCTCCTCGGTCAGCTGCGGGATCACCACGCGGATGATGTTGCCGTCGTTGGTGGGGTTGACGCCCAGATCCGAGTTGCGGATCGCGGTCTCGATCGCCTGCAGCTGAGCCTGTTCGTACGGTTTGATGACGAGCATGCGCGGCTCGGGAGCCGTGATGCTCGACATCTGGGTGATCGGCGTCGGCGCACCGTAGTAGTCGACGACGACCCTGTTGAACATGCTCGGATTAGCGCGACCGGTCCGAATGGATCCCAGGTCGTCCTTCGCCACCGAGACGGCCTTTTCCATCTTCTCCTCGGCGTCGAAGAGCGCTTCTTCAATCACGACCGTTTCCTCCACAGCGTCATCGTGTCGATCCGTTCAGGATCGAACCAGCGTGCCGATCTTCTCACCGGCCACCGCACGGGCGATATTGCCTTTCGTCAAAAGATTGAACACCAGAATCGGCATCTGGTTGTCCATACAGAGGCTGAACGCGGTGGAGTCGGCGACCTTGAGACCGCGCTCGAGCATCTCCTTGTGGGTGATCTCGGAGAACATTTCGGCGGTCGGATCCTCCCGCGGGTCGGCGGTGAAGACCCCGTCGACCGCCTTGGCCATCAGCACCACCTCGGCGCCGATCTCGAGGGCGCGCTGGGCGGCGGTGGTGTCGGTGGAGAAGTAGGGCATGCCCATACCGGCGCCGAAGATCACCACGCGGCCCTTCTCCAGATGCCGCTTGGCGCGCAACGGGATATACGGCTCGGCCACCTGGCCCATCGTGATCGCCGTCTGCACCCGGGTGTCGACGCCCTGCTTCTGCAGGAAGTCCTGCAGCGCAAGGCTGTTCATGACGGTGCCGAGCATGCCCATATAGTCCGAGCGGGCCCGCTCGAGGCCGCGTTCTTCGAGTTCGGCGCCGCGGAAGAAGTTTCCGCCGCCGATGACGACCGCCACCTGCACGCCGGTCGAGACGACCTCGGCGATCTGCTCGGCGACCGTCTGCACCACGTCCGGGTCGAGTCCGACCTTGCCGCCGCCGAACATCTCCCCACCCAGCTTGAGGAGTACTCGGCGATAGCCCTTACGGGCCGGTTCCGGGTCCGACATCGGTCTCCTTACCTCTTCGGCAGACGGGTACACACACGCGAAAAGACCATCTGGTGTCGGGGTGGACACGAGACGGTGACGAAGCTCTGTCTATCCTGCCCTACGACCGGCCCGAAACGTTACCCGACCCCGGAATCGAGCGATACATCGATCCCGCGGGGTCCGTTCCCGCAGATGGGCGGCGGCGTCCGACATGAAAAGACCCCTCGCGCAATCCTTTACGCGAGGGGTCTTGACAGCCGAATCAGGGCTGGCCGACCTCGAAGCGGGCGAAGCGGGTCACGGTGACACCGGCCTCGTCCAGCAGCTGCTTGACGGTCTTCTTGCTGTCGGTGACCGACGGCTGCTCCAGCAGGACGACGTCCTTGTAGAAGCCGTTGATGCGGCCCTCGACGATCTTGGGCAGCGCGGCCTCCGGCTTGCCCTCCTCGCGGGCGGTCGCCTCGGCGATGCCGCGCTCCTTTTCGACGACGTCGGCCGGAACCTCGTCGCGGGTGACGTAGCGGGCCTTCAGCGCGGCGATCTGCATGGCGGCGCTGCGGGCGGCCTCGGCGGCCTCGTCGCCCTCGCCCTGGTACTCGACCAGCACGCCGACGGCCGGCGGCAGGTCCGAGGACCGCTTGTGCAGGTAGGTCGCGACCGGGCCGGTGAACGACACGACCCGGCGCAGCTCCAGCTTCTCACCGATCTTGGCGGCCAGCTCCTGCACGGCCTGATCGGCGGTCTTGCCGTTGACGTCCAACGCCTTGAGCGCGTCCAGGTCGGCCGGGCGGACCTTGGCGGCGGCCTCGGCGATATCGCCGGCCAGGTTCTGGAACTCGTCGTTCTTGGCGACGAAGTCGGTCTCGGAGTTGATCTCGAACATGACGCCGTCCGACGCGGCGACCAGGCCCTCGGCGGTGGCACGCTCGGCGCGCTTGCCGACGTCCTTGGCGCCCTTGATGCGCAGGACCTCGACGGCCTTGTCGAAGTCGCCGTCGGTCTCCTCCAGCGCCTTCTTGCAGTCCATCATGCCGGAGCCGGTGAGCTCGCGAAGCCGCTTCACGTCCGCGGCGGTGTAGTTCGCCATCCTGGCGAGCCTCCTCGATGTTGGTCTCTAGGGTCTCTTAGCACCACCATGCCGACCGCTTCCGAACAGGAAGGGCCGGCACGGTGAACAAAGGGGAGCTGCTAACTCAGCTCTCGGCCGCAGCCGGCGCCTCGGCGGTCTCGGGGGCCGCCTCGGCGTTCGGGTTGGCCTGGGCCAACAGCTCCTGCTCCCATTCTGCGAGCGGCTCACCGGCGCCGGCCTCCGGCTTGGCATCGCCGGCGGCACGCGCGGCACGAGCCTGCACACCCTCGGCGACCGCGGAGGCGACGACCTTGGTCAGCAGCGCGGCCGAGCGGATGGCGTCGTCGTTGCCCGGGATCGGGTAGTCGACCAGGTCCGGGTCGCAGTTGGTGTCGAGGATCGCGACGACCGGGATGTTCAGCTTGCGGGCCTCGCCGACGGCGATGTGCTCCTTGTTGGTGTCGACCACCCAGATGGCCGAGGGCACCTTGGCCATATCGCGGATACCGCCGAGGGTGCGCTCCAGCTTGTTCTTCTCACGCGTGAGCATGAGGATTTCCTTCTTGGTGCGACCCTCGAAACCGCCGGTCTGCTCCATCGACTCCAGCTCCTTCAGGCGCTGCAGCCGCTTGTGGACGGTCGAGAAGTTGGTGAGCATGCCGCCCAGCCAGCGCTGGTTCACATACGGCATACCGACGCGGGTCGCCTCGGCCGCGATGGCCTCCTGCGCCTGCTTCTTGGTGCCGACGAACAGCACGGTCCCACCGTGGGCCACGGTCTCCTTGACGAACTCGTAGGCCTTGTCGATGTAGGTCAGCGTCTGCTGCAGGTCGATGATGTAGATGCCGTTGCGGTCGGTGAAGATGAACCGCTTCATCTTCGGGTTCCACCGGCGGGTCTGGTGCCCGAAGTGCGCGCCGCTGTCGAGCAGCTGCTTCATGGTTACGACAGCCATGGCTCCGTAACAACCTTTCGTTGCTGGTTGACGCAGAGATCGGCGACCTCTGCCCTGGCGCCCGCGGCCGCCGGACCCGATTCGGCATATGCACGAATGTTCGGGACCAGCCGACGACCCACAGTGACGGGCGCGCGAAGTCGATCCGGTGATGAGCGGACCGCAAGCACAGTTTACGACCAGGTGGCGCGGGAACCTAAACGGGGTCGGCCGGAACCCCCTATTTCCACCCACGGTATTGGTCAATCGTCCAGAATGTGCCCCCGACCGCGTCCCGCATGCCCCACCGTTGACACATGCGTTCACTGACTCCGGGCGCTCGCTGGGCCGCCGTCGTGGCCGCGACCGTCGCACTCGCCGTCGCAACGACCGTGACCGAACCAGCCGCCGCCGACCCCGCACCGATCTCTCGCCTGACCGTCCAGGGCTCGTGGTTCGTCGACGAGCAGGGGCGGGTGGTCCTCCTGCACGGGGTGAACAACGTGGACAAGGACCCGCCCTACGTCACTCCGGGCGACGGCCTCACCATCACCGCCCGCGATGCCGACCTGCTGGCCCGGCACGGGTTCACCGCGGTCCGGCTCGGTGTGGAATTCGACGGGCTGATGCCCGAGCGGGGACGCATCGACCGCGACTACATCGAGCGCGTGGCACAGACCGTGGACGTGCTCGGGCGGGCCGGTATCCATGTGCTGCTGGATCATCACCAGGATTCGCTGAGTGCCGTCTTCGGCGGGAACGGCTTTCCGGCGTGGGCGGTCGACCCGAAACCCTTTCCGGGCGAACCGAATCCGGGTTGGCCGTTGAACAACGCGCTGATGCTGTCGCTGAATCTGGCGTGGACCAACTTCTGGAACAACGGCGGCGGTGTGGTCGACCGGCTCGGGGACGCTCTCGCCGCGCTGGCGGCACGGCTGCGCGGCAATCCGGCGGTGCTCGGCTACGAGGTGATGAACGAGCCGTGGCCGGGTCTGGCCTATCCGAGCTGCATACCGGCGGGCTGCCCGAAGTTCGACGCGCAGTACCAGCAGGTGCACGAACGGCTGACCCGGCGCATCCGCGAGGGTGACCCGACGGCGCCCGTGCTGTGGGAACCGCACGTGATGTGGAATCAGACGATTCCCACCCATATCGCGGAACCACCACTGACACCGGCGATTACCGATCCGGCGATCGGGTTCTCCTTCCACGACTACTGCGTGTTCAACGAGGCGGCGATCTATCTGGGCCTGCCGCGAGAGTTGGTGGGCCTGTGCGGTGTTCAGCACGACCGCACCTGGTCCAACTACGAGACCTTCGAGGCACGCACCCGAATACCAGCGCTGGTCACCGAATTCGGCGGCGACACCCGCGCCGACACCGCGGCCCGCACCCTCGACCGCGCCGATCAGCGCCTCGTCGGCTGGATGTGGTGGCATTACAACAGCATCGAGGGGCCGGGAGACCGCCCGGATCCCTTCACCGGCGATCTGGGTCGGCAGCTGGTGCGCACCTACCCCCGGGCGACCGCGGGCACTCCGCTGTCACTGTCCTTCGACGCCCGGACCGGCGAAATGCGTTATCGCTACCGGCCCGAAAATCTCGGTGTGCCAACCGAAATCACTACCTCGGATCTGCACTACCCGAACGGCTACACCGTCGATGTCCAGGGTGGGCGCGCCACGTCGGCCCCCGACAGCCGCGTCGTCACCATCGAGGCCGATTCCGGCGCACTAGCCGTGGACGTGGTGATCCGGGCACGTTCCTGACGTGGTGGTCTGTCCGCGTCCGTGGCGGGTGGCGGGGCACCGCTACTCGGCCGAAACCTATTCGAAGCCGAGCACGATCGCCGTGCAGGCGACGGCCACGATGGCGACGGTGACCACGGCGACGGCGAAACGCGCCTCGTGCCACTGGCTTCGGTGGTGGCTGTGTAGAAACCTGCTGCGGCGCAGCGCGATTACGGCTACCACGATCAAAGCTGCGACGGCCGCGAACGGGAGGGCGATGGCCGATGGCCGATCGCTGACCAGGGCGACGTGCAGAAACAGCAGGGCGTTGGCCATCGCACCGATGGCGGTGCGCCACCAGGCCAGGGCAGTGCGTTCGGCCTGCAGGCCACGTTCGGAGGTGGTCATGAGCCGAGAAGTTCTGCGCTGATGGCGATGAGAACCGCTCCCGGCACGGGGCCCGGAGTCGTCACGGCGTGGGAGCGCGCCGCACGGCAGGGCGCGGCGGCATGATGTCGAGACGCTGCGGCGGCGGTGCTGTCGGCTTGCGTCCCGCGCTCGAAAGTGGTCATGAGACGAGCAGGCCGAAGCTGGCGAGGAGTGCGATGAGGGCGATGCCCACAGCGAGGATGGGGACCAGCACCGTGTGCGGGAGGGGTTTTCCGCGGCGCATGGCGGCGGCGACGCGGCGCCAGCGGCCGTAGGCGCCGAGGGCGACGATCGCGGCCAGCACGATACAGCTCATGGCGAGGGCGGCGCGCAGGTCGTGGCGGCGGAACGGGCGGACCAGTTCGTGGACCGCGACACCGGCGGCGAGCAGACCGAGCGCGGTGCGGATCCAGGCGAGGAAGGTGCGTTCGTTGGCGAGGGTGAAGCGGTAGTCGACCTCGGACTCGCGCGGATCGGGCGAGGTCTCCGTGGTGTCGGGCGGGGTCTCCGTCATGCGACCGATGCCCGGATCATCGTGGGTCGACGCGATTTTCGCAGCGGCGCGGCGGCGATGGACTGAGCGGTGCGTCGGTCCGGCAAGGCCATCGGCATCCTCTCCGCGCGCCACGCGACCGCGCGGGAACGCGCTCTGTTCACAATCGGATGGTTATCCACACTCGCCGAAACCGATCTTTCCACACGGCCGGGTCACGAGCAGAGTGGCCGATATGCGCTGGTTGACCGCTGTCGTGCTGACCTGGCTCCTGCTGCCGGTATTCCTGCCCGCCCCCGAGTCCGGGGCGGCACCTGCCCTTCGATTCGATTGGCCGCTGCACCCGCGCCCAGCGGTGCTGCGCCCCTTCGACAAACCCGAGCACGATTGGCTACCCGGCCACCGCGGCGTCGACCTCGCCGGCACGACGGGCCAGCCGGTACTCGCCGCAGCCGACGGCATCACGGCATTCGCCGGCGAGGTCGCCGGCAAACCCGTGGTGTCCATCGACCATCCTGGCGGCCTCCGCACCACCTACGAACCGGTCCGAGCCACCGTCCCGCCCGGCCACCGAGTATTCCGCGGCGAAGCGGTAGGCACCCTCGAACCCGGCCACGAGGCCTGCCCCACCCCTTGCCTGCACTGGGGAGCCCGCCGCGGCCACGACTACCTGGACCCCCTCGGCCTGCTGCGCACAACCCCCCTGCGCCTCAAACCCATTGCCCCGACATGATCAACCACCGCCGAACAGACCGAGCCAGCGTCCAATATCAACGCGTCCTCGTCCAGCACGCTCCCGGACCGCTCGTCGGCCAACCCCCCGCCGAACCGCTCGTCGACCACCACGCCGTCCGTCGTCCCACGCACCACCACACCGCTCATCGTCCCCACACACCGCCACACCGCTTGTCGGCCCACGCACCGCCACACCGCTCGTTGGCCCCACGCACCGCCATGCCGTTCGTCGGCCCACGCCCCGCCACACCGCTTGTCGGCCCACGCGCCGCCATGCCGCTTGTCAGCCCACACGCCGCCATGCCGCTCGTCGGCCAACCGTCCACGAGCCACGTCACAGGTGTCGTCGCCAACTCCATCTCGTGGGCCGCCGGTTGAACGAGTGGGTAGCTTTGCCGTGCCGCAGAACTGGATCCGGCGATTGGGGGCGGTGCTGCCACGCGCCACGGGGAGTTGGGCGCGGTGGGGTGGGTTATTGGGCGGGGGCGGTTGGGGTGGATTCTCGTTCGGCCAGGTCGCGCTTCCACTCTCGGAAGCCCTCCTCTGTGCGGCCGCGGCGCCAGTAGCCGGAGATCGACGCGAAGTCCGCGGGGACCCCGCGCTCCTTGCGGATGTAGGGGCGCAGGTCGTGCATCACCGCTTTGGCCTCGCCGTGGATGAAGACGTGGGCCTGTCCGTCGCGCCAGGGCTCGGCGCGGACCGCGGTGGCCAGTGCCTCGCCGGGGGCCGCGTCTCCGCGATGGAGCCAGGTCAGTTCCACGCCCGCAGGGCGCTCGACCGGCAATTCGTCTGCGGGACCGGCGACCTCGACGAAGACACTTCCCACCGCATTCGACGGTAGGACGGCGCAGGCGGCCGAGATGGCGGGCAGCGCCGACTCGTCTCCGGCGAGCAGATGCCAGTCCGCGTCCGAGCGCGGCGAATAGGCGCCGCCGGGGCCGAACAGGTCGATGGCGTCGCCGGGTTGCGCCGCGGCCGCCCAGGGCCCGGCCACGCCCTCGTCGCCGTGATAGACGAAATCGATCACGATCTCCTGCGCCTCGGTGTCGATCGCACGCACCGTATACGTGCGCATCACCTCGCCGTCCGAATTCGGGAACAGCAGTTTGACGTAGGCATCGGTGTAGCCGTTGGGCTCGAAGGCCGCGAAGCCCGGACCGCCCAGGCGGATCCGGATCAGATGATCGGTCAGGCGTTCGCTGCCGCGGACCACGAAGCTGTGACGAGTGCGAGCCAAGGAAGCCTCCTCCATAATTAGGGTTACCTAAGACAGCGTAGCAAGAACAATCGCCGATAGCTCGGGATGTATCGGAATTAATCGTCCTCCGACTCGTCTACCGGGATCCGGCACATCAGGATGGTGATATGGCCGACCTCCCCCAGACCGCACCGTTCACCTATCCAGAAGTCGGCGCTACCGCGCACGAATTCCCTCCCGGCTACCACCATTTCCGCTTGCGACACCGCATCGGCTCCGGCCGCACCCTGTTCGACTCGGCGGCCGACCAGATCCTGGCCTACCGAATGCAGAAGGGCACCGGCATCTTTCGCGAGGCGAGCACGCCCACCGCGGCCCCGGGCACCCTGCTGACCGTCCGCCTCGGCCTGGGCCCCTTCGGCATCACCGCACCCTGCCGCGTCGTCTACGTCCTGGACGAACCCGACTGCCGCGGCTTCGCCTACGGCACCCTCCGCGGCCATCCCGAAATAGGCGAGGAACTGTTCGCCGTCGAATACGACCCCACCGACCACGCGGTATACGGCGTCGTCGCCGCCTTCTCCCGCCCCGGCACCTGGTACACCCGCCTCGGCGGCCCAGCCGTCCGATGGATCCAGCACTATTTCGCCACCAGGTACATCGACACGATCCGGCCGCGTGAATGAGAACCCGGGGCACAACAAGCCGGTGTCAGTGGCGGCGCACAGGGAGGCGATGGCCCCGCCCACCGCTGCTGCCCGGGTGAGACACCGCGCGGTCCGGGTCAGCCCTCACGTCGCGGTTCGGCTATCGATCGCGAGCAGTACAGACGTCTCATCTACTGGCAGTGGGTTATAGGCGCTGATCACTTGGTCGGCAGGTGTGCCGCCAAGGCTGCGGCCTCGGCGCGTAGGCGGTCGGCTCGGTCCGAGCGGCCCAGAGATTCGTATTCCTCGGCGGCGGAACGCCTTTCGTCGATCTCTCGCTGCACGATCCGTTCGATATCGGCCTCGGTCAGCTCGCGGCGGCGTGCCTCGGCCGCGCCCAGACCCACGGCGCTGGCCTCGATCGCCCCGGCTTTGACTTCTGCCGCGTCGACGGCCTCGGAATTGTCGATCGCGGCCAGCGCCGACCGCAGAGCGGACGCGGCATCCCGATCCCGTGCCTTCATCGCAACCGGTAGAGCAGCACGCAACCGCTCCCGCAGCGGGGCCTCGGTGAACTCGATCGACATGAGCACGACCGTACGGCGGCAACCCGTCCCGGTCCACCGCATTTCCGGCGTGCCCCTGCGTTCGCAAGCCCTGGTGCCCCATGCCCGCGCGGGCAGGCGTATCTTTTCGTGCCCTGATGTCAGGGTTTTCGCGCCTCGATGAGAGTGCGGGAGGAGTGGGCGACGAAGGGACCTTCCTGCTGAATCCGATCATGGAGTTGCCGCAGGCGATCCAGGTGGGCCTCGACGGTGAACCCGGGAACCATCCAGATGACCTTGCGCAGGAAGTAAACGACCGCCCCGATGTCGTGGAATTCCATGCGCAGCCGCTCGGTACGCAGGTCCACCACTTGCAAACCGGCGGCCTCGGCGGCAGCGGCCTCGTCGTCGTGATGGCGTGCCCGGCGCGCCTCGGGCTGCGGGCCGAGGAAGTACTCGACCAGTTCGAACACGCTGGCCGGACCGACGTGCTGAGCGAAGTAGGCCCCACCCGGCCGCAGGACTCGCGCGATCTCATCCCACCAGACCGTGGCCGGGTGCCGGCTGGTCACCAGGTCGAATGCGCCGTCCGCGAACGGCAGCGGCGGCTCGTCCGGATCGGCGACGACGACCACGCCCCGCGGATGCAGCAGCGCGGTGGCCTTCGCGACATTGGGCGGCCACGACTCGGTCGCGACCGTCGTGGGCGGAAATGTCTCGGCCTCGGCGAGGACTTCACCCCCGCCGGTCTGGATGTCCAGCGCGGCCGTCGCGGTCTTCAACCGGCCGCTCATCAGCCGCTGATAACCCCACGACGGGCGTTCCTCGCTCGCGCGACCATCCAGCCAGGAGAAGTCCCAACCATCCACCGAGGCCGCCGCGGCCTCCTCCACCAATCCCTCGAACGTCAAGCCCATGTGGGAGCATTCTGTCAGCAACCTCACCGCGTCTCGACCGATTTTCCTGGCGCACCCGGACTCGTACGCTCAGGCTCGTGAGCGTGGAATGGTGCGGTATCGGAAATCGAGACTCGTTGAAGGACACGATCGTCGCGCATGTGGACGCCCTCGCCGACGCAGGGCGAGACGGTGATTGGCCCAGGTTGTTCGACCTGCTGTCGCATCGGCCGACACTCCCGCCGGTCAGCGAGAGCTTCTATCCCAATGCGTCGCGGGTGGGTGGAATGTCCGGCTACGCACCCCTGCATCAGGCGGCATGGCACGGGGCACCCACGTCGGTGGTGGAGGAACTGATACGGCTCGGCGCTTGGCGCACCCTGCGCTGCGCGAGTGGTGAGACACCGCTGCAGGTTGCGGAGTCCCGTGGTCACGGGCATCTTCGCGAGGCGCTGGCACCGCAGCCGGTGCACGAGGTCGACGACTTCGCTGTGACACAGCTCGAATGTCAGCTGCACGCCGTCGTCGCGGGCCGGGCGCTGCGGTTGATGCGCGAAGCTCGCATCACCCCACCGCAGTTGGGACCGCTCACCGAGGCGCGGGATCCGAGAATGTGGTTTCCCGTGCCGGGAATGTACGGGGGATTCCAGATCGTTCTGGTGCGCGGCGGCGACCGCGCTGAACTCGATGTGCAGAGCTGGTGCCGGATCGTGGAGGGGTCCGGGCAGCGGCATCGGGTTCGCACCGACGGATTCGAGCTCGTGGCAGCGGGGTTCGTGTGAACCTGCTGCCGGTCAGGCGCGGGGGTGGGCCTGGTCGTGGGCCTTTCTGAGGCGCTCGATGGAGACGTGGGTGTAGAGCTGGGTAGTGGCCATGCTGGCGTGGCCGAGGAGTTCTTGGACGATGCGGAGATCGGCGCCGCCTTCCAGAAGATGGGTGGCGGCGGTGTGGCGCAGGCCGTGCGGGCCCATATCCGGTGCGCCGGGTATGGCCGAGACGACCTCGTGCACAACGGTTCTGGCCTGGCGCTGGTCGAGGCGGCGGCCGCGACGGCCCAGCAGCAGGGCGCGTCCCGATTCGGCGGTGGCGAAGCCGGGGCGGCCATAGCGCAGCCACGCCTCGAGGGCCTGGTCGGCGGGGACGCCGAAGGGGACAGTGCGTTCCTTGTTCCCTTTGCCGAGCACCCGCACCTGACGGCGTTCCCGGTCGACGTCGTCGATGTCCAAACCGCACAGCTCGCTCACTCGAATTCCGGTGGCATACAGCATTTCCACGATCAGCCGGTCCCGCAGTGCCATCGGATCGTGCTGCTCCGCACCGGATTCCGCGGCCGCCATGGCCTCGCTTGCCTGTTCGCGACCCAGTACGGCAGGCAGTACGCGATGCGCGCGGGCCGATCCGAGCCGCGGTCCCGGGTCGACGGCCAACCGCCCGGTTCGGGTCAGCCAGCCGGTGAATGTCCGTGCCGCCGAGGCCCTTCGCGCCATGGTGGTGCGGGCCGCCCCACCCGCGGACTGCGCGGCCAGCCACGACCGCAACAGCGCCAGATCGATCTCCCCCACCCCGGAATCGGCGGCCCGCCCACACAAATGCAGCAGCAGCGACCGCGCATCCCCCACATAGGCGCGCACCGTATGCGCCGACCGATTCCGCCCGAGCCGCAGGTGCCGCCCATACTCCTCCAGCAGCGCCTCCAGATCCTCGGGCAACTCATCCATATCGTCCACGTTCACCGACCGAGCCGCCCGTGGCAAGTCACCGCGCCGACGCCGAGATGTCGGAGAGGGCGCTCACCTGCGCGCACGTGCGAGTTGTTCGACAACGGTGATCATGCGGTCGATTTCTGCGCAGGTGTTGTAGAAGGCGAACGACGGCCGGACCGTCGCTTCCACTCCGTACCGGCGCAGAATCGGCTGGGCGCAGTGGTGGCCGGCGCGGACGGCAATTCCCTTCTCGTTCAATGCCTTGCCGACCTCGAGGGGCTCGTAGCCGTCGAGCGTGAACGACAAGACGCTCGCCTTGTCGGCCGCCGTGCCGATCACTCGAATACCCGGAATCGCCGCGAGACGCGGTGTCGCATAGGCGAGCAGTTCGTGCTCGTAGCGTTCGATGTTCTCGATGCCGATCGACTCGACGTAGTCGATGGCGGCGCCGAGCCCGATCGCATCCGCGATATTGCCGGTGCCCGCCTCGAATCGGCCCGGCGGCGGCTGGAAGAGCGACCGCTCGAGAGTGACATCGCTGATCATGTTCCCACCGCCCTGCCACGGTGGCATGTCCTGCAGGATGTCGGACTTGCCGTAGACCGCGCCGATTCCGGTCGGCCCGAACAGCTTGTGACCGGAGAACACGAAGAAATCCGTGTCGAGCGAACGCAGATCGACCCGCATATGCGGAACCGATTGCGCACCATCGACGACCGTGACGGCTCCGGCCCGGTGGGCCTGTGCCACGATCTCGCGCACCGGGGTGATCGTGCCCAGGGCATTCGAAACGTGCGCTACCGACACGAGTTTCGTCCGATCCGACAGTAACCGGCCGTACTCGTCGAGGAGCAGTTGTCCCCTGTCGTCGACCGGAATGATCCGCAGTACCGCACCGGTTTCGCGTGCGAGCAGCTGCCAGGGCACGATATTCGCATGGTGTTCGAGGTGCGAGAGGATGATCTCGTCACCCTCGCGAATATTCTTGCGACCCCAGGTCTGTGCGATCAGATTGATGCCCTCGGTGGCCCCGCGGACGAAGACGATCTCCTCCGCCGAGGAGGCGCCCAAGAAACGCGCGACGGTGTCACGCGCCTTCTCGTACGCATCGGTGGCGCGCGCCGCGAGTTCGTGGGCCGCTCGATGGATGTTGGAGTTCTCGTGTTCGTAGAAGTAGCCGATCCGGTCGATGGCCGGCCGCGGCTTCTGCGTCGTTGCGGCGTTGTCGAACCACACCAGGGGATATCCGTTCACCCGTTCGCGCAGAATCGGAAAGTCGTTTCGCACGGCGTGGACGTCGAATGCCGGATGCTTCGACCGATCGAGGAAATAGAAGTCCGGCCCCGCCTGCGTCGGCGGGGTCGAGCTTGCGAACCGAGGCGGCGACAGCGGGATATCCAGTGACGGCAACCAGGGCAGTAGCGGATCGGCATATCTGGCCGCGCCGCCCGGCTGCGAAGCCGGGCTGGACATGGGCGTATTCGGCTCCCACGCCGGAACCGACGGCTCCGGCGTGGGTCCACCGGGCGGCACCGCCGCTGCGGTCGGTACCACCGCTGTGGTCGGCGCCTCCGTCGGCAAGGCCGAGAAGAATTCCGCCGCAAGGCGGTTCAGCGTCGCCTCGTCCGGGAGCAGGCGCCCCCGGCCTGCCGCAGCGGCGTCCGTTGCGGCAGTCGAGGCATCACTTCCGGTAGGTGGGGGCGTAGTCATGGAACTTGTTCACCTCGGCTCCCTCGAGCAGGGCCACGGCATCGTCGGTCAGCACCGCCAGCGAGCAATACAGCGACACCAGATACGACGCGATGGCACTTCGATCGATACCCATGAACTTCACCGACAGCCCCATGCCCTGCTCGCCCGCCAGACCCGGCTGGTAGAGGCCGACCACGCCCTGTCGTGATTCACCCGTGCGGATCAGCAAAAACTTCGTCTTACCGCGCTCGACGGGAACCTTGTCCGACGGAATGATCGGTATGCCGCGCCAGGTCAGGAATTGGGAGCCGAACAGGCTGACCGTCGGCGGCGGCACACCGCGCCGCGTGCATTCCCGGCCGAATGCCGCGATGCCCTGCGGGTGGGTCAGGAAGAAGCCCGGTTCCTTCCACACCTTCGTGATCAGGTTGTCCAGATCGTCCGGTGTCGGCGGCCCGGCGACCGTCGAAATTTTCTGCTTGGCCGCCGTATTCGCGATCAGCCCGTAGTCCGGGCTGTTGATCAGCTCGCCCTCCTGATGCTCCTTGATCGCCTCGATGGTCAGCCGCAACTGCTGGGCAATCTGATCGTGGGGGCTCGAATACAGATCCGACACCCGGGTGTGCACATCGAGAATCGTGTTCACCGCCTTGAGGCGGTACTCCCGCGGGTCCTTCTCGTAGTCGACGAAGGTCTCCGGCAGCGGAGACTCGTCGGCGTTGTCGCACTTGATGTCCACGGTCTGCTCGTGGGTGACGCGATTGCGCCGGTAGATGCCCGCCTCCACCGGGACCCAATCCAGCAGATGAACCAGCCATCTCGGAGTGATGGACTCCATCTGCGGAACGGTCTTCGTCGCATTCGCAAGCGTCCGGGCAGCGTCATCACCCAACGCCATGGGCTGCGGTACAGCTTTTGTCATGGAACCGCCTTCATGATTGGCAAATCAACCGCTACCAGTGCCGCAATACTGCTACAACCGCCCGGAACAACCCGATCAGCGACACGCACGCGAATTCGGGCTATCGCTGGTCCCGAGCGAGGCGGAACCAGCCGGAGGCATCCGAGCCGACCAGGCCCGCCAACTCGAGGGCGGGCAGGACCGCGCGGACGGCTTGCAGCGATAGTCCGGCTTGTTCGGCCAGTTCCCGGGGTAGGCGCGAACCGATCTTCGGCAGGGCGGCGAAGACCAATGCCTCGTCGCCGCTGAGGTTTTCGTCCTCGGACCGCGGGCCGGGCAAGGACAGCCGCAGTGGGCCCGCCTCGTCGACGACCTCCTCCGCCCGGCTGACGAGCAGGGCCTCGCCCTCGCGGATCATCCGATGGCAACCCACCGACGAGGCCGAGGTGACCGGGCCGGGCACGGCGAGGGCGGGGCGGCCGAGTCGGCGGGCCCATTTGACGGTGTTGCGGGCACCGCTGCGCAGACCGGCCTCGATCACGAGGACACCGTCGGCCAAGGCCGCGATGACGCGGTTGCGGGCGAGGAAATGATGCTTGTGCGGGGCGGTGCCCGGCGGATACTCGCTGACGACCAATCCGGTTTCCGCGATCTCGGCGAGGAGCCGGTGATGCTGCGCCGGGTAGGGGCGGTCGACGCCGCAGGCCAGCACGGCGATCGTGGACCCGCCCAGGGCGAGCGCCGCCCGGTGCGCCATGCCGTCGATGCCGAAGGCCGCACCCGACACGATCGTCCAGCCGCGCGCCACGAGATCGCTCACGATCTCGCCGGTCACCCGGTCGCCGTAACCGCTGCTGCAGCGCGAACCCACCACGGCCAGTGCCTGCTCGGTCGAGCCCACCAGCGACAGTGGGCCCCGCACCCACAGCACCAGCGGCACCGCCGCACCCGTATCGCGCGCCGCGTCGAGCTGACTCAGCCCGAGCATCCGCCACGCGGGCCACTCGAGGTCGTCGGGCGTCACCACGCGCCCGCCCAATCGAGCGATGGTCTCCAGATCCTCTTCGGCCCGGTCGATTCCGCGCCGTTTCTCGGTGGGTCCCAGCAGCGACTCCGGCAGCGCACACTCCCGCACCGCCCGCGCCGCCTCGACGACACCCACCTGCTCGATCAACGCCGACAACGCCGCACACGGCCCCTCGACCACTCGCGACAGATACACCCACGCCAACCGCCGCTCATCGGCATCGAGCAGCACCAATCCCCCGCCCGCACCGTCTGTTCCGTGTGCCGAATCCGGCTCGTCAACTCCCCCGTTCACCCGTCCCCCTTCCGCCGCATCGGCAATCCCCACTGCTGACAAAATTCGACCTCCACGCCGTCGGCTCCTCTGCGAATCGACAGACGGCTGCCACGACGCACACACAGGGGCGCAGACGGTCACAACGCACCCCGCTGACGAAAGTTCAACGCCTGCATGACGTCCTGCGCATGCGGCTGATCTCCCCCGCGCAGGTCGCAGATGGTCCATGCGACGCGGATGGCTCGGTCGGCCCCGCGCGCCGACATGCGTCCCTGCCGCAGCGCGTTCTCCACCGGCGCCAATGATTCGCGCGGCAGGCGGAACCGTTGTCGCAGCACATGTCCCGGTACTTCGGCATTGGTGGTCCAGCCGTATTCGCGCCAGCGTTCGACGGCCGCCCTGCGCGCCAAGGTCACTCGGCTCCGAACCACTTCGCTGCTTTCGACCTCGGTGGTGGCGAACGCCCCGGCCGCCTGGCCGTGCATCTGGACCCAGATGTCGATCCGGTCCATCAGCGGGCCGGACAGCTTCCCCAGGTATCGCCGCCGGGCCAGCGGCGCGCAGATGCAGTCGACATCGCGGGCGGGCGCGCAGGGGCACGGATTTGCCGCCAGAATCAATTGGAACCGGGCCGGATACCGCGCCACGCCGTCGCGGCGGGCGATGCGAACCTCCCCTTCCTCCAACGGAGTTCGCAAGGCTTCGAGTACCTTCGCGCCGATTTCGGCGCACTCGTCGAGAAACAGCACGCCGCGGTGGGCCCGGCTGACCGCGCCCGGCCGGGCCGAGCCCGAACCGCCGCCGACCATCGCGCTCACCGATGTGGAGTGGTGCGGGGCGACGAACGGCGGCATGGTGATCAGCGGATGGTCGCCCGGTAGCGTCCCGGCCACCGAATGGATCGCCGTCACCTCCAAGGCTTCCGGTTCGGTCAGCGGCGGCAGCAGGCCCGGAAGGCGTTGTGCGAGCATGGTTTTCCCGATGCCGGGCGGACCGGTCAACAGCAGGTGATGTCCGCCCGCCGCGGCCACCTCCAAGGCCCACCGCGCCTCGTCCTGACCCACCACCTCGTTCAGATCGCCGCCGACGGGTTCGGTCGGCGGCAGACCACCGTCCGGGACACGCAGCTCACCGTCGTCGCGCAGCCAATCGATCAGCTCGCGCAGGGTCCCCGCGCCCAGCACCCGGATCCCATCGACCAGACCGGCCTCCGCCAATGCGCACTCCGGCACCACCACCGTCGTCCGTCCGGCACTGCGGGCTGCCAGCACGGCGGGCAGGATGCCGCGCACCCGGCGCACCCGGCCGTCCAGTGCCAGTTCGCCCAGCAGCGCCGTGCCCGCCAACCGCGTCGACGGGATCGCATCCCCCGCGTCCAGGACGGCCGCGGCCAGAGCCAGGTCGTAGACACTGCCGACTTTCGGCAGGGTGGCCGGCGACAGGGCGAGAATCACCCGGCCGTCGGGCCATTTCTCCCCGGAGTTGGTGACCGCGGCCCGCACCCGGTCGCGCGACTCCTGCAAGGTGGTGTCCGGCAGCCCGACCAGGTGGACCGACGGCAGCCCTTGGCCGATATCGGCCTCGATCTCGACCAATTGCCCATCCACGCCGGTCACCGCGACCGAATGAGCCCGCCCGAGCGCCATCAGATCACCCCCTTGAGGTGTTCGATGGCCGGCTCACGGCCGGGCAGCAGCAGTACCGCCACCACGTCGAAGCGGATCTGCCGCCACGGCCCGGGCTGTTCGCGCAGCCACAGCAGCGCCAGCCGTCGCATACGCCGCTGCTTGTCCACGGTCACCGCCTCGGCCGGTGCCCCGAACCGCAGCCCGGACCGCGTCTTCACCTCGACGAACGCGGTCACTGCCGCGTCGCGGGCGATCAGGTCCAGCTCACCGTCTCGACAGCGCCAGTTCCGTTCGACGATCTGCATCCCTGCCGCACGCAGGAACCGCGCCGCCAGCTCTTCCCCTCGGGCGCCGAGCGCCTGTTTGTCTGCCACCCGGCCAGCATGGCCCGGCCGCCCTTCGACTCAACGGCCGCGACCTGGGGAAATAGAAAGCCTGTGGATATCTCAGCCTGTGGACAACGTCATTCCGGCAGCCGCAGATCCGGCTTCTCCAGCTCCTCGATATTCACGTCCTTGAAGGTGATGACCCGGACGTGTTTGACGAAGCGGGCGGGGCGGTACATGTCCCACACCCAGGCATCCGACATGCGCACCTCGAAGTACACCTCCCCGTCGGCGTTCTGCGGGCGCAACTCGACGGAGTTGGCGAGATAGAAGCGGCGCTCGGTCTCCACCACATACGAGAACTGACCGACGATGTCTTTGTACTCGCGATACAGCGAGAGCTCCATCTCGGTTTCGTACTTCTCGAGGTCCTCGGCACTCATCGGGTGGAACGTCCTCCTTCTCGCCGCAATGCGTGTGCTGACATCATCTCGCATGGGCAGTATCGGTAGCCACTCGCCCGGTCTCGGGCGTCTCCGTGTCGACCAGCTCATCATCGAGCAGCTCGATATCCACGAGATCGGCATCGTCGACGAGCTCGGCCTCGCCCCGGCCCCGCAGCCGCACATTGCGCCACGATCGCCGATGCTCGCTGGTGGGGCCGAGACTGTTCAGCGCGGCCATATGCTCGGGAGTGTTGTAACCCTTGTGCGCTGCGAAACCATATCCCGGCAGCCGGCGGTCCAGGTCGACCATGATGCGGTCGCGCGTCACCTTGGCCAGAATGCTGGCGGCCGCGATGCAGGCCGCCGACGCGTCGCCCCCGATCACCGGCAGCGACGGCGCCGGGATGCCCGGCACGCGGAATCCGTCGGTCAGCACGTAGCCGGGATCGGCGTCCAGCCCCATCACCGCCCGCCGCATGCCTTCGATATTGGCGACGTGGATGCCGATGGTGTCGATCTCCCAGGCCGGGATCACCACGACCTTCCAGGCCAGCGCCCGGCGCTGGATGATCGGGAACAACCGTTCCCGGGCGGTCTCGGTGAGCTTCTTCGAATCGTCCAGGTCGGCCAGCGAGTCGTAGGCCTTGGGCGCCAGCAGGCATGCGGCCACGACGAGCGGACCCGCGCAACACCCGCGACCGGCCTCGTCTACCCCGGCGACCGGCCCCAGCCCGCTGCGGATCAGCGCGGCCTCCAGGGTGCGCAACCCTGCGGCCTTGCGCATCACCACGCGCGGCGGCCAATCCCCACGCCGAACAGCGACGGACCGAATCCCATTGCCGCCCTTACCGTTCCGGGCGGCGCGCTGTTGATTGCGCCCCACTGCACCCACCGTTCGATTATGCCGTGGCCACGTTGTGTTCGGTTCGGGTGGTCCCGCTCTCTACTGAGGATTCTGCGCCCGGACCGGGCCGATGCGATTGGGCGGCCAGATCTTGAACACCGCTTTACCACGGACGTCGCTGACCGGCACGGTGCCCTGGTACTGGTCCTCCATGTGCGCGCGGGAGTCGGCGGACCGGTTGCGGTTGTCACCCATCACCCACAGATGACCGTCCGGGACCTTCACGGGCCCGAACTCCCGGCCGGAGGGGTTGACCATGCTGTAGGGCTGACCGGGCACGTACGGGGCGATATAGCGGGCGTAGGGCTCGTCGAGCGGTTTGCCGTCCACCATGACCCGGCCCTGGATGTCGCAGCACTGCACGGTCTGGCCGCCGACCGCGATCACGCGCTTGACCAGGTCGTTCTCGTCCGGGGGAACGAGGCCGAAGAAGGAGAAGAAGTTCTGGACGCCGCGGATGGCGACATTGCTGGACCGATTCGAGTGGTAGGCCCTGTTCCACGAGTCGGTCGGGCCGACGAACACGACCACGTCGCCGGGCTTCGGGTCGCCGAAGTCGTAGCTCAGTTTCTCCACGTAGATCCGGTCGCCGGTGCAGCCCGCGCAGCCGTGCAGGGTCGGCTCCATGGATTCGGACGGGATCACGTAGGGGCGGCCGATGAAATTCACCACGAGCGCCGCGATCACCGCCGCGATCACGATGAGAATCGGCAGCTCCTGCCAGAACGGACGGTTCTTCTTCTCGCGTCCGCGTCGCCGCTTCGGCGAGGGTTCGCCTGCGCGCTCATCGCCTGGTTCTGGCACCGTCACCGACTCGCTCTCCTCTGCCACGCGGAACAGACTACCCAGCACGGCGACCCGAAGCCGGACCGCCGCCTGAGCATATGCCATGAAAAACCCCCGGCCTGGCGGCCGGGGGCATCAAGTCGAACCGGATCAGCGCTTCAGCGCTTTTCCTTGATCTTGGCGGCCTTGCCGCGCAGATCGCGCAGGTAGTACAGCTTGGCCCGGCGGACATCGCCGCGGGTCACGACATCGATGTGGTCGATGTTGGGGCTGTGCACCGGGAAGGTGCGCTCGACGCCGACACCGAAGGAGATCTTGCGGACCGTGAAGGTCTCGCGGATGCCGCCACCCTGACGCCGGATGACGACGCCCTTGAAGACCTGGATGCGCTCCTTGTTACCTTCGATGACCTTCACGTGCACGTTGATGGTGTCACCCGGCCGGAAGTCGGGGACATCGGTGCGCAGCGACTTTTCGTCGACGAAGTCGAGGGTGTTCATTTCCGTCCTTTGGAAGTTCGCGTGAACAGAGGAACCTGGCGGCTCGCGCTCGACCGGCTCGTGCTCCGGATATGGGCGGTGCGCTGGACCTGATGCGCCCAGGGCAACCCGGCTATTGTGCCAGACCCCGCGACCGGACCGTTAATCGGGTTGCCGACGCCCGCGCCCGGGTGTTACGACCGGGAATTGGCCTTGGTGATCGAGGCCGCCACATCGGTCATGAACGGCGGGTAGTCGACGGTATCGGTGAACACCTCGAGCAGCACCAGGCGATCTTTCGCCTCGGCGGCGGCCTGCAGGCAGTCGGCCAACTCGGCCACCGTGCGGGCCCGCAGCACCGACACCGCGTCCGGATCGGCGCCGAAGGCGTGCGGCAGCGTCTCCCACCGCCACGGGGCGATGTCGTTGTAGGGCGCGCGTTCACCGTGGATGGCCCGCTCGACGGCGTAGCCGTTGTTGTTGACCAGCACGATCACGCCCGGCACCCGCTCGCGGATCCATACGCCGAGTTCCTGGATGGTCAGCTGTGCCGCACCGTCGCCGATCACCAGCACGGGCCGGCGGTCCGGACAGGCCAGTCCGGCCCCGAGCGCGGCGGGCAGGGTGTAGCCGATCGAACCCCACAGCGGCTGGCCGAGGAAGGTGATGCCCGACGGCATGCGCAGGGTGGCCAGGCCGAAGAAGGCCGTGCCCTGGTCGGCGACCACGATGTTGTTGTCGCCGAGGGCCTCGGCGACCATCGGCCACAGCGCCGCCTGGGTCAGCGGACCATCGGCCGAGGGCTGCTCGTGACCGGGCTCGGCCGCCACGCTGATGTGGTTGGGCGCGAATTCCGCCGCGATCTCGGTGAGCACCTCCAGTGCCGTCGGAAGAGACAGCGGCGCAAAGGCGTCCACGCCCCCGATGACCGTGCGGTCGGCGCCGATATCGATCGTGCGGCGCGGATCCACGTGCTGGCTGAATCCGGCAGTGATGCTGTCGGTGAACTGCACGCCGACGGTCACCAGGCGCTCGGCGTCCTCGACCGCCTTGCGGACACCCGGCTCCGAGGCCGCGCCGGAGTACACGCCCAGGAAGTTCGGTGCGGACTCGTCCACCAGGGTCTTACCCCAGGCCAGGGTGGCATGCGGCAGGTCGGCGGTGGTCACCAGTTTGCGCAGCCGCTCGGTGGCGCCGACCCGGTCGACGAAGACGTCGGCCAGCACGGTGACCTGCCGACCGGCCAGGAATTCGCGCGCGGCCTCCTCGAAGGCCGCGCGGGCACCGGCACTGGAGAAGTCGCTGGCCGGGGCGAGCGGCGCGCTCGGCGGCTCGACCTCGACCTGGGCCACGTCGGTGGCGAGCATGATGTAGCCGGGCCGCCGATGCACCCGCACCGCGCGCAGCACCCGGTCGATCTCCGCGCAGGCGTCGGCCGCTCCCAGATCCGCCTGGGCGCAGGTGACTTCGGCAGCGATGCGCCGGAAGTGGTGGAAGTCGCCGTCGCCCAGCGTGTGGTGGACGACGCGGTGGTGGGCCTGGATGTCCTTGGCCGGAACACCCACGATGTGCACCACCGGCACCCGCTCGGCATAGCTACCGGCGATCGCGTTCACCGCGCTCAGCTCCCCCACGCCGTAGGTGGTCACCACCGCGCCGATACCGCGCAGCCGGGCGTACCCGTCGGCCGCGTATCCGGCATTGAGTTCGTTGGCGCCACCGACCCACCGCATGCCCTCGTGGGCGACGACGTGGTCGAGGAAGCGGAGATTGAAATCGCCCGGGACACCGAAGATTTCGGTGACACCCAGTTCATGCAAACGATCGAGCAGATAGTCCCCGACTACATAAGCCATACTTCCACATTGACACGTCTACAATTTGCCAGCAACGTGTCGGCTACCACGGTTTGGATGCGGCGGAGCGGGGGCAGGAACGACGGTACGTGCCAATTCCTCTTCGGTCGCGCGGCGAATGTGTGCTACGTCCGGTTTGCCCGCTATCAGGTCTTGTACGAAAATCTTGGCGCGAATCACGGGTCTGCGATACCGGCGCTCGCGACGGATGGCCCGCTGCATGAGCTTCAGCCGGCCCGCATATCGCCAGCGCGCCCAGGGCGCTCCCGGGCGGCTCAGGCGTAGCGCGCCAACAACCAGCAACGGCAGAAAGAACATGCCGAACAACCCGGTCCAGATCTTGCCCTTGGCGATCACGACGGCCGCCAGCCCGAGGTTGACCACGGCGAAAACGGTCAGGAACAACCGGCCCGGCAGGCTGTCGTCGTGCCGAATGTCGTTGATGTCCAACAACCACAGCGGATGGAAACCCAGCAGGAGCAGCCCCGTCACCGCCAGCGCGACGAACACCGCGTCGACGGAGGTGCGGCCCTGCTCCTCCCAGTAGACGTCGCGCAGGTAATAGATGAGCGCGAACTCGTCGAGCACCAGGGCGGCGCCGAGCCCGAAGACGGACGCCAGCGCGCTCACCGTGCCCACCCCGCTCTGATACAGGGTGACCAGGCCGATCCCGGACAGCAGCACCAGCACCACCCCGAAGACCATGTGGTGGATGTGCACGTCACCGGCGCGCAGATTGCCCGGCCACCAGCGCACCTGCTTGCGAATCAGCCGGACGCTGAGCCGGATCAGCAGGAATCCGACGATGAACCCGAGCAGGAAACACATCAGCGGCAGACGGCCGTGCGCGATCACGGAATCGTCGAGCCACCGTCGCAAATCCGCCATATCCCCGTTCCCTGTGCGATAGCCGCCGAGCTACGGGTCCGGTCAACAGACCGGACCCGTCCTGCCACATTGTGCAGCACTCAGCCGACGGGTGACCCAACCGCAGTTATCGGGGCGGTGCCGATCGTCCGGCGCGCGGAACGCTAGCGGCCGAAACCGGCGCGGCGCAGCGCATCGGCCATGGCACCGCTCGGTTCGGGTGCATTGCGGCGCTGCCCGCCGCGATTCTGATTGCCCCGGCCCTGGCCCTGCGGTCGCTGACGCTGATTGCCGCCGCCCCGCTGGCCCTGGCCGCGTCCCTCGGCCTTGTCGGGTTTGCCGCCCGCGCCCGGCTCGTCGTCCAGTCGCAGCGACAGGCCGATGCGCTGACGGGCCACGTCGACCTCGAGCACCTTCACCTTCACCACGTCCCCGGACTTGACGACCTCGCGCGGATCGCGAACGAAGGTGTGCGACATGGCCGACACGTGCACCAGCCCGTCCTGGTGCACGCCGATATCGACGAACGCACCGAAGGCGGCCACGTTGGTGACCACGCCCTCGAGCACCATGCCCGGCTTCAGATCGGCGACCTTCTCGATGCCCGCGGCGAATTCGGCGGTCTTGAACTCCGGGCGCGGGTCGCGGCCCGGCTTCTCCAACTCCGCGATGATATCGGTGACGGTGGGGACACCGAACTTCTCGTCGGTGAACTTGTCGGCACGCAGCGACCGCAGCACCGTGGTGTTGCCGATCAGCTCGTGCACGCCACGACCGGTGTCGTCGAGGATGCGACGCACCACCGGATAGGCCTCCGGATGCACCGCGGAGCTGTCGAGCGGGTCGTCGCCACCGCGGATACGCAGGAAGCCCGCGCACTGCTCGAAGGCCTTCGGACCCAGCCGCGGCACCTCCCGCAGCGCGGTGCGGCTGCGGAAGGGGCCGTTCTGGTCGCGGTGCGCCACAATGGATTCCGCCACCGAGGACGAAATACCCGACACCCGCGACAGCAGCGGCACCGAGGCGGTGTTGACGTCGACACCGACCGCGTTCACCGCGTCCTCGACGACCGCGCCGAGCGAACGGGCCAGCAGGGTCTCGGAGACGTCGTGCTGGTACTGGCCCACGCCGATCGACTTCGGGTCGATCTTCACCAGTTCGGCCAGCGGGTCCTGCAGGCGACGGGCGATCGACACCGCGCCACGCAGCGACACGTCCAGTTCCGGTAGTTCCTGGGAGGCATAGGCCGAGGCGGAGTACACCGAGGCGCCCGCCTCCGACACCACGATCTTGGTGGGCTTGTTGTCCGGGATGCGCGAGATCAGTTCCGCGGCCAGGGCATCGGTTTCGCGGGAGGCGGTGCCGTTGCCGATGGCGATCAGTTCGACATTGAACCGGGCGACCAGCGCGCCGAGCACGGCCAGCGACTTCTCGGTCTGGCCCTGCGGCTTGTGCGGGTAGATGGTCTCGGTGGCCACCACCTTGCCGGTGCCGTCGACGACGGCCACCTTCACGCCGGTGCGGTAACCCGGGTCCAGGCCCATGGTGGTGCGGGTACCGGCGGGGGCGGCCAGCAGCAGGTCGCGCAGGTTGGCGGCGAAGACGTCGACCGCATCCTTCTCCGCGGACTGGCGCAGCCGCATCCGGATATCGATGCCCAGGCTCACCTGAAGTTTGGTGCGCCAGGCCCAGCGCACGGTGTCGAGCAGCCAGGTGTCGGCGGGACGGCCTTGGTCGGCGATGCCGAACTTCAGCGCGATGCGGCCCTCGTAGAGGGTGCGGTCACCCGGCTCGGGCTCCTCGGTGTCCGGCTCGAGGTGCAGGGTGAGGATCTCTTCCTTCTCCCCGCGCAGCAGCGCCAGGATGCGGTGCGAGGGCAGCTTGGTGAACGGCTCGCTGAAGTCGAAGTAGTCGGCGAATTTGGCACCGGCCTCTTCCTTACCGGCGCGCACCCGCGAGGTGATCTGCCCGCGGTTCCACATCAGTTCGCGCAGCTCGCCGACCAGGTCGGCATCCTCGGCGAAGCGCTCCACCAGGATGGCGCGGGCGCCGTCGAGCTGTTCGGCGCTGTACTGCGCGGGATCGGTGGTGGGGTCGCTCAGCAGGGCGTCGGCGACCGGCTCGTGCCCGGCCTCGCGCGCGATCTGGGCCTTGGTGCGCCGCTTGGGCTTGTAGGGCAGGTAGATGTCTTCGAGGCGGGCCTTGGTCTCGGCCAGCATGATCTGCTGCTGCAGCGCGGCATCCAATTTGCCCTGGCTGCGGATGGATTCGAGGATCGACACCCGGCGTTCGTCCAGCTCGCGCAGGTAGTGCAGCCGCTCCTCCAGCTGCCGCAGCTGCGCGTCGTCGAGCCCGCCGGTGACCTCCTTGCGGTAGCGGGCGATGAACGGCACGGTCGACCCGCCGTCGAGCAGTTCTACGGCGGCGCGCACCTGTTCGTCGCGCACATTCAGTTCGTCGGCGATGCGACGGCTGACACTGGCTAGGCGGACGGTTCCGGCGAGCTGCGCGGAACCAGCGGCTGCGGTGCTGACGGGTTCGGAGGCTGTCGTCACGCCCGCAGACACTACAGAGTTCCCCCGACAAACCGGCAAGGTGGCGCGTCGAACCGGCACGGCTGCAGGTATTTCCGACACCGGTGGATCAGCGACGGCCCAGGTAGGCGGCGAGACCGTCGAGTTGACGGCGCAGCCCGAACTCGAACATCGCGTCCAGGTCGTTCAGGTCTTCGTCGTCGACCTCCAATTCCGCGACCAGCGGGAACCGGCCCGAGCCGAACACCGCGTCGACGGCCGCGGCGTCGGAGACGCGCCGGAAGCCGTCGGGCTCGCCGGCCGAACGGCTCTCGGTGGCCCAGCTGACCGCGATACCGGTGACGTAACCCGCCACCGTGATCATGGCCCTGGCCACCGCGATCGGTTCGAGACCGAGTTCACGGGCCCCCACGAGCGACCACTCGACCTGTGCGATGGCGTTCGGCAACAGCGGCGGGTCGACCAGCGACGCGGCCAGACCGGCCACCCACGGGTGGCGGCGGCACATGCGCCATCGGTGACGCGCGAGAAACTCCAGCCGGGCGAGCCAGTCCGTCGGGCCCGGTTCGGGCAGCGGTTGCTCACCGAAGACGGCATCGGCCATGAGCGCCGACAGCTCTTCCTTGTTCGCGACGTGCCGGTACAGCGCCATGGCCCCGACCCCGAGTTCGGCGCCGATTCGGCGCATCGATACCGCGCGCAGCCCCTCGGCGTCGGCGATGTCGATTCCGGTGCGCACGATCGCCTCACGATGTGGCCGCTGATCCGCCACCGTGGGCCGGGCGGGTCGGACCGGGCGGGGGGCGGAGCTGGCGGCCGTTCGCAGCCGGACCACGGTCCCGACTCCGGCCACCGGTTCGACCAGGCCATCCCGCTGCAGGAGCGACAGGGCCTTGGTGGCGGTGGCCATCGCCACGCCGTAGCGACGGGTGAGCTGCCGGGTGGACGGCACGAGGTCGCCGGGCTGCAGACTGCCTGTCTCGATGCGATGGCGGATCTCGGAGGCGATCCGCTGATACGGCGGTTCGAGCGGATGGCCGGGAATCTCCATGGGCTTCATTGTGCCTCAGGGTGCACTAGTTCTCTAGTGCACCAATTCGTTGCTCACACTCGCTGAAAACATCGGATTCAAGCCATGATTGGCGATACGCCGTAGACGTAGATACGACGTACACGAAAGGGTCCCCATGACGAACACCGCGACCGCACCTGCGAACTCCCCATCTCCCCCTACGGCACCGGGCCCGCGCGCCCAACGATGGTGGCGACGGCCGTGGGTGATGCCCCTGGGGTTCGTCGTATTCGCCTTCGTCGCGTTCTCCGTACCGCCCTATCTGACCTTCGATCCGGACCGCTCCCGCGTCCCGGCTCCCGAGGGCTTCGCCCCGCACTACCCCCTGCTGGTCGCGCACGTGCTGTTCGGATCGGTCGCGATGATCACCTGCTGCCTGCAGGTTTGGCCGTGGTTCCGGCAACGGAATCCCCGGGCACACCGAATCTCCGGGCGAATCTACATGTTCGGCGGCGTCCTGCCCGCCGGTGTGACCGCCCTGGCAATCGGCGCCTTCTCCCCCTTCGGCCCCGTCGCCCGGGTCAGCAACGTCATGGTGGCGCTGTTGTGGCTGACCTGCACCGTGGCCGGATTCCGGATGGCCCGCCAGCGCCGGTACGCCGACCACCGGCGCTGGATGATCCGCAGTTTCGCCCTTACCCTCTCGATCATCGGAAACCGCCTCTGGGCCGCGATCATCATGATCATCGTGGGCACGGCGGCACCGACCATGCCCGAGGAACGCCTCACCGAGGTCACCGCCGGTATCGGCACGTGGCTCGGCTGGACGGTCGCGCTGCTGGCGGCCGAATGGTGGGTCGTGGAGCGTGGACGCCGGCGAGGCCGGGTACACCAACCCGTTGTGTGACAGGCCTTTTCGGTCGAATCAGTCCGGCGGGAGCAGATCCGGGCGGCGCTGTCTCGTCCGGGCCAGGGACTGTTCGCGGCGCCATTCCTCGATCTTGGCGTGATTGCCGGACAGCAGGATCTCCGGGACATCGAGGCCACGCCAGGAGACCGGGCGGGTGTAGGAAGGGCCCTCGAGCAATCCGTCGGAGAACGAATCCTGTTGGTGGGACTGCTGATTGCCCAGCACGCCCGGAATGAGGCGCACCACGGCCTCGGTCATCACGAGCACCGCGGCCTCGCCGCCGATGAGCACATAGTCGCCGATGCTGACCTCTTCGACCCGCACGCGGCGGGCGGCATCGTCGAATACGCGCTGGTCGATGCCTTCGTAGCGACCGCAGGCGAAGACCAGGTGCTTCTCGCGTGACCAGCGCTGGGCGGTGGCCTGAGTGAACGGCACTCCGGCCGGGGTGGGCACGACCAGCAGCGCGTCGTCGGGGCACACCTCGTCGAGCGCGTCACCCCACACGGTCGGCTTCATCACCATGCCGGGGCCGCCGCCGTAGGGTGCGTCGTCCACGGCCTGGTGCACGTCGTGGGTCCAGCGCCGCAGATTGTGCACGCCCAGCTCGACGATGCCCTTCTCGATCGCCTTGCCCAGCAAGGCGGTTCGCAGCGGCTCGAGGTATTCGGGGAAGATCGTGACCACATCGATCCGCAGCGCGGCGGAGGATGCGTCGACGCCGGTGCTCATCCCTCACTCCTTGTCGAGCAGCCCCTCGGGGGGATCGATGACGATCAGGCCCTCGGCGATCGACACCGTCGGCACGATCGCGGTCACGAACGGAATCAGGATCTCGCGGCCGCCCGGGCCGTCGAAACTCTCCGCGGCACGCACCGAAAGCAGTTCACCCGCGGCGGAATGCAGGACCTCGGCGACCACGCCGACCACGGTGCCGTCGCCCAGTTGCACGGTCAGTCCCTCGAGTTCGTGGTCGTAGAACTCGTCGGGATCCTCCGAGGGCGGCAGATCCTCGGTGTCGACCAGAAATACCGTGCCCCGCAAGGCATCCGCGGCGGACCGATCGGAAATACCGTGCAGCCGCACGAGGAGCCGACCCGAGTGCTCTCGGGCCGACTCGACCGTGTATTCCTGCGTCGTATTCGTGCGCGTCGCGCGGCCGCGCAGGACGGAGCCGGGCGCGAACCTCAGCTCGGGCTCGTCGGTGCGCACCTCGACCACGAGCTCGCCGCGTACCCCATGGGACTTGGCGACCCGTCCGACAACCAGTTCCATCTACTGATCGGTGTCGACCACGTCGACCCGGATGCCCCGGCCGCCGATACCGGCGACGAGGGTGCGCAGCGCGGTCGCGGTACGGCCGCCGCGACCGATCACCTTGCCCAGATCGTCCGGGTGCACGTGCACCTCGACGGTGCGCCCGCGGCGACTGGTGATCAGCTCGACGCGGACGTCATCGGGATTGGCGACGATGCCGCGAACCAAGTGCTCGACGGCATCGGCGACGACTGCGCTCATTACTCGGAAGCCTCGGTCGCGGCCGGAGCCCCGGCAGCCTCGTCGGCCTTCTTCGAGGCCTTCTTCTTCGGGGTCACGGCCTCGGCGACCGGCTCGCTGTCGGCGGCGGCCAGCGCGGCGTTGAACAGGTCCAGCTTCGAGGGCTTCGCGGGCTTGACCTTGAGGGTGCCCTCGGCGCCCGGCAGACCCTTGAACTTCTGCCAGTCGCCGGTGATCTCCAGCAGGCGCTTGACCGGCTCGGTCGGCTGCGCGCCCACGCCCAGCCAGTACTGCACGCGCTCGGAGTTCACCTCGATCAGCGAGGGCTCCTCCTTCGGGTGGTACTTGCCGACCGCCTCGATGGCCCGGCCGTCGCGACGGGTGCGGGCGTCCGCCACCACGATGCGGTACTGCGGGTTGCGGATCTTGCCGAGCCGGGTGAGCTTGATCTTGACAGCCATGTGCTGTTGATGCCTTTCGGTGATTTGGTCACGGTCGCAATTCAGCGACCCGTACGGCGTACGGGCCCGGTTTTGCGTCAGGTGCTGTGACCGCCGCGCGGTACGTAACCGGAGACGGGCTGACACCGTCCTCGACGAGGACGATCGACCATTCTGCCAGACCGTGCGCAACGCGTGGAAATCGGCCCGCGTCGATCCCCTGGGGACCACGGTTGCGCGAGTTACCCTCACCGTTCACCCCCGGGGGAGAGGTGGACGGTGGACTGCCGCTGCTGGGCTTTCTCCTCCTGATGGACCGCATCGAAGACCAGGAGCACTACACCAACCAGAATCGGTGGGAGGGTGTCGCCAAGGTGCTGGGCATGAACAGCGGTGCCGTCGGCGTCGTGGCCGCCTTCTGGCACATCCACTGGATCTTCGGTGTCCTCGTCACCGCGAGCGGAGCCTTCGGATGCTCGGTATGGCTGGTCATGCAGGCCCGCCCCTACCCCACCGCCGTCCGGCAGAACCGGCGAACGCGCCCGTAGCGGCGCGCACCGCACTCACCGGTGCCCGGTGACGGGGTCGCGGCGCGGATGGACGCGGCCGCGCAGCACGACGAACGAGGGGGCGTCGAGCACAGCGCGGGCGGTGCGCGGGTCCTCCTCGTAGACAACGAGATCCGCGGGGGCGCCCGGCTCGATGCCGGGGCGGCGCAGCCATTCCCGGGCCTTCCAGGACGCTGCGGCCAGGGCCTCGTGCCGGGACAGGCCCGCTGCTGCCAGCGCCGCGATCTCGTCGGCGATGCGCCCGTGCCGGATGGAACCGCCCGCGTCGGTGCCGGTGTAGATCGGTATGCCTGCGGCGTGGGCCGCGGCGACGGTGTCGCGGACGCGCCGGTGCAGGTCGCGCATGTGGGCCGCGTACACCGGGAATTTCTTCGTGGCACCCTCGGCGATGTCGGGGAAGGTGTCGATATTGATCAGGGTGGGCACCAGGGCCGTCCCGTGCCGGGCCATCATCGCGATGGTCTCGTCGGTCAGCCCGGTCCCGTGTTCGATGCAGTCGATTCCGGCCTCGATCAGGCCCGGCAGCGCGTCCTCGCCGAAGACGTGCGCGGTCACCCGTGCGCCCTCGCGGTGGGCGGCGTCGATGGCCTCCTTCAGGATCGCCTCGCTCCACAGCGGGCGCAGATCGCCGACGGACCGGTCGATCCAGTCGCCGACGATCTTCACCCACCCGTCCCCGAACCGCGCCTGCTCGGCGACGATCTCCGGCAGGTCGCGCTCGTCGTCGAGTTCGATGCCCAGTTCGCGGATGTAGCGCTTGGGCCGGGCGATGTGCCGGCCGGCGCGAATGATCTTCGGCAGGTCCTCGCGCCCATCGATGAACCGGGTATCGATCGGCGACCCCGCATCGCGCAGCAGCAGCGCACCCGCATCCCGCTCGATCTCGGCCTGGGCGACCGCGCCCGCGTGGTCCTCGTGCCCGCCGCCGTACCGAATCCCGACGTGACAGTGGGCATCGACCAGCCCCGGCACGATCCACCCACTCCCACAGAGCATCTGGGCGTCCCGCACCGGCTCGAACGAGATCAGCCCGTCGTGCACCCACAGGTCGCGCACCTCGTCGTCCGGTAGTACCACTCCCCGCAGATGCAGCCGCATACCGCCTCCTGGTCGCGCCGATGTGCTCGAGCACAAACTACTGCGCACGACACCGCGTGTCCCGCCGGCGGGGTCGGCGCGAGGCGCTATCGCCGGGCCGACTCGATGCGCGGGGCGGTCCCGCCCGGAAATGTCGCGTGCCTCGCCGAGGTGTAGTCGGCCTGAACCTTGTAATACCGATCGGCCGATCCGTAGGCGGCGTAGAACACGAATCCGCGTGGGCCCTGATCGGCGTAGGGCGCGCCGCCGACAAAACGCTCGAGCAGCGGGTGGAAGTGCACCGGGAACCCGGCGGCGTCGGTGCGGACCGGAAAACAGATGCGCTCCATCCGCGGCGAGGCCCAGGAAAAGGTGCGGTAGGTGTTGAAGGTGCGCCCCAGCACCGCCAGCTCCTCATCGGTAGCGGCGACGAAGTCGAGGCCGGCCAGGATCGTCGCGATATCGTCCGGCGTGAGCCGCCCGGGCGGGAACACCTGCGAGTACCAGTTCATGGTGCGGCTGACGAAATCCAGTGCCATCATTCCGATTTCGCCGCCGTAGCGGGACAGGTGTGCTGCGTGGTCGCGCGCCCCCGCGGGCATGCCCTCGAAGGCGAGCATGCGCTGCACGGAGATCAGTTCGGGAAAGACCATCCAGATCTTCTGAATGCCGTCCGCGAGCGAGAGATCGACACCCCAGCGCACCGGCACCGTCGTGGACACCTCGGCCAGCAACCGCTCCATCGGATGGCCGCTGAAGGTGAGCAATCCGGCCGCCCGCAGTGTGGCAACTGGGTCGGCGTGCGGATCGGAGGTCATCAGCCGAGCATTGACCGTCCGATGCCGCTGCGGATGGGTGGTGGTGCGCACGCCGATCCAGGAACTGGTCCACAGATCGGCGAGCACTTCCAGTCCGGGATCCACCACCGAGGGGTCGTAGTCGACCTCGGCCAGCGCGGCGAACGTGCGCAGATCTCGCCGGAACTGGTCGAGTGTCAAGCGGGCGGACGCGCTCATGGTCACCTCGAGTGTCCGACGGCCGGATCCACCGGCCGTCCCGTTGACGGCTACCGCACTCAGCACCTCACACGGTCTTCAGGGCCAGAATAATCCGTCGGCGGCCCGCATCCGTCCCACTTGCGCAACTCGGTTGCGAATTCGAGTGTTTCACTCGCTACACAACGGCGACGCCACGGCTATCGAGCCCTCGCGTGGCCGACCGTCAGCGCCCGACGAAGGCATTCGCCCAGTCGATGACCGCCGCCTGATACTCGCCGGTGTTGCGGGCCAGATTCACCGAATGTCCGCTGCCCGGCAGCACGAAGGTGCGCAGCTGCGCGGCCGGGCCGAAGTAGGGCGCCTCCGCCGCGTGCAGCGTGGCGGCGTCGCGGCACACCGCGTACCCCGGACCGCAGGAGAGGCGGTCCAGGCTGCCGTTGACGATGAGGACCGGCGCCGTAATGAGGCTGGACATGCCGGGCAGGGTCGAGAGCAGGCCGTCGGGATACTCGGTGAGCGAGAAGACCTCCTTGTTCTGCTCGTCGAACGCGACCACCTCGGGGTCGGCCGTGGCGGGCGCATAGAAGTCGTGCATGCGCGTGCCGGGGCGGGTGGTCAGATAGCCCGGATCGTAACCGCGACCGGCGAATACGGGATCGTCGACGGCACGGTGATAGGTGGAGATGACGCCGAGGACCTCGGGGACGTTCAACACGTGCGAATACCCGGTCAGCACAACGCCGTCGACGTCGTGATGGGTGCTGGCCTCGATGACCGAGGTGCCCGAGGTGAGGGAATGGCCGACGGTGATGACCTTGCCGAACGGTTGCGCACCGGCCAGCCCGCGGCGCAGAGAGCCGACGATGTCGTGCAGCGCGCTCGCCGTCGCGGTCGCCGTCAGCGTCAAGGCCGGCGGATGCGTGCTGGCGCCGTTGCCGAGCCGATCGACCACGAGGGTCGCGTAGCCGGCGGCGTTCATCGCGCGCCGGAAATTGTAGGTCTCCGGCTGATAGGGGAAATCCCAATACAAGCCGTTGTAGTTGGACCCGGCCATCAGCACCATGACGGTGTCGGTCGGCTCGTCCGGCAGGCACAGAGTCGAGGCGAGCTGTCCCTGCGGGACCGGAAAGGGGAAGGATCGGCAGCTCCCCGGTGCCGACGTGCCGTCGGCGCGGGCCACATTCGGTGCGAAACAGAGCAGTGCCGCCGCCGCGAGTGCGGCTATCGTCCGTACCGAGGTTCGCACGAGATGCGCTCCCTTTGCCGAAGTACGAGTGCGTGGGTTTGCCCACCGTTATCGGTTATTAGTGAGGCAGGTTATAGCGAGCGACTACCGGCACGCAAGGTTTGCACCGAACACGCCGTGTCCGGCCGGGCGGGTAAATGTCCGCTGCGACAGACTGTTTCGACCGTTGCCGACACAGCCGGGCAGCATTCGCTCCAAGATCGCCAGGGCGGTTGTAGAGTGAGCATCCGGACAATGAGGGTGACACGAGGAGCGCAGCGTTGCCTTCCACACAGCGCAGTGCGGGCACGCGGGCCGTGCACTTCGTCGGCAGCTTTCCGGCCGAGAGCACGGACGAGGCGATGCGGGCGATGCTCGACGCCGCGGGGCCGCGGTTGCGGACATTACCCACCGGCGAGACGCGGCGCTACGAGTTCTACATCCAACCCATCATCGAGGATCTGGTGGCACAGGGCGTGCTGGAGGTGAAGAAACCCGGCGCATGGACCTCGAGCCGGGACCGGACGATTCATCGAGTAGCCCGCGGCACCGAACTGCGTGGCGACATGATGGAGCTCGGATATCTCGGCGAGGCCCGCGAGGCGCTGCCGCTGTTCCGACAGTTGCGCGCCGAGCGCGATCTCCCTGGGCTGTCGCTCCAGATCGGGATGCCCACCGATTTCACGTTGGCGTTCATCGCCATGGGCGCCTCCGGCCTGCGCGCGCACCGCCGGGCATTCACCGACGCCACCGTCCGCGACATCACCGCCATCCACGAGTTGGCCGGCAACGACGTCGTCGTGCAACTCGAGGCCACCGCCGAATTGGTGCTCATGGCCAAAACCCAACCGGTACACCGGCTGGTGGAGGCCGCGCTGGGATTGGGACGGGGGATCGCCGCATTGGCCGCGGCGGCGCCGGTGGGCACTCGCTTCGGCGTGCACCTGTGCCTCGGCAGCATGCGCAACAAGGCACGCGCAACCTTACGAGATGCTCGCCCGCTCGTATATCTGGCCAATTCGATTGCGCGGCAATGGCCGTCGGGTCGCATATTGGAATATGTGCACGGTCCGCTCGCCGCGGGTGACATACCACCGTCGGAGAAGCCAGAATTCTATGCGCCGCTCGCGGATCTGGCGCTCGGCGCCGACACCGAATTCTATGCGGGATTGGTGCACGACGGGCCGACCGAGGAACAGCAGGTGCGGACGCTGCACATGATCGAGGAGTCGCTCGGACGGCAGGTCGGCGCGGTCGCGAGCGCCTGCGGGCTGGGTCGTCGCCCGCGCGACGTGGCGGACGCGCTCATGGTGCGAGCCCATGCGCTGGCAACGGCGGAATAGCCCGGGTGCGGTCAGTCCTTCCGGGCCGTCGGCGTACGACAGATTCCGCCCAGGAGCACGAGCCCGGTGTGCGGCAGGTCGCCGCCGAGCCATTCCTGCAGGGGAACCACACCGGGACCGAGCATTTCGAACCCCTCGAAGAACGACGCAACCTCGGCCCTGGACCGATAGACCGGATGGGCGGTACTGCCACCGGTGTCCTTCACGGTCTGCTGGATGAATGCCGGATCGCTCTCGTCACCGCCGTGCGTGAAGGCGAGATAGCTGCCCGGCGCCATGACCTCGCGGAAGCGCGCGACGATCTCGGCCGGATGTTCCTCGTCCATCACGAAGTGCAGCAGGCCGACCATCAACACCGCGACCGGCCGGTCGAAGTCGATCAACCGGTCCGCTCGCAGCCGAGCGATGATGTCGTCGGGTTTGCGGGCGTCGGCGAGCATGGGTGTCACACCGGGGATTCCGGAGAGCATGGCGGTGGCGTGCACCTGCACGACCGGGTCGAAGTCGATGGACACCACCCGCGCCGACGAATCGACCTTCTGGGCCACCTCGTGCACGGCGGGTGAGGTCGGAATACCGGCGCCGAGATCGATGAACTGCCGCACGCCCGATTCGGCCGCGATCTGAACGGCTTTCAGCAGGAATTGGCGGCTGAACCAGGCCAAGGTGCGGGTGTCGGGCGCGACCGCGAGCATCGCGTGGACGGCCATCCGGTCTATCTCGTAGTTGTCCTTGCCGCCCAGCAAATAGTCGAACATCCGAGCCGAGTTGGGCTTGGACGCGTCGGCCCCCTCCGGTGCACCCCGGTTCTCCGACACCACACCTCCTCCCACATTCTCGACAATGGTAACAACTCCGCACCGCTGTCCTGTCGAAATGAACAACCTGGACGAGGAATTCGACAGATGTTGCGGCTCAATCGGTTTCGCGATTACAACCGTGCGGCGGCGGCGACCAGCATGTCACGCGATCGCTCCGGCGACTCGGCCTGCAGGGCGAGCTGTTCCATTACTTGCCGGTAGATGTCGATATCCACCCGGCGATCCAGATACAGCGCGCTTGCCAGCTGTTCCAGATACACGATGTCCGGCAGTTCCTGCTCGGCAAAGCGGAGAATGGTGAACGAACTGCCCGCCGCCGCATGGCCGCCGGCAAGGAACGGCAGCACCTGAATTGTCACGTTGGGCCGGTCCGACGTCTCGACCAGATGCTCGATCTGCGCGCGCAGCACGTCCCTGCCGCCGATCGGCCGATGCAGCAAGCTCTCGTCCAGCACTGCCCACAGCAGCGGTCCGCCCGAGATGTTCAGGATCTCCTGACGCCGCCTGCGCAGCTCCACGCGCCGCGCCGCCGCGGCCTGCCCGTGACCGAGCGCGACGACCGCGCGGGCGTACTCCTCGGTTTGTAGCAAGCCCGGAATCAGTTGGCTCTCATAGGTCCTGATCGATTTCGCGGCGCCCTCGAGACCGAGGTAGGTCTCGAACCAGGGCGGCAGCAGATCGCTGTAGCGATGCCACCACCCCGGTTGATTGGCCTTGCGGACCAGATCGAGCAGCATCTCGCGCTGATCCGGGTCGACGACGCCGTACAGCGTCAGCAGATCCTTGATGTCGCGTTCCTTGAAGCCGGTGCGCCCGAGCTCGAGCCGGCTGATCTTGGCGTGCGAGCCGCGGATGTGCTCACCCGCGGCCTCGCGCGTAATGCCGCATGCCTCGCGCAGCTTGCGGAGTTGCCCGCCGATGGCAATCCGCAACGCCGTCGGGCCACGCTCCACGACGTTCGACTCGATAGCGCTGGGCCGGACCGGTTCTGCGATCATGAGATCCCACTCCGATGTTCGAGGGTCACCCACGGTGTGCGGGTCCGCACTGCTGCGAATCGCACCGCGTTAACCCGTAATAATATCCCTCGAACTCGCCGACGCGAGAGCCGCTCAGTTCTTCGGGAACTTCAGCTTCGAGATATCGATTCCCTCGAGCCCCGGCGGCAGCTCGTTGAGTCCGGCAGGCATATCCGACAGGTCCGGGAACCCGCCGGGCATCGCGCCCGGCATGGCGGGCATCCCCGGGAAACCGCCGCGCATCTTCGGCGGCGTCGGTCCGCGACCGCCCTTCTTGCCCTTCTTCCCCTTCTTGTTCTTGCCGCCCCGGCCGCGCCCACCGGGCAGTCCCATCTGGCGGCCCATCATGGCCATCATCTTCTTGGCCTCGAAGAACCGGTCGACCAGCTGGTTGACCTCCGACACGCTCACGCCCGAACCGTTGGCGATGCGCAGGCGGCGAGAAGCGTTGATGATCTTCGGATTTTCGCGCTCGGCGGGAGTCATGCCGCGAATGATGGCCTGCACCCGATCCAACTGCTTGTCGTCGACCGCCGCCAGCGCGTCCTTCATCTGGCCGGCCCCGGGCAGCATGCCGAGCAGGTTCCCGATGGGCCCCATCTTGCGGATGGCGAGCATCTGCTCGAGGAAGTCCTCGAGGGTCAGCTCACCCGAGCCGATCTTGCGCGCGGCCTCCTCGGCCTGCTGCTGGTCGTAGACCTGTTCGGCCTGCTCGATCAGGGTGAGCAGATCGCCCATGCCGAGGATGCGGCTCGACATCCGGTCGGGATGGAAGACGTCGAAGTCCTCGAGCTTCTCACCGGTGGAGGCGAACAGAATCGGGACGCCGGTCACCTCGCGCACGCTCAGCGCCGCGCCACCGCGGGCGTCGCCGTCGAGCTTGGTGAGCACCACACCGGTGAAGCCGACACCGTCGCGGAACGCCTCGGCGGTGGTGACGGCGTCCTGACCGATCATGGCGTCGAGCACGAACAGCGTCTCGTCCGGCTGCACCGCATCGCGAATGCCCGCGGCCTGGCGCATCAGTTCCTCGTCGATACCGAGGCGACCCGCGGTGTCGACGATGACGACGTCGTACTGCTTCTGCCGCGCCTCCTCGACACCGGCCTTCGCGACATTGATCGGATCGGCCGCCGTCACACCCAGCGGGTTCTCGCCGCCGCCGACCGAGGTGCCCGGATGCGGCGCGAATACCGGCACCCCGGCGCGCTCGCCGACCACCTGCAGCTGCGTGACCGCCCCCGGGCGCTGCAGGTCACAGGCCACCAGCAGCGGCGTATGTCCTTGGCCCTTCAGCCATTTCGCGAGCTTCCCGGCCAGGGTGGTCTTACCCGCACCCTGCAGACCGGCGAGCATGACGACCGTGGGCGGGTTCTTCGCGAACTGCAGCCGGCGGGTCTCACCACCGAGGATGGTGATGAGCTCCTCGTTGACGATCTTGACGACCTGCTGCGCCGGATTCAGTGCCGCCGACACTTCGGCGCCCTTGGCACGCTCCTTGATTCGCGCGATGAACTGGCGCACCACCGGCAGTGCCACGTCGGCCTCGAGCAGGGCGAGCCGGATCTCGCGGGCGGTCGCGTCGATATCGGCCGGTGACAGACGCCCTTTGCCGCGCAGATCCTTCAGGGCACCGGTCAACCGGTCGGACAGGGATTCGAACACCGATCGCGCTCCTGGTTTCTCGAGGGGACGTCACTCGATATACCAGGGTACGGGCAACGGAGAGCCGTCCTCCCCGTACCCCGGCGCCCCTACTCCAGGCTGCGCCGCCGCGGCCTGGGTGCCTGGCGGATGTCGTGGTTCTCCGAGGCGACCATTCCGACCGCCTCGCGGGCGGTCAGTCCCAGCTCGAGGGCCATATTGTCCAGCATCGTCCACTCGGCCTCGGTCAGTTCCTCCTGGTCGGCGACGGTCGAGGCGATCGTCATCGCCGTCACGGCCTGCTGGCCGGTGAGCGTGCGGCCGGGAAGCCAGGACACCACCCAGCGATCGCCGCCGACGCAACGGGCGATGTGCTGGGTCATATCGCTGGTCATGATCGACGCGGACACGACTTCGATGGCCACCGACCCGCTCCCCTCACGTTCGACTAACGCGACCAGCACAGCGACAGCTCGGACGGGTCTGATATTAGAGTGATCCAGCTCACCTGCGACATAACTCGCGGCACTTGCGAAGCAACGATCTGGTTAACCAGCAATCGACCGGTTTGCCAGTTACCACCAGGCAGGGCTACCGATCAGTAAACGCCCTCGGACCTGGCTTCATTGTCCGTTTCGGCCGGTTTCTTCGGTTCGGGATGCGGAACCACCGTCAGCAGCGCGGCCTCGATGTCGGCCCGCCGCCGGGGCGTATCGGCGTCCCCGAAGTCCAGGCAGAACGAGTCGACGACCGCGGCGCCCATGGTGACGACCTTCGCCCACCGCACATCGGCGCCCGCCGCGGCCAACGCGGCCGCGAGCCTGCTCAGCAGTCCGACCCGATCCTCGGCCCGCAGCTCCAGCAGCACCTGCCCGGGCACGCTGGTATCGGTCCACTTGATGCGCGGCTCGGCCTGAGCATACGGGCTGGTTCGCGCCGCCGCCTCGCGTTCCCTCTTGGCCAGCACCGCGGCCACGTCCAGATCACCGTTGATCGCGCGGATCAACTCCTGACGCAGCAACCCGGCGTCGGGCGGATCACCGAATTTCGGTGTCACGACGAAACTGTCGATCGCCGACTCCCCCGCTCCCCCGAGCGAGGCCGACAGCACCCGCAGCGAGTGCAATGCCAGGACACCGGCCGCATCCGACAGCAGCCCCGGCGTATCGGGCGCGACGACGGTGACGACGTGGGTGTAGCGGCCCGCACCCACCCGCAGCTCCACGTGCACGCCGCCCGTCTTGGCCTTGTCCAGCAGTTCGGGCTCGATCGGATCCGGTTGCGGCAGTGGCTCACCGGCCATCGTCAGCCGGCACCGGCGCACCAGCTCGCCGATGAGCGAGGCCTTCCAGTCGCCCCACACGCCGGGCCCGGTGGCCAGCGAATCGGCCTCGGCCAGGGTGTGCAGCAGTTCCAGCAGCTGCGGATCGCCGTCGAGGGCCTGGACCACCATCCGCGCGGTCTCCGGATTCGACAGATCCCGGCGAGTCGCGGTGTCGGGCAACAGCAGATGGTGGCGGACGATCGCGCTGAGCGTGTGCACGTCCGACGGCCACAGCCCGATCCGGCGGCCGATATGGGTGGCCAGTTCCGCGCCGACGACGCTGTGATCCTCGGGACGTCCCTTGCCGATGTCGTGCAGCAGCGCACCCAGCAGCAGCAGGTCGGGCCGGGCCACGCGGGTGCTCAGCGCGCTCGCATAGGCAACGGTCTCCACCAGGTGGCGGTCGACGGTCCAGGTGTGCATCGGATCGCGCGGGGGCAGGTCGCGCACCGCGCCCCACTCGGGAAACAGCCTGCCCCACAGTCCCGTCCGGTCCAGTGCCTCCACCGCGTCGATGGTGCCGCGACCGGCGCCCAGCAGGACCAGCAGATCGTTGAGCGCCTCGCGCGGCCACGGCTCGCGCAGTTCGGGGGCGTCCTCGGACAGCCGGTTGAGCGTGGTCGCCGACATCGGCAGCCCGGTCTGCGCCGACGCCGCGGCGACCCGCAGGATCAGCCCGGGATCCTTCTGCGGGCGGGCATCGCGCGCCAGCACCACCTCGCCCGCGTGCTCGACCACCCCCTCATCCAGTGGTCGACGCACGGGCATGCGCCGCAACCGGGCCAGACCGCGCCGCGGGAGGGCGTTCGCGGCCGTCCGCAGGCCGACATCCACGGAGTAGCCGACCGTGCGGGCGGCGTCGCTGAGGGTGCGGGCCAGTTCGAACCGGTCGCCGATGCGCAGTGCGGCGCCGATCTCGTCGGCGTCCTGGGCCCGCAGCTGATCGCGGGCGCGCCCGGCCACGCGATGCTGCTCGGTGCGCACATCCAGCAGGCGCCGATGCGCCTGTTTCATGCCGCCGCCCGGCACCTCCGGACCGAGCCCCGGCATGGCATCGGTCAATTGGGCGATGGCCAGGGCGTCCAGCAGCTGGATATCGCGCAGGCCCCCGCGTCCGTTCTTCAGATCGGGTTCGGCACGATGCGCGATCTCCCCGCTGCGCTTCCACCGGGCCTGCGCCTGCTCGACCAATTCACCGAAGCGGGAACGGATTCCGGTGCGCCACTCGTGCCGCACGCCGCCGATCAGCAGATTGCTCAGCTCGGCATCGCCCACGATGTGGCGGGCCTCGAGCATGCCCAGCGCCGCGGTCAGGTCGCCCGCGGCCACTCGCAGCGCCTGCGGGACCGTCCGCACGCTGTGATCGAGCTTGATATGCGCGTCCCACAGCGGATACCAGAGCTTGTCGGCCACTTCGGCGACCCGTTCGGGATCGATGTCGTCGTGCAGCAGCACCAGATCCAGATCCGAATAGGGCAGCATCTCCCGGCGACCCAGGCCACCGACCGCGACCACCGCCAGACCGCTGTCACCGGTGATGCCGAGTTCGGCGCCCTTGGTGGTGAGCCACAGGTCGTACAGATCGACCAGCGCCTGCCGCAGTGATTGCGCGTCCAGCCTCGGATGGCGGGTATCGCCGCCCTCGAGCAGTTGGTCGCGCGCCCGCACCAGATCTCTTGCGCCACCCATCGATTCGTCTCTCGCCTGCTTGCCCACAACCCACCACCCATGAAATGCGGGCGGCCCCGCCCCGGCCGGAGTCCGGTGGGGCGGGGCCGCCGCTCGACTGTTCGCTGTTCCCTACAGAGCGTCGGCGCCGCGTTCTCCGGTGCGGACCCGGATCACCGAATCCACCGGGGTGACCCAGACCTTGCCGTCACCGATCTTGCCGGTGCGGGCGGCCTCGACGATCACCTCGACGACCTTCTCCACGGAGGCGTCGTCCACGACCACCTCGACACGGACCTTGGGTACGAAGTCCACCGAGTACTCGGCGCCGCGGTACACCTCGGTGTGGCCCTTCTGCCGGCCGTAACCCTGGACCTCGCTGACCGTCATGCCCAGCACACCCGCCTGCTCGAGACCGGTCTTGACGTCCTCGAGCGTGAACGGTTTGACGATTGCAGTGATGAGTTTCATTTTCGTCATGCCTCCTTGACGGCGGTACGTGCCGTGCCACCCACAGCAGCGAAATCGTATGCCGTTTCAGCATGCTCCGATTCGTCCATACCCTCGAACTCTTCTTCCTCCGAGGCACGCAGGCCGATGGTGAACTTGATGATGTAGGCGATGATCAGGGTGACGACGAACGAGAAGGCGAGCACGGTGAAGGCACCGATGGCCTGCTTGCCGAGCTGCTCGAAACCGCCGCCGTAGAACAGGCCCTTGCGGCCGGTCGCGATGCCCGCGTCGGTTTCGGGAGCCAGCAGCAGACCGACCAGTAGCGTACCGACCAAACCGCCGACCAGGTGCACACCGACCACGTCGAGCGAGTCGTCGAAGCCGAGCTTGAACTTCAGGCCGACCGCCAGCGCGCACAGCGCACCGGACACCGTGCCGATCGCCAGGGCCCCCAGCACGTTGACCGACGAGCAGGCCGGGGTGATGGCGACCAGGCCGGCCACGATGCCCGACGCGGCGCCCAGGCTGGTGGGCCGGCCGTCGCGGAACTTCTCCACCAGTAACCAGGCCAGCATGGCGGCGCAGGTGGCGAACGTGGTGGCGAGGAAGGTGGAACCGGCACGGCCGTTGGAGGTCAGGGCCGAACCGGCGTTGAAACCGAACCAGCCGAACCACAGCAGACCGGCACCGAGCATGACGAAGGGAAGGTTGTGCGGGCGCATCGGGGTGGTCGGCCAGCCCTTGCGCCGGCCCAGCACCAGACACAGCGCCAGGCCCGCGGCACCGGCGTTGATGTGCACCGCGGTACCGCCGGCGAAGTCGATGGCCTGCAGCTTGTTGGCGATCCAGCCACCGGCGTGCACGACGTTGCCCGCGGCGTCCTTGGCGTCGAAGTCGAACACCCAGTGCGCGACAGGGAAGTACACGACGGTCACCCAGATGGCCGCGAAACTCAGCCAGGCACTGAACTTGAGGCGGTCGGCGACCGCGCCCGAGATGAGGGCCACCGTGATGATGGCGAACATCAGCTGGAAGGCGACGAACACCGTCATCGGGATCGTGCCCGCCAGCGGGATGTCGGTCCCGGACACAGCGGCAGCGCCGGTGGCCGGGTCGGCGGGGACCGGTTTGGCGGCGTTGCTGCCGATCAGACCCTTCAGCCCGAAGAACTGCGTCGGGTCGCCGATCACGCCGAACTTATTGTCGCCGAAGGCTTCCGAGAAGCCGTAGATCGACCAGAGCACGCCGACGACGCCCATCGCACTGATGCTCATCATGATCATGTTGAGCACGTTCTTCGAGCGGACCATGCCGCCGTAGAAGAACGCCAGTCCCGGTGTCATCAGCAGGACGAGCGCCGAGCTCGCCAGCATCCATGCGGTATCGCCGGTGTCGGGAACACCGAGCAAGGGATACGCCACCTTGTTCCTCCTCATCTCGGGCTCGGCCAAACCGCGGCGACGAGCCTGCACAGAAGGTTCGCGATTCGGTGTTTCGTCCGTGCCGCTGTGATGTTTCACCTGCGTGAACGGATCGGGCACCGGTGTTGCGGCTGTGTTTCACCGCGCTCACAGGCGGTTTGTACTTCCCCGTGAAAGCGCTGCCGAGATGAGAAATCCCCTGCGTCAGCCGAGCAAGGCGTCGACGAAGGCGGCCGGCTCGAAGGGGGCGAGATCGTCGGAGCCCTCGCCCAAGCCGACCAGTTTGACCGGAACCCCGAGCTCGTGCTGAACCTGGAAGACGATGCCGCCCTTGGCCGTGCCGTCGAGCTTGGTCAGCACCACGCCGGTGATGTCGACGACCTCGGAGAAGACGCGGGCCTGGGTGAGACCGTTCTGCCCGACCGTCGCGTCGAGGACCAGCAGCACCTCGTCCACGGCCGCCTTCTTCTCGACCACCCGCTTCACTTTGCCCAGCTCGTCCATCAGGCCGGTCTTGGTGTGCAGGCGGCCCGCGGTGTCGATGAGCACGACGTCGACGCCGTTGGTGATGCCGGTGCTGACGGCGTCGAAGGCCACCGACGCCGGGTCGGCGCCCTCCCGGCCGCGCACGGTGTCCGCGCCGACCCGCTCACCCCAGGTCTGCAGCTGATCGGCGGCCGCGGCACGGAAGGTGTCGGCCGCGCCCAGCAGGACCCGGCGGCCGTCGGCGACCAGCACGCGGGCCAATTTGCCGGTGGTGGTGGTCTTTCCGGTGCCGTTGACGCCGACGACCAGCAGGATCGACGGGTGATCGTCGTGCGGCAGCGCCCGGATGGAACGGTCCATCTCGGGACGCAGGGCCTCGATCAGCACATCGCGCAGCACCTGGCGGGCCTGATCGGCGGTGCGGACGGTCCGGGCGGCCAGTTCCTCGCGCAACCGCTCCACGATCGTGGTGGTGCTCGCGGTCCCGAGGTCGGCCATCACCAGCGTGTCCTCGATCTCCTCCCAGGAGTCCTCGTCGAGGTCGCCGCCGCCGAGCAGACCCAGCAGGCTCTTGCCGACGGCGTTCTGGGAGCGGGCCAACCGGCCGCGCAGGCGGGTGAGGCGGCCGCTGGTGGGCTCGATCTCCTCGATCTGCGGTTCGGGGACCGAGGGTTCGGCGGGGGCTTCCGCGGGTTCGGCAGGCGCAGCGGGTGCGACTGCGGTATCGGTGGTCTCGGCCGGGGCTGCGGGAGCTTCGGTCGTCGCAGCCGTATCCGCAGGGGCGGGTGCCGTCGGCGCGGCGGGCGCGGTATCGGCCGGGGCCTGCTCGTCGGTCTCCGGTTCCGGCAGCCGGACATCGGTGATGGTGCGACGGGCCGAATCGCGCGGGATGGCGGCATCGTCGCCGACGTGCGGCTGACCCTCGTCGTCGGTCCGCTCGATCGGCACGGGCTCGGGGCGTTCCTGGGTCGGCGTCAGCGTCGCCGACCCGGCCCCGCCCTGACTGAAGCTGAATCCCCCGGCTGCCGTATACCCGCCCGACCGGTCGGTCAGCTCCTTGTCGGGAGCGGCCGGGGTCAGCGTCACCCGGCGGCGCCGGTACAGGACGAATCCGGCCACGAGCGCCACCACCAGCACGGCGGCGATCACGGCGATCAGAATCCAAGCTTGCGCAGTCACGCGCCCATCCTTTCAGAAGCCATAACCGTGCCTGGTCCCGGCCGAAAGCACGCCGGGAAACGAAGCGTGAGGACACGCCGGGAAACGAAGCGTGAGGGCGCTCCCCTTGGTTCCGGCACGCTCTCGGCCGGAATCCCTACCCCAGGCGGGCGAAGTTCTCGGCCTCGGACTGGTCGGGGGGTGTGGTGAGGAAGGCGTCGAGCATCTCGTCGGCGATCGTGGGCGAGGTCAGGCGCAGGCCGAATGCCAGGACGTTGGCGTCGTTCCATTTGCGGGCGCCTTCGGCCGTGGCCCGGTCGGTGCACAGCGCGGCCCGCACGCCCGCCACCTTGTTCGCGGCGATCGACACGCCCGTGCCGGTCCAGCAGCACACTACGCCGCGGTCCGCGTGTCCCGCGGCGACCGCCTCGCCGACACCGCGCCCGACCTCGGGCCAGGCGATGTCCTCGCCGACGATCACGACCTCATGCCCCCGATGCGTCAACCAGTCCTTGACGTGCCGGGTCAGATCGGTGGACTCGTCGGTTCCGAACGCAATCCGCATACCAACGAGGGTAGTTTTCCGATACGACATGCGCCGACCAGCCAGTTGCGAACGCGCCTGACCGGGGAGGGAGAAACCCTCTCACTACCGACCGGTCTGGTCGACCGAACACCACGGCGCGGAAGGCGCGGCGAATCCAACACAGAGACAATAGGATCGGCCACGTGACCGATCGAAATGTGCTTGGGGGACCGCTGGAGGAGTGTGGCACCGATCCTCTCACCGGCTTCTATCGGGACGGATGCTGCAGCACCGGCCCCGAAGACCTGGGCAGCCACACGGTGTGCACGGTGGTGACCCAGGAGTTCCTGGAGCACCAGAAGTCGATCGGCAACGATCTGATCACCCCGCGCCCGGAGAACAACTTTCCCGGACTGCAACCCGGGGACCGGTGGTGTGTGGTCGCCGTGCGCTGGCTGCACGCCCACGAGGACGGCGTCGCCGCACCGGTCGTGCTGGCCGCCACGCACGAGAACGCGCTCGAGGTCATCCCGATGGAGACGCTGCGCAAATACGCCGTCGACGTTCCCGACGACGTCAGCGACCTGCTGTGAACCGAGCCGCGGTCGGCGCCGGGGTACTGTCGATGAGGTGAGTTGGTGGCGTCGGCGCAGGCCGCGTGAACACAGCTACCCGGGGGTCGAGGTGGTGGACGAGCTGTTCGGCCCGTCCCGCAAGCACATTCACGAACGCAAGGAGTGGGTCGCGATCGCCAAGGTGGACGATCGCCTCTCCGGCGACGACCCGCTGGTGGACCTGAAATCCGGCACGGTCACCCTGTCCGCTCGCCCACCGGGCGATGCGCCGATCACGGATGCAGCCGCCGCAGATAGTCGTGATACAGAACGACGAAACCGTCCCGATCGAAGTCGATCCGAGCCTGGTAGTCACCCGTGCTGAAGCGCACGGTGCGGTCTCCGTTCGGCTGGTATCGCTGCCGGACGGGGGCCGCGGTGAGTGCGGGCACGGTGACGAAGCGCATGGTGTAGTCGCGCGGCGGCCCCGCGGTCGCGAGCAGACCGTCCCGCAGCACCGGCAGGGAGTTGAAGAACGCGCTGTGCTGCAGATCGAAGAAATCGGCCCCGTCCAGACCGTGGCGCACCGGCCCGTCACCGCCGTCGACGGTCAGCTCCGAACCATCGAGCCACCAACGTAATTCGTACACCATTCCGAGTTGGGTGCCGTGCGCGCGGTCCAGGCTGTCCACATGCACGATCTCCATGCGCGGCTCGTCGATTCCCTCCCAAACGAAAGTTTGCACGCGATGAGGGTAGCGATGTGAGGCCGTCGCGTATGGTTGTTTGGTCGCGTTCCCGCGGCGCCTTCCCAACCCAGCGACACCACGGGGTGGATGACGATGTCCGAGATCTCCGGGACACCACCGCTGCTCCCCGATTGGGCCAGCGACGATATCGACCCCAGCGTGCCGAGTATCGCTCGGATCTACGACTACGCCCTCGGCGGCTCCCACAATTTCAGCGTCGATCGGGAACTGGCGGAGCTGGGACGTAAACGGTGGCCGCACAGCCTGCGTTCGGCCTGGACCAACCGGGCGTTCCTGCGCCGCGCGGTCACCTACTGCGCCGAGCAGGGGGTGACACAGTTCCTCGATATCGGCTCCGGCATCCCCACGGCCGGGAATGTGCACGAGATCCTGGCCGATCTCGGGGTCGACGCCCGCGTCGTCTACACCGATATCGACCCGGTGGCGGTGGTCATGAGCCGCCGCATCCTCGCCGACGTCCCGTGGGCCACGGCGATCCGCGCCGACGCCCGCGACTTGGAGGCCATCGTCGCCGATCCTGCGGTGCGCGCGCAGCTGGACTTCGACAAGCCGGTAGCCGTGCTGCTGGTCGCGCTGCTGCACTACATCCCCGCCAGCGCCGAACCCCACGCCATGCTCGCCGCGCTGCGCGATCGGCTGGTTCCCGGCAGCATGCTGGTGATCTCCCATATGACCAGCGCGGGCTGGCCCGCACAGGAACTCGCCGACACGGTGGAGATGAGCAAACAGACGCCCACCCCGCTGATCATGCGCTCCCTGGACGAAATCACCGCCCTGTTCGACGGATTCGATCTGGTGGAACCGGGCCTGGTCCGAGTCCCGCAGTGGCGCCCGGACCCGGACGAGGACACCTCGGCCACCTACTTCGACACCGTCGGCGCCGTCGGCGTGAAGCCGGGCCCGCGCTAACTCGGTGCGCCCACCAGGTTTTCGCCGCGCAGGCGCTGGGAGATGACCTGGGTGATGCCGTCGCCGCGCATGCTCACGCCGTAGAGGGCGTCGGCGATCTCCATGGTCGGTTTCTGGTGGGTGATCACGATCAGCTGCGATTTCTCGCGCAGCTGCTCGAACAGGCCGATGAGCCGGCGCAGGTTGGTGTCGTCGAGCGCCGCCTCGACCTCGTCCATCACGTAGAACGGTGAGGGACGGGCGCGGAAGATGGCCACCAGCAACGCCACCGCGGTCAGCGACTTCTCGCCGCCGGACAGCAGCGATAGGCGCTTGACCTTCTTGCCCGGCGGGCGGGCCTCCACCTCGACACCGGTGCTGAGCATGTCGCCCGGTTCGGTGAGCAGCAGCCGCCCCTCACCGCCGGGGAACAGCTTGCCGAACACCTCGACGAATTCGCGTGCCACATCCTCATAGGCCTCGGTGAACACCTGCAGGATGCGCGCATCCACCTCGGCGACCACGTCCAGCAGGTCCTGGCGGGCCTTGCGGACGTCCTCGAGCTGAGTGGACAGGAAGGTGTAGCGCTCCTCGAGGGCCGCGAACTCCTCCAGCGCAAGGGGATTGACCTTGCCGAGGGTGGTCAGATCCTTCTCGGCCCGCTTGGCGCGCCGCTGCTGCGTAGCCCGGTCGTAGGGCATGGGCTGGGGCTCGCTGACCTGTTCGCCGCGCTCGCGGGCCTGCTCGTACTCCTGAATCTCCAACGCCGACGGCGGCATTGGCACATCAGGGCCGTATTCGGCGATCAGGTCGTCCAGGGCGATGCCGAACTGTTCGCTGATGTTCTGTTCCAGCTGTTCGATGCGCAGCGCCGCCTCGGCGCGGGCCACCTCGTCGCGGTGCACCGCATCGGTGAGCTGCGACAGCTGGGCGGTCAGGGCGCGCACCCGCTCCTTGGTCCGGTCGACCTGGGCGGCGCATTCGGTGCGGCGGCGCACCAATTCGTCGCGGCGGGCGGATGCCTCGGCCACCACGGTCTGCAGCTCGGCGGCAATGCGTTCGGCGGAGTCGGCGACCACGGCGGCGACCTCGGCGGCGCGGCGGCGCGCGGCCTGGGCCCGTTCGGCGCGGGCGCGGGCCTCGCGTTCGGCGCGGGCGGCGCGGCGCAGCGAATCGGCCTTGCCGCGAACGGATTCGGCGCGCTCCTCGGCGGTGCGGACGGCCAGCCGCGCCTCCACCTCCATGGAGCGGGCCTCGGCGAGGGCGGCGGCCGCCTCCTCGCGCTCCTGTCCGGCCGTTTCGGTCCCGGCATCGGCATCCGAATCCAGGTCGGACTGTTCGGATTCCACGTGCCGCAGCCGATCCTCGAGTTCGGCGAGCTTCTCCAGATTCTCGTCGCGCGCGGTCTCGGCGTCGGCGCGCTGGGCCAATAGTCGCTCACATTCGGCGTGTGCGGTCCGGGCGGTGTCGCCGAGGCGGCCGAGCCGGTCGTAGATGGCCACCAACGCCTGATCGGATTCGTGCAGGGCCAGCAGCGCCTGGTCGACGGCCTCCTTCCGATCGGTCTGCTCGGCCAGCGCCCCCGCCAGCGCCGCCTCGAGTTCCTCGGCCTGCCGCTGCCACGACTCCAATTCGGCCTGGGCGGCGTCGATATCGGCCTGAATCTCGAGCTTGCTGGGCGCCCGATCCGAGCCGCCGAGCAGCCAACCGGTACCGGTGAGATCACCATCGCGAGTGACGAGGCGCAGATCCGGTTGTGCCGCAAGAACGTCCGCCGCCGCCGCGAGATCCTCGACGACCGCGGTCCGCAGGGTCAGCGCATCGATGGCGACCCGCATATTCGCCGGGCAATCCACGACATCGGCAAGCCATCGCGCCCCGCTGGGCAACTCAGGACGTGCCGCCGTATCCCCCGACCCCGCTCCCCCGGCATTGCCGAAGACCAGTGCGGCGCGTCCGCCGTCGGCCTCCTTGATTGCGCGCATGGCCGCCCGAGCGGACGAATCCGATTCGGCGGCAATGGCATCGGCGAGCGGGCCCAGAGCTGCCGCGACGGCGGCCTCGTAGCCGGGGTGCACACGCAGCAGGGCAGACAGCGGGCCGAGCAGGCCCTCGCCATGGTGTTCCATCAGCCAGGCGCCGCCGTCCTTGCGGGACAGGCCCATCGTCAGGGCCTCGATGCGGGCGGTGAGCGAGGCGACCTTCTTGCTGGCCTCGCGGTCCTTCTCGCGGAGTTCGGCCACCCGCTGATCGGCCAGTTCCAGGGCCTGCGCGGCGTGCTCGTAGGCGGCGTCGAGACTTTCCTCGCCCGCGTCGAGGTCGCTGAGTTCGTTTTGCACGGATTCGAATTCGGCCTCGGCGGCGGCGCCTCGCTGCCGCGCCTCGGACAGGGCCGTCGACAGCCGGGCGATCTCGGTCTCCGCGGACTGGGCGCGGGTGCGCAGATTGTCCACCTGGCCCGACAGCCGGGCCAGGCCCTCGCGGCGGTCGGCGATGGCCCGCACCGCCGCCAGATGCGCCTGCTCGGCGGCCTTGGCGGCCTGTTCGCGTTCGTGGAGCTGTTCGCGCGCGGCCTCCAGGGTGGCGGTGGCGACCTCGACCGCCTCCAGCAGTTCGGCCTCCTCGGCCTCCACGCGGGCGGCCTCGGCCTCGAGCTGGTCCGGATCGCGCCCGGTGCCGGTGGGCTGTTCGATGGTCAGGTTGCGGGCGCGGTCGCGGGCGATGCGGATGGTGGCATTGACCCGCTCCACCAGCGCCGACAGCTGAAACCAGGTCTGGGCGGCGGCCTCGGCCGACGGGGTGAGCCGCGAGAGCTGGAATTCCTGTTGCGCCAGCGCCGCATTGGCGGCGTCGAGTTCGGCCTGGACGTTGATGTGCTGTTCGCGGGCGAAGGCTTCCTTGCTCTGCTGGCTCTCCAGGTCGCGGCGGCGGCTCACCAGGTCGTCGGCGGCCAAGCGTAGCCGGGCGTCGCGCAGTTCGGCCTGCACCGTCGCCGCGCGCCGGGCCACCTCGGCCTGGCGGCCGAGCGGTTTGAGCTGGCGGCGTAGCTCGGTGGTGAGGTCGGTCAGGCGGGCCAGATTGGCCTGCATGGCCTCCAGCTTGCGGACCGCCTTCTCCTTGCGCTTGCGGTGTTTGAGCACGCCGGCGGCCTCCTCGATGAAGGCGCGGCGGTCCTCGGGGCGCGATTCCAGAATCGCCGACAGCTGCCCCTGGCCGACGATGACGTGCATCTCCCGGCCGATGCCGGAATCGGACAGCAACTCCTGCACATCCATCAGACGGCAGGAGTTGCCGTTGATCTCGTATTCACCGGCGCCGTCGCGGAACATGCGGCGGGTGATCGACACCTCGGAGTAGTCGATGGGCAGGGCACCGTCGGAGTTGTCGATGGTCAGCGTCACCTCGGCACGCCCGAGCGGCGCGCGGCCCGCGGTCCCGGCGAAGATGACGTCCTGCATCTTGCCGCCCCGCAGCGCCTTCGCGCCCTGCTCACCCATCACCCAGGTCAGCGCGTCGACGACGTTCGACTTGCCCGAGCCGTTCGGCCCCACCACGCAGGTGATGCCCGGCTCGAAGCGCAGCGTCGTCGCGGACGCGAAGGATTTGAACCCCTTCAGCGTCAGACTCTTCAGGTGCACAGCAGGCCAATCTACCGCTAACTTCGCCGTCGGCCGGTACCCGGGCCGCGCGATTCAGTTGCCCTTCGCGCGGGTCACGGCGTAGATCGTGATCGCGACCGCCGAGCCGACGACGGCCGCGACCGCTGATACACCGAAGATAGGCGACAGCGCGGCCGACGGCGACGCCGCCCCACCCCCGACGGCGCCCACTCCCAGCACGCCGACGCCGAATCCGAGCTGCCGCATCGTGCTGGTCAGCCCGGCCGCCACGCCGCTGCGCGCGGGGTCCGACAGGGCGATAGCCGCTTGGGCGACATCGGGATTCATATATCCCGCGGCGAGCCCCATGACGGCCATGCCCGCCACCAGCCCCGCCGACGACCCGGAGACCGCCGCCACGACTGCGCCGAGGCTCAATCCGGCGAATCCGACGCCGATACTTGCCCGGTAGTCCGCTCGGAGCCGTGTCATCGGGACGAATGCCGCCAGCACCAGCCCGGCGGTCAGGGGCAGCACCCAGAACGCCGCATGCACGGGATCGGCGCCGACCCGGGTGCCGAGCCGATCCGGAACGATGATGAGCAGGCACCAGAAGGCTATCGAGAACAGAACCGGGACGATCGTCACGCACACCAGCGCCGCACTGTCGAAATACGACCGGTCCAGAATGTGCTGCGGGCTGGAGGTCCGGCCCAGCAGGCCCGCCGCGCACACGGCTCCGACGGCAGCGGCCCCGGCGGTCAGGGCCCAGGCTCGGCTGTCGACGGCCGATACCGCGGTGAAGACGGCCGCTCCCATCCCGACGGTCATGAACTGGCCGAACAGGTCTGGCGACCCGCCGTCGCGCCGAGGGCTACTCGCGGCCAGACGGTGCACGACGAGACCGCAGGCAACGAGCACCGGCACGTTGACGAGAAAGATCCACCGCCACCCGACGTAGTCGGTCGCCAGACCGCCGATGATCGGCCCCGCGGCGAAGCTCGCCCCCATGATCGCGCCCCAGATGCGAAACGCCCTGCGCTGCGACTCGCCTCGGAAGTTCTCCGCCAACAGGGCCATCCCCGCCGAATTGAGGGCCGCGGCCGCCACCCCTTGAGCCAGCCGGGCCACGACCAGCACGGGAAGGGTCGGCGCCAGGCCGCACAGTGCCGAGGTCGCCGCGAAAACGCCGATCCCCCAGGTGAATACGCGCTTTCGACCGAAACGATCCGCGATGTGCCCGGCGGACAACATGAAGGCGCCGAAGGTGAGGGTATAGCCCACGACGACGGCGGTGGCACTCCACGACGACTGCGGCAATCCGCCGCGGATGGCGGGCAGCGCGACTCCGACGACGGTGGTGTCGATCCCGATCGTGAAGGTGGTCAGGCCGATCGCCCACAGCAGCGCATGCTCGGCGATACGCCACTGCCGTTCTCCGGTTGCGGTGATCGTCGTCCCAGGATTGGTCACATGCACCTCCTCGAGTGTCGGCGACGGCTCGTCGAGGTGCCGAGCCTAGGTACTGCCCGAAGGCCGCAGCCAGCGAATTTGGGTGGGCTCGACATCGACCCGAATCACACTGGCGCAGAATGCGATCAGCCCGGCTGCCGTGGCAGTCCGGGCTGATCTCTCACAGAGACGAATCGAAAACGTCAGGCCGAGGTGATGGTCAGGGTGTAGTCGGCGGCGTTGCCGTCGGCGGAGGAGACGACCACCTGGTAGTCGGTGCCGTCGGCGACGAAATCGGCGGCGGGGGCCTCGTTGGCGATCTGCGGGCCGATCAGCGGGGCCACCGACACTCGGGCGTTGTTGGTGGGCGAGGTGACCTCCACGTGCAGGGGCTGCCCCGGTCCGGCGGCCACGGAGTAGCTGTCCGTCTTACCCCGGATGACGCTGCCGCTGGCGCCGGTGTTCTGGCCGGGCGCGACCTGCAGGCGCTGCACACCACCGGGCAGTGCGGGAATGCCGGGCGCCTGGGCGGCCGCCACGCCACCGGCCGCGGCGAAGGTGGCGGCGGCGATCACGGCGATGAGCACCGCGGGCACGGCACGCAACAACGAACGAAACACTCGAGATGCGGTCATGGGGCCCTATCTTTCCCTACAGAGTGCTCGAGATCGCAAGCTACTGTGCGAAATTGGTGGTCACCATGCCCGAATTGGGTGTGTCGGACCGAAGTTTGCGGACCGACGGTCGGTTTCGGGCCCGAATGCCCGGCGCCGCCAGACCTCCAGCAGCGGTGCGCCGATCGCGGTCGGGCCGAGCCAGGCGATCAGCTGCCAGCCGCCGGTGAGGGGGCCGTCGAGTGCGAACGAGACCACGACCGTGGCGGTGACCAAGGCGATATAGGAGCCGCCCTGACAGTGGACGTAGAGGTGGCCGCGGAAGCGTTCGGGGCGCCCGATCCTGCGCTGAGCGATGACGGCCAGTGCCACGGTCAGTGCCGAGACCGGAATGAGCCACCATAGATCGTGGCGACGCACCACCACCAGTCCAACGGCCGAAATTGCCACGGCCACAACGAGAGCCACATACACGCTGCCGTAGGTGCGATCCCGGCCCCGGGTGTCCACCCACATCACGATCGGGCCCAGCAACAGCCCCGCGCTCCCGGTGACGATGTGCACGATGAGCAGCAGAGTGTAAGCCGACATGACACACCTACCTCACACGGTGGCACCCGCGGGCCTCGAAGCCGGTGAGGGCCCGCAACGCCAGCACCGCACCCCACGGGCCGATGACCCACATCGGCCAGAAGTAGGTGAATTGCCCGGCGCCCAGCGAGATCAGCCCCCAGATCACCAGGCACAGCACGCCGACGCCGAGCCAGGCGCCGCCCTCGATGCGTTGCCAGATCGGAAGGCGCACGGAGCGCGCGGCTGTCGAATTCGGCCGGGCCGCACGGCTTACCGGCTTCGGCAAGTCCGACAGCACCAACCGCAGATCATCACGTGTCGTAGCGGCATAGACGCGGGCCACGCGCTCGTCGTATTCGCCCAGGGTGATTCGTCCCTCGCCCACATACCGAACCAGCAGGTCGGCCACCTGCTGCCGTTCGGCATCGGAGACGCGGATATCGGTCGAGATGTGCATGACGTGGATCCTGTCGATATTCCAAAGTGGAAGATAGTTCCATGGTCCATCCTCCACATTGGAATGTCAACCCTGGCCTTCGGCCAGGGATGTGAGAGCGCTCCGCGAGGCATAGGGATATGAGAGCGCTCAGCGAGGCAATGGGGGCGTGAGAGCGCTCCGCGAGGCAACAGGGATGCGAGAGCGCTCCGCGGGTCGCGGGAGGGCAAAAGACACTTAAGTTAACGACCATTTGCGCTTGGATGCGGGAAAATGAGATGGTGGAGCTCCACTTATCGCACAAGGAGTTGTCCGTGGATCTGGACTGGTCGCCCACCGATCTGGCGTTTCGCGACGAGGTGCGGCGTTTTCTGGACGAGAACCTGACCCCCGAGCTACGCCGCGCCGGGCAGCTCGCCACGAGCGTCTACCCGGATCACGAGGCCAGCATGGCGTGGCAGCGCATCCTGCACGCCCGCGGCTGGGCCGCACCCGCCTGGCCGGTGGAGTACGGCGGCTGCGACTGGAGCCTCACCCAGCACTACATCTTCGACCGGGAATCGACCCTGGCCGGCGCGCCCGCGCTGTCGCCGATGGGCATCCGCATGGTGGCGCACGCCATCATCGCCTTCGGCAGCGAGGACCAGAAGGCGTTCTTCCTGCCGCGCATCCTCACTGGCGAGCTCTTCTTCTGCCAGGGCTATTCGGAGCCGGAGGCGGGTTCGGATCTGGCCTCGCTCACCATGGCCGCCGTCGACGACGGTGACGATCTGGTGTGCACGGGCAGCAAGATCTGGACCACCCATGCGACGGAAGCGAATTGGATCTTCTGCCTGGTCCGCACGTCGAAGCTGGCCCGCAAGCAGCAGGGCATCACCTTCGTGCTCATCCCCATGGACGCCCCGGGCATCCAGGTGCGTCCGCTGGTCATGACCTCCGGCGAACAGGTGCAGAATCAGGTGTTCTTCGATCAGGTGCGGGTGCCCAAGACCAATGTCCTGGGCCGCATCGACGATGGCTGGACCGTCGCCAAATACCTGCTGAACTTCGAACGCGGCGGCGCCGCATACGGTCCCACCCTGCAGGTGCTGGCCGAGGCCCTGGCGAATCAGGCCGCCGGTCAGCCCGGCCCGAATGGCGGTGCGCTGCTGGATGATCCGGCGTTCTCCGCGAAACTGGCCGACGCCCGCATCCGTGCCGACGTGCTGGAGATCCTGGAATACCGCACGATGTCGGCGATCTCGCACGGCCGCAACCCCGGCCCGGCGGCCTCGACGCTGAAGATCCTCGGCACCGAATTGAGCCAGCAGCTCACCGAACTCGCCCTCGAGGCGGCGGGCCCGCGCGGGCGCGTCTACCAGCCGCACGCGACCATGCCGGGCGGTCCGGTGGCCGACTACCTGCCGCCCGCCGACGGCTACGTCAGCGGCGAGGAATGGCAGGCGGTCGCGCCGCTGCGCTATTTCAACGACCGCGCCGGCTCGATCTATGCGGGCAGCAACGAGATTCAGCGCAACATCATCGCCAAGGCAACCCTGGGACTGTGACATGGACTTCGAACTGACCGCCGAACAACAGCTGCTCCGCAACACCGTCACAGATTTCCTGACGGCCCGCTACGACCTGGAGAAGAGCCGCGCCGCGGCCCGCGTCGGCGCGGGCTGGCAGCCGGAGATCTGGCGTGCCTTCGCCGAGGAGGTCGGCATCCTCGGCGCGAGTCTGCCCGAGGCCGTGGGGGGATTCGGCGGTGGCGCGGTGGAGACCATGATCATCGCCGAGGCACTGGGTGGTGCCCTGGTCGTGGAGCCGTACGTCGACACCGTGGTGGTGGGCGGCGGACTGCTGCGGCGCGCCGGTGGCGCCCGCGCCGAATCCCTGCTGCAGGGCATCGCCGCCGGTGAGGTGATCGCGGGACTTGCGGCGCTGGAGGCGGATTCGGGCTACGACCTGACCCGGGTCTCGACCACCGCGCGGCGCGACGGCGATGCGTGGGTGCTCGACGGCACCAAGATCGTCGTGACCAGCGCTCCCCTGGCCACCCACCTGCTGGTCACCGCGCGCACGCCCGGCTCGGACGGCCCGTCGCTGTTCGTCGTGGACGCGGGCACCGCGGGCCTGACCCTGCATTCCTACCGGACCATCGACGAGCGTCGCGCCGCCGATATCGTCCTCGAGAATGTCCGGGTCCCGGGCGATGCGCTGCTGGGAACCGAAGGCGCGGCGGGCGATTCCCTCGCCACCGCCGTCGACGAGGCCATCGCCGCCCTCTCCGCCGAGGCCGTGGGCGCCATGCGCCGGGTCCTCACCGACACGGTCGAATACGCCAAGCAGCGCCATCAGTTCGGCGTGCCGATCGCGAGTTTCCAAGTGCTGCAACATCGCATGGTCGACATGCACCTGGAACTCGAACAGGCCACCGCCGCCGCCTATCTCATCACCCTGAAACTGGACGCCGAGCCCCCGATCCGCGCCCGCGCCGCAGCCGCCGCCAAGGCCACCATCGGCCGCGCCGCCCGCTTCATCGGCCAACACGCCGTCCAACTCCACGGCGCCATGGGCATGACCGAAGAACTCCCCATCGGCCACTACTTCAAACGCCTCACCGCCATCCAAAACGAATGGGGGCCCACCACCCACCACATCACCCGCTACGCCACCCTCACCCGCCCCTAATCCCGCAGCGGCTGGGGTGGGAATGGGTGAGGCGCCCCACTGCCGGCACAGTGGGGCGCCTCGGGGGTCGGGCCGGTCGTCCCGACGAGGACCGGCTCCGGTGCGCCGCCGTGTCGTCCCGTGGGCGGCGGCGCGGGTTCATCAGCGCACGGGAGTGAAATCCCGGGCGGCGATGTGGGTCGGGCGGGGAGCGGGGGCGGCGTACGGCTCCTGCAGGGTGTTCTCGACGCTGTTGAACACCAGGAAGATGTTCGAGCGCGGGAACGGGGTGATGTTGTTCGCCGAGCCGTGCATGATGTTCGAATCGAACAGCAGCGCCGAGCCGCGCGCACCGGTGAACTGGGCGATGCCGTACCGGTCCGCCAGTTCGGTGATGTGCGCATGCGACGGCACGCCGATCTGCTGCTCCCGCAACGATTCCCGGTAGTGGTCGGCCGGGGTCTCGCCCTGGCACGGCACATAGGTGCGCTGCGAGCCGGGCATCACCATCAGACTGCCGTTGAACGGGTAGTTGTCGGTCAGCGCGATCGACAGGCTCACCGCCCGCGGCGACGGCATACCGTCCTCGGCATGCCAGGTCTCGAAGTCCGAATGCCAGTAGAAGCCGGCGCCTTCGAATCCGGGCATGTAGTTCACCCGGCTCTGGTGGATGTACACATCCGAGCCGAGCACCTGCCGGGCCATCCCGACCACGCGCTCGTCCCGCACCAGCGCGGCGACGGCCGCACTGATCTTGTGCACCTCGAAGATCGACCGCACCCGGTTCGACTTCTTCTCGATGATCACCCGCTCGTCCAGCCGCAGCTCGGGATCGCTTGCCAGGCGGTCGATCTCGGCGGCGAAGTCGGCCACCTCGACCGGTGTCAGCAACTCGTCGATGATCGCGTACCCGTCGGCGTCGAAGTTCGCCAGCGCGGGCGTCTCGATCCGTCCCCACACGGTGGGATCGGTGCGCTCGACCAGCGGCGCGGGCCCGGCGGTGCGGGTGGGGTAGCGGTCGAGTCGACTGTCTGCCAACGTCATCGAAGTGTTCTCCTCCTCACCTATTCGGCTACGGCGACCAAGGGATAGACGCCGTTCTCGTCGTGCACCTCCTGACCGGTCACCGGCGGATTGAACACGCACAACATCCGCATCTGCGTGCGGGTTTCGACGCGATGGCGCTCGTGTCCGTCCAGCAGATACATCGAGCCGGGCGCCAATTCGTAGCTGACACCGTTGTCCAGATCGGTGAGCGTGCCCTCGCCCTCGACCAGCCACACCGCCTCGACGTGGTTGGCGTAGTGGAACTCGTGGCTGGTGCCGGCCTGAATGGTGGTCTCGTGGAAGGAGAAACCGACCCCGTCACCGGCCAGGATGATGCGCTTGCTGCGCCAGCCCGCGTCCGCGACATCGCGGTCGGTACCGGTGATCTCCGCGGTGGTCCGCACGATCATGGGTCAGTTGCCTCCTCGCACCATATCGACCGCGCGGCCGAGAATGCTCAGGCCGTGGTCGAGTTCGTCATCGGTAATCGTCAGCGGCGGTAGCAGTTTCACCACCTCGTCCTCGGCGCCGGAGGTCTCCACCAGCAGGCCGTGTTCGAAGGCGATGCGGCTGACCTTTCCCGCCTGAGAGGCCTCGTCGAACACCAGCCCGTGCACCAGGCCGCGGCCGCGGGTGGACACCCCATCATAGTTGTCGGCCAACGCGGCGAACGACTTTCGGATCCGCTCCCCCTTGGCCGCCGTCGACTCCTCCAGCCGCCCGTCGGACCAGAAGTGCTCGAGTGCGGCCTGGGCGGTGACGAAGGCGGGGTTGTTGCCGCGGAAGGTCCCGTTGTGCTCACCCGGCGCCCACTGGTCCAGATCGCGGCGCATCAGCACCAGCGCCAGCGGAAGACCGTATCCACCAATGGATTTCGACAGCGTCACGATATCGGGGGTGATGCCCGCAACCTCGAAGGAGAAGAACGGGCCGGTGCGCCCGCAACCCATCTGCACGTCGTCGACGATCAGCAGAATCCCGCGCGAGGAGCACAGTTCGGCCAGCCGCTTGAGCCACTCCGGCCGCGACACGTTGACGCCGCCCTCACCCTGCACGGTCTCCACGATCACCGCCGCGGGCTTGTCCACGCCGGAGGAGTTGTCGTCCAGCGCCCGTTCCATCCACGCCAGCCCGTCGGAGCCGTCGAGGTAGCCGTCGTAGGGCATCGGATTGACGTGCACCAGCGGCACGCCCGCACCGGCCCGCTTGGCGGCGTTGCCGGTGACCGACAGCGCGCCCAGCGTCATCCCGTGAAACGCGTTCGTAAAGTTCAGGATCGTGGTGCGCCCGGTCACCTTGCGGGCCAGCTTCAGCGCCGCCTCCACCGCGTTCGCGCCGGTCGGCCCGGGGAACTGCACCTTGTAGTCCAGACCGCGTGGGTCCAGCAGGACGGTGTTGATGGTCTCCAGCAGCTGCTGCTTGGCCACCGTCGACATGTCCAGGCCGTGGGTGATGCCATCGCGGGCAATGTAATCCAGCAGGGCCTGCTTGAGCACCGGATTGTTGTGCCCGTAGTTCAAGGCGCCCGCACCGGCGAAAAAGTCCAGATAATCTCGGCCATTGCCATCGCGCAACCACGCGCCCTGGGCCGTATCGAACAGCGTCGGCCAGGAACGGCAATAGCCACGCACGTTCGATTCCAAATTTTCGAAAACGGTCATCTCAGCGGTGGTCATCGATGATCCTTCCGTGATGTGTGCGCCACGTCCTCTGCCGTGGCTCGCGCCGCGGCTTTCAGCGGCGCAATCCGGTACAGGTCCTCGGGCTCGTGCCCGTCCGGAAAATCCTGCGGTTCGAACAACGTCTGTTTGGTGAGCTCGGCGTCACGCCGACGGGCCAGGGAGGCGAACATCGCCAGCGAGGCCTCGTTATCCGGCGACACCGTCGTCTCCAGAGTCGAAATCCCTTGGGCCGCAACGGACTCTACCAAATCGTCCAGCATCGCGACACCGAGCCCCCGGCCGCGGAAATCGTGGTCGACGGCGACCTGCCAGATGAACAGCACATCCGGCGCCTCCGGGCGCAGATATCCGGTGACGAATCCGGCGATTCGGTCGTCGATTTCGGCGACGACCGAGGTGCCCCGGAAATCACGACACCACAGCAGATATGCATAACTGGAATTCGCGTCGAGCACCTTGGAATCGACGGCGATCCGCCACATGGCAGCTCCGTCGCCGAGTCGCGGTGGGCGAATCAGCGCGGGCGCAGGTGTTTCCCAACCCCTTTCGAGTGTCGTGGTGGCGGATGAACTGATCGGCATACTCCGTGTTCGGATCTGCAGCACGTATTTAAGATTTGCCAACTTACTTTGAGGCCAACCTGTCGACTGCATTACAGTCGTGTTACAGCAGCATTTTCAGTGAGTTGCGTCACTCATCGGCAACCACAGCGTGAACCGCGCGCCACCGCCCGGCCGATCCGCGCACTCCACTCGGCCCCCATGGGCCGCAACGGTTTCGGCGACCAACGCCAGCCCGATCCCGGTGCCGGTTCCCGAGCGGCGACCACGCCGCACTGTGACGAAGCGTTCGAAGACACGTTGCCGGTCCTCGGGTGCCACACCCGGCCCGGCGTCGTCGACTGTGATGACGATCTCGGTTCCCACTCTAGCCAGACCGACACCGACCGCCCCGCCGCCGTGGCGTTGCGCGTTTTCCAACAGGTTTACCACCGCCCGTTCCAGTTCCAGTTTGCGCCCGGTCACGATGCCGTCGGCGGTGACGGTCAGCAGCTCGGGCGGATAGCGCAGTTCGGCCAGCGTGTGGGTGAGCAGCTCGCGCATCGACAGCGGCTCGGCGTCGGCGCCGTGCATACGCGCCTCCGCGCGCGCGAGAGCCAGCAGATCGTCGAGTAATCGGCGCAGATGATCCAATTCGGCCCGCACCAGCTCCAGCGCCCGCTGCGACCGTTCGGGCAGCTCATCGCGATATCGGGCCATCACGCCCACGCTGGTGGTCAAGGTGGTGAGCGGGGTCCGCAATTCGTGACTCACATCACCCACCAGCCGCCGTTCCCGATCGATGCGCCGCTGCAGCGAATCGACCATGGCGTTGAACGCGTCCACGGTGGGCGCCAGATCCGGGTCGTCGGTATCGGGCAGGCGGGTGCCGAGTTGCCCCGAGGCGATCCGCGCCGCGGTGCCGGTCACCTGATGCAGGGGTTCCAGCAGCCGCCGCGACAGCCACAGCCCGAAGATCGCGCCGATTCCGGTGCCGCCGATCGCACAGACGGCAACGGTCTCCCCGAAGCCGCGGCCGAATGCGGCCACCGTCGCCGCCAAGAGCGCCGATACCACGCCCGCTGTCACCGCGAACGCGAAAACCGCACGGCCACGCAAACTTTGCCGCCGAGGCAAACTGTATCGGAAGAATCTGCTAGCGCTGGACATCGAGCCGGTAGCCGAGCCCGCGCACGGTCACCACGATGGCGGGCTCCGACGGATCCTTTTCGATCTTGGTGCGCAGGCGGCGCACATGCACGTCCACGATCCGCTCGTCACCGAAAAAGCCACGGTCCCATACCCTTTCGAGCAGCACGCTGCGCGACAGCACCCGGCCCGGGGTCTCGGCCAGCTCGCACAGCAGCCGGAATTCGGTGAGGGTCAGATGCAGCTCCTCCTCACCCCGGCGCACCGTCCCCGCATCGGCCGAAAGCAGCAGGGGCGCTTCGGGATCGGCATCGAGCACCACCTCCTGCGGGGTGGGCGGCTCGGCGAACTGCTGGGCGCGCCGGCGCAGCGCCCGCATCCGGGCGGTGATCTCCTTGATCTCGAACGGCTTGGTCACGAAATCGTCCGCACCGGCCTCCAGCGCGGCCACCACATCGTGAGTGTCGTCACGCGCGCTCACCACGATGATCGGTACGTCGTGGTCGCGGCGGATCTCCCGGATGCAGGAGAAGCCGTCCATATCGCCGAGCATCAGGTCGACGATCATCACATCCGGCGCGCCGTTGTCGCGCAGGTGTTCGAGCGCATCCTCGGCCTCCTCCGCCTCGGCGACGTCGTAGCCCTCATCCTCCATGGCCAGCCGCAGGGCGCTCCGGACCCGGTCGTCGTCCTCTACGATCATCAGGTTAGCGCTCATAATCTACTTCCCTAGCAGACGCGTTGGCTCGTGGCCGTGCATCCTTACGATCCGCTATCGACGGACACAGAACGGTAACTGGGGTACCCCGGCAGCCACCGCGTAAACATGGGGCAACACCTCGGGGTGCCGCGCCCTCGGGCCGCCCCGTAAACTACCCGTCGAGACAGTTAGGCGATTGGTGCGCTGCGGGGGTTCTCGTCCGCCCAGGCGCACGGCGAGCGCAGGAGACACCATGTCAGGTCGCCGCTGCCGATTCAGTATTGCCCTGGGCTTCGCCCTGGTGACGATGCTGATGGCCGCGTGCTCATCTTCGTCGGGAACAGCGTCGAAATCGGCGCCCGAGGCTCCCGGCCCGGCGGGACCCGTCATCGCGGTGACGCCGGGGGACGGCAGCAAGGACGTCGACCCGCTGGGCAAGATCGAGGTGAGCGCCTCCGACGGAATCCTGACCTCGGTCACCATGGAGAACGAGCAGGGCAAGCCCGTCGAGGGCATTCTGACCCCGGACAAGACGGCTTGGAAACCGACCGGTCCGCTTGGATACGATCATACCTACACCGTCACCGCGCAGGGAATCTCCGTCACCGGCCCGACCGGCCCGACGAAGGCCTCGTTCTCGACCCTCACCCCGAGCAATCAGACCAAGCTGTATCTGACCACAACCGGCGGCCAGCCGCTCGCCGAGGGCGCCACCTACGGCGTCGGCACGGTGATCGTCGCGCACTTCGACGAGGACATCCCCGACAAGGCGGCCGCCGAGAAGCGGCTGCAGGTCACCGCCGATCCACCGGTGCAGGGCTCCTGGTACTGGCTGGACAAGCGCAATGCGCACTGGCGCCCGGAGAAGTATTGGGCACCAGGCACGAAGGTGACCGTGCAGGCCAAGATCTACGGCCAGCAGCTGGGCAACGGCCTGTACGGGCAGGAGGATGCCAAGACCTCCTTCACCATCGGCCCGTCGCACGTCTCCATCGCCGACGACAACACCCACATGGTCGATGTCTACGAGAACGGCAAGCTGATCCGCTCGATGCCCACCTCGATGGGCCGCGGCGGCAGCGAGGTGGTCGGCAACAAGACCATCTACTTCAACACCCCCGCCGGCATCTACACCGTGCAGGACAAGGGCAACCCGGTGATCATGGACTCCTCCACCTACGGCCTGCCGGTCAACTCCCGGCTCGGCTACAAGGAGGCCATCCCCTGGGCCACCCGCATCAGCGGCGACGGAATCTATCTGCACCAACTCGATTCCACGGTCTGGGCCCAGGGCAACACCAACACCTCCCACGGCTGCCTGAACCTCAACGGCGACAACGCCAAATGGTTCTACAACTGGTCACTCCCCGGCGACGTGGTGGAGATCCGCAACACCACCGGCCCGGCCCAGGCGTCATGGAACAACGGCGACTGGACAATTCCGTGGGACGAGTGGCTGGCCGGTAGCGCCCTGCGCTGAGCGCCGTCACATCCCCTCTACGCCCGATGATTCCGCATCCTGCTCGCCGGATTCCGGGAGCACACTGGTGATGTCGACACCATGTGACGAGATGGGATACACCGCGGATCGCAGAGGGGTGGAGCATGACGACAGGGAAGGTCGAGCTCGGCGGGGTGCAGTCCACCATGTTGGTGACGCTGTATCTGAGGGCGTTGGACAGCCGGGAGAAGGAGCCGATCCTCGGGGATCGCGCGGCGGCCGAGGCGGTCGACCGGATCGACTACAACTTCGGGAAGTTGAAATGGACCGCCGGTAACCGGTTTCTGGTGGCGGTGCGGGCCAGACAGTTCGACGAGTGGGCCGGCGATTTCCTGCGGAGACATCCCGATGCGACAGTGGTTCAGCTCGGTTGCGGCCTGGACAGCCGGCCGTTGCGGCTGGCGCTCCCGGAGGGCGTGCGCTGGTTCGATGTCGACTTCCCCGACGTGATCGACCTCCGGCGCAAGCTCTACGAGGAGACCGACCGCTACCGGATGCTGCCGTCCTCGGTCACCGATCCGGACTGGTTGACCGAGATCCCCGCCGAGAATCCAGTTCTGATCATCGCCGAGGGCGTCCTCATGTACCTCGACGAACCCGACATCCGCCTACTCCTGCAACGGATTACGGACCGATTTCCCGCCGGAGAACTCCTGTTCGACGGGGTCTCGGCCGGAATGACCCGCTTCCTCCAACGCATTCCGAGCCGCCTGACCAGCTACCCCGCCTACTCGACGGCCATCGAGGACGGACGCGTCGTCGAACAGTGGAACCCCCGCCTGACCCACGCGGACACCGCAGCCATAGTCCCGCAATACCCCCGAATCCCCCACCCCGCCTACCGCACCCTCTACCGCCTCCTGACCCGAATCCCCGCCCTCCGCGACTGGATCCGAGTCTTCCGCTTCACCTTCTGAGAACCCAGCCCCTGACCGGCGCTCCGGCTCGGGAGCGCCGCGCCGGAATGCGCGTGTGACCGTACCCGCCAAGACCGCGGAAAGACTACGGCCTGCGTAGTAGAGGAAGCGTAAATGCGCAGGGTGTGGGGGCGGGGCGGGCGTTGAATGGATATTCCGGAAACGACCGAGTGCAAGAGGTTGGTGACATAGCGATGACGAACGGCAAGGTCTCTCTGTCGTCGTGCCACGTCCACTGGTCGCCGTCGGACTCCGCGTTCATAGCGCGATCCGACCGGCACCCCGGCCTCGTCTACCGCGACCAATGGTCTTCCTTGGCCGCGGTCGACGGCCTGCTGGTACTCCTCGAGCAGCACGACTGACATGGACGAGCACCCAGATCTCTCTCGGCTCCGTGAACTGGTGAGGCATCGCTACGCCGTGGAGGTGCTCGATGCCCTCGCGGCCCATCCGCGCACCGCGCGCGAGCTCGCGGCCGCCATGCCGAGCCGGGAACTCGGCCGCACACTCCGAATGCTCGCCGTTCATGGGCTGATCTACACCGAAGCGTCGGGCAGTTGGGACACCACCGACGGCATCCCCGGGGTCCTGCGGCTGACCCTCGCCGGCGCGACCGTTGTCCACAACCTGTCCAAATTCGATGTCTGGGAAGCGCTGTACGGCGGCTGACCGACTGCTCCACGCGGGACACAAAGCGAGGGCCGCCTCCCCCTTTCGGGGAGGCGGGCCTCGCGTCTGCGCGATTCAGCCCTGGAACGGGTACTGCTTGTCCAAATCCAGGTTCAGTTCGAGGACATTTACCCGGGGCTCGCCCAGGAACCCGAGGTCGCGCTTGTAGGTGTGGGCCTCGACCAGGGTGCGGACCTGGGCCTCGGAGATTCCGCGCGCCTTGGCGACTCGTGCCGTTTGGATCGCCGCATACTCCGGAGAGATGTTCGGGTCCAGGCCCGACGCCGAGGCCGTCACCGCATCGGCGGGGACGGGGGTGTCGGAGGATGCGTCACCGGGGATCGGAACGATCTGGCCCGTCGAGTAGTCCTCCCCCGGCACCGCACAGTCCACCTTCACGCCCTTGTAGGCGTCCAGGAACGGCTTGGCCGGGCAGGCCTCGTTGAGGCTGACCACCTTGGTGGGCTTCACGACCGTGCCGTGCGCATCTCGCGGGCCGATGACCGACAGGACCGCGCCGACGCCGTCCGGGGTGCAGAACGGGCGGGCGCCCGAAACCCCTTCACGCTCACCGACTGCCTTACTCCGCGAGCACACCGTCGACAGCAGGCTCAGCTTCGTCTTGGACGGGTCCGGGTCGAGGGTGTCGACGATGCTCTCCGGGCCCATATTGCCGAAGGCGGAGTTGGTCGCGTCGTAGCCGTCGGGAATGCTGCCGTCCGACGGCGCCGAATTCGACGGGCGGCTCTGGAAATACTGGACCAGGGCATTGCCCTTACCGTCGGTGAACGCCTGCCCGATCAGGCGCGAGCCGACGATCCTGCCGTCCTGCTTCACCAGCGAACCCTCCGCCTTGTCGTGCAGGCCGGGCAGCTGAGCGACCGCGAAAACGACCGCGGGATAGGCGATTCCGGTGATCACCGTGAGCACGAGCAGCGCACGCAGCGCCGCGGTGTGTTGCCGGATCCAGGTTGACATGCGCATATCAGGACATCCCAGGGAGGAATTGGACGACAAGGTCGATGATCTTGATACCGATGAACGGCGCGACGATGCCGCCGAGACCGTAGATCGCGAGGTTGCGGCTGAGCAGTTTCGACGCACTCGACGGCCGATAGTTCACACCACGCAGAGCCAGCGGGATCAGCGCCACGATGACCAGCGCGTTGAAGATGACCGCCGACAAGATCGCCGATTGCGGGCTGTGCAGCCGCATGATGTTGAGCACGTCCAGACCGGGGAACAGCACCACGAACAGCGCGGGAATGATCGCGAAGTATTTGGCGATGTCGTTGGCGATGGAGAACGTGGTCAGCGCGCCGCGGGTGATCAGCAATTGCTTGCCGATCTCGACGATCTCGATCAGCTTGGTCGGATCCGAATCCAGATCGACCATATTCCCGGCCTCTTTCGCCGCCGAGGTGCCGGTGTTCATCGCCACACCCACGTCGGCCTGGGCCAAGGCGGGCGCGTCGTTGGTGCCGTCACCGGTCATCGCGACCAGCCGCCCACCGTCCTGCTCCTTCTTGATCAGCGCCAGCTTGTCCTCGGGCGTGGCCTCGGCGAGAAAGTCGTCGACACCGGCCTCGTCGGCAATCGCCTTGGCGGTCAAGGGATTGTCGCCGGTGATCATCACCGTGCGGATACCCATGCGGCGCATCTCGTCGAAACGCTCACGCATGCCCTGCTTCACGACGTCCTTCAAATGAATGACGCCGAGCAGCCGGGCCTTTCCGTCCTTGATCTCGCCGACCACCAGAGGCGTACCGCCCGAGGCGGAGACACCGTCCACGGTCTGTCCGACCTCGGCGGGCACCTCACCGCCGTGCGACCGAATCCACTCGGTGACCGCACTGGCCGCGCCCTTGCGCAACTGATGCCCGTCGTGCAGGTCCACGCCCGACATGCGGGTCTGGGCAGTGAATTCCACCCACCTGGCACCGGTCAACTCGCCCGGCGTGCGCTCGCGCTTGTTGTAGGCCTGCTTGGCATACACCACGATCGAGCGCCCCTCGGGCGTCTCGTCGGCGAGGCTGGAAAGCTGTGCGGCATCGGCGATCTCGTCCTCGGTGATACCGGGCATCGGCACGAATTCCGAGGCCTGCCGGTTGCCGAGGGTGATGGTGCCGGTCTTGTCCAGCAGCAGCGTATTCACGTCACCGGCCGCCTCCACCGCGCGCCCGGACATGGCCAGCACATTGCGCTGCACCAGCCGGTCCATACCCGCGATACCGATCGCCGACAGCAGCGCACCGATGGTGGTCGGGATCAGGCACACCAGCAGCGACACCATCACGATCCCGGTGACGCCGTGGACGTCCAGGGCCTGACTGTCGGCCACGCCCGGATTGTTGGCCTTGGAGAAGATCGCCAGCGGCTGCAGCGTCGCCACCGCGAACACGAAGATGATCGTCAATGCGGCCAGCAGGATGTTGAGCGCGATCTCGTTCGGCGTCTTCTGCCTGCTCGCGCCCTCCACCAGGGAGATCATCTTGTCGATGAACGAGGCGCCCGGCTCCTGGGTGATCTTGACCACGATCCGGTCCGACAGCACCGTGGTGCCGCCGGTCACCGCGGACCGGTCGCCCCCGGATTCCCGGATCACCGGCGCGGATTCACCGGTGATGGCCGATTCGTCGACCGACGCGATGCCTTCCACGACATCGCCGTCACCCGGAATCACCTGTCCGGCCTCGACCACGACGTAGTCGCCGCGCTGCAGGTCCGGGGCGGCGACCTTCTCTTCGGTCACCCGCTCCTGGCCCGGATGCCATTCGACGAGTCTCCGTGCGACAGTATCGGTCTTGGCCTTGCGCAAGGTGTCGGCCTGCGCCTTACCGCGACCTTCGGCGACGGCCTCGGCCAGATTCGCGAAAAGCACTGTCAGCCACAGCCATACCACGATCGCCCAGGCGAAGAAGGTCGGCTTCACCAGCGCCAGAACCGTCGCCCAGACCGCGCCGATCTCCACGATCAGCATCACCGGATTGCGCCACAGGTCGCGCGGATCCAACTTCTTGAACGCGTCGGGCAGCGATTTGACCAGCAGTTGCGGGTCGAACAGGCCGCGCGTCACCCGCTCCTTCGACGCGGGCGCGGCATGCCCGTCGTGGGTGGTCTCGAGGGTGGGGGTGGTCATGAGTGGATTCCTTCGGCGAGCGGCCCGAGCGCCAGCGCGGGCAGGAAGGTGAGGGCGACCAGGATGAGCGTCACGCCGACGACCATGCCGACGAACTGCGGCCGATGCGTCGGAAGCGTGCCGATGGACTCCGGGGTGTGGCCCTGCTGCGCCAGCGAACCGGCAAGTGCGAGAACGAGAATGATCGGAATGAACCGGCCGAGCGCCATGGCCAGGCCGAGCGCGGTATTCCACCAGACGGTGTTACCGCTCAGACCGGCGAAGGCCGACCCGTTGTTGTTGGCCGCGGAGGTGAATGCGTAGAGCACCTCGGTCAACCCGTGCGGCCCGGTATTCGCCATCGCGGCACGCTCACCGGGCAGCGCCATGGCAATCGCCGTGCCCACCAAAACGATCAGCGGACTGACCAGGAAATAGGCTGCGGCCAACTTGATCTCGCGGGGCGTGATCTTCTTGCCGAGGTATTCGGGCGTGCGGCCCACCATCAACCCGGCCACGAAAACCGTGATCACGGCCAGGATCAGCATGCCGTACAGGCCGGAACCGACACCGCCGGGCGCGACCTCGCCGAGTTGCATGTTGAACAGCGGCCACAGCCCGCCCAGGCTGGTGTAGGAGTCGTGCGCGGAGTCCACCGCACCGGTGGAGGTCAGTGTCGTGGAGGCGGCGAACGTCGCGGAATTCGAGACGCCGAAACGGGTTTCGACGCCCTCCATCGCGGCGCCGACCGCCGTGGGCACGGTGCCGTGGTGACGGAGCTGGAAGAAGTTGGTCAGCGTCACGCTCACCAGCGCCAGCACGGCCATCACCGACACGATCGCGAACCCCTGCTTGGTGCTGCCCACCATGCGCCCGAACGTGCGCGGCAGCGAGAAGCTGATCACCAGCAGCAGGAAGATCTCGATGAAGTTCGTCCAGGTGGTGGGGTTCTCGAACGGGTGCGAGGAGTTCACGTTGAAGAAGCCGCCACCGTTGGTGCCCAGCTCCTTGATGACCTCCTGGCTGGCGACCGGCCCGCCGGGCAGGGTCTGCGTGCCCGTATTGCCGACGGTCTGTGCGACCTGGTCGTACACGTGGAAGTTCTGGATCACGCCACCGGCGATCAGCACGATCGCGAACACGAACGCGATGGGCAACAGAATGCGGATGGTTCCCCTCACCAGATCCACCCAGAAGTTGCCCAGATCGTTGGTGTGGCGCCGGGCGAAGCCGCGCACCAGCGCGATAGCCACGGCCATGCCCGTGGCGGCGGAGACGAAGTTCTGCACCGCCAGCCCGCACATCTGCACGACATGGCCCAGCGTCGAATCGCCCGCGTAGTTCTGCCAGTTCGTATTCGTCACGAAGCTGATGGCCGTATTCCACGCCAGGTCGGCGGTCATCGGCGTGCCCGGGCCGGGCAGATGCAGCGGCAGCTTGCCCTGCACCAACTGCAGGAAAAACAGGAACAGCACGCCGACCGCCGAGAAGGCCAGCACGCTGCGGGCATACACCGCCCACGTCTGTTCGACCCCCGGCTGCACGCCGATGACGCGATAGATGACGCGCTCGGCGCGAGTGTGCTTATCGCTCGAGTACACCCGATACATGTAGTCGCCGAGCGGAATGTGGACGACGGCGAGCGCGATGATCAGGGCCGCCGCGAAGACGATCCCCGCAGTAGTCGTGGTCACCTAGAACCTTTCCGGGAACAGCAGCGCCGCCACCAGATACAGGGCGACGCCGACGGCCAGCACGAGACCGATGACGTTCTGGGTCACAGCCGCTCCACTCCCCGCTGGATCACACCGAGCACGGCGAAGATCGCCACGGTCAGCACCGTGAACACCACGACAGACATGTGTGGAAAACCTCTCTGTAAATAAAGCGCACTCGTGATGCGCCGCAGTGAGTCAAGCGTCAAAATCTGTCAGGTTCGAGGTTCTTGACGTCTTCTTAGCGTCTCGAACGGTCGCATTGATGCCCCACTTACGGGTGTTCCCGGCGTGTCGCATCCGGCGCGTAAAGGTCCAGACCCTCCCCGTCAAGAAGCCGTCAAGACCGACGGCCGACGCGCGGACGGCGGTAGACAGTGTGATGTTCGGCCGCGCCACGCATGGCGGCCGATGCCCGACGACCAAGGAGATGACGGTGCCGGATTTCGCGGTCACGCTGAGTGTGATTCTCGGCTTCCTGTGCTGCGCGCTCGTGCTGCGCCTGATCTCCACCGCGAATGCGCCTACCAGGGCGCGCGTGCCGCGAGACTCGCAACGGCCCCCACGCGCGATGATGGACGAGTGAAACGCGGGCAACTACGGATATACCTCGGTGCCGCGCCAGGTGTGGGCAAGACGTACGCGATGCTGGCCGAAGCCCATCGGCGTCTCGAGCGCGGTCGCGACGTGGTCGCCGCGGTGGTGGAGACACACGGGCGCAAGAAGACGGCCGAACTGCTGGACGGCATCGAGCGTATTCCGCCGAAGATGATGACCTATCGCGGCGCCACCATGCCCGAACTCGATGTCGAGGCGGTGTTGCGGCGCAAGCCCGCGGTGGTGCTGATCGATGAGCTCGCGCATACCAACGTGCCGGGTTCGAAGAACGAGAAGCGCTGGCAGGACGTGCACGAAATCCTCGGCGCCGGGATCGATGTGGTCTCCACGGTCAATGTGCAGCATCTGGAGAGCCTCAACGACGTGGTCGAGCAGATCACCGGGGTGGTGCAGCGAGAAACCGTGCCCGACTGGGTGGTTCGCGGAGCCGATCAGGTGGAGCTGGTCGACATCACCCCGGAAGCGTTGCGGCGCAGGCTGTCTCACGGCAACGTCTATGCCGCCGAGAAGGTCGATGCCGCGCTGCGCAACTACTTCCGCACCGGAAACCTCACGGCGCTACGGGAATTGGCGCTGCTGTGGCTGGCCGATCAGGTCGATGCCGCGCTGGCGAAGTACCGGGCCGATCACCGGATCACCGACCTGTGGGAGGCCCGCGAGCGGGTGGTGGTCGCGGTCACCGGCGGCCCGGAGTCCGAGACCATCGTGCGCCGGGCCAGCCGCATCGCCACCAAATCCAGCGCCGATCTGATCGTGGTGCATGTGGTGCGCGGCGACGGCCTGGTCGGGGTGTCCACGCAGCGGCTGACCCGGCTGCGGGAGTTGGCCGACAGTCTCGGTGCCAGCCTGCACACGGTCACCAGCGACGATGTGCCCACCGCGCTGCTCGACTTCGCCCGTCAGGTCAACGCCACCCAGCTGGTGCTGGGTACCTCGCGGCGGTCGCGCTGGGCCCGCATCCTGGACGAGGGCATCGGGTCGAGCGTGGTGCAGAGGTCGGGAAAGATCGACGTGCACATGGTCACCCATGAGGAGGCCAAACGCGGTTTCCGCTGGTCCTCGCTGATGCCTCGGGAACACAAGCTCTCGTCGTGGCTCGTGGCGCTGGCGGTGCCCTCGCTGATCACCGCCGTCTGCCACTTCTGGCTCGATCGGCCGCTGGATCTGGCCGGGAAGAGTGCGCTGTACTTCATCGGCGTGATCGGGGTGTCGCTGCTCGGCGGGGTCGCGCCGGCCGCGCTGTCGGCGGTACTCGGCGGCATGCTGCTGAACTGGTTCTTCGTCTCCCCCCGCTACAGCGTGACCGTTGCCGAGCTGAACAACTTCCTCACCATCGTGGTGATGGCGATGGTCGCGGTCGCGGTCGCGGCACTGGTCGACATCTCGGCGAAACGACGCCGCGAGGCCCGCCAGGCATCCCGGCAGGCCGAGCTGCTCACCCTGTTCGCCGGGGCGGTCCTGCACGGCGCGGATCTGCACGACCTGCTCGAGCGGGCGCGCGAGACCTACGGTCAGCGCGCGGTCAGCTTCGTCACCGACGACTCGGTCCTGGCCTGCGTCGGCGAGGATCCGCCGCGGAAGGTGGCCGAGGCCGACGCCGCCATCGAGGCCGGGGACGACACTCATTGGCTGCTACTGAGCGGCCCATCGCTGTCGCCCGCCGATCGGCTGGTGCTCGGTGCGGTCGCCAATCAAGCCGCCGGACTCGTGCAGCGGCGGCAGCTGGCCGACGAGGCACAGGCCGCGGCCGGAGTCCTCGAGGCCGACCGGCTGCGCCGCGCCCTGCTGTCGGCGGTCAGCCACGACCTGCGCACCCCGCTGGCGGCGGCCAAGGCGGCGGTGTCGAGCCTGCGCAGCGACGACGTCGAATTCTCCCCCGAGGACACCGCCGAACTGCTGGAAACCGTCGAGGAATCGGTCGACCAGCTCACCGGCCTGGTGGGAAATCTGCTGGACTCGTCGCGACTGGCCGTGGGCGTGGTGAAACCGCAGCTGCGCCGGGTGTATCTGGAGGAAGTGGTGCACCGGGCGGTGGTCAGCGTCGGCATGGGCACCCGTGGGGTGCGCCGGGCCGGGGTGGATCGGGTGAAGGTGGAGGTCGGCGACGTCTCGGTGCATGCCGACAGCGGCCTGCTGGAGCGGGTGCTGGCCAATCTGATCGATAACGCGCTGCGCTATTCCCCCAACGACACGCCCATTCGGGTGACCGCCGAACGCACTGGCGACCGAGTGTCGGTTACCGTCGTCGATTACGGTCCCGGAGTGCCTACGGGCATGGAGGACCAACTGTTCGAACCGTTCCAGCGCCTCGGCGATCGGGACAACTCCACCGGTGTCGGGCTGGGACTGTCCGTGGTCCGGGGATTCGTGGAGGCCATGGGCGGCACCGTCCACGCCGAACCGACCCCCGGTGGAGGACTGACGATGGTGGTAGATCTGCCGGCTGATCAACAAGAACAGGAGAACGGGTGACGACACCGGCGATAGGGCCCCGGGAGCGCGACCAATCCCATCCGGCGGCGACCAAAGTGCTCGTGGTCGACGACGAACCGCAGATCCTGAGGGCACTGCGCATCAACCTGTCGGTGCGCGGCTACGAGGTGATCACCGCCTCGACCGGCGCCGCGGCGCTGCGTGCGGCTGCGGAGAAGCATCCGGACGTGGTGGTGCTCGACCTCGGGCTGCCCGATATGGACGGCATCGATGTGCTGGCGGGCCTGCGCGGCTGGAGTCAGGCCCCGGTCATCGTGCTGTCGGCGCGCACCGACTCCACCGACAAGGTGGAGGCGCTCGATGCGGGCGCCGACGACTACGTGACGAAACCGTTCGGCATGGACGAGCTGCTGGCCCGGTTGCGGGCGGCGGTGCGCCGCGCCGCCGCGGGCGGCGACAGCGCCGATCCGGTGGTCGAAACCTCCTCCTTCACGGTGGATCTCGCGGCCAAGAAGGTGACCAAGCACGGTCAGGACGTGCATCTCACCCCCACCGAATGGGGTGTGCTGGAGATGCTGGTGCGCAATCAGGGCAAGCTGGTGGGACGGCGAGAACTGCTGCGCGAGGTGTGGGGTCCGTCGTACGCGACCGAAACCCATTATCTGCGGGTGTATCTGGCGCAGCTGCGGCGCAAGCTGGAGGACGATCCGTCGCATCCCAAGCATCTGCTGACCGAGGCCGGGATGGGCTACCGGTTCCAGGCGTAATCCTCAGCGCGACAAGCGGATCGGCAGTGTCTTCCATCCGTTGACGAGGTTGGAGCGGATGCGCCGGGCCGGGCCCGCTGCCTCGATGCCGGGGAAGGCGGTCAGCAGCTCCTCGAAGAACACCCGGCCCTCCAGCCGGGCCAGATGCACGCCCAGGCAGAAGTGATGGGCGGTGCCGAACGACAAGTGCGGGTTGGGATTTCGGCGGATGTCGAAGCGCTGCGGATCGTCGAAGACGGTTTCGTCCCGATTGGCGGAGGTGTACCACATGGCGACCTTGTCGCCCGCGCGAATCGGCACCCCGTGCAATTCGGTGTCCTCGGTGGCGGTGCGGCGGAAGTAGTGCAGCGGATTGGCGTAGCGCAGGATCTCCTCCACCGCGGCGGGGATCAGGCCCGGCTCGGCGCGCAACTGCCGCATCTGATCCGGATGGTCCAGCAGCAGTTGCAGACCCGACGACAGCATGGCCTTGGTGGTGTCGTTGCCCGCGGTGACCAGTTGGGTGAAGAAGGCGCCGAATTCCGGTTCCGACATCGGACGACCGCCGAAGCTGCCGGACAGGATGAGTGAGGTCAGGTCCTCGCGGGGACGTTCGTCGGCGCGACGGCCGATGGCGAAGTCGACCCCGTAGCGCACCATCATGCTCAGCTCGGCTTCCCCCTCATCGTTCCGGCGCGCTTCTTGCCGGAATGCCGAGTCTCCGATCAGCTCGGGGTCCTGGGAGCTGGTGGACTGCTCGGCCCAGCGCCGGATCAGCGGCCAGTCGGGTTCCGGAATGCCGAACAGCCCGCCGACCACCTGACTGGGCAGCACACCGGCCACGTCGTGGACGAATTCGACGGTGCCGTCCACGTCGGACAGCAGCCTGCGGGTCAGCTCACGCACGCGGCCCGCGAGGCGGCCGATGACCCGGGCCTTGAAATGTTCGGCGACCGGTTTGCGGTAGCCGGTGTGCCGCGGCGGATCCATCATCAACAGCATGTTGCGGCTCTGCGCCAGCCGCTGCGGCGGCGGATCCTCGAGCAGCACACCCGCCCGCTCGGCGGAGTACAACCGCGGATTACGGGCCACATGAACAACGTCGGCGTGGGTGAGCACCGCCCAATATCCGGGTTCGCCGGGCATGTCCTGCCAATGCACCGGATCGCTGCGCCGCAGTTCGGCGAAGATGTCGTGAATCGGCCCGCCGACATACAGGTCGGGGTCGTAGATATCGACGCTGACACTCACCGGCTTCACCTACGTCCACTCGCTACCGGCGTTCTCCGCGCCAGCGTAGGCGGGTCGGAGCAGACCCGAGGGCGGTTTTCGGTACGCCGGTCCCGGTGATCGGGACGGCGTCGCACCCCCTCCGTTCCGGCATGCCTTCGGCCGGAATCTCCTCGGAACGATGCTGGCATGCGGAGGTGAGCGGGCAAATGGCAGGATCTAGACATGGCTGAACAGACCGCTGCCCCGGCACCCGTGGCGTCGAGCAAGGCGCCCACGACCCTGTGGGTCGAGCGCACCGGTACCCGGCGCTACACCGGCCGCAGCTCACGCGGCGCCGAGGTGGCGATCGGCCCGGAAAGCGTCGAGGGTGTGTTCACACCCGGTGAGCTGCTCAAGATCGCGCTGGCCGCCTGCACGGGGATGAGTTCGGACTTCCCGCTGTCGAATCGGCTCGGCGACAACTACGACGTCACCATCCGGGTGTCGGGCGCGGCCGACCGCGAGAGCGAGGTCTACCCGCAGCTGGACGAGGTCCTCGAACTGGATCTCAGCGAACTCGACGAGGCCGGTCGGCAGCGGCTGCTGGTGACCGTGCAGCGCGCGATCGACAAGGTGTGCACGGTGGGCCGGACCCTGCAGGCCGGGACGAAGGTGAACCTGTCGTTCCAGATCGACTCGTGATGGCGGATCCGGTTCGGCTGAGCGCATGGGTGCACGGGCTGGTGCAGGGCGTCGGATTCCGGTGGTGGACCCGCGCCCGCGCCTTGGAGCTGGGTCTCGTCGGCCATGCCCGCAACGCCCGCGACGGGCGCGTGCACGTCGTGGCGGAAGGGCCGCGCGAGAAATGCGAGAGCCTGCTCGATCTGTTGCGGTCCGGCAACACGCCTGGCCGCGTCGATCTGGTTGTGGAAGACTGGAGCGCCGCGCAAGGCGGGATCTCCGGCTTCGAGGAACGGTAGTGGCGGGGAACAGGGAGTCGATCGTTGGCAACTGAACAGTCCGGTAACCGCCCAGGCGATCGCGAGTCCCGCGATCCCGAACGCCGCGACACGACCGGGGCCGATGCGACGGGCACCGGTCGCGACGACAGCTCGTCGGCCACACCTGGTTTCGCGGAACCACCGACCGGTACACCGCTGCCCGGCATGCCGGACTGGCTGTCCGGCGCGACTGCCGCCCAGGGTGTCGAGCCCCCTGCGCCGGGTGAGCCGGGTGAATCGAAACCCACTGGCACCACGCCGAACGAACCGGCCGAGGGCGAAGCTCGCGAGGAGCCGATGCGCCGCATGCGCGGCAGCGTTCAGCGCCAGGAACCGGGTGTGACGCAGCCGCGGCCGCCGACACTGGCCGAGACGCGCGCTAGGGAGAAGGCACGCAAGCGGGCCGAGGAAGCGCAGCGGGCCGCCGAACAGGCGCTGGAAGCCAAGCGGCGCAAGCGCAAGAAGATGCTCATCGGCGGCGTCGCGATCGCCGGGATCGCCGCGGTGGTCGGCGCGGGCTACCTCATCTACGAGGCGGTCACCGCACCGGACGAGGTGACCGCAGCCTGCGTCGTCAAGAAGGAGGACGGCCAGGAGGTCGTGGTGCCCGACGACGACTGCGTGCGGGCTCAGAACGCCGCGAGCACGGGAGGCCACTACGGCGGCGGCTTCCCCGGCATCTTCTTCTTCGGCGGCAACCAGTACCGCTACTACTACGGCGGCAATAACACCGTGGGCCGCCCACCGACCGGCGGCAGCTTCGTCGAACCCAAGAACGCCCACGTCAGCACCAAGAGCGGCACCGTCGTTCGCGGCGGCCTGGGCAGCAGCACCGCAGGCAACAGTGGAGGAGGATCCTAGATGCGACGAATGCGCGGCCGGCCACGCGCGAGCTGGCAGCGGATCATCGCCGATCAGGGTCTGGTCTACGGGTCACCGGGTGTCGACACCAACGGTCACCCGCGGCCGTACTGGGACGAGTCGGTGCACTACGAATTCGACCTCGACGAGATTCTCGGCCTCGAGGCCCAGGTCGAGGTGCTGCATTCGATGTGCCTGCAGGCGTGCGAGCACATCGTGCTCACCGAGCGGTTCGCCGAATTCGGCCTGCCCGAATGGAGTTGGGGCCCGATCAAGGAGTCCTGGCAGCGCTCCGACCCGTACGTCTACGGCCGGTTCGATCTGCGCTACGACGGCCGCGGCCCGGCAAAGCTGTTGGAGTACAACGCCGACACCCCGACCTCCCTGCTGGAGGCCGCGATCGTGCAGTGGCATTGGCTGACCGACGAATACGAAGGCGACGATCAGTGGAATTCGTTGCACGAGAAGCTCGTCGAGCGCTGGGGTGAGCTGCTGGAGCAGCTGCCGACCAACGAGATCCACTTCACCTGGTCGTCGGCCGACGCCTCGGGTGAGGACAACGTCACCACCGCCTACATGCAGGAGACCGCCGCCGAGGCCGGATTCGACACCGTGGCCCTGCCGATCGAACAGGTCGGCTGGGACACCGAATTGGATCGGTTCGTGGATCTGGCCGAGGCGCCGATTCAATCCATCTTCAAGCTGTACCCGTGGGAATGGGTGCTCGACGACGACTTCGGCAAGCGCGTGGTCGACTCCCTGCCGCACACGATGTGGATCGAGCCGCTGTGGAAGGCGATGCTGTCGAACAAGGCGCTGCTGGCGGTGCTGTGGGAGATGTATCCCGGCCATCCGAATCTGTTGCCCACCTACATCGATGATCCGCACGAGCTGACCGAGTACATCCGCAAGCCGAAACTCGGGCGCGAGGGCGCCAATATGACCATCGTCGGCGCGGGCCTGGAAACCGCCACCGGCGGCGTCTACGGCGAGGAGGGCTTCGTGTACCAGTTGCTCGATCCGCTACCGGATTTCGACGGTATGCGCCCGGTGGTGGGCGCCTGGATCGTCGGCGACAGCGCGGCGGGCATGGGCATCCGGGAGACGCCGGGGCTGATCACCGACGACACGTCCACTTTCGTTCCCCACCGCATTCCGACCAAGTAGCATCCCTGCAATTCGACACCACCTCACGGAGGCCCCCTTGACCACCACCCTTGCGCTCGAAGCGGGGTACTGGAACACGATCGGCCGCGGCGTCGGCGCGATTCTCCTGTACGCGATTCTCGGCTTGGCGCTCATGCTGATCGGCTTCTTCGCCATCGACGTCACCACTCCGGGCCCGCTGCGCAAGCTGGTCGCCGCCGGTAATCCGAACGCCGTGATCGTCACGGCCGCCGGCGTGGTGAGCATGGCGCTGATCGTGGTGATCGCCGTCTACGCCTCGGCCGGAAAGCTCGTCGAGGGGCTCATCGCCGCCGCGATCTACGGCCTGGTCGGCATTGTCGCGCAGGTGCTTTCGGTGCGCGTGCTGGAATGGGTGATCGGCCTGGACATCGGCAAGCTGCTGCACGCGGACTCCTACGAGAACTCCGCCCTGATGGTCGCCGCCGCCCACGTCGGCATCGGCCTGGTGGTCGCCTTCGCCATCCTGTAGAGGGCTCTCGTCATTCCGGCGTGCTCTTGGCCGGAATCTCCTCGGTGAAGGCCAGGAGCTGATCCAGCGGCCAGGTATTGATGACCCGTTCCGCCGCAACACCGTTGACGAGGGCGCGTTCGCATCCGTACCACTGCCAATCCAACTGGCCGGGCGCGTGCGCGTCGGTGTCGATGGAGAACAGACAGCCCACCTCCACGGCCAGCCGGATCAGCCGGCCGGGAGGATCGCGCCGCTCGGGGCGGCTGTTGATCTCGACGGCGGTACCGTAGCGGCGGCAGGCCTCGAAGACCACCTCCGCATCGAATTGTGACTCCGGGCGGGTGCCGCGGCCGCCCGTGACCAGCCGCCCGGTGCAGTGTCCGAGAATATCCACGTTCGGATCGGCCACCGCGTACACCATGCGCCGGGTCATGGTCTCGCTGTCGGCGCGCAGGTTGGAATGCACACTGGCGACGACGATGTCGAGCCGTTCCAGCAGGTCGGCCTGCTGGTCGAGGGTTCCGTCGTCGAGGATGTCGACCTCGATGCCGGTGAGGATGCGAAACGGCGCCAACCGCTCGTTGAGTTCGGCCACCACGTCGAGCTGGCGGCGCAGCCGATCGGCGGACAACCCGTTGGCGATCGTCAGCCGCGGCGAATGATCGGTCAGCGCGCAATAGTCGTGGCCGAGGGCGATGGCGGTGCGCATCATCTCCTCGATCGGGCTGCCGCCGTCGGACCAGTTCGAATGGGTGTGCAGATCACCGCGCAGCTGTTTGCGCAGGGCAGCGCCGTCCGGAGCAATCTGCCGTGCGGCGCTGCGCAATTCGACCAGCCGATCCGGCACCATACCCGCGGCCGCCTGCATGATCGCCGCCGCCGTCTTCGGCCCGATCCCCGCGATCTCCTGCCAGTTGCCGTCCCTGCGATAACGGTCGAACTCCTGCTCCGACAGGGCCGCCACCGCATCGGCCGCCCTCCGGTACGCCTTGACCCGCGGCGTCTCGGCGCGAGAGCGTTCCATCCAGAACGCGATCTCGCGCAGGGCGATCACAGCGCTCTGTCTCGGGTCGTCTCCGGGGAGACTCGGAACCTCCTGCGTCACCGGCGAATCCGACTGTATTTCACGAAGGCCACTCCGTCCTCGAAGATGCGGCTGGTCGAGACGCGGAACCGGGTGGGCTCGGGCAGCTGCGCGCCCGCACCGAACAGCGGTCGGCCCCGGCCCAGCACGATCGGATACAGCTTCAGAAATATCTGGTCGATCTCCGGCAGCAGCACCTGCGCCAGCTCGCCACCGCCGCACAGCCAGATGCCGCGGCCCTTCTCCCGCTTGAGTTCTCGCACCCGTGCGAGCGGATCCGACGAGATCAGGTGGACATCCGGAGCCGGGCTCTCGGGCAGCGTGGTGGACACCACGAACTGCCGCAGATGCGCATAAGGGCTCGATGTTCCGGTCCGCACGCCGAAATCGTGGGTCTTGCGGCCCATCAGGACGGTGTCGAAGGAGCTTCCCGGCTTGTCGACACCCAGCGATTCACGCACTTTCGTCGGGAGGGTCTCCGGATATTGCGCGGTGATCGCGGGACCATGATCACCTCCGACCGGGAAGAAGTCGACCGAACCGTCCTCGGTGGCGATGAAACCATCGATGGTCGAGGCGACGTAGTAGGTCAGCTTGCGCATCCGTCCTCCCTTTCACGGTCCGTACTCGAGGCCGTAGTGAAAACGGTAGCGCTTCAGTTGCACCCCTGGGGGTGCTTCATCTCCCCCGCGGCTTTGTCTGGCAGCGTGGGCAGGAGTAGGACGAACGGTTCATGAACTTCTCCCGGCGGATCGCCGCGCCGCAGCGTCGGCACGGCTCGTCCTCGCGACCGTAGGCGGCCAGGGAACGTTCGAAATAGCCGGACTGGCCGTTCACATTCACATACAGCGCGTCGAAGGACGTGCCACCGGCCTGCAGCGCCTCGGCCATCACCGACTGCACATCGGTCAGCAGCCCGCGCAGTGCCGGGCGGGTGAGTTTGGCGGCGATGCGTTCGCCGTGAATTCCGGCGCGCCACAAGGCTTCGTCGGCATAGATGTTGCCGATGCCCGAGACGACCGTCTGATCCAGCAGCACGCGTTTGATCTCGGACTGTTTGGCGCGCATGGCCGCGACGACGCGCTCCGGGTCGAAGCGCGGGTCGAGCGGATCGCGGCCGATGTGGGCGACCGATTCGGGCACCAGGGTGCCGTCGACCTCGATCACCTCGTTGAGGGCCCAACCGCCGAAGGTGCGCTGGTCGACGAATCGGACCTCAACGCCCGTGTCGAGGGCGGCGACGATGTGGGCGTGCTTCTCGAGGGGCGCGTCGGCGGGCTGTACCAGCATCTGCCCGCTCATCCCCAGGTGGACCACCAGCGCGGTGTCGGGATCGTCGAAGGTCAGCCACAGGAATTTGCCCCGGCGCTGGGCGGATTCGATCCGCAGTCCCGCCATCCGGGCGGCCAGATCGTCACCGCCGAGCAGATGGCGACGGACCGAGCGGGGATGTTTGACGGCCACGGATTCGACGACGCGGCCCACCACATGTTCGGCGAGTCCGCGCCGTACGACCTCGACCTCGGGAAGTTCCGGCATTTAACTCTCGGCGGTCAGTGCCTGCCAGGCGGCGCCCGCGGCCTTCTGCTCCGCTTCCTTCTTCGACCGGCCGACGCCCTTGCCGTAGGCCTGGCCACCGATCACCGCCGTGGCGGTGAACTCCTTGTCGTGGTACGGGCCGGTCGAGGTGATCTCGTAGCTGGGCACGCCGATACCGCGCTCGGCGGTCAGCTCCTGCAGGCTGGTCTTCCAATCCAGGCCGGCGCCCATGCGGGGGCCGCGCTCGAGCAGATCCGCGAACAGCCGCAGCACGACGCTGCGCGCGACATCGATACCGTGCTGCAGATGCACCGCGCCGAGCAGCGACTCCATGCCGTCGGCGAGGATGCTCGGCTTGTCGCGGCCGCCGGTCAGCTCCTCGCCCTTGCCGAGCAGCAGGTGCCGGCCGAGACCGCCCTCGCCGAGCCCGCGGGCCACCTCGGCCAGGGCGTGCATATTGACCACGCTGGCACGCAGCTTGGCCAGCTCGCCCTCGGACTTGTCCGGATGTTCGAGGTACAGCCGCTCGGTGATGCTCAGACCGAGCACCGAGTCGCCCAGGAACTCCAGGCGCTCATTGGTCGGCAGGCCGCCGTTCTCGTAGGCGTAGGACCGATGGGTGAGCGCGAGCCGGAGCAGCTCCGGGCGCACGTCTACGCCGAGTGCCTCGAGCAGAGGGGTGTGGTCAGCGGCTTCGCCGACGGCGGGTGCGTCCGCTCCGTCCTTGCTGGCGGTCACGATCGGCTACCGGGTGCGGCGATCAGATGGCGGAGGCGACCTGGCGGCCCTTGTAGGTGCCGCAGTTCGGGCAGGCAATGTGCGGCAGGGTCTTCTGACCGCAGGCCCGGTTCGGGCAGGTGATCAGGGTCGGCGCGGTGGCCTTCCACTGGCTGCGCCGCGAGCGGGTGTTGGCACGGGACATCCGGCGCTTCGGAACGGCCACGACTACTTCTCCTCTGTCGATCGGGTTAGGTCTGATGCTGCGGTGTCGGCCGCGAAATTCGCGAGCCCCGCCCAGCGAGGGTCCAGTATCTCATGCTTGTGATCAGAACCCGCAATCGCCATCTGCACACCGCATTCCGGGCACAGTCCGGGGCAGTCGTCCTTGCACAACGGCTGCAGCGGAAGTTCGAGGCCGACGGCGTCGACGATCACCGGTTCCAGGTCGATCATGTCGTCGACCAGCCGGTAGACCTCGTCCTCCTCGGTGGTCTGCTCAGTGGTGCTGTCCGGATAGGCGAAAAGCTCGGTGAGCTGCAGCTCGATCTCGTCGGTGAACGGTTCGAGGCAGCGCGAGCACTCGCCGGCCACCGGGGCCGACACCGCGCCGGTGACGAGCACACCCTCGGAGACGGCCTGCAGCGTCAGATCGAGATCGATCTCGTCCCCCGCCGGAATCCCGACCAGCTCCAAACCGATCTTCTCCGGCGCGGTCACGGTGCGATGCACCGCACGCATGGATCCAGGCGCCCGTCCGAGGCTGCGCGTGTCCAGCACAAACCCCGCATCGGTCTGACGACGACGCGGACCGGAACCGGATTCGGCAGGCATCACGAACTCACTCATGCTCGGCGTGTGGAATGGGCAACCACTCAACAATACGCGACCACCCCCCACCACCTCAAAACAAGAACGCCCGGCCCAGGCCACCTCAGCCCTGAGCCACCACGCTCCACCCCTCATCCCTGAGCACCCCCTCTTGTCCCTGAGCACCCCCTCTTTCGCCCCGGGAGCCCACCGCTCATCCCGGAGCGCCCCCTCTCTCAACCTCGAGCGCCCCGTCCTTGCGGGGCGCCCCATCTTTCACCGCGAGCACCCTCCGCTCATCCCGGAGCGCCCTATCCCTCAGCCCGGAGCGCCCTATCCCCTCAGCCCGGAGCGCCCTATTCCCTCAGCCCGAGCGCGCTACCTCTCAGCCCGAGCGCGCTACCTCTCAGCCCGAGCGCGCTACCTCTCAGCCCGAGCGCGCTATCTCTCAGCCCTGAGCGAAGCGAAGGGTCAGCGGCGGAATTCGGAAGCGTAGTCGGGGACGCCCACGCCGGTGCGCAGCTGCTGGCGGCCGCGGCCGACCGTGCGCAGGGTGGTGTGCAGGGTCTCCTCGAAATCGGCGAGCTTGGAGTCGACGTAGTGGTCGCATTCCTCGCGCAGGCGGTCGGCCTCGGCGTGGGCGGCGTCGATCAGGCGGGCGGATTCGGCGTGGGCGGCGCGCACCACCTCGGTCTGGGAGACCAGCCGGTCCTGTTCGGCCTGGCCCTCGGCAACCGAGCGGTCGTAGGAGGCCTGACCTGCCGCGATCATCCGATCCGACTCCGTGCGCGCCCGGCCGGTGACGGCCTCGTATTCGGCCTTGCCATCGGCGACGATCCGGTCGGCCTCGGACTGGGCGGTGCTCACCAGGTGGTCGGCATGGGCACGAGCCTCGGCGACCATGCGGTCGGCGTGCGCCTTGGCGTCGGCGAGGATGCGATCGGCCTCCTCGCGGGCCGCGGAGACCGTCGCGTTGGCCTGTTCGTTCGCGCTGGTCACGGTGTTCTCGGCCGACACCCGCGCATCGGTGACGATCTTGTCGCGGTGGTCGAGCACGTCCTGGGCGTCGTCGAGTTCGCCGGGCAGGGCCTCGCGCACGTCGTCGAGCAGCTCGAGCACATCGCCGCGCGGGATGATGCAGTTGCGGGTCGGCGGGATGCCCCGCGCCTCTTCCACGATCGCGACCAGTTCGTCGAGTGCTTCGAATACGCGATACATCTACAGACCCCACTCTCCTGCCGAACTCTCACGGCGCATGTCGTGCCGTCGGGCCTCGCACCGGCCTGGGCCCAGTGTGCCTCTCGTCACGATCATCTGCCCAGTTCACCTCCGGTGTGTCGTGAGGTGTTTCCAAGGCCACAGAAATCAAGTGGAGGTATTCACTCCACTTGGTGTTATCTTTACTACCGAGCGGTAGATCAGTCGGCCTCCGGCGACCCCGGATCCGGCGAAGTTGGATCGGAAAGACAATGGCTGTCCTATATCCGGTACCTCCGGGCATGTGGGTAATCCCGCAATCCGGCCCGGATATTCCCGCACAGCCCGAGGGCGTTCGCCCCCGGCCCGCCTCGTCCGGAGTTCCGTTCGGAAGTGTCCTGTTTACGCGGGCGGGAGCATTCCTGCGCGGCGACCACTGGTTCCCGCAGCTGATCCGGTTCGCACTCGTCGGCGGCCTCAGCAATATCGGCTACTTCCTGCTGTTCCTGGCCTGCTACGGCGGCGGCCCGCAACTGGCCAACCTCACCGGCTCGGTGGTGAGCACGGCCCTGGCCAACGAACTGCACCGCCGCCTCACCTTCCACGCCTCCGACCGCGTGAACTGGCTGACCGCCCAACTCGAGGGCGGCGGCCTGGCCCTGGCCGGCCTCGCCATCACCTCCGGGGCTCTGGCGATCCTCGACCTCACCGCCCCCGGCCTCAGCGACATCGCCGAAGCCATCGCGGTCGTCGCCATCACCGCCGCCGTAGGCACCCTGCGCTTCCTCACCCTCCGCCTCTGGGTCTTCTGACCCAAGCCGCACCCCTTCTCGAAATCCGCACCCCCTCCAGCACTCCGGAGGGGGTGCGGCTGTGTGTACGGGGTGCGGCTGTGAGCTGGTCACATGAGTAAGGAACCGCAGCGGAGTACCCCACGTCATAACAGAGCAAACCAATTGTTGCGGGTACTCGATGTGGAGGTGTTGCGATGAAACGTTGCCAGGGAGGCCGCATCTCGTGGCGGTCCGACAGAAGTGCGTCCAGCCCCCGAGTTCGTCCCATTCGCCGGTTCGCCGAGCCGTGCCGACGTTTCCCGCTGCAGCGAAATCGGCGGCCGCGCACCGACCCTGAGGCCCAGTGATCGGCCCCTATCAGCCGCCTCACGTGTCGGCGGTTCCGACTTGCGCGAGGGGCAGCGCGTGCGGGTTGCGCACGGTGGCGAGCGTTCGCCGCAGGGATGAGGTGGTCGCGAGCGGTGTCAGTGACCAGGAGATCCGGCGGCTGTGCGCAGGGGGGCGGTGGCGTCGGGTGCGGCGTGGAAGTTATGCGGACGAGCAGACATTCGAGGGGTTGGACGCCATCGAACGCCATCGCGTCCTCCTCTCGGCCGCATTACCCGACCTGTCGAGCGGCGCGGTGCTCAGTCACCATTCGGCGGCGGTGATGTACGGCGCTCCGGTGTGGTCGGCGCTGCTGGACCGGATCTGCGTCACCCGCAATCGCCGCAACGGTGGCCGGATCAAACCGAATCTGAAAGTGCACTGTGCTCCGATCGAGACCGTCGCCGACATCGAGGGGGTGTTGCTGACCACTCCGGCGCGCACGATCGTCGATCTGGCGCGCAGTGCGCCGTTCGAGGCGGCGGTGGTCGTCGGTGATGCTCTCGCTCGCGAATACGGCGTCACCGCTACGGATCTGGCGATCGAGCTGGATGCGGCCAAGCGTCGGACGGGGATCGCGTGGGCGCGGCGGGTGGTGGCATTCCTGGAGCCGCACAGCGAAAGTGTGGGGGAATCGCGCAGTCGGGTGATGCTGCAGCGGCTAGGGCTACCGATGCCGGCCTCGCAGGGTGAGGTCTACACGGGCGAGGGGCAGTTTCTCGGCCGGGTCGACTTCTACTTCGGCGACACCGGAGTCGTCGGAGAGTTCGACGGGCGGATCAAGTACGAGCGGCTGCTACGGCCCGGCGAGGAAGCGGGCGATGCCGTCTTCGCCGAAAAGCGCCGCGAAGACGCCCTGCGGGCGAACGGATTTCAGGTCGTCCGCTGGACCTGGGACGAACTGCCCACCGGTGAGGTCCTCCCCCGTATCCGCCGCGCCTTGGCCCGCTCGCGCCACGAACACCCCGACGGCTTCATCCGCCAAGCCGCCCTACCAGAACCCAAACGCCTGATCACCCGCCGTCTCTGAACCACCCAGCCGCACCCCGTGCGCACACCCGCACTCTCTCCAGAGCTTTGTGCGGGGTGCGTTTGCCAATACGGGGTGCGGCTGGGGTTACCTGTCCTGTTAGCGTTCGAGCATGGCTGGAGCACTGTGCCCCGGGTCGTTCGATCCGGTGACCAATGGGCATCTCGACGTGATCAGGCGGGCGGCTGTGCAGTTCGACGAGCTCGTCGTCACGGTGATGATCAACAAGAGCAAGCAGGGCATGTTCAACGTCGACGAGCGTATGGAGATGTTGCGCGAGGCGACCGCCGACCTGCCCAACGTCCGCATCGAGTCCTGGCACGGACTGCTGGTGGACTTCGCCCGGGAGCAGGGCATCACCGCCATCGTCAAAGGCCTGCGCGACGCCACCGACTTCGGCTACGAGTTGCAGATGGCCCAGATGAACAAGAAGCTCTCCGGCGTCGACACCTACTTCCTGGCCACCAACCCGTCCTACAGCTTCCTGTCCAGCTCGCTGGTCAAGGAGGTCGCCACCTTCGGCGGCGACGTCTCCGACATGCTCCCCGCCTCCGTCCACAAACGCCTCCTCTCCCGCATCGCCGAACGCCGCCCCTGACGAGCCGCCCAGACGCACCCCTCCTTCGTAAACGCACCCCTCGCAGGCGCTGCGCGGGGTGCGGATGACGACAGGGGGTGCGGCTGGGTTAGGGGGTGTACTCGGCGAGGTCGAGGCGGGTTTCGCCGTAGCGGCGGGGTTTGAGGGGGGTGAAGGCGGGGGGCCAGGGGGTTTCGGGGGAGCGGGTGGGGCGTTCGAGGATGATCAATGCGTCGGGGTGGAGCCAGGCGTTGGTGGTGAGGGCGGTCAGGTCGGCGAGGACGGTGGTGACGTCCAGGGCGTAGGGCGGGTCGGAGAAGACCAGGTCGTACGGCTCGGCCGGGGGTGCTGCCAGGACGGAAGAGACTGTGGCCGGGCGCAATTCGGCACCCGGGAGCCCCAGGTCGGCAATGTTGGCGCGCACCACCGCCGCCGCCTTGCGATCGGATTCCACCAGCAACGCATGAGCGGCACCCCGAGACAGCGCCTCCAGCCCGAGCGCCCCCGACCCCGCATACAGATCCAGCACCCGCATGCCCTCGAAATCCACCCGCGCGGTCAGCAGACTGAACAGCGCCTCCCGCACCCGATCCGAGGTAGGCCGCGTCCCCGCAGGCGGCACCCGCAACCGCCGCCCACCCGCAACCCCGGCCACAATCCGCGTCATCGCCCCACCACCCGCATCCGCCGCTTCGGCCCCCGGCCACCATCGCCGATTCCGCGGGCGACCGAGCCTGCGCAACCGGGGCCGACCGCGGCCGAGGAGTCGGCCTGGGTAGGCGGAGTATCCGCCGCGCTCACTCCGCCGCGGCCTCGTTGAGGCGGACCACCGCCAGGAGGTCGCCGCCCTCGACCTGTTGGACCTTGGCGATGGCGATGCGTTGGATGACGCCGCCGCGGGGGGCGGTGATGGCGGCCTCCATTTTCATGGCCTCGATGGTGCCGATGGTGTCGCCGGCGGCGATGGTGTCGCCCTCGGAGACGATCAGGGTCACCACGCCCGCGAAGGGAGCGGCGATGTGGCTCGGGTCGGTCTTGTCGGCCTTCTCCGCGGCGGGGATCTCGCTGGCGATGGAGCGGTCGCGCACGGTCACCGGGCGCAGCTGGCCGTTGATGATGCACATCACGGTGCGCATGCCGCGCTCGTCGGGTTCGGAGATGGCCTCCAGGCCGATGAGCAGCGTGACGCCCTTCTCCAGCTGGACATGGTGTTCCTCACCGTGACGCAGCCCGTAGAAGAACTGGTTGGCCGACAGACCCGACGTATCGCCGTACTTGTCGCGGTGCGCCAGGAATTCGGCGGCGGGTCCGGGAAACAGCAAGCGGTTCAACGTTTCCCGCCGCTGCTCCGGCGAACCGTTCAGGGCCGCTTCCTCGGCCGCGGTCAACGGCGTCTCCGGTTTGGCGGGCCCCCGCCCGGCCAGCGCCCGGCTGCGGAACGGCTCCGGCCAGCCACCGGCGGGCGTACCGAGTTCGCCACGCAGGAAACCGATCACCGAGTCCGGAATGTCGTAGCGCCCCGGGTCGGCGGCGAAATCCTCGACGTCCACACCGGACCCGACCAGCGCCAACGCCAGATCACCGACCACCTTCGACGACGGTGTCACCTTCACCAACCGACCCAGCAACCGGTCCGCCGCAGCGTATTTCGCCTCGACCTCCTCGAACCGGTCACCCAGCCCCAGCGCGATGGCCTGCTGCCGCAGATTCGACAGCTGCCCGCCCGGGATCTCGTGGTGGTAGACCCGCCCGGTCGGCCCCGGCAGCCCGGATTCGAAGGGCGCGTACACCTTTCGCAGAGCCTCCCAGTACGGCTCCAGATCGCACACGTTCTGCAGGTTCAGCCCGCTGTCGTATTCCGAATTGGCCGCGGCCGCAACGATGGCCGACAGCGCGGGCTGGCTGGTGGTGCCCGCCATCGGCGCACTGGCCCCGTCGACGGCATCGGCACCGGCCTGCCAGGCGGCCAGATAGGTGGCCAGCTGCCCGCCCGGGGTGTCGTGGGTGTGCACGTGCACCGGCAGATCGAAGTTGCTGCGCAGCGCCGTCACCAGCGTGTGCGCGGCCGGTGCCCGCAGCAGTCCGGCCATATCCTTGATGCCGATGACGTGCGCCCCGGCCTCCACGATCTGCTCGGCCAGCTTCAGGTAGTAGTCGAGGGTGTAGAGGTTCTCGTTCGGATCCGACAGGTCACCGGTGTAGCTCATCGCGACTTCGGCGATGGAGGTACCTGTTTCACGCACGGCGTCGATCGCCGGGCGCATCTGGTCCACGTTGTTCAGCGCATCGAAGATGCGGAAGATGTCGATACCGGTCGCGGTCGCCTCGGAAACGAATGCGCGCGTGACCTTTTCGGGATACGGCGTGTAGCCGACGGTGTTGCGCCCGCGTAGCAGCATCTGCAGGCAGATGTTCGGGATCGCCTCACGCAGGGCCGCCAGCCGCTCCCACGGGTCCTCGTACAGGAACCGCAGCGCCACATCGTATGTCGCGCCACCCCAGCATTCGATCGACAGCAGTTCCGGCGTCATGCGGGCGACGTGCCCGGCCACCTGCAGCAGGCTGTTGGTGCGCACCCGGGTCGCCAGCAGCGACTGATGCGCATCGCGGAAGGTGGTGTCGGTGACCCCGATCCCCTTCTGCTCGCGCAGCGCCTGCGCGAAACCCTCAGGGCCCAAACGCAACAGCCGCTGCCGCGAACCGTCCGGCGGCGGCACGGTCAGGTCGATGGCGGGCAGCTTGTCGTGCGGGTACACCGCCGTCGGCCGCTCCCCGTGCGGCTTGTTGACGGTGATGTCGGCCAGATAGCGGAGGATCTTGGTGCCACGGTCGGCCGAGCCGCGCTGGGTCAGCAGATGCGGCCGCTCGTCGATGAACGAGGTCGTCACCCGCCCGGCCCGGAAGTCCGGATCGTCCAGAACCGCCTGCAGGAAGGGGATATTCGTGGCGACACCGCGAATACGGAACTCGGCCACCGCCCGCCGCGCCCGTGCCACCGCCTGACCGAAGTCGCGCCCCCGGCAGGTCAGCTTGACCAGCATCGAATCGAAATAGGCCCCGACCTCGGCGCCCAGATTGGCACCACCGTCGAGCCGGATGCCACCGCCACCCGGGCTGCGGTAGGCGGAGATGCGCCCGGTGTCGGGCCGGAACCCGTTGGCCGGATCCTCGGTGGTGATCCGGCACTGCAGCGCGGCACCGCGAATGGCGACGTTGTCCTGGTTCAACCCCAGATCGTCGAGGCTCTCCCCCGCCGCGATCCGCAGCTGCGACTGCACCAGATCGACATCGGTGATCTCCTCGGTCACCGTGTGCTCCACCTGAATCCGCGGATTCATCTCGATGAACACATGATTGCCGCGCTCGTCGAGCAGGAACTCCACCGTTCCGGCACAGCTGTAGCCGATCTGGCGGGCGAAGGCCACCGCGTCAGCGCAGATCCGTTCGCGTAGTGCGGGATCCAGGTTCGGCGCGGGCGCCAGCTCGATCACCTTCTGATGCCGCCGCTGCAGCGAACAGTCGCGCTCGAACAGATGCATGACATTGCCGTGCTGATCGGCGAGGATCTGCACCTCGATATGCCGCGGATTCACCACCGCCTGCTCGAGGAATACCGTCGGATCACCGAAGGCGGACTCGGCCTCGCGCATGGCGGCCTCCACCGACTCGCGCAGCTGCGCCCGATCGGCCACCCGCCGCATACCGCGCCCGCCGCCGCCGGCGACGGCCTTGACGAATACCGGGAACTCCATCGTCTCGGCGGCGGCCAGCAGCTCGTCCACATCCGACGAGGGCGCGCTCGAGGTCAGCACCGGCAGCCCGGCGGCCTTGGCGGCCGCGATGGCCCGCGCCTTGTTTCCTGTGAGCTCCAGCACATCGGTCGAGGGCCCGATAAAGGTGATGCCCTCGCGCGCACAGGCCGCGGCCAGGTCCGGATTCTCCGACAGGAAGCCGTAACCGGGGTAGACGGCGTCGGCACCGGCGGTCTTGGCCGCCTTGATGATCTCCTCGATGGACAGATATGCCCGTACCGGATGTCCGGGCACACCGATCTGATACGACTCGTCGGCCTTGAGTCGATGCACCGAGTTGCGGTCCTCGTAGGGGAACACCGCCACGGTGCCGACGCCGAGCTCGTAAGCGGCACGGAAGGCCCGGATGGCGATTTCACCGCGATTGGCGACCAGCACTTTGGAGAACATTCGCCTAAGGTACCTGGCCGCTGACCGGCTCCGAACCGCGAATGCGGCTTCGCAGCCATCCTCACAAACAGACCGCGGCGATCTGCGAAGTTGTGTTACCGCCACCGTAACGTGCCGTACCGCAAACCGCCACGCAACTGCCCTGCGGTGATGCCCAGCAGCAGCCCGCGCTCCTCCCCGGCCAACCGCGGGTTGACGGCAAGTATCAGAAAAGTGACGAGTAATAGGGGCAGCCGGATCTCCGGCAACCCGTTGCCCGGGAAGTCGGCGTGCAGCCGCGCCAGCCCGATGCCGCGCGGCCGGCCCTGCCGGTAGCCCGCGCGGAAGCCGCGGCGGTAGCGGTAGGCCACCAGCGCCTCGGGCAGAAAACCGACCCGATAGCCCTCCCGGTATGCCCGCCAGCCGAACTCCACGTCCTCGTTGGCGGCATAGGTGACCTCGAGCCCGCCGAGTTTGCGTAACACCTCGGCGCGCGCGCCCATGCTGCAGCCGACGATCTGCGGCGCGAACACCCCGGGTGCCTGGAACTGCTCGGGTGCGGGAATGTCCGCGGCCGAGCGCGGATTGTCGGCATTGAGGGTGTGCCCCTCCACCGCCGATCCGACGACGTCGTAGCCTTCGCCGAGGAAGTCGGTCAGCCGCGCCACCCACTGCGGGTACACGCGGTCGTCGTGATCGCAGAACAGCACGAATTCCCCGGACGCGGCGCCCGCACCGACGTTGCGCGCGTACGCGGCGCCGCGGGGGCCCGGCGCCGGAATATGTCGCAACCGCAGTCGCTCGCGCAGTGGATGCGTCGACAGATGGGTGCCCAGGTCGATCGTCGAGCCGTTGTCGGCGACGATCACCTCGAATTCGCCCGCGCAGGTCTGCTCGGCCAGCGCCGCGAGCTGGACGTCGAGCAGCGCCAGCCCCGACGGCTCGCGCAGGTAGGTGGGAATGACGATCGATACGGTCGGCTGTGGCACGGCGGGAACCCCCGTTGCTTCCGGCTGGGAATAAAACGATGGTGCATCACCGTAGCGGCGTTCGCGCCGCGCGCAACCGGAGCGGATACCGGAATACTGCGCGGGTATTCGTCGCTTATGCTCACTGATGCAGCTGGTTCGCTGTGCCGACGAGTTGGAGCCCCGAGCGTCGGAGTACAGCGTCGAAGCCGGTCCTCCGGGACCGGCGAGAGGGAACCCGGTGAGAATCCGGGACTGTCCCGCAGCGGTATGCAGGAACGACCGCCGTCATCAGCACTGGGTGCACACCTGGGAAGCGACGGCCAGTAGGGAAAGCCCCGGCATGCTTTCGATCGGGGAGCGCCTGTAAGTCCGAAGACCTGCCGGCTGTGCCGGGTACGCCGTATCCGGCGGCCACCGCCTCGTGGATCGGGCGGGCGGACACCAGTGCAAGTTGGGCTCCGTCTGCCGTGTGGCGGTGCCTCGTGGCTTCCAGCACTGGAGAAATACCGTGACTGTCACATCGCACAACCCTTTCACCGCAACCGTTCTCGGCCTTCCGCGTATCGGGCCGCGGCGCGAGCTCAAACGCGCGATCGAGAACTACTGGGTGGGCCGCATCGACGGCGACGAACTGCGCGTGGTCGCCGAGGCGCTGCGGGCCGACCAGCTGACCGCCCTGCAGGCGGCCGGGCTGGATTCGGTGCCCGTCGGCACCTTCTCCTACTACGACCAGATGCTCGATACCGCCGTACTGCTCGGCGCGCTGCCGCCGCGGGTCGCCGGGATCGAGGACCCGCTGGACCGGTATTTCGCCGCCGCGCGGGGTGCCGAGTCGATCGAACCCTTGGAGATGACCAAGTGGTTCGACACCAACTACCACTACCTGGTCCCGGAGATCGCCGCCGACACCGAATTCGCCCTACATCCGGAGAAGCCGCTCGGCGAACTGCGGGAGGCGCTGGCGCTCGGCGTGCCCGCGCGTCCGGTCGTCATCGGGCCGCTGACCTTCCTGAAGCTGGCCAAGGGCGTCGACGGCTCGGATCCGCTGAGCCGCTCGAGCGAGCTGGTGCCGCTGTATCGGGATCTGTTGCGGCAGTTGGCCGACGCCGGGGCGACCTGGGTGCAGCTGGACGAGCCGGCGCTCGTGACCGATCTCACCGACGACGAAATCGCGCTGGTCCGTGAGACCTACGCACAACTGTCGCAGCCCTCCGAGCGGCCCGCGATTCTGGTGGCGACGTACTTCGGCCGCCCCGGTGCGGCCCTGGGCGCGCTGGCCGCCACCGATATCGAAGGCATCGCAGTCGATTTCACCCGCGGCACCACCGTGTCCGATATCGCCGGTGTGCCCGCACTGTCCGGGAAGCTCTTGGTAGCGGGCGTGGTGAACGGCCGCAACGTCTGGCGCACCGATCTCGATCAGGCGCTCGGCACCCTCGGAACCCTGCTGGGTAGCACCGGTGGGCTGGCGGTGTCGACGTCGAGTTCGCTACTGCACGTGCCGTATTCGCTGGCTGCCGAAACCGAGCTGGATCCGGCGCTGCGGTCGTGGCTGGCGTTCGGCGCGGAGAAGGTGACCGAGGTGCGGACCCTGGCGACCGCGCTGCGCGAGGGCACCGAGGCGGTGGCGGACGAATTGACCACCGCCCGTGCCGCTCTGGCGAGCCGCCGCACCGATGCGCGCCTGCACAACGAGACCGTGCGGGCACGTCTGAGCGCCCTGGGTCCCGATGCCATCCGTCGTGCCCCCGCGGCGCAACGCCGTGCGCTGCAACAGGAAAGGCTGCAACTGCCGCCGTTGCCGACCACGACGATCGGCTCCTATCCGCAGACACCGGCGATCCGCAAGGCTCGGGCGGCCTTCCGCAACGGCGAGATCACCGCGGAGCAGTATCGGGAGCGGATGCGGGGCGAGATCGCCGATGTCGTTGCACTGCAGGAGAAGCTGGGGCTGGATGTGCTGGTGCACGGCGAGCCGGAACGCAACGACATGGTGCAGTACTTCGCCGAGCAGCTCGACGGCTTCGCCGCCACCGCCCACGGCTGGGTGCAGTCCTACGGCACCCGGTGCGTGCGGCCGCCGATCCTGTTCGGTGACGTGGTGCGGCCCGAACCGATGACGGTGGAGTGGATCACCTACGCCCAGTCGCTGACCGACAAACCGGTCAAGGGCATGCTCACCGGCCCGGTGACGATTCTGGCGTGGTCGTTCGTGCGCGACGACCAGCCGTTGGCCGACACCGCCCGGCAGGTGGCGCTGGCGATCCGGGACGAGACGGTCGATCTGCAGTCGGCCGGAATCCGCATCGTCCAGGTCGACGAGCCCGCCCTGCGCGAGCTGCTGCCGCTGCGCGCGGAGGCCCAGCCGGACTACCTCGACTGGTCGGTGACGGCCTTCCGGCTGGCGACCAGCGGGGTGTCGGATGCCACCCAGATCCACACCCACCTGTGCTATTCGGAGTTCGGCGAGGTCATCGACGCCATCGCGGGCCTGGATGCCGACGTCACCTCCATCGAGGCGGCCCGTTCGCGCATGGAGGTCGTGGACGACCTCAACGCGGCCGGTTTCGACCTCGGTGTCGGCCCCGGCGTCTACGACATCCACTCTCCCCGAGTGCCGAGCGTCGAGGAGATCACCACCTCCCTGCGCGCGGCCCTCGAAGCCATCCCCGCCAACCGCCTCTGGGTCAACCCCGACTGCGGTCTGAAGACCCGCGGCCCGGCCGAGGTCGAGTCGGCCCTGCGCAACATGGTCGAGGCCGCCCGCGCAGTCCGCTGACGAAGCCCCGTCATCGCGGCCCCTAGGGCCGCGATGACGGGTCTCGCACCTATACGGTGTCCAGAGTGCGTTGGGGGACACCGACGTACGCGGACAACGGGCGGATGAGGGTATTGGAGGAGCCCTGTTCGATGATGTGGGCGGTCCAGCCCGTGATACGGCTCATGACGAAGATCGGGGTGAACATGTCGATGTCGAATCCGAGTAGGTAGTAGGCCGGGCCCGCCGGAAAATCGAGATTCGGTTTGATGCCGGTGGCCTCGGCCATGGTGGTTTCCAGTTCGGAATACATGCGCAGCCAGCGGGTGTCGCCCAGGACGACGGCGATGTCCTCGAGGGCGGCCTTCATGGTGGGGACCCGGGAGTCGCCGTTCTTGTAGACGCGGTGGCCGAAGCCCATCACCTTCTGTTTGCGGGACAGCTTGTCGCGCAACCAGTCTCGGGCTCGCTCCGGCTCCCCGATCTCGAGCATCATATGCATGACGGCCTCGTTGGCGCCGCCGTGCAGTGGCCCCTTCAATGCGCCGATGGCTGCCGTCACCGCGCTGTACATATCGGACTGGGTGGAGGTCACCACGCGCGCCGCGAAGGTCGAGGCGTTGAAACTGTGTTCGGCGTAGAGGATCAGCGATGTCTCGAATGCGCGCACGAGCCGCGGGTCCAGCTGCCGGGCCTGCTCGCCGAAGCACATGAACAGGAAGTTCTCGGCGAACCCGCGGGACTCGTCGGGGGCGATCGGATCCAGGCCCCGGCGCCGGCGCATATCGGCCGCCACCACCGTGGGCAGCACGGCGGTCATGCGCAATGCCTTGGTCAGCAACGCCTCCCGGCTGGTCCCCCGGTCCTCCAACGGATCCTCGGCCCCCAGATAGCTGACGACCGTCCGCACCACATCCATCGGATGACAGGTGTCGGGCAGCTTGCCGACCAACGCCAGCAGCGACCGATCCGCATGCCGCAGTGCGCGTTCCCTCTCGCACAGCGACGCCAGCCGGACGGCGTCGGGCAGCTCCCCATACCACAGCAGATGGGCGATCTCTTCGAAACTGCACCGGCGGGCCAGATCCTGCACCGGATAGCCGCGGTAGATGAGGGAATTGGTCTCGGGCACCACCTTCGAGATCGCGGTCGTATCGACGACGACGCCCGCCAGCCCCTTCTTGATCTCGTTCATGATTGGTCACTCGCTCACGGTGAAAGTGAAGATGCTGGAATCGAATTCGTTGTAGCGCTGGTAGTCGAGCAGCTCGTAGAGACGGGACCGATGCTGCATGCGGTCCAGCAGCTCGACTTGAGTTCCGGTGGCAGCGATCTCGCGTAACCCCTGCTCGACCGCGTGCATGGCCAGGCGCAGGGTGGTCACCGGATAGATGACCGCGTTGTAGCCCAGATCTTCCAGCTGTCGCGCGGGCAGCAGCTCGGACTTGCCGAACTCGGTCATATTGGCCAGCAGCGGAGTATCCACGGCGGCACGGAAGGCCGCGAACTCGCTCGCGTCGGCGAGTGCCTCGGTGAAGATCAGGTCGGCACCGGCATCGGCGTAGGCCTTGGCCCGATCGATGGCCGCGGCCAGGCCCTCGACGGCGCGGGCATCGGTGCGGGCGCAGATGACGAAATCGGGATCGCGCCGCGCCGAGGCCGCGGCCCGGATGCGGCGCACCATCTCCTCGGCGGGGACCACCGCCTTGCCGTCGAGATGCCCGCAACGCTTGGGATTGACCTGATCCTCGAAATGCGCGCCCGCGACACCGGCCTCCTCGAGCAGCGTGACCGTCCGAGCGGCGTTCATCGGCTCGCCGAATCCGGTATCGGCGTCGATCAGGGTCGGCAGGTCGGTCACCCGGGCCACCGCGCGGCCCCGCTCGGCCACCTCGCTCAGCGTCGTCAGCCCGATATCGGGCAGGGCCAGCTCGGCCGAGATCACCGCGCCGGAGACGTACACGCCGTCGAAGCCGAGCTCTTGAATCAGCTTGGCCACCAACGGATTGAACGCACCCGGCAGCCGCTGGATACGCCCGCCGGCCAGCCCCGCCCGAAACGCCGCCCGCTTGTCCGAGGCCGACGCGCGCGCGGCCATGAGCCCGGTCATCGGCCCCACCGTCCTAGGCTGGCAGTATGTCCGACACTCCGCGCCTGCGCTACCGGCTGATCACCGGCGTCGACGACGCCCGATTCTGCGAGCGGATCAGCAAGTTGCTCGACGAGGGTTACCGGCTGCACGGTTCGCCGTCGGTCACCTTCAACGGCCAGCACGTGATCGCCGCCCAGGCCGTGGTGTGGGATCCGAGCTGAGCCGCTCATCCGAAGATCCCCTTCCCGGTCGCGGGCGCCGACGCCAGCACCTCGGGTGCCACGGTGAACGTCAGCTGGTCGAGCTCACCGGCGCGTAGCCGCGGAACGCGCTGTGCCACTTCGAGGAAGCGGTCCTGTTCGGCAGGGTCGAGCACCCACTCGGTGAGGGTCCGGAACTTCTCGATGTACTGCGCGCGCCCGAACGGCCGCGCCCCCAGCGGGTGCGCGTCGGCCACCGCCAGCTCGTCGACGATCGTCTCGCCGGTGTCCAAGGTCACCACGGCGCGTGCGCCGAACGCCTTTTCCTGCGGATCGGTGGAGTGATACCGCCGGGTCCACTCCGGATCCTCGACGGTGCTGATCTTGTGCCACAGCTCGACGGTGTCGGGCCGCCGCGCCCGCTCCGGCGCATACGAGCGCTCGTGATGCCAGGTGCCGTCCTGCAGGGCGACGGCGAAGATATACGGCACCGAATGGTCGAGGGTTTCCCTGCTCGCGTGCGGATCGTATTTCTGCGGATCACCCGAGCCGCTGCCGATCACCACGTGGGTGTGATGGCTGGTGTGCAGCACGATCGACGTCACGCGCGCGAGATCGCCTATGCGCGAGCGCATTCGGCGGGCCAGATCGATCGGCGCCTGGCTCTGATATTCGGCCGCATGCTCTTTGGTGTAGCTGTCCAGGATCGCCCGTTTCGGCTCACCCGGAACCGGTAGCGGCACCTGATATTCCGCGTCCGGCCCACCGAGCAGCCGGGCGATCACACCGTCCTCCCCCTCCCAGATCGGGGCCGGGGAACCCTCGCCGCGCATGGCGCGATCCACCGCCTCGACGGCCATCTTGCCCGCGAACGCCGGGGCGAACGCCTTCCAGCTGGAGATCTCGCCCTTGCGGGACTGGCGGGTCGCGGTGGTCGTGTGCAGGGCCTGGCCGATCGCCTGATAGATCACCTCGACATCGAGCCCCAGGAGGGTGCCGATCCCGGCCGCCGCGGACGGTCCCAGGTGGGCCACATGGTCGATCTTGTGCTCGTGCAGGCAGATTCCGCGGGACAGATCGATCTGGATCTCGTAACCCGTTGCCAGTCCGCGGATCAGCTCGGCCCCGCTGCGACCGGCATGCTGGGCCACGGCCAGGATCGGCGGAATGTTATCGCCCGGATGGGAGTACTCCGCGGCCAGGAAGGTGTCGTGGAAATCCAACTCGCGCACCGCGACGCCGTTCGCCCACGCCGCCCACTCCGGCGAGACCCGTTGTGCCGCCGGAAGTCCGAACACCGTGGCGCCGGGCGAATACGGATGCGCCTGCGCCTGGCGCCGTGCCGTCGTGGGCGGTCGGCGAACCAGGGATGCCGCGGCCACCCCGGCGTTGTCGATGATCCGGTCGATGACCGCCTCGGCCACCTCCCCCGACACCGGCACCGGGTCGGCGGCGACCTCCGCGATCCGCGTCGCCAGATGATCCGCACGGGGGAAATCGGCCGACGACGGGTGGGTGCGTACGATTTGAGCCTTCATACTTCGCACGCTACGCAGCGGCGCGCCGGGACAAAACACCTCGCAATCGCAGATTTTTGTCGGCGAGTACCGTTAAAATTGCAATGTTTGCGAAGATGGGGGGTAGCATCTGCACGTGCGCAAGATGTATGCGGGTGCCCGACTACGGCGGTTGCGCGAGGAACGACGGATGACCCAGGCCGCCCTGGCAAAATCCCTGGACCTTTCTCCCAGCTACCTCAACCAGCTCGAGCGCGACCAGCGGCCGCTCACCATCCCGGTGCTGCTGAAGCTGAACTCGACCTTCGACCTGGACGTGCAGTTCTTCGCCGCCGATTCCGACGCCCGGCTGGTATCGGACCTGCACGAGGTGCTGGTGGAGGCCGCGGGCGGCACCGCGCCACCCACCGCCGAGGTGGAGGATCTGGCGACCCGGTTACCCGAGGTCGCCAAGACCATCGTGGCCATGCACCGGCGCCTGCGCGCGGCCACCGATCAGCTGGATCTGCTGTCCTCCAAGGTCGCGACCCCCACCGGCGCCCCCGGGGTGCCGATGCCGTACGAGGACGTGCGCGACTTCTTCTACGACCACCACAACCACATCGCCCAGCTCGACCTGGCCGCCGAGCGGCTGTTCGAGGAATGCGGTCTGTCCATCGGCTCGCTGGACCGGCAGCTGGCCCGCGTCGCCGAGGAGAAGGCGGGGGTGACGGTGCTGGTGCGCGGCGACGGCGCCGACCCGACCATTCCCAAGCGCCACTACGAGGCCGAGACCCGCACCCTGACCCTCGCGCGGCGGCTGCGGCCCGGACAGCGGGCCTTCCAGATCGCCACCACACTCGCCTTTCTGCTGTACGGGCCGCTGCTGGACGAGGTGCTTGGCGATACACCATCGCTGACCGGCGAGTCGCGGGCGCTGGCCCGCGTGGGGCTGGCCAACTACTTCGCCGGAGCGCTGATCCTGCCGTACGGGAAGTTCCTGCGCTCGGCCGAGGAACTGCGCTACGACATCGACCTGCTCGGGCTGCGCTTCGAGGTGGGGTTCGAAACCGTCTGCCACCGCCTGAGCACGCTGCAGCGGCAGGGGCAGCGCGGAGTGCCGTTCTTCTTCGTGCGCACCGATCGCGCGGGCAATATCTCCAAACGGCAATCCGCGACGGCGTTCCATTTCTCCCGGGTCGGCGGCAGTTGCCCGCTGTGGGTGGTGCACGATGCGTTCGCCCATCCGGGCCGGATTCTCACTCAGGTCGCATCGATGCCCGACGGCCGCCGGTACCTGTGGATCGCGCGTACCACCAACCCGGCCCCGCACGGATTCAGCACCGCCACCAAGGAATTCGCCGTCGGCCTCGGCTGCGATATCGAATACGCCGACCGCCTGGTGTACTCCAAGGGCCTGCAACTCGACGACCCGTCGGCCGCGGTTCCGATCGGCGCGGGCTGCAAGGTGTGTGAACGCGCGGCCTGTCCCCAACGCGCCTTCCCGCAGATCGGCCGCCCCCTCGCCATCCCGGAGACGACGTCCATCGACCTGCCCTACCCGCGCGCCGCCCGCTGAGGTCGGAGCGGGCCGGGAACACGAGAAATCGGCCTGCTACGACTTGGCGAGGTATTCCAGGCGTTCGGAGTCGACGGCGGCGTGCATCATCGAGGCCAGGCCGGGATGGTTGAGCAGGCCCGGGTCGGATTCGACCACCTCGCGGGCCAGTTGCTGGGCGGCGGTGATGACCTCGAGGTCGTCGAGCAGCGACAGCAGGCGCAGGCTGCGGGCGGTGCCGGACTGGGCCGAGCCGAGAACGTCGCCCTCGCGGCGCTGGCGCAGGTCCAGAACCGACAGTTCGAATCCGTCGAGGGTGCCGGCGACGGCCTCGAGCCGGGCCATGGCGGTGCCCATCGGCGAGGTTTCGGTGATGAGCAAGCACAGGCCGGGATGCTTACCGCGCCCGACCCGCCCGCGCAGCTGATGCAGCTGGCTGACGCCGAACCGGTCGGCGTCCACGATCACCATCACCGTCGCGTTCGGCACGTCCACGCCGACCTCGACCACGGTCGTGCACACCAGCACATCGACGTCGCCGTCGTTGAAGGCCCGCATCACGCGGTCCTTCTCGTCGTTCGGCAACCGCCCGTGCAGCAGGCCGACGCGCAGCTCGGCCAGCGGACCGGTCCGCAGCGTCTCGTACACGTCGATCGCGGCGTGCGTGGTCGGAGGTTCCTTCTCCTCGGCGGCTTTACCCTTGCGGCCCTTACCCTTTCCGTCCTCTTCCTCGTCGCCGATGCGCGAGCACACCACGTAGGCCTGCCGCCCCGCGGCAACTTCCTCGCGGATCCGCTCCCAGGCCCGCTCCACCCAAGCCGGTTTCATCTTCGCCGGTACCACACGGGTGGTGATCGGTGAACGTCCGCGCGGCAGTTCGGTCAGCGTGGAGGTCTCCAGATCGCCGAGGGTGGTCATGGCGATGGTGCGCGGGATCGGGGTCGCGGTCATCACCAGCAGATGCGGACTGATCCCCTGTTCGGCCTTCGCGCGCAAGGCATCTCGCTGCTCCACACCGAAGCGGTGCTGTTCGTCGACGATCACCATGCCCAGGTCGTGGAATTCGACCGCGTCCTGAATCAGCGCGTGCGTGCCGATGACGATGCCCGCCTCGCCGGTCACCGCATCCAGCAGGGCGGCCTTCTTCTCGCGCGCCGACATCGACCCGGTGACCAGCACCACCTTGGTGGCCCGCTCGTCGGCGCCCAGCTCACCCGCGTTGCCCAGATCGCCGAGCATGGCGCGCAGCGATCGATAGTGCTGGGCCGCAAGAACTTCCGTCGGCGCGAGCAGAGCACACTGCAGCCCGGCGTCGACCACCTGCAGCATGGCGTGCAGCGCGACGATCGTCTTACCGGAGCCGACCTCGCCCTGCAGCAGCCGATGCATCGGATGGCTGCGCGACAGGTCGCCGGAGATCTCCGCGATCACCTTCTGCTGCCCGGCGGTCAGCTCGAACGGCAGCCGCTGCTCGAAGGCCGCCGCGATCCCGTCGCTTCGGGGCGGGCAGGCATGCGCGGTCCGGCCTTCCACATCGTGACGGCGTTCGGCCAGTACCAGCTGCAGGGCCAGCGCCTCGTCGAAACGCAAACGCTCCCTGGCCTGTTCGATATCGGACTTGCGTTCCGGCAGGTGGATCAGGCGCAGCGCATCCGAGACCGCCATCAGGCCGCGATCGTCCCGGATGTCCTGCGACAGTGGGTCGTCGATCGGATCCAGCTGGTCCAGTACCTGTCGCACACAGGCCAGCAGATCCCAGCTCTGCACCTTGGCCGTCGCCGGATACACCGGAATGTATTCCCGTTCGAAGAACGAGACATCCACGCCCTCGGCGCCTTTCGCGCTCTGCGCCAGCCCCCGCAGGCTGCCGCTGCCGCGCACGGAGGTGAGATTCTCGACCGACTCCCCCGCCTCGGGCAGGATCAGATATGACGGGTGCGACAGATTCCACCGGTCCGGCCGCCACCAGTGCACGGTGCCCGACATCATGGCCCGAACACCCTGTTTGACAAGGTAACTCACCTTGTCGCCGTTGAAGAAGGTGATCTCGACCGGCCGGGCGGAGCCGGTGTCGAGTTCGACCTTGAGCAGTTTGCCGCGGCGCTGGCGCATCGGCCTCAGTTCGGTCTTGGTCACCCGGCCGACCACGGTGATATGCGCGCCCTCCTCGGGCGCCTCCTCGGTCAGCGGCTGCCCCTGCGTCGCATAGCGCAGCGGATAGTGCCGCAGCAGATCCTCCACGGTCTGCATATCGAAGGCGTCGGCCAGCGGTTCGGCCGCCTTCACACCCAGCACATGGTCGAGCCGGTCGCTCAGTGTCGCCATCTATTCCACCCCGATCTGCACCAGGTCCACGGGCTGGCCACCCTCGTAGGCGACGACCTCCACTCCCGGGAAGGTCGCGGTGATGTGCGCGGTCAACTCCTCGGCCAACCCGCTCGGAGCGTCGGCGCCCAGCAGCAGGGTGACCAGCTCGCCGCCCAGGCCCAGCATCCGGTCGAGCAGGGTGCGCGCCGCGTGGCGCACATCGCGATCGATGACCACCACGTCGTGGCCGACCAGACCGAGCCCGTCGCCCTGCTCGCAGGTGCCGACGATGGTCAGCGCCCGTTCGGCGGCGACCCGCAGGGCACCCCAGCGGGTGGCGGCCGCCGCCTCCGACATGGTGAAGGCGTCGTCGACGGCGATCCGGCCATCGTCGTGCAGCGCCAGCGCCGCCAATCCCTGCACCATCGACCCGCTCGGCAGCATGAGCACCTCGCGCTGCCCGTCTCGGGCGGCGACGCTCACCGCCACCAGTTCGTGCGCCGGCAGCGAGCCGTTGGGCAGCACCAGCACCTCACGATGCGGCATCCGTCGGATGGCCTCCAGCAGAACGTCGGCGGTGACCGGCCCGTCCAACACCACCGCACCCGCGTCCTCGAACAACCGTGCGGCACCCGCGCCCTCCGCCACCGCGAGGATTCCCCGATCGGCCGGACCATGGGCGGCAAAGGGATTCACCGCGAGCCCTTCGATACGGATCCTCCCGAGCGTTCCCGCGGCCAGCCCCGCCTCCACGGCAGCCCCCGCATCCGCGCAGTGCACATGGGCGGAGAAGGTGCCCGCACCGTCCCCGACGACGACAACCGAATCCCCCAGCTCACCGAGACGCGCGCGCAGGGCGCCGACCCGTCCTTCGTCGGTGTCGGTCAGTAGATACATGACCTCGTATTGCGGAACGGCCGCGCGCGCCGCGTGAACGTGCTCGAGCACCCCCGCGGCAAGCCCCTGCGCCATTCCGGCCTGCCGAGTTCCCACCGGAATGACGGAAGCGTCGCTTCCCGCGAGGCCATGCACCGACTCGCGCGTCTCGAGGTACTTCGGCCGCACCGGAGCCCGGCCCGTGATCGCCTCCACCAGCGCATCGAACAGCACCAGCAGCCCACGTCCCCCCGCGTCCACCACCCCGGCCTCACGCAACACTCGCAACTGCGACGGCGTGTCCCCCAATGCCTTCGCTGCCCCGTCGGCCGCGGTCAGCGCCACCTCGGCGAGTGTGTCGTCGTCGGCGTCGGTGACCCGGTGGGCCACGGCGTCCAAGACGGTGAGCATGGTCCCCTCGACCGGCGCGCTCAATGCCTCCCGGACCAGAATTGCCGCACGCCGCAGCGCATCGCGCAAGGAGAATGCGGTCAGCGGCTCGTCCGCGACGGCTTCGGCAAGCCCCCTCAGCACCTGGGACAGGATGATGCCCGAATTGCCCCGGGCGCCCACGGTCCCCGCGCGGGCCATCGCCTCGAGCACCGCTCCCGCCGGCGCATCGCTCTGGATGGGAGACGTCCCCTCGACGGCCGCGCGCATGGTCGCCAGCATGTTGGTGCCCGTATCGGAGTCGGCGACCGGGAAGACGTTGAGGGCATTGATCTCGTCGCGATGCTGTTCGAGCCGGTCCAGACAGAGCCGTCCCCAGCGCGCCAACGCCGCCCCATCGAGCTCCCGCACCCCGGGCACGTCACCGTCCTTCCGCCACTGCTGCGATCCCGCACACACCCGCCCGCCAGCCTAGTCGCCCCCACCGACACGGCCGCCGCGCACTCCTGCCGACGTCCCTGTCGTATTCGCCATTCCACGGCGATTGTGCCGCAAACCACACTGCCACCCGCCGGGCCCGCGCGAGCGGGGGCGATTGGACATGGCAACGCACCGCCCGCTACTCTTGCAGGGTTGCCGCACGCGGCCGTGGGTCGGTTGCGGGCGTCGGCGGGTCTCGCCGACAGGCATTGACGACAAGTTTCCGGACAGGCTGTCCCGCGAAGACAGCGGTCCCCACATGACATGAAGGAGCTCGCGACTATGGCTGCCGTCTGCGACGTCTGCGCCAAGGGCCCCGGCTTCGGTAAGTCGGTTTCGCACTCGCACCGGCGCACCAACCGTCGCTGGAACCCGAACATCCAGACCGTCCGTGCGCAGGTCGCGCCGGGCAACACCCGCCGGATGAACGTGTGCACCTCCTGCCTGAAGGCGGGCAAGGTCGTCCGCGGCTGAGCTGCGCGCACCCACTCTCCAACGCCCCGGCACCCGATAGGGTGGGCCGGGGCGTTGTCGTCTACCCGGTCCATGCGGCGGAGGGGATCATGAGCGAGCGTCGCTGGCGGATCCTCCCGCTCGCCGCCGAACACACCCGCAGCCTGGCCGAATGCCATATCGCCTGCTGGCGCGAGGCATATGTCGGCCTCGTCCGCACCCATATCCTGGCCGCCTTCGACGTGGATCAGCGCACCGCAGGGTGGGAACGCATCCGGGTGCGATATCCGAATTCCACGATGGTCGCGATCGTCGACGACACCGTCATCGGATTCGCCCACGCCGACTCACCCCGTGACGAACCGCCGGTGGCCGACCGGGAACTGAAGGCCATGTACGTCCGCGCCGCCTGGTACGGCACCGGCGTCGCCCACGATCTGATGCGCGCGGTCCTCGAGCCCACGATCGATACGTCGCTGTGGGTGTTCGAGGAGAATCCGCGCGCCCAGACCTTCTATCGGAAATACGGCTTCGAACTCGACGGCGGCCGCAGGACCGAAACATTCACTCCGGCCGTCGAGGTCCGGATGGTTCGCCGCGCGAACCTCAGTCGTGGCCGTTGAAGCAGTCCAGGCCGCCCGCCGCGCTGACGCTCTGGAAGATGCACAGGACCCGCGCGTTCACATTGGACGACAGCGACGCCGACCCGGTCTGCGGATCGTAGAGGGCCAGCACGGGACCGGCCTCCTGAGTCGTCGCCTCGGGCTCCAGCGGGATCGGCGCGGCCTGTGCCACCGCCGGGGCGCCCAGGATGGCCGCTCCGGCGGCGACGGTCACGACGGCACCGCGCACGGACTTGATCTGCATGCAACTGCTCCTGATTCGCTCGAACATCCAACCCGGCTATGGCAAGCGCCAGTCGACCGGGGCGGCACCTAATGTACCGAGCAATTCGTTGGTGCGGGAGAAAGGCCTCGATCCGAAGAATCCGCGCGAAGCGGACAGCGGTGAGGGATGGGCGGATTCGACATAGGGCACCCCGCCCAGCATGGGCTTCAGCGTCGCGGCATCGCGGCCCCACAGAATGGCGACCAGCGGCTGGTTGCGGGCGACCAGTGCGCGAATCGCCTGTTCGGTCACCGCTTCCCAGCCCTTGCCCCGATGCGAGGCGGGCTGTCCGGGCTGCACGGTGAGCACCCTGTTCAGCAGCAGCACGCCCTGATCCGACCATGGTGACAGGTCACCGCACGACGGCGTCGGGTGCCCGAGGTCGCGGGAGTATTCGGAGAAGATGTTGGCCAGGCTGCGCGGGACCGGCGAAACGTCCGGTGCCACCGAGAAACTCAGTCCCATCGCGTGACCGGGTGTCGGATACGGGTCCTGACCCACGATCAGCACCCGCACCTTGTCGAAGGGCCGCTGGAACGCCCGTAGCACGTTCTCACCCTTCGGCAGATATCCGCGCCCGGCGGCGTTCTCGGCGCGCAGGAATTCGCCCATCGCGCCGATGCGGTCGGCGACCGGCGCGAGTGCCTCGGCCCAGCCCGTATCGATGATCTCCGACAGTGGTTTAGCGCCCATGTCGGGACAACATATCGTGGACGGTTTCACGGCGGTAGCTCACCCACCTCCGGTGAACGATTCCCAGCCGAGCGGGCCGGACCACGAGCGCCCGTCGACGGTCACGCCGGATCCGTCCTCGACCCGTCCGACCCGCGTCCACCCGGCGGGAAGATCTTGTGCGGGAGCGAAAGTGGCCGCGAAGGCGTGGTCCTCGCCACCGGCGAGTGACCAGGCCAGGGGGTCGGCGTCCAGCAGCCCGGCGACCGGTTCCAGGTCCGGGTCGCGCACCGCGGCCGAATCCAGATCGACGGCCACACCGGAGGATTCGGCGATATGCCCGATATCGGCGAGCAGCCCGTCGGACACATCGGTCATGGCGGACACTCCGGCGTCGGCGGGCAGGCTCAGCACCGACTCGTAGGGCGGCTGCGGAAGCCGGTGGGCGGCAACGATTTCGGGGAAGCGCTCCGGATCGATCCCGGCCGACAGAATCGCCAGCCCGGCCGCCGACCAGCCGAGCCGACCGGCCACCGCGACGATATCGCCGGGCCGCGCGCCCGACCGCAGCACCGGCGGCCGTTCCACCGGATCGCCGAAGGCGGTCACCGAGATCACCAGCAGCGGACTGCCCACGACGTCACCGCCCGCGATGGAACCGCCCGATCGCCCTGCCTCGGCCCACAGCCCCTCCGTCAGACCGTCGACGAATTCGACGGCGGTGTCGTTGGGACAGGCCAGGGATACCAGATATGCCGTCGGCCGCGCGCCCATCGCCACCACGTCGGCGGCGTTCTGCGCGATGGCCTTGGCACCGATCTCGTGCGCGCTCGACCAGTCCAGCCGGAAATGGCGATCCTGCACCAGCATGTCGGCGCTCACCACGAACCGCCCGGCGGGCGCCGCCACCACCGCGGCATCGTCACCGGGTCCGAGCAGCACTCCGGGTGCCTGGCTCCGCCCCCGATTCATGCGCGCGATCAGCCCGAACTCCCCCAGGTCGCGCACGGTGCGCGGGCTGCTGTCGGTGATGACCGTCTCCTTCCGTGAGCCGCGGCGTCGGCGGCGGACCCACAGACGCTACCGTGACCGCCTATCCGGATAGAACCGCCCTGGTCACGGGCGCCACCAGCGATTCGCTACCCTCGGACACGCAATCCAACGACCACCGGCCGCGGCGGCACCCGTCGATCCGACGCGGCCCGGCACGAGCGGAGACGAACCCCCGGATGAGCAACGACACGGACCGACCCGACGCGGATACGGCCGGCGATACCGCCGACCGGCAGGATGACGCCGCGACCTCGCGCGACGCGAAGGCGACGTCCGATCGGTACGGCTCGGCCGCGCCCGAGTCGCCGAAAATGCCTGCCGCGCTGATCGCCACGGCCGTCGCGCTCCCGGTCGCGCTGATCGTCGCCGTGCTCGTCATCGCCGTGATGTCGCGCCAGCACACCACGCGCGAGCCGCTCGCGCTCGGGTCGGTCCCCTCGCCGGGCGCCACCGGCCAGGCCTGCACCGCCCTGCTGCCCGCCCTGCCCGACAAGGTCGGCGACTACACCAGGGCCGAACTGGCGCAACCGGCGCCGCCCGCCACCGTGGCCTGGCAGCTGCCCGACGGCGGCGACCCGATCGTGCTGCGCTGCGGCCTGGATCGCCCGCTGGAATTCGTCAAGGGCACTTCACTGCAGGTGGTCAACGGCGTCAACTGGTTCGAGGTCCGCGACCAGACCAGCGGCGTCACCTCCGGCACCTGGTTCGCCGTCGACCGCGGCAGCTATATCGCCGTGACCATGCCCCACAACACCGGTCCCACACCGCTGCAGGACATTTCGAACGCGATCACCAAGGTGCTGCCCGAACAGCCGCTGGATCCGGGTCCGGCGCCGAACTGACGACGGTCAGGGGCGGCGCAGCCGAGCCGTCCCCGAGTTCAAGTCCAGATCGACACCGCCCGGGGAGCCGTCGCCCGGGTTCTCCCGGTGCATCAGCACCGACTGGCGTTCCCGGAATTCGTGCTGCTTGCCCGCATTGAAGACCGCGTCGAACTGCTCGAAGCCGATGGTGGCCGCGCCGCGCCCGTCCGCGTCGCGCATCCACGGCAACGCGGCACGCCCGGTCACCTTCCGATACATCACCTCGGCGAAGGCGACGGCGATGATCAACAACGCCAGGCCCGGAATCGTCATAGCCACGATCACCCCGCCAGAATACTGCCGACCCGGTTCCCGCGGGCTTGACGACGGCCACCGCGGGCGGCAACATCGGCCCGCATGCGAAAGCTTCATATCTCCGGGCTCGGAGCCGTAATCGCCGCTACCGCAGGCGCTTTGATCATCGCCGCCCCGCAGGCCGCCGCGAACCGGGTGAGCCTGGGCATCGGGCAGGGCCTGAGCAACGGCTACGGCACCGGCTGCACCTACATCCTCACCGCCACCGCCGATCGGGACGCCCATCGCACGATATTCCTCGACAACGGCCGGGAGATCCGCGGCGGCGAGAAGAACGTGTCGGGCAACACCGTCACCCAGACCTGGACACCCGCCACCCCCGGCCAGCATGTGCTCACCGCCAAGGTGATCGTGGGCGACCTGGCCGAGACCAGCATCAGCGTCCAGGTGGGTAACGGCGTCAACCTGGGCAGCGCCTGCGCCGTCCTGTAATCCGGCGCGCCTCAGCGCAGGCCGGTGCCGCGCGCCAGCGCCGTTTCGATCAGGGTGGTCACCAGCGTCGCGTTATCGATGCCGGTGGCCTCCCACATGCGCGGGTACATCGAGATCGAGGTCATCCCGGGCATGGTGTTGATCTCGTTGATGACCGGGCCGTCGGCGGTGACGAAGAAATCGACCCGCGCCAGACCCTGGCAGTCCAGCGCGCGGAAGGCGCCCACGGCCAGCTCCCGAATCTGCTGTGCGACATCGTCGTCCAGTTTGGCCGGAATATCGAACTCGCAGACGTCGTCGAGGTACTTGGTGTCGAAGTCGTAGAAGTCGGGCACCTGTGCGCCGGGCTCGGCGTCCACCTCGGGCATCCGGATCTCGGCCACCACACTGGCCTGCACCCGGCCGTCCGGGAATTCGAGTACGCCGCATTCCACTTCGCGCCCGGCGATGGACGCCTCCACGAGCACCTTCGGATCATGCTGGCGCGCAACGGCAATGGCGGCGTCCAGATCGTCCCAGTTGTCCACCTTGGTGATGCCGATCGAGGATCCGCCGCGGGCGGGCTTGACGAAGACCGGCAATTCCAGCCGTTCCCGATCGGCCTCGCTCACCGTCGCCACGCCCGGGCGCAGCACCACGTGCTCGCCCACCGGAATACCCTCGGCCACAAGGAGTTTCTTCATGAACTCCTTGTCCATCCCGGTCGCACTGGCCAGCACACCCGGCCCGACGTAGGGCAATCCGGCCATTTCGAGCAGGCCCTGCACGGTGCCGTCCTCGCCGAAAGCGCCGTGCAACACGGGGAATACGACATCGAGGGCCCCCGGCCCGGCCGTGCCGTCGAGCGGGACGAGGCTTCCGGCGCGGGTCGGATCGGCCGCCAGCACCAGTTCGGTGTTCCCGCCGTCCACCGCGGGCAGCGAGCGGTCGGCGATGGCCAGCGCGCGGGCGTCGGATCCGGCCAGCACCCAGGCGCCGTCGCGCGTGATCCCGATCGGTAGCGCCTCGAACCGCTGCGGGTCGAGGTTGCGTAGCACGAAACCGGCCGATACGCACGACACGGCGTGCTCGTTGCTGCGCCCGCCGAAGACCACCCCGACCCTGATCCGGTTGTTCATAGACCGAACCGTACCCAAGCCGCCGCGCGACCAATCATTCCGGTTTCATCCGCCGCCCGAGCAGCTGCCCCACCGCATCCGACACCGACAGGCCTTCGTGGCAGACCTGGTGCACCGCGGTGGTCAACGGCATCTCCACCCCGTGCCGCTCGGCCAGCGCCCGGATCGAGGTACACGACTTGACGCCCTCGGCGACCTGACCGTGGGTGGCCTGCTGCGCGGCCTCCATCGATCCGCCCGCGCCGAGCACCCGGCCGAACGAGCGATTGCGCGACAGCGGCGAGGTGCAGGTGGCCACCAGGTCGCCGACGCCCGCCAGCCCGGCCAGGGTCACCGGATTGGCGCCGAGCGCGACCCCCAGCCGCATGATCTCGGCCAGGCCGCGGGTGATCAGGCTGGCGATCGAGTTGTCACCCAGCCCCATCCCGGCGGCGATACCGCAGGCCATCGCGATGACGTTTTTACACGCGCCGCCGAGCTCGCAGCCGACCACATCGGTATTGGTATAGGGGCGGAAGTAGCCGGTGGCGCAGGCGTGCTGCACCGCCTCGGCCCGCCCGGTGTCGGTGCAGGCGACCACGGTGGCGGCCGGTTGCTCGGCGGCGATCTCCCCGGCCAGGTTCGGACCGGACAGCACGGCGATCCGTCCGGCGTCCGCACCGGTCACCTCGCCGATCACCTCGCTCATCCGCAGCAGGGTGCCGGTCTCGATGCCCTTGGCCAGGCTCAGCAGCGTGGCATCGCCGGGAACGGCCGGTTTCCAGGCCTCGAGGTTGGCGCGCAGCGACTGCGACGGCACCGCCAGCACCACGATCTGCGCGCCGTCGAGCGCCACCCGGTAGTCGTCGGTGGCGGCGATGCCGGGTAGCGAGACCTCCGGCAGATAGGTGGGGTTGCGGTGCTCGGTCGCCAGCGTCTTGGCCACCTCCGCCCGGCGGGCCCACATCGTCACCGTGGTTCCCGCATCGTTGCACACCTTCGCGAACGCGGTACCCCACGAGCCCGCACCCATCACAGCCACCCTTGTCATGAGGCCAATATGCCATCCGCGCGAGATCGGAGTGCCCCTCGTGCGCGAACCCGACCGTGCGGTGTGATCGACCCGGCACGACGTCCGCCACGACACCCGGGCGTGCGAGGATTGGCGCATGCGTCCGGATGCCGTCCACGCCGTGATCGCGGTGAAACACCTCGATCGGGCGAAGAGCCGACTCGCCGACCGGCTGCCTCCCGTCGACCGGTCCCGGCTGGTGCTGGCCATGCTCTGCGACACCGTGACCGCCGCCGCCGAGGCGGGCCTGGGGTCGGTCACCGTGGTGACCCCCGACGCCGAGGTTGCCGACACGGTGCGCGCGCTCGGCGCGGTGGTCCACCCCGACCCGGTGAGTTCGCCCGAGGACGGACTCAACGCGGCGCTGTCGGATGCGGCCGCCGCGGTGCGCCGCCGCCACGGCGCGGTGGATCTGCTTGCGCTGCAGGCGGATCTGCCCGCCCTGCGGCCGAACGAGTTGTGCGACATGCTGGCCGCGGCGCCGAGCGGCCGCGCGATCGTGGCCGACCATGCCGGGCGGGGCACCGCCGCGCTGCTGGTGCGCGGCGGAGTCGCCCCGCTGGCACCGCTTTTCGGGGTGGATTCGGCGCGGCGTCACATCGCCTCCGGGGCAACCGATCTGGCCGGGCACTGGCCGGGTCTGCGGCAGGACGTCGACACCGCCGAGGATCTGCGGCGGGCCGTCGAACTCGGCGTCGGTCCCGCCACCGCCGCACTGCTCGACGACATCGGCTGGCCGCGACCTGTTCATGTGGATCTCACGCGGAGGTGCCCGGCCGGGTCACATGTGTGCTAGACGATCGCCGGAGGGCGTCGTACGGTGTCGATCGGCGGTGTCACGCGAGGCGCCGCCCGACTGATAGGGAATGATCGTGAGCGTGAGCGATACGGATGTCCAGCAGCCGCGACTACCGGCTGCGCCGCCGGCGGCGACGCCCCCGCCCACCGCCCCGGCAGCGCAGCAGTTGCCGCAGGATCGCTACCTCAACCGCGAGCTGAGCTGGCTGGATTTCAACGCTCGGGTGCTCGCCCTGGCCGAAGACCCCTCCGAACCGCTGCTCGAGCGCGCCAAATTCCTCGCGATCTTCGCCTCCAATCTCGACGAGTTCTACATGGTCCGGGTGGCCGGCCTCAAGCGCCGCGCCGAGGCCGGGCTCTCGGTCCGCTCCGCCGACGGCCTGTCCCCCACCGAACAGCTGGCCCTCATCGCCGAACGCACCCAGGATCTGGCCGTGCGCCACGCCCGCGTCTTCCTCGATCAGGTGCGTCCCGCGCTGGCCGCGGAGGGCATCGCGATCATCGGCTGGGCCGATCTCGACGACGATGAGCGCCAGCGCCTTTCGGGGTATTTCCAGGATCAGGTTTTCCCGGTGCTCACCCCGCTGGCGGTCGATCCGGCCCACCCGTTCCCCTACATCAGCGGCCTGAGCCTGAACCTGGCCGTGACGGTGAAGGACAGCGAGACCGGCGGAGAACACTTCGCCCGGGTGAAGGTCCCCGACAACGTGGACCGGTTCGTGCGGGTGCGGCGCAGCCCCGGCACCCGCGAGCCGCGCACCGCGGCCAGCCGCGAACCCGACGGCAGCACCGGGGTGAACCTGGCCGCCTTCCTGCCGATGGAGGACCTGATCGCGGCGCATCTGGATCAGCTGTTCCCCGGCATGGACGTGGTGGAACACCACTCGTTCCGGATCACCCGCAACGCCGACTTCGAGGTCGACGAGGACCGCGACGAGGATCTGCTGCAGGCGCTGGAACGGGAACTGGCACGCCGACGTTTCGGATCGCCGGTGCGGCTCGAGGTGTCCGACGACATGACCGAGCACATGCTCGATCTGCTCCTGCGCGAACTCGACGTCGATCCCGGCGACGTGATCCAGGTCCCCGGTCTGCTCGACCTGTCGTGCCTGTGGCAGGTCTACGGCGTGGACCGCCCCGCGCTCAAGGACGCCCCGTACGTCCCGGCCACCCCGCCCGCGTTCGGCGAAAGAGAAACGCCGCGTAACGTTTTCGCCGCCCTGCGGGAGGGCGACGTGCTGGTGCATCACCCGTACGACTCCTTCTCCACCAGCGTGCAGCGGTTCATCGAACAGGCCGCCGCCGATCCGCAGGTGCTGGCGATCAAACAGACCCTCTACCGCACCTCCGGCGACTCCCCCATCGTCAATGCGCTCATCGATGCCGCCGAGGCCGGCAAGCAGGTGGTGGCGCTGGTGGAGATCAAGGCCCGCTTCGACGAGCAGGCCAACATCAAATGGGCCCGCCAGCTGGAGCAGGCGGGCGTGCACGTGGTCTACGGGCTCATCGGCCTGAAGACGCACTGCAAGACGTGCCTGGTGGTGCGCCGCGAGGGCGCCACCATCCGCCGCTACTGCCATATCGGCACCGGCAACTACAACCCCAAGACCGCCCGGCTCTACGAGGATGTCGGATTGCTCACGGCCGCACCGGAAATCGGGGCCGATTTGACCGATCTGTTCAACTCGCTGACCGGCTACTCGCGAAAGGCCAACTACCGCAACCTGTTGGTGGCGCCCTCGAGTGTCCGCTCCGGCATCATCGAGCGGATTCGCCGCGAGACCGAGCTGGCGCAGCAGGGGCTGCCCGCCCGGATCCGGTTGAAGTGCAACGCGATCGTCGACGAACAGGTGATCGACGCGCTCTACCGAGCCTCCCAGGCCGGGGTGCCGGTGGAGATCGTGGTGCGCAGCATCTGCGGGCTGCGGCCCGGCGTGCCGGAGATGAGCGAGAACATCCATGTGCGCTCGATTCTGGGCCGCTTCCTGGAACATTCGCGCATCCTGCACTTCCGCGCCCAGGACGAGTACTGGATCGGCAGCGCCGACATGATGCACCGCAATCTGGACCGGCGCGTGGAAGTCATGGCGCAGGTGAAGGATCCGAAGCTGTGTGAGCAGTTGGAGGTCGTCTTCGACTCGGCCCTGCATCCTTCGACGCGCTGCTGGGTACTCCAGGCCGACGGCAGCTGGCAGGCCCAGCCGATACCCGAGACCGACGGTCGGGACGAACCGGTACGCGACCATCAGGAGTTCCTCATGCGACTGCGACGGCCGGATCAGCAGTGAACCACTCGGTGACACAGGATTCCGAAGATGTCGGGGTCTCCGATCCCCGCGTCACCGCCAACATTCTCGCCGCCGGCGCGGTGCTGTGGCGGCGGCAGCCCGACGGTGCGATCGAGGTCGCCGTGGTGCACCGGCGCAAATACGACGACTGGTCGCTGCCCAAGGGCAAACTCGACCCGGGTGAGACCCCGATGGTCGCCGCGGTGCGCGAGGTCGGCGAGGAGACCGGCCTGCGCTGCCGTCTGGGCCGCTATCTGGGGCATGTCACCTATCCGGTGACCGGCCATCGGAAGTTGAAGCGGGTCGACTACTGGGTGGCCGACGTCACCGGCGGCCGGTTCCACGCCAATTCCGAGGTCGACGTGCTGGAATGGCATCGCGTCGACCAGGTGATGGACCAGCTGTCGTATCCGATGGATCGCCGCATTCTGCGCAATTTCCTGCGGCTGCCGCCCGATACGGCCACCCTGCTGGTGGTCCGCCATGCCAAGGCCGGGCGCCGGGGCCGATTCGCCGGTCCCGATGACGAACGGCCGCTGGAGAAGGCGGGCCGGAACCAGGCGCAGGCGCTGACGCCGAATCTGCTTGCATTCGGGGCGTCGGAGATCTATTCGGCGCCGCCGCTGCGCTGTGTGCAGACGGTGGAGCCGCTGGCCGAAACCCTCGGCGTCGACATCGCCCTGGAACCGCTGCTGTCCGAATCCGGTTATGCCGCAGCGCCGCAGGACTCCCTGACCCGCGCCCGCGAGCTGGTGTCCACCGACGCCGTCCGGGTGCTCTGTAGTCAGGGGAAGGTGATTCCGCATCTGCTGGCGGCCTGGGCCGAAAAGGACGGTGTCGCACTGCCGCCCGCCCGCAACCGCAAGGGCAGCGTCTGGGTGCTGTCGGTGGCCGACGGCCGCCTGGTGGCCGCCGACCACCTGGATGCGGCCCTGCGCCCGCGCTGACGGCCGTACGGGCACGAATCCGGGCTCGGCCACACCCACAAATGGCCCGCCGCCCAACAACTGCCCCGGACACACACGAAACGGCCCCGGCCGCATGGCCGGGGCCGTTTTCGTCGGTATTCAGCGACGCCGTGCGGCGGGCCGCTTGGCGGCCGTCCGCTTGGCGGCGGTCCGCTTGGCGGTGGCCCGCTTGGCGGTTGTCCGCTTCGCGGCCGTCTTCTTGGCGGCCGTCTTCTTGGCCGTGGTCTTCTTGGCGGTCGCCTTCTTGGCGGTCTTCTTGGCGGTCGTCTTCTTGGCCGTGGTCTTCTTGGCCGTGGCCTTCTTCGCCGGAGCCTTCTTGGCTGCCTTCTTGGCCGTGGTCTTCTTCGCGGTGGTCTTCTTGGCGGTCGTCTTCTTGGCCGCCTTCCTGGCGGTCTTCTTCGCGCCACCCGACACCGGCGCTGCCACACCGCGTTTCACGGCCGGGCCGGCCGCCGCGATCTTCTGCTTGCCCGCAATGATCGCCTTGAACTGCGCACCCGGGCGGAACGCGGGCACCGAAGTGGGCTTCACCTTGACGGTTTCGCCGGTACGGGGGTTACGCGCCACCCGAGCCGCCCGCTTCCGCTGTTCGAACACACCGAATCCGGTGATGGTGACACTCTGACCCTTGTTCACCGCACGCACGATCGTGTCGACAATCTGCTCGACTGCCGCAGTGGCCGTGCGCCTGTCAGTGCCCAACTTCTCGGTCAGAACGTCGATCAGTTCCGCCTTGTTCATTGAATCCTCCGCAGACTAATGGCCCGTCGTCGGACCGACTAGGTACCACGGTAAACCTTCATTGGGCAAGAGTCTATGTGCCACGCCAAATTTCATGTGGCGTGGCACACGTGCAGCAATCGCGATTGGTAGCTCTCAGCTAACACCCAGGAGTGTTTACGTCTGCGAAATAGGGTCCGGAATGGTGGTGGGTTTCCAAGCTGGCCTTGCCTTTTCGAACTCGGCGATGGCCCCTTCCTGGCGGAGCGTCAGCCCGATGTCGTCCAGACCCTCGAGCAGACGCCACCTGGTGTAGTCGTCAATATCGAAGGGCAACACGGTGGTTCCAGCGGTCACCGTGCGGGCCTCGAGGTCCACGATCAATTCCAGACCGGGCTGTTCCTCGAGCAACTTCCAGAGCAATTCGACATCATGTTGTGACATTCGGGCCGTCACCAGGCCACCTTTGCCCGCGTTACCGCGGAAGATGTCGGCGAACCGGGAGGAGATCACCACCCGGAAGCCGTAGTCCATCAGGGCCCAGACAGCGTGCTCACGTGAGGATCCGGTGCCGAAATCCGGACCGGCGACCAGGACTGTGCCCCGGTTGTAGGGCTCGGTGTTCAGAATGAAGGCCGGATCCGAACGCCAGGCCGCGAACAGGCCGTCCTCGAAACCGGTTCGAGTGACGCGCTTGAGGTAGACCGCCGGGATGATCTGGTCGGTGTCGACGTTGGATCGGCGCAGCGGCACCCCGATCCCCTTGTGCACCTTGAAGGGTTCCACGAGTTCTCCTGAGTGTCGGTGAAAGTCCGGCTGATCAGTTCAGATCCGCAGGTGAGGACAGGGTTCCGCGCACCGCGGTGGCCGCCGCGACCAGTGGCGAAACCAGATGGGTGCGGCCACCTTTGCCCTGCCGCCCCTCGAAGTTCCGATTCGAGGTCGAAGCACACCGCTGACCGGGCGAAAGCTGGTCCGGATTCATGCCCAGGCACATCGAGCAGCCCGCCTGTCGCCATTCCGCACCGGCGGCGGTGAAAATCTCGCCGAGCCCCTCGGATTCGGCCTGCGCACGCACCCGCATGGATCCGGGCACGATCAACATCCGCACGCCATCGGCCACTTTGCGGCCCTTCAGCACGTCCGCGACCGCCCGCAGATCCTCGATGCGACCGTTGGTGCACGAGCCCACGAATACGGTGTCGACCTTCACCTCGCGAAGCGGAGTACCGGGCTCCAAATCCATGTAGCGCAGTGCCTTCTCCGCCGACTCCCGCGCGGTTTCGTCGACGATATCGGCCGGATTCGGCACCGATGCGCCCAGCGGCGCGCCCTGTCCGGGGTTGGTGCCCCAGGTGACGAACGGGGTCAGGGCCGAGGCGTCGATGTGCACCTCGGCGTCGAAGACCGCCCCCTCATCGGTTTTCAGCGCCTCCCAGGCCGTCACGGCCGCATCCCAGTCCGCACCCTTGGGCGCATGTGGGCGGCCCTTCAGGAATTCGTAGGTGACCTCGTCAGGGGCCACCATGCCCGCCCGGGCGCCGGCCTCGATGGACATATTGCACATCGTCATCCGCGCCTCCATGGACATGGCGCGCACGGCCTCGCCGCGGTACTCCAGCACATAGCCCTGACCGCCGCCGGTGCCGATCTTCGCGATCACGGCCAGGATCACATCCTTGCTCGTCACGCCGGGCGGCAGCTGGCCGTCGATATTGATCGCCATGGTCTTGAACGGCCGCAGCGACAGCGTCTGCGTGGCCAGCACGTGCTCGACCTCGCTGGTGCCGATGCCCATCGCCAGCGCGCCGAACGCACCGTGGGTGGAGGTGTGCGAATCGCCGCAGACCACGGTCGTGCCCGGCTGGGTCAGGCCCAACTGCGGACCCACCACGTGCACGATGCCCTGCTCGATATCGCCCATCGGATGCAGCCGAATGCCGAATTCCGCACAATTGCGCCGCAGCGTTTCCACCTGGGTGCGGGAAATGGGGTCGGCGATCGGCTTATCGATATCGATGGTCGGGACGTTGTGGTCCTCGGTCGCGATGGTGAGATCGGGCCGACGGACCTTACGCCCGGCCGCGCGCAGGCCGTCGAAGGCCTGCGGGCTGGTCACCTCGTGCACCAGGTGCAGGTCGATGTAGATGAGATCGGGTTCGCGCGCGTCCCCCTCCCCCGCGCCGCGGGCGACGACGTGCTGCTCCCAGACCTTCTCCGCCAGAGTGCGTGGCCGGTCGGCCATCCTCGTTCACCTTTCGGTCGGCTGCGCCGTATCGAAGTGGGCTGACGACACGGCGCGAGTTTGCACATCTCACTATGCGAGACGTTAATATCGTTCTATGAGACAGCATAGCGGTATCGGGGTACTCGACAAAGCCATGGCCGTGCTCTACGCGGTGGCCGAGCACCCCTGCGGCCTGGGCGAGCTGTGCACCCGCACCGGCCTGCCGCGCGCGACCGCGCATCGGCTGGCCGTCGGGCTGGAGGTGCACCGCCTGCTCGCCCGCGACACCAACGGGCTGTGGCGGCCCGGCCCGGCCCTGTCCGAGCTGGCCACCACCGCGAACGATCCGCTGCTGGACGCGGCCGCGGCCGTCCTGCCCCGGCTGCGCGAGATCACCGGGGAGAGCGTGCAGCTCTATCGCCTGGACGGGCATTCCCGGGTGTGTGTGGCGGCCCTGGAGCCGGCGGCCGGGCTGCGCGACACCGTGCCGGTGGGCGCCCGCCTGCCGCTGACCGCCGGTTCGGCGGCCAAGGTGCTGCTGGCCTGGGCCGATCCGGAGGTGCAGCGCACTGTGCTGCTCGATGCGGTATTCGGCGAGCGAGCGCTCGCCGAGGTGCGCCGGCGCGGCTGGGCACAGAGCGCCGCCGAACGGGCGGCCGGGGTGGCCAGCGTCTCCGCACCCGTGCGGGACTCGGGCGGGAACGTGGTGGCGGCGGTGTCGGTGTCGGGACCGATCGATCGGATGGGCCGCCGACCGGGCGCGCGCTGGGCGGCCGATCTCGTGGCCGCGGCCGAGGCGCTGCACAAACGGCTGTGAAGCGTTGTCTTTCGTCACACTGTGACCGCCGCCATACGCCGTAAACTACAGTCGGCGCATGGGAGTGAAGCAACGTGCGCAGATCGTGATGTCCGAGGCGGAGATCACGGAGTTTCTGCAGCGCAGCCGCGTCATGACGCTGGCCACGCTGGGCAAGACGGGCGTGGCGCACCTGACCGCGATGTGGTACGCGCTGGTCGACGGACAGATCTGGTTCGAGACGAAGGCGAAGTCGCAGAAGGCGGTCAATATCCGCCGGGATCCGCGGGTCACCGTGCTGGTGGAGGCGGGCGACAGCTACGACCAGCTGCGCGGCGTGTCGATCGAGGGACATGCCGAGATCGTCGACGATCCCGACGCGCTGTTCCGGGTGGGTGTGAGCGTCTGGGAGCGCTACACCGGGCCCTACAGCGAGGACGTGCGTCCCCTGGTGGAGGCCATGCTGAACAAGCGCGTGGCCATCCGCATCGTGCCCGAGCGGATCCGCAGCTGGGACCACCGCAAGTTGGGACTGCCCGCGATGCCACCGGGCGGATCGACCTGGCCGCAGGAATGATTCCGGCCCACAGCACACCGACATGCAGAAGGCCCCCAACCAGCAGGTTGGGGGCCTTCGTACGTAGTCCCGACGGGATTTGAACCCGCGCTACCGCCTTGAGAGGGCGGCGTCCTAGGCCGCTAGACGACGGGACCAGAGAGAGGTTCTCCGAATGGGAGGTCTCCACGGATCTCGCGATCGGGAGGCTCGGCCAGCTTAACCGGCCGCTGCCCCACAACCAAATCGCCAGGATGCTGTTCCGCCTCGACCGCGAACCGAGGCGAACCAACCGCTGGGGTACCAGGACTCGAACCTAGAATGGCTGAACCAGAATCAGCTGTGTTGCCAATTACACCATACCCCAATGACCTGGGATTTCGGCCGCTCACCGGGGGCGGTGAGGGCCTCGTTCCGGGCCGGGAAGAAGATTACCAAACCCAGCCCGGAAACCTACAAATCCCCTGGTCAGACCCAGCAACGCGCAGCGTTTCCGTTGAGGGTGGCGGTGGGCGACGGGTGGGCCATAGGCGCGTTCGGGGCCTATTGTGCCCGGTTCAGCCCGGCTTGCAACCGATTCATGGTCGCCTCGCGGCCGAGCAGCTCCAGCGACTCGTACAGCGGCGGGCTGATGTGCGAACCGGTCACCGCCACCCGCACCGGGGCGAACGCCTTGCGGGGTTTGAGGCCCAGATCGTCCACCAGCGCGGTTTTGAGCGCCTCCTCCAGCGCGCCCGCCGACCAGTCCGCCACGCCCTCGAGCGCCTTGATGGCGGCCTGCAGCACCGGCGCGGCGTCGGGTCCGAGATTCTTTTCGGCCGCCGCGGGATCGATCGTGAACTGTTCGGCCGGGATGAACAGGAACTTCAGCAGATCCCAGGCATCCCCGAGCACCACGATGCGGGTTTGTACCAACTCGGCCGCAGTTGCGAAAAGGGTCTCGTCCACTTCTGCGCCGATGTAACCGTGTTCGGTCAGGTACTCGCGGAGTCGGTGGGCAAAATCACCCGGATCGAGCAAACGAATGTGCTCGGCGTTCAGCGCATCGGCCTTCTTCTGATCGAAACGCGCCGGATTCGAATTCACTTTCGATATGTCGAAGGCCGCAACCATCTCCGCCATCGTGAACACATCGCGATCGTCGGCGAGACTCCAGCCGAGTAACGCCAGGTAATTCAGCAAACCCTCGGGAATGAATCCGCGGTCGCGATGGACGAACAGATTCGACTCCGGATCGCGTTTGGACAACTTCTTGTTGCCCTGGCCCATCACGAACGGAAGATGACCGAACTCGGGGGTCAACTCGGCAACCCCGATCCGCTCCAATGCCGCATACAACGCGAGTTGACGCGGTGTCGAGGACAACAGATCCTCACCGCGCAGCACATGAGTGATCTTCATCATCGCGTCGTCGAGCGGATTCACCAGCGTGTACAGCGGGTCGCCGGTGCCGCGGGTGAGCGCGAAATCCGGAACGCTGCCCGCGCGGAAGGTGGTCTCCCCGCGCACCAGGTCGTTCCACGTGATGTCGTGGTCGGGCATGCGCAGCCGGATCACGGCCGGGCGGCCCTCGGCCTTGTAGGCGGCGATCTGCTCGGCGGTCAGATCGCGGTCGAAGTTGTCGTAGCCCAGCTTCGGGTCACGCCCGGCGGCGCGATGACGGGCCTCGACTTCCTCAGGGGTGGAGAAGGATTCGTAGGCCTCGCCCGCCTCCAGCAACCGGCGCACCACGTCCAGGTGCAGGTCCCGGCGCTGCGACTGCCGGTACGGGCCGTAGGGGCCGCCGACCTCCGGGCCCTCGTCCCAGGTCAGGCCCAGCCACCGCAGCGCGTCCAGCAGGGCGCGGTAGGAGTCCTCGGAATCGCGTGCGGCGTCGGTATCTTCGATGCGGAAGACGAAGGTGCCGCCGTGGTGTCGGGCGAACGCCCAGTTGAACAGCGCGGTGCGGATCAGGCCGACATGGGGCGTGCCGGTCGGTGACGGGCAGAATCGGACCCGTACGTCTGTCATGTTCCTTCTCTCGATCAACGTTTGGCGGCAACGGGATTGGTGAGGGTGCCGATACCCGAAACCGTCACGGACACAGTTTGCCCATCCTTCATCGGTCCTACACCTTCCGGTGTACCGGTGAGGATGACATCACCGGGCAGCAGCGTCATCACCGCGGTGATCCACTCGATCAGCTTCGGAATATCGTGCAGCAGAAGCGAAGTCCGGCTGCGCTGGCGGACCTCGCCGTCGAGTTCGGTGGTGACCTCCAGATCCGCCGGATCCAGCTCGGTCTCGATCCACGGACCCAGCGGGCAGAAGGTGTCGTAACCCTTGCCGCGGGTCCACTGGCCGTCGTGTCGCTGCTGGTCACGGGCGGTGACGTCGTTGGCGACGGTGTAGCCGAGGATCACATCCCTCGCCCGCGCCGCCGGCACGTCCTTACAGGGGCGGCCGATCACGACCGCCAGCTCGCCCTCGTAGTCGACCTGAGAGGAACTGGGCGGCAACAGGATCGGCGCGTTCGGGCCGATGATGGCGGTGTTGGGCTTGAGGAAGATCACCGGATCCTCCGGCGCCTCGCCGCCCATCTCGGCCGCGTGCGCGGCGTAATTCTTGCCGATGCACACCACCTTGCTGGCCAGGATCGGCGCCAGCAGCCGGACGTCGGCCAACGGCCAGCTGCGGCCGGTGAACGTCGGGGTGCCGAACGGATGTTCGGCGATCTCGCGAGCGACGGCATCGCCTCCGCGGTCCCCCGATCCCTCGATGCTGACGAACGCGACCCCATCGGGGCTGGCTACACGACCTAGACGCATGGTTCGCAGTCTATCCACCTGCTGAGATGCGCCCGACCACCCGGTCTGGAGGTCCCGGCGACGAGCGCGCCGGGGCGACGAAAGGGAAATACAGGACAGACGGGGCAGGGATTTCGGATTGCGTACGGGTGTACCGTGAATCGTGTCCAAACAATAGGACCAGGTTCCCATTATATGAGATTCGAGGTGAGGGTGCATGGCCACCGCGACGCAGATCGGCGCAACTCGGCGGTGGGTCATGCTCGGCCTCGGCGTCTTCGCCCAGAGCTCGAGCGCGGTCATCGTGCACGGCACCCCCTTTCTGCTGCCCGCGCTGACCGGCCGCGGAATGCCTTTGGCCACTGCGGGTCTGCTGGTGGCCATGCCGACCGTCGGTCTGTGCTGCATGCTCATCGCCTGGGGGTACGTGGTGGACCGGATCGGCGAGCGGGCGGTGCTGGTGGCCGGTCCGCTGGTGATGTGTGTGGCCGGGGCCGCCGCGGCGGGAGTGTCGAATTACGTTGTGCTGGGGGTACTGCTGTTCCTGGCCGGGATGGGTGCGGCCAGTACGAACGGGGCCAGCGGACGGGTGATCGTCGGCTGGTTCCCGCCCGCCCGACGCGGACTGGCCATGGGAATCCGGCAAACCGCGCAGCCGCTGGGTGTGGCGATCGGTGCCATGACGATTCCGGCTGTCGCTGCGGCGCACGGGTTTTCCACCGCGATCCTGGTGCCCGCGGTGATGGCGGGACTGGCCGCGGTGAGCTGCGGTATCGGCATCGTCGACCCGCCGCGCCCGGCCGGAAACGGCACCGAGCCTCCCGCCAACCCGTATCGCGGGGACACCACGCTGTGGCGGATCCACGCGGTCTCGGTGCTGCTGGTGATTCCGCAGGCGACGGTGTGGACCTTCGCGCTGCTGTGGTTGCACCGCGACGTCGGCCTGTCGCTCGGCATTGCGGGCGTCCTGGTTACGGCGACTCAGCTGCTGGGCGCGGCCGGGCGCATCGGCGCGGGGGTCTGGTCCGATCGGGTCGGCAGCCGTCTGCGGCCGCTGCGCACGGTGGCGGTCGCGGCCGTGGCGTCGATGTCCGCCTTGGCCATTGCGGCGTGGCTGCACTGGTGGTGGGCGGCGATTCCGATCCTGGTCGTCGCCTCGGTGATCACCGTCGCCGACAACGGTCTGGCCTTCACGGCGGTCGCCGAAATCGCCGGACCCTATTGGAGCGGACGCGGTCTGGGCATCCAGAACACCGGCCAGAACCTCGCCTCCGCCGCCGTCGCCCCCGTCTTCGGCGCCCTGATCACCGCCGCGGGCTTCCCCGCCGCCTACCTCCTGTCCGCCGTAATCGCCGTCGCCGCAGTCCCTCTCGTCCCCCTCCCCACCCGTCGCTGACAACCCAGCCGCACCCCGCATTCACAAACGCACCTTGTTCAGGGCCTGGTACGGGTGCATTTGTGAATACGGGGTGCGGCTGGGGCGTGCCGCGCAAAACTGGACGATCGACCCAGAAAGGGGCTGGCTAACCGGGAGCGTGGGTTGCTGGGGAGGCCGCAAAGGTTGCTGGACACCGCAAGGGCGGCAAGACCTTTCGGTCGTTGCGGGCGCGTCGGGGGCGTGGGATGCCTGCACGGGGGCCCGAGAGCACGCGAGAAGTGAAGAACTACCGCTTCGAAATCTTCTCGGATGCAACGGCTTCCACGGTCGACAACGCTATATATCCGAAACACCTTGTCCGACTCGATCTCTGCCGGGGCGGCCTGTGGTCGCGCGGTGACCGCTTCATCCCGGAAGTAACGAACGGCCCCGCACCCGAACGGTTTCGGGGCGGGACCTGGTTCGAAGATCAGACCGCGGCGACGATGCGGTCGCCGACTTCCACCGTCGAGGAGGCGCCGGTGCGGGAGGCGAGAATCTTGGCGACGGCGGCCTCGATGCGCGCGGCTTCCTCGGTTTTGCCGAGGTGGGTCAGCAGGAGCGAGACCGAGAGGATGGCGGCGGTCGGGTCGGCCTTGGATTGGCCGGCGATGTCGGGGGCGCTGCCGTGGACCGGCTCGAACATGCTGGGGTTGGTGCCGGAGGCATCGATATTGCCGGAGGCGGCCAGGCCGATGCCGCCGGAGACCGCCGCGGCCAGGTCGGTGATGATGTCGCCGAACAGGTTGTCGGTGACGATCACGTCGAAGCGGCCCGGGTCGTTGACCATGTGGATGGTGGCGGCGTCGATGTGCTGGTAGGCGATCTCGACATCCGGGTATTCGGCGCCGACCTCGGTGACCGTGCGCTGCCACAGCGATCCGGCGAAGGTCAGCACATTGGTCTTGTGCACCAGCGTGAGGTGCTTGCGCCGCCGCTGGGCCTTGTCGAAGGCGTAGCGCACCACGCGCTCGATGCCGAAGCGGGTGTTGGTGCTGACCTCGGTCGCCACCTCGTGCGGCGTCTCGACCCGGATTGCGCCGCCGGTGCCGGTGTACGGGCCCTCGGTGCCCTCGCGCACGACGACGAAGTCGATGTCCGGATCACCCGACAACGGACTGGTGACACCCGGATACAGCTTGGACGGCCGCAGGTTCACATGGTGGTCGAGCGCGAATCGGGTGCGCAGCAACAGACCTCGCTCGAGCACACCGCTCGGCACGGAGGGATCGCCGATGGCCCCCAGCAGAATCGCATCGTGCTGCTTCAACTCCGGCAGCACCGAATCCGGCAGCACCTCTCCGGTCGCGTGATACCGCTTGGCCCCCAGGTCGTACTGGGTCTTCTCGACACCGGGCACAACCGCATCGAGCACCTTGAGTGCCTCGGCGATGACCTCGGGCCCGATCCCATCTCCTGGGATGACAGCAAGCTTCATCACACCACGCTCCGTTCAGTCTCCACTGGCCACAGCCGTCGAGGTCACAACCCCCGCCACCCTATCCGGTTCCCTCACCCCCGCCCACACCAGGGGAAGCCCATCCCGAATAGTGAGAACCCCAGCCGCTCGCTAGCGCTCGCGGCGGGGAATGAACAAGCCCTCGCGGCGCATCAAAGGAGCGCAGCGCCACACCGAAAGAGGACCACACAGTCGAATCGAAACGCGCACACCGGACCGCAGAGCAGAACGCCGCCCCATAGACCTCCCCGACCGCAAAGAGCCCCGCCGCTCGCTAGCGCTCGCGGCGGGGCAACCAGTTGATAGCACTCCACTATTCGAGAGGACGATCACAGAAGCCGTCGGCCCGATCCACATCAGTCACTCGAGACCCTCGGTCACACCCGTCGGGCCGCAGGCCGTCCGCATCCCTCAGGCCGCAGGCCGTCCGCATCCCTCAGGCCGCAGGCCGTCCGCATCCCTCAGGCCGCAGGCCGTCCGCATCCCTCAGGCCGCAGGCCGTCCGCATCCCTCGCCGCCCGGCCCCCAGGGCCGGGCGGCGAGGGGCGAGGTCAGCTCAGGTCGACCAAGGCGACCTTGGCGGCGCCTACGGTTTCGGCGATGGTGGTGCGGACGTCGGTGGGGACGTCCTTGTTGACGCGGAGGATGACCGTGGCGCCTTCCTTGTCGACGTCCTGGCTCAGCTGGGCGGCCTGGATGTCGATGTCGGCCTCGCCGAGTTTGGTGCCGATCTTGCCGAGGGCGCCGGGGCGGTCGTGGTAGTTGAGGACGGCCAGGTTCAGGCCCTCGGCGCGCATGTCGTAGTTGCGGCCGTTGATGTTGACGATCTTCTGCACCTGCTGCGGCTCGGTCAGGGCGCCGGAGACGTTGAGGGTGCGGCCGTCGCCGAAGACCGCGCGCAGGTCGACCAGGCTGCGGTGCGAGGGGCTCTCCGACACCGTGGTGACGGTGGCCTCGATGCCGCGGTCCTTGGCCAGCTGCGGGGCGTTGACGAAGGTGACCGGATCCTCGATCAGCGCCGAGAAGATCCCGCGCAGCGCCGAAAGCTCCAGCACCGCAACGTCTTCGGAGGACAGCTCGCCGCGCACCTGCACCTCCAGGCTGACCGGCAGCTCATCGGCCAGCGCGCCCAGCAGCACACCCTGCTTGCGCACGATCTCCAGCCAGGGCGCGACCTCCTCGCCCACCACGCCGCCGGTCACGTTCACCGCGCCCGGCACGAATTCACCTGCCAGCGCGAGCAATACGGACTTGGCGACATCGGTGCCCGCACGATCCTGCGCCTCAGCGGTGGAGGCACCCAGGTGCGGGGTCACCACGACCTGCGGCAGCTCGAACAGCGGGCTGTCGGTGCACGGCTCGGTCTCGAACACGTCGATACCGGCGGCCCGCACATGCCCGGACTTGATGGCCTCGGCGAGGGCGCCCTCGTCGATCAGCCCACCGCGCGCGGCATTGACGATGATGACGCCCTTCTTGGTGAGCGCCAGCTTCTCCTTGCTGAGCAACCCCTTGGTCTCCGGGGTCTTCGGCAGGTGAATCGAGATCAGATCGGCGCGCTGCAGCAGCTCGTCCAGCGACAGCAGTTCGATCCCGAGCTGGGCGGCGCGAGCGGGCGAGACATAGGGGTCGTAGGCGACGATCTTGGTCTCGAACGCGGCCAGCCGCGCGGCGAACAGCTGCCCGATGCGACCCAGACCGATCACACCGACGGTCTTGCCGAAGATCTCCACACCGTTGAACTTGCTGCGCTGCCAGGTGTGCTCACGCAGGGTGGCGTCGGCGGCCGGGATCTGGCGCGCGGCCGACAGCAGCAGCGACACGGCGTGCTCGGCGGCGGTGTGGATATTGGAGGTCGGCGCGTTGACGACCATGACACCGCGCTCGGTGGCGGCGGGCACATCGACATTGTCGAGGCCGACGCCGGCGCGGGCGACGATCTTGAGGTTCTTACCGGCCTCGAGCACCTCGGCGTCGACGGTGGTGGCCGAGCGCACCAGCAGCGCATCCGCCTCCGGCACGGCGGCCAGCAGCTCGGGTCGATTGGGGCCGTCGACCCAGCGAACCTCGACGCCGTCACCGAGCGCGTCGACGGTCGACTGGGCGAGCTTGTCGGCGATCAGAACAACAGGACGGCCATTCTGGCTCACTGTAGGGCACTCCTGGGGAAGGGTTTCGGCATTTACCGCCGCCAGCTTAATGGGCCCGATTTCCGTTCTCCCTACCCCCTGGTAGTCGCCCGCCATCAGTACAAACGACCAGTCTCACGACAAGTTCCATATGGAGATATCGGCGAAGCGACGATCGGTCCCGCGCGGGCGCCGATTGATTGCCGTCCGGGAACTATCGCGTGAACCCGGTGAACCCGATTCGTCGCATTCGTTCCGACCCGGCGAAGGCTTGGCAAAGAATGCCATTTCTCCTGGATACCAGCACTTTTCATCGGCACCGTGGGAGCATGGCCATCACCCGGCGCACCTGCTCGGCAATGTTGGCGACCGGTCTGCTGGCCCTCGCCGTAGGCCCCCGCGCGCACGCCTCTGCCGCCCCCGTGAACAAGGTCGCCGTGATCGGCATCGACGGTTGTCTCTACAGCGAACTACTCGCGGCCGTGACGCCGAACCTGCAGCGCCTGGCCGCCGAAGGCACCCTCAGCCGCTATTCGATCGCCCCGCACACCACCGTCTCCTGCCCGTCGTGGTCGGCGGTGCTGACCGGCGTCTGGGACACCCGCACGGGCATTTGCGACAACGACCGCACCTGCTCCCCGGAACATCTGAGTCGCTATCCAACCGTCTTCAACCGCATCAAACGCGCTGCGCCACAGCGAAAGACAGCATCGATAGCCACCTGGGACACGATCGCCCGCATCGCGGGCAGCGGCGTTCCGCACGCCGATGTGATCATCACCGCAGGCTCGAATCCATACGGCACCTACGGATGTGAGGCCGATATCGACACCGGCACGGCCGCGGCCACGGTGACGGCGATCGCCGAGGGCACCGACTTCGTCTTCACCCATTTCGACCAGGTGGACATCGCCGGACATCGGTTGCGCGCCAGTAATCCCCAGGCCTACCGCGATGCCATCAGCCGGGTGGACATCCTGGTCGGACAGATCGTCGGCGCGGTGCAACTGCGGGCGCGCAGGCACCGCGAGGAACGCTGGACCATCCTGGTGACCACCGACCACGGCCACAAACCCGGGGGCGGCCACGGCGGCCAAAGCGCCTACGAGGTAGCCAGTTTCGTCATCGCCTGGGGCCCGGACTTCCCGGCCGGACGTATCGACAACGGATTCTCCCTGATCGATATCACCCCGACCGTCCTCGACCTGCTCGGCCTGCCACCCGTCGCCGATCTGGACGGAAGGACGTTACGCGTGGGCGGTTCCGGCGACCCCTCGGCCCCTCCCCCGGCGACACCGGTCGTCGGACACCCCACCGCCCCGGCCGCAACCCGCCTCACAGCCCTGCCGACCCCGTACGACGCGGGCTGCAAGGTCGTCACCGTTCCCGCGGCCGAGCTGACAGCCGAGACCCGATGACCCGAAGCTCTCTATGAGCGCGACCCCGCCCAGCCGGTTCGCAGCAGTTCGTACTCGACCTCACCCAGTTCGGTACCGGGCAGCGGGTCGTCGAAGTGCAGATGGAAGGTCCGAACATAGGAGAGACCGGCCTTTTCCAGCACGCGCCGAGAAGAGACGTTGACCGCCATGGTTTGAGCCCACACTCGTTCGACACCCAGGTCGGTGAATCCCTTGCGGATCAATGCTCGCGATCCTTCGGTGGCGTATCCCCGGCCCCACACATGCCTCGCAAGCCGGTAGCCCAGTTCCACTTCGGTCGTGCTGCCGTCCTCGGGTGGCTGCAGGGCCAGCCAGCCCACGAACGCCCCGGTGGATCGTTCGACGGCGGCAAAGCGTCCTGCCGGACCCAACCGATAGTCGTGCAGGATACGAGGCAGTACCTCCTGCTCGATCTCCTCACGCGGTGTCGGCTCGCCGGTCAGGAACCGCATCACCGCGGGATCGCTGTCCAACCGGACCAGGTGCTCGACGTCGGCGTCGGTGAACCGACGCAGCACGAGCCGATCGGTCTCCAGAAACACATCCACCAGCAGGCCCCCTCCCTTCGATGACAACGGCAGCCATCCTGTCGGGGAACGGCCCGGGTGGTCCAATGTTTTTCGCCAGCCCAGTCACGCCCGTGTTTGCCAGTCACTCGCTAGGCGGTTTTGTCCGTTTTGCACGACGTGGTCGTGATTGCGACGTGATACGCGTCATGCCCCTGAAATCAGGGGCATGCTGGAAGACTCAACTTAACTGCAACTATTTGTCACACAAATGAGGCCGGCCTCGGGCGAATACGCCCGAGGCCGGCCTTCGCGATCGGTTCATCCGACCGTTGTTCGAGCTCAGCGACCGAAGGAGCCCGTCCACAGGCTGTCGACGATACCGTGCAGAGCAGCGCCCAGGGTGTTGAACAGACCGTTGAAGGCGGCGCTACCGGTGTCGATGATAACGGGGATCATGAATACCTCTCCTTTGCGATACCCAGTTGAACTGGCTGACAACGGGTATATCAGGCGGGCATCACGAGGCGTTAGCCAATTTTTTTCAAAAGTGACCCGGACAACATTTCCGCGAATTCTGTGCGCCGAACCACAGCTCAATCAGGGAGGACGCGCACGGCCCTGGCCTCGGGCCCGGCCTTGGCGCGGCGGATCTCGAACTCGACCCGCTGCCCCTCCCGCAGCGAGCGGAAACCCTCACCGTGGACCTCGGTGTAGTCGACGAAGACATCGGGCCCACCGCCGTCCTGAACGATGAACCCGAACCCCTTCTTGCTGTCGAACCACTTCACCGTGCCTTGCGCCATCTCTACTGTCCTTCTCGCCGACCGGACAGCCAGAGGTTAACCGACGCTCAGGAACGCAGGTGGCGGACCTGCCCCGGTTTGGCCTCGTCGTAGGCGGGTCGCCCGGCGAGGTGTTCGGGAACACCCACCTCCCACCACGCACCCGCTTCGGTCCACGAGGACGGCTGGGTGCGCACGACCACCACCGCGGGGCGGGACTGCTGCACCGCGACCTCGCGGGCACGGGCGTAGGCGTGCCGGAATCCGTCGAGATCGGCGGCCGTGAAGACCGCGCAGCCGAGGGAGTGCGCGTGGGCGGCGAAGTCGACCCGCGGCGGCCTCGGGTGATTGGAGCGGCAGTCGGTGTAGAAGTTGTTGAACGGGCTGCCACCCTGGTTCTCCTGGAGCCGGGCGATGACCGCATATCCGTCGTTGTCGCAGACGACGGCGACCAGGGGGTGACCGGCGAAGGCCGCGGAGAACAGCTCGGAGTTGAGCATCAGATACGACCCGTCGCCGAGCATGGTGGTGACCAGCCCGCGCCGATGCCCCATGGCCGCACCCCAGGCCCCGGCGAGTTCGTAACCCATACAGGAGAATCCGTATTCGACATCCATGGTCGGCTCGCCGCCGTGCGCGCGCCAGCCGCCGACGAGTTCGCCGGGCAGGCCACCCGAGGCGGTCATGACGTAGTCGGTCGGTTCGCTGAGATCGTTGACCGCGCCGACGATCTGGGCATAACTGGCCAATCCGGCGGTGGGGGCACGCAACTTGTCGATGTAGGTGTCCCATTCGCCGCGCACGGCCGCGGCCCGGCTGCTCCAGGCCGAATCCACCCGCCACTCGGCCAGCGGCGCCACCAGATCCCCCAGTGCCGCACCGGCATCGGCGACCACCGCCAGGGCGCCGTGTTTGACGGCATCGAAGCGGGCGGCGTTGATACTGACCAGCCGGACGTCAGGGGCGAAGACCGTCCATGACGCGGTCGTGAAGTCCTGCAGCCGGGTTCCCACCGCCAGCACCAGATCCGCCTCGGCGGCAAGGGTATTCGCCGAGGACGATCCGGTGATGCCCAGTGGGCCCGCGTAGAGCGGGTGGTCGTGACGCACCAGAGTGCGCCCGGCGGTGGTTTCGGTGATCGGAATGCCGTGGCGCTCGGCGAATTCCACCGCACGCTGCCCGGCCCCCGAGTAACGGACACCGCCACCGAGGACCAGCAACGGCCGAGACGACGCCCGCAGGGCCCGTGCCGCCTCGGCGAGCAGCCTGTGGTCCGGCCGTGCCCGGATGATCGAATGCACGACCGGCTCGAACAGCGTCTCCGGAAAGTCGAAGGTCTCGGCCTGGACATCCTGCGGCAACGCCAGCGTGACCGGACCCGCGTCGGCCGGATCGGTGAGCACCCGCGCGACCTGCGGCAGGGTGGCGATGAGCTGCTCCGGCCGGGTGATGCGGTCGAAGTAGCGGCTGACGGCACGGAAGGCGTCGTTGACGGTGGCGGTGGCGTCGTCGAAGTGTTCCACCTGCTGCAGCACCGGATCGGGGGCCCGGCTGACGAACGTGTCGCCCGGTAGCAGCAGCAGCGGCAGCCGATTGGCGTGGGCGACACCGGCGGCGGTCACCATATTGAGCGCCCCCGGGCCGATCGAGGAGGTCGCGACCCCGACCTGGCGCCGATGCGTCGCCTTGGCCAGCCCGACGGCCGCCAGCGCCATACCTTGTTCGGTGTGCCCACGCCATACCGGGATCACATCGCGGCGCTCCTCCAGCGCGGTGCCCAGTCCGAGCACATTGCCGTGCCCGAATATCGCGAAAACCGCGGGGAACAACGGCACCTCACGCCCGTCCAGGGTCTCCGAGTGCTGCGCGATCATCCAGGCGACCAGTGCTTGCGCGGTAGTGAGTTTCATACGGGATCGCCCCTAGTTCACGAAGTAGTCGGTGTGGTCATCGCACGCGCCCGCGGTGATCGGTGACCGGGCAGCGCGGGTCGGTCGAGCTGTCGTTCCACATATCACGTACCCAGCCGTGCGCCGGGTCATCGCAGAAGGCCATGGATCGCTGCGGGGCCGGGCCCGCCAGGACGTTGAGGTAGTACATCGGGTACCCGGGCGCGGCAATGCAGGGCCCGTGGTAGCCGTGCGGGATCAGGAAGACGTCACCGTCGCGGACCGCCACGTTCTCGTCGAGCGAACCGTCGGCGGTGTAGGTGCGGTGCATGCCGAACCCCTCCGGCGACGGCATCGTCCCGTCGCGCCCGGCGATGCGGAAGTAGTAGATCTCCTCGTTGACGACCTCGCACTCGCTCGCCTCGTCGTGCTTGTGCGGCGGATACGACGACCAGTTGCCGTCGGGCGTGATGAGTTCGCAGGCGTTGAGTTTGTCCGCGTGGTCCCACACGCCGGGCACCCCGAAGTTGGTGACCTGCCGGGTCGCCTGCCCCGCACCCCGGACCTCCACCGGAACATCCTCCGCCGGACCGTACTTCGGCTCCAACCGCCGGGTGCAGCGGGCCATGGGCAGCGCGATGTCGGCATCGGCGTCGGCCGACAACTCGACCTCGGCATCGCGGGGCACGTAGGCGAAATCGGTCACCCGCGTGAAAACCGACGCCCTGCCGGCCAATTCGAACACCCGGCCGTCGACCCGCACCGTACATGCCCCGGCCAGCGGCAGCACGAAGGCCTCGTACTCACCGGTGTGCACCGTGCGCGTCTGCCCGGCCGCCAGCCGCAGCACCCGCAAGCCCGTGTAGGTCCAGCCCGCGCCCTCGGCCGTCAGCAGAATCGGATCGTCGCCGTCACGCAGCGTTTCCGCCGGATAGTGCAGCTTGCTCATCAGAACTCCTCATTGGGCTTGCTTCAAGATGCGTGCCGCCGACTCGACCGCACCCGCGACATCACCGTCCGGCGGATACAGCAGGCTGCGGCCGATCACCAGCCCGCGGGCCACGTCGTGGCCGAGCGCATTCCCCCAGGACGCCAGGTCGGCGGCGATATCTCCGGACGGGACCCCACCCAGGACGAGCACCGGCAGGGTGGTGGCGTCGAGCACCGAAAGATCTTGCGGTGCCGGCATTTTCAGCCAGGTGTGGGCAGAGGTGACGCCCAGCCCGGATGCGATGGTGATGGCGCGCTGCAGCGACGCCGAATCCTTCTGCATCACCAGCGATCCCGAATCGTCACGATGATACGGCAGCGGTTCGACCATGGCCATCAGCCCGTGCTCGGCCAGCTCCGAGACGGCCCGCGCGCAGGCGTGCAGGGTGGGAATGGTGCCGGGATCCGAATCGACCAGGCGCAACAGCATTTTGCCGCCGTCGAGCCGGAACTTCACCAGCGATTCGGCGTCGTACCCGGTGAAGCGGTCGTCGATCTCCCAGTCGGCACCGGCCAGCCCACCCCGGTTCATGGACCCGATGACGACCTTGTCGTGCAACGCATCCAACAGCAGCAGTTCCTCGACGATATCCGGCGATCCGAGCACACCGTCGACGGCCGGATTGTCCAGCGCGACGAGCAACCTCTCCAACAGCATCCGCCGATCGGCCATCGCCGTCCGATCCGTGCCGACCCCGAGCGCGCCCCGGGCCGGGTGGTCGGCGGCGACCAGGAACAACGTCCCCTGCTCCGACAGCAGCCGCGCACGCCGCCGCCGATCGGCGTAGGCACGCTGGATCGCCGCCGGGTCGGCGGCCCGCACGCGCAACAACTCGTGCCAGCGCTCATCCGTCAGGTGCGTATGTCTGTGCCCGTATGTCGTCAACTGCACAACATCTCCTCTATTTCCGCGGCCGTCGGCATGGCGTCGGCACACGCCAGACGCGAAGCGACAAGCGCCCCAGCGGCATTGGCGTAGGCGGCGATGCGCTCCGGTTCCCAGCCCGACAGCAGGCCGTGCACCAGCGCACCACCGAATCCGTCACCGGCACCGAGCCCGCACACCACCTCCACCCGGCACGGGGGGACGGTCCAGCGCTCGGATTCGGTGGCGATCAGCACCCCGTCGGCGCCGCGCTTGACCACGGCCAAGCGAACACCGCGGGCCAGCAGCCGATCGGCCGCCGCGTCGGGATCGGCGGTGCCGACCGCGACCTCGACCTCGGCGCGGTTGCCCACCACCACGGTCACGTGATCGAGCATCCACCCGATCTCGCGCCGGGCGGTCTCGACATCCCGCCAGAACATCGGCCGGTAGTCCAGATCGAGCACGGTGTGGCCGAATCGGGCGCGCCGCTCGAGAATCGTCCGCTGCGTGCCGCGGCCGGGTTCGGCGCTCACCCCGGTCCCGGTCACCCACAGCAGCGGCACCGAGTCGATCACCTCCCACGGCACCTCGTCCTCGGTCAGGGTCAGATCCGGCGCGATCGGGGCCCGATAGAACAGCAGGGGCGGATCGGCGGGCGGCTTCAGTTCACAGAACACCACCGGCGTCAGCAGATCCGGCGCGGTGGCCACATATCGTGACGAGACGCCGAATCCTTCCAGCGCGCTGCGCACGTACTCGCCGAATCCGTCCGGCCCCACCTTGGTCAGCACCGCACTGCGCCGCCCCAGCCGCGCCGCGGCCACGGCGACATTGGTGGCGGTGCCGCCGAGGAACTTCGCGAACGATGTCACCTCGGCCAGCCCCACCCCGCTCTGCTGCGGATACAGATCCACCCCGACCCGGCCGATGGTCAATGCCTCGAGCTCGGTCATCACGGCACCATCCGCTGCAATTCGTGCTGCAGCGCATCCAATTCCGCGCCACCGGCCATCTGACGGGTCAGCTCCGGCAGATCGATGTCGGCCTTCTCGTAGGAGCCCAGCATGCTGCCGCGCTTGAGCAGCAGGAACCGATCACCGACCGGATAGGCGTGATGCGGGTTGTGGGTGATGAGAATGACACCGAGGCCCCGATCGCGGGCCTGCACCACATAGCGCAGCACCACACCGGCCTGCTTCACACCCAGCGCCGCGGTCGGCTCGTCGAGAATCAGCACCTTCGCGCCGTAGTGCACCGCCCGCGCGATGGCGATGCACTGCCGCTGGCCACCGGACAGGGTGCCCACCGGCTGTTCCATATCGCGCAGGTCGATCCCCATATCCGACAGGGCCGCGCGGGTGATCTCGCGCCCCTTGCGGCGATCCAGCAGCCGCACCGGCCCGACGCCGAAGGTCGGCTCGGAGCCCAGCACGAAATTGCGCCACACACTCATCAGCGGCACCACGGCCAGATCCTGATAGACGGTGGCGATTCCGCGGTCCAAAGCCTCACGGGGAGAGGCGAACTTGATCGGTTCGCCCTCCACCTTCAGCTCCCCCGCATCGTGCTGATGCACTCCGGCGAGGATCTTGATCAGCGTAGACTTCCCCGCGCCGTTGTCGCCGAGCACGCAGGTGACCTCACCGGCGTTCACGACGGTCGACACGTCCTGCAGCGCCACCACACCGCCGTAACTCTTTCCGATGCCGAGGGTTTCGATCAGCGGCACAGTCATCGGCGTACCCTTTCCGCGCGCTTCTTGAATGCGTTGTTGACCAGCACCGCCGACAGCAGCAGCACGCCGAGGAACAGCATGAACCAGTCGCTGTCCCAGCGGGCGAACACGATGCCCTGACGGGCCATGCCGAAGATCAGTGCGCCGATGGCCGCGCCGACCACCGACCCGAATCCGCCGGTGAGCAGGCAGCCACCGACCACCGCGGCGATGATGTACTGAAACTCCAGGCCCACACCCTGATTGGCCTGCACGCTGGCGAACCGCAGGATATTGCAGGAGCCGACCACCCACCCGGCGAAGGCGGTCGTCATGAACAGCAGGATCTTCGTCCGCACGGCGGGCACACCGACCGCGCGGGCACTGATTAGCGACCCGCCGACCGCGAAGACCCAGTTGCCGAACTTGGTGCGCACCAGCACCAGCCCGGCGATGGCGGTCAGCACGATCCACCACACCACCGATGCCTGAATGCGCGCATCACCGATATTCGTCGTCGAGGCGAACACCCAACCCGCCGAGGAGTAACCGTCCGCCGACCGAATGCCCGACACCTGCACGGTCCCGGTGACCAGCCGCGTCACACCCAGATTGAGGCCCTGCAGCGCAAGGAAAGTGCCGAGGGTGACAATGAAACTCGGCAGGCCCGTGCGCATCACGACCCATCCGTTGAGCGCCCCGACGGCCAGCGCGAAGAGCAGCGACACCAGCAGCGCCAGCCAGACATTCCAGCCCGCGTGCACCGCCAGCAGGGCGGTGACCAGCGCGGTGGAGGCGGTCATCACACCGGCGGACAGGTCGAATTCGCCGCCGATCATCAGCATCGCGACCGCCACGGCCATGATGCCCAGCGTCGAGGCGTCGTCGAGCCAGGTGGCCACGCCCAGCGGGCTGAGGAATTTGTCGGTGATGATCGAGAAGAACAGGAACACCACCAGCGCGCCGAGCGCCGCGCCGATCTCCGGCCGCACGATCAGTCTGTTCAGCAGCGACGGACCCGGCTCGGGGTGTCTCGGGGCCGCCTCGGGAGCCGTTGTGGCAACACTCATTTCATCCACTCCTGTCTCACCGGGTGCCCTGTGCCACGAGTTCTGCGATGGCGTCGACGTTGTCCTTGTCCACGAAGGCAGGTCCGGTCTGCACGGGTGCGCCGCCGCCGACGGTGTTCAGATTCGTCCGGTAGGCCTGCAGCAGCACGACCGGCAGATATCCCTGCTCGTACTGCTGCTGGTCGACGGCGAACAGCAGCCTGCCCGCTCGGATGGCGTCCACTACATCGTTGTTGAGATCGAAGGTGGCCACCACGGCGTTCGAATGCGATTCACCGGCGGCGGCCACGGCGCGGGCGGCGATCTGCGAATTCAGGGTCAGCACCGCATCGATGGAGTGGTCGGCCTCGAGGGCGCCCTTGATGCGGGACTGGGCGTCAGTGGGGTCGTTGATGTCGACCTGCAGCGTGGTGGCGTTGCCGAAACCCTGGGTGGCACCGGCGCAGCGATCGTTGGCGCCGATATTGCCCGCCTCGTGAATCACGCAGAGCATCTTGGTCTTTCCGGCGTCCTTCAGCCGCTTCCCGGCCGCCTGCCCGGCCAGCCGTTCGCTCTGCCCGACATGCCCGATCGCGCCGAATTTCGCGCTCTCGGCCTCCCCGGAATTGATGGTGACGACGGGAATGCCCGCGGTGACGGCCCGTTCGACCGAGGGGCGCAGCGCCTCCGGGTTGGCCATGGAGACCACCAGCCCGTCCACGCCCTGCGCCACCGCGTTATCGATGAGCTTGGCCTGCTGTCCGGGATCGCCCGCGGAGTTGTACTCCACGCGGACGCCGAGATCCTTGCCCGCGGCCTCGGCGCCGTTCTTGACGACATTCCAGAAGGCATCACCGGGTGTGCCGTGGGTGACCACCGCGACGGAGTTCAGTTTCCCTGCGGCGACCGGGGTTTGGGTCTGGTTCACCGGCGCGTCGGCACCCGGCCCGCTGCACGCGGCCAGCACCGCCCCGGCGGCCAGCCACGGCAGGATGCGCCAGGGGCGGCGCGATCGAGACATCATTGTCATAGTTCCCACCTAGATTCGAGCGGACTCGCATGCGGCGGCGATATCCGCCAGATAACGCAGACTGCGTGCGGTGTCGCGGCTGGGCACCTCGGCCGAATCGCCCGGCGCCAGCGCCGTATCCTGTTCCAGCACATACCAGCCCCGGTAGCCCGCCTCGTGCGCACATCGCACCAGGGCCCGGACGTCGACATCCCCCTCCCCCAGCGGGGCATACAGTCCCTGCCGCACGGCCTGGCTGTATTCCAGTCTGCCGCTGCGGATCTCGCCGGCGAGGTGGTTGCGGACATCCTTGAGGTGAATGTGGCCGATGCGCTCGGCGTGGCGGCGGGCCAGCGCCACCGGGTCGGTGCCGCCGACGAGCAGATGGCCGGTGTCGAGGCAGATGTCGAGATCGGAATCGGCAAGGAACCGCTCCACCTCGCCCTCGGTCTCGACGTGGGTGCCCACATGCGGATGCAGGACGGCGCGCAGCCCGTGCTCGGCGGCGATATCGCGAATCGTGGCGGCGGTATCGATCAGGGTGCGCCACTGGTAGTCGCTCAGCGCGGGCTTGGCGTCGTAGCCGTCCAGTCCGGTGGCGGCGGCCAGGACCAGAACCTCCGCACCCGCCGCGGCGAACAGCGCCGCGCTCTCGCGCGCCGCGGCCAGGGCGCGGCGAGGTTCGGTGTGCAGGGGCAGCGCCAGGAATCCACCGATCGCGGCGATGCCGTAGCGACCCAGCAGCTCGCGCAGTGCCCGCGGCTCGGCGGGCAGATATCCGGGCGGGCCGACTTCGGTGGCGGTGAGTCCGAGCGCGGTCATCTCGGACAGGACGGTCCGCGCCTCGAGCACATGTCCCCAGCCGGGGACCTCGCACACTCCCCAGGAGATCGGTGCGGCGGCGACGCGCAGCGGATGCAACGGTTCGGTCATCGGGACTTCTCCGGCCTGTCGATGCGAATTTGGAGCGCTCCAAGTCATTGGAGCGCTCCAACTATGTAACCTGGGTCACGAACGTGTCAAGAGCCTCGGCCACATCAAGAACGTCGTGTCTACCTCGAAAAACATGGCCATCCTGGCCAAACCGGCCCTGGCAACGGGACTGAAAATGTCCGATTAGAGCGCTCTATTGATTGGAGCGCTCCAACGCTGTAACGTGCGACACAACGGTTCCGGCCAAGACCATGCCGGAATGACGAGAATCCCCGCCGGGCCGCCAGGAGGGCTACCACGATGACGCGACCGACGATGGAGGACGTCGCCGCTCGGGCAGGCGTCTCCCGCGCGCTGGTCTCGCTCGTCATGCGCGGCTCGCCGAAGGTCAGCGAACATCGCCGCCGCGCGGTGCTGCAGGCCGCCAAGGAACTGGGGTATCAGCCGCATGCGATGGCGCGCTCGCTCGCCAGCCGCACCTCCAATATCGTCGGAGTCATGGTCTCCGACCTGCGCAATGCCTTCTTCGCCGATGTGGTGGAGGGGATGGATGCCGCGGCGCAGCAGGCCGGGCTGGAGCTGATCCTGAACACCGGCCGCCGCAGCGCTTCTCGCGAGCGCACCGCGCTGGAGAGCCTGCTGGCGTTCCGGCCGGGCGGCATCATTCTGCTGTCGCCGGTCATGCCCGCCTCCGCCATCCGGGAGGCCGCCTACCAGTGCCCGGTCGTGATGGTGTCGCGCAGTTCGACGGTGGCCAATATCGATACCGTCAACGACGACGGCGAGACCGGTGTCGCGCTGGCCGTGGATCACCTGGTGTCCCTAGGGCATCGGCGCATCGTGCACTTCGACGGTGGGGCCGCCTTCACCGCGGCACCACGCCGCAAGGGCTACTTGACGGCCATGGACCGCCACGGCCTCGAGCCCATGGTGATTCCCAGTGAGCACACCGACGCCGCGGGCATTGCCGCGGTGCAGAAGCTGCTGAAGGTGTTCTCCCCGAACAACTTTCCCACCGCCCTGGTCTGCGGCAACGACTTCAACGCGGTCGGTGCGATGTCCGCGTTGGAGGAGGCCGGACTGCGGGTCCCGCAGGACGTCTCCGTCGTCGGCTACGACAATTCGTCGCTGGCCGCGCTGCGGCACGTCGCCCTGACAACCATCGACCAGCCCCGCACCGAAATCGGCCGCCTGGCCGTGGACGCACTGGTCGAACGCCTGCGTGACGGACGCACCGAGCCGGTGCGCCGGCGTGTGGCGCCGTCGCTCGTCGTCCGCGCGACGACGGCCACACCTGTCAACTGAAATCGAAATCCGAGCTCGAACGGAGTCTGCCGTGCACGATGTGGTGTCCCATTGGATTGATGGAGCCCGGGCCGCGGGTTCGTCACCGCGCCGAGGTCCGATCTTCCAGCCCGCCACCGGCGAGATCGCGCGAGAGGTGGCGCTCGGCGATGTCGCCGACGTCGACGCCGCCGTGGCGGCGGCGGTGAAGGCGGCCGCCGACTGGGGCGACAGCTCGCTGTCGGCCCGCACGCGAGTGCTGTTCAAATACCGGGAACTCCTCGACCGGCACCGCACCGAACTGGCCGAGCTGATCACCGCCGAACACGGGAAGGTCCTCGACGATGCGGCGGGTGAGGTGCAGCGCGGCCTCGAGGTGGTCGAATTTGCCTGTGGCATACCGCAGCTGCTCAAAGGCGAACACTCCGAGCAGATTTCGCGCGGCGTCGACAGTTATTCGGTGCGGCAGCCCTTGGGCGTGGTCGCGGGCATCACCCCGTTCAACTTCCCGGTGATGGTGCCGCTGTGGATGGCACCGGTGGCGATCGCGTGCGGAAATACGTTCGTCCTCAAGCCGTCCGACCGCGATCCGTCGGCGTCGCTGCGGTTGGCCGAGCTGTTCTCCGAGGCCGGACTGCCCGACGGCGTCTTCAATGTGGTGCAGGGCGACGCCGAGGCGGTGAACCGGCTGCTGGTGCACCCCGATGTCGATGGAGTGTCGTTCGTCGGGTCGACACCGATTGCCCGCCACGTCTACACCACCGCGACCGCGGCCGGTAAGCGGGTGCAGGCGCTGGGCGGCGCGAAGAACCACATGGTGGTGCTGCCCGACGCCGATGTCGACCTGGCCGCCGATGCCGCGGTCTCGGCCGGATACGGCAGCGCGGGTCAGCGCTGTATGGCGATTTCGGTGCTGGTCGCCGTGGGCGACACGGCCGACGCCCTGGTGGAGGCCGTCGCCACCCGCACCCGGTCGCTGAAGGTCGGGCCCGGCACCGACCCGGCCTCGCAGATGGGCCCGGTGGTGACCGCCGCGGCCCGCGATCGCATCGTCGCCGCCGTCGAATCCGCGGCCGCGCAAGGAGCCCGGCTGGTGGTCGACGGCCGCGACATCGACGGGCCCGCAGGGGGTTTCTGGGTCGGCCCTACCCTCGTCGACCACGTGAGCCCGGAGATGCGGGTCTACACCGAGGAGATCTTCGGCCCGGTGCTCGCGGTGGTGCGCGCGGGCACCTTCGAGGAGGCGCTGCACCTGGTCAATAGCAACCCCTACGGCAACGGGACCGCCATCTTCACCGAGAACGGCATGGCCGCACGGGAATTCCAGCGCCGCGTGCGGGCGGGCATGGTCGGCATCAACGTCCCGATTCCGGTGCCGATGGCCTACCACAGCTTCGGCGGCTGGAAGGATTCGCTGTTCGGCGACACCCATATCCACGGCCCCGAGGGTGTGCGGTTCTACACCCGCGCCAAGGTCACCACCGCCCGCTGGCCCCGCACCGCCCACGGTGTCGAGCTCGGATTCCCCACCGCCAACTGATCTTTCACCGACAGGAGCTCTCATATGACCATCAGGTTGGGCCTCGCCGGCACGGGTCGCATCGGCACCTCACACGCGGAAACGCTGAAAACCCTGCCGGGTGTGGGGGGTGTCGTGGTCGCCGACGCCGACGTCGAGCGCGCCCGCACCACCGCCACCAAACTCGGCGTCGAATTCGCCCCCGATATCGAGACGCTGCTCGGCTCCGATATCGCGGGCCTGGTGATCACCACGGCCACCGATTCGCATCCGGAACTGATCACCAAGGCGGTCGACCGCGGCATTCCCGTGTTCTGCGAGAAGCCGGTGGCCGCCGATATCGCGGGCACCCTCGAGGTCATCCGGCGCGTCGAGAACGCCACCGTGCCGGTGCAGATCGGCTTCCAGCGCCGCTTCGACACCGGGTACCGGGCCGCGCGGGCGGCGGTGCGCTCGGGTGAACTCGGGTGGCTGCACACGCTGCGCGCCACCACCCTCGATCCCGCCCCACCGCCCGCGGAATACATTCCCCGCTCGGGCGGGCTGTTCCGCGACTGCGGTGTGCACGACTTCGACATCATCCGCTGGGTCACCGGCCGGGAGGTCGAGGAGGTCTTCGTGCTGGGCGCCAACCGCGGCGAGCAGTTCTTCGTCGACGCCGGGGACGTGGATACCGCCGCGGTGGTGCTGCGCATGGACGACGGAGCGCTGGCGACGGTGTCGCTGGGCCGCTACAACGGCGCGGGCTACGACGTGCGGCTCGAGGTACTGGGCTCGAAGGGCAACGCCGTTGTGGGCTTGGATGATCGGGCTCCGCTGCGCTCGGTGGAACCGGATTATCCGGCCTCGCCCTACCCGGCCTACCCCGGTTTCATGGAACGCTTCCGCCGGGCCTACACCGAGGAGCTGTCGGTCTTCGTCTCCGTGGCCCGCGGGGATATCGAAAACCCATGCGGCCCAGCGGATGCGCTGGAGGCGTTCTACATCGCCGAGGCATGTGAGCTGTCGCGGCGCGAACGGCGACCGGTGGCCGTGGCCGAAGTCCGGAACTGATCAGGCCGGCCCCACGTCGAGGTCGGCGACGACCCCGTAGTGATCGCTGGCCTGCACCCCATCGACGGGTTTGTCGAAAGCCAGTGCGGCACTGCGAATTCGGGCGTAAGCGTTCGGATGCGCATACGGCCCGCCCACGAAGATGTAGTCGATGCGGCGGCGATGGCCGGGCTGACGGACCAACTGCTCGATATCGGGCAATGCCTGGGGGTTGTCGGCGGTCCAGGTGTCGCCGGGCCCGATCCCGGCGACCTCCCATGCGTCGTGATAGTAGACGCTGCGGCCCGACAGCGATCGGCGTCCGGTGAGAAACCGGATCCCGGCGGTGTCGGGCGCGGCGTTGAAATCACCGGCCATGATCGTCGGCAGCTCGGTGCGATGCCGGGCGTCCAGATCGCTGAGGGCCAGCACCTGCCGCTCCCGTTCCACCTCGGCGTCGAGCCGGAACGAGGTGGTAGGCGCGATGAACAGCACCTCGCCGAGTTCGGGCAGCGGAACGTGCGCGGCGAGCGTGAGCCAGGCGAGGTCGCGGTCGGTGTGACTGCGCAGGTCCAGGGCCTCGACCACTCGGTGCGGCCAGCGCGAGGCGACGGCATTGCCGCCGTACTCGTCCGAGCGCGCGGGCATCGTCACCGCGACCTGGGACTGATGGGTGGCATGCAGGCCGGTCCCGGCGAAGAGCAGCGGCAGCTGGTCGGGCAGCACCTCCTGCAACGCCACCAGATCGGGCTCGAGCCGACGCAACTCGGCATTGATCACCCCGAGCCGGGCGGCCGCATCGCCCTCGTCGTTCCAGATGTTCAGGGTCACGACTCGAAGCTGCATACCGACCGGATTGCCGCCTGCGGGCGCTCGAAACGGTGGATCGCCATACCCCGGGGTGAGTGATGGTTGGCACCGTGAGGTGATGCTCCGGCCGTATCACCGCCTCGACGATCCGAGCATGCCTTTGCGCCGCACCATATTCGCCGTCGCGCTCGCCGTGACCGTGGCCGCCTCGTCCGCCGCGTGCACCGCGGACAGCTCCCCCGCCCTGACCTGGCGCCCCTGCGCCGAGAACGCCGACGTCGAGTGCGCGGTCGTCCCCGTGCCCGTCGACTGGTCGAACCCGCAGGGCGACACCATCGAGATGGCCGTCGCGCGCGCTCGAACTCACGACGGCGCCGCTCGAATCGGCACGCTGATCGTATTACCCGGCGGTCCCGGCACTTCCGGGGTGGACGAGGTGCTGAACGGCACCCGCTTCTCGCCGGAGATGCGGGCGCGCTTCGATATCGTCGGTTTCGATCCGCGCGGGGTGAAACGAAGTCACCCGCTCCGGTGCGATGCCGGTGTCGCCAGACCCGCTGTGGTCCCCGACGCCGGTGCCCGGCTCACCGATATCCACGCCTACGCCCGAGAACTCGAAGCCAGTTGCCGCCGAAACACCGGCCCGCTCGTCGACCATCTCGACAGTACGAGTGTGGCTCGGGATGTGGAGGAACTGCGAAAAGCACTGGGGGACAGCACCGTCAGCTTCTACGGCCGATCGTATGGCACCATGTCGGGCCAAGCGTATGTCGAGCTGTTCCCGAAGCGGGTGCGCGCCATGGTGCTCGACAGCGTCGACGACCACAGCCTCGGCGGCAGCGAATTCCTCGCCAGCGAGGCCCGCGCCGCCCGCGACAGCTTCACCGAATTCGTGTCGTGGTGCGATCGAGACGCCGGGTGCGCCCTGCACGGCCGAGATGTCTCCGCGATCTACGACGCGCTCCATGCGCGGGCACAACGCGGTGAACTGCACAGCACCGGCAGTCCCGGCATGCCACTCGGCCCGCTGGAGCTGGGTCGTGCCGCCCTCCGGCGGCTGTATCAGCCCGAATGGCCCGAACTGGCAGTCGATCTGCAGAACCTGACGAATCAAACCCCCACGGCGGCAACAGCTCCCGCTGCTCGGCACGAGGTGGTGCCCATGCCGGAGCTGATCGCCTGTGCCGACTGGACATTCGATATCTCCGATCAGTCTCACTGGGAGCAGCTGTGGACCGACCAGAACCGCAACGCGGGGACGCTGCGCGCCCACTTCGCGTGGGTCGCGGGCAGCGTCTGCTCCGGATGGCCTGTGCCTGCGCCGAATCCGCCGCACCGGCCGCGCATCGAGGGTGCGCCTCCCGTCCTACTGATGAATTCCCGCTTCGATCCGGCCACACCGTACGAGTGGGCCACCGGCGTGGCCGCCAACACCCCGGGATCGGTGCTGCTGACCTATGACGGGTGGGGGCACGGCGTCTACGGACGCAGCGACTGCGCGACCACGACCGCCGACAGGTATCTCACGACTCTTGCTGTACCGCAGCCGGACACGCACTGCCCGGTCGCCTGAACCGTCCGGTGGCCTGCGCGCGATCGCGCAGGCCCCGTGCGTCACTTCTCGATGTTCTCGAAATCGAACAGGCCGTTCCAGGCCAGCGGCGCCCTCTTCACCTTGTCCGAGTGTCCCGCCTCCGCGATGTAGTCGAGAACCGGGATATCGGCCATATCCCTGATCAGCAAGGTTTGTGCCTGCGCGATCACCTTGTAGGACTCCTCCGGCGTCGGTGCGGCCTGCGACTGGGCGATCAACCTGTCGAATTCGGGATTGGCGTATTCGATGTCGTTGGTCTCCGAACCCGAGAGGTACTGCGAGGTCAGGAATTGCAGCATCGACGGATAGTCACCCTGCCAGCCGTAGCGGAATGCCTTGCCGATGGTGCGCGAGTGGACCAGGTCCCGAATTTGCTTGAAGGTAGGGTACGGCACCGCGATGGCCTCGATGCCGAGGGTGTTCTTGATGCTGTTCGCCGTCGCTTCGAGCCATTCCTGATGACCGCCGTCGGAGTTGTAGGCGATCTCGAACCGGCCCGACCACGGGGACATGACATTGGCTTGGGCCCAGAGCTTCTTGGCCTCATCGGGGTTGAACTGCAGGGTTTCCACGCCCGGCAGGTCACCGCGGAAACCGGGCAGGGCGGCCGAGGTGAAGTCGCGCGCCGGGATCTTGGTGCCGTGCCAGATGGTGTCGCAGATCTGCTGCCGGTTGATCGCCATCGAGATGGCCTTGCGTCGCAGCACCCCTTCCTCACCCGCGAAGTGCGGCAGGTTCGGCTGGATACCGATGTGCTGATTCTGCGCCGTGGACTTGCTTATCGCTCGGTCACCGAGATCGTTCTTGTAGGTCGCCAACGCGCTGACCGGAACGGTGTCCAGCGCATCGAGGTTGTTGCCCAGCAGATCGGCGTATGCGGTATCGAAGGACTGATACATCACGAACCGCAGGCCCTTGTTCTTGGGTGCGCGACCGCCGGGATAGTCCGGATTGGGCACCAGATCGATCTGCACATTGTGCTGCCACGCACCGGAATTGGCGAACTTGTAGGGCCCGTTGCCGATCGGATTCTCTCCGAATGCCTTCATATCCTTGAACGCCGCGTCCGGCAGCGGATAGAACGGCGCGAAACCGAGTGAGAGTTCGAAGTCGATCGACGGATGTTTGAGATCGACGGTGAAGGTGCGGTCGTCGATCACCTTCAGACCTGACAACGTCTGCGCCTTGGGCGGATCGGCCGACACATCGTCATAGCCCGCGATCGAGGCGAAGACCCAGTTCTGGTTCTGGCCGTTGGTGGCGAGCGCACCGTAGTTCCACGCGTCGACGAAGTTCTTCGCCTTCACCACCGTACCGTCGATGAACTTCCAGTCCGGCTTGATAGTGATCTTGTAGTGCTGTCGGTCGGTCGTCTCGATCGACTGCGCCATCTCGTTGTATGCCTTGCCGTCGGCGTCGTAGTACTTCAACCCGGCGAACAGGCGGTCGATGACGCGACCGCCGTAATTCTCGTTGGTATTCGTCGGAACCAGCGGGTTCTGCGGCTCGCCACCGTTCACCGTGACGATATCGCCGCTGCCGCCCCCGTCGGAGGTACAGGCCGTCAGCCCCAGGCCGGTGGCCAGCACCGCGGCGGCGACCAGCGCACCCAATCGTGTGAATCTCAACACGCACTCCGTTCTCGAGACAGTCCAGGCGGTTGCGGACCCTGCAGCCGGATCGCCGACGCATCGGTCGTCCACCTCGGAATGTCCTCGGACAGTAGCCATTTACAGGACTGTTGTCATCGAAATCGGAGAGACGGGCGGCCGGTGTCGCGCGCAGTGACGCGGCTCATCCTTCCCTCGATGTGGAGTACATGTTCTAATTCGATTTAGAGCGAATGCTCCACAACGGTCGGAGCCGGCCGTTGGGATCCGAGGAAAGGCACAGGCACATGGGTGTGGTCAACGTTCACTCACGGCGACTGCCCGCGACCGAGGCCGAGGTCGGGGCGCTGATCGATACGCTCGCCAGCGAGCACGACAAGCTGTGGCCCGTCGGCCGATGGCCAACGATGCGTTTCGACGGACCGCTGAAGGTAGGTGCGGTCGGCGGCCACGGTCCGGTCCGCTACACCGTCGACCAGTACGAGCCGGGTCGGTGGGTGCGGTTCCGCTTCACCGGGCCGCGCGGCTTCGACGGGTTCCACGAATACACGATTCATCCGGACGGCAACGGCACGGTGGTGCTGCGTCATCTGCTGGCGATCCATGCGCGCGGACCGGCCCGGCTCACCTGGCCGCTGCTGTGGCGATGGTTGCACGACGCGTGCGTGGAGGACAGCCTCGATCGCGCCGAGCAGGCGGTGACAGGTGCGGTGGCCAGACCGGCGCGGTGGAACGCGGTGGTGCGCATGCTGCGGGCGGTGAATGAGCGGGCAAGGCTGCGGTAGTGACCGAAACCACGGCGACGCAGCAGATTTCGGCGCTCACCTTCATACCCGCCTACCTGCTCATTCGCAGGCGATGAAAACCTTGCAGCACAACCCTTGCGAGGTACCCCTCGCCAACCGAAGGAGAATACGGGGCCTGTGGCGGACCTAGCCGGATACCTGTCCGGCCAACTCCGCCACGGCCAGCCGGGCCGGGACGATCGCGGTGATGCGCCGCGCGGATTCGCCTGCGTAGAGGGCTGTTCGGTCGACGTGGGTGGGCGGCATGTCCGCCAGCGGGGCGGCCGGGCTGAAGAACGGCAGGCGAGGGTGTTGCAGAGCGGGCAGCACCCTGTCGCCGTTCTCGGGAGCCAGCCGGGCGAGAAACTCGGTGCGGGAGTTGAGCATTGCGGGTAATCGGCGTGGCGTGCCGTCGGGATGGCACCAGCGGTCGGTTGCCTCGTTCGGGATCACCCGGTGCGGCGTCGGCCAGGACAGGCCGAACAGCGTGGTCACCATGGTATTCCGTGCGGCGATCACGCGGCGTTGATAGTCGGGATGGGCGGCCGACTCCTCGGTCATCAGAAACCGTGTTCCCGCAACGACACCCGAGGCCTCCGCCGCGAGCGCCGCCGCCGTATCGTCCGCGGTGGCGATGCCACCGGCGAGCAGCACCGGTCGGCCTTGCGCGATGGTTATCGCGCGCGGCAGGAACTCCAGCGCCGCAACCTCTCCCACCAGATGCCCGCCCGCTTCGCGGCCTTGGGCGATGAGCCCGTCCGCACCCCAGGACACGGCCGTTCGAGCCTGATCCTCGGTGCCGACCATCACGAATACGAAAATCCCGGCGCCGCGCAGCTCTCGCACCAGCGCCGCATCACCACCGAAGGCCACCACGACGACGTCCACTCCCGCCTCGATACACACCTGCACATGCCGCCGTTTCACGAACGGCATCAACAGATTCACCGCCACCGCCCGGCCCGGCGCCTGCTCGCGCACCTGCCCGATCGCCACCCGCAACTCCCCCGACGGCAGCAGCCCGAGGGTTCCCAATCCCCCGGCCGCCGCCACCGCCGCGGCCAGTCGTGCCCCGGCGAGGCGCCCGCCCATCCCCGCCTGTGCCACGGGCACGTCCAACCGCAATCTGTCCAGAAGATCCATGGGGCCCACTGTATTTCGGCGATGACGCTACTTCTGGATGTTCTCGAAATCGAACAGGCCGTTCCACGCCAGCGGTGCCTGCTTCACGGCGGTCGAGCGCCCGGCCGTGGCGACGTAGTCGAAGAGGGGGATGTCGACCATGTCGCGGAACAGGATGGTTTGTGCCTGAGCGATCAGCTTGTAGGACTGGTCAGGTGCGGGCGCGGCCTGTGCCGCATCGATCAGGCGGTCGAATTCCGGGTTGTTGTAGGTGGTGTTGTTCGTACCCGCGGAGCTGTAGTAGTTCGCGGTGAGGAACTGCAGCATCGACGGATAGTCGCCCTGCCAGCCGTATCGGAACGCCGTCCCGATCGTCTTCGAGGTGATCGCCGCCCGGAAGTTGCTGAATGTGGGATACGGCGTACCGACCGCGTCGATACCGAGGGTGTTCTTGATCGAGTTCACCACCGCATCGACCCACGCCTCGTGCCCGCCGTCGGAGTTGTAGGCGACCTCGAAGCGCCCCGACCACGGCGAGATCGTATCGGCTTGGGCCCACAGCCTTTTCGCCTCGTCCGGGTCGTACCGCGCCACCTCTGAGCCCGGAAGATTCGGGTCGAACCCGGGCAGGGTGGCCGCGGTGAAGTCGCGTGCCGGAATCCTGGTCCCGCGGAAGATGTTGTCGCAGATCTGTTCCCGGTTGATCGCCAGCGACAGTGCCTTTCGGCGTAGCACGCCCTCGGGCCCGGAGAAGTGAGCCACGGTGGGCTGGATACCGATGTGCTGGTTCTGTGCGGTCGGCTTGGTGATGGCGCGATCGCCGAGATCCTGCTGGTACGAGGTCAGCGCCGCATCCGGGATCGTATCGAGCGCATCGAGATTGCCGGCCTGCAGATCCGCGTACGCGGTGTCGAAGGACTGATACATCACGAACCGCAGCCCCTTGTTCTTGGCCGGGCGGCCACCGTGATAGTCCGGGTTCGGCTCGAGGTCGATCTTGACGTTGTGGTCCCAGGACACGAACTTGTAGGGGCCGTTGCCGATCGGGTTGTTGCCGAAGGCCTTCATATCCTTGAACGCGACCTCGGGTAGCGGATAGAACGCCGAATAGCCCAGTGCCAGTTCGAAGTCGATCGACGGGTGCTCGAGGTCGACGGTGAAGGTACGGTCATCGATCGCCTTCAAACCCGACAACGTCTGCGCGGTAGGCGGTTTCGCCGACACCTCGCCATAGCCGGCGATCGGCGCGAACGCCCAGTTCTGCACCTGGCCATTCGTACTGAGCGCGTGGTAGTTCCAGGCATCGACGAACGACTTCGCCGTCACCGTGGAGCCGTCGGTGAACTTCCAGTCCGGCTCGAGCGTGATCCTGTAGTGCTGGCGGTCGGTCGTCTCGATCGACTGGGCCACCTCGTTGTAAGCCTTGCCGTCGGCGTCGTAGTACTTCAACCCGGCGAACAACCGGCCGACGACCCTACCCCCGAGGTTGTCATTGATACTGCCGGGTACCAACGGATTCTGCGGTTCTCCCCCGTTCACCTTGACGACGTCCCCACCACCGTCCCCTGGGGAACACCCTGTCAACCCCAGGCTCGTGGCCATCAGCACCGCCGCAACCACCGCACCGATTCTCGTGAATCTCACTGCGCTCTCCCGTGTCGAGACCGACCGAGACGGCGGCATCCCCGGGATCACCAGCGCACCGGCTGCCCGCCTCGGAATCCCCTCGGACAGTAGCCACCCCCAACCCAGCTGTCTGCCGATCGGCCACCTGATGCCCCCTCCACACCAGGTTCGGCCGTTCGGCTGCCGACGACGGGATCGCGCCGACATCCTCATGGTCCGGGCCAGGGGGCCGAGGTTGATTGGACAAACCTGCTACGAATCGAGCTTGAACTGCATTTCGCTGATCAGGGCTGCCGGGGAGAGGCCGAATGTCTTGTTGCTCACGCGAGTCAGGTGGGCCGCATCGAAGAACCCGGCCGCATGCGCGGCGTCGGTGAGGCTGTGCCCGGCAGCGATGAGGTCGACCGCTCGGCACATCCGCAACCAGCGCACGTAGGGCCGGAAGGGTAGTCCGATTTCTTCCGAGAACAGATGGGCCAGCCTGCTTTCGGACAGGCCGACCTGGCAAGACACGTCCCGCAACCGAACCGGACCCGCCTCGAGAAGATCGGGCAGCAGGCGTGCCGCCGCGGTGACGGCGGGGTGTCTCCTCGGCCTGACGGTCGACCTTACATAGGGCAATCCATCTGCCCACCATTCGTCTTCGCCGAGGCGAGCCGCGAGAGCGACTCCCGCGTCCACCCACGCCGCGGCGGATTCCGGCCGTGCCACGGACCGGCTGAGCGCGCTGCCGTCATCGGATTCGGGTGCGAGGTGGACCATTTCGCCCTCCTCCACGCCCTGGGTCATCGCATGGGCGGCATCGGCGGGTATCACCGCCGCCAGGCACACGACGTCCGCTCCGGCCGAATCCGACAAGACGAACTCACCCCGGCGGGCAACCAATACCTGAACCGAATGGTGTGCATGCATCCCAACAGGCGACAACCCGCCGCGGTAGGACAAGACCCCTGGGCGGATGGTCATTTCGCCGAAGCACCCCATCGATAAAGGCTAACAGCGAAAAGCCGAGGGAATTCGAGAAATACGTCGGGCGTGGGTCACCGGGTGTGAGGCCATGAGGCGCTGGTACTAGCGAGAATTCCTATGCTCCTGTATGGTCCATGATCGCTCGTAACAATGGTGATGGGCGTCACGCTCGCGCCTCGGTGCCGGGGGTCGTAGTGGGCCGTGCCGTCCTGCCGCACAATGGCTTTCGCGGGTGGCCAGGCGGCCCGGGAAGGGGCCTTTCGATGAAGAGCGGTACAGCATCGGGACGAAGTGGAGCCGTCGGGCGCCGTCGAATGCGGTCGCGAGCAATTGTGGCGCTGACAGTCCTTCTCACTGTCGCGGGCCTGCTCGTACCGTCCGCGACTGCGACCACCCCCGACGGCGGTGCGCTGGGGGCCCAGTGGACCGCAGCCGAGGACGGCCCGCAGCAATATCCGAACATCTACATCGACTGGGACGTACCGATCACGATGAGCGACGGAACGGTCTTGAAGGCCAACGTCTATCGTCCGGCCGACGCGAACGGCCCGATCGCCACGCCCACGCCGACGATCGTCAATCTCATTCCGTATACGAAGCTGATCTCGATGATCGCGATGACGGGCACCTCGATCCCCGTCTTCTCCGATGCATTGATCAAGTTCTTCCGCAGTTTCGACCTGACCGGAACGCCGTTCGACGGCATCACCGACGTCACCCGTCTCGCGGGCGGCGGCATCGTGCGCTCCTTTGCGGTGGACCCCAACCTCATTCGCAGCGGATACACCCAGGTCGTGGTCGATGTGCGCGGAACCGGGTTCTCCCAGGGCGTATTCGAATTGTTCGGTCCCCGCGAGCAGCAGGACACCGGTGAGGTGTTCGACTGGGTGCGCCGGCAGCCGTGGTCGAACGGCACGCTCGGGATGAGCGGTGTCTCCTATTCGGCGATCAATCAGCTGCAGGCCGCGCAGAACTTTCCCGGCGCCGTGCAGGCGTTCTTCCCCGTGGAACCCAGCGACGACACGTTGCGCGATCTGATAGCGCCGGGCGGCGCGGTCGGCATCGGATTCATCGGCCCGCTGCTCGTGCTGGCCATCAACCTGCCGAAGCTGGTGCCGGACCTGATGTCGATCGTGCAGGGCAGATTCGACTGGAAGTGGCTGGCGGACAGGTTGTCCAGCCCGATGACCTTCGTGTGGGAGGGCATCCAGGGATTGCTCCTCTCATCGGTGAACGACCTGACGCCCTATCTGAGAGACCTGGTGCGGCCCGACGGCCCACTGCGGCCCGGTCTGCACGCGGATGCGACCAAGGTGACCGCGCCGACGATGGTGATCGGCGGCTGGCACGACCTGTTCGCCCGCTCGGTACCCGATATCTACAACAAGATTCCGTTGCCGCCGGGCCGGAAGCAGCTCGTGATGGGCGACGGGTACCACGGCACGGGCGGATTCGACATGCGCGGGCAGAACGGTGAACCACCGCGCATCGATGTGCTGCAGCGCGCGTGGTTCGACAAGTGGCTCAAGGGAATCGACAACGGCATCGACACCTACGGCCCAGTGACGCTGTGGCAGCAGGGCAGTGGCTGGACGACCACCGACCGGTTTCCACGCGCCGGAGTCGAACACCGACGCCTGTATCTGTCGGCAGCGCCGAGCGGTACCGGCGGACACAGCGTGCACGACGGCAGCCTCAGCGCCGCCGCACCGGACCAGCCCGCCCGCCTGACGGTCGCCCCCGGGCTGGCCAGCGTCTGCTCGCGCGACTCCGCACAGATCACCATGGGATTCTCCGGCGCCATCCCCGGCTGCGGGGAGGACGAGCGCTTCCACGAGCGGGAGGGCCTGACCTTCACCTCCGCGCCGGTGGCCGCACCCACCACGATCTCCGGCCCGATCGCGGTGCGCCTCAACACCGTCCACGACGCCACCGACGGCTACTGGACGGTCACCGTGAACGACGTCGCCCCCGACGGCAAGTCGACGGTCCTGACGACCGGCCAACTGGTGTCATCCCTACGCAAAGTAGACGACTCCCGCAGCGACCGCTCCCCCAACGGCGACTACACCAAGCCCTTCCATTCCCTCACCCTCGAGGACCTCCTCCCGGTCATCCCCGGCCAACCCACCGCCCTAGACATCGAGATCACCCCCACCGACGCGGTGCTACACCCCGGCCACCGCCTCCGGGTAGACGTCTTCGCCAGCAACTTCCCCAAGGGAGAACCTTTGGGCCCCATGCTCTTCGGCAGCCAACTGAAACCCGAACACCTCGACATCGATCCCCAGGCCCCCAGCTACATCAACATCCCCCTCGGCGGCGCACCCGGCTGGTGACGCGCAGTCGCACTCGTTCACCGTGCCGCCTTTCGACAGGAAACCGGCTGTTGGGCCACACCTGAACGGACGCGACATCACCGAAACCCTCGCGGCGCGAGGTCTCCACGACTACCCACCGCATCGGTGGGCATCTACTTATCCGGCTTGCGAACAATATCCGTCGAAGGCGCGACATGGGCTCAGTAGGTTCGACTCTCAACCCATTCGCGCCACACCTCATGGCATCCCTCACTGAGGCCGACCTGCCCGCAATAAGAGAGTCGATCCATGCGCATGAAATTACCGGAGCATCCAGAATCGCAGAGCGCGCAGTGATTCTGAATACGTCGCCCATCTCTGCTCCGCCGCACGGAAGCCAATTCGTCAGGAATCATCATTGCTTCGGCGCAGGGCGCTCGGATGCTGGCTACGTTGGATGCTTACCCAAGTATCCCCTCAGAGCTGCTCCTCCAACCTCTCTCCTTCCCCACTCGGATCCTGGATTCAAGATCAACTACGACTGCTCGCACCGAACACTGCACCGTGGGATCCACAGCTCCGGACAGATTCGACATCACTCGAACACGCCGGAGTCTGTTTCCGCGTGCGGTCGCTGACCACATGTATGCTTACCGTTGCGAATAGGCACGGGGAGTTGGAATGTCAAAGGCCGCAGGTAGCACATCTCAGAACGTGGCGTACTCCAGTTCCAAGCTACGGTCGTTAGACGTCTGCGCAGGCGGGGGTGGGCTAGCACTCGGACTGGAGCAGGCAGGCTTCCACCCAGTTCTGTTGGTGGAGCAGCTTACTGAAGCTTGCAACACTCTCCGCCGGAACCGTCCAGGCTGGAAGGTCATACAAGCTGACCTGCATGATTTCGATCCTGATGAGCATCGAACGACCTGGGACGTCGACTTGCTCTCCGCGGGCCTACCGCGGGTGCAGGCATCGGCGGCTGTGAGCCGCACTCGAGGCAGTGATATCGAGCTCGATTTGCTTAAGGTGACTACCTGGCTCGTGCATGGAGTGCAGCCGCGGGCGCTACTCATCGAAAATGTGGCCAACATCGTCACAAAGGACACGTATAGACCGATTAGGACCTTTATTAGGGAAGAACTCGACAACCTCGGCTACGAATCGAAGTGGTTCATCGTCAATGCAGCGGACTTCGGTGTGCCACAAGATCGGAAGCTAGGCATTCTTGTCGCTTTCAAGGGCCACGAACTAGCCAGGTTTCAGCTTCCGCAGCCTATAACCTCCGATCAGAGGATCACTGTAGGCGAAGCATTGTGTGAGTCTATGAAGTCAAGAGGCTGGCTGGGCGCCGACAGATGGGCCACGCGCGCAAACGAGGTCGCGCCAACACTCGTAGGTGGTTCGATGGATCGCGGCGGAGCCGATCTCGGTCCCACAGGCACCAAGCGAGCGTGGGCTCGCATGGGTGTCAACGCCTCGAGCCTCGCCGATGACGTGCCGGCAGCCGACTTTCACTGGGATCCAGACGTCGGCCGAGAGGGCATGGTGAAGCTGACAGTTCCTCAGACGGCCATCCTCCAAGGTTTCCCCACCGAGTGGCAGTTCGAAGGCCGTAAGACAAGGCGGTATCGGCAGATCGGACACGCAACGCCACCTCCGGTTGCCAAGGCACTCGGCCAGGCGATCCGGTTGGCGCTTGACACACCTTGAGCCCACGTTGGGTCGTAAGGCATTCAATCGAATAGGATCCGCCACCATGCCGTCCGATCAGCCACCGACCTCGTCCCAGATCCATATGGTGGACCTGTTCGCCGGCCCAGGAGGACTCGATGTAGCGGCGCATTGGCTGGGAGTATCTGTCGATGGCATCGAGTGGGACAAGGATGCCTGTGCGACCAGAGACGCCGCTGGCCTGAGCACCAAGCAGGGCGATGTCCTCGACTTCAGCCCAACTGACTTTCCCCACGCGACCGTGCTGGCGGGCGGTCCACCATGTCAGACCTACACGGTCGCCGGATCCGGCACTGGTCGCGATGCCCTGAATCGAGTACTCGCGATGGTCGACCGTATGACCAGTGGCAGAACTGTCATTAAAAACCTCGGCACACTGCACCGACGAAATCTTAAAGAACTTTACGAGCGCACGGGTGATGAGCGAACTGGCTTGGTATTGGAACCGCTTCGTTGGGCGCTTGAAGCATATCGCGAAGGGTCGCCATATGAAGCGATAGTCCTAGAGCAGGTTCCAGCGGTCCTGCCCGTATGGACGGCTATTGGAATGGCTCTCAATAAAATCGGGTACTTCGTCGACTGCGGGATCTTACATACCGAGCAATACGGCGTACCACAGACCAGACGTCGGGCCATTCTCATTGCCCGACTCGATCGGCAGCCATTTCTTCCTGAACCTACTCATCACCTATACCGCAAGGGTATGAGACAAAAAGATTACGACTCCAGCCTTCTACCGTGGGTTTCAATGGGAGATGCGCTAGCTCGTCACAACTTCGCCGTCATCTCGAATTATGGGACTGGCGGTGACCCGAAGGCTCGTGGCAGACGAGCCTGGGAGGAGCCAGCTGCTACCGTCACCGGAAAAATATCACGAAATAGATTGATCAGCACTATTGACGGCAGCTATCTTGGACGATTTTCCTCTTCCGAAGCTGGCCAGTTACAGACATTTCCATTCGACTATCCATGGTCAGAGCGCAACACCGCCCAACAGATCGGAAATGCAATTCCACCTCGATTGGCCGTCCACGTTCTCGCAGCGACTTTAAACTGGCGATTGAACCAGGAGACACTTGACCAAGTCGTCAAAGCCAGTTGGCAGAAAACAAAGCACGGAATGGAATGCTTGTTCTCATCTCTTCAATAGTACAGATGAATTTTTCCGGCTCCGTGCTTTCGATTTTCTCAAGACATCGAACCCTTGCTAATTTTCTTCGAGCGTTCCCGCCTTTCGACGCCGGAGAAGATCTCGGTGAACAATGGCAACAGAGCTTGAATAGCATCTTCGCTGACTGCCCCTTCGTCAGGCCCAACCGGCAGCGCACCCCACGCGACGGGCGCCATATACTCCGACTCTCCGATCCAATCTATTAAGGCGCCATCGTCAATCGAATTATCAGGAGCTAGGTAGTCGTAAATTATTGTACTCGCGGCCGCATTTACCGCCCGCAAGTAGGGAGTGATGTAGTCACCTATCGCTTCAGTGTCGGAAGCCATCGCCTGCTCAATTACGCGCATAAACGCCAAGGCGGTGGGACGATGATTGACAATGGAGCTACGAAGAACGCTGTTAGCCACTTCTTGATATACAAAAGCAGTTTCTACCGTTCGATAGTCCGGACCGTCACGGAATAGCTCCGACATCCACCAAAGCCTAGAAAAAGCCTGGGTGTGGTAGGGTCCAGAGAACCTCGAAACCGGTGCCTCTTCCGCCCCACTCTTGTGGTTCTTACTTTTATGTCGCCATACGACATAGTCTGGCGCGACAAGGAGACCGAGATAGTTCCAGAGCTGGCTATCCGCTGCTTCCGACCGCGTCATACGCAGCGTAGCGTGCAGCCTTGGCGACAGCCATGCGTCCACTTTTGCGCTACCAGGATCGAACCGGCACATGGCTTCGTCGACCAGCTCTCGCACAGGCATTGAGCGCCATCGTGCCTCAGAGATCGGAAGTAAGGTGGATGCCTTTCGTAACGGCACTTGAGGAGGAAGCTCGAGCCCTGCTTGCACTCCAGCGGTCAAATAGCGCGGCACCACTAGATTCGGCAAAAGACCTAGAATTTCCGGAAAATCGACTTTCATTGCCGGTGAGCCCCCTCATGATTGCGGTCCAATGACCGTACCGCTTCAGTCAACTTCCGAGTACGACGACTCCGCTTCGCTACCGCGTACTCGATTCCTGATTGAAGCTCCGCCCACCCTTCCCCGGTTTCTCGAATCTCATAGATCCGGGATAGCGCATCCGTCAGGGAGCGGCCGCGCAAAATATCCGGCAACATCGTACCCAATACTGCACCCCGCCATCCAGACGGCAGAACCGGAGTTTTGTCGTCGTCAATATCCAAGTCGCTGATAGCAGTATGGAACATTGCAATCCAAGCATCTTGAGCGATCTGACTAAAGGTGAGTTCACGAAGCAGCCGCTCGTCGTGCGCCCCCCCGGTTCGATAGAGAATATCCATCAAACCTTCCACTGCGCCCGTATTCAGATAGACTATGGGGGTCTGTTCAGAGGTCGTGTCGGTGATACACAGCGCATCGCCAAACTGACGAAGGCGATCGTCATTTCTGAAGTCGACTCTTTTTATTGCGACTTCCTTTTGTCGAACAGGAACCTTCGCCGCGATGTCAATGTACCAAACCTTGTCTGCGTCCACAGAACCAAGAAGACGACCATCGATGTTTTCTATCGAACCGACAACCACCACCCCCAGCGATACACGGCCGCGAAATCGGGAACGGGATAGCTCTATTGATCCTCGCCAGACACCATCTTCTTGACGATAGAGACTGCTAACATGACGAGAATTCGTCAGCTCTTCCGACAGGACAGCTAGACAGCTCAGATTTTGCCATGGGCCCTCATCGATCTCTTGTTGCGGCAACGTGGCACGGATGTTTAGAAGAGCTGCCCCCCAATCGAGTCGTCCAACGTCATGCATTGCCACGACTCTCTCGGAGGAATTCACAGCGGATGACGGAATCGGAACACCATCCACCGTCACCGATCTGACATCTAAGTCGATTTCACCGAAGATCGTACGGTACGGGACAGCAGTATTTCTTTGCCCAAACTTCATGACAACGGCCCCCGAGCATGACGGACATCCACAATCAGACGGGCATATCTGGTCTGAACTGGATGCGACAATGGGTCGGTTACACCAACAAACTCGGCCGAGCGTATTCCCGATTCAATAACGAGGTTCCCTCGATCGATTCGGCAATTTTCGACCGAAGTTAGGGACTCCCACTCCACTGTAGGTCGCCCTCCAGAGCTTACATCGAATTTCGCAACAGGAGTAAGGAACCACTGCGCTTCAGAGTCAGGCAGTCGTACACCAACCCTGACATGCCATCCTCCGTTTTCGTCTACGTGAGAATCCACAATCTGGACCGTTGGTGCGCCCTGAACTCCCCTTACGTTCGTAAGGCTCGATCCTCCAAATCGTAAGAGCTCACGCAGCCCAGCCGGACCACCGCCAGTCTCTGTGGCCCTCCGAGCAACTAGTCTTTGTATAGTTTGCTCAACACTTTTCAGGAATTCCTCTATTCGCTTCCCAGCCCCAGACTCGTACTCTGCCGTCAGCTCCTCGGTCCTGCCCCAATTGTCGTGCGTAGGCGGCTCGGACGCGCGAAGTAATTGCTCCGCTCGCTCGGCATCGGGACCCAGATTTCCCGTTGCAGCCCCCGCCAGAAGGACCGCTTGAAATGGTATGGCGCCAAGCGGAAGGCTTCTCGGCCGCTTTTCCATCACAGTCATTCGATTACCACGCATGAAGGCAACTTTACCGTTCATACCGTCACCATCCTCCCCCGTGGTGAGGAGCAAGACCGCATTGTGCGATATCTCTTTAGGCTGAGAGCTCCTTTCCGACTTACGCCTGAACACCCTCAATGGAACATCAACGCGGACGACCTGCTCTTTGACGGTCAGAGCGGTCACGGTCTCATCGTTGAGGTACGCCTGTAGCGCACGACTCAGCGCAGGGCGATATGCGTGCGGGTTCACCAGCTCATCCGGAATAATCACGTGCCCATTTCGATACGTCGAAACGGTGGCACGCAGCATTGGCTCTGAATTTCGGCCGTGAACCATGGCAGCCCAGAACTGCTCGCCCAGAGCTCGAACGATTGTGCTGTGCATTTCAGTAAGTTCGTTGGATCGCCCAGATCCATCATGAGCGCCGACGATCAGAAAGGACGTACCGGGTTCAGGTGACCTGCGCTCGAGGAATAGGCTTCGGACTGTATCCTCATCAGCCCACCAGGATTTTGAAACCTCTTTCCTAGCCGGATCCATGTCAGGCTCACCAAGCCAAGCTGGACCCGCAAACGCGCGTCCATCAACCATATGCCATGGAAGTTCGATCCTACCCATCAGACGATGCCGCGTTCGACCCTCGTGTGCATGCGAAAGCGTCGAGTTCATCAAGACTAGACCAAACCTACTCGTAGCCCACAGGGTAGCTTTACCCAAGCCATAGGAACCACCGGCCCTGGCCTTGGCCAGTTCCTTTCTACTATCCAGCTGGCGCCTTACGACTGCGGCAAATCGACCATCTTCATATTCATCGCCTGTTAGTCCTGCGGCATTGTAGTCCTCGATGCGCAGTAGCAGAATTGACTTCTGCTCGTGCAGCTCGTCAAGCGCAGCCCTGAGACTCCTAGCGACCTTCTGTCCAGACTCGGTAGCTGCATCGAGATGTTTGGCAAGGTCGTTCCAGCGAATGGCGTCTTTGAAAACGGCGCTATTGTCACCAGTGAGCTCATGCAGGGTGTACCGAACGCTGACGGGTCTGCGATCGTCAAACCGCTCATCTAGTGAATTTTGAGTTGCCTCGCGGACAAGAACACTCAAATCGACATTGAACGCAAAAGCGGCAACATTCCCGTATTCGCGCCCGCCGTCCGCATGTGCGGGACGGAAACGCCACCGAATCGGCAGAACAGTCGGGACGTCCGTATCGCGCAGATCTAAAGAGGTCACGCCCAAGCCGAACACCTCTGCGATCTTCCGTTTGATCTCTTCGCGAGGCTGGGCACGGTTGTTGACCCAAGCCGACACTGCAGCGCGGGTGACTCCAAGCTCTGCTGCAAGTTCAGTCTGCGACATATTCGAGCGCGCCAGCTGCCGGTTCAACCAGACCCCGAAGGTCTCCGAAGCTTCCCCCATCTTCCCGGTCCTCAACCAGGCACCTCTCTAACATCGCCGGAATCCATCCTGTCAATAAGCTACTTGACAGACTCCCACATGTCAAAAGTATCCTTGACGGGCGTCAAACGGCGGCCCGGCCAGCGCCTGATGCACACCACCTTCGCCGACCGGTCACGCGACCAGCCGACGACCAGCCTTCGCAGAGAGATGAGTAACCAACCATCATGCACGCGTTCGTCGATGAGACCAAGGGCAATGGTCTGATCATGGTGTCCGTACTGGCTGCACCTGACACTCTGCCCCGTACACGGGGAGAACTGTGCCGACTCCGGGCCAAGGGCCAACATCGGATCCACTTCAGCAAGGAGGGGCCGCCACGACGACGACTGATCTCCTCTGCTCTGGTCAAGATGGACTTACATGCGAACGTGTATGACGCCAGGGGAATTCGGGATCCCGTACTCGCGCGGCAACGAGCGCTCGAAGAGCTGATTACGGACCTCGCAGGAGCCCACAGCCGTCGCCTAGTGATCGAGCAGGACGAATCTCTCGTTGCGAGCGATCGTGCGGTTCTGTACGAAGCTGTCCGCAAGCATGACCTGCATTGGGACTTCACCTACGTTCACATGAAACCCCATCAGGAACCGTTGCTCTGGGCCGCAGACGCCCTCGCATGGTGCCTAGGCCGCGGCGCAACATGGGCGGAGCAGGTCAGCCCCTTGATCAATTCCACCCGCAACGTTAGATAGAGACGCGAAACCCGGCTCACCCACCGTCCGGAAGGCTGCCGGGCTCACTTCAGAGGCACTATTGCGCCTTGCGGTCCAACTATGACACACACTGAGATGGGGGGACAAGAGTAAAACCCCATGTCACAGGGGTCGGGTTCCTCACAAGACAGCCCCTCCCCTGTCACAGACATGAGCCCCCGAGCCAGCGGCAAGCCCCTAGAAACCACCTTTGCTATCTCCTTACCCAACGTAGCCTTCACTCGGATGCTCGACGGAGGACGGGAGTATGCATTTGACCTCAATAGCGCTCGAGGTTCTAACGTCGCACCCATGACCTTCACCGAAGTCGAGCGCAAGTATCTCGCCAGTCACCGGCTGGGGCGGCTGGCGACTGTCTCCAGCGGGGGCAAGCCGCAGATCGTCCCCGTCGGGTTTCAGCTCAATCCCGACGGCACGATCGACATCGGTGGCCCCAATGCGAATGCTGCGCGGTATCGCAATGTCAAAGGCAATCCGAATGTCAGCTTTGTGGTGGATGACATGACGCCGGACGATCCGGGCGAGGTGAAGCCCGGGTGGGGGCGGGGGGTTGAGGTCCGCGGGATCGCGGAGGTGGTCACCGTGGATGTGCCGCCGGTGGCGCCGGAGTGGTTTGTCAAGGAGGTCATCAGGATTCGGCCGCGGCGGGTGCGGAGTTGGCATATTGATCCGGCCGATCCGGATGGGGGGATTCGGGACGTCGGGTGAGGGGTCAGGGGGTTCCCTGAGGGGGGTCATCCTCGAGGACCAATCCCACCCGGAAGTCGTGCCAACACCCGTGACCTGGGGGATCGGGTGCGCGAGAGTGTATGCAGGGTAGCCGGATTGGAAGGATTTACCTTGTTCTCGATGAATAGGCGCGTGGTTGCGCGGGTGGTCGTGGCGGGGGCGGTTGTGGTGGCTCCGCTTGCGGTGGTGGGGGTTTCGGCTCAGGCCGCGCCGGTGAGTGAACCCGCCGTGACACAGGTGCGGCACCACTGGGACGACCCGTGGAGGCAGGTCGATCCGTGGAGTTGGGATCGGCATGAGCGGCGGGACGACTGTGATCCGTGGGATCGACGCCACCACCATCCGGGTCAGGGGTGGCGTCAGTTCGTCCCGCCGGGCTGGTTGGGCAGCAGCTAGACCGGCCCGCACGATGGCCCCGGCACGAAGAACGTGTGCCGGGGCCATTGGTATGCCGGGCAGCGCCAGGGCCATTGGTATGCCGGCAGTGCCGGGCCGTCGTTGCGTAAGCCGATAGGCCAGCTCACACGAAGGTCGCGTTGATCTCCTTGATCAAACCCCCGGGGACCTCGAAGCTTTCGGTCACCTCGGCGGTCTTCAGCTTGATGCCGAGCACCCCCGTGTCCAGCCGGTAGTGCGTGTCCACGTGGTCGCCGTTCACCGTCACGGTCAGGTCGTGGATGGCGGTGATGATCCGGTACTGCGGTCCGTACTCGAGCTGGAATCGGAGGTCGGCGGCGGAGAAACCGGTCGGGACGCCGTTCTCGACGCGGTGGGCGTCGGGGGCGAAGGGGACCTGGGAGGCGTTGTGGGACAGCAGGGCGGCGATGTAGGCGCGGGCGGCGGATTCGGCGGGCGACACATCGGCATGGGCGGTGCCGGGCACGATGGCGAGCCCGGCGAGCGCCGCAATTGCGAGAGATTTGCGGATCATCCGAGTAGCTTAAGTGGGCATCCGCCCAGGTGCGCATCGGTGATCCTACGGAATGAGACGAATCACGGACGGAAACGCGAACGGCCCGGCACGAAATGCACGTGCCGGGCCATCGAAGACGAGGGCGACTTGAAGGTCGAACGTCGTTGTGACGCAGGCCCTTACGCGGTCTCGGTGATCGGGCGGTCCACCCAGCTCATCAGGCCGCGCAGCTTCTTGCCGGTCACCTCGATCGGGTGTTCGGCGTTCTTCTGGCGCAGCGACTCGAGCTCCTTGTTGCCGCCCTCGACGTTGGCGACCAGACGCTTGACGAAGGTGCCGTCCTGGATGTCGCGCAGGATCTCCTTCATCCGCTCCTTGGTGCCCGCATCGATGACACGCGGGCCCGACAGGTAGCCACCGAACTCGGCGGTGTCGGACACCGAGTAGTTCATGCGGGCGATACCGCCCTCGTACATGAGGTCGACAATCAGCTTCAGCTCGTGCAGCACCTCGAAGTAGGCCATCTCCGGGGCGTAACCGGCCTCGACCATGACCTCGAAACCGGTCTTCACCAGCTCCTCGGTGCCACCGCACAGCACCGCCTGCTCACCGAACAGGTCGGTCTCGGTCTCCTCCTTGAAGGTGGTCTTGATGACACCCGCGCGGGTGCCGCCGATCGCCTTCGCGTACGACAGCGTCAGCGCCTGGCCCTCGCCCTTCGGGTCCTGCTCGACCGCGATCAGACACGGCACGCCCTTGCCGTCGACGAACTGGCGGCGCACCAGGTGGCCGGGGCCCTTCGGGGCGACCATGCCGATGGTGACATTGGCCGGGGGCTTGATCAGGCCGAAGTGGATGTTCAGGCCGTGGCCGAAGAACAGCGCGTCGCCGTCCTTCAGGTTCGGCTCGATGTCATTGGAGAAGATCGACGCCTGCGCGGTGTCTGGCGCGAGCAGCATGATGACGTCGGCCCAGGCGGCGACCTCGGCGGGCGTGCCGACAGACAGACCGGCCTCCTCGGCCTTCTCCCGCGACTTCGAACCCTCCTTGAGGCCGACCCGCACGTCGACGCCGGAGTCACGCAGGCTCAGCGAATGCGCATGTCCCTGAGAGCCGTAGCCGATGACGGCGACCTTGCGACCCTGGATGATCGACAGGTCGGCATCGTCGTCGTAGAACATCTCGACTGCCACTGTGGTTGTGTCCCTTCTAATTTCGGTTTCCAAGTTCTCTATCAGGCACGGAGCTTGCGGAGTGCCCATCGCACACAGCGCGGTCTCCGCGGCGAGCGTCAGCGAGTCGCGGTGATGGACTTGGGTCCACGTCCCACGGCCACGACACCGGACTGCACGATCTCCCGGATCCCGTACGGTTCCAGCATCCGCAGCAGCGCGTCGAGTTTCGACCGGGTGCCGGTCGCCTCGATGGTGAGCGCGTCGGGCGACACGTCGATGACCTTAGCCCGGAACAGATTCACCGATTCGATGACCTGAGTGCGCACGCTGGCGTCGGCGCGCACCTTCACCAGGATCAGTTCGCGGGCCACCGAACTGTCGGCGTCCTGCTCCACGATCTTGATGACGTTGACCAGCTTGTTCAGCTGCTTGGTGACCTGCTCGAGCGGCAGATCCTCGACCGTCACGACGATGGTCATGCGCGAGATCTCCGGGACCTCGGTGCCGCCGACCGCGAGCGATTCGATATTGAACCCGCGCCGGGAGAACAGGCTCGCGACGCGGGCAAGCACACCGGGCTTGTCCTCGACGAGCACGCTCAAGGTGTGGGTGCTGCTCATGCCTGGGTCCCCTTCTGCACGGCACGGTCCTTCTCGTGCGCCATCGCCTCGTGAATGACGGCGGGCTCGGCGGCCGACTCGTCGTCGTCGAACAGCGGGCGGATGCCGCGCGCGGCCATGATCTCGTCGTTGGAGGTGCCGGCGGCGACCATCGGCCACACCTGGGCGTCCTTGCCGACGATGAAGTCGATCACCACGGGCCGGTCGTTGATCGACTGCGCCTCGCGGATCGCGGCCTCCACATCCTCTTCCTTCTCCACCCGGATCCCATGGCAGCCAAGGGCTTCGGCCAACTTCACGAAGTCGGGGATGCGCAGGGTGTGGGTGCCCAGATCGGTGTTGGAGTAGCGCTGCTCGTAGAACAGGGTCTGCCACTGCCGGACCATGCCGAGATTGCCGTTGTTGATCAGCGCGACCTTGATCGGCACACCCTCGACGGCGCAGGTGGCGAGCTCCTGGTTGGTCATCTGGAAGCAGCCGTCACCATCGATGGCCCACACCTCTTTATCGGGCGCACCCATCTTGGCGCCCATGGCGGCGGGAACCGCATAGCCCATGGTGCCCAGGCCACCGGAATTCAGCCAGGTGCGCGGCTTTTCGTACTTGATGAACTGCGCGGCCCACATCTGGTGCTGGCCCACGCCCGCGCAGTAGATGGCATCGGGACCGGCCAGTGCGCCCAGCTTCTCGATGACGTACTCCGGCGACAGCGAACCGTCGCTGGGTGGGGTCCAGCCCAGCGGGTACCGCTTGCGCACGCCGTCGAGGTAGGTCCACCAGTCCGAAAGACCCAGCAGCGGAGCCGCTTTCGAGGACGGGTCGGCCTTCAGGGTTTCGATCAGCTCGGCGATCACCTCGCGGCAGTCGCCCACGATCGGCACGTCCGCATGCCGGTTCTTGCCGATCTCGGCCGGATCGATATCGGCGTGAATCACCTTGGCGTTCGGTGCGAACGAGTCGAGCTGGCCGGTCACCCGGTCGTCGAAACGCGCGCCCAGGGTGATCAGCAGATCCGAACGCTGCAGTGCCGCAACGGCTCCCACGGTTCCGTGCATGCCGGGCATGCCCATGTTCAGCCGGTGGCTGTCGGGGAACGAACCGCGCGCCATCAGGGTGGTGACGACCGGAATGCCGGTCAGCTCGGCCAATTCGAGCAGTTCCTGCGACGCCTCGGCCTTGATGACACCGCCGCCGACGTAAAGCACCGGGGCCTTCGACTCGAGGATCATGCGGGCGGCCTCGCGCACCTGCTTGCCGTGCGGCTTGGTCACCGGGCGGTAGCCGGGCAGCCGCATCTCCGGCGGCCAGCTGAAGGTGGTCTGCGCCTGCAGCACATCCTTGGGGATGTCGACCAGCACCGCGCCCGGGCGGCCGGTCGCGGCCAGATGGAACGCCTCGGCGATCACCCGCGGGATCTCGAGCGCGTCGTTGACCAGGAAGTTGTGCTTGGTGATCGGCATGGTGATGCCGGAGATGTCGGCCTCCTGGAAGGCATCGGTGCCGATCAGCCCGCGGCCGACCTGGCCGGTGATGGCCACCAGCGGCACCGAATCCATCTGGGCGTCCGCGATCGGGGTCACCAGATTGGTTGCGCCCGGGCCGGAAGTCGCCATGCACACCCCGACCTTGCCGGTTGCCTGCGCGTAACCGGTGGCGGCGTGACCGGCGCCCTGCTCGTGCCGGACGAGGACGTGACGCACCTTGGTGGAATCGAAGAGCGGATCGTAGACGGGAAGAATCGCACCGCCCGGAATACCGAACACCGTGTCGACGCCGAGCTCCTCGAGGGACCGGACGACCGACTGCGCGCCGGTGACCCGCTCGGGCGGGACCTGGCGGCGGTTCGGGGAAGTCGCAGAGGCCGGCTGATTCGCCGAAGGCGCTGGCCTGCGGGCCGAGGGCCCGGGCCGGGCGGTAGGTGCGCTCACCGTCTTTTTCCTAACTGCTTGTCGTTCCAGTTCACAGAACTTGCCTGAACACAAAAAAGCCCCCGACAGCCAGTGGCTGATCGAGGGTGGCGCGTCGCAGCTGCGAGCTTGACGTAGTCGACTGGGTCGTCAGGCTCAGCGCTGGACGCGCCGGCCGATTACGAGAAGCTCGATTCGATTCACGCGGACGACGGTAAGTGCGCGAGAACCGATCCGTCAAATATTTTGACATCGGGGTCCCATTATGTGAGACGGGGCGGTGTGATGTGTCTGCCTACCGTGATGCGAGGATGGATGTATGCCATCGCCGCATCGGTCCGTGCCACCTGCTAGATCGTCCCATACGACCAAGACGGGACCGGATACGGGTCGGGTGATCAGGATCCCTCGGCTCGGCCATCTCGGGGTGTTCGTCCTGCTGTTCTGCGTGGCGTTCGCGTTCTTCGGCTGGCCGCAGGTGCTGTGGGTGCTGTTCGTCATCCCGATCGTGGCCGCGGTGTGGGTCGAACGCGTCCGGACCACCGTCTCGGAATCCGGCCTCGACCTGCGCACGATGTTCGGTTCCCGGCATGTGGACTGGTCGCAGATCAAGGGGTTCCGCATTCCCAAGCGCGGCTTCGTGCGGGCGCATCTGACCGACGATTCCGAGGTCGCGCTGCCCGCGGTCGGCTACGACCGGCTGCGCGCGCTGATCGATGCCTCGGGCGGGCGCATTCCGGATCTGTTCGCCCAGGCCGCGGCGGCCGAGAAGGCGAAGGCCGAGGCGGAGCGGGCCGAGAAGAAGACCGCGCCCACGGCCGAAAAAGGCGAGGAAGACGCGACCGAGTAACCGGTAGGCTGTGGGATAGGCAACCGCCGGGAACAATCTTGGTGGTTGCGGCGCTGACCTCGTTACCGCGAGTCCACTCCCCCTCTCCGGCGAGCCGCCCACCGGCGCATCCGTCTCCCGCCGCGGGGGTAACGTTGAATAGCCGTCGAGATACTCGCCGACCAGCCCTCGGCTCCCTGCTTCGCAGGGATGATGAGTAGCCCTTCGGGGTGATCATGAGTTGCCCTTCGGGACGACGAAGTGTCGACCCGACGGCCCTGAGCCGACCACACGAGGATTCGATCCCATGCCACCGCTTCGTTCACGCACCACGACCGCCGGACGCAATGCCGCGGGCGCCCGCGCTCTCTGGCGGGCCACCGGTCTCACCGATTCCGACTTCGGTAAGCCGATCGTCGCCATCGCGAACTCCTACACGCAGTTCGTGCCGGGCCACGTGCACCTCAAGAACGTCGGCGAGATCGTGGCCGAGGCGGTCCGCGCCGCCGGTGGTGTGCCGCGCGAATTCCACACCATCGCCGTGGACGACGGCATCGCGATGGGCCACGGCGGCATGCTCTATTCGCTGCCCAGCCGCGAGATCATTGCCGATTCGGTGGAGTACATGGTCAATGCGCACACCGCCGACGCGCTGGTGTGCATCTCCAACTGCGACAAGATCACCCCGGGCATGCTGAACGCGGCGATGCGGCTCAACATCCCGGCGGTGTTCGTCTCCGGCGGCCCGATGGAGGCCGGTAAGGCCGTGGTGGTCGGCGGCGTCGCGCAAGCCCCGACCGATCTGATCACCGCCATCTCCGCCAGCGCCTCCAGTCAGGTCAGCGACGAAGGACTGACCGAGGTCGAGCGCAGTGCCTGCCCGACCTGTGGGTCGTGTTCGGGCATGTTCACCGCCAATTCGATGAACTGCCTCACCGAGGCGCTGGGCCTGGCCCTGCCCGGCAATGGCTCCACCCTGGCCACCCATGCCGCGCGCCGGGCCTTGTTCGAGCGGGCCGGAACCACCGTCGTCGAGATCGCGAATCGCTGGTACCGCGACGACGATGCGTCGGTGCTGCCGCGAAATGTCGCCAACGAGAAGGCATTCCGCAATGCGATGGCGCTGGACGTGGCGATGGGCGGTTCCACCAATACGGTGCTGCACACGCTGGCCGCCGCGCAGGAGGGCGAGATCGACTTCACCCTCGACACCATCGACGAGATCTCGCGCCGAGTGCCGTGCCTGTCGAAGGTCTCCCCCAACTCCGACTACCACATGGAGGATGTGCACCGCGCCGGTGGCATCCCCGCCATCCTGGGCGAGCTGCGGCGCGGGGGCTTGCTGGAGACCGACGTCACCACCGTGCACACCCCCACCCTCGACGAATGGCTCGACACCTGGGACATCCGTTCCGGGAAGGCTTCCGACGAGGCGATCGAACTGTTCCATGCCGCGCCCGGCGGGGTGCGCACCACCGAGCCGTTCTCCACGGACAACCGGTGGTCGTCGCTGGACACCGACGCCGAGTCCGGCTGCATCCGCGATATCGCGCACGCCTACACCGTCGAGGGCGGGCTGTGCGTGCTGCGCGGCAATATCGCTCCCGACGGCGCCATCCTCAAGACCGCCGGTATCGATGAGGATCTGTTCACCTTCGAGGGCCCGGCCGTGGTGGTCGAATCCCAGGAGGAGGCGGTGTCGGCGATCCTCGGCAAGCAGATCAAGCCCGGGGATGTGGTCGTGGTCCGCTACGAGGGCCCCTCCGGCGGCCCGGGCATGCAGGAGATGTTGCACCCCACCGCATTCCTGAAGGGCGCCGGTCTGGGCAAGGTGTGCGCGCTGATCACCGACGGCCGCTTCTCCGGCGGCACCTCGGGCCTGTCGATCGGCCACATCTCCCCCGAGGCGGCCAGCGGCGGCACCATCGGCCTGATCGAGAACGGCGACCGCATCCGCGTCGACGTGCACACCCGCAGCCTCGAATTGCTGGTCTCCGACGAGGTTCTCGCCGGGCGCCGCGCGAAAATGGAAGCATCCGAACGGCCTTGGCAGCCCGCGCACCGCGACCGGCCCGTCACGACCGCCCTGCGCGCCTACGCCGCGCTGGCGACATCCGCCGACAAGGGCGCCGTCCGCCGCGTGCCGTAAGGCGCCTCATAGCCCAAAGGCCGGAATCCGCAATGGATTCCGGCCTTTGCCGTTGGAGACGGTGTCAGCCGATGATGCCGTCGAAGGGGTTGCCGCCGTGCAGGTAGATCCACGCCCCCGCGGCGGCCACCAGCGCCAGCACGAGGCAGGCGAACGATCCCCATGCCGGGCGCAGGGCCCAGCCGCGGTTGCGGTCGAAGGACAGGCGGCCGGGACCGGTGAGGATGAGGGCTGCGGACAGGCCGACGAGGATCGCCTCCAATTCGACCGTCTTGTATTGGAATTCGGGTGCCATGCCCTGTTTCCACAGCCAGGCGTCGCTGATCGCGGCCAGCACCGCACCGGCGGCGAGCGGGGTGGCCAGGCCCAGCACGAGCAGTGCGCCGCCGCCCACCTCGGCGACGGTGAGCATGGCAGTGGACAATTCGCCGTGCTTCCAGCCGCCCTGCTCGAGCATCTCGCGGGTGCCGTCCAGACCCGGGCCGTGGAACCACCCGGTCAGCTTCTGCAGGCCGTGGTAGAGGAACGTGAGACCGACGATCAGCCGCAGCACCAGCAGGCCCAGATCCAGTGTCCCGCGCTGGGTTTCGCCGCGCCGGCGGAGACGGCCGTTCTCGGCCGATGTGGTCGGGGCCGGGGGAATGGTGGCGAAGCCGTAGGTGGAAGCGGTGGCGGGTGTCTGGGCGGGGGCCTCCCCGACGGCCGGTACCTCGGGCTCGAGCCCGAGTTCGTCGTCGGTGCGGGGCACCTGCCTGCCGCTCGCGGGCTGCACCACGGGAAGCTCCCCGGTCGGATTGTCGTAAGGGCTGCCCGCCTGACCGGGAACCGCGGACCGCGGCGTCGATTCCGGTTTTTCGTTCGGCTTGTCGCTCACGACGCCACCTCGCTGACGCTCGGTGTCGCCGTGCCCGGCGCGCGCTGTGTCTCTGGTTCGCTCGCAAGCTCGCTCACGGGGTCAGAGTATGACGGTCGGACCGCGTTCGCGCCGTTCGACAGCGGCGTGTCCACGCCACGCGACACCGAGCACAACCCCGTGCGAGCGCGCGACGCGGCATTTCCGTAACGTCTGAGCCATGAGATTGGTTGTCGCCGGCCGTGTCGCGTCGGTCCTGGCCGTCACCGCCGGTCTGGTGGTGGGCTGCGCCAGCTTCGACGACTCCGCGTCCCAGCCGTTCAGCCCCGCGCCGACCGTCAGACCCGAGGGTATGGGGCCGTCCAGCCCGAAACCACCGACGACCAAGAAACGTCCGCCCGGGCCGTGTGAGGATCCGGACCCGGCGGTCGTGGCCAGCTGCCTCGAGGATCCGACCGGGTTGGTCGCCATGCCCGACGGCCGGACCGGGCTGGTCGCCGAACGCGGGACCGGCCGCATCTTCCTCATCGACACCCAGGATCCGGGTCCGTGGCCGTACTACCTGAAGCAGATCGCGCAGGTGGATGTGGACAGCGCCGGTGACGGCGGCCTGAACGATATCGCCATCTCCCCCACCTACAACGAGGACCGGCTGCTCTATGCCTACATCACCACCGGCGGCGACAACCGGGTCGTCCGGATCAGTCCGGACGGTGCGGTGAAACCGATCCTCACCGGAATTCCCAAGGGCAGCACCGGCAATCGCGGCGCCATTCAATTCGACGCCCCCGACCGGATGCTGGTGTTGACCGGCGATGCGGGCGATCCGGCGGCGGCCGGAAATCCGGGCTCGCTGGCGGGCAAACTGCTGCGGGTGAAGTCACCGACCTCGGGTGGCAACGCCGCACCGGACGTGCTGGTGTCCGGCATCGGCACCGCCGGGGGCCTGTGCCTCGGCGATCAGGGCAATGTCTGGATCTCCGATCGCACGGCCGTCGCCGACCGGCTGCAGCGGGTGGGCCCGGACGGCGTCGTCTCCACGGCGTGGTCCTGGCCCGATCATCCGGGCGCGGCCGGCTGCGTGGCCGGAACCGACACCGTGGCGATCGCGATGACCAATGCGAAGGCGATCGCAATGGCCACGGTCGACAAGAACACCTTGGCGATCACCACCGCCCCGGCGCTGCTCAATCAGGACAAGTGGGGCCGGTTGAACGGTGCCGCGCCCGGACCGAACGGCACGATCTGGGTGGACACCGTCAACAAGGTCGGCGGGCAGCCCACCCCCACCGACGACCGCGTGATCGTCATCGCGCCGTCGAAGGGCGGCGGGGGCGTGGACTGATTCGCCGGCGGTCGGCTAGGCCACGCCGCAGGCCGCGAGCACCAGCTCGCGGACCCGGGCGGCGTCGGCCTGGCCGCGGGTGGCCTTCATGACGTCGCCGACGATCTTGCCCGCGGCCTGGACCTTGCCGGAACGGATCTTGTCGGCGATATCCGGGTTGGCCGCCAGCGCCTTGTCGATCTCGGCCTGCAGGGCGGAGTCGTCGGAGACCATGCCCAGGCCCTTGGCCTCCACGATCTGCCCGGGATCGCCCTCACCCGCCAGCACGAAGTCGACGACCTGCCGGGCGACCTTGCTGTTGATGGTCTTGGCGTCGACCAACGCGACGACCTCGGCGACCTGCGTGGGCGTGATCGGCAGTTCGTCGAGGGCGACCTCGCGCTCCTTGGCCTTCTCGGTGAGGTAGTTGACCCACCACGAGCGGGCGGCGTCGACGGAGGTGCCCGCATCCACCGTCGCGATGATCAGGTCGAGAGCACCGGCATTGACCAGGTCGCGGAACACCTCGTCCGACAGACCCCACTCGGCCTGGATCCGCGCCCGCCGCAGCCACGGGAACTCCGGAATGGTGCCGCGCAGCTGCTCTACCCAGGCGGTGTCGGGCGCGATCGGTTCCAGATCCGGTTCGGGGAAGTAGCGGTAGTCCTCGGCGGTCTCCTTGCGGCGGCCGGGCGAGGTGGTGCCGTCGGTCTCGTGGAAGTGGCGGGTCTCCTGCACGACGACGCCGCCGGTGGACAGCACGGCGGCCTGGCGGCGCATCTCGTAGCGCACCGCGACCTCGACGCTGCGCAGCGAGTTCACGTTCTTGGTCTCGGTGCGGGTGCCGAATTCCTCGGCGCCCTTGGGCATCAGCGAGACGTTGGCATCGCAGCGCAGCGAGCCCTGCTCCATCTTCACGTCCGAGACGCCGAGCGCCTTCAGCAGATCGCGCAGCGCGGTGACGTAGGCGCGGGCCACCTCGGGGGCGCGCTCCCCGGCGCCGGTGATCGGCTTGGTGACGATCTCGATCAGGGGTACGCCCGCGCGGTTGTAGTCCAGCAGCGAGTGGCTGGCGCCGTGGATGCGGCCGGTGGCGCCGCCCACGTGCACGGACTTACCGGTGTCCTCCTCCATGTGGGCGCGCTCGATCTCGACCCGGAAGGTGGACCCGTCGTCGAGCAGCACGTCCAGGTGGCCGTCGTGGGCAATCGGCTCGTCGTACTGGCTGATCTGGTAGTTCTTCGGCTGGTCCGGGTAGAAGTAGTTCTTGCGCGCGAACCGGCCCCACGGGGTGATCTCGCAGTTGAGCGCCAGGCCGATGCGGATCGCCGACTCGACGGCCTTCTCGTTCACCACCGGCAGCGAGCCCGGCAGGCCCAGGCACACCGGGCATACTTGGGTGTTGGGATCGGCGCCGAACGTCGTCGGGCATCCGCAGAACATCTTGGTCTGCGTGCCGAGTTCGACGTGCACCTCCATGCCCAGGACCGGCTCGTACCGGTCGATGACATCGGCATAGTCCATCAAGTCCACCGTGGGCGCGGTCATGCCCGTGCCTCGCTGGCGCTCGGCCCGGTCATGACCGCGAAAGCGGCTGTGTTCATGATTCGCTCGCTGCGCTCGCTCATGGCGATCAGTCTATGAGTCCGCCCCGACACCCCACGCGGACGGTCCCGGCCTATTCCCCCCGGGCGAAGCGAGCGGCCGCCTGGATGGCCTTCTTGTCGACCTCGAGGTTCGGGTTGCGTTCCTGGGCCTTCTGGAAAGCGAGGATCACATCGAGGTAGGAGTTGCGGTAGGCGGAGGTGATCAGCTCCTGGCGCAGGTAGTCGTCGAGGGACAGCTCGGCGGCCCGGGCTCGCTTGCGCATGGTGTCGACGACATCCCCGGGCAGATCACGAATCGCGAAGTCGGCCATGCGGCAACAGTAGTCAGGCGGCGCATCGACAGCCAGCGTGGAGCGACGGTCCACACGGCATCTTCACAGGGGATCCTGGCCCGGACTGCGTCCGGGCCAGGAAACAAGGGGCCTCGCTCACGCGGGGCCCTCCCCTCCAGGAACCGATCAGTCGACGGCGATGGCTTCGACGATCGGCATTCGGGCGGCTCGCAACGCGGGCGGGATCGAGCCCAGCAGGGCCAGGACCAGGGCGGCGACGGCGTAGACCAGCAGCATCGGTCCGGCTTGGTAGGTGACGTCGATCGACATGGCTTGTCCCAGGGCGATTGTGGCCAGATATTGGACGGCGGCGCCGACGGCCAGGCCCAGTGCGGCGCCCACCACGCCGATGCCCGCCGCCTCGGCGAGCACGGTGCGCAGCAGGAATCGGCGGCTGGTGCCCATCGCGCGCAAGACACCGAGTTCGCGGCGGCGTTCCAGCACCGACAGCATCAAGGTGTTGAGCAGGGCGACGGTCGATACCAGCACCACGATCCACAGAATCTGGCCGCTGAGTGCGGTGCCTTGTTTCACCCCGCCGGAGACTGCCGCGACAGCGTCGCGACCGAGATCTACATGCAGTTCGGGCGGTACCACCGCGCGGATGGCGGCCGTGACCGCGGCAGGGTCGGCATCGCGGGCGAAGTCGACAGCCAGGATGGTCTCACCGGGTCGCTGATACCACTGCCGCATGATGTCGAGATTCAGCACCACCACGCCGGCGATCGCCGAGAAATACGGAATCACCTGCAGCACTTCGACATTGCGGACACCCGTCGGTGTCGGCAGGGTGAGCGTCGAACCCACCTTCGCGTGCTGGGCCCGGGCGACGTCGCGAGAGATCACCACACCCTCGCCCCGGACCAAGCGCTGCCGGACCTGCTGGTCCAGCGCGTCGGGGTAGGCATCGTTGCTGTCCGGATAGCCCTGCAGCATCACCCGGCCGGTGCCGAGGGTCGCGAAGGCCATCTGCGCCGACCCCACCCTGGCCACGCCCGGCACGGCTGCGATCTTGTCGCGCAGGTCGGCGGGCAGGATCGGACCGGTCGGGAATTCCGTCCAGGATGTCGGGCTGACGAACACATCGGTATCGCTGAGATGATCGAAGCTCGCACCGGCCGAATCGGCCAGATTCTTCGAGGCGTTGCCCATGGCGACCACCGCGGTGACGCCGATCATCACGGTCATCGCGGTGGCCCACACTCGCCGCGGCGCGCGCTCGACGGTGGTGGCTCCCAGCGCACCCGGCGGCCCGAACACCCGGGCCACCGCCGCCACTGCCCGCACGATCGGGCCGGTGAACGCGAAACACAGCAGCACGGCCGCCGTGATCGCGGTCGAGATAGAGGCCAGCGAGTAGCGGCCGATATCGGCGCGAGCCAACAGGATTGCCACACCGATCAGCCCCGCGCCGAGAACCACCGCGGCCCACCGCAACAGCGGGTTGACCTGATCCGCCCGCGACACCCCGACCGGCGCCAGCGCTTCGATCGGCGCGACCTTGTAGATCTGACGGGCCGCGAGCGCGGAGGCAACGACACTCGCGGCGATACAGGCGAGCACGGCCACCGGTACGGCATAGGTGGGCACGATGTACTCTGTGCGCGCATCGACCGACTGGACGATCGCCGGGGGCATGCTGTTGATGGCGGTACGCCCCATCAGCATTCCCAGCAACGCCCCGACCAGCCCGCCGACCAATCCGAGGATGACTGCCTCCACGAGCAGATCCCGCACCATGGGTCGTCGCCGCCCGCCGATCGCGCGCAACAGCGATAGCGTCGGACGCCGTTGCGCCACAGCCATACTCATGGCGTTGTAGATGAGAAAACCCGAGACGATCAACGCCGCCGCCGAGGCCATGACCGTCGAATACCGCACCAGCACAACGGCACCGCTGGCCTGCGCGGTGCGCAACGACGGGTCGGCGACCACCGCGCGACCGTCGACGGCGTCGGTCAGCGCCGAACGCAGCTGTCCCACATCGGTATCCGGCGCGGGCACGATCTGAATGGAGTCGAGTTTGCCGGTGCGATCGATAACCTTCTGCGCGACCGGCAGCGTGGTGATCACGATATGGCCTTGGTTGAGGCGTTTCGCGGTCTCACCGTCGAGCACCGCGGCGACGGTGACCGTGCTGGACCCGATCCGGAACTGCTCACCCTCGCGGTGCCCCGTGGCGGCGCCGACGATCACGCCGTTGGGCACGGACAACAGTCTGGCCGCCTGCTCCCGCAGCGGTCCCTCCACATCCCCGCCCAGCTTCGCGATTTCGGCGTCGGCGCCGACCAGCAGCGCCCGGTCGTCGTCCGCGCCGATGCGGGCCCGCAGCATCGGCACCGCGGCCGAGACCCCGGGGACGGCCCGAACCTTCTGCAGCAGTTGCTGATCGAATCCGGCGTCGGTGATGCCGGTGACCTCGAGAGCCGCCTTACCGCCCAGGCTCTTGGTGAGACGGTCGACCGAACCGGTCACCGATTCGGAGATGCTCAGCGTCGCCACCAGCAGGCCGGCCGATACGCCCATCACGATCAGCGACAGCACCGTCCGGCCGCGATGGGCCATCAGTTCGCCGATATTGAACAGCCGCAGCCGATCCCAGGCGGCGGCGATCACGCGTGCACCGCCGCGTGCTCGTCGCCCGGGACGGCGCCGCCGCGCCGCCGCTCGGCATGCGCCCCGGCGGTGATCGATCCGATCTGCCCGTCCCGCAGCGTGACCACCCGGTCGCAGTACTGCGCCGCGCCCATGTCGTGGGTCACCATCACCACCGAATTGCCGGACTCGGCGATATCACCGAGCAGCCGCAGGATCGCCGCACCGGTCTTGGAATCCAGGTTGCCGGTGGGCTCGTCGGCCAAGATCAGCGGCGGGTCCATGATCAATGCCCGCGCCACCGCCACCCGCTGCATCTGCCCACCGGACAGCTCGGCGGGCCGATGCTCGGCCCGATCGCTCAGGCCGACCATCTCCAGCAGCTCCAGCGCCCGCGGCTTGGCCTTGCGTAAACCCGTGCCGTCCAACAGTTTCGGGATCGCCACGTTCTCCCAGGCCGACAGCGTCGGCAGCAGGTTGAAGAATTGGAAGATGAAACCCACCCGGTGACGCCGGAATTCGGACTGCCGGTCGTCGCCGAGGTCGCCGATCTCCTCGCCCTGGAATCGGATCGATCCCGAATCCGGGGAGTCCAGCGCCCCCAGCAGATGCAGCAGCGTGCTCTTCCCGGACCCGGACGGGCCGATGATCGAGGTGAACTCCCCCGACTCGATGCGCAAGCTCACCTCGTCCAGCGCGCGCACCCGCTGCTGCCCCACCCGGTATTCCTTGGTCACATCGGTCAGTTCCAACACGGTGATCCCCGCCCTTCTCGTTGTCAGTGCGCCAGCACGCGCGTGTCCTGCCAGCGCCGGATGTCCTGGGCGTCGAGCACCGCGCGCAGCACGGGCTGCTCGGCCGCCAACTCCAGGTAAGCCTCCGCCGCCGACTGGCCCTGCACCAGGGCCTGCTCCAACTTGACGCACAGATGGTTGTCCCACTGGTACTGCAGGGCGGCCAGCACGCCGGCGGGACCGCCGAAGAGCCGATCGCGGTCCGGTAGGTCGCAGAACAGCGCCGGATTGGCCGGATCTGCGGCCGCACGGGCCAGGACCTCGTGCAGGATTGCGGTGCGAGCGTGCAGATCGTTCCACGACATCCGCAGCCACCTCCTCCCTCTGGTGCCCGTCCTCTCCTGGGCACTGTGGCACCCACGCTACGGTCGCGACCGGCCGGAATCTTCGTGCCGAGGACGTGACTCGAGCTCCTACCGTGGTAGGGCATCCGCCCCGTTCGCGGGATGATGTCGCGGTGCCGGGAGGGCGGCTAGCCTGACAGGATGGACGTGTTCGAACGGGTCCGGGTCCGGTTCGGTGAGCTGGTCCGCGATCCGGTCGGATCTCTGCGGAAACGGATCACGGACTTCTCCTACGACTACCCGCCGTCGGTGGTCGTGACCGCCGACGCCTGCGCGATCCTCGTCGGCATCGCCGCGGCCGGGCTGCGGCACAACTATTTCCCCACGGTACTGCCCATCGTGGCGGTGGTGCTGCTGGTGCTGTGCTTTCCGGCGTTCTACTTCCTCGATCTGCCGCCGCTACCGGCGATCTTCGGCCTCTCGTCGATGCTCGCCGAGGCCATCTTCCTGCTGCAGCCGGTCTCGCCGGATTGTTCGTCACTGGTGTTGACGGTGGCCGTCGGCATGATCGCCGCCATTGCCCCCAAACCCGTGAGCATCTTCTGGATGCTGGCCGCGATCGCCGAGATTCTGGTGTTCTATGCGGTGGGCAACGTCGACAGCGGGCTGCCGATGTACATCACCGGCATCGTCCTCGGCTGGATGGTCGGCCTGATGCTGCAGTTCCAGCGCCGCTTCCTGTATCAGGAGCGGGAGAACCAGGAGATCCGCGCGATCCAGGCCGCCGACGACGAGCGCCGCCGCATCGCCCGCGAGGTACACGACGTGATCGCGCATTCGCTGAGCATCACGCTGCTGCATCTGACCGCGGCCCGCCACGCCCTGCAGACCGACCGCGACGTCGACGAGGCGGTCGATGCGCTGACCGACGCCGAACGGCTGGGGCGCCAGGCCATGGCCGATATCCGGCACACCGTGGGGCTGCTCGATCAACGCCCGGCCAGCCTCACCCCCGAACCGAACCTGGACGACATCGCGACACTCGTCGAGGATTTCGTGCGCGCGGGCCTCGAGGTCGAGTACTCGCTCACCGGTGATACCGGTGCGGTGTCGGCGACGACCGGGCTGGCGCTGTTCCGGATAAGCCAGGAGTCGCTGGCCAATATCGCCAAACACGCGCCCGGCGCCCGCGTCGCGCTGACCATCGCGGTCGACCCCGCCGAGGCGAGCGTGTCGGTGTGGAACACGCTGCCGCCCGGCGTCCCGGCGCGGCGCGGACGCGGGATGGGCATCTCCGGGATGCGCCAGCGCGCGGGACTGTTGGGAGGCACCTTGACCGCCGGACCGACCGACGACGGCTGGCAGGTGCGCGCCCGCATCCCCATCACGACGGCGAAACCCGCCTTGCAGTGCAGTACCGCGGAGGATTCGCTGCGCCTCGTGCGCGAGGCTGTCAATTCGGTGACCCGGAAGCTGCAGGAGGGCATGTGATTTCCCCGACCACCCCGGCCGCGGACGAGGACACCATCAGCGTGCTCGTCGTCGACGATCAGGAGCTGGTGCGCGGCGGCCTGCGCCGAATCCTGCGCCGCCGCGACGGATTCGTGGTGACCGAATGCGCCGACGGCGACGAGGTGCCGGCCGCGATCGCCGCGCAGCGACCCGACGTGGTGCTGATGGATCTGCGAATGAAGCGGGTCGGCGGGATCGACGCCACCCGCATTCTGCGCGCTCGCGACGATTCGCCGCCGGTGCTGGTGCTGACCACCTTCGACGACGATCAGCTGCTGTCGGGGGCGCTGCGGGCGGGCGCGGCCGGATTCGTGCTCAAGGATTCCCCCGCCGAGGATCTGATCCGCGCGGTCCGCACGGTCGCCACGGGCGGATCCTGGCTCGACCCGTCGGTGACCGGGCGGGTGCTGTCGGCGTATCGGTCGGCGCGTCCGGTGCCGACGCGGGCGCAGTCGCGGCTCAACGAACTGACCGCCCGCGAGTTCGAGGTGCTCAAATTGATCGGGCGCGGGCGTGTCAACGGGGAAATCGCCGCAGAGCTCGGTATCTCGGAAGTGACCGTAAAGAGCCACGTAGGACACATTTTCGGGAAGCTCGGGTTACGAGATCGGGCGGCCGCCATCGTCTTCGCGTTTGACCACGGCGTGGTCGCACCCGGAGAATCGGCACTCTAGAGGGGCAGGCAACCCCGGTGCGAACCGGGCACGGGTTACGAGGACCCTGCCCAGGGATGTGGAGGTTGGCACCGGTGGACGCACCGCGGTCACGGGTCGGCGGCCGATTCGGCCCCTACGAGCTGCGCTCGTTGCTGGGCAGAGGCGGCATGGGCGAGGTCTACGAGGCCTATGACACGAATCGGGATCGGCTCGTAGCGCTGAAGTTGCTCCCCGAGCAGTTGGCGCTGGATCCGGTCTATCAGGAACGGTTCCGCCGCGAGGCGCAGGCGGCCGTGCGGCTCGACGAGCCGCATATCGTTCCCATTCACGACTGGGGCGAGATCAACGGCACGCTCTACATCGATATGCGGCTGGTGCGCGGCGACAATCTGCGCACGCTGCTGCGCGCCCAGGGACCGATGGATCCCGAACGGGCCGTAGCGATCGTCGAGCAGGTGGCGGCGGCGCTGGATGCCGCGCACGCGGACGGGCTGGTGCACCGCGACGTCAAACCGGCCAACATCCTGGTCACCGCCTCGGATGTCGCCTATCTCGCCGATTTCGGGCTCGCCCGCAGCGAGGGAGATATCGGAATCACGATGGTGGGCACGGCGATCGGCTCCTACACCTACATGGCCCCCGAACGGTTCGACGACGGGCCGGTCGACGGCCGGGCCGACATCTACTCGCTGGCGTGCGTGCTGTGCGAGTGCCTGACCGGCGCCACGCCGTTCCCGTCCCAGAGTGTGAGTGTGCTGGTCCGCTCCCACCTGTCGGAACCGCCGCCGCGCCCGAGCCTGCAGCGCCCGGACGTGCCCGCCGCGTTGGACGCCGTCATCGCCCACGCCATGGCCAAATCCCCCGCCGACCGTTACTCCACCGCAGGCGAGTTCGCCGGTGCCGCACGCGCGGCCCTGGGCCTGTCCACGGGCCACGACCCGGCGCTGACCGAGGGCTACGATCCCCACCCGTCCGGCGGCTACGATTCCGCGCCCGTGAGCAGGGCCGACGCGACGGTGGTGATGCCGTTCGGCGAGACGGTCCCCGCCGAACCCGCGCAGCCCACTCGGCCGGAGGCGACGGCCTCCCTCGCCGCGGCCGGGGCACCGGCCCGACTTCCCGCCGAGCCCACGACGTTCCAGCCGTTCGGTCCGGAAGGCCCGACGATCCCGGCGCAAATGCGCCCGCGCGGACCGCAACCCGAGCCCCCTCGGATGCCCCCCGGTGCGGGCGAGCCGTCGGTGCCACCTGCCGCCCAGGGCTATCCGCTCGATGAGCCCGCAGACGGACCCACAAGTGGCCCCGGATATCCCCCGGCCGCCGGGTCACCGACCACCGTCATGCGCACGGGTGCGGGCACCGGGCGGCCGTCGACGGCCGATTCGCCGACCACGTTCATGTCGCGGGGTGATCTTCCCGTGCAGGGGGCGGATCCGACCGTGGTACAGGGGCGAACGAGGGACGAGGAGCCGCCGCCGCGCGGGTACGAGACCACCGGGACGCTGCGCATCATTCCGCCCGCCGATCGCGATGAGGAACGCGACACCGCGGGCGATCTGCCGGTCATCCGCCCCGACGATCCCACTCTGGTGCGGCCCGGCGAATTCCACTTCACCCCGCTGCCGCCGCAGGCGCCGCAGCGCCCGGTGCCACCGTGGGAGCAGCCGCCGCGCGCCGAATTCCCGCCGCCGGACGAGTACGCCCGACCCGGGTACGCGCAGGACGAATACGGCTACGACGAGCGCGGCGACTACGAGACCGAATACCAGCCTGCGGCAACGGGTTACGCCGACCCCTACGCGGAGACGCAGAAACGGTCCATCGCGGTCCCGATCGTGCTGGGCGTCTGCGGAGTCGCGCTCGCCGCGACAGCGGCCGCGGTCGGCTGGCACGTGCTGAACAAGCCGCCCACCCAACCCACGGCGGCCAGCGGTCCGGCCGCTCCGGTGATCACCCAGGGCCGCCCGGCGACCACCGCCGCGGCGCCGCCGACCACCACGACCACCACGTCCGCGGTGGTGCCGCCGGTCGGTGCGACCTCCTGCCCGCCGCTCTACGCGGCGTCGGGCCGCTTCGCCAAATCCGCCACCGGCACGTCGGTGACCTCGTGCGCCTTCGCCGAGGAGGTGCGCAAGGCCTACACCCAGGCCCTGGATCCCCAAGCGTCGGGCACGCAGGCGGCGGGTTCCGCCCCGGCCACGAGCGTGGTCGCGATCAGCCCGGTCACCGGACGCTCGTACACGATGAGCTGCACTTCCACCGGACAGCTCGTCACCTGCACGGGCGGTGAGAACGCGGTGGTGTATGTCTACTGATCCGAATCGCTTGCGGCGCAAGGGGTTCCGGCGTTGCCTGGTGCTGGTCGCGGCACTCGCGGTGTCGGCGTGCACGGCTCATGCGGGGGTGCCGACCCCGGATATGGACGCCGTGGCCCCGGACGCGGCGGCACCCACGCTCAAACCGGCCTCGGGTCAGATCACCGGATCCGGCTCCCTGGCCGCGGATTTCGCGCAACTGCAGAACGAACTGCACGGCAGTGTGGGCCTGGCCGTGATGCCGGTCGGCAGCGACCGCGCCCTCACCCTCGGCAACTGGACCACCGGCATCGCCTGGTCGACGATCAAGGTGCCGTTGGCGCTGGCGGCGCTGCGCCGCGATCCGACCGGATTGGCCGAGACCGCCGCGGCGGCGATCACCGCCTCGGACAACGATTCCGCCCAGGTACTCTGGGACGCTCTCGGCGGTGGCGAGCAGGCCGCCGAGGCCGTCGAGTCCGTGCTGCGCGAAACCGGCGACACCACTACCGATGTCGCCGGTCGACACAATCCGCAGGCGCGGGAATCGGTCGACGATCCGCTGGCCTTCGGCGCCACGGAGTGGACGCTGCTCAACCAGGTTCGCTTCGCGGCCCGACTGCCCTGTCTGCGCTATGCCGTGCGGGTGGTGCACCTGATGGGCGACATAACCCCCAGTCAGAGTTGGGGTTTGGGCGGCTTCGTCGGCGCCGAATTCAAGGGCGGCTGGGGGCCCGACGACGAGACGGGCGCCTATCTGGTGCGCCAATTCGGCCTTCTCCCCACCTTCTCCGGCCTGCTGGCGGTGGCCCTTGCCGCCCAACCGGATTCGGGTTCGTTCGACGACGGCATCGCGATGCTGGACAAGATGGCCGCGCTGCTGGCCCGGCACGTGTACGAAGTGGGCGGCGGAGATTGCAAGAGGTGAACCAGCTTCGGCACATATGCGACACCGCCGGTCACAGCATTTGACCCCGACCCGGTGACGGCACCAGAATGCCTCGACTAGTGGGTGGCGCGAGTGCGGGCCGCCCCACAACTGTGGAGGTGAACGGGTGGACGCACCGCGATGGTGGCCGGACAGCCGGTTCGGGCCGCGCGAAATGCGCCCAGTATCCGGCACTTTCGGCGCGCGACTGCGAGCACGGCTGCTGGCCGCGCTGTGCGGCGCGGTACTCGCGGTCGGTGTGGCGGGCTGCTCCTCGGCCTCGGAGAACACCGCGGGCGGTTTCGTCGCCCCCACCAGCGGCACCGTGGCCAAAGGCGCGGTCGTGGCGCTGCCCGGTTCGCTCGCAGCCGATTTCGCCGAACTGCGGCCGACACTGGGCGGCCACGCCGGGATGGCGATCATGGCCGTCGGCGGCGAACAGGTGGTGTCCATGGGTGACTGGACCACCGGACCCGCGTGGTCGACGATGAAGGTGCCGCTGACCCTGGCCGTGCTGCGCACCAACGGCAACACCAGCACCTACCAGATGTCGGCGGCCATCACCGAATCCGATAACGCCGCCGCCGACGGCCTGTGGCAGTCGCTGGGCAGTCCGGACACCGCCGCCCGTGCCGTCGAGGCGGTGCTGCGCGAGGGCGGTGACACCGTCACCGAGGTGCCCGCGACCCGGACCCGACCGCAGTATTCGTCATTCGGCCAGGCCGAGTGGTCGCTGGCCGACCAGGTCCGGTTCGCCTCGCGGCTGCCGTGCCTGCCCGACGCCGACACCGTCACCAGTTTGATGGGCAAGGTGGTGTGGGGCCAGCAGTGGGGTCTGGGACGCCTCGACAACGCGGAGTACAAAGGCGGCTGGGGCCCCGATCCGAACGGCAACTATCTGGTGCGCCAGTTCGGCGTGGTAACCACCTCGACCGGGCAGGTGGCGATCGCCCTTGCCGCACAGGCCGGTTCCGGCTCCTTCGACGAGGGCACCCAGATCCTGAACAAGATGGTGGGCCTGGTCGGCAAGCATCTGACCGAGCTGCCTGTGGGCCGTTGCGCGGCGACCCGCTGAACAGCGCGAACTCATACCCGCGGCCTCCGAATGAGACGGGGTTCACGGGGTCGGGGCTGCGCTGTCGGCGCGCGCCCGGCAAGATAGCGGACATGCGCATCGGAGTCTTGACCGGAGGCGGGGACTGCCCAGGCTTGAACGCGGTCATCCGAGCCGTCGTTCGCACCGCGAACGGCCGCTACGGGGACGCGATCGTCGGTTTCCAGGACGGCTGGCGCGGCCTACTCGAGGATCGCAAGATCCACATCCACAACGACGACCGCACCGACCGGTTGCTCACCAAGGGCGGCACCATGCTCGGCACCGCGCGCACCAATCCGGACGTGCTGCGCGCCGGGCTCGGCCGGGTCAAACAGACCTTGGACGACAACGGCATCGACGCGCTCATTCCGATCGGCGGCGAAGGCACGCTCACCGCGGCCAGTTGGCTGGCCGACGAAGGCGTCCCGGTGGTCGGGGTGCCCAAGACGATCGACAACGACATCGACTTCACCGATACGACCTTCGGTCACGACACCGCCGTCAGCATCGCCACCGACGCCATAGACCGGCTGCACACCACCGCCGAATCGCATCAGCGGGTGATGCTGGTGGAGGTGATGGGCAGGCACGCGGGCTGGATCGCGATCAACTGCGGAATCGCCTCGGGCGCACATCTGACGCTGGTGCCGGAGGAGCCCTTCGATGTCGACGAGGTCTGCACCATGATCAAACGCCGCTTCCAGCGCGGCGATTCGCATTTCATCTGCGTGGTGGCCGAGGGCGCCAAACCCGCACCGGGATCGTTCACGCTGCGCGAGGGCGGGGTCGACGAATACGGGCACGAGCGCTTCACCGGCGTCGCCCATCAGCTGGGTGTCGAGATCGAGCGCCGCATCGGCAAGGAGGTGCGGACCACCGTCCTCGGGCACGTGCAGCGCGGCGGCAAGCCGACCGCCTACGACCGGGTGCTGGCGACCCGGTTCGGCGTGCACGCCGCCGAGGCCGTCCACGACGGGCAATTCGGGCAGATGGTCGCGCTGCACGGCACCGCGATCGATCTGGTCCCGCTGTCGGAGGCCACCAAACAGCTGAAGTTGGTGCCGACGGATCGATACCAGGAGGCCGCCGCGTTCTTCGGCTGAGGTCCCGACATCCTGCCGGGATGACGGGGTCGGCACGCCGGGATGAACAGGAATGCACGCAGGGCGGACAAGCGTCGAGAAAGCGCGCCGGGAGGCAGAGCCGCCAAGCTACGCTTTTCGCGTTGGTACCTGCACGTTGTCCCACGCGAAGAATCTGGTCGGCACCATGATGTTCATCTTCGACTGCACTCTCGACCCCGGTCCGCTGACGCCCGAACAAGCCCACGAGGCGATGCAGATCCACAGATGCTGCACAGTCGACGATTGCGAGGTCCGAAAACGCGCGCGCCAGATCCTGGTCGACGCGGGACATATGGTGCTCGACGAGCGCGCTACCCCCTGACCGCGCACCCGTTCAGTTCCCGAGCGGCAACGTCTTCCACCAGTCGGTGAAGCGGGATTCGGTCACCCCGGTGTTGAGCGACGGCCAGCGCTCACCTGCCGCGAAGACGACATAGTGGGATCGCTTCGGATCCGACTCGAAGGTCATGGCAACGTAATTGCGCTCGACCACGTCGGTCACCTCACGCCACTGGTGGCTGGTGTAGGTGATCCCGTCCCGCGTGCCTGTCGCCTGCTTGTTCGCCGGAAGTGTCGCGAGCGCGGCTCGGGCCTCGGCCGCCGACCGGAAGGCGAGGACCGACCATCTCGGCACGTCACCGCGGTGATCGTTCCAGCAGTCCGCCGCGCCGGCCCAGTTCGCGATGTTCACGCTGCCCAGCGGAGGGCTCAAAATGCGCCCTGCGGCAACCCGTTTGCACCGGGTGTCGTCGTACCCGGAGGCGGAATCGTCGGAATCTACTCGTGTGAGCAGGTGCGGGAAGGCGGCGTGGATCGACGAGAACGCGGGCGGGTCGGCATTGATGCGCTCTGCGGCGGCATCCGACGAGTCCTGCGATGTGTACATCACCACGGCAACGGTGGTGATCGCCGCCGCGAGCAACACCACGACGGCGACGATGATCCATCCGAGCATGCTCGACGATCGCCGTGGCACCGGTTGCGGCCCTGCAGAATTCCCCGGGAAGCCCGGCGGCGGATACCTCATCGGTGCGACCGGTCCGGCCGCTTGCTGCATCGGTACGGGTGAATAACCTTGTGCAGCAACCGGATTAGCAGGCAGGCCGAACGGCGGGCCTGCCATGCCCACCGCCGCCGGAACCGGTTGCGGCACCGGAGAGGCCAGTACCGTGAGCGCGTGCCTGGCGGCGGCGGCGAATTCGGTGCAGCTGGTGAACCTCTCGCCCGGCCGTTTGGCCATGGCGCGGGCGATCACCGCATCCATGGCCGGGGACAGTCCGTGGCGGCGGGCGCTGACCGGGGGGACCGGCAGTTGCAGATGGCCGCGGATCACCTCGGAGGGATGTTCGGAGTCGAACGGCCCCGTCGCGGTCAACAGCCAATACAGCGCGCACGCCAGCGAATACTGGTCGGAGCGGTGATCCAGCTCGACGCCGGTCATCTGTTCGGGTGAGGCGTAGGCCAGCGTGGCGGTGAACATTCCGGCCTGGGTCAGGTGGGTGGAATCCTCCCGCAGCCGGGCGATGCCGAAGTCGGTGAGGAACACCCGCTCCCCTTTACCCCCGCCGGAGCGCGCCAGCATGATGTTGGCGGGCTTCACATCCCGGTGCAGCACGCCGTTGCTGTGCGCGTAATCCAGTGCGGCGGCGACACCTTCGATGATCTGCACCGCGCGCTCGGGCGGCATGGTGTGGGGGTTCACCGCGGCGGCGTCCACCCCGTCCACATACTGCATGCTGATCCACAGCTGATCGTCCTCGACGCCGCGGTCGTAGACGGCGACGATATTCGGGTGGTCGAGCTGTGCGACCAGATCGGCCTCCCGCTCGAACCGGGCCCGAATCTCCGCATCGCTGAACAGTTCCCGGTTCAGCAACTTCAGCGCGGTCAGCCGGGACAGCCGCGGATGCCGCGCCAGATAGACCGACCCCATGCCGCCCTGACCGAGCAGCCGTTCGATGGCGAAGCCCGCGAACACGTCACCGCCGTTCAACACCCTGCGATCCCCCTTCCGGCGACGTACAAGTCCGCGATCCTACCCGAGCGCGCTCAGCCCGGGGTGACCAGACCGGACTCGTAGGCCAGCACCACCGCCTGGGCGCGATCGCGCAGATTCAACTTCGAGAACACCTTAGACACATGGGTTTTCACCGTCTGCTCGGCGACGAACAGGGTCTCGGCGATCTCGGTGTTGGACATGCCCTTGGCGATGAGTTCGAGCACCTCACGTTCGCGCGGCGTCAATGCGTCCAGCGCGGGCGCCGGCTTGGGGCGGGCGCGGCGCCGCATCACGTCGGCGATGAGCCTCCTCGTCACCGTCGGCGCCAGCAACGCCTGTCCCTCGGCGACCACCCGCACCGCGCGCACCAACTCGTCGGCGGGTGCGTCCTTGAGCAGAAAGCCGCTGGCGCCCAGGCTCAATGCCTCGTAGACGTAGTCGTCGATGTCGAAGGTGGTGAGCATCAGCACCCGCACCGGCGGATCGAATCCGGCGGCCAGGATCGCGCGCGCGGCATCCAGGCCGTTCATCTCCGGCATGCGCACGTCCATCAGGACCACGTCCGGGCGCAGCCGCTTGGCCTCGGTGATCGCGATCTTGCCGTTCGGGGCGTCTCCGACGACGCTGATATCGGACTGTGCGGCGAGCAGGGCCCCGAAACCCTGGCGCACCATCGCCTGGTCGTCGGCGATCAATACGGTGATGGACACATCCGACCTTTACACGAACCGGATGATCGACGCCAACCCGGCGATCAGACAGTAGATCGCGAAGGGAAGCAGGGTGCGGGTCCGGAAGAACTTTTCCAGGAACCGGACCGCCAGCCATGCCGACACCGCGGCCACGATCGCGCCGACCAGGGCCTGGCCGTGGATGTGCGCGCCCTGCTGGCCGAACAGTTCCGGTAGTTTCAGCACTCCCGCCGCGAGGATCACCGGCGTCGCCAGCAGGAAGGCGAACTTCGCGGTGTCCTCGTGATCCAGCCCGCGCAGCAGGCCACCGACCATGGTCAGGCCGGATCGGCTGAATCCGGCCAGCAGCGCACCGGATTGGGCCAGGCCGATGCCCAGCGCATCCTTGACCGTCAGCGCGGCCAACCGCTGGTCGGAGGCGACGCGGGTCTGCTCCTCGACCACCACACCCCGCGTCCGCGCCTCGGCGCGGGCCTGTTGTTCGGCGAACCGGCGGCCGTACTCGACCAGCGTCGGCCCGTTGCGGCGGCGCAGACCCTCCCCGACGATCAGCACGAGGCCGTTGAGCGCGAGGAACACGCTCGCATAGATCGGGGTGGCGAACATGGTGCGCAGCGGATGCTCCAGCAGCAGCCCGAGCAGGCCGACCGGGATGGTGGCGAGCACGATCAGCCACGCCAGCCGCTGTGCGGACGTCTCGACCCGGCGGGTACGCACCGTGGTCGCGAAGCCGACGACGATGTCGCGCCAATCACGCCGGTAGTAGATCAGCAGCGCCACCGCCGTGGCCACGTGCAGGGCGACCACGAAGGCCAGGTACGGCGTCCCGTGGTCGGAGTCGCCCTGGGTGACCAGGTTCTTCCAGGAACCGCCGAGCCAGGCCGGGACCAGCACCGAATGTCCGAGACTGGAGATGGGGAACAGCTCGGTGACACCCTGCAGCGCACCGATGACGATCGCTTGGAAATAGGTGAGCATCGGAAAGAGTCTCGCACGGGCACTCCGCGCGCTCCCGGCGAGCTCACAGCTGGGCCGCTGCCGTGCTCGCGTCGGCGGTGACCGCGGCCGCGGCCAGCGGGAGCAGTGCCCGCACCTCGTAGCCGCCGTCCGCGCGGGGGCCCGCGGTCAGGGTGCCGCCGATGGCCTCGGCCCGTGCCCGCATTCCCGCTATCCCGGTTCCCGGAGTGCCCGCGGCGCGGGTCTCGCCCGGCCCGTTGCCGATCACCACCTCGACGCCGGTCGCGCCGACCGCGACCAGCACGCGGACCGCCGCGCGCGGCGCGTGCCGGGAGGCGTTGGACAGCGACTCCTGCACGATCCGGTACAACGCCAGCCCGGTGGTGTCGGGAATCGTCTCCAGCGCGCCGTCGACGGTCCACTCGATCGGCACCCCGGCGCGGCGCGCACCGTCGAGCAGGGTGAGCACATCGGCCGCCGCCGGTTGCGGTGCATGCTCGGGTAGTTGGCCGTCGCTGCGCAGCACACCGAGCATGGATCGGATCTCGTTGAGCGCCTCGCGTGCCGACGCGCCGATCGATTCGAATTCCGCCCGCGCCGCCGGTGATACGTCGGCCACCCGGTACGGGGCGGTCTGGGCCTGCACCACCACCATCGACATGTGGTGGGCGACCACGTCGTGCAGGTCGCGGGCGATGCGGGCCTTCTCCTCGAGGATGGCCCGGCGCGCCCGCTCCAGCTCGTTCTGCTCCTCCTTCTGCACCAGCGCCTTGCGCGAGAGCACCAGCCAGCGCACCAGCAGCCCGAAGGCCACCAGGCCGGTCATCGCGATCGGCCACCCGAACGACTCGCCGAACGAATCCTGGGTACGGGCCATGGTGGTGCCCATCAGCACCGACGAGGCGGCCCACGCGATCAGCACGATCTGCATCTGGGCGCGCACGGCCACCGCGAACAGCAGCGCGAACAGTGCCAGGATGTGCACCACCTGGAACGGGATGTTGTTATCGGGTTGGTTCGGAATCGCCAGCGCGATCAGCAGCGCCGAACCCGCGGACACCGCCCAGCCCAGGGCGGGGTTCACCCGGATCAGCGCGAACGGGAACGCCGCCAGCCCGGCGATGAACGGTTGCGCGGCGACGGGCACCTGATGGGTCAGGTGCAGCGTCGGCCACGCGACGGCGAAGAAGATGCCGGTCACCAGGACGGTGAACCCGTCGAACCACAGCCGCACTCGGCTCGGATTCCGCGTCGTCCGAGCCACCTGCCGCGCCGCATGCGCAATCCGAGCCATGCCTACGACAGTAGAAACACCCGTCGGGTCGCGTCCTCATACCTCCGGGTGAATTGCCACCCCCTACCGGAGTACGAGAGGTGACGACGACTCACCCGACGTGCCCGTGCGCGAACCGATCCCCAGCGTGAGGACCGTTTCGGTGCCCGATTCCTAGCTTTTGCTGTCATGAGCGAAGCACGAGAGGTACCCACGGCAGCGGCGGCACGGAGGTCGAGCGGTGGCCGCCACCGCCGGTCGACAGGTCCGGGTGTGCTGCGCCGCACTGCCGCGGGCGCGGCCGCTGCCGCACTCGTCGCCACCACGACGATGGCGTTCGTCCCGGCGGGCACCGCCACGGCGGCCGGTGTCGATATCTCTCCCGCCGAGAACGCCGACGCCCGGACGGCGGTGGCGGGACTGGCCGGGGATCGACCCTGGGCGGCGGCCATTCCGCGGGACTTTCCGGCGGACGCGGGATACCGGCCGGTGCTGACCGATGGGCTGCTGGTCGATCCGAAGGGTGATTGCTCGTCGCCGATCCCGCTGCCCGCGGAGTTCGACCTCGCCTGCAAGGCACACGATCTCGGCTACGACATGCTGCGCTATGCCGACCGGCACGGGCAGCCGCTCGGGGCCTGGGCGCGCCAGGCCATCGACGCGACGCTCGAACGGCGCATGTACGACGCCTGTGCCGCACGGCCCGATGCCTTTGCCCGCGCGCAATGCGATGTCATGGCGACGGTCGCCGCGACCGCGGTGGATCTGAACTCGCGACGCCAGAACTACGCCGCGCCGGTGCCGGAGCATCTGTTCGGCGTCGAGCTGTCGGGACCGGCGATCACCGGCCAGCTGCTGCGTGTGCTCGGTCCGGCGGCACTCGTACTGCTCGCCGTCGCCGCGCTGATCGCCGGGGCCCGACGTCACCGCCGTCTCGGTTCGACGGGACGCCCACTCCCGCAACCGGTTTCGTGAGAGCCGTCTTCGCCTCAGTCATCGCACATCTTTCTGTCGTAACAGGAGTTCGAAGTGAGTTCGACCATCGTGACCAGATCTGTGGAGCAGGAGCAGGATTCGGTGCCGTCGCGGACGCCGCGGCGCCGATTCATTCGGAAGCCGCCGCGGATCGGCACCAGCGTCGCGGTGACGGTGGGGCTTGCGGTGTCGCTGGCGCCCGGGTTGCTGCCGCGTACCGCTGAGGCGCAGGCGATTCTGGGCGGGTTGCTAATCGCGATCTGTGTGGGCGCCGCTGGGTCTGCTCGGTTTCTGTTGCGGCGCCGGGGATTCGATATCAATCAGCGATGGGCTCACCATCGCCTGCGGATTGCCCTGGTCGGTGCGGTCGTGGTCGCGGGCAGCGTCATCCATGCCTGGCAGTGGCAGAACCGGTTGCGGGCCGCGATGGGATTCGCCTTCGTGAGTCCGGGGTATTGGGTGCGCTGTGCGATCGGCACCGCGGTGATCGCGGGGATTCTCATCGGGGCGGCACGCGGAGTGCGGTGGCTGGTCCGGCGTTTGGGTCGTGCACGCAGCGTCGCGCTGGCGGTGGTCGCGGTCTTGGCCACCCAGTTCGCCCTGTTGCCCGCCGTGGTGGATTGGCGTCGCTCGGCGTATGCGTCGGCCAATGCCGCACTGGATCCGACCGTGGTGCAACCGGTTTCGGTCACCCGATCGGGCAGTGCGGCCTCGGTGGTGAGCTGGCCGTCGCTCGGGGCGGAGGGCCGCAAGTTCGTGGCCGGACAACCCTCTCGGGCGGTGCGGGTGTATGTGGGTTTGAAGTCGGCACCGGATCTGAACACCCGTGTGGCTCTGGCGATCCGCGAGTTGGAGCGATCGGGCGGATTGAACCGGTCGAATCTGGTGATGGTGGTGCCGACCGGGTCGGGGTGGATCGATGCGCAGGCCGCCGCCGGATTGGACGAACGGTTCGGCGGGGATGTGACGCTGGTCGGCCTGCAGTACTCGGAGGCGCCGAGCTGGGCCACCTTCGTCTTCGGCCGCCGCGCCGCCGAACAGTCGGCCCGGGCCCTGTTCTCCGCCCTCGAGGAGCGGCTGGCCGGGATGTCGCCCCGCCCACGGTTGTACCTCTACGGCCAGAGCCTCGGCGCCACCGCGGGCAGCGCGATCTTCGCCGACGACGCCGACCAGCAGCGCCGAATCTGCGCCGCACTGTGGGCGGGCCCACCGGCAGGCCGCGTACACCACGGCAGCGCAACGGTTCTCGCCAACTCCTCGGACCCGGTCGTGCAGTGGTCGCCACAATTGCTCTGGCACGCACCGAATCTCACCGGCACCCGCTCGGATGCCCCCCGCCCCCAGTGGCTCCCGGTAATCGGCTTCATCCAAACCACCGCCGACCTCCTGTCCGCCCTGGCCCCCTCCCCCGGCCACGGCCACCGCTACGGCACCGACCAGGGCACCGCCCTCGGCACCTGCTGAGCCCGCCCACTCTATTCGCCCGAGCTGTCCTCGCGTTCGCGCGATGCCGGTTGGGTTCGGCGCAGCGCTGTCCAGGCTTCCAGTTCCTCTTCCAAAATCGCGTTCAGATGCAGCATGGTCTCGCGGGCGAGGACGTTGCGGTCCTCTCCTTGGGCCTGTCTGAGCTCGATGTTGCGCAGCAGGGCTTGCAGCTGTCCAAGGATCACGCTGCGCTGCACCCACATCTCACGATGGCGATACATGCCATCCCACGCGGCCAATACGCCGATCGAGGCGGCCAGGCCGGTACTGACCAGACCCAGCCAGGGAGCACTGAAAACCGCGATGGCCGTGCCGAGTACGGCGATGAGCCCGTTGGCCACGGCCGTCCACACGACCACTCGCTCGGCGCGAGACTTCACCACCAACCGCGAGCGGTCGTACTCGTCCCGATAAAAGCCCAGGTAATACAGGCCGATGCCCAGGGCGTCGGCATCGGCGGGCGGGGCCGACGGGCTGCGGAGCCCGGTGGAGCGACTTCTGCCCTGCCCGCGGTGAAACCAGCCTCGCATCGACACAAAGTAACCGATCAGGCCTGTACCGAGGGAGGTTTCCTGGGAGTTGGGGTGGAACATTCGGTTGCATTTTGGTGGTATTCGAGCTACCTTGGATGGGTCTCCGACGCTTGTCGCCTCCTGTCTCGAAGGGTGTGGGCCCCATGACTGTGCTCAACGGAGCCGTTACCAGCCACGTCGAGACAGCCCGGCTGCGGCCCTCCGAACTGGCACGCCAACTGGTCCAGCATCTGGGTCCGACCCTGGTCGCGCTGGTCGCCGGTGTCCGCGATCGCAAACTGCCGTACAAGTGGGCGCAGGCAGACGGGCCGCGGCCGCGGGACGCGGCGCTGGCGCGGCTACAGGTAGCGCATCGCTGTTGGATCGTGCTCGCTACCGCGGAAGGCGAAGACGTCACGCGGTCGTGGTTCATCGGCGCAAACCCTCGCCTGGGTGAGGAATCTCCGGCCATCGCCATCCGTGACGGCCGTTTCGCCGAAGTGATCGCTGCCGCAGTCGCTTTCGTCGACGGTTCCGACAGCTAACGGTTCGGAGACGAGACAGTTCCGACAGCCTAACGGTACGCAAGGATCCCCCTTGTTCAACTAGGCTCATACCCTGAGTCGAGGGTCGAGTCGGCTAGGGGGAATCCTTCTTGTCTGTCAGCGCTATCCGGAAAGCCCTGCGTATCTGCTCGAAGACCGGTCTCGCGCTCGTCCCTTCCGCGAACCGAACCGTGTATCGACTGGCGAAACCGTCCTACGGACCGCTCAATCCCCTGCCGCGGGAGTTGTCCGGCCGCGTTTCCCGCGATACCTGGAACCGGTACGACGTCGCCGGTCAGCAGACCGTCTATGCGGCCAGCACCGAGGAAGGCGCCTACGGTGAGCTGCTGGCACCACTGAAACCCAAACTGCCCCAACCGGCGTCGATCTACTTCGACGACGTCGGTGAGCACGATGAACTCGAATCGCTGATCCGGCAAGAGTGGACACACGCCGACTATCGACCACCGCGGGAGGTCGATCTGATGTGGCTGAGCGAGTACCGACTGTATCGGCTCCGGCTTCCTACCATGGGCTGGTTCATCGACATCGAAGCCTCCTCGAGCCTGTCGGCCATCGCCCGCTACGCACCGGCAGATCTCCCGGACCGCGGCATCACCGAAGTCAGCGTCGCCGAACTGCGCAGCGCCGACCGTCACCTCACCACAGCGGTCGCCGCGAGCCTGTGGCCGATCACCCTCGACGACGCCAGCCTCGCTCATGGCATCATGTACGGCTCCCGCCACGGCAGCGACTGGAGCTGCTGGGCCATCTGGCTCCGCCGCACCGAACTCGCGCCCGGGACCAGCCAACTCATCGCGACAGCCGACACCGGAACCGAAGTATCGCCCCCCTCCATCAACCCACCGCTGGCCACGATCCTGACCACCTACGGCCTGACCGCAACCCTGTAGCCGAACCGAACCCGCCCATCCCCGCGGGATTCAGCACCATCCGGCTTCCCCGCGCGGCCCGCCAGGGTCGCGCAGGGAATTCGCACAGGTCAGGCGATGGGGCCGCGGGCGGATTCGTAGGCGGCGCCGACGCGGTAGAGGCGGTCGTCGGCCAGGGCGGGGGCCATGATTTGGAGGCCGACGGGGAGGCCGTCGTCCTTGCTCAGTCCGGAGGGGACCGACATGCCGCAGTAGCCGGCCAGGTTGGTCGGGAGGGTGCACAGGTCCGACAGGTACATGGCCAGCGGGTCGTCGACCTTCTCGCCCAGCTTCCAGGCGGTGAACGGGCTGGTCGGGGAGACGAGGACGTCGACCTGTTCGTAGGCGCGGTCGAAGTCCTGGGCGATGAGGGTGCGCACCTTCAGCGCCTGGCCGTAGTAGGCGTCGTAGTAGCCGGCCGACAGGGCGTAGGTGCCGATCATGATGCGGCGCTTGACCTCCGGGCCGAAACCGGCCTCCCGGGTGGCGGCCATGACCTGCTCGGCGCTGCGGGTGCCGTCGTCGCCGACGCGCAGGCCGTAGCGCATGGCATCGAAGCGCGCGAGGTTCGACGACACCTCACTGGGCAGGATCAGATAGTAGGCGGGCAGCGCGTACTCGAAGTGCGGACACGACACCTCGATCACGTCCGCACCCAGGTCCTTCAGCACCGCCACGGCCGCATCGAAGGAGGCGATGACGCCCGGCTGGTAGCTGTCGGAGTGCAACTCCTTCACCACGCCGACCTTCACCCCGCGCAGATCGCCCTGCGCACCCCGGCGGGCGGCCTCCACCACCGGCGCCACCGCGACGTTGCGCGAGGTCGAATCCTTCGGGTCGTATCCGGCGATCACCTCGTGCAGCAGAGCGGTATCCAGCACGGTGCGCCCGCACGGGCCGCCCTGGTCCAGCGAGGAGGCGCAGGCGACCAAGCCGTAGCGCGAGACCGTGCCGTAGGTCGGCTTGGTGCCGACCGTGCCGGTCATCGCGGCGGGCTGGCGGATCGACCCGCCGGTGTCGGTGCCGATGGCCAGCGGGGCCTGATGGGAGGCCAGCGCGGCCGACGACCCACCGCCGGAGCCACCCGGAATCCGTTCGGTATCCCAGGGATTCAGCGTCGGACCGTAGGCCGAGTTCTCCGTCGACGAGCCCATGGCGAACTCGTCCATATTGGTCTTGCCGAGGATCGGGATGCCCGCGGCGCGCAGCTTGGCGGTCAGCGTCGCGTCGTAGGGCGGAACCCAGCCCTCGAGAATCTTCGACCCGCAGGTGGTCGGCATGTCCGTGGTGGTGAAAACGTCCTTGAGCGCCAACGGAACTCCGGCCAGCGGCGAGGCGACGGTCCCGGCCGCGATGGCCTGGTCCACCTCGGCGGCGGTCGCGCGGGCCTTGTCACCGGCGACGTGCAGGAAGGCGTTGAATCGGCCGTCCACCTCTGCGATGCGGTTCAGGTGCGCCTCGGTAACCTCCACCGACGACACCTCGCGGGCGTGGATCTTGTCCGCCAACTCGGCCGCGGACAGCTTGGTCAACTCGCTCAGGTCGGTCATTCGCCCTCTCCCAGAATCTGCGGAACCATGAACCGCTGGTCCTCCACCGCCGGCGCGCCCGACAGCGCCTGCTCGGGGGTCAGACCCGGGGTGATCACATCGGGGCGGGTGATGTTGGTGGTCGGATTCGGCGAGGCGGTGGCCGGGACGTCGGCGGCGACCTCGGAGATCACCTGCACGTGGCTCAGGATCGAGTCCAGCTGGCCGGCGTAGCGGTCGAGCTCTTCGTCGGTCAGGGCGAGCCGGGACAACCGGGCGAGGTGTGCGACCTCGTCGCGGGAGATGGCGGGCACCGCGGGGACCCCTTTCGGCAGGATCGAGCTGATGATTCGCTATAGCCTATCCCGGCGGTCGGGACGGCAGAGAACCACCATGACTTGACAGCTCAATGGCGTCTGGCTTCCACTGGCACGACACGACTGATTCATCCGACAATAACCAGTGGCCTACGTCACCCGGGATGCTTCGAGTCGGTGCTCCGAGGGCTCGGGTGTAAATATTGCGGGACTCGGGTATCCGTCCGAAAGTCTCGGTCGCACAGGAAAGGTAGGAAGGCACGTGTCATTTCTGCTTCGCGTGCAACTTCCGGATCGCCCAGGAAGTCTCGGTTCACTAGCACTCGCGCTGGGCTCCGTCGGCGCCGACATCCTGTCGCTGGATGTGGTCGAACGCGGCGCCGGCTATGCGATCGACGACCTGGTCGTGGAGGTCCCGCCGGGAGCTCTGCCGGACACCTTGATCACCGCGGCCGAGTCGCTGGCCGATGTGCGCGTCGACTCCCTGCGCCCGTATTCGGGGATGCTCGACACCCATCGGGAGCTGGAGCTGATCGATCAGGTGGCCAGCGCCCGCGACGACCGATTACAGGTGCTCGTCGACGGCGTGCCCCGGGTGCTACGCGTCGGCTGGAGCACCATCATCGATATGGGACCGCAGGGCGCCTACCGCATGGTGGGCAGCCCGAGTGCACCTGAGACCCAAGCGGGTTCGGCCCCGTGGATGCCGTTGGAGAAGCCGTCGGTGCTCGACGGCGAGGCCGACTGGGTGCCGCAGATCTGGAAAGATATGGACACCAAGCTGGCCGCCGCCCCGCTCGGCAATACCGGCAAGGTGCTGCTGCTCGGCCGCCCGGGCGGGCCCGAGTTCCGGCCCTCGGAGGTCGCCCGATTGGGCTATCTGGCCGGAATCGTTGCCACTGTGCTGATTTGATTCACAGTTCCAGCCGCATGACCGTCATCTTCTCGCTGTTCGGTCGGGGGGCCCAATCGCGTTGGGGCACATGGATGAAGCCCAGCCGATCGTAGATGCGCCGGGCGTCGACCATCGGCGGCATCGTGGTCAGCACCACGGCCTCACAGCCTTCGGCGCGGGCGGTCTGGATCACGTTGTGCACCAACGCCGTTCCCACACCCAGCCCACGCGCCTGCTTCGCCACCGCCAGCATCCGGAACTCGATTTCACCGGGGCGGGCAATTTCCGCATACGGCGTGCCGGGCCGTGCCATCGTCAGCGAACCGAGGATCGCCGCGTCCCGCACCGCCACCAGCACCTCGGCCTCCCGAGCGCGGGTTTCCGCATCGGAAAGCTCTGCGACATAAGGGCTTTCGGGGCTGATATAGCCCTCCCCCACATACACCTCGACCGTGAGTGAGCCGACGGCCCGGATCTCCTCGGGCCGGATCGGGCGAATCTCGAACTCGGGTTTCGCGGCAATGATCATCACTCCGTCCTACACCAACGGGAGATCCACGCTGCCGTCAGTCCAGCGCCGAGGGGCCGCCCTCCAAGAGCTTGCGGAAGCCCTCCTCGTCCAGGATCGGCACGCCGAGTTCCTCCGCCTTGGCGGCCTTGGAGCCGGGCGAGTCGCCGATCACGACGTAGGCCGTCTTCTTCGACACCGAACCGGCCGCCTTGCCGCCGCGGACCAGGATCGCCTCCTTGGCCTCGTCGCGGGAGAAGCCCTGCAGCGAGCCGGTGACCACGATCGACAACCCTTCGAGAGTGCGCTCGATGGATTCGTCGCGCTCGTCTTCCATCCGCACCCCGGCCGCGCGCCACTTGTCGACGATGTCGCGATGCCAGTCGACGGTGAACCATTCCTTCACCGCGGCGGCGATGGTCGGCCCGACACCGTCGACGGCGGCCAATTCCTCCCCCGAGGCGTTCTCGATGCGTTCCATGCTGCCGAATTCCGCCGCCAGCGCGCGGGCGGCGGTGGGCCCGACGTGGCGAATCGACAGCGCCACCAGCACCCGCCACAGCGGCCGGTCCTTGGCCGACTCCAGATTCTGCAGCAGGCGACGCCCGTTGGCCGACAGACTGCCGTTCTTGTTCGCGAACAGCGTTGTGGTGAGCAGCTTTTCCTCGCTGAGGTCGAACAGGTCGCCCTCGTCGTGGATCGCGCCCGACTTCAGCAGATCGATGGCGGCCTCGTACCCGAGCGCCTCGATATCGAAGGCACCGCGCCCGGCCATGTGGAATACCCGCTCCCGCAGCTGCGCCGGACAGTTTCGCTGATTCGGGCAGCGGATATCGGCGTCGCCCTCCTTCTCCGGCGCGAGTTCGGTGCCGCATTCCGGACAGTGCGTGGGCATGACGAATTCGCGCTCACTGCCGTCGCGCACATCCACCACCGGCCCGAGCACCTCGGGAATGACGTCGCCGGCCTTGCGGATGGTCACGGTATCGCCGATCAGCACGCCCTTGCGCTCCACCTCGGCGGCATTGTGCAGGGTGGCCATGGCGACCGTGGACCCGGCGACGGTGACCGGCTCCATCACCGCGAAAGGGGTGACCCGCCCGGTGCGCCCGACATTGACCTGGATGTCGAGCAGTTTGGTGGTGGCCTCCTCCGGCGGGTACTTGTAGGCGATCGCCCAGCGCGGCGCGCGCGAGGTGGCGCCGAGGCGGCGCTGCAGCACCATCTCGTCGACCTTGATCACCTGCCCGTCGATCTCGTGCTCGATATCGTGGCGATGCTCGCCCCAGTACCGGATCCGCTCGAGGACCGCGTCGACGCCCTGCACCCGCACGGTGTGCTCGGATACCGGCAGGCCCCATGCAGCCAGCGCCCGGTACGCCTCGTACTGGGATTGCGGGGTGAACCCCTCCATGCGGCCGAAGCCGTGGCAGATCATGCGCAGCCGCCGCCGCGCGGTGACCGACGGGTCCTTCTGCCGCAGCGAGCCGGCGGCGGTGTTGCGCGGATTCGCATACGGCGCCTTGCCCTCGGCGACGATGGCGGCATTGAGGTTCTCGAAGTCCTCGAGCCGGAAGTACACCTCGCCGCGGACCTCGAGCAGTTTCGGTATCGGGAACTCGTCGTTCCCATTCAACTGTCCGGGGATGTCATCGATGGTGCGGGCGTTGAGGGTGACGTCCTCACCGGTGCGCCCGTCGCCGCGGGTGGCCGCGCGTACCAGCCGACCCTCCTCGTAGACGAGGTTGAGCGCGACCCCGTCGATCTTCACCTCGCACACGTAGTGCAGGCCCGGCCCGGTCTCGGCCTCGACGCGACTCACCCAGGCGCGCATGTCGTCCTCGTCGAACACGTTGTCCAGCGACAGCATGCGTTCGAGGTGGTCGACCGGCGCGAATTCGGTCGCGAATCCGCCGCCGACCTGTTGGGTCGGCGAGTCGGGGGTGCGCAGGTCCGGGTGCGCCTCCTCCAGCGCCAGCAGCCGCTGGAACAGCTTGTCGAACTCGCCGTCGGAGATGATCGGCGCGTCGCGCACGTAGTAGCGGAACTGGTGCTCACGCACCTCCTCCGCCAGACGCTGCCATTCCGTCCGCTCGTCCGCCGTCGCCGGGGTGATCTCGATACCGGATTCGCTCACGATGCCACCTCGCTGACGCTCGGCGGCATCGTGCGCGAGGCGCACTGTGTCCATGGTTCGCTCGCAAGCTCGCTCACGTCACGCAGATTAGCCGAGGCCACCGACAGTCCCGAGACCCAATTGCGCACGTCGTCGCGATCGGCGCGGCGAGGGAACAGGAGGCCGGGGCGACGGGGTTGAATCCGGCATGGACCTCGATACCGCTCTCGACTTCGCCCGCGCCCACACCGGGTCGGTCCTGACCACGATCCGCAAGAACGGCCGACCGCAGCTGTCGAATGTGACGCACTGGGTCGGCGACGACGGTGTGATCCGCATGTCGATCACAGCCGGCAGCGCCAAGTACTTCAACATGCGCCGAGAGCCGTGGGCGGCCCTGCACGTCACCAGCGCCGACTTCTGGGCCTACGCGGTGCTCGAGGGCGAGGCCGAACTCTCGCCGGTCGCCACCGGGCGCGACGACGCCACGGTCGAGGAGTTGATCGCCTACTACCGCGCGTTGAGCGGTGAACACCCCGACTGGGACGACTACCGCCGCGCCATGGTCGGCGAGCACCGCGTGGTCGCCCGCATCCGCCCCGATCACGCCTACGGCATGCTGAATTAGACGCTGTCGCTTGCCTTTTCCACGGCGGCCCGGCAGAGTTCGCGGACCCTGCCGACCGCAGCGCGCAATGCGGCGGGCTCGCGGGTCATCCCTTCGACGATCGTATCGACCGCGGTCAGACCGGCCTTGGCGAGCAGGGTCTTCTCATTGGTCACCCATTCACCGCGCGCGGCGAGCACCGCATGGGCGTAACACGAGGCGGCCACCGCCAGCTGACCGGCGCACTGGGCGAGCCGACCGTAGGGTGCGTGATTGTGCTCGGCATAGGTCAGCGTCAGCTCGGCATGCTCGCTCCACACTCCGGGGGCCTTGCGGCGCAAGGCATCCGGGTAGCCGGGCCGCGGCAGCGAGCCCCGCAGCACGCGGTTGAATGCCAGTTCGGCGACGAGCAGATAGCTCGGAATGCCCGCGAGATGGAAGGCCAGCGGTTCGATATGGAAACGCCCGTTCTCCGCGGCCCGCAGCTGCTCGTCCACGACGTCGAGATCGCGGTAGTGCACGTCGACATTGCGCCCGTCGATGGTCAGCCAGGCACCACCGTTGAAGACACCACCGCCCCAGGCGCCCAGCTCCGACACCTGCCCCTCCCAGCCCACGGCCGCCAGATCGGCGGGGTGGAAGTCGCCGCGGTAGTAGATCGCCAGATCCCAATCGCTGTCGGCGCGGTGTGTGCCCTGTGCGCGCGATCCGCCGAGGGTCACCGCCGTCACCGTCGGCAGTGCCGCCAGCGTATCGGCGGTCGTTTCGAGAAACGTCGCGTCGTCCACGCACTCTCCTCTCGGGGGCGGTCGGTGCCGAATCTAGATCATCTCGCTCGGGTGCGACAACGTCTTTCCGTTCACACGGCCAGCGGCGGCGAGGCGGGTGCGGGCCGGGCGGGCGGCTCGTAGGCCCGCCAGGCCTCGGCCAACCGCCGGGCCGCCTCACGCAAATCGTCCTGGGAGGCAACGAAACTGATGCGGACACGGTCGACGCTGCCGCCCGCGGCATCCAGTCCGGTACCCGGCAGGATTGCCACCCCGTGGCGCAGGGCCCGCTGCGCGAAGGAGGTGCCGTCGCCGTGCGGCAGCCGAATCCACAGGGTCTGCCCGCCCGGCACTCGCGGCACCTCCCACTCCGGTAGCCGCTCGGCCAGCTCCCCCGCCAAGAGGTCATGAAATTGCTTGCGCTGCCGGGCAATTCGTCCACGCAGTGAATCCAGTTCGGGAAGCAGCAGAGCCGCGGCCCATTGGGCCGGGATATTCCCACCGAGATCGTGCACGGCACGCAGGCGAGCCAGCCGCGCGATCACGGCGGTCGGTGCCCTCACCCAGCCGATACGCATTCCGCCCCAGAGAATCTTGCTCAGCGAGCCGATCGAGATCACCGTGTCGCCGAGGGCCGCCAGCGGCGGGGGCGGCGGATCGGCGTCGGGAAACCCCAGATCGGCAAGCACCTCGTCGTCGATCAGCGGCACCTGCGCCCGAGCGGCCGACTCGACCAGCGCCCGCCGAGCGAGCGCGGAAAGTACCGCGCCCGTGGGGTTCTGATAGGTCGCCACGACGTAGGCCAACGAAACCGGCGGCACCGTGCCGAGACCGATCGGCGCGGCCTGCGGCACCGCGGCGGCATCCCGGAACGCCTCCAGCGCACCGGGATACGTCGGCGCCTCGACCAGCACCCGATCACCCGGCCGCAGCAGTGCGCGGGCAATGAGCGACAACGCCTGCTGCGCGCCCCCGGTGACCAGGATCTGCTCCGGATCGGTGGGCACCCCGCGCATCCGGTACCGCTCGGCAATCGCGGTGCGCAACAACGGAAGTCCGGTCGGGCGATAACCGATATCGCCGTCGACCGCCGCGAGCCCGGGCAGGACGCGGCGATAGGCGTCGACCACCTCCGGCGGCGGGGTCTGCGGGGCGGCACAGGCGAGCGCGATCACATCGGCGTCCGGTTCCAGCAGCTGCAGGAATGCCGGGGAGTGCGTGGTGTCGCGCAGCGCCGACGCCGCGGCCCCGGCGACCCGGGTGCCGCTGCCCTGGCGCCGCACCACCCGGCCCTCCACACTGAGCAGGTCGTAGGCGGCCACCACCGTGCTGCGACCCACCGCCAAGGCCTTCGCCAAGGCCCGGTCGGGTGGCAACACGGTTCCGGGCGCCAGCTCACCGTCCTCGATCAGCGTGCGCAAGCGCCCGGCCAGCAGCAGATACAGCGGTCCCCGCCCGGCCGACCAGCGGCCGAGCCGGTCGGCAAGTTCGATTGGCTTCATTTGCAAACCAATTGTGCCGGATTGGCCCTGTGCACGCACGTCACCCGGCTCGAGGATGGAGTCATGAGCAAGATCTCCATCACCGATGTCGTCGCCGAACTGACCGGGCCGTGGCAGCCGCGCGAGCTGGCCGTGGCCAACGACTCCGTGGTGCGCCTGGCCCGCTTCGAGGGCGCATTCCCCTGGCACCATCACGACGAGGACGAACTGTTCCTGTGCTGGGACGGCACCTTTCGCCTCGAACTGCAGGGCCGTGCCCCGGTGACCCTGCACCCGGGCGAGATATTCGTGGTGCCCAAGGGCGTCGAGCACCGCCCGGTCGCCGAGCAGCCCGCCCATGCCCTGATGATCGAGCGACCCGAAACCAAGCAGTACGGCAACTGATCTCGGTGCCGACCCGCGCGGCGGGACAACACGAAGGATGGCAGGCGCACGACTAGGGGTTCGATACGCCCGGAGCCTTGCCATTGTGGCGGCCTCCGGAATGATCTAGATTCAGCGTGGTTTCACTATCATATTTTGCGAGATCTGTTTGTTTTGACTATCTTTCGCGGCAGCAGCAGTGTCCTACCTTATACGCCAAGCTATTCGATCATGATGACGACGCAATGAGTGCCGTTTTGAATCATTGATTCAAATGGGGGCACCGATACCGTTCGCGCAGAGCAGGGCTGGAGAATACATACCGAACTCCCGGTGTCGCGCAATCGTTTTCACACCGCGTTCGCCCGTCTGCATGCTTCCATCTAAAAGTATGAAAGCCAGCCATAGACGGACGGCACGCTTCTCCGTCCTAACGCTAATGACCCTATCCGCAACGATTTTCGCGTCCACCACCGGGGCCTACGGCGATCCTTCGACGACACCGTCCACTCCGCCATCGAGCAGTAGCCCGGCGCCCACCTCGCCGACGACACCGACGAGCCCGACGCACTCCTCGAGCCCGTCGTCGCCGAATACACCGTCGCCCACTACACCGCCGCCGTCGACACCGACACCGCCGCCGTCGACACCGGACGCTCCCGCACCGGCTGGATCGGATCTGTCCACCGTCCCCAAGGATGTGCTGACCGATTCCGAGGGCGCTGTCGTGCAGGTCGTGCCCAAGAATCCGGTCCCGGTTCCGGAGGGGACACCCGCCGAGGCTCCGGCCGCCGCGCAGGCGCACGCCGACGGCGTCGAGAAGGTCTTCACCGGCGATCATGTCGGCGACCTCGTCGTGGACTCGACCTTCGAGGTCGGTGAGGGGTCCACGGTTCGGTTGCGGCAGGAGATCGACTCGGTTCCGGTGTTCGGCGCCTCGGCGGCCCAGACGCTGGCGGCCGACGGCTCACTGCTGTCGGTGACCGGCGCATTGTCGCAGAAGTCGCAGGGCAAATACCAGACGACGACCCCGCCCGCGGAGGTGGCGACCAACGCCGTCAAGGCAATCGCCGAGCAGACGCAGACGCCGGTCGAGAAGCTGGCCGTCGGCGAGGCGAGGGCCTACTGGTACGACCCGAAGCTGGCGGCCAAACAGGACGCGCAGAGCGTCGCGATCCCCGCGTTCCAGGTCGTGGTGCTGGGCGACGGCGCCAAGGGCGAGGGTGACGAATCGGCCAAGCCCGGCGAGTGGGTGGTGTTCATCGACGCCGCCGATATCGGCAAGGTGCTCGACAGCTGGGATGAGTCCAAACATCTCAACCGCGTCGTCTGCGACGCCGAGAGGCGGCAGGTGGACCTCAACAATCCCAGTTCGGTGTCCTGCGGCGGCCCAGGTGGCTTCCGCGCGACCAGGAAAGAGGGCCAGGGTCCGGTGAACCAGTCCGACGTGGACAACGTCTACACCTACTTCGGCAACACCGAGGGCTTCTACGCCAAATACACTCAGCTGCCGAATCTCACCAACCTCATCGGCTCCGACACCGGCGACGGCAACGGGAAGGCGCTGCGCGGCACCGTCCGCATCTGCTCCGCCACCGAGTGCCCATATGCGAATGCCTTCTGGTACAACGGCCAGATGGCCTACGGGGAGGGCGTCACCACCGAGGACATCACCGGGCACGAGCTCACCCACGGCGTGACCGAGCACACCAGCGGCCTGGTCTATCGCAACGAGCCCGGCGCGATCAACGAGTCCATGTCGGATATCTTCGGCGAGTTGGTCTTCCTCACCGACACCGCCAACCCGTGCAACACTCCGCAGAACCGGTGGAAGCTGGGCGCCTGCAGCTCCCTGGGCGTGATCCGCGACATGCAGAATCCGAACGCCCACCGGCAACCCGATACATACCAGGGCCAATATTGGTACACGGGTTCCGGTGACAACGGCGGGGTCCACACCAACAGCGGTGTGGGCAACAAGGCCGCGCAGCTGATGGTCGACGGCGGCAGCCACAACGGCGTGAACGTCACGGCAATCGGTCTCGAGAAGACCGCGGCGCTGTACTGGACCACGCAGACGATCCTGAGCTCCAATTCCAACTATCAAGCGTTGGGGAGCGCACTGTCCACGGCCTGTAACACCAACGTGCGCAACAACGTTGCGGGCACCACGCCGCAGGACTGCGCCCAGGTCGTCAATGCCACCAAGGCGGTCGAGATGCCGACCCTGCAAGCGGCTGCCTGATAGTCCTTCTCGACCGAGGACCGGCCGGCTCGTGGGCCTGGGCGAGGCGGCCGGTCTTCGTTTGCCCGGGCTCGCCGACCCGGTGTCGCACATCCCGGCGCCGGACGGCAGGATGGCACGGGTGTTGCGCAGTTTTCAGGTGACCAATCACAGATCGCTGGCCGAACCGCAGGAACTCCGCCTGGTCGGGAGCCGGCCCGGGTCGCTGCCGGCGCCCGTGACCGCGGTGCACGGGGCCGCCGCCACCGGGAAGTCCAGCCTGATCGACGCGCTGGGACATGTGCGCGACGCGGTGCTGAATTCGGTGACGGGCTGGGATCCGTATGCCGGTCCGGTACGGGCGCCGCACCTCGGATTCGCCGAGCGCCCTTCGGAATTCGTCGCCACCTTCGTGGCCGAGGGGGTGCCCTACACCTACGGCTTCCGGCTCGACAACGCCGATGTGACCGCCGAATGGCTGCACAGCCATCCGCACAACCGCAAGCGGATCGTGTTCGAGCGCGAGGGCGATCAGGTGCGGATCGGGCCCATGTTCGAGCCGGTCCGCTACGGCATCGGGGCGCTGGTGCCGCTGGTGCGCCCGAATGCGTTGCTGCTCAGCCTGACCGGGCAGATGTCGGCCGAGGCGCTGGTGCCCGCCTATCGCTGGTTCTCGGCACAGCTGGAAGTGCTGCACGGAGACGAACAGCCGCAGGCGATCGCGCATCGGCTCGGCAGCCACATCTCGCGCTCGGCCGACAACGCCGCGCGGTTGCTGCTGTTGCTGCGGTCGGCCGAATTGGGGATCGAGGATGTGCTCATCGCCGAGAACGATCCGATGTACGCCGACTACCTGCGCGAGCTGGACGGCGAAATCGCCGCCATGGCAACCGAACTCGACGCCGCCATCGCCTCACCGGCGCATGCCGAGCAGCTAGAGCGCACGCACGGCCTGACCCCGATCGCCCTCGAACGCGAGCTGAGCAACGTGCGCGCCGCCCGCGATACCCTCTACACCCGCATGGTGGCCCGCCGGGGTACGGGCCTGGGCCTGGTCCACGAGGGTATCGACGCCACCTTCGACATCACCGACGAATCCACCGCCACCCTGGCCCTGCTGCGCCTGCTTCCCGCCGTCCTCGACGCCCTGGACACCGGCGGGGTCCTGGCCGTCGACGATATCGACGCCCACCTCACCGGCGACACCGCCGACCGTCTCATCCAGCTGTTCCAGAACCCCGAAACCAATTCCCGTGGCGCCCAACTGATCTTCACGACCCGCACCCGCACCCTGGTCGACCGCGGCAACGGCCGCTCCCAATCCCGCCGGACCACCGTGTGGCAGCTGCGGCGGACCAACCGGGGAACCAGCGAGCTGACCGCGCACTGAGGGGAGCAGCGGTCGCCACCGCATAGCATGGTGGGATGTTGGAGTTCGCATTCATCGTGATGGTGGTCGGGGCGCTGGTCGCGTTGTTCGCGATGTACCGACGCGGCCGGGGCGGATTCAGCCCGGCGCAGCAGCCCGAAACCGGCACCCTGCACGTCACCGGCGTCAGCCCGCGCCCCGCGGCCCAGGGTGAGCAGTACGTCACCATCACGGGCACGATCTCCGGCCCCACCGTTCCCGGCGAAACCGTCTACGGGCGTTTTGCCTGGGACGTCAACCAGTGGCCCTCCCCCGGCGACGACATCCCCGTCGTCTACCCCATGGGCAAACCCCAGAACTGGCAGCTCGGCCACCCCGGCGCCCGCCCCTTCTTCGGCTCCTGACGCCCAAGCCGAGGTCCCCTCACCATCCCGGCACGCCCCGACTTCGCATCCAGCATGCCCCGACTTCGCATCCCGACATGCTCTTCGCCGGGATTACTCGAAGGTCAGCGTCTCCGGTTCCTCGGTGAAGGCGCGGGCGGTGTCGGTGGCGAGCGCCAGGGCGCGCCGAGCCCACGCGAGGGGCGCGGAGGCCAGGCCGCAGGCGGGGGTGACGAGGACGTGGTCGGCGAGGGTGCGGCGGGGGAAACCGAGGCGGTCGACGAGGCGGACGGCGGATTCGGCCACCTCGCGCCAGGTGGTCGGATTCGGCGCAGGGGTGGTGGGAATCAGGCCCAGCGCCAGCAGCTTTCCCGCGTCCAGTAGTTCACCGACCGCGTCCAGATCCGCCGTGCCGATCGTGGTGATGTCGAAACCGACCGCCGCGGCGGCGCTTGCGCGCAGGAAGCCGAGGGCGGGCGATTCGGCGCAGCTGTGCACGAGGACGGGGACCGGCTGCGCGGCAACGACGGTGTCGAGGATGTGCAGCGCCTCGGGCTCGGGGAGCGCGGGCACGGTGTCGAGCACGCTGGTGCCCGGCAGCGAACCGTTCAGCACCGCGGTCAGCGACGGCTCGTCCAGTTGCACAACGACATTCGCACCCAAACGCTTACCTACCTGGGCGGCGTGCTGGGCCAACCCCTCGGCCAGCGACTCCGAGAGGTCGCGCACCGCACCGGAATCGGTGAGGGTGCGATGCCCAACGGCCAGTTCGACCTGCGCAGCCAAGGTCAGCGGACCGGCCGCCTGCACTTTCACCGTACGACCCGAACCGGCGAGACCCGCTGTCTCCCAAGCCTCTTCGAGTGCGTCCAGGTCGGTGCGCAGCAGATCGTGCGCACGCCGGGACACCGAGCCCGGCCGCGCGGCCAGGCGGTAGCCGCGCACGGTGGTGTCGAACTGCAGATCCACCAGCAGGGCGGAGGTGCGCCCGATCATGTCCGAGCCCGTTCCCCGCCCGGGCAATTCGACCAGATGCGGCAGCGCGGCCAGCTCACCCACGATGGTCGCGGACGCTTCCCGGGGATCGGTGCCCGGCCACGATCCGACACCGGTGGCGACACCACCGCGAAGACCCGCACCGTCGTCAGCCGGCTGGGGGGTTACGGCGGTTCCCTGCGGTACCTCGACGGCACCGCGGTTGTGATCGCCCGTCACCGCGCGCTGTCCGGGACCAACTCGCCGGCGGTGAGATCGGCACCCTCGCGCCCCGTTCCGCTGATGGTGCCGCTGCCGATCACCTCGTCCCCCAACGGATCCGGGCGGTACAGCACCACGGCCTGGCCGCGCGCCACACCCGTGAGGGGCTCGCGCAGGCGCACGATGAGCCCGCCGTCCACCGCCTCCGCGACGGCGGGTGCGGTGCCGCCGTGCGCACGCACCTGCGCGATGCAGTCGATCGGCCCGGACGGGGTGGCACCGGAGGTCCAGATCGCCCGATCCGCGTGCACGGTCCACACATTCAGATCCTCGACCGGACCCACGTGCACCGTGCCGGAATCCGGATCAATCCCTGTGACATACCGGGGACGGCCGTCCGGCGCGGGGCCGGGCAGGCCCAATCCCTTGCGCTGGCCGATCGTGAACCCGTGCACGCCTTCGTGATCGGCGAGCTTGTACCCGTCGGAGTCGACGATCGCGCCCGGGCGGATGCCGATCTTGGCACCGAGGAAGGCGCGGGTGTCGCCGGAGGGGATGAAGCAGATGTCGTGGGAGTCCGGCTTGTTCGCCACCGCCAGCCCCCGCTCGGCGGCCTCGGCACGAATCTGCGGCTTCGGGGTGTCGCCGACCGGGAACATGGCCCGGGTGAGTTGTTCGGCGGTCAGCACGGCCAGCACATAGGACTGATCCTTGTCCGCGTCGACGGCCCGGCGCAGCACACCGTTCTCCAGCCGCGCGTAGTGGCCGGTGACCACGGCGTCGAATCCGAGCGCCACCGCCCGATCGGCCAGCGCGGAGAACTTGATCTTCTCGTTGCAGCGCAGGCACGGGTTCGGTGTCTCACCGGCGGCGTAGGCGGCCACGAAGTCGTCGATGACGTCTTCTTTGAATCGGTCGGCGAAATCCCAGACGTAGAAGGGGATGCCGAGCACATCGGCGGCGCGGCGGGCATCGCCCGCGTCCTCCTTGGAGCAGCAGCCCCGCGACCCGGTCCGCAGCGTCCCGGGTGTCTCCGACAGTGCCAGATGCACGCCGACCACCTCGTGGCCGGCGTCGACCGCGCGTGCGGCCGCCACGGCGGAATCGACTCCGCCGCTCATCGCGGCGAGCACTCTCATCGCGTACCTCCCTTCGCACCGGCCAGCCCGGCGGCCTTGGCCCGTTCGACCACCGGCGGCAGTGCCTGCAACAAAGTCTCGATTTCGGCCCGGGTCGAGGTATGTCCCAGCGAGAAGCGCAGCGATCCGCGCGCCTGTCGGACATCCATGCCCATGGCCAGCAGCACATGGCTGGGGGCGGCCACACCGGCATTACAGGCCGACCCCGTGGAACATTCGATGCCGGCGGCATCGAGCAGCATCAGCAGCGAGTCACCCTCGCATCCGGGGAAGGCGAAGTGCACGTTCCCCGGCAGGCGGCCCGCACCGGCCGGACCGTTGAGCACCGCATCGGGCACCGCTGCCCGCACCCCGGCGATCAGGTCGTCCCGCAAGCGGATCAATTCGGACGAGCGCGTGGGCAGGTCCTCGACGGTCCGGCGGAATGCGGCGGCCAGCCCGACCGCCGCGGGCACGTCCGAGGTGCCCGACCGCAGGTCGCGCTCGTGCCCGCCGCCGTGCAGCAGCGGCACACACGGCACCTGACGCCCCAGCAGCAGCACACCCACCCCGTGCGGCCCGCCGACCTTGTGTCCGGTGAAGCTGGCCGCGGCCAGACCGCTGGCGGCGAAGTCGATCGGCAGCTGCGCACCCGCCTGCACCGCATCGCTGTGCATCGGCACGTCGAATTCCTGTGCGACGGAAGCCAATTCGCCGATCGGCTCGATGGTGCCGACCTCGTTGTTGGCCCACATGACGCTGACCAGTGCGGTTTCGTCGGCGTGCTCGGCCAGCGCCGCCCGCAGCGTGCGGGGCGACACCACCCCGTCCCCGTCGACCTCGAGCAGCGTCACCCGGGCGCCCTCGTGCTGTTCGAGCCATTCGACGGCGTCGAGCACCGCATGGTGTTCGATGGCACTGACCAGGATGCGGGTCCGCGCCGGATCGGCATCCCGGCGCGCCCGATAGATCCCCTTGACGGCGAGGTTGTCGCTCTCGGTACCACCGGAGGTGAAGATGACCTCCGAGGGCCGGGCCCCCAGATCGGCCGCAATGGACTCGCGGGCCTCCTCCAGCAGCCGCCGCGCCGCCCGCCCCGACCCGTGCAGCGACGACGCATTGCCGACCACCCCCAGGACAGCCGTCATCGCCTCGACGGCGGCCGGGAACATGGGGGTCGTGGCCGCGTGATCGAGGTAGACCGTCTGGGGCACCGCACCGACCGGACCCGCAAAAGCCGACTTCATGACCAACAAAGCCTATCCGATCGTTGACCTGCGCATCTTTGGGGTATCCCCCGGGGGTTCTCCGATTTTTCTAGGATTTACCCAGGAGTCGTAACCCGCCGACCGCCACCGGGTATTCCCGAAGAGCACGTCGCAGCGCCTCTCCGAGGGTGAGCGTTCCGGCCCCACTGGGCATTCACGGTTGAGTCGGATGTCCAGGGTGACGTCACTCGTCTTGTACCGGCCCCGGTCCTGCGTCCTGTGGTGTCGACTCTGGGCTGGGGTGGGACAGCCGCATCGTCAACGCCTACATCGACCCCAACGGCTAACCGCCCCGCAGCCATCCGGTGGTCCAGCACTGCGCAAGTGGCCGACGTCCGGGAATGGCTGCGCCGCAACGGAAAGCTCGGCAGCGACCATGACATCGCCCTGCGCCGGCGCGCCGTCCGCGCCACGGTCCGGCTATCCGGATGGTCCGCGGTGGCTCTGTCCGTTGAGGGGCTCCGATCGCGCTCCGCGAGCCAGCAATCGCCTACACACCCATTCGAACTGCGGAAACCGAGCCACCAGCCATTCGGCAATGTAACAGCAATCACAATCTGACGATGCTATAGGCGACGCACATCATCGCAGGTGAGCGTCGAGAGAAAGAGAACGTACCGTGACAACCCCACCCAAGGTCATCGGGACCGCGACCGGCAACGCCGAGACGTGGCTCAGCCACCCTCTCGAGGCCAACCCCGGTGGCTCACCCGAGCAGACCACCTTCTACTTCATCGGCCACGCGATCGGTTGTGCCCCACCCGACAACCCCAATATCGGCATGGCCCGTACCGACGGCCACAGCGGACAGATCCGCTGGTTCACCTTCACCGGCACCGGCATCACCACCGGCTGCGGCCCGGACTTCACCTTCTCCGAAGGAACCGGGGTCGCCTCCTTCAACGTGGGCATCAACGGCACGGTGGCCAATCCCGCAGGCTCCTTCACCGCCACCCAGCACGGCAATTTCCAACTCGGCCGCAGCTCATCGGGCCAGATCCAGTTCGCCGTCCAGTTCACCGGCTCAGGCCCGCTCCAAGGCGTCGGCCTCATCGCCGAACCCCCGCCCCGGCTGCGCGGGGACTGCGTCGTCGCCGAATCCACCGGCACCATCTTCAACCTCGGAGTGCTCGAGTTCACCAGCCCACCGATCACCCTGCCCCCACCGGTATGACCAACCCAGCATGACCGTGCCGACCCCGGTCGGTACGAGCCCGCGGGGCTGTCACGTATGCGAATCGGCCCGGGCCGGGCGCGCACGTGTCGACCGCCAGCTTCATGGTCGCCGCCGATGCCCGCGGCCGAGGCGTTGGTGCGGCACTGTGTCGGCATGTGCTGGGGTGGGCGGAGGAGCGCGGCTTCGCGGCATGCATTCGAAGACGGTCGATGGCTCTGCAGGGTTTAGCAGCGGTCCCGAAAATCTTCGCGGACAGCGATGAGTCCTCGGAAGTTGCTCCGTCCTATCCGTTGAACGCGCTACCAACCCGGCGCGACCGACCAGAAGGACCGGAAATGACCTCCGCCAACCCCTCCGCCAACTTCTCCAACGACGTCACCGACCGACCCGGCAAGGTCCGCAACCGCGTCCTGTGGACCCTGCAGATCCTGCTCGGCCTGTTCTTCATCATCGCCTCCGGCGGGCCGAAGCTCGTTATGCCGAACGCCCTGATGGACAACGCCCCCGAGAATCTGACCATCCCCCTCGGGCTGCTCATCTTCATCGGAGTTGTGGAGGTCGCGGGCGGTATCGGCCTGATGGTGCCACGGCTCAGTGCCCTGGCTGCCGCGGGCCTGTCCGTTCTCACCGTGCTCGCCGCCGGGACGCAGGCTTTCATCGCCGACAAGCCCTTGATGGGGATCTTCCCGCTGGTGCTCGCCGCGATCTTCGCCTGGATCGCCTACGAGCGCCGCGCCACCATCGCCGATCTGCGCTACTCGCTCTCGCGATGACAAATCCGTAAGTACGACCGGCGATCGGTGGCCCACCCACCGATCGCCGGTCGTGCGTTCTGGGATCGATCGCCGTCGGGTTGGCGCGATCGATCCAGCGGCCATCTGATCCGCGGCGCCCGGATCGTCTCCCCGAACATCCTGTATGCCGCGACCCGCGCGTTCGATCAGGCACAAACGGTGGCCCGCAGTTGATCTCGCGAACGCGCGCACATGGCTCCCCTTTAGGTCAAGACCTTGTTGGGGTTAGCCTGTGTGGTGGGTCCGGGTTGTGGTTTGTCCGAAGGATCGGTGTGCGGGTTGGAGCCGGTCACGCTGGAGTCAAGAGTCGTTCCCGA
>NZ_JADLQQ010000003.1 GCF_015477765.1 Nocardia transvalensis | reverse complement strand
CCACGTGTTACTCACCCGTTCGCCGCTCGTGTACCCCGAAGGGCCTTACCGCTCGACTTGCATGTGTTAAGCACGCCGCCAGCGTTCGTCCTGAGCCAGGATCAAACTCTCCGTTGAAGACTCTAGACACGCTCCACAAGGAAGCGAATCAGAAGTATCTCGAACCAGAGTCCGAAAACCTAACTAAAACGCCAGCCGGAAATTAGCTGACAAAAATGTCCATCCCTCACACGGGGGTATGAGAGACAGAAACCAAAAATAATTGGCACTGACATTCATCGACACACTATTGAGTTCTCAAAGAACAGGCGCACAAACAATCTCCCGGGCTCTTCACCCGCTCGATCGTGAGGCAACTTTTACAGCTTAGCTCAGCCCTCCACCACGATCCAAATCGGGGTCTCGGTCGAGCCAGTGTGATCGTCAGGCGCCCCTCGTCCAACCTCGTGTCCCCGGCCTCTCGGCCCGGGTCGGTGTCCGTGTCGCTCTGACCTGGAATAAGTTACGTGCCAACCGCTTTCGATGTCAAATCGCCTGGTCATACGGCCAATTGCGCGTGGGGCGTGCGGGACATCAGGGCGCAGAATCCCGGAAGCCGGCCCACTCCGAAGAGTGGACCGGCTTCCGTGAAAGGGGTTGGGAAAGCAGGGACTCAGAAGTCCATGCCGCCCATGCCGCCGGTCGGGTCGCCCGCGGGGGCGGCGGCCTTCTCCGGCTTGTCGGCGACGACGGCCTCGGTGGTGAGGAACAGGGCCGCGATCGACGCCGCGTTCTGCAGCGCGGAGCGGGTGACCTTCACCGGGTCGGCGACACCGGCGGCCAGCAGGTCCTCGTACACGCCGGTCTCGGCGTTGAGGCCCTGGCCGGCGGGCAGGCCCGCGACCTTCTCCGCCACCACGCCGGGCTCCAGGCCCGCGTTGAAGGCGATCTGCTTCAGCGGGGAGGCCAGCGCGACCTTGACGATGTTCGCGCCGGTGGCCTCGTCACCCTCGAGCTTCAGGTCCTCCAGAGCCGGGGCGGCCTGCAGCAGCGCCACACCACCACCGGCGACGATGCCCTCCTCGACGGCGGCCTTGGCGTTGCGCACCGCGTCCTCGATGCGGTGCTTGCGCTCCTTGAGCTCCACCTCGGTGGCGGCGCCGGCCTTGATCACCGCAACACCGCCGGCCAGCTTGGCCAGGCGCTCCTGCAGCTTCTCGCGGTCGTAGTCCGAGTCCGAGTTCTCGATCTCGGTGCGGATCTGCGCAACCCGGCCCTGAATGGCCTCGGCGTCGCCCGCGCCGTCGACGATCGTGGTCTCGTCCTTGGTGACGACCACCTTGCGGGCCTGACCCAGCAGGGACACGTCCGCGGTCTCCAGCGACAGACCCAGCTCCTCGCTGATGACCTCGCCACCGGTCAGGATGGCGATGTCGGCCAGCTGCGCCTTGCGGCGGTCACCGAAGCCCGGGGCCTTCACGGCGACGGACTTGAAGGTGCCGCGGATCTTGTTGACCACCAGGGTCGACAGGGCCTCGCCCTCGACGTCCTCGGCGATGATCAGCAGCGGCTTGCCGGCCTGGATGACCTTCTCCAGCAGCGGCAGCAGGTCCTTGACGGTCGAGACCTTCGAGCCGACCAGCAGGATGTACGGATCCTCGAGGACCGCCTCCTGACGCTCCGGGTCGGTCACGAAGTAACCCGAGATGTAGCCCTTGTCGAAGCGCATACCCTCGGTCAGCTCCAGCTGGAGGCCGAAGGTGTTGCTCTCCTCGACGGTGATGACGCCTTCCTTGCCGACCTTGTCCATGGCCTCGGCGATCAGGTCACCGATGGACTGGTCGCCGGCGGAGATGGCGGCGGAGGCGGCGATCTGCTCCTTGGTCTCGACCTCCTTGGCCGAGTCGAGCAGGCGGGTGGTGACGGCCTCGACGGCCTTCTCGATGCCGCGCTTCAGACCCAGCGGGTTCGCACCGGCCGCGACGTTGCGCAGACCCTCGCGCACCAGCGCCTGGGCGAGCACGGTCGCAGTGGTGGTGCCGTCGCCCGCGACATCGTCGGTCTTCTTGGCGACTTCCTTGACCAGCTCGGCGCCGATCTTCTCGTAGGGGTCCTCGAGCTCGATCTCCTTGGCGATGGACACGCCATCGTTGGTGATCGTGGGGGCGCCCCACTTCTTCTCCAGAACGACGTTGCGACCCTTCGGGCCCAGCGTCACCTTGACAGCGTCGGCGAGGCTGTTCAGACCCCGCTCGAGGCCGCGGCGGGCCTCTTCGTCGTACGCAATCGTCTTGGCCATTGCGAAGTGATCCTCCAGGATTGGGGGTGACACGATGCTGGCCAGGCTCGGTGCCCGCGACGGACGAGCGAGGGTGTCGTGGCTCCCGCTCTCACCGTCCCGACCTGGCACTCACAGGTCGAGAGTGCCAGATCCCTTTCTAGCACTCGGGGGTATCGAGTGCAAGGTGGAGAAGTCGACGGGAAGGGCCGCTCAGGTATCGGTGACGCGCAGCGCCAGAGCGAGGAAGGCGTCGGTGCGGCGCTCCTCCGGGGAGCGCGGTTCGCCGCGGTCGATGGTGACCTGTTCGGCGTCGTTGAGCAGCAACTCGGCTTCGATGCGCATGATGGCCCGAATGAACGGCGGTGCCACCTCGGGGGGCAGGTCGCCGTTCACGATGTAGCTACCGTCCGGACCGGTTTCGGTCTGGACGTACGAGAGCGCCCGTAGCAGGTCGGAGCGCAATTCCCCTGCTATTAGGTCGGAATCCGGGTCATCCGCCATAGCAATATCGTATCCGGACAACTCTTGTGCAACCCTGCATTTCGGAAATACAGTACGTACGTACGGTTTGGTAGCAGAGTGTCTGGAGCCTCTCATGTGGGATCCCCAGCAGTACCTGGCCTTCGACGACCACCGCTCGCGCCCCTTCTTCGAACTGCTCGGCCGCGTCGGCGCCGAGCGGCCTCGGCGTGTCGTGGATTTGGGCTGCGGCCCGGGGCACTTGACGGTCGCCCTGAGTGAGCGATGGCCGGAGGCGATCGTCGAGGCGTCGGACTCCTCGCCCGAGATGGTAGCGGCGGCGCGGGCACGTGGCGTGCAGGCCGACCTGCTCGACGTGCGGGACTGGCAGCCCGCGCCGGATACCGATGTAGTCGTGTGTAATGCGGTGCTGCAGTGGGTGACCGGGCACCCCGGCTTGCTGGGCGATTGGGCGGCGAAGCTGCCCTCCGGCGCCTGGCTGGCGATTCAGGTGCCGGGCAACTTCGACGCGCCGTCGCATCGCTGCATCCGCGAGGTGGCCGGTCGGGAACACTGGCGAGACAGGCTCGAGCCGACCGGCGTACTGCAGTCCCGCAATGTGCTCGATCCGACCGGCTACGCGACGGTGCTCAGCGAGGCGGGCTGTGCCGTCGACGCCTGGGAGACCACCTATCTCCAGCGCTTGACCGGCGAGGATCCGGTGCTGAAGTGGGTTTCCGGCACCGCCCTGCGCCCGGTGTACAACGCCCTCGACGAGGCCGAGTGGGCCCGCTTCCTCGCGGAGCTGACCCCGATGCTGCGGGAGGCATACCCGCAGCATGCGGATGGGACCACGTGGTTGCCGTTCCGGCGGGTATTCGCCGTCGCGCGCACGTGATTCCGGTCAGCGCGCGGGTGGAGTCGGCGGAACGGGAGGCGTAGGCGGAGCGGGAGGCGTCGGCGGCACCGGAGCCGAAGGAGGCACCGGCGGTGCCGGGGGCACAGGAGGTGCCGAGGCGACCAGGTCGGCCAGTTGCGCCACGATGTCCTTCTCCAATTCTTCACGGTTCAGCCCGAGGCCCGACAGCACACCCGAACCGTCCTCCAATTCCAGCAGGGCCAGCAGGATGTGTTCGGTGCCGATGTAGTTGTGGCCCATCCGCAATGCCTGCCGGAAGGTGAGTTCGAGAGCCTTGCGGGCGGGGCCGTTGTACGGGATCACCGCGGGCACCTCGTCGGCCGCGGGCGGCAGCGCGGCGGTGGCCACCCGGCGAACGGCGTCCAGGCTCACTCCTTTGGCGACGATCGCGTGGCACGCCAGGCTCTCCGGGTCACGGAGCATGGCGAGCACCAGATGTTCGGGCTGCACTTCCGCGTTGCCCGCCTCGCGCGCCTGCTCCTGCGAGTGCATCGCGACCGCCCGGGCGCGCGGGGTGAAGCGCGCGAATCCCGCGTTGGGGTCCATCCCCGGATCGGTCTTCGGGACGAACCGCTTCTGGGCGGCCTGTTTGCTGACGCCCATGCTCTGGCCGATATCGGTCCACGAGGCGCCGGAACGCCGGGCCTGGTCGACGAAATGGCCGATCAGGTGATCGGCCACCTCGTCCAGGTGCCCGGCGACCACGACCGCGTCGGACAGTTGTTCCAGCACATCGTCGGGCCGCGCCTTCTTGATGCCCTCGATCAGATCGTCGAGGCGAATCTTCTCCGTCATGCGTCAACAGTAAGTTGACATTTCGAGCTAAGTCAACGGCGAGTTGACGAGTTCGCTCAGGGCCGAGCATTCCAGGCCGCACCGCGCACGATCCGCTCCTTGAACCATGCCGCCGGACGCCCGGTGAGCACGCGATCGAGGGGTGAATCATCGGCCCGCACGAATTGGATGACACCGTCGCGACGCCCGAGGCTGATGCACTGGAAGACGTAGCGGAATCGCATCGCGGGCGGTTCCATACCGCGCACCCGGGCGGCCACCACCGTTCCGGCGTACTTGCCCACCGGGCTGGCGGTCGCGCAGGCCATGCGCAGCTCCCGTCCGTCGGGGCCGACCACCGCGGCGCAGTCACCGGCGGCGTAGATATTCGGATCCGAGGTGCGCAGCTGCTCGTCGACCAGCAGTCGGCCGCGGCCGTCGACCGCCAGACCGGCACGGGCGGCCAGTTCGGGCACCGCGAAACCCGTTGTCCACAGGACGGTGTCGGCGGCGATATGGTCGCCGCTCGCCGAGCGCAGCCCGTCCGGCAGCACCTCGATCACCTTCGCTCCGGCCCGGACCTCGATGCCCAGCCGATCGAGCACCTCGCCGATATGGGCACGGGCCTTGTCCGACAGCCAGGCACCCGGCTCCTCCGAGCTCACCAGCGCCACAGCCAGATCCGGGCGGGATTCGGCCAGTTCGGTGGCCACCTCGAGACCGGTGGCGCCCGCGCCGACCACCGCGACCCGGCCGTTCAGCGGACGGATTCGCGCAACATCCTCGGGGGTCGCCACGGTCGCGGCGTATTCCCGCACGCCCACCACGCTGTCCACGTCCGCGGTGCTGCCGAGGGCATAGACGAGGGTGTCGTAGCCGAGCACCGTGCCATCGGCCAGCACCACGGTCCGGGCGTCCCGGTCGATCTCGACCGCGGTGCCCTGCACGAAGCGAATCCCCTTGCGCTCGAAGAGATCCCGCAACTCCCAGCGCGGCACCTGCTGGCCCGCGGCGGCCTGATGCAGCCGCACCCGCTCGACGAACTGCGAGCGGGCGTCGACCACGGTGACCTGCGCACCGGCCACCTCGCTCAGCCGGCCCGCCGCCGACTGGCCCGCGTACCCGGCGCCGAGAACCACGATTCGATGTTGTTCGGTCATGAGTGACTCCTTCCGAAAAGGCCGACACTCTTCAGACCCGACAGCCGCCCGATCCCTGACAGCAACCGTGGGTGTGCTGCATCACAGGCGTTCAGCGCAGCTTGTCGGTGCGCTGGAAGTAGGCGAGCTTGTCCGGGTTGACGACCAACCGCACGGCCGACACCTCCGCACCGGCGAGATCGACCGACCCGATGAGCACGACCGTGTCGCCGATGCGTGCCACGGCCGCCGGAGCGCCGTTGACCTCCTCGATGGCGAGGTCCAAACCGGGCACCTCGCGGTGGAACAATCCGACCAGGTAGCGCGCCACCCGCGCCACCCCGGCCACCGGCCGCCTCGCCGCGGTGACCTTGCCGCCACCGTCGGCCATGGCCACGATGTCGGCGGTGAGCATCCGTTCCAGCGCGGCCACGTCGCCGCCGCGCGCCGCGCTCACGAAGCGGTGGAGCAGCTCCCGCGCGTGTGCGGGCACCGCGTCGAACCGGGACCGCTCGTCCCGAACATGCTGGCGCGCACGGCGGTACAGCTGCTGGGAATTCGCCTCGGACAGCTCCAGCATGTCGGCGATCTCGCGGTGCGCGTATCCGAAGGCCTCCCGCAGCACGAACACCGCCCGCTCGACCGGCGACAGCCGCTCGAGCATGGTCAGCATCGCCATCGACACCAGCTCACGCTGCTCGGCCGATTCCAGCGGGCCGAGTTCGCCGCATCCGGTCGCCACCGGTTCGGGCAGCCACGGCCCGACATAGGTCTCCCGGCGGGCCCGCGCGGAATCCAGCCAGCTGCGGCACAGGTTCACCACCACGGTGGTCAGCCAGGCCTCGGCGGAGCGAATATCGCGGCGATCGGCGGCGTCCCACCGCAGATACGCCTCCTGCACGGCATCCTCGGCCTCGCTCGCCGAACCGAGCATGCGGTAGGCGAGGGCGAACAGCCGCGGCCGATGCACCTCGAATTCGGCCAAGCCCGACTCGTCCACCGCTCACCCGCCTTCGACAACAGCCACTGAACGCGACGCTACTCGCCGTGCCGCGGCGGGCCCCATTCCGCCCGGCCCACTGTGATCAGCGCCGCGCCGACCGGAGGCCTGAATTATCGGTAGCCGAGTGGTGGCGGGCGCCGCTATTTCTCGGCGACGCCGATGGCGACCGCGACCGGATTGTCGGCCTGGCTCGACGCCAGGCACACCAGCTTCGCGGTGCCCAGCGCGATACTCGGATTGCCGTCGAGTTTCGAGCCCGGATTCTCGGCGAGGATCTTCTCGATCAGCGCCTTCTCGCCGTCGGTGTCCATCTTTCGGAATTCGGCGCAGGTCGTCTGCGAGGCCGGGCCCAGTGCGGAGTTCTGCGCGCTGGTGGGGGCCTCGCTGGGCGGTTCGATCACCGTGCGGGTCGTGGTGGGCGCGGCGGTCGTGGTCGGGGTGGCGGACGGGTTCTTGCGCAAGCCGTTGGCGTCCGTGGACGATTGATCGTGCCCCCCGCATGCGGTGAGGCCCAGCGCCAGCGCACCCAGTACCGCGGCGGTCGCCGAAAGTCGTTTCATATCCCCGCATTCCCCGGTCGTTCGACGGCGCCGACTGTCCGGCGCGCGTCGCAGCGTACCGGTCGAGCGCGTCGATGGGAACCGGGTCACCGCGTCCGGTCACTGTGCCGGAAACGGCAGCACCACATCCAACGGTTCGTCGGCCGCCGACCGTCCCGTCGCACCGGCCTGTTCGCGCGCCAGCCGTCGCCACTCGCTCGGCGATATGCCGTAGGCGGCCCGAAATCGCCGGGCGAAATGCGACGGATCGCGGAAACCGCAGCTGTGCGCGAGCGCGGCGATCGAACGGTGCGCGTTGTCGGGACGCGCCAACGCGCCCCGCGCGAGTTCCAGGCGCTGCTCGATGATCCACTGCTCCAGGCCGAAATTCGCGGCGGCGCACACCTTGTACAGATGTCGGACCGAAATGTGATGTGCACGCGCGATGCGGGCGGCGCCGAGCTCGGGGTCGTTCAGCCGTCGCCCGATGTAGTCGCGGATCTGGGTGAGCAGAATATCCTCGGGCACGACAGTGCCGTCCGCACGCACCTGACCGGCCGCCGATACCAGCAGGGCACGGACCAGCTCCACACAGGAATCACCCAATTCCCGGGCGGCGGTGTCGGATTGCAGCTCGTCGGCGCACTGAGACAGCAGCCGTAGGTGGCCGGTGACCAAGGGGTGCAGCGGACTGCTGTGCGGTCGCGCGGCGCCGGCGCGGATGGTCTCGGCGCTCAGACCGAGCCGTTCGGCGGGAATGTACATCGCCGACGCCACCCCGTTGTCGGGCCAGTCGATCTCGTACGGCAGATCGAAGTCGACCGCGTACAGCTGCCCCGGTGTCATCCTCCGATGAATCTCCGCCTGCGTCAGCAGGAAGCCCGACGACCGCTGCACGCACACCGCGAGCAGCGGGTTCGGCGCGGATCTGATCTGTTTCGCCGTGCGCACCAACCGGAATCCGGACACGCGCCCCCGAACGAAGGTCACCTGGCCGAATTCGAAGGCGTCGAGCCGGGCGTGGACGGCCTCCCGCGACGCTTGGTGCGCCATATACGAGCGGGCGGTCAGCCGCTGCACCGCCTCCAGTACCGCGTCCGGCCGCCCGGAGGGGTCGATCGCCTCGGTATCCAGGACAAGTGCCATGCCGTCCCCGTGTCTCGCAGCTGCGGACCATACCTTCGTGCACGGTGAGCCGACGAGCGTGCACGCACAGTCCATTGTCGAACCACGGCACGCCTTATGGTGCAGAACGGGCAGGTTGCCGTCGACGCAAACTGAGCCACCCGCAGGCGGCAACCGCCCACCGGGAACGAGTCCTGGCAGACGTTCCGGTACCGGCGGTCTGCTGCACGTCCGTGCACCGCCGCGGACGTGCAGCAGGCACCTAATTCAGTGGATGTAGTTCTGCCAGTCCCCCGGCACCCGCTCGCGCGGGCCCGGAACGGTCTGGGCGGGCGGGTGATGATGCGGTGCCGCGAGTTCCGGCCCCTCCGAGAACATTTCGTTGGTACGGAAGTCCCAGAACCAGTCCTCGCCCGGCTCGAAGCTCTGGATGAACGGATGTCCGGTCTCGGCGAAATGCCTCGAGGCATGCTGGGACGGCGAGCTGTCGCAGCAGCCGACGTGACCGCACTGGGCGCAGCGCCGCAGGTGCACCCACCATCCCTGCTCCGCCTCGCATTCCACACAGCCCGGCCCGCTGGGCGGGACGGTCGGATCAATACCCTCGATGGCCTGCGACATCACTCACCTCCGGTGGACGCCTGCAGCGGCAGCCGGACGATGAACCGGGTATCGCCCGGCACCGACTCGACCCGGATGTCGCCGCCGTGCTTGTTCACCACGATGCGGAATGAAATATCCAGTCCCAGCCCGGTACCCTCACCGACCGGCTTGGTGGTGAAGAACGGCTCGAAGATCCGATGCCGGATCTCGTCCGGCACCCCCGGACCGCTGTCACAGATCTCGACGGCGGCACAGTCGTTCTCGCGATAGGTGCGGACGGTGAGGGTGCCCTGCCCGTCCATGGCCGCGACCGCATTGTCGATCAGATTCGTCCACACCTGATTCAATTCCGCCGCGTAGCACGGGATCTGCGGCAGGGCGCGGTCGTAATCCTTGACCACCGTGATGCCGTCGCCGATCTTGCGGGCCAGCATGACCAGCGTGCTGTCGAGCAGTTCGTGAATGTCGACCACCTGGAACGGCGCGCGATCCATCTGCGAATACTGCTTGGCGGCGTTCACCAGCGAGGAGATACGGATGGTGGAGTCGGTGATCTCGTTCATCAGCAACTCGGTCTCGACGGTGTAGTTGAGCCAGCGGATCGCACCCTCGAAAACACCGTTGTCGCAACCCTCCAGCGTGGCCGCGACCTTCTCCAGCCAGTCGATGTCGAATCCGGCCTGCACGAAGTTCGGGGCCAGGTTCCAGCCGTTGTCGATGCCGTGGGATTCGAGCCACTCGCCCAGTTCGTCCTCGCGGTCGGCGGCCTCCAGGGTCGTCAGGGTGGGCGCCTTGGCGACCTGGGTGGCGGCCTCCTCCTGCAGCTGCACCAGCGCCTCGAGGGCGGCCGAGTCGAATTTGCCGTGCGCCATCATCTTCAGCTTGTGCCGCATGCCCGCGACCCGCTCGCGCAGCGACGAGGTGGCCCGCACCGCCGCGGCCGCCGGATTGTTCAGCTCGTGAGTGAGCCCGGCCGACAGCGAACCCAGCGCCAGCAGCCGTTCGCGCTGGCCGATGATCTCGTTGGTGTTGCGGTTACCGAAGAACACGCCCTCGAGCAGGTGCAGCGCCATCGGGAACCATTCCTGCATCATTCGCGAGAAGGTTCCGGCGTCGAGCACGAAGAATTTCGACGGCTCGGTCACATAGAACGACCCGGTGTAGTTCTGGTCCACCTTGTCGCCCATATAGGCCGTCCACGCACCGGCATAGGAGCCGCGGTGGCGGGTGCGGACCAGCTCGATCTCCTCTCCGCCGGACAGCTTGGTGATCACCACCTCGCCCTCCATCAGCACGTAGAAGCAGGTCGCCGGATCGCCCTCGCGATACACCAGGCCGGGCTCGAACTCCTCGACCCGCCCGTCCCGGCACAGCCAGGCCAGCTGCTCGTCGTCGAGCTTCTCGAACAGGAACAGCGTGCGCAGTTCGTCGGGATCACAGATCAATCGGGTGCCCATCAGCAGACCTCCTACTGCTTGGCGAGGTATCGGTGGACGAGCATGACCGCCATCGCGCCCTCGCCCACGGCGGACGCGACCCGTTTCGCCGACTCCGAACGCACATCGCCGGCCACGAAGACGCCCGGGACGCTGGTCTCCAGGTGATGCGGGGGCCGCGGCAATTCCCAGCCCGCGGGGCGGGCACCGTCGACCATCAGGTCGGGACCGGCCAGGACGTATCCGGCCGCGTCGCGCTTGACCAGGCCGTCGAGCCAGCCGGTCTCCGGTGCGGCCCCGATGAACAGGAACAAACGCTCCGCGTCCACCTTTTCTTCCGCACCCGTCGCGCTGTTGCGTACCACGATGCGCTCCAGATGATCGTCGCCGTCGGCCGAGACCACCTCCGTGCACGTATGCACCTTGATATTCGGAATCTGCTCGATCTGCTGGATCAGATAGTGCGACATGGATTTCTCCAGCGAATCCGAGCGCACCAGAATATGCACCGTCTTGGCATTGCGGGACAGGAATACCGCCGCCTGGCCCGCGGAATTGGCGCCGCCCACGACGTAGACCTCGCAGTCGGTGCACTCGGCGGCCTCGGTCATCGCCGAGCCGTAATACACCCCGCGGCCGGTGAAATCGTCCACACCCGGGGCCGGGTGGTGGCGGTAGTTCACGCCCGTGGCGATGATCACCGAATGCGCCGAGATCGCGCTGCCGTCGTCGAAGCGCACCACGCGGGCCGACCCGCACACCTCCAGGCCGACCACCTCGCGCGCCGTGATCAGCTCGGCCCCGAATTTGACCGCCTGCCGCCGGGCCCGATCGGCCAGCTGGGCGCCCGACAATCCGTCCGGGAAGCCGAGGTAGTTCTCGATGCGCGAGCTCTGCCCGGCCTGACCGCCGGTGGCCGTGCGCTCCACCAGCACCGTGCGCAGTCCTTCGGAGGCGCCGTACACCGCCGCGCCGAGCCCGGCCGGGCCGCCGCCGACCACGATGAGGTCGTAGAAGTCGCCGGTCGGGTCGGTACTGAGCCCGACGCTGGTGGCCAGTTCGCTGTCGGAGGGAGTGATCAGGGCCTGTCCGGCCGGATCGATCACCACCGGGCACTGGTCCTCGGTCGCCCCGGCCGCCTCCAGCAACCGCGCGCCCTCGGGCTCGTCGGCCAGATACCACCGGTAGGGCAGCTGATTGCGGGCCAGGAATTCGCGCACCTCCGAGCAGCGCGCCGACCAGCGATGCCCGACCACCTTGGTCTCGTGCACCGGGCGGTGCTCGTCGCCGCGCCAGGCCTCGAGCAGGGCGTCGATCACCGGGTACAGCTTCTCCTCCGGCGGATCCCACGGCTTGAGCAGATAGTGGTCGAGGTCGACGATATTGATCGCCTCGATGGCGGCATTGGTGTCGGCGTAGGCGGTCAGCAGCACGCGGCGGGCGTAGGGATGCAGGTCCATGGCCTGCTCGAGGAATTCGATGCCGTCCATCCCCGGCATGCGGTAGTCGGCGATCAGCACGGCGACCGGCTGGCCGCGCAATTTCATCTCGCGAAGCGCGTCGAGCGCGGAGGCACCCGACTCGGCGCGCAGGATCCGATAATCCGCCCCGTACCGGCGCCGCAGGTCGCGGACCACGGCGCGGGAGACGCCCGGATCGTCGTCGACACTGAGAATCGCCGGCTTGGCGACAGCTGGTGAAGTCACCTTCAAAGTATGGGTGCTGGGCGCAAGTCGGTGTGCACGATGGCTAAGATATCTGGTACCGACCGTCACACCTCTCGGAGGCAGCGTTGCCGAACACCCTGGAAGCCACCGTCGATATCGCCGCGCCGCCGGAGCGGGTCTGGGCGGTCCTGTCGGATCTGAAGCGGATGCCGGAATTCAGCCCCAATACCGTCCGGATGATCCCGCTCGGCACGCCGAGGGCCGGCACCTGGACGATCAACCTCAACCGCGACGGCAAGTACTACTACCCCACCACCTCCCGGATCGTGCGCTTCGAACCGAATCGAGCCTTCGCCTTTCGCATGATCGAGAACACCACGATCTGGAGCTACACCCTGGAGCCGACCGCGACCGGCACCCGGGTGATCGAGCGGCGCGACATTCCCAACGGCGTCCGCAAACCGGTGCGCAAGCTGATCGACGCCCTCCTCGGCGGCGAACAGCGCTTCGAGGCCAACCTCGTGCAGGGGATGAACGAGACACTCGCCAGGATCAAGGCCGCAGCCGAACACTGATCCGGCGTGTTCGCCCACGGCGACGCCCCGCCCGTGCCTAGGTTGAGGCATGCGACGAATCATGGGTACTGCTGTGGCGCTTGCCGGTACGGCCGTTCTGCTGACCGGCTGCGGGAATTCCGATTCCGGCCCCGACCGTGACGTCACCGTGGTCGGCACCGGCCAGGTGCGCGGTGCGCCGGACATCCTCAATGCGAACCTCGGCGTCGCGGTGACCGCGGGCGATGTCTCCACGGCCATCGACACGGCCAATGCCAAGGCGAAGGCGGTCACCGATGCGGTCGTGGGCGCCGGGGCCAAACGCGAGGACATCCAGACCACCGACGTCTCCATCCAGCCGCAGCACGGCCCCGACCAGGCGATAACCGGCTACCGCGCGACCAATTCGCTGCATGTCGTGGTGCGCGATCTGCCCAAGGCGTCGGCGATTCTGGCGGCCGCGGCGCAGGCCGGCGGCAACGACGCCCGCATCAACAGCGTGTCGTTCGCACTCGACGACAACTCGAAGCTGCTGTCGGATGCCCGCGCCCGCGCCTTCGCCGATGCCAAGTCCCGGGCCGAGCAGTATGCCGTGCTGTCGGGGCTGAAACTGCGCGATGTCAAGACCGTCAGCGAGTCCAGCGACGGCGGCACACCGCCGCCCTCCCCGCGTTACGACGAGGGTGCCGCCTCGAATGCGGTGCCGTTGGAGCCGGGAATGCAGACGGTGACGTTCAACGTCACGGTGACCTGGAGCCTGGGCTGAATCACTGCCAGTTGGGCAGTTTCACGACTTGAGCGGCGTAGGACAGACCGGCGCCGAAGGCCACCAGCAGGGCATCGGCGCCGGGTTTGGTGTCGCCCTTGCGCAGCAGCGCCTCCATGGCCAGCGGAATCGAGGCTGCCGAGGTGTTGCCCGTCTCCTCGATATCGGTAGCCAGGGCGACGTCGGCGGCGAGTTTCAGCTCCCGCGCCATGATCTCGATGATGCGGCCGTTGGCCTGATGCGGGACGAAGGCATCGATATCGCCGGGCGTCGCCCCGGCGCGCTCGATGGCATCCAGGCACACCTTCTTCAACGAGTGTGCGGCCCAGCGGAATACCGCCGTCCCCTCCATCGCCAGGTAAGGCCGCACCGCGTCGGTGCCCTTCTCGTCGACCTCTTCGAAGAACTCCATCCAGTCCTTGTCCTGGCGGATCGCGCGGTGCTGGGTGCCGTCGGAGCCCCAAACCGTCGGGCCGATGCCCGGCTCGTCGGAGGGGCCGATCACGACCGCCCCGGCACCGTCGGCGAACAGGAAGGCCGTGCCGCGGTCGGTGGGGTCGAACGTGTCGGTCAGCCGCTCCACACCGATCACCAGGACGTGCCCGGCGGTACCACCCTTGACGAGATCCGAGGCCAGCGTCACGGCGTGACAGAACCCGGCGCACCCGGCGGAGATATCGAAGGCGGCCGGATTGTTCATGCCCAGTTCGGTGGCGATCTGCGGCGCCGCGGCGGGCGTGAGCAGCAGCCATGTCGAGGTGGCGACGATGACGCATCCGACCTGACCGGGCGTGACGCCCGCGGAATCCAGCGCATCCCGCGCGGCCGCGGCACCCATGCTGATGATGGTTTCGGAATCGGAGGCGAAACGCCTGGTCCGGATGCCCGAGCGGGTGCGAATCCACTCGTCGCTGGAATCGATGGGTCCGGCAATCTCCTCGTTGCTGACGATCCGGGCGGGGCGGTACACCCCGAGCCCGAGCATTGCGGTGTGCTCGAACCCGGTGGCCTGAGCTAGTCGAGCAGCCATCGTGCGTCTCCCTATGTACCTGCTGGTCAGTGGACCCAACCCGGCCACCACCCCGCGCGTCGAACAGTCCTTCATCGGGCCCTCGCGGGACTCCTTACGAGTCCGTAGACATGAGGACCCCTCATATTATCCAGGAACGCCCCCGAACGGGTGGGTATTGTCACAATCGTTTCGGGTATAGCCAGTTCGCAAGCCGGTTGCTCGAAACCGTGGGCAGTCCGGCAACCAACCTGTTCCAACGAGTGATTCGAGGACACCAAATGCTCGGACTGGGAATTATCGGCTGGATCATCATCGGCGGCATCGCCGGATGGATCGCCAGCAAGATCATGGGGACCGATGCCCAGCAGGGAATCTTCCTCAACATCATCGTCGGCGTGATCGGCGGTTTGCTGGGTGGTTTTCTGCTGAAGTTGCTGGGCGTCGACGTGGAGGGCGGCGGGCTCATCTTCAGCTTCCTCACCTGCCTGGGTGGCGCGGTCATCCTGCTGTTCCTGGTGGGGTTGGTCACCGGGCGCCGAAAAGTGGGCTGACCCTCCCGCGGACGGGATCTTCCGCACACACCGCAGGGGCCCGATTCCCGTAAGGTGTGAGCGCGGTCTCCGACGTGTCCGACGGCGTATTCGAGGCTTTACGAGCCACCGTCGTCGGGCACGTCGCTGTGACCGCGCAACCGTCCGCGCACGAAAGAGGAGCCTGTGGCCCGCCGTCCCACCCCGCCCGGCACGCCCGAACGCACCGGGCTCGGTCATGTCGCCGACCTGGTCCGCGACGCGATCCCGCCGCTGCATCCCGCCGGCCTGCCGTTCGTCGCGGCGCCGCTGGTCGTAGCGACGCTGGGCCGGCGGCGAAAGTGGGTGCGCCGCACCGGATTGGCTGCCGCGGCGGCGACGGCGACGTTCTTCCGGCATCCGAATCGGGTGCCGCCGAACCGGCCCGGCGTGGTGGTCGCACCGGCCGACGGGCAGATCGCGCTGGTCGACACGGCCGTGCCGCCCGCCGAACTGAACCTCGGCGAGGTGGAATTGCCGCGCGTGAGCATCTTCCTGTCCGTGCTCGACGTGCATGTGCAGCGCACGCCCGTCTCGGGCACGGTGCGCCAGATCGTCTACCGGCGCGGGCAGTTCCGCTCCGCCGATCTGCCGGAGGCCAGCGCTGTCAACGAGCGCAACTGCATGGTGCTCGAGACCGCCTCGGGCCAGTTGGTGACCGTCGTGCAGATCGCCGGTCTGCTGGCGCGGCGCATCGTCTGCGACGCCACCGTCGGTGATGCCCTCACCATCGGCGACACCTACGGCCTGATCCGCTTCGGCTCCCGCGTCGACACCTACTTCCCGGCCGGTACGCGGCTGCTCGTCGAGCCCGGGCAACGCACGATCGGCGGGGAGACGGTGCTGGCCGAACTGCTGTCATGATCGAGGAAACCATTACCGGCCAAGGCCGTCGGCGTCGCACGATCCGGCTGCTGCCCAGCATCGTGACCATTCTGGCGCTGTGCGCCGGGCTGTCGGCCGTCAAATTCGCACTCGACGGCTCGCTCGACGTCGCGCTGGCGATGGTCGGCGCGGCGGCCGTGCTGGACACCCTGGACGGGCGGCTGGCCCGCATGCTGTCGGCGACCACCAAGATCGGCGCCGAACTCGATTCGCTGTCCGATGCCATCGCCTTCGGCGTCGCACCCGCGCTGGTGCTGTACATCGGGTTCCTGCGCACGGACAGCGCGGGCTGGATCATCGCGCTGATCTATGCGGTCAGCATCGTGCTCCGGCTGGCCCGATTCAACACCTTGATGGACGACGACACCCGGCCCGACTGGCAGCGCGAATATTTCGTGGGCGTGCCCGCCCCGGCCGCGGCACTGATCGGCCTACTGCCGATCGCGGTGCACGAGCAGTTCGGGAACGGCTGGTGGAGCGACTTCCCGGTGGTGGCGACCTGGACCGTCTTCGCGGCCCTGCTGGCGGTCAGCACCATCCCGACGTTGGCGATGAAATCGGTGTCGGTGGCCCCGCAGGCCGCGGCCCTGCTGCTGGTCCTGGTCGCCCTGGCCGCCGCGGCCCTGATCACCTACCCGCGCGTCCTGCTGATGGTGCTGGTGGCGATGTACATCCTGCACATCCCGTTCGCCTGGCGCTCCCAGCGCTGGGTCGCCGCCCGCCCCGAAACCTGGCATCACAAACCCGCCGAACGCCGGGCCCAGCGCCGCGCGGCCCGCCGCCGCCCGGCCCTGCGCGTGCCGGTGTCGTCGTCGAGACTGCGCTTGCGCCGTCCGGGTCAGCGGCAGCGGTAGCTCCGAGCACAGCACCGACCCCGTCGACACTGCCAGAATGGCAGGGTGCCTGATCTGTCGTTGACTGCCCGGTTGAATCCGTCCGCCGCGGATGCGCGGCGAGGGGTGGTGCGGCTGCACCCCGAGGCGTTGGCGGCATTGGGGTTGCGGGAGTGGGACGGGATCGCGTTGATCGGGTCGCGGCGCACGGCCGCGGTGGCGGGGGTGGCTCCGGCGGGCACTCCCGCGGGAGTGGTGCTGCTCGACGATGTGACGCTGTCCAACGCGGGCGTGCGCGAGAACGCGACGGTGATGGTCGCGCCGGTGGCCGTCTTCGGGGCCCGGCAGATTTCGGTGACCGGGTCGGTGCATGCGATGCGCACGATTCCGGAGCAGACGCTGCGGCAGGCGCTGCTGGGCAAGGTCGTCACCATCGGCGATGCGGTGTCGCTGCTACCGCGCGATCTCGGGCCGGGCACCAGCACCACCGCGGCCACCCAGGCGCTCTCGCGCACCTTCGGGATCGCCTGGACCTCGGAACTTCTCACCGTGACCGCGACCGATCCGTCGCCGGGCCCGGTCAGCGTGCAGCCCAACAGCGCGGTGATCTGGGGTGCGGGAGTACCGGCGATCGACGCCTCGCACGATCCGGGTGCGGGGCACGAGACCCAGACGGCCGCCCCGGGAACCCGGATGCGGGTGCGGGAACGGCCGTCGACGGTGACCGCGGCCGATCTGGCCGGTGTCCGCGCCCAGGCGGCCAAGCTGTCGGAATGGCTCAGCCTGGCCCTCGACGAACCGGAGCTGTTGAAAACCCTCGGCGCACCACCGCATCTCGGGGTCCTGGTCACCGGCCCCGCGGGCGCCGGTAAGGCGACGCTGGCCCGCGCGGTATCCACCCCGCGGCGCATCGTGGAACTCGACGGCCCCACGGTCGGCGCCACCGAGAGCGGCACCCGGCTGCGTGAGGTGGGCATCGCGGTCTCCGAAATCTGTTCCGGCCCGGGTGGAGTCCTGCTGATCACCGATATCGATGCACTGCTGCCCGCCGATCCGGAACCCGTCGCGACCCTCATCCTCGACCAGCTGCGCGCGGCCGTCGCCACGCCGGGAGTCGCCTTCCTGGCCACCACCTCTCATCCCGCGGGCATCGATAGTCGTTTGCGCGCACCGGATCTGTGCGATCGCGAGGTAGCGCTGACCCTGCCGACCGCCGCCATCCGCAAGGATCTACTGGAACAGCTGCTGCGCAAGGTGCCCACCGACGGGCTGAAACTGGACGAGATCGCCGCTCGCACACCCGGTTTCGTGGTCTCGGATCTGGCGGCACTGTGCCGCGAGGCGGCGCTGCGGGCGGCCTCGCGGGCCAGCCGCGACCACAGCGATCCGGTCCTGACCCACGAGGACCTGCTCGGCGCCCTCGAGGTGATCCGCCCGCTGTCGCGTTCGGGCTCCGAGGAATTGGCGATCGGCAGCCTCAGCCTCGACGACGTCGGGGATATGACCGAGACCAAACAGGCCCTGGCCGAGGCGGTGCTGTGGCCGCTGCGGCATCCGGATTCCTTCGCCCGCCTCGGCATCGATCCGCCCCGCGGCGTGCTGCTGTACGGGCCGCCGGGCTGCGGGAAGACCTTCCTGGTCCGAGCCCTGGCCGGAACCGGCCAGCTGAGCGTGCACGCGGTCAAGGGCGCGGAGCTGATGGACAAGTGGGTCGGCTCCTCCGAGCGGGCGGTGCGCGAATTGTTCCAGCGCGCACGCGATTCCGCGCCGTCGCTGATCTTCCTCGACGAGGTGGACGCGCTGGCGGCCCGGCGCGGGCAGAGCGGCGACTCCGGCGTCGGCGACCGGGTGGTCGCGGCGCTGCTCACCGAACTCGACGGGGTGGAGCCGCTGCGCGACGTGGTCGTGATCGGCGCGACGAACCGGCCCGAGCTGATCGACCCCGCGCTGCTGCGGCCCGGGCGCCTCGAACGCCTGGTGTTCGTGCCGCCCCCGGACGCGGCGGCCCGGGCGGAGATCCTGCGCACCGCGAGCCGCTCGGTCCCGCTGGCCGCCGAGGTGAACCTGCGGAAGCTGGCCGCCGACCTCGACGGCTATTCCGCCGCCGACTGCGCGGCACTGTTGCGCGAGGCGGCGATGACGGCGATGCGCCGCGACGTCGACGCCGCCGACATCACGGCCGCCGATGTGGCCGCGGCCCGGGCGGCGGTGCGTCCCTCGCTGGATCCGCTGCAGGTGGAGTCGCTGCGCCGCTACGCCGATAACGGCGCAGGCCGGCTCTGACCGCTCCGACCCAATCCGGCAAATAGCCGGTAACCGGCACGTCGGAACCGGATGTGTCAGGGTTCACAGGTAGTTTTGTATTGATGCGGAGCGGCCGCGCCCTCGTAGAGATGACCACAGGCTTCCTGGCGACGCTGGTCGCCGGGCTGTCACTGGTGCTGCCCATCAACTTCGCCTGGACCGCGGACTCGTCGGTTCTGCAGCTGGACCTGCTGGCCTACAGCCTGCCGCGGGCCATCGCCGCGGGTTCCATCGTGGCGCTGGTGGTCGCCGTATTCGCCACCACGGTCAATCACGCGCTGGCCGCCTGGGGTTCGGCACTGTTCGGCATCGCGATCATGTTCGTCAACCATCTGGCCGGCCGGCACACCGATCCGGCGTCCTCGCTGTCGACCCTGAACTTCGTCGACGCGATCGGGGCCGGGATTCTGCTGGGCGGCATCGCGGTGGCGGTGCTGTACGGACGCCAGCAGGTATTCGGCTGGACGCTGGGCGCTCTCACCAGTGTGGTGGTCGGCGTCGCCCTGCCGATGCCGCACGGCGCCGCCCATACACCCGGTTCGGATGCCGTGTCCCCGCCGACCAGTGACTCGCCGCCGCAGTGGCTGATCGTCGTGACGATGCTGGCCATCGCGTGGGGAACCATCGTCGATCGCCACCGCGCCGGTGTGGAGCGACGGTCGGTCGAGCTGCCGATGGCGCCGATCCTGGCCGGAGCGCTCTATATCGCAGTCGCCCTGTTCGGCGCGGAATGGCTGGCCCGCCACGGCGACGACGCGGTCGATATCGGGCTGGTGGCGGCGGCGACGGTGGGGGCCGGGTTCATCGCCGCGATGCTGCTGCCGCGACGCGACGGCACCCTCGTCCTGCTCGCGGTCGCCCTCTCGGCGGTCGGCAGCGCGATCGTGCCGTCGTCGCTGCCGAGCTGGTCGGCGGTTCCGCTGGCCGTCGTGCTGGCACTGGCCCTGCTGCTGGGCATGCGCCGACCGGCTCCGCTGGCCGGGTTGTTCGCCCTCGCGGTGGTGGCATTCGGCACGGCCCTGGCCGGTTCGGGTGAGCACCAGCCGGTTCGAGCGGCGATATCCGCGGTATTGCTCTCGGTACTGGCCGGTTACTGCTTCGGCAGCGCCACACCGCGCTACAACCCGACCCGGGTGCTGGGTGTGGCGATCGTCTTCGTCCCCTCGGTGGTGATGTCGCTGCGCGATCACGTCAGCCATCGCGACCACACCACGGTCGCCGTCGAGGATGGTCACTGGCAGATCTGCCCGGCGCCGGCGGTGACCTCGTCGGCCCCGGCCTGGACCGCCCTCAGCATTGCCGTCGGCTGCATCATCGGGCTGTTCCTGCTGCGCCGCTGGCGGGCGCCCACCGTCGCCGGTCCCGCCGACCAGTGATTGCGCAGATATAGCCGAGCCCCCGGACATGGTCGAGACCATAGCGGCGGCGGGCCGGAATCGCGCGGGCGGCAAGTAGGATCGACAGCGCACCACCCCGCCGCCGACCGACGGAGTGACGTTTGCTCGCTATCCTGTTCGCCCATGCCGCCGCCGCCCTGCTCGCGCCGCCGTGCGTGCGGACGCTGGGCCGCCGGGGCTTCTTCCTCCTCGCGCTGGCGCCGCTGGCCGGTCTGGTCTGGGTGATCGCGAACTGGAACAGCGGACAGCAGGTGCGCATCGCGTGGGCGCCGAGCATTCATATGAATGCCGACCTGCGCTTCGATTCGCTCGCCTCGATCATGTCGGCACTCGTGCTCGGGATCGGGACGGTGATCCTGATCTACTGCGCCCGCTATTTCGACGACGACGACCGCCAGCGGCTGGGCATCTTCGCGGGCTATCTGGTGGCCTTCGCCGGCACCATGTTCGGGCTGGTGATCAGCGACAACATGTTGCTGCTGTTCACCTTCTGGGAGGCCACCACCGTCCTGTCGTTCCTGCTGGTCGGCCATCACGCCGAACAGGTCTCCGGGCGCCGGGCCGCGCTGCAGGCGCTGCTGGTCACGGGCGCGGGCGGGCTGGCCATGCTGGTGGGCATCATCATCCTCGGCCAGCACTGCGGCACCTACCTGCTGTCGGAGGTGCTGACACGAATCGATCCGCACGAGTGGTCGGTCGGTGTGGCCGTGGTGCTGATCCTGGTCGGCGCATTGAGCAAATCGGCGATCGTGCCGCTGCACTTCTGGTTGCCGGGCGCGATGGCCGCACCCACTCCGGTCAGCGCCTACCTGCATGCCGCGGCCATGGTGAAGGCCGGTGTGTACCTGGTCGCGCGGCTGGCCCCGGCCTTCGCCACCGCCGCACCCTGGCATCCGATCGTGCTCACCCTGGGCGTGCTGTCGATGCTGCTGGCGGGCCTGCGGTCGCTGCAGGTCTCCGACCTGAAGCTGGTGCTGGCGTTCGGCACGGTGAGCCAGCTGGGTTTCCTCATGACGATGGTCGGGCTCGGCACCCCGGACGCGGCGATCGCGGGTGTGGCGCTGATCGTGGCGCACGCCTTGTTCAAGGGCTGTCTGTTCATGGTGGTCGGCATCATCGACCACTGCGCCGGGACCCGGGATCTGCGGCGGCTGTCCGGAATCGGGCGGCGGGCGCCGGTGCTGTGCGCGATCGCGACCCTGGCCGCGGCGAGTATGGCCGGAATCCCCCCGCTGGTCGGCTTCATCGGTAAGGAGAGCGCACTGGGTGCGGTGCTGAACGCCGAGAACCTGTCGAATCCGGCGAAGCTGGCGCTGGGCGCGGGCGTGGTGGTCGGATCCATGCTGACAGTCGGCTACAGCGTCCGATTCCTCTGGGGCGCTTTCGGCTCCAAATCCGTCCCGGTGGGTGCGCCAGAACCGGAGGTGACCTGGCATCGGCCCGACCCGCTGTTCCTCGTGCCGCCCGCGCTGCTGGCGGTGGCGAGCCTGGCGGCGGGTCTCGGTGCGCCGGTCCTGGATCGGCTGCTGCGGCCTTATGCGCAAAGCCTCGGCGGGGCCGAGCCGTCCCATCTGGCGCTGTGGCACGGCTGGGGTCATCCGCTGACGTTGACCATGGTGATCATCGCCTGCGGTGTGGTGCTGTTCGAAATCCGCGACCGCATCGGCGAATCCGCCACTCCCCGACTGGGTAACGCGGACCGCGTCTACGACGCCACCCTGCGCGCGATGGATCAGCTGTCGCTGCGCATGACCGGTGCCGTACAACGCGGTTCGCTGCCGCTGAATCAGGCTTTGATCCTGATCACGCTGATCGTGCTGCCCACGGCGATGCTGTTCACCGGTGCCCGCACCAGAGTGTCGCTGCGCCTGTGGGATTCGCCACTGCAGGCGGTCGTCGGACTGGTCATGGTCGCGATGGCGGTGGGCGCCACCGTGATGCGCAACCGTCTGGCCGGGGTGCTGCTGGTCGGCGTCACCGGATACGGCTGCGGTGTCATCTTCGCCATGCACGGCGCGCCCGATCTGGCGCTCACCCAATTCCTGGTGGAGACACTGACATTGGTGATCTTCGTGCTGGTGCTGCGCAAGTTCCCGGCCGAGATCGAGCCCGACCGCACCGCCCCGTTCAAGGTGCGCCGCGCGGTGCTGGCCGCGCTGGTCGGGACGGCGGTCGCCGTCCTGGCCGCCTGCGCCATCGCCGCGCGCAACTCCGAACCGATCTGGCACCGGATCGGTTCGGCCGCCTATCAACTGGGCGGCGGCAAGAACGCGGTGAACGTGCTGCTGGTCGACATCCGCGCGTGGGACACGCTCGGCGAGATCTCGGTGCTGGTGGTCGCCGCGACCGGAGTGGCGTCGCTGATGTTCCGCAGCCGCCGATTCGGCGCCCTGCCGCGGGTGGCCGATGCGCCCGGGTATACGCCCGAACCGGGCCGCTCCTACTGGCTGCCCGCGGCAGCGCTGGTCGCACCGCGGGATCGGTCGATGGTGCTGGCGATGACCACCCGCCTGCTGTTCCCGACGATCATGGTGCTGTCGGTCTACTTCTTCTTCGCCGGGCACAACGCGCCCGGCGGCGGCTTCGCCGGCGGTCTCACCGCCGGATTGGCGCTGGTTCTGCGGTATCTCGCGGGAGGCCGTTACGAGCTGGCCGAGGCCCTGCCGGTCGAGGCCGGACATCTGCTCGGCGCCGGGCTCACCCTGTCCGCCGGCACCGCGACCGGCTCCCTGCTGTTGGGCGCGCCGCCGCTGTCGTCGGCGATCGTCCAAGTGAGCGTGCCGCTGCTCGGGCAGGTGAAGGTGGTCACGGCGATGCTGTTCGACCTCGGCGTGTATCTGATCGTGGTCGGCCTGGTCCTGGATGTGCTGCGCAGTCTCGGCGCCCGGCTCGACACCGAAGACCTGCCCGGCGCGCGCAGGCCCGAAGTCCTCAGGGAGGCACGATGAGCGACAATCGCGCAGTCGCTCATCGTGCCGACCGGGTGCGGGTGTCCCGCCGAGCACAGGAGGTGCGATGACTGCGAACATCACCCTGCTGATCCTGATCGGCGTGCACGTCGCGTGCGGGGTGTATCTGGTGCTGGAGCGCGCCGTGTCGAAAATGCTGCTGGGGCTGATCCTGTTCGGCAATGCGGTGAATCTGCTGATCATCACCCTCGGCGGCCCGGACGGGCGGCCGCCGATTCTCGGGGAAACCGATCGGCTGCACCGTGATACGGCCGACCCCCTGGCGCAGGCGATGGTGCTGACCTCGATCGTGATCACCATGGGCCTGGCCGCATTCATACTCGCGCTGGCCTATCGCGCCTACGCCCTGACCACGACCGAACAGGTGGAGAACGACCCCGAGGACGTGAAGGTCGCCTCCCGGCGCGAGGGCGAGGATCCCGAACAATGACGCTGCCCGCAGGCCTGCTACCGGCCATGACCCCGCTGCCGGTGCTGATTCCGCTGCTCACCGCGGCGGCGACGCTGATCGTGGGTCGCAAATCGCGGGTGCAGCAGATCATTTCGGTGGTGGCGCTGGCCGCCGTGGTGGTGATCGCCGCGCTGCTGCTGTATCTGACCGACCGGCACGGCATGGCCGCGGTGCAGGTCGGCAACTGGGACACCCCGATCGGGATCACGCTGGTGGTCGATCGGCTCTCGGCGGCGATGCTGCTGGTGTCATCGATCGTGCTGCTGGCGGTGCTGGTGTACGCGGTCGGGCAGGGCATCAGCGACGGCGCGGAGCGCCAGCCCACCTCGATCTTCCAGCCGACGTATCTCATTCTGAGCGCGGGTGTTTCGCTCGCATTCCTGGCCGGGGACCTGTTCAACCTGTTCGTCGGGTTCGAGGTGCTGCTGGCGGCGTCGTTCGTGCTGCTCACCCTGGGTGCCAGCGCCGACCGGGTGCGGGCCGGGGTGTCGTATGTGATGGTGTCGATGGTCTCGTCGCTGATCTTCCTGACCGGCATCGCGCTGGCGTACGGGGCGACGGGCACGCTGAATCTGGCGCAGATGGCGGCGCGGATGAGCGAGGTGCCCGCCGGGACCCGCAGCGCCATCTATGCGGTGCTGCTGGTGGCGTTCGGGATCAAGGCGGCGGTCTTCCCGCTGTCGAACTGGCTGCCGGACTCCTACCCCACCGCGCCCGCGCCGGTCACGGCGGTGTTCGCGGGCCTGCTGACGAAAGTGGGTGTGTACGCGATCATTCGGATGCACACGCTGCTGTTCCCGTCCGGCAGATTCGACCGGATCCTGCTGATCTGTGGGCTGCTCACCATGCTGATCGGCATCCTCGGCGCCATCGCCCAGAGCGATATCAAGCGACTGCTGTCGTTCACCCTGGTCAGCCATATCGGCTATCTCATGTTCGGGGTCGGGCTGAATACGGCCGCGGGCCTGACGGGGACGGTTTTCTATGTGGCACATCACATTCTGGTGCAGACCACGCTGTTCCTGGTGGTCGGGTTGATCGAGCGGCAGGCCGGATCGGCGTCGCTGAGCCGGCTCGGCGGGTTGCTGGCGGCGAGTCCCGCGCTGGCGGTGCTGTTCGGGATTCCGGCGCTGAATCTCGGTGGGATTCCGCCGCTTTCGGGGTTCATCGGCAAGGCGACGCTGCTCGAGGCGGGCGTGGCCGACGGCAGCGTCCTGGCCTGGGTGCTGGTGGCCGGATCGGTGCTGACCAGCCTGCTCACGCTGTATGCGATGGCACGGGTGTGGAGTAAGGCATTCTGGCGGCCGCGCGCCCAGGCCCCGGAGGGCGACATGTCCGATGCGGCGCCGTCGGGGCTCATCGACGAATCCACCGACGTGTTGTTCGACGACCGGCCCGATCCGGGTCGGATGCCGCGGCTGATGCTGGTGCCGACCGTCGCGTTGATCGCGGTGGGGCTCGGATTGACCGTGTTCGCCGGGCCGATCCTGGGCGTGGCCGGGCGCGCGGCGGCCGACCTGGACGATCGCGGCACGTATCTGGAAACCGTGCTGGGCCCGGCGGATACGTGGCAGTCGGGGGGTGTGCGATGAGTCGCGAAAGCCTGGTCCGCATCGGTGTGCTGCTGTGGCTGGCGATCGTGTACACCGCGCTGTGGGGCGATCCGACCCTCGCCAATGTGGTGGCGGGCCTGGCGATCGGTGCGCTGATCATGGTGGCGCTGCCGCTGCCGCGGGTGCCGATCCACGGACGGCTGCACCCGCTGTCACTGCTGGAATTGGTTGGCGTCAGCGCCTATTACGCGATCGAATCCAGCCTGCAGATCGCCTGGTTCGCGATCCGCCCATCCGGACCGCCGGTGTCGGGGGTGCTGCGGGTGCGGCTGGAGATCCGCTCGGATCTGGTGATGGTGCTGTGCGCGGATCTGCTCAACCTGATTCCGGGCACGATAGTGCTGGAGCTGGACCGGCAGACGCACACCGTGTGGGTGCACGTGCTCGACGTGGGCAGCGATGCGGCGGTGGACAAGTTCTACCGCACGACGCGGAGGTTGGAGCAGTTGCTCATCCGCGCCTTCGAACGGCCTACCGAATGGCTGGATCCTGGAGTGGTGAAAGGAAGGGCGGAGCTGTGACCGTTGTTGCGATCGTGGCGGCGCTGCTGCTGGTCGGCGCGGCCGTGCTCACCGGGTATCGCGTGCTGGCCGGGCCGAACACGCTGGACCGCGTCGTCGGCATCGATTCGCTGGTCGCCATTGCCGCGGCCGGATTGGCGGTGTGGGCGGTCTACAGCAACGACACCACCGTCCTGCCCGGCATCGTGGCCCTAGCGCTGGTCGGGTTCCTCGGCTCGGCCGCCGTCTCCCGCTTCCGCGTCCGGGACGACCGATGAGCTGGCTCGAATCCACCCTGCGCTGGACGTCCTACGTCCTCATCGTGCTGGGCACGGGCCTGGCCCTCACCGCCGCCATCGCCATCGTCCGCTTCCCCGACACCCTGTCCCGCATGCACGCCGCCACCAAACCCCAGGTGGTGGGGCTCCTGATGGTCCTGCTCGGCGCCTTCATCCAACTGCGCGGCCACGGCAACGTGTGGATGCTGGCCCTCGTCGGCCTGTTCACCCTCCTCACCGCCCCCGCCGTCGCCCACCTCATCGGCCGCACCGCCTATCGCGAACAGCGCCACCGCGACGGGCTCTTGCTGATCAACGAGCTGGGCGACGACGTGGATTGATCCCGGAATCTATTGGGCGTGCACGCTGTCGGCGCGGCTCGGCTCGGAGGTCCCGGTCCGCGCGAACCACGCGGTGTAGAACGCCCAAGCGTAGGCGGCGAACAGGGACAGCACGATCACGCCGGACGGGAAGGGGTGGTGGGCCATCCACAGCGCCAGGAAGCGGTAGGCCAGCAGCAGGGTCGCCAGCAGTGCGACGCCGCCCGCGACGAGTTGCCAGCGGGTGCGGTCCCAGCCGCGTTCGGGGGCGCGCAGGGCCGATTCGACGGTCATGCACAGGACGGCTCCGGCCAGCAGGTCGGCGCCGTAGTGGTAGCCGAACCCGAGGGTGGCCGTCAGGGTGGCCAGCAGCCAGAAGGCGCCCGCCCAGCGCAGCCAGCGCGGGGCGGGGGAACCATCGGCGGCGCGACGGGAGTGCAGGAAGACGGCCGTGGCCCAGGCGGTGTGCATGGAGGGCATGCAGTTGCGCGGGGTGACGTTGTCGAACGGCATCGGGCCAGGTGCGTGGTCCAGGGGCGGAACGGTATGCGGCCAGTAGTTGCCGACCTGCAGTCCGTGACCGTCGGCGGCGAAGGCGAACATCGGACCGACCACGGGGAACAGCACGTACACCACCGGGCCGACCAGGCCGAGCACCAGAAAGGTGCGCACCAGGTAGTGGGTGGGCCACACACCGCTCGGCACCACACGCCGCAGCTGCCAGGCCGCCACAACCATGGCCGCGACCGGCAGCTCGATGTACACCCAGTGCAACACTCCGGACACCACCGGACCGAGGGCATCGATCGCCTGGCCCACCACCCACGACGGCTGGCCGAAGGCGTGATCGGCCAGCAGCACGTACCGGTCCAGCACATTCGGACCCGCCATCACGGTGATGTGCAGCCAGACGTCGCCCACCTTGGTGGCGAGGATCAACAGCGCACCCAGCGCGGCGGCATGCAGGGCATTGCGTTTGTCCTTGCCGTCCCAGCCGAGCCACGCCACGACCGCCAGCCCGGTCAACGCGATCACCGCACCGTTGCCGACGGTCAGCGGGCCACCCAGCAGCACCCGCACCACGGCGACGACCACGTCGATCCCCACCGCGATGCCCAGCGTGACGAACCGCCGCCGCCACGACAGCCCCACCAGTGCCAACGCCAGCCCCGCCCACGGCACCGACACCGACTTCGGCGTGCCCACATAGTCGTGCAACAGACTCTGCAGCGGCCCCTCGAATCCATTGCGGGAGGCCACGATCTGCAACACGACCAACAACACCGGCACGGCCGCCACGCCTACCGAAACCAACACCCGCCTCGACGGAACCCACGCCGGACGGCGATCATCACCGTCATAGTCGGAGCGCGGATCATCGAGCAGCACGTCGACCATAGTAAACACGTAATGAACGCCACCCACCTGAGCAGCTGAACGACCGGCAACCAACGAGCAACAGCCCCTGTCGTCCGGCCTGGCGGCCGGACGACAGGGATGCGGCACCAACCGACGACAGTCATGCCGTGCCCGCCGACGACAGGCATACCTAGGCAGCCGACCAGGCATGCGGTAGCAGCCGACAACAGGCATGCGGTGCCAGCCGACCACAGGGATGCGGTGACAGCGACAACAAGCTGCGGTGACAGCCACGACGGGGATTCCGGATAGCAGCCGACAAGATAGGGGTAGTAGGCCCTGGGCGCCGCATCTCATTCCCTGTATTCAGGCCGCCAGGCCTGAATACAGGGTCAGCTCTCGAGTTCCTTCACCAAAGCGTCCACCACGGCGACCAGATCTCCCTGGGAGGCGGCCGCCACCCGGCGTTGGCGTTGGTAGGAGGCGCCGCGTTTGGGGATGTCGGAGACCAGGGAGAGTTCGTTTTCGCAGCCGAGTCGTTTGGCGGTGGGCTCGAGGCGGGTGAGCAGGTCGGTCAGGTCCTCGGTCACCAGGCGCTCATTGCTGTCGGCGTCGGTGATGATGATCGCGTCCAGGCCGTAACGTGCTGCGCGCCACTTGTTTTCCTGCACATGCCAGGGCGGGATGGTCGGCATCGTCTCCCCGGCCTCGACGCGGCGATCCAGGTCCACGATCAGGCAGTGGATGAGCGCGACCAGCGCCGAAAGCTCCGGCCAGGACGGGATTCCGTCGCACACCCGCACCTCGATCGTGCCCCATTTCGGTGCCGGCCGGATATCCCAGTGCATGCCACCGAGCTGCTCGAACACCCCGGTCTTGGTCTGGTCGTGCACGAACGACTCGAACTGCGCCCAGTTTTCGAACTGGAACGGCAACCCCGCCGTGGGCAACTGCTGGAACATCAGCGACCGATTACTGGCGTATCCGGTATCGATTCCGGCCCACATGGGCGAGGACGCCGACAGCGCCAGCAGATGCGGATACGACAGCAGCAGCGTATTGAGGATCGGAAAGACCTTCTCCGGATGCGAGATTCCGACGTGCACGTGCACGCCCCAGATCAGCATCTGCCGCCCCCACCACTGGGTGCGCTCGATCAGTTCGTCGTAATGCGCTGTGCGGGTGAGCTGTTGCGTCGACCACTGCGCGAACGGATGCGTGCCCGCACAGAACAGATCCACCCCGAGCGGATCGGCCGCCCGCCGCACGGCGGCCATCGTCCCGTGCAGATCGTCGACCACCTCGCCGACGGTGTTGTGCACGCCGGTGACGATCTCGACGGTGTTGCGCAGCAGTTCCTTGGTGACCTGCGGCGTGCCGTCATAGGCCCGCAGATCACCGACCGAATCGAAGACCGCGGCCGCGGTATTGGAGAGATTGCGCGTCTGCTTGTCGACGAGCGCTATCTCCCATTCCACACCCAGCGTCGGGCGGGGCGAGCTGTTCCAAGAAACCTTACGAATGCCTGCCCCGCCCATGGCATACCTGCGCCTTACCCGACCACGCCGCAGGCGACCCGGCCGCCCGCGTCGCCGGTCGCCAAGGTGTCGGCGTCCGGTCCGGCGGTGCCGTTGGCCTGCGTGTATCGGCTCGGAATATTGCCGAAGTTGTCCGCACCGGCGTGGATCATCAGGGCCTTACCCTTCAGATCGTCCAGGGTCACGGTGTCCGTTGTGGTGACAAGGTGGGCCGTGCCGTCCTGACGCACCTGCAGGGAGGTCAGGTCACCGCTGGCCGGATGCGAATTCTGGTCGCCGACCTGCAGATGTCCGCCCGCCGACAGGAAATCGCCCGCCGGGCCGCCGGTGGGGGCGGTGGAATTCGCCTCGCACTTGCCGAACTGATGGAAGTGCAGACCGTGGAAGCCGGGCTTGAGGCCGTGCGCGTCGACGGTGATCTGCAGGTGGTTGCCGGACTTGGCGATGGTCGCGGTGCCCACCTCGGCGCCGGAGGGATTCTTCAGCTGAACCGAGACCGAATCTCCCGGGGGAGCGGCGTGCTCGGCCGAGCCGTGCTCACCGGTCGCGGCGGTACCGCCCGGCGCCGCCGAGCCTGTCCACACCGGGGGCGTGGTCCCCTTGACGTCACTCGACTCCTGGCTGTTGGTGCAGGCCGCGAGACCGAAGACCGCGACCGCCAGCACCGGGGTCACAGTCCGCCAGGACGGGCGACGAATTGTGGACGGGGCCATCGGGGAACTCCTTTACGAGTACCGAGTTTACGAGTAAAGCTGCACGGACAGATTCGTTACCGGACAAGATGATGCCAGAGCCGTTATGCAGATCTGTGGTGGGGCTCAGTTACCTGTGACGATGACGATGACACCGGGCGGTGCGTCCACGATTCCGGGGAATCGAGGCTCCGCGGTGACACCTAGTGTATTCGCGATCGCCTGGGCCGCCGCCTGTTCCTTCGGCGAATTCCCGTAGTAGACGGTCGTTTTCGGAACAACGCTGTCGGAATAGTTGCCGGTTTCCGCGACATTCCAGCCGCCGGTGGACAGTTGGTTCCCCGTCCGGGCGGCCAGTCCCGAGATCGTACTGTTGTTGAGCACCCGCACCGGGACCGATTTGTCCAGTACCGCAGCGGTTGTCGTGGGCGGTGCCGTGGTCGTGGTGGTGGGCGGCGGGGTGGTGGTCGCCGTCCTCGTGGTGGTGATCGCAGCGGCCGAGGTCGTGGGCATGGCCGCGGTGGTCTTCACCGTCTGCCCCTGGGTGGACGTGTCCGAATTATCAGCGTCCGACTTCGACAGCGACATCGCGCCGAGACCGGCGAACACGATGGCCAGCGCGATCAGCACCATCGCGAGCGCTCGTAGCGGCGGCCCACCGGAGGACGGATTCGGGTTGCTCACCTGACCGAGCCTATCCACACACCCCGACGAATGCCCGCATCACACTTGGAAGCCCAGCCGCCGCGCCGCCCGCGCCTTCTGACGGCTGGCCCGTAGCCGCCGCAGCCGCTTGACCAGCATCGGGTCGGCGGCCAGGGCCTCGGGCTTGTCGACGATGGCGTTGAGCACCTGGTAGTAGCGGGTGGCGGACATACCGAACAGTTCGCGAATGGCCTCTTCCTTGGCACCGGCGTACTTCCACCACTTGCGCTCGAAGTCGAGAATATCGAGTTCGCGCCGGGTGAGTCCGGCCTGTTCGCCACCGGGGACCGCGACCGCGGCGTCCTCACCCGCGGAAGAGCTGTCCTCGCTTGCGGATAGGTTCCGGGCCGCTGCGCTGTCCATATCGCTCCCTCGCCGAGGTGCTTATACGTCGTCGCTCATTCAACCACGGATGGCGACGTTCCCAGATGCGTCCTACGGCGTGTCGGGACGTCCCGCCCAACGGCGCGTCAGGGCCTGGACCGGGGCCCGCGTAAAGTGTGCGACCATGGCGATTCTCCCCATCCGCATCGTCGGCGACCCCGTCCTGCACAATCCGACCGAACAGGTCACCCAGTCGCCGGAGGAGCTCGCCGAGCTGATCGCGGACATGTTCGAGACCCTCGATGCCGCCAAGGGCGTGGGCCTGGCGGCCAATCAGGTGGGCGTGCCGCTGCGGCTGTTCGTCTACGACTGCCCCGATGTCGACGCCGACGGCACCGTCAACCGCCGCCGGGGAGTGGTGATCAACCCCGTCCTGGAGACGTCGGAGATCCCGGAGACCATGCCGGACCCCGACGACGACGAGGAGGGCTGCCTATCGGTGCCCGGCGAGCAGTTCCCCACCGGTCGCGCCGAGTGGGCGCGGGTCACCGGCACCGACGAGCACGGCAATCCGATCGAGATCGAGGGCAAGGACTTCTTCGCCCGGATGCTGCAGCACGAGGTGGGCCACCTCGACGGCTTCCTCTATGTGGACGTCCTGATCGGCCGCAATGCGCGCGCGGCGAAGAAGGTGATCAAGCGCAACGGCTGGGGCACCCCCGGTCTGAGCTGGGTGCCGGGTACGGTTCCGGATCCTTTCGGACATGACGACTGAGCTGCCGCCCGGTCGGCGGGTGGTGGTGCGCTATCGCCTGCCCGCCGGATATCCCCAGCAGTTCACGGATGTGATCGGTGAGCTGGTGTCGCTGGATCCCCTGACCGTACGCACCGCCGACGGCCAGACCGTCTCGGTGGCCGCCGATGCCGTCGTCGCCATGAAACCCTTGGGCCCCAGGCCGATTCGTACCAGCGAGATCCGCGCACTGGAGGCCGCCGCCTGTGACGGCTGGCCGGGTGTGCAGCGCGCGTGGGTGGACGGGTGGCTGCTGTCGGCCGGGAACGGCTATACCAAACGCGCCAATTCCGCAGTGCCGGTGGGCAGTTCGGGAGAACCGGCCCGCGTGCACGTCGAGACGCTGCACCGCATCAGCGAGTGGTACACCGAGCAGGGGCTACCGCTGCAGTTACGTCTCCCCGACCGGCTGGCCCCGGCGCCGCCCGACTGGCGGACCTGGGGCGAAACCGTGGTCGTCGGCATCGATATCGACAACTTCGTTCTCCCCCAGGGCCCTTCGATGGTGCGGGTGGATCCCGAGCCGAATGCGGGCTGGCTGGAATTGCACCGGTTCCGCGGCGAGGATGCGGTCGATCTGCCACCGGAGGTGCCGGACACCACGGTGCTGACCGCGGTCCGGGAGGGCGAATTGGGCTTCGCCGCATTGGGTTTGCCGAACCCGCTGGCCATCGGCCGCGGGGCGGTGACCACCGCGCCGGACGGTCGGCGGTGGATCGGCCTGTCCTGTATCGCCGTCGCGGCCCCTCACCGCCGCCGCGGCCTGGCGACGCTGGTGTGCGCGGAGCTGATCAGGTGGGGTCACAAACACGGGGCCACCCACGCCTACGCGCAGGTCGACGTGGACAACTCGGGGGCCTTGGCGATGTATCGCGAGATGGGTTTCGTCGAACACCACCACTACCGCTATGCCTCCCCGGCGTAAGAACATGGAATGTCGTAGAGCGGAGGTGTCCCGGTGCGGCTGGCTACCTGGAATGTGAACTCGATCCGGTCCAGGGTGGACCGGGTGGTCTCGTGGCTGGACCGTGCCGATATCGATGTGCTGGCCCTGCAGGAGACCAAGTGCCGCGATGACCAGTTCCCCTCGGAGCGTTTCGAGGAGGCCGGGTACGAGGTCGCGCACGTCGGGTTCAGCCAGTGGAACGGGGTGGCGATCGCCTCCCGGATCGGCCTGGACGATGTCGAGGTCTCCTTCCCCGGCCAGCCCGGATTCGACAGGGATGCCGAGATCTCGCTGCTGGCAGCGCCGGTCGTGGAGGCCCGGGCAATCGGGGCGACCTGCGGCGGCGTGCGGGTGTGGAGCCTCTATATTCCCAACGGCCGCACCCTGCACGATCCGCATTACGCCTACAAGCTGGAATGGCTTGCCGCCCTGCGCGACTCGGGCTCGGCATGGCTGGCCGAGAATCCGCAGGCACAGATCGCGCTGTGCGGTGACTGGAATATCGCACCCACCGACGACGACGTGTGGTCGGTGGAGTTCTTCACCGGCAAGACCCATGTCTCACAGCCGGAGCGAGATGCGTTCAATGCCATCGTGACCGCCGGTTTCGCCGACGTCATGCGCCCGTTCGCGCCCGGACCGGGCGTCTACACCTACTGGGACTACACCCAGCTGCGCTTCCCCCGTAAAGAGGGAATGCGCATCGACTTCATCCTCGCCTCCCCCGCCCTCGCCGCTCGCGTGAAGGACTCCTCGGTGGACCGAGAGGAACGAAAGGGCAAGGGCGCCAGCGACCATGCCCCCGTGCTCGCCGAATTCTCCGACTAAACCCTCCCCATACCCGCCCCGCACGCGAACCGCTCCCCATACCCGCCCCGCACGCTTTACGCGGGGCGGGTCTTGATGGCGTCTCGGGAGATGAATACGTCGTAGGTGCCGGGTACGGCGATCACCGCATTGCCGTAGGCGGAGCGGACGAACGGCTTGGTGTACCAGCTCTCATTGCGCATGTCCTCGAAGAAGTCCTGATCGCTGCCGCTGAGAAAGATCTGGTTCTGCTTGGGGGAGACACCGTCGAGCCGCTGGCCGAACAGCCGGGTCACCTTGTACCCGGAGTGGAAGCCGAGCGCATTCACCCACGGCTCGAGCTCCACGATATTGGCCTGCAGCACCCACATATCGCCCTCGACCCGATAGGTCTCCCGCTTGTCCGGATGGTCCTCGTCGCCGAACAGGGTCAGCTCGACATCGAGCGAATGGGGGCTGTCGGCCACGGGTTTCGCGATCACATGGGCGGCCTTCACCTCCCCGGTCAACCCCAGATAGGTCTGCAGCAGGGTGATGATCCACAGGATCACCACCGCCACCAGCAGAGCCGACAGCGCACTGGTGGCACGCCCCACGACCGTCCGCCAGCCCGCGCGACGCCCCTTCAGCACCGCGGCGACGATCAGCGCGATCGCGATCGCGAACAGCACGATCATCAGCGCCTGCAGCCAGCCGAAATCCACCGGGAAGACCATGCGCTAGTTGTACCCCTACGCCGCCGATCTTCCCGCCATTCCGGCGCAGAAAATCAGAACGCAGCCTCGTCCAAATGCATGATGTCGTTGTCGAGGTTCTCCAGCACCGAGCGCACGGAGGTCAGCAGCGGCAGCTGGTTCTTCGCGAACCACGACGCCACCCCGATCTTGCCGGTGTAGAACAGCCGGTCCTTCTCCGACGGCTGGCCCTCGAGCGCGGCGAGCGCGACCTTGGCCTGCTCCAGCAACCGCCAGCCGATGATCAGGTCGCCCGCGGCGTGCAGGAACCGCACCGAGCCCTGGCCGACCTTGTAGATCTCTTCCGGGTTCTGCTGCGAGGCCACCAGGTAGTTGGTCAGCGCGGCGGCCATCGCCTGCACATCGGCCAGCGCCGTGCCCAGCAGCGCCCGCTCGGTCTTGAGCTGCCCTTCGTCGGCGTCGACGAACTTCTGGATCAGCTGGGCGACATGTCCGAGCGCCACGCCCTTGTCGCGAATGATCTTGCGGAAGAAGAAGTCCTGCGCCTGGATGGCCGTGGTGCCCTCGTACAGCGAGTCGATCTTCACATCGCGGATGTACTGCTCGATCGGGTAGTCCTGCAGATATCCGGAACCACCGAGGGTCTGCAGGGTCTCGGTGAGGACCTCGTAGGCCCGCTCGGAGCCCACACCCTTGACGATCGGCAGCAGCAGATCGTTCACCCGCGCGGCCAATTCCGCATCGGCGCCGAAGTTCGCCTGCGCCACATCGGGGCTCTGGTAGGCCGAACAGTACAGATAGAGCGACCGCAGCCCCTCGGAGTAGGCCTTCTGCAGCGCGAGGCTGCGGCGAATGTCCGGGTGATGGGTGATGGTGACGCGCGGCGCGGTCTTATCGGTCATCTGCGTCAGATCCGCGCCCTGCACACGAGACTTGGCGTACTCCAACGCATTCAGATAACCGGTCGACAGCGTGCCCGCCGACAGCACGCCGACCATCATGCGGGCGTGCTCGATCACCTTGAACATCTGGGCGATTCCGTTGTGCACATCGCCGACCAGGTAGCCGACGGCCGGCTTGTCGCCGCCGTAGGTCAACTCACAGGTGGGCGAGGACTTGATGCCCATCTTGTGCTCGAGGTTGGTGACCAGGACGCCGTTGCGCTCGCCGAGTTCCATTGTCTCCCGGTCGAACAGGTACTTCGGCACCACGAACAGCGACAGTCCCTTGGTGCCCGGTCCCGCGCCCTCGGGTCGCGCCAGCGTCAGATGGAAGATGTTGTCGGCGGTCTCACCGACATCACCGCCGGAGATGAACCGCTTGACGCCCTCGATGTGCCAGGTGCCGTCGGGCTGCTGGGTGGCCTTGGTGCGGCCCATGCCCACGTCCGACCCGGCGTCCGGCTCGGTGAGCACCATCGTTCCGCCCCAACGGTTTTCCCAGGCGTGTTGGGCCCAGCGCTTCTGCTCCTCGGTGCCCTCCATGAAGAGCACGTGGTGCATGAGCGGGCCCATATTGAAGAAGGCGGCCGAATTGTTCGCCGCCACAATCATTTCCTGCGTCGCCCAGTTGAGCGGGGCGGGCGAGTCGACGCCGCCCATCGCCTCGGGCATGCCGAGCGCGGACCAGCCCGCCTCGTTCACCGCGGCCACCGTCTTGCGCAGTAGTTCCGGGACGACGACGCAGTGGTTGGCGGTGTCGAACTGGATCGGGTTGCGATCGGCGTCGGCGAACGAGGCGGCAACCGGCCCCTCCGCGAGACGCAGGACCTCGCTCAGCATGCCGCGGGCGGTCTCCGTATCCAGATCGCCGTACGCGCCGCCGTCCAGCAGCGCCCCGATTCCCAGCACCTCGAACAAGTTGAACTCGATGTCACGAAGGTTCGCCTTGTAGTGCGACACGGACCGGCCTCCTCGGCTGTATTCATTCACGGCCAGCGTGCGGGTGCCCCGGTGGCGACGCGGACCGCTCCGGGCTGACGCACACGCTGAGTTGATGTTGTATTTGGAGGTTGCCGTACGGCTGTTCGGTTACGCAACCGTAGGCTGTAAAACGCCAGGAGAACTCTTCGTACCTCGTACAAATTAGGCACGCAGGACGAATACCTGCTAGTTCTCCCGTGACCGAATCACACCTCAGTAATTTGCCGGGAATTAGCGCCCAGCGCGGTCGAGGGGCCGCTGATATGTTGGTCGCATGGGTTCGGAATCTGCCGTGCGGCCACGACAGCGCGCCCCGCATCTCGGCCCCGAACGCCGCCGCCCACAGGTCCTCGATACGGCCCTGCGGATCGCCGTCGAGGACGGGATCGCCGCGGTCACCATCGCCGCCGTCGCCGAACGCATGAACGTCACCCGCCCGGTCGTCTACGCCTGCTATGCCGACCGCGTGGAACTCATCGACGCGTTGATCCGGCGCGAGGAGCGCTATCTGCTCGACGGCATCATCGATACGCTGCCGCGTCGCCGCGTGGAGGCCGACGAGGAGGTGTTCGTCGAGGGTTTCCGGGCGCTGCTGGAAACCGTCGCCGCCCGCCCCGACACCTGGAAGCTGTTGTACGGCAATCCCGATCCGGCCGTGGTGAACTCTTTCGGCCGCGGCCGCCGCTTCGCCATCGAACGCTGCACCCGCCGCCTGCGCCCCACTCTCGAGGCCTGGGGAACCGTCGACGCCGAACGCAAACTCCCTGTGCTGGTGGAACAGTGGGTGTCCGCGGGCGAGGGCGCCGTGCGCACGCTGCTGTCGGGCGAGGGCGATTGGACCCCGGAGAGCCTGGGCGCCTTCGTCGGCGCGGCTGTCTATCGAGCCCTGCGTAGCGCGTGAGGTGCCCTGTCGCCCGGCCTGGCGGCCGGCCGACAGGGATGAGAACCGGCTCGCGGGCGACAGGGATGAGAATCAGCCAGCGGGCGACAGGGATCCGAATCAGCCAGTGGTCGACAGGGTGCATCTCATGATCCGGGCAGGATTGAATCAGGTCTGAGTCAGATTGTTGGCGAAACAGCCTCCACGCGAGCAATCAGCCTAGATAGGATGCAAAAAAGCGAACCATCCGACCAGCAACCTGGCGGGAGACCGGGCATGGCGTTCTATCGGCAACTGGGGTCGGTGCCTCCGAAGCGGCACACCCAACATCGCGACGAGCAGGGGCAGCTCTATTACGAGGAGCTGATGGGAGAGGAGGGCTTCTCCGGCGACTCCTCGCTGCTGTATCACCGCGCACTACCACCGGCGATCGTGGACTCCACCCCCTGGGAGCCGCCGAATCAGCGGACGGTGCCGAATCATCCACTGCGCCACCGACATCTGCGACTACACGACCTGTTCCCGGGTGATGCCGCCGCCGATACCGACGTGGTGACGGGCCGCCGGCTCATTCTCGGCAACGACGATGTGCGCATCTCCTATGTCGCCGCGCAGCGGGAATCCCCGCTGTATCGCAATGCGATCGGCGACGAGCTGGCGTACATCGAGTCCGGCTCGGGCACCGTCGATACGGTGTTCGGCGCGCTGCCGGTCCGCCAGGGCGATCAGGTGCTGCTGCCGCGTGCGACCACCCACCGCTGGCGTCCCGCGGGCGGGGAACCACTGCGCGCGTACGTGATCGAGGCGACCGGCCACATCGCCCCGCCCAAGCGTTACCTGTCGAAATACGGACAGTTCCTGGAGCATTCGCCCTACTGCGAACGCGACCTGCACGGTCCGACCGAACTGCTGACCGAGGCCGGGACGGAGGTGGAGGTCCTGGTCAAACATCGCCCGGGCGGCGAGATCGTGGGCACCCGCCTCGTTTATGCCACACATCCGTTCGATGTGGTCGGCTGGGACGGCTACCTGTATCCGTACGCGTTCAACATCGAGAACTTCGAGCCGATCACCGGGCGCGTCCACCAGCCACCGCCGGTGCACCAGGCATTCGAGGGCACCAACTTCGTGATCTGCAACTTCGTTCCCCGCAAGGTGGATTACCACCCGCTGTCGATTCCGGTGCCCTATTACCACTCCAACGTCGACTCCGACGAGATCATGTTCTACTGCGGCGGAAATTACGAGGCGCGCAAGGGATCCGGCATCGGACAGGGTTCGGTGTCGGTGCATCCGGGCGGATATGCGCACGGCCCGCAGCCGGGCGCCTACGAGCGCAGCATCGGCGTGGAATTCTTCGACGAGTTGGCGGTCATGGTCGACACCTTCCGGCCACTGGGCCTCGGCGAGGGCGCGCTGGCCTGCGAGGATCCGAACTACGCATGGACCTGGACGGGCCGCGGCCCCGCTACGGAGCAGGAATGAGCGAACAGACAGCAGGCATGAGCGAAAAGACGGTGCGCCTCGAGGTTCCGGCCGACTCCCCGTTCGGCCCCGACAATCTGCCCTACGGCGTCTTCGCCCCCGCAGCCGGTGGTAGTGACTTCCGGGTCGGCGTCCGGATCGGCGACCATGTGCTGGATCTGGCTGCGGTACTGGAGGATTCGACCTTCGCACGGCCAAGCCTGAACGCCTTCCTGGCACAGGGACCGACCCGCTGGCGGGAGGTGCGCGAACGCGTGCAGGAGCTGATCGCCGCCGAGCTGCCCGCCGCGGCGGTCCATCCGGTCTCGTCGGTCCGGTTGACGCTGCCCGTCGCCATCGGCGATTACGTCGACTTCTACGCCAGCATCGACCACGCCACCAATCTGGGCCGGCTCTTCCGCCCGGACAGCGAACCGCTGCTGCCGAATTGGCGACATCTCCCGGTCGGCTATCACGGCCGCGCCGGAACCGTGATCGCCTCGGGCACGGAGATCACCCGGCCGTGCGGCCAGCGCCGGACACCGTCGGGCCGACCGGATTTCGGGCCGTCGCAGCGACTGGACATCGAGGCCGAACTCGGCTTCGTCGTCGGCTCGGGATCGGCACTGGGACAGCCGATTCCGGTCGACGCGTTCGCCGACCACGTCTTCGGGGTGGCGCTGGTCAACGACTGGTCCGCCCGCGACATCCAGGCGTGGGAGTACCAGCCGCTCGGCCCGTTCCTCGGCAAATCCTTCGCCACCTCGATATCGGCCTGGATCACCCCGCTGGCCGCGCTGCAGTCCGCGCGCGTCCCGCTGCCCGGCCAGGATCCCGAACCGCTGCCGTATCTGCACGAACGCGAAAACTGGGGCCTGGACCTGGAATTGGCGGTGCACTGGAACGGCGAGCTCGTCGCCACCCCGCCGTACCGGCGCATGTACTGGTCCCCGGCGCAGATGCTGGCGCATCTGACGGTCAACGGCGCCTCGACCCGCCCCGGCGACCTCTACGCCTCCGGCACCATCTCCGGCCCGGAACGCGATCAGCGCGGCTCGTTCATCGAATTGTCCTGGGGCGGTAGCGAACCCCTCGACATCGGTGGCGCCAAGCGCACCTTCCTGGAGGACGGCGACGAGGTGGTGATCACCGCCACCGCACCGGGTGCCGGTGGCTCGCGCATTGCCCTGGGCGAGGTAAGAGGCCGGATCCTGCACGGTGACGAGGGACCGCGTCGGCAGGACCGGCCTCACCCCACCGCCTGCCGACCGGCGTCCACCGCCCGGAAGAAATGAATGAGATCGTCGATCAGCGTCTCGACCGCATCCGGTGACCCGCCGTCGTCGTGATGGTGCAGCCAATCGGCGACCAGTTCGAACATGCCACCGATGGTGGCCAGTGCCAGCGCGAGGCGCCGCCGCTGCACCTCGGGGTCCGCGTCGGGCTCCCCGGCCCACTGCGAGTCCAGGAATGCCGCCGACCAGCGCCGGTTTCTCCGACGCTGCTGCTCCACGGTCGGCGAGATGCCGCCCGCCTCACCGAAGCTGACCTTCGCCAATCGAGGATCGTCGGCGAAGGCGTGCACGAAGGCCTTGATCACCGCCGCCGTGCGCTCCGGCCACGGCCGCTCGGCCACCTCGACCGCCACCTCGATCACCTTTTGCTGAATGTGCTCGGTGATTTGCTGCAACAATGCGATGTAGCACGCCTCCTTGCTCTCGAAGTGGTCGTAGAACCCCTTCGTACCCACATAGGCGTGCTGACAGATCTGCTCGATCGAGGTGCCCGAAAAGCTCTGCCGGGCAAACAGTTCGGTGGCCGAATCCAGAAGCTGCCGACGACGCTGAGCGCTGCGCTCCTCGGCGTCGAGACCGCGGATTCGGCGCCGCGGCGGGACCGGTGAGGGCCGCGCGGCGGAGTTGCTGCGGGTCATATTCCGACCATAGTAGGACGAGTTCCAAAAAGAACTCTTGTTGGCAAGTGGGTGTCGTGCTGTAATTCCTGTCACCTGATGAGGGAAGGACAGGACGTGTCTGTGATCAACGGGGATCGCCGCAGCCGACGGGTACTGGCCGCCGTGCTGACCATGCTGCTCACCATCGCCACCGCAGCCCTGCTCGGAAATGTCACGGCCGCGCCCGCCGCGGCGGAACCGCTTGCGCCACAGGTGGACCCGTTCTATCAGCCACCGGAGGGATTCGAGGCCACCGAACCAGGCACGATTCTGCGGTCGCGGCCGGTCCAGCTGGCGGTGGCGACCATCCTGCCGGTGCGCGTCAAATCCTGGCAGCTGCTGTATCGCACGACCGACCTGAACGACCAGCCCACCGTCGCGGTCACCACCGTCGCGCTGCCGATGGGCGCCAATCCCCGCAATCACCGCCCGCTGCTGTCGAGCCAGTTCTACTACGACAGCACCGCGCCCCAATGCGCTCCCTCGTATGTGCTGCAGCTCGGTACCGGCCTCGCGGGGCTGGAGGGCATCCACTCCAATAGCGAATATCTGGCGCTGGCGGCCGCGATCAGCGAGGGGTACGCGGTCTCGATCCCGGACTTCGAGGGTCTGGACGGACATCTGGCCGTCGCCAAGGAGCCCGGCTACATGGTTCTCGACGGCGTGCGCGCCGCCGAACGGTTCGAGCCGCTGGGCCTGGACGGCGCGAACACCCCGGTCGCGCTGTGGGGTTATTCGGGCGGCGGTATGGGCACCGGTTGGGCAGCGGAAATGCAGCCCACCTACGCCCCCGAACTCAATATCAAGGCCGTGGCCATGGGCGCACCGACCTCGGATGTGCAGTCGCTGCTGCACGTGAACGGCTCGATGTTCTCCAGCCTGGTCGGCATCGGCATGGCCTCGCTGCGCAAGGCCTACCCGAAATTCGGCGAGACCACCGACCGCTACCTGACCCCGGAGGGCCGGGCATTGATGGACACCATCGCCCGCCAGTGCCTGCCGCGCAATGCGCTCACCCAGATGTTCGTCGACTATCAGCGGTACCTGACCATCCCGATCGCCGATTTCCTGGCCTTGCCGGAGATCCGGGAGGTGTTCGACTCCACGGTGCTCGGCCATAACCCGCCCACCGCGCCGACATTCGTCTATCAGGCCGTCTTCGACGAGGCGGTGCCGGTGTGGTCCAACGATCGGATGGTGAAGCAGTGGTGTGATGGCGGCACCTCCGTCGTCTACAAGCGTGATCACCTCAGCGAGCACCTGACCCTGACTACGCTCGGGCTGGCCGATGCGTTCAATTGGATCAAGGGCCGGCTCGCGCCGAATGCGCCCGATCAGGTCGGCTGCCGCACCGAGAACGTGATCTCGATGTACGCCAATCCGGACGCCTTCGTCCAGCAGATCATCATCAACCTGAATGCGCTGGCCGGAGCCCTCGGTTGGCCGATCGGGCCGAACGAGAGGTGACAGTCGGGTAACCTCGGCCGAGGACAACCACACAGTGCCAACGGGGGCTCGCACCAGCGGGCTGAGAGGACGGCTAGCCCTTCCGGGCGGATCAGGGCCGTCGACCGTTCGAACCTGACCGGGTAATGCCGGCGTAGGGAGGATTCATACAGATGTCATCGACGCACGCCTCGACCACTGTCGACACCGTGACCACCGGGCCCATCGCGGGCAGCGTCAAGCACTACGAGCAGATCGATGCCGAGGGCACCACGCTGCGCATTCCGGTGCGCCGGATCAACCTGACCAATGGCGAGCACTTCGACGTCTACGACACCTCGGGCCCGTACACCGATGCCGCCGCGACCATCGATGTCGAGGCGGGTCTGCCGAAGCTGCGCGACGGCTGGGCCAAACCCGATGTGCCCGGTCCGCGCACCCAATTGGCGTGGGCGCGCCAGGGCATCATCACCACCGAAATGCGGTTCATCGCGGCCCGCGAGGGGGTTTCCCCCGAACTCGTCCGCGACGAGGTCGCCGCCGGTCGCGCGGTGATCCCCGCCAACCACAACCACCCCGAGTCCGAGCCGATGATCATCGGCAAGAAGTTCGCGGTGAAGATCAACGCGAATATCGGCAACTCGGCCGTCACCTCCTCCATCGCCGAAGAGGTGGAGAAGATGGTGTGGGCCACCCGCTGGGGCGCCGACACCATCATGGACCTGTCCACCGGCAAGAACATTCATGAGACCCGCGAATGGATCCTGCGCAATTCGCCGGTGCCGGTCGGAACCGTGCCGATCTATCAGGCCCTCGAGAAGGTCAACGGCGATCCGACCAAACTCACCTGGGAGATCTACCGCGACACGGTGATCGAACAGGCCGAGCAGGGCGTCGACTATATGACCGTCCACGCGGGCGTGCTGCTGCGCTATGTGCCCCTGACCGCCAAGCGGGTCACCGGCATCGTCTCGCGCGGCGGATCCATCATGGCCGCATGGTGTCTGGCGCATCATCAGGAATCGTTCCTGTACACCCACTTCGAAGAACTCTGCGAGATCCTCGCGAAATACGACATCACCTTCTCCCTCGGTGACGGCCTGCGCCCGGGTTCGATCGCCGACGCCAACGACGAGGCCCAGTTCGCCGAGCTGCGCACCCTCGGGGAGCTGACGAAGATCGCGAAATCCCATGGCGTGCAGGTGATGATCGAGGGCCCCGGCCACGTGCCGATGCACAAGATAGTGGAGAACGTGCGGCTGGAAGAGGAGCTGTGCGAGGAGGCGCCGTTCTACACCCTCGGCCCGCTCGCCACCGATATCGCCCCCGCCTACGACCACATCACCTCGGCGATCGGTGCGGCGATCATCGCCCAGGCGGGTACGGCCATGCTGTGCTACGTCACGCCGAAGGAGCATCTGGGCCTGCCCAACCGCGACGACGTGAAGACCGGCGTGATCACCTACAAGATCGCCGCGCACTCCGCCGATCTGGCCAAGGGCCATCCGCGCGCCCAGGAGCGCGACGACGCACTGTCCAAGGCGCGCTTCGAATTCCGCTGGCACGACCAGTTCGCGCTGTCGCTCGACCCGGACACGGCCCGCGAATTCCACGACGAGACCCTGCCCGCGGAACCCGCCAAGACCGCCCACTTCTGCTCCATGTGCGGCCCGAAGTTCTGCTCCATGCGCATCTCGGCCGACGTCCGTGAATACGCGGCCAAGCAGGGCCTCACCGATGTGGAGGCCATCGAAGCAGGCATGGCGGAGAAGTCCGCAGAGTTCGCCGAGGCGGGCGGGAAGGTCTACCTGCCGGTCGTGTCGTAACACTCCCCACCCCCGTCGTCCCGGCGGAGGTCGGGGTCCCGCCTGGCCCCGGCTTCCGCTGGGTCGACGGGGGTTCAGGCGCGGCTGGAAATCTGTTGAACCGCCCAGCTGTTGCCGTCCGGATCGTCGAAGAAGCAGAAGCCGACATTGTCGAGCGGGTCCGGGACCGGGCGCGGGTTCTCGCCGATCACCTGGACCTCGCTGACGGTCACGCCGCGTTCGGCGAGTTCCGCACGGGCGCGGCGGATATCGGGCACGACCAATTGCAGCCCCTTCAACGACCCGGGCTCCATCTTCGGCACCGCCCCTTTGCCGATGACGATCGAGCACCCCGAGCCCGGCGGGGTGAGCTGAACGATGCGGATGTCCTCGCCGATCTCCGTGTCGTGGTCGACGGCGAAGCCGAGTTGCCTGCTGTAGAAGTCCTTGGCGCGGTCGACGTCCGAGACCGGAACGATCACCACTTCCAGAGTCCAGTTCACCGGGGGATCCTCTCAGAGCGTAGGTACTGTCTTTGGACGACGTACTCGCGTGAAATTCATCGCCGCTGCCAGCGGTGGGCGAATTCGTTCGGCCCCGGTGGTGGACCCGGCAGCCCACCCTCCACCGTCAGACCGTCGATCAGCAGGGCCAACATACGGCGGCGCAGCTGAGCGGTGCGGGCCGAGTCCGGCAGCGAGATCGCGGCGCACGACTCCAGGATCAGCCCGAGGTCGTGGGCGGTGACATCGGCGCGCAGTCGCCCGGACCGGTGCGCCCGACGCATGATCTCCTCGTTCAGTTCCCCGGCCCGCTGCAGGTCGGGGACAATCTCGGCATCGGGAGTGAACGTCCCCGCCAATCGCACGGTCAGCGAGTGCACATCGGCGTCGACCACCCGCTGCAGGAACTCCACCAGCACCTGCCAGTCATCCGGATTCTCCAGCGCCGCTTCGGCTTCGGCGTTGTAGCGGCGCAGGCCGTCGTAGCACAGCGTGCGCAGCAGCACCTCCTTCGAGGCGTAGCGGCGATACAGGGCACTGATCCCCACTCCGGCCCGTTCGGCGACCGCGGCGATCGGGGCGCTCGGATCGGCGAGGAATACCTCCCGGGCAGCGTCCAGGATGATCCCATCGTTGCGGGCGGCCTGCGCCTTGCGGCCCGGCAGACCCTTGCGAGCTGGTGTTTCGGCTGTTTTCGGCATGACTTCAGAGTAGCACTTGAAACGGAATGATCCGTTCTGTTACAGTTCAATCAGAACGAAACATTCCGTTCCAACAAGGAGAGACCAATGAACGCCATCCGCCCCTTCCGCATCGAGATCCCCCAGGCCGACCTCGACGATCTGCAGGAGCGGCTGGCCCGCACCCGGTGGGCCGACCAGATCCCCGGCTCGGGCGACACGTACGGCGTGAGCGTCGACCGGGTGCGTCACCTGGTGAACTACTGGCGCGACGGATTCGACTGGCGCGAGGTCGAGCAGCGGCTGAACGCCTACCCGCAGTTCATCACCGAGATCGACGGCCAGGACATCCACTTCCTGCACGTGACCTCGGAGCGGGACAACAGCTTTCCGCTGATCCTGACCCACGGCTGGCCGGGCACCTTCGTCGAATTCCTCGGCGTGATCGAACCCCTCACCGCGGCCGGATTCGACCTGGTGATCCCGTCGGTGCCCGGATACGCGTTCTCCGGCCCGACCACCGAGGCCGGCTGGAACGATCAGCGCATCGCCCGCGCCTGGGCGGAGCTGATGCAGCGGCTCGGGTACACCCGCTACGGCGCGGTCGGCAACGACGGTGGCGCACAGATCTCCCCCGAACTCGGCCGGGTGGCGCCGGAAAACGTGGTGGGCGTGCAGATTTCGCAGGTGTACTCGTTCCCCACGGGCGATCCGGCGGAGCTGACGAACCTGACCGAGGACGAGCAGCAGTCGCTGGCGACCCTGGACTGGTTCGTCAAGAACAAGATGGGCTTCAACATCCTGCAGTCGCAGCAGCCGCAGACGCTGGCCCACGCGATCATGGATCCCCCGCGGGCCTGGTCGGCTGGAACTCCCAGCTGCTCGGCCCGGATCTGGACGACGAATTCGTGCTGACCAATATCGCGATCCACTGGTTCAGCGGCAGCGCCGGCTCGGCCATCCGGCACTACTTCGAGAAGGCCAAGGCCGAACAGCCCACCGAACCGACCACGGTGCCGCTGTCGCTGGTCGGCTCCAGCGGCGACTTCCACGGCATCCGCCGGTTCGCCGACCGCGACCACGGCAATATCGTCGAATGGAAGACCCACGACGTGTACACCCACTACCTGCACCACGTCGCCCCCGAGCTGATGGCCACCGAGATCACCGAATTCTTCGCCAAGGTGCGCTGATCGCCGCACGGACCGCCGCCCTTCCCGCCGGAGACCCCGCGGGGAGGGCGGCTCGCGTGCATCCCGCACCCCGGCCGCCCAGCCGCGTCGTAGGGTCTGTCTCGTGAAGCTTTTGCCGTTGACCCCCGAAGGCCGGACGCCCGTCCGCGTCCTCACCATCGCCGGGACGGATTCCGGCGGTGGTGCGGGCATCCAGGCCGATTCCCGCACGATGGCGCTGCTGGGCGTGCACGCATGTGTGGCCGTCGCCGCGGTGACGGTGCAGAACACCCTCGGCGTCAGCGGATTTCACGAGATTCCGCCGCAGACCGTGGCCGATCAGGTGCGGGTCGTGGTGGGCGATATCGGCGTCGGCGCGGCCAAGACCGGCATGTTGGCGTCGACGGCCATCATCGAGGCGGTCGCGCAGGTCTGCCGGGAGGTCGGCATCGGGCGGGACGGCGAGATCCCCTTCGTCGTGGACCCGGTCGCGGCCTCGATGCACGGCGATCCGCTGTTGCACGCCTCCGCGCTGGATGCCCTGCGGCACACGCTGATTCCGCTGGCGACCGTGGTGACCCCGAACCTGGACGAGGTCCGGCTGCTCACCGGCATCGAGGTCACCGACGACCGCAGCGCCCGCCGGGCCGCCGAGGCGCTGCACAAACTCGGCCCGCGCTGGGCGATCGTCAAGGGCGGGCATCTGCGCTCGTCCGACTTCAGCACCGATCTGCTCTACGACGGCGACCGCTTCCACGAGCTGTCGGCCCCGCGCATCGCCACCGGCAACGATCACGGCGGGGGCGATACCCTGGCCGCCGCGACGGCCTGCGCCCTCGCCCACGGTTACGACGTCCCCGATGCCGTCGCCTTCGCCAAGGAATGGACCACCCGCTGCCTGAAGGCCTCCTACGATCTCGGCGCGGGCCACGGCCCCGTCTCACCGCTGTGGCGACTCGGACAAAACTGACGAACTTGTCGGTGCCCGCGGGCATACTGCCCTCATGAGCGAATCGGGTGCGGCACAGGATGATCGCCGCGACATCACCTCCTACGACGATCCGGATGCCCCCTGGAACCAGCAGTTCTCCGAGGCGGAGATGGCCAACTGGAACGGCGGCGTGGTGGCCGAGTTCCGCGCCAACGGCGGCAAGGTCGGCGGCGCCTACGAGGGCGGCACACTGCTGCTGCTCACCACCACCGGCGCCAAGAGCGGCAAGCCGCGCACGGTCCCCCTGGGCGCCCTGTATCGCGGCGACACCTTGTACGTCAGCTCGTTCATCGAGGACCGCTATCCGGCGTGGTGGTACAACATCAAGGCGAATCCGGACATCACGGTCGAACTCGGGGACAAGACCTACCGCGGGCGCGGCCGCGTCCTCGAGGGTGCGGAGTACCGCGAGTTCGCCGAGTGGATCAAGGTGAACAATCCGTTGCTGGCCGATTTCCAATCGCGGATCACGATGCCGATTCCACTGGTGGTGCTGGAGCTCGGCGACCCGGCGTAGCCCGTTGAAGCTCGAACATCGGCGTTGAGTCGGTAACAGAACCGGCTTTTCGAATGGCCGAGCCCGCGTCGCGCTGTTAACCTCGGCGCACCCACAGCTACTTCCGACCGGAAGGTTTTCCCGGCCCTCCCAGGAATCTCCCAGCGTGGGCGCAGCGGTACCCAAGGCTGATCACCGAGGTTAGAGCCATGTCCGAGACAGTGACGGCCGTTCAGGCGACACCCACCACCGACGCGGTGCGCACTCCGATTCTGGATGTGGTTATCCCGGTCTACAACGAGGAGCGCGATCTGGCGGGGTGCGTGCGGCGCCTGCATGCGTTCCTCGGCGAAGGGTTTCCGTTCTCGGCCCGCATCACCATTGCCGACAACGCCTCCACCGACAGCACGCTGCAGGTGGCGCGCGGCATGGCCGACGAACTGGCGGGCGTGCGCGTGGTGCACCTGGACCGCAAGGGGCGCGGCCGCGCCCTGCGCACCGTCTGGGAGGCCTCCGACGCCGAGGTCGTGGCCTATATGGACGTGGATCTGTCGACGGATCTGAACGCGCTGCTGCCGCTGGTCGCCCCGCTGGTCTCGGGTCATTCGGATCTGGCCATCGGCACCCGCCTGTCCAAATCGTCGCGGGTGGTGCGCGGACCCAAACGGGAGTTCATCTCCCGCAGCTACAACTTCATCCTCAGATGCTCGCTGCAGGCTCGGTTCTCCGATGCCCAGTGCGGCTTCAAGGCCATGCGCACCGAGGTCGCCCGCCGCATCCTGCCGCTGGTGCAGGACGGGGAATGGTTCTTCGATACCGAACTGCTGGTGATCGCCGAACGCGCCGGCCTGCGCATCCACGAGGTGCCGGTCGACTGGATCGACGATCCGGACAGCCGCGTCGACATCGTCGACACCGCCCGCAAGGACCTGCTGGGCGTGTGGCGGGTCGGCAAGGGCCTGACGACGGGTGCGCTGCCGGTCAATGAACTGCGCGTGGCCGTCGGCCGGGAACCGCTGGTCGACGGCGTGCCGCTGGGCATGGTGGGCCAACTGGTCCGGTTCGGCATCATCGGCGTGATCTCGACGCTGTCCTACATGCTGCTGTATGTGCTGCTGCAGGGCGTGATCGGCGCGCAGCCGGCCAACTTCGCGGCGCTGCTGATCACCGCCATCGCCAATACGGCGGCCAACCGCGCCTTCACCTTCGGCGTGCGCGGGGCCACCCGCGTGGTCTCGCACCATTTCCAGGGCCTGCTGATCTTCGGTTTCGCCTGGCTGCTCACCAGCGGTTCGCTGTTCGTGCTGCACCGCTGGGCGCCGGATGCCGCTGTGCATCTGGAGCTGTTCGTCCTGGTGGTGGCGAACCTGCTCGCCACCCTGACCCGATTCGTGGGTCTGCGCTGGGTGTTCCGCAATGCGGTCACCGGTTCGGCGGAGCGAGTCGCCGACCGATGACAACAGCATTGTCCGGCCCGTCGACCTCGGTGGACGGGCCCTCGGTTCGCGTGCGCCGCTGGGAGTATTCGGCTCTGGCGGTGCTGCTCTGCGGCACTGCGATCGCGTATCTGTGCAATCTGGACGCCAACGGCTGGGCCAATTCGTTCTATGCCGCGGCGGCACAGGCCGGTTCGGTGTCGTGGAAGGCGTTCTTCTTCGGCTCCTCCGACGCCGGTAATTCGATCACCGTCGACAAGACACCGGCCGCGCTGTGGCCGATGGCGCTGTCGATTCGGGTCTTCGGGCTGAGCAGTTGGAGCCTGCTGTTCCCGCAGGTGCTCATGGGCGTGGGTGCGGTGGCATTGCTGTGGGCCACCGTGCGGCGCAGCTTCGGTGCCGCGGCGGGCCTGCTGGCCGGGCTGGTGCTGGCCGTCACTCCCGTTGCCGCCCTGATGTTCCGGTTCGACAATCCGGACGCGCTGCTGGTGCTGCTCATGGTCGCGGCGGCGTGGGCGCTGACCCGCGCGGTCGAGGACGGCCGCACGCGCTGGCTCGTCCTGTGCGGAGTGTTCATCGGTCTGGGTTTCCTGGCAAAGCAATTGCAGGTGACGCTGGTCGTCCCCGCTTTGGCGCTCACCTATCTGATCGCCGGGCCGCCGCGGCTGCCGGTGCGGATCGCGCAATTGTTCGCGGCGCTGGTCGGGGTGCTGGTCGGCGCGGGCTGGTGGGTGTTGATCGCCGAGGTGTGGCCGACCGGCTCGCGGCCGTATTTCGGTGGCTCGCCGCATAATTCGATCCTGGAGCTGACGCTGGGCTACAACGGGCTGGGGCGGCTCAACGGCGACGAGTTCGGCAGCGTGGGGCCGGGTGGTGAACTGCCGCACGGCGGCGCCGGGTTCTGGGGCAGCGCGGGCATCACTCGCCTGTTCGAACCCGCTCAGGGTGGCCAGATCGCGTGGCTGCTCCCGGCGGCACTGGCGTTGTCGGTCGCGGGAATTATTCTGTGCGGCAAGGCCGCTCGCACCGATCGTCGCCGCGCCGCATTCGTGCTGTGGGGTGGCTGGCTGATCGTGACCGGGCTGGTGTTCAGCCTCATGAAAGGGATCTTCCACCAGTACTACACCGTGGCACTCTCGCCCGCGATCGCAGCGCTCACCGGGGCGGGTGCGGTACTGCTGTGGCGGCATCGGGAACGGCTATGGGTGCGGTGTGCGGCCGTGCTGACACTCGGCCTGACCATCGCCACGGCATGGATGCTGTTGTCGCGCAGCGCCTCGTTCCTGCCATGGCTGCGATGGGTGGTACTGAGCGTCGGCATCGTGGTCGCGGTTCTGCTCCTGATCCCCACGCCGCGGCGAATAGCCGTGGTGACCGCGCTGACTGCCGTGGTCGTCGCGCTTGCGGGGCCGCTCGCCTACACCGTCGACACCATCGCCACCGCGCACGCCGGACCGCTTCCCAGTGCGGGCCCGAGGTTGCCGATGCATGACATGCCGCCGTGGGCCCAGGAGCACGCCCGGGGCGAGCGCGGGCCGGAAGGCGGCCGGGGCGGCAACTTCATGGCGCCCAGCCATCCCGGCGAGCAGCTGTTGGCGCTGCTGGAAGACAATGCCGACGCCTACACCTGGGCGGCGGCGACCGTCAGCTCGATGCCGGCGGCCGGTTATCAGCTCGCCACCGAACTGCCCGTAATGCCGATCGGCGGCTTCAACGGCAGCGACCCGGCGCCGACACTCGGGCAGTTCCAGCGGTATGTATCCCAGGGCAGGATCCACTACTTCATCGCCGGTGACGAGCGCCGACATCGTCGGTCGGATACCTCCGGAGTCCGGATCACCGAGTGGGTGAAGGCGAATTTCACCGCGCGAGAGGTCGACGGCGTCACGGTGTACGACCTGACCCAACAGCGCTGAGCCGCAGATGATCTCGGCCCCGGGTCCACTTCCTGCGAAGTGGGCCCGGGCGGGTGTGCGCGGGCTCTACCCTGGGATATCCGAAAGCATGCTGGGAGCATCAGGAACGCATCCCATGAACACCCCCTATCCACTCAGCGACGAACACCGAGAAGCGTTCTGGCGCCGCGTGGGCTGGTCTCCGGACCTGCCGGAACAGGAACGCCGGGCCATCGAGGACCGGTGGGATGACGAATCCATCGAGATGGCCGAGATTTTCGGCTGGTAGACCCGCCCGGATCGGGCGGGACGAACGACGTAGCCCCGACGGGATTTGAACCCGCGCTACCGCCTTGAGAGGGCGGCGTCCTAGGCCGCTAGACGACGGGGCCAGAACTTGCTGCGTTGGTCAGCAAAGCTCAGTCAGCTTAAACCCGAACCAACCGGGTGACCAAATCCCGTAATCCAGCTCACGAGATTCCGGCACCCTTCAAAGCCTCGTGCAAGGTCGCCGACCACTGTTGCACGATTTCCTTGCGGCGGGCCGAATCGTCGGTCAGCACATCCGCCAGTCCCAGCCCGCGAGCCAGGTCGAGGGTTGCCTGTACGAGATGGTGGGTGACCGGATCGGTGTCGTCGACGCCGAGGGCCTCGACCGCCATGCGGTGGGCGATGCGGCCGAAGCGGGCCTCGAGGGGGACGATGCGCTCGCGCAGCACGGGGTCGGCGGCCGCATGCGTCCACACCTGCAGGGCAGCCTTGAACAGCGGGCTGGTGTAGGACTCCACGAGACCGGAGACGACCGCCTCGGTCCGCGTGACGCCCTGGGCGATATCGGCGAACGCCAGCGCCTCCGACTTGGCCTGCGCCATCCGGGTGTCGAACATGTACTCGAGCGCGGCGGTGATCAGATCCTCCCGGGTCGGGAAGTGGTGCTGCGCCGCGCCGCGCGAGACCCCGGCCCGTTCGGCGACCACGGCCACGGTGGCGGCCGCCCAGCCCATCTCGGCCAGGCAGTCGATGGTCGCCTCGAGCAGCCGCTGCCGAGTGGCTCGGCTGCGGTCCTGCTTCGGTTCGTGCGGGGTCGCCATGATCGGTTATTGTGCCCAGCTCGGTGGGCGACGCTGAAAGAAGGCCGTCATACCCTCGATGACCTCGGCGGTGCCGAAGCAGCCGGCGGAGCGTTTCGCCAGGTCGTCGGCGGATCTCTCGAGTTCGGCGAGAATCCCCGCATTCACCAGCCGCTTACTTTCGGCCAGCCCCTGCGGCGATCCCAGCCGCAGCTCCGCACGCAGCCGCGTCACCTCGGCCGCCGGATCGTCGGCCGCCACGGTGATCAATCCGATCCGCTGCGCCTCGGCCGCATCGAAGCTCTCACCGGTCTGGAAGTACCGCGCGGCCGACCGCGAGGTCATCCGCGGCAGTAGCGTGAGCGAAATAATGAAGGGCGCCAATCCGATTCGCGCCTCGGTGAGCGCGAAACTGCTGCCGGGCCCGGCGACGACGATATCGCAGGCCGCGACGATCCCCATCCCACCGGCCCGGACGTTGCCGTCTATCTGCGCGACAACGGGTTTGGGCAGCTCGAGGATCGTGCGCAGCACCGAGACCATCCATTGGGTGCGGATATCCGCGGCGACCGCCGGATCGGCGTCCAGCGCCTCCTTCAGATCCGCACCCGCGCAGAAGGTGTTGCCGGTGTGGGTGAGCACCACCCCGCGCACCCGAGCGTCCGCGGCCGCCTGCTGCAAACCCGTCAGCAGTTCGGTCACCAGCCGCGACGACAGTGCGTTGCGGTTGTGTGGGGAGTCCAGAGTCAGCACCGCAAAGCCGTCCTGAACGTCGTAGCGCACGAACGGCGCGTCGGGAGTCTCGCCCATGAACCCTCCTTCCGGGTCAGTACGACTTCGGCAGTCCCAGGGAATGCTGCGCGACGAAGTTGAGCACCATTTCCCGGCTGACCGGCGCGATCCGGCCGATGCGCGCGGCGGCGAGCATGCCCGCCAGACCCACATCGCGGGTGAGCCCCGATCCGCCGTGGGTCTGGATGGCCTGATCGAGGGCCTTGATACTGGCCTCGGCCGCCGCGTATTTCGCCATATTCGCGGCCTCGGCGGCGCCGAAATCGTCGCCGGAGTCGTAGAGCACGGCCGCCTTCTGCATCATCAGCTTGGACAGCTCCAACTCGATCTTCACCTGCGCCAGCGGATGGGCGATGCCCTGGTGGGCGCCGATCGGCGCCTTCCACACCTGGCGTTCCCTGGCGTATTCCACGGCCCGGTCGATGGCGTAGCGGCCCATGCCCACGGCCATCGCGGCGCCCATGATGCGCTCCGGGTTGAGCCCCGCAAACAGCTGGGCCAGCGCCGCGTCCTCCTGCCCGACCAGGGCGTCGGCGGGCAGCCGCACATCGTCGAGGAACAGCGTGAACTGGCTGTCCGGCTCGATGATGTCCATCTCCTGCCGCGTCTTCTCGAAACCAGGGGCGTCGGTGGGCACGATGAACAGCGCGGGCTCGAGCTTGCCGGTCTTGGCGTCCTCGGTGCGCGACACGATCAGCACCGCCTCGGCCTGGTCCACGCCGGAGATGAAGATCTTGCGCCCGTTGAGGATCCAGTCACCGCCGTCGCGCCGCGCGGTGGTGGTGATGTGGTGCGAGTTGGATCCGGCGTCGGGCTCGGTGATGCCGAACACCATCTTCGACGAGCCGTCGGCCAGTCTCGGCAGCCAGTGCCGTTTCTGTTCCTCGGTGCCGTATTTGGTGATGATGGTGCCGCAGATGGCCGGTGAGACCACCATCAGCAGCAGCCCCGCACCGTGCGCCGACAGCTCCTCCATCACCAGCGACAGCTCGTAGATGCCGGCGCCACCGCCGCCGTACTCCTCGGGCAGGTTCACCCCCAGGAAGCCGAGTTTGCCCGCCTCGTCCCACAATTCGCTCAGCGGCTCGTTCTTGCGGGCCTTGGGGGCGACGTAGTCGCGGAAGTTGTATTTGGCGGCGAGCTTGGCGACCGCGGCACGCAGTTGCTTCTGTTCGTCGGTCTCGATGAAACTCATGGCTTACTCCTGAGTGTCGCTTGCCTGCACGACCGCCAGCACCGCGCCGACGTCGACCTGTTGTCCCGCAGTCACATTCAGTTCGGTGAGCACACCGTCGGCCGGGGCGGCGATCGTGTGCTCCATCTTCATCGCCTCCAGCCACAGAATCGGCTGGCCCTTCTCCACCCGACCGCCGACCTCGGCGCCGAGGCGGATCACCGCACCCGGCATGGGCGCCAGCAGCGACCCCTCGGCCACATGCTCTGACGGATCCTCGAAGCGCGGCAGGCGCCGCACGGCGACCGGGCCGAGCGGCGAGTCGATATACACCCACCCGGGATCGCCGTAGCGGGTGATCTCGAAGCGTCGCCGCACCGGCCCCCGCTCCCCGGGTACCAGCAGAGTCACCGAATCCGGTGTGGCTTCGACCAATTCGAGCCCGTCGAGGCCCTCGACCTCGAGGCCGGTACGCGTGATCCGGTAGCGAATCTCGTGCGTGCCGGTGGTACGGCTCTCGTAGCGCTTCGACTGCGGCTGGGAGGGCAGATTGCGCCAGCCGCTGGGCAGGCCGCCGCCCACACGTGCTCGGGCTCGGTTGGCCGCGGCCTCGGCCAGCGCCGCCGCGACGATCGACAACCGCTCGTCTGCCTCGGAAACCACCGGTGCGGAGAGGTTTTCCAGCCCGTGCCGGTCGAAGAAGGCGGTATCGGTCTCACCAGCCAGAAAGGCAGGATGCCGCAGAACCCGGACCAGCAGATCACGGTTGGTGACCAAGCCGTGAATCCTGGCCCGCTGCAGGGCTGCCGCCAGCAACCGTGCCGCCTCATCGCGCGTGTCGGCGTAGGAGATGACCTTCGCCAGCATCGGGTCGTAGTACACACCGACCACCGAACCGTCGACGACGCCGGAATCCAGCCGAATGCCGGGCCGATCGAGAATGCCGAACTCCTCGACGGTGCCGGATATTTCGAGCTTGTGCACGGTCCCGCTCTGCGGCTGCCAATCGTGCGCGGGATCCTCGGCGTACAGCCGCACCTCGATGGAGTGCCCGCGCAGCGGCGGCAGCGTCGCCGCCAACCGCTGCCCTTGCGCCACCTGCAGCTGACACCGCACCAGGTCCAGGCCCGTGGTGCACTCGGTGACCGGATGCTCCACCTGCAGCCGGGTGTTCATCTCCAGGAAGAAGAACTCCCCCTTGTCATCGGCCAGGAACTCGACGGTGCCCGCGCCCTCGTATCCGATCGCCGCGGCCGCCAGCCGCGCCGCCTCGAACAGCCGCTCGCGCATGCCGTCGATCTTCTCCACCAGCGGCGAGGGCGCCTCCTCGACCACCTTCTGATGGCGGCGCTGAATCGAACATTCGCGCTCGCCGACCGCCCACACGGTGCCGTGGGTGTCGGCCATCACCTGCACCTCGATATGCCTGCCGGTCTCGAGGTAGCGCTCGCAGAACACCGTCGGATCACCGAAGGCCGACGCCGCCTCGCGCTGCGCGGCTTCCAGCTGCGCCGGAAGGTCGTCGAGCGAGCGCACCACGCGCATGCCGCGCCCCCCGCCACCGGCGGACGCCTTGATCAGCACCGGCAGCATCTCGGCGGTGACCTCGGCCGGATTCAGCTCGGCCAGCACCGGCACTCCGGCGGCGTCCATCATCTTCTTGGACTCCACCTTCGAGCCCATCTGCTCGATGGCGCTGACCGGCGGTCCCACCCACACCAGTCCGGCCTCGATCGCGGCGCGCGCGAAATCGGCGTTCTCGGACAGGAATCCGTATCCGGGATGAATCGCATCCGCACCGGCGGCCAATGCCGCCTCGATGATCAGATCGCCACGCAGATACGTCTCGCCAGGAGTGTTGCCGGGCAGGCGGATTGCGGCATCGGCCTCGGCGACGTGCGGGGATTGCGCATCGGCATCCGAGTACACCGCGACGGTGCCGATACCCATGCGGCGGCAGGTGGCGAATATGCGCCGCGCGATCTCGCCCCGATTGGCGACCAGGACAGTGGTGACCATCGACTGGGCCCCTCTCACATCCGGAAGACGCCGAAGCCGTCGGCGCCCTCGATCGGGGCGTTGTGGATGGCCGACAACGCCATTCCCAACACCGTTCGGGTATCGCGGGGGTCGATGACGCCGTCGTCGTAGAGGCGCCCGGACATGAACATCGGCAGCGATTCCGCCTCGATCTGCGCCTCGATCATCGCGCGCATATTGGCGTCGGCCTCCTCGTCGAAGGGCAGGCCCTTCGATTCGGCGGCGGCCCGGCCCACGATCGAGATGACACCCGCCAGCTGGGCGCCGCCCATCACCGCGGATTTCGCACTGGGCCAGGCGAAGACGAACCGCGGATCGTATGCGCGCCCGCACATGCCGTAATGCCCGGCCCCGTAGGAGGCGCCCATCAGTACCGAGATGTGCGGCACCTTGGAGTTGGACACCGCATTGATCATCATCGCGCCGTGCTTGATGATGCCCTTCTGCTCGTACTCCTTGCCGACCATGTAGCCGGTCGTGTTGTGCAGGAACAGCAACGGGGTGTTCGACTGGTTGGCCAGCTGGATGAACTGCGTGGCCTTCTGTGATTCCTCGGAGAACAGCACGCCCCGGGCGTTGGCCAGAATACCGACCGGATAGCCGTGCAGTTCCGCCCATCCGGTGACCAGGCTGGCGCCGTAGAGCGGTTTGAACTCGTCGAAGTCGGAGCCGTCGACGATGCGCGCGATCACTTCGCGCGGGTCGAACGGGATCTTCAGATCGGTCGGCACGATGCCGAGCAGCTCCTCGGCGTCGTAGAGCGGCTCGATCACTTCCTCGCGCGGACGCGGCGCGGGTCCCTGTTTCTTCCAGTTCAACCGGCGCACAATCGATCTGCCCAGCCGGATCGCATCCTGCTCGTCCACGGCCAGGTAGTCGGCCAGGCCCGACATCCGCGCGTGCATCTCGGCGCCGCCCAGCGACTCGTCGTCGGATTCCTCACCGGTGGCCATCTTCACCAGCGGCGGACCGCCCAGGAACACCTTGGAGCGCTCCTTGATCATCACCACATAGTCCGACATGCCCGGAATGTAGGCGCCGCCCGCGGTGGAGTTGCCGAAAACCAGTGCGATGGTGGGGATTCCGGCCGCCGACGCCTGCGTGAGGTCGCGGAACATCCGCCCGCCGGGAACGAAGACCTCCTTCTGCGTGGGCAGGTCGGCGCCGCCGGATTCGACCAGGCCGATGATCGGCAGCCGGTTCTGCATGACGATGTCGTTCATGCGCAGGTTCTTGCGCAGCGTCCACGGATTCGAGGTGCCACCGCGCACGGTCGGATCCGGCGCGACGATCATGGTTTCGACGCCCTCGACGATGCCGATACCGGCGACCAGGCTCGCACCCACGTGGAATTCGCTGCCCCACGCGGCCAGCGGGCACAGCTCCAGAAACGGCGAATCCTCGTCGATGAGCAGTTCGATGCGCTCGCGCGCGGTCAGCTTGCCGCGCTTGCGATGGCGGGCCAGCTTGTCCGGGCCGCCACCGGCCACGGCCTTGGCGAATTCGGCCTCGATCTCGGCGAGTTTGGCCTGCATCGCCTCGGCGGCGGCCCGATAGTCCGGCGCTTTCGGATCTACGGAAGTGCGCAGGATGGTCAAGATTGGTACCCCAATCGTTTTGCTGCCAAGGCGGTCAGGATCTCGGTGGTGCCACCGCCGATGCCGAGGATGCGAATATCACGGTACTGCCGCTCCACCTCGGATTCGCGCATGTAGCCCAGGCCGCCGAACAGCTGCACCGACTGGTGGGCCACCCATTCGGCCGCCTCCACGGCGGTGTTCTTGGCGAAACACACCTCGGCGATCAGATCGGTCTCGCCCTCGGCGGCGCGTTCGACGATCTTGCGGGTGTAGACCCGGGCCACGTCGATGCGCCGCGCCATCTCGGCGAGGGTGTTCTGCACGGCCTGGCGGCTGATCAGCGGGCGGCCGAAGGTTTCCCGGTCCCGGCACCACTGCAGCGTCAGGTCGAGGCAGCGCTGCGCCTGAGAGTAGGCCTGCGTGGCCAGCCCGACCCGCTCGCTGACGAAAGCCATGGCGATCTGGGCGAAGCCGCTGTTCTCCGGGCCGACCAGATTCTCCACGGGCACCCGCACGTCCACATAGGACAGCTCGGCGGTGTCGGAGGCCAGCCAGCCCATCTTCTCCAGCTTGCGGCTCACGGTGAATCCTGGTGTGCCCTTCTCCACCACCAGCAGCGACACCCCGCCCGCACCGGGCCCACCCGTGCGCACGGCGGTGACGACGAAGTCCGCCCGCACACCGGAGGTGATGTAGGTCTTGGCGCCGTTGACGATGAAGTGATCACCGTCGCGCGCGGCGCTGGTCGTCAGATGCCCGACATCGGAGCCGCCACCGGGTTCGGTGATGGCCAGCGAGCCGATCTTCTCCCCTGCCAGCGTCGGCTTCGCCCAGCGTTCGATGTGCTCGCTGTTACCCGACGCGATGATGTGCGGCACGGCGATTCCACAGGTGAACAGCGAGGCGAACAGCCCGCCCGAGGCACCCGCCTGATGCATCTCCTCGCAGACGATCGCCGCGTCGATGCCGTCCCCGCCCGAACCTCCTGTGGACTCGGGAAACTGGATCCCCAGCAATCCCAAAGCCCCTGCCTTCTTGTGTAATTCGCGCGGAATCTCACCCGCACGCTCCCAATCGCCCAGGGAGGGAAGGATTTCGCGCTCGACGAAGCCCCGGACGGTCGCCCGCAGTTCACGTCGCTCCGGCGTTTCCCACATATTCATCACAACAACTCCACGGGGATGTCGACATGGCGGGAGCGCAGCCATTCGCCGAGCCCCTTGGCCTGTGGATCGAATCGCGCCTGATAGGCCACGCCCTGTCCGAGCAGACCCTCGACAATGAAGTTGAGTGCCCGCAGATTCGGCAGGACGTGCCGGGTGATCGGCAGCTTGGCGGTTTCCGGCAGCAGCAGCCGCAGTTCGCCGACGGTGAGCGCGTGCACCAGCCAGCGCCACTGCTCGTCGGTCCGCACCCACACACCGATATTGGCGTTACCGCCCTTGTCGCCGCTGCGCGCCAGCGCGATCGTGCCGAGCGGAACGCGGCGAGTAGCGCTGTGCGGCAACGGTTCCGGCAGGGCGGGCTCGTCGACCTCGGCGAGTTCCCGGGTGGTGGGTGAGGCGGCGATCTCGATCCGTGTGCCGTCGGCCAGCACAGCCGCCTGCGCGACCGCGTCGGCATCGACATAGCCGGGAGTGAAAACGCCGTAGGGCGAACCGTTTCCGGGCGGTGAGGTCAGTGTGAAACCCGGGTAGCTGGCCAGCGCCAGCTCCACGGCCACATTGGAGAAGGCGCGCCCCACCTTGTTCGGATCCGGATCCCGCACCACACAGCGCAGCAGCGCGCTGGCCTGCTCCTCGGTCTCGGCGTCGGGGTGATCCAGCCGGGCCAGCGTCCAGTCCAGCTCTGCGGGCCGGGTCGGCAACCAGGTCTCCAGCTGCCGCCTCGCCAGCTGGGCCTTGGCGTCGATGTCCAGGCCGGTCAGCACGAAGGTCATTTCGTTGCGGAATCCACCCAGGGTGTTCAGCGACACCTTCAGCCGCGGCGGCGGTGCCTCACCGGCGACCCCGCTGATGAGTACTCGATCCGGCCCTTCCTGGCCGAGCCGGATGGTGTCGAGCCGGGTGGTCACGTCCGGCCCGGCGTAGCGCGCGCCCTGGATCTCGTACATCAGCTGCGCCTCGACGGTATCGACCGTGACCGTGCCGCCGGTGTTCTCGTGCTTGGTGATCACGCTGCTGCCGTCGCGGCGCACCTCGGCGATCGGGAAGCCGGGGCGGTCCAGGTCATCGATCTCGGTGAAGAACGAGAAGTTGCCGCCGGTGGCCTGGGTGCTGCACTCGATGACGTGACCGGCCACCACCGCACCCGCCAGTGCGTCGAAATCGGTACGACCCCAGCCGAAGTGGGCTGCCGCCGGGCCGACGACCAGCGAGGCGTCGGTGACCCGGCCGGTCACCACCACATCGGCGCCGGCCTTCAGGCATTCGGCGATGCCCCAGGCACCGAGGTAGGCATTGGCCGCCAGCGGAGTGCCGAGCCCCAGCTCGGCCGCGCGGGGCATCAGGTCGTCGCCCTCCACATGGGCGACCGCGGCTGTGACACCGAGCTTTTCGGCGACCTCCCGCAGCCGCTGCGCGAGTCCGGCAGGATTCAGGCCACCGGCGTTGGCCACGATCCGCACCCCGCGCTCCAGCGCCAGCCCCAGACAGTCCTCGAGCTGCCGGACGAAGGTCTTGGCATAGCCGAGGCTCGGATCCTTCATCCGATCCCGGCCGAGGATCAACATGGTGAGTTCGGCGAGATAGTCCCCGGTCAGCACATCGAGCTGCCCACCCTCGAGCATCTCGCGCATCGCACTGAACCGGTCGCCGTAGAACCCGGAGCAGTTGCCGATGCGGAGAACCTCCCCATCGGCCCCCAGACTGGTGGTCATGGTGAGCGACCCTCCTGCGACCTGAGCCTGCGCAGCGCCGTCGCCGCGTCGGTTACAGGGTCACATCGAGGTCAGAAAAAATCAAGCCTGCGTGCTTGTTAATTATCAAAGTTCCAGGTCAAGAGGGCTGTGCAAGGCCGCGAGGCCCGGTTGGATCTCGAACAGGCATGATGGGCGCGTGTCCCATTCCGTGATCGTCGTCTTCCTGTTGGCCCTGGCCGGATTCCTGATCGGCGGAGCCATCAGCACCTGGAAGAACAGCAACCGAGTGCTCGCGGTCGCACTCGGCGCATGCGCGGTCTTGGCCGCCGCGGGCGCGGCCGTCTGGTGGCAGTAGCCCCTACTCTCCGTCCAGCCGGAATATCCGCAAGTCCTCTGGCACACCGCTCAACGGAGCGGCGAAGAAGCTCCGCCGATACGGCCGGGCGGCGTAGCCCAGCTCGGCCAGCGTCTCCGAGCTCAGCGCCTGCAGCGTGGACTCCGAGAGCATGGTGTTGCCGTTGCCGCCCGCCTCCATCACGCGGGCCGCGATCGTGACGTCCACACCCAACCAGTCCCCGCCGAATTCCCGCGGGGTCCCGGTGTGCAGGCCGATGCGCATCTGCGGCCGATAGCCCTGCACCTCCACGTGCTCCAGGTTCTCCTTGGCGGCCACCGCGGCCCGCAGAGCGCGATCCGGCGATCCGAACACCGCCATCACCCCGTCACCCATGCGCTTGACCACCTGGCCGCCCCGATCCACGATCGGCGGCTCGATGGCCTTGGCGACCCGCCGCAACAGCTCCAGCGTGGCCTCGTCCCCGGCCGACAGCGACCAACTCGAGAAGGCCACCAGATCGGTGAACATGACGGTCACTTCCTGAGTGCCCTTGCCACGGCCCACCCGCTCCAGCATCGCCTGCCAGACCTGCAGGGCGCCCAGGCCGATCTCCTTGGCCGCACTGGGTGTGTCGCCGACCAGTTTGTCCGCCGCCCGCGCCACGGCCCGTGGGCCTCCGGGGCCCGACAGCGACAGGGGATCACCGAAGGCGGGATCGCCGGGCAGGTTCTGACGGGCCTTGCGAATCACGCCGATCAGGTCCGGCCGGGTATTGGCCGCCGACATCAATGCCGACCACTGGCCCGGGCGCAGCCGGACGCCGGGGCGGCGGACCGCATCCTCGCCGTCGACGGGGGTGAGCGGTATGACGAGGTCGGATCGCGCGCGATCGCCTTCGCCGTCGTCGAGCCGACGGCGGCGACCGCCCAAGCCGCGCGCGGAGGAGTCCTTCTCCGACCCCGTCCCCGAACCGTCCGTCCGACGCGCGTTTTCGCCGTCACCGGAGGGTTTTTCGCTCACGTCCCGAGCGTATCTCAGCGGCTGCTCGGCGGGCGGGTTACCCATGATCGTCACGTGCCACCTCTTCGATTCGACGGAGCGAACACATCGATGGGTCCGCCGACAGATAGCGCGTTGTTTGCTGAGGCCGATGCTACCTATGCATATTTCTAGGTGGAAGTGACGTTCCCCGCAATTAACTGAATGTTTCCAAACTGGCCGTCGAACAGGCTGGTCGACGCTCGAGCGCCTGCCCGCACGACAACACAGCACCGGCCCGATGCGAAGACTCGCATCGGGCCGGTGTTCGTCACGTCGGACGGGCAGTGACCGACGTGACCGGGCGCAGCGGTCCCCCGACAGGACCGCTCTCCCATCCCCGGGGCGGCGAGGGAAGGTCGCCCCGGAGCTCGGGCAGGTCTTACGCGTCGCGCTTGTTCACCACGAACAGCGCGGCGCCATAGACGATCGCGACGAAGGCCGCGAAGTAGAGCAGGCCACCCCACGCACCCCAGTGCCAGGGCAGGCCATCGCCCCCTGCGGTACCGAGGAAGCGGCCGGCGTTCTGGAACGGCAGCAGCACCTGGATATTGCGGCCGACCTTGCCGAACGCTCCGATGATCGGCTCGATCAGCACCGGCCAGACGATCAGCAGCGTCAGTGCGCCCGCCGATTGCCGGATCAGTGCGCCGATACCGACGGCCAGGAACACCACCAGGGCGATGAAGATCGGCACCGAGTAGAAGACCCGCGGATCACCATGGGTCAGGCTCAGGTTGCGCCCTCCGTCGGCGGACACGATCGCCTTGAAGATGAAGAAACTCACGAAGGTGAGCACCGCCGACAGTGCGGCCGCCGCGACGGCGATCAGCCCCGCCTTGGCCAGCAGCACGGAGGTGCGATTGGGCACCGCCATGAAGGTGGCCTTGATGGTCCCGAACCGGTATTCGCTGGTGATCGCCAGCGCGGCCAGGATCATGATCATGATGTAGCCGAAGCCCGGAATGCCCTGGGACGCACCGGTGATGCCCAGCGCGGCGATCGCGTTGTCCGGGTAGGGCGCCTCGGTCATCGTCTGGTGCCCGGCGGCGATCTCCTTGTTGTACTCGCGGACGCTGACATTGATCAGCAGGCTGAACAGCGCCGCGATACCCAGGGCGAACACCACGGTCAGGGCGGTGCACCACAGGGGAGACTTGGTCGAGGTCAGCTTGATCCGTTCCGCAGCCAACACGCCCATCAGAGCGCACCTCCCATCACCTGTTCGATACCTTCGCCGTGGTACTCCACCGCACCACCGGTCATCCGCATGAACGCCTCCTCGAGCGAGGCCCGCTGCGGCGCAAGCTCGTACAGCGTGATGCTGTTGGCGCCGGCCAATTTGCCGACGGCGTCGCTGGTTTCGCCCACTACCAGCAGGGCGCCCTCGTCCTCGCGGACGGTCATACCGTTGGAGGTGAGCAGGCTGCGCAACTGATCCAGCTGCGGGCTGCGCACGCGCACCGTCGCTTCCGAGGCGCGTTCGATGAAGTCCTTGGTGCTGGTGTCGGCGATCAGCTTGCCGCGGCCGATGACGATCAGATGATCCGCGGTCTGGGCCATCTCCGACAGCAGATGGCTGGAGACCAGCACCGTGCGGCCCTCGGCGGCCAGTCGCTGCATGAACCGGCGGATCCACAGGATGCCCTCCGGGTCCAGGCCGTTGACCGGCTCATCGAACAGCAGCACCGGCGGGTCGCCGAGCAGCGCCCCGGCCAGGCCCAGCCGCTGCGACATGCCGAGGGAGAAGCCGCCGGCCTTCTTGTCGGCGACCTCGCTGAGGCCGACCAACCGCAGCACCTCGTCGACCCGCGCCGCGGGCAGATCGTTGGCGGCCGCCAGCCAGCGCAGGTGCGCGCGGGCCGACCGGTTCGGATGCACCCACTTGGCGTCCAGTAGCGCGCCGACCAGCCGCAGCGGATGGTCGAGCTGCTGATACGGCACCCCGCCGATCATGGCCTCACCGGCGGTGGGCTGATCGAGACCGAGGATCATGCGCATGGTGGTCGACTTACCGGCACCGTTGGGCCCGAGGAACCCGGTCACCTGACCGGGCTTGACCGTGAACGACAGGTCGTCGACCGCGACGGTCGCACCGAACCGCTTGGTCAGGCCTCTCACTTCGATCATGGCACCCAGTCTTGCGGAGAAACGTCCACAGCACTATCGCTCAGAGGTCGCGTCCGCGATCATCCTTCAGGATGAGCCGGACCCTGAGCGAGGCCCCGAGGGATCCCCTGATCGGAGGATCGGGGCCGTGAGCTGTCCGGTCACAACGCGGGCGAGGACGCCTGCGCCCAGAAGCGCTTGGGAATCCGCCCCGCCTCGCGGGCCAGGTAACCGGCCTTGACCGCGTCCGCCATGGCCGCGGCCATCACGGCCGGTCGGCGGGCACGGGTGACGGCGGTGGCCAGCAGGACCGCCGAGCAGCCGAGTTCCATGGCCAGGGCGGCGTCGCTGGCGGTGCCGATGCCCGCATCGAGGATGACCGGCACACCGGCGGCGGCCACGATCATCTCGATATTGTGCGGATTGCCGATGCCCAGTCCGGTGCCGATGGGCGAGCCCAGGGGCATGACGGCGGCACAGCCGACGTCCTCGAGGCGCTTGGCCAGCGCCGGGTCGTCGGTGGTGTAGGGCAGGACGACGAAGCCGTCGTCGACCAACTGCTCTGCCGCGCCGACCAACTCGATGGCGTCGGGCAGCAGGGTGCGCTCGTCGGCGATGACCTCGAGCTTCACCCAGTCGGTGTCCAGCGCCTCACGCGCCAGCCGGGCGGTGAGCACGGCCTCTGCCGCCGTGCGACATCCGGCGGTATTGGGTAGCGGGGCGATGTCCAGGCGCTTCAGCAGATCCAGCACGCCCGTGCCGCCCGCCGCATCCACCCGGCGCATGGCGACCGTGGTCAACTCGGTGCCCGAGGCGATCAGCGCCTCCTCCAGCACGGCCAGATTGTCGGCACCGCCGGTGCCCATGATCAGCCGCGAGCCGAATTTCCGATCCGCGATCTGCAAAGGTTCCATGACGCTATCCACCTTGCACCGCCGTCAGCACCTCGATGTCCCAGCCCCGGCCGACCGGTTCGTCCCAGCGCGACTTGGGGAACACCGCACCGTCGACCGCCAAGGCGACGCCCTGGCAGGGCAGGCCCAGCTGTTGCAATAGTTCCCGCACGGTCGGTGGCTCGGCGAACTCGTGGTCCTGACCGTTCACGGTGACTCCGACGGGGATTGCCGTCATCGCATACCTCCTGATAATGGTGCCGCACCGGCGATTTCGCGGTGCACAGCACTGTGTGAGCTGTGGTGGCCTCGGGCACCGTCACGGCGGTCGAGCCGCCTGGCAGTGGGTGTCACCGAGAGCCCTCGTTGATCCCGGAGACCGCCGCCGACCGCGCGAAACGTTGCGGCTGCGCGGCTTTCGCCTCGGGCAGCACATCGCCGTCGAGCACGGCCGCCACGGCGTCGGCGGTGATCGGCACGCCCAGCATGCCGTTGCGACCGTGGCCGGTGGCGGCGATGACGCGGTCGGTGAGGCGGCCGATCAGCGGCAGGTTGTCGGGAGTGCCGGGGCGCGAGCCCGCACTCGCCTCGGCCAGTTCGTATTCGCCGAGGGCGGGCAGGACCTCCTCGGCGTCGGCGATCAGGTCGCGCACGCCGGCGACGGTCACGGCGGTGTCGAAACCGGCCTCGTACTGGGTGGCGCCGAGGACGATGCCGTCGGCGCGCGGCACCATATAGATCGGGTGGCCGTGCACCCGCGCACGGACCACGCGCCGCGGTGGCGGGGGTGCGCCGGGCCGATGGCGCAGACGCAGGATCTCACCCTTCACCGGGCGGACCGGCAGGCTCGGCCACAGGCGCGCAGAGGCGGCCCCGGCGGCGAGCACGATCTGGTCGTGGTCGAGGTCGTCCACGGCCTCGACGGAGGTCGCCTGGATGTGGACACCGGCCTGTTCACAGCAGCGGCGCAGGGCCTCGAGCAACAGCCTGTTGTCCACAGCCGGTTCCGTGGGCGCGAGCAGACCGGCCCGCACGGTGCGCGCGAGAGCGGGTTCCTTCTCCCGCACCCCGGCGCGGTCGAGCAGTTGCATCTCGTGACCTCGGCTGCCGACGAATTCGGCGATCGTGCGCAGGTCGGCGGCGTCGGCCGCGTCCAAGGCGACGGTCAGGGTCTGCGCGGCGACGAAGACCGAGGTCCCGGTCGCCTCCTCGAGTCGGGCGCCGAATTCCGGCCAGCGGCCCAGCGACGCAGCCCCGAACTCGAGGGCGGCCTCCTCACCGGGCCAGCCCTCCGACAGCGGTGCGAGCATGCCGCCCGCGACCCAGGATGCGCCGGTGGCGACGGCGGGATCGAATACCGTGACCGCCCACCCCGATTCGGCGGCGCGCCACGCCACCGCCAGTCCGATCACGCCCCCACCCACGACGGCCAGAGTCCGCATTACCTTCCACCTCGCTCGGTCCCGATATATCCGGGCACGGCCTCCCCGCGCGGCCGCCTTCGCGTCAGGGATGCTTACTCGTTTCGCCTACCCACGTTAGCGCGGTTACGGTCGAGGGCGTGCAACCGTCCCTTCCGAACCGACCCGTCGCACCCCGGGACCGCCTCGCCACCGCGCGGCTGTACCTGTGCACAGACGCCCGCCGTGACAAGGGCGACCTGGCCCAGTTCGCCGAGGCGGCGCTGGCCGGCGGGGTCGACATCATCCAGCTGCGCGACAAGGGTTCACCCGGTGAGGCCGAGTTCGGACCGCTGGAGGCCCGCGCGGAACTGGGCGCCCTCGCCGAACTGAAGGCGGCCGCGCGCCGACACGGTGCATTGTTCGCGGTGAACGACCGCGCCGATATCGCCTTGGCCGCCGGGGCCGATGTCCTGCATCTCGGCCAGGGCGATCTGCCGCCCTGGTATGCCCGCAAGATCGTCGGCCCCGATGTGGTGATCGGCCGCTCCACCCACAACCGCAACCAGGCGGGCCTGGCCGCCATCGACGAACACATCGACTACTTCTGCACCGGCCCGGTCTGGACCACCCCCACCAAACCCGGCCGCACCCCCGCAGGCCTCGACCTGGTCCGCTCCACCGCCGACTCCCACCCCACCCGCCCGTGGTTCGCCATCGGCGGCATCGACCACGAGCGTCTCGACGAGGTGTTGACCGCGGGCGCCAGCAGAGTCGTGGTGGTCCGCGCAATCACCGAGGCCCGCGACCCCGAGGCCGCCGCCCGTGCGCTGAAGCAACGACTGCTGGAGAACGCCGCGCGCTGAGGTTGCTGAAATCTCACCAGGACCCCGCCCCGACGCCCTAGGGGGCGTCGGGGCGGGGTAATGAGAAGGCTCACCGCCGGGTAATGAGAGGGCTCACCGCCGGGGTAACGCGAAGACTCGCCGCCGAGGTAAGAGGAAACTCGTTTCCGGCGTGCTTCTTTCCTATGGCCCGGCTTCGTTTCCTATTGACCCGGCGTGGTTCGTTTCCTATTGACTCGGCGTGGTTCGTTTCCTATTGACTCGGCGTGGTTTTCGCCGGGTCCAGGCGGGCGGGGACGCCGTTGAGGTGGGCCATGCCTGCTAGGGGTTCTACGTCGGTGATGGCTGTGGACATGAGGAGGTTGACGTTGGCGCCGCCTGCGGCGGTGGCCCGGCGCCAGCCGCCGGTGTGGCCCCAGCCGTGGGGGATGGCGACGGTGCCCTCGGTCATGTCCTCGGTGAGGTGGGCGGTCAGCTCGATCGAGCCGTGGGGGGAGGTCACCCGGCAGCGTTCGCCGTCGGTGATACCGGCCACGGCGGCGTCCTTGGGGTGGATGCGGGCGGCGTGTTGGCGGCGGGCGATCAGGGCCTCGGCGTTGTGCATCCAGGAGTTGTGGGATTTCAACTCGCGCATGCTGATGACTCGCAGGGGGAAGGCGGGGTCGGTGGCCGGCTGGGTCAGGTGGTTCAGCTCGGCGATGATTTCCGGCGGCGCCAGTTGGACGCGGTGCCCCTTGTGCCGCACCACATGTCGCAGCACACCGGTGGTGATGTGCTCGGCCAACACCACACCGTGCGGATGCCGACGCAGCATCCGCAGGCTCACCCCGCCCCGCCGCAGACCGAACAGATCACCGTAGGGGCCGGTACGCAATGCCATATCGAGCAGCAGCCGCGGCGGTACCCGCAGCGCAGCGCCACCCGGAATTCGCTGTCGTACCGCGCTCAATAGCTTCCCGACCGGCCGCGCAGGCCCGAAGGTGAACGGCTGCACCCCGATTCGCCGAGCGATCTCATCGATGATCTCCCATTCCTCCCGGGCCTCGCCGTACGGCTCCACCACCCGCTCGGTGTACTGCGTGTACGGCGTCGGCGCGAGCGCGGTGAAGGGCAGCGGGGCATCGTCTCGTTCGAGGAATGTGGTGGCCGGAAGGATGTAGTCGGCCATCCGGTTGGAGTCGTTGACATACAGGTCGATCGAGACGAACAGATCGAGTTCCCGTAGCGCCGAGGCGAGTTCGTCACCGTTGGGCACCGACAGCACCGGATTACCGGCCGAGGTGAACAGCGCGCGCAGCCGACCCGGCCCGGGCGTGGTGATCTCCTTGGCCATGATCGCCGCCGGAAACGTCCCCAGCACATCCGGAAAGCCGCCGATGCGCGAACGCCGCTTGTCGTAGCCGACCAGCCCGAGCCGCGCATTGAGCTGCGACACCGCCACCAGCTCCTTACCGAACACCGAACCGCCCGGCCGGTCGAGATTGCCGGTCACGGCGGCGAGCACATCGATGAGGAAGGCCACCAGCGTGGCATGGCGACCCAGACACGAACCGGTCCGCCCGTACACGGCCGCCCGGGGCGCCCGCGCCAGATCGCGGGCCAGCGCGCGCACGGTCTGCGGGTCCACACCGGTCACCGCGGCAGTGGCTTCGGGCGTGAATCGGGCCACCGCATGACGCAATTCGGCCACTCCGCTCGCCTGCTCGCGCAGCGCCGCCGCATCCTCGAGTCCTTCGGCGAAGATCACCTGCACCATCGAGGCCAGCAGCCACGCATCGGTGTCGGCCCGCACCCCCACGTGCTCGAACAACCGCGCGGTCTCCGAACGCCGCGGATCCACGACCACCACGCGCCCGCCCCGCTTGGTGATACCGGTGAGCTTGTCCCGAATGCGCGGCGCACTCACCACACTCCCGTGCGAGACAACCGGATTCGCACCTACCATCAACAGGAACTCGGTCCGGTCCAGATCCGGCACGGGCACACTGGTCAGCGACCCGTACAGCAGATGACTGGCCACGAACCGATTGTTCACATCCTGCGACCCCGCCGAATACATGTGCCGTATCCCGGCGGCAAGCTGAAATCCGATCAGCCACAACGCATGCGAATACGAGAACGACGACGGGTTACCGAAATACCATCCCAGACTTTCCCGGCCGTGGGCACCCACGATGGCCCGCAGCCGCGCCCCGATCTCGTCGAGCGCCGTCTCCCACGACACCCGCTCGAATTCACCGCCCGCGGTGCGCCGCAACGGATACAGCACCCGATCCGGATCGTTCTGGATCTCGGTGAACGCGATCCCCTTCGGGCAGGCGAAACCCCGCGACAGCGGATGCTCGCGGTCGGGCCGCAACTGCACCACCCGGCCGTCCTCGACCGTGGCGATCAATCCGCAGAGTGGTTCACAGATCCGGCAATATGTCGGCACCTCGCGTGCGGTCATGCCTCAAGACAACACCTGCTCCAGAGTGAGCACCAACACATTTCCGGCCAAATCCACCGCTTTCCGGCCCTCGGTGATCCGTGCGGTGCGCCCCGCCTGCCCGTTGGCATGCAGCCACACGAATCCGCGCTCGGCCAGATCCACCGTGCGCGGCAGCACCGCGGCCACCGCCGCCGCATCGGCCACCCCGTCCAGGCTGATCCGGGCCGACTCGGCCCGCAGCAACGGCCAGGATGCCGCGAAACCCGGATGCAGCGGCCGCTGTTCCACCTCTTCCTCGGGCACCCAGGCCAGTTCCGCGCTCTCCTTGTTGGCCGTGGTCGGCAGGGGTTCGGCGGCATCGGCGACGACGGTGGTGTAGGTCCAGCCGCTGGGCATGGTCGCGGTCACCCGGCAACCGCGCACCCGGACCGCGGCGGGCTCGATCCCGGTTTCCTCCTGCGCCTCCCGCACGGCCGCGTGCACGCTGGTCTCGTGGCTGTCGCGGGCACCACCGGGCAGCGCCCAGGTGCCGCCCTGATGGCTCCACGGCGCCCGATGCTGCAACAGCACCATGGCCCCGCCGCCGGCTCGCGGCGCCCGCAGCAACAGTCCGGCTGCCCCGAACCGACCCCAGTTCCGCGTCCCGTCGGGGTTCACCACAAAGCCGTCTCCGTCACCACGCATGCTCGCCCTCGTCCCATCCACGCCAGCGCTGTTCACACCGCCCGAACCCGATCCGACCGGGTCAGCTTGCCCGGGCGACACCCGAAGCGGCGCCGATACGACCACAATAAGCTCAGTCCACACGGCATCGGCCGGTGAACGGATGGAGGTGGATATGGCTCGGACGGGGCAACCCCGGCTCGACGAGCTGTCGCCGCGGGCCGCTGCCGCCGCCATGCGCCGGCAGCTCGACGCCACCGACCTGCGCGCCTTCCTCCGGTCCTCCCCCGCCAAATTGATTGCCATCGGATTGCTGCTGCTGGGCTCATGCCTGGTCGCGGGCGTGGTGACCGCCTCGGTGGTGAGCAGCCGCCAGCACGCCCTGGACTACCTGCTGGACCAGGCCGAACCGGATGCGAATTCCGCCCAGCACCTCTACACCTCGCTGTCGGTGGCCGACGCCGCCGCCGGCACCGCCTTCATCTCCGGGGGCCTGGAGCCCAAACCGGTGCGTGACCGTTACGACCAGGCGATCGGCGAGGCGTCGGCCGAACTGGTGACCCAGTCCAGCAGCACCGGCGGCGCCGACCCGGACGGCCAGCTCCGCACCGGCATCGCCACCCAGCTCCCCGTCTACACCGGCCTGATCGAAACCGCCCGCGCCAACAACCGCGACGGCCACCCCGTGGGCGCCGCCTACCTCAGCGAAGCGTCCAATCTGATGCAGACCAAGGTGCTGCCCATGGCGCGGGAGCTGCAGGAGCATCGGTCGGCGGCGATCGAGGCCACCCAGCGCCACCACGTGCGGCCGCCGTGGTCGGCGATCATCCTGCCCGTCCTGGCGCTGGCGGCCCTGATCGCCGCCCAGCTGTATCTGGCCCGGCGCTGGCATCGGGTGCTGAACCCCGGCCTGCTGCTGGCCTCGGGCACCCTGGTGATCCTGCTGGCGTGGACGGTGACGGCCGGGGCTATCTCGGCGGTGTCGACCACCCACGGCCGCGACGACGGCACCGTGCCGACCTCGGATCTGACCGAGAGCCGCATCCTGGTCCAGCAGGCACGGGCCGCCGAGACCCTGAAACTGGTCCGCCGCGACGCCAGCGGCGACTACGACCACACCTACGACAACGCGACCGCGAAGGTGACCTCCCTACTCACCCGCTACCCGAAGCATGCACCGGGATCCGGCGACGTCGCCTCCGCCAAGGCGGCGCTGGACCAGTGGCGCGAGGCGCATCAGCGCATGAACGACGCCCTCGCCCGCGGCGACTTCCCCGGAGCGGGCGCGGTCGCGATCGGCCCGGGCTCCACCGAGGCCACCGCGTCGGTGGTCGCCCTCGACAGCGCTCTCGGCGAGGGTCTCACCGAGACCCGGAAAACCTTGCGGGACAATGTATCCGACGCCGCCCGCAGCCTGGATGTCCTGGCTCCGGGTGCGCTGATCCTGTCCGTGCTGGCCGCCGTGTTCGTCTTGGCGGGCCTGTGGCCGCGACTGCGGGAGTACCGATGATCGCACGCCGAACCCTGGTCCCCGTCCTGGCCGCGATCGCGCTGCTGGTGACGGGTTGTCAGGACCAACCCACCGCGTCGCGAACCGAACGTTCGGCCGCCTACACCGAGCTGCCGTTGCCTGCCAAAGCCACTGCGGCGCCGACGATGACATCGCCACCGCCGAATATCGATCAGTCGTGCCCGAACCCGACGGCGAGCCTGCGCCCGACCGGCGCCGAGAACGGGCCCGCCCTCGACGCCATCCGCGCCCGCGGCCGGTTGCTGGTCGGCCTCGACCCGGGCAGCAACCTGTTCAGCTTCCGCGACCCGATCACCGGCACCCTGGCCGGTTTCGACGTCGACATCGCCAAGGAGATCGCCCGCGATCTGTTCGGCGACCCGGAGCGGGTGGAGTATCGGATGCTCAGCTCGGCCGAACGCGAACGCGCGCTGCAGGAGCACACCGTCGACGTGGTGGTGAAGACCATGACCATCACCTGCGACAGGCGTCAGCGCGTGGACTTCTCCACCCCGTATTTCCTGTCGCACCAACGGGTTCTGGCCGTGAAGAACTCCGGTATCACCGGATTGGCCGACTTGGCGGGTAAGCGCGTGTGCGTGGCCGCGGGCACCACCTCGCTGAATCTGATCCGGCGCAAACAGCCCGCCGCCTCCATCCTGACCGTGCCCGCCTGGGCTGACTGCCTGGTGGTGCTGCAGCAGCGTCAGGTCGACGCGGTCAGCACCGACGATGCGCTACTGGCCGGGTTGGCGATCCAGGACCAGTACTACACCGAAATGGTCGGCGACAATCTCAGCGACGAACCGTACGGTGTCGGAATCCCCAAGGGCAACGACGATATGGTCCGTTTCGTCAACGCCACGCTGGAACGCATCCGCGCCGACGGCACCTGGAGCAGGCTGTATCAACGGTGGCTGCTCTCGGTGCTGGGTCCGTCCTCCGGCCCACCCCAGCCCACCTACCAGGACTGATCACCATGGCCGCGGCTGACGAAAACCCTGACGAGACCGGCGAGCACACGCAGCGATCCGAGTCCACGGAGCAACCGACCCAGGCGTTCACGCAGCCGTCCGGGCGGAGCGGGCGTACGGCTCGCACGCGGCCGACGGTGCGTCGGCTCGGCGCCGGGCTGGTGCCGATTCCCACTGTGCCGCCGGTGGATCCGCGGCGGGCGGTGCTCGAGAATCCGGTGGTGGCGGAGAATCGCCGGTTCTGCTGGCGATGCGGTAAGCCGGTGGGCCGGGCGAGCGCCGCGCGGCCCTCGACCACGGTCGGGAATTGCGAAACCTGTGGTGCGCCTTATGATTTCCGCCCCTATCTGCAGCCGGGCGATATGGTGGCCCGGCAGTATGAGATTCAGGGCTGTATCGCGCACGGTGGGATGGGCTGGATCTATCTGGCCATCGACCGCAATGTGAGCGACCGGTGGGTGGTGCTCAAGGGCCTGCTGCACGGCGGCGATGCCGATGCGCAGGCCGTGGCCGTCGCCGAGCGGCAGTACCTCGCCGAATTGGCGCACCCCAGCATCGTCAAGATCCACAATTTCGTCGAACACCCCAACCCGGAGGGTGTTCCGGTCGGCTACATCGTCATGGAATACGTGGGCGGTAAATCGCTGCGCGGCATGGTCGACTGCTATGAGCCGCCGGAGCGGATGCCGGTCGCGGAGGCCATCGCCTACGTCCTGGAAATCCTTCCGGCACTGGAATATCTGCATTCGCTGGAACTGGCCTACAACGATCTCAAGCCCGACAACATCATGGTCACCGAGGATCAGGTGAAGCTGATCGACCTGGGTGCCGTGACGGTCTTCGAGTCGTACGGAAATCTTTACGGCACCAGGGGGTTTCAGGCGCCCGAGATTGCCAGGACCGGTCCCACCGCGGCCACCGACATCTATTCGGTGGGCCGCACGCTGGCCGTGCTGACGTTGAACATGCCGATGGAGAAGGGCCGCTTCCTCGACGGAATCCCGGATCCGGCAACCCAACCCGTGCTGGCCCGGCACGAGTTCTTCCATCGGCTGCTGCTGTGCGCCACCGATCCGGACCCGCAGCGGCGCTTCTCCTCGGCCCGCCTGATGGCCACCCAGCTGGCCGGTGTGCTGCGCGAGATTCTGGCCACCGATACCGGCACCGAACATCCCCAGCTGTCGACGTTGTTCAGCCCCACCCGCACCAGCTTCGGCACCGAGGAGCTGGTCGCGCAGACCGATGCGTACGCCGACGGGATCGCCCGCAGCAGGAATCTGAATGCCCGCGATGTCGCTGCCGCCCTGCCGGTCCCGCTCATCGATCCGGCCGACCCCTCGGCGGCGCTGCTGGCCGGGACCGCGCATCCGGAACCTCAGCACGCGCTGGACGCGGTACGCACCGCCCGGCAGCGCGCCGCGGCCGAACCGGGCGGAGCCCCCGAAAGCTTCGAAACCGAATGTACTTTCGCCGAGGCCAGAATCCATCTGGACCTGGGACAGCCGGCAGCCGCGCGTGACGTGTTGCGCAAGGCTTCTCCGGCAGCCGAGCCTGCGTCCGCTCCTCCAGGTTCCCAGCACGCGCCCGCTTCCCCCGGTTCCCAGCACGCGCCCGCTACCCCAGGCTCCCAGCACACGCCCGCTCCCCCAGGTTCCCAGCATGCGCCAGCTCCCCCAGGTTCCCAGCATGCGCCAGCTCCCCCAGGTTCCCAGCATGCGTCCGCTCTCCCAGGTTCCCAGCATGCTTTTGGCTGGGACTGGCGCGTCGAGTGGTACCTCGGCCTGGCTGCCCTGCTGGAGCAGGACTTCGAGCAGGCCTTCGCCCACTTCGATGCCGTGCTGCAGGCGCTGCCCGGCGAGATCGCACCCAAGCTGGCCTTGGCCGCGACCGCGGAATTGGTGCTGCAGCACTGGGATTCACCCGATCCGGAACAGTGGCGGGCCTATGCGGAAAAGTTCTACGCCACGGTATGGCGAACCGATCGCGGCGTGGTGAGCGCGGCCTTCGGCCTGGCCCGGCAGCTCGCCGCGGCCGGACGCATCACCGAGGCCGTGCGAGCCCTGGACGAGGTCCCCGCGGCCTCCCGCCACTACTGCGAGGCCCGCATGACCGCGGTCCTGCTGCTGCTCACCGCGGTCCCGGTCGCCGACCTGGAGGAATCCACCCTCCACATCGCCGCCGCCCGAGTGCAATCCCTCCCACCGGGCGAGCACCGCGTCCCACAGATGCGCGCCCTCGTCCTCGGCGCCGCCTTGGCCTGGCTCCAAGCCGGCCGCACCCCCAAACTCCCCGACGCCACCCTCTTCGACGACCCTTTCACCGAACGCGACCTCCGCCACGGCGCCGAGTCCACCCTCCGCACCCTCGCCCGCTCCGCCCCCGGCCGCACCCACCGCTACGCCCTTGTCGACCTGGCCAACTCCATCCGCGCCAAAACCTGGTTCTAATCCCCAGCCGCACCCTTTCTTGCCCTTCGCACCCGCTACAACCGGTGCGAAGCACCACAAGGGGTGCGGCGGTATGCGACAGGCTCACCGGAGACCAGTGCGGCCCCGCACGGCGCTATCGGTGACGTGGCCGGGGAACCGTTACTGGCGTACCAGGCGGGCGGCGGCTCGGGCGATGGCGAGTTCCTCGTTGGTGGGGACTACGAGGGCCGCGACTTCGGCTTCGGGGGGTGAGATGTAGCGGGCCGCACGGTCTTTGGCCGTGTTGAGCACCGGGTCGACGGTGATGCCGAAGCGGGTGAGGCCCGCCAGGGCGTCGGCGCGAACCTGGGCGTTGTTTTCGCCGACACCGGCGGTGAAGGTGATCGCATCCACTCGACCCAGTTCCACCAGGTAGGCGCCGATGTAGCGGCGCAGCCGGTGCACGTAGACGTCGTAGGCGAGGCGGGCGGCCGCATCGCCGGAGTCGATCAGCTCGAACAGCGCCCGGAAGTCGTTCACCCCGGACAGTCCCTTGATGCCCGAATTCCGGTTCAGCAGTTCATCGATGCCGTCGATGTCGAGACCGGCCGTGCGGGCCAGGTGCGGGATGATTCCCGGATCGATATCGCCCGACCGGGTGCCCATCACCAGCCCCTCCAGCGGCGTGAGGCCCATGGTGGTGTCGATCGCGCGGCCGCCCCGGATCGCCGAGGCCGACGCCCCGTTGCCCAGGTGCAACACGATCTGGTTCACCGACGCGGGATCGCGTCCCAGCAACTCGGCGACCTGCTCGGACACGTACTCGTGCGAGGTCCCGTGGAACCCGTAACGCCGAATACCATGGGCCGCCGCCACTTTCGCGTCGATGGCATAGGTTTTGGCGGCGGGGGGCAGCCCGTGGAAGAACGCGGTATCGAAGACGGCCACCTGCGGCACCTCGGGCAGCAGCTCGCGCGCCGACCGGATCCCGGTCACATTCGCCGGATTGTGCAGCGGCGCAAGCGAAGACAACTCATCGATGGACTTGACCACCGCGTCGGTGATGAGCGTCGGCCGATAGAACACCTCCCCGCCGTGCACCACCCGATGCCCCACCGCGGCGAGCCCCGCACCGGCCAGATCGTGCCCACTGCGGGCGAACAGGTCGAACACCACACGCAGCCCCGCGGCATGGTCGGGAATCGCGCCGTCGTGTTCGAGAGTCCGCCCCTCGCTGTGATGTTCGACGGTGGGAGCACCCTGCGCGACCGGTTCCCCGATCCGCGTCACCTGCCCGGACGCCGCGACCGTGCCCGACATCGGATCCAGCAGTTGGTATTTGATCGACGACGAGCCGGAGTTGATCACCAGGACCTGCATCACGCCTCCTCGGACGTCTCATTCCGGCTGGTACCGGAACCGGTATTCGGTGCAACTCCACACGGCCTTCCCACCTTCCGAGGTGACCGTGTGGCGCTGCTCATTCCGGCTCCGCCTGCGCCTGAATCGCGGTAATGGCCACGGTATTGACGATGTCGGCGACCAGCGCCCCGCGGGACAGGTCGTTGACCGGTTTCCGCAGACCCTGCAGCACCGGCCCGATGGCCACCGCACCCGCGCTGCGCTGCACCGCCTTATACGTGTTGTTACCCGTATTCAGGTCGGGGAAAATGAACACGGTCGCCCGCCCTGCCACCTGCGAATTCGGCAGTTTGGCGCTGGCCACCGACGGCTCGATCGCCGCGTCGTACTGGATCGGCCCCTCGGCCAGCAGCTCCGGAGCCCGTTCGTGCACGAGCTTGGTGGCCTCGCGCACCTTGTCGACATCGGCGCCGCTCCCGGACTCGCCCGTCGAATACGACAGCAGCGCCACCCGTGGATCGATACCGAACTGCGCCGCCGTGCGGGCCGAGGAGATCGCGATATCGGCCAGCTGCTCGGCGGTCGGATCCGGCACCACCGCGCAATCGCCGTAGGCCAGCACCCGGTCGGCCAGACACATCAGGAATACGCTGGAGACAGTCGACACACCCGGCTGGGTCTTGATGATCTCGAACGCGGGCCGGATGGTGTGCGCGGTGGTGTGCGCGGCGCCCGACACCATGCCGTCGGCAATCCCCTCGTTCACCATCATGGTGCCGAAATAGGAGATGTCGCCCATGAATTCGCGCGCCCGCTCCACGGTCATACCCTTGTGCGCGCGCAGGCTCGCGTACTTCTCGGCGAATTCCTCGCGCAGGTCACAGGTGCGCGGGTCGAGCACCTGTGCCGCGTCGATATCGAGTCCCAGCTCCGCGGCCCGTCCCCGCACCGCCGCCTCGTCACCGAGAATGGTGAGGTCGGCGATCTTGCGCTGCAGCACCCGCCCGGCCGCGCGCAGGATGCGATCGTCGTCGCCCTCGGGCAGCACGATCCGCCGCCGGTCCGCGCGGGCCCGCTCGACCAGCTGATATTCGAACATCTGCGGGGTCACCACGGACTGCACCGGAACCTCGATGAGCTCGATCAGCTTGCGCCCGTCGACCCGCTGCTCCATCACCGCCAGCGCCGTGTCGACCTTGCGGATGCTCGACAGCGACACCCGCCCGCGGGTGTGCGCGGCGGCGTTGGCGGTGTCGAAGGTGCCCAACTGAGTGGTGAGAATGGGCAGCTTGGGTTTCAGGCCCTCGATGAGTCGCGCGATGGCCGGATTCGGCAGCATCCCGCCGTTCATGATGATGCCGGACATCGACGGAAAGCCTTCGGCCTCATGGGCATTCACCAGTGCGAGCAGCGCGTCGGACCGGTCACCGGGGACGATGACGGCCACGCCGTCGCTCAACCGCTCGAGAATGTGTTCGGCGGTCATCCCGCCGACCATCACCGACAACGCCTCGCGCTGCATCAGCTCAGGATCGCCGGAGTACATCTCGCCGTGGATGGCATCGCACAGCTCGGTCATCGTGGGCGCGGTGAGCAGCGGCACCTCCGGCAGCGTCCAGGACGGCACCCCGGCACCCTGCAACGACTTGGCGACCTCATCGAGCGCCTCGGGATCGCAGCGGTTGACGATGATGGCCATCGCCTTGGCGTGCTCCTGGGCGAGTTCGTTCTGGCACAGCTCGGCGACCTGCTCGATCTCGGCGGGCGTGCGATCGGCGCCGCGCAGCACCAGCAGCACCGGGGCGCCGAGGTTGACCGCGATGCGCGCGTTGTAGCGCAGTTCGCTGGGGCCGGCGACGTCGGTGTAGTCGCTGCCGACGATGACGACCGCATCGCACACCTTGGCGACCTCGTGGAACCGCATCACGATCTCGCTGATCGCCGCGTCCGGATCGGCGTGCACCTGCTCGTAGCTGACGCCGACGGCCTGGTCGTACTCGATATCGGCCGTGCAGTGCTCGAGCAGCAACTCCAGGATGTAGTCCGGGCCGCTGGTGGAGCGGGTGATCGGACGGAAGACCCCGACCCGGGGCGTGGTCGCGGACAGCAGATGCAGCATGCCCAGCGCCACCGTCGACTTGCCGGTGTCGCCCTCCAGCGAGGCGATGTACACGGTGGACGGAGCAGGTTCGGCCATGATCTCGAGCTTAGTGAGAGCAAACGGCCGATCAGTGGCCAGCGTGGCAACTTCCTGGAAAATCACACCGGGATGAGGGAAGGCGGCGCCGTGCCTAGGATCCCTGTCATGACAGCACAGTTTCCGGATCGCCAGTGGGGCTCGCGCACGAATGTGCTCTCGCGGGTGGCCAGTCCGTTCGCGGCGACCAAGGTCGGCTCGTTCGTCGTCCGCAAGCTCACCCCGCTGGACCGGAAGCTGCTCGAACGCACCGCGGGCCGCTACACGGTGCTCGGCCCGATCGGCGCGCCGGTCATCCTGCTGACCACCATCGGCCGCAAATCCGGTCAGCCGCGCACCAGCCCCCTGCTCTACGTGCACGACGGCGATGTGCTGTACGTGATCGGCAGCAATTTCGGCCAGGCCCACCACCCGGCCTGGACAGCGAATTTGCTGGCCAATCCGGAAGCGGTGGTGACCATCGCGGGGGAACGAATTCCCGTCCGTGCCGAACTGGTCGAGGATCCGGCAAAAAAGGACGACATCTTCGCCCGCTTCGTCGAAACCACCGAGGCATACGCCGCCTATCGCAACCGCACCACTCGTGATCTGCGTATCTTCGCCCTGACCCGCGCCTGAGCAAAGTTGCCTCGGCCACATCGGCGGGGACCGAACAGCCGCGTCGTTTACTATTTCCGTCCGGAAGAGAATTCAGTAGACGTCATGGAGCACGGATATGCGCACTGCCGTCAAGCGGCGCTCGTCGGCGTTGCGCCGGTTCTCGCACGCCACGCTGGCCCTGTTCGGTGCACTGGCACTGACCTGGACGGGAGTGGGAACGGCCCGGGCAGACCTAGTCCCACCGGCGCCGCAGAGCGATCCGTTCTATCAGCCACCAGCGGATTTCGTCGACACCGCGCCCGGAACCGTGCTGCGGTCCCGGCCGGTCGAGGTGACCCTGCCGGTTCCCGCCTCGGCCTGGCAGCTGCTCTACCGCACCACCGACGTCGATGGCCGTCCCGACGCCACCGTGACGACGGTGCTGCTTCCGAAGGATGCGCGCGAGAATCGTCCCCTGGTGGCCGATCAGGCCTATGAAAACAGTTCCGGTCCGACGTGTGTGACGTCGTATCAACTCCGGCTGCCGAATACCCCCGCCAATGCCGCCGCCATGCAAATACCGGATATCACCGAGGAATTGCAGCGCGGCTGGGCGGTGTCGGTGGCCGATTTCGAAGGCCGCCAAGGACATTTCGCGGTCGCCCGCGAACCCGGCTACATGATTTTGGACGGTATCCGCGCCGCCGAACACTTCGCCCCGCTCGGTCTGAACGAGCACACCAGGGTCGGCCTGTTCGGCAACTCGGGCGGCGGTCTGGCGACCGGCTGGGCCGCGCAGATGCAGCCGCAGTACGCCCCCGAGATCAATCTGGCCGGTGTCGCGATGGGCAGCCCAGTGCCCCAACCGGCCCTCGCGGTCGAGAACACCAACGGCACGGTTTCCTCCGGCCTGGCCGGTGCCGTCCTGGCGTCGCTGGCCGACGCCTACCCCGACTTCGGTGCGGCGGTGCGCGCACACATGTCACCCGAGGGCGTCGGCGCACTGGACACGCTGCGGTCACAGTGCTTGATCCTCAACAACTTCCGGTACATGTTCACCGATTGGCAGCGATACCTGAACCTGCCGATGGATCAGTTCTTCGCGCTTCCGGAGGTCGCCCGCGTCCTCGACGACATCACCCTCGGCACCCCGGCTCCCACCGCCCCGCTGTACCTGTACCAGGGCATGCGCGACGAAGTCGTCCCCGTCGCCACCACCGATCGGCTGGTCGAACAGTATTGCACCGCAGGCACTCCGGTGACCTACCTGCACGACCTCGGCGCCGACCACTACTCGATCGGGGACAGAGGCAGAATTCCCTCGGACAACTGGCTCGCGGGACGCCTCGACAGCGATGCCCCCGCTCCCACCGGCTGCAGCACGACCGACGTCGCGCAGCTGTCCTAGCCGATTCTGTCCTAGCCGATTCGAGCCAGGCGGTTGATGTACCGGCCCAGCTCATCGTCGCTGACCGGAGTAAGGGTCATGTCGTGGTCGACGGCGAGCACGTAGCGGCCGTCGCCGGTGAAATCCAGCCAGGTCCGATGCTGTGGAGGCGGCGACATCTCGTCCTCGGGCAGCACGGTGACGGTGAGGTAGCCGCGCGCATCGATGGGTCGGTGCAGGGTTCGGCGCATCGCTTTGGCGCGGCGAGTGGCCTCGGTCTCCTGCCACCGATCGCGGTCGGGGAACAGGACCGCCTCCCGAGGTTCACGCATGGGTGCGAGGGTTCCGGCGGGTGCGGACCCGATCACCGTCAACAGGTGTTTGGCGACATTGCGGGCATGGCAGGATACGACGGTCACCGTGTCGCGGGTAGCGAGAACCGCTGCGCCCCAATCGGAGAACGCGACGCCGAGGGCGAGGATCGGGTCCGGTTGCCGTTCCCCGTCGACGAACCGGTCCCCGAAGGCGGTGATCGTGGTGACGTCGGTCCGGGCGATGAACCGCAGCGTCCCGGTCAGATCGGGATCCCCGTTGAACGGATAGCGCTCCTCGAGCCGCAAAGCGGCCCTTCTACTTTCGGTCGTGACGACACCACGCGGAGCCAGGTTGATGGGATAGGGCCGCCGATCCAGCCCGGCCTCGGTGGCCCACACATGGGTGAACTCATCCGGCGTGAACGTCCATCTCACTAGCTGTCCCCTCGTGGGCCTTCCGCACCGTCACTCGAGGACGACGTGGGCTTTTCACCTTCGACGACATCGGCACCGATCACCGGCGTCATCGCCGGAGGCAGCTCGGACAACTCCTCGTACTGCCGCCGCAAATAATCCGGACTCTGCTTCTCTTGCTCATCCTCGGCATCCCGACGCCCAACCGGCATCGCGCCCATCGGCACCCCCACCATCCCCGCCGCCTGCATACCCCGGGCCACGGCCGCCGCCTGCGCCGCCGTCGAAAGAGGCTGCCCTGGAACAGATCTCCCCGGCCCGGCCGGACCTTCCCCGCCCGGCACCCCACCAACACGACCCCCACCGGCGCCACCACGCCCACCACCGGCAGAACCGACACCACCCCCATATCCCGGCCCTGAGCCCCCGGCCACCACCCCAGCCGGTGAGGTCCGAGCAGCCTCTCCCGACGTGGCCCCGGCCCCTGAGCCACCGCCACTACCACCATCCGCCAGCGAGGAAGGCTTGGTCGATTCCGCGCCCCCGGTTGCCGAGGGTTGCGTCGACTGCGCCCCCTCACCTTGCTGCTGATCCCCTGGCTGAGAATGCTCCCCCGCCTGCCCCTGGTCGCCCGACTGTCCGTCTTTGGACTGGGCGACGCCGTCGCCTTGGCCACCGGTCCCGCCGACTCCTCCCGGACCGTCACCATCGGACGCGAATCCCGGACCACCGGTATCACCCGGCTGTGTGGGACCGGCGGCGGGCGAAACGTATCGCGGCACGCTGTCGCCCGACGCAGGAAGGGTCGGGTTGTACAGGTAGGTCATCGCGTCCTGCGCCTCGGCCTCCAGGGCAGCCGCCCGCTCCTGCCACTGCCGCAGGGCGGTTCCGCCATGTGCTGCCTCCCATGCCTCACTCGTGCTCGGCTTGTACGGCTCCGGAGGTTGCGGAATCGAGTTCTTGACCGTCATTGCGGCACTGGCATTCAAGGACATCAGTTGATAGACGGTCCTCGTCGTATCGTGGGCCTCGTTGCCCGCACGAACGAAGGCGTCGGTCGACTGCTGGGCTGCGGACGCGAATGCACCTGACCAGGAGGCGAATTCGCTCCGAACCTCCTTGGCGAACGCATCGAACAAGTCCCACAGCTTGATCCCGACCTGCTGCCAGCCGTCGGCCACCTGACCCAACGCGCCGATGTCGATCTTCTCGTGTACCTGATCCCAGATCTGTTGGTGGGTATACCCATTGAAAACTTCGCGGTCGGGGACATAGGCTGGATCGACACCGGCCGAACCCAGCCCGCTCGTATGAGCAAGCTGGCTCTGTTGTCGGCTGATATCACCGGCAATCTCTCTATTGGTGCGCCTCCCCACGGCCCCCTCCAAACGCTAGTTGTTTCCGATGCGCGGGATGATTGCTCGCACCAGATCGACCATCCCCGAGCACCTCTCGGGCACCGGTCCACTGATCAGGTAGGCGGCGATGTCGCGAACGAAGTCGACATACCCCACCTTCGTCTGCAACAGGACGTCGCAGGTATCGGCCGATTTGGTGCGGACGATCATTGCGGGTCTGCCATCGATGGTGGTGTCTTCGATACGCGCGCCGTCCTGCGTGAACTTGGCTCGGCCCTCATCCCAAGTCCGATTGCCGGACATGATGGCCAGGCCGTAGACATTGTCCGGGGAAGTGAACTGGCAGGACAGGAACGTGTACTCACCATGGATGTCAGCCACGGGATGCCGCCTGCGAGACTCGGTGCTGTAACCGAGCTTTCGCATGGTGTCGTCATCGATCCAAGTGCAAGGGTCGAACACGACGTCCGGGCGACCTCGATTCGCTTGTTGGGGCGGTTGCAGACTGGGCGCGGTCAGGGTCGGAAACGGTGGCTTTCCGGAAAGATTTCCATCACCGGAGGCCGTGGATGAAGTCTGCGTGCCGGTGGGATTGCCCGAGGTAGATGATCCACAGCTGACGGACAACGTCGCCGTTACGGCTGCTCCAACCAAGAAGGCGGCCAAACGGATCCAGCCGACACGGCGCGCGATCACTTGTTTCCCTCCACATATTGAGCCACCCGCTGAATCGCGGCGCGGTTCGCGGCCTCGGCCTCAGGGAACTTCTTCCCGGCTGCCAGATAGGCCGCCTTGTAGCGGAGCGCAGCCTCCTGAAATGCGACAAGGGTGTCGAGACACTCCTGCCCCTTTGCTCCGAAGCCCCGCGTCAACCCCTCCCCGGAAGGCAGCGCGGGAAATCCGGATACCCGGTTCAAGTGCTCAGCCAGACGAATCACTTCCTGCAGCCCTGAAACCAGCCTGTCACAAGCGGCTGCAAGCCGTACGGCCCCTTCATCGGGCATCCGGAACTCCCCCGCGACAGCCGCGTCGTACGCCGCCTGGGCGTTCCCCTGCCCCTTGTCCGGTAGCCCCTTACCCGGTTCAGCCATGGCCGCTCACCCCCTCGGTCCGTCTTGGTTTCGACCCGACCCAGCCTCGGTTGGGTGGAAGCCTAGCAGTGAACTACGACATGTGGACGATACCGGAGGGTTACACCGAAGGCGGCTTGGAGGGGGCAATCTGTGCTGGTCATAGGGGTAGTAGTGGTACTACAACCGTCGCCACTTCGATAGCGCGGGCACATGGGTCCACGGGGCCGCGGGGGTCCAACTTCAGCACCTCGATGCTGAACGACCCGACAGCCGCGGGGAACAGCAGGCTGCATTGTTGTCCGGTCCGGTCACAAATCGGGCGATAACGCAGCCCCTCCCGACCCGCGATGCTGATCGGAATGAATTCCGTGCCCACCTCCTTCCGCCGGAAGTCCTCGACGGTATAGATTTGTGCCCAGATGTCCACGGCACAGGTCCGTTCGACATCGATGCCGCCACATCTTTTGAACCCCTCGATGCGAGCGATTCCGCCTATGTCGGAGCGCAGCGTCGCCGGATCCACTCCGACCTGCCGCCACACTTCGTCGCCGAGACCGCAGGGATCCCACAATGCATTACCGTTCACGCCGAGTCCCCTCCGCTGGGCGTATTCGGATGTGGCGGAATGAAAACGGCCCAGAAGTCGCGCCGAACCGCGTCCCAGAGCTTGGCCAGATCGGGTAGCAACTCACGTGCCGCGGCCAGGTCAGGATGGTTGCCCGGCCCGAAAGACACCACCACCGAGCCGTCGGACACCTTGCGCACCTGCAGAATCCGAATCCCATGGTGCCCCTCCAGCCGCCACGTCACCCTGAGCCCCTCGGCCTCGGTCCGGCGCAAATCGTCCATTTCCAGCCCCCACAGATCGTCAGACGTACCGCTTACGTTTGGCAGCAACCAAAGCCATCCCCCGCTCGGTGATCCGCCACCGTGCCCGCCGCGGATCGGGAACCACCAACCCACGAATTTCCAACCTGGAAATCACACCCCGCGTAGCCCACCCGGTAAGTCCCGCCTGAACAGCCAACTGCCGCACAGTAAGCTGCCCACCCGGTGCAAGCACCACCAACACAGCCATCTCGGCTCCGGCACGAGTCAGCGCTTGTGGTCTCCTGATGTTCATAGCCGCGTCTCCCTGTTCTCGGTAGTGATCGGATTGAGCGGCGGCCGAGTGCATCACAGACCAGAGCACAGCGATGTCGTACGAGTCCGCTTGCACAGCAGCGGTTCTGGAACGGCATCGCCCGGCTGCAGCCGCGATGGTTACTGTCCGCTCGACCCCTGTACACAGCAGACCGCACCGACCTCAGCAAGGAAGGAAGAACTGGGAATCCCAAGAATCTCGCGATTTTCCCAGCACAAGTACCGCTCGCGGTGCCAGAATTTCCCAGCTGGGGAAAACACAACTATTGCTAGGGGGAACACCGATGTCCGAGGGAGACAGCACGCTTCCGCGGCGGCAACTCGGTCGGCACCTGCGAGATGCCCGGTTGGCCATCGGGATGACGCTGGTGGAAGCGGCGGGGCTGATGCAATGGAGCAAGTCCTCGCTCCAGCGGCTCGAGAAGGGCCAGATCGAGAACGTCCGTACCCATGACATCGCAGTGCTGTGCGAGATCTACCAGCTACCACCGGACGAGACCGCCGACCTGATCGCCCTGGCGGAACAAACCGCCGTGAAGAACTGGTGGCAGAAGTACGGTGCGTTGATCTCACCGAACTTCGATGTCTACATGGGCCTGGAGTCGTCGGCACGCGAGTTGGCGTCATTTCAACCGTGCTCGATACCCGGCCTACTGCAGACACCCGACTACGCCCGCTCCCTCGACCGGCTCTACTTTCCGGACAACACGGAGGAGCAGTTGGACAAACGGGTTGAACTGCGAGTGAGGCGACAGGGTGTCATCTTGCACAAGATTCGGCCCGCATCGCTGGCCGTCATCTTCCACGAGTCTGCCATTCGGACCGTAGTGGGGTCGAAGACGTTGATGGCTGCCCAAGATCGCCACCTTGCCGACCTGAGCACGAGGCCCAACATCGATATACGAATACTCCCCTTTCGGGCCGGGCTGCCGGTTGGAATGTCGACCGGCCCGTTCACGATCCTGAGCTTCGGCCAGAACAAGAGGGGCGAACCTCTGGAGCCGACCTTGGTCTACGCAGAGGCCTTCACCGGCGCGATGTACTTCGAGGACGGTGCTGATGTAGACAAGTACCGTGAGGCGTACGCGACAATTCAGCGTGCCGCCTTGGATACTCGGCCGAGCCGGGACCTGTTGCGTGAGGTAGCAAGGGAGTTCGAGCGTGAACGTTGACCTATCCGAAGCTCGCTGGTTCAAGAGCAGCCGCAGCGGTGGGGGCCAAGACTGTGTAGAGGTGGCGTTCCTCGATCGCGGCATGGTTGGCGTGCGTGACTCCAAGAACCCCGCAGGTCCCGCGCTGATCTTCACCCCGGGTGAGTGGGATGCCTTCCTTGCGAGCGCGACGGCATTCGCATCGCGGTGTTGACCTCGACTGAGGTTCAGGTCGAATACTGCGTTGCATGACTTCGATCAACACTCCTGGGACGGCCGCGTCCGACGGAAAGACCTTGCTGTCGGCCGAGGATGAGCACGCCATTCGTGACCTGATCGCCTTAGCCGACCGGTCTCAGACCGAGCCCGCCGTACTCCCGGGCCTGCACACCGAGGCGACGGTGATCGTGAACTTCTATGGCCGCCGCCTGTTCGGGCGCGATGCCTTCGAGTCTGCGATGAGCGCCGCCCTCGGCAGCCCGCTCAGAGATGTCCGCACCAGCGTCGAGATCATCGACATACGCCCGCTGACCTCCGACGCCGTCCTCGTCAGCTGCCTCAAAACAGTCCACGACCGACGCCCGGACGCCGACCCGCTCCCAGCCGCCACCGGCGCCCTCACGTACGTGACCACACGAACCCCCGACGGCTGGAAAATCGCCCTGGCCCAGACAACTCCGATCCACACCGAGTAACGAGCAACCGATCCTCGCGTTACCGACTCTCGTACCGACGGCTCTCATTCAGGCCCGTGAGGGCGGACATCAGTTGTGATCGTGCCTGTTCCCAAGAGAGCCCGGGGTTCGAAGGGGCTACGGGCTCGAGGATCACCATCCCCCGCATGGCCGCGACGGCCAGCAGAAGCCACTGGGGGAAGCCGGGTCGAGCCGACAACTCCGGTACCCGTTGGGCGGCAACGGAATGCATCAGGTTCAAAGCGGTTTCGAGGGTGGTGGACATGCGGTCGCGGATTTCTGGATCGGTGCGGGTGAGTACGAACAGTTCCATGACCGCGGGGGCGATCGGCAGGTTGTGCAACTGCCACAGGAAGTCCAGGAGTTGTTGGCATCTCTCGATTTCGGTGCCGCCGTCGGGTGTCAGTTGCAGCAGGGCATCCTCGGCCAGTTGCTGAGCCAAGCGGGCCAGCGCGGCGTCGACCAGCGCGGCCTTGGACGGGAAATGATGTTGCTGTGCGCCTTGGCTGACTCCGGCGCGTTCGGCAACGCCACGGGTGGTGGTGGCGGTGTAGCCGACCTCGCACAGGCTGGTGATGGTCGCGTCCAGCAGTGCCGTACGAGTCGCGGCACGCCGTTCTGCCTGGCTGCGCCGCGCCGGTCGGGGAGACTGCGATGCCATGCGGCTCAGGCTAATCCCGGTAGCAGCATCCCGACTACCAAGTCAATGACTTGACAGTGCAACGACTTGGAACTTAGCGTCGATGTGTCTCGGGTCACAAGCTTCGAGGCGATGGGAGTTCTGCACGAATCGGGGGCGGACACGACTCGACCCGATGCCTTGCGCACTGAGTGTTCAACGGTGAGCGGAAGAGATGGGGACAGGCAATGAGGGGTGTATCCGGTCGCCGATGGGGTTGGGTGACAATGGTGTTGGCGCTCAGTTTGACCGTCGTAGCAGGGGGGATGACGGCGCCGAAGGTCTCGGCGGAGCCATCGGCTTCCGCCATCGCCGAGGGCGACGACGATCCGTTCTACACACCGCCCGAGGGCTACGAAAACACCACTCCCGGAACGATTTTGCGGAGCCGACCGGTCGTGGTCAAAGCGCTGGACCTCTTTCCGGTTCATGCGCAGAGCTGGCAGTTGCTGTACCGCACAACCGATTCCGACGGGTCGCCCTATGCCTCGGTCACCACGGTCATGATTCCCGAGGGTGCGCCGAAATCCCGTGCGCTGCTGTCGTATCACATGGCCTACGACTCCATGCAGCGCGCGTGCATGCCGTCCTACTCGCTGCTCAACAGCAACCCGATGGATATCTTCAACGCCGCCAAGGAATCCGCGTGGGCGCTTCCGTCGATAGAATTCGTCCTCACCGCCTCGGCCCTGGCGAAAGGCTATGCCGTCTCGATCCCGGACGCCAGCGGTATCGATAATCACTTCCTCACGCCGCGGGTGATGGGCTACACGGCGCTCGACGGGATTCGGGCCGCAGAGAACTTCGCCCCGCTCGGATTGCCCGGCACCGCAACCACAGTCGCGATGGGCGGTTACTCCGGCGGCGGTATCACCACCGACTGGGCCGCGGAATTGCAGCAGCAGTATGCGCCGGAGCTGAACATCACCGGCGCGGCGATCGGCGGACCGGTGGCCGACCTCGCGGCGGCCTTGCACACGGCGAACGGACGACTGCTGGGCGGACTGCTGCCGATCGGCATGGCGGCCCTGGCGAAGGATTCCGAGGAGTTCGCCTCCCGGTTGGACGGATATCTGACTCCGCTCGGGCGGGCCGTCGTCGCGGGCGCCGGGCGGGAATGTGTCGGTGAGACCGTCCTGAAGAATATGTTCCGCCGGGTGGACGACATGGTGACCGTGCCGATGGCGCAGATCCTCGCCGATCCGGTCATCCACGAACACATTGCGGAACGGGCGCGCGGCACCGTCGCCACCCCGACCATGCCGCTGTACGTCTTCAACGGTCTCAACGACGAGGTCAGCCCGATCGCCCCGGTCGACGCCATGGTCGGCAACTACTGCGCCGACGGGGCGTCGATCACCTACGTCCGCGATGCCCTGCCCGATCTGCTCAGTGACCACACTCTCGTCATGCTGACCGGCGCGGGCGGCATGTTCGCCTGGCTGGACAAGGCCCTGTCCGGACAACCGATACAGCCCGAAGGGTGCCGGACCACCACGGTCCCCTCGACTCTGGCCGATGCCGCCAACCTGACGGCACTGCCCGACTTCGCCAGGACCGCTATTCAGATGATGCTCGGCCAATCCCTGGGCCGGTAGGCCGCCGCCGGGGATGGGCGGCGGCCCGCCGACTCACAGCGCGCGCAGGCGGGGGGCCAGATCGCGCTGGAACAGATCCAGGAAGCGCCGCTGGTCGTGGCCGGGAGCGTGGAAGACCAGGTGGTTCAAGCCCGCGTCGATATAGGGCTTGATCTGCGCGACGGCCTCGTCCGGATCGCTGGCCACGATCCATCGCTTGGCGATCTGCTCGATCGGCAGGGCGTCGGCGGCGGCCTCCATCTCGATCGGGTCGGTGATCGAATGCTTCTGCTCCGGGGTCAGCGACAGCGGCGCCCAGAAGCGCGTATTCTCCAGCGCCAGTTCGGGATCGGTGTCGTAGGAGATCTTGATCTCGATCATGCGATCGATGTCGTCGACGCTGCGGCCCGCCTTCTCCGCGCCCTCCTTCACCGCGGGCATCAGCTTCTCGGTGTACAGGTCCATGCCCTTGCCGGAGGTACAGATGAACCCGTCGCCCGCGCGGCCCGCGTACTTGGCCACCAGCGGACCGCCGGCGGCGATGTAGATCGGGATACCGTCCTTGGGCACGTCGTAGATCGAGGCGCCGACGGTGTGGTAGTACTGCCCGTCGAAATCGGTGCGCTCACCGGTCCACAGGGCGCGCATCAGCTCCACCGCCTCGCGCAGGCGGGCGAACCGCTCCTTGAACTCCGGCCATTCGCCCTGGTAGCCGGTGGCGATCTCGTTCAGCGCCTCGCCGGTGCCGACGCCGAGCATGACCCGGCCGGGATACAGCAATCCCATGGTCGCGAAGGCCTGTGCGATCACGGCCGGGTTGTAGCGGAAGGTGGGCGTCAGCACTGAGGTGCCCAGCTGGATTCGCTTGGTCCGCTCGCCGACGGCAGTCATCCACGCCAGGGAGAACGGCGCATGCCCGCCCTTGTGCCGCCACGGCTGGAAATGATCGCTGACCGAGGCGCTGTCGAGCCCGTGCTCCTCGACGAGGACCCCGAGCTCGACGAGCTCACGAGGCCCGAACTGCTCCGCCGACGCCTTGTACCCGAGCTTGAGATCACTCACTGCGCCACTCCTGTTCGCTGTCGCCTGCATGGTGGGGGTCGTGCCCCGTCGACCGAGTGCAGCGCTGGGCGGCGACCAAGTATTTCGCCCCGCTGCGGCCGTCTTCGACCTTAGTCCGCGCAAGCAAGCTTCCGACTTGTCCACATCAGGAAGGCTGATAGCTCACAATTGGCTGGTGACTGCCGACGAAGAGCCGATCCTGTCCTACCTGACCGATATGGACGGGGTGCTGGTGCATGAGGACCACCTGGTGCCGGGGGCCGACAAATTCCTGGCCGAACTTCAGTCCAACGACATCCCGTTCCTCGTGCTGACCAACAACTCCATCCGCACCCCACGCGACCTGCAGGCTCGCCTGCGACACACCGGACTGGACATCCCACCGGAGTCGATCTGGACCTCGGCGCTGGCGACGGCAACCTTCCTGAACGACCAGAAGCCGGGCGGGACCGCCTACGTCGTCGGAGAATCCGGCCTCACCACCGCCCTGCACGAGATCGGGTACGTGCTCACCGACAGCGATCCGGATTACGTGGTGCTCGGCGAGACGCGCACCTACTCGTTCGAGGCGATCACCACCGCCATCCGCCTGGTCGATCGGGGGGCCAACTTCATTGCCACGAATCCGGATGCGACCGGTCCCTCGCGCGAGGGGCTGTTGCCCGCGACGGGGTCGGTGGCCGCACTCATCACCCGGGCGACCGGCAAGGATCCGTATTACGTCGGCAAGCCGAACCCGCTGATGATGAGGTCGGCGCTGCGCCGGATCGGCGCGCACTCCCAGTCGACGGTGATGATCGGTGACCGCATGGACACCGACGTCATCTCCGGGCTCGAGGCGGGGATGCGCACCATCCTGGTCACCTCGGGTATTTCGACGCGGGCGTCGGTGGAGCAGTACCCCTATCGGCCCACGCTGGTGATTGATTCGGTGGCGGATCTGGTGGGCCGGACCAGCAATCCGTTCACCGTCTGAGCACGGGCCCTAATCGCTGTCGATCGCGTCGAGTGCCGCGGAGAGGGTGGTCAGAGCGTCGACGATCTGCGCGAGCTTCGCGGTACCCAGTTCTGCCGCAAGGCGTTCGGCGATCACCGCGTGCCTGGGTGTGATGCGACGAACCGCCGCGAGACCGGCATCGGTGACGGCGACTAGTTTGGCGCGGCGGTGGGCCGGGTTCGGGCGGTATTCGGCCAATCCCTTGTCCACCAACAGGTCCGCGATGCGTTGCACGCTCTGGCGGGTGATGCCCATCTCGCGGGCGATACCGGCGACCGGCAGGGGCTCGTGCAGGACCGCGCCGAGCACCTGCCACCAGGCGGCGGTGATCCCCGCCGGGCGGGCCAATTCCTCTGCAATCGCGAGGAATTGGCCGTTGAGCTTGAACGAGGTGATCGCCGCCGTGCTGAACAGTGCCGCTTCCGATTTCGGGTCCGGCATCAGACCTCCCGCGGGGCGCGCTGCGCCTCGTACTCGGCGAGGGTGTAGAAGCCCTGCGGATCGTTGTGCCCGTACAGCGCGTACCAGGCGTCGAGGATGTGCGGCTCGTAGATGTCCAGGCGGGCGAGCACCTCCCGGGCGAAATCCACCGGCTTCGTGCCGGTGGCCGTGATCAGTTCACCGTCGGTCACGGCCGGGCGGTGCACGAAGTGCCCGGCACCCGAATATCCGCTCATCGCAAGGTATTCCGGGTCATTGCTGGTGTGCGGGCGATCATCGAGCAGCCCCGCGGCCGCCAGCCCGAACGTGGCCCCGCAGATCGCCGCCACCGGCACCCCCGCCCCCAGAAACTCCCGCGCCTTCTCGCCGAACGCCGCCAGAGCACCGGTTTCCCAGGTGTCCGCACCCGGTAGCAACAGCATCGCACTGTCGGCGACCGACAACTCCGAGAGCACCACATCGGGCACCACCCGCATCCCACCCGCCGACGTCACCGGCGCACTGCTCACCCCAACCGTCAGAACCTGCCAAGTCCCCGGCTCCCGCTGCCACATCCCCCGATTGATATGCGCCGTCGCATACCCGAGCTCCCAGTCGGAGAAGGTGTCGTAAACCGCCATGTGCACTGCCTTAGTCATGACAATATCCTGTCATCTTGACAGCATTCTGTCAACAGGCGCCCGGCAGCCGCACCCCGTGCATGCAAACGCACCCCGTGCAGGGCCTGCGCGGGGTGCGTTTGTGAATAAGGGGTGCGGCTGGTTAGCCGAGCGCCTGGTCCAAGTCGCCGAGGAGGTCTTCGACGTCCTCGAGGCCGACGGAGATGCGGACCACGCCGTCGGTGATGCCCACTGCCGCACGGCCTTCCGGGCCCATCGCGCGATGGGTGGTGGTGGCGGGGTGGGTGACCAGGGTTTTGGCGTCGCCGAGGTTGTTGGAGATGTCGATGATGCGCAGGCGGTTGAGGACCTCGAAGGCGCGCTTCTTGGCGGCGTCGTTCTCGTTCCCGGCGACCAGCTCGAAGGTGACGACGGTGCCGCCGCCCTTCATCTGCGCACGCGCCAGCGCATGCTGCGGATGCGACTGCAGGAACGGGTATTTCACCCATGCGACGGCCGGATGCTGCTCCAAGAACTCGGCGATCCGCAGCGCGGATTCCACCGACTGACGCACGCGCAGCGGCATGGTCTCCAGGCCCTTCACCAGCGTCCAGGCGTTGAACGGGCTCAGCGCCGGGCCGGTGTGGCGCATCAGCGTTTTCACCGGGCCGTCGATGTAGTCCTGCGGGCCCAGAATCGCGCCGCCGAGCACCCGGCCCTGGCCGTCGATGTGCTTGGTCCCGGAATACACCACCACATCCGCGCCCAGCTCGAGACTGCGCTGCAGCAGCGGGGTGGCGAAGACGTTGTCCAGCACCACCTTTGCGCCCGCGGCATGCGCCAGTTCCGACACCCGCCGCACATCCACCAGCGTCTGCATCGGATTGGACGGGGTCTCGAAGAACACCGCCTGGGTCGGCTGCGACAGCGCCGCTTCCCACTGGTCGAGATCCTCGCCGTCGACGAATACGGTCTCCACGCCCCAGCGCGGCAGGATCTCGTTGCACACCACGAAACACGATCCGAACAGGCTGCGCGCGGCCACCAGCCGATCACCGTTTCCCAAAAGGGCTGCCAGCGAGACGAATACGGCCGCCATACCGCTGGCGGTGGCGAAACACGCCTCGGCGCCCTCGATCAGCCGCATCCGTTCCTCGAACATGGCGACGGTCGGATTGCCGTAGCGCGAGTACACGAAATGTTCGACATCGCCGGTGAACGCGGCCTCGGCCGCCTCGGCGCTCTCGTAGACGAAACCCGAGGACAGATACAGCGCCTCGGCGGTCTCCTCGAAGCCCGAACGCCGCAGGCCGCCACGCACACCCAGGGTCGCCGGGCCGACACCCGGGGGCAGCGGCTTGTCGAATGCGCCCCCGGTGATCACGACTGCCTCCACGGCAGCCCGCGGGCGCGCCAGCCGGCGCCGCCGCGATGCCCGTCGGCGTCGAGGGGCCCTTCGAAACCCTCGAGCACATTGAACGAGGGTGCGTACCCGGCCGCGGTCGACGCCTTCGCCGCACCGATCGAGCGCTGACCCGACCGGCACAGGAAGATCACCGGCGCATCGCTGTCCGGGTCACGGTCGGCGAGGACCTCCTTCAGCTGATCCACGAACCGGGGATTCGGCGATCCGGTGAGGTCGACCCACTCGATCAATGCGGCGGGCCTGCCGAGAGGGCTGGTGTCGGGCACTCCGACGAACCGCCATTCGGCCTCGGTGCGCACGTCGATCAGCACCGCATCCGGGTTGTCGCGCAACAGGTCCCACGCCTGCTGCGGAGTGATGTCGCCCGCGTAGCTCATGGCAGGACCTCACAACAAGTCTGGTCGTTCATCTGGGGGAACCTCCTCGAGAATCCGCACTTGCCGCGCCGGTTTCGGCGCGTGGCCAGGTCGTCACCCGGAGCACCCCACCGCGGAGGAGGGTTGCCGACCAGCGAGCCGGGGCTTGGCGCTGGTACTCATGACCTGAGAGTGAGAGTGCCTGGTCAGAGTTGTTTTTGTCAAACAGGATGCGGGCGTGGTTCAGGAATTGCAGACCAACCAGCGGTCGTCGGCCTTGACAAGGTTCCAGGTCGCGGTCTGCTCACGGCCGCCGATCGCGGCGGTAACCGTCGCCTTGGCGTGGTCGCCGGTGACCTCGGTATCGGCCACCTTCGCGATCTCGACCTTTTTGCCGACGGCATCCGGGCCCAGCGGGGACTTGGCGGCCTCGAAGCCGCCGCATGCGGTAGTGGCACGCCGGGCCGCGTCGTCATCACCTTGGGCGGTGGCGAAGTTGCGAACCGCGACGGCTATCCGGTCGGCCTCTGTGACATTCTTCTCAGCCGGTCGCGTCAGCGCGAGCACCACGACGCCGATTATCACCAGCAACGCCACCACGGCGGCGGCGATGAACGGGGCAGCCGATCGCGTGGCCTCGCGCTGGTCGATCGGAGTCGGTTCGTCGGCATCAGTCATGGACTCATCATCGCTGGTCGCCCGGGGTAATTCGAATCACACTCGTATTTCCCGCCGGAGACCGGGAATATCGGCCATAGCTGTCACCGATAGAATCACTGGAACTCCGGCCCCGGCCGGTAGGAACAGCATCCCGGCGCAGCAACGAGGCAGCATCGACAGGGATGCCGACAGCCGGGCAAGGCCCCGGTCCGCACGTCAACTTAGCCTAAGCTAAGAAAGACGGCTAAGACATTGACGACAGAGTTCTCGACCAGAGGGTGCGCGTAAAGATGACCGAACATGCAGCGACCCGCCCACTGCGCATCGCGATCGTGGGCGCCGGACCGGCCGGAATCTACGCCGCCGACGCCTTGATGAAGTCCGATGCCGAGGTGAGCATCGACCTGTACGAGCGGATGCCCGCGCCCTTCGGCCTGATCCGATACGGTGTCGCGCCCGATCATCCGCGCATCAAGGGCATCATCACCGCGCTGCACAAGGTGCTCGACAAGCCTCAGGTGCGGCTGCTCGGCAATATCGACTACGGCACCGACATCACGCTCGAGGAGCTGCGGCGCTTCTACGATGCGGTGATCTTCTCGACCGGCGCGAACGCCGACCGCGAGCTGCGCGTCCCGGGTATCGAGCTGGACGGCTCCTACGGCGCGGCCGACTTCGTGTCCTGGTACGACGGACATCCCGACGTGCCGCGCACCTGGCCGCTGGACGCGGAGAAGGTCGCGGTGCTCGGCGTCGGCAACGTGGCGCTGGACGTGGCGCGGGTGCTGGCCAAGACCGGTGATGAGCTGCTGCCCACCGAGATTCCGCCGAACGTCTACGAGGGCCTGAAGAACAACAAGGCGCTCGAGGTGCACGTGTTCGGCCGCCGCGGCCCGGCGCAGGCCAAGTTCACCCCGCTCGAGCTGCGCGAGCTGGACCACTCGCCGAATATCGAGGTCATCGTCGATCCCGAGGACATCGACTACGACGAGGGATCGGAAGCGGCACGCCGTCATTCGAAGCAGGTCGACATGGTCTGCAACACCTTGGAGCAGTGGGCGATTCGCGACGTGGGCGACCGGCCGCACAAGCTGTTCCTGCACTTCTTCGAGTCGCCCGCCGAGGTGCTGGGCGATGAGAGCGGCAAGGTGATCGGGCTGCGCACCGAGCGGACCCAGCTCGACGGCACGGGCAACTGCAAGCCGACCGGCAAATTCACCGACTGGGACGTGCAGGCGATCTACCGGGCCGTCGGCTATCTGTCGCAGAACATTCCGCAGCTGCCCTTCGACGAGCAGGCCGGGACCGTGCCGAACGAGGCCGGTCGCGTACTGGTCGACGAGGACGCAGACGGCGCGGCCCGCTACCTGCCCGCCACCTACGTCACCGGCTGGATCAAGCGCGGTCCGGTGGGCCTGATCGGCCACACCAAGGGCGACGCCAACGAGACCATCGCCTGCCTGCTCGACGATGCCCCGTCCTTCGCCCCGGCCGCCGAACCGGATCCGGAGGCGGTCACCACCTGGCTGGAGGACAAGGGCATTCCGTTCACCACCTGGGCCGGCTGGTACCGCCTCGACGCGCACGAGCGGTCGCTGGGCGAACCGCAGGGCCGCGAGCGGGTCAAGGTCGTCGAGCGTGAGGACATGCTGCGCGCCAGCGAACCGCACAAGGTCTAGGTGCCGGGAACGCAATCCTGAGGCATTCTGATCACGTGTTCGATGCCCATGTCCACATCATCGATCCGCGGTTCCCGCTGATCGAGAACGAGGGCTACCTCCCGCAGCCCTACACCATCGCCGATTATCGAAAGCGCATGTCGCGCTTCGATGTCGACGGTGGGGCCGTGGTCAGCGCGTCGTTCCAGGGCACCGACGCCGCGTTCATGAAGGCCGCGCTGGCCGAGTTGGGCCGCAACTGGGTCGGGGTCATCAATCTGGATCCCGACGCCGGTGACGAGGAGATCATCGATCTGGACCGGGCCGGGGTGCGGGCGATGCGGTTCAACCTCAAGCGGGCCGCCGGTGACATAGTGTCGTCGACCATCCAGGCGGTGCGGGCCTACGATCTGGTCGGCTGGCATGTGGAGCTGTATATCGACGGTTCGATGCTCGGTTCGCTGGAGCCGGTGATCTCCAAGCTGCCGGCCCTGTCGATCGACCATATGGGCATGTCCGACGAATGCCTGCCGTACCTGCTGAACCTCGTCGACAGGGGCGCGAAGGTGAAGGCGTCCGGATTCGGCCGGGTGACGATGGATGTGGCCGCGGCGCTGCGGCGCATCCACGCGGTGAATCCGGAGGCGCTGATGTTCGGCTCCGATCTGCCGGGCACCCGGGCGGGACGGCCGTTCCAGGACTCCGATATCGAGCTGATCGCCGACGCGGTGGGCACCGACATGTACAAGGTCCTCGAGGACAACGCCCGCGCCTTCTACCGCCTGCCGGTCAAAATCCGCCCCCTCCACGAGGACCCGCTCCCCACCCTGCCCATCCCCACCACCGAGTCCCCCACCCTCCGCCTACACCGCGCCGACCTCCCCCCGGGCGACACCCTCCCCCTGCCGGTGATCGAGTAACCCAGCCGCACCCTTTATTGCCAAACGCACCCTCTCCAGGGCCTGGAGGGGGTGCGTTTGTGAATAAGGGGTGCGGCTGGGTTAGGTCAGGTCGGGGTGTTGGGTCAGGTAGTCCGCGGCGGCGGAGGCTACGCGGTAGGCGTTGTCGACGGCGAGGGGGAAGCCGGGGGAGGCTGCGCCGGAGTCGATGGCCGTCAGGGTTTCGGTGACGGATTCGCCGGGGCGGGGGCGGTCGAAGTTGCTGGCGGTGCGGAGGCAGACGTAGCGGTTGAGTTTGCCGGCGCGGGCCAGGGCGGCCGCGGTGGCGTTGTCCTCCATCTGGGAGGTGCAGTAGCGGGCCCGGCCGTCGGTCTGGCCGGAGACGATCGCCGCGGTCTGCGCGGAGGATTGGGCGCCGGACCAGAAATTATCGCCGGTGGCCGTATCGCACTGGGTGACAACGGGTTTGCGATCGGCCTGGCCGAAGGCGGCCCGGAGCTCGGCCGCGGCGGGGCTGTCGGACAGCGCCACATCCTTCGTATTGCGGTACACCGCGTCGACGAGATGTCCGTCGAGTTCGTAGACCTCGGTGCCGGCCTTGGGCATCGACAGGTAGCCGTTCGGCACGGTCGAATCGTCCTGCGGCAGTACGTGATGGCCGAGATCGACGTCGACCACCCAGCGCGCCCAGGCCGCGAACCCGAGGGTGCCCGCCTCCGGCGGCGTTCCCGCGATCCCGGCGGTGATGAAATAGGCATCGTCGAAGTTCAGGCGCGGACTGGCGAGCACGGCCGAGGTGGACAGCGCGGCATTGGTCTTGCCCATATCCGTCACCATCATGCACAGCCCGGAATCGTTGCAGCGCACCGGCGTTCGCACACCGGGCACCGAGATCTCGTGGGTCCACTGCCGCCGCTCGAGCCACGGTTTGGCTTCGGGGTCGAACATGGTGATCACCATGGCCCGCACCCCGATTCGCTCGCTGTCGGAATGGGAGCCGCACCCGGCGACGAACACCAGACCGAGCATCGACAGCAGCACACCCAGCGCCCTGCTGAACATCAGCCCTCCTGTCTCGACGAATGCACCAACGATAGGGATACCGCATAGTCAGTACGAATCCGGGGGAGACGGGCCGTGGGTGGTGCGGACAGCCCGTCAGCGCTTATTGTCGAGGTGACAACAAGGCACCTAGCGCGAACCGAGGTAGGGCGTGAGCACTTCATCCACCGCCACCAGGCAGGGCCCGCTCGCGGGCATTCGGGTTGTCGAACTGGCCGGTATCGGTCCCGGCCCGCATGCGGCGCTGTTGCTCGCCGATCTGGGCGCGGATGTGGTGCGGGTGCAGCGGCCCGGCCTGCTGCCCGGCTACATGGAGCGGCCGCAGTGGCGGGGGCGCACGATCGTCGAGGCGAATCTGAAGGATCCGGCCGCCGTCGAGAAGGTGCTGGGTCTGATCGACAAGGCCGACGTGCTCATCGAGGGCTTCCGCCCCGGCGTCACCGAGCGGATGGGACTGGGGCCGGACGTGGCCCTCGAACGCAACCCCCGGCTGATCTACGGGCGCATGACCGGCTGGGGCCAGTACGGGCCGCTGGCCGACCGGGCCGGGCACGACATCAACTACATCTCCCTCACCGGTGTACTCAACGCCATCGGGCACAAGGGTGAGCGTCCGGTGCCGCCGCTGAATATGGTCGGCGACTTCGGCGGCGGCTCGATGTTCCTGGTGTTCGGCATCCTGGCAGCCCTGGTCGAACGGCAGAGCTCCGGGCAGGGGCAGGTCATCGACGCCGCCATGATCGACGGCGCGCTGGCGCTGTCGCACATGATCTGGGGCATGAAGGGGATGGGCCTGTGGTCGGACGAGCGCGGCACCAACCTGCTCGACACGGGCATGGCCTTCTACGACACCTACGAGACCGCCGACGGTAAGTACATGGCGGTCGGCGCCATCGAACCGCAGTTCTACGCCGAACTGCTGCAGGGCCTCGAGATCGATCCCGAGGGGCTGCCGCACCAGATCGACCCCACCGGCCAGGACCGGTTGAGGAAGCTCTTCGCCGAGAAGTTCAGGACCAAGACCCGCGACGAGTGGACGGCCGTCTTCGAGGGGACCGACGCCTGCTGCACGCCGGTGCTGACGCTGAGCGAGGCCGAGCAGAACCCCCACATCGTCGCCCGCAACGGCCTGATCGAGATCGACGGGGTGGTACAGCACGCGCCCGCACCGCGGTTCTCCCGCACGCCCGGTGGGGTACCCACGCCACCGCCCGCGGAGGCCGTGGCGATCGAGGAGGTGTGGGCGGACTAATTCCGGCCGGGAGGGCCATGGCGGCGTACCGGTGTGACAGAAGCGTTATCAGTTATCGTTTCGTGTCATAGCGCATGAGCATCTTTGCTGGATCTGCTTGGTTCCCTTAGGTGTTCGTTCGTCCCGCTCATGATCCGCCAGGGCATTAGAGTGATTTGCATGGCTCGCAACTGGCCGATGATCGAGCGCGGCGGCGAACTCGACGCGCTCCGCGCGGCCCTCACCGGCACCGAGTTCGTCGGCGCGGTCCTCACCGGCGATGCCGGGGTGGGCAAGACGACGCTGGCCCGCCAGGCCACGGCCGCGGTGGGCGGCAACGTCCGGTGGGTCGCCGGGACCGAATCGGCGCGCAGCATTCCACTCGGCGTCTTCGCGCACATGGTGGGGGTCTACACCGCCCACGATCCGGTGACCTTCATGGCCGCCGCGCGGGAGGCCCTGCTCGCCGACGGCGACACCATCATCGGCGTCGACGACGCCCATCTGCTGGATCAGCTGTCGGCGACGCTGCTGCTGCAGCTGGCCATCGACAAGGCGGCGCGCATCGTGTGCACGGTGCGCAGCGGGGTGCCGGTCCCGGACGCGGTGACCTCGCTGTGGAAGGACGGTCATCTGCTGCGCATCGATCTGCTGCCGTTCACCGAGCGGCAGAGCGTGGAGCTGGTCGAATCCATGCTGGGCGGGCAGTTGGAGGGCTTCACCGCCAACCTGATGTGGGAGTCGTCGGGCGGAAATGCCCTGTTCCTGCGGCATTTGGTGGAAGGTGCGCTGGAGGCCGGGACGCTGCGTCAGGTCAACGGGGTCTGGCAGCTGCGCGGGCGGGCGGCGGTCACCTCGGAATTGGCTGCGCTGCTGGAGGATCGGGTCGAACAGCTGCCCGAGCCGGTGCTGCGCGTGCTGGAACTGCTCACCTTCTGCGAACCCATCGATCTCGACGTCCTGGCCGAACTGGCCGGGGAGGAGGCGGTCGAATCGGCCGAATCCCGCGGTGTCATCCGGATCGTCGAGAACAGCCATCAGCTGCTGGTGCGCTACAACCATCCGCTGTTCGGCGAGGTGATCCGCCGCCGGCTCGGCATCGCGTCGGCGCGGCGGCTGCGCGGGCGGCTGTACTCGTCGCTGAAGGAGCGGCCGATCAAATCCGCCTCCGATCGCATCCGCCTGGCCGAATTGGCCTTGGACAGCGATAAATCCGCAGATTTAGAGCTGTTCGAGACGGCGGCCGAGGAAGCCATCGGACTGGCCAACATTCCGCTCGGTGAGCGCTTCGCCCGGGCGGCGGTGGAACGCGGCGGCGGCGTCGAGGCGGCCGATCTGCTGGCCCGCGCCCTGCTGTGGCAGGGACATCGCATCGAGGCCGAACGCACCCTGGCCAGTTTCGATCCCGACGAGCTGAACGAGGTGCAGCTGGCCCGCTGGGGCAGCACCCGGGTGTCGAATCTGCTGTGGGCCATGGGCGATGCCGATCACGCCGACGAGGTCCTGACCTTGGTCCGCGACAAGGTCGAGCATCCGAAGATCGCATCGACGTTGCAGGGCTTGGCTTCTGCGTGTGCGGTCAACGAAAACCGGTTGGAGGCCGCGTTCCGCGATGCCGAACAGGTGATGGAGACGCAGGATGCGCCGCCCTGGGCGGTGTGGTGGGCGTCGTTCGGCGGCGGGCTGGCGCTGGCATTGATGGGTCGCGGCGAGGCGGCGCGCGGCTTCGCCGAACGCGGGCACGAGGTCGAATCGCATATCGACGGGCTCAACCGGTTCATGTCCACCCACGCCGAGGTGCTGGCGCTCACCTTCACCGGCGAGTTGGATGCCGCGCGGCGGCGCGCCACGGGATATTTCGGCTATTCCGCGCCCGGACAGTATCTGGCGTGGGGATTTTCGCGCATCCTGCAGGGCACCGTCGATGTGGCGCAGGGCCGATTCCCGGACGGTATCGAGAATCTGGAGCAGGCCCTGGCCGCCCTGCACGCCGAGGGTGCCGCCGCATGGATGTTCCCCGCGAGAATCCGTCTGGCCGAGGCGTATTCGGCGCTGGGCCGGGCCGCCGAGGCGGCCGAAACGATCGCCGAGGCCACCTCGCGCGGAGGCCGCCACAGCGCGGTCTACGAACCGCAACTCGAGATCGCGCGAGCCTGGCAGGCGGCCGCCGAGGGGACCGTGACCCCTGCCGTGCGGCTGGCCATCGGCGCCGCCGATGCCGCGGCGCGCGCCCACCAGCACGCCATCGAGGCGATGGCCCTGCACACCGCGGCCCGCTTCGGCGATCACTCGGTGGCCGGTCGGCTGGCCGATATCGCGGCCCGGATCGACGGCCGACTGGTCCAGGTGCAGGCGCGGCACGCGGTGGCCGTCGCCTCCAACGATGGGCCCGGATTGGACGCTGCCGCAGCGGAATTCGAGAGCATCGGGGTACTGCTCTCGGCGGCCGACGCGGCAGCACAGGCTGCCTCGGCGCACGAACGCTCCGGCGATCGGCGCCGACTGCTCGAATCGGCCGCGACCGCGAACCGGCTGGCCGCGGCCTGCGGTGGTGCCAGCACCCCGGCACTGCGGCAGTCCGCACAGCCGCTGCCGCTGACCGCGCGGGAGCGGGAGATCGCCAATCTGGTGGCGGCCGGGTTGAGCAATCGGCAGATCGCCGACCGGCTCACGGTGTCGGTGCGGACGGTCGAGGGCCATCTGTACCGGGCGTGCATCAAGCTCGACGTCACCGACCGGGAGGCGCTGGCCGAACTCATGCGGGGCGAGCCGCCCAGCGGTAAGCAGCGTTCTTGACCGAGCCCGCCGATTCGCGACCGCGGAGGGGATGGCTAGGGGACCGAGCGGCCGCTACGATGCTGGGGCGAGCGGCACCGGGCCGCTCGTGAACTTCGGCAGATTCCCGGGGAGGGTGGTGGTCTCGACGTGATGCGTCGAAATCGGAAGGTAACGGCGGCGATTCGGGTCGGGCTCGTCGCGCTGCCGATGGCGGTCGCCGCACTGTTCGCCGGAACCGCGCTCGCCGAACCCGATCGCGTACAGCCGGGCGTCACCTCCCCCGCTCCGCCGGAAGACGAAGAGCCCGCCGAATTGCGCGCTGCCACACCGCAGAACGCCGCACCGGCGCCTCGGCCGCGCCCTGCCACACCGGACAAGACCGAGACTCCCGCACCGCCGCCTCCGCGCAGCGTGCGCATCGGTGAATTCTCCGCGCCCGTCCCCGAGGGCGTGCCCGACGAGGTCGTGCAGGGCATTCAGAACGCGATCGACCCGAACGCCCCGCAGCCCAAGCCGTAATCCCTTCGGGGTCCAGGCATTCCGGCGCCTTTCAGAACAGCGTGGGCTCGCCGAAGCCCGGGGTGCGTTCGATTTCCAGCAGGCGCTGTTTGGTGGTGAGGCCGCCGGGGGCGGAGAAGCCGTGCAGGGCGTGGTCGGCGGCCAGCACGCGGTGACAGGGCACGATGAGGGGGATCGGGTTGCGGCCCAGGGTTTGTCCGACAGCCTGGGCGGCGCCGGGAGCGCCGATGCGGGCGGCGACCTGACCGTAGCTGAGCGTGTGGCCTGGAGCGATGGCACGGGTGACCTCGTACACCGCGCGATCGAACTCCGGGATTCCCTTGTGGTCCAAGGGGATCCAACGCAGATCGTCGAGCGTGCCGGTGAGGTGGGACCGAATGTGCGCAATGGCCTCCGCCATCACTCCGGTCGGCTCGACCTCGTGCACATCCATGCCGCGATGGCGGCGCATGATACCGGTCCGGGTGGCGGCAACGGTGGACTCGGGCAGCAGGAACCGCGCCATACCGGCGTCGGTCCAGGCGAGGGCACAGGTGCCGATCGCGGTGTCGAAGAGCGCGGCCGAAAGCGGCGGCCGGTCCGGTTCGGGCATACGGTCAGTGTGCATCACCGCACCGACACACCCGGAAATGCCAGTCCAATCCGCCCGAACTGGACCGCTTCCGGACGAAACAAGGGAGTCGGCGGCCTGACCGCACCGGCATCCGGTCCACGCCGCGCTCGGACTCCCGGCGTGCGCTGATCGCGGTCAGGTCGGCGTACTGCCGCTGCTCGTCGTGATACGACAGCGACCAGTCCGACATCGGCGCGTGCGGTCGATACCGTTCGAGCAGTTCGGCGGCCCGCTGTTCGCGCGTGGGTGCATACCGGTACACGATCGCGGCGAAGGCCGCGACGACCAGGAGGGAGGCGAGGAGGGAGACCATGATCCCAGCCTGCGGCCGGCTGGACTGTGATCAAATATCCACTGGCCCGATACTGGCCTGGGGTCACCCCTCACAGGTCCAGTTTTTCCTACTGGACCTCTTCGCCCTCGACCATACGAGCGGCACCCCAGTCCGTGAGCGAGTGGCGCACACGCAGGCTCGCACTGCGAAAGGCCGTGCGTTCCCCGGGTCTCGGCGCGTAGTCGCGGACGACCGCGACCGCCACGGTGATGACCACCCCGATAAGCAGAAGTGCGAGCATGGGCTCATCGTTCAGTCAGCTGGACTTGAAATACATATCCACCGAGACAATACTGGCCTGCATGGCGACACGAGTGATCAGCGCGGCGACCCTGACCCGAGACCTCGGCCGGTGGCGCCACGACGACACCGGCGCGGAGGACGGGGCCGCCCGCCGGTCGGCTCGACCCGCGTATCTGGCTCTGGCCGAGGGCATTCGGCTGCTGATCCACGACGGCCGCGCCCCGCTCGGGGTCGCCCTGCCCAGCGAACGCGATCTGGCCACGACACTCGGCGTCAGCCGCACGACGGTGACCTCCGCCTATACGCTGCTGCGCGAACATGGCTATCTGCTCAGCCGGCAGGGCTCGCGCAGCACGGTGGCGCTACCGGCCAGCGTGAAGCACGACGGCACCAAGCCGACCCGCAGCATCCTCGCGATGATGTCACCGGGTGAACTGCCCACCATCGACCTGACCTATGCCGCCATGTCCGCGCCGCCGGAGATGACGGATGCGTATTCCTTTGCGCTACAAGGACTTCCGATCTATCTCGGTACCCACGGCATGGACCCGGTCGGTGTGCTGACCCTGCGCGAGGCTATCGCGCGGCGCTACACCGAGCGCGGGCTGCCCACCGATCCCGATCAGATCCTGGTCACCCTCGGCGCCCAACACGGGCTGCGGCTGCTGCTCAATGTGCTCACCGCACCGGCCGAGCGGGTCCTGATCGATCACCCCACCTACCCCAATGCCATCGAGGCGATTCGCGATGTGGGCGCCCGGCCCGTGCCGGTGCCGCTGCGGCCGGAGCATCCCGACGTCGGGTGGGATCTGGACGGAATCCGCAGTGCCGCACGGCAAACCGCGGCGAGTACGGCATATCTGGTGCCCGACTTCAACAATCCGACAGGGTTGCTGATGGATGCCGACGGCCGTGCCGAACTGGCCGCCATCGCCCGCGAGACCCGTATGACGGTGATCGTCGACGAATCCATGGTGGATCAGCAGCTCGACGGCGACGATCCCCCGCCCGCAGCGGCTTTCGCGCGCGGCGCGGAGATCGTGACGATCGGCTCGGCGTCGAAGTCGTTCTGGGGCGGCCTGCGGGTCGGCTGGATCCGGACCAACCAGTCGCTGATCACCAAGCTGCTGGGCAGCCGGTCCAGCATGGATCTGGGCACCCCGGTGATGGATCAGCTGGCCACCGGATATCTGCTCGAGCACGCCGACACCATCCTGGCCCGCCGCCGCGACCAATTGCGCAGTCGCCGAGCCACACTGCTCGACGCCCTTGCCGAGGAGCTCCCCGACTGGCGTGCGGTTCCCGGGGCCGGTGGCATGTCGCTGTGGGTCCAACTCCCCGCCCCGGTGTCGAGCGCGCTGGCCGCCACGGCCCCCAACCACGGCGTCCTCCTCGCCGCCGGTCCCCGCTTCGGCGTCCAGGGCGCCTTCGAACGCTTCCTCCGCCTCCCCTACACCGTCGAGGAACCCGACCTCCGCCTGGCGGTCAAGTCGATAGCCGCCGCCTACGCCGCGCTCACCCCCCACGCCGCAAACCCGCTGGCGCCGTTGACCTGCTACTGACACCAGCAGCCGCACCCCTTATCCGCACCCGCACCCCGTCCAGGGCCTGCACAGGGTGCGGATGTCGGCGCGGGGTGCGGCTGTGTCAGCTCAGGACGTCGTGGCGGACGATGGTTTGGTCGCGGCCGGGGCCGACGCCGATGCAGGACATCCGGGCGCCGGAGAGTTCCTCGAGGCGTTCGACGTAGGCGCGGGCGTTGGCGGGGAGGTCGTCGAAGGTGCGGGCGTGGGAGATGTCCTCCCACCAGCCGGGCATCTCCTCGTAGATGGGCCTGGCGTGGTGGAATTCGGTCTGCGTGGTGGGCATCTGCTCCACGCGCTCGCCGTCGATCTCGTAGGCAACGCAGATCGGCACCCGGTCCAGGCTGGACAGCACGTCCAGCTTGGTGAGGAAGTAGTCGGTGATGCCGTTCACGCGGGTCGCGTAGCGGGCGATGACCGCATCGAACCAGCCGGTGCGGCGGGCCCGCCCGGTGGTCACGCCCACCTCGCCGCCGGTCTTGGCGAGGTATTCGCCCGCCTGGTCGAACAGTTCGGTCGGGAACGGGCCGGAGCCGACGCGGGTGGTGTAGGCCTTGAGAATGCCCAGCACGGTGGTGATCTTGTTGGGCCCGATGCCGGAGCCCACGGCCGCACCGCCCGAGGTGGGGTTGGACGAGGTCACGTACGGATAGGTGCCGTGATCCACGTCGAGCAGGGTGCCCTGGGAACCCTCCAGCAGCACGGTCTGACCGCTCTCCAGGGCCTGGTTCAGCAGCAGGCGAGTGTCGCTGATGCGGTGCTTGAACCCCTCCGCCTTGGTGAGCACCTCGTCGACCACCTGCTGCGGGTCCAACGCGCGCCGGTTGTAGATCTTCACCAGCACCTGGTTCTTGAATTCCAGTGCGGCCTCGACCTTCTGGGTGAGGATCTTCTCGTCCAGCAGATCGGCGATGCGCACGCCGACGCGGGCCACCTTGTCCTGATAGCAGGGGCCGATACCGCGGCCGGTCGTGCCGATCTTCTTGTTGCCGAGGAATCGCTCGGTGACCTTATCGATGGCCACGTGATACGGCATGATCAGGTGCGCGTCGGCCGACAGCAGCAGCCGCGAGGTGTCCACCCCGCGCTCCTCCAGCCCGGCCAGCTCGTCCAGCAGCACGCCCGGGTCGACGACCACGCCGTTGCCGATGACATTGGTCACGCCGGGGGTCAGAATGCCGGAGGGGATCAGATGCAGCGCGAAGTTGTCGCCGTTGGGCAGCACCACGGTATGTCCGGCATTGTTACCGCCCTGGTAGCGAACCACCCATTGGACGCGTTCACCCAGCAGATCGGTAGCTTTGCCCTTACCCTCGTCGCCCCATTGGGCGCCGATCAGGACGATTGCCGGCATGTTCGAGTCTCCTACGGTTCGACGCGCAGCACAGGCATGCTGCAGCTACCTGCCGTTTCCGAGGCGGTGGCCGGGAGCACAGTCTAATGGATGGGTGACCTGCCGTTCGGAGTGCACATGTCCTGTTTGTGGCGGACCCGACAACCGGGGGGTTCCTCGCGTCGAGCGGAGCGAGCCCTAATAAACAGAGCTATGGTGGCAGCCGGAGGTGGGCCCGGCAGGGTTCGCCGAGCGCAGCGAGGACGATGAGGTTGTCTGTTCCGAGGAGGGTGTACCGCAGTTGAGTACCCATGTTCTCCGCTGCAACGGTGCTCCGGTGCCGATCGCGCTCGCATCGCTGCCGACCACACAGACCGCGGCCATTCCGGATCCGGTCGAACTGGACGAACTGCTGCCGGTGCTGGCCGCCGACAGCCTGCCGCGGCTGATCGTGCTCGGCGAGGACGCGGGCCTGGCCGCGGTGCTCACTCATCTGCTGCGCACCGAACGGCTCAATGTCGAGATCGGGTACGTGCCCGTCGACCGCACCTACGGCTCGCGGGCCTATCAGCTCGGCACGGGATCGTCGGCCGCCAAGCGCGCGCTGGAGGGTAAGCCCACGCCGACGCCGCTGATCCGCGACGACACCGGCAAGGTGCTGGTCGGCCGCGCCACGATCACCGGGGGCGACGGCGAGAAACTCGAGGGCGAAGCCTACGTCGACGATGTGCGGTTGTTCACGGGAAGGGTTACGGCACTGCATGTTTCGCCGACCCTGGAGCTGCCCGGGATTCGCGCGTCGGTGCAGCGCGGATTGCGCAAGAGGCGGTGGGTGGCCGGACGCGCGGTCCAGCTCGGCACCCCGGGTGCGGTGGTGACCCGCGACGGTATCGCCGGTGACCGTACGGTGCCGCGGTCGAGCTTCTACCGCCATCACGAAACCTGGATGCTGGTGCGATGAACCGCTCGTTCGACGCCCGCCGCATGAGGGGCGCGGTACGCCCCAGCCCGGTGTTCCTGTTGATCGTGGCGATCACGGCGGGCGGCGCGGTGCTCGCCTGGTATGCCGAGCGAGCCTCGGCGCAGGCGAAATTGGGCGTCTTCGTCATGGTGGTGTTCGGCTGGATCGTCAGCGTGTGCCTGCACGAATTCGGGCATGCCTACAGTGCCTGGCGGGCCGGTGACCGCGAGGTGGAGCTGCGCGGGTATCTGACGCTGAACCCGTTGAAATACAGTCACCCGCTGCTGTCGATCGGGTTGCCGATGCTGTTCATCGCGCTGGGCGGGTTCGCCCTGCCGGGCGGTGCGGTGTACGTGCATCCCCATCTGTTCTCACCCCGCACCCAGCGGGTGATCAGCGCGGCGGGACCGGCCGTGAATGCGGTGTGCGCGGTGGTGCTGCTGGTCATCGTGCGGCTGTTCGGCTCGGACGACACGCATTCCGCGTTCTGGTACGGGCTGACCTTCCTGGCGTTTCTGCAGGTCACGGCGACCGTGCTGAATCTGATCCCCATTCCGGGCACGGACGGATACGGGATTATCGAGCCGTCGCTGAGCTATCAGACCCGGCGTTCGCTCGATCAGATCAAACCGTTCGGCGTGCTGCTGCTGTTCGCACTCCTGTGGGGCTTGCCGCCGGCGCGGGATGCCTTCTACGGCCTCGTGAACGGGCTGTTCGACCTGTCCGGCGTGGATTCGGGATGGGTCGGTGCGGGGTATCGCCTCGTTGCGTTCTGGACCTCGCTGTACCAGTAGCCCCGACCGACCGGTAGTCCGCCCGATGGAAGGTGGGCCGCTCGATCTACTCGGCTGAAACCGAGCGGCCCGGCTTCGCGTGGGCGCGAACGCCGGACCCGGTACCGGCCATCACACCCCATGGCCGACAGGCATCCGCTGCCCCCGCGAAGTTCAACCGCACCACCCCTCGTCGGCGCGGTCACCATTGAACCTACGGACGGCGCGGGCCGGGAACACGAGTAGTGAACTACCCGAAGATCACGCGGGGCTCCTACTCAGGGCCTGCGCGCGGACTCAATCCTGGGGAGTCACATACGGATGTGCGACGGTGGGCGGAAGCAGCGCGATCGCCGACAACCGCTTCACGCCGCAGACCTGCATCAGATCCACCACGATCGAACGCAGCTGCGCGAACACCACATGCGCCGACAATCCCGCGCCGTCGACGAGATCCTTCGTGGCGCCCTTGGCGACTCGGCGCAGCACCCGCGTCGCCTCCGCGGCGTCGGGCTGTTCCCCCGGATCGGCGAGCATATAGCGGCGCACCACGTCGGCGGCCTTGCCGAGCGCCTCCACCTCCTCGACAAGTTGGGGATGGAGGATCTCGTCGTCGCGCACCAGGGTGAGCGCGCGCCGCAGCAGCACGCGGGTGTTGCGCACGGCGTTGTCCAGCGGATCGGCCGCGACCCGGATCAGTTCCAGCCTCGATCGGGAGTTCCAGTACAGCGGGGACAGGCGGCTGACCTCGCGGCCGCCCTCTAGTGCACTGCGCAGCCCGTCGATCTGCGGTTGGGTGCCGCGCGCGGATTCCAGGGCGCGCCGGATCTTTTCGGGGTCCTGCTCGTGCAGCCCGTCGGCGCATTCGAGCAGCGCCTTGCTCACCACCGCGAGGATGTCGGCGGCCTGCTGGCGGGCCCGGCGCACCGGATGCAAGGGGATGACGGCCACCACCACGATGCCGACCAGACCACCGACGAGCGCATCGATCATGCGGTTGGTGCCGCCGCCGCTGTGCGGGGGCATGAGCGTGGCCACCAGGACCGCCGAACTGGCCGACTGCATGGGAATGACCGCGCCGCCGTCGAGGAAGACGGCCGTCGCCATGGCGACCGCGACCACCAGGGCGATCTGCCAGGCGCCGGTGCCGACCCGGGAGATGAACAGATCGCCGATGCCGATGCCGACTGCGACGCCCGCCACCAGCTCCACCGAGCGGCGCAGCCGTGCTCCGAACGAGACACCGATCGAGATGATCGCCGCCATGGGCGCGAAGAACGGCTGCGGATGGCCGATCAGGCGATGCGCGACGAACCAGGCGAGCGCCGCGCCCACCGCGCACTGGACTATGGGGAGCGCGGATCTGCGCAGGCGACCCAGGCCGTTGCGCACGCGCTGTTTACCGCCTTCGCGGACCGCCTCGACGCTGATCGTGGTGGGGAGAGCCAAGTCGACCTGTCGGCTCAGTCCAGGCCGAGTTCGGCCGCGGCCCGCGGATCGCAATCCTCGAGCAGGTCCAGGCAGCGGGCGTACTCGTCGTTCTCACCGACGGCTTTCGCGGCGCGAGCCAGTGCGCCGACGCTGCGCAGGAAGCCGCGATTGGGCTCGTGGCTCCACGGCACCGGGCCGAAGCCCTTCCAGCCGTTGCGGCGTAGCAGGTCCAGGCCGCGGTGGTAACCGGTGCGGGCGAAGGCGTAGGCGGCGATGACGTCGTAGCTCACGGTGGCTTCGGTCACCGAGGCGTCGGCCTCGGCGCGGGCCAGCGCATCCTCGGCAAGCTGGGCCCACGCGATCGAGGCCGTCGGGTGTGCGGCGGCCACCTGCACGGGGTCCTGATTGTCGAGCAGCGCCTCCTCCGCTTCGGAGTTTTCGGGAAGCAATACCGGCTGCGGTCCGAGCAGATCACCGAAGGAGGTCATGGGCTCATTGTGCACCGATGCCGGAAATGCTCGTTAGGCTGGCCGTCGGAGTTCACTGTTGACGTTGAGCGAGGGGTAGCGCGTGACCGACCCGAACGACCAGAAGCCCGACCGGCAGCCGCAATCGGGCTCCGCCGGTGCCGAGCAGCGTCCCTCCGCAGGCCCCGAACCCACGACCTCCGACGCCGGACAGACCCAGCGCATCTCGCGCGAGCAGGCCGCGACCGACCGCATCACGCGCGAGAGCGGGTCGCCGACTCGGTTCATCGGTAAGCCCGAGCAGAAGCAGGGGCCGAGCGGGCGGCCACCCGTCGCTCCCCCGCCCGCCCCGCCTCGGCCCGGGAATGCACCCACCGCGCCGATCCGACCCGGCGCGCAGGGTCCGTCCGCAACTCCTCGGCCCGGCATGCCCGCCACCGGCCGCCCCGGCCCCACCCCGGGCCCGCAGTCTCGTCCGCCGCACTTCGGAACCGGCCGGCCGGGCCCGACCACCGCATCGGGCTCGAGCAGCGGCGGTTCGGCCGGGCAGAACTCACCACAATCCGGTGGCGCGCAGCCGCCGACCCCGGGCCGATTCGCCGCACCAACCTCTCAGGGCTCGTCGACAGGCCGCCCTCAGCCGGAATCCGCGGCGCCCGCGCCCACCCGACCGATTCCGTCACCGGCGCAGCCACAATCGAAGGGCTCCACCGCAAGGCCGGGTAGCGCAGACTCCCCTGCGGGACAGGCAGATCCGACCAGTTCCGGAACGGCACCTGCCCCGGGCCGACCAGGCGCGCCCGCACAACGTCTGCCGGTGCCGCCAGGCGGCGCATCCGGCGGCACGGGATCCGCTGCGGGACAGCAGGGCACACCCGGTCAGCGACTGCCGACCCAACCGCAAGCCGACACCAGCACACCCGACCGCACCGAATCCCCTGCAGGGCAGGCAGGTTCGGCCAGGGCCCGTCCCGGGGCGGCATCCTCGGCCTCCGGCGAGCCCAGCTCGAATACGGGGCGAGTCCCGGGTGGTCCGGGCACACCCGGACAGCGACCGGCGGCGCAACCACAACCGCAAGGCGGCATCGGCGCACCGGGTGGGGCGGGAGTCGCCGCGGGACAGCCTGGTTCGACCTCTCCGGCGCCGCAGGTCCGGCCGGGCCGGTTGGGCCCTGTCACCGGGACCGGTTCGCCTGCGGCTCCTTCGGTGTCCGGTCCGGGCACGAATCCCACCGCGCCCGAGCAGGCGAGGCCGGGGGAGTCCGCCAAGTCCGATAGCCCGGATGCCGCTCCGGGTTCGAAGACCGCGGCCGAAGGCGCCACGGGAGCGAACTCCGAACGCGCCGGTCTCGGCCGCCCCGGATCGGTATTCGAGCCCATCCGTTCAACGTTCACACGGACGCCCGGCACGGCCGAATCGGATCCGCCCCGGGGCGAGGGCACCACTGGCTCCCCCGGCCAGTCGAACCGACCGGCCGCGCCGGGACGGCTCGGCGCCCCCGCACCGACAGGCGCGGCCACGGCAGCATTCGGCCCGCATACCGGGACCGACCCCGAGACACCGGAACAAGGCGCCGGAGGCACCGCCCACCCGGGATCGACCCCCGCACAAGGACAGCGGCCGGACGCCCCGGCCGGTCCAGGCTCACCGGGCGCCGAAACAGGCGCAGCCACGGCGGCATTCGGACCACGCCCGGGGGCCGACCCCAAGCTGCCCGGACGATTGGCCGGCGGGCGTACCGAATCCGCGCTCGGACAACGACAGCAGCCCGGCACGACCGAAGGCGCCAACAGGCCTGGGGAAATACCGTCCTCCGGACGAACCTCCGCCGGATCGGTGCCCTCCGGCACCGATAGGCCGGGATCGGAACCCACGCAAACCCCGGGTGGCCAGAGCTCGACCGGAACCGAAAAAGGCTCGGCCACCGCAGCCTTCGGACCACGGACGGGCGCCAACCCCGAACAGCCCAGCGGCGGACGGACCGAATCCGCGCTGGGGCAACGGCAACAGCCCGGCGCGACCGAAGGCGGCAGGTCCGAGACGACGCCGTCCGGACAACCCTTCGCCGACTCGACGGGGCCCGGAACTGGGAGGTCGGGATCGGAACCCACACGCACACAGCGGCCGTCCACCCCGGGCGGATCAGGTTCCACTGGGACCGAAACAGGCCCGGCCACGGCAGCGTTCGGACCACGGACGGGAGCCGAATCCTCTCCTGGGCAAGGACAGCGCCCCGGGGCAACACCCCCACCCGAACGAACTGCCGCCGGACCGACGGAATCCGGCACCGGTGGGTCGGGATCCGAACCCGCACGAACACAGCGGCCGTCCGCCTCGGGCAGCCCGGATTCGACCAGGGCCGAAAAAGGCTCGGCGGCCGCGGCATACGAATCGAGGGCGGGGTCCGGCACCAAGGAGCCCGGACAGGCGGCGGGCGAAGGCGGCAACGGGCCGGGACAGGATTCGACCGGATCCGAAACCGGCTCGGCCACTGCGGCCTTCCGACCACGGACGGAGTCCAGCCCCAAGGTGGCCGGACGAACCGGCGTCGGCCGGGCCGAGCCCGCGCCTGGGCAAGGACAGCGTCCCGATGCGGCCGAAGGTGGCGGCAGGGCTGGGGTGACGCGAGGGCAACGGCCGGAAACGGGTTCGGCGGCTATGGCGTTCGGGCCGCGCACGGACCGCGGCGCCGAGACGTCGGGGCAGGACGACGACCGGCGGCCCGAGTCGGTGACGGGAACCTCGGACACGGCGCAGGGACCGTCCGTGACCGGTGGGCCGGCAGCGCGTGGTGGTTCGGAGTCGGAAACGGCCGCACCAGAGGCCGGAGACTCATCCGCGCAGTCGGCGGAATCTGCTGCGGCGCGCGAGGGTTCCCCGCAGGCGGGTGTGGGGGACGAGGCGGAGACCGTGGCGTTGCCCAGGACGCCGGTCGGGGAGGTGAAGCAGCAGCCTGAGGAGGTGGCTTCGCCGTCCGGCGGTGTAGGGGCGGATGATGCGAAAACTGTGGCGCTGCCGATGGTTTCCAACCCTTCGGATCAGGCCACCACGGTGTTGCCGATTCAGCAGCCCGGAGAGCGGGCGGTGGATCAGCGGCGCGGCGGTTCGGGGCAGCAGGGCACCGATCGGGTGATGCCTCCGACGGGTGGGCCCGGACCGGTGACGAAACCGCCCGTTACGCCGCGGCCGGGGGCCGGGCCGAAAAAGCCGGGACAGCACGGGGCCTCAGGACCCGGGCAGGCCGCGCCATCCGGAGATCAGACACGGCCAGGGTCGGTTCGGCCCGCGGCCAAGCCGCGGCAGGCGGGCAGCGCGCCGTCGCCGGCGGACGTTCAGCCGACGGTTCCGGCGCAACCGCTCTCGGCGCGGCCACAGGCGCAGGGCCAGCGCGGGGCGGAACCGCGACCGATCGCGCAGCCCAAGCGGGTGACGCCGACGGGGCCCGCGAAGACCCCGGCGAAGCCCGATACGCCTGCAGCCCGAGGCGGGCGCATCGATCGTCGTCTGCTCCTCGGCGGAGCGGCCGCGGTCGTGGTGATCGCGATCATCGCCATCGTCGTGGGTTTGGTGGCGACCCGCCCGGACAACTCCCCCGAGGCTCGGGTACGCGGCGCCATCAGCAGCTACGCCGATGCGCTGGCGGGCGGCAATCTGACCGAGCTGCGTTCGGTCACGTGCGGCACGCTGCACGACTTCTACCAGAACATCGGCGCCGATCAGTACGCCGGCGTGCACAAGCTGGCGGTGGACCAGCGGAAGATTCCGAAGGTGGACGGCGTCGACTCCGTCCAGATCACCGGCGACAAGGCCGTCGCACAGGCCAGCGTCTACACCGACGCCGATCCGACCCGAGTCGCCCGCACCTTCGATCTGCAGCACACTCCCGACGGCTGGAAGGTGTGCAATCCGCCGAACGCGGGACGGTGAGGCCGATGTGATGTTCATCGCCAGGGGTGTCACACCCACGGCCCGCCGCGCGATGAACATCACAGACAGCTGGTCACCGGTCCGGGACCGTCGGTAGCATGTCCCGGACTCGCGGGCCAAATCATTCCGTTCGGAACTATCGGGCGAACCTGGCCGCGCCGGGGTTTACACAGTAAGAGCTTGAGCAGGGAGCAAGGGATATGCCGGAGCTGGCACCCGATGCGCCGGCATCCACGGCACTGGCCGGTCGGCATTACCGGGTCCATGACCACTACGAGGTCGGGCGGGAAAAGATCCGCGAATTTGCGCGGGCGGTACAGAACAACCATCCGGCACACCGTTACGAGCCCGATGCGGGCAAACTCGGCTGCGACGCCATCGTCGCACCCCCGACCTTCGCGTCGGTGATCGGCGGGATCACCACCCAGGCGCTACTCGATACGGTGCTCACCGACTACGACCTGTCCCAGATCCTGCAGACCGACCAGGTTTTCGAGATCCACCGCCCCATCCTGGCCGGGGACCGGATCAACATGGAGGCGGAGATCGAGTCGATTCGCCGGATGCGCGGCAACGACTTCATCGCCGTGAAGGCCACTCTCACCGATGAGCAGGGCGCGGTGATCCAGGTGGCCACCACCACGATCGTGGCGCGGCTGGGCCAGGAGGTCGACCCGGATATCGTGCGGCTGGTCGAGGGCCTGGTCATGCATCGACGGGAAGCCACGCACGATCCCGAGGTGCTGATCCCGATCTCGGCCGAGCAGGCCACCGACGCCCCGGATCTGGCCGAATCACGCAGGGACACAGTGGTTCACACGATGCCGGACTTCGACGATGTGTCGGTCGGCGACCAGCTGCCCGCCGCCACCCGCACGCTCACCCGCGGTGATCTGGTGAACTACGCCGGAGTCTCCGGCGACGCGAACCCGATCCACTTCAGCGATCGCGCCGCCGAATTGGCGGGCCTGCCGACGGTGGTGGCGCACGGCATGCTGACCATGGGCCTGGGCGCGGACTATCTCACGTCCTGGCTGGGCGATCCGACGGCCATCGAAACCTACAGCGTGCGTTTCGCCGGATTCGTTCCGGTCGAGCCGATGAGCCCGGCGGAGATCGAATTCAACGCCCGGATCAAATCACTCGATCCCGAGCGCCGCACCGCCACCGTCCTGCTGGGCGGAACCTCGGTCGGCAAGAAGCTGTTCGGACGCGCCATAGCTCAGGTTCGGTTGTCCTAGCCGCGGGGTCTCGTTCGCCGTTCGGGGGGCGGGGACTACCCATCGCCGGTATGCTTCGAGAGCCGCACCGGTCGGTGAGCGACTCCCGCGCCGGATGCAGATGCCGACCGGCTTCTCGTCCGGTCACCCCCAAGCAGTGTGCGGGGGTTTCGGCCATACTCGCCTCACACGGAGTCACCGGTAATGGGATCGATCGATATCAGCAAGGACGAGTTCGACGGCGCACGCGCGTACTCCCCTCTTCTCCTCAGGGCCTATGACATTTGCGTGCTGGGATTCAACAACAGCTTCGTATGGCGTTGTCCCACAAGAAATCTGCGGCGGCTCTACGATGGCAACGTCTCGGCCGACCATCTCGACATCGGGCCCGGCACCGGCTGGCATCTGCGGCACGCCTGCTACCCGGTCGCCCATCCGAAGGTGACGCTGGCGGATCTGAATCCGCATCCACTCGATATGGCGAGCCGCCGCCTACGCCGCCGCGGCATCGAAGCGGTGACCCGGGTGGGCAGCGTGCTGCATCCGCTGCCGGTCGATCGCCGCTACACCTCGGTAGCGACCAGCCTGCTCATGCACTGTGTGCCCGGCGGCTGGGACAGCAAGGGTGTCGCCTTCCGGCACATCGCCGACGCCACGGCCGACGACGGGGTGTTCTTCGGGGCGACCATCCTGGCCCACGGGGTTCCCCATACGCGCCTCAGCCGTGCCGTCCAGGCATCGTTCAACGACCGCGGCGTCTTCCACAATCGGGACGACGACCTCGACGGCCTGATCGCCGCCCTCGAACGGTCATTCGGCACGGTCCAGGTCGACACCGTGGGCTCGGTCGCGCTGTGGACGGCCCGCACACCCAAGCGGACCTGAGCCCGCTCAGCCGGCCGGCCGAGGGACCAGCAGGATCACCACCGGGGCGGGGCGTTTCTGGACGTTCGACAGGGGGAATGCCGCTGCCAGGAAGGGATCCTGATCGATCGTGATGGCGTGCTCGACCGGGGCTCCGGAGGGAGCGGCCGCGATGCCGTCGATATCGATCTGAGCGAGCACCTGGGCGAGACGGTCCTCGTCCAGCGGTGCGAGCTCACCGGCGGAGGTCACGGTGATCTTGTTGCTCGCCTCGACCAGCACCAGGGTCGCATTCGTATAGCGAACGAGATTGCCCAGCCTGGTGTCGAAGTCGCGATGGGGCAGCTGCACGGTGAGTGCGTAGACGATGCGGCGATCGGGGCCGGGTGGGCCGAGAACGGCGGCCGTCCAGAAGTGGATCCAGTCCTTCCCAGCCGGTTGCACGGACCAGTACGCCTCCGCGACAGTGCCCTCCTCCCCGGTCAGCACGTCGTAGTACATGCTGACGAAATGCGGAGCGTCGTCCGGATTCATCCAGCGCAGCAGATCCCGGACGGGCCGTTCCTCCCCCGGGCGGCGGCCGTCGCCGATGAGGCCGACGCCGTCGCCGGTGGTGCGGGTGGTGACGCGCTCAACGTCCAGCATCCCGCAGTTGTAGACGGGGCGCGGCGCGATCGGCGGCGGCGCAACCCACAGAATCAGGCCGACCGGCGTGTCGTCGGCTGCCATGATCCAGTGCACACGGCACTCGATTCCCGACTCGGAGCAGGTGCCCTCCACTGCGCCGCCCGCCAGCGCTCGCTCGGCGATGTGGGTGAACAGCCGCTCGCCCTCCCGGTCGAACCCCAGCCGGGAAGCGACCCGGCGCAGCGGCCGGGCCACTCGCTGTGCCCCCGCGGAATGGACGAAGATCTCCCCGTGCAGTCGGGTTCCGACAACGTCGATGCCGACCCAACATCGCGGCAGATGCATAACCGAAAGCCTAGTCACTCCGAGTTCGACCGATAAAGCGCACGGCATATGCTGCGCCCCAATAGTTTTGGGGGCAGCTACGCGGCTTGGATGCCGCGTGATAAACTTCCACTTGCACCGGCTGGTGAGCGACTCCCACGCCCGGAAGCAGAAATCCCCATTTCAGGGTGGCTTTCGGTTGTGCATGGTGGAGGGTCATCAGCGATGAAAGTACAGCAGCATCTGCCCGACAGCGCGATATCAGGACGAGGTCCGCACGACCTTCGCCAGGTTGTCAAGACCCACGGCATCGGGGCCGTTGTCGATCGCATTACCCGATTGCACGCCGAAGGCAACCACTACGCCGCCTCCTGCCTCGAGCACGAATTGACGCTGCTCGGCTTCGAATCCGGCTGACCGCTCCAGCTTCCGATACCGGGAGCTGGACGTGGTCGCTCCCGGTATCGGAACCCCACGGCGCGCCGAGCTATCGAGGGGAAAGCTCGGCGCGCCGGTCGGTACCGCTCAGCCCAGCTCGGCGTGCATCAGGTAGACGTTGTAGTCGCTCCAGGTGCTGATGGTGAAATACAGATCCGATCCGGTGGACCACGGATGGATGAAGCCGCCGTACAGCTCGGCGTACTGCGCCACCGTCACCAGCGGGGTGCTGTCGGACCACATGCCCTGCGGTGAATCGGCCTCCCGCATGACGATTGCCGCCTTCGCGGTGTCGAGATAGGTCATCTGCCACACCCCGCGCGCCGCGTCGTAGCGCACCGACAGTTCGCCGGCGGGCCCGTCCACGATCGGAGTCGCCGAGGCGGCACCGCCGACCGGAGTCCAACTGCCGTTCTGCCAGTACTGGTAGGCCGAGGTGTTGAGTACCGAATCCTTCGGCACCCGCGCCAGACCCACCGAGCCCAGGCGGGTATTGGGAGTGCCGAACATGTACACGTAGTCGCCCTGCGGAACCATGGCGCCCACCTGGAAATTCGAGACACCGAAAATATTGTCCCAGCGCGCGTGCGGATCCTTGGTCCAGGTTTGGCCGTGATCGTCGGAATAGGCGATGCCGCCGTAATTGGTGAAGAATGTGCCCGGCATGCTGTTCCAGGTGCGAATCGACATATAGCTCAGGTATTGCCGGTCCCCCAGCGCGAATCCGGAAGTCGGAATCGTGGTGATCTCGATATTGTCCATCTTGCGGCTGGGCAGCACCTCGGCGGCGTGACAGCGGTCGTCGGTCACCATGCGATCGAAAACGACGCCCTGGCTCAGATCGCGATTGCTGCTGAAGGCCAGCAGATTACTGCGCCAATCCCCGCCCATACCGCCGGGCGGATGGAAGCCGACGCCCACGGTATCGCCGAATGCCATGGCGATCTCACCCGGCGCGCTCTCCCACATGATGCCGAGGTCGGTGCCGTACACCTGCCAGCGCTTGTCGGTGCGGTTGATCGAATTGGCGCCGGTGAGCTTGGCGACCTCGCGCACCTCGCGCACGCGCGGCGCGGGCCGGGCGGCGACGCGCGCGGCGGGCTCGGTCGGCGGATCCACGTGCAGCGGCGCCGGGGAAACCGGGTCCGGTGACGGCCCCGGCGGCAGTGCGAAGAAGAACGGCTTGGGATTGAGCAGCAACTCGGGTAGCCCTAGTCGATTCAACACACTGGGCGGCGGGTCGGGAACATCGGTGAGGTCCGGGCACGGATTGACGCACGGGTCGAGCGGCAATTCCACCGGGGTGCGCACCGGGGGTGTGGACGGCGGCGGGCCGGGGTCGACGGTGACCACCGGATACGGGACCGGCACCTCGAGTGTCTCGGGCACCAGCGCGGCATGGGTCGGCACCGGATCGGCCGGACAGGGGCCGACGCCCGGAACTGCTGTGACGGAACCCGGTTCGGCGACCGCGGGCGAATACTGGGCACCCGTCAGCGCTCCGGCGCCGACGACGACCGCCCCGACGGCGGCCAGCAGCCGCATGGCCATACTCCAACCCTTCGATATCGGTGATCTGCGGATTGTGCTTGCCACCCCACCCGCGCCGACACTACCGGCACGAACCCGACAACTCGTGACATTTCGCACGGGTGCCGCGTACCGAAATTCCTGTGGGCCCTCTCAGATACCGCGCCTACAGTGGGGACGAACGTTCGAATTCACCTCGGCGTGCGGTGAGGCAGGCGTTCGAGAGAGACCGAACAGGATTGTCGCCGTGAAAATTTCACATATTCGCCGCCTCGGGCCGGCCGTTGCCGCCGCCGGGCTGCTGGCCGCCGGCACCGTCGCGGCCCCGATGGCCGCGGCCACCCCCGATTCCAGCGCGGCACCCAGTGCGGGTGGTTCCGGCTGGACGGTCGACAGCGATGGTGAGTGGCAGAGACCGCCCGCCGACTCGGAGCGGTCGACCGCGTATCCGTACTACGCCACCTGCACCGATATGATCGCGGCCGGTGTGGCGCCGCTGTATTCCAGCCAGCCGGGATATCGGGTGCAACTGGACGCCAACGGCAACGGCATGGCCTGCGAGCCCTGGGAGGGGTAGTGCCTACTCGCTGTCGGCCTCGAAGCGCAGCACCGTCGCACCGATGCGCACGATGTCGCCGTCGGTGAGCATGGCGCCGCTGTCGATCTGCTGCTCGTTGACGTAGATGCCGTTGGCCGAGTGCAGATCCTTGATCAGCAGCCCGGCCCGGCTCGGCCAGATATGCGCGTGGTAGCGGCTGACCTTCGGGTCGTCGAGCACCAGATCGTTATCGGTCATGCGGCCGATCTTCATGCCGCCCTTGGGAATCGGCGCGATACGGCCGTCCGGCAGCCGCAGCCGCCCACCGCGCGCCGAGCGCGGCACCTCGGTCACGGTCTCGGTCATCGCCTTGGCCAGCCGCTCGGCCTGGGCGATCTCCATGGTGTTGAGCGGCTCCTGCCGCAGCACCCGCTTCTCGAGCTCGATCAGCGCCGGGCCGGGATCGATGCCCAGCTCGTCGGCGAGCACCGTACGCACGCGGCGGCACGCCTCCAGGGCGTCGGCCTGGCGGCCGGACAGGTACAGCGCGGTGATCAGCTGCGCCCACAGCGGTTCCCGCAGCGGATGTTCGGTCGTCATCGCCGTCAGCTCGCCGACCACCGAGGAGGCACGGCCACAGGCGATTTCGGCATCGATGCGGGCGGAGGCGACCAGCAGCCGCTCCTCGTCCATCGCGGTGGCGAAGGTGTCGGCGAACTGCAGGCCCGACAGATCGTCGAGCGCCTTCCCGTTCCATTCCGCCAATGCCGTGGCGAACAGGCGCGAGGCCTGCTCGTGCGCACCGGCCGCGGCGGCCTCGGCCCCGGCACGCCGGGCGGCCTCGAAACGACCCAGATCGCAGGCCTCGTCCGGGATCTCGAGCCGGTACCCGGAGGCCTCGGTGCGCAGCACAGCCGCCGGATCGACCCCCGAATTGCGCAGGGCCTTGCGGATATTCGAGACGAACACCTGCAGACTGGCCTGATAGGAGTCCGGCGGCTGCTCGTTCCACACGATGTCGGCCAGCGCCGGGGAGGACACCGCGCGGCGGCGATTCACGATGAGCGCGGCCAGCAGTGCCCGCGGTTTGGGCCCGCCCACGGGGACAGGTCGATCCCCGACCAGCAATTGCACCGGGCCGAGCACCCGCACATCCAGAACCGGGTCGCTGTCCCGCCTCCCCGCGCCTTCAGGCCGTACCAGTTGGGTGCCGCGAAGGTCGCGTTCAGGTCCTGCGTTCAGTGCATGACCAGTTTCGGGCGTACCCGACGAGTTACCCATGTACCCACGAAATCAGTCGGTGCGTTCGTATGCAATATGTGGTCCCTGCGCCGACGGGGACTTCGTCGGCCGCAGGGACACTCACATCACTTCGCGCTGACCGACTTGCCTGCGGACTTCAGGTCGTTGCAGGCCTCGACCACGCGGGCGGCCATATTGGACTCGGCCTTCTTCAGGTAGCTGCGCGGGTCGTAGACCTTCTTGTTGCCGACCTCGCCGTCGATCTTCAGCACGCCGTCGTAGTTGGAGAACATGTGCGCGGCGATCGGGCGGGTGAAGGCGTACTGGGTGTCGGTGTCGACGTTCATCTTCACCACGCCGTAGCGCAGCGAATCCTCGATCTCCGACTTCAGCGAGCCCGAGCCGCCGTGGAAGACGAAATCGAACGGCTTGGCACCCTCGGACAGACCCAGCTTGGCGGCGGCGACACGCTGCCCCTCGGCCAGCACCTCCGGGCGCAGCTTCACATTGCCCGGCTTGTAGACACCGTGCACGTTGCCGAAGGTGGCGGCCAGCAGGTACTTGCCGTTCTCACCGGCGCCGAGGGCGTCGATGGTCTTCTCGAAGTCCTGCGGCGAGGTGTAGAGCTTCTCGTTGATGGCGTTCTCGACGCCGTCCTCCTCGCCGCCGACGACACCGATCTCGACCTCGAGAATGATGTTGGCCGCCGAGGTCTGCTTCAGCAGTTCCTTCGCGATCTCGAGGTTCTCGTCGATCGGGATGGCCGAACCGTCCCACATGTGCGACTGGAACAGCGGCTGCTGCCCGGCCTTGACCCGCTCCTGCGAGATGGCCAGCAGCGGGCGGACGAAACCGTCCAGCTTGTCCTTGGGGCAGTGGTCGGTGTGCAGGGCGATGGTGACGTCGTACTTGGCGGCCACCACGTGCGCGAACTCCGCCAGCGCGACGGCACCGGTCACCATATCCTTCACCCCCTGGCCGGAGCCGAATTCGGCACCGCCGGTGGAGAACTGGATGATGCCGTCACTACCGGCCTCGGCGAAGCCGCGAATCGCCGCATTGATCGTCTCCGACGACGTGCAGTTGATCGCGGGAAAGGCGAAGGAGTTCTCTTTGGCCCGACCGAGCATCTCGGCGTAGACCTCCGGAGTCGCGATGGGCACTGCAGTGACCTCCGTATGTGCGGCGATGAACGTCTTGGTAGGTCATACCCTAATTTCCGGGGCGAACCCGGCGAAAGCCCACCCCGTGTTGTGGTGACGTTCGGTGCGATAGCGCGGGGCCCGGTACTGTGGTGCCCGTGACCTTGCTGGCCATATCTGATGCTGTCGCGAGTAGCTCCGGAATCAAAGCGCTACTCGACCCCATGCACCTGCTCACGGAGACGTGGCTGAAGAATGCCGTGCTCCCGGCCATCCTGGTCATCGTCTTCATCGAAACCGGGCTGCTGTTCCCGATCCTGCCCGGCGATTCGCTGCTGTTCACCGGCGGCATGCTCGCGGCGTACCACAATCCGCCGGTCACGATCTGGGTGCTGGTGCCCGCGGTCACGCTCACCGCGATCGCGGGTGACCAGTGCGCCTACTGGATCGGCCGGGCCATCGGCCCCGCGCTGTTCCACAAGGAGGACAGTCGCTTCTTCAAGCAGCGCTACGTCACCGAGACGCATGCCTTCTTCGAGAAGTACGGCCCGAAGACGATCATCCTGGGCCGGTTCGTCCCGATCGTGCGCACCTTCATGCCGGTGCTGGCGGGCGTGTCGAAGATGGACTACCGCAAGTACGTCACCTTCGACATCATCGGCGGCGTCCTGTGGGGCGGCGGCGTGACCATACTCGGCTACTTCCTGGGCAATGTCGCGTTCATCCGCGACCACGTCGAGGCGATCTTCCTGCTCATCGTCTTCGTCTCGATCCTGCCCGGCATCATCTCCATCGCGAAGAAGATCCGTAACCACGAGCCGGTCCTGGACGTCGAGCCGCAGACGCCGCAGCAGACGCCCGTAGCGACCAACGAGCCCACGCACTGACGCCCTTGTCGACCACGCCGCTACCCCTCGCGCTGGGCGGATTGGATCCGCTGCAGTCGGCCGGGCCGGCACTCGTCTGGACCGTTGTCATCGTCTTCGTGTTCCTCGAGTGCGCGCTGATCATCGGCCTGTTCCTGCCCGGCGACTCGATGCTGCTCACCGCCGGGATCGTGCTGGCCTCCCATGCGACGGGCCATGCCCAGATCTGGGGCCTGGCGGTGGCCACCATGGTCGCCGCGATCGCCGGTAATCAGGTGGGCTACGTCATCGGCAATCGCACCGGCCACCATCTGGTGGCGCGCAAGAACGGCCGCTACATCAATACGCACAACCTCGAACGGGTGACCGAACTGCTGCACCGGCACGGCTTCCTGGCCGTGCTGGTGGCCCGCTGGATCCCGTGGGTTCGCACCCTGTGCCCGCTGGTGGCGGGCGCGGCGGGCATGGATCACCGCCGCTACACGATCGCCAGCTCGATCGGCGCGGTGATCTGGGCGCCGGTGCTGCTGCTGGTCGGGTTCTACGCCGGCAGCTTCCTGGACCGGGTCTCCTGGCTGATGCCGTCGGTGATCGGCACCCTGGTGATCGGCCTGATCGCCGGGACCGTGCTGGGCATCCGGCAGTATCGGATCGAGATGTCGCGTCCGGCCGAGGACTTCGAGGTGACGCAGGACGCCGTCGCTGTGCCGGATTCCGGCCAAGAGCATGCCGGGATGAACGGTCGCTAGAAGCCGGCAGCCGTCACCAGATGCGCGGCCTCCATGAGCATCCAGCCCGACAGTTGCACCGACAGGTCGCGCTCGGGGGTGCGGGAGGAGGTGACCGATCCGCCCGCCGTGAACCGCCCCGCGCCCGAGGCGCCCACCGGCAATCGCGCGGGTTCGGCCCACGCGTGGCCGAACAGCGGTTCGCCCTCCACCTCCAGGCGGTGCTCCCACGCCGCGCGAGCCGAGGCCTTGACGATCGCGGCGGCCGAGCGCCGCGCCGCCACCTGTTCGGCATCGTCACCGGGCAGCATCAGGGCCACCTGCGCCAGATACCGCACGAGGATGCCGTTGAACAGGCCACCGTCTCCGCCGCCCCCACCGGCCACGATGCCGCGCTCGGTCAATCTCTCCTCGACCGCGCGCAGCAATCGCTGCACCCGTTCGGTATGGCGGAAATCGCCGGTGTGCACGGCCAATTCGGTTTCCAGGCCCAGCACCACGCCCTGGCAGTAGCTGAACACCGGATGCTCGATCTCCCCGGCGGGCAGGTGGATGCCGTCGAGGATCAGGCCCGAATCCGGGTCCCGCAGATTCTTGTCCAGCCAGTCGGCGATCTCGGCGGCGCGCTCGTAGTGTCCGAAACGGGCCAGCGCGATGGCCGCCGGGCCGTTGGCGGGCGCGTTGAAATAGTCCGACCCCTTCCGCCACGGCATCGCGCCGACCTGCGGCCGCCAGCCGAGAGACAGCTCCTTCTCCAGGGCGATGAGCGCGCCGCGCACCTCGGTGATGCCCTGAATGCGTTCCGCCCGTTCCAGGGCGATGGCCAGCCAGGCCATATCGTCGTAGTAGTTGTTGGTCCAGCCGGTGAGGTTGCGCATCCGATGCCCGCGGGCAACCGCGGCGATGCGGCGTGTGCGGGCGGGCGTCGGTTCGCGGGTCGCGGCGTCGACCGTGCAGTCGATCAGGTGCGCCTGCCACCAGTAGTGCCAGGAGCCGAAGACGCGTTCGCGGCGGGTGGCGGGCCAACCCACCACGCCCAGTTCGGTTCCCGGGGTCGCCCACACGCGGCGCAGATGGCGGGACACGATCGCGGCCTCGGCCATATCCGCCCGTTCCGACCAGACCGCAGCGGTCGGCTCGACGGCGTGCCCACGCGCATCGTGTCTCCGCGAAATCATGGCTCAATGGTGCCAGCCCGGCGGCCGAGTTCGCGCCCGATTTGTTACCTGGATGTGTCGTGGTTGCGGTATCTTTCCGCCCGCTCACGAATGGTGCGCGGCCCGGTTCAGGCGGGCGGCGAGCCGGCGGCATCGATCGCGGAATTCGGCGGGGTGTTCGATGACGAAATCGGCGTCGATCAGTGCGATGTTGACCAGCAGCCATTCGAAGGAGTCGACCCAGGTGGTCACGGTGCAGCGGTCCCGGTCGACCGCCTCGACGACGCACTCCTGGAATTTGAGGACATCCGCGACCGTCGCGGCCGGGGCGGCGACGGTGACCACGGCGCGATGGCGGGGCGCGGTCTGCTCGGCGTGCAGATAGGCGGCGGCCGATTCGGCAGGTAGCGGGCGCGGCGTGAACAACGTTGCGCCGGGCGATATCTCGGAGATCCGATCGAGCCGGAAGGTGCGCCAGTCGCCCCGGTCGCGATCCCAGGCCAGCAGGTACCAGCGCAGATGCCGATACACCTGGCGGTACGGTTCCACGCGCCGCCGGGAGGTGCCGCCGTCGCGGGCGGTGTAGGTGAAGGTGAGATGTTCGTGGCGGGCGGCCGCGGCGGCGAGGGTCGCGAGCACCGCGGCGTCGACCGGCGGGGCCGTGACATCGGCGGTCTCGAGGGTCTTGCGCAGCGCCGTCACCCGCGTGCGCAGGCGCTTCGGCAGCAGCTGGTCGATTTTTCCGAAGGCTCGACGGGCCGCCGCGCCGACCCCGGAGCCGTCCTCGCCGGAATCGGCGGCAGCGAGCATCCCGAGACCGATGACCGTGGCCACCGCCTCGTCGTCGTCGAAAACCATCGGTGGCAGGGACGGCCCGGCCGACAGGCGATAGAACCCGCCGGGGCCGGGCTGGGTGGTCACCGGGTAGCCGTATTCACGCAGACGGTCCACGTCGCGGCGCACGGTCCGCGGGCTGGTGCCCAGGCGCGCCGCCAGTTCCGGACCGCTGAATCGGCGGCCGGTCTGCAGATACGCCAGCAGTTCGAGCATGCGGCGGGTGACATCGGGCATGACCACCATTGTTCTCGAAATGCGGTCAGGATCCGGCCGCATCCGGTCATACCGTCGCGATCATGAACAGTGTCATCCGCATCCGCGGCGCGCGGACGAACAACCTGCGCAATATCGACATCACCGTGCCCCGGGGGCAGCTGGTCGTCTTCGCGGGCGTCTCGGGGTCGGGTAAGTCGTCGCTGGTCTTCGACACCATCGCGGCCGAGGCCGGGTATCAGGTGAACGAGACCTATCCGCCGTTCGTGCGCAATCGGCTGCCGCGCTATCACCGGCCCGAGGTGGATCTGATCGAGGGCCTGTCGCCGGTGGTGATCATCGATCAGAAACGGCTGGGCGGCAATGCCCGCTCGACGGTCGGCACCATCACCGACGCCTACACCTATCTGCGGCTGCTGTTCTCGCGGGTGAGCGAGCCGTATGTCGGTGAGTCGAACCACTTTTCGTTCAACGACCCGGCCGGTATGTGCCCCACCTGCTCGGGACTGGGCGAAACCCTGACCACCGATGTGGACCGCATCCTCGACCTGGACAAGTCGCTCGAGCAGGGTGGAATCCTGCTGCCCGGATTCGGGGACGGGCAGTACTGGTATCGGCAGTACGCCGAGATCGGCTCGTTCGATCCGACCGTCCCGCTGCGGGAGTGGACCGAGGACGACCGGCAGGCGCTGCTGTACACCGCGGCGGCCACCGAGCGGCCCGGGGTGCGGCTCCCGGCCGACTACGAGGGCGTCGTGGACCGGTTCGAACGCATTTATCTGCACACCTCCGACAGCATGTCCGAGCGCAAACAGTCTGTGCTGCACCAGTTCACGCACTCGGCCACCTGCCCCGACTGTCGCGGCGACCGGCTCGGCGCCGCCGCCCGCGCGGCGCGGGTGCTCGGGCACACGATCGTCGAGATGAGCCGCATGGAGATCGCCGAGCTGGCCGAGCTGATCGTCGAGGTGCGCAATCGCGAGGTCGCACCCGTGGTGGCGGCCCTGCACGAAAAGCTCACCGCCATGGTCGCGATCGGGCTGGGCTATCTGTCGCTGGCGCGGCCGACGACCACGCTGTCCGGCGGAGAATCGCAGCGCATCAAGACCATTCGGCATCTCGGCAGCAGCCTCATCGAGATGCTCTACGTCTTCGACGAGCCGACCGTCGGACTGCACCCGTACGACGTGCGTGCCATGACCGAGCTACTGAAGCTGTTGCGGGACAAGGGCAATACCGTGCTGGTCGTGGAGCACGATCCGGATGTGATGCGATTGGCCGACCATGTCGTGGAGGTGGGCCCCGCCGCCGGGTCCGACGGCGGGCGGATCGTATTCGAGGGCAGCTTCGATACGCTGCTGACCGCCGATACCCCGACCGGACGCGGGTTGCGTGCCCGGCACGTCCGTCGGACGCCGCGGACACCGACCGGGAAACTGCGGATCGAGAACGCCACCCGCAACAACCTGCGGGGCGTGAGCGCCGATATTCCGACCGGGGTGCTGACCGTGCTGACCGGCGTCGCGGGATCGGGCAAGTCGAGTCTGGTCGGCGAACTCGTCGACCAGCATCCGGCGACGGTGGTCGATCAGCGGCCGGTGAGCACCATCCGCCGGTCGACCCTGCTCACCTATTCGGGGATCGCGACGTCCGTCCGAAAGCTTTTCGCGCGGCACAACGGAGTGAGTGCGCAACTGTTCAGCGCCAATTCCTCCGGTGCCTGCCCGGTGTGCAAGGGCGCGGGGGTGATCTACACCGATCTCGCCTTCATGGAGGGGCAGGAGACGGTGTGCGAGGCCTGCGGCGGTCGGCGGTTCACCCCGGAGGTTCTCGCCTACACCGTCGACGGCCTGAGCATCGCCGATATCGACGACCTCACCGTGGACGAGGCGATCCGCCGGCTATCGGATCCGGCCATCGCTCGCGCGCTGCACCACCTCGGTGAGGTCGGCCTCGGCTATCTGCGGCTGGGCCAATCGCTGACCTCCCTGTCCGGCGGCGAATGCCAGCGCCTGAAGATCGCCAAGGAGCTGGCCCGCCCGGACCGTCACAGCCTGTACGTCCTCGACGAACCGACCACGGGCCTGCACCTGACGGATATCGGCACCCTGCTGGGAGTGCTGGACAGCCTGGTCGACCAGGGCAACTCCCTGGTCGTCATCGAACACAACCTGGACGTCATCCGCGCCGCCGACTGGATCATCGACCTGGGCCCCGGCGCAGGCCGCCACGGCGGCTGTGTTGTCGGTGAGGGAACGCCGGAACAGATTGCGCAATGCAAGGATTCACCGACCGGCGCAGCATTGCGCGAGGCAATGCACTGACGGGCCGGGCGGCGGGGGCCTACCAAGCCGTCGTCAAATCAGCATGCTGTTGTATCCACGCGTGCATGGCGATACCCGCCGCAACACCGGCATTGATGCTGCGGGTCGAACCGAACTGGGCGATCGAGACAGTCATGACCGCGCCCTGTTTCGCCTCGTCGGTGACGCCGGGGCCCTCCTGGCCGAACAGCAGCAGGCAATTGCGGGGCAGGCGCGCGGTTTCCAAGGGCATCGCACCGGGGACGTTGTCGACCGCGACCACGGTCAACTCCTCGCGCTCGGCGAACTCCAGCAGATCGGCTACGCCGGGGTGATGCACGATGTGCTGGTAGCGGTCGGTGACCATGGCGCCACGCCGATTCCACCGCCGCCGACCGACGATGTGCACGGCGGCCGCGGCAAAGGCATTCGCGGTGCGGACGACCGTTCCGATATTCGCGTCGTGCCCGAAGTTCTCGATGGCCACATGGAACGGATGCCGACGGCGATCGATATCGGCGACGATCGCCTCGCGCCGCCAGTACCGGTAGGCGTCGACCACATTGCGGCGATCGCCGTGCGCCAGCAGTTCCGGATCCAGCCGCGGGTCGTCCGGCGGCGGTGTGCCGAATTCGGCCAGCCACGGACCCACACCGTGCGGGTGCTCCCCCCATTCGGTGGGGCCGGGCAGCTGCTGTTCCTCCGGGGGCACTGTCGGACTCATGCCACCGCGAAGAACAGGACGACGGGGGGATAACTCACGCGCGACATCGTAGCCGTGCAGCGGTGTCCACGCCGGTGCCGCGACCTCTGTGCCGGATAGTCTGGCATGGCCGGGCGGTAGGTGGGGCTGGCTACACCACCGATTCGGTGGGCTGCTCCATCGCCTCCGACCACCGCAACGACCAGCATGAAAGCTATGACCGAGACCTCGATCCAACCGACCGTCGTGCTCGAGCCGACCGAGCCCACCGCGACGCGGGTAGCGCGCGCCGTCCTGCGGGCGCCGTTCGAGGCCCGGACCTGGCGGGAACTGGCCTTTCTCATCGTAGCCGCACCGCTCGGCTTCATCGCCATGGTGTATGTCTTGGTCGCGTATCCGGCAAGTCTCGCGCCCTCGATCTTTCTGCTCGGCGCTCCCACAGCGCTGGTGTTGTTGAGCGGACGGGTCTGGGGTCGGATCTATCGCATGCTCAATGCCAAGCTGCTGGCCACGCCGATGCCCGCGCCACCGGCGTTCTCGCCCCGGCCGGGATTGTTCGGCTGGTTCCGCAGCGTGCTCACCGACGTCACCTCATGGCGGGCGCTGGCGTTCCTGGTGGGTGAGGTGGCGCTCGGTCTGTTCGGCGGCTACTTCGTCCTCGTCCTCATCGCGATGACGGTGTTCACCGCGATCTCGGTGATCCCGTGGGCACTGTTCCACCCGATCAATGTGGATGCCCAAGGGAACGAACGTCATTCGATTGCCCAGTTCGGCGACTTCTACATCGACACCTGGCCCCGCGCCCTCGGACTGTCCGCCCTCGGCGTGATCGCCTGCTTCGCGCTGCCGTGGCTGATCCGCGGGGTATGCCAGCTGCACCGGCTGTTGGCGTTGGCGCTGCTCACCCCGACCGGCGCGGACCGCCGCGTGGCGGAGCTGCAGGAGAGCCGCCGCGTCGCCGTCGAGGATTCGGCCGCCACCCTGCGCCGCCTCGAGCGCGACCTGCACGACGGCACCCAAGCGCGACTGGTGACGATCGCGATGACCCTGGGCCGCGCCGAAGAGCGGATCACCGCGGGCACCGATGCCACCGACCTGATCGCCGACGCCCGGGCCAGCTCCAAGGAGGCGCTGACCGAACTGCGGGAACTGGTGCGCGGCATTCATCCGCCCGCCCTCGAACTGGGTCTCGAACCCGCGCTCGAGACGCTGGCCGCGCGCTGTTCGGTCCCGGTCGAACTGCGTGTCGCGCTGCCGCAGCGGCCGTCGCCGGCGATCGAGGCCATCGCCTACTTCTCCGTCGCCGAACTGCTCACCAATGTGGTCAAACATTCCGGAGCCGATCGGGCCTGGGTGTCGGTGGTGCCGTCGGCCGGGGGAACCATCGCGGTCAGCGTGCGCGACAACGGCCGCGGCGGAGTGCTGCAGCCGGCCGTGCCGAACGGGGAGGCCGCCATCGGCGGCGGACTGTCGGGTCTGGCGGCGCGGGCGCGGTCGGTGGACGGCGCGCTCACCGTGGACAGCCCGGTCGGCGGACCCACCGTCGTCACTCTCACGCTGCCGAGTGCGGGGCCACGATGAGCACGCTGCGCATCGTGATCGCCGAGGACAGCGCCATCCTGCGCGACGGGCTGGCCGGATTGCTCACCGAACGCGGCCACGAGGTGGTCGCCATGGTCGGCGACGCCACCCGGCTCAACGAGGTGGTCGCCGAGCACCGGCCCGATGTGGCGGTGGTGGATGTGCGCATGCCGCCCACCTTCACCGACGAGGGTCTGCTGGCCGCCATCGAACTGCGCCGCAAATTCCCCGGCACCGGCGTGCTGGTGTTCTCCCAGTGGGTCGAAACCCGGTATGCCACCGAACTTCTCGCCGGTGGCGCCAACGGGGTCGGCTATCTGCTCAAGGATCGAGTGGCCGACGTGCGCGAATTCGTGGACGCCCTGCAGCGGGTCGCGACCGGCGGCACCGCCCTGGACCCGGAGGTGGTGAGCCAGTTGATGGGTGCCGCGCGCCAGCAGGATTCGCTGACCCGCCTGACCCCGCGCGAGCGCGAGGTGCTGGAACTGATGGCCCAGGGATTGTCGAATGCCGCGATCGCGCAGGCGCTCACCGTCACCGAACGCGCCGTCGAGAAGCACATCGGCAATATCTTCCTGAAGCTGGAGCTGCCGCCGTCGGATATGCATCACCGCAGGGTGCTGGCCGTCCTGCGGCTCAAGTCCTGAGCGAACCGGGCTACTCCCCACCTATCCTGGAAAGACGGCAGCGGTGGTGGAGGCAGCCATGGACCACGCGCGCATTCTTCGCACCGTGCTCGGCGTGACCGTCGGGTACCTGATCCTGCTCGGGCTCTGGCTGGGTTGGGTGCTCGAGCGCACGCCGCCGGGAACGCTGCCGTATCAGGTCGTGGCGCTGGTGGGGATGTTCGGTTCGTGCGTCGGGCTGGGGATGCTGCTGGCCCAGCGGCCCTCGCGGGCCGATCGACGGCTGCTGCGGCACGGGCTGGAGGGGTGGGCGACCATCGAGGCCGTGCACCCGCTCGAGCGCACCGACCATTACACGGAGCTGACGGAGTTGGACCTCGAGCTGACCGTGCCGGGGACGGAGCCCTATCACGGCCGGATCGTTTTCGATGTCGCGCCGGTCGATCGGTCGAAAATCGCTGTGGGAGAGAAGCTTTCGATCAGGGTGGATCCGATGGACCGGGACCGGATCATCGTGTGCATGTGAACGTGCGCGTGGAAGCTACCCTCGGTGCACGCGCAGATCTGTCAGAAGGTACTGCGCGGCAGCGTAAGTCGATAGGATCACGCCCTCGCTCACGCGCCGGGAGCGGGCAGTGCGGGCGAACAGGCGGCGGAGCACGATCAGGCCGTCGGAGACGGTGAACAGCAGGGCGCCCAGGCCGAGACGGCTGCGCGGGCTGCGTGCCGGAATATTCATTCCCGCAACGGTTTTCGCCTCCGGAGCCAGCTGCGGGTCGGAGGCGAGGACCGCGGCGGTGCCGAGGGTCGCACCGTAACCGGTCAGAGGCCCGGCGAGATTCGGCGCCTGTGCCCGCAGCAGCGCACCCGCACCGAGCCAGGCCAGTACGCGCGGAAGGGCCACCGCCCCGCGAGGGCGAGCGCCGTGGCGCCACCACAGCACCGAATAACCCGTCTGCATCACCGCGAATGCCGACGCGCCCGCGACCAGCCGCCGATCGTCGTCGGGATCGATGAGCAGCACATCACCGGCCGTGGCGGCGGCCAGCGACCCGAGCAGCAGCGCCCGATCGGCGGCCGCGAGCCCGCGGCCGCTGTGCAGCACATCGGCGGCCAGCAACGGCATCAGCAGCGGCTTCGCCACCCACTGCACGCGATCACGTCCGGTCACGGCGCCGAACACTGTTGCCGCGGCGGCACCCACATAGGCCGCGCGGAATGGGCGGGGCACTTGTCTCAGAAGCTCGGCTCGGCCGGGGCGGGCGGCAGCGTGACCACCTGACCGGCGTAGCTCAGCCCGGCACCGAAGCCGAGCACCAGCGCCAGCTGACCACCCTTGGCCTTCCCCGTCACCAGCATCTCCTCCATCGCCAGCGGGATGGAGGCGGCGGAGGTATTGCCCGTGTTCTCGATGTCACCGGCCATCGGGATGTCGTCGGCCAGGCCCAGGTTCTTCTTCATCAGCTCGTTGATGCGGGCGTTGGCCTGATGCGGGATGAAGACCTCGATGTCCTCCTTGGCCACCCCGGACACCTCGAGTGCGGTGGACAGCGCCCGCGGCAGCGTGACCGCCGCCCAGCGGAACACCCGCTGGCCCTCCATGCGCAGCGACATCCGGCCCACCGGATCGACCGCCGGATCGGTCCCCTGCATGGCCTGCGCCTTGTTCATGAATTCGAGGAAGTCGACGTCCTGGGAGATGGCCTCGGCATTCTCGCCGTCGCTGCCCCACACCGTCGGGGAGATGCCGTTCTCCTCGCTGGGGCCCACCACGACCGCGCCCGCGCCGTCACCGAAGATCATCGCGGTGCCGCGATCGGTCGGGTCCAGGCCCACGGTCATCGTCTCCGCGCCGATCACAAGCACGTATTCGGACGAACCGGCGCGGATCAGATCGGCGGCCACGCCGAGGGCATAGCCGAATCCGCCGCAGCCGGAGGTGAGGTCGAATGCCGGAATACCGTTGATCCCCAGGTCGTAGGCGACGGTGGGCGCGCCGTGCGGGGTCAGTTTCAGCCAGCTCGAGGTGGCCAGGATCAAGGTGCCGACCTTCGCGCGATCGATCCCGCTGTTGACGAGCGCCCGCTCACCCGCGGCCGCCGCGATCGACCGCAGCGTCTCCTCGCCACTGATCCAGCGGCGGTTGCGGATCCCGGTGCGCTCGAAGATCCACTCGGGCGTGGAGTCGAGAACCTCGCACACCTCGGCGTTGCTGACGATGCGCTTGGGTCGGTAGGCGCCGATGCCGAGCATCGCTACATTTTCGCGACCCCTGTTGACTGCAATGCTCACCACGGTGCCTCACACGACCCTTCACCACTGACGGACCAACAGCGTCAAGGCTAACCCAGCCAGCTGGGAACGCCCAGCGTAAGATGCAGCACGTCCAGCGCGCGGCGCGGGCGCTCAGCCCAGCGCCAGATCCTTCAGACCGAGAATGGACCGGTACTCCAGGCCCTCGGCCGCGATCACCTGGTCGGCCCCGGTCTCCCGATCCACCACGGTGGCCACGCCGACCACGGTTGCTCCGGCGTTGCGGAGCGCCCGCACGGCGGTCAGCGGCGAATTGCCGGTCGTGGTGGTGTCTTCCACCACCAGCACCCGCTTACCGGCCACGTCCGGACCCTCGATCTGGCGCTGCATGCCGTGCGTCTTGGCGGCCTTGCGCACCACGAACGCATCCAGTGGGCGGCCCGGCGCGTGCAACATCGCCAGTGCGACCGGATCGGCGCCCATGGTGAGCCCGCCCACCGCGTCGAACTCCCAGTCCGATACCAGTTCCCGCAGCAATGTGCCGATCAGCGGGGCGGCCTGGTGATGCAGGGTCGCCCGCCGCAGGTCCACGTAGTAGTCGGCCTCCTTGCCCGAAGACAGGATGACCTTGCCGTGCACGACGGCGAGCTCGCGGACGAGCTCGGCCAATCTATCTCGGTCAGTGGTCGACTCGATCATGTTTTACGTCCTTCCGCGTGCGTTGAACATGCCTCGGTTGAGGCGGCCCTGCAGGGACCGCGGGAGCAGCCCGGCGACCGCCGCCAGCGCTTTGTACTGCACACCGGGCACGCTGATCACCCGGTCCTTCTCCAGATCGCGCAGCGAACCCGCCACGACCCGATCCACCTCGAGCCACAGTGGCTTCGGCAACGACGACACGTCGAGCCCGGCACGCCGATGAAATTCTGTCTGCACGAATCCCGGGCACAGCGCCTGCACCCGGACCCCGGTACCCACCAGCCCGCCGGCCAAACCTTCGGATAAGGATATGACGTAGGCCTTGGAGGCCGAGTAGGCCGATCCACGTCCGGGGAGCAGGCCCGCCACGCCGGCCACGTTCACCACCGTCCCCTTCGCGGCGGCGATCATCGGCGGCAGCGCCGCACGGGTCAGCTGGACCAGGGCGGTGACGTTGAGGTCGAGCAGTCGTTGCAGGTCCGCCGGATCGACGGTCCAGAAATCACCCGCCAGCCCGGTGCCCGCACTGTTGACCAGGAAATCGACACCCTCGGCGATCCGCGCGGCCACTCGTTCACGGTCGGCAGCGTCGGTCAGATCGGCGCGCAGCACCTGCGCGCGGGTGGCGAAGCGCCGCGAGACGTCCTCGGCCAGCGCATTCAGGCGCTGTTCGTCGCGGGCAACCAGCACCAGGTCGTAGCCGAGTGAGGCCAACCGCACCGCATAACCCTGCCCGATACCGGAAGTGGGACCGGTGACCACGGCCACGGGACGGGTGGCGCCGGGCAGACGCGCGGCGGCGGGGGTATCGGTCATCGAGTCATCATCTCGCCCGTCATCGGGGCGCTGGGCCCTGATACGGGCGGAATCCGGGATGGAACGGGCCGCCGGGACGCTCGGGCATCTCGTCCTCGGCGAACGTGTCCTCGAAATCCTCTGCGGCGGGCTCGTCCTCGTCCTCCGGCAGTTCCTCCGCGGGCGGCCAGTTGCGCCGGACCCGGTTGCGCGGGTCGGGCACGACGGCCAGCGCCGGGCGGCGCGGCGGCTCCGAATCCGTTTCTCCCGCAATGTCTTTGACGAGCGGGGCGTAGTCGTCGGAATCCTCGTCGCGGTACTCGTACCGGTCCTGGGGGCGATCGTCGTAGGGCGCGCGTTCGAAGGGTTCGGGCTCGTACCGGTCGTCGTAGTCCTGCTCCGGCTGCGGCGGCAGCACGCGTGCGGCGGCGGGGCGATCCGACGACGGTTCGTCGTCCTCCGCGGCCTCCGGATTCCGGGGCTGCGGGCGACCCGGGTCGTGCGTGTCGGAGTCGACCCGGCCGTGTTCCCCGCCGGCCACCGGCGGCAGGACGTGCAACAGCCCGGATAGGCGCAGCACCGCATCGATCGCGGCTTCCCAGTCGCGCGAGGCGGTGCCCACCGGCAGCATGCCCAGGGTCCAATTGCCCTCACTCCACAGCTGCTGCACGGTGTCGGGCAGGGTTTCGATGAAGGCGACCATGCGCTGATCGACGGCGTGCCGGGCGATATCGGGATTGGTGGCGAAGACGACGCGATCGCCGATCGCGCCGAGCAGTTCCAGGTCGGCGTCCTTGGGCGGCGAGGCCGTCTTCAGGCGCAGGTCGATATCGATGTCGGAGCCGATCTGGCGGCGCACGGCCACCAGCGTCGCGGCGTCCTCGAGATCGAACAGCACGAATTTCTCGCCGCGACGGTTGCCGGAGACCACGTCGACCGCGGAGAGATAGCCCAGCTTGGCCATCGCCCCGCGCCGCCAGGTCGATGCCAGCGAGGGCTCGACCGAGACGTAGGTGTAGCCCTGCGATTTCGCCCACACCTGACGCACGTGACCGGTCCGCTGCCGCTGGAGCCGATCGAAATACAGCAGCACGATCGCACCCACCAGTGCGATCGCCGCAAGCCCGAACCACATCGCCGTCATCGCCATCGGTGTCGAGTCTAGTGCTGTGTGCTCGGAATCCGGCGCGTGCGCCCCGTCATTCCGGCGTGCTGTCGGGCGGCTTTATGGGGTCACCGCGGGCCGGTCAGCATGGTGGAGATGATGATCTCGGCCTTGATCGAACCGTCGGAGCCCTTGTCGCCCTGCACCACAACCATGTCGCCGGGGTGCAGATCGGCGACCTTGCTCGCGCCCGAGGCGATCACCTGGGTCTTGTCGTCGGTGTGCACGGTGACGGTCGAGCCGAGCAGCGAATCGATGGTCAGGGTGGCGCCGTCGTTGGTCTTGATCGTGCCCATGGTGGCGCCGATGCCGTCGATATCGCCGAGACCGGGCAGCGGCGGCAGGCTGGACTGCGGTCCGCCGGTGGAGCGGGGCGGGATCACCGGGATGGCGGTCGGCGCCGAACGGGTGGTGGTGGCGGAAGCCGTTGACGAGGACGAGTCGTTCCCCGACATCAACATCCCGACCGCGACCCCACCCAGCACGACCAGGACGAAAATGCCGAGGGTGAGGGCGATCCACAGACCCGTGCGGTTACGGCGCGGCGGCTGCGGCGGCAGGCCGGTGGGGCCGTAGGGCCCGCCGGGCCCACCCGGTGGCGGCGCGGCGGAGGTGTCCCACTGGGTGTCGTAGGCCTGCGACTCGTAGGCGCCCCACTGGTTTTCGTACGGCGGCAGCACCCGGGTGGCGTTGGGCCCGGGCGGCTGATCGAAGTACTGATACGGTTCCGTCGCAGTGGCCCCGTAGCCGTACGCCTCCGAGTATTCCGTCGTGTGCAGTCGCGGCTCACCCGGTCGCCCCGGCACCCCGACCTGCTCGGTCGGCGCATCGGGCGAATCCGGTCGCTGCGCCCACGGGTCGCTCGGATTCGTCATGAAGACCAGCGTAGGTGCTGTCGCCGAATAGGTCAGGGAAGTAGCCCAGACGCTGGGCCGTCCCACATCCCCCACATCGTCGACCACCGCATCCCGACGCCAGCCACCCCCCACATCCCCGGCACCAGCCACCCCCCACATCCCCGGCGCCAGCCCCCCACATCCCCGTCATCTCGGCCCCCCTAGGGCCGAGATGACGGGGCCTGCGGTCACCGCCCGACGATCAAGCCGTCACCATCCGGCGCGACACCGACCTTCACCAGGTCACCATCTTTGACCTCACCGGCCAACAGTTCCTTGGCCAGCGAATCGCCGATGGCCTGCTGGATCAGCCTGCGGAGCGGGCGGGCGCCGTAGACCGGGTCGTAGCCGCGGACGGCCAGCCAGAAGCGGGCCGAATCGCTCACGTCCAGCTTCAGGCGGCGCTGGGCGAGGCGCTTCTGCAGCTGGGCCAGCTGGATGTCGACGATCTCCTCCAGCTGTTCCTCATCGAGGGCGTGGAACATGACCACGTCGTCGAGGCGGTTGAGGAACTCGGGCTTGAACGCCGAGCGCACCGCGTTCATGACGTGGTCCTTGTCGCCGCCCGCACCCAGGTTGGAGGTCAGGATCAGAATCGTGTTCCGGAAGTCGACCGTGCGGCCCTGGCCGTCGGTCAACCGGCCCTCGTCGAGCACCTGCAGCAGGACGTCGAACACGTCCGGGTGGGCCTTCTCGATCTCGTCGAACAGCACCACCGTGTACGGCCGCCGCCGCACCGCCTCGGTCAGCTGACCGCCCTGGTCGTAACCGACGTATCCGGGCGGGGCGCCGACCAGCCGAGCCACCGAATGCTTCTCGGAGTACTCGCTCATATCGATGCGGATCATGGCGCGCTCGTCGTCGAACAGGAAGTCCGCCAACGCCTTCGCCAGCTCGGTCTTACCCACACCGGTCGGGCCGACGAACATGAACGAGCCGGTCGGCCGGTTCGGGTCCGCGACCCCGGCGCGGGCGCGGCGCACCGCGTCCGACACCGCCTGCACGGCATCGGTCTGACCGACGACCCGCTTGCCCAGCTCCTCCTCCATGCGCAGCAGCTTCTGGGTCTCCCCCTCGAGCATGCGGCCCACGGGGACACCGGTCCACGACGAGACCACCTCGGCGATATCGTCCGGGCCGACCTCCTCCTTGAGCATGACCTGCCCGTCCGGCGCCGCACCGGCCTTCTTCTCGGCCTCGGCGAGCTCCTTCTCCAGCTTCGGGATGCGCCCGTAGCGCAGCTCGGCGGCCTTGCCCAGATCACCGTCGCGTTCGGCGCGTTCGGATTCGCCCTTCAGCGATTCCAGCTGCTCCTTGATGACGCGCACCGAGTCGATGGCCTGCTTCTCGTTCTGCCAGCGGGTCATCAGCTGGTTCAACTTCTCGCGGTCGTCGGCGAGCTCTTGGCGCAGCTTCTCCAGACGCTGCTTGGAGGCCTCGTCGGTCTCCTTGGCCAGTGCCATCTCCTCGATCTCGAGGCGGCGCACCGCGCGCTCGATCTCATCGATCTCCACCGGCCGCGAGTCGATCTCCATGCGCAGCCGCGAGGCCGACTCGTCGACCAAATCAATCGCCTTGTCCGGCAGGAACCGTGAGGTGATGTAGCGATCCGAGAGCGTGGCCGCGGCCACCAGCGCGGAGTCGGTGATGCGCACGCCGTGGTGCACCTCGTAGCGCTCCTTGAGACCGCGCAGGATGCCGATGGTGTCCTCGACCGACGGCTCGCCGACCAGCACCTGCTGGAAGCGCCGCTCCAGGGCCGGATCCTTCTCGATGTGCTTGCGGTACTCGTCGAGCGTGGTCGCGCCGACCAGGCGCAGCTCACCGCGGGCCAGCATCGGCTTGATCATATTGCCCGCGTCCATGGCCGATTCGCCGGTGGCGCCGGCGCCGACGATGGTGTGCAGCTCGTCGATGAAGGTGATGATCTGCCCGGCACTGGACTTGATCTCCTCCAGCACCGCCTTGAGCCGTTCCTCGAACTCGCCGCGATACTTCGCACCGGCGACCATCGCACCCAGATCCAGTGCGATCAGTCGCTTGCCGCGCAGCGACTCGGGCACGTCACCGGCCACGATGCGCTGAGCCAGGCCCTCGACGATGGCGGTCTTACCGACGCCGGGCTCGCCGATCAGCACCGGATTGTTCTTGGTGCGGCGGCTCAGCACCTGCACGACGCGGCGGATCTCGGTGTCGCGGCCGATGACCGGATCGAGTTTGCCCTCGCGGGCGGCGGCGGTCAGATCGGTGGAGTACTTCTCCAGTGCCTGATAGGTGCCCTCCGGATCGGGCGAGGTGACCCGGGCGTTGCCGCGTACGGCGGTGAACGCCTCGCGCAGCGCGTCCGTGGTCGCGCCGTACTTCAGCAGCAGCTGGGAGACATCCGAATCCCCCTCGGCCAGGCCGACCATCAGATGTTCGGTGGAGACGTACTCGTCACCGAGTTCGGTGGCCAGCCGCTGCGCGGCGGTGATCGCGGCCAGCGCCTCGCGGCCCAGCTGCGGGGTGGTGGTGGCACCGGTCGCCCGGGGCAGCCGGTCGACGATGTCCTGGGCCTCGCGTCGCACCGTTGCCGGGTCGACGCCGACGGCCTTCAGCAGGGGGGCGGCGATGCCGTCGGTCTGATCCAGCAACGCCACCAACAAGTGCCCCGGACGGATCTCCGGATTACCTGCGGCGGAGGCCGCCTGCAGGGCGGCGGTCAGCGCCGCCTGGGTCTTGGTGGTGGGATTGAACGAGTCCACTGTCACCTTCCTACTAGTCGTTTCACGGCAGTGCCGGCATCTTTCGCTGGCGATCGGGCACTACCTCCGACAGATCCAACGCAGCAGGAGTTGAGTCTGTTCCGCTCAAGTTTGGGGAATTTCGGCGCGAATAGCAATCGTCCGAGTCGTCCACGGCCGACGCTACGCGCCGAACCGAACCGCACAACCCTCGGTTACGTAACGAAACGGTCGAATCCGCCTAGGATGACTCGGACCGTCCAAACTTCTACTACACCCTCTGACCAGCAAATTCCGTCCGGAACGAACGGAGCGACGATGCGCGCGATGGTGGTACACGAGTTCGGCGACATCCCGGAACCCGCGGACATGCCGATTCCGGACACCGGCTCGGGCCACCTGCTCATCCGCCTCGCCGCCGCCGGGCTGACCGGGTACGACCGGCTGATCATGGACGGCCTGCTGAAGGACCGGTACCCGCACGACTTCCCGATGATCCCTGGCGTCGACGGCGCCGGAACGGTGTCGGCCATCGGCGCGGACGTGACCTCCTTCGCCGTCGGCGACCGGGTGGTCGGCGCGTTCCTGACCCCACCCGTCGGCCACGGCACCTTCGCCGAATACACCACCACGCCCGCCGACGGCACCGTCGCCCGCATTCCGGACCAGATCGCCACGGTGCAGGCCGCCGCGCTGCCGACGGCCGGGCTCACCGCGCAGCGCCTCGTCGACGCCGCGGGACTCACTCCGGGACAGCGGGTTCTCGTCAACGGCGCGGCCGGCGACGTCGGCTCGTTCGCGATGCAGTTGGCCGCCGCGGCCGGTGCCCACGTGATCGCCATCGCCCGGCCCGAGGACACCGACCGGATGATCCGCCTGGGCGCGGCCGAGGTCGTCGACTACATCCAGGCACGCGTCGTGGACCAGATGCACGCCAGCCATCCCGACGGCGTGGACGTGCTGTTCGACCCGGTCTCCGCGCCCGCGACCCTGACCTATCTCTGCCGCGTGGTGCGGACCGGCGGCAAGGTTTACAGCACCCTCGGCTCCGCCGATGCGACCGTCCTGCACACACACGGCCTGCGGGGTGGCAATATCGAACCCACCGGCGACGCCGCCGAGCTGCGCCGGGTACTGCAACGAGTGGTGGACGGTGACATGGTGGTCCCCGTCGATGTGGCCCGCCCGCTGATCGATCTTCCCGAGATGCTCGACGCGGAGGATCGCGGCAAGGCCGTGCTGATCATCTGACGGGAACCGGCGACGGCTCGTCCGCGTTTGGCTACCGGTAGTTGTGGGTATGGCAATCCCCTCATAACCGTGCGACCACGGTTTTTTCGGGGATACTTGACCGCGAAAGGACCGCCGGTCGGCGTGCGGTCCCCGGGCAGGTACATGCAGAAAGGGAGCTCGACGTCGTGGATGCGCGTTCGGCAGCGCTGGTCCGCGCCAACTTCCGGTCGATACTCGAGGCGCCGAACGGCCCCGAACGGTTGATCAGCGCGTTCTTCGGTCACATGTTCGCCGAGAACCCGGCGCTGCGCGAATTGTTCCCGCCCGCGATGGACATGATGCCCAAGAAGGTGGTCACCGCGATCCAGTTCGTGCTCGATCACCTCGAGGACTGGGATCGGGCCCAGCGCTTTCTCGAGCAGCTGGCCCGCGATCACCGCAAATACGGTGTCGAAGCGGCCCACTACGACATCGCCGGGCGCGCGCTGGTCGCCGCCTTCCGCACCTATCACGGGGCGGGCGGGGTCAACGGCATGACCTGGAGTCGCGAGCTGGAGGAGGGCTGGCGCGATATCGGCATCCTGATCTCGGCCTCGATGGCGATCGGCGCCAATTCGGACAAATCGCAACCGTATTGGGAGGCCACGGTGGTCGGGCACCGCCGCGTCCTGGACGATCTGGCGATCGTGCGGCTGCAGTCGGAGAGCCCGATTCCGTATCAGGCCGGACAGTATGTGCCGGTGTCGATTCCGCAGCGGCCGAAGATGTGGCGCTATCTGTCCCCGGCGATTCCGACGAATCCGTACGGGGAGATCGAATTCCATGTCCGCAAGGTGCGCACCGGGTGGGTGAGCCCGGGCATCGTGAACGAGACGCAGGTCGGGGACAAGTGGCTGATCGCGGGACCGCTGGGCGGGCTGCATGTGGACCGGGACAGCGGCCGCGATGTGCTCATGATCGGGTCGGGTACCGGGATCGCACCGCTGCGCGCCCAGTTGATCGAGATGGGGCGGCGCGGCATGAACCCGCGGGTGCACTTCTTCATCGGCGGGCGCTATCCCTGTGATCTGTACGACGTGGAGAACATGTGGCAGCTGTCGCTGAGCAACCCGTGGCTGACCGTGGTTCCGGTGTGCGAGAACGAATCCAACCCCTGGTGGCATCCGCATCCGCCCGCCGATCCGCCGTTCGGCATGCATCGGCGGCTTATCGGTAACCTGGGCGCGGTGGTGGCCAGTTTCGGCGCCTGGGCCGACCGGCAGATTCAGATCGCGGGTTCGGCACGCATGATCGCCGATACCAAGCGCGCGCTGTTGGCGGTCGGGACGCCGGAGCAGATCATCATGACGGATCCGGTGTAGGTCCACGGCGAGAGGGGATTTCAGTGACCATCGGCCCCGACGAGACAGGGGAACTCGGCCTCGGGGCCCAGGAGTGGAGCTCGACCGTGGTGGGCCATCACCGGCTGCGCCACGATATCGCGGTGATCCGGCTGATCGGGGAATTCGTGCCGTTCACCGCGGGCCAGTCGGTGGAAGTGCAGGTGCCGCAACACCCCGGCCTGCGTCGCCGGTTGTCCCCCGCGCTGCCGCCCTCGCTCGACGGCAAGCTGGAGTTCCATGTGCGCACGGTCCCGGGCGGCTGGTGCAGCGGCTCGATCGTGGCCGACACCCGCCCGGGTGACGAGTGGCGGATCAGCGAACCGGCGGGCTGGCTGGCCGTCGACGACTGGGCCACCGACGTCGTGATGATCGCGGGCGGAACGGGTTTGGCTCCCATGCGCTCGCTGCTGCTGGATCTGTCCCGCCGCCCCGAACCGCCCCGCACCCACCTGTTCATCGGCGGCCGCTCCCCCCGCGACCTCTACGCCTCGGACATGCTGTACCTGCTGGCGGGCGAATTACCCTGGCTGACCGTGGTTCCCGTGGTGGACAGCGCCGACGACCCCAACTGGGTCGACGAGTGGTACGAAAACTGCCGCGTGGACGTGGGTTTCGAGGTCGACGAAATGCTCGAGGGCACCCTGCCCGACGTCATCGGCGATATGGGGCCACTGCTGAATCACCAAGTACTCGTGTGCGGCTCGCCGGGCATGACCCGCGCGACGGTGGACCGGCTCATCCAGACCGGCACCCCCGCGGAAGCCATTCGCTACGAAGGGGTTTGATCCCGGCCGAAAGCAGGGTCAAAAAAGCGGATCGTGGCGGATGTTCTTCGTTGGTGTGCCTGCGGCCATCAGGCGGAACTTGGTGGTCTGCACCATCGACGGGGAGCCGACTATTTGGACGTCGTGGTCCTTCCAGGGGCCGCAACCGGCGACCACTTTGCCTATCTGTCCGACGCGGCGGGGTTCCAGGCCCGGGTATTCCGGTTGGTGGTCGCCGGGATCGTAGTACCACCACGGGTTTTCGGTGGTCTCTACGACGGGGGTGACGGTGAGCCATTTGTTGGCGACGGCCAGTTCGCTGAGGGTCTGCAGGTCGTAGAGGTCGCAGGGGTGGTGGCCGCCGACGAACAGATGCACCTTCGGATTGGATCGCCGCCGCGTCATCGCCATCAGTTGAGCACGCAGCGGCGCGATGCCGGTGCCGCAGCCGACCATCAGCATTTTGCGCCGCGTGTTGCGGGGGACGCCGAGTCCGCCCAGCGGTGAACCGAGCAACCATTGATCGCCGACTCCGGTATGCCCGACCATCGCCGGGCTCACCCAGCCGCCGGTGACGCTGCGGATATGAAATTCGATCTCTGCATTGGCATTCGCGGGAATGGCGGGCGAGAGATACCGCCACATGCGCGGCCGGGCGGGGATCTGCACACTCGTGTACTGCCCGGCGGCATACTGCATAGGCTGATCCAGCTTCAGCCGCACCACGACCAGATTGCGGAGCACCTCACGATGTTCGATCACGGTGCCGGTCCAGTACGGGGGCGTGTCCTCCTGCTCCGCGGCCCCGGCCATGGTCTGCGTAATGACGCCGAGCCCCTCGTCCCACGCGCGATCCACCTCGTCGGTCCACAGTTCGGTACCCGCGTAGGCGCACATGGCCGTCTTCAGCGTCTTCGACACCGCCACATAGTGTTCCGCGGAGACACCGTACTTGCGGTGGTCACGCCCGAGCTGAGCCAGGAAGGGGAGCAGTTTGTTCGGCTCCTCCAGCCGATCGACCGTATAGGCGATGGCCTTGACCAAGCGGTCACGCTGCGCGTCGAGGGCGGCCGGAAAGAAGTCGCGAACTTGCGGATGTTCGGTGAACAGAACGGCGTAGAACGATCGTGCCAGCCTCTCCGGTCCCCCCTCCTCCGCAGCAACCGCCTTGAACGTCGTTCTTATCAATGCGACGGTCCGCGAATCCATTTGTCTCACAACCCCATTTCGCACGAGAACACGGTCCGTGCCGGCGAGTGAGGTGCTGCGGGACACTCGACAGCAGCCGATGCAGACGAGTGTAAGCGAGGTTTGCCAGCTACGGAACGTGATGTTTAAACAACACGTGTGTAATTCCTTCTAAACCAGGCGCCGGAGCGTGAAGCCCCCAGGAAACAGACCGTCCGTCAAACGACACGCCGTTTCTTTTGTGCTGCGGCTCAGTAGTTCTGCACGGTTCTATTTGAAAAACTCGGATTTGCAGCTATCCGTTAGCTACCAAAATGGCGGTGCCACAACCGGACAATGGCACCGAAACGGACCTTCTGGCAACACTCGCGCCATCACCACCGCCATATCGGCACGAACGTCCCACTCCCCCAAATCCGTTCGATACGAATGTAATCGCAGCACATACCTCGCAACAAAACGCACTCGGGCGAAGGAGAAAAAGAAACAGCACCCCTGCTTCCAGAGGTGCTGTCTCGCAGATGTTCTCGATCGAACCTACCGGCGCTTGTTGCGCGGCTGCCACACCACCAGCGCCGTACTGCGCTGGGGTGGCGACAACTCGGGCAGATAGCGCGAGCGCAGGCGCTCGACCTCGGCGGTCAGATCGCGGACCCGCTGCTGCAGCTCCTCGACCTGATTGGTGAGTTCGATGATCCGTTTGATACCGGCCAGGTTCACGCCCTCGTCCTGGGACAGTCGCTGCACCTCGCGCAGCAGCTCCACATCCCGCGCCGAGTAGCGCCGGCCGCCGCCCGAAGTGCGTTGCGGCGTCACCAGACCCAGCCGGTCGTAGGTACGCAGCGTCTGCGCGTGCATACCCGCCAGCTGAGCCGCCACCGAGATCATGAAGTACTCGGTGCTACTACCCGTTCCCTTCTTCGGATCACCGTTCATCACGCACCTGCCCATCCGGCACGCGGGTCGAACCCGCTGGCCTTCTCTGCCTCCGCATAGCGCCGCAGCGCCTCGGAGGCATTGTCGTCCAGCTTCTGCGGCACCGCGACCTTCACGGTCACCAGCAGGTCACCGGCGCCACCGCCGCGCTTGGGCACACCGCGCCCGCGCACCCGCAGGGTCCGGCCGTCGGCGGTGCCCGGCGGCACCTTCACGCCCACCCGGCCGTCCAGCGTCGGCACGGAAACCGTTGTGCCCAGCACCAATTCGGCATAGCTGACGGGCAGCACCAGGGTCAGGTCGTCGCCGTTGCGGCCGAAGACCTTGTCCTGGCTGACGTGCACGGTGACATACAGGTCGCCCGCCGGGGCGCCCCGCAGGCCCGCTTCGCCCTGGCCCGCCAACCGAATTCGCTGACCGTCGCGCACACCCGGCGGAATCCGCACCGTGATGGTGCGGGTCCGGTTCTGAATGCCGGTGCCGCGGCAGTCCGAGCACGGGTCGTCGATGATCGACCCGGTCCCGCGGCAGTCGTCGCACGGCTCGCTGAATCCGAACGCACCCTGGTTGCGGCTGATCACGCCGGTTCCATTGCAGTGCGGGCAGACTCGCGGGCTCGTGCCCAGCTTGGCGCCGCTGCCGTGACAGGTGGTGCACGGCGACGGACTGGTCATGCGCAGCGGGACGGTCACACCCTGCGCGGCCTCGCGGAAGCCGAGGGTCGTCTCGGTCTCCACATCGCTGCCGCGCCGGGGCCGCGACGATGCGCGCGTCCCGGCGCCGCCGCGATTGAACAGGCCGCCCAGCAGGTCACCCAGGCCACCATCCCCGGCAGCGGCCGCGCCGCCGAAGATGTCGCCCAGGTTGAACTCGCTGAAGCCGCCCTGTCCGGCGTAGCCACCACCCGGCGAGAATCCGCCACGACCGAAGCCGCCGCTGGCGAACAGCCGCCGCGCCTCGTCGTACTCCTTGCGCTTCTCGGGATCCGACAGCACGGCATGTGCCTCGCTGACGGCCTTGAACCGCTCCTCGGCCTTGACATCCCCCGGATTCTTGTCCGGGTGCAGATCACGGGCCAGCTTGCGGTAGGCCTTCTTGACCTCGTCCTGGGTGGCGCTGGAGGAAATACCCAGTTCTTTGTAGAAGTCTTTTTCCAACCACTCCCGATTCACCGGGCATCTCCTCCTTTCTTCTTACTGCTCGCCTGTGCCGGCATCCGAGCCAGCGTTCGCCGTATCCGATGAGCTCTCGCCCACCAGATCTGTTACCCCGTCGGTGACTCCGACAAGCGCGTGCCGCAGCACGCGGTCACCGAAGCGGTAACCCTTGCGCATCACCACGCCGATCACCGGATCGTGGCCCTCGCCCTCGTGCTGCACGGCCTCGTGCAGGGTCGGGTCGAAGGGCTCGCCCTCGGCGCCGAATTCCTCGAGGCCCTGCTTCTTCAGCGCGTCGACCAGCTTGTCCGCGACCGACTTCAGCGGTCCGGACTCCAGGTCGCCGTGCGCACGAGCGCGATCCAGATCGTCGAGCACGCCGAGCAGTTCGGTGACCACCGCGGCCTTGGCCGTCTCCACCGCGGACTTGCGGTCGCGTTCGACGCGGCGACGGTAGTTGGCGTATTCGGCGGTCAGCCGCTGCAGATCGGCGGTGCGCTCGGCGAGTTCCGTACTGATGGTGTCGGCAAGCGTGGCGGATCCGTTCTCTCCGGCGGGGGCCTGAGCCTCGGCGGGGGCCGAAGGCTCCTGGGCCGCAGCCGAATCGGCGGCCGGAGCCGCGGCGGCGCCATCCGACGCCGCCGCAGGCTCACGGACTTCACCCGTCTCCGGATCGACCTTTCGCTTGTCCACGATGGTGACCGGTTCCTGTTCCGGGCTCTTATCCGTCACTTCTTCTCCGGCTCTTCCACAACCTCGGCGTCGACAACGGTGTCATCGGTGTTCTGGGTCGGGCCCGCACCGTTTCCGGAGGCCGCCGCATCCGACGCGCTGGCCTCGTAGATCGCCTGGCCCAGGGCCTGCGACTCGGTGGCCAGCTTCTCCACCGCGGACTTGATGGCCGCGATGTCGGTGCCCTTCAGCGCCTCGTTGGCGTCGGCGATAGCCGCCTCGACCTTGGTCTTGACGTCGGCCGGGACCTTGTCCTCGTTGTCCTTGATGAACTTCTCGGTCTGGTGCACCAGCGACTCGGCCTGGTTGCGGGTCTCCGCCTCCTCGCGCCGCTTGCGGTCCTCCTCGGCGTGCGCCTCGGCATCCTTGACCATCCGGTCGATCTCCTCCTTGGACAGGCCGGAGCCGTCCTGGATCTTGATCGTGTTCTCTTTACCCGTGCCCTTATCCTTCGCGGTCACGTGCACGATGCCGTTGGCGTCGATGTCGAAGGTGACCTCGATCTGGGGCACACCGCGCGGAGCCGGCGGGATGCCGGTCAGCTCGAAGGAGCCGAGCAGCTTGTTGTGCGAGGCGATCTCGCGCTCACCCTGATAGACCTGGATCTGCACCGACGGCTGGTTGTCGTCGGCGGTGGTGAAGGTCTCCGACCGCTTGGTCGGGATGGTGGTGTTGCGCTCGATGAGCTTGGTCATCACGCCGCCCTTGGTCTCGATGCCCAGCGACAGCGGGGTCACATCGAGCAGCAGGACGTCCTTGACCTCGCCCTTGAGCACACCGGCCTGCAGGGCGGCGCCGACGGCGACGACCTCGTCCGGGTTCACGCCCTTGTTGGGCTCCTTGCCGCCGGTCAGCTCGCGCACCAGCTCGGTGACGGCGGGCATACGGGTCGAACCACCCACGAGGACGACGTGATCGATGTCCTTGACCGAGATGCCGGCGTCCTTGATGACCTGCTGGAACGGCTGACGGGTGCGGTCGAGCAGATCCGAGGTGATCTTCTGGAACTCGGCGCGGCTCAGCTGCTCGTCCAGGAACAGCGGGTTCTTCTCGGCGTCGACGGTGATGTAGGGCAGGTTGATCGAGGTGCTCTGGCTCGAGGACAGCTCGATCTTGGCCTTCTCGGCGGCCTCACGCAGCCGCTGCAGGGCCATCTTGTCCTTGGTCAGGTCGATGCCGGTCTGGCCCTTGAACTTGTCGACCAGCCAGTCGACGATGCGGTTGTCCCAGTCGTCGCCGCCGAGGTGGTTGTCACCGGCGGTGGCGCGGACCTCGACGACGCCCTCGCCGATCTCCAGCAGCGAGACGTCGAAGGTGCCGCCACCGAGGTCGAAGACCAGGATGGTCTGCTCCTTCGAGCCCTTGTCCAGGCCGTACGCGAGCGCGGCCGCGGTGGGCTCGTTGACGATCCGCAGCACGTTCAGGCCGGCGATCTGGCCGGCCTCCTTGGTGGCCTGACGCTGGGCGTCCTCGAAGTACGCCGGAACGGTGATGACCGCGTCGGTGATCTCCTCACCGAGGTAGGACTCGGCGTCGCGCTTGAGCTTCATGAGCACGCGCGCGCTGATCTCCTGCGGCGTGTACTTCTTGGCGTCGATGTCGATGTTCCAGTTGTTCTCGCCCATGTGCCGCTTGACCGACTTCACGGTGCGGTCGACGTTGGTGACGGCCTGGTTCTTGGCGGGCTGGCCGACCAGCACCTCACCGTTCTTCGCGAAGGCGACGATCGAGGGAGTGGTGCGCGATCCCTCCGAGTTGGCAACGACGACCGGCTCACCGCCCTCGAGGACGGCGATAACCGAGTTCGTGGTCCCGAGGTCGATACCGACCGCACGAGCCATAGTGGGTTCCTCCTAAGTGACGTACATTCCCAGCAACACTGAGCCTGGTCGACTCAATCCTGCATGCCGACCCGAGACGAGTCAACCTGGGACTTGAGCCTACATCGCTCAACATTGTCGTACTGCTCAACGGGTGACCTGCGCCGTCCATTCCCGATCCGGAGAAAATCTTTGCCTCCGGCCTGGAGCGCGCCGGAATGACGGGCACACGCCGCAGTGACGTGGGACACGCAGCAGTGACGGGCCGCGGTCCCGGCGCGATCGTGGAGAAGACGTCAGGAGGTAGCGGACAGCACCTGGTCCGCGAGTTCGCGATCCAGGGCCACCCGCACGAGGGCCGCGGCGAATTCCGCCTCGTGGCCGGAGGGGCTCAGGCGGTCGAGTGCGTCGGGGGTGGTGGGGAGGCGGAGTTTCTCGGCTCCCTTGCGGGCGCGCTCGTCGAAGTGCGGGCGGACCCAGGTCCAGGTGTCCTGGACCTCGCGCAGGAAGATGTCGGCGCCCACCGGGCCGATGCCCTGGAACTTCTGCAACAGCTGCGCCAGCCGGTTCGGGTCGTGGTCGGCCTCGGCGGCCAGGCGGCGCAGGTCGCCCTGGTAGCGGTCCAGGAGCATGGCGGCGTTGGCGCCGAGGCGGGTCGCGGTGGATTCGTCGTAGCGCTTGTAATGGGCGCGGCCCAGGGCGTCCACGAGTTCCTGCCAGTCGGCGTCGGCGACCCGCTGCGGTGTCTTGTAGCCGGAGCGCACCAGTTCCCGGGCGGCGGCCACCGCGATCTCGGCGGAGATCCGGGTGCTCAGCAACTGGGCCAGCATGAGCAGTTGGAACAGCGGTGCGGGCTTGTCCGCCAGCGTGATTCCCGCCTCGGCGGCATAGCTGGTGCCCGCGCGGTCCAGCAACGCCCGCACGATGTCGTTGTCCGCTCGGCTCATCGTGCACCTGCCTTCCTGCTCGTCACGGAGGTCGTCCGACGGAAGCGAGATACCCATCGGCGCCCGGCTCACACACCGGTCACTCCCCGCGAATCAACAGGGGAAAACGATCCGACCGCAGCAGATCGGCGACCGCCTCCATCCGGGCGCTGGGTGCCGCGTAGTCGGGGTGGGCACGCAGCACGGCAGCCATATCGTGCAGGCGACCCATCTGCCGTTCGGCCTCGGCGGCGGTGCGGCCGCCGGGTGTGATCGGGTGGGTGGCGAGCGCCGGCCGCCGGGGATCGACCCGCCCGAGGTCGACGGCCTTGCCCACCCGCCGGGCACAGCGGCACGATGCCTGCGAATTCACCAGCCCGCAGGTCGCGTTCAGGAAGTTCCCGAGCCGGGACTTGGCCCGCTCCAGGCGCTTTCGATAGGCGGGCGCGGTGATGCCGAGAATCCAGGCGGCGTCGGCGGAGCTCAGGTCGAACACCTCGCCGAGCACGAAGGCGACGCGCTCGTCCCGCGACAGGCACTGCATCATGGCCTGGCTGCAGGTGAGGCGGACCTCGCGGGTGAGCAGCGTCGCCTCGGGGCCCCGGTAATCCTCGGCAGCCAGACCGTCTTTCAGCCCCTCCCCGAACTCGTCGAGCGACAGGTGAGCCGCCTCCTGCGGGCTGCGGCGACGCAGATTCAGCAGATAGTTGACGCCGATGCGATACGCCCACGTCGTCAGCTTCGCCTCCCCGCGCCAGCTGCCGAGGTTGCTCACCACGCGCAACAAAATCTCCTGCACGGCGTCCTCGGCATCGGCGGGCCTGCCGACCATGCGCAGGGCCAGGCGGTAGATCGGGTCCTGCAGCAGCCGAACCACCTCGGCAACCGCCTCCCGATCTCCCCCCACCGCCCGCGCCAGCAGCTCTTCTTCGTCACGAATGTGTTCCTGCTGCGTATCGGGCTGCACCCCCTTATCGTTGGCCCACTCCCCGCCGTCCGCAACCACCGAGATCGGCAGCCACCGCAGTGCGCACGTGCCGGTCGAACCACTCGGCGACGGCGGTGCCGATGGCGTCGGGCTGGTCCTCCGGTGCGTGATGCCCGGCCGGCCCGATGGACACCACCTCGGCCGAGGCGAAGGTGCTTGCGGCCCAGTCGATCATCTCGGAAGAGCCGAGGCCGAGGCCGTTCTCGACGGCCATGATCAGCTTGGGGATCTCGGGGGTGCGGGCCATGTACCGGCCGTAGTTCTCGACGATGGCGACGACGTCGGCCGGTTCGCCGCCGAGCGGTAACTCGCGCGGCCACACCAGCATCGGCTTACGGGATTCGGGGGTGGGGTACGGGGCGCGGTAGACATCGAGGTCGGCAGGGGTGAGGGATTTCGCACCGAACGGCAGATTGAATTCGATGAACATGTTCTCCTGCAGGATCATTCGCTCACCCTCGGGTGAGCGGAATTTGCGGAACAGGTCGGCGCCCTGGGGTGGCATCTCGTCCCACCGCATCGGCCGCAGAAAGGTCTCCAGGAGCGCGATCCCGTGGACGCGGCCGGGATGGCGAGCGGCCCAGTCCATTCCGAGCGCGCCGCCCCAGTCGTGACCGACGATGACCACCCGGTCCAGCCCCATCGCGTCGAACCAGGCGTCGAGATAGCGGGCGTGGTCGGCGAAGCGATAAGCGATATCGGGCTTGCCGGAATCGCCCATGCCGACGAGATCCGGTGCGAGCACCCGGGCCCGGTCGGCGACGTACGGAATCACATTGCGCCACAGATACGACGAGGTGGGGTTGCCGTGCAGGAACACCACCGGGATATCGCCGGTCCCGGTGTCGACGTAGTTGAGGTAGGAGTCGAGAACATCGATGGTGGCCATCGCGCGTGTCCTTCCGTGTGGAGTGGTGACATACCGTTTCGACACCGGTTCGGGCCGCCTGTGACCGCAGCGCACCGTGATCCACAACACATAGCTGTACCGCGCGGTACCGTGCGGATATGAAGGCGGTGGTCTGTTCCGAAGGCAAGCTGGAAGTCGCCGAGATGCCGGCGCCGGCACCAGGGCCCGGACAGGTGTTGATCAATGTCCTGCGGTGCGGCATCTGCGGATCGGATCTGCATGCCCGTTCGCACTGCGACGAACTCGCCGAGCTGACGAAGGCGACCGGCTACGACCACTTCATGCGGTCGGATCAGCGGGTGGTGCTCGGTCACGAATTCTGCGGCGAGGTGGTCGATTACGGCCCCGGATGCCGCAAACGGTGGAAGCGGGGCACCCGGGTGGTGGCGCTGCCGATCGTGCGGCACGGGCGGCAGCCGCATTTGACCGGTCTGTCGGCGGCCGCGCCGGGCGGTTACGCCGAACAGGTCGTGGTGCAGGAGTCGATGACATTCGCCGTGCCGAACGGGTTGTCGGCCGACCACGCCGCGCTCACCGAGCCGATGGCCGTCGCATGGCATGCCGTGCGGCGGGGGCGGGTGTCGACGCGGCAGACCGCCTTCGTCATCGGCTGCGGGCCGATCGGGCTCGCGGTGATCACCATGTTGAAGGCCGCGGGGGTGAAAACCGTTGTTGCCAGCGACTTCTCACCGCGGCGCCGGGAGTTGGCCGTCCGGTGCGGGGCCGATGTGGCGGTCGATCCCGGCACCGGATCCCCGTGGACCGCTGCACCCAGGAAGGGACACATCACCGGCGTCACCGACGTGCTGAACCTCGGATTCGACGCCATGGAGCGGCTGCGTCGCATCCCGAATATGCCGTGGTGGTACGGATTCCGGCTGGCGCATGCGCTCAACGCCGGACCGTCGGGTCCGGTGATCTTCGAATGCGTCGGCGTCCCCGGGATCATCGACCACATCCTCACCGCCGCCCCGCCCCTGTCCCGCGTGGTCGTGGTCGGAGTGTGCATGGAGGCCGACACCATTCATCCGGCCATAGCCATCAACAAGGAGATCGAGCTGCGCTTCGTCCTCGGCTACGACCCGGGCGAATTCCGCGACACCCTGCACATGATCGCCGACGGCAAGGTCGACCCGACCCCGCTCATCACCGGCACCGTCGGCCTGGGAGGCGTCGACAACGCCTTCGCCGCCCTGGGCAACCCGGAACGCCACGCCAAGATCCTCATCGACCCGGCCAGCCCCGCCACCGCCCCCTGAGCACCTCAGCCGCACCCCGCGTCGTTATCCGCACGCTGTGCAGGGGGTGCGGGTGCATGCACGGGGTGCGGCTGGGTTAGCGGAGCAGGTCGAGGATGCCCTCGGCGCTGCGGGCGGCGGTGCGGCAGGCGTTGGCGGTGAACTGGTCGGCGAGGGGGTGCCGGGCGCGGGTGCGCCATTTATGGACGGCGGCACGGGCTTCGGTGTGCAGGGCCGAGGGGTCCGTGTGGTCGGGCAGGCCCAGCCGTCGGTGCGGGGCGACGCCCGAGCCGCCGATGAGGCGGTGCAGTTCGGTGAGGTCGGCCGCGGGGAGGGCCAATTCGTCGGTGCGCAGGCGCCCGAGCAGGCGTAGTTCGGCGAAGCCGTGCACGTCGGCGAGCAGCGTGCGGACCCGGGGCAGCAGCCGGTCGGCCCGGGTGCCGGGATAGGCGGTGAGGACACCGGCCAGCGCGGTGAGGGCCGAATGCGCCTTCAGCTGGTCGGCGCGCTGGCCGAATTGCACATCGAGCACCGAACGCAATTCGTCCAGGCCGCTGCGCTCGGTCAACTCCGCGGCCAGCGTGCTGGAGTCGCGGACCCCGAGCCGAATCAGGGTGACCGCCAGGCGGATTCCGAACAGTCCGAAGCGGGCCGCCAGATGGGCACGCAGTTCCGGCGGCACCGGCAGCGGCAGTTCCGGGCGGGCGAAGCGGTCGGCCGACAGCAGGGCGGTGCTCAACTCCTCCACCGGCACCGTCGCCAACGCTTCGAACGCGTCGTACTCGCGCTGACGCAGGGTCGCCGCGGCGAAGGCGAGCAGACCGGCGACCGGAATCACCGCCTGGCACAGGCCCGTTCGCTCCAACTCGGTGGCGAAGCGGGCCGCGACCTCGCGGGCCGAATGCAGGGCATCGATACGGCCCGCGCCGATCTCGTCGGCCCGGGACACCACGCCCACCACACCCAGCGGACCGGTCGCGTCGCCGCCGGACCCGATGCGCTCGAGAAGGCCGATATCGGAGGCGTCGAGGCGGCGCAGCAGGTAGACGACGGCGTCGGCCTCGGGCAGCGCACCGGCACCGGGATCATCAGGGGTCAGCAGCCGCGCGGTCCGCATCGACACCTCGCGAGACAGCGACGAGGTGCCGGGGGTGTCGATGATCGTGGTGCGCGTCAATGCCGTCGCGGGCCAGTCCACCTCGAGATGATCCACCTCGCGCGGGCCACCGGAATTCCAGCGCAGCGCCGACAGATCGAAGGACAGCCCGTGCGCACCGGGTAGCCCGTCGGCGCCCGGCTGCCGCCGCACCACCACATCCGCGCGGGCGCCGTCGGTGGCGTAGGCCGTGACGCGCGGCGTGGAACCGTGGCGATACCAGGTGACCATGCGGGTGCACTCGGTGGCGTCGGTAGGGGCGATGTCCTGCCCGACCAGCGCGTTCAGCAGCGTCGACTTCCCGGCCTTCAGCTGTCCCGCCAGCGCCACCCGCAGCGGCTGATCCAGGCGCCGCGCGCAGTCGTCGAGCAGCGCGGCCGGGCGTGACCGTCCCGCGAACGCCTGCCGGGCAGCCGCCACCAACCGGCGCGTCTCGGGCACGATGCCCTGCTCCGCGCCCGTGACCTCGAAACTCACGCGGATACCGTACCGAGGGAGAAGGGAGATTCCGGGCACTACCCCGAGATCGGCCGGACATCGGCGGCAGGCAGCATCGCCGCGGCGTACCGGCGCAATTCGGCGACGATACGCAGCTGGCGCTCCAGTTCGGCGCAGCGCGCGTTCCGCCGGGCGGTCTCCACCCCGGCGGCGTCCTGGGCGGCCTGCAGGGAATCGTTGATCGAGCGCAGGCTGCGGTCGGCGATGCCGGTGAAGTGGTCGCGCAGTACCCGGTGGATGCGGTGCAGCCGGTCGCGGGACTGTTTCGCCGCCTCGAAGCTGACATCGTCGAGGTAGCGGCGCACCGCCGTCTTCGCCTCGGTGCGCCGCCGCGCCAGCCGTTCTCGTTTGTCGTCGCGGAAGGCCTTGCCGCCCAAAAGGACTCCCGCCCCGAGTGACACCGGGTTGATCAAGGCCAGTCCCGCGACCGTACTGGCGAGACCGATCATCACCATGCCGCCGTAGGAGCCGCGCATGCCCACCAACACCTTGTGGCCCAGGCCCAGGTCCGGTTCCAGGTCCGTGAGCGTCACCGAATCGGCCCGGGAGGCACCGTGATCGAGTTCCTGCCGCACAGTGGGCAGTTCGACGCCGCCGAACTCGCGGAAATGTTCGGAAACACGCTCGGCCAGGTGGAGTGCGCGGGTATGCGTCCACAGCAGGTTGTCGCCGAGGGCCGTGTCGACGGTGGTGGTGAGCCACTGCGCCATCTGTTCCCAGAGCCGGCCGGGGTCGTTGTCGTCGATCCACTCCTCGGCGGTGCGGCCGATGGCGCGCAGGCGGTCGCGCAGATCGTGGTCGATATCGGACGCCAGGTCGGTGATGCCGTCGCCGAGGGTCTGCTGCCAGGCGGCGGTGCGGCGGTGCAGGTCCTCGGCCTGGGCCTTGGCCGTGCGCAGCTCACGCACGGCCGCGGCGCCTTTCTCCGGGTCCCGCAGCGCCACCAGTTCGCTGCCCAGGGCCAGAGCCAGATGCTCTGCGGCCGAGGAGATGTCGAGTGCCACCGCGCGACGGGTCGCGGCCTGATCGCGCGCCACCACCTGTTCGCGCAGGAAATCGTAGAGCGGGCCGAAACCCGATTCCCGGCCCAGTTGCTCGTCCTGCAGCCGCATGGCGTGTGTGCGCAGCAGCGACGACACCGCAATGATGGGTATTTCCACGTGGTTTCGTTTCAGGTGGCCCTGATCGGCCTGCCCCACCTGACGCCAGTGCGGATACAGATCGATCTTGGTGAGCAATATCGCCACGGCCGGGCACAGCTCACGGACCTGCCGCAAGAAGTCGACTTCCGGTTCGGTGAGTTCGGTCGAGGCGTCCGACAGCAGCAGGACCGCGTCGGCGGTGGGTGCGAGGCCGAGAACTCCCGCGGCGCCGGGGGCGGCGTGCCCCCCGATGGCCGGGGTGTCGACGAGCACGATGCCGTCGGCCAGCAGCGGGCTGGGTGCGCGGATTTCCAGCCGCAGCGCGTGGCCACGGGGTGAGTGCGGCGTGATGGTGTGAATCTCGTTGAGAGGCAGCGATACCCGTGTCCCACCGGCCTCGCTGCCGCCGGGTCCGGCGAGCACGAGTTCGGCCTCGGTCTGCGGACCGTGCGAGAGAAGGAGGGGGACCGTGGTGGTGGCGTCGTCACCGACCGGGCAGAGCTCGAGATCGAGCAGGGCGTTGACGAACCGGCTCTTTCCCTGATTGCCCAACCCGGCCACCACGATCCGGCGGCGCGGGTCGCGAAGCCGTTCGGCCAGCACCTCCAGCCGTCCCACCAGGTCGCCGCGTTGCGCCGCACGCGCGGCCGCGATGGTTTCGGCAAGCACCGTCACCAGCGGCAGTGCGGGTGCCTGCACCGCCGAACCACCCACCACGATCCCCATTTCCCTCTCGTGCCCTTCGATCAGTGCAGCAGGCCGCCGGTGACATCACCGCTCGCATGGGCATCGGCGGCACCGGAGGCATGCGCACCGGCATCGCCGAACAGTCCGCTCGACCCGGTCACGCCGCCGGAGGCATCGAGCCCGCCATGCCCACCGCCCTGCAGCGTGCTGTCGAGCTCACCGCCGACACCGCCACCGAACGAGGCCTCGACACCACTGCCGAACGCATGCGAAACATCAACACTCGACCAGGTATTCGCCACACCATCGACCGCACCACCGAGCCCGCTCTGCACGCCCCCACTGCCCGCCCCCACGGCACCGAGCCCGCCCTGCACCCCGGCCTCGAGCCCCCCACCCACCGAGCCACCCATCCCGGTCTCCAACCCACTACCCACCCCGACCGCATCGGACACCGAACTACCCAGTCCCGCACCGAAATCCGAACCCGCACCCGCAGCTCCACCGAGCGCCCCACCCAACCCGGCCTCCAAACCACTGCTGGCCCCGACCGCACCCGACACCGAACTATCCAGCCCGGCACCGAGATCCGAACCGGCACTCACGACTCCACCGAGGGCCCCACCCAACCCGGCCTCCAAACCACTGCCGGCGCCGATCGCACCGGATGCTGCACCACCCAGGGCTCCACCGAGGTCCGAACTCGCCTGCACGGCACTGTTCGCGGCGGCGGTCAACCCCGCCCCGAGATCCGCGGTGCCGCCGAGGGCCCCACCGAGCGCAGTCTGCAGACCGCTGCTCGCCTCGGCGGCACCGTTCAGGCTGGTTTCGAGCGCGGTGGATGCCGAACCCTCGACGGCACCCGAGAGACTCGAACCCAGCTGAGCACCGGCACCTACCGCGACGCCCAGCGCGCCGGAGAGGCCGGTGTTCAGGTCGGCGGTCGCGTCCATGGCGGTGTCGACCGCCGCCGACAGCGAGTTGCCGAGGGCCGCACCAGCTTCGGCCACACCGTTTGCGGCCGTGGTCAACCCGATGCCGAGGCCGGTCGTCAGGTCGCCGGTTATCTGGCCTGCGGCGCCGAGGGCGCCGGTGAGGTCCGCACCGCCCTGGGCAACCGCGTCGGCGGCGGCCTGGAGTCCGGTGCTCAGGCCCAGGCCCGCGGCGGCCCCGGCTCCCAGTTCGACCGCACCGGACAGGTCGACCCCGAGTCCCGCACCCGCTTGCACGCCGGTCTCGGCGGCCAGTGCGGCACCGGCGACCAGATTCGCCTGGCTGGTCGCGGCGACCTCGGCGGCCGCGCCCGTGGCGGCACCGGCACCGGCCGCCACGATCGCGGCCAGCTGCGAACCACCGCTGATCAGAGCCGATTCCGCCACCATGGGGGCAACCGCGGAAATGTCCTCCGGCGTCACCGCCCCGAGTCCCGCGGCGTGCAATGCCTCGGCGGGGTTGGCGCAATAACCCACCGCGGCCTCGTGGTCGCGCAGCAGGCCGAGGATGAACTCGAGGATCGCGTTGGGACTCATCGCACATCGTCTCCCGGGTCGGCGGACCGTCGGCGATCCGCAGTAGTCGAATTACCTTTCACGCTAGGAACGCCATCCGTTACGCGAAACGGGGCGCGGCCCCCTCCCCTGCTCGGCGAGTGCATTGGGGGCAAGCCTGGCATTAGGGGAATTTCCCCGTACTCGCCCCGAAACGAGTAACGACGAACCCCCAGCAACCGAAAGCCTCGTTAGGTCGAGACGACCGCACCGCTTGCGAACGACAGGGGTTCTCGAATGGCTCAGGGCCTGGCGCTCGGCATCACCGTCGGGTCGTCGAACACGGTCGCCGTGACCACTTCGGGGGGAGATGGCCACCCGCACGGCACCGCCGTATACATCCGTCCGAGCGCGCCGGGATCGGAGAACCTCCTGTCCCGGGTCGGCGACCCGGTCGGCATCCTCACCGACGACGGAACCTCGATCGCCGCGGCCGATCCGGTCGCCGGTGTGATCGGCCGCATGGTCGACGATCTCGCGCCGGCGAGCACCGTGGCCTGCCACCCGGCCTGGTGGCCGGCGCACGCCGTCGCCGCCCAGCGCGCCGCCCTGGACCGCGCGGGCCACCGCGACGTCACACTCGTGCCGGAGCCGACCGCCGCGCTGCGATGGCTGGCGGACACCCACGGCCTTCCCGACGCCGATGCGGTCGTGGTGTACGACCTGGGCGCCACCGGCGTCACCGTCTCGGTCCTCGGCACCGGATCGCGATCCGGTCTGCTGGGCGAGCCGCTGCGCTCCACCGACGTCGCCGGTGCCGAATTCGATCTCCTGACAATGCGTTACGTTCTGGCAAACGCCGCGGGAGAAAACGATTTCGACCCCTTCGATCCGATGATCGAAACAGAATTGTCGGCCCTTCGCCGACGGTGCGGAAATGCGAAAGAAGAGCTTTCCGGAAATACCGCGGCGGTGGTTCCGGTCCGGCTGCCCGGCATCATCCGCGACATCCGCCTGGTCCGCGACGAGGTCGAAGACCTGTTCCGCGGACCGCTGCTGCACTCACTGGAGCTGGTCCACGAGGCGCTGCGCCGGGCGGGTTCCGCCCGCCCGGGTCGAATCCTGTTGACCGGCGGCGGCGCTGCGATTCCGCTCCTGGCCGAGCTGATCTCTTCCGAGTTCGGCGTCCCCGTCCTGGCCGACTCGGAACCGGCGCACACCAGCGCTCACGGCGCGAGCGCCCTGGCCGCCGACCTTCTCGACACCACACAGTTCGCGGACGCCGCCCAGACCACCACCTCCCTCGCTGCGGTCGTGAAATCCGCAGCGCCCGAGCCCATCCCCGCGCCCGAACGCACCCCGATCCTGCCTCCGCTCCCGCAGCAAAAGCGCGCCGACCGGGTCGGCACCTGGCGGCGCGTGGCGTTCATCGGCGGTGCCGCCGTGGCCGTCGCGGTGCTCGCGACGGGCACCCTCGCCCTCGGCACCGCGATCCAGTCGTCACCGACCCCGAATTCGTCCGAACCGACCACTGCCACGCCCACGCCCGGCACCTCGACTGCCGGTGCAGGCCCCACTTCCGGCGGATTCACGGCAGTGTCGAATACCGGCACCGCACAAGGCGATCGGGCCACGACGGCACCGATCTCCGGCACTACCGCCGACACCCCGGCTCCGGTCAGCACCTCCGGCAGTGACCCGCAGGCTCCCGCCGCCGACAGCCGGCCCGATACCCCGGTGCCGAATACGCCCGCACCGCAACCTGGTTCGCCCCCACCCGCACCGGCCGTGCAACCACCGCCCGTGCAGCCACCGTCGGCGCCCACCCTCCCCAGCCAACCCGGCTCGGGCCTGGGCAACACCCTGAACAACGGTCTCGGTCAGGCGGGCGATGCGCTCGGCACCGTGCTGCAGGCGCCGGGCCAGGTACTCCCGCACACGGGTGGTTGAGGTCGGGCCCGTGATAACAACTGCAACTGTTGCGCTCGAATCCCTGCCGGGCGCACGAGAAATCCTCCGCGAGCTGGATTCCCGCAGCCCGGATCCGCTGGTCTACCTCCTGCGCGGCCGCGCGGGCACGGGCAAGTCGACGCTGCTCGCCGCGATCCGCGCCCGCCTGCGCGGCCGCGGCATCGCCTCCTGCGACGACGTCGCCACCACGGGCCGCGGTGACGGCGTACCACCCGCACTGATCATCGACGACGCACACACCCTCGAGCGGGCCGAGCTGGAAAAGCTCACCGTCGTAGTCGAATCCGGCTGCTGCACCGTCGTGGTCGCGACCCGCCCCCGCCCGCACGACATCACCCTGCGCGGCCTGATCGACGCGGTGTCGCGACGCGGCCGGGTGCTGGATCTGCGCGCCCTGGGCGTGGCCGACATAGCGCCGTTCGCCCGGGAATTGGGAATGATGGTGCCGCGCCAGGTGGCCCAGCACATCCATCGCCAGACCGCCGGAATCCACGGCGGCGTGGTCGCGGCCCTGTCCGCGGCCTGCGCGACCCGGCTCGACGCCGGCATCGGCGCGGTCGACGACGCCGTGACCACCTGGGCGCGCTCACTGCTCGACGGCACCGATCCGCGCCTGTTGGACGTGTTCGTCGTCGCGACCACCGGCGCGGGCCTCGATCCCGGCGAACTCACCGAGGTGCTGGACATCGACCACGGCACCGCCCTGGACCTCATCGATCGAGCGCGGGCCAGTGCCCTGGTGACCGATGCGGATCTCCTGCTGGCCCCGGCGATCGCCCCGCTGCGCACCCTGGTCGGCGACCGCCGGTTCCTGACCGTGCAGCGCCGGCTGTTCGAGGCCCGCCTGGAGGCGGGGCTGCTGCGCGACCACACCGCCCTGCTGCTCGCCGAATCCGGCGTCCGCGATCCACGCCTGGCCGCATTCCTCTGTGCCACCGCCGAAAAGACGGGTGAGGAGGCGGTGCGCTACTACGCCGCGGCGGCGGCGAGCGGGGCCGACCGGCAGTCCGTCGCGGTCCGCTGGGCCGAGGCCGCCGCGCGCGCCGGTGACGGCGAGACGGCCCTGCGGCTGGCCGAGCCGGTGCTGGGCCGTGCCACCGCGCCCGCCGCGGAAGTGGCTGCGGCCGTTCGCGTCTGCGCCGGGGTGTGGACCCGGCGTGGACTCGCCGCCCGCGCCGCCCAGCTCTACACCTGGCTCGGCCCGCAGCGCGCGGGTGCCGACCGGGCCATCGGCGCGACCGTGCACTATCTGGTGGGCGATATCGAGTCGGCCACCGCGTCGACCACCTCCGCGGCGCCCTGGCCGCCTACCGAGGCGACCGCGCGGGCGGGCCTGATCGCCACCGCCGTGGCTCAATCCCTCGGCGTGCCCGTCTCGGGGACCGAGGGCAACGGTTCGGCCGAATCCGGCCGCGCCGCAGCCGTTGCGGCGGCCTCGGCGTTGATTCAGGCCGCCCGGGCCACCGACCCGGCCGCCGACAGCGTTCTCCCCTGCACCGCGGTCTCGATCGCGACGCTGCTGTGCCTGAGTATGGGCGAACCCCGCCGGGCCGCCGACGCCCTGCGGGCCGGTGGTGACCGCGACCCGCATCTGCTGGTCCTGGCGGCCTGGACCGCGATGCTCGGCGGCGACGAGCAGACCGCCGCGAAAATCGTTGTGACCCTCGATTTCGAGGCCCTGTCGAAGCGGGATCGGCTGCTGGCGCACGGCGTCGCTGTCGGCCTGGCCCGGCGCGGCGGCGACCACACCGCGCTGGTCCTGGCGTGGGAGGCGGCCTATCCGCTGTTCGACGAGGTCGGGGCCGATCTGCTGGCCCTGCTGCCGATCGGCGAGCTGTGGCTGGCCGGAATCCGGCTGCGCGACGAGGGCCGGGTGACCGCACTGGTCGATGCCGTCCGCGAGCTGCTGCGCCGCCTGGACCATCCACCGGCCTGGTCCAATGCCTTCCACTGGTATGCGATCCAGGCCGCCATCGCGCACGAACGCCCCGACGAACTGCTCCCACCGGCCCAGCAGTTGAAGGCCGCGGCGCTGGCCGGTGACCCGCATGCCGCGGTGCTGGCCGACGCGGGCCGCACCTGGGTGCTGGTGCTGCGCGGCCAGGTCTCCCAGGAGAAGGTGACCGCCGCCGTGCGCCGCCTCGCCGGTATCGGCCTGATCTGGGACGCCGCGCGGCTGGCCAGCGAGGCGGCCCTCGCGGCCGACGATTCGGCGACCGCCACCGCCCTGCTCAAACTGGCCCGCACGATTCGCACCGAGGCCCGGCCGCAGCAGCACCCGATCCAGCCACCCGAACCCGCGGCGCCGCCCCAGCAGCCCGCCCCGGCCACCGAAACCCTGCTCAGCGAGCGCGAACGCGAAGTGGCGGAATTGGTACTTCTGGGACTGACCTACCGTGAAATCGGCGCCCGACTGTACATCTCGGCGAAGACGGTGGAGCATCATGTCGCGCGGATCCGGCGTCGCATCGGAGCCGGTTCCCGTTCGGAGTTATTGTCGATGCTCCGCGCCATGGGACACGGTTCGCTGCTCGTGTGACGGCGGTGCGGAACGACCGCGGCCCGCGACGCCGGAGGCGGCGCCATGAGACGCGAAGCGAGGTACAGAGGATGGCCACAGGGGTGGGCCTGCGGATCGCCGAGGACGAATGCATCGCGGCGATCCTGACCAGCGGCGGCGAGCCGGACGCCGAGATCGGCGCGTCCGAGGATTCCCCCGAACCCCTCTATATCGTGCGCGAACCGGTGCTGTACATGTCCGACGAGGGAGACACCGCCCTGGGCGGCGAACCGCCCGCCGGGCACACCCACTCGATCACCGGATTCTTCGCCGCGGTCGGCGACCCGGCCGGTATCCCGGTCGACGACGGTGAGGCCTACCGGGCCGAGGACCTGGTGGCGACGGCACTGTTCTGTCTGATCAACCTCGCCGCGGACCATCTCAACGGCCCCGCGGAGTTCTATGCCACCTACCCCGCGGCCTGGCCTCAGCAGCAGGTGAATGCCCTGCGCGAGGCCCTCGACTACCTGGGTCTGCGCGCGGTGGTGCTGGTCAGCGAGGCCGATCTGCCCGGCTCCGACGACGGCAGCGGCCGCGGTTTCGCCCACGATGCCGCTAGGGCGGCACTGGCCTCGGTGCTCGCGACCCCGGCGGGGACGACGCCGCCGGACCCCACGCATACCGAGAATGCGCTGGTGGTCACCGACGTCCTGCCCGCACTGGCGAGCGAGGAGCCACCGGTACAGGCCTATTCGGCGGCCATTCCGGTGGCCGCACCGGCCACTGCCGCCGTCGAGGAGCAGACCACCACCGGCACCACCACCGAACCGGCCCGCAAGAATCGCCGCATACCGCTGCTCATCGCGGGCGCCGTGATCGTCGGGCTGATGCTGGGCGGCCTGGGCGTGGCACTGCTGTTCCGAGAGAACACCACCACCCCGGTGCCGCCGCTGCCCGACGCCCATTCCCAGCTCCTCACGACGACCGCACCGCCCCCTCCTCCCCCGACGACGCTCCCGGTGACAACCACCACCATCGCGCCCGCGCCGCCCCCGGTCGAGCCGACCGAGACCACGGAGACGACCACACCGCCTCCGCCCCCCACCACGACCACACCTCCGCCGACCACCACCACGACACCGTCGACCCCCTCCTCGACGCAGCCCCGGACCACACCGCGGCGCACCGCTCCCAACCCCCTCGAGCCGATCCCCGGCCTGCCGCTGCCACCGCCGCTGCAGCTGCCCCAGAATCCGTGATCATTTCGTAGCGAACTTTGCCGGTTTGTGCCCTAAAGTGAAGCGCTGACCGGTTGTTCGGTCGGAACCACCGGTCTGCTGCTGGACGAGGGCTGTTGCCGCACAACGGTTTATCGGCCCGCGGATTTACCCGGCACGACAGTGCCTGACGAAGGGACTCCATGCGCAAGTTGCCGGCGCGTCGCGCCACGGTCAAAGCCGCCGCCGTCGCATTCGCCTCGACCGTTCTGCTCGGCCTCTTGTCCGCCGCCTCGCCCGCACAGGCCGCCCCTTCGTCGGACCCGAAGCAGTTGACCGCGGACCAACTGCCACCCGAACTGGCACAGGCGATTTCGCGCGATCTGAAGATGACGCCCGCGGAATATCTCGACCGCGCCGCCCGCGCCCAGCAGCTGCGCAATTACGCGCGGGAATTCCGTTCGGAGCGCCCGGAGGATTTCGCCGGCGCCTGGCTGGGCCAGGACGGTAAGCCGGTGATGGCAGTCACCTCGCTCGACGCCGCTCGCATCGCCGCCTCCGATGGCTACCAGACCCGCCTCGCGCCGATTTCCGCGGACAATCTGGAGGGTTCACTCGATCAGTTGACCCAGTGGGTCGCCGCGCTGCCGCGCGAGATCTCCTCGGCGATCAATTCGGTGGCCATCGACTTCCTCAACAGTCAGCTGGTGGTCAATGTCGCCAACACCCCGGCCGGCCACCTGTTGAACCTGCCCACCCTGATCGCCAATATCAAGGTGGTGCTGTCACCGAACGGCGGCGGCCCGGTGGAGCGGCGCCCGATGGGCGGCGACACCTACATCAGCGCGGCGACCTCGCTACAGGACGAGTCGTTGAAGGCCGTCGATGTGTGCTCGTTCGGATTCAACAGCGTCGACGCGGCCGGCAATGCGCTGAATATCAGTGCCGGACACTGCGATCCGAATCTCGGGAAGGGTTCCGAAGAGGCGGGTGTCTACGTGCCCGACGTCCGCGACCTGAAGGCCAGCCCGCAGGTCGGCTCATTCGTGCGCGCGCAACTCGGCGGTAACAGCGGCCTGGACTACTCGGTGATCAAGCTGAACGATCGCGCGGTCCGGGCGGGCATGGACCAGCCCTCGGTGCGCGGTGCGAACGGAACCACCATCACCATCACCGGCACCACCGATCCGATCGTCGGCGCCCCGGTCTGCAAGTCGGGCCAATCGTCCACGTTCACCTGCGGTTTCGTGGTGGCCGACCGGGTGGAGACGCAGCTGTACACCGCCGACGGCGAATCCAAGACCGTGCGCGGCTTCGCCAGCACGGCCTGCACGCTCGGCGGTGATTCGGGCGGCGCGATCGTGTCCGGCACGCTGGCGCTCGGCATCACCAGCGGCTCGAACGCGGCCGACGCACCCAACTGCGGCGAGGCGAATATCGGCCTGGCCCAATACGGTGGCACCGCCTCGCTCGGTATCCCGATCCGCGCCATTCTGGCCGATATCGACGCCACCTCCGGCGGCGGGCTCGGCTCCGGAATCACCGTGCGGACCCGCCCGAATGCCGGGTGAAAGCCGAACGCGGAATGAATTTTCCGCAAACCCGGCGACCATTGCCCCGAGAGGTCGGGGCAGCTCCGCAAACGAACTCCCGACAAGTAGGCATAACGTTGCGAACCCCATATAGTCGCCTCATGCTCCTGCCACGCATCCGTCCTTCGTCGCCCGCCGCGGGCTCGAGCCCGCGTGCCCGTCTCCGCAAAGCAGCGGTCCTCGCCTCGGCGGCCGCGCTGGTCCTCGGTCCGATGGCGGGGTCGGCCTCGGCGGATCCGGATCCGGCTCCCGCACCGAATCTGCCGGCCGAGCTGGCCGCGGCGGTGCAGCGGGATCTGAAGATTTCGCCCGAGGAGTACCTGCACCGCGCGGATGTGGCCCAGCAGGTGGCGGCGTTCGCGACCGAAGCGCAGCGGCAGTATCCGCAGGTGTTCGCGGGTGCCTGGCTGGATCAGGCCGGTAAGGCGGTGGTCGCGCTGGCGCCGGGCGAGGAGCTCGACGCCGCCCGCAAGGCCGCGCAGGACGCCGGTTTCCAGGTCAAGGATGTCGCCAAGAGCGAAATCGCGCTCCGCAGCGAGAAGAACGCCTTCCAGCAGTGGCTGTCGACGCAGCCGGAGTCGGTGGCCGAGGCCGTGCGCGGCGCGGTGATCGACACCGTCAACAACTCCGTCGCGGTGCGGGTGGACAAGCCCGGCCTGCCGATGCCGGGCTTCGTCGATCCGGCACGGGTGATCGTGATGGCGGCCCCGCCGACAGGTCCGGAGGAGCCGCAGGAGCAGGCGAAGCCGATCGCCGGCGAGTCGCGCAATGCGCCGGTGGCCGCCGGTGACGCCTACGCGTCCACGGCCGGTCGCATGCAGCTGATCTGCTCGTCGGGCTTCAACGGCCTGGACCGCAATGACCACGTCGTGAACATCACCGCCGGTCACTGCAACCCCAACATCCCCGCCTCCGGCACCGCCAACGCGCCGGCCATGTTCGAAATGCTGCCCGGTAATCATCTCGGCAACCAGCTGGGCAGCTTCCAGAAGTCGGTGCTGGGCAGCCAGGACTACTCGATCGTGTCGGTCAACGACCAGAACGTGCCCCGGTTCGACAACAACCTGGTGCGGGTGCCGGGCGCGGCGCCGATCGCGATCACCGGCGTGGCCACGCCCGTCGTGGGCGCCCCGGTCTGCAAGTCCGGGTCGCGCACCGGCTTCAGCTGCGGCGTGGTGAATGCGGTCGACCAGACCGTGCAGGTGGGCGATCGTGAGCTGAATCAGAGCTTCTCGGCCAACATCTGCGCGCTGCCCGGCGACAGTGGCGGCCCGATCGTGACCGGCACCCAGGCCCTGGGCATCTCCAGCGCCTCCTCGGTGGCCGATTACCCGGTCTGCATCATCCCGGAGGCCCTGGGCATCATCACCGGCGATGCTCCCCAGCTGTTCGCCCAGCCCCTGAACGTGGTCCTCTCCGACAACCCGGGCCTGCGCGTGCGCACCAGCTGAGCGCGGCGTCTCCCGAGACCACCGAAAAGGCCGACAGCCCGAACGCTGTCGGCCTTTCGCGTGCGTGGGGCATGCTGGTTGGTATGTGTCTGGTGTTGATCGGGTGGCGGGCTCACCCGGAGTATCGGCTGATCGTGGCGGCCAACCGGGACGAGTTCTACACTCGGCCAACCGAATCCCTGCGGTGGTGGCCGGAGGTTCCGGGTCTGCTGGCGGGGCGGGATCTGGGCTACGGTACGGCCGTGCCCGGGACCTGGCTCGGGCTCGTACCCACCGCACATCGCTTCGGGACGGTGACCAATGTGCGCGGACCGGGCGAGACGCGCACCGACGTGCGCTCGCGGGGCGCCCTGCTGCTGGATTTTCTGCAGTCGGATGCGGGACCGGAGAAATTCGTCCGCTCGATCGCGGCCGCCCCCGACGACTACAACGGCTACAACGCGGTGGTGTCGGATCTGGACACGCTGTGGTGGCACAGTAATCGCAGCACGCTCACCCCGGCCGAACTCCTGCCCGGACTGCACGGGCTGTCGAACGGCGCACTGCTGGGGTCGGGAGATATCCACAGCGACATAGCCATTCGCAGCGACACCGGCTCACCGGTCTGGCCGAAGGTGCGCGACGGGCTGTCCGGACTGCGCGAGGTCATCCGCACCGAAACCGATTCCGTCACAGCCTATTTCGAGGTGCTCGCCGACCGGTCGATCGCGCCGGACGCCGAACTGCCCGCCACCGGCCTGTCGCGCCAACGCGAACGCGCGGTCTCGGCGCGATTCATCGCCGACACCATCCACGGAACACGGTGCAGCACAGTGCTACTCGTGCGGGAGGACGGAACCTTCTCCCTCGCCGAGCGGACGTTCGGACGGCTCGGGCGGGCCAAGGGCGAGGTGTCGTTCACCGGAAAGCTGGAACTACCGGCCTGAGCAACGAAAACGGCCCGTACTCGAAAGAGTACGGGCCGCTTCGACATTCGCACGGATCAGTTCTGACCCTGCTGTTGCTGCTGCTGACGGGCCATGTTCTCGTCGCTCCACTTGCTGGTGCCGGGCGCGGCCTGCAAGGTGTTGACCAGATCCATACCGGCGAGGGCCAGTGCGGGGCCACCGACGGCGACGGTTCCGAGGATGCCACCGATACCGGCACCCGCGATCGCGGCCGGAATGCAGCCCACACCGAGGAACGGCAGTCCGAGCAGGCAGCCCACGATACCGCCGACGACCACACCGACGGCCGTGCCGACGAAGCCACCGACGGCGGTGGCCAGGCCGAACTGGGTTGAGAATTCGCCCATGGCCCGCTGGTTTTCGATCGGCGAGGCGACGTCCTTCAGCACCGGCCGGGTGCCGTCGGTCAGCACCGGCTGGATCTCCACCTGCTTATCGGAGGCGACGGTCTTGTCCGGGGTCAGCGCGAGTTCTTTGCCGTCGTTCTTGATCTCCGGCTTCACCTGCACCTGGGTGCCGGCGACGTTGTAGGCCAGCGGCAGCGTCACGACGGTCTTGCCGTCGGCATCCTTCACGTCGACGGTGTCGACCTGGGTCGCTTGCTCACCGGCCTTGGCGGCGACCTCGGTCTTCGACAGTTGGAAAGTTCCTCCCCCGAGCCGCGTGACCACTGTCTTCGGTGCCCCCGGCTGCTTCGCGTCCTCCAGCATGACCGAGTACTTGAGCTCGGGCTGGGCCGGTGCGGCAGGTTCAGCGTGAGCAGTACCGAACCCAACGGTCATCGCTCCGATGACCAGGGCGCCCACCGCAGTACCTCTGCGGAACTTCATTCGGTTATCCAATCCATCATCAGGTTTCGCTGTCCGCGTCGCCCCCGCGAGAGCCCACGCATCCCTCAGGTCGAAACCTGTGGAACCCTCCCCGAGCGGGGTGCGGACACGCACAGCAAGCAGGACGACGTGAGCCTAGTCGAATAGCTGGCGAGAAGCGAGATCCGTTTTCCGCCAATCCAACTAAGCCTGTCCTGGGTATAGGGCCGGATTTGCCGAGTTTTACCGTGATAGCGAATCGCACCTGGCATTACTGCAGGAACATGCGTGGGCGCGGTCACATCACGGGTCGGGTCAAGCCCCAGCAAGATGGGGCACTCCCGACACGTCATCATATGATGGACAGATAAGTTACCGGCGGGTAACTTACTGCCCGTTAGGATACGTGCAACCGAGGCGGCAACAGCCCTGCCGCCGAATGCTCGTTGAACCGAAGGAAGGTCGCGACATGAATGCCCTGACAGTGACGCTGGGCACGATTGGGGTGGCGTTCAGCCTATTGGCCTGGGCGTCATTCGTCGGCGGCGTCGGCAAGATGGTCCGCGCCATCATGATCGGCCAGCCCGCCCCGGATCGATGGCGGCCGTTCTTCCCGCGCTTCAAACAGATGCTGGTGGAGTTCCTGGCCCATACGCGGATGAACAAGTTCCGCACGGTGGGCTGGGCGCACTGGCTGGTGATGATCGGCTTCCTCGCCGGGTTCATCCTGTACTTCGAGGCGTATCCGCAGACCTTCGATCCCGAGTTCCACTGGCCGATCGTCGGCGGCTGGGGCATCTACCACCTGATGGACGAGGTGCTGGGCGTCGCCACCGTGATCGGCATCGTGGTGCTGATCGTCATCCGTCAGCTCAACCACCCGCGGGTGCCGGAGCGCCTGTCGCGGTTCAGCGGCTCGAGGTTCGGCCCGGCCTACACCATCGAGGCCATCGTGCTGATCGAGGGCCTCGGCATGGTCCTGGTGAAGGCGGGCAAGATCGCCACCTACGGTCACGCCACGGTATGGAGCGACTTCTTCACCATGCAGGTCGCCAAGCTGCTGCCGTCCAGCGTCGCGATGGTCTCGGTCTTCGCGTTCGTCAAGATGGTGTCGGGCAGCACCTTCCTGCTGCTGGTCGGGCGCAACATCAACTGGGGTGTGGCGTGGCACCGGTTCGCGGCGTTCTTCAACATCTACTTCAAGCGTGAGGACGACGGCGGCGTCGCCCTGGGCGCGGCCAAGCCGATGACCTCCAAGGGCAAGGCCCTGGTCGATATGGAGGAGATCGACCCCGATAACGACACCCTCGGTGTCGGTCGCGTCGAGGACTTCTCCTGGAAGGGCTGGCTGGACTTCACCACCTGCACCGAGTGCGGCCGCTGCCAGAGCCAGTGCCCGGCCTGGAACACCGGTAAGCCGCTGTCGCCCAAGCTGCTGATCATGTCGCTGCGCGACCACGGCGTGGCCAAGGCGCCCTACCTGCTGGCGGGTGGCAGCAAGGATATGGGCGGCGACGAGGTCGGACTGGTCGACGCCGAGGGCAAGCCGAACGAGGCCGCGCTGGCGAAGATCTCGGAGGCGGCGCGCGCCGAGGCGGAGCGCCCGCTGGTCGGCGGCGAGGATGTGAACGGCATCATCGATCCCGAGGTGCTGTGGAGCTGCACCACCTGCGGCGCGTGCGTGGAGCAGTGCCCGGTGGATATCGAGCACGTCGACCACATCATCGATATGCGGCGCTACCAGGTGCTGATCGAGTCGGAGTTCCCGTCGGAGTTGGCGGGCCTGTTCAAGAACCTGGAGAACAAGGGCAACCCCTGGGGGCAGAACGCCAAGGACCGGCTCAACTGGATCTCCGAGCTGGACTTCGACATTCCGGTGTTCGGACAGGACGCCGACAGCTTCGACGGCTACGAATATCTGTTCTGGGTGGGTTGTGCCGGTGCCTACGAGGACCGCGCGAAGAAGACCACCAAGGCGGTCGCGGAGCTGCTGGCCACCGCGGGCGTGAAATTCATGGTGCTCGGTCAGGAGGAGACCTGCACCGGCGATTCGGCACGGCGTGCGGGTAACGAATTCCTGTTCCAGCAGTTGGCGATGCAGAACATCGAGCTGCTGAACTCGGTGTTCGAGGGTGTCGAGGATTCGAAGAAGAAGATCGTCGTCACCTGCGCGCACTGCTTCAACGCGCTCAACAACGAGTACCCGCAGGTGGGCGGCGTCTACGAGGTCGTGCACCACACCCAGCTGCTGAACCGGCTGGTGCGGCAGAAGAAGCTGATCCCGGTGACCTCGGTGTCGGAGAAGGTCACCTATCACGACCCCTGCTACCTGGGACGGCACAACAAGATCTACAACGCGCCGCGCGAGCTGATGGCGGCCTCCGGTGCGGCCGTGGCCGAAATGCCGCGGCACGGCGAGCGATCGATGTGCTGTGGTGCCGGCGGTGCCCGCATGTGGATGGAGGAGCAGCTCGGTAAGCGCGTCAACCTGGATCGCACGGACGAGGCGCTGTCGACCCTCGACGGCGGCAACTCGCCGTCGATGATCGCCACCGGCTGCCCGTTCTGCCGTGTGATGCTCACCGACGGTGTGACGGCGCGCAAGGATTCGGGCGAGGTCGGCCAGGGTGTCGAGGTCGTGGATGTGGCACAGCTGATGCTGAACGCCATCGAGCGGGTGCAGCCGCAGACGCTGTCGGAGAACCTGAAGGTCATCCAGGAGCCGAAGAAGGCGCCGGAGCCGGAACCGACACCGGAACCCGAGCCCGCCAAGGCCGAAGCTCCGGCCCAGACCACCGAATCCCCGGCGAAGACCGGGGCCCCGGCCGCCGGTAAGGGCCTGGCCATGAAGGGTCCGGCGAAAGCGCCCGGCGGCAAGGGACTCGCGATGAAGGGTGCCGCGAAGGCGCCCGGCGCGAAGGATGCCGCTCCGGCCGAGGAGGCCGGCGAGACTCCGGCTGCGCCGGCGGGATCCGCAGAGAGCAAGCCGACCGCCGCCCCGAAGGGCCTGGCCATGAAGGGTCCGGCGAAAGCGCCCGGCGGCAAGGGGCTCGCGATGAAGGGTGCGGCCAAGGCGCCCGGCGCCAAGGCCGCCCCGGCCACCGAGGCACCGGCTCCCGAAGCGTCCGCCGAAGCATCCGAGGCTCCCGCCGCGCCTGCGGCCAAGCCCGGTGGCCTCGCCATGAAGGGCGCGGCGAAAGCGCCCGGCGGCAAGGGCCTTGCGATGAAGGGCGGGGCCCAGGCGCCGGGTGCGAAGGCTCCGGCCGCCCCCGCCGAATCCGCGCCTGCTGCGGAAACACCCGCCGCTCAGCCCGAATCGGCCGCCGCGGAGTCCGGCCCGACCGAGACCAAGCCGACGGTTGCGCCCAAGGGGCTGGCGATGAAGTCCGGCTTCAAGAAGCCCGGGGCGAAGGCTCCGGGTGCACCGAAGCCTGCGGCCTCGGACGACGCCGGGGCATCGGAGGCCGCGGCACCGGCCGAGCCCACGCCCGCTGCGGACCCCGAGGCGGCGGACAGCACTGCGTCCGGCGACAGCGCCTCCACCGAGGGCAACGGCGCACCGAAGCCGCCCACCGCCAAGCCGGGTGGACTGGGCTTCAAGTCCGGCGCCAAGGCGCCGGGCCGAAAGAGCTGATCGGCTCGTAAGCACTAGCGCGAGGGCGGTGTTGCCAGAAGTTGGCAGCACCGCCCTCGCGCATTTCCCGGCCCGCTCGGCCTGAATCAGTCGGCAGTATTGCCAGAAGTTTGCGAAGCTTCCGAGCGGAAGGGAATCGGCCTATCGTTCGTCGGCAGTTCTGCCGATTCAGCTTCGCCCGGGCAAGCGGCCCCGGCCTCTCGCCGCTACTCGATCTTCTACGCGAAATATCTTGAAACAACCCAGCTTTCGGTCGACAGCGTACGAAGATACCGACCGCTCGGGGTGGCTCGAGCGAGTAGGGGTTACTTCCTCCTGGAATGTTGACCAGCTCCGACCTGGAGGCTTACCGTTATATCCCATTTTCACTTCGAGCCGATCTGGATCGGATAACAGATCATCCCCCGGGCGGTATGCCGGCCCCTGCCGTCCTCATTCTCGGCAAGGAGTACCCATGTCCCGTCGTAGGTTCCTGTCCGTCGTGGGCGCCGCCGGTGTCGCCCCGTTCCTCGTCGCCGTCCTCCCCGCGGGCCAGGCCAATGCACACGGCTACATCTCGTCGCCCGCGAGCAGGCAGGCCCAGTGTGCCCAGAACGCATTGCCGTGCGGCCCGATCAAATACGAACCGCAGAGTGTGGAAGGCCCGAAGGGCCAACGCAATTGCAGCGCCGGCGATCGCCGCTGGGCCGAACTCGACGACGACAGCAAGCCGTGGAAGGTCCACTCCGTCGGCACCTCGGTCTCGTTCACGTGGACCTTCACCGCCCGTCACCGCACCACCAACTGGGAGTACTACATCGGCAACACCCGCGTCGCGGTCGCCGACGGCAACAATCAGCAGCCCGGCCAAACCGTCACGCACACGGTGAATCTCAGCGGCTTCACCGGCAAACAGAAGCTGATCGGCATCTGGAATATCGCCGACACCGCCAACGCCTTCTACGCCTGCGTGGACCTGCGGGTCGGCGGCTAGAACTGGAACCCGTCAGCCCTCCGGCACTGTGACAGAAGCTGTGAAACCGGTTTGCGGGCAAAGGAAAGCCCCCGTCACGTAGGCGACGGGGGCACCCTCCTGCAGGGGAGTCTGTGTTGCGGATCAGCGGCGGTTCAACGAGATCCCCGCCAGCGGATACGGCGCGGCGAGCGGCGTTCCGGCGATATTCACCGTTCCGATCCAGAAACCCTGGCGCGGATCGATATCCCGCAGATCCAGCCCGAACGGCGACCCGTCGAAGGATACGTAGGTCTCGTCGGGGCCGACCGGCGCCTGGCGACCGGTCCTGCCCGATTCCCCACATACCAGCACCACGGTCTTGCCGTCCACGAAGACCTGCAGATCGCAGTTCTCGAAAGGTGAGCCCAGCACATTCGAGGGGTGTCGCATGATGTGATAAGTCCCGGGCGGAACAATCCCATTACGCGGAAATTCCGGATCATCGGCGGCGGCAACCGCAGGAACCGCGGAGACGGCCGCGGCTGCCAGCACAAGGCCGCCGACAACACTGCGAAGCTTCATAGCGCAACTCCTTCCGATCGAGGGTGGGCCGCTGTCTCGCTGGTCGATCGCCGACTCGCCGTCGGCACCGGATTCTTACCATGGCGGGAGTGCGGGCAGCTAACGCCGACACCGATATCGAAATCATCCTCAATAGCGATGCAGTAACGAGCATTTCGTGTCGAAATCGCTACCTTTCGTGCCTCGCCGACGTGGGGACGGCCGAGTTGTACTCCGGGATCGCGCAGTACGGGCGGGGCACCCGCATATGCGACGCCATGGCAACTATCCGGCAAGGCTGAGAGATAGGTCACGATTCGAGTTCGGTAACGCCACACGCCAATCCATCGACGTAATCGTGACCCGGCGGGTACTACCCCTTATCCGGGTCCGCCCCGTCGACTGCCAAAGGGGGGCGGACCCGGGTCCGGGGCGCGAGGACGGCTGCGGTCAGTCCTCGCTGCCGCCTCCCACCGCCAGAGCTGTCGTAATGACTACCGACAGGGGTGGGAGTTTGTTGTCGCGGTTCGGCGGAACGACCCAGTGGCACCCTTCCCGGGTCCAGCGGCCGAGACCGGTCGGCAACATGACGGCACTGCCGATGGCAGGGATGCCGATATCGAGACGATTCAGAACGTCGAGCACCTGGGTGCCGGGACGGGAGTCGGGGACGACCAGAAAGCTCCAGCGCACCTGACGGGCCAGCATGGGACCCGCCATGCCTTGGTCGGCGAGCGAGGCGCGCACTCGCTCGGCCCGCATCGTGGGCAGGTGGACCACGCCGATGCGGCTGGTGATCGGTAGCATCACGAAGCCGCCGCGCTCGGTCACCGGCAGCCCCAACTCGCGCCGGTAGAACGCCACCCAATCCTCGACGGTCCTGAGCTTCTCCACGTTCACGGCGAACTCCCTCGATCCTCTCCTAGGGTCGCGCCCGATCCGACCCTGAGATAACGCCCGCATGCCCTCCTTGCGCTGCCCTTCCGCTGCCCCTGATCCGTAACCTGCAAAATCGCTGATACCAGCTCGGTTTCGGCTGTGGCCATGATCACTACCCGCTCGTACTCTGGATTATGGAGTTCGTTGCGGAAGGGATGACATCGTGGTCCGGCAGTGGTCAGGGAAAGAAGCCCGCGCCCTCCGCGATGCAAAGCGGATGAGTATCCGGGAGTTCGCAGCACATCTGGGAGTGCACGAGCGACTGGTCTCGAAATGGGAGGCAGGCGGCACCCGGGTGCATCCCCGCCCGGTGAATCAGGCCGCCCTCGATACATCTCTTGCGAGGTCCGACGATGTAGTGCGGGCACGGTTCGCGGCGTTGATCGATCAGCCCCTAATCGATCGACCTGCACCTGATTTCGAGGTGCGCGGTACGAATTCCGCGCACACCAAGTATTCGAGCGACGCGGAACTTTTGGCACTCGTAGACGCCGGTGCGATGAGAGGTGATGCGTTAGCAGCGATTTCGGAGAGGGATCTGATCATGGCGGCTGCCCACGAAGCAAGCGAGCACGCCGGCCGAGCCGAGGCCACCAACGTCGGTGCGTCCGCGCTGGAGCAACTCGACGCCGACGTCACGCGCATCGCCAACGATTACGTACACATACCGCCGGTTCCGATGATGGTCGAAATGTTACGGGTTCGCCGCAGGGTGTACCGATTGTTGGAGGGCCACCAAAGGCCCTCGGATACAAGCCATTTGTACCTGCTGGCCGGTACGCTTTCGGGCCTGCTCGCCAATGCCAGCACAGACCTCGGCTATCACGACGCCGCGGGCGAACAGGCAAGGGCCGCTTGGGCTTACGCGGAACTATGCGGACACAACGGATTGCGGGCCTGGACGCGCGGGATGCAGGCACTGATCGAGTACAAGTCCGAGCGCCCGCGGCGCGGGGTCATGCTGGCCCAGAACGGGCAGCAGTATGCCGAGTCGGCGACGGCCCGGGTGCGGCTGCACAATATCGAGGCCCGCATCTGGTCCAAGCTGGGCAGCGTCACCGACACCCAGCGGTGTATCCGCGAGGCCGATTCCGCCCGTGAGGGCACCGATACCGATTCGCTGCACGACGAGGTGGGTGGGGTCTTCGGCTTCAACGAGCCCAAGAGCCACTACTACGCCGGGGCCACCTACATCCATCTCGACCAGGCCGAACCCGCCCTGGAGGCGACCCGGCGGGCCATCGAGCTGTACACCAGCGGCCCGGAGGAGCAACGCTCCTACGGCGCCGAATCGCTGGCTCGTGTCGACAACGCCGCCGCACATCTGATCAACGGCAGCCTCGACGGGGCCGCCGAGGCGTTGCGGCCGGTGCTGGAGCTGGCCGAGGACAAGCGGATCGCGCAGCTCGAGGAGCGGCTGACGGGGTTGCGGCGCCGCATCGCGGCACCCCAGTTCCGAGACGCGATGGAGGCCCGCCACCTGGACGAACGCATCGAGGAGTTCTGTGGATCGGCGGCGGCCGTACGGATGATTCCGGTACATCTGTCGGCGTAGAGGCGACCAGTCCGGGAAGAGTGGACCGGCATAAATAACGGCTTGCCGGCCAGTGGCACCATGGGACAGGTGAGCCCTACCAGCCAGTCACCTCATCTGCCACCGCGGGTTCTGGAGCAGTCGACCAAGCTCCAGAACGTCGTCTACGAGATCCGTGGGCCGGTACACGCGCATGCGGCGCGACTGGAGGCCGAGGGCCACCGCATCCTGAAGCTGAATATCGGCAACCCGGCGCCGTTCGGGTTCGAGGCGCCGGATGTGATCATGCGCGACATGATCGCCGCGCTGCCGTATGCGCAGGGCTATTCCGAATCCAAGGGCATCCTGTCGGCGCGGCGCGCCATCGTGACCCGCTACGAGCTGGTGCCCGGCTTCCCGGAATTCGACGTCGACGATGTCTACCTGGGCAACGGCGTCTCCGAGCTGATCACCATCACCATGCAGGCGCTGCTCGACAACGGCGACGAGGTGCTGATCCCCGCCCCGGACTATCCGCTGTGGACGGCGATGACCAGCCTGGCCGGCGGCACACCCGTGCACTACCTCTGCGACGAGTCCAACGGCTGGCAGCCCGATATCGCCGATATCGAGTCGAAGATCACCGATAGGACCAAGGCGCTGCTGGTCATCAACCCGAACAATCCGACCGGTGCGGTGTATTCGACCGAGGTGCTGCAGCAGATCGTGGACCTGGCCCGCAAGCATCAGCTGCTGCTGTTGGCCGACGAGATCTACGACAAGATCCTCTACGACGACGCCAAGCACATCTCGCTGGCGACGCTGGCGCCGGATCTGCTGTGCCTCACGTTCAACGGCCTGTCCAAGGCGTACCGGGTGGCCGGTTACCGCTCCGGCTGGCTGGTGATCACCGGGCCCACCGAGCACGCCGCCGGATTCCTGGAGGGCATCGACCTGCTCGCCTCCTCGCGACTATGTCCGAATGTGCCCGCGCAGCATGCGATTCAGGTGGCGCTCGGGGGTCATCAGAGCATCGACGATCTGGTGTTGCCGGGCGGGCGGCTGCTGGAACAGCGCGATGTGGCCTGGGAGAAGCTGAACATGATTCCGGGTGTGTCGTGCGTGAAGCCGAAGGGTGCGCTGTATGCGTTCCCGCGGCTGGACCCGGAGGTGCACGAGATCCACGACGACTCCAAGCTGATCCTGGATCTGCTGCTGCAGGAGAAGATCCTGATGGTCCAGGGCACCGGCTTCAACTGGCCGCATCACGATCATCTTCGGATCGTGACGCTGCCGTGGGCGCGCGATCTCGCGGTCGCGATCGAGCGTTTCGGCAACTTCCTGGCCAGCTACCGCCAATAGTCCGCTTCTCTTCGCCGAGAAACCGACCGTGAGTATGAAAAATCGAGGTTTTTGAAGACTTAGCTAGCGCAAAGATCGGCCGTTTGTGTACAGTAGTCCTTGGCACTCAGGTGCCCGGCCGAGCCGCCTACCCCCCTGGGCCGCTCGGCTTTGGATTCGACCGCCTACCCCCCCTGGGCCGTCGGATCCCTGGGCGGCGGAGACATCCCCCTGCTCTCCGCCGCCCCCTCCCGAATCTCTCACCTGCGCATTCGCTCGAGTTTCCCGCTGCCGATCCGGCTTTCGGCGCACGGTCCGCGCGGCCCCTCGGCGGTGCCGGTCATAGTGATCTTGAAAATCAAATCCTTTAAGCTCGCTTCGGTCAGGCACGCTATGGACAGGTAGGGACCGGTGAGCGACCACCATCACCACCACGATCACTCAGGGCCGATCGCGATCGGTGCCACTGCGGCCCGCGTGGTCGTCGGGCTACTCACCGGCATCGGGGTGCTCGTCGTCATCGGCGTCATCTTGTTGTGGCCCAGCCGTCAGCACGTCGACATTCCGCTGCCCATGCAGAACGGCGGCGGCGGCGCGGTGCAGACCGAGGCGGGCACGGTCGTCATGCAGGACCTGGGTCCGTGCGGTAGTCAATCCAACGGCAAGGTATTCGACGACACCCCCCAGCCACCGCCGACCAACGCCTACACCTGCCAGCGCAGCCTGGTGTCGATCGAATCCGGACCGCATCAGGGCAAGCACACCCTGCTCGAAATCGCCCCGGGCCCAGGACAACCCGATCTGCGGGCGGGCGATCACATCAGGATCGTGCGGCAGAACGATCCGAGCGGGGTGCCGAATTATTCGTTCGACGACTATTCCCGCGGGTGGCCGCTGGCGCTGATCGGCATCATCTTCACGATCGTGATCGTGGCGGTCGCGCGCTGGCGCGGGCTGCGGGCGGTGCTCGGCCTGGTCTTCGCCTTCGGCGTGCTGGTGGCGTTCATGCTGCCCGCCCTGTTGGACGGCAAACCCGCATTGCCGGTGGCGCTCGTGGCGGGATCGCTCATCCTCTATGCCGTGCTGTACCTGGCGCACGGGGTGAATCTGCGGACCAGTTCGGCACTGCTGGGCACCTTGAGCGCGATGGTGCTGGCGACGGTGCTGTCCTGGGTGGCGCTGAAGGTCACCCATGTGACGGGATTGTCGCAGGAGGACAACACCAACGTCGCCACCTACATTCAGCACGTCAGCATCACCGGGTTGCTGCTGGCCGGATTCATCATCGGTTCGCTCGGCGTGCTCAACGACGTCACCATCACCCAGGCATCGGCGGCCTTCGAACTCGCCGCCCTCGACGAAGAGGCGTCCCGCCGTGAGGTTTTCACCGCGGCCATGCGGGTGGGCCGCGACCACATCGCCAGTACCGTCTACACCCTGGTGCTGGCCTACGCCGGTGGCGCGCTGCCGCTGCTGTTGATGTTCTCCGTGGCCGGACGGTCGATGCGCGACGTGCTGACCGGCGATGCGGTGGCCATCGAGATCACCCGCTCCGCCGTCGGTGGCATCTGCCTGGCGCTGTCGGTGCCGCTGACCACGGCCATCGCGGTCCTGCTGGCGCGACCGTTCACGCTACGACCGGAACCCGCCGAGGCACACCACAGTCGCGGCACCCAACGCCGGGCAGGGCTCCACTCTCGCGCCGCCGTCCACGCACACGGTCCCGAAGACGAGCACGACGACGACCACGAGACCCGGTATCCGGCCGACCATCTCGAGGAATACTCCGGCAGCAGACGGCGATCGAGCGCGGATGCCCACCCTGCACCCGGCTACTCCCGAGGGCGGCACTCCGGGGTGGCCACGCACGGTCACCATGCCGAGGACGACCAGGGATCCGGCTACCACCGCGGTCGACGCCCGGGGGACGACTGGAATGTGCCACTCGCCGAGGAGGATCTGCCGGACCGGCACAGGGCCGACTACGAGGCCCCCGGCTACGACGCACTGCCGGGGACGGACGGCTACGCACACGGCCCCGGCAACGGCCACGGCGCCAGGCACGCCGTCGACGACTACGGCACCGCCGATGGGGGCTACAGCGACGACTACCCCGACAACGGTTCGAGCGCCTACTACCCCGATACCGGCCGGGCACAGGGCCATTACGCCGACGACCACGCCCAGCCATATGCCGGCGAGTACTACCCCGGCCACGGCCTGGACCGGAGCTCACCCGGTTATGCCGACGATTTGGCGGAGCCGGCTTACGAACAGGACCCCTCCGGCCCGCGATACGACCGCACCATTGATCGGCGGCACACCTTCAGAAGGAATTGGCCGCCGGACGATTACGACGACCGATAGAGAGCACGCTCGTCGAAGGATGGGCCCTCGAACTCAGGGCCCTGGAATCGGGAACTGCGGAATCACATTCGGCGGAATCGTCGGGACCACGATCGGCGGGAGACCCGGGACGACGATCGTATTCGGTCCCGGCGGAGGCGGCGGCGCCTCGGTGGTGGTCTGATTCCAGCGCGGCGGAGGCGCGGCGATGGAGGCATTGGTGGTATCGGTCGGCGACGGCGAGAGCGAGGGCTCGAGCGCGGCCGGTCGAGGGGTGCTGGTCGTGGAGGAATCCGACGAGGACTTGCTGCTCTGCGAATTCCCCTGCAAAACCTGCGGGGCCCAGCCCAATCCGAGGCCGACCGCGGCCACCACCACCAGCGCACCGGCCGCCACCCCGGCGACACTCAGCTCGCGCCGGCGCCCGCGGGCCAACTCGAGGCCACGGCCGTGTGCGGTCTCCCGGCGACGGCCGCGGGGCGGGGGCGCATCCGCCAGCCAGGCCGGGGCCAGCTGCTCGGTGTCGGCGGTCTCCATCGGCGGCTGCTGCGGTGGCGGCGGGGCAACCGTCCGAGCCGGGCGGGCCAGCAGCGCGGCGCCGCGGGCCACCACGGATTCCGGATGCGCGGGCACCACCACCGGCATCCCCAGCCAGCGCCCCAAAACCCGCGTCACCAGCGGAATCTGGGCGCAGCCACCGACGGCGATCACGGCTTGCACCGCCTGCTCCGAGCGCATGATCACATCGCGGGTCATCCGGGCCGAGGACTCCACGGCCAGCATGATCAGCGCCTCGAAATTCTCCTGCGAGATCAGCACCAGGCCGTGCTCGGACGGCAGGGCGACCGCGGTGTTCACCGACAGCTGCTCCTTCGCCTGGCGGCACACCGCGTCCAGCGCGGCCAGGCCCGCCGGATCCGGCGGGTGCGCAATGCGTCCGGAGGCGATCTGCTGTTCGCGGATCAACGAATCCAGATAGTCGCCGCTGATGTCGCTGGTGCGCTCGCCGTAGCAGATCTGGCGGCTCGCGACGTCGACCACGCTCACCGACAGACCCGAACTGCCCAGGTCGTACAGGGCAATGGTGCGGTAGCCGGACAGCTCGCCGGCCGACTCCAGAAATTCCAGCGCCGCAACAACCTCGGGCACCAGTTCGTAATTGGTCAGCTGGCGCCGGGCCAATGCGGCACGCAGGGCGCGGGCATGCTGTTCGCTGCGGTAGGCGATGGCGGTGGCGCCGATATCCGGCGTGGCCGACAGGGCCGCACCGACGGTGTCGGCGGCCAGCTCCTCCACGCGCTGCTCGTCGACCTGCAGCGTTTGAAGATCGAAGTGATCGGGCGCGAAGCGTTCGGGGGAATTCCCGGGATGCGGACGCGCGACGCGAAGCGCGCCGGCGCCGACCGAAACTCCCAGTACCGAACTCATCTGCTGCCCATCTCGTTTCACACTCCACGACGTGCGCGGCGGCCGCCGCCTGCGGATGGCCAGCGCCTCCGGGCCCGCCCTCACCTCGCACGGGTGTGGGTCACTGTACCTGTTCCCGACACCCTACGACGTGCCGAGCCCCGCGTACACCCATCCGGCATTCCGCCATCTGTCGCGCTCGAGACAGTTGCGGCCATCGATGATGGAACGCGCCCTGACCACCGCATTCAGATCCTCCGGCCGCAGGGCGGTGAACTCCGCCCATTCGGTGAGGACCAGCACGACGTCGGCGCGGTCGCAAGCCTCCGTGACCGAGGTCGCATAATTCAGCGTGGGGAATACCTTGCGCGAATTCTCCAGCGCTTTGGGGTCGTAGACGGTGACGACGGCACCGTGCAACTGGATCATCCCGGCGACATTGAGGGCGGGCGAATCCCGGACGTCATCGGATTCCGGTTTGAACGCCGCACCCAGCACGGCGACATTCGCACCCAGCAGCGAGCCCCCGCACGCCTTGGCGGCCATATCGACCACCTTGGTGCGGCGGCGCATATTGATGTTGTCGACCTCGCGCAGAAAGGCCAGGGCGTGGTCGGCGCCCAGCTCACCGGCGCGCGCCATGAACGCGCGAATATCCTTCGGCAGGCAGCCACCGCCGAAACCCAGCCCCGCGTTGAGGAATCGGCGACCGATGCGGGCGTCGTAGCCGAGCGCATCGGCCAGAACGGTGACATCGGCACCGGTGGCCTCGCACACCTCCGAGACCGCATTGATGAACGAAATCTTCGTCGCGAGAAAGGCATTCGCGGAAACCTTCACCAATTCCGCGGTGGCCAGATCGGTCGACAGGAACGGCACCTCGGCGGAGAGCAGATCGGCATAGATCTCGCGCACCAGCTCCTCCACCCAGGCGGCGTTGTCGCGGCCGCGATCCACGCCGAGGACCAGGCGGTCCGGACGCAGGGTGTCCTGCACGGCGTAGCCCTCCCGCAGAAACTCCGGATTCCAGGCCACCTCGACCTCGGTCGACGCGGCGGCCCGGGCCCGCGCGCCCAGGGCGGTGGCCGTGCCGACGGGGACGGTGGATTTGCCGATGAGCACCGCCGGACGCTCGAGCATCGGCGCGAGCGTATCGACCACGGCGTGCACGTACTTCAGGTCGGCGGCGTATTCGCCCTTCTTCTGCGGGGTGCCCACGCCGAGGAAGTGCGCGTCGGCATGGTCGGCGGCCTCCTCGTAGGAGGTGGTGAACCGCAGCCGGTTCCGGTCCAGATTGCGCCGCAGCACCTCCTCGAGCCCCGGTTCATAGAACGGCACCACCCCGTCGGACAGCTTGGCGACCTTGCCGGGGTCGACGTCGACCCCCACCACCTCGTGCCCGAGCTCCGCCATGCACGCGGCATGAGTGGCTCCCAGATACCCAGTCCCGAACACCGTGAGACGCATGATCGATTGGTAAGCGCCGGCGGTGGCCACCCCGCGACCTGAAGGCAAGTCGTCGGGCAACATCAGATGTACAGGCGGAAACCCGCACGTCAGAGCGGTCGGAGATTAACCGTGGTTCGCACGCGGGACGGCGCCTCGCGAGGTACTGTTATCGAAAGTACCTGCGGGCTCTGGTTTTCTCGGCCATGGCCGCTCCGCCCAGGCGGCGACGCCGACCATCCGGCGTTCCGGTCCGGACCAGCCCGGACGGAAGGAACGACATTGTGACCGACATGCGATCACGGTCGGCCGACACTCTGTCACCACCGCTGCCTCATCCGCCGTTCCGCGTGCCAGTGCTCGGCGATATCTTCACCACCGACTTCACCAAACCTTGTCAGCGCCTCGCCGAGCAGGCCAAAGAACTGGGGCCGGTGTTCGAGCAGAGGCTGTTCGGCTACCCGTCGATCATCGTCTCCGGCACGCAGGCGGTCGACGAGGTCAACGACGAAACCACATGGGAAAAGCACCTCGGGCACGTGTTGATGAAACTGCGGCCCCTCGCCGGCGATGGGTTGTTCACCGCGTTCAATCGTGAACCGAACTGGGCCAAGGCCCATAACATCCTCGCGCCGGCGTTCACCAAGGCGGCGATGGCGACCTACCACGCCACCATCACCGCGACCGTGCGCGAACTCGTCGACATATGGGCGACACCGCCATCACCGCCATGGGTCGACATCCCTGCGGCCATGAACGCGCTGACCTTCGAGATCATGTGCCGCACCGGGTTCTCCCACTCCTTCGACTCGCTCGGCCGGCCGGGCGACAACCCATTCGTCGAGGCGATGGTGCGAGGACTCACTTTCGCCAATCGACGCACCAATGTCCTCCCCCGGTTCGAACGCATTTTCCGCCAGCGCGAACTGCGTCAATACCGGTCGGACCTCGCCTTTGCCCATGAAGTCGTCGACACCATCGTCGAGGCGAGGAAAACGCAGCCCCGCCGCGAACACCGCGACATCCTCGATCTCATGCTCGACAGCGTCGACCCCGTTTCGGGCGAAGGACTCGACGACACCAACATCCGCAATCAAATCCTCACCTTCCTGGTCGCCGGTAGCGAAACCGCCGCCAACACCATCGCCTTCGCGCTGCACTACCTGTCGATCCACCCCCGCATCGCCGACGAAGTCCGCACCGAACTCGACCAACGCTGGCCCACACCCGATTTCCCCGCCATCGACTTCGAAGACGTCGCCAAACTCCGCAGCCTGCGACGCGTCGTCGACGAAACCCTGCGGCTCTGGCCTACCGGCCCCGGCTATTTCCGACGCGCCAAACGCAATACGACCCTCTGCGACGGCCGCTTCCGATTCAAACGAAAGGACTGGGTACTGGTACTGCTGCTGGCAGCACAGCGAGAGCCGGTCTGGGGACCGGACGCAGATGAATTCAACCCCGACCGATTCCTCCCGCAAAACCTCCGCAGCCTGCCTTCGCGAAGAATCTACAAGCCGTTCGGCACCGGACCGCGCTCCTGCATCGGACGCCAATTCGCCCACCACGAAATCGCGGTCACCCTCGCCGCCGTTCTTCACCAGTTCGACCTGGAGCCCGACCCCCGCTACCGACTGAACGTTCGAGAAACGATTACCCTCAAGCCCACCGGGCTCCGGTTACGTCTACATCCCCGAAGGAGATGACCGCGCGGATAGGCTTGAAAGCGTTGGTGGGGAAGGTTTTCGGCTGGAGCCGGTGACGGGAATCGAACCCGCGCCAGCAGCTTGGGAAGCTGCAGTTCTGCCATTAAACTACACCGGCCTGCCCGTTCGGGCGCTCTGGAGACGATAGCAGATCGGCGGTCCGGGGGTGCAAGTTCGCCGGTCGGGCCCGGGTCAGGTGAGCGGCTCCCGGGCCGGGCTCAGCATCCACATCCCCCAGCCCGCGCGGGGGAACTGCAGGGTGAACGAGGTGAGGTACATCGGCTGGTGGGCGCCGGTGGCGGGGTCGACGAGGGTGACCGAGTTCATGGGGGTGGCGTCGGCGGGGGTGGTGTTCCACATGCGGTCCCATTCCGGGGCCCTGCTGCAGGCGCGGATGAGTGGGCCGCTGATCTCCGGCGGCATCGAGGGCAGCGCCAGCGCCCGCATCGAATACACGAAACGGTGCGCCACCGATTCCCAGTCGGCGAGCACCGCGCGGGCGTCCGGTTCGGTGAGCAGCCACTCCATGAGGTTGGTGCCCGCCGTCATGCCCGGTAGCGCGCGCCTCACGGCGGCGTTGGAGTGGATGATCCGGTAGGTGCGGACGTCCTGATAGAAGGCGGGGGTGGCGATGGCCTCGAGGGCCGACGTCTCGTGCGGTGTCGGCCGGTTGGATTCGGGCTGCACCGGGACCGCGTACATGGCGACCAATGCCGGAGCGGCGTCGGGGTAGACGCCGAGCGCCGCGAGCAGCGGTCCCAGCACGGACTGGCTGATGGGCCGCTTGTTGCGTTCGATGGCGGACAGGGTCTCCTCGGAGATGCCGACCAGATCGGCCAATGCGCCCTGCGTGAGGTTGGCGGCGACTCTGCGTTCGCGAATGAAATTTCCCAGGTTATGGAGAGACTGCGACATGGAGACGACCTATTCGGGAGCGGTTTTCTGAAGGGGACGACGAGTGTAGGTCCGGCCACCCGGACACGATGTACGGGTCGGAACTATTGACTCCCGGACGACCGCTCAGCAATCTTGATTCTCGTGCGGCATGCGTGCCGCCGGTCCGGTCGCGCACGGTTGGCGGCCCGGATGATCCGGGGGTCGGGGTGGATGACCGACTCGCCGGAGGGGAGAGCCGGTCACCCGCCCGACCCCGCCCGGTGCGGGCGCGGCAGATGCAGGCCGAAATACACCGCCGCCATGCGCAGCGCGAACACCAGGCCCGCCGACACCATGGCCGCGGGGCCGGGGCCGGACCCGAGCCAGTGCATGCCCAGATAACAGACCGCCCCGATCAGCGCCGCGATGGCGTAGACGTCCTCGCGCAGTAACAGGGGCGGAAATTCGCCGCACAGCACATCCCGCACGACCTCGCCGGTCACACCGGTCATCACCGACAGGATGAGCACGGCCAGCGGCGTCGCGCCCGCCTCGATCGCGGCGCGAGCACCGATCACGGTGACCACCGCCAGCCCGATGGCGTCGACCACCAGCAGGGAACGCCGCGGCAGGGTCCGGAACCGCAGGTAGGCGATGGTGGCGAGCCCGACGCCGCCGATCACCGCCAGCAGAATCCAGTCGTGGGTCCAGTACAGCGGGTACCTGCCCAGGATCAGATCGCGGAGCGTACCGCCGGAAATCGAGGCGGCAAACGCCAGCGCCAGACCGCCGAACGGATCCATATTGGCCTTGTACGCAGCCAGGACTCCGCTGGCGGCGAAGGCCGCGACACCGACCAGATACAGCACGTGCAGCATGCGCCCATAATCGCAGCAACCTTCCGGCGGCCTCCATGCCAGCCGCAAGTGGCCCACGTCCGGGCACTAGGCTCTTCGACGTGCTGCTTTCCGATCGCGACATTCGTGCCGAGCTGGCCAGTGGACGGCTCGGCCTGGAACCGTTCGACGAGAAGCTGGTTCAGCCGTCGAGTATCGATGTGCGCCTGGATCGGATGTTCCGGGTGTTCAACAACACCCGCTACACCCACATCGATCCCGCGCAGCGACAGGACGAGCTGACCACCCTGGTCGAACCCACCGACGGGGAGCCGTTCGTGCTACATCCGGGCGAGTTCGTGCTGGGCTCCACCCTGGAGGTGTGCTCGCTGCCCACCGACCTGGCCGGACGCCTGGAGGGAAAGTCCAGTCTCGGGCGGCTGGGCCTGCTCACCCATTCCACCGCGGGATTCATCGACCCGGGTTTCAGCGGCCACATCACCCTCGAGCTGTCGAATGTGGCGAATCTGCCGATCACCCTGTGGCCCGGGATGAAGATCGGGCAGCTGTGCCTGTTCCGGCTCAGCAGCCCGGCCGAGAATCCGTACGGCAGCAGCGCCGCGGGCTCCAAGTACCAGGGCCAGCGCGGTCCGACCCCCTCGCGGGCGTACCTGAACTTCCCGCTGCCTGACCAGTCCCGGCCCTGAAACGACACGGCCGCAGGCACTTCGGGGAAGTACCTGCGGCCGTGGGCGATCACTGCGGCGGTAGCACGTGCGCGCCGGACCTGTCGGTCGACAGGGCCAGCGAGCTGATGTACTGGATCTCACCGGCGGGCCCGGGGACCGCGGAGGCGATCATGTCCGGCCGCTCGAAGTCCATGCCGGTGATATGGCAGGTGAGCGTTTCGCCGGACGGATTGCCGTGCTCGTCGAACATCGGCAGCTCGATGCCGTCGTCGGTGCGCCGCAGGTAGTACTTGCCCTTGGTGGCCAGCGCGGTCAGCGGGGTTGCGACGAAGGCGATCACGACCGCGACGATCGGCGAGTACGGCTTCAGCGCCTCGCCGAACACTCCGAAGAACGTCATGATCGACAGCACCGCCGACAACCCGAATCCGACCGGCCCCACCGGGTTCAGGTTGTAGAGCATGCCGCGGCGGAACTCCGGCTCCTTCGGCGAGATCTTCAGCAGATACTTGTTGACGGCGATATCGGTTGCGACGGTGACGATCCAGGCGATACCGCAGTTGGCGTAGAAGCCGAGGATGTTGTTGAGGAAGTCGAACATGTTGGCTTCCATCAGGATCAGCGCGATCGCAAGGTTGAGGCCGAGGAACAGCAGTCGACCGGGATAGGTCTTGGTGACGCGGGTGAACGAGTTGGTCCACGCCAGCGAGCCCGAATACGCGTTGGTCACATTGATTTTGATCTGGCTGATCACCACCAGCACGACCGCCAGCGTCATCGCCAGCCACGACGGCACCATATCCCGGTAGATCTCCAGGAACTGATGCACCGGCTGATTCGCGATGTCCTGTGCGCCAGGCAGATTCGCGATCAGATACACCGCCAGGAACAGGCCCACCACCTGCTTGATCGCGCCGAAGACCACCCAGCCCGGCCCGGCCAGCAGCACCCAACCCCACCACTTGCGGGAGTTCTCCGGCGTTTTCGGCGGCATGAACCGCAGATAATCGATCTGCTCGGCGATCTGGGCGATCAGCGACAGGCACACACCCGCGGCCGCCAGCACACCGGCGACGCTGACCGGGTTACCGTCCTTGCCTCCGTAGGCGAAGAACGAACCGATCGAATCCGGATGCCGCACAACGAGAAATGCAAACGGCAGCACCATCAGCAGCAGCCACAGCGGGGTGGTCCACACCTGGAGTTTGGCCAGGGTGTTCATGCCGTAGATGACCAGCGGGAAGATCAGCACCGTCGACACCAGGTAGCCCAGCCACAGCGGAATGTGCAGGCCCAGATTCAGGCCCTGGGCCATGATCGAGCCCTCGGTGGCGAAGAAGATGAAGGTGAACGATGCGAACACCAGATTGGTGACCACCGAGCCGTAGTAGCCGAAGCCGCTGCCGCGGGTGATCAGATCGAGGTCGATGTTGTAGCGCGCAGCGTAGTACGCGAGCGGGAATCCGGTGAGCATGACGACGACGGCGAAGATGCCGATGCCCAGCAGCGCGTTTCCGGTGCCGTTGGCGATGCCGACATTGGCGCCGATGGAGAAGTCGGCCAGGTAGGCGATGCCGCCCAGGGCGGAGACCCCGACCACCGCCGGACTCCACTTGCGGTAGCTGCGCGGCGCGAAGCGCAGCGTGTAATCCTCCAGGGTTTCCTTCGTCGCGGCGACCGAATTCGCCTGCCGCGTTTGCACGTCGACCACTTGCACTCCTCACTCCCGCCCATCGCGAGCAGGGTTCGGAGATCGAGAGTCGGGTGTGAATGTAGAGTCACTTTTGCCGGATAGTTACAGATGGGTAACGTCACACAATTCGGACCACCCGCGTCGTTCCCGGCATGTTTTCGGCCGGGACTAGCAAGCCTCCACGGCCGCCTTCACGTATCCCGCCGACTGGTAGAGGTACTGGTATGCCCATCGCAGCGGGGAGATGCGCGGGTGCGCCACGACGATCAGAATCTCGCCGTCCCAGCACTTCCCGAGCACGTAGCGGGCGCGGGACACGTGCGGGGTGAAGGTCACCACGATCACCCGGCGCCACTGACCCGCCCGCGCCCGCGCGGCCAGCTCGCGGCCCTCGCCGCGGGTGGTGCGCGGGCTCGGATCGAAACAGTCCACCGCGAAGCGGTAGCCACCATGGCAGATCCGGTTCATCAGGGCGCTGTGCTCGTACGGATCGGAGAACAGCACTCGGGGTGCATACCCGTCCCGGGCGAGCCGCAGCCCCAACTCCTCGCGGCCGTCGTGGGCGCCGCCGAGCACCAGGATCGCATCGGCGGGTGCCGGGTCATCGATGGGCGGCCGCACGTACACCGGCCACAGCGCGGCCACCGCCACCACGATGCCCGTCACCAGCACCACGGCCGTCGTGGCGTACCGCTTCGGTCGAGATGCGGCGGCGGGCACGGGCGCGGATCAGCTGGGGTTGATGCATTCGGTGGCGATCTTCTGGCCCACGTCGTGGGCCTTGGCCGCGTCCTCCTTGCTCAAACCCTCGGTGGCGTCGCCGGACTGCGGGGGCTTGTTGTTGCCGGACTTGAACATCAGGCGCAGGCCCTCCTGCGAAATGCCCGAGTCCATGAAGTGTTTGGCGGCGCAGTCGGCCAGCTTCGGGTCGCGGAGTCCGGTGCTCTGCATGTAGTTGGCCACATCGGCCTGGGTGACCTGCGGCTCGGAACTCTTTTGGTCGGAGCCGCAGGCCGCCAGCAGCGGCAGGGCGACGAATGCGGCGGCGATCAGCGAAATCCTCAACTGTTCCTCGTTTCTCGCGACATGACAACGCGGCGGCGCGGGTACCGCCGTGGTGATCCTGCCGCATCGCACCGCGCGGGAACAGTCGTGGCTACAGATCCATCGCCGCGCGCAGTGCGGTATCGATGCGTTCGATGGTGTCGGTGTCGACGGCGTCGATGCGTTCGACCAGCCAGCCGCGATAGATGCGGCCCAGATTCCCGGCGTGCACCCAGCCGTGGCCCGGAATCGAGACGGCGAGGATGTCGTGCGGATCCTCGTCGAGGAGTTCGGCCGCGATCAGCCAGGGACGCGGTGACTCGTTGATGCCGTCACTCGAGATCAGGACGACGTTGCGACGCCGAGGCGAACCGTGCGGGTTGTAGATCCACAGGTCACCCTTGCGCACGCATCGCCTCCTCGGCGGCCCGCAGCTCCGCCTCGTCGGTGGTCGCGAGTTCGGCCGGATCGGGCACCGGACCACATCCGGTGCGCACCGCTTCGCGTCGCGCGGCACGGGATATCCAGGCGGACGGGGACATCCCCGCACGCGCCGCGGCCTGCTCGGCGTACGACCAGGCCGCCTCGTCCAGGGACAACGTCACCTTACGGGTAGCCATACCTTTTATCGTACCGTCGCCCTGGCCCCGGCGCTGGCGCGCCGGGACCAGGGATGTGAGGGGGCGGGCACGGCCCGGGAGATGAAGAGGGCGAGCCCGGCCAGGATGCGAAGAGTGTGGGCCCGGGCCCGCGGGATGTGAAGGGGGTGGGCCCGGATGCGAAGGGGGCGGCCCCGGGCCAGGGACGCGAAGAGGACGGCACCAGGCCAGGGACGCGAAGAGGACGGTCCGGGCCAGGATGCGAGGGGGGCGGGGCGCTCTGCTCGCTTGTTCCCGGCCTGCTGCAGGCCGGGTCTGCGCACTGTTGGCGGGGGGTCAATAGTTGTTAGGGTGGGCGCGGTTACGGATTGCGGCGGGAGTTGAGGGCATGGTGAACCACCATCGGGTCGGGCGCGGCGAACCCCTGGTTCTCGTGCACGGGGTCGGGAGTCGCTGGCAGGTGTGGGAGCCGGTCATTGCGACGCTGGCGCGGTCGTTCGAGGTGTTCGCCGTCGATCTGCCGGGCTTCGGTGAGTCCGCGCCGCTGGCGCACACCACCGTCGACACGCTCACCGATGCGCTGGCCGCCTTTCTCGACGAGCAGGGGCTCGACCGGCCGCATCTGGGTGGGAACTCCATGGGCGGGCTGATCTCGCTCGAGCTGGGTGCACGCGGCCTGGCCCGCTCGGTCACCGCGTTCTCGCCGATCGGGTTCTGGTCCACGGCGGGGCGGGTCTGGTGTCAGCAGTCGCTGGGCCGGTCCAAGGACCTCGGCCTGCGCCTGCGTCCCGCGCTGCCGGCGCTGCTGGGCAACCCCGCCGTGCGCACCGCGTTTCTGGGCCTGGTGTTCGGCAAACCGTGGGCCGTCAGCACTCGCATCGCCCTCGACACCGCCATCGGCGTCCTGGATGCACCCGGATTCGATTCGGCCCTGGCCTCTTTCGACCGCGCGCGCCTGCAGGACGGCGGCCGGCTGGCCCGCATTCCGGTCACCGTCGCCTGGGGGAACCGCGACGTCCTGCTCACCTACGCCACCCAGAGCCGCCGAGCCCGCGAACGGCTGCCCGGCGCTCGCCACCTCACCCTGCGCGGCAGCGGGCACACCCCGTTTTACGACGACCCCGCCGGATGCGCGAAAATTCTGATCGACCAGCTCGGCGCCGAATAAGGAAATCCGATGAGCAACGTATCCCTGACCGTCGACGGCGACCGCGCCTACGTCGCCCTGGACCGTCCCGACAAGCACAACGGCCTGACCATTCCCATGTTGCGCGAGTTGGCCCAGGTGGCGCGGAGCATCGGTAAACGCGACGACATTCGCGTGGTGATCCTGTCCGGCCACGGCCCCAGCTTCTCCAGCGGCCTGGATATCGCCTCGACCGCCGGTGATCCGCTGTCCATCGTGCGCAATTTCGTGCCGATCCCCTGGCGGGGCACCAACGCCTTCCAGGAGGCGTGCTGGGCCTGGCGGCGGTTGCCGCAGCCGGTGATCGCGGTCGTGCACGGGCACTGCTTCGGCGGCGGACTGCAGTTGGCGCTGGCCGCCGACTTCCGCTTCGCCTCGCCGGACGCGGATTTCTCCGTCATGGAGGTCAAGCACGGACTGATCCCGGATATGACCGGCGCGGCCACCCTGTCGCGGCTGATCGGAATCGATAAGGCCCTACTGCTCACCATGACCGCCGATCCGGTGGACGCCGCCTACGCCGAACGCATCGGCCTGGTCACCGAGGTCACCGCCGATCCGCGGGCGGCAGCGGAGAAGCTGGCCGACCGGATCACCGCTCGTTCTCCGCATGCGGTGGCCGCCGCCAAGCGGCTGTTCGACCGCACGTGGCAGGCCGGTCCGTGGCGCACCCTCGGCATCGAGCGCGCCACCCAACTGCCCTTGCTGGTCAGGCAGGCACTGGGTCGCCGCTGACAAAGTAGGGCGAAAAACTTTAGTAATTACCCCGAATTGCGGTGCGTGAAACGCATTTGCCCCCGGTTCGCTGTTAGCATTTTCACACTCTTGCCAGCCAGCCGATGATCGTGTGCGGTGTCACGGATCTGGGGTGGGCCGCCACGGCTCGGCGAGATCCGGAAGGCCCGCCGACCTTGACCAAGACCGCATCCATGCTGTTGTCTGCGATAGCTGGTGCCTCGGCCTTGCTCCTGACCGTGACCACGCCTGCCGTCGCGAACCCCAATATGATCAACCCCATTCCGGTGCTCAACGGCACCAGTGGCCTGCCCCAATTGGTGGGCCGTTCGCGGGCAGTTTTCCAGGTTACGGGTATGGCCAGCCCCAATCACACCGAGAACAACAACGTAATCGGCACCGACCTCGGCATCATGTGGGACAACGGCAACGGTGAAATGCTCACCGCCTTCGGTGACACCGCCGGTGTCGGATTCCCGAACCTGTTGGCCGGCAGCGTCTGGGCCTGGCGATCGAACGTCCTGCTGCGCAGCCACACCAAGGACCCGTCCAACGGCATCTATTTCGACAGCGCCGTGCGTGACGGCCTCGGCCAGGCCCGCGACCTGATACCCAGCCCGAAGATCCCGTTCATCGAGATCAGCCGCATCCCGACCGCGGGCATCTCGGTCGACGGTGTGCAGTACATGAGCCTGATGTCGGTGCGCAGCTGGGACGAGGTGGGCCAGTGGACCACCAACTTCTCCGGCCTGGCCGCCTCCGCCGACAACGGCGAGACATGGGCCGATCTGGCCTTCACCCGCCGACCCGCCGAGGGCGGCGACGCGAACTTCCAGATGAACGCCTTCCTCGCGCACGACGGCTGGGTGTACGAGTACGGCACCCCGTCGGGTCGCAACCATCTCGGCTATATCGCCCGAGTACGCGGGGGCGATATTCAGAATCTCGCCCAATACGAGTATTGGGACGGACAGCGCTGGCGTAAGGGTGATGTGAATGCGGCCGCCCCGATCGTCGGCGGTGTCGGTGAGTTGTCGGTGATGTGGAACGAGTACCTCGGGCAATTCATCATGCTCACCACCGATCCGTGGAATTCGGTCGTGATGCGCCGATCTCCCTCTCCCGAGGGTCCGTGGAGCCCGCCGGAGGTCTTGATCGACACCCGCGAACTCCCCACCGCCTACGCCCCGTCGATCTTCCCCTACCAAACCGGCCGCGATCTGTACTTCCTCACCACCGTGCACAGCCAGTACAACGTCTTGCTGATGCGAACGACGTTGTAGGGCAGGCGGTTACGCGCCGAGCTCGAGCAATCCCGCATCGGTGGGCCGGAATCCGCAGGCGTCGAAGTAGAACGCCCGCAGGTGCGGCTCGAAATCGACGTGCAGCCAATCGCATCCGGCTCGTGCGGCGGCCTCGGCCGAGCGCCGCACGAGCTCGGTGCCGATACCGCGGTGCCGATAGTCGGGATGCACCTTGGGGTCGAGCAGAAAGGCGTGATCGCTGCCGTCCCAGGCGACATTCGCGAAACCGATCAGCGTACGGTCCGCCGACCGGGCCGTCATCCAGCCGAGGCTGTGCGGGCGAACCCGATCCCACCAGCCGTGCTCCGCCTGCCCGTCGTGCGACCGCGTGAGGGCGAATATTTCGGCATCGGACAGTTCGGCGCGCCAGCGGTAGTCGATCTGCATCCCGTCATTGTGCGGCGACCGGCCGCGGTGTCGTCCAGCGGTTTTCCATGCGCCCATACACTCGGCTGCATGGATGCGGCGGACTGGGACGCGCGGTACGCGCAGAGCGAATTGGTGTGGGGCGCTCCGCCGAATGCGACCGTGGTGGAGCATGTGTACGGCCTGGAGCGGCGGGTGCCGCTGCAGCCGGACGCGCCGGGAGAAGAGCCTCCGGCGCTACCGCGGGCGCTGGATCTGGCGTGCGGGGAAGGGCGCAATGCGCTGTGGCTGGCCACGCACGGATGGCAGGTGCGGGCGGTGGATTTCTCCCAGGTCGGGATCGATAAGGGACGGACCGTCGCGTCGCGGCTGTCGCGGTCGGTGCGGGCCCGGATTGCCTGGCAGTGCGCCGATGTCACCGATCTGGACGCTGCCGAGATCACCGGCCCGTTCGAACTGATCCTCATGGCCTATCTGCATCTCCCGGCCGACCAGCGGCGTGCCGTGCTGTCGAAGGCCGCCCACATGCTCTCCCCCGGCGGCACCCTGCTGGTCCTGGGCCACGACACCACCAACATCACCGACGGCTACGGCGGCCCACAGGACCCTTCGATCCTGTTCACGCCCGACGACATCGTCCGCGACCTGGCTCCTGCCGACCACATCCGCGTCCACCTCGCCGACCGCGTCCTGCGCACCACCGAGGGCCGCGACGCCATCGACGCCCTGGTGATCGCCCACCGCACGGTTCCCGATCTGGACATTCCGGCCATGCCGGAATGAAGGGGGACGATGCGCCGTCGTCCCGGCATGCTTTCGGCCAGGACCTACTTCTCGCTCCAGCGGCGCAGCCAGGGAGTGACCGTCTCGGCGATCAGGTCGAAGCCGCCTCGGAAGGAGTGCGGCTGGCCGGGGATGATCCGCACCTCGGCGGCGTCGGCGGGGTCGGGAATGCCGAACGGGTCGCGTTCGCCGTTGACGACCACGACGTCGAGGTGTCGGGAGGCGGCGAGCAGTTCGTCGCGGCGGGTCTTCTCCGGCTTACCCGGCGGGTGCAGCGGAAACGACAGGGCGAGAACACCTTTCGCTCCCGCATCGAGGGCGGTTCGGCAGGCCACCCGGGCCCCGTTGGACCGCCCGCCCTGAACCAGCGGCACTCCGCGGACCTTCTTGCGCAGCGCCGTGACGATCTCGAGCCAGGCCGCATCCTGCACGGTTGCCGACCCGGGTGCCCGGCGACCGGCGACCCGATAGGGCTGGGTCACCCGCGCGACGGCCACCCCGGCATCCACGGCGCAATCCTTGACGACCAGTAGATCCTTGGCGTCCACGCCGCCCCCGGAGCCGTGCGTGAGCACCAGCAGCAAACGCGCCCCCTTGGGCCGGTCGAGTTCGATCTCCGCAGGTCCCGCACTCGTCTCGATGCGCATGAGGTCACCGTATCGACCCCTGCCCGGACTCCGTCCGGGCAGGGGAAGCGAGAGGGCCGCCCGCCGGGAGGGCGAGGGCTGCCCGGTGGGAGGGCAAGGGCTGCCCGGCGGCAAGCGAAAGACGGGCAGGGGAAGCGAGAGGGCGGGCATGCTGCGTGTTCTTGGTTTCGGTGGGGTTTTGGGCGCGGGCCACCGTGTTCGTCGCATCACATCCGTGGTCTAAGCCTTGGACTGCCCATTACCCGTCGGTAATATACGGTGTAAGTTACCCGCGAGTAGTAGGCGGTTTTCCGGCGACTACCCGGTGGCGACACATGGGCGGGAACGGGACAACACCGACCGCACCGACTCAACGGAGAGTGAGTAACAAAGATGGGTCACTACAAGAGCAACGTCCGCGACCTGGAGTTCAACCTCTTCGAGGTGCTCGGCCTGGGTCCGATCCTCGATTCCGGCGCCTTCGGCGACCTGGACACCGACACGGTCAAGGAGATGATCAACGAGGTTCGTCGCCTGGCCGAGGGTCCGCTCGGTGAGTCCTTCGCCGATGCCGATCGCAACCCGCCGGTCTTCGATCCCAACACCCACAGCGTCACGCTGCCCGAGTCCTTCAAGAAGAGCTACCGCGCTCTGCAGGAGGGCGGCTGGGACAAGCTGGGCATCGCCGAGGAGCTGGGCGGTCTGCCCTTCCCGCGTTCGGCCTACTGGGCCATCGCCGAGCTGATCCTCGGCGCGCAGCCGGCCGCGTTCATGTACGCCGCAGGCGCGGGCTTCGCGAACATCTTCTACAACAACGCCACCGAAGAGCAGAAGGGCTGGGCGAAGATCGCCGCCGAGCAGGGCTGGGGCGCCACCATGGTGCTGACCGAGCCCGATGCCGGTTCGGATGTCGGCGCGGGCCGCACCAAGGCGATCAAGCAGGAGGACGGCTCCTGGCACATCGAGGGCGTCAAGCGGTTCATCACCTCCGCCGACTCCGACGACCTGTTCCCGAACATCATGCACCTGGTGCTGGCCCGCCCCGAGGGCGCCGGCCCTGGCACCAAGGGCCTGTCGCTGTTCTTCGTGCCGAAGTTCCACTTCGACCACGAGACCGGTGAACTCGGTGAGCGCAACGGCGTGTTCGTCACCAACGTCGAGCACAAGATGGGCCTGAAGGTCTCGGCCACCTGCGAGCTGACCTTCGGCGGCCACGGCATCCCCGCCAAGGGCTGGCTGGTCGGCGAGGTGCACAACGGCATCGCGCAGATGTTCGAGGTCATCGAGCACGCCCGAATGATGGTGGGCACCAAGGCCATCTCGACGCTGTCGACCGGCTACCTGAACGCACTGGACTACGCCAAGCAGCGTGTGCAGGGCGCGGACCTGACCAGGGCCTCCGACAAGACCGCCCCGCGCGTCACCATCACCCACCACCCGGACGTGCGTCGCTCGCTGGCCATCCAGAAGGCCTACGCCGAGGGCCTGCGCGCGGTGTACCTGTACACCGCCGCCCACCAGGATCCGGTGGTGGCCGAGCAGGTTTCGGGCGCCGACGCCGATCTGGCCGCGCGGGTCAACGACCTGCTGCTGCCGATCGTCAAGGGTGTCGGCTCGGAGCGGGCCTACCAGTACCTGACCGAGTCGCTGCAGACCCTGGGCGGTTCGGGCTTCCTGCAGGACTACCCGATCGAGCAGTACATCCGCGATTCGAAGATCGACTCGCTGTACGAGGGCACCACCGCGATCCAGGCGCAGGACTTCTTCTTCCGCAAGATCGCCCGCGACCGCGGTGTGGCGCTGGGCCACGTGGCCGGCCAGATCCAGAAGTTCATCGACTCCGAGGCGGGCAACGGCCGCCTCAAGGGTGAGCGCAAGCTGCTGGCCACCGCGCTCGAGGATGTGCAGGCCATGGCCGCCACCCTGACCGGCCACCTGATGGGCGCCCAGCAGGACGCCAAGGAGCTGTACAAGGTCGGCCTGGGTTCGGTGCGCTTCCTGCTCGCCGTCGGTGACCTGCTGGTCGGCTGGCAGCTGCTGCGCCAGGCCGAGATCGCGCTGGCCGCGCTGGACAACGGTTCGACCGAGCCGTTCTACCAGGGCAAGGTGGCCACCGCGCAGTTCTTCGCCCGCAACGTGCTGCCGGAGCTGACCGCGGTCCGCACCGTGCTGTCGAACCTCGACAACGACATCATGGAGCTGGACGAAGCAGCGTTCTGATGTGATCGCCTACGAAGGCCCCGTTGCCTAGCGCGGCAGCGGGGCCTTCGTCGTCGGGTCGGGTACGGCGACCACAACGGTGTTGCCGCCCAGGCTTTTCGCTCGGTACATCGCCGAATCCGACCGGCAGAACAGGTCTTTGCGCGAGATCGCGGCCCGGGTCGGTTCACATACCGCGGCTCCGACGCTGGCGGTGATGGCGACCGGCAGGTCGGCCATGGCCTCGATCGCATGCCGCAGCCGCTCGGCCACGGCGTCGACGGTCTGTCCGCACAGGCGACCCACGACCGCGAACTCCTCGCCGCCTGTGCGCGCGACGACCGCCCCGGACGGAGACGCGGCGCGCAGGCAATCCGCCGTGCGGACCAGCACCTCGTCACCGGTGGAGTGCCCGAAGGTGTCGTTGACCGACTTGAACCGGTCCAGGTCGAGCGTCACCACGTAGACATCCCCGCGGCCGTCCGGCCCGAAGAAACGCTGTGCCTGCGAGTCCAGTCCGCGCCGATTCAGCAACCCGGTGAGCGGATCGGACAACGCGTCCAGCCACACCAGCCAGTTGAAGAACTGCACGACCGGTAGCACGACGATGAGCACCACGATATTGGCCAAGAAGGTCCCCACTCCCAGGGGGATGTCACCCGCCCCGTGCCCGTGGCCGAGCACCATCATGGCGGTCACCACCACGATCGACAGCAGCGACCAGACCAGGTGCAAGCCGAGCATCCGCGTGCCGTGGAAGATCGCGACATAGGCCCCGGTCGTCACCAGCAGAACGATCCCGAGCGCTCCCAGCAAACGATCGGAAACACTCATGTTGTTGGCGGTGATGAGGAGGTCGACGAGGGCCACCCACATCAGCGACTCCCCTTCGCGTGGCCACGGAAACAACCACCATCGCAGTGTCCACAGCCCGGCGAGCGTGGCCGCGACGGCGGCCTGCGTCAGGCCCACCGGCCCGGTCTGACCCGTCGGCGACGCCGCCGCCAGTACCGTGATCAGCAACATCACGATGCCGCCCGACCCGATCATGGTCTTCATCGGGGCGAGCGCCGCATGGGACTCTAGCGTCCGCACCATCGAGTCGTAGTCGACCCGGTCGCGTGCCCAGGCTCGAAAGATCGCGCTGCTGTCGGTCATCGGGCCACCGCCTCGTATCACCCGCAAGGGTCTGCGCATCCGGCTGTCCGCCGATTACCAGATATTAGCTGTAACTCGCGGTAGCGGCTAGATCGGGGAGCGGATCACCCTGCGACGTCACGCCGTCCCGGGTGCGCGCAGGCGCGCCGGGACCTCGTTCCGCTCCTCCGGATCGGCGATGACCACGGCGTTGCCACCCAGGCGTTTTGCCTGGTACATGGCGATGTCGGAGGCGCGAAACAACCGGCGCGCGAGCTGCTCTCGCTCGCTCTCGGTGTGTACCGCGGCATCGGCGACGGCCGCACCGACGCTGGCGGTGATCCGCACCGGCAGATCGTGCATCGTCTCGATGGCTCGCCGCAGCCGCTCGGCGATCTCGCGGATGCTCTCGTCCCGCAGGCAACCGATCACGACGAACTCCTCGCCGCCGTTGCGCGCGATGACGGCGTCGGATGCGGCGGCGCCCCGCAATCGCTCCGCGGTGCTCACCAGCACCTCGTCGCCGAAGGCATGCCCGAAGGTGTCGTTGACCGTCTTGAACCGATCCAGGTCCAGGGTGATCACGTACGCGTCGCGGTCCGCGGGGGAACCGGCTCGGATATAGCGCGACAGGTAGTAGTCGAGCCCGCGCCGATTCAGCAGCATCGTCAGCGGGTCGGACAGGGCGTCGCGGCGCAGCAGCCAATGACAGAAGTGCACCGGGGGCAGGACGACCACCGTGGCGGCGACCATGATCAGCACGACGGCGGCCGCCAGGGCGACGTCGCCTTTCACCAGTTCGCTCTCCGCGGGCCCGCCCATCAGCATCCGCACCGCCAGCACCATGATCACCAGCAGCGACCAGCCGACGTGCAGCGCGAGCATGCGCGGGCCGTGGAAGATCGTCACGTATCCGCCGATCACCACCAGCAGAATCGAACCCAGCGCCCCGTAGAGGCGGTTGTGTTCGGGCAGGCAGTTGGCGGGCGAGGCGATATCGGCCAGGGCCACCCAGATCAGCGATTCGGTTTGACTCGGCCACGGGAGAAACCACCAGCGCACCGCCCACGCCGCGGCCAGCAGCGAGACCAGCCCGCTCACGATCGCGCCCACCGGCCCGCTGGACCCCGAACGCGACAGCCAGCTCAGCACGGTGATCACGAGCAGCACCGCACCCCCTACACCGGTCATGAATTTCATCGGCGCGAGCGCGGAATGCGATTCGAAGGTGTCCAGCAGCCAGCGATAATCGACCCGGTCACGCCACCAGGCTCGAACGATCGAACGGCTGTTACTCATTTTCGGGTGGTACCGCCTTGCATCGACGACGAACAAGGGGGGGCTTACGGGCCTGTCGGGTACCGCACGGACAGGAGACTGCTTCGAAACGCGGATGAAGTTTAGCCTTCACCGGATCTCTCACATGGAAGCACACCGTCTCGATCGAGAACATGTGTCTGTGACCAACCTAGCGCTGAACGTGCGCCGCATCGATGGCCGAAAGCGGGCAGAATACGCCACATGAAACGATCGCTGTCCGCACTTGCCGGAGCCTGCGCGGCGGTCACCCTCGCGGCGGTCGCGGCATCACCCGCGGGAGCGGACCCCAACAACATCAATCCGATTCCGGTCCTCAACGGCACCACCGGCCTGCCGCATCTGCCCGGACCCACCCAGGCGGTGTTCCAGCTCACCGGCATGGCCAGCCCGAACCGCACCGAGAACAGCAATGTGCTCGGCACCGATCTGGGCATCATGTGGGACGACGGCCGCGGGCAGATGCTCACCGCCTTCGGCGACACCGCCGGACTGGGAATGCCGAATCTGCTGGCCGGCAGCATGTGGGCGTGGCGTTCCAATGTGCTGTTCCGCAGCCCGGCCGGCGCCGCTCCCACCGACGGCGTGCGCTACACCAGCTTCGTCGACAACCCGTTGCCCAGTCCGAAGATTCCGGGCGTCGAGATCAGTTTCATTCCGACCGCGGGCGTCTCCGTGGGCGGTGTGCAGTACATGAGCATGATGTCGGTGCGCGAATGGGGGACCGACGGCCACTGGGACACCAACTACTCCACCCTCGCCGTCTCCGGAGACGACGGACAGACCTGGGCCCAGCTGCCGACCACCCGCCGGGCGAACGAGCACGGCTTCCAGAACTTCCAGCAGGCGGCCTTCGTCAAGGCCGACGGCTACGTCTACAAGTTCGGCACCCCCTCGGGCCGCGACAATCCGGGCTTCGTCTCCCGCGTCAAGGAGGCCGATATCGCCAACCTCGACGCCTACGAGTACTGGGACGGCGGCGCGTGGAAACCGAAGGACGCCAACCTCGCCAAGCCGATCGTCGGCGGCGTGGGCGAGCTGTCGGTGATGTGGAATCAGCATCTGGGCCAGTACGTGATGCTCACCACCGATCCGTTCAACTCGGTGGTGCTGCGGACCGCGCCCGCCCCGGAGGGCCCGTGGAGCCAGCCGCGCGTCCTGATCGACGCCCGCGATCTGCCCACCGCCTACGCGCCGATGATCTACCCGTACCAGACCGGCAGCGACCTGTATTTCGCGCTGGGCATCCACAACCAGTACAACGTGGTACTGATGCGTACGCCGCTCTGAGGCACAGGAATCCGAGGCATCCGAGGCCTGCGAAAAAGGCCCCGCGCGGTTGCCGGGTCGGGGGTCTGGCAACTGCGCGGAGCCGATCTGATTATCGGCGGCCCGGCCGCAGCGTTACACCGCTTCGCGCGGAGACCGGAGAAATTCTGGGCATCCACGGGGGCGGGCCGGGTGTCCACGGGCCCGCGGCAGCTCGATTCGGCGGGCGAGGAGAATCGAGGCGAGAGCTCGGACCTGCCGGGGCTCGGACGACTCGAGGAGATGAGTATGCAGCTGGGAATGATCGGGCTCGGCCGGATGGGCGCCAACATCGTGCGGCGCATCGTCCGCGACGGGCACACCGCGGTCGGGTATTCCCGCCACGAGGAGCAGATCAAGGAGTTCACCGCCGAACTGGGTGACAACTTCCAGGGCGCCACCGACTACAAGACGTTCGTCGCCCTGCTGGAGAAGCCGCGCGTCGTGTGGGTGATGATTCCGGCCGGTGCCACCGGCGCCGTCATCGATCAGGTGGCCGAACTGCTCGAGCCCGGCGACATCATCATCGACGGCGGCAACAGCCGCTACCACGAGGACATCAAGCGGGCGAAGGAACTGGCGCCCAAGGGCATTCACTACCTCGACATCGGCACCTCGGGCGGCGTGTGGGGCCTCGAGCGCGGCTACTGCCTGATGATCGGCGGCGAGGCCGAGCAGGTGCAGCATCTCGAGCCGCTGCTGAAGTCGATCGCGCCCGGCGTGGACGCCGCGCCGCGCACGCCCGGCCGCACCGGCGAGCCGTCCCCGGCCGAGCAGGGCTACCTGCACTGCGGCCCGGCGGGTGCGGGTCACTTCGTGAAGATGGTGCACAACGGCATCGAGTACGGCGCCATGGCCGCCTATGCCGAGGGCATGAACATTCTGCACAAGGCCAATATCGGCAAGGTGCTCATCGAGGAGCACTCCGCCGAGGAGACTCCGATGGAGAATCCGGAGTACTACCAGTACGACATCAATGTGCCGGAGGTGACCGAGGTCTGGCGGCGCGGCTCGGTGGTCGCATCCTGGCTGCTGGACCTGACCGCGCAGGCGCTGCACAACGATCCGGAGCTGAGCACGTTCGGCGGCCGGGTGTCGGACTCCGGCGAGGGCCGCTGGACCATTCACGCCGCCATCGACGAGGGTGTGCCCGCGCCGGTGCTGTCGGCGGCGCTGTATCAGCGGTTCTCCTCGCGCGGCGAGGCCGTCTACGCCGACAAGGTCCTCTCCGCCATGCGCAAGGCCTTCGGCGGCCACAACGAGCTGCCGGGCAAGTAAGGGGAAGAAGTGAGCGAAGGGCGGTGGGTTGTCCCACCGCCCTTCGTCTTTCGTCATTCCGGCGCGCTTTACCTCTTCGTGTTCCCCGGCGTGCTTTACCTTTTCGTGTTCCCCGGCGTGCTTTTGGCCGGGGACTACGCCAGGTGCAGCGCCTGCAAACCCAGTTTCAATACCGCGAGCGGGCCGAAGAAGAACAGGTATGCCGCGCCTGTCAGAAATGCCATGGAACTACTACTCCCTCAGTCGAACTTGCTGTCCAGCCAGTCGATCGTCTGCATGCCGAACAGGTCGGTGCCCCAGCCGTACAGATCGGTCAGCATGCGCACCATGCTGCAGTTGGTCGGCTGGTAGCTGACATCCGCACCCTGCGCACGGTACTTGTCGGCCAGCTCGCGCGAATCCCGGGCGGGCACCAGCGACATGAACGAATCGTCGGCGGCGCAGGAGGCGATGAGCACCTTCGCCTTCGGCGTCCCGGACTTGCCGAGTTCGTTGTCGTCGAAGACCGCCTGGAAGTCCGGTTCGTCGGCGGGATTGCGGCCCGTGTTGAACAGCCCGGCCAACGGCACGAACGGCATGCCGAAGTAGGCGGGCGTCTGGCATTGCGTCCGGAACAGATTCGCGATACCCAGTCCGGCCGGGTTCAGCTTCTCGTCCAGCTTCATCTCCGGATACCACGGTTCGAGCCCGAGCAGCGTCGCGAAGGCGAAACCGGAGCCGACCGAGCCGTTGGCCACCCGCATGAAGTTGCGCTGGTTGACCACCATGCCCTCCAGCACGGCCGATTTCACGTTCAGCTCGGGCGCGTACTCCGGCTGCATCTCGGCGGAGAATCCCGCGCCCACGCCCCCGCCTGCGATACCGAACAGCGCCACCTGCGCATTCGGATCGAGCCCGGCCTCACGATGATTCAGCGCCGCCCGTACCCCGTCGAGCTGGGCGTGCGCGGCGAATTTACCCGCGAACACACCGTGTGGGCGGCGGTCACCGTCGTTGCCGACGTCGGAGATCATCACCGCATAGCCCTTGCCGAACATCAGCGCGAGCGGGCCCAGCGCCGACCAGGACGAGCCGTCGAGCGGATCACCGCCGGTCCACTGGGTGCTGGGGTGGCACGACCAGCCGACGCTGTCGTTGGCCTCCTGATAGGAGATCAGCTTGCGTTCGGAATTCGGCTTGCCGTCGCGCGGGATCATCAGAATGCCGGTGCTGATGACGGGCGTGACGCCGTCGACACCGGTGGTGACGTACATGAGCTTGTACGCCTCCACGGTGCCGGGCTTGTTCCCGAGGAACATGACGTCCACCGGCTTGGCCTTCAGCACCGTGCCCGGCTTCTCGTCACCGCGCAGCGGCGGCTCCTGATAGAACGGATCGTCGAACATCAACGCCTGGAACGATTCCTGCGGTGACGCGGGCGTCGCGTTCTGGATCGATCCGACGACGAAACCGTTGAACACCCGGTCCAGGCCCGGCGTGCTGGTCTGCACGTCGCCCGGGGGCTGCGGGGCATCCGGTTCGGCCACGGCCGTTCCCGTGACACCCAGCGAGATCGCCAGGGCAGAGATCACCGTGGCGAGAGTACGTCGACGCAATTCAGACTCCCTGATCGGCAGGTTCCACGCGCAGCTCGTTCGCCGCGGACAGCAGCAGCTGCGGGATGTTCAACAGTGGGCGGTGCGATTCCAGCTGGACCTCGTAGGGCGTGCGCATGGTGGCTTCCAGTGCGGGCCAATTGTGCTCGACCTGGAAGTGGTACTTCGGCAGCAACTCGGAGGTGATGTAGGCCCAGCGCGGTTCGAATTCCGACCAATTCCAGCTCGGCAGCGGCAGCACCAGTTGCATGGGGCGGCCGTCGGAGCCGGTGAACGGGATGCGCACGGGCCGGAATTCGCGCGGCGGCACCACCCCGGCCACCGACGGCGAACCGGCCGCACCGCTGAGGTAGGTGATGGCCTCGCCGACACTGCCCTTGTATGCGCGGGTTTCATCCCACTGCGCGCCGACCGCCCACTGCTGTTCGCGGCGCAGCAGGGCGGCATTGCCCGCGGAGATCCGATCGTGGTCGCCGGAGGCGACATCGCGCCAGGCGCCCATGATGTCGTCACCGAACAGTCCCGCCGCCTCGAATTCCTCCAGCGCCGGCAGCCCGCCGGTGACGTAGGCGTCGTGCATGGGCATGAGATCGCTGAAGATGTTCTTCTGCATCACCAGGATCATGCCCAGAATCCAGTGCAGATCCTCGGGCAGGATCTGCGTCCCGGCCTCGGCGAGCGCGCGCAATCCCTCCGGCAGCATCGCCACCGCCTGCGGACCGGCGGCCTGCTCGACCGCGCTGATGACGGTGCGGGAGGCATTGGCGATACCGGGCAGGTCGTAGATGTTGCTCATCAACTCGAAGTCGATCATCCCGCCGCCGAAGTCGGCGCCGACCTGACCGCCCATACCCGCCCACTGCAGTTCGCGGTGGTCCAGCTGCAGATTCTCGTAGTAGCGGTAGGACTTGATGAGGTTGTCCCGGTTGGCCTGCACCCCGTTTCGCGGATTCCAGGAGGCGAGGTCGATGCCCGCCTTGTTCGTCACATCGACGAGCCAATACTGGTACAGCAGCGCCGAATAGCGCGTGGGCGCGACCCCTTCCGCGCGCGCCCGGTCCAGCAGGCGGCCGAGTTCGGCCTCGTCATACGGCAATTCGGGGTTGACCCCGCCGGGCATCTGGGCCGCGTTGCGATTGACCAGCGGCAGGTCCAGATATCGATCGAGTTCATCCGCCGCCACCGCCGTTCCCGCGGTGCCGAAACCGAGCGTGATCGCGGTCGCGAGAGCCAATCCCGCGCCCCGCACAAGCGCTCCGATGCGCATGGTCATCCAGCCTTCCGCTATGCGATTCCTGATCGAACGAGCAAGGCCGAGCTAATTAGCTATCGAATAGCCTTTCGCAGCATAGGTGATCGCCGACGATCCCTTACGCAGGCCCGTCACAGGAACATCCGGCGCTATCCATCCGACCTATCGGTTACCGGCACGTTACCAACGACTGTTACCTGCAGTTCAAATCAGTCATGGGATGACTTTGCACATCGGGCGAATCGTATTTATCGCCCAAATTGCCTGGTGGTAGCGGTATTTGCGGATTCGGCTAACTCGAACACCGGGCACCAGCCAGGTAATTGACATGACAGATATCACAAAACGGTAACGAGAAATAGCGCGCGGCCGATGTGCTGCCGACACCGTGCGGAGCAGGGCCTACCGATCGCCTACAAGGGGGAAACGGCCGGGGCCACACGCTGTACGGTCGATTGCCATGCGCATCGTTCCGGGGATTCTGCTCGCCATGACCGCGGTCGTGCTGTCCGGCTGTTCGGGCGGCACCACGCCGTCGCCCTCGACCACCAGCACACCGGGGGCGGCCTCGCACACGAGTCCGGCTCCCACGACCGGCGCGGCCGCCGCCACGGGCCGACCCGACTGCGCCGCAGGCTATCTCGCCCAGTTCACCACCCGCCAGAAGCTGGCTCAGCTGCTGACGGTGGGCGTCACCGGCGCGGCCGACGCCGAGAACGTGGTGCGCACCGAACAGGTCGGCGGCATCTTCGTGGGCAGCTGGACCGATCAGACGCTGCTGGCGGACAAGCAGATCGACCGGGTCAAGGCGGCCACCCGGACCCCGCTGCTGGTGAGCATCGACGAGGAGGGCGGCCGGGTCTCGCGGCTGCGCAATCTGATCGGGGATGCGCCCTCGGCCCGGGTGACCGCGCAGACGATGTCCGACGACGAGTTCTACAGGCAGAGCGTGGCCCGGGCGCGGGCGATGAAGGACCTCGGCATCACCGTGGACTTCGCCCCCGACGTCGACGTCAGCAGCCAGCCCGACGACAGCGTCATCGGCGACCGCTCGTTCTCCGACGATCCCGAGGTGGTGACACGTTACGCGGGCGCCTACATCCGTGCGATGCACGACGGGGGACTCGGCGCAGTGATCAAACACTTCCCCGGCCACGGCTCCGGCTCGGGCGATTCACACACCGGAGAGGTCCGCACCCCGCCGCTGGATCGGCTGCAGGCGGTGGACCTGGTGCCATTCCGGAATCTGGTCGGCTCGGGGGCCGGGGTGATGGTCGGCCATCTCGACGTGCCCGGCCTGACCACCCCGAACACCCCGGCGAGCATCAGCCCGCAGGCCATGGCACTACTGCGGCAAGGCGGGGGATATGGGGCGGCACCGTTCGACGGGCCGATTTTCACCGACGATCTCAGCGGTATGGCCGCCATCACCGACCGGATGGGGATCGCGGATGCGGTGGCCGCGGCGCTCGAGGCCGGGGCCGACAACGCGCTGTGGATCAGCACCGATGAAGTCTCGCAGGTACTGAACCGGCTGGAGCAGGAGGTTCGTGATGGGCGGCTGACGATGAAGCAGGTCGACGACTCGGTGCTGCGAATGGCCCGGTTCAAGGGAGTTATGCTGCCCTGCTGATCGCGGGCGAATCGCGGGCAATGACACACCACAGAACTTACCTTGGAGTAAGATAGGGATTTCGACGTGGTCTAGGAGAGTAGATGGCAGGCGGAACGAAGCGGCTTCCCCGGGCGGTTCGTGAGCAGCAGATGCTGGACGCCGCCGTCGAGGTGTTCTCGCGCAAGGGCTATCACGACACCTCGATGGATGCCATCGCCGCCGAGGCCAAGATCTCCAAGCCGATGCTCTACCTGTACTACGGGTCCAAGGACGAGCTGTTCCGGGCCTGTATCGCCCGCGAGAGCCTGCGCTTCATCGAAGCGGTCGCGGTGGCGGGCAACCCCAAGCTGACCCCGCACGAGCAGCTGCGCGCCGGCCTCGAGGCATTCCTGTCCTACGTCGACAACAACCGGCTGTCCTGGCAGGTCCTCTACCGGCAGGCGCTGGGCCAGCAGCCGTTCGCCTCCGAGATCGCCAACAGCCGCGAGCGGGTGATCGAGCTGACCGCGAAACTGCTCGAATCCAGCGCCAAATATGCCGAGCCCGGAACGAATTTCGACATCGTGGCGGTCGCGGTGATCGGCGCCGGTGAGGCCATCGCCGACCGCATCGCCAGCGGCGAGGTGGATGTGGCCGAGGCGGTGGACCTGCTGGACAATTTGGCCTGGCGCGGTCTGGCGGGCAAGAAGAAGGCCGAGTAAACAGAACAGCCGCACATCTTTTCGCGGATCGGATCCCCCATGCGATCCGATCCGCACGAAAAGACGTGCGGCTGTGCCCGTTTCGGCCGGTGGCCGAAGCTCAGCGCAATGTGGCCGTCAGGTGCGGGTAGCCCTTCTTCGGGTGCCGCAGCGCCAGATCCCAGCCACCGGAGACCTGATCGGCGTACACATTGACCGTCGACGGTAGCAGGATCGGTTTGCCGAACTTCACCGAGTAGGTCGTCTTCGCGGGCACCCGGCCCTCGATGACACCCAGAATCGCGGCGGCCGACCACATCCCGTGCGCGATCGAGCGCGGGAAACCGAAGGCCTTGGCGCCCAGCGCCGACATGTGGATCGGGTTACGGTCACCCGATGCCGCGGCGTAGCGGTGGATCTGCGCCTGATCCACCTTCAGCGTGCGCAGTGGCGGCGGGGGCACCTCCTCCGGCTTGGGCTCCGGCTTCGGGCCGCCCGACAGCGACGTCTTCTGCTGATGCAGGAAGGTCGTGACCTGCCGCCACACCAGCTCGCGGCCGACGCTGACCTCGCTGATCGCATCGACCAGCAGGCCCTTGGGATGCTCGCGCAGATTCTCCACATGCGCGCGGATGTCCAGCGGCTCGCTCACCGAGATGTCGCGGCTGCGCTCGATCACGTTCTCCGCGTGCACCGCCCCGACGGCGACGAACGGGAAATCGCGGGCGACCACCAGCTGCATCACCATCGGGAACGTGAGCACGAACGGGTAGGTCAGCGGCAGCGAATCGCCGAAGCGCAGTCCGGTGGCGTGGCAGTAGGCGGCCAGATTGTCGATATCGACCTGCAGGCCACTCACTTCGACGGCCCGGTCCGGGATTTCGGACTTGCGCCCCGAAACCAGTGGCAGCGGAACCGCCCCCAGCGCCGCCTTCAGGTACAGGTTGCCCGTCTTGGGCGGCTCGCTCAGCGTGATGGTCTGGGTCATCATGCTCCGATCATGGCCTGGCCGCACACGCGAACGATGTTGCCGTTCACCGCATTCGAGGCCGGGCTGGCGAAGTAGGCGATGGTCTCGGCGACGTCGACGGTCTGACCGCCCTGGTACAGCGAGCTGAGCAGGCGGCCCGCCTCCCGGGTGCCCAGCGGGATGGCCGCGGTCATGGCGGTCTCGATGAAGCCCGGGGCCACGGCGTTGATGGTGATGCCCTTCTCGGCCAGCTTCGGGGCCTCGGCATTGACCATGCCGATCACACCGGCCTTGGAGGCGCCGTAGTTGGTCTGGCCGCGGTTACCGGCGATACCGGCGATCGAGGACACGTCGATGACCCGGCCACCCTTCTTGAGCGCACCCTTGGCGACCAGGCCCTCGGTGATCCGGTGCGGCGCGGCCAGATTCACGTTCAGCACCGAATTCCAGCGCGCGTCGTCCATGTTGGCGAGCAGCTTGTCGCGGGTGATGCCGGCGTTGTGCACGATGATGTCGATGCCGCCGAAGCGCTCGGTGGCGAACTCGGCGAGCTTGTCGGCGGCGTCGGGCGCGGTGACGTCGACCGCGATCGACACGCCGCCGACCTTGTTGGCGGTCTCGGCCAATGCCTCACCGGCGGCCGGGATATCGGCGACGATCACCTTCGCGCCGTCGCGGGCGAACACCTCGGCGATGGTGGCGCCAATACCGCGCGCGGCACCGGTGACCACGGCGACCTTGCCGTCCAGCGGCTTGTCCCAGTTGATGTCGGCGGCGGCGTTGTCGTCCTTGCCGACCCGGAAGACCTGGCCGTCGACGAATGCGGACTTGCCCGAGAGGATGAATCGCAGGGTGGACTCCAGCCCGGTGGCGCTCGTGGACGCCTCCGGGTGCAGGTACACCAGGTTCGAGGTCGCACCGCGCAGCAGTTCCTTGCCGACGCTGCGGGTGAAGCCCTCGAGGGCGCGCTGCGCGATCTGCTCCTCGACGCTGGAGGCCAGCTCCGGCGTGGTGCCGATGACGAGCACGCGGCCGGACGGGGCGATGCTGCGCATGGCCGGCTGGAAGAACTGGAACAGCTGCTCCAGCTCCTCGATGGTGCCGATGCCGGTGGCGTCGAACACCAGGGCGCCGAACTTCACACCGGGGGTGATGGAGTCGACGAAGGTGTAGTCCGACAACTGGTTTCGCACGGCGTCGGCGGCGCGGCCCTTGCCCCCCAGCAGCACCGGGCCGGGCAGCGCCGGCTCGCCGGGGACATAGCGGCGCAGCTTCTCCGGCTGCGGCAGCCCCAGCTTGTTCGCCAGGAAGTGACCGGGGGCCGAGTTCACGAACGATCCGTAGAGGTTGGGAGCGCCCTTGCTCTTGCTGGCTGCCACTGTTCCTACCTTTTCCTTATGTCGTGTCGTATGTGGTCGTCTCCGGTCCCCGAGGGTTCGGTGGAGCACATCTGCGGGGTACGGTGTCGACAATGAACTTACTCCAGAGTAAGTTTAATGTAAACCGACAGCGAAGGGGCATCGGAGTGCCGAACTCGCTCCGAGCGCCGAACATTTTCCGACGAGACAGTGGAGACTCGAGTGACAACCAAAGCCCGTTCGGCGAAGGCCGGGACTTCCAACGCGGCCAAGCACACCAAGCAGACCCGCCCCGTCGCGATTCTGGGCGGCAATCGGATTCCGTTCGCCCGCTCGGACGGCCGCTACGCCCACGCTTCCAATCAGGACATGTTCACCGCCGCACTCAACGGACTGGTCAGCCGGTTCGGGCTGCAGGGCGAGCGGCTGGGCATGGTCGTCGGCGGCGCGGTGCTCAAGCGCGTCGGCGAGCACGGCATGATCCGGGAGAGCGTGCTGGGGAGTGAGCTGTCGCCCTACACCCCCGCCCACGATCTGCAGCTGGCCTGTGGCACCGGCCTGCAATCGATCGTCACCGTGGGCGACGCGATCGCCCTGGGCCGCATCGAGGCCGGCGTCGGCGGCGGCACCGACACCACCTCGGACGCGCCCATCGGGGTGAGCGAGGCCGCCCGCGAGTGGATGCTGGATGCCAACCGCGCCAAGAAGAACTCCGACTACGTGAAGCTGGTCGGGCGGCTGCGCCCGAGCATGATCGGCATCGAGATCCCGCGCAACGCCGAGCCGCGCACCGGCCTGTCGATGGGTGAGCATGCCGCCATCACCGCCAAGGAGTTCGGCATCGCCCGCGAGGCGCAGGACGAGTTGGCCTATCTGTCGCACAAGAATATGGCCGCCGCCTACGACCGGGGCTTCTTCGACGATCTGATCACCCCGTTCCTGGGCCTGACCCGCGACGACAATCTGCGGCCGAACTCCTCGCTGGAGAAGCTGGCCACGCTGAAGCCGGTGTTCGGCACCAAACTGGGCGATGCCACCATGACCGCGGGCAACTCCACCCCGCTCACCGACGGCGCCTCGGCGGCCCTGCTGTCGAGCGAGGAGTGGGCGGCCGCGCACAACCTCAAACCGCTGGCCTACCTGGTCGACAGCGAGGTCGCGGCGGTCGATTACGTGTGGGGTCCGGACGGGCTGCTGATGGCCCCGACCTACGCCGTGCCGCGGCTGCTGGCCCGCAACGGCCTGACCCTGCAGGACTTCGACTTCTACGAGATCCACGAGGCGTTCGCGTCGGTCGTGCTGGCGACGCTGCAGGCGTGGGAGTCGGATCAGTACTGCAAGGAGCGCCTCGGCCTGGACGGCGCGCTCGGTTCGATCGACCGCAGCAAGCTCAATGTCAACGGCTCCTCGCTGGCGGCGGGCCACCCCTTCGCCGCGACCGGCGCGCGCATCATCGCGCAGGCCGCGAAGCAGTTGGCGGAGAAGGGCTCCGGCCGCACGCTGATCTCCATCTGCGCCGCGGGCGGTCAGGGCGTGGTGGCGATCCTGGAGCGCTGACCAACACCCGTCGTTCCGGCATGCTCTTGGCCGGAATCGGGCCAGGGCGGCGTGCCGATCGTCGAATCGGCACGCCGCCCTTCGCATTTCGACTCGGTCAGCCCGCCGGACGGGGGTAGTGGCAGGCGACGTGCCTGCGGGCGAGGTCGAAGGTGCGACGGGCCAGGGCGGAGATGCTGGTGCCGTCGTATCCGGAGACAGCGGTGTGCAGGGTGTCGTGGAAGGGCGCTGTCCAGTGTTTCGGAATTCCGTTCGCGCCCACGAGGACTCCGGCCACCGATCCCGCGGTGGCACCGTTGGAGTCGGTGTCCCAGCCGCCTTGGACGGTCAGGCCGATCGTGGTCGTGAAATCGCCCGCTCCCCACAGCAATCCCGCGGTGATCACACAGGCGTTGCCGATCGCGTGGACCCAGTTGTAGTGATCGTAGCGGGCATGTATCGCGGTCAGGGCCCGATCCCACGCGATCCCGCGGTCGTGGTCCTCGAGCACGTGGTCCAGGGCCTCCGCGAGGCGGGATCGCTCCGGAATCACCTGCCGCGCAGTGTTTATCGCCGCAGCGGCGGACTCGGCGGTGAAGGCGGCCGCCACCAGCGCCGCGGCCCACTTCGCCGCCCAGATGCCGTTGCCCGTATGGGAGACGGTCGCGTCGCGGGCGGCCAGTTCGGCCGCGCGGGCCGGATCGCCCGGACAGGCGTAGCCATAGATGTCGGCGCGGATCAGGGCGCCGATCCACTCCCGGTAGGGGTTGCGGAAGCGGGCGGTGTCGGGTGGTTCGTAACCGTCGATGAGGTTGCGGTAGGCGACGCGTTCGGCGGTGTAGGTCTGCAGGAACGGCAGCAGTTCCAGCCACTGTGCGGCCACGTCGGCGGCGGTGAAATCCCACCCCTGCCGTTCCAGCAGATCCAGTCCCAGCACGGTGTAATCCAGGTCGTCGTCGCGGGGGCAGCCGTCGATGCGCCCGCGCGTGGACTCGGGCCAATTGCCCTGCAGTTCGAAACCCTCCGGCATGGGGGTGAGCACGGGCACGTAGTCGGTCAGCGGATAGGCCTCGGCGCGCTCCAGATAGGCGCGGATGCGCTGGGGAGTCCACCGGACACCGTTCTCCAGCGGCTTGCCGAGCGTGCAGCCCACGCAGCGGCCGAGCCAGCCCCCGAGAATTCGGTCGTAGAGATGGGTGAGCGAGGCCGGATCGCCGATCGCGGCCGATATCGGAGAGTCGGCAGCCGCGTCCTCGTCCTCGACATACGGCCAGTGCGGGTCCCGGGGCGCGTCCTCGACGCGGTCGAGCAGGCGCCAGCAGGCACCGGCGCACGGGATCTCGGTGTGGGCGAGATCGCGCACCTCCTCCGCGAAATCGTCGACCAGATAACCGGATTCCCGCCGCTGCAACCATTCGAAATACAGCAGCGCACGCGGGTCACCCTCGGGATGGCCGAAGTAGGCCGAATCGATGGATTCCATGACCTTCACAAGGTGAGGCGGGATGGGTTCGATCGGTGGATACCCCGTGCGGGGGGCGCGGAATCCGCCACTGCGTCGCACCGGCTCATCGGGCCGCGGTCGGACCGGGCGCGTGCAGGGTGGTCAGCACCGCGTCGACGATCTCCGACAGCAGCGGCAGCGATTCGTCGCGCTGCGGCGCCCGCGCCCACCAGCGTCCCTCGTGGGTGTGCCGGCCGAAGCCGGTGGGCAGGATGACATTGCTGCGATGCGGGCCGATGTCCACGCCGTGCCGCTGCAGCGCGACGGCGCAGTCCAGCGACGGATATCCGTCGAAGACCGCCAGAAAGGTGCGGCGCGGCGGCCGATCTCGCACCAGCACCGGCCCGGGGGTCCCGCGCACGGTCAACTGGCCGAGGATCAAAGCACCCAGCGGCTCCGGGGTATTGACCGCCGCAATCGAATCCACCAGTGGTAGCACCACGAATCCCGGGGCGGTGACATGAACCCGGGGCAGCCCGAACAGGCATCGATAGGCCGCCGCCCAATCCTGCGGTGTAGCAAGCTCTTCCAACCGCACGATAAACCTCGCTCGGCTCTTTTTCCGTACCGGCATCGATTCCGGCGCCGGTGGGTGGTCATATCAGTCAAGACCCGAAACAGAAGCCAGGACACCGCTTTCGGTGAATCGTTAGCGAATTATGAAGGACGAGCCCGTGCCGGTAGGGGCGTACCGGCCGCCCACCTCGAGCACGGACGACATTCCGTCGATATTCAGACAAACGTCCACTTTGCATTTCGAACCATCCGGGTCGACGGGCACGAGATACCCGTTTCGGGCGTATCTGCCGGGTACCCTCAGGGCGTAGCCGAGCACCGGAACCCTGGGAGGTTCGTCATGCCGTGCGACCTGATGCTCATTGCCTACGACGGGTCCGAGAACGCGAAGCGGGCCGTGGAATACGCGGGCCGGTTCCTGTCGGCGACCAGGGCGGTGGTGTTGACCGCGTGGGAGCCGATGGTGCGCCAGGCCGCGCGGTTGTCGGGATTGTCCGGGGTGATGCAGCCCGAGTGGATGCCCGACGAGGAGATCGAGGACATCGCCTACGTCGATGCCAAGCACATCAATGCCGAGGGCGTGCGGCTGGCCAAACTCGCCGGGCTGAACGCCGAGGCCCGCACCGCCGAATGCACCTCCACCATCTGGAACGCCATTGTCGACGCCGCCGACGAGCTGGACGTCGACATCATCGTGGCCGGTACCCGCGGCGCCACCGGCATCCGCGCCCTGCTGCACTCCAGCGTCGCCGAGGCGGTGCTCAAACACTGCCACCGCCCCATCCTGCTGGTCCCACCCGGCAAGAACCCCACCGACCACGAGCACTAGCGTCCCGGCCGAAAGCACGCCGGGATGACGATGGCTTCATACCCGGTGGGCCCCTTCACACTGAGATCTCGGTCGCTGTCGGACGCCGGGGTGAGAGGCGCGGACTATGGTCGGGTCCATGGACGGCTTTCTGCTCGCACAGCCCGGAAGCGTGCTCCGCACGGCCGGTGTCCGGCAGGCGTTCGACGATGCGCGGCGGGCGGCGGCGGCGCTGAAACAGGGGGAAGCGGATCTGATCGTGGGTGCGCTGGCGTTCGATCCGCGCAACCCGGCGGCGCTGTGCGTGCCGGAGAGGTCCCAGCACCTCGCCGGGCCGTGGCGCCCGGCCGCGTTGCCGCCGCTGCCCGGCGTTCAGGTCGTCACCGAAATCCCCAGTGCCGCAGAGCATATCGCCCGCGTGACGAAGCTGGTCGAACAGTTGTCGGATCCCGGGCAGCCGTTGCGGAAGGTGGTGGCGGCCCGGTCGGTGCTCGCGGAGGCGGACCAGCCGCTGGATCCGGTGATCGTGGCCGCGCATCTGCTCTCGCGGCATCCGCTCGCCAACATCTTCGCCGTCGATCTGACCCCCGCCGGGCGGCCGGGAGCCGGCCTGGTCGGTGCGACGCCCGAGGTCCTGGTCGCACGCTACGGCGACACCGTGACCCTGCGCCCGCTCGCCGGAACCGCGCCGCGCCACCCCGATCCGGAGATCGACGCCGAACGCTCTCGAGAACTGCTCGCCAGCACCAAGAACCGCGCCGAACACGCCTTCGTCATCGACTGGATCCGAGAGCGGCTGGGCTCGGTGTGCGGCGAGCTCACCGTTCCCGACGGGCCGGAACTGATCAACACGGCCGAGGTGTGGCATCTCGCCACCCCGATTCAGGGCCGACTGCGCGATCCGAGCGTCACCGCCCTCGATCTGGCGCTGCTGCTGCACCCGACCCCGGCCGTCTGCGGCACGCCCTCCGATCTGGCCCTGCAGACCATCTGCGAACTGGAGGAGGAGCGCGGTTTCTACGGCGGCGCGGTCGGCTGGTGCGACACCCACGGCGACGGTGAATGGGTGGTCGCCATCCGCTGCGCCGAACTGTCCGCCGACGGCCGCACGGTCCGCGCCTTCGGCGGCGGTGGGATCGTCGCCGCCTCCGACCCGCACGCCGAACTCGACGAAACCACCGCCAAGCTCCGGACTTTCCTCGGCGGCCTGCACTGCCGACTTCCCGAGCACTGATCGGCTCCCGGCTGCCCGATCGCGGGCACATGTTGTAGGTTGACTCGGAATACGCCTGCGTCGATGTATGGGAGTACCGCGATGAAGTTTGCCGTTCCTGGTGTAGCGAGCGCCGTCGCTGGGGCTGTGCTCGGTGCGGTGGCGGTATTCGTCATCACGATCGCGGCGCAGCAGAACACGCGACCCGAGGTGGATCGCAGCGGCAACGAGTCCTCGTCGCTGCTCAACAACGTTGAGTACGGCTCTCGCTGAGTCGCCGCACGTCGCCGATCCCACCGCGCCGCTGGGCCGGCGCTGGTTCGCCGGGACCGTCGTCGCGGCATTCCTGCTGACCTTTCTGCAGGCTCCGGGGCGCACGGTCGCCGACACCAAATACGATCTGGCCCAGAATCCGCTGGGCTTTCTGCAGCGTGCCGCGCACCTGTGGAGCAGCCAGGCGCCGATGGGCCAGGTGCAGAACCAGGCCTACGGCTACTTCTTTCCGCACGGGGCGTTCTTCTCACTCGGACATATCCTCGGCCTACCGGCCTGGGTGACCCAGCGGATCTGGTGGGCGCTGCTGATTCTGGCCGGGTTCTGGGGGATCGTGCGGCTGTGCGAGCTGCTCGGCATCGGAACCCGCGGCTCCCGGGTGCTGGCGGCGGTGGTGTTCGCGCTCTCGCCCCGGGTGTTGACCACCCTGGGCTCGATCTCGTCCGAAACGCTGCCGATGATGCTGGCGCCGTGGGTCCTGCTGGCCCCGGCGGCCCTCGGCAGGGTGTTCGCGGCCCCGCGCACCGCGTCGGTGCGCGGCGCGGCATCCCCGGCGGGAAGCGCACTGGCGTTGGCGCTGATGGGGTCGGTGAACGCCGTCGCGACCGCGGCCGCGTTCCTGCCCGCCGCTCTCTGGTGGGCCTCGTATCGGCCGAACCGTCCGTGGTGGCGGTTCACGCGCGCCTGGATTCCGCTGCTGGTGCTGGCCACCTTCTGGTGGGTGGTGCCGTTGCTGCTGCTCGGCAAGGTGAGCCCGCCGTTCCTGGATTACATCGAATCCTCCGGTGTGACCACGCAGTGGGCGTCGCTGGGTGAGGTGCTGCGCGGCACCGACAGCTGGACGCCGTTCGTCTCGCCGGAGCGCATCGCGGGCGCGGTCCTGGTCACCCAGCCCGCCGCGGTGCTGGCGACCGGACTGCTGGCGGCGGCCGGAATGGCCGGGCTGGCCCTGCGGTCGATGCCCTGTCGCGGGCGGTTCGCGCTGATCCTGATCGTCGGGCTGGTCGGCATCTGCGCTGGATACGTGGGGCAGCTCGGTGGTCCGTTCGCCGAATCCGTCCGGATCTTCCTGGACTCCGGCGGCGCCCCGCTGCGCAATGTGCACAAGCTCGAACCGCTGATCCGGATTCCGTTGGTGGTGGGCCTGGCTCATCTGCTGCGCCGGGTTCCGCTCCCCGCGTCGGTGCCGATGCCGGTCTGGCGGAACGCATTCGCCCATCCCGAGCGCGACCGGATGGTGGCCGTGACCGCGCTGGTGCTGGCCGCCCTGGCCCTGGCCACCTCGCTGGCCTGGACCGGCAGGCTCGCTCCACGCGGCGCCTACGACAAGGTGCCCGCCTACTGGCAGCAGACCGCGGACTGGTTGGCGCACAATGCCTCCGACACCCGGGCGCTGGTGGTTCCCGGGGCGCCGTTCGGCAGCCAGATCTGGGGGCTGACCCGCGACGAACCGCTGCAGGCCCTGGCGCGCACACCCTGGGCGGTGCGCGACGCCGTACCGCTCACCCCGCCGGGTGCGATCCGGGCCATGGATTCGGTGCAGCGGCTCATCGCGGACGGGCGGCCCTCGACCTCGCTCGCGCCGACCCTGATCGATCAGGGCATCGGAATTCTGGTGCTGCGCAACGATCTCGATCCCGACACCTCGCGCTCGACCCGGCCGATGCTCGCGCATCAGGCGGTCGACGGCTCTCCGGGGTTGACGAAGGTGGCCGAATTCGGCAACAAGATCGAGATCGGCCACGGGGACGGGTTGGTCGTCGATGGTGATCTGCGCCCGGCGTATCCGGCGGTCGAGATCTATCGCGTGGACCTTCCTCGACCGGGCAACCCCGCCGACGTCCGCAGTGGCCGGGGCGCGCCCGCGTCCTTCCCCGGCGCGTACACGGTGCCGCTGGATTCGGTTCCGGTGGTCCAAGGCGGCCCGGAGGTGCTCGAACGCCTGCGCCGCAACGGCACCGGCCCGAACGGTCCGGCCGTGCTGGCCGCCGATGCCGCACGGGCGGGAGTGGCGGGCGGCTCGGTGACCGTCACCGACACTCCGATGGACCGCGAGGCCGATTTCGGCCGCGTCGACAACCACAACTCCGCCCTGCGCGCACCCACCGACCCGCGGCGCACCCACAACCTCGTGCCGGACTACCCGGTACCGGGCACACAACCGGTGCAGGGCGAATGGTCCGGCGCGACGATCACCGCCTCCGGCTCCGCCGCCGACGCCACCCAGCTGGGCGGCGCCGCACCCGGTAGCTCCACCGCCGCCGTGGTCGACGGGGACCCGTCCACCGCCTGGCTGAGCAACAGCGCCCAACATGCCGTCGGGCAATGGCTTCGGCTCGATCTCGACCATCCGATCCGCGCCGGTGTGCTGCACCTGACGACCAGTCCGGCGGCGATCGGTGACCCGGTGAAATGGGTCGAGGTGCGCACCCGCAACGGGACCGTGGCGGCACGGATCTCCGAACCCGGTGTCCCGGTGTCGGTTTCGCTGCCACCGGGGCGCACCGATTGGCTGACCATCACCGCCACCCGCACCGAGAACGGCACGCCGGGCGGCCAATTCGGCATCAGCGAGCTCGGTCTGGACGAATACAGCAATCTCGATGCGCCGGTGCCGGTCGAGATTCGGCATCGCACGGTGCTGCCCCCGGTGGCGGCGGGCGCGCAGGTGCAGGGCTGGAATCTCGGACAGGAATTCCCCGGTCGCAGCGGGTGTTTCGACGCTCCCGATCGGGTCCGCTGCAGTAAGGGCCTGGGCCTGCCCGCCGAGGAACCGGGAACCTTCGAACGCACCCTGAACGTGCCCGCGCCGATGTCCGTCACGCCGGAGTTGACCGTGCGCACCCGGCAGGGCCCCGCCCTGGAGGCGCTGCTCACCGATCACGATCGGCCCATCGCCCGCGGTAAGGCGGATGTGGGCGATCTGCGCGGCTCGGCCTTCGCCGCCACCGACGGTGATGTGCGCACCGGTTGGATCGCCCCCGAGGATGCCGTGCGCAACCCGGCCGGGCCCAAACCGACCCTCACGATCGAACTTCCGCGACCGACCCTGGTCACCGGGGTGGAGGTGACGCCGTCGCTCGGCGACCTGCCCGCCCGGCCGACCGAGGTGGCGGTGAATCTCGGGGACGGGCCGCAGGTCCGGTCGATCGATCCGGACGGCGAACCCGGCACAGCGGTCCGGCTGTCCCTACATCCGCGGGTGACCGACCGGATCGAACTGAGTATCAACAGCTGGAAGTCCGTGCTGGACCGGACCGCTCTGGGTTTCACCCTGGAACAGCCGCCGGGCTTGGCCGAGGTAAATGTGCTCGGACCCGACTATCCGGCGCCCGCCCCGCTCGACCGTCCGATCACCGTCGACTGCGCTCACGGACCGACCATTGCGGTGGCCGGGCGCATGGTGCACCTGTCCGTGACCGCTACCGCCGAGGAACTGCGGTCGGGCGCACCGGTTTCCGCGCATCTGTGCAGTATTGATTCGGCGGCCACCGATAGCTCCTCGACCGAGGAACCGGATCAGTCTGCGGTGGATCTCCCGCCCGGCCGCGTCGACGTAACCGTCGCACCGACCGATCTGTTCTCCGTCGACCACCTGCGCCTGAACCGGCTCGATGCCGCGCAACAACCTGTTTCGGCTCCCCCCGGCACGCGACTGCTGGTACTTCCGTTGAGCACCAATGTCGGGTGGCGCGCCCAGACGGCCGACGGCCACTCCCTCACCCCGATCGTCGTGGACGGCTGGGAACAGGGGTGGCTGCTGCCCGCCGATGCCCGCGGGCCGATCACTGTGGAATTCCCGCTCGACCGCTGGTACCGCTCGGCCATCTTCGGTGGACTGCTGCTGCTGATCCCCTTGGTCGCTTTGGCCGTTCCGTGGCGGCGTCGGCGCGCCCGCACCACCGACGACGGTCCGGGTGGGGATTCCGATGGCATTGGCACACCAACTCTTTCGATGCGGACATGGGGAACTCGCGTGGTCGGTGCGGCCGGGTTGGGCGTGGCAGCTGCCGTGATCTCCGGGCCTGTCGGACTGGGCCTCACCGTCGCGGGCCTGGTCGCCGATCGGTTCTTCCCGCGCATCATGCCGCGCGTGCTCGTCGGCCTCGCCGGGCTCGGCACCGCGGTCTCGGCCGCGGCGCTGTCCACCGGGCCGTGGCGCTCGCCGCAGGGCTATATGGGCGGGTCGCTCTGGGTGCAGTTCCCGGCGCTGGTCGCGGTCGTCGCCGTCGGCATCGCCGCGCTGCGGGTCAGCCGAAGCGGCGGCGAACCCAGTGGCGGACAGGCTCTTCGACCAAGGCGTAGCTGGCGGCGGCGAGAGGCAGGGTGAAGGCCACCGTCAGCACCAGCACGTGCAGGAAATTCCCGCGGAACGGGACGATGCCGAAGACCGGGAAGACCATGGCCAGCACGGCCAGATGCCAGATGAAGATGCCGTAGGACCAGCGGCCCACCGTCGCGGCGAGGCTGCTCTGCAGCCAGCGGTGCGGCCGGTCGCCGAGTACCAGCGGCGCGAGCAGGCCGAAACCGATGAGCGCACCGAGTCCCATTTTCATCGCGTACTGCCAGGCGACGCCGCGGGTCAGCCCGGCCGGACCGGCCAGATCCGTGGTCGACAGCAGGAATGCCACCGCCGCCAGCGACCACATGATCCAGGGGTTGGCGAGCACGCGACGCCACCCGGGCACCGCCGCCTCGTGCGCCGCATCCTCGACCAGTTCGGCCAGCACCATGCCCGCGACGAACCACGGCAGATATCCCGGCAGCCAGTTGTCGGAGTGGATGGCCTCCGGAGTCGGTACCGGAAGGAAATTCCACCCCAGGCTCACCATGCCCAATGCCAGCACCACCGGCAGCCGCCACCGCGCCCGCGGGCCGCGCAACCGCACCACCGCCACCGCCAGCACCGGGAGCAGGAGATAGAAGGCCACCTCCACCGACAGACTCCACATCTGGGTGAGCCCATCGGTCAGCGTCAACGGCACGAATACCTGCAGCAGCGCAAGATTCGCGATCCAGACACGCAGCCCGGCCGACTGCGCCGCGGTCGGCAGCAGTATCAGCACCGCGCACACCACCACCCAGTACGCGGGCAGGATGCGGGCCGCCCGGTGCAGGAGATACCGGCGGGCCCGCGGCGCCGAACCCGATCCGCGGGCCGCTGCGGCATGCGGACGCCACAGCAGAAATCCGGACAAACCGAAGAAGACGGCCACCGCCATATCGAATCGGCCCCACACCCGGCCCAGCACCGGCATGCCGGTGGCGCCGGTCTGGAAGGCCACATGGGTCAGCAGCACGCCGAGCGCGGCCAGCCCCCGCATACCCTCCAGAGCAGGCACGAAAGCCCTCGGCGCCACCGGAATCGGCGCGGCCGACTGCGGGTGGGCGGGCGGTGGGAGAGTCGCGGTCATCGCGATCCAGTGTGCCGGGTCGACGCCGCCGGGAACATTCCCGGTCCGCGCGGAATGTTTTTCCGGCCTCAGCTCGGCAAGGTCGGGCATCGGACTGTTAGTGTCGGGGCTCACGAACGCTGTTTGGCGGCAGAGTTCGCCCGGAACGACCTGTTTGGACGACGAGGAGAGTTTGCATGGCACTCGGTGCCGGTACCAAAAGGACGGTGGCCTGCCTGCTCGTAGGACTGGGCACGCTGTTGATCGTCGCGGCGCTGCTGATCCCGACCTATGCGGTGGGCCAGTTGGCCAAGACTCCCCTCGACCTCGAAATCACCACCATCGCAACGAACAACCCGAATGCTCCGAGCGAGGTGCTGGACTCCAAGAGCCTGACCTCCGGGGACGGTCCGGCGAAGGTGGATCAGAACGTCTCGCTGATCTCGCAGCGTTTCCTCACCGTCGAGGACCCGTCCAACAAGACCGATATGACCATTCAGGCCGGCTCGACATTGCGGCGCATCGATAAGCAGGGCGACACCGGCCTGCTGACCGCCACCATCGACCGGGTGACCATCGACCGCAAGAACGGTATGCCGGTCGACACCGATCCCAACGGGTCGGTCGCGGCCACCGTCAACAACAAGGGTCAGAGCGTCGCCGACCCGGTGCAGCACACCGGGCTGCAGTACCGGTTCCCGATCGGCACCGAGAAGAAGACCTACCCGTACTTCGATATCAACGTGCGCAAGTCGTTCGATGTCCAGTTCGTGGAGGAGACCGAGATCAACGATCTGAAGGTCTACCACTTCCGGCAGCAGATTCCCGCGACCGACCTGTCGAAGGTGGTCAACGCACCCACCAACAAGCTGACCCTGCCCGCCTCGAAGTGGGGTGTGGAGGGCGGCGACGCCAACGTGACGATGTCTCGCTTCTACAGCAACGTCCGGGATCTGTGGGTGGAGCCGAAGACCGGCACCGTCATCAAGGGCGCCGAGCAGCTGCACCTGTACTACGCGCGCACCGCCGAGAAGCCCGAGGTCACCGCGCTGAAGTCGAACCTGGTGTTCGACGCCAAGACGGTGGATTCGCAGATCGCCGAGGCCAAGAAGTACTCCGACGAGCTGTCGCTCTATAGCCGCACGCTGCCCATCGTCCTCGGCGTCGTCGGTGCGATCGCCCTGATCGTCGGCATTGTGCTGGGCCTGATCGGCGGCGGCGACGACAAGCCCGGCCGGGTCGTGCGCAAGCGCACGCCGACGCAGCCCAACCAACCGGCCGCCGACGACCAGCCCACCCAGCAGATCAACCTCGGCAAGAATTTGTAGACCTGGCTTGCCCCGAGCGGCTCCCCTGGATGCGAATCCGGGGGAGCCGCTTACTTTTCCGGCCCCACCCGGCGGACTGCGGCGAGGGCGACGGCGATGATTGCGACGGTGACCGCCGCGGTGACAGCGGTGGCGGTGGTGATCAGCACGGGCAGCGAGCGGACGAATACCAGCATCACCACGATTTCGATGGCCAGGCCCACCCAGATCACTATCGCCGGGGCCGTGCGATCGACCGCGATCGCCGACAGCAGCGCGCCCTGCAGCAGCGCGAGCAGGGCCCCGTCGAGGGCAAACAACCACAGCAGCCCTTCGATCGGGGCATAGTCGCGCCCGGCCAGCAGTGGTGCCAGCGGCGCGAGAACGGCCGCCCCGACGACGGCCACGATTCCGACCGCCGACAACACGGCAAGCGCATCCCGCACCGCCCGCGCCGAATACCGCGGCTGCGCCATCCGCGGATACAGCACCACCCCCACCGCCTGCGGCAACCAGAACGCGATCTTGGTGGCAATGGCCCCCAACGCATATCGACTCGCATCCACATCCCCCAACACAATCCGCGCCACAATCAAATCCGCCGACGACAAGGCCATCAACGCCGCCTGCACCTGCGCCGCCCGCAACACCGCCCCGATCCCCCCACGCTCCGCAGCCGCACCCTTTTCGTTCTCCCGCACCCCCTGCGACGCGTCAGAGGGGGTGCGGGAAGCGATAAAGGGTGCGGCAGTTTCGTTGTCCGCCTCGGGGGTCGAGGCGGTGCGGCGTCCTGCGAAGGGGGTGGGCGGGGTGAGGTGGTGGGCCGTGAGGGCGGTAAGGGTCAGGCCGAGGGCGGCGGACCAGAGGGCGGGGGCGGCGCCTGCGCCGAGGGCGAGGGTGATGAGGGCCGGGGTTACGCGGGCTATGCCTGCTCCGCCGAGGACGGTTGCCAGAGCGCGGAAGCGGTGGGCGCCCTGCAGGAGGCCCTGCTCCTGGGAGAGCACGACCAGGACCGGGGCGGCGACCAAGGCGCCCGCGGCGGCGGCCACACTCACGTGCAGCACCATGGCCACCACCGGGACCAGCACCGCCGCGACGACCGCGACGACCGCCGCACACCGCAGCCCCAGCGCACGGGCCGCGGCCACCGGGGCACCCCGGACCACCTCCCGCGCCACCACGTTCTGCAGCGCCAGCGCCGGTACCGCACACAACAACTGCACCGCCAGCAAGCTCGCGAATTCGCTGTACCCGGCCACCCCCAACCACCGACCGGCCAACAGCTGCAGCAGATATCCGGCCACATTCGCCGTCATCGCCCCCGCCGTCACCAACGTCAGATCCGCGACCGCGGGCAGACGACGTAGGACAGGCACCCCGCCATGCTGCCACCCCATCCCCGATCCCCCACACCCAGCACGACCGCGAGCTCACAACCACGACCACGCCCACGGCCGGTGCGCGCTGGGAGCACGTAGGGTGGCTGAGCGTGACGGCGGGTGGTCGGGAAGGTGGTGGGGGCTGGGGCCGGGTCGTGCCGGTTGCGTGGAGTCTCGGGTTGGCGCTGGTGGTGGTGGGTCCGCTGCTGGGGTCCGGGTATCTGTTGCTGCGGGATGCGGTGAGCACGCCGCGGTCGTATCTCACCGATTCGGCGCTCGGGTTGGGGGATGCCGCGCCGCGGGCGGTGCCGCAGGATGCGTTGCTGGCCGCGGTGTCGGCGGTGGTGGATGGTGGGATCGTCGTCAAAGCGATTCTCGTAGGGGCGCTCTGGGCCGCGGGATGGGGTGCCGCCGTGCTGGCCCGGCGCCTGCTGCAGGCGTCGCTGGGACCGCAGCTGGTGGCGGCCACCGTGGCCGTGTGGAATCCGTACGTGGCCGAGCGGCTGCTGCAGGGCCATTGGAGCCTGCTCACCGGCTACGCCGCCCTGCCGTGGACCGTGCTGGCAGCGCAGCGAATCCGGCTGTCCGCTACCTCCTTCCGGGATTGGGCGGCGCTGGGCGGGTGTCTGGCCGCCGCGGGACTGACACCGACCGGTGCTCTTCTGGCGGGGCTCGTCGCGCTGCTCGTGGTCGGTCGGCGACGTCTCGTCGGCACACTGGCGCTGTGGGCGGCGGCATCGGCTCCGTGGCTCGCGGCCACGGCCCTGTCGGGTGCGGGCGCCGAGCCGTCGGATCCGGCGGGCGTCGCGGCATTCGCGGCCCGCGCCGAACCGGGTCTCGCCACTGTCGGAAGCCTCGCGGGGCTCGGCGGCATCTGGAACGGCGATGCTGTTCCCGGCTCGCGCACAACGGTTTTCGCGCTGGCTGCCACGGCGATCTTGGTGGTCATGGTCGCGCTGGGTATCCGCCGGGTCGCAGCGGAAGGGGAGACGGCGACGCGGCACACGCGACGCACCCTGCTGTTCCTCGCGGCCGCGGCAATAGTGGTGCCCGCACTGGGAGCCACCGGCTGGGGAATGCAGGTGGGCGAGGCCCTCATCAGCCGAGTACCGGGCGCGGGATTGCTGCGCGACACCCAGAAATACGTCGCCCTGGCCGTACCCGCCTACTCCCTGTGCGCGGCCGCGGGCTGCAAGGCGGCGGCGGACGGGCTGCGACGTATTCGAGTCGTGACACACGCGAGCAACGGAATACCCCTATCAGCAACGCTTTTCATAGCGCTACTGCTTGTCACGCTGCCCGACCTCGCCTGGGGCGTCGGTGGTGCCCTGCGACCCGTTCACTATCCAACGTCCTGGCAGCGCGTCGCCGCACTCGTCGATGGCCCGGGCGATGTCGCGATGCTGCCCGGCGGCATGTTCCGCAAATTCCCCTACAGCGGCCGTATTCCGGTGCTCGACCCCGCACCACGCATGCTGCCCCGCGACGTCCTGCAAACCGGTGAACTGCCGGTGCGCGGTCGCACGGTCGCCGGAGAGGGGAATCGTGCGCGCGAGGTCGAACAGCTGCTCCTGCACGGCGGCCCACCCACCGAACTGGCCGCACACGGAGTCGGCTGGGTGCTGGTGGAACGCACGACACCGGGACCGCTGGGCGACTCGAAAAACACCCTGTCCCAGCTGGATACGGTCTATTCCGACGACAACCTGGCGCTGTATCGCGTACCCGCCGCCACCGACACGCGCACCGCATCACATGCCACCCATCGGCATATCGCGGTGGCCGCCCACCTACTCTGGGCGCTACTTCTCCTCGCCGGGCCGCTGGCCTTGCTCGGGCGTCGCGCCCGGTCGGCACGCAGCCTGTCGTAGCGTCCGTTCATCGGGTCGAGCAAATCCACCCATTCGGAAGCATGGGCCGACATGATGTTGCTATGGCTCAGACATACCCCGCGCTGCGCTCACTCGTAATCGACACCACCGACACCCGGCGCTCGGCCGAGTTCTACCACCAGCTGCTGGGCTACGCCTATGTACCCGGGGACGAACCCCGGGGGGAGTCCGACAACCCGGAGTGGGTGGCGCTTCTGCCGCCGTCCGGCCGACCGCGCCTCGCCTTCCAGCGGGTGCCCGAGCTGCCGCGCTCCACCTGGCCGAAACCCGATGTGCCACAGCAACTCCATCCGGATTTCATCGTGCCCGATGCCGAGCGGCTGACCGAACAGCGCGAACGGCTCCAGGCCGTGGGCGCCCCGCTGCTGTTCGACCGTTTCGACGACCCGGAACCGCTCTACGTCCATGCCGACCCGTCGGGCCACCCGTTCTGCGTCATCGCCGTGCCCGATGCCGAACAGCCGAAGCCGGGCTTCCCCACGCTGCGCTCGATCGTCCTCGACACCACCGACGTGCGCCGATTGGCCGAGTTCTATCGCCAGTTGCTGGGCTACGACTACGTTCCCGGCGATGAACCGCCCGGCCACAACCAACCCGACACCGCCGACTGGCTCGCACTACAGGGCCCGGACGTGCGCCTGTCCTTCCAGCAGGTTCCCGAACTCCCCCGCTCCACCTGGCCGACAACCGAAGTGCCGCAACAAGTTCACCTGGACTTCGAATTCACCGAGGTGCCGGATCTCGCGGCGCATCACGAGCGGGCGCTGGCCCTGGGGGCGACGATGCTCGTGGACGAGTTCGACAGTCCGGAACAACCGATGTACATCTACGCCGATCCGGCCGGACACACCTTCTGCATGTTCGTCATGCTGCCGGAAAGCTAGCGTCGAACGCCACCGGGCGGCCGCTGACCAGGCCGGAGACGAACTCCCCGCGCTCGGCGGCCGCCAACACCTCGTAGACGCCGTTGGCGGTTTGCTCCCAGGAGAATTCGCGGGCCCGGGCACGGGCCTTCTCCCCCATGACCGTTCGCGCTTCGGCGCTGATCAACAGCTCGCCGACCGCCTCGGTCAGTTGCTCGGCGTCGTCGACCAGCATTCCCGTCACACCGTCGACGATCGAATCGGTCAGCCCGCGCGAGCTGCGGTAGCCGACCGTCGGAACCCCGTGCTGGGCGGCCTCGATCACCGCCAGACCCCAGCCCTCCTTCCGCGACGGCAGCACGTGGACCCAAGCGCGCGACAGCAATTCGTGCTTGCGGCACTCGTCGACGTGGCCGTGGAAGGTGACCGCGTCGGCGATATCCAGGTGGCGGGCGCGGTCTTTCAGGTTCTCGGCCCACCACCCGTCGCCGATCACATCCAGATGCAGGCCGGGTACCCGCGCGCGCAGCCCGGCCAGCACCGCCAGCGCGTCCTCGATCTGCTTGTGCGGCACCAGGCGCGACAGCACCACGATGCTCGGATGCGCGGTCCGGGTCTGCGCGGCGCCGGTCGGAACCTGGCCGGGCACCGGTTCGGCGCCGTTGCGCACCACCGCGATTCGCTCCCGATCCACACCCAGCGAGGCCAGTTCCTCCGCAGACGGTAGCGATACCGTCAGATATTGGTTGCGCCGATGCACGCGCGGGGACAGCCGCGACTCGATCCACCAGCCGATCCGGCCGACCAGCCGACCGGCCACCGGCCACTGTTCACGATGTCCGTGATGGACCAGGACCACCGCGGGGGCACGCGTGGCCGCACGGGCGAAGAACGGGATGCCGTTCTGGGTGTCGATCACCGCATCCGGCCGCAGCCCGCGCAAGGGACCGAGGCCGAGCCGCCCGAGCACGATCGCCGCCAACGCCCGCGGATACACGGTGTAGCGGCCACCGCCGCGACTGATCTCGATGCCGTCGACCCGCTCTCGCCTGGCCGCCCCCCGATAATGCGCGGTCCGCAAGGTCACTCTGACCCCGCGAGCGGCCAACTGCGCCCCGACCCGCTCCAGATAGCGTTCGCTACCACCACCCTGGGGATGACCGGTGTCGCGCCAGCACAGCAGCAACACCTCCCGCACTCTCCCGGCATCGCCCTCGGCCCCGGAGTCGGCGCCCTGCGAAACCACAAGGCCGGTATCGGGCACGGCATATCTCCAGGTGGCACTCGGACGGACAATGGGCTCCACCCTACAGGGCACCCGTGCCACGGTCCGGGCGTAGGAACGCGGCACACTCCCGCCGTCCCAGCTATGCGAAACTGGGGCGCCATGCTTCGAGCCGACGGAAACCGACCGCGTCCGAGCTTCGCGCGCCGGGCCACCTTGCGCCGGTCGTTGCGATTGCTCGGGAGTTTTCGCTTCGAGCAGACCGATCCGGCCCTGTTCTATGGGGGGATCGCCGTGGACACCGCCGATCTGGTGCGGGACTTCTATCGCGACCTCACCGGTCGTGACCTGTCCGGGACCATCGTGCTGGACGTGGGGGGTGGTCCCGGGTATTTCGCGGACGAGTTCGGTGCGGTGGGTGCTCGGTATGTTCCGGTCGAACCGGATCCGACCGAAATGCATGCCGCCGGGCGCACGGTGCCGGGGGCGGTCCGCGGCTCCGGAATGGCGCTGCCGTTCCGCGACGAGGCCGTGGACATCTGCCTCTCGTCCAATGTGGCCGAACATGTGTCCCGGCCCTGGCAGATGGCCGAGGAGATGCTGCGGGTGACGAAGCCGGGCGGGTTGATGGTGCTGTCGTACACCGTGTGGCTGGGCCCGTTCGGCGGTCACGAGACAGGCCCGTGGCACTACCTCGGCGGCGAGTTCGCCGCGCGGCGCTACCGCCGCAAGACCGGCCGGGAGCCCAAGAATCGTTTCGGGACTTCGTTGTTCGCCGTCACCGCCGCCGACGGGCTGCGCTGGGCGGAACGGGTTCGCGGCCGGGGCCGGATTCTGGCGGTCTTCCCGCGCTATCACCCGCGGTGGGCATGGTGGCTGGTACGGGTGCCGGGCATTCGGGAGTTTCTGGTCAGCAACCTGGTCGTCGTGGTGGCGAAGAACTAGGCCCGGATCGGCGAACTAGCGTTCCAGCAGACCGCGGCGCCAGGTCCGTCGGCCACCGCTGTGGGAGGGTTCGCTCCACGGTGGCTCCTGCATCGCCAAACCGACCGTCTCGAGCGGGGTCAGTCCCACCCGGCCGGCCAGCGCGCGCACCGCAGCTACCGCCTCGGCCGCCTGGAGGGCGGCGGTCGCCTGTTCGAGTGTCAGCGTCCGGCCGGGCAGGAAGGACACGACCCAACCGCCCATGCCGACACATCTTGCCTGATGTGGGGTCTGATCGCTGGTCATCAGCGATCGGCCGACCACTTGCACCGCCATGACTCTGACTCCCCTGCGATTGCATTTGAAAAATCGAGCGGGCAAAGCAGATTGCTATAAGCATGCTCCGACAAGGCGCAGAACGCAATAGTGCGTTCTGCGAAAAGCGAACCGGCAGGTAGGGTTTGGTGAATTCGAGTGCTACCAGTTAACTGGAGTGGCCGATGTTCCCCTCAGTTCTCCGGCATCCGCACTCGGAGAATCGGCTGACGGGTCGGTTCGTGCGGGGCCGTGCCATCGACGATGTCCACCGCCCAACCCAGCGGTAGCGCGGCCTGCAACCGGCACGCGGCGCGGTGCAACGGAGTGCTCATCGCGGGGACCCCGGAGTCGGCCACCCCCAATGCGACCGGCGCGTCGAATCGCAGATCGGTCATGCCAACCACCCACCTCTCACACATTCGGCCCGACCGGCCGCGGACGGACCGAATCCGCGTGCAACGGCGTGGCAATCAGTTCACTCGTTTGGCTAACTACCTGCAATCGAACTGGTCAGTCATGAGATGTAGAACACACTCAGAATAGGACACGCGGTCCGAAAATCCGGTCGCGACGGGGCGACAAAAAGATTCCGCCCGCATCGCGCCAGGGCGCGGTGCGGGCGGAATCGTGGGACGGGCGGGCGCGAACCCCTACCCCAGGCGCTGCTTCAGGGCCTCGAATTCGTCGCGGACACCGGAGGGCAGCTTGTCACCGATGAATTCGAACCACTCCTCGATGAGCGGGATCTCCTTGCGCCACTCGTCGGCGTCGACGCTCAGCGCCTCGTCGACATCGGCCGGATTCACGTCCAGGCCGTCCAGGTCGAGGTGGGCGGCGACGGGGACATTGCCGATCGGGGTGGCCTCGGCCTCGGCCTTGCCCTCGATGCGGTTGATGATCCACTCCAGCACGCGCGAGTTCTCGCCGAAGCCCGGCCACAGGAAGCGGCCGTCGGCGCCGCGGCGGAACCAGTTCACGTAGTAGATCTTCGGCAGCTTCTGGGCATCGGCGCCCTTGCCCATATTGATCCAGTGGCCCAGGTAGTCGCCGACGTGGTAGCCCATGAACGGCAGCATGGCCATCGGGTCGCGGCGCACGGTGCCGACCTTGCCCTCGGCCGCGGCGGTCTGCTCCGACGACAGCGTGGCGCCCATGAACACACCGTGCTGCCAGTCGAACGACTCGGTCACCAGCGGCACCGTGGTCTTGCGGCGGCCGCCGAACAGGATCGCCGAGATCGGCACGCCCTGCGGATCGTCCCACTCCGGCGCCAGCGTCGGGCACTGCGACATCGGCGTGCAGTACCGCGAGTTCGGATGGGCGGCAAGGGTTTCGGTCTCCCGGAAGTACCAGTCGTTGCCCTTCCAGTCGATCAGGTGATCGGGCTCGCCCTCGAGGCCCTCCCACCACACGTCGTCGTGGTCGGTGAGCGCGACGTTGGTGAAGACGGTGTTGCCGGCCTCGATCGTGGCCATGGCGTTCGGGTTGGACTTGCGGTTGGTGCCCGGCGCGACACCGAAGAAGCCGTACTCCGGGTTCACCGCGTACAGGCGGCCGTCCTCGCCGAAACGCATCCAGGCGATGTCGTCGCCGAGGGTCTCCGCGCGCCAGCCCGGCACGGTCGGCTGGATCATCGCGAGATTGGTCTTACCGCAGGCGCTCGGGAAGGCGGCCGCGATGTAGTAGTTCTTGTTCTCCGGGGAGATCAGCTTGAGGATCAGCATGTGCTCGGCCAGCCAGCCCTCGTCGTGGGCCATGGCCGAGGCGATCCGCAGCGAGTAACACTTCTTGCCCAGCAGGGCATTACCACCGTAGCCGGAGCCGTAGCTCCAGATCTCGCGGTCCTCGGGGAAGTGGGTGATGTATTTGGTGTCGTTGCACGGCCACGGCACGTCGGCCTGGCCCGGCTCGAGCGGCGCGCCGACCGAGTGCAGACATTTCACGAAGGGCTTGTCCTTGCCCATCTTCTCCAGCGCGGCCTTGCCCATGCGCGTCATCACGCGCATCGACACGACGACGTATTCGGAGTCGGTGAGCTCCACGCCCAGCTTCGGGTCCGCGGCGCCCAGCGGGCCCATGCAGAACGGCACCACGTACAGGGTGCGGCCCTTCATCGAGCCCCGGTACAGATCGGTCATGGTCTTGCGCATCTCGGCCGGGTCGACCCAGTTGTTGGTCGGGCCGGCGTCGGCCTCGCTGCGCGAGCAGATGAAGGTGCGCGATTCGACGCGAGCCACGTCGGAGGGGTCGGAGAGCGCCAGGAACGAGTTGGGCTTCTTCGACGGATTCAGCCGCTTGAAGGTGCCGGCCTCCACCAGCTGCACGGTCAGCCGGTCCCACTCCTCGTCGGAACCGTCCGCCCAGACCACCCGGTCCGGCTGAGTGAGCTCTGCGACCTCCTGTACCCAGGCGAGCAGCCCAGCATGCTCGGTCGGTGCGGTGCCATCGGATCCGTGAAGACCAGGAATGGTCGCTGAGGTCATGAAAACTCTCCTGAGATGGGCGGCTCCCGGCAGCTCGCGTCGCCGGAGAGCCACCGTTGGCGGTGGGTACCCGCTCCGGCTTGCCGACAGCACGCCCCGGCTGGGCGGCGTACAAGGACGAAGCGGACGCCCAGGTTCCTGTGTAAAGAGGTTAACGCGGTGTGACCCGCGGTACGGAATGGGGTTGCTCACTCGGTACCCGGTCGAAACCTTCCGCACCGGATTCGGTCGTAGATCACTGAGAGCCGGTCGCCGTACCGAGAACTGCCAGGTCGCGTTCGCATGCGGCCAGTTGGGCGGGCTGTTGCGATTTCAGTTGGCGCAATTGTGCCTCGAGTTCGGCGACGCGGCGGTCGGCCTCGACGACCCGGGCCGTACTGGATCGGACCACCTGGTCTGTGAGTTGCGATTCCGCCTCCACCAGCGCGGTGGCGACCCGCTGCTCGAGCTGAGCCTTCACATTGATCAGGGCGTCGGACACCCATTGCCGAAGGTGTGCCCGGTCGGCCAGATGACCGCGCGCCCGGACCACCCAGTAGGCGACCCCGGCACCGAGCAGCAGTGTCACCGGAACCGTCGCGTAATCCAGCGCGGGCACCAGCGACAGCGGCGCGACGACCAGCCGCCCCAGGCCGAAACCGGCCGAGGCGCCGAGCGCGATCATCAGATGGTCCTCGACGCCGCGGTGCCGGGGCTCGGGATCCGGGCCGATCCGTGGCGGCGGATCGGTGCGCGGCACCGGCGCACCCGCCTCGGGTGCGGGCCCGGTGACCGCCTCGAGCTGGCGGGCCAGTTCGGCCAGCCGGTGGCCGACCACCGTGTCCAGTTCGGCGGTCAGCTGATCCACCGACAGCTGCAGCTGTTCCGGATAGCGCTGCGCCGCACGGCGACCGAGCCGTTCCAGATCGGCGCGGGCCATCGTATTCAATGCGCGGATGCGGGCGCCGACCTCGTGCAGCAGATCGACGCGGGCCAGGTGCAGCCGGTTGCGCAGCGCCGCCATCGCCTGCGCGCGGCCGCCGTCGCGGTTGGCCAGCAGGGTGGCGCGCTCCTCCCGCAGGCGGCTCACCGCTGCGCCGGAGCGCAAGGCTTCGGCCTGGTCGAGGATGCGCTGGCGGGTGTCGGCCAGCACTCGTTCGACGACCGCGGCCGGGCGGGTCCCCGCGGCGCTGCCCACCGCGGCGGTCAGATAGGCGTGCAGCGTGCCCAGTCCCGACCTGTCGAGCAGGGCGGCATCGCCGCCGCCACGGGCGGCCACCGCCAGCCGCGCGGAGGTGGGCACGATATCCGGCTCGCCGTCCAGCACCTGATTCAGCAGGTCACGGTCGCGGTCCAGGATCGTGCGCCATTCGGCATAGGAATGAAACCCGTCCAGAGCGAACAGGATTCGGGTTCCCGCGGCCCGCAGCCGCCACACCAGGTCCAGGAAGGAGGCGCCGAGAGCCGTTCCGGCGTCGAGCAGGATCAGCGCCACCACCGGGGGCGTTCCCAGGGTGGCCGGGTCGGTGACCGGCGGGGATATCGGGACATGCGGTTCGAAGCGGGACAGCTCGGTGCGCAGCAGTGCCGTGTTGGCATCGTCCGGCCCGATCAGCGTGACGGTTGTCGTGCCCGGGGCCGCGGGTGCGGCGGGTACCGCCCGCAGGAGCGCACTGCCCTGCGGATTCCAGCGCGCCACAACGGCTTCCATCTCCGGCGACAGGTCGGGGGCGGCTGCTCTCGGTTCAGAGTCCGGCACTGCTCATCCGCTCCCAGATCCGCACGTACCCGTTGTGCACCCGGATCGCGGCCCGGCGTGCCGGGGCGGGCATATCGCTGGACACCACCGCGCGCCAGCGCTGGGCACGTGCCAGCGCGTCGTCGGCGTCCGACGGTTCCGTCGCCGGGTATCCGGCGGCCAGGTGCCGCACCTGCGGACAGGCCAGACCGGCGTGCAGACCCAGCCCCAGCGCCTCGTCACCGGCCAGATAGTCCTCGATCAGGTCCCGGGCGCGACCGCGGCCGCCCGTCGCATCCGGAATCGCCGCCGCGGCCAACCGGGCCAGCTCGTCCAGGAGGTCGCCGCCGCGCTGGGCCGCCATCTGCTGATAGCGATGATGCAGCTGGGTGTGCACGGCGTCGATCCCGCTGACCGCGTGCAACAGCCGCAGCAGCGGCTGCGCGCCCAGCCGTGGTTCGTGGCGCAGCGCCGTCAGCGCGCAGGCGACGCCGTAGCGGCCCCAGCGATCCAGGACCGCCTGCCGTTCGGCGGTATCGGATCCGGCGGCAGCGGAGACGAACAGCTCCGGGGACAGCGTGAACGACGAATCGGCGTGATCGGCGTGCCGCCGCAGCGTGCGCAGGTCGTCCTCGGTCGGCGTGCCGGTGCGGGTGCGCGCGGCCAGTTCCGCGACCACCGGGAGCACCGGAACGCCGAAGTCGCGAGCACAGCGCTCGGCCGCGCCGACCGCATCGGCCCAGCGGGAGCCGATCGCATCGGCCTTGTTCAACACGACCAGGGTGCGCTCGCGCGGCAGCGTGGCCAGCACGGCACGGTCGGCGGGCTGCGGCGCCGCCGCGAGCACATAGACGACGAGATCGCCGTCGAGCAGCGGATCCGGCCGTCCGGGTTCGTCCACCGGCGCCGTCTCCTCCGCCGACATGAGCGCCAAGGCCCGCAGCAGCGTGCTCTTCCCGGCCCCCGCCCGCCCGGTCACCTGAATGCGCAACGGCCGCCGCCACGCCGCGACCGCCCCCACCAGCCGTTCGGCGAGGCGAGCCTCCCCGCCCGCGTTCAGCCGCAGGTCGGCGACCAGCCGATCGAGTGCCGGTGCGCGCCCGCCGTATTCACTCACCAGCCCGAACGATGCGGTGCCTGTCGACACGAGTAATACCCCCTTCCGGCGCACGATTCTGTCAGAAGCACACCCACTTGTCGGTAGGCAGCGCGGGATCGGGCCGTCGCCGGAAACATGATCGCAGAGTACGGAATGTGCCGTGTATCACAGTCGTTCGACATTCGGCGGCCTTCGCGCAGGTCCTGGGGGGTTCGGGCCGGGGCGGCCGCGGTGCAGGTGGGGCGGTACCGGACCATCGCGAGGGCGGGCGGGGAATCCGTCACTACGCGTCATGGTTTGTGCTGTGCGACAGCACAATTCAGTGCAGGCGATCTTTCTGGTCAGTCGATCGATCGCCTACCCTGGGGCGATCGGCGGCACCGCCGACGCGCGGCTTCGGCGGTGCAGTCCCCGGATTCGGCCGGCGTCTGTGCGCCACGGGCCGCCGGGATGGAAGGAGGTTGCGATGACCGTCATCGGCGACGTCATCGAGCAGGTCGACTCGGCGTCCGGCCGGGCCGAGGCCACCGGCACGAGGCGACCACTGCCACCGTCGAAGGATCCGTTCCTTCGGCCGCCCACCGATCTGGCCGCTCGGCCGCCGGGCACCATCCTGCGCAGCCGCCCGGTCGAAGTGGCCCTGCTGGGCCTGGTGCCGCAGCAGGTCTCGGCCTGGCAGTTGCTCTACCGCAGCAACGACCTACACGGGCGCCCCGAGGCCGCCGTCACCACCGTGCTGCTGCCCGCCGGTGCCGACCCCGCCGAACAGCGGCCGCTGCTGGCGTTCCAATCCGCCATCGACGCCGTCACCGACCGTTGCGCACCCTCGTATGCCCTGCGCCGCGGCGCCTTCGCTCCCGGATCCATCACCCAGTTGGAATGGCTGCTGGTCGCCAATGCGCTGCGGCGCGGCTGGGCGGTGAGCATCGCCGATCACGAGGGACGCCACGGAGCCTTCGGCGCCCCGCGCGAACCCGGCTACCGCGCTTTGGACGGCATCCGCGCCGCCCTGCGCTTCGAACCGCTGGGCCTGCACTCCGCGACACCCATCGCCGTGTGGGGCTATTCGGGCGGCGGAATGGCCAGTTCCTGGCTGGTGGAGATGGCGCCCACCTACGCCCCCGAACTCGATATCGTCGGCGCGGTGCTCGGCGCGCCCGTCGGCGATCCGCTGCAGGTCTTCATCCGGCTCAACGGCGGCCGGTACGCGGGATTCCCGGCCATCGTGATCGCGGCCCTGCGCAACGTGTACCCGGCGCTGACCCGGGTGATCGACGAGGACCTCACGGCCCGCGGCCTGCGCATGGTCGAAAGCGCCGCCCGCCTCACCCCGATCGTCGCGCTGGCGCGGCTGGCCAACCAGAACGTGGCCGATCACCTGCACCGACCGCTGGAGGAAGTGCTGGACGAGCCCGGACTGCGGGCCATGTTCGACGACATGCGGCTGGGCGGCAGCACCCCGGCGTGTCCGCTGCTGGTGGTGCAACCGGTCCACGACCAGATCATCCACGTCGACGGCATCGACGGCCAGGTCGACCGGTACCGTCGCGGCGGCGCCGCCGTCGCCTACGTGCGCGACCGGCTCAGCGACCACTTCTCGCTACTGCCGCTGACCACCCCGCTGAGCCTGGACTGGCTGGCCGACCGCATCGCCGGGCGTCCCGTGACCGATACCACGACGCGCACGGTCTGGTCCGTGGCGGCCGCGCCGGGGAGCTGGCGCGGTCTCCTCGAAATGATCGGCACCGCAACGCGAGTCGCACTCGGGCGGCCGTTGCGGCAGGAGTCCGAGCCGGTGCTGCGACCGGCCCGCACCCTCGCCGCCTGAGCGGGGCGACCGCCCCGTCGCGCGGTCGATTGCTGCGCTAATCATCGAATACTGGACAATGGACGCCGTGAACGACGCCGCGAACCACACTGCAGAGTCAGTCCCCGGGCCGCGGTCCACCGCCTCTCTGTCCGTCGACGGGGCCCCGGGCCGAGGCGGCCGGGGTGTCACCGGCTCCCGCCTGTATCCGCGGGTGACGAGCTTTCGCTCCCGCCGGGGCGCACTCACGGCCACCCAGCAGCAGGCCTGGGAGCGGACCTGGCCCCGCATCGGCCGCGAGGTGTCCGACGAGCCGCTCGACGCGACGGCCTGGTTCGGGCGCGAGGCGCCGCTGATCGTCGAGATCGGCTGCGGCACCGGCACCGCGACCGCCGCCATGGCGCAGGCCGAGCCGCAGTTCAACCTGATCGGCATCGAGGTCTACAAGCCCGGCCTGGCGCAATTGGTGCAGCGCATCGAGCGGGAGGGCATCGATAACATCCGGCTGCTGCGCGGTGATGCCGTCGACGTTCTCGAACACATGGTTGCCGAGAATTCGCTGACGGGAGTTCGCGTCTTCTTTCCGGACCCCTGGCCGAAGGCGCGCCATCACAAGCGGCGATTGCTGCAGCCCCACACGATGTCGCTTATCGCGAGTCGCCTGAAATCCGGCGGCGTGTTGCACGTGGCCACCGACCACGCCGGCTATGCCGAGCACATCGCCGAGGTCGGTGCGGCAGAACCGCAGTTCATCGGCATGAATAAGGCGACCGGAGGCGATCCGGACGCCTTCCGCGACAGTGCTCCGATCGGGTTCGAACGCCCCGTCACAAAATTCGAGAGCAAGGCGCATCGCGCCGGTAGCGCCATTACGGAGTTTATTTGGGGGAAGATCGAATCATGAGCGAGCGCAGCGAGCGAAAAATTAGCTCAGCGATCATGGTCGCCATGATCGTGCCGAGCACGGGCGAGGTCCGATCATGAGCGTGAGCGAGATGGCGCATGAGGTCATGGATGTTGCCGAAATCATGAACGGCACCTCCCCCGGGCCCGGTGCGGTCCCCGGGCTGCCGGGCGGGACCGATGTGCGCAGAGTGCTGCTGGTGTGGGACGCGCCCAATCTCGATATGGGCTTGGGCGCGATCCTCGGCGGCAGACCCACCGCCGCCTATCGGCCGCGCTTCGACGCGCTCGGACGCTGGCTGCTCGCCCGCACCGCGGAGCTGTCGGTGGGCAGCGTGCACCGGGTGGAGGCGGAGGCGACGGTCTTCACCAATATCGCGCCCGGCACCGCCGATGTGGTGCGGCCGTGGGTGGAGGCGCTGCGCAACGTCGGCTATGCGGTCTTCGCCAAACCCAAGATCGATGAGGACTCCGATGTCGACAGCGACATGCTGGCGCACATCGAAGCACGCCGTCGCGGCGCGGGACTGGCCGGGATCATGGTCGCCTCGGCCGACGGTCAGGCCTTCCGCGAACCGCTCGAGGAGATCGCCGGGACCGGAATCCCGGTGCAGGTGCTGGGGTTCCGTGAGCACGCCAGCTGGGCGGTGACGTCCGATATCCTCGAGTTCATCGATCTCGAGGACATCCCGGGCGTGTTCCGCGAACCGCTGCCCCGGGTCAGCCTCGACTCGCTGCCCGAAGAGGGAGCCTGGCTGCAGCCCTTCCGACCGCTGTCGGCCCTGCTCACCTCCCGCCCCGCTCAAGGAGTCGCTTAGTGTTCACCCGCTGGGGCGACCTGGTCTACAGACTGCGCTACGCCGTGCTCGGCGTGGTGGTGGTTGCGCTGCTCGGCCTGGGCGGCTACGGATTCGGGCTGGAGAAACACCTCAGCTCCAGCGGGTGGTTCGATCCCGGCTCGCAGGCTTCGCGGGCGTCACAGATGTTGGACGAGACCTACGGTCGCGACCACTCCGGCGACGTCCTGCTGCTGTACACCGCACCGGACGGGAAGACCGTCGACGATCCGGAGTTCAGCGGCAAGATCAAGGATTCGCTGAACAGCCTGCCGCAGCAGTATCCGGACAAGATCACCAAGATCAACTACTCGTACTGGCGGCTCAACAACCCGGAGACGACCTCCACGCCGTTCCTGGCCACCTCCGACAAGAAGGTGGCCTTCGCGGCGTTGGCCATCAAGGGTGACAACGACACCGACACGATGAACAACTTCCGGGACGTCAAGGACGTCTTCGACATCCCGGGCATCGATGTTCAGGTCGCGGGCCTGCAGGCCGTCTCGGGCACCTTGCAGGACACCATCGCCACCGACACGCACCGAATGGAACTGTTGGCCATCCCGGCGGTAGGCGTCCTGCTGTTCTTCATCTTCGGCGGCATCGTCGCCGCGGCCCTGCCGTTGATCATCGGTGGCCTGACCATCTTGGGCGCCAATGGAATCGTGCGGATCATCACCAACTTCACCGAGGTGAATTCGTTCGTCAGTGCGGTGGTCTCGATGATCGGTCTCGGTCTGGCCATCGACTACGGCCTGTTCATCGTGAGCCGGTTCCGCGAGGAACTCGCGGAGGGGTACGACACTCCCGCCGCGGTGCGGCGAGCCGTGATGACCGCGGGCCGGACGGTCACCTTCTCGGCGATCATGATCATCGCGGCGAGTGCGGGCATGCTGCTGTTCCCGCAAGGCTTCCTGAAGTCGCTGGCCTACGGCACGATCGCGACCGTCCTGCTGGCGGCGCTGGGGTCCATTACCGTTCTCCCCGCCATCCTCGGCATCCTCGGGCGCCGGGTGGACTGGCTGGGCCTCAAGCGGTTCCGCAAGACCAAGACCGCCGAAGAGGTGGAAAACGGCTTCTGGGGCCGTAGCACCCAGTGGGTGATGAAGCATCCACTGAAGGTGGCCATCCCGCTGTGTATCATCCTGCTCCTGCTGATCATTCCGGTGAAGAATCTGAAGTTCGGCGGAATCAGCGAGAGCTATCTGCCGCCGGACAATCCGACCCGGGTGGCGCAGGAGAAATTCGACAAGCTCTTCCCGAGCTACCGGACCAATCCGATCCAGCTGGTCATCGTCGGCACCAACGGAAAAGAGATCGGCGCGATCGTCAAGGAGGCCGGGAAGGCCCCCGGGCTGGCGCAGCCGTTCCCGACCCCGGGCTCCCCGCCCAAGGGTTCGGACGTCTGGAAAACCACTGCCCAGCTGAAGGATCCCGATAATCCGGACGCCACGATCGACTACCTGCGGTCCATGGATGTGCCCGATGACCTGCAGGTCCTCATCACGGGTGCGCCGGTGCTGCAGAAGGACAGCATCGACTCGCTCATGACGCGATTGCCGATCATGATCGCGCTGGTCGTGCTCGCCACCACGCTGCTGATGTTCCTGACCTTCGGCTCGCTGGTGCTGCCGATCAAGGCGGCGTTGATGAGTGCGCTCGGCCTCGGATCGACACTGGGCATTCTGACGTGGATCTTCATCGACGGTCATGGCGCCGGGCTGTTGAACTTCACCCCGCAGCCGATCATGTCGCCGGTCCTGGTGCTGATCATGGCCATCGTCTACGGCCTGTCGGTCGACTACGAGGTCTTCTTGCTGTCGCGAATGGTGGAGGCGCGCAGCCAAGGTGCGTCCACGACCGAGGCGGTCCGCGTCGGGACCGCACAGACGGGCCGCATCATTACCGCGGCGGCCCTGATCCTGCTCGTGGTCACAGGCGCGTTCGCCTTCTCCGAACTGGTGATGATGAAGTACATCGCCTACGGCATGGTGGCGGCGCTGTTCATCGACGCGACCGTGCTGCGCATGCTGCTGGTGCCCGCCACCATGAAGCTACTGGGCGACGACTGCTGGTGGGCCCCGGCCTGGATGAAGCGCATCCAGCAGAAGATCGGTCTCGGCGAGCCGATTCTGCACGGCGAGCGCCCGGGCAGCGACGCCGTCGTCGATCTGGTGAAGACGACGCCGGTCACCGATCCGGTGACCATGCAGATTCCGATGCTGCCCGACGGCACCCCGGCCAAACCCGCCCGCAAGCCCAAGCGGGCCAGGTTCATTCGCAACGTCGACAGCGAGGCGCCGACCGAGCGGCTGGACCAGGCGCCCGCGGAGTCCCCGTCGCCGGAGGCGACCGCGCAGCCCGAACCCACCCTCCTGCGGGGACTGTCCGCGGCTTCGGATTCCGAGGCATCGGCACCGGGCACACCGCCGTCCACTCCGGAGGCGTCCGCCGCGCCCCAGGTAGTTCCGGTTCCGGCGCAACCGGGACCGAAGTCGGCCGACGCGGTTCCGCCCTCACCCCCGGCGACTCCGACTGCGCCGCAACAGGATTCGAATCCCGCGGCTCCCCCGTCGCCGCCCCTGCCCACGGTGTCGACCCCATCGACCCCGCAGATCTCCCGTCCGGCCGCACCCCCGCGCCTGGTGAAACCGACCGACGGACAGGGCGATTCCGCACCGGCCGATCCGGCCGCCCCCACGGCCCCTGTCGGCGCGACTCCGCGCGTCCTGCCGCCGCAGCCGAAGCTGCCCATTGTCCCCCCGCACCCGGCCAGCCGCGCCCAGCTGTACCAGGGCACCGAGTCCCCCGAACCGGAGCCGACGGCGGACACCCCGGCCGAACCACCGGCGGAGCCGACCCAGCCCACCCAGCCGGACGACTCCAACCGCAGCAGCATCGAAAAGTGGATGGCCGACCTGCGCTCCTCCCGCCGCCGCACCGGCTCGCCCGACCCGGACGACGGCAAACACACCGACACCCCCGGCCGCACGGTCAGCGTCAACGAACTGCTCCGCCGCCAAAACCGCGACTGACGACCTCGGCTACCGGGGCCGAACCTTTCGAGCACTTCGTCGAACACGGTCATCCGAAGGAGACGGCTGACCCGCCCGTCGATTCCCCCGCGCCGCAGGGTCTTACGGCGTGGGGGCGGGGTGGGCGCGGGCTATGGCGGTGCGGATTTCGCTGGTGATCAGGGCGGGGGACTCGAGCATGGGGACGTGGCCCACCGCGGGGAGGGTGCGGGAGTGGATGGTGGGGAGGTCGGGGAGGTGGCTGTGGAAGCGGGGTGGGAGGACTCGGTCGTGTTCACAGAACAGGATGGTGACCGGGGCGGTGATATCGGCGAAGCGGGTGAAACCCGCCGAGAGAGTGGGGTCTTCGGCCAGGTCGTCGACGATCACGCAGTGGGCGGGGGCGGCGGCGTTGGCGGTGGCGAGGCGGTGCGGGACGTCGGCCGGGCGGTGCGCCAGCAGCGGTGTCACCAGGCTGCGGGCCATCGGATGGGCCTCGGGGCCCGCGCCGACTCCGATGACCGGGCCCAGCGCCCGGTATTTGCGAATGAGTTGGCGAGCGGCGCGCGCATCCGAATCCCACATGCCACCGGGCGCGATGGCCGTGACCGAGCGGGCGCGGCCACGCGCGGCCAATTCCAGGACCAGCCAGCCGCCGAGCGAGTTCCCTACCAAATGTGCTGTCGACCAACCTGTTTCGTCCAGCACCGACTCCACGAAGTCGGCGAGGGCGGTGATTCCGGCGGGCCGTTGGGCCTGCGGCCCACCCCAGTGGCCGGGCAGGGTCGGCGCCAGAACCTCGTAGTCGCTTGCCAATTCGTCGAGGACCGTGCCCCACGACTGCCACGTGAGCAACATGCCGTGCACCAGCAGCAAGGGTTCCCCTCGACCGGCGCGATGACAGGGCTCCGGCACCACCACGCTAGCCCGCCTCTCCGCGTCTTCAGGCCGTACCAGTTGGGAGCCACTCGACTTGGTCACAGGTCCAACGTTAGCCGATCACCAAGTCCCGGGCGTACCCGAATATCCTCACGAAACCCGTTGTTGCGCCGCCGTCAGAGGCCCGACATCAGGCGGCGCCACTGTGCTGCGAAGGGGTGTTTGGCGGTGACCGAGCCGAATCGGGTCCGGCCGTGCACCACCAGATGCAGCGGCCCGATCGGCGGTCCGGTGCGCACCTTGTTGTTCGCGCTGGAGCCGACCAGCTCCAGGCCGTTGAGGTCGACGGTGGCCTCGGCCGGCACGATCAGCGTCAGTGAGCTGCAGAAGTCGTCGACCCGCAGCTCCACCACCTGGGTGGACATGATCGCCTGGGTGAAGTCCAGCGTGATGCCGGACAGAAAGTTGTTCAGGTACAGGCTCGACGGCACCTGCCAGGGGCCCTTGCGCGTCACTCCTGATAGGCGGGCGCGAATGGTGTTGCCCCCGGCGGGCGGCACACCGGGGCGCGGCGGCCGCGCAACCGGCGGCACCACGGGGTTCGGCTGTCCCGCCAACCGGATTCCGGGCAGGTCGACGAGAACGGCATTCAGCTCGCCGCGGGTCTTGGCCGCCAGCGCGGTATCCATCCGCTCGGTGAATTCACCCAGCGACAGCATGCCGAGCCCGACCGCCCGCTGCAGCAGCATCCCCACATGTTCGCGTTCGGCATCCGACACCCGCAGATCCCGATCGCCCACCGCACCCCCGGTCGGTTGTGGAGACTGCATCCCGGGAGTGGAAATCGTCTCACCACCCATGCGGTCGAGGGTACCGACGCGGCCGCGCCCGCACATCAGGGCAATCCCTGAGGTGGCGGGCTCATATTCAGCGGTCGCCCGCCTCGCCGCCGGAATTGGTGCCCGGTGTCCCCGGGCGCGCGGACTCGGCCTGCGCTGCCGGGGGTGTCGAGTCGAATCGGCCCTCGTCCGGTTCGTCGGGTTCGGCGTGATACAGCTCCCCGTCGCCGGTGTTCAGCTCCTGATACAGCTCCTGCGGGCTGTCGGCCAGCAACGAGCGGATCGCGGTATTCATGACCGCCACGAACGGCACCGCCAGCAGCGCACCCGCGATTCCGGCCAGGACCCCGCCGGCGGTGATCGCCAGCACCACGGCCAGCGGGTGGATATCGACCGCGCGTCCCAGCAGCAGTGGTTGCAGCACGTGGCCTTCCAACTGCATCACCGCGATCGTGATACCGAGCACGATCAGCGCCGTGACCCACCCCTTGGTCATCAGCGCCAGGAACACCGCGATCGACCCGGCCAGCACCGAACCCACGATCGGAATGAACGCACCGATGAACACCAGCGACGCCAGCGGCAGGGCCAGCGGCACATTGAGAATCGCCAAGCCCGACCCGATGCCGATCGCGTCCACCGCGGCCACCATGACCGTCGCGCGCACCCACCCGATCAGCGTTCCGAAACCCAGCCGCCCGGCGTTGCGGACCCGCTCGCGCTGCGGTGTCGGCACGATCCGGGTCACGAATTCCCAGATGTGATCCCCTCCGTAGAGGAAGAAGATCAGGATGAACAGCGTCAGGAACGTGCCGGTGAGGAACTCGCCGACCGCGGCCGCCGTGGTCAACGCCCCGCTGGTGAGCGCATCCTGGTTGGACTCGATGGCTTTGATGATCTTGTTGCCGACGTCGCGGATCTGATCGTTGCTCAGATGCATCGGGCCGTTGATGAGCCAGTCCTGGATCTGGTGAACGCTGGTCTTGAACTCGTCGGTCAGCTGCGGCACACCGGTGACCGCCTGCTCGATCACGAAGGTGAAGATCCCCGCCACCAGTCCGAGCGACCCGACCAGGGCCACGAACACCCCGATGCCGCGCGGCACTCCCAGCCGCTGCATCCAGTCCACCAACGGTGCCAGCAGCGCCGCCGCCAGCAGGGCGATCGCCAGCGGGATCACCACGGTGGTCAGCCTGTGCGCCAGATAGGCGACGGCCAGGACCGCGACCAGGATGATCAACAACCGCCAGCACCACTCGGCGGCCTCGCGAACCAGCGGATGCACCGCTTCGGCCGCCGCCCGCCCGTCCCGGTCACCGCGCACCCGGCTCCGCGGCCCTGCCTTACCGTCGCGCTGTGTCGATGCGCTCACGGGCCCGCTCACGCCGCCACCTCGCTGGCGCTCGGCGCCGCCGTGCGCGACGCGCACTGTATTGATGGTTCGCTCGCAGGCTCGCTCACGCCGCCACCTCGCTGGCGCTCGGCGCCGCCGTGCGCGATGCGCGCTGTGCCGATGGTTCGCTCGCAGGCTCGCTCACGCCGCGAGCCTATCCGGCTCGGCCGCGGCGGGCACGCCAGCGCCCGCCGTGTGGCGGGCGGATGCGGCAGCTCGAGTCACCGCAGAGGGTGCCGGGAGCGACGCCGAGTCGGTACCGAACGCTAGATTGGTGATCGTGTCAGCGCCCTTGGAAGCGGTCAAACAGACCATGCGAACGCGCTGGCCGCTGTACCTCGCATCGATGCTGGCGGCCAACGCCTTCGGTGCGATTCTGGTGTACGCGTTCATTCAATACGGTCTGCCCGCCCCCGAGGGCAGCCCGAACGGCATCCGCCGCACCGGCCTGCTGGTCCCGGCGCTGGTGTTCTTCGTCGGCGGCGCCCTCAGCCTGACCGCGTCGGCGCTGATGCTGCGCCCGGTGATGCGCTGGCAGGTGCGCGGCGGGCCGCCGAGCCGCCAGGAACAGATGGCGGCCCTGCACGCCCCGCTGCGGCAGGCCATCGTGCATCTGCTGCTGTGGCTGGTCGGCGGCGCGGTGCTGGCCGCCACGATCATCGTCGACACCCCGCAGCTCGCGGGTGCGGTCATCGTCACCGAATGTATGGCCGCGACCATCGTGTTCGGCTTCACCTACATGCTCGGTGAGCGCATTCTGCGCCCGGTCGCCGCGCATGCGCTGCAGACCGGCACCTTCGACCACACCCTCACCCCCGGCGTCGGCACCCGGATGGCGATGACCTGGGGCATGGGCACATTCGCGCCGACCATCGCGATCGTGCTGCTGTGCGTCACCCAGATCACCTCGCAGGTGCAGTTCTCGGCGCGCTCGCTGGCGGTGTCGATCCTGCTGCTGTGCGGGGTCGTCATCCTGCAGGCGCTGGCGCTGTCCATGCTGACCGCCTCCAGCATCTCCGATCCGGTGCGCCAGCTCTCGCGCGCCATCGACCGGGTGCAGGAGGGTGCGCGCGATGTGCAGGTGGAGGTGTTCGACGGCAGCGAGATCGGGCTGCTGCAGGTGGGTTTCAACCGGATGATGGAGGAGGCCGCGCAGCGCCGCGAACTGCAGGAACTGTTCGGCCAGCACGTCGGCGAGGAGGTGGCCCGGCGCGCGCTGGAGTACGGCACCGAACTCGGCGGTGAGACCCGGTTCGTGGCGGTGCTGTTCGTCGATATGGTCGGCTCCACCGCGACCGCCGCGGAACGACCGCCGACCGAGGTGGTGAGCCTGCTCAACGAGTTCTTCCGGATCGTCGTCGACGTCGTCGACCGGCACAGCGGCCTGATCAACAAATTCGTCGGCGACGCCGCCCTGGCCATCTTCGGTGCGCCGCTGGACCGGCCCGACGCACCGACCTCCGCCCTGGGTGCGGCCCGCGAACTGCGCGAGGCATTGCGCGAGGTGCCGGGCCTGGATATCGGAATCGGAGTTTCGGCGGGCCTGGCGGTCGCCGGAAATATCGGCGCGGCCAACCGATTCGAATACACGGTGATCGGCGATCCCGTCAACGAGGCTTCCCGGCTCACGGAACTGGCCAAGGAACATCCCGGACGGGTGCTCGCCTCGGGCAGTGCACTGTATTTCGCCGACGAGTTCGAACAGCAATTCTGGGAATCCGGCGACGAGGTGCAACTGCGCGGGCGGCGGCGCAAGACGAAGTTGGCCTGGCCGAAGGAGAGTTTCGACCCGTATACCGCGCTCGACGCCGAGGAATCCCATTCGCCGGGATAGCGGGCCGGGAACAACGAGGTCGGGGGCGGCGCAATTCGGCGCTGTTAGGCTGACGACGTGACGGCCCACGGTGAACTAGCCGGCGACCCCGCGTCGCCTGGGCAGCCGGGCCGTCGAAATCGGTTCCGGTGGGTGAAATGGGTTCTCGGCGTTGCCGTCACGGGCTTGCTGATCGCCGAGGGCATTTACCTGTGGCCACGGTTGCACGACTCGTGGAAGTCGCTCACCGAAATCCATTGGGGCTGGGTCGCCGCCTGCATCCTCATGCAGGCCGTGTCGATGAGTGGTTACGGCCGGATCCAGAAACAACTACTGCACGCCGGCGGCGTGAACGTCAGTCAGCGCACCTCGGTCTCGGTGGTCTACGGCGCCACGGCGATGTCGGTGACACTGCCTGCCGGGCAGGTGTTCTCGACGGCCTTCACCTACCGCCAGACCCGACGCTGGGGCGCGAGCCCGATCCTGGCCTCCTGGCAGCTGGCGATGTCGGGGCTGGTCGCCGCCGCGGGCATGGTGCTGCTGGCCGTGGGCGGAGCTTTCCTGGCCGGTAAGACGGTCGGACCCTGGAAGCTGATCTTCTCCCTCGGCGCGGTGATCGCGCTGGTGTGGGCGGGCAACTACATCTCCAATCATCCGGGCTCGGTGCGCGCACTGACGCGGCGGGCCGTGCAGCTGATGAACAGAATTCGGCGACGCCCCGCCGACGACGGTATCGATAGGGTCGACGAGATCCTGCATCAGCTGGAGTCGGTGGACCTGGGCCGCCGCGACGGGGCGCTGGTCGGGTTGTGGGCGCTGATGCACCGGCTCGGCGACGTGGCCTGCCTGGGCGCGGCCTGTTACGCGGTCGGCGCCGATCCGCGTCTGGCCGGGTTGATGATCGCGTTCAGCGCGGGCAAGGCGGTCGGCACCATCCCCTTCGCGCCCGGTGGGCTGGTCTACGTCGAGCTCACGCTGGTCGCCAGCCTGTCCGCCGCCGCGGGCCTGCCGTTCGCGCAGGCGGTGACGGCCGCCTTCGTCTACCGGCTGATCAGCCTCATTCTGGTGGCGATCGTCGGCTGGATCGTCTTCGCGTTCCTGTTCCGCAAGCCGCAGGCCGAGGACGAGGAATTCGAGAAGGAATTCGAGCAGCGTTCGGCGATCCTCGCCGAGCGACGCCGTCCTGAGGGCGACGCGCAGGCCGGCTGAGGGCCCCCATTACCCTGTGCGGCGTGAAGAAACTGGTGCCGTTCGTGATCGACGCCCTGCTGGTGATCGTGTTCTGCGCCATCGGCCGGCGCAGTCACAGCGAGGCCGTGCTGGCGGGCCTATTACGGACGGTGTGGCCGTTCGGCACCGGTCTGATCATCGGCTGGCTGCTCGGGCTGTGGATCTTCACGCGCGGCGAATTCGCCGCCGCGGTACGGCGTTTCGACGGCCGCGTGCTGTGGCCCACCGGCGTGGTGGTGTGGCTGTCCACCCTGATCGGCGGCATGGTGCTGCGGGTGATCAGCGGGCAGGGCATCGCATTCAGCTTCGTCCTGGTCGCGGCGACGGTACTGGCGCTGTTCCTGCTCGGCTGGCGAGTCGCCTGGAAAGCCCTGGGCTGATCGGAATTACCGGTCGTCCGGTGCGGCCAGCGACTGCAGCATGCGCGCGGCCATGCGGGCTGTCGCGTCGCCGCTGTCGACGTCGTCGATGTGCAGGGCGAAGGCGAGATCGCCCATGGTGCCCAGCAGCCAGCCGCTCGATCCGGCGGTGGCCGCATAGGCGGTGACGTCGGCGTAGCGGCGCAGCCCGGCCAGTTCGGGGCCCCCCATGGCGTCGCGCAACATGCCGCGCAGCCGATCGGTGACCTCGCCGGGCAGCGGCGCCAGATCGGCCTCGGTGGTCGCCGGTCGGCCGATCTCGATCATCGGCGGAGCCACCGAACCGCGCGCGACGGTCGCCGCGGCGATCGCCATACCGAACGGACTGGCGAGGATCGGGTCCGCGCCGCCCTGGCGGACCTGTTCGACACCGCGGCCGCCGATCGGCAGCCGACCGGTGGTCTGGTCCAGGCCGGGCACCTTGAATCCGATGCCGACGCCGAGCAGGGCCGCGGCCTCGGCCGTATCCTGCACCGAAACGTCTTGCGGCGCCTTCTTCTTCACGACCGCCGCGACGGACTTGAACAGCTCGTTCATCCCGCCGGTGGGGTATGCCCCGGTGAATGCCACCGGGCCCTTGGCGCTCGCGTAGGTGTTCTGGGCGGCGGCCACCACGGCGCCGGTGGACGGCTGGATGGCCACGATCGAGGCGGGAGTGCCCGCGCTGACCACCGCGTCCTCGGCGGCGCGCTGCAGCCGCTGGTCCATGGTCGAGGCGATATCCGGTCCGGGCGGGCCCTGCTGTCCGGCCAGCTGGGCCACCCGCTTACCGTCCGGCTCGAACACCTGCACACCCCAGCCCGCATGCTGGTCGCGGTTCTCCTGCCATACCTTGCGCAGCGCGTCCAGCAGCGGTGACCAGACGCGGCGGTCGGCGGCGATCAGCTGGGGCTGCTTGTCCATCACCACGCCCGGGATGGGCGCCATCCGCGGTTCCAGGATGGCGAAGTCGTCCTCGCGCAGGTTCACCGCGACGATCGGCTTGCCGTGAGAGGCGCTCAGCTGCTGCATCAGCGCCGGACCGGTGATCAGCGGGGCGACCGGGGCGATGGCGTCGGCCAGCGCATTGGTCGAGGCGACCGGGTCGGGCGTCTTGCTGGGATCGAGCTTGATCACGTTGATGATCTGCTCGGTCATCAGCGGCTCGCCGGCGTTGTCGTTCACCTTCGGCGACGGCGTGGCGTCGGTTTTCACCAGCTTGACCGTCCGCTTGTAGTCCAGCTGCGGCATCACCACCGACGGTTCCCAGGAGATTCGCCAGCCGATGGCCAACTTGCGAATGGTGCCCTGCAGGTCGTAGGTCCAATCCTTACCCGGCCCGAAATTCCAGTCGGCCTTCAGATTGAACATGCCCGAATCGCCGTCGAGCCCGATGTACTGCGCCATCTCGTAATCGGGTTTGCCAGGATTGAGCCCGTCGAAGATCTGCTTCAGGGTGGCCTCGGCCCCGCTGGGGTAGGAGGTCAGCTGTGCCGCGGCCGTCGCGTCCTTGGAGTCCAGCAGCTGAGTGAAGCGTTTGACGATGGCCTGGGGATCGTGGGGCTTGTCGTGAAACCCGCACGACCCCATCACGATCGCGAGGGCAGCAATCGCCGCTAGTGCCACTGCCACCCGAACGCGAAAGCGGCGGGATCCCCACACATCCATATCGCCCACTCTTCACTCTTGTCACTTCAGCAACAAGACCAACGGTACCCGAAGGAGATGCCCGCGGTGCCACCTTGGCGCCGCCCACATTCACCATGCTCAGGGACCACAATAGTGCCCGGATCCCGTCATCCGCGGGACCGGTCACGCAATCGTTAGCCGTGTTCACTGTGTCGCCACCTCCAGGCCGTTCTCCCAGGGCGGAATCCATCTATCCGATTTCGGCGTAATCTTGTAATCACTGTTACAAAGACCTCTTGGTAAGCGAGGTACAACGCATGAGACACGGACATCGAGGGCGGGGATTCGGCCGCCCGGGCGGCTGGCAGCAGGCCGATCTTCCCGATGCCGCGGACGCCCCCGACTGGTTCGCGGGAAGGTTGCCCGCCGACTGGTTCAGTGGACCTCCGGTGGTCGAGATCGACCGCGACGAGATCGTCGTGATCGGCGAACTGCCCATGCCCGCGCCCGAACCGGCCGACGCCGAACAACCGGCCGACGCCGAACCGCCGACGGCGGAGGTTCCGCGGGCCACCCGGGAGGGGTTGATCGCGCGCTTCCGCGAGTCGACCCGCCCGGCCCGGATGCAGATCGCCCAGGAGGCGCAGGCCCGCTTCGGCCGCAACGTCGCCTGGGGCGTCTCGGTCAACGGTGAGCGGACCCTGTTCACCCACCTGGCCGTTCCGGTGATGACCCGGCTGCGCCAGCCCGAGCGCAAGGTGCTCGACACCCTCGTCGACGCGGGCGTCGCGCGCTCCCGGGCCGACGCCCTCGCCTGGACTGTCAAGCTGGCCGGTAAGCACGCCGAGGAATGGCTCGAGGAACTGCGGGCGGCCATGCGCAAGGTGGACGATCTACGCGCCGAGGGACCCCGCGGGCTGTAGACCGAGTGCGCAGTCGATACGAGCCTCCGGAATCGTTACCCCGCGCAGCGGTAGGGTGACCGGCATGGCACCGATCCTCGTGCTCAACGGCCCGAATCTGAACATGCTGGGCACCCGCCAGCCCGAGGTGTACGGCTCGGAGACCCTCGACGACGTGATCGAGCTGTGCCGCAAGACCGCCGCCCGCTTCGACCGCGAGATCACTACCTTCCAGTCGAATTCCGAAGGCGCACTCATCGACCGCATCCACGCCGCACGCGAGGCGGAGTCGGCCATCGTGATCAACCCCGGCGGGCTCACCCACACATCGGTGGCCCTGCGCGACGCACTGGTCATCCCGGAGATCCCGATCGTGGAGGTGCACATCTCGAACGTGCACGCCCGCGAACAATTCCGCCACCACTCCTACATCTCCCCCATCGCCACCGCGGTAATCGCAGGCATGGGCATTCAAGGCTACGCGGCAGCCATCGAATTCTTATGCCTGCGAACGTAATTCATTGACCCTGGCCCGGCGCTGGCGCGCCGGGCCAGGGATGCGAGAAGGCCCCCGGGCCAGGGATGCGAGGGGAGCCGGCGCGCCTTCGCGTTCCGTTCCCGGCAGGCGCCTTCTTGTTTCGCGTCCTGGCGAGCTTGTTCCGCGTCCTGGCGAGAGCCTGTCTTGCATCCCTGGCGAGAGCCCCTCTCGCATCCCTGGCCAGAGCCCGTCTCGCATCCCTGGCCAGAGCCCGTCTCGCATCCCTGGCCAGAGCCCGTCTCGCATCCCTGGCGAAAGCCCCTCTCACATCCCTGGCGAAAGCCCCTCTCACATCCCTGGCCCCGGCGCGCCAGCGCCGGGGCCAGGGGCTCGACGGAGCCGGAAAATGTCTTGTCGGACGGAAGATGTAGTAGATATGCTACATGTCATCCTGGGTTTGCTACGGAGGCGGGATGACGGTAGGCGACGATGTCGTGCTCGACGTACAGGGTTTGCGGATGCGGTACGGCACCCGAGATGTGTTGCAGGATGTGACCTTTCAGGCGCGTGCCGGAGAGGTGCTGGTCCTGCTGGGGCCCAACGGGGCGGGGAAGACCACCACGATCGAGATCCTGGAGGGGTTCCGCATGCGCTCGGCCGGGCAGGTTTCGGTGCTCGGCGTCGACCCGGCCCATGCGAGCGAGGATTGGCGGGCCCGCATCGGCGTGGTCCTGCAGTCCTGGCGTGACCACGGCCGATGGAGGGTGCGCGAACTGCTGTCACATCTGGGCTCCTACTACGCCCCGTACTCGACGGCGGCGATCGAACGTCCCTGGGACACAGACGAATTGATCGCGGCCGTCGGGCTGACCGAACAGGCGGACACCAAAATCGCCAAGCTCTCCGGTGGTCAGCGCCGCCGCCTCGATGTGGCCATCGGTATCGTCGGCCGTCCCGAACTACTGTTCCTGGACGAACCCACCGCGGGCTTCGACCCGCAGGCGCGGCGCGAATTCCACGATCTGATCCATCGACTGGCCGACGACGACCGGACCACCATCATGCTCACCACTCATGACCTGGACGAGGCCGAGAAGCTCGCCGACCGGATCCTGATCCTGGCCGGTGGCCGCATCATCGCCGACGGTTCCGCCGATGAGCTGTCGCGGCGCATCGCCGGCGAGGCCGAGGTGAAGTGGACCCGCGACGGGCAGCGGTTCGTGCACACCACGACCGAATCGACCAAGTTCGTCTACGAGCTGTTCATGCAGTACGGCAAGGACATCGGCGAACTCGAGGTGCGCCGGGCCTCCCTGGAGGACACCTACATGACGCTGGTTCAGCGCTTCGAATCCGGTCAGGGCGACGCCGAGGTCCGCACGTTGGAGGAGGTCACCCGATGACACCGCTGACCACGGCGACCCGTGCCGGAGTCGTCCGCGGGCTGATCGAGACCCGCCAGATGCTCACCAACGGCATGGACCTTTTCTCGCAGTACTTCTGGCCCATCCTGGTGCTGGTAGCGCTGTATTTCATGCGGGACGGGCACTTCCAGGAGACCGGGATCGGGCTGGGCTCGCTGGCACTGCCCGGCGTGCTCGGCATGCTGGTGGCCTCGAGCGGCCTGCTCGGCATCTCCCAGTTCCTCGCCGTGGATCGCGAGGACGGAACCCTGTTGCGCGCCAAGGCGACCCCGCACGGCATGGCCGGATACCTGGTCGGCAAGATCGTCACCGTCACCAGCACCGTGCTGCTGCAGGTCTTGCTGGTGTTGATCTTGGGCCAGCTCATCGTCGGCGGCCTGGACCTCGGCCGTCCCACCGCCTGGCTCACCCTGATCTGGGTATTCGCACTCGGCATGCTGGCGACCCTGCCGATGGGAGCCGTCTTCGGATCCCTGTTCGAAAACCCGCGCACGATCGGTTTCGTCTCGTTCCCCATCATGGGTTTGATCGCGATCTCCGGAATCTTCTACCCGATCACGTCGCTGCCCGGCTGGGTGCAGGGGATCGCGCAGGTGTTCCCGATCTATTGGCTGGGGCTGGGTATGCGCTCGGCGCTGTTGCCCGCCGACGCGGCCGTCGTGGAACTCGGCCAGTCCTGGCGGCACTGGGAGACCCTCGGGGTGCTGGCCGCCTGGACCGTCGTCGGTCTGCTGATCGCTCCGATCGTGTTGCGGCGCATGGCCCGCCGGGAATCCGGCTCCCGCGTGGCGGCCCGCCGCGAGAAGGCGATGCAGCGTGCCTACTGAAGTCATCTACAACCGCATCGCGATGCTGCGTGCCGAGCGCGGCATCTCGCGGCGCCAGCTCGCCGACGCGCTGGGCGTGCACTACCAGACCATCGGATATCTCGAGCGCGGCGAGTACAGCCCGAGCTTGTATCTGGCGCTGCGACTTTCGGAATATTTCGAGGTCCCGGTGGAGGTGATCTTCTCGATCCGCCCGTTCCCGAGGCTGGGCTCCAACAGCGAAAGTGCCTGAGGGTCACCCAGCCCCGGGTCGGCGGAATCATTCCCGCCGCTCGCCACGCATCAACTGGTACAGCGTGATCGGGCGGGACTGCCGGTTGGCCTCGACACCCTTGCGCCACAAGGCTTGTGCGGTGTGCGACAGCGTCGCATCCACACCGACCTCCTCGCTGGCGTCGATGATGTGCTGCGCACCGGCGTCCATCATCTTGTAGCTCGCCAGATCGCCCCAGCCACCCGCCTTCGCCGCCGCCGCGTACTCGGTCATGAAGAACGGAAACGCCTCGTGCGAGCGCAGCGCGTAGGGCAGGAACTGTTCGACATCGTGGCCGGAGTTCTCGATCATGGCCAGCGCCTGGTAGTAGCCCAGGGTCCACGGATGGAAGATGGTGAGCAGGGCCTGATAGAAGACCTGCGCGAGACCGTCGTCGGTGCCCAGGTATTCCTGCGGGCTCAGCGGCCGCAGCAGTTCGGCGTGCGCCTCGAAGACCTCCTCGGGACCGCTGTAGAACAGGTAGGAGGCCGGGTGGGTGATGTTGTCCCCCGCGGACATGAAACCGCCCGAGATGAACTCGGCGCCATGCGAACGCACCCAGGCGGCGCCCTTGCGGGCGTTCTCGGGCGAATCCGAGGACAGGTTGGCGATCACCTTGCCCGGCAGGTGGTCTGTCGCCGGGCCGAGCACGTCGTACATGGCCGCGTAGTGGGTGAGGCTGAGCACGATCACCTCGTTGGCGTCCAGCGCCTCGGTGATCGTCGCGGCCCGCTGCGCGCCCAGTTCGACCATGGCCTCGGCCTTGTCGGCGCTGCGGTTCCAGACGGTCACCGCGACACCGGCATCCAGGAAGGCCCGCACCATCGCCTGCCCCATCGGCCCCAAGCCGACAACGGTCACAGATCGACGCTCTGACATGGTGTTTCCTCCGGTTCTCCGGCAAGCCGTCTTCGTTTCCCGGCCTGCCCGGTCTTCGTTTCCCGGCCTGCCCGGTCTTCGTTTCCCGGCCTGCCCGGTCTTCGTTTCCCGGCCTGCTTTTCGGCCGGGATGCACTGCGATACTTGCCACGAACCGGCAACCCGGCAATAACGCACTTCGATATGGGGTTGCTTACCTAGAGGTTCGAAATACGGTCAGGAGGATTGCGGTGCGGGCAGACGGTGATGCAGATCACGAGACGGTGTGTGGGATGTCGGTGGCCATCGATGTGGTGGGCGGTAAGTGGAAGCTGCACCTGATGTGGGTGCTGGGCCTGGGCCCCCAGCGGTTCGGGCAGATCCGGCGGCTGCTCGACGGCGTGAGCGAGAAGGTGCTCACCGAGAATCTGCGCCAACTCGAGGCCAGCGGCATCGTGCGCCGCGAGATCTATCCGGAAGTGCCGCCGCGCGTGGAGTATTCACTCACCCCGCTCGGCGAGGAACTCAACGAGGCCCTGCGCCCGCTGGAAGCCTGGGGTGACAAGCATCGGGACAAGCTGCTCGGGTGCGCCCTGGCACCTGCCTGAACTCAGGTACCGAGGTAGCGCTCGGCGATCAGCGAACCGAGCCGTTCGAGCAGCCGCGCCGCGTCGGCCATCGACCGACCCGGATCGGGTTCGAGATCGCTCAGGGCGAAGCAGGCGTCGAAACCCGCCGCGCGCAGCCTGCTCTCGGGGAGCAGGCAGCGCCCGGCGACGGCGACCACCGGGACGTTGGCGGCACGAGCCGTCGCGCACACGCCCATCGGGGCCTTACCGTGCAGGGTTTGCTCGTCGAGCGACCCTTCACCGGTGATCACGAGCTCCGCACCGGCCAGGTGGGCGCGGAAGTCGATCAGGTCGAGGATCACCCGGATACCCGAGCGCTCGACGGCCTTCAACACGGCCATGGCACCGAATCCGGTACCGCCCGCGGCTCCCGCGCCGGGCCACTCCGCACAGTCGGGGTCTATCAGTCCCGCCCAATTCGCCATCGCCGCTTCGAGAATCGCGCGCTGATGGGCATCGGCGCCCTTCTGCGGCCCGAAAACAGCTGCGGCACCGCGTGTTCCGAGCAGGGGATTGTCCACATCACTGGCAAGTGTGAACATCGCACCGGCCAGTGCCGGATGCAGTCCGGAACGATCCACCCGCGCCGCTCGCACGAGTTCCGCTCCGCCCCTGGGCAATTCATGTCCGTCCGCATCGAGGATCCGCAACCCGAGCGCCTGCAGCATGCCCGCGCCGCCGTCGGTGGAGGCGCTCCCACCCACCCCCAGCACGATGTCGCGCATCCCGCGGTCCAGCGCATGCCCGATCGCCAGACCGAGACCGTGGGTACTGGAATGCAGCGGATCGAATTGCCCGCCAGGAAGTTTCGACAATCCGACGACCGCCGCCAATTCGATGACCGCCGTCGAGCCCTGCACGGCATAGGCGGTCTCGACCGTCTCCCCGGTCGGCCCGACAGCCGTCACCGGCACCCGCTCCCATCCCGCCGCCAGAAACGCCTCGACGGTCCCGTCCCCGCCATCGGCCACCGGCAGCCGCCGAACCTCCACCTCCGGCCGCACCCGCACGATCCCCGCCGCCACCGCCGCCGCCACCTCCGGTCCGGTCAGCGACCCCTTGAACTTGTCCGGCGCCACCACCACCCGAACTCGTTTCTCCTGCATCACGCCATTCTGCTGCCCGTCCGCCTTCGAGACCGACTCGACGGCGCTGCGATGGGAGAAGACACGCGACCGCGCCGGGCACTCGACGGACGAGTGACTCGACGCCCGCCGGAGAGACGGACGGGCGGGCGTTCAGTCCAGTGGAGCCTGGTCCACGCGGTCGATGGTGACCTTGCCGGTGGACAGGTAGGTGAGGACCGCCCGGTCCAGCGCGGTGTTGCCGCGGGCGAAGGTGCCGTGGTCGCCGCCCTCGACCGTGATCAGATTGCCGTGCAGGGCCGCGGCCATGACCGGCCCGCCCTCGTACTTGGTGAGCGCATCGTGACGGCTCTGCAGCACCAGCGGTGGGGTGCGCAGGCCGTGGTCGGCGATGGGCACCGGGGTGGTCACCGGATCCCAGCCGTCACAGGCCACTCCGGAGCGAATCAGGTCGGCGCGGGCGTCGAACGCATTACCGCCCGATGCCACCGTCGCCGCGGCCGAACCGATCAGCTCCGGCCGACCCGGCACCGCATTCTCGTTGCAGGTGATCGCCGAGAACACGTCGCGGCCCGTCGGATCGGTCGTGGCCAGCCCTTCCAGCGCCCGCAACCGGCCGGTGTCGGACGGGTTGGCCTGGGCCTCGGCCATGGCCCGGGCAAAACTCGGCCAGAACGTGCGGGTGTAGGTGGCGACCGCGGTGGCCGCCACCAGCGGCACCTGCGCCGACACTCCCCCGGATGCCAACGTGCGCACCAGATTCTGCAGTTGACCGACCTGATCGCGGCTGCCGTTGAATCCGTCGCGAGCGATATCGGCCAGCGGTGCGGGCAGATTCCCCGGAACATCATCGGTGGCCGCCGGTGGCGGCGTGAGGTTGGCGTACCAGCCACCGCCCTGGGCCACCACCAGCCGCACCCAGTTCTGATACACGCGCAGCGCGGTCGCGCCGAGGTGATAGTCGTCGTCGTGCGCGGCGATCCAGGAGAACAGGTCGTCGAGCCGCTGCTTGCCCGCCACCTGCTGCTGGGCGAACTGCTCGGTCCACACCCAGGCCGGATTCACGTTGGAGTCGAGCACCAACTTGTCGATCCGTTCCGGGAACAGCGAGGCATACACCGCGCCCAGATAGGTGCCGTAGGAGATGCCGAGGAAGTCGATGCGCTCGAGCCCCAGCGCGGCCCGGACCACATCCAGGTCGCGGGCGGTGTTCTCGGTGGTGATGGTCTGCACGTAACCGGGTTGGGCGGCGTCGCAGGCCGATCGGGTGGCGCCGCGATCCTTGTGCCCGGCACCGCGGCAGTCCAGCGGCGTCGCAAAGGGCATCCCGCGCGGCTGCACCGCGACCCGGTCGTAGTGGGCGCTCAGGTCTGCGGGGAACTCCGGTGCGCGGCGCGCCCAATAATCGAGGGCATCGGCGCCGGGCCCGCCGGGATTGGCGAAGATCGTGCCGTATCGCTCGCCGGTGGCCCGAATACGACTGACCGTCAACTCGACTCGCGGCCCGCCGGGTGTGGTGTAGTCCCGCGGCACCGCGATCACCGCGCATTCGGCGCCCCGGCCTTGCGTCACCGCGCCGTCCGGACAGGGACCGAAGACCGCCGCGGCGTCGGCGTCGGCCGTCGCACCGAGCAGATTCGCGGCCAGGCACAAGGCAAACACCCCTGCCGACAGGCGGGCTCCCCGTCGTGTCACCATCCGCGTCATTCTCTCCGGTCGTTACCACCGATCTACAGCATTCTGAGCAGCCGCGCCGACGACGACAACTCGAGACGCGCCGAGCCGGTCACTTGGCCACCATCGGCTACCGGCAGGCCCTACGCTCAGGGCGTGTCATCCGGCCTGACAGTCACCAACAACACCTCCCTCGATCGGTTCGAGCTGCATATCGACGGCAACCTCGCCGGGACCACGGAATATCAGGACACGGCGGGCGAACGAGCCTTCGTGCACACCGAGATCTACCCCCGTTACGAGGGACAGGGCTACGGCCGCAAATTGGTGAAGGCGGCCTTGGACACCACCCGCGACGAAGGCTACGGGATTCTGCCGCTGTGCCCGATGGTCCACCATTTCGTCGAATCCCGTCCGGAATATCTAGCGCTGGTGCCGCATTGGGCGCGGGAGCGATTCGGATTGCCGCGATGAGCGGCAAATGGACATAGCTTGAACGACAGAGGGGCGATTCCGGTGCGATGATGGCGGGGTGGCACGCGCAGAGGAACACGGCGATCGCTCGCGACGCGAATTCCGGCACGAGGACCAGGCGGTCCGGCCCGGCACGCTGCTGGTCTCGGCGACCGATCTGGTCGAGCCGTCCTTCCGGCGCACCGTGGTGTACATCGTGGAACACAACGACGCGGGCAGCCTCGGCGTGGTGCTGAACCGCCCCAGCGATACGGCCGTGGCCGACGTGTTGCCGCGCTGGGCCGAACTGGCCGCCGCGCCGCGCGCACTGTATCTGGGCGGCCCGGTCAAGCGGGACGCCGCGCTGTGCCTGGCGACCGTGCGGGTCGGGATGGCCATCGACCGGATGACGGGCCTGCGCCGAGTGGACGGCCGGGTGGCGCTGCTGGATCTGGATTCGGATCCGGACGTGGTCGCACCGCTGGTCGAGGGCATCCGCATCTTCGCCGGCTATGCGGGCTGGACGTTCGGACAGCTGGAGGGCGAGTTGGAGCGCGGCGACTGGATCGTGCTGTCGGCACTGCCGTCGGATCCGATCGCGGGCCGCACCGACCTGTGGGCGCAGGTGCTGCGCCGCCAACCCCTGCCGCTGTCGCTGCTGGCGACACACCCGATCGAACTAGAGCGGAACTGACATACGTATGTACCGAGTGTGGGCACTTCCTTGCGACCTCGGCCCTATCGACTGACGCGGTGAGCACATGGCCGGCTCACCACGCCCGCCCGGGGAGGGGGCAGAGACCCGGCCCTCGCGCGGTGCCGGTTCGCCGGCCGGGGACGGCCGGGACGGCGATTCGGAGCAGGCGCAGCTGCTGCGGGCGCTCTACGACGAGCACGCGACGGCGCTGTGGCGCTACACCTACAGTCTCGTCGGGGATTCGGGGCGGGCCGAGGACATCGTGCAGGAGACGCTGCTGCGGGCGTGGCAGCGCCTGCACGTCCTCGATCAAACCACCGCATCCGCGCGGGCGTGGCTGTTCACCGTGGCCCGCAATCTGGCCGTCGACGAGCATCGCAGCGCCCGGCGCCGGCGCGAGTACCGCACCGACAAGCCGCCCGAGCAGCCGACTCCCGATCAAGCGGATCGTGCCGTGGACGGCTGGCTGATCGCCGACGCGCTGGCCCGGCTGAGCACCGACCACCGCGAGGTGATCGTGCGGGCCTACTACCGTGGCCTGTCGACGCAGCAGATCGCGACGGAATTGGCCATACCCGAGGGCACCGTGAAGTCCCGGATGCATTACGGCATGCGCGCGCTGCGCTCGGCACTACAGCAGATGGGGGTGACGAAGTGACGGACGTCCCGCGACCCTGGGACGACCGGGCCGCGGCCGGCCCCGAGCGGGGCGACGAGTACGCGACGTGGGACGGGCCGTACGTGCTCGGCGCCCTCGGTCGCGCCGAGCGCCTGGAGTACGAGGCACATCTGGCGCACTGCCCCTCGTGCCGCGCGGCGGTGGCGGAGCTGGCCGGATTGCCGGGCCTGCTCGGCCGGGTCGAGGGCAGCGTTGCGCTGGCGCTGACGGAGCCGAACGAGCCGGAGACCGTCGCCGCCCCGGACCCGCCGGAGATACTTCCCCGGCTGGTGGAACGGACGCGTGAGCATCGTCGGCGCGGCCGGTTGGCGGCGATCGGCGGGGCGGTGGTCGCGGCTGCCGCGGCGGTCGCGATCGCCGTGCCGATCACGGTGACGGTGACCGAACGCGGCACGCCACACGCCGCCACCCAGGTGGTCGCCGAACGTCGGCTGGATCCGGTCGTCCAGACACCGGTCTCGGCCAGTGTCAAGGTGATCGATGCCGACGGCAAGGCGACGGTGGAGATGTCGTGCCGGTACGCCACGGTCGGCCCGCCCTATCAGGCGAACTTCGAGCTGTGGATGACGCCGCGAGCGGGAGCGGCGTCGAAGCTGTTCGGATGGTCGGCCGGACCCGGCGACGCGCTGACCCTGTCGCGAACCACGGACCTGGCACCCGGGCAGATCGCGTCCGTCGAGATCAGGTCGAGCAGCGGGACGACGATCCTGCGGGCGGCGACCTGACGCTGCTGGTCGGAGCGGACGGTGAGCGACCACAGGCCGGTGCCCTCTCGGCGAAGCGAGCGCCGAATACCCTCCGGCGCACCACTTTCCAGCACGTGGCGCACCGCCGCAGCCGCGTCGGGGTCGCCGACGGCAACGCGGGCGCTCCCGTCCGGATAACTCTTGGCCGCGATACCGGCCCGCGCCGGCGCCTCGACAATGCCCGGGCCCGGCAGGTAGAGGAAGTTCGCCCGGCTGCGCGGGACCCGGATACCGTTGCTGCGCAACGATATTCGCAACATCTCTCGCTCGGTGGTGATGCGCAGGATCCGCTCGGACAGCTCGGCCCCGGCGGCATACGAGGCCGCCGCCGTCTCCGGAACCCCGGAGGGGAGCTGCAGCCTGCGCACCCGACGCACCAGTTCGGCCTGCCCGAACGCGTAGCCGATGCGCAGCCCGGCCAGGCCGTAGGCCTTGAAGAAGGTGCGCAACACCAGCAGATTCGGATAGCGCGCGATGAGCTCCAGGTGATCGAGAGTATCGGTGGCACCAGGAATTCGACGTACGCCTCGTCCAGCACCACAGGCACGTCGCCAGGAATTCCGAACAGGAACGCCTTCAGCTCGCCGGCGCGCACCACGGTGATGGTCGGCGATCAGGCAGGGCAGTCGCTGGGGCAGGAATTCCGGACATCGGTTGGCGCGGCCCAGCGCGTGCCGCATCGCCTCGAGCACCGAAGGCAATGGGGGAAAGGGTTCTCGCTCAGGGTCAGGTCGTAGCGCACCGCCGCCGCTCCCGCGAAATCCCCGGCATGCGCGAAGGCCGCCATCAGCACGACCGAGCCGTTGCGAGCCCGACACCGCAGCCGTCGCCGGGCACGGGCGCCTGCGCGAGTGGGGCCACAGCCCATCACCGGATTGGTCGGCAGCTGCGTCTGGGTGATCAGCACGTCGATACGCGAAAGCAGGCGTTCACCGGCCCCATCGCGCCCGAGCCTTGCATGTACGTATACGTCTACATATAGTGGAGTCATGCCCAACAAGACCGTGTACGTATCCGACGACGATCTGCCCCTGTTCCAGCGCGCACAGGAGCTGGTCGGCGGCAATCTGTCCGGCGCGATCGTGACGGCGCTGCGCCGGTTCATCGAACTGGAGGAGGGCCGACAGGAAGGTTACGACGAGGTCGTCGTCCGGGTCGGCAGCAGCGGCACCCGCCAGGTCCGCTTCTCCGGCGCACTGCTGGGTGAATGGCGCGACGTCAACGATAAGCAGTGGGAGCGCATTCGCGTCTTCCGCACCCGGAAGGGCAAGTTCGCGCTGCACACCCAGTACAGCAAGTGGGCGGAGATGCCTACGCAGATCCGCAACACGCAGGCCCAGAAGAACTGGCTCAAGGAGCTGACGGACTGGCGCCGCCTGCTCGGCGTGGGCGATCCCGACTGGGGTGACTTCAGCCTCGACATCTACGACTCGGTGACAGACCTGAAGGGGAGGATTCCGGACACGCTCTACGCGCGGGTGCTCGACCTGGCGGAACATCCGCAGATCGAGGATCTCGACATCTGACCGACGGGCCCGGCGGCCCGCACAACCGAGCAACACCGACCAGACCTTGACCGCACGCTTCCGCGGTCACGGCTCGGTCGACCCATGCATTCATCCCTATTCATTGATGGAAGGACGCCCATGTACAGCGGGTATCCCCTCCCGGCGATTTCGGTCGCCGGCCTGCGGAAATCCTTCGGCGACCACGTCGTGCTCGACAGCATCGACCTCACCGTCCCCGAGGGCACCATCTTCTCGCTCCTGGGGCCCAACGGCGCCGGCAAGACCACGACGGTGCAGATCCTGTCGACGCTGCTGCGCGCCGACGACGGCGAGATCCGGGTCGGCGGCCACGATATCGACGCCGAACCCGATGCGGTGCGGGCGGCGATCGGGCTGACCGGCCAGTTCGCCGCCGTCGACGAACTGCTTACCGGTCGCGAAAACCTGGTGCTGATGGGCGATCTGCATCATCTGCCGCGCAGCGAGAGCCGCCGGCTGGCCGACGAACTGCTGCACCGCTTCGACCTGGTCGACGCCGCCGACAAACCGGCGAGCAGCTATTCCGGTGGCATGACGCGTCGACTCGATCTGGCGATGACCCTGGTCGGCGATCCGCGCATCATCTTCCTCGACGAACCGACCGTCGGACTCGACCCGCGCAGCCGACGGGGCATGTGGGACATCATCCGCGAACTGGTCGCGGGCGGAGTCACGATCTTCCTCACCACCCAGTATCTGGAGGAGGCCGACGAACTGGCCGATCGGATCGCCGTCCTCGATCACGGCCGCATCGTCGCCGAGGGCACCGCGGATCAGTTGAAGCGACTGGTGCCGGGCGGACATATCCGGCTGAGTTTCGCCGACCGGTCCGAACTGGCCGCCGCCGCCCGCATCATCGGCAACACCACCGAAGTCGACGAACTCACCCTGGTGACGCCCGGGGATGGCTCGGTGAAGTCACTGCGCTTCCTGCTCGACCGCCTGGACGAGATCGGAGTCGAACCGCAGGCGCTGTCCGTGCACACCCCCGACCTCGACGACGTATTCCTCACCCTCACCGGACAATCCATCCCCGACAAGGAAACCGCACGATGAGCACGATGACCTATTCCATGGTCGACACCAAGACCATGCTGCATCGAAACCTGTTGCACGCCAAGCGCTATCCCTCGATGACCGGATTCGTCCTCGTGATGCCGGTGGGTCTGCTCCTGCTGTTCAACTACATCCTCGGTGGTGCGGTGAGCAAGGGTATGGGCGGCGGCAAGTACCTCAACTACCTCACGCCGGGAATGTTGCTGATGATTCCGGCACTGATGGTCGTCGTCGTGTCGGTCGCGGTCGCCTCCGATATGACCAAGGGCTTCGTGAATCGCTTCCGGTCCCTGCCGGTTGCCCACTCCTCGATGCTCAGCGGCCAGGTCATCGGCACCGTGATCCAGGGCCTGATCGGGCTCGCGCTCATGATCGGGGTGGCGCTCCTGCTCGGATTCCGGCCCAACGCCACTGTGCTCGAGTGGCTGGCCGCCTTCGGGATGCTCGGGTTGGTGCTGTTCGCCCTGTGCTGGCTCGGGGCAGGCTTCGGCATGTCCGCCTCCACCGTGGAGGCCGCCAGCAATTCGCCCAGCCTCATCACCTACCTGCCGATGCTGGGCAGCGGCCTGGTGCCCACCGACACCATGCCCACCGGTGTGCGGCACGTTGCGCAGTACCAGCCCTTCACCCCCATCACCGAGACCCTGCGCGGATTGCTGATGGGTTCGGAGATCGGCACCAACGCGATCGTGGCCGTGGCCTGGTGCCTGGGCATCGCGCTGGTCGGCTACCTGTGGGCCACCCGCTCATTCCGCCGCAAGACCAGCTGAACCACGAGGGGTAAAGCCACGGCCGGATGGAAACCCGCCCGGCCGTGGCTTTCGCTTGCCCCGCGTTTCCCCGCCCGGTCGGCCGCAGCGCCCCCTCGTTTCCCCGCCCGGTCCGCTCTGCGGGCCGGGCGGGGATCATGTCCACATGGCAACCTTCCGGCCCAATCCCGCACCGGCGACCGGCACCCGCAGTCGCGTGCTGGCCCGCCTGCGGATCGCCCGTTGGGAGTTCGTGCTCCGGCAGACCGTCATCGAGCCGGGCGGGGACAGTGGCTGGCACTTTCACGACGGGACGTTGTTCGTCCTGGTCACCGGGAGTGCACTGGATCATCCGGGTACCGACTGCCTACCCGTGACCTATCGGCCCTGGCGCGTCTTCCGCGAACAGAGCGGCCCCCGGCACGCCCACCTCGCCCGCAACGGCGGCACGAAGCCGCTGATGCTCACGGTCGTCTACATCAATCCCGCGGGCAGCCCGCTGTCGCACAGCATTCCGCCGCCGGAGTGCGCGGACCGGACGGGTCAGCGACAGTAGTCACGCAACCACGCGGGGAATTCCGTCAGATCGGCGAGCACCACATCGGCTCCCGCCGCCTGCAATTCGTCCGAATCGCACGGCCCGGTGGTGACCGCGACCGAATACGCCTCGGCGGTTCGCGCGCCGAGCACGTCTCCCACATGATCACCGACGTAGACGGCGGCCCCGTGCTCGCGCAGGGCCCGGGCCTTGCGCTCGGCCCACAGATCGCCGATCACCGCGTCGGCGGCGATGCCCAGATGCGTCAGGTGCAGTTCGGCATTCGGCTGGTATTTCGCGGTGACCACCACGGCGCGACCACCGGCGGCCTGCACGGCCTCGACCGCCTCCCGCGCACCCGGCATCATGACCGTGCCGGTGATGGCGTGGGTGGGATACATCTCGCGATACAGGTCGGCCATGGCCGAGATCTGGTCGGCGGGAAACCAGTGCGCGAGTTCCTGCTCGAGCGGCGGGCCGAGGCGGGTGATCGTCAGATCGCAGTCGATATACGTGCCGGTGCGCGCGGACAGGGCCGCATAGCAGGCACGGATGCCGGGACGCGAGTCGATCAGGGTCATGTCGAGGTCGAACCCGACCGTCAATCCGCGCGCCACAAGGTCACGCTAACCAGTCGATCATCCGACCGACAACTCAATTCGCGGGTTGGCAGGCGTCGCGCAGTGAGCAGGCACCGCACGCCTGACCACAGCCGCCGACCTGCGGAGCCGGAGCCAGGCCCGCAATGGACTGCGCTGCCGCATTGGCCCCGGCGCCGAGCGCGAACAGGGCGATCACCGCGGCGACCACCGCGGCCCCGATCCCGATCACACCGCCCGCGGCCAGTGCCACCAGACCACCCGCCGCCAGCAACACACCGGCACCGATCGAGGTGGGAGCGGCGACCCGGTTGGCGATCCGGAAGATCTCTTCCGAGCTCAGCGCCGCGTCGGTGTGCACTCCGAAGAACCGATTGCGGGGCAGTGCACCGGTCAACCCCAGTACCCCGGTGACGACGGCCACCGCCGCCAGCACGAACAGGATCACAGCCACCACGAACACTCCGCCCACGCTACCCGGCGCCCGCGGGCGACGTGCGGGCAGGGCGGCCCTTTTTGGGTCCGGACACGGGCACGCTTTACCCTGGTGAGCGACCTTTATCCGGGGATGTCGGCGAACAAGAAGGCAGGACCGTGCAGGACACTCGTGTAACCGAAACGACCGGCGCCGTGGCGACCGGTGACAGCGACGTGCCTGCACACCGCTACAGCGCCGACCTGGCCGGGCGAATCGAACGCAAATGGCAGCAGGCATGGGAGGAGCGCGGCACCTTCCACGCGCCGAATCCGGTGGGCCCGCTGCGGGGTGAGACACCGCGCGACAAGCTGTTCATCCAGGACATGTTCCCGTACCCGTCGGGCGCGGGCCTGCACGTCGGCCACCCGCTGGGCTATATCGCCACCGACGTGTTCGCGCGCTATCACCGCATGCACGGCCGAAACGTCCTGCACGCCCTGGGTTACGACGCCTTCGGCCTGCCCGCCGAGCAGTACGCGGTGCAGACCGGCGCCCACCCGCGGGCGACGACGGAGGCGAATATCACCAATATGCGTCGCCAACTGTCCCGGCTGGGTCTGGGCCACGACAGCCGACGCTCGTTCGCGACCACCGATCCCGAGTTCTACAAGTGGACGCAGTGGATCTTCCTGCGCATCTACAACGCCTGGTACGACACCGAGGCGAACAAGGCGCGGCCGATCGCGGACCTGGAGGCCGAATTCGCCTCCGGGAAGCGGGAAACGCCGGACGGGCGGGCCTGGGCGGAGCTGTCGCAGGCCGAGCGCAGCGAGGTGCTGGACTCCTACCGCCTGGTGTATCTGTCCGATTCGGTGGTCAACTGGTGCCCGGGGCTGGGCACGGTGCTGTCGAACGAGGAGGTCACCGCCGAAGGCCGCAGTGAGCGCGGCAACTTCCCGGTGTTCCGCAAGCGGCTGCGGCAGTGGATGATGCGCATCACCGCCTATTCCGATCGGCTGGTGGACGATCTGGAGCTGCTGGACTGGCCGGAGAACGTGAAGGCCATGCAGCGCAACTGGATCGGGCGCTCGCGGGGCGCGCAGGTGCGCTTCGCGGCCGATGGCGAGACCGTCGAGGTCTTCACCACCCGGCCCGACACGCTGTTCGGCGCAACGTATGTCGTCCTGGCTCCGGAACACGAGTTGGTGGACCGCCTGGTGACCGCGCAGTGGCCGGCGGGTGTCGATCCGCACTGGACCTTCCAGTCCCCCACCCCGGCGGAAGCCGTTGCGGCATACCGCACCTCGATCGCCGCGAAGTCGGATCTGGAGCGCCAGGAGAACAAGGACAAGACCGGTGTCTTCCTGGGCGCCTACGCCACCAACCCGGTCAACGGCGAGCAGCTGCCGATCTTCATCGCCGACTACGTGCTGAGCGGCTACGGCACCGGCGCCATCATGGCGGTGCCCGGCCACGATCAGCGGGACTGGGAATTCGCGACCGCCTTCGGCCTGCCGATCGTGGAAGTCATTGCGCCCCCCGGCGAAAAGCATCCGGGTGCCAGCGTGGCGACCGGGGCGTACACCGGCGAGGGCACGCTGGTGAACTCCGACTACCTGAACGGCCTGGACGTGGAGACGGCCAAGGTGAAGGTCGTCGAGCAGTTGGAGAAGGACGGCCACGGCACGGGAACCGTGCAGTACAAGCTGCGGGACTGGCTGTTCGCCCGGCAGCGATACTGGGGCGAACCGTTCCCGGTCGTCTACGACGAGCACGATCGACCGCATGCCCTGCCGGAATCCATGCTGCCGGTGGAACTTCCGGACGTGCAGGACTTCGCGCCGGTCACCTTCGATCCGGACGACGCCGATTCCGAGCCGTCTCCGCCGCTGGCCAAGGCCACCGACTGGGTGACGGTCGAACTGGATCTGGGCGACGGGCCCAAGAAGTATCGGCGCGACACCAATGTCATGCCGAACTGGGCGGGTAGTTCCTGGTATCAGCTGCGCTACACCGATCCGACCAACCACGAGGCACTGGCCGCACCGGAGAACGAGCGCTACTGGCTGGGCCCGCGCCCCGATGTGCACGGCCCGAACGATCCGGGCGGTGTCGATCTGTACGTCGGCGGTGTCGAGCATGCGGTGCTGCACCTGCTGTACTCGCGGTTCTGGCAGAAGGTGCTGTTCGATCTGGGTGAGGTCTCGAGCTCGGAGCCGTATCGGCGGCTGTTCAACCAGGGCTATATCCAGGCCTACGCCTACACTGACGAGCGCGGCGCCTACGTGCCCGCGGCCGAGGTGGTCGAGCGGGACGGGAAGTTCTTCTGGACCAACGAATCCGGCGTGGAGATCGAGGTGTTCCAGGAGTACGGCAAGATCGGCAAATCGCTGAAGAACGCCGTCTCGCCGGACGAGATGTACGACCTGTACGGCGCGGACACCTTCCGCTTCTACGAGATGTCGATGGGACCGCTGGACACCTCCCGCCCGTGGGCGACCAAGGATGTGGTGGGTGCGCATCGGTTCCTGCAGCGGGTGTGGCGACTGGTGGTCGACGAGGAGACCGGCGGGGTGCGGGTCACCGATGCCGAACCCGCCGCGGCCACGCTGCGGCTGCTGCACAAGACGATCGACGGCGTCGACGCCGACTACGCCGCACTGCGCGACAACACCGCCGGCGCCAAGCTGATCGAGCTGACCAACCATCTGACCAAGGAGTACCCGCAGGGTGCCCCGCGCTCGGTGGTGGAACCGCTGGTGCTGATGCTGGCCCCCGTGGCCCCGCACATCGCCGAGGAACTGTGGGAGCGCCTGGGCCACACCACCGCCCTGGCACACGGCCCGTTCCCGGTCGCCGATCCCGCTCTGTTGGTAGAGGATTCCGTCGAATACCCGATCCAGGTCAACGGCAAGGTCCGCAGCCGCGTCAGCGTCCCCGCCGACGCCGACCCCGAAACGGTCGAAGCCGCCGCCCTGTCCGACGAAAAACTCCTGGAGTTCCTGAACGGCAAGCAACCCCGCAAGGTGATCGTCGTCCCGGGCCGCCTGGTCAACGTGGTCGCCTGACACCCCTCGCTTCGCTCGGGGAATGAGGGCGGCCGCTCCCTAAATGAGGGTGGCCGCTCCCTAAATGGGGGCCCTTGGGCGCGGCCGCATCCTCGGCCCCCGGGCGCGGCCGCATCCTCGGCCCCCGGGCGCGGCCGCATCCTCGGCCCCCGGGCGCGGCCGCAGCCTCGGCCCCCGGGCGCGGCCGCAGCCTCGGCCCCCGGGCGCGGCCGCAGCCTCGGTCCCCGGCGCGTTCTTCGCCGGGGTCAGCGGGGGATTGGGCGTAGGACTATTTCGGTGGGGTGGGCGTCGCGGGGGGTTTCGAGGGCGTTGCGGATGGTGCGGGCGACCGTTTCGGGGGTGAGGAATTCGTTTGGGCGGTAGTCGCGCTGTTCGCCTTCGACGATGGTTCGTTGCATGTCGGTGTCGATGCGGCCGGGGTGGATGGAGGTGACGCGCAGATCCGATTCCTCCTGCCGCAGGGCGTCTCCGAAGGCGCGCAGCCCGAACTTGCTGGCGGCGTAGACGGCCCAGCGCGGGTTGGCACGCAATCCGGCACCCGAATTGATCAGGACCACATGGCCTTTCGCCGCTCGCAGGGCAGGCAGCAACAACCGCGTCAGCTCGGCGACGGCAATGAGGTTGGCCTCCAAAGTGTTCCTCCACTGCGTAACCGACGACTCCGCGATGGTGGCGAGCTCTTCGGCCACACCGGCGTTGTGCACCAGCACATCCAGCCGTTCGATCGATGTGGCCGCGCGGGCCACCGCATCGTAATCGGTCAACTCGACCGGCCACGGTGTGGCATCGGGCAATTCGGCCAGGATGTCGGTCAGTGAATCGGCGGACCGGGCACCCAGCAGCAGATCGTGCGTAGGTGCCAGTTCACGGGCGATCGCGGCGCCGAGTCCGCGGCTCGCCCCCGTGATCAGGGCGGTCGGCTTGGTGTCGGTGCTGGGCTCGGCCATGCCCTCACGGTAACGGGGCCCTGCGTCGCCGCTCGCGAGGGGCCGGACCGTAACCGCCGGCGATCTTCTGACGATGGTCTCCACAGCCCATCCTTCACAGGGAGTTACCAGCAACCACACAGCTGGCGATCACCGCCCGGGTGGGTGTATCAATCTCGGCAATCCGATCCACGAACCGAGGCGGACAGGGTGAGCACTGTCGATCGACAGCCGGTCGCATGCCGGCCAGCGGGTGGGGAACCCGCACAGCGCACGTACCTGCGGGTGGCATCGCAGAATAGGGGGATGAACGGACCGGGCTTCACGCCGACACAGCTGGCGGCGCGTGCGGCCTATCTGCTGCGCGGCAACGACCTGGGGACGATGACCAGTGCCGCGCCCCGGCTGTACCCCCACATGTGGAGCTGGGATGCGGCCTTCGTCGCGGTGGGCCTGGCCCCCCTGAGCGTGGAGCGGGCCGTCGTCGAACTGGACACGCTGCTGTCGGCGCAGTGGAAGAACGGGATGATCCCGCACATCGTGTTCGCGGGCGGTAAGGACGGCTACTTCCCGGGCCCGGCCCGCTGGGAATGCCGTCGGCTGGCCGCCAACGCCCCGGACGGCCCGGACACCTCCGGCATCACCCAACCGCCCGTCCACGCGATCGCGGTGCAGCGGATTCTCGATCACTCGCGCCGGCACGGCCGCAGCACCCGGGCGGCCGCCGAGGAATTCCTCGACCGTCGCTGGGTGAACCTGATGCGCTGGCACCGCTGGCTCGCCCACGCCCGCGACCCCAAACAGAACGGCCGCATCACCCTGTTCCACGGCTGGGAATCGGGGATGGACAACTCGCCGCGCTGGGATCGCGCCTACGAGAACGTCACCCCCGGACCGGACCTGCCGCCGTATCAGCGCGCCGACATCCACCTGATCGATCCGACGCAGCGCCCCAGCGACCGCGAATACGACCGCTACCTGTGGTTGGTCGAGCAGATGCGGCGATGTGGATACGACGATTTCCAACTCGCGTCGACCATGAGCTTCGCGGTGGAGGACGTATTCGTCACCGCCGTCTTCGCCCTGGCCTGTGAGGTCCTGGCGAATATCGGCGAGGACTATCGGATGCCGCACGCCGATGTGCGCGAACTGTACGAGTGGGCGGACTACTTCCGCGCCGGGGTCATCGCCACCACCGATCCCCGCAGCGGCGCCGCCCGGGATTTCGACATCCGCCTGGGCCGGTGGATCGACACCGAGACGCTGGCGATGTTCGCGCCGCTGCTGTGCGGCGGACTGCCCCGCGATACCGAACGCGCCCTGCTGCGCTTGTTCGAGGGGCCACGGTTCTGCGGTCATCCGGATCTGCGCTATGCACTGCCGCCGTCGACCTCCCCGGTGTCGAAGGACTTCCGGCCCCGCGAGTACTGGCGCGGCCCGGTGTGGCCGGTGATGAGCTGGCTGTTCTCCTGGGTCTTCGCGCGCCGCGGCTGGGCCGAACGCTCGTTCATGCTGCGGGCGGAGGGGCTGCGCCAGGCCAGTGACGGCAGCTTCGCCGAGTATTACGACCCCTTCACCGGCGAGCCGTTGGGCAGTATGCAGCAGTCGTGGACCGCGGCCTCGGTGCTGGACTGGCTGGGCTAGCCGAGATCCGGCGTCGGTAAGCACATCTCGGGCAACCATTCACCGCGGATTCACGGCCATAACGTAGTCACACCGGCCTCGGCTGCTTACCCTCATTACCATGTACCGACGCAACGTGGTTCGTCCTGAAGTTCGTCGCACGGTCCTCGCCCTGCCCGCACTCGTCGCCGCAGGCATACTCACGGCAACCGGCACCGCCGTGGCGGAGCCGACCGGGCCCGATGTCTCGTCCTGGCAGCACATCGACGGCCGGTTCATCAACTGGTTCGAGGTGCGTGCGGCCGGGCACCACTTCGCCATGGTCAAGGCGACCGAGGGGCTGAACTACATCAACCCCTACTTCGTGCCCGACAGCCTGTTGATGCGGGCCGCGGGTGTCGCCCGCGGCACCTACCACTACGCCCGCCCGCAGCTGCCGCCGGAACCGCAGGCCGCGTTCTATGCGAGCGTGGTGCTCGGACAGAACGGTCCGCTGGATCTCCCGCCGGTGCTCGATATCGAGAATTCGGGCGGACTGCCGCCCGCCGCCCTGATCGACTGGACCCACCGCTACCTGAATACAGTGCAGGCCCTGACCGGCCGGGTGCCGATCATCTACACCTACCCGCGGTTCTGGCAGACCGCGATGGCCGACTCCCGCGAATTCACCCGCTACCCCCTGTGGATCGCCGACTACCGCGGTAACGCCCAGCCGGAGGTGCCGGGCGGCTGGCCCACCTGGACCTTCTGGCAGACCACCGATTCCGGCCGAATCCCGGGCATCGCCGGAAACACCGACCTCAACGTCTACAGCGGCGCCCAAGGCGATTTCGCCCGATTCGCGAATATGTAGCGACGGTCCCGGCCAAGAGCGGGCCGGGACCTAGGAAGGTGGAGTGCCGGGACTTGGGAAGGTGGAGTGCCGGGACTAGGAAGGTGGCGCGCCGGGACCACGGGCGAACCGCCGGTGATTCCGGCGCGCTCTGGCCGGAATCAGTGCTCGTCGTAATGGCCGTTGTGGGCCGCGTGGCGGCAGCCGTCGTGGATGTAGTCCACGTGGTCGCCGTGCGGGATCGCGACATGTCCGCAGCCCTCGCCGTGGACGTGGTCGTGGCCGGTGTGTTCACGGTGTCCGGCGGGTTCGCATTCGTCGAAGTGGCCGTCGTGGGCGCGGTGCAGATGGCCGTCGTGGACGTAGTCGACATGGTCGCCGTGCGGCACCGAGACGTGTCCACAACCCTCGCCGTGCACATGGTCGTGATCGGTGTGTGGAGCATGCGCTGTGGTCATCGAACTACCCTCTTTCCACGTGGATGGATAAGTGTGGTACCGATCACATACAGTAATAGCCATACGTTTGCGAGTTACTCGCGCCCTGCTCTACAGCACCTGGGACAGGAACTGCCGCAGCCGCGGGGTCTCGGCGGCGTCGAAGATTTGGTCCGGCGAACCGGATTCCACGATCTGGCCGTGATCCATGAACACCACGTTGTCCGAGACCGAACGGGCGAAACCCATTTCGTGGGTCACCACGATCATCGTCATACCGCCCGAGGCCAGCTCGGCCATCAGCGACAGCACACCCTTGACCAGTTCCGGGTCGAGCGCGGAGGTGGCCTCGTCGAACAGCATCAGCTCCGGCTTCATCGCCAGCGCCCGGGCGATCGCGACACGCTGCTGCTGGCCACCCGACAGATTGGCGGGCCGCGTGTCGGCACGTCCGGCCAGGCCGACCGTCTCGAGCTGTTCCACCGCCACCGCACGGGCCTGCTCCTTGGACAGTCCGCGCAGCTTGCGCGGTCCCAGCGCCACGTTCTCGGCCACGGTCATATGCGGGAACAGATTGAAGTGCTGGAACACCATGCCGATGCGCTGACGCAGCCGATCCGGATTCTCGGTGAGCACCGAGACACCGTCGATCAGGACATCCCCGGCATCCGGTTCGTGCAAGCGGTTCAGCACCCGCAGCAGCGTGGACTTACCCGAGCCCGAGGGCCCGATCACCGTGGTGGTCTTACCCGCGTCGACATGGATGTCCACCCCGCGCAGCACCTGGTTCTGCCCCAGGGTCAAATGCAGCCCGGTCCCGGTGAGCGACGAGCTCCGGCGGTTCGTGTCCTTGCTCATGCCCCTCGACCTTCCGTGATGACGGCCTGCTCGACCGGATCGACGGGATCCTCGGGGCGTCCCGTGCGCAGTCGTCTGTCGATGTAGTTCACCAGATGGGTCAGCGGAATCGTCAGCAGCAGATAGACCAGACCGGCCGCGACGAGCGGGGACAGATTTCCGGTCTGCGCGTTGAGATCTCGTCCGACGGCGAACAATTCCCGTTGGGTGGCAAGCAAACCCAGGAAGTAGATCAGCGACGAATCCTTGATCAGCGCGATGAACTGATTCATCAGCGCGGGCAGCACTCGCCGCACGCCCTGCGGAATCACCACCAGCGTCATCGCCTGCCGGTAGCCGAATCCGATGGCCCGCGCCGCCTCCAGCTGCCCGGCCTCCACGGATTGGATCCCGGAGCGGAAGATCTCGCCGATGTACGCGGCGGCCAACAGGGCCAGGGCGACGGCGCCGAGCCAGTACGGGTTGTTGCCGGTGAGGTTCTTGACCACCGGGCCGATGCCGAGGCCGATCAGCAGGATGATCACCACGGCGGGCAGCCCGCGGAAGATATCGGTGTACACCCGTGCGGGCCAGCGCAGCCAGCGGGTCCGTGAGATCCCGGCCACCGCCAGCAGCATGCCCAGCAGGGTTCCCAGCACTCCCGAAACCACCGCCAGGATCAGGGTATTCGGCAGCCCGGTCTTGATCAGATCCGGAAATGCCTTGCGGTACAGCGACCAATCGAAGAATGTGTCCTTCAATTGCGCCAGTGTGGATTTCGGTGCCACCTGCGCGGTATCACCCGTCGGCCGATGGTCGGCGGCGATCTTGTCGAAGTCCGGAAGCTCCGGTTGCGCGACCGCCTTGGAGCCCGGCTTCCAGCCCGGCGGGAAGGGCCGCGGCTCCCAATCGGAGTACAGCTTGGCGTAGGTGCCGTCGGCGATCACCGCATCCAGTCCCGCATTGAGCGCGTCGATCAGCGGCTGATTGTCCTTGCGCACCGCCCAGGCCGTGAAATTGTCCAGGCTGAAGGTGTTCTGGACGATCGAGGTCGAATCGCCGGGTTTGACCGCGCCGGTGGCCTGCGCCGACGGCGCCACCCACGCGTCGATCTGCCCGGACTTCAGATTCGCGTAGGCGGTGTTGTAGTCGGGGAACTTCACCGGGTCCAGGTGCAGGGTGTTGACCACGTACTCGTCCTGCACCGTGCCCTGCACGACACCGATCCGCACGCCGGGATTCAGATCCGAAAAGCCTTTCACCGCACTGCCGTTCGACACGACGAGTGAGAAATACCCGAAGTCGTAGCCGTTGGTGAAGCCGACCAGCTGCCGCCGCGCGTCGGTGGTGGTGATACTCGACGAGCCGACGTCGAAACGCCCGTTGGCCACCTGCGCCAGCAGGCCCGCGAACTCGGTGCCCGAGAACTGCACCTGCAGCCCCAGCTTGGCGCCGATCGCCTTCAGCAGTTCGTTGTCGAAGCCGGTGAAGGCGCCGCCGGAGTTCACACAGATACTCGGCGGGGCATCCGACAGCGTGCCGACGCTCAGCTTGCCGGGGGTGATCAGGCCGAGCTTGGTGACGTCCACCCGATCCAGCGGGACCGTGTTCGCCGTGGTGTAGCGGTCCACTCCTGCGGAGGCGCCCGAGGCCAGGTTCGTCGGCGCCGCCGAGGCCGAGGCGACGCCCGGAGGTGCGCACAGGTCTCGGCTTGCCGATGAGTTGCTGCTGTCCGAGCCACATGCCGCCGCGAACAGCAGGGTGACGGCCGACACCACCGCGAACAGCACACGGGATCGGGATACGGGCAAACGGGCCATAGCCGAAAACATTAGCCGGACGCGATACCGGTCAACCGACCACGCCCCGGTGCAACCCCCGGCGAGCTATCCCCGGTTGAATTCGTCGCGCCAGCGGATGGCCTCTTCCACCTCGGTCAGGTCGTAGTCGGGGCCGCCGGTGCCCACGGTGAACAGCGTGGCACCCGCCGCCACCAGTTCCGGTGCCTTGTCCGCACCGGGCCAGTCCACCGAACGCTCGATCTCGCCCGGATCCTTACCGACGGCCGCGCAATGGTCGGCGAGGACCTTCGACTTATGATCCAGCACATCCACCTTCGCGAACGTGTGCCAGATGTCGGCATATTCGGCGACCAGCCGCAGCGTCTTCTTCTCGCCACCGCCGCCGATGAGGATCGGGATATCGTGCAGCGGCTGCGGGTTGAGCTTCTTCAGGCGGCCGTCGATACGGGCCAGGTAGTCCTTCAGCAGGGCCAGGCGGGTGCCCGGGGTACCGAACTCGTAGCCGTATTCGTCGTAGTCCCGCTCGAACCAGCCCGCGCCGATGCCGAGGATCAGGCGGCCGCCGGAGATGTGGTCGACCGTGCGGGCCATATCGGCGAGCAGATCCGGATTGCGGTAGCCGCCGCCGGTGACCAGCGCGCCCAGCTGTACGCGCTCGGTCTGCTCGGCGACGGCCGCGAGCATGGTCCAGCATTCGAAATGGGCGCCGTCGGGGTCGCCGTAGAGGGGAAAGAAGTGATCCCAGTTGAAGACGATGTCCACACCCGCATCCTCGGCGCGGCGCACCGCGTCGCGAATCAGGTCGTAGCGGGGAGCTTGCTGCGGCTGAATCTGGACACCGACACGAACCGGTCGAGTCATTAGGGCACTCCTCGTTGTGATCAGGTGCGGGGGACACGCCGTTGCCGAGGCTACTCCGGTCGGCCGCCGAGACCGGATTGTGCGCATCGTCACCATCTCGAGCACACGACCAGTAGGATTCCGGCAGCGGCCCTGCCGCACCACCCTCTACTCGGATCGTCCGGCACGTTCCTGCCGGTGAAGGGATGAATTCATCATGGCCACGGTCACCTTCGACCGCGCGACCCGGTTGTACCCGGGTGCCGCGAAACCCGCTGTCGACCAGTTGGATCTGGAGATCGCCGACGGCGAATTCCTGGTCCTCGTCGGGCCGTCCGGCTGCGGCAAATCCACCTCGCTGCGGATGCTCGCCGGACTCGAGGACGTCGATGCCGGTCGCATCCTGATCGGCGACAACGACGTCACCCACGCCGAACCCAAGCAGCGCGATATCGCGATGGTGTTCCAGAACTACGCGCTCTATCCGCATATGACCGTGGCCGAGAACATGGGCTTCGCGTTGAAGATGGCGAAGGTGCCCAAGGCCGAGAAGGAGCAGCGGGTCCGCGAGGCCGCCAAACTGTTGGATCTCGAGCAGTATCTCGATCGCAAGCCGAAGGCGCTGTCGGGCGGTCAGCGCCAGCGCGTGGCGATGGGGCGGGCGATCGTGCGGCAGCCGCAGGTGTTCCTGATGGACGAGCCGCTGTCGAATCTCGATGCCAAGCTGCGGGTCCAGACCCGCACCCAGATCGCCCAGCTGCAGCGGCGGCTCGGCACCACGACGGTCTACGTCACCCACGACCAGGTGGAGGCGATGACCATGGGCGACCGGGTCGCGGTGTTGAAAGACGGTCTGCTGCAACAGTGTGCGTCGCCGCGTGATCTGTACCGGAATCCGGCGAATCTGTTCGTGGCCGGGTTCATGGGTTCACCGGCGATGAATCTGTTCACACTGCCGCTGTCCGACGGCGCCGTCACCCTGGGCGGGCATGCGCTGCCGGTACCGCGCACCGTCGCCGACGCCACCGACGGCTCCGTCGTGGTGGGCATCCGGCCCGAACATTTCGAGATCGCCGCGGCCGGTTCGGGTATCGCGATGGAGGTCGACGTGGTCGAGGAACTCGGCTCCGACGCCTACATCTACGGCCGCAGCGTGGGCGAGAACGGTTCCGCAGACCAAACCATCGTCGCCCGCGCCGACTGGCGCAAACCACCCGCCAAGGGCGAAAAGCTCTCGCTGACAGCAACGGCGGAACACATCTATTTCTTCGAACCGACCACGGGCGAACGCCTCAACTGACGTGAGGACCCCCGCACCGCCCGCTGCGCGGACGGTGCGGGGAATCAGCGTTGCTGCGCAAGCAGCGCAGGGATAGCAGTACCGCACAAGCAAGTGCGGGAATCGGGGCGCTGCACAAACAACGCAGGCAACCAGGCGCGCCGCGCAAGCAACAGGCGCGACGTACCCGCACCTCTTGGATCCCGGCGTGCCCGCACTTCATGGTTCTGCGTGCATTGGCTGGGGCCTTGGTTCAGCCTCGGGGTTTGCGCCAGTTTTTGTTGAGGCGGATGCGGATGTTTTCGAGGGGGACCTCGGTGCCGGAGTCGGTGCGGATGTCGACGCGGATCGGGGCGCCGGTGGTGTTTTCGACGCGTTCGAGTGGGGGGACGCCGTTCTGGAGGTATTTGTCGCCCCACTGCCAGAGGCCGATGATTACCGGCATCACGTCGTGGCCCATGTCGGTCAGCACGTATTCGTGGCGGGTGCGCTTGCCCTCCTCCTGGTAGGGCCGTTTGCGCAGCAGGCCGGCCTCGGTGAGTTTGCGTAGTGCCGCGGCCGCGGCGGCGTCGGTGATTCCCACCCGGGCGGCGAAGCCGTCGAAGCGCGTGGTGCCGTAGATGGCCTCGCGCAGGATCAGCATCGCGGACCGGGTGCCGACGATGTCGAGCGCCTTGACGATCGAACACTCGTCCGGCTTCCACTTGCTCAGATCACGCAGTGGTCCTTCCAGTACAGCCGACATGACGCTCATCATACCGCGTCTGACTTGTGGCAACTATTGTCAGCATCTAGCCTGACTATAGGGAATTTAGTTAGGTATCCGCATCGTCGCGGGTCTCGGAAGGACATCCCATGAGAGACGCAGTGATCGTCGAAGCCGTGCGCACCCCGATCGGGAAGGGCAAACCGACCGGCGCATTGCACCAGGCGCATCCGGTGGATCTGCTCGCCCACAGCCTGCGTGAAGTGGTACACCGCAGCGGCATCGATCCGGAGCTGATCGACGACGTGATCGGCGGTGTGGTCACCCAGGTCGGCGAGCAGGCCGCCAACGTGACCCGTCGCGCCGCACTGGCCGCCGGATATCCGGAATCGGTGCCCGCCACCACCGTCGACCGGCAGTGCGGCAGCAGCCAGCAGGCCATTCACTTCGCCGCGCAGGGCGTGATCGCCGGGGCCTACGACGTGGTGGTGGCCGCGGGGCTGGAATCCATGAGCCGTATCCCGATGGGCTCCAACCTGGTCGGCGCCACCGACCTGGAAGGGGAGGCGTTCAAGCAGCGTTACCCGGACGAGCTCGTGCCGCAGGGCATCAGCGCCGAGCTGATCGCCGCGCGCTGGGGCATCAGCCGTACCGCGATGGACGAGTTCTCCCTGGCCAGCCACGAGAAGGCCGCGGCGGCAACGAAGAACGGTTCGTTCGACTCGCAACTGACACCCCTCGCCGGCCTGACCGCCGACGAAGGCATCCGGGTGGGCAGCACGCTGGAAACCCTGGCGGGCCTGCGTCCGGCGTACTACAGCGAGGAATACGCCGCACGGTTCCCGGAGATCGGCTGGAATGTCACCGCCGCCAACGCCAGCCAGATCAACGACGGCAGCGCGGCGGTCCTCATCACGACCAGCGAGAAGGCCCGGAAGCTCGGCCTGAAACCGCTGGCCCGGCTGCACAGCTTCGCCGTCGCGGGCGACGATCCGCTGCTGATGCTGACCGCGGTCATCCCCGCCACCCGAAAGGTCCTGCAGCGGGCCGGTTTACAGCTGGCCGACATCGATCTGGTCGAGATCAACGAGGCCTTCGCCTCGGTGGTGCTGGCCTGGCAGCACGACACCGGCGCCGACCCGGCGCGGATCAACGTCAACGGCGGCGCGATCGCCCTCGGCCATCCGCTCGGCGCCTCCGGGGCCCGGCTGGCCACCACCCTCGTCCACGCCATGCAGGAACGCGGCGCCCGCTACGGCCTGCAGACCATGTGCGAGGCGGGCGGTTTGGCCAACGCCACCATCTACGAGCGGCTGTGAGTCACCAGGGGCGGCTGGCGTCACCGCCCCGACGGTAGCAACTGCCGCCGGGTCCGGATGGCGAGTGGTAGGCAATCCGGACCCGGGCGCGGTCGATAGGCTCGGCGACGTGAGCGACCTGCTGGATCCCGCGTCCGCCTTCGTCTACGCGATACCGCTGCGCACCCGGTTCCGGGGGATCACCGTGCGCGAGGGCATGGTGATCGAGGGGCCGCTCGGGTGGGGCGAGTTCTGCCCGTTTCCCGAATACGACGACCGTGAGGCCGCGAGCTGGCTCGCGACGGCCGTCGAACAGATCACCGTCGGCTGGCCGAAATGTGCGCGCGACCGCATTCCGGTCAACTGCACGGTGCCCGCGGTCGGGCCGGACCGCGCCCACGCCATCGTCGCCGGATCGGGTTGCCGCACGGCGAAGGTGAAGATCGCCGACCACCCGGATTCGCTGCTCGAGGATCTGGAGCGGGTGGCCGCGGTCCGCGCGGCCCTGGGCCCGGGCGGCGCGATCCGCGTGGATGCCAACGCCGTCTGGGATGTCGACACCGCGGTCGACCACATCGGGCAGATCGACCGTGCCGCAGGGGGTTTGGAATATGTCGAGCAACCCTGCCGCACGATCGAGGAGCTGGCCGCCGTCCGCCGCCGCGTGGACGTCCGCATCGCCGCAGACGAATCCATCCGCCGCGCCGAGGACCCCCTGCGGGTGGCCGTCGCCGAGGCCGCCGACGTCGCGGTGCTGAAATGCACACCGCTCGGCGGTGTGCGCCGCGCCTTGCAGGTCGCCGAGGCCGCCGGTCTCCCCTGCGTCGTCTCCTCCGCCCTGGAGACCAGCATCGGCCTGTCCGCCCAGCTCGCCCTGGCCGCCGCACTGCCGGAACTCGACTTCGCCTGCGGCCTGGGCACGCTGAACCTCTTCGACGGCGACATCGTCGCCGACTCGCTACGCCCTGTCGACGGGTACCTCCCGGTGCCGAAGGGCCCGCCGCGACCCGACCCCGAGCTGCTGGCCCGTTTCAGCCACCCCGACCCCGACCGAGCCGCCTGGTGGCGGGCCCGCCTCGACCGAGTCCGCCGCCTGCTGCCCTGAGGACGGAGCTACGTCGGCGTCCCGATCAGCGGGAGGCGCGCATGTCGGCGATTATGCGGTCCGCGCGCTCGCGGACGCCGGCGGCGTACTCCGGATGAGTCGTGACGTAGAGGCGGTCGGCCTCGACCGCTGCCAGGATGATGCCGGCGGCCTCTCTCGCGGATATGGTCTGGTCGCCGATGGCGGTGATGTCTTTGAACATCGGGCTGATCCGGTCCCACTGCTCGGGAGTGAGGTCGGCGAGCCAGCCCGCCTCCGGATTGCCGCGAAACGCCTCGGGACCGCCCGCGAGGAGGTCGGCAACCCCCTCGGTGGCACTGCGCAACAACCGGGTGTCGACCGGGCCCGGACAGACGACGGTGACACCGATTTCCGGTGCCAGGATGGACAATTCGGCCTGCAGGGATTCCGAGAGCGCGACCACCGCATGCTTACTGGCCGTGTACGGCACATTGAACGGGCCGATGGTCAGCCCCGCGACCGATGCAGTGTTGACGACGTGACCGCGACCGGCGGCGATCATCTGCGGGACGAATGCGCGGATGCCGTTGAGGACGCCCTCCAGATTGACCGCCAGCACCCGCTGCCATTCGGCCGACCCGATCTGCCAGGTCGGCCCGCCCGCGCTGATTCCCGCGTTGTTGAACACCAGGTCGACCTGCCCGAACCGCTCCAGGGCGGACTCGGCCAACTTCTGCACCTGCTGCGCATCGGCGACATCCACGGGCACCGCCAGGGTTTCGGTGGGCACTTCGCCCGCGACCTGCGTCAGCCGGTCACCCTCGAGGTCGGCCAAGACCACGCGCAGGCCGCGCTCTCCCAGCGTCTGTGCCACCGCCTGCCCGATTCCGTTCGCAGCCCCGGTGACCACCGCGACCTGACCGGCTTCCAGTTTCATGGCCTCTCCTTCCGATCCTCCCCTGCACCGACACCTCCGACGTTCTCACGCCCGGCGCACCCCCGTCACCCGATTTCGCTCAGCCGCACCCTTTCTCGGCAAACGCACCCTTCGTGCGTCATTCCGAAGGGACTCGGAGGGGATCAGCCCAGGCGGACACCGCAGCCGAGGAGGGTGGTGCGCAGGACGAGGGCCGCCTCGGGGCCGACAATGCCGTCGACGAGATCGAGGTAGCGGGTGCAGAATTCGGGCCCGTGCGGGGCCAGATCGGCGCCGGTGGGCTCGAGGTGGTGGGCGAGTTCGTGCAGGATCACCAATTCGCGCAGGGCCCAGGCGGTTCCGCGGGCGTGTAAGGGGACGGCCAGGACCGCGCGCTCGGATTCGTAGTGGGCGGCGGTCGCGCCCGCACGGGCCCGGACCGTCACCGGCACGCGGGCCCGATCCCATTGTGCCCGAACCCAGTTCAACGCCAGCACCCGATCGGCATAGCCCTGCACCGATTCCACCGACGCGAACCGCCGCTCGACGGGCAGCGTGATCTGCGATCCGTGCAGTTCCACGGTCCGCACCCCGTATTCGTCGGCCCGGTCGAACATCCGCCGCACCAGCCCCTCGGCGTCGTACACCTTGGCGCGCTGGCCATCACGCGCGCTCACCGGCGAGCCCCCTGGGCGGCCCCGGCGCGCCGACACACGAGCACGCGGCCGACGAACCCGGGGTACGCCGGGTGGCCCCAGGTTTTCATTCGCGGCCGGAACCCAATTGCCCTCGGGCAGAACCGAGTTCCGGCGAGGTACCCAGGCGCGCGGCCCGCCCGGCACGGTCTCCGGCGCGGCGGGCCGCGGCCGAATAGCTCGCCGATTCCTGCGGTCCGCGCCACGTGCCCCGGGCCTCGGATGTCCTGCTGTAGAAATCCTGCAGCTCGAGTTCCTTGTTGCGCAGCGCCAGGGCAGTACCGGGGGCGGTGGTGGGTTCAGCCCGTACCTCGGCCTCCACGTCCGCCTTCACCTCGGCCAGCCGCTTACCCACCCGCGCCGCGAACGCCATCTGGAAGTTCAGCCGCGCCGTCACGGCCGCGACCGGGGCCTGTATGCGCCGCTGCACTTTTCGGCCCCACCGGCTCTCGACCACGATCTTCTCCATCGTCGCCGATCGATAGGTCCCGGATTTGATGTAGTGATCGGAGGCGCGCACCATCTGCACCAGCAGGCTGGCATAGAGCGCCTCGCAGGTCGCGATGTCGGTGTCGAACCCGTAGGCGTAAACCTGGGTGGACGAGCGTGCCACATCGCAGCGCACATCGTTGGCCGCCGCGATCGACACGAACAGCTGTACGTAGGTGCGCAACCCCTTCTTACCGGGCTCCCCGATCGGAATGATCTTCTGCACCGGCGTCGGCCGACGCTCCCGGCCCGCGACGTGGGCGCGAGCCACCGTCAGGTCGATCGACGACCGAGTCGCGAGCCGTTGTGCGGCAGCCAGAAACGCCTCGGCCTCGTGCTCGTTGTCGGTCGACTCGGCCTGGCGCAGCAGCCCGCCGATGCGGGTGAGCAGTTTGTCCTGGGTCAGCTGGGTCGACATCGTGGCCAGGATACGAGAACCCAGCGACACAATCCGCCCGGAACAATGTATCTTGCCTTGTGCAACCGGCTGAGTGTGCTGCCGCTCACGCTCGTTTTCGACCCTGGAGTATCGATGGCTTTGAACAAGGTGTCGTCACGACGCTCGTCCCTCGTGTCCCGAGCCGCGCTGGCCGCTGCCTCGGTGGCGCTGCTGACCGCGACGTTCACGAGCGCCTGCGGGGGCGGCGGCGGTGACAACCCGACGCAAGAGAATCTGAGCGGTCGCGGCCCCATCACCTACGTGGAGGGCAAGGACACCACCGAAACCGGTGCGGTGAAGAATCTCATCGACCGGTGGAATGCCGCGCACCCGGACGAGAAGGTCACCTTCAAGGAACAGTCCAACGACGCCTCCCAGCAGTACGACGACCTGGCCCAGCACCTGCGGGCCAAGCAGTCCGACTACGACGTGATGGCGCTGGACGTGCCGTGGACGGCCGAATTCGCGGCCAAGGGCTGGATTCAGCCGCTGAAGGACAACTTCGCCATCGACACCTCAACCCTGCTCTCGCCGACCGTGGCCAGCGCGACCTACAAGGGCACCCTCTACGCCGCGCCGCGCAACACCAACGGCGGCCTGCTGTACTACCGCAAGGATCTGGTGCCCAACCCGCCCAAGACCTGGTCGGAACTGATCAGTCAGTGCCATATCGCCACCGAACACGGCATCGGTTGCTACGCCGGGCAATTCGCGCCCTACGAGGGTTTGACCGTGAACGCCGCCGAGGTGATCAACGCCTACGGCGGCACCTTCGTGGGCCCGGACGGCAAGACCCCGACGGTCGATGGCCCGCAGTCGCGCGCCGGCCTGCAGGTGCTCGTCGACGCCTACCGCAACGGCAACATCCCCAAGGAGGCCATCTCCTTCAAGGAACCCGAGAGCCAGAACGCCTTCGCCCAGGGCAAACTGCTGTTCCTGCGCACCTGGCCCAACTTCTACGGTGTCGCCAACGCCGACTCGTCGGTGGTCAAGGGCGATACCGGCGTCGCCCCGCTACCCGGTAAGGACGGCATCGGCGCCTCCACCCTCGGTGGCTACAACGCCGCCATCAGCGCCTACTCCAAGCACAAGGCGACGGCGCTGGACTTCCTGCGCTTCATGATCAGCGAGGATGCGCAGCGCATCGTCGCCGAGGGCGCCTTCCCGCCCGTGCGCTCCTCGCTGTACGACGATCCGGCCCTGATCGCCAAGTTCCCCTACCTGCCCGCGCTGAAGGATTCCATCGCCAGCGCCGTGCCGCGCCCGGTGACCCCGTACTACAACGCGGTGTCGAAGGCCATCCAGGACAACGCTTATGCTGCGTTGACCGAACAGAAGTCGGTTGACGACGCGATCACCGGTATGAAGAAGGGCATCGAGGCCGCCGGCTCGTAGCGGACGGCATCGTCGGTGTCGAGAGAGCCCGTAGGAGAGTAGAACGTGTCGGATCCTTCGGGAGCGATCGACCTCGCGCCGCCCTCGGCCGCCCCGGAATCCGCGCCACCACCGCGGGCCGGAGGCTGGTTCCGGAACCCGCTGCGGGGCGCCGGGCGCGCATGGTTGTTCGTCGCCCCCGTGCTGCTGGCGTTGGCCGTCGTCATCGGTTATCCGGTGGTGCGGGCGGTATGGATGTCCTTCCAGAAGGATTCGGGGCTCAACGAGGCCACCGGCATGTTCGAGGAGGGCGGCGCCGCCGGTTTCAGCAACTACACGCACTGGCTGCTGCAGCAGTGCCAATTGCCCGGCGGCGGCATCGAGTCCTGCCCGACCGGCAATCTGGGCTCGCAGTTCTGGGCCGCGATCGCCATCACGCTGCTGTTCACGGTGGTGACCGTGGCGCTGGAGGCGAGCATCGGGCTGGGCATGGCCGTGGTGATGGGCAAGACCTTCCGCGGCCGCGCGCTGCTGCGGGCCGCCGTGCTGATCCCGTGGGCCATCCCGACCGCGGTGACGGCCCGGTTGTGGGAGTTCATGTTCCAGTACGACGGCGTGGTCAACCGGGTGCTCGGCACCCACATCCTGTGGCAGACCGATCCGACCTGGTCGCGGGTGGCGGTGATCGTGGCCGACGTGTGGAAGACCACCCCGTTCATGGCCCTGTTGATTCTGGCCGGGCTGCAGGTGATTCCGGGCGATGTGTACGAGGCCGCCCGGGTCGACGGCGCCTCGGCGTGGCAGCGGTTCGTGCATATCACGCTGCCGTTGCTGAAACCCGCACTGCTGGTGGCGGTCCTGTTCCGGACGATGGACGCGCTGCGGCTCTACGATCTGCCCGCGATCATGACGCAGGGCAATCCGTCGACCCGGACCATTTCCATCCTCGTGGTCGACCAGGTGCGCCAGGGCGCCAACAGTGCCTCGGCGCTGTCGGTGATCACCTTCCTGATGATCTTCGCGGTCGCCTTCGTGCTGGTGAAGGTGTTGGGCGCCAATGCGGTCGCGACCCAGGAAGAACAGCGGAAGGCGCACTGATGGCCACGACGACGATCTCGGAGAACAACGGCGCCGCGGTCGCCGCGGTGCCGTGGACCAAGCGGCTGGGTTCGGCGCGGGTCTACCTCGGCGCACTGATCGTCCTGGTGTGGGGGCTGGGGCCGTTCTACTGGATGGCGGTGACGGCATTCCGCGATCCGGCCTACACCTTCGACAACACCCCGTGGCCGACCCACGTCACGCTGACGAACTTCCGCAACGCCTTCGACACCAGCCGCGGCAACGACTTCGGCCGGGCGCTGACCAACAGCATCGTCATCGGCGCGGCCACCACGGTCATCGCCCTGGTGATCGGGACGATGGCCGCCTACGCGCTGGCCCGGATCTCCTTCCGCGGCAAGCGCCTGGTGGCCGGGCTGATCCTGAGCGCCTCCATGTTCCCGGTGGTGGTGCTGGTGACCCCGCTGTTCCAGCTGTTCACCAATATCGGCTGGATCGGGAAGTACCAGGCGATGATCATCCCGAACATCTCGTTCGCGCTGCCGATGACCGTCTACATCCTGGCCTCGTTCTTCTCCGAACTGCCCTGGGAGCTCGAGGAGGCCGCCCGCATCGACGGCGCGACCCGGTTCCAGGCGTTCCGCCTGGTGATGCTGCCGCTGGCCGCCCCGGCGGTCTTCACCACCGCCATCCTGGCGTTCATCGCCGCAGTGAACGAATACCTGCTGGCCCGGCTGCTGTCCGCCGACGCGACCGAACCGGTGACCGTCGCCATCGCCCGCTTCTCCGGCAACGACCCGCTGGTCCCGCCGTACGCCGCCATCATGGCGGCAGGAACCATCGTCACGGTCCCGCTGGTGATCATGGTCCTGCTGTTCCAGCGGCGAATCATCTCCGGTCTGACCGCGGGCGGCGTCAAGAGCTAGGGACTCCCGGCTGCGCCGGGTACGACGAGTGAAACCGCCGGGACCAGGAGGGTTAGGCTTGCCCAGAGCGGTTACGCACCGAGCACGTGATTTCGCGAGAACATGGGTAACTCGTCGGGTACGCCCAGAAGTCGAGCGGCACCCAACGCAGGACCTGTACGTGACAGTAGAGGCACTTACTCGTATGGCCTGAAGCGCGGGGAGGCGGCACAGTGGGCTCGATCCGCAAAAGGCGGCGGCGTGGTGACCGAGAGAGTGCGCCGTATCCGTCGGTTGCCGGGTGGAACGAGTTGCCGGGGGTCGCTGCCCGCCGCGAACGCGCCAAGAAGGGCAGGCCGAGGCGGCGTCCGAAGCCGGAGGCTCCGGACGCGGACCACCAGCGCCCGCCGCGCACCCGCGGCCAGCGCGTCCGCCGGTTGCTGCTCGCGCTGTTCCTGATCTTCGTGGCCATACCCTCGCTGCTCATGGTGCTGGCCTACTGGAGCGCCGACATTCCCGACCCGACGGCCGTGCAGACCAATCAGATCGCCACCGTCACCGCCTCCGACGGCACCACGGTGCTGGCGAGAGTGGTTCCGCCGGAAGGAAATCGGACACCGGTACCGCTGTCGGACGTGCCGCAGTGGATGCGCGACGCCATGCTCTCGGCCGAGGACCGCGACTTCTATCGCAATCCCGGCTTCTCCGCCGAGGCATTCGTGCGGGCGGCCCGCGACAACATCATGGGGCGTGACGACGCGGGCGGTGGTTCCACCATCACCCAGCAGTACGTCAAGAACGCCTTCCTCAGCTCCGAACGCACGCTGTCGCGGAAGATGCGCGAGCTGATCATCTCCGCGAAGATGGCGCGGCAGTGGAGTAAGGACGACATCCTCGCCGCCTACCTGAACACGATCTACTACGGCCGCGGCGCCTACGGGATCGCGGCCGCCGCCAGGGCGTACTTCGACAAGCCGGTGCCGCAGCTGACCCTGGCCGAGAGCGCCGTGCTGGCCGCCGTCGTGCGCACGCCGTCGATCCTGGACCCGGAAAACCATCTGGCACAGCTGAAGTCCCGCTGGAACTACGTGCTCGACGGCATGGTGACGATGGGAACGCTCCCGGCCGCGGAGCGCGCAACGGTCCAGTTCCCGGCCATCGTGCCGATCACCGCGCTGGCAGACGGCGAGGCGCGCAGTCCGTCCGGTCTCATCCGCACCCAGGTGCTGCGCGAACTGCGCGCCTCGGGGATCAGCGAGGAGGAGATCAACACCGGGGCGCTGCAGATCGTCACCACCATCGACCCCCGTGCGCAGCAGGCCGCGCTGGACGCGGTGCACGGCAGGCTGTCCGGCCAGCCGCCCGAATTGCGCAGTGCGGTGGTCTCGATCGATCCGAGGTCGGGTGCGGTGCGCGCCTACTACGGCGGCGAGGACGGCGTGGGCTACGACTTCGCGCAGGCCCCGCTGCAGACCGGTTCGGCATTCAAGACGTTCGCGGTGCTCGCGGCACTGCAGCAGGGCATCACCATGTCCTATCCCCTCGACAGCTCGCCGGTCACGGTCAACGGCGTGAAGGTCACCAATGTGGAGGGCGAATCCTGCGGCACCTGTTCGCTGGCCGAGGCGTTCAAACGCTCGCTGAACACCAGCTTCTATCGACTCGCCCAGGGCGTGGGCCCGCAGTCCATCGCGAATGCCGCCCATGAGGCCGGGATTCCGGAACAGATTCCCGGCGTGCCGGGGCGAACGCTGACCGAGGACGGCGGCGCCCCGCCGCAGCCGTCGATCGTGCTGGGCGTCTATTCGGTGCGTCCGATCGATATGGCCTCGGCCTACGCGACGATCGCGGCGTCCGGCGTCTACCACGAGCCGTACTTCGTGCAGCGGGTCGTCACCGGGAACGGCCGCGTATTACTGGATCGCGGTGCGCCCGACCAGCAGCCGCGCGAGCAGCAGCGCATTCCGCGCCGGATCGCCGAGACCACCATCCAGGCGATGCTGCCCATCGCCGCCTATTCCAACGGGCACGCGCTGGCGGGTCGGCCGTCCGCGGCCAAGACCGGCACCACCCAGCTGGGCAACACCGGCGCCAACAAGGATGCCTGGATGATCGGTTTCACGCCGTCGCTGTCGACCGCGGTGTGGATCGGCACCGAACAGTCCCAGCCGATCCGCACCGCCCGCGGTGCGCCCATCTACGGCGCGGGCCTGCCCGCCGATATCTGGAAGCAGACCATGGACGGCGCCCTGGCCGGGGCGCCCGTCGAGCAGTTCCCGGTGCCCGAACAGACCGGCAACCCGGTGGGCGTGGGACCGTTCGGCCTCGAGCCCGCTCCGGCGGGCCCGGCCCAGGGACCGTTCGACGTACTCGCGCCCCCGGCCGGCCCGCCGCCCTCACCGCAGCCGCCCCTGGTGATCCCGCCGCCGCCCCCACCGAAGCAGGTGGAGATCTTCCCGGGCCTGAGCATCCCGGTACCCGGGTGACGTCGCGGAAGTGACGGCGGCGTTGTTGTGACGAACCGAATCCGCGTTCCACGACCGTTGCTCAGGACACGCCGATAGGGTGGAGCGCGGTGCGAACTCGGTGCACCGGGCCCGCACGAACGCTGCCCACGAGGCGAGCGGCGCGGGCACGATTCGGTACGAAGAGGTGGCAGGGCTCGACCCGCGAACCGGACATATTCGAGCGGGCCGATGGGCGACGACAGTGGCAGGATGCGGGAGGATGTTCGCAGAGATGGACCACCGCAGGGTGCGGTTACGCTGGCTGCAGACGCGAGCGGCAGCGGGCCGGGATCGGGTACGACCGGGAGCAGGGCTGAGAGCAGGGTGGTCTACCGCACCGACGGAAGCCGGGCGGACCACCACACAACACAAGACATAGGGGCGACACCGGTGGATTTCAATGTCGTTGAGCGCCACGAGACGCTGGTGGCGGGGACGGTGCTACGCAGCCCGGCGCTGGCGGTCGAGGGACCGCGCCGGGTGAAGGTGGAGGAGGCCTGGAAGCGCAACCTTTCGCGCAGTCTGCCCGGACCGCCCGCGACCGCATATGTGGACCATGCGCCGGAAATCGGCTCGTATCTGACCCATATCGTCGGCTACCGCTGCGAGAGCCTGGACGATCTGCTGCCGGGGGACGTGCTCGCGCGCGTGCCCGGTGGCCGGTTCGCCCGGTTCATCCGCAGCGGTGACAACCTCGGCGACACCATCGTGTCGATCTGGCGCGCGGTGTGGGATCTGGAGGCGGCCGGCGCGCTGGTGCGGGCCTATACCGGCGATTTCGAACACTATCCGGACGGGCATACGGCCGAGGTGTTCGTCGCGCTGACCGACGAGGGCACGACCGGCGAGGGCGACAGGTAGGGGACAACCGTGGACTTCGAAATCGTCACCTTGGACGGCAGCCTCGTCGGCGGGCTGACCGTCCCGCTGGCAGGGCGCGAGGTCACCGCGCGTGACCTCGACCTGGTGAACTTCACCTGGGACCGCTACCTGGCGCGGGAGAAGAACGTGCCGCGGGTGGCGGCCTATATCGGCCAGAACGACCATGCCGTGGCGGTACTGGGCTATGAGCTGCGCTCGTTGGACGACCTCGATGTCGGCGACGTGCTCACCCGGATCCCGCCCGGGCGCTACGCCAAATTCGTCGTCTCCGACAAGCCCTACGACCTGCTGCGCACCGCCTGGGCAAAGGTGGCCAAGGCGGAGAACGCGGGAACCATCACCCGCTCGCACACCGCGGAGCTCGAGCGCTACACGGGTCCGACGTCGGTCGAGGTATACGTCTCCCTCGACTGACCGTCGTCGTCCCGGACGGACGAAGGGCCGACGGGAGCAGATCCCGTCGGCCCTATCTCCTTGATGCGTAAGGCATTACGCGCCCTGGATGAACTCCTCCAGCTGCGTGCGGGCGACATCGTCGGCGAGCTGCTGCGGCGGGGACTTCATCAGGTAGGCCGAGGCCGGGATGATCGGGCCGCCGAGGCCGCGGTCCTTGGCGATCTTGGCCGCGCGGATGGCGTCGATGATGATGCCGGCCGAGTTCGGCGAGTCCCACACCTCGAGCTTGTACTCCAGGTTCAGCGGCACGTCACCGAAGGCGCGGCCCTCGAGGCGCACGTAGGCCCACTTGCGGTCGTCGAGCCAGCCGACGTGGTCGGACGGGCCGATGTGCACGTCCTTGGCGCCCAGCTCCTTCTTGATGTTGCTGGTGACGGCCTGGGTCTTCGAGATCTTCTTCGACTCCAGCCGGTCGCGCTCGAGCATGTTCTTGAAGTCCATGTTGCCGCCGACGTTCAGCTGCATGGTGCGATCCAGCTGCACGCCGCGGTCCTCGAACAGCTTGGCCATCACGCGGTGGGTGATGGTCGCGCCGACCTGGCTCTTGATGTCGTCACCGACGATCGGCACACCGGCGTCGGTGAACTTCTTCGCCCACACCGGATCCGAGGCGATGAACACCGGCAGCGCGTTGACGAAGGCCACACCCGCATCGATGGCGCACTGCGCGTAGAACTTGTCGGCCTCCTCCGAGCCCACCGGCAGGTAGGACACCAGCACGTCGACCTTCGCGTCCTTCAGCGCCTGCACCACATCGACGGGCTCGGCGTCGGACAGCTCGATGGTTTCCGCGTAGTACTTGCCGATACCGTCGAGCGTCGGGCCACGCAGCACGGTGACGCCGCTCGGCGGCACATCGGAGATCTTGATGGTGTTGTTCTCGCTGGCGAAGATCGCATCCGACAGTTCGAATCCGACCTTCTTGGCGTCGACGTCGAACGCGGCGACGAACTTCACATCGCGGACGTGGTAGGGACCGAACTTGACGTGCATGAGGCCGGGGACAGTCGCGGACTCGTCCGCATCCTTGTAGTACTGCACACCCTGGACCAACGAGGACGCGCAGTTGCCCACACCCACGATGGCCACGCGAATCTCGGTGGCGTGTTCAGCTGTGTTGACATCACTCATGGCCGTTTTTTCCCTCTTTCTGTGGTGCCGCCTTCAGTGATTGCTCCGCTGCAATCAACTCGTTGAGCCAGCGCACTTCGCGCTCGCTGGATTCGAGACCGAGCTGATGGAGCTGGCGGGTGTAGCGATCCAGGGTCCCGCTGGCCCGTTTGATCGCCTCCCGCAGTCCTTCTCGGCGCTCTTCGACCTGCCGCCGTCTGCCCTCGAGAATCCGCATCCGCGCCTCGGCGGGAGTGCGGCTGAAGAAGGCGAGATGAACGCCGAAGCCGTCATCGGTGTAGTTCTGCGGGCCGGTGTCGGCGAGCAGTTCGTTGAACCGCTCCCGCCCCGCCTCGGTCAATTGGTAGACCCGCCGCGCGCGTCGCGTGACCGCGCCCGCCGGGCTCTCCTCGGCGATCAGGCCGTCGGCCTGCATGCGCCGCAGAGTCGGATACAGCGATCCGTAGGAGAAGGCCCGGAACGGCCCCAGCAGGCCCGTCAGCCGCTTACGCAGCTCGTAGCCGTGCATGGGCGACTCCAGGAGCAGCCCGAGAATCGCCAGCTCGAGCATCGGGCCTCACCTCCTGACTGTTATCTGCAGACCTAACCGATGGATGCAGTGACAAACTATATCGGACTGATATATCTGCGTCGACAGCGTCGCGGTGCACACCCCTGGCCCGCCGCCACGGGACCGCAACGACGGCCCACAGCGCGGCAGCGGTAGTCGGTCGTCCCCGCTACTCTGGTTGTCGTGCGAATTCAGCGGCAGGTAGTGGACTATGCGCTTCGGCGCCGGTCACTGCTGGCCGACGTGTATGCGGGCCGGGTGGATGTCGCCGAGGTATGCGATGCGAATCCGTATCTGCTGCGGGCGGCCAAATTTCATGGGCGGGGGAGCGAGGTCACATGCCCTATCTGCCGAAAAGAGCAGCTCACTCTCGTATCGTGGGTCTACGGCGAGGGGCTGGGGCCGATGGCGGGATCGGCCCGCACGCCCGAGGAGCTGATCCGGCTGGCGGAAACTCGCGAGGAGTTCACGGTGCACGTCGTGGAGGTGTGCCGGACCTGCAGTTGGAATCACCTGGTGCAGTCCTATGTGCTCGGTCGCGCTCCGACGCCCACGCGTCGCCGCACCGGCACCCGCCGGACTGCGGCCGAGTGAGGGGGCTCGCCGCCCACTGACATGCGGAGCACCGGCGTGCCCGCGCGGTCGTGTGACCGCATCCGGACCGTTTCGAGTTATGGAGATCCAGGCTGTGACTTCGCCCTACGACGATGGACCGAACGGCGGCCGCCGTCCGCGCGGCCCGCAACCGGGGCCGGGTGGCTATCCGCCGCCACGTCCCGCCGGACCACCTCCGGGCGCACGGCCACTGCCACCGCTCCGTCAAGGTCCGCCACCCGGCGCCGGTCCACGCCGGGGCGGCCCGGGCGCACAGACTCCGGGCGGCCAACCGCCGCGCGGCCCGGCCGGCCAGCCGCCGCGCGGGCCCAACGGTCAGCCACCGCGTCGCCCCGGCCCGCCGCCGCAGCGCCCCGGTGCGCCGACCGGCCCCCAGGGCACACAGAAACTGGCGGCCGGATCGCTGGGTGAGGCGGGCGCGCAGCGCGGCGGTACGGCGACGCGCCCGCGTCCGGCAGGCGAGGGCAACGGCTCGACCGGTCCGAACACCGGCAGCCGCCGCACGGTCGGCGGGACGACTCCCCCGTCGGGCCCCCCGCCGCGGCGGGGCGGCGGTGGCGGCGGTTCGGGCGGACCCGGTGGTCGTCGTCCACAGGCCAAGAAGAAGAAATCGCCGTGGCGCATCGTGCGCCGGGTGCTGTACGTGTTGGTGGCATTGGCAATCGTGGTGCCCAGTGCGACCTTCCTGGTCGCCTACACCACCGTGTCGGTACCCCAACCGGGCGATCTCAAAACCAATCAGGTCGCGACCATCCTCGCCTCCGACGGCGAATCGGTCATCAGCAAGATCGTTCCGCCGCAGGGCAACCGGACCGACGTGACGATCAACGACATCCCGCCGCATGTGCGCAATGCCGTGATCGCGGCCGAGGACCGCTCGTTCTACACCAACCCGGGCTTCTCCGTCTCCGGTTTCGCCCGCGCGCTGCGCGACAACCTGATGGGCAAGGAGACCGCCGGCGGTGGTTCGACGATCACCCAGCAGTACGTGAAGAACGCGATGGTCGGCAATCAGCACTCGCTCAGCCGCAAGATGCGCGAGCTGGTGATCGCGGCGAAGATGGCGCGGCAGTGGAGCAAGGACGACATCCTCACCGCCTACCTGAATGTCATTCCGTTCGGCCGCGGCGTCTTCGGCATCGATGCCGCCGCGCATGCCTACTTCGACAAGAAGGTCCAGGATCTGACCGTCGAGGAGGGCGCGGTCCTCGCCGCCGTGATCAACCAGCCCTACGGCTTGGATCCGGAGAACAACCCGAAAGGCGCGGAGCAGCGCTGGAATTACGTGCTCGACGGCATGGTCCAGATGGGCAATCTGTCCTCCGCCGATCGGGCGAAGATGGTGTACCCGAAGGTGCAGCCGTCCAGCGCAACCGGTCCCGATTCGGCCGGCTCGGGTCCGGAGGGCCTGATCAAGCGGCAGGTGATGCGGGAGCTGACCGACGCCGGCATCTCCGAGACCCAGATCAACAAGGAGGGCCTGCAGATCACCACCACCATCGATCAGAAGGCCCAGCAGGCCATGGTCGATGCCGTCAACAAGAACATGAAGGGCGAGCCGGAGAATCTGCGAACCGCGGCGGTGTCGGTGGATCCGAAGACCGGTGCGGTCAAGGCCTACTACGGCGGTGAGAACGGCCAAGGTTTCGACTTCGCCAATGCGGGCCTGATGCCCGGCTCGTCGTTCAAGGTGTTCGGTCTGGCGCAGAACCTGGAGATGGGCAAGCCGCTGTCGACGATGTACGACAGCGGGCCGATCCCCGCCTCGCAGAACCACGGCTTCGAGATCACCAACGTGGCCAACGAGACCTGCGGTAATTGCACCATCGCCGAGGCGCTCAAGCGATCGCTCAACACCAGCTTCTACCGCATGGAGATGGATATGGGCCCGTCCGGCCCGTCGAAGATCGCCGAGATGGCGCACAAGATGGGCATTCCGGAAAACATTCCGGGCGTGGGCAAGTCGCTGGTCGAGCCGGACGGCGGGCCGCCGAACAACGGCATCATCCTGGGCCAGTACCAGGTGCGGCCGCTGGATATGGCCTCGGCCTACGCCACCATCGCCGCCAACGGCGTCTACCACAAGCCGCACTTCGTGCAGAAGGTGGTCACCGCCGACGGGCAGGTGCTGCTGGACCGCGGTGACGTCGCCGGTGAGCAACGCGTCTCGGACGCCATCACCAGCAACCTGATCGATGCGATGAAGCCGATCGCGCAGTACTCGCGCCAGCACGGGCTGGCCGGTGGCCGCGAATCCGCCACCAAGACCGGTACCGCACAGCTGGGTGATACCGAAGAGAACCGCGACGCCTGGATGGTGGGCTTCACCCCGTCGCTGTCGACCGCGGTGTGGGTCGGCACCGAGCAGGGTGAGAAGCTGCGCAATGCCGGCGGCGGCATGATCTACGGCTCGGGCCTGCCGTCGGATATCTGGAAGGACACCATGGACGGCGCGCTCAAGGGCACGCCCGTCGAGAAGTTCCCACCGCCCAAGCCGATCCGCGGCCAGGCCGGCGTGCCGTCGTGGACCGCGGCCTACACCCCGCCGTCGACGACCCAGGAGCAGTACCAGCCGCCGGTCGTGGTGACACCCAGCGAGGTCGAGGTGCTGCCGGGCGTCCGGATCCCGGTACCGGGCATCGTGCCCAACCCGCAGTCGCAGCAGCGAGCGCCGCAGCAGCAACAGCAGCAGCAGGGCCCCGGCCCGCTGCCCGGCCAGCCGGTCGCCCCGTCCGACGGCTCGTCCCCGACGACGGCGGAATCCGGTGGTACCGGCGGTAATTCGCGACCGACCGCCGGGAACGGATACGACTCCGGGCGCCGGTAGCCTCAGATGTCGTGATCGAGCAGCAACTGGTGACACCCGCGGCAGCCGGGGACGACCCGCTATCGGCAGGGGAGGCCCGGCCCACGTCCCCGGCGCCGTTGGCACCGGATCTGCGCTCGGCGGACTGGCGCGACAAGCCCAGTCGCACCGATTCGCTGACCTCCCAGGCGGCCACGATCGTGGGCGGGCCGGTCGGTGATCACGCCCTGATCGGCCGCAGCCGGTTCTGGACGCCGCTGCGCGTGATGCTGGCCTTCGCCGTGGTATTTCTCGCGCTCGGCTGGGCCGGGAAGGCCGGCTGCATCCAGCAGACCACCGACGGCCAGGGCCGTCTCACGCTGGACTGGAACAACGGCCGCCAATACGTGGCCATGTGCTACTCGGACACAGTCCCGCTCTACGGCGCCGAACATCTCGACGAGGGCGCGTTCCCGTACAAGAAGCAGTGGACCGACTTCGGCTCGGACGGCCGACCGCAGACCCGCTACATGGAATATCCGGTGTTGTCGGGCCTGTACCAGTGGCTGTCGATGGAAGTGTCCAATGCGTGGCAGGCCCTGCGCCTGCCCGGTGCGCTTCCGGTGGTGGTGTATTTCAACGTCGCGGTGGTGGGCCTGGCGATGGCCTGGCTCGTGACGGTCTGGGCGTCGGCGCGGCTGTCGGGCCGACGCGTCTGGGATGCGGCGCTGGTGGCGCTGTCGCCGCTGGTGCTGGTGCACGTGTTCACCAATTTCGATGCCTTGGCAACGGCCTTCGCCGCCACCGGGCTGCTGGCCTGGTCGCGGCGGCGGCCGGTGCTGGCGGGGGTGCTGCTCGGCCTGGGCGGGGCGGCGAAGCTGTATCCGTTGCTGTTGCTGGGCCCGATCGTGGTGCTGTGCCTGCGCGCCGACAGCCGTCAGCGACTGCCCGCGCTGTGGGAACATCTGCGCCACCGGGGAACCGGTCCGCTGCAGGCGGTGCGCGAGTATCTGGACGGCGCGCGGATCCGCCCGCTGCGGGCGGCCGGGGTCGCCGTCGCGTCCGCGGCGTTCACCTGGCTGCTGGTCAATCTGCCGATCGCGGTGCCGTTCACCGACGGGTGGCGGGAGTTCTTCCGCCTCAACACCGAACGCCACGCCGACCCGGATTCGCTCTACAACGTGATCACCTCGTTCACCGGCTGGCAGGGTTTCGACGGCCCGCTGGCCTCGTCGGAGACGCCCACGGTCCTGAATCTGGTCTCGCTGCTGCTGTTCGCCGGCGCCTGCGCGGCGATCGGTTACATCGGCTTGACCGCACCGCGGCGGCCGCGGTTGGCACAGTTGGCCTTCCTGGTCGTGGCGGCCTTCCTGCTCACCAACAAGGTGTGGAGCCCGCAGTATTCGCTGTGGTTGGTCCCGCTGGCGGTGCTGGCGCTGCCGCATCGGCGAATCCTGTTGGCGTGGATGACGATCGACGCGCTGGTGTGGTTCCCGCGGATGTACTACTACCTGGGCACCGACCGCAAGGGCGTGCCGGAGCAGTGGTTCACCGGCGCCGTCGTCCTGCGCGATCTCGCGGTGATCGGCTTGTGCGTGCTGATCGTGCGGCAGATCTACCGCCCCACCGAGGATCCGGTGCGCCGCGACGGCGTCGACGATCCGGTGGGCGGCATCCTGGACCGGGCGGCCGATCCCCTGCTGCCGTGGCTACCCGCGGCGCTGCGGCCGCGGCTGGCGCCGGTGACCGTCACCCACTCGCACGTCCCGGCCCCGCAATAACACCCTGGCGCGGGAGCGGTCCCGTACGGAAGGATCGAGCCATGAGCACGCTGAGCGAGAAGGCAACCACCTTCCTGAGCCTGCACCGACCCGGGGATCCCGTGATCCTGCCGACGGTCTGGGACGCATGGTCGGCGAAACTGGCCCAGGAGGCCGGGTTCTCGGGTCTCACGGTGGGCAGCCATCCGCTGGCCGATTCGCTGGGCAAATCCGATCGGGAGGGGATGACCTACGCGGAGGCGATGGCCCGTGTTCGCGAAATCACCTCGGCCGTCGACGTTCCCGTCTCGGTGGATATCGAATCCGGTTACGGGTTGAAGCCCGCGCAGCTGATCGACGGTCTGCTCGAGGCAGGCGCGATCGGACTCAATATCGAGGACACCGTCCACAGCGAGGGCGGACGGCTGCGCGAGCCGCAGGAGCATGCCGAATTCGTCGGCGAGCTACGCCGGGCCGCCGACAGCAGTGGTGTGCATGTGGTGATCAACGCCCGCACCGACCTTTTCCTGCGCCAGGACGGGGATGCCGCCGACCGCGTCGAGCGTGTCATCGCCCGCCTGCTCCTGGCCGCCGAGGCCGGTGCCGACGTGTTGTATCCGGTCGGCACGCGCGACGCCGACATCCTGCGTCGGCTGTGCACGGAACTGCCGCTGCCGGTCAATGCCATCGCCCCGCCCGACAGCGGCGGCCGCGCCTGGTTCGCCGAACTAGGTGTCGCCCGCGTCAGTTTCGGCCCCTTTTTGCAGCGAGCGCTGGCGGCCGAGGCGAATCGGCTGCTGGAACGCTGGCACTGAGACGGCTCAGACCAACCCGTTGGTACTGATCCGCGGTTCGGCGAGACCGGCCGTGGCGGCCTGCCACTGATTCTGGGCGAGATGTTCGAGCAGGCAGATCAGCAGCATCTTGCGATTGCGCTCGCCGCCGCTGATGCTGCCCTCGGCATAGGTCGCCATCTCGGCGGCAAGGGAATTGCCGACCGGCGCATCCGGTGCCGACAGCGCCCAGAACATCTCCGGGCCGAGAAGTACCGACGCCCCGCCGGTCTCGTTGAACCAGCGCCCGGCGTAGGCGATCAACATATCGGTGAACATCTGCGGATTCGACACCGCCTCGATGAACTGATTGAGCGCCCCGGCTCGTTCGGGACCGGATTGCATGATCGACGCCAATCGGCCTGCCAATTCGCGATATTGCCCCATATCCTGGTACTGCCCAACGTTTGACGACATGAGTCGGCTCCCTCGATGAGAATTCGGAAGGACTGGACGGGTACTACAGCGGTGCGCTCGTGTGCACGAGGCTACGGTTGTCCACCGTCGCCGCGGGCGGGTAGCGGCGGGGCTCGGTGAGCGGGGCGGCAATGAATGGACCGAGAAAGGGTTTGCGCTCCGGCTCGGTCGGAAGATCGGACATGTCGAACATATCCGGCACGGGCAAGTCGTCCGAGTCCGGTTCGCCGAATGCATGGATCGGCTCGGTGTCGAGATGCCGTGTCGTCTCGCAGGTCTCGGCGGACTCGTGGTTCTGCGCGGTTTCATGGGCCCGGACGGGCTCGGGGAGTTCCTGGGCGACGGTGCGCGGCTTGCGATCCTGCCGCCGATTCCACAGCATCAGCGTGAGGTGCACGGCGAACATCATTGTCATGGGCATGCCGGCGTAGATGCTCACCGACACGATGTCGCCACCGATCTCTCGGGCATATTCGATATTTCCCGCCACCGACAGCAGAGTCGACAACACGAACAAGCCCGTTGCGTACCACCAACCCAACCCGCCTTTGCGGAAGGAGGCGGTGGCGATGATGGATCCGACCATTAGCCCATCGGTCACTATGGGAACATTGGCGGCCAGCTGCGGCGCCACGAGATTGCGCACCGCGAGGTCGTGCAGTGCGGCGTACGACATCTCGAAAGATTTGTATGCCACCACGCAGGAAACGATTGCCGACGCGTGCAACGGCCCGGGCCTGAAGGAGATCAACCGCTGTTTCCAGGCAGGTCGATGCCGTCGCTCGGGCTCGTGAGCGTCGGCATCGACCGATGCCTCCGATGAGATCGGGGTCATAGAGGGGGAGCGTAGCGGCTGGCTGCCCCAATTCTCACGATCCTGTCGTTTTGTGTTCTTCGTTTCGTGTTCGGCTCAAAATCCCGATGTATCGCTACGAAGTTGCTACTCGTCGGTCAACGTTGCTGGCGCCACTTCGGAAGACGGAACTTGCCGCTTCCGGGATCGCACTCCAGGACGGGTAATCCGTATAGCCGGTCGCGGTCCGGCCGTAAAGGACGTCGTTGCGAATAGCGGCGAGCGGAAGATCGTTCGTGATTCGGTGCACCAGATCGGGATTGGCGATGAAAGCGCGCCCGAACGACACCAGATCGGCGTATCCCTCGCGCAGCGCCCGTTCGGCGGCGGCCGCGGAGGTCGGCTCCCGATTCTCCCCGACGTTCGCAATCAGCGTGCCGCGCCAGCGCGGGCGCAGATCGGCCAGTGCCGGATAGGCATCGTTGTCGGTCAGGTGCAGATAGGCCAGCTCGCGGCCGTCCAATTCCGCGACGAGCGCGCGGTACAGCGGCGCCGGATCGTCCTCGCGCATACCGAATTGCGGATTGCCGGGAGACAGCCGGATGGCGGTTCGATGCGAACCGGCCACGGCGGCAACGGCATCGACGACCGCGAGCGGGAAACGCATCCGATTCTCGATCGATCCGCCGAATTCGTCGGTGCGCAGGTTGGTGTTGTCGGCGAGGAATTGGTGAATCAGATAACTGTTGGCGCCGTGGATTTCGACACCGTCGAAACCGGCGGACAGCGCATTGGCCGCGGCGGCCGCATAGTGTTCGACCGCGGCGCCGATGTCGGCACCGGTCATCGCGCGCGGAGTGAGCGACGCCGCTTTACCGCCGTCGAGCAAATGCAATACGTCACCATCGGAGACCGCCGAGGGGCCCGCGGGCAGCGTGCCGTCGATGCGGGCCAGCGGGTGTCCCTTGCGGCCACCGTGCATGAGCTGCGCGAAGATTCGCCCACCGGCGGCATGCACCGCATCGGTGACCCGACGCCAGGCGGCCACGTGGGCCGCCGTCTGCAGGCCGGGCACCCAGGCTTCGCTCTGTCCGGTGGTGTGCGGCCAGATGCCTTCGGAGACAATGAGTCCCGCCGCGACCCGCTGGGCATAGTAGTCGGCGACGTCCGCGGTGGGCGAGCCGTCCGACAGCGAGCGCAGGCGGGTCATCGGCGCCATCACCACCCGATTGGGGAGGTCGAGGTGACGAGTGCGATATTCGGTCAGCAGCAACATGGGCGTACCGTAGAACCTGACATCAATGTCAGGTGCAAGGAGCGAAACCGTGCGCATCGGTGAGCTGGCGAAACGCACCGGAGTGAGCGTCCGGTCGCTGCGCTACTACGAGAGTCAGGGACTGCTGGCGTCCACCCGCACGTCGGGCGGACAGCGCGAGTATCCGGAAGCGGCCGTGGATCGGGTGATTCGCATCCAGGAGATGTTCGCCGCCGGGCTGCACAGCCGCACCGTTGCCCAATTGCTGCCGTGCATCCACGACTCCGACGGCACTCCGAACGCCCTCGCGACGACCCTGCTGACCGAAACGCTCGAGGCCGAACGCGATCGGATCGATGCCTCCATCAAGGATCTGCACCGCACGCGCGAGGTGCTGGACGGGGTGATTCGCGCGGCACACGGTGAGGATTTCGCGCACGGGGAACGGTGACATGCCTCGCCGCCGACCCGGGTGCGGATCGGCGGCGATCCGGAATGCCGCCTTTTGCGTGCCGGACGGTCAGCGCGCGGCCACCGGGACTCTGGCCTTCGCGGGCTCGCCGGGACCCTCGCCCAGCGACGTGGTCGGCTCGCCGTGGGCGGCACGCCGGGACGCGAGCACCATCCCGAGCACGCCCACACCGAGCCCGGCAATCGTCAACGGCCGCAAGGGCTGATCGATCACCAGCCAGGCCATCACGGCGGTCACCGCGGGGATGGCGAAGAACAGCTTGCCCACCCGGGTGGTGTCCCAGCGCCCCAGCATCGAATTCAACAGCAGGAATGCGCCCATCGAATTCACCAGCACCATCCACAGCAGTGCGGCGGCCAAGCGGCCTGGATGCTCGACGTGAAAATCGTGGTGCGCCAAGGCCATTACGCCCGCGAAGGGCGTACTGACCAGCACGTGCACCGCCGTCGCCGACCGTGAATCGACAGTGGGGGTGAATCGCTTCTGATACACCGTCCCCAGGCTCAACCCCAGCAGACCGATGACGCAGAACACCAGTCCGGCCACCGAGAACGCCGTTTGATCGGCCACGGCCAAGCCGACTCCGACACCGCCGATCCCGAATCCCAGCCATTGCCGCGGGGTCACGACCTCCCCGAGCACGCGACCGGCGAACAGCGCGATCACCACCGGATTCAGCCCTTGCACAAGGGAAATCACCGCGGCGGACACATGATCGGCCATGGCCGTGTAGAACGCGGCGAATTGAATCAGCTGCATCAGCAGGCCGACCACCACCGTGTGACCCAACTGCGCACCGCGCGGCCAGGCGGCACGCACCGCCAAGGCGTACAGCGTCAGTGCCACACCGGCGAGTCCGAACCGGGCGAACAACACCAGCAGCGGAGGGGCGGCGCCCACGCCGATGATCCCGACGACGAAAGCACTGCTCCACATCAGGACGAACGCCGTCGGCGCGGCCACGTCCAGCACTCGAGTCTTCACACACCCTCCGTAACTAACCACCTAGAACGGTTATCACCGTGGCATCGACGTCGATAACCTGTCAAGCCGGTTACTATGGGAGGATGTTCACCTTCGTCAGCGGGAACCTCGCCCTGGACTTCGCGGGCACGCTCCACACGCGCACCACCGAGAGCAGGGAACGGCTGGTCACCCCGCAGGATCTGGCCCGGTGGCTGGTCGCCGCCGGACTACTCGACGCCGAGCCCGACTGCGATACGACGACCCTGCGCCGCGCCGTCGAGCTCCGCGAGGCCGCCTACCGACTGGCCTCGGCCGCCCGGCACGGTCAGCCGTACGACGCGGACGACCGGGCACTGATCAACGAGTTCGCCGCGGGCGATCCGCCGAGTGTGATGCTGGAGGCCGACGCGACGGTACGACGCACCGGCGACGTGGGCGCCGCGCTGGCGGCCATCGCCCGCGCCGCGGTCGAACTGCTCGGCGGCCCGGACCGCACGCGGATCAAGGAGTGTGAACAGGGCGTCTGCACCCGCCTCTACGTCGACACCTCCCGCGCCGGCTCGCGGCGCTGGTGCGATATGACGCGCTGCGGCAACCGCGCCAAGAGTGCGGCATTCCGCGCCCGGCGCACGAAGTGAATCAGTGCGCCGCCGAGACCAATTCGCCCGGTTCGTACCGGGGAACGGGCGGCGGCTCCTTGCGCTGCCCGCGCATCTCGGCACGCGGGAACAGGAAGAAGAACAGCACCAGCAGAATCGCGCGACCCCACACCCCGAACTGCACGACGTGCTCGTCGAGCTCCGCGGGCGCACCGCTGCCCAGCGCATAGAAGTAGCGGAACACGCCGACGCCGATGGCGGCATCGGCCAGCAGATACAGTCCGATCGCCGACCACGGCACCTCGAGCAGCACCAGGAACGGAATCAGCCACAGCGTGTATTGGGGTGAATGCACCTTGTGGAACAACAGGAATCCACACAGCATCGAGGCGCTGACCCCGACCCACGGGAACGGGCCGCCGTTCGTATACCGCTTCCACCCGAGCCACACGGCCACGGCGAAGGCGAGCACCACCAGCAGGGGCGAGGCCGTCGACACCACGTCCTGGAACGACTCCTCGGCCCCCGGGGTGTCGCCGAACATCGGCCGAAGACCCCAGTACCAAATCGAGTTGGTGGTGATATCGGCCTGCCGCAACTGCTGGAACGTGATGGAGGCCCGCCAGCCGTCGTAACCGGCCAGCGCGAACGGCAGATTGATCGCCACCACCGTGGCCACGGCCGCACCCACCACGGCCAGCGCCCCGCGCACGTCGTAGCGCCGCCGATCATCGCCATGGCCCGCCCGGACCAGCACATACAGCGCCAGCGGGAGGACGAAGATGCCCGGATACAGCTTCAGGCAGAAGCCGATCCCCAGCAGCACCGCGGCCGCGATCGCTCTGGCCCGCAAGGAATATCGGGTCGGCACGGTGACCACGTACACGGCCGCCACCGCCGTGCACACCACGGGCAGTTCCCAGTTGTGGAAGGCGTAGAGCACCAGCGGCGGACCCACCGACCACAGCAGCGCGGCCGACCCCGACAGCCGGCCCAGCATCCACGCCGTCAGCAGGGCGAACGGCGCCAGCAGCAGCGCCGAGTGCAACAGGAACGCGGCGTCGTTGTCCGCACCCGCCGCCCCGAGCCACATCAGCAGCCCGCTGAGCACCGGATATTCCACGGCGCCGCCGGTCAGCGTGCCGTCGGGTGTGATGCCGCCGCTGATGTAGGGGAAGACGTGCTCGTTGATATCGCGGCCGAGCCACAGGAACTGGATGTCGGAATAACAGACATCGGAGTCCTTGACGCGGTCGAACAGTTCGCTCCGGCCGTCCTCGGTGAACGGCCCTCCGGCGCAGCGCGCCTTGTTGAGATAGGCGAACACCAGCGTCACCCCGCACAGCAGCAGCGCACTCGCCGCCGCGACCCGGCCCACCGGTCGCGGTGTGCCGGATGCGCGCTCGCTGCGGAAGGCTAGGCGGCGGCGCACACTGCCTCCTGCCCCATCGCTCCCGCCGGGACGGCGACGCGGGCGGCGGGTCGGTTCGACATGGCCACCACGATATGTGCCATACCCGGCCATCGCCCGCATTCCCCACCGGTGGGGATCGATTTCGCTGGTGAAGGACCGTTCATGTAGCCTTGTCGGGTTGCTGACGCAACGACCCTCCTGCCCACGGACCGTCCGTGGGCCGTCCTTAGTCCACAGGAGGTGATGGGTTCCCGTGCGTCATTACGAAGTGATGGTCATTCTCGATCCGAACCTGGACGAGCGCACCGTCGGTCCGAACCTGGACAAGATGCTCAGTGTGGTCTCCCAGCAGGGTGGCAAGATCGACAAGGTCGATCTGTGGGGCCGCCGTCGTCTGGCCTACGAGATCAACAAGCAGAGCGAAGGCATTTACGCGGTCGTCGATCTGACCGCCGAGCCCGCCACGGTGAGCGAGCTGGACCGTCAGCTGGGGCTGAACGAGTCGGTGCTGCGCACCAAGGTGCTGCGCAACGACAAGAAGTAATCCCCACCTCCCCGCAATCAGCCCTCGTAGTCGTCGGTGCCTATCTCTAGGCTCTAGCGCAACAGGCGAGTGCTACAGCGGACTGCACCGGAGAGCAGGAGGAACCATGGCAGGCGACACGGTTATCACCGTCATCGGAAATTTGACGGCCGATCCGGAACTTCGATTCACGCCCGCGGGCCAGGCGGTGGCGAATTTCACCGTCGCGTCGACGCCCCGCGTGTTCGACCGTAATACCAACGAATGGAAAGACGGCGAGGCGCTTTTCCTGCGCTGCAACATCTGGCGTGAGGCCGCGGAGAATGTCGCCGAAAGCCTGACCCGAGGCGCTCGCGTCATCGTGAGCGGACGGCTCAAGCAGCGCTCCTACGAAACCCGCGAGGGTGAGAAGCGCACGGTCGTCGAGCTCGAGGTCGACGAGGTGGGTCCCTCCCTGCGGTATGCCACCGCCAAGGTCAACAAGACCACCCGCGGTGGTGGCGGCGGCGGCTTCGGTGGCGGCTCCGGTGGTGGTGGGGGCTTCGGTGGCTCCAGCGGCTCGCGCGGCGCTCAGAGCGCAGGCGACGATCCGTGGGGCAGCGCTCCCGCGGCCGGCTCCTTCGGGGGCGGCCAGATGGACGACGAACCGCCGTTCTGACAACGGCTTTCACATCGGGGCCACACGGGCCCCCAGGAATTACGGAGTAAGACAATGGCCAAAGCACCGGCGCGCGAAAAGGTGCTGAAGAAGAAGGCGTGTGCCTTCTGCAAGGAGAGCAAGTCCGGCACGGTCAAGATCGACTACAAGGACACGACGCTGCTGCGCAAGTACGTCAGCGACCGCGGCAAGATCCGTGCCCGCCGCGTCACCGGCAACTGCGTTCAGCACCAGCGCGATATCGCCATCGCGGTGAAGAACAGCCGCGAGTTGGCGCTGCTGCCGTACGTGTCCACGGCTCGCTGAGAACGGGAGGCACACGATGAAGCTGATTCTGACCGCTGATGTGGACAACCTCGGTGCCCCCGGCGACACCGTGGAGGTCAAGGACGGTTACGGCCGCAACTTCCTGCTGCCGCGCGGCCTGGCGATCCCCGCCACCAAGGGCGCACAGAAGCAGGTCGAGGGCATCCGTCGGGCCCAGGACGCCCGCCGCGTGCGCGACCTCGACCACGCCAACGAGCTCAAGCAGGCCATCGAGGGCCTGTCCGATGTCTCGCTGTCGGTGAAGACCGCCGGCACCGGCAAGCTGTTCGGCTCGGTCACCGCGGCCGACGTCGCGGGCGCCATCAAGACCGCCGGCGGCCCGGTCGTCGACAAGCGCAGCATCGAGCTGCCGAAGGCGCACATCAAGACCACCGGCAAGCACGCCGTCGTGGTGCACCTGCACCCGGACGTGAGTGCCAAGGTCGAGCTGCAGGTCGTCGCCGCCGAGTGACGGCACGCCGCTGACGCATCGCCGAAGGCCACCTTCGTATCTCCACGAGGGTGGCCTTCGGCTGCGCCCGTGTGGGCAAAATTCGGGGGTAACTATTTATTAGCTATTCCGCGCCCAGCTATCAACAGACCGCATGGTTGATTATGGCCGCGAGGTTTAACCCCAGCTCGGGACTGTTTGGGGACAACTTTCCAAACCAACCACCCGTAATGTGATCCAGGCCATAACCCGGGAGAGCACTGTTAACCCAACACGCCCGGCTGTTCATCTCGAAAGACACGCCGATGCGCAATCGATCCACATGTGGGCATCCATGAAAATCCGCGCCTACCAGTGGAAATTGGTATTACCGAGTCGGTTTTCCCCAGGTAATGCACAGGGGCTGCACAACAGCAGGTGAACAGTCCCCAGTTTATCCACAGGCGTGTGCACACCACGGTTTGGTAGTCCCCAGTTCGGTCCCTTAGGTTCTTCCCGGTGTCGCACTCCGGCGCCCCGAACGACGCGTTTTCGTGAGCCTTTCCGAGCGCACCATCGGTTTGCTGCGACACCGCCTCTGAGCTGGTGCGCATCCGGTGGGGCGGTCGTACGGAATTCGAACGTGTCGTACCCCGGGCGTACAACGAGTGGTCGATACCGTCGACACCGGGTGTGATGAGAGAGGACGGTCGAGTCTGGTGGCAGTCGTCGATGATCGCGGACACTCGGACTACTCCGACACGCCCGGTGAGGACTTCGGTCGCCAGCCCCCGCACGATATGGCCGCCGAGCAGTCGGTGCTGGGCGGCATGCTGCTGTCCAAGGATGCCATCGCCGACGTCGTCGAGGTCATCCGCCCGGGCGATTTCTACCGACCCGCCCACCAGGCGGTCTTCGACGCCATCCTGGACCTCTACGGCCGCGGCGAGCCCGCCGACCCGGTCACCGTCGCCGCCGCCCTGGACCGGCGCGGCGAACTCAAGCGCATCGGCGGCCCGCCCTATCTGGTCACCCTCACCCAGACCGTCCCGACCGCCGCCAACGCCTCCTACTACGCGGAAATCGTTGCGGAGAAGGCGATCCTGCGCCGCCTCGTCGAAGCCGGCACGCGCATCGTCCAATACGGCTACGCCGGCGCCGACGGCCAGGACGTCGCCGAGGTCGTCGACCGCGCCCAGGCCGAGATCTACGAGGTCACCGAGCGCCGCTCCAGCGACGACTTCCTCCCCCTCGAGGAACTGCTGCAGCCCACGATGGACGAGATCGACTCCATCGCCAGCCGCGGCGGCATGTCCCTGGGCGTCCCCACCGGCTTCACCGAACTCGACGAAATCACCAACGGCCTCCACCCCGGCCAGATGATCATCGTCGCGGCCCGGCCCGGTGTCGGTAAATCGACGCTGGGAATGGATTTCATGCGCAGTGCGTCGATCAAGCACGGTTTGGCGAGTGTGATTTTCTCGCTGGAAATGAGCCGGACCGAGATCGTGATGCGTCTGCTGTCGGCGGAGGCGAAGATCAAGCTGGGGGATATGCGGTCGGGGCGAATGAGCGATGACGACTGGACTCGGCTGGCTCGGCGGATGAGCGAGATCAGCGAGGCGCCGCTGTTCGTGGACGATTCACCGAATATGACGATGATGGAGATCCGGGCCAAGGCCCGGCGGCTCAAGCAACGTCATGATCTACGCCTCGTCGTGGTCGACTACCTGCAGCTGATGACCTCCGGCAAGAAGGTCGAATCCCGTCAGCAGGAAGTCTCGGAATTCTCCCGAAGCCTCAAACTGCTGGCGAAGGAACTCGAGGTCCCGGTGGTCGCCATCAGCCAGCTGAACCGTGGCCCCGAACAACGAACCGACAAGCGCCCCATGGTCTCCGACCTCCGCGAATCCGGTTCGCTGGAACAGGACGCCGACATGGTCATCCTGCTGCACCGCCCCGACGCATTCGAACGCGACGACCCCCGCGGCGGCGAAGCCGACCTCATCCTCGGCAAACACCGCAACGGCCCAACCGCCACAATCACCGTCGCCCACCAGCTGCACCTGAGCCGATTCGTGGACATGGCACGCGGATAGCGGCGTGTTGTAGGGTCTCGGAACTCGTGACGGAATCTCAGAATGAGTGGCGGTGACGTGGCGGATCCGCCATGGTTCTGAGATTCCGTACTCGTCGCTGCGGCTACTTGACGATCACCTGTACGCGACGGGTCCGACGAGCATCGCACGATCGAGGATTTCCGGGATGAACCGCACTTGGGTGAGCTTCGCGGCCAAGGCGAAAGCACTCGGCAGGGCAGAGAAGTAGTCGCTGTCGTCCTCGTCGTCCCAGTCGTACTCGTCGTCGCGATCGTTCTCGTCGTCCCACCTGTCCACCGCCATGCCGAGTTCCCGCATGAACCCGTTGAGCCGGTCGGGCTCGGAGCCGTGTCGAAGGTAGGGGCAATCCAAGGGTTTGTACCCCGTGACAATCGTGCCGTCGATCGCGTACGCGAAGCTGGCCTCGGCGTAGTCGTGGCGAGTGATGGCCAGTACCTCACAATCACGCGACAATTCGGCCAGGACATCGTGGAGCGTGGCCATCCACCCCATCGGCTCGATGGCCACGCTCCACTCACCGACCTGCACGACACCCACGGTGCCTCCCCCGGATCCGCCGGATATGGAGGCGTTCTCGGTGGCCTGCTCCATGAGCTCATCGAAGCTCGATTCCTGGCCGTGGTCCTCGCCGCGGCTGAAGCGGCGCACCACCTCCGACGGCTTGAGCCCGCGGAAGAAGGCCACGGTGTAGATCTCGTCCAGCGGGCAGTGACGGCCGTCGTGAGTGAGGAGCCACTGGAATGGGGCCAAGGGGTCGGAAGTTGTCATAGCGTGCATGATGGCAGGTGCTACCGACAATCGGCGGCCTCGTTTCTTCCTCCGCCAGAGGACAATTCGAGACACCGCGCTCATTACCGCTTTGCCTTGGCGTAGAGGCTGACGGCCCGTGCCCGTTCTGTCGCGATGTGTGGTCCTCCGTCGAGCCATGGCTTCCGCGGGATTGTCGCTGGACAGCACCGCGCGGTGAATGGCGGCGTCGTCGTCGACGGCTTCACGCGCACCCCGGGCAGCGGCCGGGGGCCGCGCGGCACTGACGCCACTTGGCCTAAATGTCCTCGACGCCATCAGATCCCGAATGCCGCCGACCAACTCACTGTCCCGAGGAAATGCCATCGAACTGAGACAAACCCTCGCCGCGAAGACCTGAGGCAAACCGGAAACACCGAGGTCAGCCCACCAGCACATGCCACGAGTTTTGAGACCCTACACGTGTGCAGCGGGTTGCTTACTCGACAGGTAATCGACCGGGGTTTCGGGTGCATGCCATGATCGCGGCGTAACGAAGCGCGATCGACCGGAGGATGCCATGACCGCCTATGCCATTGCCCATCTGCAGGAGGCTGACCCGCACCCGGAGATCGCCGAGTACATCGAGCGCATCCCCGCCACCTTCGAGCCGTACGGTGGCCGCTTTCTCGTGCATATGACGCGGCACGAGGTGAAGGAGGGTAGCTGGCCCGGGAGCGTCGTGGTGATCGGCTTTCCCGGGATCGCCGAGGCGCGGGCCTGGTGGGACTCGCCCGCCTACCAGGAGATCGCACCGCTGCGCTCGCGCCACATCGACGGTGACATCATCCTGGTCGAGGGCGTCCCCGACGACTACTCCCCGGCTGACAGCGCAAAAGCCGTGCGGGAGGCCCTGTCCGGCCAGTAGCCCTCAGGGATCGACAGCATCCAGGCGGCGTATTCGAGAATTGAGGTAGCGCTGTTCGGGCCTGCTCGCGGTGAGGCGGGCGGCCCGGCGGTAGCTGTCGAGTGCGGCCACTGGGTCACCCGCCATCTCCAGGAGGTGGGCGCGCACGGCGTGGGTTCGGTGGTGCCGCAGCATGGCCGGGTCGTCGAGCAGCGGATCGACGAGGGCCAAACCGGCCTCCGGGCCGAGCGCCATGCCGACCGCGACCGCCCGGTTGAGCGTCACGATCGGGCTGGGCGCCACTCGCGCGAGCATGCCGTAGAGCAGGCTGATCTGCCGCCAATCGGTCTCCTCCGAGGCGGGGGCCTCGGCGTGCACGGCGGCGATCGCGGCCTGCAGCTGGAATCTGCCGACGTGCCCGCGCGGCAGGACGCGCTCGAGGATGCGCACTCCTTCCGCGATCAGCTGCCGATCCCATCGGGAGCGGTCCTGTTCGGCCAGCGGCACCAGGTTGCCGCCGTCGGTGCGCGCGCCCGCGCGGGCGTGTGTGAGCAGCATCAGGGCCAAGGCCCCGGCGATTTCGTCGTGGTCCGGGATCGCCGCGTGCAGCTGCCGGGTGAGGCGGATGGCTTCCTCGGCCAGGCCCGAATCCACCAGCGCGCCACCGGCGGAGCGCGTGTGCCCCTCGGTAAACAGCAGGTGGCAGGCATCGAGCACCGCGGCGATGCGCACCGGCAACTCGGCCGCTGTCGGAAGCTCGAATACCGCCCCCGCGGCCCGCAGCGTGGCCCGCGCACGGGTAAGCCGCTGTGCCATGGTGCGTTCCGGCACCAGATACGCCGCGGCGATCTGGGCGGTACCGAGACCGGCGACAGCGTGCAGCGTCAGGGCGACCTGCGACGAGCGGCTCAGACTCGGATGACAGCACAGGAGGAACAACTGCACGGTGTCATCACCCTCGGTGTGGCACGCCTGATCGGCCGACGGCATCACGTATGCATCACCGGGCTGCGCGACCGCGACCGCCTCCTCCCGGCCCGCCCGCGCGCGGTCGGCACGCACCCGGTCGATCAGCCGTCGCGAGGCGACCCGGATGAGCCAGCCGCGCGGATTGTCGGGCACACCCTCGCGATCCCATTGCCGCGCCGCCGCTTCGGCCGCCTCCTGCGCCGCATCCTCGCAGTCGCCGAGATCGCCGTGCCTGCGCAGCAGGGCGGCGAGGACGTGCGGCGACTCGCGCCGCCACACGTCCTGCACCACCGAGGTGCTCACTGGTCGTCGCCGCCCGGCCACATGGTGGGCCGCAACTCGACGGTCTCCCCCGGACCGGCGAACCGCGCGGCGACCTCCTCGGCTCGGGCCCGGCTCTCCACATCGATCAGGAAGAATCCGGCCAAATGTTCCTTGGCCTCCGAGTACGGACCGTCGGTGACCAGCGGCTTCCCATCACCCCACCGGTACAGCCGCGACGATTCCGGCGCCCCGAGCGCCTCCCCCGTGATCAATTCCCCCTTCTCGTGCAACTCCCCGAGAAACTTCTCGAACTCGGAGTTCACCCGATCCCGCTCCGCCTGCGTCATGTCCCGATACTCGGGCAGATAGTCGGAGGTCGGATGCCCCCACGGCTGCGGGTTGGAGTGAATCATGATCACGTACTTCATCATCGGCCCCTTGCTCGATATCGCGGGATGCGCCCGGATGACCCATCCTCACCTGAAACGTCGACGCCCGCCGCGCCATATCGACATCCCGGGCCGCGGTCGATAGGTACAGTCGGGTTGTTCCGGGTGTCGGGGTGGCGACTCCGGTACCGCACGGGGAGGAATGGCGATGGTGCGGAAAGGCACCGTCGTATGGCGGTGGGGATCCATGGTCGCGGTGTGCGGCGTGCTGATGGCAGCACCTTTCGTGCCCGTGTCCGCGGAACCGGGTCGCGACTTGCACTGGGATTTCGACGAGATCGCCGCCAACGACGTCATCTACGGCCTGGCGCAACCCGCAATGCCGTAGCCGCCGGTTCCCGAGGGGAACAATTGAGCCTTCGCGGCCTCATGCGATGGCCGGGAGACGCACCACCTGGCCCGCGTAGGCCAGGCCTGCGCCGAAGCCGAGCAGCAGGGCGGTGTCGCCGGGGCGGGCGTCGCCGGAGCGGAGGAGTTGTTCCATGGCCATCGGGATCGAGGCGGCGCTGGTGTTGCCGGTTTCGACGATGTCGCGGGCGATGGCGACGGTGTCGGGAATTCCCAGGGCCCGGACCAGGGCGTCGGTGATGCGGATATTGGCCTGGTGCGGGACGAAGGCATCCAGGTCCTCGACGGTCACACCGGCGCGGTCCAGGGCGTCGCGGCACGCCTTCTCCAAAAATGTGACGGCCCAGCGGAATACCGCCTGGCCGTTCATCCGGATGTAGGGGCGCACCGAGGTACCGCCGCTCGCCTCGGCCGCGGCGACCTCGGCGAAGTATTGCTGAAAATCCTTGTCCTGCTTGATCGCCGCGGTCTGGCTGCCGTCCGAACCCCAGGCGACCGGCCCGATGCCCTCCGATTCGGCGGGTCCTACGACCACCGCGCCCGCACCGTCGGCGAAGATGAACGCGCAGCTGCGGTCGGCCGGGTCGAGCAGATCCGAGAGCCGCTCCACGCCGATCACCAGGACATGGCCCGCCTGACCCGCGCGAATCAGGTTGGCGGCGTTGGCGAGCGCGTAGCAGAAGCCCGCGCATCCGGCCGAGACGTCGAAGGCGGCGGTGTCGTGCATCCCGAGTTCGGTGGCCACCACCGCGCCCGCCGACGGTCCCAGCACCATCTGCGAGGACGTGGCCAGCACCACCGCGTCGATCTGCTCGGCCGCCACACCGGCGGCGGCGAGGGCGTCGCGGGCGGCGGCGGTGCTCATGCCGACGATCGTTTCGTCCGGGTCGGCCCACCGGCGGGCGGCGATACCGGACCGGGTGCGAATCCACTCGTCGGAGGAATTGATCCGGTCGACGATCTCGGCATTGGGCACGACCCGGCGGGGTCGGTACACCCCCAGACCGAGGGGGGCGGCATGGGTGACCGGGGTGGCGGTGGCGATTGGGGTGGGCACGACATCCTCTCCAGGTGAACCGATCGGTTCACGCGAACACCATCTAACATGAACCGATCGGTTCAATCAAGGGTTGGAGGAGCTTCCATGGCGACCGCTGGTCCGCGCGCCCGACTGATCGCAAGCACCATCGCCACGGTGCAGGAGCACGGCGTGCACGCGGCCGGGCTGAGTGAGCTGCTCAAACGCAGTAATGCCTCGCGCAATTCGCTGTATCAGCACTTCCCCTCCGGCAAAGGGCAATTGGTGGAGGCGGCCGCGCGGATCGTGTCCCGGGTGGTCTATTCACACCTGAGCACGACGGCCGACGCCTTCGCGACCGCCCCCTCCGTGGAGCAGTGGCTGGACGACCTTCTCGCCTTCTGGCGCACCCCCCTCGAGTCCAGCGACTATCGGGACGGATCGTTCATGATGGCCGCGGCCCTGGACGAACTGAATCCGGCGGTACAGTCCACCGCCGGCCAGGCCTTCACCGAATGGACCGCCCGCCTCGCCGACGGCCTGGTGGCCGCGGGCATAGAACGCTCCACCGCCTGCTCACTGGCGGGCCTGCTGCTCTCGGCCATCGAGGGCGCAATCGTCCAGAGCCGAGCCCTCAAGTCCAGCCACCCTTTCGACGACGCCCACACCCAACTCGCCGTACTCCTCCACCACCACCTCCGGAAGTGACGAATTCCCGGTGCCTACACCGACTTACCGCGGTGTGATGGCACGAGGGCGGAACCGAGTCCGGGTTCGGTATTCCTCCAGAGCATGCGCCAGCCAACCGGCGGTACGGGCGACGGCGAAGACGGTTTCACCGGATCCGAGCGGCATATCGAACATCGTGGTAAACACAGCCAGCGGGAAGTCAATGTTGTAGGCGGGCAGGCGTCGCATCTGCAACTCGACCAGAATGCGCTCGGCCACAATAACTTTCGGGTGTCCCGGGCTCAGTCGACGAAGGAGATCCAGGAGCCGGGTGCCGCGGGCATCGCCGGAACGGTAAACGGCATGACCGGCGCCGGGTATGTGCTCCCCCCGGCGCAGCCGCTCGCCGATTACGCGGGGAACGTCTGCGGGATCGGAGATTTCGGCGAGCATGCGTTCCACCGCCAGTGACGCACCACCGTGCATGGGACCGCCCACCACGCCGAGGCCGGTGCTCACGACCGCATACGGATCGGCCCGCACCGACGCGGCGACCCGGGCGGCGAAGGTGGACGCGGCCAATTCGTGGTCGGCCAGCAGAACCATGGCCGTCTCCAGCAGTTTCAGCTCCTCGGCGGTGGTCGGTGGGCGGGCGGCCAGCCGGGACCACAGCACGGCCGCGCTGGTGCGATCCAACGGCTTCGACCGAGCCGGCAACGCCTCGATCATGCCCGCAATCAACGCGCGAGAGGTCACCACCACCGCCTCCGGTTCGCGATGGAACCGCAGCGGGTCGGTGACGGCCATGGCGGTGACGACGATCTGCAACCGGTCCAGCGAGAGCAGATCGGCGGGCAGGCGCCGCTGGGCCGCCCGCGCCGCCGCGACGGCCTCCGGACGCGACCGCCAGGGGCCGGCGTCGCACAGCTCGCCACTCCACAGCCATTCGGCGACCGCCTCGAAGCTGTGCGTCTCGGCGAGGGTGAGGGCATCGCGACCGCGATAGAACGGCCGATCAGAACCCAGTGTGGTGACTCGTGATTCGACCACGACCTCGGTGGGCGCCGGCTTGCGGCGCGGGCGGCCGCGCCGGGCCAGCCGCTCGACCTCCTCCGGATCGAACAGGCTGCGCCGCCGTTGCGGATCGTACCGTCGGCGCAGGATACCGCGGCTGACGTAGGCGTAGAGCGTTGCGGGCTTCACACCCAGTCGGTCCGCGGCGGCGGAGGAATCGATCCATTCCGACTGCACGGGTTGATCATAATCAATATTGATTTCGTGCCGGTCCGGGCGCAGAGTCCAGATATGTCCCTCGTGGAGAATGTCGAATTGCACGCTCGCGCTTGCGAAAAGCTCGGTTCGCCGCTGTATGCCGCGTTGCTGACCGAGGTGGGCCGGGACCTGCGGGTGGGTGGGCCGTGTGCGCAGGTGTTGAGCGACCATGCCGACGCCACGCGCGAGGCCGGGCTGCCGCTGCGCTTCATGGCCGCCGTGCATGCGCTGGCGCTGTCCGGACAGGCTCCGGAACTTGCCGCCTGCTATCCGAGCACCGGTGCGCTCGTGCGGGCGGGCACCGAGACGAATCGGGCGGCGTGGGAGGCGTTCCGGCGGGTCGTGGCCGAGCGGTCGGACTGGATTCGGGAGTGGCTGACCAGACCGCCACAGACCAATGAGGTCGGCCGGGCCGTTCCGCTGCTGGCCGGACTGCTGGCGGCCGTGGCGGAGATGCCGCTGCCCGTCCGGCTGCTGGAATTGGGCAGTAGCGCCGGGCTCAACCTGCGTGCCGACCACTTCCGTTGGGTCGCAGGCACTCTCGCGTGGGGCCCGGAGAATTCGCCGGTCCTCCTCGACAATGCCTGGCAGGGGCCGGTCCCCGCCTGGCTGGCCGATGCCGTGCGGCGGCATCCGCGGGTGACGGTCGTCGAACGGAGGGGATGCGACCCGATACCTCTGGATCCGCTGTCGCCACCCGACGCACTGGCACTGCGCGCGTACGTCTGGCCGGACCAGGCCGACCGATTGGCTCGCCTCGACGGCGCGCTGCGCTTGGCGGAGAAGATCCCCGCCGAGGTCGTACCCCTGGGCGCGCACGATTTCCTCGCCGGAATCGACCTGACCCCCGGAACCCTGACAGTGGTCTGGCATTCGGTGATGCGCCAATATGTTTCGGGCGCCGAGTGGAGTCTGGTACAAGCGGAACTGGATCGCCTTGCCGCCCAGTCTCATTCGGATGCAGGATTCGCCCACATCTGCTTCGAACCGCAGAACACCCCCGACGACCGCAACGGCTTCCTCCTCACCCTGCGAACCGGCGCGCAGCCACCGATTCGGCTGGCTCGTGCGAAACCCCACGGGATACCGGGCTTCATCGGCGACGGGCGGGCATGACGGCGGTCAGGGACGTTCGTGGAGGAGCAGGAGGGAGTAGGCGGCGACGGTTTGGGCGTCGGTGATTTCGCCGGAGCGGATCATGTTTTCCACGGTGCTGCGGGCGAACCAGGCCGAGCGCATGTCCTGTTCCGAGGGTTCGCGGTCGGGTTCGCCGGGGGTCAGGTCGGTGGCGAGGAATACTCGGCCGCGCTGGGCGAGGCAACCCGGTGCGATGTCGACGACGCCGAGGTGGGTCAGCCGAGCGGCTCGAAGGCCGGTCTCCTCGCGGAGTTCTCGGTGCGCCAGATCGATCGGGTCGCCGCTCGCCCGGTCGGGCAGCGTGCCGGCGGGGAATTCCCAGCATCGTCGGCCCTGCGCGTAGCGGTACTGCTCGACCAGATGGAAGCGGTCGCCGTCCATCGGTACCACCATCACGAAATCGGGACGGTGCACGACGCCGTAGATTCCGGTGGAACCGTCGAGGCGGCGGACGGTGTCCTCGCGGACCTCCATCCATGGGTTGGTGTAGACCGTCTTCGATCCGAGGGTTTCCATGCTCGAATTCTCCCGCACACTCGTAGGCTGGCTCGGTGCAGAAGATCGAATTCCCGGATGTTCAGGCCACCGAGGCGGCTTACGATGCCGTTGCCGAGCTCTATGCGGCGATGTTCGAACGGCACCTCGACGTCCAGCCCTTCGACCGCGCGATGCTGGGGGTGTTCGCGGAATTGGTGCGGGCCGACGGCAACGGGACGGTCGCCGATATCGGCTGTGGGCCGGGTCGGATCACGACGTATCTGGACGAGTTGGGTCTCGACGTCTTCGGCATCGACCTGTCACCGGAAATGATCAGGCTGGCCCGGGCGGCGCATCCGCAGTTGCGATTCGACAAGGGCACCATGGAGGAGCTGGCGCTGGCCGACGGCTCGCTGAGCGGAATCGTGGCCTGGTACAGCATCATTCACACTCCGCCGGAGCGGATGCCGAACGTTGTCGGCGAATTCCGTCGCGTCCTGGTCGAGGGCGGGCATCTGCTGCTGGGCTTCATGGCGGTCGACGATTCCCAGGATGTGCAGCCCTATGACCACAAGGTGGCACAGGCGAGCGTCTGGCCGCTGCGCGCCCTGGCCCGGCTGCTGCACGACGGCGGTTTCGAGCCGGTGGCCCGGATGCTGCGCGAACCCGAGGGCGAGGAACGCACCCGGCACGGCTATCTGCTGGTCCGGAAGTCGGGGACACGGACCGACCAATCGACGCCGCGCCCAACCGGTTCGTGATATTCAGGGCAGATGCAGCCCACACGCGCCGGATACGACGTCGTCATCGTCGGTGGCGGCCACAACGGATTGGTGGCCGCCGCCTATCTGGCCCGGGCCGGGCGATCGGTGCTGGTGCTGGAGCGGCAGCCGCATACCGGCGGCGCCGCCGTCTCGGAGCGGGTGTTCGCGGGCGTCGACGCGCGATTGTCGCGGTATTCGTATCTGGTGAGCCTGCTGCCGCGGCAGCTGGTGCGGGAGTTGGGGCTACGATTCGAGACGCGGCGGCGGCGGATTTCCTCCTACACCCCGGTCGGCGACGGCGGACTGCTGATCGACACCGCCGATCCGGACCGTACGCGGGCCGGCTTCGCACAGCTCACCGGCTCCGATGCGGATTATGAAGCGTGGCAACGGTTCTACACGATGACGGGGCGCCTCGCCGAGCGGGTGTTCCCCACCCTGACCGCCCCGCTGCCCTCGCGAACCGAATTGCAGCGCATTATCGACGATTCCGCGGCCTGGGAGGCGATTTTCGAACGCCCCCTGGGTGAGACGATCGAGACCACCTTTGCCGACGACACGGTCCGCGGCGTGGTCCTCACCGACGCCTTGATCGGCACCTTCACTCACGCACACGATCCGGACCTGCGTCAGAACCGCTGTTTCCTGTACCACGTGATCGGCGGCGGCACCGGCGACTGGGACGTGCCGGTCGGCGGGATGGGTGCGCTCACCGACGCGCTCGCCGATGCCGCCCGTGCGGCGGGCGCCGAACTCGTGACCGGTCGGGCGGTCACCGCAGTCGAGACCGACGGCACCCGTGCCGAGGTCCGCTACGACGGCGGTGCGGTCGCTGCGCGGTATGTCCTGGTGAACGCCGCACCACACGAATTGGCGCGCCTGATGAACGAGAGCACACCCGCCAAACCCGAAGGCGCCCAGCTCAAAGTGAACATGCTGCTGCGACGGTTGCCGCGCCTGCGTGATCGCGTCGATCCCCGCGACGCATTCGCCGGAACCTTCCATATCGCCGAAAGCTACGCCCAGCTCGACCGCGCCTATCGCGAGGCCGCCGCGGGGCAGCTGCCGACCGCACCGCCGTCGGAGATCTACTGCCACACCCTCACCGACCCGTCCATCCTGTCGCCCGAACTGGCCGCACAGGGAACCCACACGCTGACTCTGTTCGGGCTGCACACTCCCGCAAGGCTTTTCACGAGCGACCCCGAGGCGATCAAGGCGCGTCTGGTCGAGGCGACGCTGGCGCAATTGGATGCGGTACTGGCCGAGCCGATTCGGGACTGTCTGGCCACATCACCCGACGGGCGTCCCTGTCTGGAGGCGAAGTCACCGCTCGATCTGGAGGCCGAGCTCGGCCTGCCCGGCGGCCATATCTTCCACCGCGACTTGGCTTTTCCCTTCCGCACCGATACCGATCCCGACCCCGCCGCGCGGTGGGGAGTACGCACCGGCCACCGGAACGTCCTGCTGTGCGGCGCGGGAGCCGTCCGCGGCGGCGGGGTCAGCGGTATCGCCGGGCACAATGCCGCAATGGCCGTGCTCGACCTGCCGTGATTCAGCGGCGCACGGCGCGAATCACGAAGGTGCGCAATGGGAGGTCGAATTCCCCGTCCCGGGTCTCCGGCAGGCTGCGCAGATAGTCGGAGATGCTCGCGAGCAGTTCGGCGCGCTCCTCCGGAGTGATCACCAGCGTATGCGAGTGGGTTCCGATCGTGGCGGTGAGCGATTCGGCGGTGCGGCGCTGGGAGTGTGCGAACTCGGCGCGCTCGAACGGATGGAACAGCCGATGGCCCGGGACTCGGTCCTCGAGGGAGCGGGTGGACGAGACGCGCGAGCGCGAGACCCGGTCCAGTCCCGCCACCCACGCGACGTCGTCGTCGTAGGCGTTCCACAGCGCTCCGAAAACACCACCCCGCCGCAGCACTCGCGCGATCTCCGGAAATGCGCGCGCCTGATCGAACCAGTGCAGCGCCTGCCCGGCCAGCACGGCGTCGACGGATCCATCGGGCAGCGGAATGGCTTCCGCGCTCCCGCCCCAGATGGGAATCTCCGGGCACCGCCTGGCGAACTCGGCCCGCATCGCCTCGTCCGGTTCGACGGCGATCACCCTGGCGCCCACATCGGCCAGTCCGGCACTGAGCTTCCCGGTCCCCGCGCCGAGATCGACCGCCTCCAGTGCGGCCTTGGCGCCCAAGGGTTCCAACACCCATCGAATCCCCGCGGCCGGATAGTCCGGCCGGTGTTCGGCATAGGCTGCCGCTTGCGGCCCAAAGGAATTCGCCCGCCGTGCCCTCAGCTCGGCCTCCTCGGCCTGCCGCTCATCCACCACCTGGCCATGCTATCGCCGTACAGGCAGCGGGACCTGCCATTATTGGCCCACGGAGCGGGTGACGGTGAGGCAGCAATGAATGAAGCTGTGTACCAAGGGATTCGACTCGGCGGCCGCCGGCCACGCCACGGCCACCACGCTCGGACCGATTCCGGTCACCGGCCGATAGACGATACCCGGCCGGGGGTAATACCGCGCCGAAGAGGCCGGGGTGAAGCTGATGCCGAACCCATTGCCGATGGCGGTCAGCCATTCGTCGGTGTTGTGCGCGATCGCACCCACGACGGCCGTGTCCGCGGGCCGCTCGTCGGCGCCTATCCAGAAGTCCCGCCAGCTGCCGTTCTCCGGCGGCGCTGCCACGAACGGTTCGGACCACAACTGCTCGAACGCGATCTCCGTCTGCTGTGCCAGCGGGTGCGCGGCGGGCAGGGCTATCCACCGCGGTTCGGAGAACAACTCCCGAAACCGGTAGGACTCCTGACCGGGAAACGGCATGCGCACCAGCGCCAGATCGACCTCGCCGTCGGCCAGCCCCGCGGAGGGGTCGGTCCACCCGAACTGCCGCATATCGATGCGCCAGTCGGGGTGCTCGGCACGGAATGCGGCGACGATGTCGGCGGTGAATTCGTTTGCGGCACTGGCGATGAACCCGACTCGCAGCAGGCGGGCCTCCTGTGCGGCATCGCCCTTGGCCGCCCGCAGCATGCGGTCCCAGTCCGCCAGCAGCGTCGGCACCTCTTCGGCGAGCACGCGTCCCGCCGCCGTCAACGTCATGCCGGTGTGGGAGCGCTCGAAGAGCTGCACACCGAGCCGGTTCTCCAGCTGCTTGATTTGTTTGGTCAGCGCCGGCTGGGAGACGAACAACCGCCCGGCCGCGCGGGTCAGGTGGCCCTCCTCCGCCACGGCGACGAAATACCGCAGCAGCCGCGTATCGACGTCCATGCCATCAGGTTATGGACCGGCGGCAGACGCGACGCGACGGGATCAGCCGAAGCTGGGCCGGACGACAGTATTGGTGCTGACCCGATAGGTCGCCAGGATCACCCCGTTCTCGATCACCTGCGACCCGGTCAGCGCCAGGGTCGCCTCGGCCTCGGCGGGGTTGAACAGCCGCAGTCCGTTACCGAGCAGCACCGGGTAGATCACCAGCCGGTATTCGTCGATCAGCTCGTGCGCCCGCAGATAGTCGACCAGCGTGCCGCTGCCGAAGACCAGCAGATTCTTCTCGGTGCGCAACTTCGCGATGCCCTCGGTGACATCACCCTCGATGCGCTGGGCGTTCCACTCCAGCTGGGTCAGCGTGGTGGTCGCCACATGTTTGGGCATGCTGTTCATCTTGTCCTTGTAGGCGCCCTCCTCGGGGTGGCCCGGCCAGGACGCCGCGAACATCTGATAGGTCGAGCGACCCAGTAGTAAGGCGTCGGCCTCCTGTAGCTCCGCGTCTTTGTAGTTGCCGATCTCGTCATGCCAGAACGGCGCCGTCCAGGCCGGGTCCTGAATGAATCCGTCGAGCGAAACGAATTCGGCTACAACGACTTTCCCCATGATGGAACCTCACTTCGGTACAGCATGCCGCCGGTCCGGGCCGGACCGCGCGGTCGGTGTCAACCATTCGGACGGGTCAACTCACCGTAACTAATCGGACACCGCCCGGCGGGTCGATCGAAGGTCCCGAACTCAGTTGACGACGGGCAGCCCGGACCCGGGTTCGGACAGCCACAGCAACCACAGCGGCACGATCAGCGAGGCGAACTCCTCGTAACCGGCGGCACTGGGATGAAAACCGTCCCCGGCGCTGAGCTCGCGCATCCACACATCGCTGTGCCGTAGGGGTTGGTGGATGCGGACGTACGGAACATCCTCGGCCTCACAGGTCTCGGTGAAGTGCGAATCCAATTTCTCGATACGCCCGTTGTGTTCGTCGTCGCCCACCGGTGGCGGCGCCACGACCAGGGTTTCCCACTGCCGGGCGCGGGCGCGCCGCAGCATCGTGCTCAGATACGACACCGAGTCCTCGGTCGGCACCCGGATCCGGCCGTCCTCGAGCAGCGTGTCGTTGACGCCGAAGGAGAACACCACCCGCGCATCGATCCCCTCGGGCAGCCGTTGTTCGCATTCGGCCTCCCATCGCGCCGCGATATCCGCGGAGGTCTGCCCGCGCACCCCGAGGTTGTAGTAGGTCACCGGTCGCCCGGCCCCGATCGCACGTGCCGCGAGGCGACCCGCCCACCCCAGGCATTGGCGGTCTCCCAGACCGGCCATGAGCGAATCGCCGACGAAACAGATACGGACATCTCGGGTCACCGTGTGATAGTTGCATGCTCAACGAAGTTTTCACCATGAAACCGTCGCTACCGGTCCGTTCTGCTTCCGGCAAATAGCGTTGCAATAAGATCTCCCTGATCGGTTCGGGAGGGAGCACGGATGGAAACCGCCGCGTATGTGCGCATGCAGCCGCGCGGCCTGGTCGACGGGTGAACGCCGCACCGCCGCGCGACCGGCCGCGACGGCGTGTTGCCGTCGGGCCGGACGAACGCCTCCTGCATACTCACACCGGAGCCGACCCCGGGACCGACGCCGCTCCCTCGATCCGAAAGTTCCGATACGACATGCGAGTCGACGGGCGGGAGATTCCCGTCTCCGGCAGCCTGCTGCAACCACGGATCCGGCGCACCAGCGACATCCTGCGCGTGGTGCTGTCGGCTCTGCTGGTGGCGCTGGTCGTCGCGGGCTCGCTGATCACCCGGCCGCGCTGGGAGGCGCTGGAGCGTTCGGTCTCCGATATCGTCGGCATCCTCTCCCCCGAGCAGTCGAACCTGGTGTATCTGATCTACGGCATCGCCATCTGCGCGCTGCCGTTCGCGATCCTGATCCGGCTGATCTTCCGCTGGCAGTGGAAGCTGCTGGGCGGATATCTGGCCGCGGGCCTCATCGCGGTGCTGGCGCTGTCGGTCACCGGCACCGGGATCTCCGCGCCGCAGTGGCATCTGGCCGTACCCAAGCAGCTGGACACCTTCCTGTCCCAGTTCCTCGACGATCCGCGCTGGATCGCCATGCTGGCCGCGGTGCTGACGGTGGCCAGTCCGTGGCTGCCCGCCTCGTGGCGGCGCTGGTGGTGGGCGCTGCTCGGGGCGTTCGTGCCGCTGCATCTGTTCGTGAGTCTGGTGGTGCCGTCGCGGGCGATGTTCGGGCTGGCCGTCGGCTGGTTCGTGGGTGCGGTGATCGTGCTGGTCGTGGGCACACCCGCGCTGGAGGTGCCGCTGGATGCCGCGGTGCGGGTGCTGGCGGCCCGGGGATATACGGTCACGGCCTTCACCGTGCTCCGCCCAGCAGGGCCGGGGCCGCTGGTGCTGACGGCCGAAACCGGGCCGCACCACCGGCTCATGGTGGAGATGTACGGGCAGAATCAGCGCAGCTGGGGCATGCTGCGGCAGCTGCGGCGCTGGCTGACCTTCCGCAGCAGCGAGCGGCCCGCAGCCTTCGCCTCCATGCGGCGCGCGGTCGAACATCGCGCGCTCATGGGCATCGCCATCGGCGATCTCGGCCTCGCCTGTAACAAGCCGCTCACGGTGGCCGCCCTTCACCGCGGCTGGACGCTCTACGCACAGACCATGCCCCGGGGCGCGGCGCTGTCGGCGACCGACGACGAGGTGGTGCTCACCAACGTGTGGCGGGCGCTGCAGCAGATGCACCGCGCCCAGATCTCGCACGGTGATCTGCGGGCCGAGGAGATCCGCATCGTCGACGGGCGCATCCTGTTCGGCGGCTTCATGTGGGCCGAATTCGGCGCCTACGAATCGCGCTTCTCCGCCGACGTGGCGCAGCTGCTGTTGACCACGGGCGGGCTGTACGGCGCGAAAACGGCGGTGCGCACGGCGATCGAGGCGCTCGGTGAACAGGCCGTGGTCAACGCCTCGCGACGACTCACGAACTCGGCCATGTCGGCCTCGGTGCGCAAATCGGTCCCGCACGCCGGTGACCTGATGAAGGCGATCCGCGAGGAGGTCCTGCACCAGACCGACGCCGACCGCATCGAGGCCGCGCGCATCACCCGCTTCTCCCGCAATCAGATCATCCAGCTGGTGCTGTTGATCGGCCTGGTGTATTTCGCCTATCCGTCGATGAGCCAGGTGCCGACCTTCTTCACCGAATTGCGCACGGCCAATTGGTGGTGGGCGCTGGTGGGATTGGTCTTCGCGGCCGTCACCTACCTCGGTGCGGCCATGGCGCTGTGGGGCTGTGCCTCGGAATCGGTGAACTTCCGCAATCTCGCCCTCACCCAGGTGGCCAAGACCTTCGCCGCCACCACGACCCCGGCCGGTGTCGGCGGTCTCGCCCTGGACGTGCGGTTCCTGCAGAAGAATGGGCTCGGCGCGGTGCGTGCGACGGCGGCCGTGGCACTGCAGCAGGCCGTGCAGGTGATCACCCACGTCGGCTTGCTGATCGGGTTCAGCGTGGCCGCCGGGGTGTCTGCGGACCTGTCGCATATCGTGCCCAGTCCCACCGTGCTCTACCTGATCGCCGGTGCGCTGCTGGGTCTGCTCGGCGCCGCCATGTTCGTGCCGAAGGTGCGGCGGTGGCTGCGCACCGAGGTCCGGCCACAGCTGGCCGAGGTGGTACAGGAGTTGCGCGATCTCTCGCACGCCCCGAAGCGCCTGCTGATGATCGTGGGCGGTTCCGCGGCGATCATTCTCGGCGCGGCCGGGGCACTGTGGGCCAGCATCGAATCGTTCGGCGGTAATACCACTTTCGTCGCGGTCACGATCGTCACCATGATCGGCGGCACGCTCGCCGCCGCGGCGCCGACGCCGGGCGGTGTCGGCGCGGTGGAGGCCGCCCTCATCGGTGGCCTTTCCGTCGCCTTCGGCGTCGCGCAGGCCATCGCGGTGCCCGCTGTCCTGCTCTATCGAGTGCTGACCTGCTGGCTACCGGTGTTCCTGGGCTGGTGGATCATGCGCTGGCTCGCACGTAACGACATGATCTGACCTCGGACCCCGCACCGAAACAGAGCCGGGGCACCCGGTGCGCGGGTGCCCCGGTAGCGAACGGCTCAGCAGGTGCCGCGAACCTCGACACTCTCGACAGTCCCGGTCCCACTTCCCGCGCCGCCGATGTCTTCGGTCGTCCAGGGCCCGATGCAGCGTTCGATCGTGCCCATGCCCCGAACGCTCACCCCCAGCTTCACCCCCTGGTCGGAGCAGTTGTTCCACCTCGTGAAGTCATATCCCGAGTAGGAGTACGTGGACTGCCCGCAGGGTGCGCCATCGGCGGCCCGGAAGCCCTGCTCGATCGGCGCGGCGAACGCGCTGGGCGCGGCCGCGAATGCCAGCCCCGCCACCGTGACGGCACCGTAGACGAAACGACGCAACAACATGGATTCCCCTCCCGATGAATACTGCGCAACGCGCCGCCGCGCAGTGCAATAACGATCTTGATCGTAACCGGGACGCGCGTTCCCTGTCCAACAATCGTGTCCGGACCGGACACGAAATGCCTTGGGAACAGGCGGGATTCGTTGCGACGAGCGGGCGGCTCAGGCGCGGGGCCGCACCACACCCAGTTCGGTCAGGGCCTCGTCCGCGGAAAGGCATCCGGCCGTGGTCAAGTCGAGGTTGGCCAGCGAAGCCGAGTGCATCTCGGGGGTGACGGCGGCGACGCAGTCGGCGATGGGATGGACCGTGAAGCCGAGGTCGGTGCCGTGGCGGGCGGTCTGCTCCACGGTGATGTTCGTTGCCACGCCGGTGATCAGCAGGGTGTCGACCCCGCGTGCGGACAGCCAGTCCGGCAGTTGGTTACCCGCCAGCCCGGACAGTTTCTGATTGTCGAACACCGCCCCCTGCTCGGCCTGGTCCCGCATCTCCGGAATGATCTGCGAGCCCGGCGAATCCGGCCGGAACTCGGTCTGCGCCGCGCCCACCGAGCGCATGAATCCGGTGTTGCGCACGAGCCCGCCCTCGCCGACGGGAATGGTGAACCGGGTGAACACCACCGCAACCCCGGCGGACTGCGCGGCGGCGTGCAGCTGCGTGGCACGCTCGACCACGCCGCTCGCGGCGACCGGCTCGGCGAATACCGGCCCGAAGAACCCGTCCGGCTTGATGACGTTGATCTGCCAGTGCAGGGCCAGGACAGCGGTACGAGTGCGATCGAGAGGCATGGGTTCCATACTGCCTCGAGTCAACTACGCCGAATACTCCTTGCGTAGCTGAACTTTCACGACCTTACCGCTGGCATTGCGCGGGAGTTCGGGCACGACCACCAGGTCCTTCGGGTGTTTGTAGCGGGCGAGGTTCTCGTTGAGGAAGGGCTCGAGGTCCGCGAGAGTGAGGGGCTCGTCCGGATTCACCGGCGCCACGACGGCGACGGGCACCTCACCCCACTTCTCGTGCGCCCGGCCGATGACGGCGGCCTCGCGCACCTTGGGATGGGCGAACAGGACGTTCTCCACCTCCGCGCAGTAGATGTTCTCGCCGCCGGAGATGATCATGTCCTTCTTGCGGTCCACCACCCAGATGAAGCCCTCCTCGTCCTGGCGCACCAGATCACCGGAGTGGAACCAGCCACCGGCGAAGGCCTCCGCGGTGGCCTCGGGCTTGTTCCAGTACCCCTGCATGAGAGTGGGTCCGCGATAGACGATTTCGCCGACCTCACCGGGTGCGACGTCGTTCATCTCGTCGTCGACGATGCGCGCCTGAACGGTCGGGATGGGCTTGCCCACCGAGCCGAGCTTGCGCAGCGCGTCCTTCCCCTCGAGCACGCAGGTGATCGGCGACATCTCCGTCTGCCCGAACACCGCCACGTTCTGGGCCTGCGGGAAACAGTCCGCCATCGCCCGCAGCACGGTGTCGGAGGCGGGCGCGGCGCCCCAGCTGAGCATCCGCAACGCCAGCTTGCGCTGTTTGACCGTCGGCTCCTCGCAGATCATCTGCCATTGGGCGGGCACGCAGAATGCGGCGGTGGCCTGTTCGGCCTCCACGGCGTCGAGGAATTCGGTGGGATCGAACGCGCCCAGCGGATGCAGCACGGTCTTCGCGCCGAGCAGGAAATACGGTGCCAGACTGCCCAATCCGGCGATGTGGAACAGCGGCGAGGTACAGAAGCCGATCGAATCGGGGGTCAGATTCAGGGCCCGGATACAGGTCAGCGCCTGGGCACTCATATTGCCGTGGGACAGGATCGCGCCCTTGGGACTGCCGGTGGTGCCCGAGGTGTACATGATCAGGCAGGGCGTGTCCTCCGGAATGTCCAGCGGCTCATGCGGTTCGCCCGGTTCGGCCAGCAGATCGTCGTAGCCCAGGACGTCGTCGGCGGTCGAGCCGCCGATCACGACGCAGGTCCCGAGCGCCGGGGCCTGTGCCATCACACCGGTGGCCAAAGGCCGCAGCACCGTATCGGTGACGATGGCCTTGGCGCCGGAGTCGGCCACGATATAGGCCACCTCCGGAGGCGTCAGCCGGAAGTTCACCGGCACCGCGATGGCGCCGAGCGCATTGATGCCGACGACCGCCTCCAGATATTCGGGGTAGTTCAGCGCGAGGATCAGCACCCGGTCACCGAACCCGACCCCTCGACGGGCGAGCGCATCGGCGAACCGCTGTGAGCGCTCGTGCAGCTGCTTCCAGGTGGTGTCCCGCCCCCGGAACCGGATCGCCACGGCGTCGGGGCGCATCACCGCATGCGTCGCGATCTGGTTGTTCCAGTGATTGCGCCGGGACCGGATCGGCTCGTCGAGCGCCTGACCGCGCATATGAACTCCTCTCGAACGAGAGGCGAGAATACCAACTAACTTTTTATCGTGACAAGGGTTACAGAGAAGAATCGGGAAAGTTCTTCTCATCTGATCATTCGCCAGTTCAGAAGGCCTTCTGGAGTACACAAACACCCGGCTATGAGATGGCTGATTTCCGCCAAACTTGAGGCTAGGAGCAAACTGTGACTTACATCCAGGTTGTCCCCGCGGCCGGGCCCATGCCACTATCACTGCAACCGGGTGCATATGCGTACGCGCAGGCAGGAGGACAACCAGATGTTGCGGACCAGGTTCACCGAGCAGTTCGGGATCGAGCATCCGATCGTGCAGGGCGGCATGATGTGGGTCGGCCGGGCCGAACTCGTCGCGGCCGTTGCCAACGCCGGTGGCCTCGGCTTCATCACGGCCCTCACCCAGCCCACGCCCGACGATCTGCGCCGCGAGATCGCGCGCACCCGTGAGCTCACCGACAAGCCGTTCGGCGTGAACCTGACCATCCTGCCCTCGATCAACCCGCCGCCGTACGAGGAGTACAGCCGCGTGATCATCGAATCCGGCGTCAAGATCGTCGAGACCGCCGGCGCGAATCCGGAACCGTTCCTGCCCGCCTACAAGGAGGCCGGGATCAAGGTGCTGCACAAGTGCACCAGCGTCCGGCACGCGCTCAAGGCGCAGAAGATCGGCGTCGACGGCGTCAGCATCGACGGTTTCGAATGCGCCGGGCACCCGGGCGAGGACGACGTGCCGGGCCTGATCCTGATCCCCGCCGCCGCGAAGGCCTTGGACATCCCGATCATCGCCTCGGGCGGTATCGCCGACGCGCGCGGCCTGGTGGCGGCGCTGGCGCTGGGCGCGGACGGTGTCAACATGGGCACCCGCTTCATGTGCACCCAGGAATCGGGCGTCCATCAGAAGGTCAAGGAGCAGATCGTCGCGCACACCGAGCGCAACACCCAGCTCATCTTCCGCACCATGCACAACACCGCCCGGGTCGCCGACAACGAGGTGAGCCGCAAGGTGGTCGAGATCGAAAAGGCCGGCGGCGCTTTCGAGGACGTGCGTGATCTCGTCGCGGGCGCGCGGGGCCGCCGGGTCTTCGAGGAGGGGGATCTGGACGCGGGCATCTGGTCCGCCGGACAGGTGCAGGGCCTGATCGATGACATTCCGACCTGCGCCGAGCTGATCTCGCGGATGGTCGCCGAGGCCGAATCGCTCATCAACGACCGCCTCGCCTCCTTCGTCGCCTGATTCGCGCGGAAATTCGGTCGACAGCACCGCAATACTCGAGGGGTGAGCAACCGCGACGAACCCCTGTTCTGTGACACCGCCTTGGCCGCGCGCATCGAGCGCGCCGAGATCGGGCTCATCACCAAGGCCGCCGAGGCCGCACTGCGGCGGCGGCCGGACGTCGCGGGTTTCGTCCGGCCGCTCGCCGGTGGCGCGGCCTGCTACGCCGAGGCCGGCTCACCGCTGAACAAGGTGGTGGGGCTCGGCTTCGGCGGCGTGCCGTCGGCCGCGGATCTGGACGATGTCGAACGGGCCTTCGCCGAGCGGGATACGCCGGTGCAAGTCGAATTGGCACATCTGGCCGATCCCGAGATCGCCGCACGACTCACCGGCCACGGGTACCGGCTCATCTCGTTCGAGAATGTGCTCGGCCTGGCGTTGCGCACGGGCCGCGACCGGATCACACCGCCCGGGGTCGAGGTCTCGATCAGCACCGAGGACGAATTCGGGTCCTGGCTCGACGTGGTGACCGAGGGCTTCGCCCATCCGGATACGGAAGGCCTGCCCTCCCACGAGGAATTCCCGCGGGAGATCCTCGCCAATGCCGTACGGGATATGACCGAGGCGGGCGGTGTGCGCCGCTACCTCGCACGGCGCGACGGCACCGTGGCCGGGGGCGCGAGTATGCGCCTGGCCGACGGTATAGCCCAGCTCAACGGCGCCGCGACCGCCCCCGCGCACCGTCGGCACGGGGTACAGAGCGCCTTGCTGTCGGCTCGGCTCGCGGACGCGGCCGACGCGGGTTGCGATCTCGCGGTCGTCGTCACCCAGCCGGGCTCCAAGTCGCAGCAGAATGTGCAGCGCAGCGGCTTCCACCTGCTGTACACCCGCGCCATCCTGGTCAAGTCACCGCAATCGTGATCCGAGCCGATCAGACGAGGTACATGACCGCGATCCCACCCGTCACCGCGCAGGTGGCCGCGATCCGCGCGGCGCCGAAGCTCTCCTTGAACAACACGGTTCCGATGAGTGCTCCGGCGATGATGCTCGATTCCCGCAGCGCCGCGACATCCGCCAGGGCGCCGCGGGTTTGGGCCCACAGGATCAATCCGTAGGCGAATACGCTCAGCACACCGCCGAGCAGGCCGATATGCCAGACCGGGCGGATCTCGTCCCACAACTTCCGTCCGCGCCACGCGAAGGCGGCCGCCGGAACGGCGATCTGCTCGAGGGTCATGAGCCAGGCGATATAGCCCAGCGTGCTGCCCGACAGCCGCACCCCGACACCGTCCACCGTGGTGTATCCGGCGATCATGATGCCGGTGGCGACCGCGGCGACGACGGCCGCGGGCCGGCTCGGATTGGTTCGGTGGCCCCAGAACACCAGGCATGCCAGGCCCGCCGAGATCAGCAGTACACCGGCGAGCTGTCCGGGCCGCGAGGTCTCGCCGAGCAGCACGGCGGCCAGGACGGTCACCACCAGCGGGGAGGTGCCGCGGGCCAGCGGATAGGTCTGGCTCAGATCGCCGAGCCGGTACGACATCATCAGCAGGCAGTTGTAGGTCACGTGCAGGGCCACCGACCCGAGGAGATACGGCCAGGAGCGCAGGTCCGGTATCGCGGCGAGGAACAGCAGGGGGACCGCGCACACCAGGCCGCCGAGATTCACGATCGTGAAAGAGGCGGTCTTGTCCGGAATCCAGTGCGCGATCGCATTCCAGCTCGCATGCAACAGCGCCGCGAGCAGGGTGGCCGCCAGGACGGCAGGGGAGATACCCATCGAAGGCTCCTCAGGACAGGCTGATAGGAGCCCTCAGGGCTTTTATCCCGTAAGGTGTCGACGCATCCGGCCGGCTGCCGGACTGCCGTGGCGTAGCTCGGTCCGGTCCGCGCAGATCTGATTGTGGTTGCCGGTCAGGCGATCTGCGCGCGGAACCCTATACGCAACCGCGTGCTGTCCTCGACAGTAATCGCGGACCGACCGGCCCCGCCAGTCGAATTCAGGCGCGGGCGGCGACGGCGGCGAAGTCGTGGCTGGCGATGACCTCGATACCCGCGGGCAGCGAGTGCAGGCGCTGGATGGTTTCGAAGGCCCGGTCGCGATCGGCGTCGAAGAGCTGGCCCGGCATCGGAGCCTTCTCGCGAATCAGCTCGATCTGCAGGGTGTTCCAGATCGCATCACCGGCCAGCAGCACCCGGGTGCCGTCGTCGACGGCGAGCAGGACACCGACGCTGCCCGGGGTATGCCCCGGGAGATCGACCAGCACGACCGCGCCGTCGCCGAACAGGTCGTGGCTGCGGGTGAAGGTGAGCACGGGCGGGCCGTCGAGCTCCACCCGTCCGATGGCGCGCTCGCGCAGCGGCGCTCGGACCACGCCGTAGGGTGCCTCCGCACCGGCCATCGCCCATTCGTATTCGATTCCGGGAACACGCATTTCGACCGAATCCGGCAATTCGAGCAGACCCGAGACGTGATCCCAGTGCAGGTGGGTGGCGAGGGTGAAGTCGATGTCGGCGCCGGACAGATCGCGCGCGGCCAGCGCATCCGCCAGGCCCAGCACCGGCTTGTCCGGCGAGACCAGCAATCGCAGCGGGAACGGCACTCCGGGCAGGACCCGATCGTGCACACCCGCGCACAACGCCGGGTCGACCAGGAAGCGCGCCCGCGGATGTTCGACGAGGAAGGCGCCCATGGCCATCGGCAGCTCGCGCAGGCTCCGCACGCCCTCGGCGACGATCACGGTGGGAGCGGACAGCCTGCCCTGCATCAGGGCGGTGAACCGAACGGTGTTGCGCGCCTGAGGAAGCGGGGCCATCGGAAGATTCGCCAGGAACGCCGGATCGGGCCGACGCGGGCGCAGCAGTCGCCGAGGTGTCGCGGCGACGGCGGAGCAACAGCGAGCGAGGGTGATCAGCGTGCCCGGGCGCCCCTCGGTCACATCTGTCCGTTTCGAGGTCACTGCGACACCGTAAGCGATGTGGTGGCGCACCGAAAGCTCTTCTCCGCGCGGCCACTTCTCGGCATAATCGCGGGGGTACCTGACGGTCGGCGGCTCCCGCCGGAGGCAGGGAGGGAGAAGCAGGGTGGGGCTGAGTCCGCAGATCGTCGCGGCCACGCGCATCCGGCGCGCGGCCGCCGTCGTCACGGCCGTCGCAGTCCCGTTCGACGATTCGACCGCACCGCTATGACAGAGGCCGGGCCCGCCCCGCAGCCGGTATCGATCGTCGGTATCGGGTATCGGGCGGCGGGCGCGGACCTCGACGGCTTCGACAACGACTGGTTCGCCCTCTCCGAACGGGATGCGGCGCTGCTGGACCCGCGCCAGCGGTTGGGTCTGACGGTGGCGGTCGAGGCCATCGACGATGCCGGGATCGGTTATCGGGTGCGCGGGGCGCAGGGTGCGGTGATATTCCGTGCGTGTGGTTGTGGTGCGGGCCCGGCGTCGACGGGGGTCGCGAAACGGCTGTCCACGGCTCTGGATCTGCGCGGTCCGAGCCTCATGCTCGACAGCGGGTCGTCGTCGCCGATGGTCGCGGTGGACCTGGCCGTGCGATTGCTCGCCGACGATGCCGTGGCATTCGCGATCGTCGGGGGGATACATCCGCCACTGTCGGTGCGGCTGCCCGAACCTCCGGAGCCGGGGGAACTATCCGCCTCGGACGCCTGCCGCGACGGTTGTCACGGGGGGTGCACGGCACTGGTGCTGCAGCGCACCGCGGACGCGCGTCGGGAGGGCAATCGGATCCATGCCGAGATCGGCCCCTCCGGGTCCGGCGGTGCTGCTGTCGTCCTGCGCGGAGTGGCTACACCGGCGCGGAGCCGTGGGGTCGAGCCGCCGCTGCTGATCCCACTCACCGGCCGTGATTCGGACGAGGTCCGAGAACGCGCCGGAAGCTGGGCGAACCTGCTGGTCGACAAGCATCCATCGCTGGGCGACTTCGCCGCTGCCGCAGGGCGATTGCTGCCCGAAGCCGCGCACGGTGCCGTGGTGGTACACAACCACGCCGACGCCGTCTCGCGGTTGCGTGCCCTCGCCCGGGCGCAGGAGACATCGATTCCCGGCGAGGGGGCAGGCAGGCGGGACCGTGTGCTCGGACCGTCCGTGGCGCAACCCCGGGGCGGAGTGCTGTTCCTGTTCTCCGGGCCGGGTGGGCAGCACGCTCGGATGGGACGGGCGCTGGCGGCGCGGTTTCCGGTCTTCGCCGACGCCGTGGCCGAGGCCGCGGAGGCGATCGTCGGTGCCGGTGGGCCGCGGGTGTGGACACCGCGGCACGGATTCGGGCAGGGGCTCGCCGTCGCCGAGGCGGTGCAGCCCGCGATCTTCGCCTTTCAGCTGGCGCTGTCGAAACTGTTGTTGTCGTGGGGGATTCGGGCCGATGGCGTCGGCGGCTACGGGCTCGGCGAGGTTGCGGCGGCGGTGGTCGGCGGGGCGGTGTCGACGGCCGACGGGGCGCGCATCGCGGTCGCCCGTGGCCGTGCGGTAGCCCGATGCGGCGAGCGCGCGGCCTCGGCGACGCTGGCGGCAACGGCGGAGGAGGCGGCGCGGCTGATCGAGCCGATGCGCGGCGAGGTCGAGATCGCGGCAATTCTCGGCCCGCGTGCGCTGGTGCTCTCCGGAACGCCCCGCTACGTCGAGGCCGTGGTGCGGCGGGCGCGGCGGCGCGAGATGGCGGCCCGGTTGGTGGCGGCCGAGTGGGCCGCGGACGGTCACCGGATTCGCCGGATGCCGTTGGATTCGGTGGCACAACTTCAGGGCTTGGCGCCCAAGATTGCCGAGGTGCCGTTCTTTTCGTCCAGTCGCAGGGGAGGACTGCTCACTACCGCACCCGATTCCGAATACTGGGCCGAGAATTTTTGCGGCACGGTCGATTTGGCATCCTGCTTGGCATCGGCGGCCGCGGAGGGGATGTCGACGGTCATCGAGGTGGGCCCGAATCCGGTGCTCACCCCCGCCGTCCGGCGGTATCGGGAGTTCCGTGCCTCGACCTACACCGTCGCCGAGCAGGAGAACGAGGCGGAAGCGTTCCTGCACGGCCTGGCCGAGCTGTACGTCGGAGGGCGATGGATCGACTGGTCCGCCCAGGGCAGCTTCGCCGGACCGATCGGTGAACGCCGTTGGCGTACAGGCAGTTCGCCCGCCGTCCACGGCCTGGCCGATATCCGGGCCCACCGCCGCATCGACGGCGATCCGACACCCGCCGAGATCGTCGGCTGGATGCGCACCGTCGACGCCCATCGCGCCACTCACCATCAGTTGCAGGCGATCGATCCCGAGGCCTTCTACGAGGCCCTGCGCCGCCGACATCTCGACTACGGTCCCCGGCCGCTGCGCCGCCTGGCCGTCGGGAAGCGCAGCGCCATCGGCCTGTTCGGCCACATCCCGCTCGACACCGCGGCCCTCGACGGCTGTCTGCAGGTGGTCGCCGCCGCGACCATGGACCTCCTCCCCGACACCGTGCCCTCGCTGCCGGTCTCGATAGCCTCGGTCTGGCTTTCCGACGCACCCGACCTCCTGCTGACCGAAGCGCACGCTTTCGTTCGCGACAAAGCACCCACCGGCCCGGTCTGCGACGTCATCGCCACCGATCAACACGGTGCTCCCGCCATCACCCTGCTCGGTGTCGAGTTCTCGCCCGCCGACGGGGCGGCGCATGCGCCGACAGTCAGCCGCAATACGCGCGACTCCAACGGCTCCAGCACGTCGGGCGCGAACACGGGACCCGTTTCGTTGCTCGCGGAGGAGAACGACTCGCGGGTCGACCATGAATTCGAGCCCTGCGCGACAACGGGTTACGAATGGCTGGTGGCACCGGCCTATGACGCCACCGTGGCCACGGCGGTCGAGTGGGCCGCCTCGATTCTGCGCACCGAAAGCTGGGTTCCGGTCGCCGTGCCGGACGCCGCACCGAGCTCGGTGGCTCGGCGGGCGGTGCTGATCGGTGCCTCGCCGTTCGCGGTTGCGCTGGCCGCGGCGCTGGGCAAGCGGCTGCCGACCGCGCGGGTTGCGCGCGATTGCGCATCCCTGACCGCCGCGCTGTCCCGACGGCGCGAACCGGCCGCCGTGGTCGTGGTGTGGCCCGGGGCGGTTGCTGCCGGGTCGGTCGTGGCCGAGGTCGCCGCGGCGCTGGTGCTGCTGCACCACCTGTGTGACAGTGCCGCCGTCTCGGCCGTCACCGTGGTGCTGGACGATCGCGCATCGGTGCTTCAGCACGCTGTCGCCGGGCTGGTCCGGGCCCTGCGGCAGGAATCGGTGCGGCCGATCCGGCTGGTCTGGCTCGCCGGTGCGACCCCGCGGGATGCCGCCGAGCTGGCGGTGCATTCCGCCGCGCCGGAGGAGGTGCTGCTCGACGGTTCGGCCGTCCACGCGCGCCGATTCCTGCCCGCGCACCCGACCGGCAGATCGATCGAGATCGTTCCCGACGGCACCTATGTGGTGACCGGTGGCCTCGGCACGCTCGGAGCCGTGGCCGTCCGCTGGCTGCTTCGTGCGGGCGCACGCGATGTGGTGGTGCTGACCCGCAGACCTCGTCCGCTGCCACCGCTTCTGGACGGGTCGGAGGATCGAATCGTGGTGGTCCGCTGTGATGTCGCCGATCGGGTGGACCTGTCCAATGCGCTCGACGACATTCGCGGCTGCGGTTCGACCATCCGCGGGTTGGTACACGCGGCCGGAGTCCCCGCGGACACAGAAATCCGTTGCACGACAGCGGCTGCAACGTTCACGCCGAAAGTGACCGCCGCCGAGGCACTGCTCGAACTCACCGCCGCCGACCCGATCGATTTCGCGCTGCTGTTCTCCTGCGCCACCGGCACCCTCGGCCTGCCCGGCGGAGCGGCCGGGGCCGCCGCCGATGCCGCCCTCGACGCCGTCGCCCGTGCCCGCACCCATACCGATCGGCGGATCGTCAGCATCGGCTGGGGCAGTTGGGAATCCGGGCCCGTCGCCGCGAGCAGCAACGCCTCCCTGTCGCGCAGAGCCGGGATCGTCCCGTTCGATACCGCCCGCGGCACGGCGGTCTTGTCGGCCGCCCTCGGCTATCGAGAACCGGCCTTACTCGCGCTCGACTACACGCCGATCGCCGACGAGTCCGTGCTGTCGAATCGGCTGCGCAGCCTGCTTCCGGTCTCGGGCGAGATGCCGCTCACCCGGACCAGTACCGCTCACCTCTGCGAGGAGTCGCCGTGAACAGCACCGTCGATGAGCTCGCCGCTGCCGTTGCCCGGTGGGCAAGCGACCGTCCCGACACACCGGCCTGTATCGCATTGACCCATACCGGCCGCGACCGTTCTCCCACCGCGCTCACCTACCGCGAATTGCACAGCGCCGCCGGAGCGCTCGCTGAGAGAATCCGCAGCCTGACAGCACCCGACGATCGTGTCGCCATCCTGTGCCGGCACGGGACCGACTATGTGGTGGCTTTCCTCGCCTGCCTGTACAGCAACCGGGTGGCTGTACCGCTGTACCCGATGTCGCAGCGCAACGCCGGTCGTCTGGCCTCGGCGCTGCGCGATGCCGCACCCACCCTGCTCTTGACATCGGCGGGGGCCGAAAGACCGTCTATAGAAGGGGATCTCGCGTTCGATCGAACACTCACGGTTTCGATTCACGACCGGCCCGACGAGGTCGTCATCGATCCGGTGGCCGACCATCCGGCCTACCTGCAGTACAGCGGTGGGGCCGAGGGCACGATGGTCACCCACGCCAATCTCGCCGCGGCCCTCGAGCAGTTGCGCACCCGCCTACCCGTCGTCGGCCGCAAGCCGGTGGTGGGCTGGCTGCCGTACCATCACGACCTGGGCCTGGTGGTCACGCTCGCGCTTCCGCTGTACTCCGGCGTCGCGGCGATCACCCTGCCACCGACGGAATTCATCGAACGCCCGATCCGCTGGCTCCGCGCCTGCGGCGACTACCGCGCGGGCACCACCGCCAGCCCCAATTCCGGTCTGACCCTCGCGGTGTCGGCGACCACCGCCGACGAGCGCGCCGACCTGGACCTCTCCGAACTCGAGCTACTACTGGGCGGCGCCGAACCGAGTCGTGCCGAGGCACTGTCCGCCTTCACGAGAAGCTTTGCGCCCTATGGTTTTCGGCACCGCGCCCACACCCCGTGCTACGGGCCGCTCACAGCCACGCGTGCGGTCACCTGCACCGAACCGGACGACGAACCGGTCTCCGAGGAGTTCGATCGCCTCGAATTGGCCGCCGGTCGGGCCGTTCCGGCTCCCGACGGTGTTGCCCTGACCGGGTACGGCACCTCGCTGGGGCAGTCGGTGCGGGTGGTCGACCCGATTCGGCACTGCGCACTCGGCGCGGGCCGGGTCGGCGAGATCTGGGTGGCGGGACCCACGGTGTGCGCGGGCCATTTCCGGCGCCCCCGCAGCGCCGCCTTTCGTGCCGCCCTCCCCCGCTCGGCCGAAGCATGGCTACGCACAGGGGATCTGGGGTTCTTCCACAACGGGCAGCTCTATGTGGCGGGCCGGCTGAAGGACATGATCGTCATCGGCGACCACAGCCACTACCCAGCGGATATCGAGGCCACCGCCGCCGATTCGTCGCCGGACGTGCGCGGCGATCGCATCGCCGCCTTCGGCATCGACGACGGTGAGCACGAATCGCTCGTCGTAGTCGCCGAAATCGACGATCAGCTGGCCGATCCCGCCGACGTGGTCCGCCGCATCCACGCCGCGGTCGCGGCCGCGCACGACATCACACCCACCGACGTGGTCCTGGTGCCGCGCGGCCAGCTGCCCAAGACCACCGACGCGCCCCGCCGGCGCAGCGAATGCCGCACCCGCTACCGCAACGGCGCGCTGGCTCGGGTCGGCGACCCCGCCGCATCCCCGTAATACCTGCCGAGCGTGTCCTCCGTCCGCCCCTGCGCGCCGGACGGATGATTTCCCGATGACACCCCTCCGATCCCGGCCGAACGAGCGATGACATTCTCGACGCTGGCGCTGGTACTGGCTCTAGGTCTGGCGGGCCCGCTGCTGGCGTGGCGTGCATCCTGGCATGTTCCGGTGATCGTAGGGGAGCTGATTGCGGGAATTCTGTTCGGCACCAAGGGGTTCGGGGTGTTGAAACCCGAGGATCCGTTGCGCAAGCGCGCACACGAGCGGTCCGAGCAGCGCGGGTTCGCACTCGAACTGCGCGTCAGCCTCGCCCTGCTGTTCGGGTTGGTGGCGCTGGCGACCCGCACCCGCCGTCGGCACCCAGCTGCACGTGCTGGTGCCCGGGGAGTCATCGGCCATGGTGCTCGGTGCGCTGGTCACCATTGCCGCGGCCGCCCTCGGCTCCGCTCTCGCGGCGCGACGGGGCAGAGGGGCCGCCGGGTCAGAGGGAAGGTCGGCCCAGTAGCCGATCCGTCTCCCGCCGTTCGCGTTTGGTGGGCCGTCCGGAACCGCGGTCGCGCCGGGGCATGGACGCGAGGATCTCCGGCGGGGGTGGGGGCGGGCTCTTGTCGATCAGGCACTGGGCGGCGATGGCCGCGCCGACGCGCTTGGCGACGACCCGCTCCACCACGACGATGCGTTCCCGCCCGCCGACGCGGACCCGAACCTCGTCACCCGGCTTGATCTGATGCGCGGGTTTGACCGCGACACCATTGACCCGCACATGCCCACCGCGGCACGCGGTCGCGGCCGCGGATCGGGTCTTGAACAGACGCACAGCCCAGACCCAGGAGTCGACCCGGGCTGTACCTGATTCCGTCACAAACAGAAGGTTACCGAGCGCGGCAACCGATATTCCTCGCCGGTCAGGCGACGCGACGAGCGGTGACGACCGCGTCAGGAGAAGAGCCGCTGGTCCCCTCCACCCGCGGCGCTTCTCACATCAACTCGAGCCCGGGCCGGCGCTTCATTGCACATGGCCCCGCGACCAGCGATGCGTCGCCCATCATCATCGCCAGCCGTGGCGTGCAGCCAGCGCAAATGGCCGCCATTGGACAAAACAGCATGTCAGAAGCTGTCTCCGGATATCCGTTCCGGAGGAAGAGGCACCGGCCGCTGTCGCACCTGCGTTCCCGCTACGGTGGTTTCGACGCGTGGCATTCAGCTTGTTTCGTAGGACGGGAAGTCATGGAGCGGACACCTCCCCAGGGCGGTGGCAGATCGATTTCGGCGCGAAGGGTGTTCGCTGACAAGCTGGGCGAACTGTTCCAGGCGGCTGGGGAGCCAACCCTGGAGCACGTGGTGCGGACAACCGCGCAGCGAACACAGATCGCGCGAGGGCGGGGCAAGGAGACCCTGACAACGCAGCGGATCAGTGATTGGCGCGCCGGCCGCAACCTGCCCCGCACGTTCGAGTCGGTAGCGCCGCTGCTGACAACGCTGTTCACTTTGGCCAAGGCCCGGCAGGGTCGACTTCCCAGGGATCTGGTTGATCAACGGGCATGGAAGCAGCTGTGGACCTCGGCGGTCGCCGAGCCCGCGGCGGGGACGCGCCGCCCGCCACCGGTGGCGGCCCGGACATTGCCCCGCGACGTGGACACACTGATGGGCCGCGAGGAACAGTTGCGGCGCATCGTGCAAGAGACGGAATCCGGGCGGGTGGTGTCGATCCATGCGATCGACGGGATGCCGGGGGTCGGCAAGACCGCACTGGCGATCCGCGCCGCCCATGAGCTGGTATCGCGGTTTCCCGATGGGCAGTACTTCGTCGAACTGCATGCCCATACACCGGGGCAACCGGTCGCGGACCCGTCGGAGGTGTTGGCCGGGCTGCTGACCGGTCTGGGTATCGACCCCCGCAGCCTGCCCGACACGCTGGAGGGGCGCCGGAACCTGTGGCGGGATCGACTGGCGGGCAAGCGGATCCTGCTGGTACTCGACGACGCCCACGGCCCCGCTCAGATCGAACCGCTGCTGCCTACCGGCAGCGGGAGTGCGACGATCGTGACCAGTCGCCGCCGCCTCGTGGCCCTCGACGGAGCCATGCCACTGGCTCTCGATGTGCTGGACCCCGACTCCGCCGTGAGCTTGTTCGCCACCCTCGCACATCGCAGTATCACCGGCGATACCGAGCAGGCCGCCGCGGAGCGGGCGGCGGCCGAGCGCATTGTCGAACTGTGCGGCTATCTGCCTTTGGCGATCGTGCTGCTGGCCGGACGGCTGGCCCATCGCAACGCCTGGAGCATCACCGATCTGGCCGAGATGTTCACCGACACGGCCGACCGGTTGGCCGAACTCGAGACCACGGATCGGGCAGTGCAGGCCGCGTTCGAGTTGTCCTTCCGGGATCTCCCGGTCGAGCAGCAGGTTGTGTTCCGGTTATTGGGTTTGCACCCCGGCACCGAATTCGACCTGTGGGCGGTCGCGGCGCTGGCCGACATCCCGCTCGAGATCGCGCGGCGGCACTTGGAGGCCCTCTACACCGACCACCTCGTCGAGGAAACCAGACCCGGCCGCTACCGACTGCACGACCTGCTTCGTGAATTCGCCCGCACCCTCGCCGCGTCCGCCCCGACTGCCGACAACGCTGCGGCAGTGGTTCGCCTGCTGGACTACTACCAGCACACCGCCGCGAATGCGGACCAATGGCTGGCCCGCTACACCCGGCCCGCCGACGACCGCACCACATCCCCCGCTGGGCCGGGTGGTGGTGTCGCGGTGCGGGAGTTCGGCGACCAGATGCGGGCGTCGGCATGGCTGCGCGCCGAGCGGGCCAACTTGCTGGGCTGCCTGGAATACACCGCCGATCACGATCCCGCACGAATGATCGGGTTGACCGATGTGATCACCGGACTGCTGAACCGAGACGGGCCATGGCCGCTGGCCAAGCGACTGCACCACCGCGCCGCCGAGACCGCCGGCCGCCTCGGTCACCGCCTCGGACAAGCCAACGCCCTCAACAACCTCGGCCACCTGTGCCAGCTCACGGCAGACTACGAACGGGCCGCCGACCTGTACGAGCGGGCCCTGACCCGCTACCGCGACCTCGGCGACCGCCGGGGAGAAGCCAACGCCCTCAACAACCTCGGCGTCGTGTGCTATCTCACCGGGGACTACGGCCGAGCCGCCGCCCTGAGCAATCAGGCTCTGACCCGCTACCGCGACCTCGGCGACCGCCGCGGAGAAGCCAACGCCCTCAACAACCTCGGCCTCGAACGCCGGGCTACCGGAGATTACGGGCGGGCCGGGGATCTGTTCCAGCAGGCCCTGGCTCACTACCGCAACCTCGGCGACCGCCGCGGGGAAGCCAACAGCCTCGACAGCCTCGGGTTCGCGCGCTGGGCAACCGGGGATTACGGGGAGGCCGGGGATCTGTTCCAGCAGGCCCTGGCTCACTACCGCGACCTCGGCGACCGCCGCGGGGAAGCCGTGGCCCTCGACGACCTCGGCATCACGCGCCTGGCTACCGGGGATTACGGGGAGGCCGGGGATCTGTTCCAGCAGGCCCTGGCTCGCTTCCGCGACCTCGGCGACCGTCTCGGTGAGGCCGACGCCCTCGCCTACCTCGGTCAAGTGCGGCGGGAAACCGGGTACTACGAGCAGGCCGCCGACCTGTTCCAGCAGGCTTTGGCTCTGCACCGGGATATCGGCAACCGCCACAATCAAGCCGACGCCCTCGGTAACCTCGGCACTCTGCACGAGAGAACCGGGGACCACAAGCAGGCCGCCGACTTGCACCGGCAGGCCCTGACCATCTATCGGGATATCGGCAGTCGCCACGGCGAAGCCGAGGAACTCAACGGCATCGGGCGAGTATTGCTGGCCACCGGCGAACCGGGCAAGGCGTTGACAGCGTTCACCGACGCTCTCGGGCTTGCCCGCGAGGTTGGCAGTCACCTCGAACAGGCCCGAGCCCTCGAAGGTACTGCCCGCTCCCGAGCCGTTCTCGGCGATATCGCCGCCGCCGTGACCGATCTGGATGCCGCCGTCGAGATCTACCGGCGCCTCCGCGCACCGGAGGCCGAGCCCGCCGCCGCGTACCTCGCCGAATTAGCGGGCGCGTAGGGCCGAGTGACGGGCCGGACGCACTGTAGGACAACGGTTTCGGATGGTCGACTTCCGCCGGGTTCAGACGCACGAGCGCCCGAGTAGCCGATCCGTTTCGCGCCGTTCACGTTTGGTGGGTCATTCCGAGCCGTGATCGCGCCGGGGCATCGACGCGAGAATTTCTTCGGCGGGAGGTGGCAGGCTCGTATCGATCAGGCACTGCGCCGCGATGGCGGCGCCTACTCGGGATTCAGCTGATGAGCGGGTTGGACCGCGACACCGTTGGCCCGCACATGACCACCGCGACAGGCCGTAGCGGCCGCAGAGCGGGTTGGGACAGCCGGACAGCCCAGGTCCAGGAGCCGACCCGGGCTGAGACTGTTTGTGACGCTTCCAGATTCGCTCCTCGTGCCCGGCCGAGCGCGGCGACCGGGCACGAGGCGAACTCAGGCGACTCGGCGTGCGGTGACGATCGAGTCGGGGTTCAGGTGCGCGTAGTCGACGGGCTCACCGGACTGCGACGCCTGCAGGATCTTGCCGTCGCCGGCGTACAGGGCCGCGTGGCCGCCGCCTTCCGAGATGATGATGTCACCGGGCTGCAGGTCATGCAGGGCGACCGGCTTGCCGACGTGGGACTGCTCGAAGCTGGTGCGCGGCAAGTCGATTCCGGCCTGCTTGTAGGCCCACTTGACCAGGCCGGAGCAGTCGAAGTTGGACGGGCCGGTCGCGCCCCAGACATACTGCGCGCCGACCTTGCTCTTCGCCGCGTCGAGCGCGACGAAACCGGGGCCGTTCTGCTGATGGTCGAAGACACCGGGCATCACCGGGGCGAAACCCGGGACACCGGGCGCGGGCTGGCCGGGCGCGATGGCCTGCGGGGCCAGCTGCTGCTGCACCTGCTTGATCTGATCGGCGTGGTCGGCGAGTGCCTGGTTGACCTGGCCGACCTGCTGGTCGAACTCCGGGCCCACCGGAACATCGAAATTACCGACGCCGGGAACGTTGATGGTTGCGGCCATTGCCGGAACTGCCGGAATTGCACCGGTTGTGGCGGCCACTGCGCCGAAAACCAGAGCACCCTTCACGGAATTCGGTAGCCGAGAATCCCGTTGCAAGCTGTGTTTACCCACCGAGCTGAGTCTCCTGTTTCTTCCTGCCCACACCGCCGACCGGGTTAGCTGACGGGTTCGGACCGGGAAGATCGGTCCTACCCCATCGACCTTGCGGCCGAAGGGGATTCACCCCAACTCACTTGGGTCCCCGGCTCGATGATCGAACTGCCCACTCGACCACCGATTAGGCGGGTGACTTTACGGGCCGCCTCTCCGATGAAGCGACAGACTCCGTGAAGTCACGAGAAGATTACGGCTACACCGCTCGCTTGTCCACCGGTGGGACAACGGTGTTTAGGCCGGGCTAACAGATCCCCGGCGCTGCCTGCGATTTCGCGACGTCAGGCGGTGGGTAACGACCCGATGTCGTCGCGTCATCGGTGTTATCGAACCGAGAGGCAGCGGCGTTACGGGGGTGGACACGGATCGGTCGGCGAACGTCAGTTCTCCGAAGGGCCGCGCTCATCCAGGGCGCGCTCGAGCTCCTCGATCCGGCGACGGGCATCGGCGAGCCCGACCTCGAGCTGCCCCAGCGCCATCACCAACGGGCCGACCGCCAGATCGGCCACCAATTGCGGATCGTCGTAGCCGCGTTCGATCGCCACCAGAATGTTCTTGCGAATGCGCGCGGCCACCGGGGCTTCGGCCGGTACGTTCCAGGATTCGACCACCTCGGCCACGGTGGGAATGGACTCCTCGGACATGACCCTCCCTGCGCTGGGAACCCGGTTCGCGAACAGTCACCAGCCTAGATAGTCGGCGCGGGCCGATGGTGCAATCGGGCGAGCGCAATCCTGCCAACGGATCTCGCGCCGGTATGCCAGCCAATTGCTGATTCTAGGACATACCGTAGACATCGCCAGATTCTCCTCGGCAGGCGCTACGGTGTACGGGCATGGACCCCGTGCGGAACCCGTACGCCCCCGGCGCCGGCCAGCGACCGCCCGAACTGGCAGGGCGCGCCAAACAGCTCGACGCCTTCGACATCGTGCTCGAACGCGTCTCGCGCGGCCGTCCGGAGCGCAGCGTGATGCTCACCGGGCTGCGCGGGGTCGGAAAGACGGTGCTGCTCAATCAGCTTCGGTCGGCCGCCCGGTCCCGCGGTTGGGGCACGGGCAAATTGGAGGCGCGACCCGACCAGGAGTTGCGTCGGCCGCTCGCCTCGGCCCTGCACATGGCCGTGCGGCAGATCGCTGTCGCGCACCGCAATCCGGAGATGGTCGACGACTTCCTGGGCATTCTCAAGGCATTCGCGCTGCGCGCCACCGCCGACAAGGGTATGCGCGAGCGCTGGCAGCCCGGTATCGACGTACCGGCGGTCACCGGCCGCGCCGACTCCGGCGATATCGAGATCGATCTGGTGGAGCTGCTGATGGAGGCGGCGCAGCTGGCCCGCGATATCGGCGTCGGCATCGCCGTATTCATCGACGAGATGCAGGATCTGGGCCCGGCCGACGTCTCGGCCATCTGCGGGGCCTGCCACGAACTGAGCCAGGAGGCCGCGCCGCTGATCGTGGTGGGCGCCGGGCTGCCGCATCTGCCCGCGGTGCTGTCGGCCTCGAAGAGCTACTCCGAGAGGCTGTTCGGCTATCACAAGATCGACCGGCTCGATCGCGAATCGGCCGACCTCGCGCTGATCGCACCCGCCGAGCGCGAACAGGTGAAGTTCACCGAGGGCGCCCTGGATGCGCTGTACCGCAAGGCCGACGGCTACCCGTATTTCGTGCAGGCCTACGGCAAGGCCACCTGGGATGTGGCGGCCCAGAGCCCGATCGGCGCGGAGGACGTCGAACTGGCCGCACCGGCCGCCGAGGAGGAACTGGCGGTCGGCTTCTTCGGATCCCGCTACGAGCGCGCCACTCCGGCCGAGCGAGAGTACATGCGCGCCATGGCCGATCTGTCCGGCGACGACGGCCCGGTGGCGACCGCGGCGGTGGCCAAGGAGCTGGGGCGCAAACCCGCCTCGCTGTCCCCGGCCCGCGACGGCCTGATCAAGAAGGGCCTGATCTACTCGGCCGAGCGGGGCACGATCGGATTCACCGTGCCGCACTTCGGCCGCTATCTGCGCAGCGTCAGCTGAGGTCAGGGCACGGGGATGCAGCGCCCGGCGAATTGGTTGTCGGACAGCCGGAACACCGGCCACCGCAGCGCCTTCATCCGGGTTTCCGGACCGTAGATTCCGTCGACCAGGGCCCCGCTCTCGGCCTGCAGGCGGCGGACCGACCCCCTGGTGACGTCGTCGTACAGCTGGTTCGGGGTGAGGGGAATCTGGTGGCACAGAGTCAGCGCAGCCTGCACGGCCGCCACGGAATCGCCGCGGTCGCCGGAGTTGATTATGCAGTGCGGATCGTCGCGATCGCCTGCGCCGCTGGGCAGTTCGGTGTATTCGCCGGGGCCGATCGGGATTCGGATGCTGGAGTGGCAGTGTTTGGACACCGGCGGTGGGCTCGGCTGGGCCGCCGGTAGGGAAGACTGTGGCCGGTCGGAGTTCATCACGTACACCCCGACGGCACCCGCCACCGCGGCGAGAAGGAGCGCACCGCCGAGGGCGGCGTACCGGATTCCGTGTGCCCGAACCGCGGCAGGAACGAGCCGACGCGGCGCCCGCACGCCGGTCTCGCCGGTGGACGCCGCCTCCACCGCGCGTGCGAATTCGGCACAGCTGGGGAACCGGTCGTCCGGATCGGTCGCCATGGCGCGGCCGATCACCTCGTCGAACGCCGGAGGAACCCGCGGAGGCACCCGGGTATGCGCACCATTCGAACTCGGCTGCGTCGTCTCGCCATTCGAACTCGGCCGCGTCGTCTCGCCATTCGAACGCGGTGTCCACGGGTCCGGATTCGCGCCGATGAGCAGGGCCAGCAGGGTGGCCCCGAGCGAATAGACATCGGCCCGGTGATCGACCGACTGCCCGGTGAGCACCTCCGGTGCGGCGTAGGCGGGCGTGCAGTCGCGCCAGCCCGACGCGGTCACGGTGGTGGTGCCCTCCACCGGACGAGCCAGCCCGAAGTCGACGACCAGCACCCGCTCTCCGCTGTCACCCTCGGCCACCAGCAGATTCGACGGTTTCACATCCCGATGCAGCAGATTCTGGTCATGGGCGTGCTGCAGTCCGAGGGCGGCCGCGCAGACGATATGGGCCGCCCGGCCCGGCGGCAGGCCGCCCGGCTCGCGCCGGATCAGCTCCGCGGCGTCGACGCCTGGCACGTACTGCATGGCTATCCACAGGCAGTCGCCCTCGGCGCCCCGGTTGTACACCGACACCACATTCGGGTGGTCGAGACGGCACACCACCTCCGCCTCGCGCCGGAACAGGGCGCGATAGCGCGGATTCGCGCCGAGCCGCTCGTCGAGCACCTTCAGTGCCACCTGCCGCGGCAGCTCGGGATCCTCGGCGAGATACACCGCGCCCATCCCGCCCTTGCCGAGCAGACGAACGATCGAATACCCCGCGAACACGTGCCCTGGCCGCAACAACATCTCCGGTCTCCCGAACCGAACGAGGTCCCGGCCGACAGCGTGCCGGTACCCACTCGTCATTCCCGGGCCTTTCCGCAACCCTACCGCCAGCACCCCACAGACGGGTCGGTCGTGTCAAGCCGGGGCCGCAACTCGGGGCCGCTGTCCCACAAGATCATTCGAGATCGGTGCGAATCTGTCGCCCCACAGATCTACCGGCGAGTAACAAACCCACCTACACTCGGATGTGATTCTGATCACGTCCGATGGAGGACAGTCATGGCGACTACCGCGAAAGTCGACGCCACCGAAGAACAGGCCCGCGCACTAGTCGAGGAATCCCGTGAAACCACCTGGGCCAAGCCATCCTTCGCGAAGGAGATGTTCCTCGGGCGGTTCCGGCTCGACCTGATCCATCCCTATCCACGGCCCTCCGCCGAGGATGCGGCCAAGACCGAGGCGTATCTGGAGCGGCTGCGCGCCTATGTGGCGACCATCGACGGCGAGCTCATCGAGCAGACCTCGAAGGTTCCGGCCGAGTACGTGCAGGGCCTGGCCGAACTCGGCTGCTTCGGGCTGAAGATCCCCGAAGAATATGGCGGACAAGGGCTTTCGCAGATCGGCTACAACAAGGCGCTGATGCTGGTCGGCTCCGCGCATCCCAGCCTCGGGGTGCTGCTGTCGGCCCATCAGTCCATCGGCGTGCCCGAACCTCTCAAGCTGGCCGGGACCCCCGAGCAGAAGCGGGAGTTCCTGCCGCGCTGCGCGAAAGGGGCGATCAGCGCGTTCCTGCTGACCGAGCCCGATGTCGGCTCCGACCCGGCGCGCATGGCCTCGACCGCCACGCCGACCCCGGACGGGGAGGCCTACGTACTCAACGGGGTGAAACTGTGGACCACCAATGGCGTGGTCGCCGAACTGCTGGTCGTGATGGCGCGCGTCCCCAAGAGCGAGGGTCACCGCGGCGGCATCTCCGCATTCGTGGTGGAGGCCGATTCGCCCGGGATCACCGTCGAGCGCCGCAACGCCTTCATGGGCCTGCGCGGAATCGAGAACGGGGTCACCCGCATGCACAACGTGCGGGTGCCCAAGCGCAATCTGATCGGCCGGGAGGGCGACGGGCTGAAGATCGCGCTCACCACCCTCAATGCCGGGCGGCTCGCGATTCCGGCGATGTGCACGGCGGCGGCGAAATGGTCGCTCAAGATCGGCCGAGAATGGTGTACGGCCCGGGTGCAGTGGGGTAGGCCGGTCGGCGAGCATGCCGCGGTCGGCACGAAGCTGTCGTTCATCGCCGCCACCACCTTCGCGCTCGAGGCCGCGCTGGACCTGTCCGGGGCCATGTGCGACGAGGACCGCAACGACATCCGCATCGAGGCCGCGCTGGCCAAACTGTGGGCATCGGAGATGAGCTGCCTGATCGCCGACGAGTTGGTGCAGATTCGCGGCGGGCGCGGCTATGAGACGGCGGCCTCGCTGCGGGCGCGCGGCGAACGGGCGGTCGGGGCCGAGCAGTTGGTGCGCGATCTGCGGATCAACCGGATCTTCGAGGGGGCCAGCGAGATCATGCGGCTGCTGATCGCCCGCGAGATGGCCGATGCGCATATGGCCGCGGCCGGTGCGCTGGTGGACCGCCATGCCGAATTCAAGGACAAGGCCAAGGCCGCGGTGGGGGCGAGCGGCTTCTACGCCAAGTGGTTCCCGCAGCTGGCGGTCGGCCGGGGCACGGTGCCGGGCAGCTTCACCGAATTCGGGCCGCTGGCAAAGCATCTGCGCTTCGTCGAGCGGATGTCGCGCAAGCAGGCCCGGGCGTTGATGTACGCGATGGGGCGCTGGCAGGCCAAACTCGAGTATCGCCAGGGCTTCCTGGGACGCATCGTGGATATCGGTGCGGAGCTGTTCGCGATGTCGGCGGCGTGTGTGCGGGCTCAGGCGCTGCGTGTGGCGGACAGCCCGGAGGGCAAGGCGGCCGAACAGCTGGCCGACACCTTCTGCCAGCAGTCCAGGCTGCGGGTCGAGCAGCTGTTCGAGGCCCTGTGGGACAACACCGACGACGCCGATACGGACCTGGCCCGCGGCGTGCTGGACGGCCGCTACCGCTGGCTCGAGGACGGCGTACTCGACCCGAGCGAGGGCACCGGCCCGTGGATCGCCGAATGGCAGTTCGGCGCATCGACGGAACAAAACCTCCTGTCCCCGTTCATACCGTCCACCCGAACCACCATCGCGGCAACGTAAGAGCTCCGGACGCCGAACCCGGAAATGCCATCCGCCGTCCTTCGGGCGGCGGATGGTTCCGGCGATAAGGTCAGGTGAGGCTCGTGAAGAAGGTGCGGAGGTCGCTGGCGTAGGCCGCGGACTGGTCCATGGCGATGAAGTGGTGGCCGCCCGGGTTGTGGTCGGGCCAGTGCACGATCTTCGCGGTGCGTTCGGCGAGGCGGCGGATGCCGGGTGCGCCGCTGTAGACGCCGGTGGGGACCGTCGAGGAGCCGGTCGGCCAGGCGATGCCGCTGGTTTCGTAGTAGGACCATGCCGAGGTGCCGAACGTTTCGGTGAACCAGTACACGCTCAGGTTCGTCAGCAGCGCATCGCGGGCGATCGCATCCTCCAGCGGTCCGGTGCCGCTGAAGTCGTGGAACTTCTGCAACATCCAGGCCAGCGCCGCGGCCGGAGAATCGTTCCAGCCGTAGGCGAATGTCTGTGGGGCCGAACGCAACAGCGCGTGATGGTCCACACCGTGCATCCAGTCCGCCGACATCAGCGCCTCGTAGCCCGCGCGCTCGTCCTCGGTCAGCTGCGGCACGTCGTCCTGGGTCGGGAAGCCCAGGCCGGCCGTGATGTACAGGCCGACAACGCGTTCGGGCGCGGCCTCGGCCATCGCGGTGGCGACGTAGGAACCGAGATCGCCGCCCTGCACGCCGTAGCGCTCGTAGCCGAGGCGGGCCATCAGGTCGACCCACATGCGAGCGACCCGCTCGACACTCCACCCGGTCTCCCGAGGCGGCGCGGAGTAGCCGAATCCCGGCACCGACGGCACCACGACATGGAATGCCCGTCGCGGATCACCGCCATGGGACCGCGGATCGGCCAGCTTGTCGATCAGCTCGACGAACTCCACGAACGAATTCGGCCAGCCGTGGTTGAGCACCAACGGCAGCGCATCGGGTTCCGGGGAGCGCACATGCAGGAAATGCACGTCCAGCCCGTCGATCTCGGTGACGTACTGCGGGAACTCGTTGAGCCGCGCCTCCTGTGCGCGCCAGACGAATTCGGTACCCCAGTACCGAGCCCACTCGCGGACCTCTTCGACGGGCACGCCCCGCTGTCGGCCACCCGGCAGCTGTGCGGCCCAGCGGGTCTCGGCCAGCCTGCGCCGCAGGTTCTCGATCTCGGCCTGCGGAATCTCGATGCGGAAGGGACGAATCTCTGTGCTCATGAGAAGAACAGTAGGAGCCGTGTAGGACAGTTCCGGTCCTAGATAGCAAGGTGCATCCAACCTTTATCCATATAGCTTTCTACTTGTATCTACGATCAAAGGTAGATTTCTTTAGATTTTGATCACGGGGCCTACGCCGCCGACGTCTGTTGCGGAATCTATGACTCTCTAGCAAGAGCACTCGGAAGGCCTAGATTTTCCTATGCAACCGTCGAGCACTCTCTAAGCAGATCTAGGAATGCCGCTACAAACGCTAGATGGCGGCAGAGACCACTCCCGGCCGGACACTTGTCTATCGCCAGCACCGGTTGGGCTACACCTCCGTAACGGCAGGTTCAGGCGGTTAACGCGCCGGAAATCTCTATCGACAACCGGGCAAGATGCGGACTCTTCAGGAGCACGTAATGTCCACGATCGCCCTCCGCGCCGCCGATTACGACGGCCATCGTGTCACCGTCAGCGCCGACGACGGCACGCCACTCGCCGTGCTCGCCGTCGGATCGTCCACCGCGCCACTGACCGTGGTGTTCGTGCACGGGCACTGCCTGCGCACCGAATCCTGGACGTTCCTGCGCAATCAGCTGCAGCACCAATGGGGTTCGGACGTCCGCATGGTGTTCTACGACCACCGCGGCCACGGCGAATCCGGCTCGGCCGATCCGTCCACCTACACCATCGACCAGCTCGGTCACGATCTGGACGCGGTCCTGCGCGCCGTGGTGCCCCTGGGACCCGTTGTGCTGGTGGGGCATTCGATGGGTGCCATGGTGGTGCTCGCCTTCGCCCGGCTGTTTCCGGAGGCGATCGGCACCCGCGTCATCGGCATCGCGCTGATCGCCGGTGCGGCCGGGGGAATCACGTCCGTCGGCCTGGCCCGCTTCCTGAATCGGCGCACGGTCGGCTCGCTGCAGGTCGCCGTGCGGCGCGCCCCGCGCATGATGCAGGCGTCGAAGCAGTTGAGCCGCCGCATCTTCGAACCGATCGTGCGCGAGGCGACCTTCGGCACCCGCAAGGTGAACCCGCGCGTGATCGCGGTGGCCACGACCATGCTCAACGACACCCCCCTGCTGACGATGGCGTGCTTCCTGGACTCGCTGATCCGCTTCGACGAGACCGCGACGCTGCGCCTGCTGGCCGATCTGCCCGCCCTGGTCCTCGCCGGTTCCGCCGACATCATGATCCCGTTCGCGCATTCGGTGGTGCTGGCCTCACAGCTGTCGGAGGCCGAACTGGTCCGGCTCGACGGCGCCGGTCACAGCGTGATCCTGGAGCGGGCCAAGGAGGTGGCGGCGGCACTGGTGGCCCTGGTGGACCGGGCGCTGGCGGCCGTGAGCGGCCCGGAATCCACGCTCGCCGCGGCCGGATGACGAGCCAGATCGACGATCTTCGCGTACTGTGTTGTAGATCACGATGTGTGGTCGATCACATGGCTCGAGGAGGTAACCATGACCCGCAGCGAAATTGCTGAACTGCGCTTCGCGGTCGGCCAGCTCCGGCAGTGCATCGGCGCACTGCGGTCCCACTACGGGGACTCCAACTCCGTGCGGCGCCTGGAGAACGACCTCGAGCGGCTCGCCATCGACGCCGACGAGTTCGAACAGTCGCCCCCGCCCGAGGTCAGCCAGCGCCGCGAGCAGGAGGTCATCTACGTCCCGGACGCCAAGTCCGACGAGGCCGCCTGGATGGGCGCCCAGGACGAGGGCCTCGGCTTCCACTCCCGTCCCCGCACCAAGTAGCGATTCAGGCGCGATGGCGTCCCGGCCGCCGGCCGCGGACGCCGTGGAAGCGGGCGCCGCGGGGGGCCACGGACATGGGGGTTGAGCGCGCCGATTCGAACAGGACCGCCACGGCGGCGTCGGGGGCCAGCGGGGTGACGGCCAGGCCGTAGCCGCCCTCGCGGCGGGCCAATTCGTGGAGCAGGGTGGTCGTGATGCGCAGGCCCGCCGCGCCGACCGGGTCGCCGAGGGCGATGGCGCCGCCGTTCACGTTCACCCGGTCCAGGTCCGCCCAGCCCCAGTGCCGGATCAGGGCGAGCACATCGACGGCGGTCTTCTCGTCGATTTCCACCAGATCCAGGTCCTCGGTGACCAGTCCGGCGCGCGACAGCAGCTTGTCCACGGCGGCCGCCGCGGTGGGCGCGACATCGGGGATTGCACAGCCGGCGCTGGCCCAATCCGTCAGGTAGGCAATCGGTTCCAGGCCGAGGTCGGTCAGCCGGTCCTCGGCCACCACCAGGCACGCCGCCGCACCGGCGCCGTGCATGCTCACCGCGCCCGGCGTGAGCACGCCGTCGGGCCGAAGCGGCGTCAGCACCGTCAAGCCGCGCGTCGTCACGTCCTCGCGCACGCATTCGTCTCGATCCACCAAACGCGGTGCGGCGCCGTCGATTTCGTAACGCAAATTATCTGCGGCGATCACCTTCACCGCGACCACCTCGGTGCCGAACGCACCCTGCCGCCAGGCCCGGGCCGCCTTGCGATGGCTCCGCAGGGCGAATTCGTCGGCATCGGCGCGGGTGATACCGAACCGGTGGGCCAACTGCTCCACCGTCGCCAGATCGGCGGGTATCGCCGCATCCTCCGCCACCGCCCCGCGGTCCACTCCGGCCGCGGCCACCACATCCGCCGCGCCTGTCTGCACCATCATCGCCGCGGTGATCAGCGCATACAGCCCGCTGCCGCACCGCCGCTCCAGATCGAAGCCCGGGGTGGCACCGGACAGCCCGGCCGCGCGGGCGGTCAGCCGGGCCAGCCGCGGATCGCCCGTCACCGCACCCGACAGCACCACGTCGTCGACCCGGGCACCATCGAGTCCGGCCCGTTCCACGGCGGCGGCAACGGCGGTGGCGGCCAGGCGCTGTGCCGTCATGGCCGACAGCCCGCTACCGGCCGGCCCACCGGGCGTGCGCACCGGGGCCACGATCGCTGCTCTTCTCATCACCGCTCCTTCCCCCGTAGGGTCCGGTCCTGCCCGCAGCACAGCGCACCACAGAGTTGTTGCTGGTGTGTGACACCGCGACCGCCTCGGGCGCGGCCCGAAATGCCGCACTTGCCGGGGTGGCCCGAATCGCTGTGTAGTCCAGTGCAGTTCGTGAGGTTTGCTTACGGTTCACTGTCCCGGCCGCCTCGAACGAAGATCAGAAAATGTGGCGCAAATCATAGGAATCAAGGCGGGTCGATATTCCCGAGACCGGGCACGAGTCATAGCCGGGGTGCCGTATGGTGCTGGGCATCACATTCGATGCCGGAGGTAACGATGACGTTCCACGGGGTAGATCAGCGAGGCATCCTGCAGTGAGTGAGCTTGTGAGCGCACCAGCACGGGCCCCGGAGTCGGGCACGGGAGTTTTCGGCACCGGACGCGCGGCCATCTCGGCACGGACGCTGCGGACCGACCGGTGGTGGCTGCCGCCGCTGATCACGGTGGTGGGGCTGGCCGCCTGGCTCACCTACGCCGTGATCAGATCGTATGTGCGCACGGCATATTGGGTGCCCGAGTACCACTATCTGACGCCGTTCTATTCACCGTGCCTCAGCACGTCGTGCGTCGAGGGGTCCAGCCATTTCGGCACGCCGTTCGGAGCGCTGCCGGTGTGGCTGCCGCTGGGTTTCGTGGTGTTGCCGTTCCTGCTGCTGTTCCGGTTGACCTGCTACTACTACCGCAAGGCCTACTACCGGTCGGTGTGGTTCTCGCCGCCCGCCTGCGCGGTGGCGGAACCGCACGCGAAATACACCGGGGAGACCCGGCTTCCGCTGATCATCCAGAACGCGCACCGCTACTTCTTCTACGTGGCACTGATCGTGTCGGTGATCAACACCTACGACGCGATCGTCGCCTTCCACGGCAAGTCCGGCGGCTTCGGTTTCGGACTCGGCAACATCGTGCTGCTGGCGAACGTGATCCTGCTGTGGGCCTACACGCTGTCGTGCCACTCCTGCCGCCATATCGCGGGCGGGCGGCTCAAGCACTTCTCGGCGCATCCGGTCCGCTACTGGTTCTGGACCCAGGTCTCGAAGCTGAACACCCGGCACATGGCGCTGGCCTGGATCACGCTCGGCACGCTGGCGCTCACCGACTTCTACGTCATGTTGGTGGCCAGCGGCACCATCTCCGATCTGAGGTTCGTCGACTGATGTGCGGCGCACGGACATTCGCAACCCCAATTCCCCAGTCTGCCAGGAGTATTCGGTTCCATGCCTGAAGTCGAGCGGCACAAGTACGACGTCGTCGTGATCGGTGCCGGTGGCGCCGGCCTGCGCGCGGTGATCGAGGCCCGCGAACAGGGCCACTCGGTTGCGGTGGTGTGCAAATCGCTGTTCGGCAAGGCGCACACCGTGATGGCCGAGGGCGGCTGCGCGGCCTCGATGGGTAACGCCAACGAAAAGGACAATTGGCAAACCCATTTCAAGGACACGATGCGCGGCGGCAAATTCCTCAACAACTGGCGGATGGCCGAACTGCACGCGCAGGAGGCCCCGGACCGGGTGTGGGAGTTGGAAACCTATGGCGCGCTGTTCGACCGCACCGCCGACGGACGGATCAGCCAGCGCAACTTCGGCGGCCACACCTATCCGCGCCTGGCGCACGTCGGTGACCGCACCGGCCTCGAGATCATCCGCACCATGCAGCAGAAGATCGTCTCGCTGCAGCAGGAGGACTACGCCGCCACCGGTGACTACGAGGCGCGCATCAAGGTCTTTCACGAATGCACCGTGACCGACCTGCTCACCGCCGAGGGCCGCATCGCCGGGGCATTCGGGTACTGGCGGGAGTCGGGCCGGTTCATCCTGTTCGAGGCGCCCGCGGTGGTGCTGGCCACCGGCGGAATCGGCAAGTCCTACAAGGTGACCTCCAATTCCTGGGAGTACACCGGCGACGGACATGCGCTGGCACTGCGGGCCGGGGCCACGCTGATCAATATGGAGTTCCTGCAGTTCCATCCGACCGGCATGGTCTGGCCGCCGAGTGTGAAGGGCATCCTCGTCACCGAGGGTGTGCGCGGCGACGGCGGCGTGCTGAAGAACTCCGAGGGCAAGCGGTTCATGTTCGACTACATCCCCGCGGTGTTCAAGGGCCAGTACGCCGAGACCGAGGCGGAGGCCGATCAATGGTTGCGCGACAACGATTCCGCGCGCCGCACCCCGGATCTGCTGCCGCGCGACGAGGTGGCCCGTGCCATCAACGAAGAGGTCAAGGCCGGGCGCGGCACCCCGCACGGCGGCGTGTACCTGGATATCGCCTCCCGGCTGCCCGCCGCGGAGATCATGCGGCGGCTGCCGTCGATGCACCATCAGTTCAAAGAGCTCGCCGATGTGGACATCACCAAGGAGCCGATGGAGGTCGGCCCGACCTGTCACTACGTGATGGGCGGCATCGAGGTCGATCCCGATACCGGCGCGGCGACCGTGCCCGGATTGTTCGCGGCAGGCGAGTGTTCCGGCGGTATGCACGGTTCCAACCGCCTCGGCGGCAATTCGCTGTCGGATCTGCTGGTCTTCGGTCGCCGGGCGGGGCTGGGCGCGGCGTCCTACGTCGAACAGCTCGGCGACCGGCGGCCCGCGGTGACCGACACCGAGCTGGCAGCGGCCGCGAAAACCGCGCTGGCTCCGTTCGATCCGCCGTCGAACGGGCCGGGGGAGAACCCCTACACCCTGCACACCGACCTGCAGCAGACGATGAACGACCTGGTCGGCATCATCCGCAAGGAACACGAACTGAAGCAGGCCATCGAACGCCTGGCCGAACTGCGCGAACGCTACGACAACGTCACCGTGGAGGGGCACCGGCAGTTCAATCCGGGCTGGCATCTGGCCATCGATCTGCGCAATATGCTGCTGGTCAGCGAATGTGTGGCGCAGGCGGCGCTGCTGCGCACCGAGAGCCGCGGCGGGCACACCCGCGACGACCACCCGCAGATGGATCCCCAGTGGCGCAACAAGCTGCTGGTGTGCCGGGTCGATCCGGACGAGGTCGGTCAGACCGTCCCCGCGGTGACGGTCACCCCGCAGGACCAGACGCCTATGCGCACCGATCTGCTCGCACTGTTCGAGCTGAGCGAACTGGAAAAGTATTACACCCCAGCAGAACTCGCCACCCATCCGGCGTCTGCCGGCGCCGATGCGAAAGGGGATGCGTAGCAATGGGTTACGACGCCCGATTCCGAGTGTGGCGCGGTGACGCCGAGGGTGGCGCCCTGCAGGATTTCACCGTCGAGGTGAACGAGGGCGAGGTCGTACTCGACATCATTCATCGCCTGCAGGCCACCCAGGCGCCCGATCTGGCCGTGCGTTGGAACTGCAAGGCCGGTAAATGCGGTTCGTGTTCGGCGGAGGTCAACGGTCGGCCGCGGCTGATGTGCATGACCCGGATGTCGACCTTCGATCCCGACGAGGTCGTCACGGTGACGCCCATGCGCACCTTCCCCGTGGTGCGGGATCTGGTGACCGATGTGTCGTTCAACTACGAGAAGGCCCGGGAGATCCCGTCCTTCGCCCCGCCCGCCGATCTGAAGCCCGGCGAGTACCGGATGAAGCAGCAGGACGTCGCGCGCTCGCAGGAGTTCCGCAAGTGCATCGAATGCTTCCTGTGCCAGGACACCTGTCATGTCGTGCGCGACCACGAGGACAACAAGAACGCCTTCGCCGGGCCGCGATATCTCATGCGGATCGCGGAGCTGGAAATGCATCCGCTGGACGCGGCCGATCGCCGCGAGATGGCGCAGGAGGAATTCGGGCTCGGCTACTGCAATATCACCAAGTGCTGCACCGAGGTTTGCCCGGAACATATCAAGATCACCGACAATGCCCTGATTCCGCTGAAGGAGCGCGTGGTCGATCGAAAGTACGACCCGATCGTCTGGCTGGGCAACAAACTGTTCCGCCGGTAAACCTCTGGCAACAGCACGATCCGATCAGGAACTACGCCACACCCATCATCTCGGCGCAGGCCGGGACCGAGGCGATATCCGATGGAGGCGCCACTGTCCCGGTTTCCGCCGGAACCACGGGTGGACTACAGCAGGGTCACCACTCCGATGGCGACCGCCGCGACCAGCATGCCGACCAGCAACGACGACAGCATGGCCCCGGTCAATACGTACACACCTGCCGCGGATACCGCGAACAGCATTCCTACGATCAGTCGTTCCACCCAATCGCCAGGCAGCAGCTTGCGGTACCGGGGAGAGGTGTTTTTGAGCCCACGGTCCACGAAACTAGGAGTACCCGTCCTTAGCCGTGGCAAACATCCATTCGTTGTGAAACAGGTGTCGATTCGTGATCATCGCGGTCACGCCGCTGCTGCGGTCACCTGCCTCCAGTTGTCACCCCGCACTGCGGAAGTCGAGGCAGCACTCGTCGATTCTGTTCCGTCCGGGAGTATTCCGATTCGCTGCTGAAAATTTGCGCGAATTCGCCGCGGATATCGGGAAACGGGCCCGTCCGGCCTTAGGCTGAGGGATGCTAGGAGTGTGCCCGGAGTAGGACGCCGCTCGCTCCACTAGCACTTGTCGAATCCTCCGGGCGCCTTCAGAAACCGCACGCAGGAACGAGGAGTCATGGCTCTACGTGTTGCCGAGGTTATGCCACCGCTCCATCGACGGATGCCGGAGGTGACGAAATGCAGCTGACCAACCTGCATATGCCCGTTGCCGGGCTGCTGCGCTGTGGTGCCGATCCCGGCATCATGACCGTCGAGCAGGCCCATGCGGCAATGCAGTTGCACCTGGACTGCACGGTCGACACCTGCAAGGTGCGCCGCCGCGCTCGGGCCGTGCTGGTGGAGGAAGGCCGCTGCGTCCTCGACGAACGGGCCCTGCCGTGACCACCCCGGCCGCCGACGGACGGAAGGTGGTGCAGCTGTTCGCACCTCGTGGCTCCGCCCGGCACGCCGCCCGCCATCGCCTCGCCACCGCCCGAACCTGGTCACCGGCCGAGCGCCCGCCACAGCTGACCCTCGTGCGCACCGGGACACGACGCCACGCGGCCGCCGCCCGCCCGGCCGCCCGTCGCGCCCACGCTGCGCCCGACCGCTACGATCGGATAATGATGTGGGCAGTCGGATGTCTGCTTCGGCTCCGGATCGCTCTGGTCGGCGAAAACACTGTGAGCACGCGGTAATTCGACACAGCGCGCCGAAAAAGCGCCGATACGGTTGGCGAATATTCACCCGCCCGAAAACAAGATCACTTATCGTGGGGCGGACCGGTGGGGTTGCGGGCGCGGCTGGGACCCCTATTCTTCTTCGGTATCGGGGCGGGGTCCGTTTCTCGAAGGTTCCTGCACGAGTGGTGAGTGGAAGGAACCGTATGGCCAGGAAACCGTATTCGGAGACCGAGGGCTGGCCGGAGGTTTCCGAAGACGAGCGGTGGCCCGTGGCCGAACCGGACGAGGATCGGTGGGAGGCGGCCCAGAGCCGGCGCCGGATGATGGCGGAACCGGAGGACGACCGCTGGGACCCGCCGCAGAATCGCCGCCGCCCGCCGGTCGAGCCCGACGACGAGAGGTGGGAGACGCCCAGCAGACGGCGCACGGGCCGGCTGCGGGTGGAGGTGCCGCCGATCGTCAATCCCTACTCGATCGTGGCGCTGGTGGCGGCGCTGCTGGGGTTGTTCCCGGTGGCGATCGTGTTCGGCTTCATCTCGTTCAGCCACCCCCGCGGCCGGGTGATGGCGCTGTTCGCGCTGATGATCGGCATCGCCGAGGTGGTGGCGATCGCGGGATACATCGTGCTCACCGGGGTGACATTGCCGAGCACCAGCCTGCGCAGCGAGCCGACGACCGTGGCCACCACCGTCGTGACCGTCACCCCACCGCCGACCACCACCCAGGCCGCGGCCACCACCACACCGGCGGCACCGCCGACCGTTTCGGCCACCGCGCCCGCCACGGTCGCCAAGGGTGAGGTGTGCACGCAGGCCCAGGCCGGGCTGATCGGCACCACCACCGACGGCAGCACCCTGCTGTGCCTGCGCGGCGGTGGTGGCTACCGCTGGACCGGTCCCTACACCGTGTCCACCGCGGTCTCGGAGGGCGGCGCGAAATGCAATCCGGCCACGGACAAGACCGCGCGCACCGCGGACGGGCATGCGCTGGTCTGTGAACGCAACACCTGGGCACTGTGGGTGGAATAGCCCGATCCTTTCCCTTCCCGGGTGATTACCCTCGGTGCACGCCCGGTCTCGCGGGCAGCAGGTCGGCCGCGATGCGGCCATCGGAGAGAGGACGTGTGATCAATGGCTGATCGAGTAGCCGTAGTGTCGGGAGCCGCCCGGGGGATCGGGGCGGCGATCGCCAAGCGCTTGGCGGCAGATGGTCTCTCGGTCGGCGTGCTCGACCTGGACGCGAACAACTGTGCCGAAACCGTGCAGGCCATTGCCGACGCCGGTGGTCGCGCGGTCGCGCTCGGCGCGGACGTCTCCGATGAGGCGTCGGTGACCACGGCCGTCGAACAGCTCGAACGTGAACTCGGTGAGCCGACCGTGGTGGTCAACAATGCGGGGATCCTGCGCGACAACCTGCTGTTCAAGATGAGCGTCGACGACTGGGACGCGGTGCTGAACGTCCACCTGCGCGGCGCGTTCCTGCTCACCCGGGCCGTGCAAAAGTACATGGTCGCGGCGAAATGGGGCCGTATCGTCAACATGTCGAGCACCTCCGCACTGGGCAACCGCGGCCAGGTCAACTACTCCGCGGCCAAGGCGGGCATGCAGGGCTTCACCAAGACCCTCGCGCTGGAACTGGGCAAATTCGGCATCACCGCCAATGCCATCGCTCCCGGTTTCATCGTCACCGATATGACCGCCGCCACCGCCGAACGTGTCGGCGTCTCCTTCGACGAGTTCCAGAAGGCCGCCGCCACGCAGATTCCGGTGCAGCGGGTCGGCAAGCCGGAGGATATCGCCCACACGGCCTCGTTCCTGGTCAGTGAGGGTGCGGGATTTGTGTCCGGACAGGTCATCTACGTGGCCGGTGGCCCGCGCGACTGAGCCCCGGACCGCCGGTGCGGCGCGCGTCGCCGCGGACACCCGGTGCCGCGTGGCGCGCCGGTGGGAATGATCGGCGGTAGCGTCGCTGATCATGGATCGACGTGCGGCGCGTCGTGCGGTGACGAGCTATCTGCTCCTGGGCCCGAGCCTGATCGGGGTCGGCGGATTTCTGCTGGTGCCGATCGCGGTGGTGGGGTGGCTGAGCCTGCACAGCTGGAATCTGTTGGGCGGCATCGAGTTCACCGGGCTGCGGAATTGGCGGTCGGTGCTGGGTGATCGGGAGTTCGGGCATGCGCTGCTGGTCACGCTGGGGCTGACGGCGATCGTGGTGCCGGTGCAGACCGTGCTGGGGTTCGCGGTCGCCGTCCTGCTGGCACGGCGCCGCGGTGGGTCGGCGTTGCGGGTGGTGTACGCGTTGCCGTGGATGTGTGCCCCCGTCGCTGTCGGGGTGGTGTGGCAGTGGATGTTCGCGCCGACCGAGGGCGCGCTGAATGCGGTGCTGGGCAGGCGGATCGAATGGCTGTCCGAGCCCGCCCTGGCGCTGCCGTCCGTGGCGGCGGTGAGCGTCTGGACCAACTTCGGATATGTGGCCCTGTTCTTCGTCGCCGGTATCCGGGCGATACCGCGGGAGATCTTCGACGCCGGGGCGCTCGACGGTGCGACCGGATGGCGGCGCATCCGCTGGCTGACGCTGCCGTTGCTGCGGCCCACCATGTTCTTCGTGCTCGTCACCGGCGTGCTGGCGGCGTTCCAGACCTTCGACACCGTGTACGCCCTCACCAAGGGCGGTCCGGGCGGGCGCACGGATGTCGTTGCGATGCGGATGTTCTCGGAGGCCTTCGATGCCGCGCGGCCCGGGCGGGCGGCGGTCATGGCGCTGGTGGTGTTCGTGGTGATCTTCGCGGTCACGGTGGCACAGCATCGGTTCTTCCGGAATCGGACCAGCTATGAGTCCTGAGCGCGCAGTGCGCAGCGGCGCCGCGTACCTCGTGCTGGTGCTGGGTGGCCTGGTGACGGTGGCTCCGCTGGTGCTCAGTGCCCTCACCGCGCTGAAGACACCGGCGCAGTTCGCGACCGATCCGCCGCTCGCGTTGCCGACGCCGGTGACGTGGACCAACTTTCACACCGTCGTGGATGAGGGCCTCGGCCGCGCGGTCCTGGTGACGGCGCTGATGACCGCTTGTATCACCCTCGGTCAGCTGGTGTTCTCGATCCTGGCCGCCTATGCCTTCGCGCGCACCGACTTCCCCGGGCGGGACGCGCTGTTCTGGGTGTACCTGGCGACCATGATGGTGCCGCCCATGGTCACGCTGATTCCGCTGTATCTGATGTTCGCGAAACTGGAGTGGCTGAATACCTTCTGGGCCCTGGTGCTGCCGTTCGTGTTCGGCTCGCCGTATGCGATCTTTCTGCTGCGCCAGTACTTTCGCTCCATTCCGGAGGAATTGATCGGTGCCGCACGGCTGGACGGCGCCACCACGCTCGACATCATCGTGCACGTGGTGGTGCCGATGAGCCGGCCGGTGCTGGCCACGCTGACGATCATCACGATCGTGTCGCAGTGGAACAACTTCATGTGGCCGCTGGTCGCGAGTAGCGGACGCACCTGGCAGGTGCTGACGGTGGCGACGGCGAATCTGCAGACCGAGTACAACGCTCGGTGGACGCTGGTCATGGCCGCGACGACGCTGGCGATCGCCCCGCTGGTGCTGTTGTTCGTGCTGTTCCAGCGGCAGGTGCTGCGATCGATCTCCTGGACGGGGCTGAAATGAAAACCTCTACCCGGGCGGTCCTCGCAATCGTGCTCAGCGCCGTCGTATTGATCGCGGCAGCGCTGTGGCTCGGGCGCGCCGACGACGGTTCGGGTCGAACCGTGGTGCGCCTGCGGATCTGGGACCAGAGTTTCCTGTCCACCTACCGCGCTTCGCTCGATGCGTTTCAACAGGCGAATCCGGATGTGGAGGTGCGGATCACGGTGGTGCCCTGGGCGTCGTACCCGCAGAAGCTGCGGCTGGATGTGGCCGGGGGCACGGCGGATGATCTGTTCTGGGTCAATCTCTACGAGGACTACGCCGACGCGGGGCGGCTGCTCGATATCGGCCGGGTGCTCGGTCCCGTCGCGGTTCGGGCATGGGATCCGGCCGCGGTGGCACAGTACACCCGCAACGGAACTCTGTGGGCGGTACCGCAATTCAGCGACGGCGGCACCGCGGTGTACTACAACCGCGACCTCCTGTCGGCCGCAGGGGTCGATCCGGCCGAACTCGCCACGCTGCGCTGGAGCCCCGGCGATGACGACACCTTCCGGCCCTTGCTGCGCCGGCTGGCCACGGTCGCGCCGTGGGCGTATAACGCAGGCAACGATTTCCAGTCCATCGAACTGCCGTATCTGGGTTCGGCCGGTGGGCAGTTCCAGGACGGGGATCGGTTCGTCTTCGACGGTCCGCAGGGTGTCACGGCGTTCACCTATCTGGCGCGACTGATCGCCGACGGTCTCGCCCCCTCGGCGGCCGATACCAACGCCGACAGCTCCTTCGCCAAAAACGCGTTCCTCCAAGGAAGGCTGGCGCTGTTCCAGTCGGGCACCTACAACCTGGCCGATATCGCACAGCAGGCCCGATTCCAGTGGGGTGTCGCGATGATCCCCCAAGGCCCGTCCGGACGGGTGAGCACCGACAACACGATCGGTATCGCCGCCAACGCCGCCACCCACCACCCCGATGCGGTCCGCCGCGTGCTGGCCTGGCTGGGCAGCGCCGAGGGTAACCGCTACCTCGGCCGAGACGGCATGACCATCCCGGCGGCCGTCTCCGAGCAGCACGTCTATCGAGATTATTGGGCACACAAGGGAATCGACGTCTCCGCCTTCTTCGACGTCCTGCGCGGACCTCGTATCGGCTCCGGCGGCGGCCCCGGCTTCCCGGCAGCCTTGAAAGCCATCGACCCGATCCTTGCCGAAATGTTCCTCGGCCGCCTCCCCGTCCCCGAGGCCCTCACCCGTGCCCGCTCCGCCGCCGAAAACGCCGTCGCCGACCAGTAATCCGCCCGCCGACTCAAATGCGGCTGTGGTCGACCAGCGGGGTGCGGGGGCCGAATTTGGGTTTGCGGGCTTGGCCGGAGACTTCCAGGAGGCGGACGGCGCGGTAGCGGTGGGGGCGGAGGGGTTCGAGGTAGTCGACCATGGTGTCGTCGTCGATCGGGTGGCCCAGCAGAGTCCAGCCGACGACGGCAGCGAGGTGGAAGTCGCCGACCGACAGGGCATCCGGGTCGCCGAGGGCGCGCTGCGCGATCTCCGCGACCGTCCACACTCCGATGCCCGGGACGGTGCGCAGTCGGCGGGCCGCCTCGGCGTGGTCCATGGTCGCGGCCTGCTCGAGTTTGTCGGCCATCCGGGCGGCCAGCACGATCGTCCGGGAGCGCTGCGGATCGACATTGGCGCGGTGGTAGGTCCACGACGGGATGTATCGCCAGGTCTCGGCGTCCGGCGGCACCCGCATGGGCGCGGGAACCGGTCCTGGAGCGGGCTCGCCGAACTGCCACACCAGTTTTCGCCACGACGCGCGGGCCGAGATCATGTGCACCCGCTGTTCCAGAACGGTCGGCACCAACGTCTCGAACACCCGGCCGGTACGCAGCATGCGCAGGCCGGGGAAGCGGCGGTGGGCCTCGGCGATCTTCGGGTGGGTGGGGGCGAAGTCGGCGACGTCCTCGTCCAGGCAGAGCATGTGCGGAAGCTGGTCGAGGAATTCCTCGGCGCCCGGACCCCAGGCCCGGGCAGCCACCCCGCACGGGCCCGCCTGGGTCAGGCGGTAGGTCACCGGGCCGGTCGGCATCCGGGATGCCCGCCAATGCGCACCGTCCGGCGTGACCCGATGGCACGGATCGCCGTGGCCGCGGCGCAGCGGCGCGACGGTGTGGGCGAGATCGATCGGACGCTCGGCGCTCACCGTGCGCTCCGCGCCGCCGATCCTGGTTGTCACCGGGACATTGTGCCCCGAGCCCGGTTCGGGCCACGCACGAACCCCAGTTCTCGCGGTGACGTGCGCCACAATCGGTTTCGTGAGAAAGGCAACTGGAAATAGCGGCCGCCGTACCGGTGCCGTTAGCGTGTAACGGAACTATCACATAGGGCGATTCCCTCTTCGATCGGCCATACCGGCAATCAATGGGCATCCGCCGCGACGGAGGTTTCGAATGCTTACCAACTTTTTGAATTGGCTACTCAATGCCTGGGGCAACGTCTTCGCCGGCAGCTCCGGCTACCAGATCCCGCCCGGCACCCTGCCGTTCGGCAGCTGAGCCGCCGCCCTCCGCACGCCCGCCGCGCCCCCGCGGCGGGCGCCCGTGTCGGAAGGCCTACCGGCCCAGGAGAAATTGGGCCAGATGACGTCCGCCGCGACCGGCGAGCTGCGCCGCCTGGGTGCGACAGGAGAAGCCGTCGGCCACGAACGCCGCCCCGGCCCCACCCTCCCGCAGCGCGGGCAGTAATCCGTTCTCGGCCACCGCGACAGAAATGTCGTAATGCCCGGACTGCATGCCGAAATTTCCAGCAAGTCCACAGCATCCAGTGACCTCAGTCACATTCGCCCCCGTTTGTTCGAGAATTCGGCGATCGGCCTCGAATCCCATGACGGAGTGCTGATGACAGTGCGGCTGGACGAGCACGGTCTCGCCGGTCCGGTCAGGGGCCTGCCACGCCGGGTCGGCGGCCAGGAATTCGGCGAAGGTCTGCACGGCCGCCGCCGTCCGCGCGGCCCGCGGATCGTCCGGTAGCAGTTCGACCAGATCCGACCGCAGGACCGCCGTGCACGACGGTTCCAACCCGACGACCACGCCCCCGGCCCGCACGTGCTCGTCGAGCGCGGCCAGCGTCGCGCGCAACCGTTTCCGTGCGCCGTCGAGCTGACCCGTGCTGATCCAGGTGAGACCGCAGCACACCCGGCGCTCCGGGATGCGCACGCGGTAGCCGAGCGATTCGATGAGTTCCACCGCAGCCCAGGCGATCTCGGGATCGAACGCGTCGGTGAAACTGTCGACCCAAAGCATCACCCGGGTGTCCGATCGGCCCGCCGTCTCTTGCCGATGTCCGGCGCCCGGCGAATCCGAGGGACGGCGCTGTGCCCATGCCCGCCGGAAACTTCGGTCCGCCAAGGCCGGGACCTCGCGGCGCGGGTCCATACCGGCGGCACGCAATCCGACACGGCGCAGCGAGGCCACCTGCATGAGTGAGTTGAACACCCGCGGCATCCGGCTCGCCCCGGCCAGCCAGCGCGGCAATTGGCCGAGCGCATAGTGGTCGAGCGGCCGCGGGCGGTGCCGGTAGCGGCGATGGAGGGTTTCGGCTTTGTAGGTGGCCATATCGACACCCGCGGGGCAGTCCGAACTGCAGGCCTTGCAGGACAGGCACAGATCCAACGATTCCGCGACGGCCTCCGAACGCCAGTCCAGGGCGCCGCGCACCACCTCCTGCAGGACGCGGGCGCGCCCACGAGTGCTGTCCTTCTCGTCCGCGGTGGCCAGATAGGACGGACACATGAAGCCGCCGACACCGCGAGTATCGGCGCGGCACTTGCCGATTCCGACACAGCGATGCACGGCCGCCCCGATATCGCCGTCGTCCGGGAAGGCGAAGCCGCCCGCCGCGGGGGTGGGCCGCAGGCCCGCGAGCCGCAGATCGGCGTCGATCGGCCGGGGACGCACCAGGACGCCCGGATTGAGCACGTCGTCGGGATCGAACAGGCCCTTGAATTCGGCGAAGGCGGTCAGAACGGCCGGAGAGTACATGCGCGACAACAGTTCCGAGCGCGCCCGGCCGTCCCCGTGTTCACCCGACAGCGAACCGCCGTGGCGGACGACCAGATCGGTGGCATCTTCGAGAAAGGCGCGAAACCGTTGCGGCGCATCGGCGATCGGCAGATCCAGGCGCACGTGGATGCAGCCGTCGCCGACATGGCCGTAGAGCAGCCCGTCGACCCCGTGCATGCGCATCAGTTCGTCGAAATCTCGCAGATAAGCACCGAGGTGCTCCGGCGGTACGGCGGCGTCCTCCCAGCCCGGCCAGGCGGGCTGTCCGGTGGGGGTACGCCCCGCCAGACCGGCGCCGTCGGCGCGAATTCGCCACAGCCGCGCCGCCGCCGCGGGATCGGTGACGATCCGGCTGTCGAGCGCATGCGCCGTGCGGCACAGGGTGACGGCCCGATCGTGCACCTGGCCCGCGGAGTCCGCGGCCAGTTCCACGAACAGCCATCCGCCGCCCGCGGGGAGTTCGGGAACCGCGCGGCGGTGGGCACGCACGACATCGACCAGGCGGGCGTCGATGCCTTCCACGGCGATCGGCCCGGCGGCCATGACGGCCGCGACATCGTCTGCCGCAGTGGGCATATCGGGATAGCCGAGCACCACCAGCGCCGTGGCCCGGGGGAGCGGGACCAGATCGACCGTCGCCTCCAACAGCAGCCCGCAGGTGCCCTCGGTGCCGACGAAGGCCTTGGCCACCGACGAACCGCGTTCGGGGAGTAGATGTTCCAGCCCGTATCCCGAGGCCTGGCGGTCGAAGCGGCCCAGATCGGTGCGGATCAGCGCGAGATGTCGCCGGGTGAACTCGGGTAGTCCGGCCACCGCGGACAATCCGTCGCCCAGGGTGCGCTCGGTACCGGTCCCGTCCAGGATGCGCAGGTCACGCACGGTGTCGGAGGTCCGCCCCCAAGCCACCGCGCGCGGCCCGCAGGCATTGTTGCCGATCATTCCGCCCAGGGTGCACCGGTTCTGAGTGGACGGATCCGGGCCGAAGCGCAGCCCGTGGGGTGCCGCATGCCGCTGCAATTGGGCCAGTACCACGCCGGGTTGCACTCGCGCCCTGCGCTTTTCGGGATCCACCTCGAGCACCGCATTCAGATGACGGCTGAAATCGAGGACCAGGCCGGGCCCGATCGCATTGCCCGCCACCGACGTTCCGGCGCCGCGTGCGGTGACCGGCAGGCCTTCGGATCGCGCCGACTCGAGGGCCGCCGCGACGTCCTCGGCGCTGCGCGGAAACACCACCGCGGCCGGGAGCACCCGATAGTTCGAGGCGTCGGACGAAAACTCCGCGCGCCGTCGCTCGTCGGCCTCCACCTCGCCGTCGATCCTGTCGCGCAGTGCCCGCACCCACGAGTCGGTCATACCGCCACACTATTCGCGGGTGCGGCCCGGTCGTCCGAGATGTCGGCCTCGCCCCGCGGCCGGGTGGTCAGCCGACCGCGAGAACGATCTTGCCCAGCCCGTGGCCGGTCTCGCTTTCGCGCTGTGCGGCGGCGGCCTCGGCGAGCGGATAGATCCGCGCCGGGCCGGGCAGCCGGAAATCTCCGTCGGCAACCGACCGTGCCACTCGCTCGACGATATCGAGGACCGGGGCGCCGGCGCGGGCGTAGAAGGCGATGCCCTTCTCGGCCGCGGCGCCGTCGGCAATGGTGATTATGCGGTCGGTGCCGCCGCGCAGCTCGATCGCGGCATCCAGGAATCCGTGCCCGGCACAGTCGAAGATCGCGTCGATGCCGTCCGGTGCCAGCGCGCGCACCCGTTCCACGACGCCGTCGCCATAGGTGGTCGGCGTCGCCCCGAAACCGCGGACGACGTCCTGATTGCGGGCCGACGCGGTGCCGATCACCTGCGCGCCCGCCGCCCGCGCGAGCTGCACCACCATCGACCCGACGGCCCCGGACGCCCCGTTGACCAGCAGCGTCTCCCCGGACTTCAGACCCAGTGCCTCGAGCCCGCCGCTGCCCGTATTGGCCGCGACGGGGATCGCCACCGCATCCTCGAACGACAGCTGCGCAGGCTTGGCCGCCAATTGAGTGGCCAGCGCGAATTCGGCGTAACCACCCGTCGCGGTCCACCCGATCACTTCGTCGCCCACCTGCCATGCGGCCTCCGGTCCGGCCGCGTCGACCACACCGGCGATCTCGAAACCGGCGCGGGCCGGAAACTCCAGCGGCCCGAACGCGCCGTTGCGGCGCTTCCAGTCGGCCGGATTCACACCCGCCGCGCGCACCGCCAGCCGGACCTGTGCACCGGTCGGCTCCGGCACCGGCACGTCGACCAGTTCCAACACCTCGGGGCCGCCGAAACGCTCGTACTGAATCGCCTTCACCGGATCGACTCTAGAGCCTCGCGGCCCGATTACGCCGAACGCGAACGCCGCCCGCGTCCGGGAAGGCTTGCTCTCAACCATTGTTGAGGTCTTAGTGTCGGTGTCCCGGGGTTCGATGGACCCGGGAGCGGAAGGAGCGGTGGATGAGTATCGAGTCGGTGGCGTGGAGCCAGCTGTACCGGGAGGCGCACGCGCCGCAGGAGCAGCGCAAAGTCACCCGGGCCACGGCCGCGCGCATCCTGCGGTTCGCCCGGCCGCATCGACGGGCGCTGATCGGGTTCCTCCTGTTCAGTATCGTCTCGGCGCTGCTGGCCGTGGCCAATCCCGTGCTGGCCGGACGGGTGGTCAACGACATTGTCGGACACGCCGCGCCACGTTCGGTGGTCGTCCTGGCCCTCGTCATCGGGCTGGTGGCCGTGCTCGACGCCGCCCTCGGCATCGTGATCCGGTGGCTGTCCTCGCGGATCGGCGAGGGCCTGATCCTCGACCTGCGCACCGCGGTCTTCGACCATGTACAGAAGATGCCCATCGCCTTCTTCACCCGCACCCGCACCGGGGCGCTCGTGAGCCGTCTCAACAGCGACGTGATCGGGGCGCAACGCGCCTTCAGCACCACTCTGTCCGGGGTGGTCACCAACATCGTCACCCTGGTGCTCACCCTCGCGGTGATGGTCCGCCTGTCCTGGCAGATCACTCTGCTCGCCCTGCTGTTGTTGCCGGTGTTCATGCTGCCCGCCCGCCGTATGGGCCGCCGCGTCGCCGGGATCCAACGCGAGGCCGCGCAACTCAACGCCGCCATGAGCACGCAGATGACCGAGCGCTTCTCCGCGCCGGGCGCCACGCTGGTGAAACTGTTCGGCCGCCCGACCCAGGAATCCGCCGAATTCGCCGTGCGCGCCAGTCGCGTGCGCGACATCGGCGTGCGCACCGCCATGCTGCAGACCGCGTTCGTGACCGCGCTGACGCTGGTCTCGGCGCTGGCGGTGGCGCTGGTGTACGGGCTCGGCGGCTGGTACGCCCTGCGCGGACAGCTCGACGCGGGCGCGGTGGTCTCGCTGTCGCTGCTGTTGACCCGCCTGTACACTCCGCTCACCGCGCTCGCGACCGCCCGGGTGGACATCATGTCAGCCCTGGTGAGCTTCGAGCGCGTCTTCGAGATCCTGGATCTGAAGCCGCTGATCCAGGACGCGCCGAATGCGAAAAAGGTTCCGGCGGGGCCGGTTTCGGTGGAGTTCGACAAGGTGCACTTCGCCTACCCGTCGGCCGACAAGGTGTCGCTGGCCTCGCTCGAGGATGTCGCCACCCTCGACACCCGCGGCGGAGTCGAGGTGCTGCACGGGGTTTCGCTACACGCCGAACCCGGCCAGATGATCGCGCTGGTGGGCTCCTCGGGAGCCGGGAAATCCACCATCGCCCAGCTGGTGTCGCGCCTGTACGACGTGGATTCGGGTGCGGTGCGCCTCAACGGCGTCGACGTCCGCGAGCTGACCGGCCGGTCCATCCAGGACACCGTCGGCCTGGTCACGCAGGACGGGCACCTGTTCCACGACACCATCCGCGCGAACCTGCTGCTGGCCCGCCCCGAGGCCACGGACGACGAGCTGTGGGATGCGCTGCGCCGCGCCCGGTTACGCGATCTGGTCTCGTCCCTGCCGGACGGCTTGGACACCATGGTCGGCGAACGGGGCTACCGCCTGTCCGGCGGCGAACGCCAACGCCTGACGATTGCCCGTCTGCTGCTCAAGCAGCCGCGCGTGGTCATCCTCGACGAGGCCACCGCATCCCTGGACTCCACCTCCGAGGCCGCCGTGCAGGAGGCGCTGGCCGAGGCCCTCGACGGCAGAACGGCTCTGGTGATCGCCCACCGGCTGTCCACCATTCGCAATGCCGACCAGATCCTGGTGGTCGAGGACGGGCGCATCGTCGAACGCGGCACGCACACTGAGCTGCTCGCCACCGGCGGCCGCTACGCCGAGCTGTATCGCACCCAGTTCGCCGACGACGAGCCCGTGGCCGCCTGAGCCGAGCGTCCCGTAGAGTCCGGCATGGCCACCACCGAACGACGACGCGGGGGGCGGTGAGATAGGTGATCGGTCGAGATCATGCGGCTCGGCAACTGCGGGATACGTTGCGCCGCACCGTCACCAGCCACGGTGGTCTGGTGCTGGTCTGCGGTGAGGCGGGTATCGGCAAGACCACGCTGATCACCGAGGTCGTCGGTGAGATGGACGCCGATACGGCGCTGGTGCTCACCGCGACGGCATGGAATGGCGAGGGGACCCCGGGGTTCTGGCCGTGGGTTCAGGTGCTGCGCGGGCTGCGGCGCGCCGCGGGTCCCCGCGGGTGGGCGGCGCTCGACGATGCCGCGGGCAATGCGCTGTCGGTACTGATCGGGGAGGCACCTGCCCGCGAGGACGACGCGAACCTGTTCCGGATCGGCGATGCCGTCACCGAGGCCCTCGTCGCGGCGTGCGCGGTGCGCCCGGTGATCGTGGTGATCGATGATCTGCACCGGGCCGATCCGGCCTCGGTCCGGCTGCTGGCCTTCGTCGCCCGGCACACCTGGTTCGAACGGCTGGCGATCGTGGCCGCCGTCCGAGACGGCGAGGTCGCCACGCCGCAGCATCCGCTGGCCGAGGCGTTCGCACAGGTGCGCGACGGTGCCCGCGTCCTCGAGCTGACCGGGCTCGGCGTCGACGCCCTAGGCGAAATAGCCTGGGCGGCAACGGGTCAGCGGCTTCCCGGCGAGGTGCTCGAAACACTGCATGCGATCACCGGCGGTAACCCCTTCGTCGCCGAACAGGCGGCACGGCTCTGGGGCGCGGGCGATGCGCTGGATTCACTGGATTCCGGCGTCCGCCACATCCTCGACGCGCGATTGACGATGCTGCCGACGGCCGTCGTGGAGGTCCTCACCACGGCCGCGCTGCTGGGCGGCGAATTCGACAGTGCGGTCCTCGAATCCGTCGCGGCGGCCCCGGTCGATCTGGCCACGGCCGTCCGCGCGCGCCTGGTCGGCCCGGTGACACCCGACCGCTACCGCTTCGTGCACGATCTGATCCGCGAGGCGCTGACCAACCGGATCGGTCCCCGCGAGGCCCGACAACGCCACGCCGCCCTCGCCACCGCGCTCCTCGACGCGCGCGGCAGTCCCGGCGATATCGCTCATCACGCCTACCTCGCCCACGGTGAGATCGATGCGAGGCAGCGTATCCACCTGCTGCTGACGGCGGCTCGCGATGCCCGCGCCCGATTGGCCGCGAACGAGGCGGCTCAGCACTATCGCCGCGCGCTGGAACTTCTCGGCGACCACGACGACCAGCATGCGGAGGTCACCCTCGCCTTGGCGGTGACGCTGACCGACACCGGCGAACTCGCCGACGCCCGAGAGGCTTTCGAGGCCACACTCGGCGATGCCGAGCGAACCGGCCGCGCCGACCTGTTCGCCGAGGCCGCACTCGGCCTCCATGAACTCGGCACACCCGATCCGGAATTCGACGCCGATCGCGAGATCGCGCTCATGGATCGGGCGCACCGCCTACTGCTCACCTCTCGTCCGGAGACCGACCCGCTCGCCGTCCGCCTACTGGCGGCCGCGCAACGTGTGCGCGTCCACACCGGCCGTTCTCGCACACCGGATCCGGGCGGCGACGACGCGGAGATCGTGGAGCTGGCCAGGAAGTCGGGCGACGATACCGCCATGGCCGCGGCTCTGCTGGCCCGCCACGACATGATCTGGTGGCCGGGCACCGCGGCGGATCGGCTGGCGCTGGCCAACGAATTGGTGGCGGTGGGACAGCGCTCGCGGCGCGAGGAGATCCATCTGCAGGGCGGGCTGTTGCGGTATGCGGCTCTGCTCGAACTCGGTGATCCCCGTGCCCATGCCGAATTGGCCGCCTTCACGATGCTGGCCGACCGGTCTCGACTGCCGAGGTTCCGGTTCGTGGCGCTGTCGCGGGTGGGTGCGCTGGCCATGCTCACCGGTCAGTTCGCCGAGGCGAGAGCGGCCATCGACGGCGCGTACACGCTCGGAGAACGGTTGGGGGAGGTCGATAGGAATCCCCTGTGGCTGGAACAGCGGTGGGCGCTGGCCGTACTGACCGGGGATGCGGACGAGGCCGCGGCCTTCGTGGACCGTTATTACACGATGGCCGGGGAATATACGGCGGTGCCGGATCTGGTTACCGCCGTCCTGCGCGGCGATGTCGAGCGAGTTCGGTTGCGGTTCAGCGATAGTCAGCGGCTGTACGAGACGTACCCCCGCCATTTCCAGCCGGGCATACTGGTGGCGCAGGCGCAGGCCGCACTGGCTCTGGACGATCCGGCGCTGCGAGATTCGGTGCGCGCCAAGCTCCTTCCGCTGCGCGACTACTGGGCGGTGGTGGCAGGCGGTGGCGCGGTGTACGGGCCCTATGCGTACTGGCTCGGGCGCTTGGCCGCCGCGGCCGGTGAGCATGGGCTCGCCGCCGCGGAACTGCGTTCAGCCGCCGAAGCGGCCCGCCGGCTGCGTGCCCGGCCCTGGGTCGACGCGGCCGAACACCACCTCCGTCTACTCGGCCACGTACACCCGCCGCCCATCGCTCCCGAAGCGGCGGTCTCGGTACCCGACAATGCCTTTCGCCGGGACGGCGCGGTGTGGACCGTGCGTTTCGCCGACCGCACGGCTCACCTGCCCGACGCCAAAGGGCTCCGCGATCTGCATCTGCTGCTGTCCCACCCGGGCCACGACATCCCGGCGCTCGAGCTGGTCGGCGGGCCGGGCGAGCCGACGGTCCGGGCGGCGAGATCGTTCGGTGCCGAACCGGTGCTGGACGAGACGGCCAAGAAGGCGTACCGACAGCGATTGACCGCTCTCGACGAGCAGATCGACCGCGCCACCGCGCTCGGCGCCGACGATCGTGCCGCAGAACTGGATCGCGAACGTGCGGCCTTGTTATCGGAGCTGCGCAGCGCCACGGGATTGGCCGGCCGCACCCGCAAGCTCGGCGACGAGGCCGAGCGAGCCCGCAAGACGGTGTCGGCGCGGGTCCGCGACACCCTGCGCCGACTGGATCGGCAGCATCCGGAACTGGCCGAACATCTGCGGGCGAATATTTCGCTCGGCCTGGTCTGCCGCTATCACCCGCACCGCGCGATGCGCTGGGCGCTGTAATCCGGGCCGCGGATCCAGCGGCGCTAGACCGGATCTCGCGCCTTATGGGTGAAAGGAGAGAATCATGAAGCAGATCGCCCCCGCTCTCTGGGAGACCGAGACCGAAAATCCCTTCCCCGGACTGACCACCCACGCCTATCTGTGGACCAGCCCCGAGGGAAATGTGTTGTTCTACAACACGACGCACGCCGAAGATCTGGACAAGATGGCCGAACTGGGCGGCGTGGCCCACCAGTACCTGAGCCACCGCGACGAGATCACCCCGACGCTGGCCACCATCCGCACCCGCTTCGGCGCGAAATTGCATATCCACAAGGCGGACGCCGACCTGGTCACCCAGACCACCGTCGACGATCCTTTCGAAACCCGGCACATCGGGTTCGCGGGTCTCGAGGTGATCCCGATTCCGGGCCACACCCCCGGCAGCGCCGCCTACCTCGTTCCCATCTCCGGCCGCCGCTACCTGTTCACCGGCGATACCCTCGTCCGCGGCCGGAAGGGCGAGTGGTGGGCCGGTTACATCGAGGGCCACAGCGACCGGGACACCTTGCTCACCGCCCTGGACACGCTGGCGACCCTGACCCCCGATGTCATCGTCTCCAGCGCCTTCATCGGCGACTCGGGCGTCACCGAACTGGGTGATCGCCCCTGGTCCGACTGTGTCGCCGAGGCTCGCCGCGCCTTCGAATCGGGCGCCCAGCCCGAGTGGTGATCCGCTCGGTTCGGCCGAGCATCACACTCGGCCGAACCGAGGGGCGGGCCCCACCCTCACCCGAACAGTCGCCGGAGCAACGGCGTCCGTACTGCTGCCGCCACCAGTGAGTCGACGGTCGCCGCGACCGGCGCAGGCACCCTCGGGCCGCGACCGCCGCCAACTCGCCGTGCTCGCCGCCCTAGGCGACCAGGCATCGAAATAACCTCGCGGCGACGAGATCGCCCCCTCGCACAAGCCGACGCTTTGTCCTCTTCCTCGCGGCACCTACGCTGCTGTTCCAGTGTTCGGCGAGGAGGGTCTATGAGCGGGGTGGGTGGGCGGAAGCGGGATTCGGGGGCCACGCGGGCTGCGATTTTGGGGGCGGCACAGGAGTTGTTTGCGGAGAGGGGGTTCGAGCGGGCGACGGTGCGGGATATTGCGGGGCGGGCGGGGGTCAATCAGGCGTTGTTGTTTCGGTACTTCGGGAGTAAGGACGAGCTGTTTCGGGCGGCCATTGCGGATCGGGGGCGGCGGGTGCTCGAGGAGGGGCCGGCCGACGGGCTGTTGGGGCGGCTGTTGGCGCGGGTGCTCGAGCCGACCGATCCGGCGACGCCGGGACATTGGCTGCATGCGGCGCTGCGGTCCAGTGGGCACGATGAAGGCGCCGAGGCGATTCGCCGGGAGCTGGGCGATGAATACGTGCGGGCGCTGTCCGCACTCACCGACGAGCCCGACGGCGAGCTGCGCGCCGACCTGCTGCTGGCCTGGCTGCTCGGCATTGCCTTGATGCGGTCGGTGCACCGACGGGAACCCCTGGCCGGTGCCGACAATGCGGTGATCGCCCGGCACGTGCTGCGCGCGGCGCAGGTCCTGCTGGCCGACATCGACCCGAAATTCCCACCGTCCTAAGGACATTCATTCATTGACGTAGCGGTGTGACCTCCCTAACATTATTTTGTAAGCGACTGCTTACATCGCTGATGCGCCCCCGTGTCGGCGTCGGGGAAGGAGACCCCATGACCGTGAAATCCGAAGTGCGCCAGTACCCCTTCGGCGAACCCGTCCGGCTCGACATCCACCCGCTCTATGCGAAACTGCGCCGGGACGAACCGATCTCGCGAATCCGGCTGCCCTACGGCGGCGAGGGCTGGCTGGTCACCCGCTACGAGGACGTCAAACTGGTCCTCGCCGACCCCCGGTTCAGTCGTGCCGTGACCGTCGAGCGGGAGGACATGCCGAGAACGACTCCGGCTCCACCGCGCGCCAATTCGCTGCTGAGCATGGATCCGCCGGAGCACAGCAGGCTGCGCAAGCTGGTCGCCAAGGCGTTCACGAGTCGTCGCATCGAGCAGCTGCGCTCGCACGTGCAGCAGATCGTGGACGCGCTGCTCGACGAGATCGAGCGCTCCGGCGCGCCCGCCGACCTCGTACCGCGCCTGGCGCTGCCGCTGCCGGTCACCGTGATCTGCGAAATGCTCGGCGTACCGACACAAGACCAGCACCGGTTCCGGGAATTCTCCGACGCCGTGCTGTCCACCACCGCCTACACCCGTGAGCAGATCGATGCCGCGCGAGCAGCGCTCGAGGAATACCTGGCCGAACTGGTCGCCCAGCGCCGGGCCCGGCCGACCGACGATCTGCTCGGCGCCCTGGTCGCGGCGCGCGATGACGAGGACCGGCTCAGCGAACCGGAACTGGTCAACCTCGGCGTCGGTCTGCTCATCGCGGGCCATGAGACCACCGCCAACCAGATCGCCAACTTCACCTATATATTGCTGACCCACCCGGAGCACTGGGATCGGCTGCGGGCCGAACCGGCGCTGGTGCCCGGCGCGGTCGAGGAACTGCTGCGGTACGTACAACTCGGTTCCGGCGGCAGCTCACCGCGAGTGGCGACCGAAGATGTCGAACTGGCCGGGGTGATCGTGCGCGCGGGGGAGGCGGTATTCGTCAACATGCAGTCCGCCAATCGGGACGAGGCCATCTTCGATCACCCCGAGGATTTGGATTTTGCGCGGCGGCACAATCCGCACGTCGCCTTCGGATACGGCGCGCACCACTGTCTCGGCGCACAGCTGGCCCGGCTGGAACTGCAGGTCGCCCTCGGCTCGCTGCTACGCCGCTTCCCGACCCTGCACCTCGCGATCCCCGCCGAAGACGTCCCATGGAAGACCGGGCTCCTGGTGCGGGGACCGAAGGAGCTGCCGGTGAGCTGGTGACGGAAAACCGTGATGACCATTTCGCCATTCCCGAACTCAGTTATTGGCTTGGGCCAGTTGAGGTTCGGCCGGAATATTCGACGGAACCGGGCGGTGACGCGAGGCCTGGGACCAGGCGACCATCCCTAGGGCGGCGAGACCCAGTGCCGTGCCGATCCAGGCCACGGACGGGTAACCCATACCGGCGCCGATGGCGAGGCCGCCCAGCCACGGGCCCAGCGTGATGCCGATGTTGAAGGACATGACATTGCCTGCGGCGCCCAGGGTGGCGGCGCCGGGGGCGAGGCTGAAGACGCGGCTGTTGGAGACGGGGTTGATGCCGAAACCGAAGGCGCCCAAGAAGAATACGAGAACGGCCACCGGCGCCACATGGTGCGCGGTCGAGGCCAGTAGGGCGGAGGTCACCGCCAGTCCGGCGATACCGACGGTGAAGGTGCGGGCGGGGTAGCGGTCGGCGGTGCGGCCACCGATGGCGATACCGAGCAAGGCACCGGCGCCGTAGACACCGAGCAGGACGGGGACCCAGCCATCGGCCACCCCGGTCGTGCCGGTCAGCAGCGCGCCGAGGTAGGTGAAGGTGCCGATCAGAGCGGCGGTGGCCAGCCCGGTGGTGCCGTAGAGCAGGGCGACCGGTGCGGTGGCCAAGGCACGCAGCTCATCCCGCACCCGGGGCATCTCGGTCGGACGGCTGTCGGGCACCCGCAGGAGCACTCCGACCATCACAATCGCCGACAGCACCGCGACGGTCCAGAACGCGGCCCGCCAGCCCAGATGCTGGCCGATGAAGGTGCCCGCGGGAAGCCCGACGATGGTGGCCACGGTGAGTCCGCCCGCGAAGATACTCATTGCCCGGCCCCGGGCATCGTCCGCGACCAGACCCACCGCGGCGGCCGAACCCACCGACCAGAACCCGGCATAGACGAACGCCGAGATCACGCGGGTCGCGAACAGGACCCAGTACTCCGAGGTCACTGCGGCCACCCCATGCGCCAGGATGAACGCCGCCAGGAACGCGAGCAGCGCCCTACGACGCGACCAGCGCACGGTGGCGACGGCAAGGATCGGCGCGCCCAGGAACATGCCGACCGCGAAGGCGGATGTCAGCAGGCCCGCCTGTGGCACCGAAACACCCAGATCGCCGGAGACCTCGGTGAGCAGGCCCGCCAACATCAGTTCGGAAGTGCCCTGGGCGAAGATGGACAAGCCCAGGATGTAGACCGCCAACGGCATCGGATAACCCTTCTAGTTTTAGACCGTTCGATTCAAAATGAGGGCACGCGAAAGTCGGCCCACGACAACAGGTCCCGCCTCGGGGGCGGACTACAGACAGCTCAATGCGACGTTCGCAATGGCCTCCAACGTTTTTCGATCCGCGCCGCCCCGCGCGGCCACCCGCATACCGCTGATGGTGGAGATCACGAAATGCGCGAGATCGGTTGCCTTGCGGCCCTTCTCGATCTCACCGGCGCGCTGCCCGGCCGCGATGGTGGCCGACAGGGCGGACAGTCGCCGGTCCAGATCGGCGCGCAACACATCGGCCACCTCGGTATCACGCGGACCCAGCTCCACGATCGAATTGACGACCAGGCAGCCGAGCGGATCGCTGTCCGGGGACTCGATGACCTGCCGCAGCAGAGTGCGCACCTTGTCCTTGGCCGTACCCGGGCCGTCGAGAATCGCGAAGGTCCCCGCGTTCTTGGACTCCATATAGCGGCGTAGCGCCCGCTGAAACAGGTCGTGCTTGCTGGCGAAGGTGTTGTAGATGCTGCTGCGTCCCAACCCTGTTGCGGCACAGAGGTCCTGCGTCGAGGTCCCGTCGTAACCGGCGGTCCAGAACGCGCGCATGGCCGCGTCCACCGCGCGGTCCTCGTCGAACTGTTTCGGCCGTGGCATGCGCCCACCGTAACACGTTTTGGATTGATTGATCCAAAACCTGTCAGAACTCCCCGGCGACTCCCAGGATGGTGCGGCCGGAGTGGTGGCCCGCTCGGATGGCGTGCAGGACCTCCTCGGCGCGGGTGATGGGCGCGTAGTTCTCCAGTCGGGAAAGGTGTTGGGGTTTCAGGTCTTTGCCCAGGCGAGTCCACAGGGCGCGGCGCTGGTCGATCGGGAAGTGGGCCGAATCGATGCCGAGCAGTGCCACGCCGCGCAGGATGAACGGCATGACGGTGGTGGGCAGTTCGGCGCCGCCGGTCAGGCCGCTGATCGCCGCCGCACCGCCGTACTGGATCGTGCTGAGCACGTAGGCCAGGGATTTGCCGCCGACGCTGTCCACCGCACCCGCCCACCGGGCCTTGCCGAGCGGGCGCGGTTTCGCGTCCGGGTCCTCCGGCAGTCGCCCGATCACCGACTTGGCGCCGAGGGCCGACAGCAGTTCGCCCGCATCGGTCTTGCCGGTCGAGGCCACGACCTCGAAGCCGAGACCCGCGAGGATGTCCACGGCGACGCTGCCGACCCCGCCGGTGGCGCCGGTGACCAGGACCGGACCCGCATCGGGCGTGAGGCCGCGGTCCAGCAGCGCCTGCACGCTCATGGCCGCGGTGAATCCGGCGGTGCCGAGCGCGGCGGCCTCCCGGGTGGTCAGGCCGTCGAGTTTCACCACCCATTCCGCGGGCACCCGGGCGTATTCGGCGAAGCCGCCGTTGTGCGAGACCCCGATCTCGTAGCCGTGGGCGACGACCGCATCGCCGGGGGCGAAGTGCGGATCCTCCGAGGCGGCCACCTCACCGACGATGTCGATGCCGGGAATGATCGGATAGGTGCGCACCACCCCGCCGCCCGGCGTGATGGCCAGCCCATCCTTGAAGTTGGCACTCGTATAGTGCACCTTGATCGTCACCGTGCCGGGTCCGAGGAAATCGTCGCCGACCTCTTCGCGCCGCAACACCACACCGCTGTCCGTCTCGTGCGCCACCATCGCCCAGAACATGGTTCGAGCATAGGTGCGCACCCCCGCGCGAGCAGCGCATCAGGACCGACGGTCGGGGGAGGGAATGCACGGCGGGGCGCCGCCTCAGGGGTCGAAGGACGCCACGCCGACGGGTCCGGTGCCGAGGCACAGGTCCAAGCCCGGTGTGCGAGAACCGATTCGCAAGATCTCACCGCTGCCGACCAGGCGGACGAAGACCGTGTGCAGGCCGGCTTGCACCGGGGCCACGACTGCCCGGCCGTGTTCGAAGGCGACGGTGATCCGGCCGTCCCGGTCGGCGAAATAGTTGAGCTGGGCCGTCCAGCCGCGCTCGAGCATGGGGCCGTCGAGGGCGATATCGACCGGCTGCGCGTCATCGATGCGATATCCGCAGCCGGGCTCGGGTCCGGGGCGGATGGCGCGGTTCCACCAGACCTGTCCGTCGACGAGCTCGCCGGTATCGGTGAACATGCGCAGGCGCGGCGTCGAGTTCGCGAACGTCCCGGCGGGTGCCGTTGCGGACAGGACGCGGCTGACCTGATTCTGCGGAGAGGTCAACGGGCTCAGCACATCCCACGGGACCTCCTGGTCCAGTAGGGGCGCGTTGCCGTGGGCGGCGAGCGCGGATTTCGCATTCGTGAGATAGGTCCGGGTCGGGCTCACCGACCAGGACCGCGCAAAGGTGCCGGTGGACCACAGGCTGCTCGCGACGAAGGCCGCCGTCAGTGCCACGACAACAGAACAGGGCAATCGGATCCGGCCGCTCGGGCGGGCATGCAGCAGCAGGGCGCCCAGGGCGGTGAGCACCACGGCCACATCGGCGAGGTAGCGCAGCGATTGCGTGAGTTCGGCCGCGGTATCGGGGCCGCCTCGGACGAGGACCACCGGAATCTGGGCGGCCACCACATAGCCCACGGCCGCCACCCACACCGGAATCACGCGCAGCCGGGCTCGAATCGTCAGCGCCACCACGATTCCCAGTGCGACCCAGGCAGCGACGACGGCCCAGCCCGGCGGCGCCGCCCACGGTGTCGACGGCAGCCAGCGCTCCCACACCCAGGGCCCGCCGAGCAGCGCCGGCACGATGCCCAGCGAGGTCGCGCCGTTCAGCAGGCCGCGCAGCCCGGCACGCTCGTGGACGGCCGCGGCCGCCACCGAGCAGTACACGGCCAGCCAGCACAACAGCACCAGTCCCGACCCGGCCCACAGCGCCGCGCCGTGCCGCAAGACGACGCGGACCGCAGCACCGCGTCCGTCGACACACCGGACGAGTGCGGCGACGGCGAACGCCACGAAGGGCACCACCACCGACTTCTCGAAGAACAGCAACGCCACCGCCACGACGACGATCCCGGACACGGCGTACCGGCGCCGCCCGGTCCGGACGAGCAGGACCGCGTCGGCGATGACCCACGCCAGCGCGAACTGCAACGGCAGCGCATTCAGACCCGCCGCCCACCACGCGTACGCGGGCAACGTCAAAGGACAGAACAGGTAGAAGACGAACGGAACCAGCACAACCCACCGCGCGCGGGCCGCCGGAACCAACACCAGCAGCATGCGCAACACCGCCACCGAGGCCGCCGCCTGCAACATCAGCAGCGACACCACCGGCCCGGCCCACACCAGCGGAGCGACGTGCGTGACGACCCAGGCCGTCACGAACGCGAGAGGCATGAAATGCCCATCGTGGTTGTACAGCAACAAATCCGACGACAACACCGGGTAGGCCCCCGCCCGCCCCACCAGAATGAGGTCGTCCCAGTAGAAGAATCCCCTCCCGGCCACCCACCCCCGAACCACGAGCTGCACCACAACCAACACGGCAGCAACAGCCACCACACCATTCCCCCACAACGCACGCCCCCGTGCCTCCACCCCCACCCGCCGCGCCACCACCGCATCCAATGCAGCAGTCGGCGCGACGCACATGGCACCCCACACTAGCCCCGCCACCCCCACACCCGTTCACCCGCCGCCACCGACGCGATGCAGGCACAACCCGACAACCGAGCGCGGCCAACCACCGATCCGGACAGGAACTCCCATCTTCGGGCGGACACGGCTCCGGTTGGGGAGAGGGGTCAGTGGAAGGTGGGGGCGCGTTTGGCGAGGAAGGCGGCGATGCCCTCCTTACCGTCCTCGGAGCCGGCGCACGCGGAGATGAAGGCGGCCTCGCGGGCCAGCTGTTCCTCCAGCGTGTGGCTGGAGCTGACCAGGAGGAGCTTCTTGACATTGGCGTTGGCGTGGCGGGGGCCCGCGGCGAACTGGGCGGCCAGGCCGTCGACCGTGGCGGCGAGTTCGGCGTCGGGGACCACGCGGTGCAGCAGGCCCCACTCCAGCGCCTCGGCCGCCGAGAGGGTGCGGTTGGTCAACATGAGTTCCTGGGTGCGGCGCAGGCCGATCAGGCGGGGCAGGTAGTAGGAGGCGCCGCCGTCGGGGCTCAGGCCCGCCCGCGTGTAGGCCATGGTGAAGGACGCGGATTCGCCCGCTACCACCAGATCCGCGGCAATGGCGAGGCTGAACCCGGCCCCGGCCGCCACACCGTTGACGGCCACCAGCAGCAGCGCATCCATCCGGGCGAACGACGACATCGCCTGGTGCAGATCGTCGGCCAGATGTTTCACATACTCACCGGCACCCCCGTCCTGCGCCCCCATCGCCTTGAGGTCGCCGCCGGCGGAGAAGAACTTTCCGGCGCCGGTGAGCGTGACCACCTTCAGCGTCGGATCGTCGGCGCACCGGCCCGCGATCTCGGCCAGCTCCCGGCCCATGGCCCGGTCGATCCCGTTGGCCGCCGTGGGCCGATTCAGGGTGAGCCGGGCGATGGCACCCGTCCGCTCGAATCGGATCGTCTCGTACTCGGTCATGCCGTCTGCCTTCCCGTCGAGTCTGCCCGCACAGCATGTCAAATACCCACTCGAACCGGTCATCCCGCGCCGGTGGCCGATCTCACTCCGGCACCAGTTCGAGGCGAACGCCGAGCAGGCGGACCGGGCGATCGAGTTCGAAACGACCGAGGACCTGCAGCGCGGCCTGCGCGATCTCGTCGACATCGGTGGTCGGGGCGGCGAGTTTGCGCTGTTTGGTCCGGGTGTAGAAGGTCTTGGTACGCACCGTCACCCCGACCCGCTGAGTGATGCGGCCCGCGGCGGCCATCTCCTCGGCCACCTCGGTGGCCAGCCGGGCCACCTGGGCCTCGATCTCGGCACGGTCGACAAGATCGTGGGGAAAGGTCTCGGACTTGCTGCGGCCGACCGGGACTCGCGGCTCCGTCACCACATCCGTATCGCCGATACCGTGGCCCAGCACCCACAGATAGGGACCGGTATTGGGACCGAATTCGGCCGCGAGCACGCTACGATCGGCCGCCGCCAGCTGGGCAACCGTCTCGATTCCCAAGTCGGCCATGCGTTGTGCGATACGCGCGCCGATACCCCAGAGCGCGTTCGTCGGACGATGCGCCATCAGCTCGGTCCAATTGTCCGCGGTGAGCCGAAAAATCCCCGGCCCCTCGGCGCGTTCGTATTCGGCGCCCGCGCCCGGCTCGGCGTCGCCCTTACCGACGGATTTGGCGAATCCGGTGGCCAGCTTGGCGCGAAGTTTGTTGTCGCCGATGCCGATCGAACACGTCAGATCCAATTCCTCGATGGCACTGCGGATCTGCCGGGCCAGCCCGGCCGGATCGTCGGTGTCGGCAGCGAGGAAGGCCTCGTCCCAGCCGAGCACCTCCACCCGCACCGGAAAGCCGCGCAGCAGATCCATGACCTCCTCGGACGCCTCCTCGTAGGTCGCCATGTCCAAGGGCAGGAACACACCCTCGGGACATTTACGGGCCGCGGTGCGCAGTGGCATCCCGGCCCGCACACCGAAGGCGCGGGCCGGATAGGACGCGCAGGTCACCACCTTGCGCGGTTCGGTCGGATCGCCGTTGCCGCCCACGATGACCGGCCGACCCCGCAGTTCCGGATGACGGCGGAACTCCACCGCCGCCTGGAACTGGTCGAGATCCACGTGCAACAGCCACCGGGGCACATTCCTGTCATACCGCACACCCCTGACATGCAGGCCGAATTGCCCTTTCCATTGCATCGCCGAGCAGAACAGAATTATATTCTGGTTGTGAAGATTCGAGATCGGTTGCTGTTGGCGGCCGAGCGGCAGTTCGCCGAGCACGGGACGCTGGAGGCCACCCTCGGCCAGATCCGCGATGCCGCCGGGGCCAGCGTCGGCGCGCTGTATCACCACTTCCCGGACAAGGCCGAGCTGTACCGGCAGGTGTGGGCCCATGCCCTGGCCGACTATCAGCACCACTTCTGGCAGGCGGTCGGCGACAGTACCGACGCCCGCACGGGCATCACCGGCGGCGTGATCGAACATCTGCGCTGGGTGACCGCCAACCCGTACCGGGCTAAGGTGCTCACCTCCGCACGGCCGCCGGGCGTGCGCGAGAGCGACACCAATCGCGAATTCATGCGCAATGTCTGGCGCTGGTGGCGCACCCACGTCGGCTACGGCGCCGTCCGCGACCTCCCGTTCGACCTGATGTACGCGCTGTGGCTGGGCCCGGCCCAGGAGTACTCGCGGCATTGGCTGGGCGGCGAAATCCGGACCGCCCCCGCCGATGTCGCACCGGAACTGGCCGCGGCCGCCTGGCAGGCCCTGCGCACACCCGAATCCGACGACCCCGGAGCAGACCGATGACCCAAACCCTCGATATCGCCCGCAAAGTACTCGCCGCGCAACCCTTCAGCACACTGATCGGCGCCGAGATCACCGCCTACGGCGACGGCGCCGCCACCCTGGTGATCCCCATCCGCCCGGAGTTGGGTCAGCAGTTCGGCTATGTGCACGGCGGTGTTCTCGCCTATGCCGCCGACAACGCCCTCACCTATGCGGGCGGATCGGTTCTCGGCCCGAACGTGCTGACCGGCGGCTTCAGCATCACGTATCTGCGCCCGGCATCCGGGGCCCGGTTGCGTGCCGAGGCCCGCGTCACCGGTGCCACCCGGCGCCAGGCGGTCTGCCACTGCGAGGTCTACGCCGAGGGCGAGGACGGGGAATCGGTGCTGTGCGCCGTCGCGCAGGGGACGACTCGGGCGGTCGAGCGCGAACTCGCAGGCAACGGGGGCTGAGCTGCCTGCGGGTTCGACGAGCGCAAACGAGACACCGTACTATCCGAGGGCCCGAACTACCCCGATCTTCGGGGCATGACGCCGACGTCGATGCTTACCTAGGTTAAGGTTCCGTGCGCCCATCCCCGCCCCTGACGATTCCTCGTACGCGCGCAACACTTTTCGTGCTTGCCGCGACGGCGGTGCTGGCGGTGGTGCTGGTGTTCACGCTGGTCGATCCCTGGTTGGACAAGGCGGGCATCCTGGTCGGCGGGCTGGATGCGCACGTCTATCGCGACGGTGCGTGGAAGATCCTGCACGGTCATCCGCTCTACACCGAATCCAGCGTGTACGGCCTGCTGTACACCTACACGCCCTTTTCGACGCTGATGTTCATCCCCCTCGCGCTGTGGCCGTGGGGGTGGGTCACCAATACCTGGCTGCTGGTGAACCTGGGCGTGCTGTTCGGGTGTGTCCTGCTGTGCTGGCGCATCCTGGGGTACCGGCTCGACCGCTGGCTCACCGCGATCAGCGCGCTGCTGGCCCTGAGCTGTGTCTTCGTCGAGCCGGTGCGCACCACGCTGTACTACGGGCAGATCAATCTCATGCTCATGGGCTTGGTGCTGTGGGACTTCTCGCTCGGTGACCGCAGTCGGCTGCGCGGCTGGGGTGTCGGCTTGGCGGCGGGTATCAAGCTGGTACCGCTGTATTTCGTCGTGCAGTATTTGGTGCTGCGGAAATGGCGTGCCGCCGGGACCGCCGCGGCGGCCTTCGTGGCCACGATCGCGGTGTCGTGGCTGGTACTGCCCAGCGACTCCCGGCAGTACTGGACCTCGACGTTCTTCCACTCCGAGCGGATCGCGCTGGACACTCATCCGGCCAACCAGTCGCTGCGCGGAGCGTTCGCCCATCTGATGGGACATCCGGCGCCGGTGTGGCTGTGGGCGCCGCTGGCGGGGGTGGTCGCCATCGCCGGTCTGACCGTCACGGCCGCGTTGCATCGGCGCGGGGACCGGCTGCTGTCGATCACCCTCGCCGGGATGACCGCCTGTGCGGTATCGCCGTTCTCGTGGAGCCACCACTGGGTGTGGTTCGTGCCGCTGCTGGTCTATCTGGTGCACCGGGCGCAGGCCCGGCCGCTGTGGTGGGCGGCCGCGGCCGTGGTGTATCCGTGTATCGGGTCCTGGACCTACGAGTGGACGCCGGACTGGGTGGTCGTCGGATTCTGCATGTTCCCGCCGTGGTGGCCGATCGCGCCGATCCTGATGAACTTCTACGTGCTCATCTATCTCTGCGTATTGGCCGTAGCGGGTGGCGCCTTGCTGCGGGACCTACGGAAAGGGCCGGACACCACTGCGCGTGATGCCCGGCCATTGTCGTCCGGTGAGGCGCCGTCCGGTCAGGCCGATGCGAGGGCGGCGGCCCCGTAGGCCGGTTCGGTGACCGGCTCGATCGCATAGGCCAGGATCTCGGCCACATCGCCGACGGGGCGGACGTCCAGGGCGTCGAGCACCTCGGCCGGGACGTCGTCCAGATCCGGCTCGTTGCGGGCCGGGATGAACACCGTCTTCAGGCCCGCGCGCTGGGCGGCCAGCAGCTTCTGCTTGACCCCGCCGACCGGCAGCACCCGGCCGTTCAGCGTGACCTCACCGGTCATGCCGACATCCGCCCGCACCTGCCGGCCCAGCGCCAGCGACACCAGGGCGGTGACCATGGTGACGCCCGCCGACGGTCCGTCCTTGGGCACGGCACCCGCGGGGAAGTGGATGTGGATATTGCGATCGAGCACCGTCGGCTCGATGCCGATCTCCTCCAGATGCGAACGGACGTAGGTCAGCGCGATCTGCGCCGATTCCTTCATCACGTCGCCCAGCTGCCCGGTGAGGGTCAGGGAGCGTTCGCCCTCGGCGGCATTGGCCTCGATGTAGAGGACATCGCCACCGGCGCCGGTCACCGCCAATCCGGTCGCCACACCCGGAACCGCGGTGCGCTCCACCGAATCCGGGGTGAAGCGCGGACGACCCAGGTAGTCCTTCAGGTTGTCCAGGCCGATGACCACCGGCTCGGAGGACGCGGGATCGTCCTCGGACAGCCGAGTCGCGGCCTTGCGCAACGCCTTCGCGATCAACCGCTCCAGCTGGCGCACACCGGCCTCTCGGGTGTAGTTCGCGGCGATCTCGCGCAGCGCCTCCTCGGTGACGGTCACCTCCTCGGCGGTCAGCGCATTGCGTTCCAGCTGCCGCGGCACCAGGAAGTCGCGGGCGATGGCCACCTTGTCGTCCTCGGTGTAGCCGTCGACGGTGATCAGCTCCATGCGGTCCAGCAGCGCCCCCGGGATCGTCTCCATCACGTTGGCCGTCGCGATGAACAGCACGTCGGACAGGTCCAGATCCAGGTCCAGGTAGTGGTCGCGGAAGGTGTGGTTCTGCGCCGGATCCAGGACCTCGAGCAGCGCCGCCGCGGGATCGCCGCGGAAGTCGGAGCCAACCTTGTCGATCTCGTCCAGCAGGACGACGGGATTCATCGAGCCCGCCTCCTCGAGCGCGCGCACGATGCGGCCCGGCAGGGCCCCGACGTAGGTGCGCCGGTGACCGCGGATCTCGGCCTCGTCGCGCACGCCACCCAGGGCGACGCGAACGAACTTGCGCCCCAGTGCCCGTGCCACGCTCTCACCCAGCGAGGTCTTACCCACGCCGGGCGGACCGACCAGCACCAGCACCGCACCGGAACCGCGACCGCCGACGACCTCCAGGCCGCGAGCGGCACGCCTGGCCCGCACGGCCAGGTACTCGACCATGCGGTCCTTCACCTCGTCCAGGCCGTGGTGGTCGGCGTCGAGCACCTCGCGGGCGGCCGAAACATCGGTCGAATCCGTGGTTTTCACCGTCCACGGCAGATCCAGCACGGTGTCGAGCCAGGTGCGGATCCAGCCCGCCTCCGGGCTCTGATCGCTGCCGCGCTCGAGCCGGTCGACCTCGCGCAGCGCCGCCTCGCGCACGGCCTGCGGCAGGTCGGCGTTCTCGACGCTGGTGCGGTAGTCCTCGGCGCCGTCGGGCTCGTTCTCGCCCAGCTCCTTGCGAATCGCGTTGAGCTGCTGGCGCAGCAGGAATTCGCGCTGGGACTTCTCCATGCCCTCGCGCACGTCCTCGCTGATCTTCTCGGTGACCTCCATCTCGGCGATGTGGTCGCGCACCCAGCCGATCAGCTTCGTCAAGCGCGCTGCGACATCCGGGGTTTCGAGCAGTTCGCGCTTCTGCTCGTCGGACAGGTACGGAGCGTAACCGGCGGTGTCGGCCAGTGCCGAGGGATCGGACATCTGGTTGACCATGTCGATTACCTGCCAGGCCTCGCGGCGCTGCAACACCGACACGACCAGCTTCTTGTATTCGGCGGCCAGTTCCTTCGTGCGGCCGTCCGGCGCGGGCGCCTCGACCGGCTCGGCCTCGACCCACAGCGCGGCACCGGGCCCGGTCACCCCGTGCCCGATCTTGGCGCGCCGCTCGGCACGCAGCACCGCCGCCGGGGCGCCGCCGCGCATCCGGCCGACCTGCTCGATGGTGGCGACCACGCCGTAGGAGGCGTAGCCCTCGGCCAGGCGGGGCGCGAGCAGCACGGCATCCAGGCTCGCCGCCCGCGCGGCATCGATGGCGGCCTGCGCCGACTCGTCGAGCTCGATCGGCACGACCATGCCCGGCAGCACGATCGGATCGGTCAGGAACAGCACCGGTAGACGTTGTGGGGTACTCACAGTTTCAGCCCCTTCCAAAGCATGCCCCGGAGTACTTCTCCTCCAAGGTTGAGCGTTACCTACTCAACCTGAGACCCCCCTCGGTTGTTCCGCCCCGCTGTTCACCTGCAGCGAAACCGGAGAACCGGCTGGTCGGCCCCGATGATCGCCGGTAGCGCCCGATTCGTTCAAGACCGCGGTGGACTGTGGGGGATTGACTGGCGGCATGAAAGCGCACATCAATGACATCACCCTCGGAGTGGACGATCTCGAGCGGGCCGTGGCCTTCTATCGGGACGGGCTCGGGTTGTCGACGCCGGGGATCATCGGGACCGAGTTCGTGCGGCAGGCGGATCGTCCGGGCGGGGCGGTCGCGATGTTCACCCTCGACAGCGGGCTGATCCTGTCGGTGTACGAGCGGACCGATCTTGCGCTGGACGCGGGCGTCGCCGCGGAGGCGACGACCGGCACGCCGATCAGTCTCGGGTGGTTCGTCGAGAGCCGCGCGGACGTCGATGGGGTGCTGGAACGGGTCCGAGCGGCGGGCGGCACCGTCGTGCGCGCGCCGCTGGAACGTCCCTGGGGCATCTACGCCGGATACTTCGCCGACCCGGACGGACATCTGTGGGAGGTCGTGTACTTCCTGCAGACGAGCTGAGCTCGCCCGCGGAATCGGCAGTGGTGCAATACTCGGGGAGGCGGCCGGGCCGAATTTTGTGCTGTGGCCACCGATTTCGATCGGGACGGGCCGCACAGGATTCGAGCTGCAAGGAGTAGACGACGATGCTGGCCGCCCGCCTTCACCTGGGACCCGAACGACGACTACAGGTGGAGGAGGTGCCGGTCCCGGAACCGGGGCCCGATCAGGTGCTGATCAAGGTGGAAGCCGCGGGAGTGTGCCTGTCGGATGTGCATCTGATCGATGGCACCTTGTCGCCGCTGTATCTGAAGGGTGAGGCCGTCACACTCGGGCACGAGGTGGCAGGGACCGTGCATGCGCTGGGGCCGGGGGTCACCGCGGCGAAGGTGGGCGACCGCGTGGTGCTGCAGGCGGGCGAGCTGCGCCGCGACAAGCTCTTCACGCGCGGCGTGGACTACGACGGCGGCTGGGCGGAATACACCCTGGCCCGGGTCGACACCCTGGTACCGCTGCCCGACGAGCTGCCCTTCGAACAGGCCTGCTTCATCCCCGATGCGGTGTCGACGCCGTGGGGCGCGATCACGGGGACCGCAGAGGTCCGGCCCGGTGAGGCGGTCGGCGTCTGGGGAATCGGCGGCCTGGGCGCGCACGCTGTGCAGCTGCTGCGGATGATCGGCGCGGCGCCGATCGTCGCCGTCGACCCGCTACCGGCCGCGCGGCAGCGAGCCCTGGACTTCGGCGCCGACTTCGCCTTCGATGCGGGCGAGCCCGATCTGCGCCGCAAGATCTTCGCCGCTACCGGCGGCACCGGACTGGCCGCGGCGTTCGACTTCGCCGGGGTGGCGGCGGTGCGGGAACAGGCCGCTGTCTGTCTGGGCTTCGAAGGGCGGCTGGTACTGGTCGGACTCACCGACAAGCCGATCACCATCACCAACAGCACCATGTTCAGCTTCTTCAAGCAGCAGGTGCGCGGGCACTACGGCTCCTCGCCCGGCGACGTGGCCCAGCTTGTGCAGCTGCAGCGCCTGCACCGCATCGAGTTCTCCCGCTCGGTCAGCGCCGTGGTCCCGCTCGCCGACGCCGAGAAGGCCGTCCACGCCCTGGAAGCCAAGCAGGGCAACCCGATTCGAATCGTGCTGAAGCCCTGAGCCACTTCGTGACTCAGGGCATGTGAAGGACGCGGTGCGTCAGGGCATGTGAAGGACGCCGTGCGTCAGGGCATGCGAAGGACGCCGTGCGCCGGGGCATGCGAGGGATGGGCGCCCCGGCATGCGGCCGGGGCGCCCTCAGGGTATGTGGGACTTGGGCGTTCGGGTCAGGTCAGTTGGAGGTCGGAGGCGACCGTGGCTGCGCCCGAACCGGCGTCGACCGTGATCGTGCGGAGGCGGACGGTGTTGCGGGTCAGGTCCATGGTCATGAAGCCGAGGTCGGTGAAGGTTTGGAAGAGGTTGGGGTGGCGGGGGTTCGGGCCGCGGAGGGGTTCGTCGTGGACGGATTTCGCGGCTGCGCCGCAGATGATCTGGCGCATGCCCTTGGTCTGCGTGGTCGGCTCCAGCACCTGCAGCGAGTGATCGTGGCCGGACAGCAGGAACTGGAACCGGCCCACCACATGCTCGTCGAAGAACCGCTTCACATGCCGCCCGTCCAACGGTTCGACGGTGACGCCTTCATAGTTCCCGGCGTCACCGTGCGGCCCGTTGTTCAGATACGGATGGTGGGTGCAGGCGATCTTCCACTTCGCCGGTGATCCCGCGACCGCACGGTCCAGCCACGCCGCCTGCTCGGACATGAACGGCCCCTGCGGCGCCCAGTAGGGGTCGAGCACCTGCGGCAGATACGAGGCGGCCGGATTCAGGTCCAGCACGAAGAATTCCACCACCGGACGCTGCTGCGGAACGCGCACCGAGTAGTAGCGGGCGGGCATGTACCAGCGCGACGAGCGCCGGTGATAGGCCACCTCGTGATCGCCGCGCCGCAGCCAACCGGCGTCACCGGGCAGGACCGAGCTGTTGTCGTGGTTGCCGAGCACCATCAACCACGGGAAATCCAGCCCGTGATTGGGTTTTTCGAATTTGTCGGCGAACTGCTGATCATCGTCGGTCCACGGGCCGTTCTCGTAGATGTTGTCACCCAGGCCGAGCGCCAGCGAGAACGGTTCGCGACGATGGAACTCCCGCATCGCGTCGGCCACCAGCCACTGCGGCCGCGCCCCGGTTCCCGCATCGCCGGTGAGCAGGATGCGCGGGTTCTCCTCGGTCGGTAGGGGTAGCTTCGCCGGTTCGGCCACCGCCGTGCCCGCGACGGCCGCGAGGCCCGCCACCGCCGCCGCGCCCGCCAGAAAACCGCGGCGGCCCACGCCCGTCCTGTCGTCCATCTCGTGATCCTCTCGCACAGAAACGACTGGTCGATTGACCAGTATTCGCGACGGCGCTACCGAATTCACGAAACTCGTTGGCGGCACGACGAACATCCGGTGAAGTCCACCCAAGATTGACACTCGATCGAAACCGGTGAGAATGTTGGCATCCCGACATCTCACAACTGGTTCGGACCGAGGGGGACCCCACATGACGACACTCGCCGGCGGGGTGTTCATCGACTGGGAACACCTCACCGGCCAGTCCAAGCTCGTCGTCGACCTGGTCACCTTTCCGATCTTCAGCGCCCTGGCGGGCTGGCTCACCAACTGGACCGGTGTGCTGATGCTGTTCTGGCCCGTGTTCTTCCGCGGCATCCGGATTCCGGGGCTGCAGGTTCTCTACCCCTACTTTCCCCGCCGGGTGCAGGTGCTACCGACCTTCTCCGGGGACGGCAAGCGGCTCGGTTTCCAGGGGTTCATCCCCGCGCGCGCCGAGAAGATGGCCAGCATCTGCGTGGATATGGCGATCATGCGGATCGGCAGCCCCAAGGATTTCATCCACGAACTCGACCTGGAGGGCGTCGCCGATTACATCGCCGAGGTCGCCCGCAAACAGGTGCAGTCGATCGTCGACGAGATCATGATGCGGGAGAATCCGGAGCTGTGGCGGGCCGTCCCGCGCCCGGCCCGCCAGATCCTCTACCTGCGCGTCGAACGAGAGCTGCCGACGCTGACGCGGCGGGCGTTCGAACATCTCGGCGACAACGTCGATCAGCTCATCGACATCAAGAGCTTCGTCATCCGCTATCTGCGCGCCAACCCGTACATCCTCAAGGACCTCACCACCACCATCGCCGCGCCGGAGCTGCGCTTCATGGTGCGTATCGGCCTGCTGGGTGCGCCCTTCGGTTTCCTGCTGGCGCTGTATATGCAGGTGCACCATGGCATTCCGGTGGTCGGCTGGCTGCCGGGCTGGCTGGTGGTACTGGCCGCCGCCGCGTTGATCGGCGTCATCGTCAACGTCATCGCGATCAAGATGGTGTTCGAGCCGGGCGACCCACAACCGCGCTACAAGTACCTGTGGCGGCAGGCGCTGCTGGCCAAGCGACAGCCGCAGGCGGCCGCCGACCTCGGCCACATCCTGGCCTATCAGGTGCTGACCCTGCCCAACCTGGCGAGGGAACTGCTCGAGGGCCCCAACGGCGACAAGACCCGCCAGCTCATCGAACATCTGATCTCCGACGAGATCCATCGCCAGCTGGGCCCGACCACCTCGATGGTGCGGGCGGCGTTCGGCCGGCGCCAGTTCGACAACCTCAAGGTGGGCGCGGCAGGCGCCGCCGTCGGGCTGGCCCCGAGCCTGGTCGAGGACGAGGAGTTCGCCCTGGAGCAGGCCAAGAAGATCGATGAGTTCGCCACCCGCAAACTGCAGCAGCTCACCCCGGGCGAGTTCATGGAGATGTTCTACGCCTCGGTCGAGCAGGACGCCTGGCTGTTGTATCTGCACGGTGCCGCGCTGGGCCTGGCGGTGGGCGCGGTGCACCTGGTGCTGTTCGGCTGGTAAATACAAGCACGCGTGCTTGCATTTTTCCTACCCCGTTGCGATGCTGAAGCCGATGGTGCCCTGGTACCGATCGGCACGGTAGGGATGACATGGTTGATCTGCAGGCGATGCTCGCCGACTTCGAGGCGGAATGCTCCGACTTGGATGCGCTGGTCGCACCGCTCCCGGCAGCGGAATGGGCGCGGCAGACGCCCGCACCGGGCTGGACCCTCGCCCATCAGATCGGGCATCTCACCTGGACCGACGAGGTCGCCACCCTGGCCGCGACCGACGCCGCTGCCTTCGGCGATCTGGTCCGCGACGCCATGCCCCGCGCACTGACATTCGTCGACGAGGCCGCCGAGCTGGCCGCGACGACGCCCGCACCCGAGTTGCTCGAGCGCTGGCGGCGCGGCCGGAAGGCCTTGGCCCAGGCCCTGCTCGCGGTCCCCGCCGGAACGAAGCTGCCGTGGTTCGGCCCGCCGATGAGCGCGGCCTCGATGGTCAGCGCGCGGATGATGGAGACCTGGGCCCACGGCCAGGACGTCGCCGACACCCTCGACGTCACCCGCACGCCGACGACCCGGCTGCGCCATATCGCCCATCTCGGCGTCCGGACCCGCAATTTCGCCTATCAGGTGCACGGCCGCACCGCACCGGCCGAGGAGTTTCGCATCGAGCTGACCGCACCGGACGGTGACCTGTGGACCTGGGGACCGGAGGATGCCGCGCAGCGAATCACGGGGCCCGCGCTCGATTTCTGCCTGCTGGTCACCCAGCGCCGCCACCGCGACGATCTGGCCGTGACGGCCACGGGTGGCGATGCCACCGAATGGCTGGATATCGCACAGGCTTTCGCGGGGCCGAGCGGAACGGGCCGTGCGGCAGGACAATTCGCCTGATCCGCCTCCGACCGCGCCGTCCTCGAAGTGCCGCAGTGACACAACTGGGACGGCCCGGTCGACCGCGGCGTCCGGGCGGTAGAACGAGAGCGGGCGAGCGCCGACTTTGGGTGCGCCGTGCCTTGTGCCGACCGGACGCCGTTGGCCGGAGGTCTTGGAGATGGCAGTCGAAGCAGACGCTCGCCAGCTAAATGACTGTTTACCCACCTGTTCCGCGCCGGAAACACCTGACGCACAAAGAAATTCGTGGCATCTGCTTCTGACAATTGTCTGTGAAACTCCGCGGACTATCTCACCGGGCGGCGGCCGCCCTTGTGATCTTGATCCCAGCGTTTCGACCGAGTACCGCGCGACACAGTAACCTGGATACGCGGCTTTCAACGGTGCGAGTCGGCGTGGCAGGGGGACCAGGGGAGAGGGAAAGGAACGCACCGTGATGTCGCACCACCCCGCGACACAGCGCCGCACGACCCGACGGCCTGCCCAGATCCTCCAGCACACCGCCATCGTTCTCGCCGGAATGGCCAGTATCGGGCTCACCGTCGCCGCCGGCACCTACATCGTGAACCAGATGGCCGAGACCGGCCATGTGCCCGGCACCGATTTCGCGCTGCCCGGTCTCGCACCCGACGTCCCCGCGCCCGCCCGCGAGCCTGGTGATCACGAATTGCCCGGTGCCGCACCCGTTACCGGCGCCGTGGGTCTGGTGGCCGAGACCCGGGCGCTACCCGTCACCGTCGTCGACCGCCGCCCCGAGGCTCCGGACCCGCCGCTCGCTCGACCGGCTCCGGCCACCGCATCCGTGACCGGAGTGCCGCAGACGAACACCTCGGCACTGCGGCTGCGCCTGCCGGGAGACACCTACGTCGGCGCGAATGTCGTTCGGGACCAGCCGAATTCGATCTCGATGTCGGTGGATACGAATGTGTTCACAACCGTCGCGACCGCCCTGTCGGAACAACTGGGTGAACAACCGGACCCCGCCACCCGATCGAGCGGTGTCAGCCAACTGCGCACCGATATCGACACCCGCAACGGCGAAATCACCGTGGCGGTCTCCGATCCGATGCTGGGCAACCAGTCGATGCACCTGAGCCGCCCCACCGGTGCGGTGCAGGACGACCGGACGCGGGCGGACGGTATCTCGGTGTAGCGCCCGGCGCTGTCGCCGGTGTGTGAGACTGCCAGGCGTGTACGACTACTGCGTGATCGGCGGCGGCATCGTGGGTGTGGCCACCGCGCACCGGATCCTGCAGACCCGGCCCGGGGCGAGCCTGGTGCTGCTGGAGAAGGCCGAGCGGTTGGCCGTACATCAGACCGGGCACAACAGCGGCGTGATCCACTCCGGGATCTACTATGCCCCGGGCAGCCTCAAGGCGCGGATGTGCCGCCGGGGCGCCCGGTGGACCAAGGAATTCGCCGCGGCGCACGGCATTCCGTACGAGGTGTGCGGAAAGCTGCTGGTGGCCACGGATGCCGCGGAGTACGAGCGCATGCTGGCGCTGCACGAACGGTCGGTCACCAACGGTGTCGATGTCGAATTGCTCGACGCCGCCGAACTGGCCCGCCGCGAATCGAATGTCACCGGTGTGGGTGCGCTGTTCGTTCCCGACACCGGCATCGTCGACTACACCCGCATCACCGAGGCCCTGGCCGACCTGGTGCGCGCGGGCGGGGGTGAGATCGTGCTCGGCGCGCCCGTCGCCGCCGTCGACGAGGCCTCCGATGCGGTCACGGTCTCCGGTCCCACGGGGTCGTGGAGGGCACGACGACTCGTCGCGTGCGCGGGGTTGCAGGCCGATCGGGTTGCGCGGTTGGCGGGGCTGCGAGTCGGGCTGCGTATCGTCCCCTTTCGGGGTGAGTACTACCAGTTGCCGCCCGCGCGCAAAGGGTTGGTGTCCACGCTCATCTATCCCATTCCGGATCCGGAACTTCCGTTTCTGGGCGTGCACCTGAGCCCCACCATCGACGGGGAGCTCACCGTCGGGCCCAATGCGGTGCTGGGACTGGCGCGGGAGGGCTACCGCAAGGGCAGTGTCGATCTGCGGGATGCCCGAGAGGTGTTGGGTTACCGCGGTTTTCACCGCGTTGCCGCGGCCAATGTCCGCACCGGCCTGCGCGAGCTGCGCAATTCGTTGTTCAAGCGCGGATATCTGGCCGAATGCCGCAAGTACTGCCCGGATTTGACGCTTGCCGACCTGTTGCCGCGCGAGGCGGGCATCCGCGCGCAGGCGGTGCTGCCCGATGGAACGCTGGCGCACGACTTCCTGATCGAGCGCACCGACCGCTCGATTCACGTTCTCAACGCACCCTCCCCGGCGGCCACCTCCGCACTGCCGATCGCCGAGCATATCGTCGCCCAATTGGACGACTGACCCATTTGCCCTGTTCGTCCGGTATGCGCACAACGCGCCGAAGTCCTCGAGTTATTCGCAGGTAAACCGTTCAATAAAGAGGATTTCTGTAGTACTTTTGTCGGAGCCGTGGAACAGGGAGTAAGCCTATGGGCCACATCAGGTACGCGAGCGACGTCGGGGCTCCGGTGGAGATCGCGTTCACGTACACGGACAACCACCTGTTCGTGCCGGACTGGATGGTCGGCATCACAGCATTCGACCCGGTCGGCGACGCCGACCACGGGCCGGGTGCGGTATATGCCGCCAGCGTCCGGCTCGGGTTGTGGCACACCACGGTCGAGTGTGAGATCACCGAGTACCGCCGCAATGCGGTCATCGGATACACGCTGCGCAGGCGCCGGCCGGGGAAGGTGGCGCCTGCGCATTCCGAGCCGCCGCCCGCCACGCTCGGCATCCTCACGCTGCGCTTCGATCCGCTGGGCTACGCGCGGTCGGTGCTGACCGCCGAGGTCGATTTCCGCCCGCCGCGCGGATGGCTGGGCCGGATGGGCGGCACGGTGATCGACGCGGCGGTCACCTCCGTGGTGCGGCGCAGCGAATCGCAATTGCGCAGAGAGATCGAGGATTTTCACGGCACCGACCTTGTCGGCCGGATTGCGTAGGGTAGGCGACCATGATCATCGTGAGCACCGACGGATCCTGCCTTCGAAATCCCGGCGGCGCCATCGGGTGGGCGTGGGTGAATCATCAGGGCACCTCGGCAAGTGGGGGAGCCGCGGTGGGCACCAACCAGATCGCCGAGCTGCGTGCGGTGCTCGAGGCGATCGTCGCGCATCCGGATCAGGAACCGCTGCTCATCGAGAGCGATTCGCTCTATGCGATCAAATGCGCCTCGGAATGGCTGTCCGGCTGGCGGCTCAACGGCTGGCGCACCTCCACCGGCAGCCCGGTGAAGAACGTCGAACTCGTCCAGCACATCGATCACGCCATCGCCACCCGGCCCGGCCCTGTCCGGTTCCGCTGGGTGCGCGGCCACGTCGGCAACTACTTCAACGAACAGGCCGACAAACTGGCGGGTGAGGCCGCCCGCGCCGCCGCGGCGGACGCGGACCCACTCCCCACCGGAACCGCCGACCTGCCACCCCTACCGACTGTCGACACCGCAGCACCGGTCCTCGAAGTCGTGACACCCGTAGCGAAAGAGGCCACGGCAAAGCCCAAGACAGTCCGCGCGAAGCCCGACACGTCCGACACCCTCACGCTGTTCTGAGGCCGGGAACGACCTACTCGTCGCTCCCGGCCTGCATACCCACCTCGTCGTTCCCGGCCGGGCTGCCCAACTCGTTGTTCCCGGCCTGCGCACCCAACTTGTTGTCCCCGGCCGGGCTGCCCAACTCGCTGCTCCTGGGCTGTGTGCCCACCTCATCATTCCCGGCGTGTTCTTCGCCGGGAGCACCTCAGCGGCCGGGCTGGGTGGTGCCGGGCGGGGCGGGGGCGCTGGGCTCGGGCTGGCCGGACTGGGGGTTGGTGCCCGGGGCCGGCTGCTGGCCCTCGCCGCCGGGGATCGGTCCGGCCGGGCCGCCCTTGGAGACCGGGGAGTCGAACTTCGACACCAGCCACTTGCCGTCCTTCTTCTCCAGGTGGACGACACCCGGGAGGGTCAGCTTGTCCGGCTGCGGTACCGCGGCATTGGTCTGCTCCTGGGTGAGGATCACCACCACATTGGCCTCGTTCTCGTTGCCCGACTCCCACGCACAGTGGATCTCGTCGAGCTTGGAACGGGCCTGCACGCTGGTCATGGCCTGCTTGAGCGTGTCGGTGGCGTCCTTGAAGAACTGGCCCCACTCACCGGTAGACAGGTCGTTGACCTGCTTGAAGTAGGGGTCGAGATTCTTCGAGTCGTAAGTGCCGACGGCCCTGCCGAAATCGCAGGCAGCACGGGTCGCCGAATCCCGGGCATCGAGCTCGTTCCCGCGATCGTCGGCCTGTTTCCAGAACACCACGATCGCGGTCACCGCCGCGACCAGCAGCACCCCGGCGACGAACGCGGCCGCGATCGGCACCCAGGGCGTCCCCGAGCCACCCTTGGAAGGCCGCTCGGCACTGTTCGTCTCGGCGATCGGCGGAGCCGTCTGCGTCGGAGAGGCAGTCTCGAGCTTCACCGTCTCGTCGGCAGGCTTTACCGCCTCGGTCTTGGCTGCATCCGCCTTGTCTGCATCCGCCGTGGGCTGCTCGGAGTCGAATTTGGCCGTCACGTCCGCGGCGGTGCTGTCTTGCGGCCGATCGCCTTTCGCGGTCGCCGCGGCGTCGGTATTCGGATTGTCCTTGGCAGCGTCGTCATCGGACATGAAGCGATCTGTCACCTTCCCGGCGCGCCGCGAGGCACACCGTGTAGCCGGATAGGTCCGGGGCATCCCGGATCGGACGGGTTCTCTCGGCGAGTATGCCCGTTCCGATGGTGTTTCCACCGGACGGGCACGTTCTCACCGCACCGGGGGCAGGGTTCGTTCGTTCGGATCGACCCCTGCCGGCATTTGGGCGCCATTATTGGGCACATCGGGCCGAGGCGCATTCGCCGAACCGCGGATCTGCTGGTCCGGAGGCGGGTTGATGCAGTAGTTCCACCTCGGCAACGTACCGTCCTGGACCACGTAGGGCGCGACAGGCTTGGAGGCGTACTGGCAGAACGGACGCGGCCAGATGTCGGCAAGAGTGTGGAACTCGTTGTCGTGTGCCGGCACACCGGCCGCCGAACTGCCCACCACCAGGGCCGGGAACAGCGCACGCAGCGCGGGCTGGCGCAGCTGCGCCGCCCTGGTCATGGCCGCGAAATTGGCGGCCAGGCTGGTGATCGGGTCGGCGGTCTTGTCCAGCACCGCACCCAACTGTTCCATCTGGCCCGGCGCCTTGTCGAGCACCCGCTTCAACTCCTCGTTGGCATTGTTGAACTGGGTCAACAACGATCCCGAATTCTGGGTCAAGGTGCCCAGATCCGGCTGCGCGTTGGAGGTGGTCGAGGCGATCGTCCGCAGATTCGCCAGCAGGTTGGCGGTCTGCGGCAACAGGTTGTCCAGGCCTGCGGTCACCAGACTCAGCGCATTGATCATGTCCCGCAACTGATCCGGCCCACCGCTGAGCGCGGTGTCCAACTCGGTCAGGATGACATTGAACCGATCCGGATCGATCTGGGCGAAGAACGCGCTGGAATTGTCCAGCACCGACCACACCGGAGTGGGCGTGCGCACCTTCTGCGGATCGAAGGTGATCACCGCACCGTCGGCCAGATACGGACCGCTGTCGGTCAGCGGACGGAAGTCGATGTACTGCTCGCCCGCACCGGACAGCGCCTGCACGGCGACGGTGGTGTCGACGGGAATCCGGTAGCGGCTGTCGATTTCGGCCTCGGCCGCGATCGAGGCGCCCCGATCGGCCAGCCTGATCGAGTTCACCTTGCCCACCCGATAGCCGCGCAGGGTCACGTCGTTGCCCGGCTGCAGACCGCCGGAACGATCGAGATTCACAGTGACGGTATAGGACTCGCGCAGCGGATTGATCCGCATCACGGTGATCGCGAGGTAGGTCGCGCCGAGGACCAGCGCGAGCACCAGGCCCAGATTCGACAGCAGCAGCTTGTGCCGCGTCAGCCAGCTCACCGGTGGCCTCCCGTCACCCGGGCGTACACGATCTGCAGCACTTGGATCAGGCTGCCCTGCATGTCGTGCAGATCGCGCAGGTCGAAGAATTTGCCCTGCGGGGGATCGCTGAGCAGGCTCGAGTTGAGCGAAGTGACGATGAGCGCATTGGCCAGGGAGTTGCCCTTGAACGTGTTATCGATCTTCGGCCGGATCTCGTGGAACGCGTCCAGCAGGGGGCCGAGATCGTTCTCGGTGCGCGACAGCGCGTCCATCAGCTTGTGCACGTTGTCGAGCAGGTCGGCCAGCTGCGAGCCGGTGGTGGTGGAGTAGTCGCCGAGGGCGGCACTGGTGGTCGACACCTTGGTCAGCAGATCGCCGATCTGCTTATTGTTCTCGGAAATGGTGCCGATCATGCCCGGCAGCGTGTCGGCCACCTGGCCCAGTTCGTTGTGCCGCGCCTCGATGGTGTGGGCCAGCGCGCTGAACCCGTTGAGCGTGCTGTCGATTCGCTCGCTGTTGCTGTGCAGGGTGGTGGTCACGCTGGTCATCTGGCGGATCAGGTTGGCCAGCTGGTCGGGACGGCCGCCCACCACCGAATCCAGCTCCGAGGTCAACTTGCCCAGGGCCGCGACGCCGCCGCCGTTGAACAGCATGGAGATCGACAGCAGCAGCTCCTCGACCGTGGCGCCGGCCGAGGTCTTATCGATGCCGATGGTGTCACCGCTCTTCAACAGCTGCGTGCCCGGTTCGGTCTTCGGTTTGGACACCGCGACGAAAACGTCACCGAGCGGGGTGGCCTGGCGCAGTTCCGCGGTGGACCCCTCCGGCAGTTCGATGTCCTTGCGGATGGTCAGATCCACGATGGCCTGGAAATTCTTGGTTTCGATGTGGGTGACCACCCCGACGTCCGAACCACCGATCTTGACCTTTGCCTGATCGGGCAGGTTCAGCGCATTGGCGAAGACCGCGTGCACGGTGTAGGTGTCACCGGTCACGCCCGGCTTGGGCAGCGGCAGCTTCTCCACGGTCAGGCCGCAGCCCGACGCCGCCGTGGCCACCCCGACCGAGGCCGCCAGCGCCACCAGCGCCCGCCGCGTGCGCACCGAAAACCGCGCTCGTGCAGTCGATCCCGTCATTTGGTCAATCCCAACAGTGCCGCAGTCAACCCGAGATCGGGTCCGAAATCTTCGATCCTGCCGGTCCGGCAGCCGTCCGACCTCATCTGGATGCGTTCGCAGAACAGGCTCACGATCTCACCGGACAGTGCCGTGCCCACGACCGCGTGCAGCCGGATGTACCCGTGCTGCCGGTTGACCGAGCGGTCCAGGTTCTGCAGGAACAGCGGGGCCACATCGACGACCTCGGTGACGCCGGCGGCGTTGCGACGCAGCTGATCGGTGACCGCGGTCAGGCCGGTGAGGCTGGTGGCCAGCTGATCCTGATACTGCCCGAATGCACCGCTGGTGTTGGCCAGGAAGCCGTTGAGCTGGTCCAGGGTGGCCTGCAGGCCGGGCGCCTGTTCGGCCAGCAGCTGCGACAGCTGGGTGGTCCGATTGCTGAAATCGCGCACCGACTGGTCGTTCTCGGACAGCATGGTGGTCAGCTCGTTGAGCTTCACGATGATGGTCGACACCGCGTCCTTGTTGTCCACGCCGACCTTCAGCGCGCCGGACAGCGCATTCAGGGTGTCGCGGATCTTCTCACCCTGGCCGTTGACCATGTCGTAGAGCAGCGTGCCCGACAGCGGCCCGACATTGTTGCCCGGCGCGGGCTTCAGGGCGGCGGCGAACTGATCGATGGTCTTGATCATCGTGTCCAGTTCGACCGGCGTGCGGGTCTGCTCGACGGTCAGATGCGACTTGTCGGGCAGGGTGGGGCCGCCGGTGTATCGCGGCGTCAGCTCGATGTGGCGGTCGGTGACGATCGACGGCGAAATCAGCGCCGCCGTCACATCTTTCGGAATCTTCACATCGCCGTTGATGACCATGTGGACCTCGGCGAACTGACCCTTGGGCACGATCTTGTCCACCTTGCCGACCTCGAGGCCCAGCACAGTGATCGGGTTGCCCTCGAACATGCCCGCGATATTGCGGAAGTCGGCGGTGATGTGCGTGGTGGTGCCCACGGCGTCCTGCACCTCGGTCGGCATGATCGAGCAGCTGCCCACGGCGAGCGCGGCGGCACCGATCACGAACGCCTCGACGGCACGAATCAGTTTCATCCCTGGCCTCATCCCTGGCACCCCTCGACGACGCGGGCAAAGCACAACCAGTTGTCCGGGAACAGCCACGGCAGACCGACCTCACCGTACGGGCCGTTGCCGAGGGCATTGTTGAAGTAGCGCAACGACACCGGCATGATCTGCAGCAACCGCTCCAGATTGTCCCTGTTCTTCTGCAAACCCTCGGAGATGGTGTTGAGCTGCTCGATGGTGGGGCCGAACTGGTTGTCGTTCTCCGCACCGATCTCCTGCAGCTTCTGGGTCAGCGCCGCCACATTGTCGAGCAGCTGGCGCAGCAGCGCCTGCCGCTCCATGACCCGGTTGGCGATGGCCTCGCCCTGGGTGATCACCAGCAGCACGCTGTTGCGGTTGTCGCCGAGGATCTTGGTGACCCGGTCCAGGTCCTTCAGCAGCGAATCGACCTGATCGCGGCGGTCGTTGATGGTCTTGGCCAGTGCGCCGACGCTGTCGAGCGCCTGCGCGGTGAGCTGTGGCGAGCCGTTGATCTGATCGCCGAGCACCTCGAGCGATTCGGTCAGCTTCTTGGTGTCGAGGGCCTCGAACTTCGGCGTGCCGATCTGCACCACATCGGCCAGGTTGTACGGAACGGCCGTGTTGTTCTTGGGAATACGGTTGCCCTTCAGACCCGATCCGTCGCCCGGTTCCAGGTCGACGTAGCGGGCACCGAGCAGCGTCGCCATCTTGATCGACGCCTTGGCGTCCGGGCCGAGTTTCACATCGTTGCTGACCTGCAACGTGAGCAGCACGTGGTCGCCCTCGAGTTCGGCGCCCGAGACCTGGCCGACCTGCACACCGGCGACGTCGACCTTGTCGCCGACCTTCACACCGGCGGTCTGCGCGAATTCGGCCTTGATGTCGCTGGTTCCGACGCCCAGCTTCTTGTAGCTACTGGAGGCGATCAACAGCACGACGATCACCACCACGCCGATGATGCCGAGCCAGAAGTAGCGGTTGGCGTTGAAACGTTTCCTGATCGTGGTCATCATGGCCGGCACACCGCCGAGTGGGAGTTGCCGCCGATCTGGGTCGCCAGACCGCGCGGGAGCAGAACACCGTAGAGCGAGACGTCCAAGCTGCAGACGTAGGCGTTGGCGTAGGTGCCTTCGGAGGTCATCCGGCCGAGATTCGAGAGCAGATCCGGCACGTCCACGGCCGCCTGGTCGAGCTTGGCGCCGTTGGCGATCAGCAGGGTCAGCGCGTCACGGGTGGAGGTTTGCGCCGCGTTGATCTTGGGTTGCACCTGGTTGATCATGTCCACCAGCGAGGTGGTGGCGGTGGCGATCTGCACCGTCGAGGACTGCAGCGACTGACCCTGGTCGTACAGTCCGCCGATCAGTGCCCGGGTCTGGGTCACCAGCGTCTCCAATTCGTCGCCTCGTTTGGCCAGTCCCTGCATCACGGCCGACAGGTTGGTGATCACGTCGGACAGGATGGCGTCGCGGCGCTGGAAGTCACCGGCCACCGCCGCGGCCTGGGTGATGAACGCGCTCAACGAGACTCCGTCACCCTGCAACGCCTGGATGAAGGTGTTGGACAGGTTGTTGACCTGCTCGGGCTGCAACACCTGGAACAGCGGCTGGAAACCGTTGAGCAGACCGGAGATATCGAACGACGGCTCGGTTCGGTCCACCGGGATCGAGCCGTGATTCTTCAGCGGCGTGTTGTCGCCCTTGTTCCCCGGGGCCAGCGCCACGTACCGCTGACCGATCAGGTTCTGGTAGCGGACAAGGGCTTTGGTGTTGTTGTAGAGGGTCTGGTTGCGCTGCACCACGAAGGTGACCTTGGCGACATGGCTCTTCGTCTCGGGCGTGCGCTGCACCTCGATCTTCTCGACCTTGCCGACCCGGACACCGGCCATCCGGACATCGTCGCCCTCGCGCAGGCCGAGCACATCGGTGAAGGTGGCGCTGTAGGTGTTGGTGGGGCCGCCGACGGTGCGCGCCAAGGTATTCCAGACCACCACGGTGACCAGGATCGAGACGATGGCGAAGATGCTGAACCCGATCAGCGGTTTGCGAATGCTCATCGGCCTGCACCGCTTTCGGTGACTTGCAAGGTTCCACCCCTCAGGATCGAGCGCAACAGCAGGTATTCGGCAGTGGTGGGGTTGCGGCCGAGCAACGCCGTGATGGCGGCATCACCGGTGTAGGCGATCGGCTTGGCCGCCGGAGTGCTGCCGGGAGGGGGCGGCGGGGCGGCCGGCGCGGGGGCGGGCTGCCCCGGAACGGGCAATCCGAGCATCGGGAACAGGCCCTCCAGCGGGGTTCCCGCCAGCGGGTTGGGCGGTTTGGTCGGATCCTGCGGCGCCGCGGCCTGCGTGTCCGGGGCGGTGAAGCCCGGGACGGCGGGCAGGCCCGGCATCGGGATCGCCGGGGGCAGTCCCTTGGCCGAATCCAACGCGCGCGGCTTCATCGAATCCGGCAGCGGCGGGAGCGTCGCCTCCAGCGGCGCGGTGGCGCAGCTGGGTGCGGGCAGATCGCCGTAGCGCGGGCAGTCGGACCGGTCGTACGGCTTGAACGGGGTGAGGGTGAGCCCGGCGTTCCAGACCATGATCTTGCCCGGACCCCAGTGGAAGGTGGTGCTCAGCGCGCGAATCGAGTTGTTCAGGTTGGCGATCGCCTGCGGGATCGCGTCGGGGTTGTCCGACAGCGCGCCGAACATCGCGCTGGTCCCGCTGGTGACCTCCTTACCCACATCCGGGTTGCGGGCGAACAGCGCATTGACCTTGTCCACCGTCCCGGCCGTGCCGGTGAGCAGCCCCGCCAGTTCGGCACGCTTATCGGAGATGGTCTGTGCGGTCTTCACCGAATCGGCCAGCACCTGCATCAGATCCGGGGCCGAGGAGTTCAGCGCATGGAACGAGGCGGAGAAGTCGTCGAGGGTCTGATCCACGTTCGGCACCGCCGCGCGCACCTGGGTCAGCCAGTTGTCCAGCCGCTCCACGGTGGAGCCCGGCACCCGGCCGCTGCCGTCGAGGGCATAGGACAGGGTGCTCAGCACCCGGCCCAGCTGCACCGGGTCGATCTTGTTGAGGATGCTGCGGACCGTGGTCAGCGTGTCCTGCAGCGCGATGGTGCCCTCGCTGCGGTCCTCCGCGATCGTCGAACCGGCGCGCAGCGCCGCGGAATCCGGCCCGTTGTAGACCAGTTCGACCGAGGTGACCGCGAACAGGTTGCTCGGCACCACCCGCGCGGTGACATTGGCCGGGATGTCACCGACGTACTCCGGCTTCATCTCGATGTGCACCTGCTGCAGTTCACCCTTGGCCGCCACCGACACGTCCTTGACGGTGCCGACCAGCACGCCGCGGAACTTCACGTCGGCCTTCTCGGGCAGGCCGTCACCGGTGGTGGTCATATTCGCGGTGACGTCGACCTTCGGATGCATGATCGCGCCTTGGTAGCGGGCCATCAGGAAGACCAGCACGAGCACGAACACCACCAGCCCGGCGGTTCCGGCGACGAGCAGCTGCCGCATCGTCGGTCCGCGTCCACTCGGATCGATGATCATTGCCGCGCCCCCTACCCGGAGATCCTGATGCCGGGATCAATACCCCACACCGCCAAGGTCACGAACAGATCGGCGAACACGACCGCGATGATGCACAGCTTGATGGCACGCCCGGCCGCCATACCCACGCCCTCCGGGCCGCCGGAGGCGAAGAACCCGTAGTAGCACTGGATGAATGTCGTGATCGCCACGAACACAATGGCTTTCCCCAGCGACCACAGCACATCGGTCGGGACCAGGAACTGATAGAAGTAGTGCTGGAAGGTGCCGGTCGCGGTGCCGCCGATCAGCTGCACGGTCAGCGCGCAGGAGATGTAGGCGACCGACAGCGCCAGGCAGTAGAGGGGCACGATCGCAATCATCGCCGCGATCATCCGGGTGCTGACGAGATACGGCAGCGGGCGGATCGCCTGTGCCTCGAGCGCGTCGATCTCCTCGGAGATGCGCATGGCGCCCAGCTGTGCGGTGAACCGGCAACCGGCCTGCGCGGCGAAGGCGACCGTGGCGAAGATGGGACCTAGCTCCCGCGTAGTGGCGAAGGCTGATACGCCGCCGGTGATCGGGCCCAGTCCCAGCAGGTTGAGCGAGTTGTAGCCCTGGAGGCCGACCGTCGTGCCGCCGAATGCGCTGAGGATGAGCACCACCCCGATGGTGCCGCCACCAACTATCAGATTGCCGTTGCCCCAGGTGACATCCGAGAGCAGGCGCCACACTTCCTTCGGATAGTGCTTGAACGCCAACGGCATCGAGCCGATCGACCGCAGGAAGAAGAACACCTGGTGGCCGATGCGCGCCAGCCAGTCGCGCGGGGCTGACGCGGACGACCGGATCCGCTGGAACGGCCGCAGCAGCGGCGGTACATAGGTTGACGACACCGGCTCAGACCACCTGGGGAGGGAACAGGGTGTTGTAAATCTGCGTGATGATCAGATTCACACCGAACAGCATGACCGCGGACAGCACGACGGCGGTGTTCACCGAGTTCGCGACGCCGCCCGGACCGCCGCGGGTGTTCAGTCCGGAATCGCAGGCGATGATCGCCGCGAGCAGTCCGAAGATCAGCGATTTCAGCAGGGCCACAAGCAAGTCGGGGACCACGGCGAACGAGGAGAAGGTGCCGACGTAGGAGCCCGCAGTGCCGTTCTGGGCGAACACGTTGAAAACGTAGCCGGTCAGGAAGCCGACGAAAACCACGAAGCCGCAGAGCAATACCGATACCAGCATGGCGGCGCCGAGCCGGGGTGCCACCAGGCGCCGCAACGGATCGACACCCATCACCTTCATGGCGTCGATCTCCTCGCGGATGGTGCGCGAGCCCAGGTCGGCGCAGATGGCCGAGCCGACCGCGCCGGCGATCATCAGCGAGGTGACCACGGGGGCACCCTGCTGGATCACGGCCAGGCCGTTGGCGGCGCCAATGAACGAGGTCGCACCGACCTGGCTGGCTATCGAACCGACCTGGATGGAAACGATGACGCCGATCGGGATGGCCACCAGCAACGTGGGCGCGGCGGCGACGCTGGCCATGAAGGCGCACTGCCGGACGAACTCCCCGAAGGGGAAGCGGCGCCGGACGATGCTGACGAACAGTTCGGCGACGGCCGCGATCCCCATCGTGACCTGACGCCCGAAGGTCTCGAGTGACCGTTTGGGATGGTCCTGCCAGTACGCCTTCGTCCAGTCGGCCGCCCCACTCATTCGGGATCTCGTGGGTGGACTGTTGGTGAACTGCACTGACTAACCCCTCTCGACGTCGGTTGCCCGCCCCGACGACTGTTTGCTTGAGGCACCTTACTACGGAGTTAGGAAAAACACACCACAAAGTGTGGTTGCAGTCATAGACCCAGATCACGTTCTGCAACCTGCTGTGATCGGCGACATGAAGTTGGTAACAACCACAAAGATCGAGACAAAAATCTGGAACAAGTTCCACTTCTTTGTACTGTTGCCCAACTTCTTCCACTAGTCGGAGAATTTCACGGAACGGTTTTATCGAAATTCGCGACTCGCTCCGGAATGCTGCGTCGAGCCTATCGAGTCGGATGCCCATCGGGCCGCTGCAACACCCGGTGTCGCGCCCGCGACGCGCCGATCCGCACCGGAAATCGGACGCCCACACCCCCGGTCCGTAACGTCTGGATCGTCTGCATCGATCCAGCAAACATCCCGCTGCTACGGGACGCGCCCGCGCCCGAATACTGACAGGATGTAGTAACTACATGGCTTGATATCGTGCGACTTCCGACGTCTGGAGGGACATGTTCACAAAACTCGCCAGGGCGGCTCGAGCCGCCTTCGCCGTCGCTCTGGGCGCGGCGCTGCTCGCGACGGGCGCGGGAGTCGCGCACGCCGATCCCGCACCGGCGGTCATCGGCGGTGGCTCCGGCATCATCGTCAACAACGAGTTCGAATGCACGGTGACCACCGTCGGCCGCGACGGAGCCGGGCGGTTGGTCGGTCTCACTGCGGGTCACTGCGGCGACGGCGGCGCCCAGGTCTGGGCCGAACAGAACCGCGGCGCCGGGGTGATCGGGCACTTCGTCTACTCCAACCACGATCTGGACTACGCCGTCATCCAGTTCGACGAGGGCCGCATCATTCCGGTCAACCGGGTCGGCGGGGTGACGATCACCGGCCTGGGCGCGCCCGCGCAGTTCCCGATGATCATCTGCAAGGAGGGCCGCACCACCGGCAACACCTGCGGCCTCGCCTTCGGTGACGTCTTCCAGACCGACGAGACCTGGGCGCTGATGTGCGTGGTCGAGGGCGATTCCGGCGCGCCCGTGGTGATCGGCACGACCCTGGTCGGCATGGTCAACGCGTACCTGGCCGTGGCGTGCTTCGGCCCGGAGGTCGGCACCAATATGACCGCGATCATGGACGATGTGAACGCGCGCGGTGACGTCGGAGCGGGCTTCCGCCCAATCTAATCTTGCCAACCCCTGCTTGCGGGGCGGTGACTCCAGGTGGAGTTACCGCCCCGCGGTGTGTTCGGGCCGATTCGGTTGTACCGCAGGGCCGGCCACGCCACACTGCGGCAGGCAGTCGACGGTGGGCCGTTCCGGGGTGACCGGGCGGCGAGGTTGCCTGGGCGCGGCCAGCAGGGCGCCCGCCAGCACGGCGCCGAAGACCAGCAGGCCCGCGCAGATCACCATCGCCACGGTGAATCCGTGATCGATCGCGGCGGCGTCCCCGATCGAGCCGGAGATTCCGGCGATTCCGGGGAGCGCGGCCACCGCCAGCAGCTGCGCGGTGCGGGCCACCGCATTGTTGACGCCCGAGGCGATTCCGGCCTCACCGGACGGCACCGCCCCCAGCACCGCCCCGGTCAGCGGCGCGACCAGGGCCGACAATCCGAGCCCGAACACCAGCACGCCGGGCAGCACATCGAACAGGTATCCGGATACGCCGGTCGAGCCGGGCCCGATCCGCAGCAGCAACAGCACCCCGGCCGCGGCCAGCAGCGGCCCGATCGTCATCGGCAGTCGCGCCCCGTGCTGCTGGGCCCACCGGCCCGCCGGGGCCGACAACACCAGCATGAGCAGGGTGATCGGCAGTGTCGCCACCCCCGACGACAGCGGTGAGAAGCCCGCGACCTGCTGCAACTGCAGAACCAGCAGGAAGAACACCCCGCCCAGGGCCGCGTACACCGCCAGCGTCACCAGATTGGCCGCCGTGAAGACGCGCGGCTGGGCAGGCGCGGAATCGAGGCTCGCGGTGGGCGCCCGCGAGCCGGTGAACAGCGCCGGCGGCACCAGCGGATGATCGCTGCGCACCTCGATCACGACGAAGGCCGCCAACAGCACCAGCCCCGCGACCGCGGGCAGCGCCAACTGCTCGATCAATCCGAAGGTGAGCGCACCCAACCCCAGCGCCACCACCACCGCGCCGGGCACGTCCAGCCGCGACGGCGCATCCGGATCCCGGCTCTCCGGGACATGACGCATCGCTACCGCCACGACGACCGCCGCCAGCGGCAGATTGATCAGAAAGATGGAACGCCAACCGGCCACCTCGATCAGCCAGCCGCCCACGAACGGCCCCAGCGCCCCGGCGATGCCGCCGAAACCCGACCACAGGCCGATCGCCGCGCCCTGATCGCGCTCATCGATGGAGGCCGAGATCAACGCGAGACTGCCGGGGGTGAGCATGGCACCGGCCACGCCCTGCACGATCCGGGCCAGCACCAGCATCTGGATATTCACCGCGGCACCGCACAGCACCGAGGCCAACGCGAAAGCGATTGTCCCCCAGACGAATACCTTGCGGCGGCCGAGCCGGTCACCGAGCGATCCGCCCAGCAGGATGAACGACGCCAGGGTGAGGGTGTAGCCGCTGAGCGTCCACTGCAATCCGGCCACCCCGGTGTGCAGCGACTCGCCGATGCGCGGGAGCGCGATGTTGACCACCGTCGCATCCAGCGCCGCCACCGAGGAGCCCAGCACGGTGGCCAGCACGATCCAGCGCCCGGTGGCCGAGCGCAGACGAGGCAACTCCATGGTGCTCACCCGCATCACGCTACGGCTCCACCCGGCACCGGTCACGGATTCGACACGGACCGGTCCGTCGGCGACGTGGCCGGGAGCCGAATTCGATCTTGCGGCAACTCATCCGGTTATGGTGAGAAGAGCCCGGCCCGAAGGGAGCAGACGGTGAAGGTATTCAGCGCGATCCTGTGTTCGGCCGCCGCGGCAGGTGCCTGTGTGGGGGCGACGACAACGGCTTCGGCAACCGGTGTGCATTGCGATTCCGACGACGGGGGGGATATCACGATCGTCGCCGGTGCCACCGCCTGCCGGGCCACCGTCGCCGATTCCGGCCATGCTCGGGCGGTCGGCTTCGACGGGGTGGGTTACGCCAAGGCAACCGCGGGGGCGATGGCGTTGGGTGTCGGTGCATCAGGGGGTATCGGTGCCAGCGAGGGCACGACCGGGGTTCCGGTCGCGATCGGCCTCGGGCCGAACGCCGTCGCCCTCACCTCGCTCGACGACGCGGCGGGTGCCGGTCGCGTCGGGCTCTCGGTGGCGATGAGCGGCTCTGCGGCACAGGTGATTTCCGCCGACCGCTCGGCCGCCTGCCTGGGTACGGTGGCGTTGGCGTGGGATTCCCGCACCGGTGCCACATGCCTGGCCACCCCGGTGGGGATCTGGCGTACCCCGCCCGCCGCGTTACCCTGATCTTCGGGACCCCTGCCCGCGCACACCCGGGCGGGCCGATATGCAGAGCTGGGCCGCGGCGCAGCGGCGGCAGGAGGTGCGGCACATGAGTGCGGCAAGGCATGTTCCCGAATCACAGACCATGTCCGAATCGCCGACCGGCGCGACACGACAGATGGTGATCGATCCGCGTTTCGTGCCCGTCGTCCACCGCTTCTTCCGGATGTTCGATCGGCCCATTCGCGGTGGCGGGGCCTTCGCGGTGTATCTGCACGGTGAGCCGGTGGTCGACGTGTGGGCCGGATGGGCCGCGCCGGACCGGCGGTGGCGCGAGGACACGGTGGCCCTGAGCTTCTCCACCGGCAAGGGTGTCGCCGCGACCGTGCTGCACCGGCTGGCCGAGCGGGGACTGATCGACTACGAGGCGCCGGTGGCGCGGTACTGGCCGGAATTCGCCGCGCACGGCAAGGACACCATCACCGTCCGCGAGGTGCTGGCCCACCGGTCCGGACTGCACCGGGTGCGCGGCCTGGCCGCCACCTCCGACGGAATTCTCGACTACGACGCCATGGTGGCGGCCCTGGCCGACGCCGAACCGGACCCGCGCCGGCTGCAGGCCTCCGGCTATCACGCCGTCACCTTCGGTTGGTTGGTCGCCGAGATCGTGCAGCGGGTGACCGGCGAGGGCTTCACCGAGGTGCTGCGCCGCGAGATCGCCGAACCGCTGCGGACCGAGGAGTTCTGGTTCCGGGTTCCGGAATCCGAGCGCCATCGCATCGCGCGCACCTTCCCGCGCCTGCGGGTGCCGATCCTGCGCTGGGACACCGCCTCGGCGGTGATCGCCCGCAACCGGGCGCTCGCCGGGGTCGCCGAGGCCGGGATGCCGCTGGGGTTCGATGTGCTGATCAACGATCCGCGCGTGCACGACGCGGTCATGCCCGGCTTCAACGGTGTGTTCTCGGCCCGCGCGCTGGCCCGCATGTACGGGGCCCTCGCCAACGACGGCCGGATCGACGATGTGCAACTGCTGCGGCCGGAAACGATCGCCGTGATCAATCGGGTGCAACGCGCCCCGCGGCGCGATTACGTCCTCGGGGTCCAGGTCCCGTTCACTCTCGGCTACCACCGTCCGCCGCTGGCCACCCGCCGCCCCGCCCGAAGGGCCTTCGGCCACTACGGCGTCGGCGGCTCCGGCGCCTTCGCCGACCCCGAGCTGGGCATGTCGGTCGCCTTCGTCACCAATCGCCTCGGCAACAGGCTCAACACCATCGGCGACGGCCGCCTTGCCCGCCTGGGCGCCCACGCCCGCTCGGTGGTCCTGCGCGACCGGGGATAGCAGAGCGGATTTCGAACCGCGCGGCTGTGTAATTCGTATCTGCGCATATGAGGGTGGGGACGCGAACGGCGGGTGGGCCACGGATGCCGCGGCCGGCGGTGGTCCATGCGTTGTGGGCCGGAATCAATTTCGAACGGTATTTCCGGTGGCGAAGACAGCGCGAGGGTGATCCGTTCTTCGTGCGATTTCCCGCATTCGGAGCGGCATTGTTCACCGGAACGTGTTCGGGCGCAAAGGAACTGTTTCGGGCGCCCGTAGAGCTGCTGGAACCACCGCTGCCGAATCCCATTGAGCCGCTGGTCGGTTCGTCCTCGTTGATTCTGGCGCGGGCGGGGCGACATCGGCGTGACCGGTCGTTGCTGGTGCCCGCATTTCATCGGGATCGAATTCGTCGTTACGGCACGATAATTCGCGATGCGGTGCACGAAGAGCTGGATGGCCTCGGCACGGGACAGCCGTGGCGGATCGGGGCGGAGGTCGATGCCCGCGCCGCGGCGCGGGCGATCACCCTGCGGGTGATCCTGCAGGCGGTGTTCGGGATCGACGACCACGATCGCAGATCGGCCTATTCCGCCGCGGTGGTGGAGTTCCTGAATGCCTTCAGCGGACCGCTCATGCTGGTTCCGATGTTGCGGCGCAGCGCTTTCGGGTATGCGCCGTGGGACCGTTTCCTCGCCGCCCGCGAGCGGCTCGACGCATTGATCACCGAGGAGATCACGGATCGGCGCGCAACCGGAACGACCGGTACGGACATCCTCGGCGCGCTGCTGACCGCCCGATACGACGACGACGACGGCACCACCGTCTCCGACGACGAACTGCGGGAACAGCTGCGCACCCTGCTGGTCGCGGGGCACGAGACCACCGCCACCAGCCTGGTGTGGGCGCTGTATCGACTGCACCGTCACCCCGCAACGCTGCACCGGCTGCGGGCGGAGCTGACCGCGGCCGGTCCCGGCGTCGCACCGGACGAGCTGGTCCGGCTGCCGTATCTGGATGCCGTCAGCCAGGAAACCCTGCGGCTGCATCCGCCGGTGCCGATCGTGCTGCGCCGGCTGACCGGGCCGTTCACGCTGTGCGGGGTCGAACTGGCGGCCGGAGACACGATGGGGGTCGCCACACCGCTGCTGCATTCCGATCCGCAGGTGTGGTCCGTCCCGGCGGCGTTCGCCCCGCACCGCTTCCTCGAACGCCGCTACAGTCCGTTCGAATTCGCCCCGTACGGGGGCGGGCACCGGCGCTGCCCGGGCGCGGCGCTGGCGGACTACGAGTTGCGCATCGCGCTGGGCACCATCCTGAATCGGGCGCATCTGGCCCTGACGCTGCGCTATGCCCGTGGCCGGATACCGCCGTCGGTGCCGCACAACATCGCCACCGGCCCGCATGCCGGGATCACCTTCGATGTCGTTTTCGTCCGATCCCGCAATTAGTGATTTGCATCACAATAAGGTTTGGCGGCGCATCGCCGGCGTTGCCGACCGGTTGCACGGTCTGCTATCCCGACTCGCCGATGCGAACGGCACTTTCACCCCGAGCCGATACCCCCTCGCGGCACCCGTGACATGTCGCACACCGGGGAGTCGGTCTTCATAACTGCCAGAAGGCAATTGGCGCATGTCCGTGCGGGATGTAGTAATGGATTCCGGGTCGGGGCCTATATACAGCGCGGCGTGAGTCACGCGCGAGACCTTCCCGCACGCCGCCTGCGTGCGAAAAGAGGATGGAGAGGACAAACGGCTGTGCGCACCACCACCTGTCGGAATCTGGCCGCGACCTCGCTGGCGGTGATTGCCGCCGCGGCAATTGCCGCAGCCCCCGCCTCGGCGGCCCCACTGTGGCCGGGCGGTCCCGATGTGCCCGGCGCACCCGCCGTGGTGCAGGCCCCACAGCCCGAGCCGGGCGCGGCGCCGGTGAAGAACCCGCCGCCGCTGCCGCAGGCCAACTTCGCCGCGCCCAGCATCAGCCCGTCCGACGGTGACGTCGTCGGGGTCGCGCAGCCGATCATCATCAACTTCAAGGATCCGGTCACCGACCACGAGGCCGCGGAGAAGGCCATCCGGATCACCTCCAGCAACCCGACGCACGGCCACTTCTATTGGCGCGGCGACAAGCAGGTGCGCTGGCGGCCCGAGGAGTTCTGGCCCGCCAACTCCGATATCACCGTCGAGGCGGGCGGCACCAAGGTGGCCTACAAGATCGGCGACGAGGTGATCGCCACCGCCGACGACGACACCCACACCATCACCGTCACCCGCAACGGCGAGGTGATCAAGACGATGCCGACCTCCATGGGCAAGCCCAAGCACGAGACGCCCAACGGCACCTACTACGTGGGTGAGAAGAACCGGAAGATGATCATGGACTCCTCCACCTACGGTGTGCCGATCACCGACAAGGAGGGCTACAAGCTCGAGGTGGAGTACGCCACCCGCCTGTCCAACAGCGGCATCTTCGTTCACTCCGCCCCGTGGTCCGTTGCCCAGCAAGGCGTTTCGAACACCAGCCACGGCTGCCTGAACCTCAGCCCCGAGAACGCCAAGTGGTTCTTCGAGAACTCCCAGAAGGGCGACCCGGTGGTCGTCCAGAACTCCACGGGCACCTTCAGCACCAGCGACGGCATGGGCGACTGGAACTAGAACAAGTAGAGGCCACGCCCCCTCCCTCTGACCAACGGATGGGGCGTGGCCTCTCTCGTTTCGGCGCCGAATCCCTCCTGATCGCCCTAATATTCGGCGCATGTCCGATTTGCCCGTCGATGGTGCCGCCGCGCGGGCCGATGCGCACGGACAGTTCAACGGGTGGGCGTCGCGGATTAACCGTATCTTTGCCCGAAACAGACAAACTGCCGCGGTGCGAGCGCGGCCCGAACGAGTATTGCCCCAGCCCCCGGTGCGGGGGCTGAAGGGGCGGCCCTGGAGCGATTACGCGCTGTTCCTGGTGCTGGTGGTGCCGAATCTGGTGCTGCTCGGGGTGTTCGTGTATCGGCCGCTGGTGGACAACATCCGGCTGTCGTTCACCGACTGGAACATCTCCGAGCCGGTGGCGAGCTACATCGGCGTCGAGAACTACAAGGAGTGGTGGAGCCGCAGCGACTCCTGGCAGGTCGTCGGCAATACCGTCGTCTTCACCCTGGCGGCCGTCGTCGGCAGCATGGTGCTGGGGCTCGCGCTGGCGCTGCTGCTGGATCGGAAGCTGTTCGGCCGCAATGTGGTTCGCTCGTCGGTCTTCGCCCCGTTCGTGATCTCCGGAGCCGCCATCGGGGTGGCCTTCCAGTTCATCTTCGATCCCAGCTTCGGTCTGGTGCAGGACGTGCTGCATCGGCTCGGCGTCGCGAATGTGCCGGATTTCTACCAGAATCCGCACTGGGCGCTGGTCATGGTGACGGTCACCTACATCTGGAAGAACCTCGGCTACGCCTTCGTCATCTATCTGGCCGCGCTGCAAGGGGTTCGGCACGAGCTGCTCGAGGCCGCCGAGATCGACGGCGCGAGCCGCTGGACCACCTTCACCCGGGTGCTGCTACCCCAGCTGCGGCCCACGACGTTCTTCCTGTCGATCACGGTGATGCTGAACTCGCTGCAGGTCTTCGACATCATCAACGTGATGACGCGCGGCGGGCCGCTGGGCACCGGCACCACGACCATGGTCTACCAGGTCTATCTCGAATCCTTCCGCAACTTCCGCGCGGGTTACGGCGCTACGGTCGCGACCATCATGTTCCTGGTGCTGCTGATCGTCACGCTGGTGCAGGTCCGCGTCATGGATCGAGGTGACCGATGACCACACAGCGCGCGGCCACCCTGCTCGGCTACGCCGCCATGGTGTGCGTGCTGATCATCGTCGGGGTGCCGCTGTTCTGGATCCTCATCACCTCGTTCAAGGATCGGCCGGACATCTACACCCAGCCCGCCGTGTGGTGGCCGCACAGCTGGCATCCGGAGAACTACCACCACGCCACAACCACGCTGCCGTTCTGGCAGTTCCTGCGCAATTCGCTGATCATCACCGCGGTCGTCGCCACGGTGAAGTTCATCCTCGGCGTGTTCAGCGCCTACGGGCTGGTGTTCCTGCGCTTTCCCGGGAAGACGATCATCTTCCTGGTCATCATCGCGGCGCTGATGGTGCCCAATCAGATCACCGTCATCTCGAACTACGCGCTGATCGCCCAGCTGGGCTGGCGAAACACCTTCCAGGGCATCATCGTTCCGCTGTGCGGCGTCGCCTTCGGCACCTTCCTGATGCGCAATCACTTCCTGTCGCTGCCGGTCGAGGTGATCGAGGCGGCGCGGATTGACGGCGCCAACTGGTGGCGGCTGCTGACCCGGGTGGTGCTGCCCATGTCCGGGCCGACGATGGTCGCCTTCGCGGTCGTCACGCTGGTCAACGAATGGAACGAATATCTGTGGCCGTTCCTGATGGCCGACGACTCGCGGGTCGCACCGCTGCCGGTGGGCCTGACCCTGTTGCAGAACACCGAGAACCCCAGCGTCACCAACTGGGGACCGGTGATGGCCGGAACCCTGCTCACCATGCTGCCGATCCTGGTGGTGTTCCTGCTCCTGCAGCGCCACATGATCAAGGGCCTCACCTCCGGTGCGGTCAAAGGTTGACCCCGATAAGGAGACTCCTGTGTCCGATGCTCGTTTCCCGTCGCTGTCGCGACGCGGGTTTCTCGGTCTCACCGGTGCCGCCGCGGCAGGCCTCGCGCTGACCGCCTGTGCGGGCACCGGAGGCGGTTCGAAGCAGTCCGGCGACGCGAACACCCTCACCTTCTGGTCCAATCACCCGGGCACCTCCAAGGATCAGGAGACCGAACTGATCAACCGGTTCCAGGCCCAGCATCCGGGCCTGAAGGTCAACCTCATCGATGCCGGACGCAACTACGAGGAGGTGGCGCAGAAGTTCAATGCGGCACTGTCCGGCGGCGAGCTCCCGGACGTCGTTGTGCTGTCGGATGTCTGGTGGTTCAACTACGCCCTGAACGGCTCGATCGAACCGCTCAACGATCACCTGTCCAGCCAGGGCGTGCGGGTCGGCGACTATGTCGACTCCTTCGTCGACGACTACAAGTTCAACGGCAAGATTTGGGCGCTGCCGTACTCCCGCTCGACGCAGATCTTCTACTACAACAAGGATGTGTGGGCCAAGGCCGGGCTGCCGGACCGCGGGCCGGAGAGCTGGCAGGAGTTCGACGAGTGGGGCCCGAAGATCCAGAGCGTGGTCGGCGAGGGTAAATGGGCGCACGGATGGGGCGACGCCAAGAACTATCTGGCGTGGACCTTCCAGGGACCGACCTGGACCTTCGGCGGCGCCTACTCCGATCAGTGGAAGCTGCGGTTCACCGATCCGGCCACCATCGCCGCGGGCAACTACCTGCGCGAGTCGATCAACGCCAAGCGGTACGCGAGCATTCGCCCGCAGGTCGCCGTGGACTTCGGCACCGGCGTCGTGGCCTCGGCCATCGCGTCCACCGGAGATCTCAAGGGTGTCAAGGCCAATGCCGGCGGCAAACTCGACTTCGGCACGGCCTTCCTGCCGCATCCGCACGGCCCGGGCTGCACCACGGGCGGCGCGGGACTGGCGATTCCGGCGCGCATCTCCGATGAGCGCAAGACCAATGCGCTGAAGTTCATCGAGTTCATCACCAACCCGGCCAATACCGCGTACTTCACCCAGGCCACCGGCTACATCCCGGTACGCAAGTCGGCGGCCGAGGATGCCAGCGAGAAGAAGTTCCTGGCCGAGAACCCGAACTTCAAGACCGCACTCGACCAGCTCCCGCTGACCAAGCCGCAGGACTACGCGCGGGTGTTCCTGCCGGGTGCGGACCAGATCATCGGCACCGGGCTCGAGCAGATCGGTTTGCAGAACAAGGATGTCGCGTCGGTGTACGCCGATGTGACCGGTCAGCTGCAGGCGATCTACGACCGCCAGATCGCCCCCAGGCTGCCGAAGTAGCCGGCCGAACGAAGGAGGACCGGCCGCATGGCGACGGTGCAATTCGAGAACGCGACGCACCTGTACCCAGGTGCACCCACACCGGCGGTCGACGATCTGGATATCGAGATAGCCGACGGCGAGTTTCTGGTGCTCGTCGGTCCGTCGGGCTGTGGCAAGTCGACGAGCCTGCGCATGCTGGCCGGACTGGAATCGGTTGAACAGGGCCGCATTCTGATCGGCGGCCGGGATGTGACGGGGCTGCCGCCGCGTGCGCGGGACGTGGCGATGGTGTTCCAGAGCTATGCGCTGTACCCGAATATGACGGTGGCCCAGAATATGGGCTTCGCGCTGCGCAATGCGGGAATGAACAAGGCCGACACCATGGCCCGCGTGCGGGCGGCGGCGCAGATGCTCGAACTCGAGCAGCTGCTCGACCGCAAACCGGCGAAACTGTCCGGCGGACAACGCCAGCGGGTGGCGATGGGGCGCGCGATAGTCCGCCGACCCCAGGTGTTCTGCATGGACGAGCCGCTGTCGAATCTGGACGCGAAGCTGCGGGTGAGCACCCGCGCCCAGATCGCCGCCCTGCAGAAACGCCTGGGCACCACCACGGTCTACGTCACCCACGACCAGGTGGAGGCGATGACCATGGGTGACCGGGTGGCTGTGCTGCGCGACGGCACGCTGCAGCAGATCGCCGGGCCTCGGGAACTGTACGACGACCCGGTGAACATCTTCGTCGCCGGATTCATCGGCTCCCCGGCCATGAACCTGCTCGCGGCCCCGGTCCGCGACGGCGCGGCCGTGCTGAGTGAGCTGCGCATCCCGCTACCGCGCACCCACTCCGGCCGCGACCGCGTCGTCGTCGGCATCCGCCCCGAATCCTGGGAGGCCACCACGGATCCGGGCAATGCCCTCCCGGTCGAGGTGGAGCTGCTCGAGGAACTCGGCGCCGAATCCTTCGTCTACACCCACGGCATCACCGACCACTGGTCCAGCCGCTCCGGCAGGATCGTCGCCCGCGTCGACCGCCGCTTCCGGGTGGCCCTCGGCGACCGGCTCCTACTCACCCCGAAAACCGACGAGGTGTACTTCTTCGACGCGGAAACGGAGGCTCGTCTGCGGTAGGTCACCAGATCCGCACCCGCTCCGAGGGATCCAGGTACAGCCCATCGCCCGGCTCGACACCGAAGGCCTCGTGGAAGGTGTCCAGGTTGCGGACCACGCCGTTGCAGCGAAATTCCGGCGGGGAGTGCGGGTCGACGGCCAGGCGGCGGATGGCCTCCTCCTTGCGGGCCTTGGTGCGCCAGACCTGCGCCCAGCCGAAGAACACCCGCTGCAGGCCGGTGAGGCCGTCGATCACCGGCGGTTCGGCGCCGTCGAGGGCGATCTTGTAGGCCTCCAGCGCGATCGAGAGCCCGCCGAGGTCGCCGATGTTCTCACCGATGGTGAATTCGCCGTTCACCGTGTGGTTGTCGGGCAGATCCTTCGGCGAGAACTGGTTGTACTGCTCGATCAGGGCCTTGGTGCGCTTACCGAATTCGGCGCGATCGGAATCGGTCCACCAGTCGACCATATTGCCGTCGCCGTCGTACTTGGCGCCCTGATCGTCGAAGCCGTGGCCGATCTCGTGGCCGATCACCGCGCCGATGCCGCCGTAGTTGGCCGCGTCGTCGGCATTCATATCGAAGAACGGCGGCTGCAGAATGGCCGCGGGAAATACGATCTCGTTCATCCCCGGGTTGTAGTAGGCGTTGACCGTCTGCGGGGTCATGAACCATTCGCCGCGATCGACCGGGCCGCCCAGTTTGCGCAGGTCCCGATCGTGCTCGGCGGCATAGCCGCGGCGATAGTTGCCGACCAGATCTCCCCGGTCGATCTCGACCGCCGAGTAGTCGCGCCAGGTGTCGGGATAGCCGATCTTCGGCGTGAACTTCTCCAGCTTCGCCAGCGCGGCCTGCCGGGTCTGGGGGCCCATCCAGTCCAGATCACTGATGTTGCGGCGGTAGGCCTCGGTCAGATTGGCCACCAGCTGCTGCATCCGCTCCTTGGCCGCGGGCGGGAAATGCCGCGCCACATACAGTTTGCCGACCGCCTCGCCGAGCAGATCCTGCACCAGCGACACACCGCGCTTCCAGCGCTCCCGATTCTCCTGCGCACCGGTGAGGGTGCGGCCGTAGAAGTCGAAATGCTCCTCGACCAGCGCGGCGGTCAGATACGGTGCGCGCGAACGCAGTACCCGCCAGGTGGCCCAGGCCTGCCAGTCCTCGAGCGATTCCGACGCCCACACCTGCGCGAAGGTCCGCACGTAATCCGGCTGCCGGACCACGATTTCGGCGAACAGTTCCGCACCCGCCCGCTCCACGCCGTCGGCGAGGGCGGAGGTCCAGGCGGTCCAATCGAATTCGGGATTCTGCTCGGCCAGCTCGGCGAAAGTGGTGAGGTTGTAGCTCAATTCGGCATCCCGGCGGCGCACCACATCCCAGTGCCCGGCCGCCAGCTTGCGCTCGAGCTCGAACACCCGCTGCGGGTCGTAGTCGATATCGGCCAGCGCGAACATCCGGCGCATATGTTCGACGTACTTGTCGCGGACTTCGGCGTAATCCTCGCTGCGGTAATAGGATTCGTCGGGCAGGCCGATACCGGACTGGGTGGCGTTCACCAGATACCGCTGGGAATTCTTGTCGTCGGTGTCGACGTAGACCGCGAGCGCCCCGCCGATGCCGACGCGCTGCAGCCGCCCCAGCAGCGCCGCGAACTCGCCGCGGTCGCGCACCGCCCGCACCGCCGCCAATTCCTCCGCGATCGGGGCGAGCCCCGCGGCCTCCACGGCCGCCTCGTCCATGAAGCTGGCGTACAGATCGCCGATCTTGCGCTCGTCGCTCCCCGGTGCCGCATCGGCGGCCGCGGCCTCCTGGATGATCGTCTTGACGTCCAGCTCCGCCTGGTCGTACAGCTTCCGGAAGGCACCGTCGACCGCACGGTCCGCCGGTATCTCGTAACTGTCCAACCATTTGCCGTTGACGTGCGCGAACAGGTCGTCCTGCACCCGCACGGCGTCGTCACGATAGGTCAGTTCGATACCGGAGGGAGTCGTCACATCGGAAGTCACGCTGTCCAGTATGCCGACGGATTCGACATGCTGGGCAGATGCCGGTCGGCGAACCGGCCCCGGGGCGGCAGGCCTCGGGGCGCGGGAGGGGAGGAGGTGCTATGCGGGCAACAGCATGCGGTCGAACTCGCCGTCGCGAGCACCGGCGAGGAAGGCCGCCCATTCGGCGGGGGTGTAGGTGAGCATCACATCGTTGTGCTGCAGGATCGTGCTGCCGTCGGTCGAGGTGTACGCCGTGAGCGGGGTAGACGCTACGGCGCCGTCCAGCACGGCAGCGAGGAAGGACATCCATTCGTTCGCGGTGACGGTGATGACGGGCTCGTCTTCGGGGCGGTGAGCCGGGTTGCGACGGAACTTGCTGTCACGGATGAGCACCGCATCGCCGTCGAACCGGACCTCGACACATTGGTTGCCGTTGTTGGTGCGGGTCGACGTGAACCAGCCGGTAACCTCCGGCCGGTATCTGGCGGTGGTTGGCATGGGCAGATTTTACACGCGGGCGTACTTGCGGATCAGCGCCAATGATTCAGTGCGACTGAGGGATTGGTCGAGTGCACGCACATACGCGAATGCCAGATCGCGAACCTGCTCCGAATTGTCGACCGCGCCCCCGAAGACCGCGCTCTCGACCCAGGCGAAGGTCGGCAGGTTCTGGGTGGCGAAATCCAGCAGGTGGAAGCTCGCACCACCGAGTATTGCGCCCGCGGAGGCGGTGAAGGGGATCACCCGCACCTCCACCGTGTCGAGTTCCTCGATCAGATCGGCCAGATATTCCAGCTGTCCGCGCAACACCTTCGGCCCGCCGATCTGCTGCAGCAGCGTGGCCTCGCCCACCACCGCGGTGAAATCCACCCGATCCGGACCGCGCAACCGGGCTTGGCGTCGCATCCGCACCGCTACCAACTGTTCCACCTGCACCGGCCGGATCATCACGTCCGCGCTGATCAGCGCCCGCGCATAATCCTCGGTCTGCAGCAGGCCGGGGATGACGAGGCTGTCGTAGCTGCGAATACTCTCCGCCCCGTACTCCATCCCGTAGTACCGCTGCAATTCCGGCCCGATCAGGGCCGACGATGCGGCCCACCAACCGCGCTCCTTGCTCGCCGAGAGCAGACCCAGCAGTTCCGCGCGTTCCTCGTCGGGAACATCCAGCAGGTCCAGAACCGGCCCGATGCTGTTGAGAGTGAGCACCCGGCGGCCCTTCTCCACATGCGACCAATTGGCCGGAGTGAAGCCCACCCGTTTGGCGAACGTCGCCGAATCGAAGCCCCGTTGCTCGCGCAATTCACGCAGGCGCAGAACCAATTCCCAGCGGGCGACCGTCGGCGACAGAGGTGCCATGCACCGTCATGCTACCCCGCGACATTCCCCGGCGTGTGACTATTGTCATCCTGATTGCCCGGCGATACGGTCTGGACATGGATACTGCGGCGTCGTACGCCGCCACCCAGGAGGCGCTCGAACGCTGCCGCCGATATCGCAAGGAGAACGCACTCTACGGCGTCGTCGAGCCCAGGCTCGGCCGGATCATGTTGGAGGTCGGGCCGGTAGGCGCGGTGACCATGCCCACCGCGCTGGGCGGGCGCGTCCGCGACCACCTGGCGGCCGTCGGGCGGCGCGGTCCGATCATCGGGCATCCTCGCTCGTCCCGATGGACCTTCCTCACCGGCCACCCCGACCAGGCGCTGCAGGACATGACGGTGGTCGCGGAGCTGATCCAGCTGGGGGCCACGCTCGCCCTGCCGGGCACCCGGATCGTGCTGCCGTCACCGGCCGACGAACGCACCGGCTACCGGGTGTGGATCGATTCGCCCGAGGGCGACTTCCGGCCCGAGTTCGGTGAGGTCGTCACCGTCACCCGGGCCTGTCGATCGGTCCGGTCGAACCGTCCTAGCCCGTCGCGCCGGGGCTGACGGTGACAGTGCCGTTGTTGTCGAGCCTCTGGTTCCAGTCCCGCTCGCACTGATCGATCTTCGCCTGGTCGCCGCCCGCCTTGTTCACGCAGTCGACGAAATCCTTGCCACCGCTGTTGACGAAGATGTTCACGCCGATCACCGTGATCACGATCGAGGCGATCAGACCGACCACGCTCAGCACCAGACCGGCGATCGCCATTCCGCCGCCGCCGGCCGTGCCCTTGCGGACCTTGACCGTGGCGATGATGCCGAAGACCAAGCCCGCCAGGCCCAAGAGGATGCCGCCGATGATCGTCCAGAAGCTCAGCAGCGCGAGGATGCCCAGCACCAGAGCGGTGATGGCCAGGCCCTTGCCCTTGGGCTGCTGCCACTGCGGCTCGCCGGGCGGGGGCGGGTATGCACCCGGCGGCGGGGGTGGGTACTGACCGGGCGGGGGATACTGGCCGGGAGGCGGGTTCTCCGTCATGGCTGTCCTCTCGTTCGCCCCGGGGTCGATATGCCGGGTTCGGTACGCTTGTGAATGTTATTGCGCGCCGAGCCGTGCGTGCATCTCCCACACCAAAATTTCCGAGGGCAGTTCGGCCCGGATCCGCTGGCCGCCGCTGCGGGTCAGCCGGACGGCATCGCCCTCGTACAGGGTTCCCACCCCTTCCATCTCGACCTCGCCGCGGGCGACGAACAGGTGCAGGAAGAGCGCCTCGGGCAGTTCCACCGGCGCGCCCGCGCCCGGCATCCGGGCCACGTGCAGGGCGGAGTGGCTGCTGTTGATGGTGATCGCGGTCCGGTCGCGATAGCGCGGCAGGCCCGAGGCCACCGTGATCAGCCCGCCACCGGCCAATTCGTCGTCGACCTCGAGCTGCTGATAGCCCGGGGTCAGGCCGGGCTCGTCGGGGACCACCCACATCTGCACGAAATGCACCGGCTCGGTGTGTTCGGTAGTACCGCCCTGTTCCGGCGTCAAACGCCAGGAATCGTTCTTTTCCGAGTGCAGAATTCCGGTGCCCGCACTCATCCGCTGGGCCAGGCCGGGATAGATGACACCGCTGTGCCCCAGCGAATCCTGATGTACCAGCGAACCGCTCAGCACCCAGGTGACAATCTCCATATCGCGATGGGGATGGGTGTCGAAACCCTGACCGGGAGAGACAATGTCCTCGTTATTCACGAGCAACAGGCCGTGATGGGTGTTTTCGGGATCGTAGTGCTCGCCGAACGAGAACGAATGCTTCGAATCCAGCCACGCCACACGGGTTTTCATGCGGTCGCCGCCACGATGAACATCGATGTGAGGTGTCGTGAGTGTGGACACCGTGGTCCTCCTCTCGGGGCGAGCACCGATCACCTTTCAGGGTAGGAGTCCTTCCCGCACCACACCCTGAATTCCTAGTAAATTCTAGCGTGGAGCGATACCGACTCCGGGCGCGGTGACCGCGGTCGCGCCCGCGATGGGCTCCGGGTCGCCCGAGCGACGGTGGCAAATGCTCGGCGCTCGACTCGGACCCGCCCGCGTACGGCGCGACACGCCGCGCGGACGCGCCGACCGTAACATGATGTGCCGCAACCGAAATCGGAGGTGAACCGCTGATGCGACCCGAAGTGCTCGCGGGCATCGAGCGTAAACTCCGGCAGCAGGCGGGCAGCGAGGGTATCGATCACTTCGTGGTGGGCGTCGCCGTGTTCCGAAACCGTAAACTGCTGGTGGTGCGGCGTGTCGCCGAGGACTGGGGCGGCGGCCTGTACGAACTTCCCGGCGGCGGTGTGGAATCCGGTGAGTCGTTCGCCGACTGCGTCGAGCGGGAGCTGTTCGAGGAGACGGGACTGCGGGTGCGGCGCATCCTCGACGTGGTGGGCGGCTTCGACTACGCCACCCGCACCAAGTCGCGGGTGCGCAAATACAGTTTCATCGTGGAGGTGGAGCCGGGTGAGGTCTCGCTGGCGCCGGGGGAGCACGACGAGTTCCGCTGGATAGACGCCGAGACGCTGGCGGAGCTGCCCATGGCGCCCGATATGCGGGAGACGGTATACGCGCTGGTGACCGCGAAGTCAGAGCACTGATATGGCCCACGGAGGGCGCGCCACCCGGCGCGCGGCCCTGGTGGCCGTCGTGCGCAGCCCGGACCTGCTGCGGCTGGCGCTGGTGCGGTTCGCCGGTCAATTCGGCGACGGCATGTTCCAGGCCGCGCTCTCGGGCGCGATTCTGTTCAATCCCGAACGGGCCACCGACCCGCTCGCCATCGCGGGCGGGTTCACCGTGCTGTTGTTGCCGTACTCGGTGATCGGCCCGTATGCCGGGGCGCTGCTGGACCGCTGGGACCGGCGGACCGTACTCCTGGTCGCCAATCTGCTGCGCGCGGTGCTCATCGCGACGACCGCCGCGGGGCTGCTGGGCGGGATCGAGGACACCCCGCTGCTGTTGCTGGCGTTGGCCGTCGTCGGGATCAGCCGATTCGTGCTGGCCGGGGTGTCGGCGTCGCTGCCGCGGGTGCTGAAGCAGGCATGGCTGGTGCCGATGAATTCGGTGCTGGCGACGGTGGCCTCCGGATGTGCCGGGGCGGGTGCCGCGATCGCGGTGGCCATCATCGGCGCGATCGGATCCGGCGATCTCGCCTCGGCCGTGGCGGTGGCCGCCAGTGCCTCCGGATCGGTGATCGGGGCGCTGGCCGCGACACGGTTCGCCGCCCGGCGGCTCGGGCCGGAGCCGGGTGAGGCGTCGGCGGTGAGTTCGCTGCGTGCCATCCTCTCCGGCCTGCGCACGGGTGCCCGCGCGGTGTGGGCCTCGCGGGAATGCACCACCGCCATGATCGGTATCGGGGTGCATCGCATCGTCTTCGGCGCCAATACCCTGCTGATGGTGCTGGTGTTGCGGCGCGGTCCGGCCGACGGTGTGTCGCTGAGCAGCGGGCTGATCGGATTCGGGGTGGCGATCACGGCGGTCGCATCCGGAATGCTGGCCGCGGCCGTCGTCGCACCGCTGCTGATTCCGCGGCTGGGGCGGCCGCGCACGGTGGTCGTGGGTCTGCTGACCGCGATCGCGGTGCAGTTGGTGCTGGTCTCGCCGATCACCGTGGCGACCGGCGAGGCCGAGCGACGCGCCCATCACCTGTTGCTGATCGGTGCCTTCCTGATCGGATTGGCCGGGCAGACCATCAAGCTGACCGGTGACGCCACCATGCAGATCGATATCGACGATTCCCGGCGCGGTCAGGTGTTCGCCCTGCAGGACACCGTCTTCAACATCACCTTCGTGCTGGCGATCGCGGCGACGGCGATGGTGATTCCCATCGACGGCCGCTCGCTGCCGGTGGTGCTCGCCGGTGCCGGAATCTACGGACTGGGGATCATGGCCGTCGCGGCCAACACCCGGCGCCGCATCGTCACTCGCTGACCGGTTCCCCCAGCGGCGCGTTCCACACGCCCAGGCCGTGGGGATCGGTGAAGTAGTGGTCGAGGATCCCGTCGTCGTCGAGGTCGAGCGCGGCCACGTCGGCGGTGCCGTCGCCGTCGCAATCCCACAGGGCGTCGTCGGCCAGCCAGTCCCCGTCGAAATCGAGTCCGACCGCATCGTTCGTGCCGCGCCCCGACAGGTCCAGATCCCCAGGCGACGACCAGGTGCAGGTACTCCCGTCCCCGATACCGAAGACGTACTCGATGGCCATACCGATTCGACGCAGCCGCCGCCGGCCAGGTTCCTCCTCGTTGTCAGCAGGGATACACCTGCACCTCGGTGGCCTTCACCGAGAAGTACACATCCATCCCCGCCGCCAACCCGAGTTCGGCCACCGCCGCGGCAGTCAGATCCGCCACCACCCCCGACGCACCGTCCGCCCGATCCACCCCTTGCACCCGAATCACCCCACCGCGGTCGGTAAGTTCAGCGATCCGCACACGAAACACATTGCGTGGACTCCCCACCGGGTGATCCCGATACACCGCGACAGCAGCGGGCGAAAAGACCGCAGCCGCCCGCACCCCCTCCACCCAATCCCCCTCACATCGCCCGTGCACCACATCGCCCCCGCACCGCACGGCCCCCATAACCATCGGGGGGCATCCGGTTGCCGCCGGTTGCTCTATGTCATTGCTGGTTTCGGGGGATGGGTGGGGCGACGGGACGGGGGCGACGGAGGTGCCGATCAGCAGGTTTACTCCGGCGATGCGGGCGGAGAAGGTACTGCGGGGGCGGGACAGGACCGCGGCCACCGGGCCCTGTTCCACGATGTGGCCCGATTCCAGGACTATCACTCGGTCGGCCAGGGTGAGGGCGTCGACGATGTCGTGGGTGATGAGAATGGCGCTGGGGCCGGGGGGGTTTCGATCCGGTGCTCGCAGTACCCGGCGCAGCAGGGTTCGCATCGCCGGTGCCGTCGCCACGTCGAGGGCGGCCATCGGCTCGTCCAGCAGCACCACCTCCGGTTCGACAGCCAAGGCGCGGGCCAACGCCACCCGCTGCGCCTGCCCGCCCGACAGTTCGGCGGGCCGGCGATCGGCCAGCGCGACCGCATCCACCGCCCGCAACCACTGGTCCGCAACGGCAGCCGCGTGACGACCGCGCACGCCTCGACTCCGCGGTCCGAACGCCACATTCGCCGCCACCGACAGATGCGGGAACAACAGCGGATCCTGCGCCAGCATCGAGACGCCGCGCCGATGTGGCGGTACGGCCACGCCCCGCGCGACATGGGTGAGCGTGCGACCGCCCGAACGCACCCACCCGTCGTCCGGGCGGAGCAATCCCGCGACGATCTCCAACAGGGTCGACTTGCCCGCCCCGTTGGGCCCGAGCACGGCCAGCACCTCACCGGGTGCGACCGTCAGCTCGACGTCGAGCCCCCGCTCGGCCACCCTGGCCGAAATCTCCAGCCCTGCCTTCAGCCGCGCTGTGCTCATCCGAGTTCTCCCGGCTCCGCAGCCCGCCGAATCCGGCTGGCCCCGCCCCAGCGCCAGAGGCCACCGGCCCATTCGCGGCCCTCGGCGACGCCGACGCGGCGATAGGCGACCAGCACGATCAGCACCGCGATCAGGACCAGCAGCAGCGACAGGGCCACCGCCGCGGCGGGATCGTTCTCGCGCTGCAGGTAGATCTCCAGCGGCAGGGTTCGGGTGCGGCCCTGCAGGCTGCCCGCGAAGGTGAGGGTGGCGCCGAATTCGCCCAGCGCGCGGGCGAACGACAACACGGCCCCGGAAACCAGGGCGGGACGCAACAGCGGCACGGTGATTCGCCACCACACCGTCGTGGGCGCGGCGCCGAGGGTGGCCGCGATGCGTTCGTAACGATCGCCGGCGGTGCGCATCGCACCCTCGAGAGTGATCACCAGGAACGGCAGTGCCACGAAGGCCTGGGCGAGCACGACGGCGGTGGTACTGAACGCGATCCGGATACCGGCCGCCTCCAGCTGCCGTCCCACCAGACCGTAGCGCCCGAACAGATACAACAGCGCCAGACCACCCACCACGGGTGGTAATACCAAGGGCAGCAACACCATTGCCCGCAACAGCGGCAGCACCCGCCACCGCACCCGCGCGAGAACCACCGCCATCGGCACCCCCAGCAGCACGCACAACACCGTGCTCGCCAGCGCGGTGCGCAGACTCAGCGACAACGCATCCCGCGACGCCTGCGTGGTGACCAACGCAAAGAAGTGCGACCAATCCACCGCTCCGGTCAAGGCCAGCAGCGGTCCCGCCACGAATGCGAACCCGGCCGCCGCGGGCAGGAGCAGCCACGGCGGCACCGCTAGCCCAGGTCCCCGTATCAGCGCACGGAGCCCTCGGATCACTGAATTCGATTCGGGCGGGCCGATTTCCGGCCCAGTCGGGTGGACCGGTCTCCGCCCACGGTCATCGGTGCGTGCGACACCGGTCGTCACGGCGCGCCGAATCCTGCCTTCGACAGCGCCGCGCGGCCGTCGGGACCGATGACCATGGCCTCGAATTCGTGGGCCAGATCGGCGTGCTTCGAATCGGCCACGGTCGCAATGGGATAGGTGTTGACCGCACCCGCCGACTCGGGGAAGGCGACGGTGGTGACCTTGTCACCGGCGCCCGCCGCATCGGTCACATAGACCAGACCGGCATCCGCTTCGCCGGAGATCACCTTCGTCAGGACATCGGTCACCGCGGATTCCTCGCTCACGGGTGTGATCGACACGTGCGCGGCAGTGGCCACCTTCTTGGTCGCCGCACCGCACGGCACCTGCGGCGCACACACCACCAACCGCAATCCGGGCCGGGTCAGATCCGCCAGCGTCGCAACGTGATTCGGATTGCCGGGCGGGGTGACGATGGTGAGGACATTGGTGGCGAAGTTCTCCGGCCGCTCGGTGATCCGGCCGCCCTCGACGGCCTTGTCCATATTGACGGTGTCGGCCGAGGCGAAGACATCGGCCGGTGCGCCCTGGTTCAGTTGCGCGGCCAGATCCGACGAACCGGCGAAGGAGAAGGCGACCTTGGTGCCGGGATGGGCCGATTCGAACTTGGTGCCGAGGTCGGCGAAGACATGATTGAGCGAGGCCGCTGCGAAGACGGTGAGAGTGGTGTCACCGGAATCGGAGGAGCCGCAGCCCGCCGCGGCCACCATCGCCGCGCCGGCCAGCACGGCGGCTCGGCGTGCGAGGCGAGTCATGGCGCGGCGGTCTCGACGACCACGGTGGTCGCCTTCACGCTCGCGACCGCCACGCTGCCCGGCTCCAACCCGAGCGCCCGTACCGATTCGCTGCTCATCAACGACACCACCGTGAACGGCCCGCATTGCATCTCCACCTGTGCCATCACCCCGTCGACCACCACGCGGGTGACCAGCCCGGGAAACCGATTGCGTGCCGAACTGGCACTGCCCAGCCGGGTCTGCGGGGTACGCGCGTGGTCGGCGGCCAGCGCGGCGAGGTCGCCGCCGTCGATGACCAGCCGTCCCGCCGCATCCTTGTGCGCCGCGAGGGCGCCGGTATCGATCCACCGCCGCACCGTGTCGTCGCTGACACCGAGCAGTTCGGCGGCATCACGTATCCGCAAGCTGGGCACGGCCAGAGCATAGGACCGCATTATCGGATCGACAACGTCGGAACCTCCGAATCTGCGGCAGTATCGCCGGTCCGATCCGTAGAACCCCCCAATTACCGGCTGGAAAGTCCGGCACCGGCCAGTACGCTCGAAACAATCATGGCCACCTACTTCGACCCCAAGTCCTGGTCGCCGTTGCGTGCGGTCGACTTCGGGAAGTGGAGCACCTTCACCACCGCATGGCTGGATCCGGTGGCCGATCTGGGTGCGGGCACCGTCACCGCGCTGCTGCCGGATGTGCTGATGACGCTGCTCAGTGAGGGGATTCTGAGCCAGTTCGGCGGTCGACAGGTGAATGCGACGCTGCTCGGCCATGCCATGACGGCCACACTGACCTCGCTGAAGGTCCGTCGGCGCGGCGCCCACTTCCAGACCGAAACGGTGCTGACCGACCTGCTGTGGAACGGTCACCCGATCGAGGAGATGACCGTCGTCGCGCACGGCGTGCGGCTGATTCCGGGTGTGCCGACGAAGGTGCGCACCGCCAACCTCGACATCACCGGCACGGTCACCACCTCGGCCGTGTGCGGCTGGCTGAACGACTGGCAGCTCGACTGGCGCCTCGGAGTCGACGACAGCGGGCTGATCGAGGCCCGGCACCGCCGCCGAAGACTCGGCGCCCTGGTGGACGCGGCCATCGGGGACAACCTGGTCACCGTCGCGGTCCACCGGGCCAGCTGGTCGAAAATCCCCCTGCCCCGCCGCTGGGTCCGAGTCCCCCCGATCCCGCTGACCGACCTACCGAAGAACACCCGCATCGAGCGCGCCGACCGCCACGGCGACCGAATCCACTTCCGCATCTCCATCCCCGAGATCACGGGTTCGATCGACCTCGCCCAAATCCGCTCCGCCATCGTCGCGGGCACCACTTTGATCGTCTTTTGATCTACGGGGCGCCGGCGTTCCACCATTCCAGGAGGGCGGCTTCGGCTTCTTCGCGGGTGAGGGGGCCGCGGTCCAGGCGTAGTTCCTTGAGGTAGCGCCAGGCGCGGCCGACCTGGGGGCCGGGCTCGAGGCCCAGGAGTTCCATGATGGCGTTGCCGTCCAGGTCGGGGCGGACGCGGGCGAGGTCCTCCTGCTCCTGGATCCGGGCGATGCGGGCTTCCAGGTCGTCGTAGGTGGACTGCAGTTGGGCGGCGCGGCGCTTGTTGCGGGTGGTGCAGTCGGCGCGGACCAGTTTGTGCAGTCGCGGCAGCAGGTCACCGGCGTCGGTGACATAGCGGCGAACCGCGGAATCGGTCCACTGGCCTTTCCCGTAGCCGTGGAAGCGCAGGTGCAGATACACCAGCCGGGCCACGTCCTCGGTGAACTGCTTCGGATACTTCAAGGCGCGCATGCGCTTTCGCACCATCTTGGCGCCGACGACCTCGTGGTGGTGGAAGCTCACCCCGCCGCCGGGCTCGTTGCGCTTGGTCGGCGGCTTGCCGATGTCGTGCAGCAGCGCCGCCCAGCGCAACACCAGATCCGGGTCGCCCTCCTCCTGATCGATGGCCTGCCGCAACACGGTCAGCGAATGCTGATAGACGTCCTTGTGCTGATGATGCTCGTCGATCTCCAATTTCATCGCCGGGACCTCCGGCAGCACCCGTTCGGCCAGGCCGGTGTCGCACATGATGTCGATGCCCTCGGTCGGATGCTCACCGGCGATGAGCTTGTCCAGCTCGGTCCGGACCCGCTCGGCGGTGATCCGAGTGATCTCGTCGGCCATGGCCACGATCGCCGCGCGTACCCGCGGCGCCAGCCCGAAGCCCAGCTGCGAGACGAAACGCGCGGCGCGCAGCATGCGCAACGGATCGTCGTTGAACGAATCCTCCGGCGCCGCAGGCGTATCCAGCACGCCCGCCAGCAGTGCGTCCATCCCGTGCAGCGGGTCGACGAATTCGAGCGAACCGTCGGCGCCTACGCGCACGGCCATGGCGTTGACCGTGAAATCGCGCCGGACCAGATCGCCGTCGAGGTTGTCGCCGAAGGTCACCTCCGGATTCCGCGAGACCCGGTCGTAGGTGTCGCTGCGGAAGGTGGTGATCTCCAGCTGCCACCCGGCCTTCGAGGCGCTGACCGTGCCGAAGGCCAAGCCCCCGGTGTCCCAGAGATTGTCGACCCAGCCGCGCAGGATCTGCTGCACCTGCTCGGGGCGCGCATCGGTGGTGAAGTCCAGATCCGTCCCGAGCCGGCCCAGCACCGCATCGCGCACACTGCCGCCCACCAGGTACAACTCGTGCCCCCGGGCGGCGAACAGCTCACCGAGCGGGGTCAACACATCGGACAGCCGCCCCAGCGTGATCTGCGCGGCGGCCAGCAAGCGGGTACGGCGGTCCGCGGCCGGAAGCAGGTGGGAATCGGACACTGCTACATCCTCGGACTTCGGCGCAACCACGGACATGCAGCTTAGTGGGTCACGGGTGGGTGGTTGCGCCGCGCCGGAGCCTGGTCGGGAAGCCGTGCCCTGCAACACAGCTAAACTGACGCAGTGTCTCCGGCCGATCGCGCGAACAGTCGACGCCGCCAGCCCCGGCGCCGCGGTTCGGCCGGGAGCCCGGCTGGCAGCCTCGAAAACAAGGGTGGCAGCCCCAAGAACAAGAGCAAACCACGCATGCGCACGGTGCGCGAGACCTCCGCGGGCGGTCTGGTCGTCGACGGGCTCGACGGCCCGCGCGAGAAGCGGTGCGCCGCCCTGATCGGGCGCACCGACCGCCGGGGACGGCTGCTGTGGTCGCTGCCGAAGGGGCATATCGAAGACGGTGAGACGGCCGAACAGACGGCCGTCCGCGAGGTCGCCGAGGAAACCGGTATCCACGGCCTGGTCGTGGCCGAACTGGGCAGTATCGATTACTGGTTCGTCACCGACGGCCGCCGGGTACACAAGACCGTGCATCACTATCTGATGCGCTCGGTGGGCGGGGAACTGTCCGATGCCGACGTCGAGGTGACCAAGGTCGCCTGGGTGCCGCTGAGCGAACTGGATTCGCGCCTGGCCTACGCCGACGAACGCAGGCTCGCCGAGGTCGCCAATCGCCTGATCGACCGGATGGAGAACGGCAGACAATGACGCGTGCGGGGCGGAGGGTGCGGGTGTCCCGCCGGACACGCGATCGGCAGCACTGGGTGCGGATGCTCATCGCATTCGCACTGGCCGTGCTGTCCGGACCGTGGGCGCTGGCCGCCGTTCCGGCCACCGCGCAGCCCACGGACACCAACGACTCGCCGTCGTCACCCACCTTCCTCAAGCTCACCCTCGACTCCGTGACGCCGAATACGGTGACCACCACCAGCGATCCGGTGCTGGTCGTCGCCGGCACCGTCACCAATATCGGCGACCGGCCCGTCGAGGACATCAGCGTGCGCATCCAGCGCGCGGCGGCCATCGCCGATCCGAGCGGGCTGCGCTCGACGCTGCTGCTGGACCAGGTCAACTACGACGTCACGGGACCTTTCCAGAACGTCGCCGAGCGGCTCTCGCCCGGCCAGCGCCAGCAGTTCACGCTGCGCATCGGCATCCGGCCCGGCACCCACACCAGCGGCACGACGACCGTCACGTCCTCGCTCGGCATCACCGATCCCGGCGTCTATCCGCTGTTGCTGAACGTCAACGGCGAACCCGCCTACGGCAAACAGGCCCGCCTCGACGACGCCCGATTCCTGCTGCCGGTGCTCGGCCTGCCCGGTTCGTCCTCTGGATCGGAATCCAGAAGCGCCGAGACGCAGCCGGTTCCGGCGTCCCCCGAGGCACCGGTGGCCGTCACGACGATCTGGCCGCTGGCCGACCGCCCCCGTTTGGCGGCCGGGACGACCGGGCCGCTGGCCGGTCAGGCGCTGCTGACCGACGACGAGCTGGCCGGTGAGCTGGCCACCGGCGGCCGGCTCGACCAACTGCTCGCGGCCCTGGAGTCGGTGGTCCGCCCGGATACCGGACGGGAGCCCACCCGCACCGCACTGGCCGGTTCGGTCTGCCTGGCCATCGATCCGGATCTGCTGCTCACGGTGTCGGAGATGACCCAGGGCTACAAGGTGCTGGCCAGCCCCTCGGATCCGGACGGCGCGACCCGCGATGGAGCCGGTGTCCACGCCGCCAAGGCGTGGCTGGACCGGCTGCGCACGCTGGCACCGTCGGTCTGCACCGTGGCCTTACCGTTCGCGCAGGTCGACGTCTCCGCACTGGCCGCCGTCCACGATCCGGAACTGACCGCCCGCGCGATCGACGCGCCCGCCGACATCGTGGACTCGATCCTGTCCATCAAATCGGTGCGCGGGGTCGCCCTGCCCGATTCCGGCGGGATCGATATCGACGGCGCATCCCTGCTGGCCGGGCACGGCTATACCACCGCGGTGCTCGCCGACAACGCCGTCGCTCCCACCGATTCGCTCAGCGCGGCAACCGGATCCGCACGCACCGGCGGTGGCACCGTGCGCGCGAGCGCGGCCGTGGCCACCGGGACCGATTCGGCCACTCCGGAAATGGTGCGGCTGCCGGGCATCACCGCGCCGGTGAAGCCGCCCGCCCTGCCCCAGCCCGATGCCGGATTGAAGGTCGCGACCTTCGACATCTGGTCGGCCACCGCACTCGCGGCGGTCGGCTCGAATCCGCCGACACCGTCGTTCACCCCCGACCGGGTCCGGTACGAGGTGACCAACGACTCCCGGGCGGCCCGGTTGCAGGACGCGCTCGGCGCGATCTCCTGGACGGCGCTGAATCCGCAGTCGAATCAGCCGCGCTCGATGCTGCTGATGCCGCCGCAGCGGTGGAGCGCCAACCGCGACGAGGCGACAGCGCTGCTGAGCCAGCTCGAGCTGCTGATCCGCAACGGCCTGGCGACCCCGCGCCCATTCGCGGATCTGCTCGCGGTGCCGCCGGATCCGCGCCCGTTCGACGTGAACTACCGCTCGGATACGGCCGATACCGCGGTGCCCGACCATTTCTTCGCGCCCATCCGCGACCAGCAGCGGCGCATCGCCGACCTGATGCAGGCGCTGGTCGAGGTCCCACAGCAGGAACCGACGCCGCGGTCGTACCTCGAGCCGTTGCGCGACGATCTGGTGAGAGTGCTCACGCTGTCCGATCGCACCAGCACCGGAACCCAGGCCGACACCGTGGCACAGCGCCGGCTCAATCAGACCACTCAGACCCTCGACACGCTGTATCGCAAGGTCACCGTGCTGCCGCCGGGTGGGGTCTACACGCTGGCCTCGGAGAAGAGCCCGCTGCTATTGGTGGCCCGCAACAATCTGCCGGTGGCGATCCGGATCCGGTTCAAGGTCGACGCACCCCCCGAGACGAACATCACCGATATCGGCGACCAAGTGCTGCCTGCCGAGGGCACCCGCTCGTTCCAGATCCCGACGGAGGTCACCGCCAGCCGCAACCTGGCGATTCCGATCTCCATTACCACACCGGACGGAATCCCGCTCGGCAATGTCGCGTCGGTGTCGGTGCGGTCCAACGCTTACGGTCAAGCGTTGGCGATAATTACCGCATGTGCCGGTGCACTGCTGCTCCTGCTCGCCGGTCGCCGCCTGTGGCGCCGGTTCCGGGGGCAGCCCGATCCGGCCGACGAGGGGTTGGACCCGGGGACGCGCCGCAGGGTGAATCGGTACCTGCGGGCGCGGCGCCGGGTCCTGCAGCGACAGGAGGCACCATGAGCGGCGATCACGGCGCGTGTTCGGCCGGCACCGCTGGGCGCAGCCCGTCGCAGCGGGCGAGCGGGCTCGTGCACATCGCTGTTCCCGCGCCCCTGCCGACCGGGTCGGCACGGGGGGCGCGGTGAACGAATACGACGGTCCCCGGTCCCCCGGGCCGGGCGAGGAAAGACCGCGGCGCGCACCCGCCGCTCCCTGGGAGCGCGGGGCGCGACGACCCGCACCGCCGCAGCAGCCCGACGAACCACCGAGCGAGCCGAGAGGACCGGCTCCCCGCCCGCTGCGCCCGGTACCGCTGAGCGGACCGATCCCTCAGGTTTCGCCCGGCGCACCCAGACCCCAGACGCCGCCGCCCAGCGGGCCGATGCGGCGCGTGCCACCCGTGCGTCCCGCACCGCCGAGCGGGCCCATGCGCCAGGTGCCGCCCGCACCGCCCGGTCCCGATCAGCGGCCCTCCAGCGGACCCGGCAGACATAGCCAGGCTCCATCGGACGGTCCCGAGCAGCTACCGCCGAACAGACCCGGCCATCTACCGCCGGGCCGACCGGACGAGATGCCACCGGGCCGACCGGACCACATACGCCCGGGCCGACCGGACCACATGCCGCCGAGTGGGCCGATTCGCCGGGTGCCTCCTGCCGGACGGCCGGGCAGCCCTGAGCCGTATTCCGGCCGACCGCCACGGCCCGCGGTCACCCCTCCTCGCCCGCCGCAACCGCCGCGGGGAGTGCAGCCCGCGGGGCACAGACCGCCGCCGCCCGGCCCTCCGCCGGAACGGCGACCGTATCCGCCCGGACCGCCGAGCGGGCCCACTCAACAGGTTCCGAACCAGCAGGTTCCGGGGCGCCCGCCGCGCACGGGACCACGGCCCGAGCCTCGTCCGCTGCCTCGTCACGCACCCCCGGCCGAGCCGGGGCGAGCGCGGGGTGAGCGATCCGCTCCGGCCCGAACGGCTCAGCAGGTCGCGGTGAAACCGGCCGAGGCCGAGCAGAATTCGAACTCGCGACTGCTGCGTTCCACCGGCTCGATCGCGATCGCCACCCTGATCAGCCGGATCACCGGTTTCGGCAAGCAATTGCTGCTGCTGACCGTGCTCGGTCCGGCGATCGCCAGTGCGTTCACCGTGGCCAGCCAGATTCCGACCATGGTGGAACAGCTGGTCCTGGGTGCCGTGCTGACCGCATTCGTGGTGCCGACCCTGGTCCGTGCCGAGAAGGAGGACGCGGACGGGGGAGCGGCATTCATCCGCCGTCTGGTCACGATGGCCTTCGTCGTGCTGGCGACGGCCGCACTGCTGTGCACCGCCGCGGCGCCGCTGCTGATCAAACACGTCTTCCTGTCCGACAGCGGCAAAGTCAGCACCGGCCTGACCACCGCGCTGGCCTACTTGCTGCTCCCGGCCATCCTGCTCTACGGAATGTCATCGCTGCTGATGGCGATCCTCAACACCCACGAGATCTTCAAACCGGGTGCGTGGGCGCCGGTGCTCAACAACATGGTCGTGCTGGTCGTGCTCGGCCTCTATGCCGTGACACCGGGCGAGATCTCGCTGGACCCGGTCCGCATGGGCCAGCCCAAGCTGTTGCTCTTGGGCCTGGGCGTGACCCTGGGCGTGTTCACCCAGGCGGCCAGCCTGCTGCCGCCCATCCGGCGGGCCGGGATCGATCTGCGTCCGCTGTGGGGTGTCGACGACCGCCTGAAGCAGTTCGGTGGCATGGGCGCCGCCGTGATCCTCTACGTCGTGATCAGCCAGGCCGGGTTCGTCTTCGGTACCCGGGTCTCCTCCCACGCCGACGTCGCGGGCCCGGCGATCTACAACGTGGCTTGGCTGCTTCTGATGCTGCCCTACGGCGTACTCGGTGTCACCGTGCTGACCGCGATCATGCCGCGGCTGAGCCGCAATGCCGCCGACGATGACACTCCCGCCGTCGTCGACGATCTCTCCGCTGCCACCCGCCTGACGATGATCGCGCTCGTTCCCGTGGTCATGTTCCTGACCATCGCCGGTCCTCAGGTCGGCCATGCGCTGTTCTCGTACGGGAATTTCGGCGGCACCGATGCGGGTCGTCTGGGTGAGGCGGTCAGCTGGTCGGCCTTCACGCTCATCCCCTACGCGCTGGTGCTGATCCATCTGCGGGTGTTCTATGCCCGCGAACAGGCATGGACGCCGACCTGGATCATTCTCGGCATCACCACGGTCAAGATCGTGCTGTCGGCGCTGGCGCCGGTGATCTTCGACGACGAGCACGTGGTGATCGCGCTCGGTGTCGCCAATGGTCTCGGGTTCGCCGCCGGTGCCTTCATCGGCGGCTGGCTGCTGCACCGCAGCCTCGGCGATCTGCGCATGTCCAACGTCGGGCGAACCGTGACGCGCGTGGTGCTGGCCTCTGTCGCGGGCGCGGCGGTGACGCTGATCGTCGAGCAGATCCTGGGACTGTCACGCCTGGGGAGCGGGGTCGGTTCGATCTTCCGCGTCGCCATCGACGCCGTCGTGATGTTCGGCGTCGCGTTCGGGCTGATGCGCCTGGTCGGTATTCCGGAAATCGTGGCCATCACCGTCTCGATCTCCCGGCGGCTCGGACTCACCCCGCCGGCACCGGATCTGGGTCTCGGGGGCGCCGGCGCGGATGCGGAAGCCACCACGGTGCTGCCGCGTCCGGAGCTCGATACGCCCTACTACTACCGGTACGACCCGTATATGGACAGCCAGCAGACCATGGTCTTGCCGGTTATCCGGCCTAATGCGGTTGACCGCACCGGTATGACCGAGTTCCCGTACCCTGTTCGGCAGAGAAACGCAAATGCCGATTCCGGCACCGGCGCGGAGCCGAACATCAGCCGGACCGGCGACGGACCCGGTGCCGCGCCGGTATATCGGACCTCGACACACCAGGGCGAAGGAGGAACGAGGGTGAGCGACGACGCGGCGGGGGACGTCCCGGCCGCCGATGCTGCCGCCGAGGCGGCAGGTGCAGTTCGCACCGACGACGTCCCGCCCGGGAAGGTTCCACCGGCCGCACACGCCGAGGACCCCGAGACGGGTGACGTCGATCAGCATGTGGCTGCCCCGCAGCAGGCCGAATCCGCCCCGTCCGCCGACGAGGGCCGATCGGCGCCGCGCGATCAGAGCTACGACACCGGCATGCTGCCGGTCGCATCCCCGGAGATGCCGCCCATGCGGGTGGAGCCGCCGTCGCGGCGCCAGCCGCGCGGGCCCAAGCTGATCCCGGGCGCATCGGTGGCCGGTGGGCGCTACCGCCTGCTGGCCAGCCACGGTGGTTCGCGCGGGCTGAAGTTCTGGCAGGCGCTGGATGTGAAGCTGGACCGTGAGGTCGCGCTGACCTTCGTCGACGCCGATCAGAAGGCCTCCGACAATGCCGGGCACGACGGCCCGCAGGCGATCCTGTCGCGCACGCTGCGGCTGGGCCGCATCAACTCGCCGGGTTTGGCCCGCGTGCTGGATGTGGTGCGCGGCAGTTCCGGCGGCATCGTCGTGGCCGAGTGGACGCCCGGCCGGTCGCTGCGGGAGATGGCCGAGACCGTGCCGTCGCCGATCGGTGCGGCCCGCGCGATCCGCGCCCTGGCCGCCGCCGCCGAACTCGCACACCGCGGCGGTGGGTCGCTGTCGATCGATCATCCCGACCGGATCCGCATCAGCGCCTCCGGCGATGCGGTGCTGGCCTTCCCGGGCACCCTGGCCGACTCCGACGCGCAGTCCGACGTGCGCGGGCTCGGCGCGATGCTGTACGCGCTGATCACCGCGCGCTGGCCCATCCGCCCGGGCGGCGTGACGGGTTCGGCGGCCACGGTCGGCGGGCTGCGCCCGGCCGACTTCGGTCCCGACGGAACGCCGGTCGAGCCGCGCCAGATCCGGCCCGAGGTGCCGTTCGAGATCTCCGCGGTCGCGGTCCGCTCCCTGGAGTCGAACAAGGGCGTCCGCACCGCCGCGACCGTGCAGCACGTGCTGGAACAGGCCTCGGTGGTCGATCAGAAGACCGATTTCATCCCGGTGCTGCGGCTGGGACAGCGGGCGCCGTCGGCGCCGGACGAATCGCTGGCCGATCCGGAGCTGCTGGCCGCCGAACGTGAACGCTCGCAACGGATGATGTGGGTGCTCGTCGGCCTCGGCGTGCTCACCGCCCTGGCCATCGGCGTGATCATCTGGTGGCTGGTGATGAATGTCTTCGGGCCCAGTTCGGCGGACAAGCCGCTGGACGAGCAGCGCAAGCTGGGCCTGACCACGGCCAGCGTGGCCCCGCAGGACCCGACGTCGGCCTCCGCGTCGGCACCGGCGACCGTCGGCAGCGCCCCGGTGCCGGTCACCGGCGCATCGGTGTTCTCCCCGGAGGGCACGCCCGACAACGTCGGCGGCGTGAACGCCGTGCTGGACGGCAACCCGAGCACGGCCTGGCGCACCGACCAGTACTTCCAGCAGTTCCCCGCCCTCAAGAAGGGGGTGGGGGTCCTGACCACCCTCGGCAGTCCCAGCAAGTTGACGAAGGTGACCATCAGCTCGCCCAGTCCGGGCACCGTGGTGGAGGTCCGCACCTCGCCCACGGCCTCGCCCACGCTCGACCAGACCCAGCTGATCGGACAGGCCACCCTGTCCGACGGCAACACCGACATCGCCGTGCGGGCCGATCAACCGGCCCGCTACGTGCTCGTCTGGATCACCTCCCTGGCCAACGACGGCGGCCAGTTCCAGTCGCAGATCGGCGACATTCGCTTCGAAGCCGCACCCTGACCGCCCGCCGGGTCGTCGCGTACCCGCCCCGATTTTCCGGGGCACGATCCGCTCGGTCTGGTTGCTACCGATTCGTTCCGGCCGATATGATTCACACCGCGCTCTCAGCAGGGGAGCTTCCTGGGATCTGGTGCTTCGGTCCTGGATGACGCGAAAGATGCGGCGATGTCCCACTTTTGGGCCCGGTGCCGCCGTGAGCGCTGATCCTAGGGGTTTGTGTTGTCGTTTGAAGCGGTCGAGCGATCCCGCAGGGGGTCCTCCGAGTCGCCCGCTGCCCGGCGCCGCTCGGTCGAACTCGCCGAGGCCACCGATCTCGAACTGCTCACCGCGCATGCCGCGGGCCATCGCCACGCTTTCGCCGTCCTGTTCCGGCGCCACTACGACCACCTGTGGCAGCTGGCGCTGCGCACCTCCTATACGGCCGAGGACGCCGCCGACTCACTGCAGGAGGCGCTGCTGTCGGCGCATCGCAATGCCGCCTCGTTCCGTGGCGAGGCCGAGGTGCGCAGCTGGCTGCATCGCATCGTGGTCAATGCCTGTCTGGACCGGATCCGACGCAACAAGGCCCGTCCGAGTGTCTCGCTGTCGGACGAGACGGTGGCCGAACCGGCCGACGAACGCGACGATATCGCCCATCGGGAGGTGTCGATGGTCGTCGATGCCGCATTGTTCGCGCTGCCCGACGATCAGCGAGCGGCATTGGTTGCCATCGACATGGAGGGGTATACGGTAGCGGAGGCGGCGCAGTTGCTGGGCGTCGCCGAGGGGACGATCAAGAGCCGGTGCGCCCGCGGTCGCAAACGACTGCAACAGGAGTTGCGGTTCCTGCGGAACCCGGGGAACCGGAGTTGATCGCGATGCGTCATTACTAGAGACGGACGAAAACACGCGCCGTACGCGTAGGCCCCATCGCCGATGGGACGTTGCGGGTACCGCAAGCACGAGGCCCGACCCGGAGAGGCGATGGACGACAAGGGCGAAGCCACCGCACGGCGGCGCCGGCCCGGGGCGCGGGATGGCGAACAGAGCGAACAGGACTCAGGAGGTGCGATGGCAGCCCGCTCGGTGCCGCAGCCGCCCTTCTCGACCGATCTGCTCGCCGATCTGCACGCCGACAATGTGCCGCCCGATCTCTCCGCACAGCTGTGGCCGCAGGTCCGCGAGGATCCGGAGGCGCTGCGCTTCCTGAGCTCCCTCGACGACGTCACCTCCGAGCTGCGCGCGCTGAGCAACGACCCCCACGTCCTCCACCCCATGCCGTCCCAGGTGGCCGCCCGCCTCGACCATTTGCTCGACCAACTGTCCGGCGGCGACGGCCAGGACGATCGGGTCGCCACCGTCCATCACCTTCCGGTCGCGCCGCCGCCCGACGCCGGCGGCAACGCACCCTCGACGCGCCCGATGCCGGTCGTCGAACCCGCCGAACCCGCCGAACCGAGCGCCCCGATCTCCCTCGACGAGCGCCGCTCGCGCCGCCTGCGCTGGATCACCGCCGCGGCCGCGGCCGTCGCGGTCATTGCCGGATCCCTGGTCGCCGTGGACGCCGTGCGAGGCCGTGACACCCCGCCTCCGAATGCCCTGCCCACCACCGAAACCGGTGCCATCCCACTCGATGACGATCTCTCCACCGGAACAATCCTGGGCGCCATGGGCCGCAACGATGTGACGGGGCCGCTGTCGCGTCCGGGCGCGTTGAACAGCTGCGCGGCCGCGGCGGTGCCAGGCCGGACGGTGCTCGGCTCGATGAACGTCACCTTTCGCGGCAAACCCGCGGTGCTGATCCTGCTCACCGGCCCTCGGCCGCCGAAGATCACCGCGGTGGTCGTCGGCACCGGATGCAGCGCCGACGACCCACAGAAGATCACCGAGCGCGATATTGGGTAGCCAAGCGGCCACCAGGGATGCAGCCGCGAGCTTGCGAGCCGACAACACAGCGCGCGCCGTGAGCGGGGAACAACAGCGTTTACCCTGTTGTTGATTGACAAGCCTGATGACAAACACCCTCGGAAGGGCCCCATGAGTACGCCTGTTCGCGATCTGATCATCGTCGGCTCCGGCCCCGCCGGCTACACCGCCGCGGTATATGCCGCCCGTGCCGAACTCGAGCCGCTGCTGTTCGAGGGCACCCAGTTCGGCGGCGCCCTGATGACGACGACCGAGGTGGAGAACTTCCCCGGCTTCCGCGACGGCATCATGGGCCCCGACCTCATGGAGGAGATGCGCGAACAGGCCAAGCGGTTCGGCACGGATATCCGCACCGAGGACGTCGAGGCCATCGATCTGTCCGGTCCGGTCAAGTCCGTCACGGTGGGCGGGGAGACCTATCAGGCCTACGCGATCATCCTCGCCATGGGTTCGGCCGCCCGCTACCTCAACGTCCCGGGGGAGCAGCGGCTGCTCGGCCGCGGTGTGAGCGCCTGCGCGACCTGTGACGGCTTCTTCTTCAAGGGTCAGGACATCGTGGTCGTCGGCGGCGGCGACTCGGCCATGGAGGAGGCGACCTTCCTCACCAAATTCGCCGCCAGCGTCACCATCGTGCACCGCCGTGAGGAGTTCCGGGCCTCGCGCATCATGCTGGAGCGGGCCAAGGCCAACGAGAAGATCCGCTTCATCACCAATGCCGAGGTCGTCGAGGTGCACGGCGAGAACAGCGTGACGAGCCTGACGCTGCGCGACACCCGCACCGGTGAGACCTCCGAGCTGGCCGCGACGGGCCTGTTCGTCGCGATCGGCCACGATCCGCGCAGCGACCTGGTCCGCGGCCAGCTCGACCTGGACCCCGAGGGTTACGTGCTGGTGCAGGAGCCGACCACCGCCACCTCCGTGGAGGGCGTATTCGCCGCCGGTGACCTGGTCGACCACACCTACCGTCAGGCCATCACCGCCGCCGGGACCGGGTGCCGGGCGGCCATCGACGCCGAGCGGTGGCTGGCCGAGAAGGGCGATATCACCAGCAACACCCTGGACCACGCCGGTAAGCCGGTGGAAGTCACCGCCAACTGATTCATCGCACTACCCCGGTGCCCACGCAGTTCGAGGAGTACACCCATGCCCGATTCCGCCACCAAGACCGTCACCGACGCCACCTTCGCCCAGGACGTGCTGGCCAGTGCCAAGCCCGTCCTCGTCGATTTCTGGGCGGACTGGTGCGGCCCGTGCAAGATGGTCGCTCCCGTGCTGGAGGAGATCGCGGCCGCATATGCCGACAAGTTGACGGTGGCGAAGCTGGACGCCGACGCCAACCCGACCACGTCGCGCGACTTCGGCGTGTTGTCCCTGCCGACGATGATCCTGTTCTCCGGCGGCAAGGAGACCAAGCGGATCGTCGGCGCCAAGGGTAAGGCCGCCCTGCTGCGTGAACTGGAAGGCGTCCTCTGACGACGGCACACCGATCCCGGACGCCGGCGGCGGGTGGGTAGTATTTCGGCGCCGGCCGGGCACTGAGCGGTTGCTGCGATGGCAGCAAACCACCACCTCGGGGGCCCGACGCCGGCATCGAGGGTACGATCTGCGTGCACTCGCAGAATTGCCGAAATTCGGTCCGGGTCTGAGACAATCGACCGACGCTCCGGTCGTGCGAGGGTGTGAACCATCGTATGAGTGGGTACCCGGGTTGGCGGAAGGAAAGGGCTCTCACGCATGCACCGACTTCGTCACGGCGATACCGGTCCAGCCGTCGCAGAGGTTCGGAGCACCCTGGCAAGCCTCGGGTTCCTGCACATTCATCCCAACGGGGCCGATCGGTCCGACGGGAACGGCGCATATTGGAAGGATTCCGACGCCGTCTTCGATCACGATCTCGATTCGGCCGTGCGCGCCTTCCAGCAGCAGCGCGGCCTGCTGGTGGACGGCGTCGTCGGCCCGGCCACCTACCGTGCCCTCAAGGAGGCCTCCTACCGGCTGGGCGCGCGCACGCTGATCTATCAGTTGTCGGCTCCGCTCTACGGTGACGACGTCGCCACGCTGCAGCGCCGCCTGCAGGACCTGGGGTATTACGTGCATCGCGTCGACGGCTACTTCGGCCCGCACACCCACGATGCGCTCACCACGTTCCAGCGCGAGATCGGCCTGTCCGCCGACGGAATCTGCGGTCCGGACACGCTGCGCTCGCTGGAGTTGCTGGGTGCGCGCGTCACCGGCGGCAACCCGCACCGGATCGCGGAAGAGGAGGTCGTGCACCGGGCCGGGCCGCAGCTGACCGGCAAGCGAATCGTCATCGATCCGGGCCTGGGCGGGCCCGACAAGGGTTTCGCGGTGCCGACCGAATTCGGCGACGTCTACGAGTCGGAGATCCTGTGGGACCTGGCCAGCCGCCTCGAGGGCCGCATGGCCGCGACCGGGATGGAGACCTTCCTGTCCCGGCCGTGGGGTGCCAATCCGACCGATGCCGAGCGGGCCGAGACCTCCAACACCTTCGATGCGGATCTGATGATCTCGCTGCGCTGCGCCACCAACCCCAGCCCGCTGGCCAGCGGCGTCGCGAGCTTCCACTTCGGCAATTCGCACGGCTCGGTCTCGATGATCGGCCAAGTGCTGGCCGGATTCATCCAGCGCGAGATCGTGGCGCGAACCTCGTTGCAGGACTGCAGGACTCACGCCCGCACCTGGGATCTGTTGCGGCTCACCAAAATGCCGACCGTTCAGGTCGATATCGGTTATCTCACAAACGAATACGACGCCTCGGTCCTGACCAACCCGCGCATGCGCGACGTCATCGCGGAGGCGATCCTGATCTCGGTGAAGCGCCTGTACCTGCTCGGCCAGGACGACCAGCCCACGGGCACATACACTTTCGCCGAACTACTCGCCGAAGAACTCGCCGCCGCCGACCGAATGTAATTCCTCACAATGCAACAACTGATTTCGTTAGTACATGGGTAACTCGTCGGGTACGCCCAGAACCCGGCCCCGCATATGACGCAGGACCTGTACGCGACCCGAGCGGGCTAGCACCCCACCCGCGTAGGCTCGCTCAAGGACGCCGCCGCCAACAGCTGGTCCAGCGCCCGCTCGACGTCTTCTTTCCACAGATGGTCGCTGTCGAGTTCCAGCCGCAGCCGCGGGAAGCGCTGATGCGCCGCCACCACCTTGAAGCCGACATCCTCGAGGAAGTCCGCGTCGATCATGCAGCTTTCGGGGGAGCAGGAATCCGACCCGCGCGGCGCCGCCGAACCACCCGTCGCCGGAATACCGAAGGCCGGGGTGTCGATCCGTTCCATGAGCATCATCGAACTGACCGCGCGGGTCGACAGCACCGTCGCCGCGGGATCCTTGCGGATGCCGAATGCCTCGATGGCCCGCACACCGCGGCGCACCAAATCGCTCACCACGGCTTGAATAAGCCGGTGGGCAGTATCGGTGTCCTCGTAGGCGAATTCGACGCGCAGCGTGGTCAGCAGGACGGCGTCCGGGCTCACCGGTGACGTAGGGAAGAGCCCGGCGCGCGGCACGGCGCTCGGTGGCGCATACAGGGCACAGCCGACCGGCTGATCATGTGCCATGGCGATCTGACCGCACGATCCCCATTCGAGCATGACCGTCGACAGCCAGGCTTCCTTCTCGAAGACCGGATCGCTGAATTCGCGAGAATCCTCCGCCACGGCGGGGTCGATCTCCCAGAACACGCATCTGCGGGCGTGTGCGGGGAGTTTGTCGAGCCCGTCGAGGGTAAGTGCGGTCACGCTGGTCGACACCGCTCTGCTCAGCCTCCAGCTTTCCGATTCGTCCACACTCACGCCGCATCAAAATCTACTCGCAAGCAAGAATAAGCGATCAATGCGAACTGCCTCATTTCCCATCTGCGACGGGCCCGTGACCCGCACCGCTGTGCTGTTCTTCGTCGATCACGAAACGTCACCGTCACAGTGACGTTTCGGAGCCAGGGCAATGATCGACCCCGTGCACCGGCATTTTCGAGCCGTATGCGCCAGGCAGAACTACCGCTGCTGCTCCATCAACGTGACGATACGTTCGAGATCGGCGAGGTCGCCGAATTCGACGACGATCTTGCCCTTCTTCTTACCCATGCTCACCGTGACCCGGGTATCGAAGGAATCCGCCAGCCGTTCGGCCAGACGATCCAGCCCCGGCGCGTAGACGGGTTTACGTTCGGCGGGGCGGCGCTCCTGCTCCTGCTCCGGATACCGGTTGGCCAGGGTGACGGCCTCCTCGGTGGCCCGCACCGATAGGCCTTCGGCGACAATCCGTTCCGCCAGCTTTTCCTGTACCTCGGCCCCGCCCTCGAGCCCCAGCAGGGCCCGCGCATGTCCGGCCGAGAGGACACCGGCCGCGACGCGCCGCTGCACCGGAATCGGCAACTTCAGCAGGCGGATCATATTGGTGACCACCGGCCGGGATCGGCCGATACGGGCGGCGAGTTCCTCGTGGGTCACGCCGAACTCTTCGAGCAGCTGCTGATAGGCGGCCGCCTCTTCGAGAGGATTGAGCTGTACCCGGTGGATGTTCTCCAGCAGGGCGTCACGCAGCATCGACTCGTCGGAGGTCTCCCGGACGATCGCCGGGATGGCCTCCAGCCCGGCCTCCTGCGAGGCCCGCCACCGCCGCTCGCCCATGACGAGTTGATAGCGCGGGGTGGGGGAGGACTCGAGCTGGCGAACCACGATCGGCTGCATGAGGCCGAATTCGCGGATCGAGTGGATCAGTTCGTCCAGCGGCTCCTGATCGAAGACCTGGCGCGGCTGCTTCGGATTGCGCTCGATCTGGTCCGGCGGAATCTCCCGGTATACCGCCCCGGCATCGGGCCCACCGCTCGGGTCGGGGACCCGATGCAGATAGTCCGAGGCCCGGTGCGGACCGACCGGATCGAGACCGATGACGGCATTTGCCGCGGCGCTACCGAGCCCCTGGACGTCGGTCGGCCCGGTCGGGATCAACGCGGCCAGCCCGCGCCCCAATCCACCCTTCTTCGCCTGACTCATCGGCCTACCGACCCCTTTCCTCGTTCACACCACTCGCGGCACCGGCCGCGGCTCGCGCCGCGCGTAGCGGCGCGGTGCGAGCCGCAATCTCCCGTCCGGCATCGAGGTAGCTCATCGCACCCCGGGAGCCCGGATCGTAATCGAGCACGGTCATGCCGTAGCCCGGCGCCTCGGACACCTTCACACTGCGCGGGATCACCGATCGCAACACCACATCGCCGAAGTGCCCGCGCACCTCCTCGGCGACCTGATCGGCCAGCTTGGTACGCCCGTCGTACATCGTGAGGATCACGGTGGAGACGTGCAGTTCGGGATTCAGATGCGCCTGCACCAGTCCGATGTTGCGCAGCAACTGACCCACGCCCTCCAGGGCGTAGTACTCGCACTGAATCGGAATCAGCACCTCTTTGGCCGCCACCAGAGCGTTGACGGTGAGCAGACCGAGCGAGGGCGGGCAGTCGATCATCACATAGTCGATGTCGTAGCCGGCGAGGTTCGCCTCCTGGATGGCGGCCTTGAGTCGACCTTCACGGGCCACCATGGAGACCAATTCGATTTCGGCGCCGGCCAGGTCGATGGTCGCCGGGATGCATAGCAGGCGCTCGTTGTGCGGACTCTGCTGGATCGCATCCTGCACGGAGACTTCGCCGATGAGCAGTTCGTAGCTGGAGGGCACGCCGGAGTGGTGTTCCACGCCGAGCGCGGTGCTGGCATTGCCCTGCGGATCGAGATCGATCACGAGCACCGTCATACCTTGCAGCGCCAGGGCGGCGGCCAGATTCACGGCGGTCGTGGTCTTGCCGACCCCGCCCTTCTGATTGGCGATGGTGATGATTCGTTGTTCGCGGGGCTTGGGGATGGTCATCGAACCAGGGTGCAACACCTGGCTGGCGCGCTGCGCCTCGGCTGCTATGGGCGTCTCGGCGGGGGAGATGTTCCCGAACGGAGTGCGACCGAACTCGTCCAGTTCAAGTCCACTCCCGTCCAGCATTCCGGGTACCCGCGACGTTGTTTCCCGTGAAACATTCGCCGGACCGTTCGACATACAGGCTCCTAACCCGAGAACTTCAGACACGTGCCCAGGCAGCATCAACGCCGCATGGCTCGAGCAAGCGGAGCGCGATTGCTGTCCTGGCGAGCCTGTCGGGCACCGCGATTCTGCGCTCACGCTCGACGACACCTAGCTTGCCAGCACGCGCCACAATTCGGAAGTTGAACCGCGGCAATCCTTCTGCGACACGCGAAAAGTTCACCTGCGGCGGGCGATGTTTCACATGAAACACGAGATTTCGGGCGCGCCTCACCCTCCTTGTTTCATGTGAAACATCGCGACCAGCCGCTCACGCCTTGCGATTTCGCCGGACCGTCCTGCGCCCCGGACGCTCGAGCGGGGGAGCCGCTCGACGCTCAGGACGACCGTCGGCGGCGACACGATCCCGACGCCGCACTCGAGCACCTCCGCATTGCCGCCGCCCGCCCGGGACAGCTCGGCGCGATCGCGTTCCAATTCCTCTGCGGCACTCGACCCTTTGAGGGCGAGCATCCGACCGTGGTCCCGCACGAGCGGCAGCGACCACTTCGCCAACTTGCCCAGCGGGGCGACGGCCCGCGAGGTCACGACATCCGCGCCGCCCGCCTCCTTCCGAACGTCCGGCTGCTCCGCGCGCCCCCGCACCACCGTCACCTCGAGACCGGCCGCCTCGACGAACTCGGCCAGGAAGATGGTCCGGCGCAGCAGCGGCTCGACGAGGGTGATCCGGAGATCCGGCCGCGCGATGGCGAGAGGGATTCCGGGCAGCCCCGCGCCGCTGCCGATATCGACCACGGCGGCCCCCGAGGGGATGAGCTCACCCAGCACCGCGCAGTTGAGGATGTGGCGCTCCCAGAGCCGCGGCACCTCGCGCGGCCCGATCAGTCCGCGCTCGACGCCCGCGGTCGCCAGGACGGCACAGTACTGCTGCGCCAACGGGAGCCGATCACCGAATACGTCCGCCGCCACCGCGGGTGACTGCGGCACGACGGCCACACCCGAGGACGACTCGGGGGAGGGGTCTGCATTGGTGGCACCGGTGCCTCGTTCCACGTGAAACATCCTTCCGGACTCAGGGAGATGCACGCCCGCCGTGCGGCAACCTCCGGACAAGGGTAGGGCCCCCGGATCACACAAACCGGGGGCCCTCGTTCACATTCCGGCGACGGTCAGGCCGGCAGCACGACCACGTGCCGGTTCGGCTCCACACCCTCGCTCTCACTGGTGACCCCGTCGACGGCGGCCACCGCATCATGCACGATCTTGCGCTCGAACGGGGTCATCGGCGACAGCGCCTCCGGCTTACCCGACTCCAGCACGCGGCGAGCGGTCTCGGTGCCGAGGGTGCTCAACTCCGCTCGACGCTTGGCCCGCCAGCCCGCCACATCCAGCATCAGCCGGCTGCGCACGCCGGTCGCCTGCTGCACGGCCAGCCGGGTCAGCTCCTGCAGCGCGTCCAGGACCTCACCGCGCCGGCCCACCAGCTTCGACAGATCGCGGCCACCGTCGATGCTCACCACCGCCCGGTCGCCCTCGACGTCGAGGTCGATATCGCCGTCGAAGTCCAGAACATCGAGTAGCTGCTCGAGGTAGTCACCGGCGATCTCGCCCTCCTCGATCAGCGCCTCCTCGGTATCGCTCACATCGTCGTCCACCGCGTCCGGTTCGGCATCGATCTCACGGCTCGCCGGGGCGTCCGCCATCGTTGTCGCCACAGTGGCGTCCCCTCCGTCGGTCTCAACAGTCATGTGTGGTTTCCTTCGATCTGCATCATCGGTCGTCTAGCGGCGTCGCTTCTGGTTCGGGCGGCCACGATTGCCGGATCGCTTCCGATTGCCCTGCCCACCGGATTTACCCGACGACGCGCCGGCCTTACCCGACGATTTGGGTGTCGATCCCGTTCCGTTCTTCGACGGCGGCGTCGCGGTCGCATCACCATCGGTCGCGGGCGCGTCGGTGACCGCGGGAGTCTTCTTCCTCGGATCGACCGGCTTGGCACCGGGCTTGGGTGCGTTCTGGGTGCGGCGCTCCTGCGCCTCCTGCTTCTTCTTGTCCTCTTCCTTCGCCATGAGGCCGAACACCAGATGCTGCTGCCCGTAGGTCCAGATGTTGTTCGACACCCAGTAGATCAGGATGGCGATCGGCAGGAACGGACCACCGACGATCACGCCCAGCGGGAACACCCACAGCGCCAACTTGTTCATCAGCGCGGCCTGGGGATTGGCCGCGGCCTCCGCGCTCTGGCGCGCCACCGACGCACGCGCGTTGAAGTGGGTGGCCAGGCCCGCGATGATCATCAACGGGATGGAGACGGCGGCGATGCTCGCCACGTGCGGAATGCCGCCGTAATCGGCGAAGGCCTCCAGCTGTGCCTTGGGGGTCGTAATCGCCGCCGAGATCGGGGCGCCGAAGATGCGGGCGCGCAGGAACGACTGCACATCGTCGGCGTTGAAGACGTAGTTCGGAGTGTTGGCATTCTGCAGCGCCGTCATGCCGCCGCTGTGGCCGAATCCGCCCAGTCCGCCGCTGCCGACGCGGTTGAACGATCGCAGCACGTGATACAGACCGATGAAGACCGGCACCTGCGCCAGCACGGGCAGACAGCCCATGAGCGGGTTGAAGCCGTGCTCCTTCTGCAGCTTCTGCATCTCGAGCGCCATCTTCTGGCGATCGTTCTTGTATTTGCGCTGCAGTTCCTTGATCTGTGGCTGCAGTTCCTGCATCTGCCGGGTCGTGCGGACCTGCTTCACGAACGGCTTGTACAGCACCAAACGCAGCGTGAACACCAGGAACACCACGGCCAGCGCCCAGGCCAGGCCATTGTCCTTGCCCAGCGCGAACCCGAAGATCCGGTGCCAGAACCACAAGATCCAGGACACCGGATAGTAGATGAAATCGAGCACGGCTCTATGTACTCCCGTCGGTCGTATCGCCGGTCACCGCACGCGGCGACCCTTCCAAAGGCTTGTGTTCGGCCGTGCCGTCACGTTCACGGAGCGACCCCTCCACATGGCCCCGGCATGCTTTTCGCCGGGGCTCCGGGACGGGGTCCCACCCACCAGGGTGCCAGGGTGCGCACTTGGCGAGGCGTACGACCGTCAGCCCGAGGCCGGTGAGCAGTCCTCGGGTGCGCAGCGCCGTGACCGCGTACTCACTACAGGTCGGGGTGAAGCGGCACACCGGCATGCGGGTGGGGGAGACGTAGGTCCGGTACAGCTCGATGAGGAAGATCAACGCCCGGGCCGGTAACCGGGTCAGGGACCGCAGGCGGATCATGAGGCCACGCCGCTCTCCGGGAGAAGTTTGCGCAGCGCACCGCGCACCTGCCGATCGAGCTCGGCGGAGGTGGCCTGGGCCGCGCCGGGCAGAGCCCGAATCACGATATCCGCCTCCTCGGGCAGCTCGGCCACGAGTGGGGCGCACATATGACGCAGGCGGCGGGCCACGCGATGACGTATCACCGCGGAACCCACCGCCTTGCTGACGATCAAACCGAAACGCGGCCCGCCGATGCGAACGGTCGGCCGCGGCCCCTCCTCGCCCGTCTCGCTGGACAACAGCACGTGCACGACGAGATCCGGTCTCCCGATTCGCCGGCCCCGCCGCACCGTCCGGGAGAAATCGGCACGATGATGCAGCCGATACGGCTCAGGCAACACCCGAGTGTCCGAGCGCGTAACGGGCGGTGGGTCGGAGCGGACCGAACGGCGAACGGGGCATGACGCCGATACCGGTGCCGGGGGATCAGGCCGTCAACTGGGCGCGGCCCTTGCGACGGCGCGCCGACACGATGGCGCGGCCCGCACGGGTGCGCATCCGCAGACGGAACCCGTGGACCCGCGCCCGACGACGGTTGTTCGGCTGGAACGTCCGCTTGCCCTTGGCCACGGTCAACACTCCTCGAGTTGGTGAGCGCCCGGTGGCGCCCGAAGCTTGTCGGTGAAACTGGTGTGTGCGCACGACGAGTGACACGGTCATCGTCGGCGCACCGCCCATCGCGGCACGGGCAGCAGACAGCCGCCACCGCATCAATGGGTGACTGTACGAGGGTACTGATGCGCCCGAACAGGGTCAAACTCGGGGTCCCCCTGCGAGCCGCGCGCGGGGCGTGAACCCGGCTTGGCGGCGCGACACGCCAGCCGCTATGCTGCATAGCCAGAAGATTGCTGCAGAAGCGCAGGTCCAGGCGCTCAGCGGGGGCTCATCGCAGCACGACTCACATCCTTGTGGTTCTCCACATCTGTGGATAATTGTGTGGAAAGACCCCTGGAGTGGCATATTCGTATGGCCGACGGCCACGCCGAACGCTCGCGCTGAGGGGGATGCGGGCGGATCTGAGACCGTCTGCTCCTATCGACCTACTCCGGGGAGGATAACGTACGTGGACGACGAGCAGAACGTGTTGACCGCCGTCTGGCCAGAGGTGGTCGCCGAGCTGACCACCGGCTCCGCCGACGGCGCCATCCCGCCGGTGACCAACGCGCAGAAAGCATGGTTGGGCCTGGTCAAGCCCCTGACGGTGGCACAGGGATTCGCGCTGCTCTCGGTACCCTCTTCGCTCGCCCAGGAGGCGATCGAACGCGATCTGCGGGAGCCGATCCTGCGCTCGCTGGCCCGCCGGCTGGGCCCGCAGGTCGAGGGACTCGGTGTCCGCATCGCCGCGCCCACCACCCCGCCCGCCGATCGTCCGGCCGGTCCGCCCCGGCACGCCCGGCTCACCTCGCGCCCGGAACGGGTGCGCGAGGCGCCGCGCGAACCCGTGGGATATCCACCGCAGCAGGACTACCCGGCCGCGCCCGAATACGCCGCACCGCGCTATCTCTCCCCAGCCGACTACCCAGGCCGAGGCGACTATCCCCAGGCAGAATTCGCCGCCGCACCGGTGGCCGGAGAATTGCCGGATCCGTCCGAAGCGGAACAGCCGACCTCGACCCGGCGCGAGATGGAGCCGCCCCAGGCGCGGGGTGCCGCCAACCCGCCGGGGCAGGAGTCGCTGTTCTCCACCGACTCCGAACACGACTCCGCGCGCCGGCCGCTGCCGGAGGAGCAGGCCGACGACGAACCGGTCGTCAATGTCCGCAACTCCTGGCCGACCTACTTCACCAAGTCGCCCGAACCGGCCGCACCGGCACCGGCGTCCTCGTCGGCGAGCCTGAATTCCAAATACACCTTCGAGACATTCGTCATCGGTGCCTCCAACCGCTTCGCGCACGCGGCCGCGGTGGCGATCGCCGAGGCACCGGCCCGCGCCTACAATCCGCTGTTCGTCTGGGGCGCTTCGGGTTTGGGCAAGACGCACCTGCTGCACGCGGCCGGCCACTACGCCCAGCGCCTGTTCCCCGGCATGCGGGTGAAGTACGTGTCGACCGAAGAGTTCACCAACGACTTCATCAACAGCCTGCGCGACGACCGCAAGGTGGCCTTCAAGCGGCGCTACCGCGAGACCGACATCCTGCTGGTCGACGACATCCAGTTCATCGAGGGCAAGGAAGGCATCCAGGAGGAGTTCTTCCACACCTTCAACACCCTGCACAACGCCAACAAGCAGATCGTGGTCTCCTCCGACCGGCCCCCCAAGCAGCTGGCCACGCTCGAGGAGCGACTGCGCACCCGGTTCGAGTGGGGCCTGATCACCGATGTGCAACCGCCGGAGCTGGAGACCCGCATCGCGATCCTGCGCAAGAAGGCGCGCATGGATCGCCTCGACGTCCCGCACGACGTGCTGGAGTTGATCGCGAGCCGGGTCGAGCGCAACATCCGCGAACTGGAGGGCGCGCTCATCCGGGTGACGGCCTTCGCCTCGCTCAACGGCCAGCCGCTGGATCTGTCGCTCGCCGAGGTGGTGCTGCGCGACCTGATGCCCGACACCAACACGATCGAGATCACCGCCTCGACGATCATGGCCGTCACCGCGGAGTACTTCAACACCACGCTCGAGGAGCTGACCGGGCCGGGTAAGGCACGGCCGCTGGCGCAGGCGCGGCAGATCGCGATGTATCTGTGCCGCGAACTCACCGATCTGTCGCTGCCGAAGATCGGCCAGGCGTTCGGTCGCGACCACACGACGGTGATGTACGCCGAGAAAAAGGTCCGCAAGGAGATGACCGAGCGGCGCCGGGTGTACGACCAGGTTCAGGAACTCACAGCCCGAATCAAACAGCGCTCCCGCTGATTCGCTCCACAAGCCGATCCATCCGAATGACCTGGGTGGATCGGCTTTTTCGTGTTGTGGAGTCCTCGAGGAATCCCTGTGGAGTCCTCGAGGAATCCCGGCGTTCTCCACCGGTTCGCCCACAGTTCGGCGGCAGGGGAGTTGACGCCGCCGCTAACACCCACTAGTACACAGTCCGCACAGGCTCATTCATCCACCGGCAGTGACCTGCGCAGATCGCTGTTGATGCCTGTGGATTCCTCGAGGAGTCCTTGTCAGGTCCTCGAGGAATCCTCGAGTTGTCCCCGCATTGGCGCACAGGTGTGCACAAACCCGGCATGACCATGGAAGAACTCGAGGATGGCTCGAGGACATCGATGGGACAGATTCGTAACCTCCACAGCGGCCTGCCGTTCATCCTCGAGTCACCCGCCGGACATCCCCACCGCGCCACGCCCCGCGAGCAGCCGATTCGCCCGGAGTCCACAGAATCCACAGCGCCTACTACTGCTTCAGTTCTTCTTCTCAGAGAAATCTCTTTGAAAGAAGGTGTGTGGAAACTCGGCTCGGGACGGAACTACCCGAACGGTGCCCGCTCACTCATCGCAGGGATGCACAGAGCAGACAAGGGCCGAGCGCATGCGAGCGACGCACCGAGAAGGGGGCGGCGTGGTGATCACGCACGCACGCGGGTACGGTTTGATGTCGGTCGCCTGTGCCAGACTTCGGAAGAGGGGCGGCCGATCCAGTACCCCTGCATGAAGCGGCGCTGAGCCGAACGGATCACGACCGATCGAGACTGGGAGAGGACATACCGGGCGATGGAGCTTGCAAGCATGAAGTTTCGGGTCGCTCGCGAGGATTTCGCCGAATCCGTCGCCTGGGTGGCCCGTAGTCTGCCGTCTCGTCCGCCGGTGCCGGTGCTCGGCGGCGTCCTGCTCGTGGCCGATGAGGACGGACTGACCGTCTCCGGCTTCGACTACGAGGTGTCCGCGCAGATGCGCGTGGCGGCCGAGGTGGCCGGGCCCGGACAGGTCCTCGTCTCCGGCCGACTGCTGGCCGATATCACCAAGGCGCTGTCCAACAAGCCGGTCGACGTCTCCGTCGACGGCACACGCGTCCTGATCGCCTGCGGCAGCGCCAAGTTCTCGCTGCCCACCATGCCGGTCGAGGACTATCCCCAACTGCCCGAATTGCCGCCGCAGACCGGTGAACTCGGCGTCGACCTGTTCTCCGAGGCGGTCGGCCAGGTGGCCGTCGCCGCCGGCCGCGACGACACCCTGCCGATGCTCACCGGTATCCGGGTGGAGATCGAGGGGCCCAAGGTCGTGCTCGCCGCCACCGACCGCTTCCGGCTGGCCGTCCGGCACCTGGAATGGCAGCCCGGTCGCGCGGATGTGGAGACCGCGGTGCTGGTTCCGGCCCGCACCCTGTCCGAGGCCGCCAAGACCCTCGGCCCGTCCGATGCCCCGGTGCAATTGGCCTTCGGCACCGGCACCGACGGCCTGCTCGGCATCGTCAACGGCGGCCGCCGCACCACCACGCGGCTGCTCGATGCGGAATTCCCCAAGTTCCGCCAGCTGCTCCCCAAGGAGCACACCTCGATCGCCACGCTGCAGGTGAGTACGCTGATCGACGCCATCAAGCGGGTCGCGCTGGTGGCCGAGCGCGGTGCCCAGGTGCGGCTGGAATTCTCCGAACAGGGTCTGCAGCTGTCGGCCGGTGGCGACGACGCGGGCCGCGCCGAGGAATGGCTCGAGGCCGAATTCCGCGGCGAGCCGCTGACCATCGCGTTCAACCCGGGCTATCTCAACGACGGCCTGTCCGCCCTGCATTCGGACCGCGTGACCTTCGGATTCACCACGCCCAGCCGGCCGGCGGTGCTGTGCCCGACCGGCGAACAGGAGCCCGCGGTCCTCGATTCCGGTGCGTTCGCCGCGTTGGACAGCAACTACATCTACCTGCTGATGCCGGTCCGCCTGCCGGGCTGAGTCCCACATCTGTGAACAATGTTGATAACTCTGTGAAAAACTCTGGGCGGCCGTCGGTTTCGGCAGCCGCCTGCGAGTTCTCCACAGCATCAACGGCAGAGGCGGTGGACTGAGCGATGTACGTGCGGGCACTGACTCTGCGGGACTTTCGCTCCTGGGCCGGGGTCGATCTCGAATTGCCCGCGGGCCGAACGGTTTTCCTGGGCGCCAACGGCAACGGCAAAACCAATCTGGTGGAGGCCGTCGGCTATCTGTCCACCCTCGGCTCCCACCGGGTGGCCACCGATGCCCCGCTGATCCGCCTGGGCGCGCAGCGATCCCGGATCGGGGCGACGGTGGTCAACTCCGGACGGGAGCTGCGCATCGATCTGGAGCTGAATCAGGGCTCGGCCAATCGTGCGCAGATCAACCGCTCGCCGGTGCGGCGGCCGCGCGAGATTCTCGGCATCCTGCAGACGGTGCTGTTCGCGCCGGAGGATCTGGCGCTGGTGCGCGGTGACCCGTCGGAGCGCCGCCGCTTCCTCGACGAGCTGTGCACGGCCCGGCTGCCGCGATTGGCCGGTGTGCGCGCGGACTACGACAGGGTGCTGCGCCAGCGCTCGGCCTTGTTGAAAACCGCGGGACGGCAGGCGCGTTCGCGCGCCGGTGCGGCGTCCGAACTGAGCACGCTCGATGCGTGGGACGGACATCTTGCCGAGCACGGGTCCGAACTGCTGGCCCAGCGTCTGCGGCTGGTGCACGAGTTACATCCGTACCTGGAGCAGGCCTACCGCTCGATCGCCCCGGAGTCGCGGACCGCCTCGATCCGCTATCGCAGCGGTTATCTGCCGCCGGAATTCCTGGATCCCGAGCGGGCACCGCAACCCGACGACGCCGAGGTGCTGGAGTCGATCATGCTGCGCGAGTTGTGCACAGCTCGCCCCAAGGAACTCGAGCGCGGCGTCTGCCTGGTCGGCCCGCACCGCGACGACCTGGAGCTGATGCTGGGCTCGGCCCCCGCGAAAGGCTTTGCCAGCCACGGCGAATCGTGGTCGTTCGCGCTGGCGCTGCGCCTGGCCGCGTTCGAGCTGCTGCGTAGCATCGGCACCGATCCGGTCCTGCTGCTCGACGATGTGTTCGCCGAACTCGACCGTCGCCGCCGGGCCGCCCTGGCCGCCGTCGCCACCACCGCAGAACAGGTCCTCATCACCGCCGCGGTCGCCGAGGACGTGCCGGCCGAACTCGAGGCCACCCCGCTACGAGTGGAAACGACCGGCGAGGCCGACCACCGCATTTCCCATATCGTCGGCATCTCCGCCACCTCGTCTGCGGCGTCGGTGACCGAGGCCTGAATACGCCACCCAGGTGTCACAACTGGGCCGCGTGACACAGCTCCCGGCGCTGGGTGTCGCGGTTGCCAGCGGCTAGCCTGTCCTGCAGCATTCGGCGTTCGAGGTGCAGGAGGTGGCGATGACGGACGGCGCGAATACCGACGGCGGCCATTCCGCCGCATCCGGCGCCGAAGCCGAATTGCGCGGTATCGATCTGGCCCGCCGCGCCCTCGAAGAGGCCCGCGCGGCCGCGCGAGCCAGCGGAAAGGCGGTCGGCCAGGGCAGGGCCTCGCCGCGCAAGGGCGGGGTGCGGGCGCTGCGCCGCCGCGGGTGGTCCGGGGCGCGGCCCGACGAGCGCGATCCCCAGCTGCTGTCCTCTCTGGCGGGTGCGCTGGCCCGCAGCCGGGGCTGGTCCGGCAAGGTCGCCGAGGGCATGGTGTTCGGCCGCTGGGCCAGCGTGGTCGGTGAGGACATCGCCGCCCACGCCAACCCCGTCTCCCTCACCGACGGTGTCTTGAGCATTCAAGCCGAATCCACGGCCTGGGCGACCCAGTTGCGCATGTTGCAGGCCCAGATCCTGGCGAAGATCACCGCGGCGGTGGGCCAGGGCGTGGTCACCTCTGTCAAGATCAGCGGCCCGGCGGCCCCGAGTTGGCGCAAGGGCGAACGGCACATCAAGGGCCGCGGCCCCCGCGATACCTACGGCTGACGCGAAGACGTTTCACGTGGAACTCCGGCGAAGATCGCTCAACCATTCCGCAAACTCTTCCGCCCGACACTCGACGGGGCGCTGAGGCTGCTCTCTCGCCGGAGACCTACAACCGGACCCGGCGGCGATCGATTTCACGCACTCACGGCGCTCTCAGGGGTGTCATAGGTGCATCCTGAGCCGGGTGTACCAGTAGGATGGGGGAGTAACTAGCGGCGATACCTTCGGCGCGTTTCGCGAAGCCCGCGCGAGGACCCGTAATTCTCGAGCAGTTCGTCATCTCGAGCCTACCGACCTGGGTCCGCTGTGTGTGCTGTTCGCGCTGTGCCGAGGGATCAGCAAGTAAGGAGAGCTACCGAGCAGTGGCTGCCAACGACTCCAACGCAAGCGGCTCGTCCAAGGACTACGGTGCCGACTCCATCACCGTGCTCGAGGGTCTCGAGGCGGTCCGCAAGCGCCCCGGTATGTACATCGGTTCCACCGGCGAGCGCGGTCTGCACCACCTGATCTGGGAGGTTGTGGACAACTCGGTCGACGAGGCGATGGCCGGGTACGCCACGCGTGTCGACGTCACCTTGCTGGCCGATGGCGGAGTCGAGGTCGTCGACGACGGCCGAGGCATTCCGACCACCATGCACGCGCAGGGCATCCCCACCATCGAGGTGGTCATGACCCAGCTGCACGCCGGCGGCAAGTTCGACTCCGATGCCTACGCCGTCTCCGGCGGTCTGCACGGCGTCGGCATCTCGGTGGTGAACGCGCTGTCCACCCGTCTGCAGGCCGATGTGGACTACGGCGGCTTCCACTGGACACAGGAGTACAAGGATTCCAAGCCCGGCAAGCTGGTCCAGGGCGAGGCGACCAAGCGCACCGGTACCACCATCCGGTTCTGGCCGGATCCCGAGATCTTCGAGAGCACGACCTTCAATTTCGAGACGGTCGCCCGCCGCCTGCAGGAGATGGCGTTCCTGAACAAGGGACTGACCATCACCCTCACCGATCAGCGCGTGAGCGACGCCGAAATCACCGACGAGGTGGTCAGCGATATCGCCGAGGCGCCCAAGGCCGATACCGCGGGTGCGCCGGTCGAGCACAAGGTCAAGACCCGCACCTATCACTACCCGGGCGGCCTCGAGGACTTCGTCAAGCACATCAACCGGTCCAAGCAGTCGATCCACAATTCGATCGTGTCGTTCACCGGCAAGGGCACCGGCCACGAGGTCGAGGTCGCGATGCAGTGGAACTCGGGTTACTCCGAATCGGTCCACACCTTCGCCAACACCATCAACACCCATGAGGGCGGCACCCACGAGGAGGGCTTCCGCGCGGCGCTCACCTCGGTGGTGAACAAGTACGCCAAGGACAAGAAGCTCCTCAAGGAAAAGGACGGCAACCTCACCGGCGACGACATCCGCGAGGGCCTGACCGCCATCGTGAGCGTGAAGATCGCCGACCCGCAGTTCGAGGGCCAGACCAAGACCAAGCTCGGCAACACCGAGGTCAAATCCTTCGTGCAGCGCACCTGCAACGAGCACCTGGCGCACTGGTTCGAGGCCAATCCGGCCGATGCGAAGACCATTGTGCAGAAGGCGGTCTCGTCGGCGCAGGCCCGCATCGCCGCGCGCAAGGCGCGCGAGCTGGTGCGCCGCAAGAGCGCGACCGACCTCGGCGGCCTGCCCGGCAAGCTGGCCGACTGCCGCTCCAAGGATCCGAGCCGCTCCGAGATCTACATCGTGGAGGGTGACTCCGCCGGTGGCTCGGCAAAGTCCGGCCGCGACTCGATGTACCAGGCGATCCTGCCGATCCGAGGCAAGATCATCAACGTCGAGAAGGCGCGCATCGACAGGGTCCTCAAGAACAACGAGGTCCAGTCGATCATCACCGCGTTCGGCACCGGCATCCACGACGAGTTCGACATCTCGAAGCTGCGGTACCACAAGATCATCCTGATGGCCGACGCCGACGTCGACGGTCAGCACATCACCACCCTGCTGTTGACGCTGCTGTTCCGCTTCATGCGTCCGCTGGTCGAGCACGGCCACGTGTATCTGTCCTGCCCGCCGCTCTACAAGCTCAAGTGGCAGCGCAGCGAGCCGGAGTTCGCCTACTCCGACCGCGAGCGCGACGCCCTGCTGGAGCGGGGCCAGGCCGCCGGCAAGAAGATCAACAAGGACGACGGGGTCCAGCGCTACAAGGGTCTGGGTGAGATGAACCCGAAGGAACTGTGGGAGACCACCATGGACCCCAGCACCCGCCTGCTGCGCCTGGTCACCCTGGACGACGCCGCCGCGGCCGACGAGCTGTTCAGCATTCTGATGGGTGAGGACGTCGAGGCACGACGCAGCTTCATCACCCGCAACGCCAAGGACGTCCGCTTCCTCGACCTGTGACGGGGACCGGCGCCATCGACTCGATGACGCGCGCCGCCCCACCGAGGATCACCTGACAAGACTTCCCACGGAGACGACTACATGACCGAGACCACCCTGCCGCCCAACGGTGGCGACCGCATCGAGCCGGTCGACATCCAGCACGAGATGCAGAACAGCTACATCGATTACGCGATGAGCGTGATCGTGGGTCGCGCGCTGCCCGAGGTGCGCGACGGCCTCAAGCCCGTGCATCGCCGGATCCTGTATGCGATGTACGACAACGGGTATCGGCCCGATCGCGGTTATGTGAAGTCGGCCCGCCCGGTCGCCGAGACCATGGGTAACTACCACCCGCACGGCGACGCGGCGATCTACGACACCCTGGTCCGCATGGCGCAGCCGTGGTCGTTGCGCTATCCCCTCATCGATCCCCAGGGCAACTTCGGATCTCGCGGCAACGACGGCCCGGCGGCCATGCGGTACACGGAGTGCCGCCTCACGCCGCTGGCGATGGAGATGTTGCGCGAAATCGACGAGGAGACAGTCGATTTCCAGGCGAACTACGACGGCCGCTCGCAGGAGCCGGTGGTTCTCCCCAGCCGTGTCCCGCAGCTGTTGATGAACGGCTCCGGCGGTATCGCCGTCGGCATGGCCACCAATATCCCGCCGCACAACCTGCGCGAGGTGGCCGAGGCGATCTTCTGGGCGCTCGAGAATCACGATGCCGATGAGGAGACCACCCTCGAGGCATGCATGGAGCGGATCAAAGGACCGGACTTCCCGACGCACGGCCTGATCGTCGGCACCCAGGGCATCCAGGATGCCTACCGGACCGGTCGCGGCGCGATCCGCATGCGCGGTGTGGTGGAGATCGAGGAGGACAACCGCGGTCGCACCACGATCGTCATCACCGAGCTGCCCTACCAGGTCAACACCGACAACTTCATCAATTCGATTGCCGAGCAGGTCAAGGACGGCAAGATCGCGGGCGTCGCCGACATCCACGACGAATCCTCCGACCGCGCGGGCCTGCGCATCGTCATCACCATCAAGCGGGACGCGATCGCCAAGGTCGTGCTGAACAACCTGTACAAGCACACCCAGCTGCAGACCAGCTTCGGCGCCAACATGCTGTCCATCGTCGACGGCGTGCCGCGCACGCTGCGGCTGGACCAGATGATCCGGCTCTACGTCACACACCAGTTGGATGTCATCGTCCGGCGCACCCGCTACCGGTTGCGCAAGGCCGAGGAACGCGCCCACATCCTGCGTGGTCTGGTCAAGGCGCTGGACGCGCTCGACGAGGTCATCGCCCTGATCCGGCGTTCGGCCGATACCGAGACCGCGCGCACCGGCCTGATGCAGCTGCTCGAGATCGACGAGATCCAGGCGACCGCGATTCTGGACATGCAGCTGCGCCGCCTGTCCGCCCTGGAACGGCAGAAGATCGTCGACGAGTTGGCCAAGATCGAGCTCGAGATCGCCGACTACAAGGACATCCTGGAGAAGCCGGAGCGGCAGCGCGCGATCGTACGCGACGAGCTGGCCGAGATCGTCGACAAGCACGGTGACGACCGGCGTACCAAGATCATTGCCGCGGACGGCGACGTCAGCGACGAGGATCTGATCGCCCGCGAGGACGTGGTGGTCACCATCACCGAGACCGGCTACGCCAAGCGCACCAAGACCGACCTGTACCGCAGCCAGAAGCGCGGCGGCAAGGGCGTGCAGGGCGCGGGTCTCAAGCAGGACGACCTGGTCAAGCACTTCTTCATCACCTCGACCCACGACTGGCTGCTGTTCTTCACCAACCTCGGCCGGGTGTACCGGGTCAAGGCCTACGAACTGCCCGAGGCCAACCGCACCGCGCGCGGCCAGCACGTCGCCAACCTGCTGGCGTTCCAGCCGGATGAGAAGATCGCCCAGGTCATCCAGATCAAGACCTACAACGACGCTCCCTATCTGGTGCTGGCCACCAAGAACGGCCTGGTGAAGAAGTCCAGGCTGACCGATTTCGACTCCAACCGCTCCGGCGGCATCGTCGCGGTGAATCTGCGCGATGGTGACGAATTGGTCGGCGCCGCACTGTGTTCGGCCGACGACGACCTGCTGCTGGTGTCGGCGCACGGGCAGTCGATCCGCTTCGCCGCCAACGACGAGGTGCTGCGTCCCATGGGCCGCGCCACCTCGGGCGTTCAGGGCATGCGGTTCAACACCGACGACGAGCTGCTGTCGCTCAATGTGGTGCGGGACAACACCTATCTGCTGGTCGCGACCGCCGGCGGCTACGCCAAGCGGACCGCGATCGAGGAGTACACCGCGCAGGGCCGCGGCGGTAAAGGCGTATTGACTATCCAGTACGACGTGAAACGTGGCAGTCTGGTGGGCGCGCTGATCGTCGACGACGACGATGAGCTGTACGCCATCACCTCCGGCGGCGGTGTCATCCGGACGGCGGCAAATCAGGTGCGCAAGGCGGGTCGGCAGACCAAGGGCGTGCGATTGATGAACCTCGGCGAGGGCGATACTTTGCTTGCGATCGCACGGAACGCCGATGAGCCCGATCAGGTTTCCGGCGAAGACGACACCAGCGGTTCCGAGAAGCAGTAATTTCTCCACAGGCAGCGGCGGCACGACGGATTGAAGGATCCCCAATTGACCACTCCGAACCAGCCGAATGACGAGCGGCACCACGCCAACGGTGTGACCGAGCGGATCGCGCCGTCCCCGATTCCGCCGCGGCCCATTCCGCGGCCCGGGGCGTCGGGTGAGAACGGATCGGGCAAGGCGCCCGAAATGTCCGACAAGCCAGGCGATCCCAAGGGGCAGGAGGCTCCGGCGGATTCGGCGCCGGAGCCCGCCGAGGCGGGCGGCGAGGGGCAGGGTGCCTCGCGGTTCGAGGACGGGTGGTCGCAGCTGCCGCAGCGGGAGCCGCAGTCCAACCTGAACCGCCCGGGTCAGGCGCCGGTGCCGGGCCGCCCGCCGGTCAATCCGGTCGGCCTCAACACCGGGGTGACCAATGCCCGCACCACCACCGACCTGGCGGCGAAGGCGGCCCGCAAGGAGGCCGCGATGGTGAAGTCCGTCGGCATCGACGGGCCCACCCGCAGCATCGCCCGGCCGGAGCTGGTCAAGGACATGCCCGATCTGTCGGAGCTGCGGCATCCGCTGCCGCCGACCGAGGCCGCCGGTCCGCAGCAGGTCTCACCCGCCGCTCAGGTGGCGGTCGCGCAGTCGGTCACCACGGGCGAGCCGCTGCGGGCCACCGTGCAGGTCCGCCACATCGACCCCTGGTCGACGCTGAAGGTGTCGCTGGTGATCAGCGTGGCCATGTTCTTCGTGTGGATGCTGGCCGTCGGCTTCCTCTACATCGTGCTGTCCGGCATGGGTGTGTGGGACCGGCTCAACAGCACCTTCACCGACATGGTGTCCGACAACGGCTCGACCTCGACGGCGCTGATCGATGCCGGCTCGGTGTTCGGCTATGCCGCCGTGATCGGCCTCATCAATGTGGTGTTGCTCACCGCCCTGTCCACGGTCGGTGTGTTCATCTACAACCAGTGCACCGATCTGGTCGGTGGTATCCAGGTCACCCTGGCCGACCCGGACTGAGGCCGAGCCCGGCCGGTTCCCGTCGGCCACTCACGGTCGGTTCCCGCCCGCAGGGCTGGGACCGGCCGTTTTGGTTATCCGGGGTGGGGTACGGTAATCTCGTGCCTCGGTTCGGGTGATACTCCCGAGCGGATGAGGGCCTATAGCTCAGGCGGTTAGAGCGCTTCGCTGATAACGAAGAGGTCGGAGGTTCAAGTCCTCCTAGGCCCACACTTTTCCTTCTCACTCACAGTGATGACACCGCAATCTGCTCGGTGAGCACCTTGCGCATGAAGGTCCGGTCGGACGCGCGTGGTTGCAGCAGACGCCAGCCGTGGTAGTAGGCGAAGATGTAGGGCCGTAGGAACGGATCGTCGAAAAAGCCTTCCAGGAATGCCAATTCGAGGTCGGGCAGCAGTGCGGTCCTCCCCAGATAGTCTCGGACGTGCGGCCATGGCGCTCCGTCCGCGACCAGGAAGGCCGCATTGCAGTACGCGCCGAACAGCATGTTCTCGGCGTGATGGATCGCGGCGTAATCGCTCGAGTCGGGCTGGAGTTCGTCGACGGTGTCGACGAGCCACCGTTGGGCCTGGTCGCCGGGGAAGATCAGGTGCTCGGCGTGCAGCCCGATTCCTTCGGATACGACGAAGGCGGGCGAGGGCATCACGCGGACCTGAATGTCCGGCCGGTCGGCCAGCCGGTCCTGTTTCATCATGAACTCGCAGATATGGCCGGGAAAGGCTTCGTGGGTGACGACGTAGCACAGGTCGGCCAGGTTGAACGGCAGCTGCGGATCCACGAAGACGGTTCCGTTCGGACCGCCGCGATACAGACCGCGGAACGGGCCGGGCGCGAATTCGCAGGTGATATCGATCTTCTCGGGCAATGGCAGAAATTCCTCGCTGCGCCTGCGGCTTTCGTCGACCGTGTGCAGCACCAGTTCGGCCAGTCGCGCGGTGTCTCCGGTCGGGAGGGTGTGACTCGTGCGCCAGGCTTCCATCCGTTCGGCGAGCGTGCCCCCGGTCTGCGGCAGACCTCGATCGAGCAGCTCATATGCCTCGTCGAATGCCGCGTCGGGAATCCAGTCGACCTCGATTCCGAGCATGCCGCGCACCTGGTCCCGCAGCGACAGCCGTTCTCCGGCCAACAGCCGGGCCATGGTGTGCAGAGCGCCGATCTGTTCGGCCAGCGCGACGTCGTCGACGGCGGCCGCGAGCTCCTCGGCGGCGGCGATCAGCTGTGCCGGATTCGGCAACGGCTCGGCGACGACCTCCGCGCGGTACCGTTCGGGCCCCCGATAATCCAGTATCCAATTCCCACTGGGGCTTTCGGCCACGAGCCGGTCGATTCGCAGCGCCAGCAAGGCGTAGTCACGCACAACATCCATATCCACACCATGCCGAAAACGGACCCGCGGTCGCATGACCTCACGAGTAGGGGCCGAACATACGTTCGGTATACTGTCTCGTGTTTTGACCATGGCCGAGGGCAGGCGGTACCGTTTCACGGCGCCGCACGCTGCGGCCGCGGGGCGTTAGCTCAATTGGCAGAGCACTGCCTTTGCAAGGCAGGGGTTAGGGGTTCGATTCCCCTACGCTCCACAACTGTCGGCGCAGGTCAACGGCAAGATCGGTGATCTTGACCAGGTCTGCGTCCACAGAGCGGTCCACATCACGAATCTGAGGGGATTCGGCGCCCGACGAAAGGCTGTCGGGGCATGCCCGCTCTTGTCGCTTCCCGTTCCCGCCGGTGCCGTACTCGCAAGCCGCCGACTCCGCGGCCGCGCCGCCGCGCGGACGGGTCGATCTACTACCAGATCCGCTACCGCATCCCGCGCGACGGGGACATCGTGGAGACCTCGAAGAGTTTCGACGACCCCGTCGCGGCGGTCCGATGGGCGAATCTGCTGCATCAGTTCGGCGCCGTCGAGGCCGAGCGGATCCTCGCCGCCCAGCTCCTCGCAACGGTCGAGGTCGTGACCCTGGTCGGGTGGTGCCGCCGCTACGCCGACCGGCTGACCGGCATCGAAGAGGCGACGCGGCAGCGCTACCACCGGTTCATCGACCGCGACATCGCGCCCTACTTCACCGAGTACCTGCCGATCGACGCGTTCTCCCAGGACATGGACGCCGCGTGGGTGGTGTGGCTCGAACAGGAGGTCGGCAACGGTGCCAAAACGATCGCGAACAAGCACGGGTTTCTCTCGGCCGCGTGCGCGGCGGCGGCCCGCCAGCGGCCCGAACCGCTGATCCCATACAACCCGTGCGCCGACACCCGCCTGCCGCCCGTGGACGGACCCGAGCTGGACTGGCTGGACGAGGACGAGTACGAACTGCTCGAGGCGCTCGTCGCCCCGCGCTGGCGTCCGCAACTGGAACTGTGCGTGCTGTCGATGGCGCGGCCGTCGGAGATCGCCGCGCTCACCGTCGGCGACATCGACCCCGCCACCGGGGCGGTGTCGATCACCAAGGCATACAAGTACGCCAACGGCAGGACCAAGCTCGGCAAGCCCAAGACCCGCCGCGGCGTCCGCACCGCCTACGTGCCCCTCGAGACCGTCGCCCGCCTGCCCCTGGCAGGGCGCCGCCCGGAGGAGCTGCTGTTCACCACCAGTACCGGCGGCCCGATCACCGTGACCTATTGGTACAAGAAGTGTTTCGTGCCCGCTCTCAAGCGGCTACGGGCTCTGGCTGCGGGCGATTTCGGGCCGTTCTCCCGCCGTGCGCATTGGGAAGGCGAGGCGCCGGAGGTGCTGCTCGCCCGGTACGCGCCGGTGATTGCGCGGCTGCTGGCCAAGCGGATCACCCCGTACACGTTGCGGCACACCGGGATTTCCTGGCGCCTGCAGGACGGGGTGCCGATCTGGGTCGTCTCCCGGGACGCGGGCCACGAGAGCATCAACACCACCGACAAGCGCTACGGGCACATCGGCCAGACCGCCAGCGCCGCCGCCGCGCAAACCGTGGCCAACCGCCTGCCGCGCCTGCGCAGCGAGGTCGTCGATCTCGAGCTCGTGCGCCGTCGGCGGCTCGCCCGCACCGGGCGGCTCGGCGAAATCACCGCGGTGGCCGGGGGATTCGAGGCGATCTGGATGGACCCCCACGGCGAGGTCCAATCCCAGGTCTTCACCTCCTACGACGCCGCGGTCGACCACGTCGCCCACTACGAGGCCGGCGATCCGATCGCCGCCTGAGCCAGCGATTACATTTCCTTGCCGTCGTGAAACGAAACCAAATCCTATGACCACCACCAGCGTTTCCGGACTCTGCCCCTTCCCGACCGGACCCGACAAGGTCTGCGGCCGGACCGTCGCGCAGCGATCCGGACCCGGCCGCCCCCGCACGTACTGTGACGACCCGAAACACAACGCGGTCAACCGGTTACGGGCCGATCGGCGCTACCGGGACCGGGCCGCTACGGCGGCGGCCGACACCGGTCCGCAGCGCCCGGTCACCGAGCGCGCGCAGAGCCTCGTCGGCGCGCTCGCCCGGATCGAGGAGCTCAAGGCCGAGCTGCTCGCCGAGCTGGCCGACACCGAGCAGCTGGCCGCCGACCTGGTCGACCCGCAACTGGTCGCGCTCGAGCTGGAGCAGGTCCAGCGCGAGGCCGCCGCGCGCGTCGACCAAGCCCGCGCCGCGCAGGCCGCCGCCGAGCATGACGCATTGCAGGCTCGCCGCGCGCGTGACGAGGCCCTCGAGCTGCAGCGAGTCGCGCTCGAGGCGGCCGAGGAGGCGATCGCGACCCGTGACGCGGCGGTCGAGGCCGTGTCACGGATGCGCGCGGACTGCGAGCAGGAGGTCGCCCGGGTGGCGGCGGTGGCCGACGCCGAGATCAGCACGGTGCACGCCGAGCGTGATCAGGCCGAGGCCGAGCGTGATGCCGCGGTCGACGCCGCCGAGAAGCTGCGCGCTGCGCTGGAAACAGCGCAGACGCGTCACCATGACGAACTGGCCGCGGTGCGCGCGGTCATTCAGTGGTCGCTCGACCGGTGGAGCACCGTCCGGCCGTTACCGATGAGCAGCCACGCGACAGGTGCCCGCGGGCGGGCGGCACGGCTACGTTCTCGACGATCGCGGGCCTTCCGGGGTGCGGATAGAGCCGCATGACATTGGTCGTGGAGGGCGCGACACGCCCATCGTCCACTTATTGCAGTGACGCTCGTCACAGTCATGGCAATAGCATGGCAAATATTTTGCCGGATCTCGGGGTGGGTTCCCTGTGGAAATGTCCGCCGATATCTGTGGATAACCACGAGCGATCTGGGGATAGATCGGTTGGCTTTGTGAGATCCTTGTCGTTATCGGTACGTGATAGGTGAACTTGCCTGTTTCGAAATGAAAGACTCGGACCGGTGTTCCGGAGATTCCCCAGGTAGATACCCTATCAGTGTCTACGTCGCCCTGTAGTAGGCGTTGGGAAATGGACTTTACCCGACCATCCACACGAGTTCGGTGCGGCCAGTAAACTTACCCGGAAGTCATGTGGTGGACGCGCTCCTAGGGTGCCCGAGCGCGTCGGTCTCATCCCCTACACTGAGCCTGCGCCGATAAGCCTGAAAATCATCGTCTGAAATCGATTGAGTTGTTGTTTTTCTTGTAGTGCTTTAGGTGGGGCTGGTCGGCGTGGCGGCGGCCCGGTGGGTTGCCGCGGTTGGACCGCTACAAGGGGAGGACTCCCACGATGACGGATGGTGCGCTGCTGGCGGGTATGCCCGGTTACGGGACGGCCCGCCTGGTCGCCACGAAAGAGGAACTGGCGGCGCTCGGCATCGTCATCGACCCCCCGTTCGGTGCGGTCGACTACGACCTGGATGCGGCGGGCAATGCCGTCGCCGAGATCGGCACCGTGGCCGTGCGCCGTACCGGTATCGTCGCCTCACCGCGGTGGGGTCTGACGATCGAGCAGGAGGCCGAGCTGGTCGGCCTGGCCGAAGCCGCGGTGTGGACGCCGCCGCGGAGGAAGGATGGCTGGCACTACGCCGGTAGCGTGTGGAGGTGCTGGGTCTTCTCGGTGCTTCCCGACGATCACCCGATGACCGGTCTTGTCAAGACCGGTGTGGTGAGTGCTCGCGCTCGCGACGCAACGGGTGCGGGCTGCGATAAGCCTTCCCGGACTCGACCACAGGGACGGCATCGGGGCCGCGGGTGCGACCGAGACGCATCTCTCTGAGCATGGCCAACAGGATCCGGCGGTTGTCCTCCGACAGCGTCGGATCGGTCCGGATGGCCGTCTCGGAGTCGGCCTCGGCTTCGGCGAGGATGATCCCCATGTCGGCCACCACCGCTCTGACCACAGTTGCCGGAGTGACGCCGAGTCCGGCAGCCAAGCCGAAGATCGTCGCCCGGCTCAGCGCCGGGTTGTCGCCGGTGGCGACTCGGCCGAGGTTGGACTTCCCGAGTTTCTCCCCACGCTCTACCGCACGCTGGACGACCTGTGCATCGGACAGACCGTTGATCTTCTTCTGCTGCTCGATCAGCGCGCCGAGATGGGTCTGTTCACGTGATGCCACGAGTTTCCCCTCTGCTCTGTTGGCACGAGCCTGCGGGCGAGGACACCACGATTGTGGTGTTCCTCTCCATCGCAGGACACCTAACTATCGCACGTTTTCCCAACTCTTTCCCCTGGTAGGTCTCACAACCGCGAGAGGGTTGGTAAGACGACTGGACACCAGATGATAACTGGAAGACCATTTTTTCTGGACATACTGGCCATGTATTGATAGCTTGGCCGAGTACCCGGGGTCGGACCCGGGTGGACCGAGAGGTGGCGATGATCCTCAAAGACCGGAAGAAACTGGCGCGGCTCATGGCGATCGAGGAGGTATCCCAGCGCGACCTCGCTCAGGCGGCGGGCTACAGGGCACATTCCTACATCGGCCGACTGCTCCGAGGTGAGGTGGACGGTCTCGGTGACGAGCCTGCCGCACGCATCGCTCGACGTTTGCAGGTATCGGTCGAAGATCTTTTTTTACCTGAATCGACCAGTAATTATGGTCAATCTGACCTTAGTGGTGGGGTAGGGGGTGGCGTGACCAATCTCGCGACGCGACCGATCGTTCCCGGCACCGCGAGGACCCCGGTATGAGCGAGGCCATGACACCGGACGAGGTCGAGACTTTTCCCTTGGCCTTTGTGGTCGAGAAGACCGGTGTTCCGTCCGAAGACTGGCTCCGGCGACGGCTCAACGCTCGACAGATCCCTGGCCGCCGCGCGGGCCGCGAGTGGCGCATGACACTCAGCGACATGGCCGCCCTCGTCGAGTACATGGCGACCGGCCCGAGCCGACCGGTCACGACCGACTCCACCGGACTCACCCCTGCCAGCCGCCGACGCCTCGAACGCCGCCGCACCCACTGAGACCTCCCTCGGTGCGGTGTGCGCCGACACCGCACCGAGGGCCCGCGTCCCGGAGAGGGACCGCCGGGTGACCCCCTCACACCCAGCTCTCCGGGACGCGCCCCACCACCGCCGAACAGGAGAATGAATGCCGACCAAAGCCACCGGCGGCCACCGCATCCCGTGCCAATACAAGAACGGCGCACCTGTCACCCCCGCCGAGGCCGAACTGATTGCCAGCGCCTTCGGTTTCACCAGCGCCCGCGAGATGGAGCGCATCATCGGCGAGGCCGAACGGCACCGCCGCCAGCGCAAGCTCGAAAACGAGGCCACGCTGACCTGCTCGCCACGGTCCACCGGCGGAAAGCGAGCGCGGCATGAACCCTGCCACCACTCGCGACCCCCGGGCCGATGCCCGAAACCAGTTGGCGACCGTGGCCGACCGCCTCGTGACCCTGTGCATTCACGCGGCATTCAGCGGCGGCGCGGTCGACCTGTTCCGTCTGGTGTCCATCGCCGAGGAAGCGGCGCAGATCTCGTTGTCGCTGACTCCGCTCGAGTCGTCGCCTGGCACCGAACAGGGGACCTCGACGCCCGGCACGGGTGGAGATGACCCCGTGCCGGACGTCCTGCCAAACCGTTAGCTCAGCGCGCTCGACCGAGTTCGCGGCTCGGCGAGCGCATTTCGCGATGACGAGAGGAATCGTAGCGAATGGGTATGCACCCCATCCTGTCGGAAAATCACGCACACGCCGCAGACCTCACAGTCGCGGCTGGTCTGGCTCGCTTGGAGGAGGACCTGCGCTGGGCTGGGCAGGCCGAGTTCGCCGACCGTGTCCAAGCCATCCTTGCCCGCCTGGGTTATGCCGCCGTGGCGGTGACCCGATGAGCACAGATCTGATCCCGGCGGCCGAAGGGTCACCGTTCGATTCGATCAAGCGCTCCCGTCCCGACGGGGCCGAGTACTGGTCGGCGCGGGAGTTGATGCCGTTGATGGGCTATGCCCGCTGGGAGAACTTCCTGGTGCCCCTGCGGCGGGCGATGAAAGCGGCCGAGAATCAAAACCACGACGTGACCAGCAATTTTCTGCGATCCCAGAGAATGTCGGAGACCAAACCGGCTGTGGATTTCGAGCTGTCGCGGTTCGCCGCCTATCTGGTCGCCATGAACGGCGACCCGAACAAGCCGGAAGTTGCTGCGGCGCAGGCGTACTTCGCGATCCAGACCCGCGTGGCCGAGACCGCCCCGACCGGGTCGTCTGCGGTGTTGTCCACCTTCGACGTCTTGCGTGCACAGATCGACCAGCTCGAGTCCGTGCACCGCACCGCGGAGGAGGCCAAGGCCATCGCCGCCAACACCGAGGCTCGACTCGACGCGATCGAGGGCCGCCACGACTGGTATTCCGCGCTCGGGTACGCGCGGCTCAACGGCATCGGCAACACCTCGACACAGTTCCTGAACAAGGTCGGACGCCAAGCGAGCATGATCGCCAAGGAACACGGAATCGACCCGGTGAAGGTTCCGCACCACCTGTATGGCGAGGTGAATTCGTACCCGGCCTGGATCTGGGAGACCGCATTCCACGGACACCGGTACGGGGGTGAGGACCGATGACCGGATCGGTACAGGTGATCGTTCGCGGAGAGATCCGCACGACGGTCGGCACGCTCGCCCCCGGCATGCATGCCGCGGCGTTCCCGTCCGGGGACGGCGGGTGGTTGGCCCAGGTGGCCGAACCTGTCGGTGAGGGCCGGTCTCGTCTGGTCGTGGTGGCGGGTCGGAAGGTGAAGCGGCGTAAGGCCGTCACCCCGGCCGATATCGCCCACGAGGAGTACGAGTTCGCGCGAACAATTCTGGGATACAGCCATACTCGCGCCCTGGCCTGGCTGATGGACGCCTATGGGGTGACCGAGCGCAGCCTGTTCCGGTGGGGATTCAGCAACCCGCGAACGGGGGCGGTGTGAACGACATCTGCTCTGTATCGGATCTCGACCGTGAGATCTGCCCCCACTGCCGCAACGCGGCTGAGCCGGTCGCGCCGACGGAGCCCGGTGTGTACGCGGGTATCCCGAACACCGTCTATCACGCCGATACGGCGTCGCTGTCCTCGTCCGGTGTGCGGCGGCTGCTAGAGACCTGCCCAGCGCAATTTCGGTATGAGCGCGACAACCCGCGCACCGATTCGGCCGACCACTTCGATATCGGCACCGCGTTCCACACCCTGACTCTCGGCGACGGCCCGGAAATCATGGTGGTCGACGCGGACTCGTGGCGCAGCAAGGACGCCCAGCGCCAGCAGATCCAGGCGTGGCAGACCGGACGGACACCGCTGTTGACCAAGCAGTACGCCACGGTCACGGCAATGGCCGACGCCGTGCGCGGCAACGAGTTGGCTGCGGTGCTGCTCGAGGGCGGCACGGCCGAGCTGTCGCTGTATTGCCGCGACCACGCCACAGGGGTGATGCTGCGGGCCCGTCCGGACTGGTTGCCCGAAAACACGGCCACACGCCTGATCATGGTCGACCTCAAAAGCGCCGACACCGCATGCCCCGCAACGTTTTCGGCGTCGGCCGCCCGCTACGGCTACGCCGAGCAAGCCGACTGGTACCGGCAGGTGGCCATCACTCTCGGCCTGGACCCCGATCCGGCGTTCGTGTTCATCGTCGTCAGTAAAAGGCCGCCGCATCTGGTGTCGGTGGTCGAGTTGGACACCGACGCGCTCGCCTACGGCCACTCCCGTAACCGCCGCGCCATCGACACCTATGCGCGCTGCGTGGAAACCGACACCTGGCCCGGCTGGGGCACCGACGTGCACCTGGTCGGCCTGCCGAACTGGGCCTACTACCAAGAGGAGAACCGCCCGTGAGCGCCCCCGCCCGTTACCAGCCGCTCGCTGCCGCCCCGACCGCCCGCGCGGAGGTGAGTCAGGCGACCGCGGTCGAGCAGTCCCGCGCCGTGGCTGAGGTCCACGCCGCCGTGCTGGTCGCCCAGCAGCGTCCGAGGAACAAGGCCGCCGCGGTCGAGGAGATGCGCGACGCCACCGCGCAAATGGCGGTCGCCGAGAAGGCGTATTACCGCTATCGCCGCGGCGGTGAACAGGTCACCGGCGCATCGATCCATCTTGCGAAGGAGCTCGCGCGTTGCTGGGGCAACATCGACTACGGGCTCAAGGAGCTGCGCCGTGACGACACCAAGGGCGAGTCGGAAATGCTCGCCCACGCCTGGGATATGCAAACCAACGCCCGGGCATCGACGACGTTCATCGTGCCGCACGTCCGCGACACCAAAGCTGGCGCGAAGAAGCTCACCGAAACCCGCGACATCTACGAGAACAACGCCAACGCCGGTGCCCGCCGTCTGCGCGAGCAGATCTACGCGGTACTGCCGTCCTGGTTCGTCGAGGAGGCGAAAGCCAACTGCGACCAGACCCTCGAGGACGGCGGCGGCCAACCGCTCACACAGCGAATCGCTAACGCCATCAAGGCATTCGAGTCCGTCGGCGTCACCGTCGCACAGCTTGAGGACAAGATCGGCCGCGCCTCGAACGACTGGACCGGTCACGACGTCGGCCAGCTGTCGACCATCTTCCAGTCCATCAAACGCGGCGAGGTCGCCGTCGACGATGAATTCGCCCCCGCACCACCCAAGCACGTAACCGCCGAAGAGATCACGAAGACAGGCCGCCGACGCAAGACCGACGGGGGAGACCCACCCGCGGCTGAGGGCGACCAGACCGGACAACGCGCACTCCCCGAACTCGGCGACCCTGCTCCTGGCGGGGGCGCATGAGCGAGGTCCTGATCGGGCCGTGGCCCGGGAGCCACGGCCAAGAGAGGCCGCCCGGGCGCCAACTCCGGCGGCCGATCCCGCACCGCTACAAGGTCGGCAAGCACGGCCCGGTCGTCCTCATGGACTGCCGGGAGTGCCGCCGACCATTCCACCCCGACATCGAAGTGCCCCGCGATCGGCTGTGTGTCGATTGCCGCACCGCCCGCAGCGTCGCAACGCCGATGTTGGACCTCAACGGCTTGGAGGGCGGTTGATGCTCCGAACAGGCGAGCTAGCCTCGACCAAACTCGATGCGCGGCTGCAACTTCTAAGTCTGGGCGCCGGTGTCCAATCAACCACGCTGGCACTCATGGCCTGCCGCGGCGAAGTCCTGCCGAACGGCGATTCGATGCGCGTCGACGGCGCAATCTTCGCCGATACGGGGTGGGAGCCGCGCCGGGTGTACGAGCATCTCGACCGACTCGCCGCCGAACTCGCCCGCGCCGGAATTCCCCTCTACCGAGTGAGCAAGGGCAACCTTCGCGCCGACACCCTCGACCCGAACGCGCGGTTCGTGTCCATCCCGTACTACACCCTCGCCCCCGAGGGCACGATGGTCCGCGACGAGATCACCGAGCACGACAACCACGGGCACCCGGTAATCGTCGGCTACAGCGACCCACGGCCCGCGACCCGCGCCGAGCGCGAAGGCATGGGGCGGCGGCAATGCACCTACGAGTACAAGCTCAAACCGATCAACCGTGCCGTGCGGATGCTGCTCGGCGCGACTCCGCCCGGCTACCGCACGGTGCCGCGCGGTCGGGTCGCCGAACAGTGGATCGGGTTCTCGACCGACGAGGTGCACCGTGTCAACGATCGCCCTGAGAACCGCTACACCCGCAAGCGGTATCCGCTGCTTGAGCTCGGTATGTCCCGCAAGGACTGCGAGCGCTGGCTGCGCGCGGCCGGATGGGGTGCGGTCGCCAAGTCCGCGTGTATCGGATGCCCATATCACGGGAATCGTCAATGGCGCGAGATGCGCGACCACTACCCCGATGAATGGGCCGACGTCGTCGATTTCGACCGGCGGATCCGCAAGGGCGGCACCCGCACCGGTGCTGCGCAGCTCGACGGAGAGGCGTTCTTGCACCGTGCCCGTGTGCCGCTGGAACTCGCGCCGATCGACCATGTCACCCGGCGCGAATGGGCCGACCGACAGCTCGACATCTTTGACGAATTGGCCGAGCACGGCGACCCGGACGGCTGCTCGCCCTATGGATGTCGCTCCGGGATGCCCCTGCGCACGGTCGAGGTGGCCTGATGGCGCGCACCCTGGATCCGCGCGAGTTCGTCCGGGTGCACAGTGGGATGCCCGAACACCCGAAGGTGGAACCGCTGTCCGACAGCGCCTTCCGCGCTCTGGTCGAGGCATGGTGCCTGTGCCGCCGCAGCCGCAACGACGGTCGCATCCCCTTGCAGGTCTGGACACGGCGCTGGAAGGCCAAGGCCCGCAAAGAACTCATCGACACCGGACTCGTGTACCTCGACGACGACGCCGCAGTCGTACACGACTGGCTCGAACACCAACCTAGCGCCGACGAACTCGACCAGCGCCGCACCGCTCGCGCCGAGGCGGGCCGCAAGGGCGGACAGAAGTCCGGCGAGACCCGCCGAACACGAAGCAAACCCGGAACCTACCGGGAAGCAAATGCTTCGGGCGAAGCGAAGCAAACGCCGAAGCAAAACGGCAACGGAATCGAACCAGACTCAGAGATAGAGATAGAGAACTCTGGTCACCTACCTAACGGCACTTACGAAACCAACCCGCGCGACGACGACGCCACGCCCCACGGCCCCGCCGTCGACGGGCACGGCTGGAAGCTCGTCCGCCAAGTGATCCCTGACGACCACCCTCACGCGGTGCGCACCGATCTCGCCATCCGCGCCGGTGCCCTGCTGAAGACCGGCACCGCCGAGGCCGATGTGCGGCAAGCCCTCTCGCTGTGGCTGGACAAGCCGAAACTCGGCCCTGGCGTGCTGCCGTCGCTGGTGTCCGAGGTGGTGCGCGTGCGCACCCGGTCCCCCACCGCATCGGCCGAAGGCGCGGCCACCAGCAAGGCCCGAGGCTGGCTCGAACTCGGCGCACAACTCGACCACGGTCCGCCCTCCGCTGGCCACCTCGGCCCGAACCCGCATGAGCAGAGAGCGATTCAATGACCACACCCGCCGAAGCGTCGCAGGTACTCGCCAAGTGCGCCGCCTTCGATCCGACATTCTCCAAGCCCGACATCGCCCTCGCCCACGGCTGGGCCGAGGCGTTTACTCGCTACGATCTCGCGCTTGCTGATCTGCTCGAGGCCGTTACCCGGCACTATTGCGAATCCGCCGACCGCGCCATGCCCAAACACCTGATCCACCACGCCCGCGAGCTTCGTCGCGACCGTGCCGAGCGTGAAAAGGCCCACCTCGCAGCCCTCCCCGCCCCGCCCGCGTCCGAAGACCGGCGTGCCGAAGTGATGCGCCTAGTGCGCAAGATCGCCGACGACAAGGCGGTCGCCAATGCGTGACCGCACCAACGAACTACCGCGCCGAACCCGCTCGCGCGCGAGCGCCCGAAAAGCTGGCACCGCCTTCGAAACCCGCATTGCGGATACCTGGCGGTCGAGGTCGACGACCGGATCGAACGTCGCACCCGCAACGGTGCCAAGGACCGCGGCGACATATCCGGCCTACGCACCGCCGGCGGGCGTCGAGTCGTCTTGGAATGCAAGGACTACGGTGGCCGACTGTTACCCGGTCAGTGGCTCACCGAGGCCGAGGTCGAGAGAGGCAACGACGACGCTATCGCCGCTGCGATCGTCGCCAAGCGGCGTGGCGTCAGCGACCCCGGCGAGCAGTACGTGCTCATGACGCTCCGGGATTTCGTCGCGCTCACCACCGGCACCCGGCCCGAGGAGGCATGAGATGACCGTCGGACCATTCGGGTACCACCCGCCACTGCCGCCGGACGCCCCGAAGTGGCGGAAGCTGCTGCGCCGCATCTTCGACACCGCAAACGGGTTGCTGTACTGGAGCATTCCGTGGCTGTAGCCGACACCGATCATCTGTACCTGTCTCGGCCCGAGATTCAGCAATTGGTCGAGCTGCTGAGCCGAATCCCTTCGCTTGCCGAGGATCTCGCGGTCACCGAGACCCGCCAGGCAAACGTCAGCAAAGTCGGTCTGGCGGCACCGCGCCGATCGTGTCGCGTCGGCGCGCAGCTGCCGATGCACCTGGGCGCGTTCGAAGCGGCCGAGCAGTTGCGCAATGAGCTGTCCGGCTGGGTGCGGCTGGTGTGCGAGCAGCGTGCGGTCGCCGTTCCCGCGGTCGATGACCTGATCAGTGCGGCGCGGTGGCTGGACCGGCACGTGTACGCGCTGGCCATGACGCCCGGCGCCGAGACCGCGCTCGGCGATATCAAGGCCACGGTCGACGAATGTCAGCGCGTGGTGGATCTGCCGCCCGAGGACGAGGTGTTCATCGACGAGGCACGGTTACGGGCGGCGAACAACACCGTGCTGACGGCCGACCAAGTGGAGAAGATCGCGCACCGGCTCGGCGACATCGGCATCGGTCTCAACCGTGACAGGGTGCGGTATCTCGCCAAGAAGGGGCTGCACGCCGCGGCGGTCGACGGCGTGACGAAGTTCTACCGGCTAGGTGACGTGCTGGTCGCGCATTTAAAGCATGCGCGGCGGCGAAGGGGCGGAGGATCGGTTACGTGATCGGCTTGATCGGCGGCGTGCCGTAATCTACAGCGAGGACACCGACCATGATCATGTCATGTCCGGATTTCCGACCTCATCTGTGGTAAATTTTCTGGACGTTAAGCGGGGTCCTACACACGAAAGGCGGGTGACGTGGCAGTCCTGTACAGGAAACATGTTCCCCAACCTCAGCCCAATCCGCTGCAGCGGTTCAACCTGACCCAGGCGGAAGTCCACGACCGCATCATCCGGCCTGCAGTACACGACGCCGAGAACGCCAACCCACTGTCCCCACCGGGTACCCCGGGGCAACGGATGCATCAGGCCGCTGTCGCGTTCCTGCGCGAACTCCTGATCCCTCGCGACTGGAAGATCGATCAGAACGACGGCGTCGCCCGCACTGTCAACCCCGAGCGCGGGTTGGCAATCGTTGTCGCTGCCGGCAACGAGTTCACGGGACTGGCCGGAACTGATGACGAGTTGACAACCAAGTGGCCCAAGGGCCACTGCGCGTTGGCGAAGACTCGGTGTGTTGCCGACGGGTTCGATGCTATCGACCCTGACTTCCCGGCTTCGGATACCGCTGTGGGGCTATGGGATGTCTGGTATCTGCTGCACCGCCCGGACGCCGATGAGATTCGTATAGAACTTAGCGCGCCAACCTATCTCGACAAGAGCAAGTATCCGCGTGGCTGGCGGGAACGCATCATTCTCGATCCGCTCGATCTGACCCCCACCGTCGATATCGATCCCGGCCCCGACGACGAAGACGACGACCAGGGCAATGTAGATGTCCCGGTCCCTCCCAAATGACGACAGCTTCAACACGGTTCGTGCCCTCTCGGCTCGTCTTCGCACGACGACGAGCTGGGTTGGCGCGCACCCACCTGGCCTCGGCGCTCGATGTCGCCGAGAAGACGGTCCAACGATGGGAAACAGGGGATGACGAGCCCTCCCTCGAACGACGAATCGAACTCGCTCGCACCCTCCGTGTTTTGCCGGAGTTCTTCAGCCTCGACGAGATCGACCCGTTAGCTGTCGACGGCGTCAGCTTCCGCGCTCTGAGCAAGATGACCGCACGCGAGCGCGACCGTGCGATATCGGCTGGCAAGCAAGGTGTGGAGATCATGGAATGGGTCGAACGACGATTCACTTTGCCTGCCAACAACATTCCCGCGCTGACCGACTGGGATCCTGAGCTGGCCGCCGATACGCTACGCGCCCGCTGGGATCTCGGCACAGGCCCGATCAAGCAGTTGCTGCCCGTGATGGAACTGCACGGCGTCCGCGTGATGAGCATCGCCTCCGACTTCCGCGATGTCGATGCCTTCAGCTTCTACCACCGCGGCACCCCGTTCGTATTCCTCGACACCAGCAAGACCGCTGAACGCCTGCGATTCGATGCCGCCCACGAACTCGGGCATCTATGCCTACACGGTGAGCACGCGGTTCCCCACGGCCGGGAAGCCGAAACAGCAGCGAATCAGTTCGCCGCCGCTCTCCTCATGCCCCGTCGAGACGTGCTGGCACTTGGACTGCATAACCCGAGCGTCCGGGAGATCATTCGGGCGAAATCGCGCTGGCGGGTCTCGGCGACGGCCTTGGCGGGGCGCCTACACAGCCTGGGGCTCATGACTGACTGGACATACCGCTCAGCGCTCGTCGAACTCAGCAAACGTGGATTCCGTTCCGCTGAGCCGGGATCGAAGCTGGCCCACGAGTCTTCGCAGGTAATGGGGAAGGTCCTGGCAGCCCTCCGCGGCCAGGGGTTCACAATCCGGAAGATTGCCGCCGAATTCGGGCTGCCGTCGGACGGACTGACCGAGTACCTGTTCGGGCTCACCATCACCCAACATGCGGGAGACGGCGCTGGCGCATCCCTTGGATCAGCACAGCGACCACGGCTCACCGTGGTGCCCTCCAGATGACGGACTGCGGATGTGGCGTGCCGGATGGCTTGACATCTGTTGTCCCCCCAGTGATGCTTAGAGTGGGCAAGGAGTGGATCGGCAATCAGCTGGCCACTCCATTTTCATGCCCGGATCAGTCGAGCGGGGCCTGCACGACAGGAAGCATCCCATGTCCGACAACGCCTCGTTACTCACCGGCGAAATCATCTGCGGCGAAGCGCTCGCCACCATGCGAGATCTGCCCACCGCATCGTTCGATGCCCTGATCACCGATCCGCCATACTGCAGCGGCGGCACGAGCACCCCGGACCGCACCAGCCGCACCGCGCACGAGAAATACACCGACTCAGGATCGTCCGCGCGGGCGATGCCCGACTTTCCCGATCAGCGTGACCAGCGGTCGTTCACCCTGTGGTGCACGTTCTGGCTCACTGAAGTCCTTCGCCTCGTCCGCCCCGGCGGGCAGGCGCTCGTGTTCACCGATTGGCGGCAGTTGCCCGCCCTGTCCGATGCGCTGCAGTGCGCGGGCTGGCGGTGGCGCGGAATCGTGGTGTGGGCCAAGACCTCAGCACGCCCGCAGGCCGGATTCCGCAACGAGTGCGAGTACATTCTGTGGGCCTCGCACGGCCAGCTGCCCAGTGACCATCGCCCGCCGTGCCTTCCCGGCGTCTACACCATCGCCAGCCCGAGAGGCAGACAGCGCCAGCACATCACGGCCAAGCCCGTCGAGCTCATGCAACACCTCGTGCGCACCGTGCCGCCCGGTGGCCGGATCCTCGACCCCTTTGCAGGCAGCGGCACTACCGGTGTCGCCGCCTATGTTGAAGGCCGGCAGTTCCTCGGCATCGAGGCCACCGCTGGCTACGCCCAGATCGCAACCGAGCGATTGCACAGCAACACATCGACGTAGCCGGGTAGAGCAGCGGTAGCTCGCCAGCCCAATTCGCTGGAGGTCGCCGGTTCGAATCCGGCCCGGCACCCACAACCGTGCAGCGCGTCAAACCGGGATTTGTGCCCGGCAAGCGCACCCAACGAGCCACGCCCCGCGGCTCCACAAACCCGTCCGAGCACACGCGGGTGGTGTTGCTGCGCGCTGCACCCCAACTCCCGGTCGAGACCGATTCGGCCACAACCGAGTAGGAGAAACATCATGGGCAGCGTCGACATGGACACCCTGCTGGTCTTCGGCAGGATCGCGGTCATCGTGATCAAGGCCCTAGCCGAGATCGTCGGTGTGCTGGCCTGATCATGAGAGTGACCGGCGGTGCGGCATTCGCCGCGTTCACTGTGGCATGGGTGGTCTGTGACGGCTTGGCCGCGCAGGATCAGCAGCTCACCGACGCTGCGCGTCGGCTGCACCGCCGGTATCCGATCGGCTGGTCCGTTGCCGTCATCCTCACGGCCGCACACCTACTCGACCTGTACCGGACACTCGGTGTACCCGAGTGTGATCCCTACACACGCGCAGCGAGGCTCGCTCGCTGGTTTATCGACCATGTGGTCGCGCGCTCCTGACCGGTACCGCGGTGTCCCTCGCGCGCAGGCTGAACGAATCCGCCTGCGCGACAATCGCACATGTCAGAATTGCGGAGCGCCCGGCTACCAGGTCGACCACAAAACCAACGTCGCTCGTGGCGGCACGAACGACGACGAGAACCTGTGGGTGCTCTGTGACAGCTGCCACGCCGCAAAGACCAAGAGCGAAGCGGCGCAAGGCATCGCGCGCCGCAGCAGACACCGCCCCGCCGAGCCGCATCCCGGCCGCCTATCCCCTGGGGGATGACCCCGGATCGGGAACGGTCAGCTGGCGGGTGTCATAGCACCCCGGATCATGCGTGCGGCTTCCCCGGGTTTTGCCAGAACCAGGTTCTTGCCAGATCTGCCTTGACGTCCGAATTCTTGGGTCTAAGTCAACTTATCGGATTTTTTGGTGACACCCCGATGCTGAGCTCGGCAAACGGGCCGCAAGCCACGCAGCAGACCCGCCGAAGATCGTCGTCAGCAGCAAGCATTCGATCTGGAACGGCGTGGGCATGCCGTCGAAATCTGCAAGAACCTGAGCCGCTACAGCACACGCAGCCATCACGGCAGCGGCAAGTGCTGGTGTGGGGCGCGGCACGGCCAACAGTCTTCCGGACGCCTGCCAATCCCGTTGCCGTTTCCACGTTTTCAGCCAGCCCGCCCAGGTGGCGGCGAGGACCCTGGAGGTTCGCCATGGCGACGACACCCGCACCGAAGGGGCTGGACGCGTCCGGCCGGAAGTTGTGGAAGGACGTCACCAGCGCGTACAAATTGCGTGCCGATGAGCTGCGCGTGCTCGAATCCGCGTGCCGCGAAACCGATCTGCTGGCGCGGCTTGAGGAGCAGATGCCGGCCGAGGAGCTGATCGTCACAGGTTCGCAGGGGCAGCCGGTGATCAACCCGCTCGTACCCGAGCTGCGGCAGCATCGTACGACGCTGGCGGCGCTGCTGCGGCAGCTGAAGTTGCCGGACGCGAACGACACCTCGGAGGCCCGCAGTACGCAGGCCCGGGCCGCGGCGAACGCCCGGTGGGCGACCCGTGGCCGTAGCGCGTGATTCCGGCCCGGCGCTGATCTCGACGCCCGAGTCCGAGTTCGCCGAGATCATCGCGTGGTACGAGAATCAGCTCGCCACCACCGTCCCGCCGGTCGATCTGGAGTGGGAACCGGTCAAGGTGGGACCGACATGGCAGTGGGATCCGAACACCGGCTGGCATCTGCCTGAGCTGACGCTCGGCTGGCGGGTGTTGGCGTGGTGCGGGAAGTGGTTGCGGGACAAGAAGGGTCAGCCGTGGCAGTTCACGCCGGAGCAGGCCCGGTTCGTGCTGTGGTTCTACGCGATCGACGAGCACGGCGATTTCCTCTACCACTCCGCGGTGCTGCAGCGGCTGAAGGGCTGGGGTAAGGACCCGATCGCCGCGTGTCTGGCGATGGCCGCGTGCTTCGCCGAGGTGACGTTCGACCACTGGGAGGGCGGCCGCCCGGTCGGCCGCGACGAGCCGAATGCCTGGGTGCAGATCATCGCTGTCGCCGAAGCACAGACCAAGAACACGATGAAGCTGTTCCCCGGGCTGGTGCCACGGGAGACACGTGACCACTACGGCATCCAGATCGGGAAGCTCAATGTGTGGGGGCTCGGCGACACCCGCCACATCGAGGCGGTGACGAGCAATCCGCTCACGGTGGAGGGCGGTCGGCCGACGCTGGTGATCCGGGCCGAGACGCAGAACTGGAACTCGTCGAACAGCGGTCACGATATGGCCGGTGCGCTGGAGGGCAACGCCGCCAAGTCGGAGGTCGACGCCCCGGCGCGGATGCTCGACATCTGCAACGCCTGCCGCGACGGGGAGGACTCGGTCGGCGAGCGGATGCGCGACGCCTACGACTCCACGGTGGGCGAGAGCCCGACGGCGAGGGACTTCGGCCTGATGTACGACTCGCTCGAGGCCCCGCCTGAGGCGCCGCTGACGGCGGAGGCCGCGCCCGCGGTGCTGGAGGCGATCAAGGGCGACTCGTACTGGCTGGACACGCGCCCCAACGGCCGCATCGTCAAGTCGATCCTCAACACCGCGAACCCGCCGTCGGAGAGCCGGCGCAAGTGGTACAACCAGCGGCTCGCGGCCGCGGATGCGTGGCTGACGCGGCAGCAGTGGGACGCGCTGGGGGATCCGGACTGCCGTCCGGCCTGCGGCGAGCGGGCGTTCCTGTTCGGCGACGGGTCGAAGTCCGACGACGCGACCGCGGTGATCGGATGCCACCTCGACACGGGCAATCTGTTCTACGTCGGCATCTGGCAGCGTCCTGCGGGCTGGAGCAGCAAGCAGCGGTGGATCGTCGACCGCGCCGACGTCGACCGCCGCGTCCGGGACGCGTGCGCGGTGTGGGATGTGCTCGGGTTCTGGTTCGACCCGTCCGATGCCCGCGACGACGAGACCGGCGAACGGTTCTGGGAGCCGTTCTGCGACGACTGGGCGCAGATCCAGGACTGGCAGTTGCCCGCAGTGGTGACCGGCGATTTCCGGCACCCGGTGATCTGGGATATGCGCAATCCGCGGTGGCTGAAGCTGCACACCGAGGCCGCCGAGCGGTTCACCACCGATGTCGCCGACAAGGCGTTCCGGCACGACGCGCACAAGCTGCACGCCCAGCACGTCTACAACGCGAAGCGCCGGCCGAACAAGTTCGGTGTCGGGCTCGGCAAGGAACACCGTGAGTCGCTGCGCAAGGTTGACGCTGCGGTGGCGTCGGTGGGTGCGCGGTTGATGCGGCAGATGTGGTTGTCGGTGCCGCGGCAGGAGATGACCTACGAAGCGATGTTCGTGTGAGGCGGTGGAATGAACAAGGCGCAGGCCGTCGACGCGGTGCGGGACATTCTGTCCGGGCCGCGGCCGTTCGAGCTCGAGCGGCTGGACAAGATCGACGCCGCCATGCGTCCGTGGACCGCCGAGCAAGCGTTGCGGTGCTTGGAGATTCGCGGGCTGACCAGCACGCAGATCCAGGGCCCGCTGGCGCCGCTGGCCGGGCTGGCACGCAAGGCGCAGACGAATTTCCTGCCGCTGATCTTGGACACGTTCAGCCAGAGCATGAAGGTGGACAATTATCTGTCCGGCAACGGGCAGGACACTGCGCCGCCGTGGGAGTGGTGGCAGCGCAACAAGTTCGATGCCCGCCAGACCGGCGTGCACCGGACTGCGCTGCAGTACGGGGTGTCGTATGTGACGGTGCTGCCGTCGCTGCGCTCTACCGACCCGGCCGATGGCGTGTACCTGCGCGGGGTGAGCCCTCGCCAGATGACGGCGCTGTATGGCGAGCCGCTGGAATGGGATCCGCGCGGTGGCGGCCCGGTCGACGACGACTGGCCGATCGTGGCCATGGAGATGAAGGGGCCGATGATCCGGCTCTACGACGAGCAGAACGTCCACTTCATCGGCGTGAAGTCGGTGCCGCAGTCGGCACTGGGCTGGCGCGATGCGGCGTATCTGCGGGCCAGCAACTTCGAGTACATCGAGGGCCGCACGCACGGCGTCGGTGTGTGCCCGATCGTGCGTTACCAGGATCGGATGCTGCTCGACGGGGAAGAGGTGTTCGGAATTATCGAGCCGCTCATGGTCATCCAGGAACGCATCGACGAGACCGTGTTCGAAGGTCTGGTCGCCCAGTACTACTCGGCGTTCCGGCAGCGCTACGTCATGGGCTGGATGCCCAAGGATCAAGCCGAGGGGCTGCGCCAGGCAGTGTCGGACACCTGGTTTTTCAAGGACCCGAACGTGAAGGTAGGCCAGTTCGAGGCCACCGACCTGAAGAACTACACCGGGGCGAAGGGCGACGCGGTGCGGGACCTGGCCGCGATCGGCCAGGTGCCCGCCCAGAACCTCGGCATCGAAGGGATCAGCAACATCAGCGAGGCCACCCTGGCGGGGCTGGAGGCTGGCAAAGACCGCAAGGCCGACGAGATCGAGACCAGCCTCGGCGAATCGCACGAGCAGATGCTGCGAGCGTGCGCCCACATCGCAGGAGACGCCGACTCGGCGCAGGACTTCGCCAGCGAAGTCGTCTGGCGCGACAAGACCGCCCGCTCGTACGCGCAGACCGTCGATGCCCTCGGCAAACTCGCCCAGATGCTCGGCATCCCCGACGAAGTGCTGTGGGAGGACATCCCCGGCTGGACGCGCGAGAAGGTCGAACGCGCCAAGCGGGCCCGCGCCGAGCAAGACACCCTCGGCGACGAGCAACCGCCGCTACCCGGCGAGCCACCGGAACCGCGACCGACACAAGATGTTCCGCCGCAGGAGTAGCCGGTGCTCGCTCTGATCCGGACGCTCACGCGCGTGGTATGGCGGCTACTGTCCGGCGGCGTCCCGCTGACCGACAGCGAGCGCCAGGCGCTGGCCCCGCGGTTGCTGCCGATCGTGCAGCGGCACCGCCGCCGCGCGTACGCCGCCTCGGTGCAGCGGATCAACGAGCAGATGCCCGGCATCACGCCCGCGGCCATCCGGCCGTATGACGCTGCCGCGATCGAGGCGGTGCTCGCCACCGTGGGCGGCCGGGACACCCCGCCGGTGAAGGTGCCGGTAGAGGACCTGGACCCGCGGTCACGCCGGACATCGCGTGTGCGAGTGGAGATCCGGGAGCAGACGCGTACCGATCCGGCGGTCACCCGCGTGGTCGCTGCTCGTGCCGGAGCAAGGCTGGCCCGCCATGCCCGGCAGGCCGGGCGGGACGCGGTGATCGACACCGCGAATGGTGCCGGTGACGAGATCGGCTGGGCGCGTGTGCTGTCCGGCAGCGAGAACTGCGCGTTCTGCGCGATGCTCGCCAGCCGCGGCCCGGTCTACCGGTCGGACAAGTCGGCGAGCCGCGTCGTCGGCCGCAACGGCCAGCCCCGCGGTTCGCGAGACCTCGGCGAACAGTTCCACGACCACTGTGACTGCGATGTGGTGCTGGTGCGTCGCGGTCGCGACTGGGAAGGCCGCGAGCAGTACGAGCAGCTGGAGCGGTTGTGGATCGCGGCCGACACCGTCGCCGAGGGCGAGCCGACGCGGAAGGTGTTCCGCCGCGCCTACGCCCGCCACAAAGACCTTGCCCCGCAACTCGAACGGATCTGGCGTGACTCGGCTGTCGGCTTGTCCGGTGACGACGCCCGCCGTGCTTTCGCTGCCGCCGTCCGGAACAACCCACCCGCCGCCCTGGTGGCGGCCCTACGCCCCAGGAGGGCCCAGTGAATGAACCTGTGACCACCGCGCCCGCGGATCCGGCACCGGCGGCCGTGACACCGCCCGCCGACCCGACAGCGGAACCAGCGGCGCCGCAGGAGGATCCGGCGACACCGTCCGCGACTCGGGCGCCGGAGGACTACGAAGCGGAGATCGCGAAGCTGCGTCGCGAAGCCGCTGGGTGGCGCACGAAGTTCCGCGAGGCCGAGCCGATCGTCAAGGCGCACAACGAGGCCCAGGAAGCGCAGAAGACCGAAATCCAGCGCGCCACCGACCGGGCCACCCAGCTGGCGAAGGACCTCGCCGACCGCGAGACCGAACTCGCCGTGCTGCGCGCCGCGTACAAGCACGGCATCGGTGAAGAGGACATCGACTTGCTGGGGTCCGGCACCCCGGAGGAGCTGGACACCCGCGCCGCCCGCCTGGCGGCCAAGGGGTTCGGCACTAAGGAGAAGACGCCACCGCCGCCGAGTGATCGGCCGCTGGAGTCGCTGAGGCCCGGTGCCTCGCCCACGCCACCGCCCGCGGTGGACAACACCTATCCCGCGGATTGGATGCCGCGGGCACGCACAACGGAAAGGAGCTAGCTCATGGCGAATGAGTGCCGCCCCCTGTTCCGGCCGGGCAAGGACATCACCGCGCTCACGACCGCGAACGTGACGGGCAAGACGTTCGTCGACATCTCGGCCGCCCCCGACGCCACCACCGGCATCCTCAAGGTCGCCACCGCAGTTGCCGGAGCCAGGGCCCTCGGTGTCGCCGCGTTCGACGCCGCCAGCGGCAATACCGTCGCGGTTCTGCGCGGCGGTGTCGTCGAGGTGACGGCCGGAGCCGCGATCACCGCCGGTGCCGAGGTGGAGGTCAACGCGTCCGGCCGCGCCATCACCCTCGCCTCCGGCAAGGCCGTCGGCAAGGCATGTAGTTCCGCGGCCGCCAATGGCGACACGATTTTCGTCGCCCTGCCGGGCGCCTGAGATTAGGAGGTACCGATCATGGCACCGACTCCCTACAGCCAGGAGTACCCGCTCGGCACGCCCAGCGTCTCCGGCAACAACATCACCGTCGATCTGATGCTGCGCGAACCGACGCGGATCAACACCTACATCAGCGACATCGCGCTGCAGAAGTTCTTCGCCGACCGCATCTTCTCCACCCCTGGAGGCGTGTCCGGCGGTGCGCTGCTGTACACGCAGCTGCTGGCGAACGACCTGTACGCGACCCGGTCGGTGCAAGAAGTCGCACCAGGCGCCGAGTTCCCGGAACTGACCTTCGATCGGCCCGAGCCGAAGGTGGCGACGGTGAAGAAGATCGGCGGCAAGTTCCGCGTCACCGATGAGGCGCGCGATCGCAACGACCTGAGCGTGATTCAGAACGAGGGCGCCAAGCTCGGCAACACCGTGCAGCGTGACCTGCACCGCCGCGCGATCGCCGAACTCGAGGCCAGCATCACCGCAATAGGCTCGGCTGTGCAGATCACCGGGGTGTCGTGGGCCGACGCCGCCGGGCTGACCCTGACGACCACGGCGAACAACGTGCAACCGGCCGCGGACTTCGCCAAGGCCGCGCTGAAGGCCGAGACGTTCGAGCTCGGCGGCACCTACAACCTGTGGATCGTCAATCCGCAGGAGATGTCCAATTTCCAGGTCACCTACGGCGACCGCTGGCGGGACGTTCTGACCAACAACGGGGTCGACATGATCTCGTCCAACCAGGTCCCCGCCGGTACCGCGTACGTTGTGGAGGAGCGCAGGGTCGGCCAGATGCGGTTCGAGCAGGAACTGCGGACGGTCACCTACCGCGACGAGGGCACCGAATCGACCTGGGTGCAGACCTCGATCCGGCCGGTATTCGCGATCACCCAGCCGTACTCGGTGCTGAAAGTGACGGGACTGGCGGCATGAACGCCACCACCCGCAGCGTCCGCGTCGGACTGATGACCTATCAGCGCCCCGACGGCCGCTACCGGCTCGCCTACGCCGGGGACACCGTCGAGGTGCATCCGGACTTCCTCGCCCGGTTCGACCGGATCAACGTGGTGCAGGGCCAGGAGCCCGCCCCGGCGACCGCCGAATCCAAACTGACCGAATCCCGACCGGCCGAGGGCGATTCGACCGGCGAGAAGCCCGCGACCAAGCGGCGGACCATCGCCCGCAAGGAGCCCTGAGCCATGGCTTTCGCCACCCCCACCGACGTCGCTGCCCGCTGGCGCGCCCTGTCCCCGGCGGAGCAGGCCCGCGCCACCGTGCTCCTCGACGACGCGGCATGGTGGCTCAAGGTCTGGTTCAAGCCGTACGGCGACATCGAGGCCCTGGCGGTCGAGGACGAGCTGCTCGCCGAAGGCTTGAAAATCCTGTCCTGCAACATGGTTCGCCGCGCATTGCCGGGGACCGTTGTCGAGGGCGCCACGCAGGTGCAGCAGACCATGGGGCCGTTCAATACGCAGATCGCGTTCCGTAACCCCGACGGCAACCTGTTCGTGTACGAGTCTGAACGTGACGCGGTCTTGTCCCTGCTCGGCATCAACGTGTCGGGCGCGGTCTCGATGACGGCGGCCGGACTGTGAACCCGATCGCCATCGTCCACGGTGAAACGTGGGAAGTGCTGCGCGGCGGCCGAGATCGAGTCGGCGACCAGGCCCTGACCGTGCACCACACGATCGACCAGTGCGTGTTCTGGCTGGAGTCGATCACTGGTGACAACGACCGCCGCACCGCCTCGACGGCGTACGGCAACCTCGCTGTCCCGAGCGAGGCCGAGGCGCTGGCGACCGATCATTTCCGGCGTGCCGGTACCGCGCAGCTGTGGCTGGCTGTCGGTGGCGCGCACTGGGATCAGTTGCATCCGATGACGGGGTGGAACCCCGGCTACAAGCTCATCCGAATCAAGGGGGTCAGCTGATGCGCCACGACATCCCCGCCTACGACAATCCGGCGGTCACAGCGCTGCTCGTCTCCCCGCGGATGCGGTCACTGATGGCCGAGCGTGGCGAGCTCGCACAGGCTCTCTATCGGGAGATTGTTGCGAAACGCACTGGGCGCCTGGCGCGTTCGGCGCGGGTTGAGACGTTCATCGGCGGCCGTCGCAATGACCGCTGGTACTCCCGGTTGATCGTCGGCGAACGGTACGCCGCTTCGCACGAGTTCGGCACGGACGACGGTGACGAGGGTATCCGCGCCGGGGCCCACGATCTGAACGTCGTGCTGAACTCGATGGGCGGGCTGCTGTGACCGTGCAGTTTCCAGCCTGGTATCGCGGCGGCTGGCCCGACCGGGAACTCGTCGTGCTCGACCTGGTACAGACGTACCTCGACCTGGTGACGCCGCGGGGTCTCGCCGTGACCTGGTTGCTCGACGAGCACTTTGCGCTCATCGACAGCGGGGTCACCGTGGTCCGCGTGTACCGCGGTGGCCTGAACGCTGTGGGGCAATGGGATCCGGCGGCCGTGCAGCTCGGCGTGATCTCGAAGACTCGCGCCGACTCATGGGCGGTCATGGAGTACCTGCGGCAGATGATGCTCAGCTACTCCCACGGCGGGCCCGTGCGACGTGCTGATGGGTCGATCACCGAAGTTGCCTGCATCGAGGAGACTGGCGGCCCGCAGCAACTGCCCGAGCTGAATCCCGATCACCGGCTGGTCCCGGCGACCTTCAACGTCGAATGCAAGCTGCCATCCGACGTGCCGGATTACGCGCTCATCCGCGAATCCCTTCCCCTGTAGAACATTTCGACTTCTAGCCAGGCGTTCCGCAGAGCGCCGCGGTTGCCACTGTTCGAAAGGAGCTGGCCATGCCCGCTACCAGTTTTCTCGCTCTGAAGGGCAAGAACGATCCGCTCGTCATCACCGCGCTGGACTGGCTGGTGATGCTGCACTCCTGGACACCCGGGGCGCCGTATATGCCGGTCGATCTGTGCGACAGTTCCGGAGTGCTGCAGACCCTGCCGGCCGGGTGGCAGACCTCCGGTGAGATCCAGAAGCAGGCCGCGGTCAGTATCGCACCGGATCTGCAGACCAGCCCCATCGAAGGCTATGGCTCGTCCGGCCCCCGCCGCGTGGTGCCGACTGCGGAGAACCTGACGGTGGATTATGTGGCGCAGGAATGGCGGAAGATCAACCTGTCGATGTGGCACAACGTCGAGATGGCGGCCACCTCTGCGGTTCCCGGCAAGGGCTTCAGGCAGAGCAAGACCAGCGCGCTGAACATCTTCTACTATTCCGCGCTGCTGGTGGCCCGCGACCGCAACCAGGCAGGCGACATCTACACCTGGTTCAAACTGCCCAAGGTCGCCGTGTCCAAGCGCGGCGCGATGGCGGGCCAGTCGGGCAAGGAACTGCCGTTGCCGTTGACTCTGGCGATCTTCGACGACGCCGGGTACGGCGGTGGTGGCGAGGGTGGGCTGTACGACTTCGGGTGCAGCGGCCCCGGTTTCGACGCCATCGCGCTCGACGCCGGGTTTTTGAGCGCGCCAGCGTCGATCAACGTCACTCCCGCGACCATCACCCTCGCGGCGGGCGAGATCGCGCAGCTGTCGGTGTACGACAGCAACGGCTACAACCGCACCGCCGAATGCACCTGGGGTTCGTCGGCGACGTCGAAGGCCACCGCCGACTCGTCGGGCCGGGTCACCGCGGTAGCGACCGGCACGTCCACGGTCACCGCCACGCTCGGCGCCCTGACCGACACCTGCGCGGTCACCGTTTCCTGACCCTCTGAGCGCCGTCCCCGCATTGATTCCTGGTGCGGTGCGGGGGCGGCTTCTCACCAGGACCACCAGGGACACAGGAGGATTCGATGGCTGCGAGCACACCGAAGAAGGCCGTCCCGCGCAAAGCAGCGGGCAAGGCCCCGGAGCCGAACCCGGTGGCGGAGAAGATCGCCGCGTTCGATGCGCTACGCGATCGCGCCCGCGGCTCGACGCTGCAAGTGCTCACCCCGGCCAGCGATGACCCGTTCCGGCTCGGGCCCGAAGACGGGTTCGATCCACCGCTCGTGGTCGAGTGGCCGCAGGATCTGCCCACGAAGATCGGGCTCGAAGCCACCGCCCGCGTCGGCAACATCGTGCCGTTCCTGCAGCTGCTACTCGGCGACCGCGACCTGATGCGTGTGGTGGCCGCGTTCTCGCGGTTCGCCGACGGCGAGCGGCTGCTGGTCGGCCTGTACCTGCGGATCATGGAACACTTTTTCGGGCCGGGCGCCGGTGATGTGCCGGGGGGTACTCCGGCCTCGTAGACGTCATCGGCGGATACGGGGCACAGCTCCGCTGGGACGTGCGCACAATCCTGCACCTCGACCTCGACGACTGGCTCCGAGGTGCCCGGGACTGGCGAGAGCTGTGGGAGTTCCGCGACCGCCTACGCAACCGCGCAGGCTCGGCCTACCAAGCTGCGCTGCTGCAAGATCCGGAGGTCGTCGCGGCGCTGGCCGCTCAGGAAGACGACGACAGCAACACTGTTCCGATCGAAGGATTCGGACCCATCGAAGCGCGGCTGGCCAATATCGAGGACCGGCTCATCCAGCTCATCTACGCCGTGGCCCGTGTCGACTCCACGGCCGCACCGACTGCAGCCCGGCCGCAATACCCGCATATCCACCTGCGTGAACACGCCCGCCGCGAGGACCTGCGCGACCTCGAACGGCAGCTGATCCCGAAAAGGGGTGACGGTGACCCATAGCTTCTCGGCCGGGTCGGCGTATGTCGACATCGGCCCCAATTTCGACGACTTCGTGACGAAGCTGCGGGCGCACCTCGAGCGCGTCGACGCCACCCTCGACGTCGACATCGGCGCCGACACCACCCGCGCGGCTGTAGACCTCGAACGGTTCCGGCAGACCGCGACCGAACCCCTGGCTGTCGGTGTCGATCTCGACACCGGCGAAGCGTCGACACAGATGGAAACGTTCCGCCGCACAGCCGGTCGAGACATCCAGGTAGGTGTCAAGGCCGACATCGACCGCGCCTCGCTGTCGTCGGCGCTGAAGGACGCGGTCACCGGCGTCAAGCTCGATCTCGGCGCCACCGCCGTCGGGAACCTCCCCGCGGTCGCGACCGCTCTGGCCAGCGTCGGCACCGAGGTGCAACGCATCTCCGGCCTGGGGGCGCTGCTGCCCGGCATCTTCGCCGGCGCCTCCGCCGGTGTCGCCACCCTCGTCGTCGGTATGCAGGGGTTGAAGGACGTCTTCTCCGATTCGCCGGAGAAGGCGATGGCCGCCTATCAGGACATGGCCGTCAGCGCCCGCGAGATCGTCGATACCACCAAGAGTTTCGCGCCCGAGCTGGAGCGCGTCCGGAAGGTCGTGCAGGGCATCACCTTCGACGGCGTGGCCGGGCCTCTGCAGCAGCTGATCGACAACCAGCTGCCAGGTGTCGAACGCGGCATGGCCGCTATCGCGCGCCAGTACAACACCGGAATCAAGACCGCGCTCACCGAGCTCGGCAATGCCCAATCGCAGACCGCGCTGTCGGCGGTCTTCGGCAACAGCGCTGAGGCCGCCAGCCGGTTGAACAGCGCTATCGTTCCGGTCATTTCGTCGCTGCGCACCCTCGGCGCGGCGGGCTCGACGTTCCTGCCCGAACTCGCCCAAGGCTTCACCAACCTCACCGTGAGGTTCGACGCGTTCATTCAGCGCGCCGACCAGTCCGGCGACCTGGCGCGGTGGATGCGCGACGGCATTGATTCGACGAAAGAGCTCGGGTCGATCCTCGGAAACCTGGGGTCGCTGCTGGCCTCGGTTCTGCGTGCGGCACGCAGCGACGGCGACGGACTGTTGAAGACGGTCGACGGACTCACCGAACGTCTGGCGGACTGGGCGAAATCCGCCGAGGGCCAGGCGGAGATGACAGAGTTCTTCCGCCAAGGCCGTGAACAGCTCGCCAGCTGGCAGCCGATCCTGCAGGAACTGCCCGGCCTCCTGCATTCGGTGTACGACGGCGTGAGCGCCTGGTCGAGCATCACCATGCCGTTCCTGCGCGCCGCCGCGCAGCTGCTCGGCGACCACCCGACGCTCATCGCCAACGTCGTCACCGCCTACCTCGCGTTCAAAACCGTGTCACCGGTGTTCGATCTGCTGAAGGCCAGCATCAACAGCGCAGGCGGCGCGCTGACGACGTTCAAGACCGGCGCAGCCGACGCCGGTGAGAACGGCGCCGGAAAGCTGGGCCGAGCCATGGGCGGGGTTGGCGCACTGATCGGCGGCGCAGCACTCGGCGGCCCGTGGGGCCTCGCGATCGGCGCCGCCACCGCCGGGCTCGGCGTTCTCGCTGCAAAGCATCAGGAAGCCGCTGCAGCGGCTGAACAGCAGCGCGCCAAGCTGGAGGCACTGGGCGCCACGCTGGACAAGCAGACCGGCAAGGCCACCCAGGACACGATCGACCAGGCCGCCGCTCAGCTCGGCGAACAAGGCTTCCTCACCCGCGCCGAGACACTCGGCATCGACACCAAACAGTTCGTCCGCGCCGGTTTGGGTATCGACCAGAACGCACGTCAGCAGATCAACGACCGACTGACGCAAATCATCCTCGAACAGCGCGGCAGCGCAGGCGACACCTGGCGTCGCGTACAGAGCTACAGCGGCCTATCCGACCAAGACATCGCCCAAGCCCTGCAGGGGGTACCGGAGGCGGTGCAGAAGTACACCGACGCCCTGCCCGCGGCTCAACAAGCCGCGGTGCAAGTCGGGGACCGGAAGGCGCTCGCCGATCTACACGACCTGAAGGAAGCCCTCAACGACATCGGCGAGTCCGCGGCCAGCCTGGGCGGCGAGATGAACAACACCAGCTCCGAGATCGCGAAGATGGGCAAGGAACTGGTCCAGCAGCAGGCCGCAGCCCGGGGAACCTTCGAGTTGACCGAGCAGGGGCGCAAGAACTTCGAAGCCCTCGGTATCGCGATCGACAACGTGCTGGTCCATGACGGCAAAACCGTCACCATCAACACCCCCACCGACGAACAAAAAGCGAAACTCGTCGAACTCGGGCACATCACCGAGACCCTGCCCGACGGCAGCGTGAAGATCGTTCTCAACGATGAGGAAGCGCGCCGCGGCATCCAGGAGATCGTCAAGCCGGAGACGAAGACGGTCACCGTTCAGGAGATCTACAACCGCGTCCAAGCCGGTATCGACAACCCCGACGTTCGGCAGAACGCCAAACCGTATTCGGCGGAAAGCGGATACGTCCACTACGCCCACGGCGGCCCGATCACAGGCGGCATCCCGGGCCAAGACTCGGTGCCGCTGCTGGCGATGCCCGGCGAGCACGTGCTCGATACCGCGGACGTCGACGCGCTCGGGGGGCAGGCGGGTGTTTTCCGGTTTCGGGCAGCGCTGAAGGCTGGACTCGTGCGGGGCATGGCCCGCGGCGGCGCAGTTGGATGGAGCGAGGACGACGAGCGGACGCTGCAGCAAGCGATCCTCGCCGAACAGCAAGCCGAGCAACAGCGCCACAAGCTCGATTTCGACACCAACGCCACCGACCTCGACAAGCGCGCCGCCGGTCAGAAGATCGACGACGCCAAGGCGAAAGTCGCCGAGCTGCAGCAACGCAAGGCCACCGGCGACCGGCCCGAGACCACCGTGCTGCCCCAAGCGGAGCTGCCCGGCCGCAAGACCGAGCAGCAGATCCGGATCGAAAACGCGCAGATCGCTGTCGATGAGGCCAACACCAAACGCAACCAGGTCTACAACGACCCGACCGCCACCCCACAGGAGAAGCTGCAGGCCGACAACGCATATCTGTCGGCGCAGAACTCGCTGGAGTCGGCGCAGAAGATAACCGGCGAGCAGGAGCTGCCGACGCAGTACAGCCTGCCCGGGATACTCGCCAACGCGGGCACGATCATCGGCCGTGGAATCCTGTCGTTCTTCGGCCTCGAGAACTCGATCCTGTCCGACACGAATGTCTACAACAAGGGCATCTCGTCGATCCTCGACTTCTACGACAAGAAGAACAAGGCCGAGCAGGAAGACCCAGGCGAGGCGTACACCTACGAACCGAAGAACCTTGCTGTCGAAGACAAATCGGCCAGCACCCCAGCCAACAGCGCGAGCCACCGCGGCGGATCGGGCACCGACGGAAACGGCGCCGGGGCAGGGTCGACCAGCTTGGGCGGACAGTCCTACGACCCGAGTAGTGGAGTGGCACAGTGGCGCGGCACGTTCGCCTCGGTGCTGCGCGCGCTGGGCATGCCTGCCGGGTGGCTAGATCTCGGCCTGGCGCAGATGCGCACCGAATCCGGCGGCAACCCGCACGCGATCAACCTGACCGATTCCAACGCGCAGAAGGGCACCCCGTCGAAGGGGCTCATGCAGGTGATCGACCCGACCTTCGCCGCGTATCGGTCAGCGATCTACCCGAACGACATCTGGCATCCGAGCGCGAACATCGCTGCAGCACTGCGGTACACGGTCACCCGCTACGGCGGCCCCGAAGGCGTGTGGGGGCAGGGGCACGGCTACGACCTCGGCGGCATGGCCAACGGGATCGGAGTGCTGCTGAAGCAGACAATCAAACCCGAACGCGTCTTGTCCCCGCGGCAGACCGAGGTGTTCGAGTCCTCGCTGCCGCTACTGGAGTCGATCAACACCGCGCTCGCCGCGCCCGCCGCGCTGCCGCAGGGCTTCACTGTGCGCGGCAGCGATGCGGGTGGCCTTCCGGTGGCGCGGGATCATTCCGTGAACTTCCACGGCCCGGTGCAGGTGATGGACATGGACCACCTTGTGCGTGAACAGGATCGGTGGGCTGCGTTACAGGCGCAGGGAGCGCTGGTGACGTACTGATGAGCCGCTATCTCACCCTGTACCTGAACGGCGCCGATGGCTCTCGCTGGAACCTCACCGACGCCACCGAGGGCGTGATGCTGCGTCCGGGTCCGCAGAAGATCATCGACGCACCTGCGAAGACGTTCTGGCTGGAGACCTCGACCGGCAGCCACTACCAGGGCATGCGGTTCGAGCGGCGCGACCCGGTGTTCTCGGTGCAGATCCATCACGAGAACCCCGACATCTGGGCCGACATCGATTCCCGCTTCCGGATGGCGCTGGGCATGTACGACGAGGAGTTCGAGCTCGAAGCGCACACGTCCTATGGGGTGCGGCGGCTGAAGATGCGGCTGCTCACCGATCCGGTGGCCTACGCGAATGCTGATTACGAGGGCAAGGACCCGTGGTTGACCCACGATTCGACGCTGGGGATCAGCGCGGCGTGCGGGATGCCGTTCTGGGAGGCCGACCCGATCGAGATGTCGTGGGCGCTGGGCTCGGGCACGAGCGGGTCGACGAGGTTCGAGTTCGAAAACCGCGGTGACGTGGTGGTGTGGCCGCGGTACTTCGTGACCGCTCCCGGGAAATGGCGTCTGCCCGACCGGAGTTGGGGTCAGAAGCTCTACGCGATCCCCACACCGCCGTATCACCGGGGGCTGCTCGATGCCGATCGGATGGTGTGGCTGCCGGAGCTGGTGGCCGGTGAGGACTGCTCGGTCGATACCGACCCCGACGAGGCGACTCTCGTCGCCGCCAACGGTGCACCGGTGCAAGCTCGCTGGAACTCCAACGGGTTGCTGTATCCGCTGCGCGCACACCTGCTGCCGACCCAGGTCACCGTGGAGGTCACCAACGCGAATCCCGGTGCGGCCATCACGATCTGGCTGCCGCGCCGATACTCGCGGCCGTGGGGAGTGATGGTGTGACCACCACGCTCGCCGACATCCCGCGGCTGAAACAGCAAACAGACCAGATCCGCGACTGGCACCACCAGTTGCGCCGCACACCGCCGCTGATCCGGTTGTGGATGAACAGGCCCGACGGTGCTCCCGGCTTGGTGCTGCGGGGGCGGATCACCGAAACCGTCGCTGGCAAGTTTCCTTGGCGGGAGAACCAGGCGCAGCCGGGCATGCTGCGGCTGCGGCTGGATCATCACCTCGCCCGCTGGCTGATCTCTATCCCGGAGGATCCGCAGGCGCGGAAGAACGTGGTGATCACCGTGGATCACATGGGTGGGGCGAAACGGTGGTCGGGGCTGCTGAAGAACTGGAATGTCGTCACCAAGAACCGCATCCACTACCTCGAAGTGAACTTCGTGGATGACCTGCAGTTCCTGCAGTTCATGCTCGGCCCACCGAACCCGGCACTGCCGATCCCGATCTTCCAATTCCCGCGCGTGCTGCCGATTTTCGGGCCTGCGAAGTGGGCGATCTCGATGATGATCCTGATCAATCTGATCAGGCTGAACGGGCACCCGTGGACGCTGCCGGACGACCCGTTCAATGTCGAGTCCTGGGACGACCTGTTCGACTGGTCGGATTGGCAGGTCTTCATCAAGGCCCGCCCGTTCGATCTCGACGACTCCTCGCTGTGGACGATCCTGGCGACCCGCATGAACCGCATGGATCAGGTGATCGCGGACGCGCTCGATGACGCGCAGCTGACGATGACCTACCGCAGAATTCTCACCGTCGACGGCGAGACCTCGCCGATCGACGGCGTGCCCGACATCGCCAACGGCGCACTCGTATTCGAGGTGATCGACAACTCCGGCTACTACGGCACCGCGGGCACCGGCACCGGCGGCGGGATCGCCTTTGGCCTGCAGCGCACGATCGCGCGGTTCCTCGACGGATTCGTCGAAGACACCCGCGTTCTCCTCGACGACGATCAGACGATCTGGCCCGACGAGTACTACCAGGGCCACTGGTTCGGCACGGTGCCGTCGCGGCCCTGGGTCGTGGTGCGAGACAGCCCCTACAGCCAGATGGACACCGGACAGCTCACCTGGGCGCCCGCCACCGCGGTATCGGTCATCGTCGGCGGCGACAACCCGCTCGCCGATCAGCTCGCCCGGCTGACGATCGAGTCCATTGCGGCGTTGATCGGCTATTTCCTGCTCGGAGGATTCTCCGGCCTCGGCGCGATCATCGCCGACATCGTGATGCCGTTCCTGGTCGGAACCATCCTCGCCTGGCTGCAGTGGACCAACCACACCCGCGCCCACAACCTCGGCTGGGTTCACCTGTGGGAGGTCTACCAGCAGGGCGCGGAAAACAACTCGTGGTCGCTGTCGGCGGTCGCCGCGCTGCGCGCGGGATTTCTGTCCAGTCGCAGCGAGACCGCCCACCAGTTCACGATGCGGTTCGGCGGTGAATACCTGCCCGGCCTGCACTTCGACATCGGCCACCGCATCGCCTCGACCGCCGCGCACGTCACCGACCGCCTGTTCGTCGACCAGGTCGAGCAGATGGAACTGGCTTGGGACTTCGAGGCCGGTCGGACCTACAGCTGGGACGTCACCGTCGGCAACGCGAAAGCCGCCATGTCCCAGGCCGAACGCTCCGCGCGCCTGATCAACAAGGCGCTGCAGACGCTGCAGAACCTCGGCGTCCACCTCATCTCGTAAGGGAGACAACGACATTGCCTGAACCACCCGAGCATCCGGTGTTCCATGACGGTGCCGACCAGCTCGTCATGCTCATCGCGCTGCTCGACGCCTTCCCGGGCCAGCGCGACGGCGTGCTGGTGCCGATCCACCCGAAAGCCCGCGGACCGTGGGCCGAAGTGCTGTACCGCCGCGGAGTCCGTGTGCACCCGGAGCTGATGGAAGAACTACCGGTGTCGGCCGGTGACCACCCGGAAGCCGCATGGCTGAACCCGTCGGCATGGGTGCCGCGCAGCGAATTCGCCCAGCAGCAGGCCCCAACGGCATCCTCATCCGAGCAGCACCGCGAGCAGATGTGCCAGATGCTGCAGGCCCTCGACCCGAAGCTGGCCGCCCGCATCGACGCCATGACCGACGACGAGCGCCGCGCCGCCCGCGCCGCGCAGGCACCGCTCGTACCCGAGGCAATCGAACAGCTGCAACAACTCGGCCGCCAGTTCTGGCACATGCAGCAGGCCAACAGCAAGGACGGCGGCGACACCTTGAGGGAGGAGACGAGTAATGGCTGATCCGGTATGGCTACCAGAAGTCCTTCGAGCCGAGGGGCTTTCGGTTATCGAGTACTCCGGTTGGCGCGACCGCGGGCACGGTGATTTCGGCGCCATCTGGGGCGTGATCGCCCATCACACCGGCAACAACCCGCCCACCAACAACCCCGGCTACATCGCCAACCATCCACAGCTGGGCCTGTGCTCCCAACTGCACCTGTCCCGAGACGGCGTCTACACCGTCTGCGGCGCCGGAATTGCCTGGCACGCAGGCGAAGGCAGTTGGCCCGGCCTGCCGATCAACGACGCGAACCGCCGCACGATCGGTATCGAGGCCGAAAACAACGGTCGCGAGGGCTGGTCGCCGCGCCAATACGACGCCTATGTCCGCGGTGTCGCCGCGATCCTGCGCCACCTCGGCCACGACGCTTCCCACGTCATCGGCCACAAAGAGTGGGCCGGCGCGGCCCAGGGGAAGTGGGATCCGGGCGGCATGGACATGGACCGCTTCCGCGCCGACGTACAAGCCGCCATCGACCGCAAACTCACGACACCACAAGGAGGTACCGCCATGTCCTGGGGCGAACTGATCAAGAACCTCGACGGGGACACCGTCAGCCGGGAAGACGAAATCAAATACATCGACCGCCACGCTGGCCTCATCCTCGACCAGCTCGGCGGGCCCGGCACCCGCCGCGGCGCCGACTTCCCCGGCTGGGACTTCCTCGGCGACCGCACCATCGCCGAGGCGCTGGGTGCGATCGGCGCCAAGCTCGGCGTCTCCGGATGCTGTGACCCGAAGGAGGCGAAGCGATGACATCGCTGAACCCGCTGCGCTACAAGCCGTCCCAGATCGCAAAGGCCCTTATCGCTGGATTGACCTGCATCGTCGGTTTGCTTGGCGTGACCGCTTCGACCTTCGCCACCGGTGATCTGGCAGTAGTGGGGAAGTGGGCGGCGACCGCTGCCCTGTTCCTGACGCCGGTGCTGGTGTTCCTGCAGCGCGCCGAACCGATCATCGACCGCCTCGACGGCGACGACTACGCGGCGGGGTGAGCCCGGTGGTTGTTCCGGTCCGCACGAGCATGGAGAGCGACGTGATCGCAGATGTGGGCGCCGTCCTCGGCGGCCTGGGTGTCGGCAGCCTCGGCACAGCCTTTGTGACCGGTCTACTCGGCCGCCGCAAGCAGCGCGCTGACGCCGTCCAGGTACTCACCAAGGCTGCCGCTGACCTTGTCGAGCCGCTGCGCAACCAGCTGGCCGAGGTGACACACGCATTCGAGGAGCACAAGCAGCGCCACCGAGTCGCCGCGGCCCGCCACACCGTGTGGGACAACGAAGTCCGCGAAAGCCTGCGCGCCGTAGGACTCGAGGTTCCACCGCCGCCTCCGTTGGATGCCCTATGACCTTCCCTGTCGGCAGCGGCGGCTGGAACGCCGGAGACTGGGGGCTATCGGCCAACGGATCCATCCCCGGCATGGCCAACCGCACCCAGGCCAACATCACCGACGCCTTGGCCGCCGATGTCAAGGCATCGAACTGGGGCGGGTTGGGCGGCATGCTGATCGGAATGATCCTGTCGCTGATCGGCGGCGTGGTCTCCGCGATCCTCGGCGGGTTCAACAGCGTGGTCGACGCGATTTTTGGCAACGTCACCGACGAGTACATTGCTCAGCTGCCGACGATCACCGACCATTCCAAGTCGATCACCACGTTGCGCCAGCAGTTCAATCAGCTGGTCCTGCAAGGCAACGCCATCGTGTTCACCTCGAACAACACCTACACGCCGTCGGCCGGGATTCTCAGCATGGACATCATCGCCATCGGCGCGGGCGCCGGAGGCGGGTCCGGCCGGTGGGACGTGCTGGCGGACAAACGATCCGGCGGCGGGGGCGGCGGCGGTGGCGGTGAGGTCCACGTCAAGGTCCCGGCCAACCTGCTACCGAAGAACCCGGACGGCAGTTTCGCCCCGATACCCATCACCGTCGGCGCAGGCGGACCCGGCGGCACCGGATCCGAAGCGCCGGGCACCGGCGGCGGTAACACCATGTTCGGCACCGGTAGCTATCAGATCTCTGCGGGCGGCGGCGTCGGCGGCACCTCGCTACCCAGCACATCAGGTTCACCCGGCGGTACCGGTGGTGTCGGCATGATCCCCGGCGGTGCAGGCGGTCGCGGCGCGGCAGGCAACGGTGCCACCAGCTCGACGGCCGGTGGTGGCTCGGTGTCCTCCTACGACCTGAACGGCGGAGGCGGCGGCGGTGGGGGCGGCGGCACCCCCATCTGGAACGGCTCAGCCGGTGGCGCGGGCGGCATCTCACCCGGAGGCAACCCGGGAAACCCAGGCCAGAACGGGCAACCCCCGTCCCGCATCGTGGCCACCGGCGGCGGAGGTGGGGGAGGCTCCATCAACGCCAGCTCCAACGGCGGCCATGGAGCGTTTCCCGCAGGCGGCGGCGGGGGCGGAGGAGGCGGCATCTCCAGTTCAGGCAACGGCGGCAACGGCGGCAACGGGATCGTGTTCGTCATCGAACGGTCCAGCTGATGCAGACCGTCATGCGCGTCTACACCTCGAACGCGGTGTGGACGAAACCCGCCGGGCTGTTCGCTCTCGACGTGATCCTCCGCGGCGCGGGCGGCGCCGGTAACACCAGCGCCGGAGGTGGAGGCGGCAGCGCAGTCGACAACAAAGAGCGCATCGCCGACTTCCAGCTCCCGGCAATGGTTCTTGTGACAGTGGGTACCGGCGGCTCGAGCGGCCGTGATGGAGGTGACAGTTCCTTCGGCGACATCTTCACCGCCCCGGGTGGCACGGGCGCTGCCAGCGGCGGCACCGGCGGCGCGTCGTTCATGCGGGGCGGCCACGGTGGAAACGGCAGCGGTCAACCAGGCGAGTCGGTCACCTCCGGTGTCGTGCGCCTACTCGCCGGTGGCGGCGGAGGCGGCGGCCCCGGCGCAGCTGGCGGCAAGTCCGGGCTCGTCACAGCCGGAACTTCCAACCCCCCACTGTGGCAGGCGTGCCAGTCCGGCGGCGGGGGGAACAGCGGCCAGACAGGCGGATTCCCCGCAGGCGGTGGTGGAGCCAGTGCCAGCGGCGCCAATGGCTGCGTCACCGTCATCGAGTACCTGTTCGATTAAGGAGATGTAATGCCAACTGCCACAGTGCATATCGAATCTGTAGACGGCTACGCCGGGACCGCACGGTGCTTCCGCATCGATCCGCCCTTCGACAACCACACCTACGTCACCGTCTGCCTGACCCCGAGCTACGGCGACATCGTCCGGCCCGAAGCGCAGGTGTTCCTCGGCACCGAAACCGGCGCCTGCGCCGAACTGTCACTGACGCGGCGGCCCGGCTCGTTCGTACTCCACCACGAACCCGACACACCCGACCGCATCGACGGCGCGTACTGGACGGCGCTGCAGCTGCTCGGCGGCTACCAGATCACCGAACCCGAACCGCCCGCCGATAAGCCGGTCGACGAGCCGACCGACAGCGAGACGGCATGACTTCCTCTTTGGGTCGTGACGGAATCGCGAAACCGCTGATCCTGTCGCGCGGCAGGAACTTCGTTCACCGCATCACGCCGGAGACCACCAGCTTCCCGGCAGGGATGACAGCGCAGATCGACATCTACGACAGCACCGAGACCACGCTGCTGGACAGCTGGCCTGCAACGGTGACCCCGTTGTCGGTGGACTGGCGCGTGCCACCAGCAACCGCCGACACGATCCCCGGCGGTGCCTTCTACGTCCTGTCGGTCGTCATGCCCACCGCACCGGCCACCAGCCACGACTGGTTCTACGGCCCGGTCGTCCGACGCTACCGGCGCTGAAACACCATCACCCCGCCACAACCACCCATCGGCCCTGGTCGCTGGGCTTCGTCATCTGAGGAGATCAACCATGCCCATCGCTGTTCCCGCCACCCGGCAGACCCTCGCCGACGCCTACAAGAACCTCGGCAGCTGGATCAGCCTGCACACCGGCGATCCCGGGGCGACCGGCGATCACGAAGCCCGCGGCGGCACACCACCCTACGCCCGCCAGCAAACCACATGGACCAGCTCGACCGGCGGCATCATCAACGGCTTGCAGGTCGCCTTCGACGTCCCGGCCGGCACCTACACCTATGCCGGGCTCTGGAAAACCGCGAACGGAGGGGCGACCGACTTCGTCGACAAGGTGGCCATCACCCCGACCACCCTGGGTGACCAAGGTCAGATCCTGGTGACCCCGAGCTTCACCCAGAGCTGAGCCGTGACCTTCGCCGCCGACCCACCGCGGCCCGGACAACTACAGGCCGACATCCCCAGCTCCCGCTGGATCGCCAACGCCCCCACCGTAACCGTGGCAACCGCACCCGCCGCGTGGATCCCACCCGTCCCCGATGGCATAGTCGCGAACTTCACCGGAATCGGCGCAACAACCGGGGCAATACTGACGAAACCTGGTCTGTTCCCGCGCTTCTCCGGCCGCGGGCAACTGCGTGCCGCGATACGCCCGAAGATCACCCTGACCGCGCGGTTCGGCGGCGCCGGCGCCTCGGCCGCCACAGCGGCGCACCCTGCACGGTTCTCCGGGGTTGGTGCCCTGACCGCCACCGCGCGGCACGGCGCGGCCCGTACAGCCGCATCCACGAGTTCCGGAACACTATCCGCAGCCGTGACCGCGGTCGGCATCATCGACGCGGGATTCGCTGGGACCGGATCGGGCACCGGTCCCATCGCCGTGCCGACCACCGCCGCATTCGCCGGAGTCGGCACGCCCACCGCCACCATCATCGGCGGCAACCAAGTCACTGCTCTGTTAGCCGGATCCGGCGTCTTCGCCACCACGATCGTCACGATCGCTGTGGCCTCTGCCGCGTTCGCGGGCACGGGCGTCTTCGCCGCGGCTGTCGTCGTCCCAATCCCGTACCCGTCGCAGACCCTCTACCCATCACCAACGTTGTATCCAGGAGCGCCATAAATGCCGTTCACCAAACAGGTTTGGCAGAACTCGCCGTCGACGGCCACCCCGATCAGCGCAGCAGCGCTCAACCGGCTCGAAAACGGCATCGACGACCTCTACGGGCAGCTGATCACGCGCACGCTCAGCTACAGCAACGGCGGCCTCGGCGGCTCGGTCACCCCGACCGGCAACCCATGGAACTCCGGCACGGCAGCAAGCTGGCGATTCGTCGTCAAACTGCCCGCGACCACCACCCGGTGGCGGATCAAGCTCCGCAACTACGACACCCCCGCCCAGGCAACCAAGACCACGCTCACCGGCAAGAAGATCATCCACGGCGACCACAACCGCACCAGCGGCGCAGGAACAGCAGGCGAGACAGGCAGTTTCGTCGGCAACACCGCCAGCGTGATCGTCGGCTCGGACTTCGTAGTCCCCGGCGACGGCTCCTGGTACACCTCACCGTGGGTCACCTCCGCGGACGACCAATTTGACGCGAACCGCGAGCACCTGATCGGTATCGCCGCGACCGCATCCAGCTCATTGTCGGTACAGTCCGGCGCGGGCCGGGCCTGGTACTGGACCGACCCCGCCACCGGGGTCGATCCGGCCATCGCTGGATCAGCCGCGACCAACCAGACGACATGGATCCCGCTGGACTGGCTGATCGAATACGAATGCACCTCACGCCGCACGGCGTACCTGTTCGTCGGCGATTCCATCTGCGAGGGCATCGCCGGACCGCGCGGTACGAGCGGCCAGACCCCGACCGCGCTATGGCGCAACTACCCGTGGCAATGGGCCGCCCGCCACAACGCCCTCGTGACCAATCTCAGCCTCGCTGGTATCACCGCCGCCTATTTCGCCAACCCCTCCGCGGGCCTGTGGACCCGACAAGACCACGCCAACGCTGGTTACGACGGCGCCGTGATCGCCCTGGGCAGCAACGACATCAGCGCCAGCCGCACCCTCACACAGGTGCAGAGCGACATCCTCACCGTGATCGCCAACGTCCGCACGATCATCGGCGCGAACAAACCCATCTACCTCACCACGGTGATCTCTCGCTCATTCCCGGGCAGCCCGGACACGCGCGAATCGGTGCGGCTCGACTACAACTCCTGGCTCTGCGAGCAGCCCACCGGCATCGCCGGTGTCATCGACCTCGACGCCGCCACCCGCGGCACCTCCACCAGCGCGCTCTGGCCGACCTACACCTGCGACACCATCCACCCCTCCTGGATGGGTCATATCCGCCTTGCCGACGCAGTCGGCGCGGTCATTCCATGACACCACCGCTGCGCCGTACCATCATCTGTGCCGTGCACGACGGCACAAGAAGCCGCCCTAGCCGAATCCAGCTGGGGCGGTTTTCTCTTCGGATCAGAACGACCACTCCCAGCCGCCGCTACGCCCCAACGGAACGAAGGTGAGCACACCTGTTTGCGTGCGCGAATCGAAAACCAGGTGGAAGCTGTACTTGGACCCAGGCACAAGAGACTCGGGCACGTCGTAGTCGCGACACTGTTGCGCACTAATGCTGTCGGCTTGCGGCTGCGTGATCCCGTTCGCGTCCACGATCGCCCAGTTGTTCCTGGGAAGGAAGCCACCTGGCAGCGCGGCAATCTCGAAATCCGGCGTCGTTTCGGCTTCCACGGTGGCGACGACGAAGTGCCCCTTCTCAGGCGGCTTCGCAAACGGCGATGTGCACGGCGCATCAACAGTAAGGTCCGTGATGGTCCACCGCACCACCGGAGCCTGCCCAGGCTTGCCGATCCCGGACTCCTCACCGATGTGCTTAACGATGTTGTTGCGCTGCGACTTTGGCGGTGCCGCCGAACTCGTCGTGCTCTGTTGTGTCGGAATGGGACTCAACGTGGGTGCCTGTGGGCCGTTGCCCGAGTTGCAGCCCGCGAGTACGACAGCGGCTCCGACGGACAGCACGACCGCGAATATCCTCATGTAAACCCCCTGGGGTAATCGTCGCACGGTACATACGGTCGCGGCCCGGCCCCGTTACCCTCGCACGGACGTTGCCGGATCTCCCACATCCTCAACCACCCGGAAGAGTGTTATCGCCCGGTCGCCGCAGCTTCTCGTTACGGAGGCGTTCCCTTTCCCGTTCTAACAGGAAGCCACGGGTCGACCCTGCCGACGGCGGCTCCCGAAACGGCGATTCAATGCCCGGCGTGGGACGCGCGACCATCAGCAAATCCGCCACCTCGCGGGACATGTCGCGAACCTTCCCCATGGATGCCGCTTCCCGCTCCTCCCGTGCCACCGCCGCCAGCCGATCCGCTGCCTCCCGCTGCTGCTGACGGCCCAATTCGGCGACAGGGTCTCTTTCTGGTTGACGGGTCCGATCGCCCGGTTCCGGTGTGTCACGCCCGCCTTTCTCAACCGCGTCAGGTTCGTCCCGCCCGCGGGCCTCCACCTTGGGTGGCGGCATCTCGCGGGCCACCCGTTCGGCGGCCTCGCGTTCCACTCTGGCGCGTTCTTCCTTGGTGATCGGTTCCCGTTCCGGCTTGTCCCGTTCCTCTTTTCCCTTGGCCTCCTTCTGCTTTGCTCTCGCCGCTCGCTGCTGCTGCAACCGGTTACGTGCGTCAATAGCCCGCTGTGCCGCTTCTTGTGTTCGTGCTCGGTCTCGGTCTTTGCGGGCTGCTTCCCGTACCCGCTGCGCCCGCATCAGGGCTTTCACGTTCACGTTCAGTTCCAGCTGCCGCGACCGTTCCCGCGCCTCGAGCGCCTTGCCTTCCCTGCGCGCCTGCTCGGCTTCGGCGCGGCTCAACTCCACCACCTGGAACCGGCCCGGGAAGTCCCGCACCAGCTGTACGAGCTTGTCTCTAGTGGCTTTGTCGAGAGCTCCGTGTTTCACGACCCATGTCCCGGTTGCGTTCGGGTCTCGGGCCAGGACGTTGCGGTCTTTGTCGATCTGCCGGGCCGTTTTCGGTCCGCCGACCCGGTTGCCGAACTTGTATTCGGTGAAGTCCCGGCCGCCCTTTTCGTTGATCCGGGCCGTGTCGTGCCGACGTTCCGATAGTTCCGTTTTCACGGTTTGTTCATTGCGCCAACCGTTTTCGCGTGTCTCGCCGCGTTGCTGAGCCATCCCCCGATGGATTTGCCGCCCCCGATCCTGGGGAGTGTGACCTTCACGTCGATGTCCGCGACGACGGTGTTCGTCGTCGCCGTCTTCCACCATCGCCCCCTAGCTGGATCAAGTCCGGTCTTGCACACTAATCCGGTACTGCATTGCGCGGTCGTGCATTTCGGTCGTGACCACGGAGAAGTCACGATTCCCTTCGTCGTCGGGATTGCCGTCGTCGTCCACCGGTGTCAACGCCTGGAACAGCAGGTCAACTGGATCGTCAACTGTTCCCTCATGTTCGGTGTCATACGCCCACTCGTAGCCGACTCTCGGGTTCACCGGCTGTTCGTCGTACATGGGGTTCGGTCCGTCGTCGCCGTTGAACCACATACCACCGCAGCGGGTGACGAAGTAGTTGCCGAGATAGCAGGTGAATTGGTCGACCGCATCCCAGTTGCGTGGCTCGTACGCATCATCGACAGTGGGAAAGAAGTAGTCGAGGGCTTCCGGAATCCACTCTTCCATGAAATCAAGGTCGTAGCGGTCCACGTTGGTCGGGAGGGATGGCAGGAAATCGCCGTTCCATTTGCGCCACCGGTCCGGTCCGCTGGTCGGGATGGACGGCAAGGTTTCGGTGAACAGTTTCTCGATCTGGCCGTTGATGCGGTCCGGGTCCTTCCATGCCAACCATGCCGGATCGCGCTGGGCGCCCTCATCGAACCAGCCGGGATTAATTCGTTCGTCAATCACCAATTCCGCACACCCCTCGCAGACGTCAACACCGTTGATTCTGTCGGATCGTATCGAGCTGGGCTGGCATACAGCCATTTCGTGCCAAGATGTTCGCGTCTTCGCTGCTCTAGCTGGATCTCGTTGCCTGGCCTGTCGCCCTCCACTGCGCCTACCCCTCTCCTATTCCAGCCGAGCATGCCAGTGTGACCGATCAAGGAAGGTACGTCCACGCGATCCAGCAGTCAGCTTGCGCCTTCGCGTCTTCCACATCGTTGTGGGCGCGCGATTCCTGCAACACGGGTCCGTAGGAACGGACGACCCTCCAAACGCACGTCGTCGCTGTGGTGGCCTTCACGCACGCCTGATCTGCGCCGAGAGCTTTGGACAACCACCATTCGCGTTCATCACCTTCCAGGTTCCAACCGGCGGTGGCGTGATGCGGGCGGATCGGGCCGAATGGCTCGACAATAGACCGGTTCGAGGCCTGCCCGGCTGAAGACAGAAAGTCACTGCGGTACAACAGAACTCACTTACCTACTGGTCAATCGGACGCTTTTGAGGCGCGTTGTTGCCGATGAAGTCGGCTTCGTCGTTTACGACGCGGACGCCGAGCCACGGGCATCGTCCAGGGCCTACCGGCAGTGCAGCGTCGTGCTCGCCGATCTTGCCGTCAATCAGTGGAGCCATCGCGAGGCAGAATCGGGACGGGCACATAACCTTGACCAATTCACCGGTCTTCCCGTTGAACGAGCCAACTCCACACATAGACAACTTGATCCACGGGCCATCGTTGGGAATCTGCTGCGACTGTTCGCTACTCATAATCTCTCTCGTCGTTCGATTTGCAAGTGAGGATTAAGGGCAGCGCTTCCGGCCGGACGCGGATGGCATCACATGTTCCGGCCGACCGGGGCGCTGCCCGGAATTGACCGCACAACCGGTCATATGACCGCGTGCTTTGTATTCAGTTATGAGACAGTGTGATGAGCGAACCGATCATGTCTCACCCCCTTCCGGTGCCGTTCGAATTCCTTCCCGCACCGCACCGCCGTTTCCTCGACTGCGCGTGAGTGGCAGTGCGGAACGTCTCGCTCCCCGTTTGGGGTCCGGCTTGACCACACCGGCCTCGACCAACGTTTGCCATGCCGCAGCCTTGCGCTGACATGTATCCGTGTCGCAGTCGAGATGCTGTTGCATCACGCGATGCGCTTCGGCCACCGTGAAGGGCCTCGGCGGTGCAGCGTGTGTCCATGGCTCAGGCGGCCTAACCTGTTGCCAATTCCGCCGTTTCCGGGCGTCTTTCCGCGTTGCGCGGTGATTGTGCTGCGAGCGAGGCAACTCATCGCGCGGGTAGGTGATGTCGCTGCCGACAACCACGCCAACCAGCACGATGCAGAACACCACGATTGCGACGGTCCAGAACGCGGGCGACGTCACTACGTCCCACCACCCCGCGGTTGGGATTCCGCTCATACCAACCACGACGCCCAAGACGCGGGTGTAGGGAACGTCCAGCGGTTGCACTGATAGGCGAGGATGATCTGCCGCACCACACTGCATGACTCGGGCGTGTCGAAGTACCCGGCGATGCAGTCGGCGTGCTCCGTGGCCAGCAGCTTCTTGGCTGTATCCTCGTCCGCCAGGGCGCTGCGAGGGTCGTCGAACGGCGCATGACCGGTCATCGCAGGTACTCCGGAGTCATTCGTACTCCCCTTGTCCCGCAGTGAAATACGCCGTCGCGGCCAGGTAGGGCGGGCACATTCCCGCTCCGTGGTTCACGTGCCGTTCGAGAAGGCGCTGAGCCTGTATCGGGTCGCTGATACTCGGATCAGCGCTGCACTCGTATAGCTTTGTGCAGCAAAGGATCTCGACGACAACAGCCGAGACCTCGTCGGCGTCCGTCGGAGCGTCGAGCAAACGCTGGATTGGGTTGTTGACCTGCCGCGTGGTACGGGCCAGATCGAACTCGCTATGGCGGGTGTCGTCCCGCAGCTGGCGCCGGGCGTTTCCAGAGAGCTCTTCGACCAGAAATCGGTTTGCCTTCATGTGCCTGCGCTCCGTGTCAAGGTGAACGGTTGAGGCACCCACCGCCAGGGATGCGCCGCCGACCGGGGTGGCGTCGGTATGGGTCGGTCGACGTGCCGAGGGGCTGAAGGCTGAGGCGTCAACCCGGCGGCGGGGCTTGATTTCAGAATTCCGGTTGTACACAGCCCGGAACAGCGCAAAACTATGGGCAAACAACGGCTACCGACCGGCGAAAGACGTGGGGACGAACGAGCGGTTCAAGTCGCTGAGGTTGGCTCGGGGGTGGACTCAGGCCGAGCTGGCCGAATTGGTGTGCCAGCATGTCGAGCGGACAACCGGGCACCGGTCGGCGGTCGACGCACAGGCGATCAGCCGGATCGAGTGCGGCGAGGTTTCTTGGCCACGAGGTGCGACTCGGCAAGCTCTCGTGGCACTGTTGGAAGTCGGATCACCGGATGACCTCGGTCTGTATCCGAAACGGACCCAACGTGACGCCGAAAGGGAGGAAGCCACGAAACGCCGAGCCTTCCTGGCTCTGGCCGGTTTCAGCGCAGCCGGTCTGGCCGAGACGCCGCGCCGAGTCGGCACCGTTGACGTTGAGGAGATGCGCCAGAAGTTTGCGCGACTCGTCGGAATCGACAGCTACTTGGGCGGCGCTGACACTTTCCGGACCTACTACGTGGAGTTGGAGCGCACCGAGCAGACGCTAAGCCGGTCGTGCTGCTCTCCCGCCGCAAGGAGAAGCCTCACAGAGCTAGCTGCCGAACAAGCGCAGCAGTCCGGATGGGCAGCGTTCGACGCTGGGTTCAAAGACAAGGCAATCGATCTCTTCAAATACAGCCACCGTGCAGCCGAAGAAGCCAATAGCCCAGAACTTGCAGCAAACGCATACATCCACATCGCCTACGCCAGCGGTACCGAGGATGCGGTGCAAGCAGCTGACTCGGCCTGTCTTGCAATAGGTCTCAGTGCGCCGCCGAAAGCGCGAGCGCTACTGGAGTCGCGCCGGGCGTGGTCGCTGGCGATCTCCGGCGACTGCGACGGAGCTGCCCGCGCGCTCGACACCGCCCGAGACGCACTGCAGAACGACGACGGAACCAAGGCAGCCTGGTGCGCATGGGTCAACCACGCAGAACTCGACATCATGACAGGCCGAGTCTGGTCAGTCCTCCACCAACCGGATAAGGCAATCGCGCCATTGAGGAGCGCTCTCGCCACGTACCCCGACCAGTGGGCTCGTGACAAAGCGCTCTACCTAACCTGGTTGGCCGACGCCTACCTCGACGCGGGGGACGACGTAGAGGCCCTCTCAATTGCGAAGAAGGCGTTCGACCTCTCAGTCACAATCGCATCAGCGCGACCACTAGCCCGAGTACGAGAAGTCGCGCAACGTTGCGCCACGATGGGCATCGTTGGTGCGACCGACTTTGCGCGTCGCACAGGATCGGCCTGCGCGCCTATTCCCGCTCGGCTGTAGTGCGCTCTATCCATTCGGCGTAGGTCTCAAGGCACCATTCCACAGGGGTAGCCGTGACTTCCGGACTGTCCCACGGATGAAGCTCAGCCACGCGAGCAGCAAGACGATCTCGAGTAGTGGCGGACGTGCGCAGGCTGACACGCCACTCATTGCCTTCGCCAAGTTCCCCGAGGTGCCAGAACACCGAGACGGCCGGACCGGTGATCTCGGCTCCAGCCGCGAGACGTTCGCCAACCACGGCTCTCGCTATAGTTCGCGCGTCCTTCTCAGTCGGGGTCGTCGAGGTGACCGTCCAAACTCTCGCCTTTGTCATAGTCGCCACATTAAGCTTCGGGCCTACAGCGCGGGCAGAAGCGTTCGATACGTCCAGGTGAGCGGATTCACCGCTGCCAAAGGAGGATCGGTAGTAGTGCGCATCGGTGTGACCGGGCATATGTACATCACGGTGGACACGGTGCCGCTCGTGTACGAAGAGATCGGTCGTCACCCCACCAAGGCGATAGCGATTGCCGCTGGTGGGGGAGGAGATGCGGTTTCCGCCGCCATGCTCGCCTCAGTTATGCCGGAACTGGGGGTAACGGCGATCATGAGCTATTCGTGGGACCGGTTCATGATCGACCCTTCCCCCGGTCCTCGCGTGCGTGAGGACTTCCATGGGCTGGTTGACCGTGGGGGTGTCGCGGAGATCGTGGAGACGGCCGCGCTGCGGAAAGGCCGATCGACGCTGCCGCGATTGGCTGGCTGTATTAGTCACCCACTGCTGTTGCTGGAGGCGGACGCAGGCGCCACCGGGTTGGCCGAGCTAATTGGCCGCGCGGCGGCAGTGTTCGACGCGGACGAGGTGGTCGTGGTTGACGTCGGCGGCGACATCCTCGGCGAAGGCCATGAGGCGAGCCTGCGGACTCCGCTGGCCGACTCGCTCGCCCTCGCCGCGGCCGTGCAATCCGGGATTCCCACTCGCGTGCTGGTGGCCGGGATCGGCATGGACGGGGAGCTATCGAGCCCCGAATTGAGGGTCCGGCTCGACAAACTCCAAGCGCAGCCGGTCGCCGAACTCACCCCGAAGGACGTTGAACCCTTCAACGACATCTGGTCCTGGCATCCGTCGGAAGCCAACGCGCTGTTGGCTGCTGCCGCAGGCGGGTGGCGCGGCGCGGTAGAGACGCAGCGGAACGCGCTCCTGGATCTCAACGCCGCCGCGACCATCGTCTACGAGATAGACGCTCGGACGCTGCTCGATTCGTCGCTGGCAGCGCCCCTCCTCGGCACGACCAGCCTTGATCAGGCGGAACAGTTGTTGCGAGACCGCCGCGGCGGCCGCAGCGAACTGGATGTCGAACGCCGCAGAGCCGCAGGCGAACACGCCGAAGTGCGGATCCCGTCCCTGGACACCTTGGACGTCATCGACCGGTACGTCGACCAGGCTGCCGCCCGCGACGTCGACGCGCTCACCGTGCGCCGAGCCGCCGAGCTGGTATCCGCCATCGACCCGGCCGCCACGGTGGCGTTGCGCGAACTGCTGGGCCGACGACGGCCGGACAATTTCCGGCCGCCGCTGTATCTGGTGCTGTGACTGGATTTCGACGAAGCGAACGCCGACGCCTATGAAGCCGCGAACGAGGCGGTGCTCGGTTCTTGCGACCGTCTGATCGCTGTGTGGGACGGTCAGGAAGGCGAGCGCAGCGGCACCGGCAGCTTCAGATCCCGGGTGGCTGGCTTCCGCCCGGCAGCGTCACGGCGCGGTGCGCACCGGCCAGTCCGGCGGAAGTTGCAACAAGGCACCGATCATTCGTACGGCGGTCAACAATGCCTGCATTCCGTCCCAGCCTCCCGCCACCGCAAGCGGCCGGTCGTCGACATGAAACGGACACAACGCCAGCTGATTGCCGTCAGCCTGGAACGGCCGACCGATCCTGACCAGGTGGCGATGGCCAACCTTCGTGATCGACCGGGTCGCCACCACCTCGCTCATCTCGGCGGGAGCGGATGCATGATCGGCAGCCTGGTTCGGGAAACCGAGTTCGGCGGGAATGACAAACCGGGCGCGGTGCGCGTCGTGGTTCGCCTCCGCCAGCAACTCACCGATCTGGACGAGCGCACCATACAGCGCGGTCAGATCATCTGTCCCGTGCGCGGTGCGTTCGTGGCCGTCGATCCGGAATACACATTCGGCGCCGTCACTGTCGATGGGCCGGGGCTTGTCCACCTCGATTGCGACCGTCTGCCCGTCCTCGGCCACCAGCCGAGACGCGATGACACTGCGGCCGACACCACTCACCGTCAACCTCCAAGCCCGCGGAGACCTACACCTGCGAGCACGGCGTAGCCCAACGGTTAGACCTTAAACGTCGGCCCGAGGTCCGGCGAATGATGCGTGGCGGATACGGGAATTGCGGTGCCGGCACCGGCGGGTCGAAGCGGCTCTGTGCATCCGCCCGCCGGTGCCAGCTGTATCCGAGACAGCGCGCGGCCGAACCCTCCCAAGGACGGTCATGCACCATCCGATATTCGGAGCGGCCGTCGAGTCGGCGGGGTACCAGAAGGGTCGGGGCGACCAACTTATCGTCGATTGATGTGTGCCGCCGATCCCGTGCACCGCCACGACCGCGGTGCGCGCTAACCTGCCCGGAAATCTGAGTGGGCGGTGTTAGCGTGACCCGGTCCGGCGTTCTGCCTTCCTTGTCCGGACATGCATGGACGACGTCGAAGATCGGGTGTGCCCGCCTGGAGAAACGCAGCCCTGGGCGGGCGCACCGAGCCGTGCGAAGAGGTGGAGGAAGCTCGCCGATTCCGCCGGCACAGCCTGAGCAGTCGTTCACCGGCGTCAGCAACGGAGTTCGCGCCGCGAGAACACTCCGGCGAGCAGGCGCTCAGCGGGCGGTTACCTCATGCCACAGGTCCGCCTCGTTGCGCTGACGGAACTTGCTGACAGCGAAGACGACCGCAGCCACGAGACCCAACGTCACCAGAATCCTCATGTATCCCATCCTAGGCGTTTCGCACTGGACGCCGTGTTGTCGTTCGCCACCGTTGTGGGACCACCGCGTTGCCAGTCGTAGGACCACCGACAGCCGGTGATCCACTGAGTGAACATGTTCCAGATCCGCTGTGCGGACCGATCATGGCGACGACAGCTGAACGACCGCAAATGCCGATGAGCGAGCGCAGAACTTATCGGAGGAACCCGAAGGAGTCGGTGTTGATCAGGATAATGCTGGCGGCCATGCCCCATGCCGGTGCGAAGATCCACAGGCTGTTCGTCCCGCCGATGAAGATCGCGAGGTTGCGTTTGGTGTGCCCGACGTGCTCCTTGTTGAAGAAGTAGGCGACGTAGTAGATGACCGTGCCGTAGAACATCATCCAGAAGATGACCAGGCCCATGATCCCCAACGTGCGCGCCGGCATGATGTCGAAGGTGACACCGTAGATGAACAGCAGCGACGGGATCAGCGTCACGTACCCGTTGCCGGAGTCGACCCAGAACCCGAACGACCGACGGTTGGCATAGGCGGGATCGAACAGCGAGTACGACGACCAGACCTCCGCCCAGGTACTGGGCAACACGATCTCACGGAGTCGGATGGGGGCGGTGAAGAAGTCGATCACCCGGTCGAGTTCGCGTCCGCGGTAGTCCGCGACGAACTGCGTGTGCTGGCGCTCGATCAGTGAGATGCGCAGATTCAGGCAGATCTCCCACAGTGCGATCATCACATTGATCCAGGTGAACGCCACCAGAGTGAGCTGCCCGACGTTGACGCCGTATCGTGCGATATGCAGGGCGATCGGTACCGCGGCACCGACCACGACGAAGGCGGCCACCACCATCCAGACACGGAGAATTCCGGCGCTGCGCGCAGGGTGTGCCGCTGCGGGTTCGGTTACTTCCAACATTGGGTCCTGGTTCCTTCGAGGGCTTGTTCGGTGAGCTGATGCAGGGTGGGGTCGCGGGGATCGTCGTTTTCGAGCCAGCGCAGGAAGGCGAACTCGGCGGCAGCGAGCAGGGTGTGGACGAGCAGGCCGGGCCGGATATCCTCGTCGGGTTGCGCACCCATGCGGTCGCCGACGAGTTTGGTCAGCTGCGCGCGCTCGAACTGGCCGACCACTGCGACTCGGTCGAGTACCTGCGGTGCGGCTCGAATCGCGGTGCGCCAGTTGCCCAATGCCTCCTCCTCGGCGACAAATGCTCGGCTCCACCGCAAGCTCGCCTGGCACAGCGCTTCTTCGGCCGACTCGCTGCCCGGCCGTGCCTGCAGGTTGTCGACGATGACCGCACCGGCCCGGCGAAGAATGCCCAGCAGCAGGTCCTCTTTGTTGGTCACATACCGGAAGTAGGTGCTGTGCCCGATACCTGCGGCCGCCGCGATCTCCTCGGTGGTCACCGCGTCGAAACCGCGCTCGGCGAACAGTCGCACCGCTGCCCGTTGAATGTCTCCACGGATCTGTGCCTTCTGCCGGTCCCGCAACGATTCAGCCACGCGCGCCGCCCAGATCCGGATGTGCGCGCCCCGCGACGACGGGCAGGTCCAGGCTGGATTTGATCCCGGGTGCGGCCGCGCACACGTACGGGATGGAGTTGACGCAGTGGTTCGCGGTCGCCACGATGCCGGGATTGCGTTTCAGCCCTTCCGCGATGGTCGCGGGCTGCCAACCCCGAATGGTCACGAAAGTGTCGGGGTCTCCCTTGATCTCGATCTCGTAGCGTTCCCCCTCGGGCCCGAATTCCCAGGCCGGCTCCAGGTTCTGCTCTCCCATCAGCCAGTTGACCGCGATCCGGACGACCGGCTGATCGCCGACCATCGCCTCCCACGCGAAGCGCTGCCCCGCGACCTGGCCCGGCTCGATGATCCCCATCGGCGACTCGATCGGTGCAGCGGCCACGGCGATCTCGTGCGAGGTCTGGATCGGGGCGTCGGCGAATCCCAGTGTGTCCAAACACATGCGCACCGACTGGGTGAACCCGCCGGTCAGCAGACCGAGCATCGGGGATTCGCGCGCCTGCTCGGGGGTGTCGCCGAAGCCCATCACCCACCGCAACACGTCGGGGGCGTCGTAGGTGCGCATGTCGGAGAACTCCTCGGCCCGCACGAACGTCACCTTCGACGACATCGCCGAGAGCACCAGCGGATGCAGATCGGTCGTCCCGCCGGGATTGATGCCGACACCGTGCAAGGTGACGCCACCGTCGATGCACGCCCGCGCCAGTTCGGCATCACGCTCACTCGGATAGAACCAGCCGACCGGGGTGACCACGTTCTTGCCGGACCGGAGAATGCGCGCCACCTCACCTGCATTCGGGATCAGCGGCGCATACACCACCACGTCCGCGTCCAACGCCAGGATCTCCTCGACGTCGTCGGTGGTGATGATCCCCACCTGCTGCGTGCCGAGGATGTCACCGACATCCTTGCCTCGCTTGGCCTCGGAATGGACATAACAACCGACCAGATCCAGCTCGGGATGAGCCCGCACCGCTTCGACCGCTGCCTTGCCCACCCCGCCGGTGGCCCACTGGACAACCCGAAACATGACTCTCCTCGGAGATAGAGTCTCTTACTACGAGAGAGTCTCTCTCATGAGAATAGGGTATCGCATCGCGCGCTGGGTGCGGACGGTCGGCTGGCCGGGAACTCGGTCGGACCGAGGTCGAGCTTGCGCACTTCGACCAGCGAGTACTGGTTTGCTGCGGCTTGTTGCTCTGTCCGTTGGCTGCTTCGCGGCGGCGATGTCGCTGTCCCTGCCTGCGTCCGCGGCAAACGCCGACGTGAGCGGGGCCGACTACACTTGCGACACAGCGGAGTTCACCGACGAACGGACGCTAATGGGCTGAAGCCAGCGTGTCGCCAACTCTCCCGAATCTAAGGACGACGGGCGGAACGCGCCGAAGGAGGGATCGATTGTGGGGCCGTTCACGCTCGGGGAGCGCGAAAAGTGGGTTCGATCTCGCCGGGTTCGCAGCCGCACATCCTGTACACCTCGGGCGACCACTCCCAGCGGCGGGTGGAGAACCAAAAGCGGAAACTGCCCACCATCGGCCACTCGGCAACGGAATGGGCGCTGATCGCGCGTGCGCACAGCGATGCCCATCGGAACGCGGACATGCCGCCGTGCGGGCGGTTGCCGGACCGAAATGTGCTGTGAGAAAGTGCCCTTCGTGCTGCGGCGCTCACTCCGGTGGTATGCGTTCATGCGCGGTCAGCAGCAGGTGGTCGAAGTCCGACACAACCTCCGGTGCCGCTGGCAGTGCGAGGGACAGGTCGTGGATCAGCTGGGCGGCGAGGGCCCGCAGCCGAGTGTTGGTTTCTTGTGACCGCCAGACCAGAATCTTGAACGCTTGCTCGGCGTTGATCCGGTATACCCGCATCAGCACGCCTTTGGCCTGTTCGATCACTGCGCGGGCTTCGACCAGGTCGGGAAGCGTTTCATCCAAGGTGAGGCGTTTAGCCTCGTCCATGGCGGTGTTCAGGTCGATGTAGTAGCCGCAGGTGCCCACCGGTTTGCCGGTGTCGTCGAGTATGCGGTCGGCAACCACCAGCACCATGTGCTCGGTACCGACCGTGTCGATGATGCGATGCCGGCTGGAAAACGGCTCGCCGCGTGCGATCGATCGTGCGATCATTTGCGCCACATAATCGCGGTCCTCGGGATGCTTGTGCTCGAGCATCAATTCGGTCGTCGGTTCGACCTCACCGGGCTGGTAGCCGTACATCCGGTACACCTGCTCCGACCATTCCCAGACCTTGGTAGCGAACCAGAACCTGAAGCTACCCACAGCCTGATCGCCATTGCCCCCATCACCGTTACCGGCCGGTGACCCCTCGGACGCCGCTCTCTCCGTCACCGCCCAAGTATCGCGCACGCCCATCGAGCCTGTCCCCCGGACACGGGCACGGATCCGCTCATGACGCGGTAGCTAGCCGCCCCGAGCCGGACGCTGAGCGACTGCCCGACAGACACCCGATCCCCGGCCGAACATCCGATATTGCCGCTGGTGGCGCGTTCGGGAACGAAGCCTCCGCCAATCGAAAGTACGATAACTTGTTCCACTTCCGCACTGCCGTCGGTGGTCCCACGACCGACAACGTAGTGGTCCCACGACGGTGGCCAACAACAGCCGTGTGGACTGGGCTGACGGTTCCGCGCTACTCTCAGGCATCGAAGCGAGCCGAGCTGCGCCTCGGGTGAGGTCAGCTGCGGGGACTTTCGTCCGGGGGCCTTAGCTCAATTGGCAGAGCACTGCCTTTGCAAGGCAGGGGTTACGAGTTCGATTCTCGTAGGCTCCACAACCAAACCACCATCCCACCCGTCACAGTCAGCGCCGCTTGGCTTTCCCCGTACACATCGGGGGAGCTCCGCTGTCATCCCCCGTCGAGAATCAAGAATGTGGACGCGGTCCACATTGACGGGCTATGCTCGGGCTTCCAACCGCGCCGAGATTCATCGAGATTCATGTAGCCGCTCGGTTGACGTGGGGAAATAGGGCTCTGGACCTCCGACCAGCAAACTTGCAAGCGGGGGATTGGGGTTCGATTCCCCTAGGCTCCACAAGCTTGCCCACTCCTGTGCGCGGAGAGCGCGCACCGTTGCTTGTTTCGCGTGTTTTGTGGGGGCGCAGCCCCACACCCCGGCCCGGAGGGGCTTCGCCCCCCGGACCCCCCTTTTGGGTTGAGCAACCCCGGGGTGTGGGTGGTTTTGGTTGTATACGGAGACTCCTCGGGGGTGGGCGGATTGAACCTCTAGGAAGACTCCTTGGGTGTGGGGGTGCTTGCCTTTGGAGAATTCTCGGGTGTAGGTGGATTTGGATGGACTTGCTTCTTGTTCGATGGGCGTGTCCTCCAGAATCCCCGCCGACCGGCCGCCAGGCCGGGCGGCGGGGTCATCGAACCGATGTTTGTGCTTGGGGATTGGGAATCGGGCATATTAGGCATGGGTTGGTCTGAAACTGGGCAAATGCCGTGGATCCGTCTTGGTGGGGTGAAAATGGTGGATGCGCAACGGACTTGGGGGTAATTGGTTCGATGTGGGGTGTGTCGTTGCCGGGGTGGGGAAATCTTGTGCTGGAAGCTTGGGGCCATGAATTGGACCGTAAGCGCAGAAACACTTGCGTCTCGCTGTGTGCGTTCCGTGGCGAATGTCGCGGTGGCCGGGATGGTTGCCGGTGTTCTGACGGCAGTCGGTGTGTCGGCCGCTTCGGCGGAGCCGGTCGCGCGGCCGGAACGGTTGGCCGCCAATATCACGTCCCCGGACGGATCGCGAATTACCGCGGTCGAGCGGATGGACGATCGCAACATTCGGCTGCAGGTGTACTCGGCGTCCATGGACAACACGTTTCCGGTCGAGGTGCAGCGGCCCGCGGACACCTCCCGGCCCGCGCCGACCCTGTACTTGTTGAGCGGGGTCGACGGCGGCACGAATGCGGCCTCCTGGCAGGACCAGACCGACGTCCGTCAGTTCATGTCGGACAAAAACATCAATCTGGTCCTGCCGATCGGCGGCAAGTTCAGTTACTACACCGACTGGAAGAAGGACGATCCTGTTCTCGGTCGCAACAAGTGGAAAACCTATCTCACCGAGGAGCTTCCGCCTCTGATCGATGCGGCGCTCGGTGCCAACGGGGTCAATGCCATTGCCGGCATTTCGACCTCCGGAACGTCCGTGCTGGCGCTGCCGATCGCCAAGCCCGGGCTGTACAAGGCGGCGGCCGCCTACAGCGGCTGCGCGCAGACCAGTGACCGTCTCGGTTCGTCGTTCATCAAGGCGCTCATCAACGGGATCGGCGGCGGCAACGTCGACAACATGTGGGGGCCCGTCGGATCACCCGACTGGGCCGCGAACGACCCCTATATGCAGGCCGAGAAGCTGCGTGGCGTAGAGCTGTACATCTCGTCGGGCAACGGCCTGCCCGGAAAGTACGACGTCCTCAACGGTCCGCGTGCCCTGCCGGGTCCGGACGGATTGGCGAATCAGCTCCTCATCGGCGGGGCCATCGAGGCCGCCACCAACTACTGCACGCACAACCTGCAGAACAGGTTCGCGTCGCTGGGGATCCCGGCGACGTTCAACTTCACCGCAGGCACCCATTCGTGGGGTTACTGGCAGGAGGAACTCAAACGGTCCTGGCCGGTCCTGGCTCGCGGAATGGGCGTGTAACTCTATGAAAAGGACGGTGAGTGTGGAAGTTCAGGAATCTCGCTGTGGACGTTTCGTGGCGAGCGCCGCGGTGGCGGGGATTGTCGTCGCACTGTTGGCGGCGGTAGGTGCGTCGACGGCTTCCGCCGCTCCGATCGGCCGGATAGGCAGCGACGCCGTGGCCGCCGACGGCTCGCGTATCACCGGTGTCGAGCACATCGACGCGCGGAACGTCCGGCTTCAGGTGTACTCCGCAGCGATGGACGAGACCTTTCCGGTCGAGATCCAGCTTCCCGCAGATAGATCGCAGCCGCGGCCGAGCCTGTATCTGTTGAACGGTGCCGGTGGTGGAATGGATGCCGCATCGTGGAAGGAACAAACCCACGCTCTGGAGTTCTTGTCGGACAAGAACGTCAACGTGATCATGCCGATCGGCGGCAAGCTCAGCTACTACACCGACTGGATCAAGGACGATCCTGTTCTCGGTCGCAACAAGTGGAAAACCTATCTCACCGAGGAGCTTCCGCCTCTGATCGATGCGGCGCTCGGTGCCAACGGGGTCAATGCCATCGCGGGACTGTCCACCTCCGCGACGTCCGTGCTGGCGCTGCCGATCGCCAAGCCCGGGCTGTACAAGGCGGCGGCCGCCTACAGCGGCTGCGCGCAGACCAGCGATCCGATCGGATCACAGTTCGTGCGTGCTGTCGTCAACCAGTGGGGGAAAGGAAGCGTCGAAAACATGTGGGGTCCGGTCGGATCGCCCGAATGGGAGGCGAACGATCCCTACGTGCAGGCCGAGAAGCTGCGTGGCGTCGAGCTGTACATCTCCTCGGGCAACGGTATGCCCGGGAAGCACGACGTGATGAACGACCCGTACATCATTCCCGGGCCGCGCGGTGGCCTGGAACGGCAGATCATCGTCGGCGGTGCGATCGAGGCTGCCACCCACTACTGCTCGCAGAACATGCGTGACAAGCTCGCGGAGCTCGGCATCCCGGCGACATTCAACTTCACCGCCGGCACCCACTCCTGGGGTTACTGGGAAGACAACCTCAAGCATTCTTGGCCTGTCCTCGCCCGGGGCCTGGGTTTGTAACGTCCTACCTCGACGGTCGGCCTGAACGAGGGCCGGGTGTGGCAGATGGTTGCCACCCCGGCCTTCATGCATTCTCGGACAAGTGATTCGGCGGAAACACTCGGGCCGGACGCCCCTCCTGCAGGCGTCCGGCCCGGGGTCTACCCCGACAGGTAGCGCGCTAGATTACCGCGACGATGGCGCCCAGCATGATGCCGAGGAAGGTGACGAGCAGGGTCACGGCCACGCCGAGAACGCTACCGACGACGGGCAGAAGCATGTTTCCTCCTGATTGTGGGTTCGGGAATCTGTTCGAATGGAACCGGTGATACCGGAATCCGTGCAGCACTACGAAACTGTTGCGATGCTGGTTCACGTATTTGGGTCGGACGCCCGACTTGCAGGCGTCCGACCCGTAATCCGTCTCGTCAGAGGATTGCGACGATGGCACCCAGCAGAACGCCGACGAAGCTGACGAGCAACGCTACGCCGAGCCCGAGAACGCTACCTACGAGGGGCAGCAGCATATTTCCTCCTGATTGTTGATTCGTGTAGGTGTTCAGCCAGCACTGAAACCGAATTACGTGAAGAAGACCGCCGGTCGAAGACATGCCAACCCGATCCAGATGGTTGGCGAGTACCCGGCGGTTTGCGACTGTCCTGCGGATTGAAGCGGGCTTATGGCTGTTCCACACACTCGGGCCGGACGCCCCTCCTGCAGGCGTCCGACCCGAATATATGTGCTGGCGTCAGAGGATCGAAACGACGGTGCCCAGCAGGACACCGACAAAGGACACCAACAACGCCACACCGAGACCCAGAACACTACCAACCACGGGCAGAAGCATGATTCCTCCTGATTGTCGGTTCGCTGTGTCTAGCAGATGTGATCATGCCAACTGTCACGTTGCTGGCGTTGAACTGATGCGGCGTGTCGGGGAAGTTCACTGAGTCTTTCTCGATCGGTGCGCAGATTTGCCTGCCACGCCGACCCTCTCCGACAGCTACGAAAAGAATCAACCAGCCGGTGTCCGAGACCAATGTCCGAGCATGTCAGCGGTTTCGCTGACCCGTGGTCGGCGCTGTTCAGTACTTGTGGCAGACCTCGGCCACGCGCCGCAGAGTAGGTCCGAGATCCGGTTTGTACTCGCCGATGTCGAGCATGTTACCCACGATTTGCTGGCTACTGAGCTGTTGCATCACCTTCTGTCGCAGGTCGACCGGCTGAGTAAGCATCACTTGCAACATGGCTTTCTGCATGGGCGCGGCATCGAACTTCGCCGCCGCATCGGGTGCCACATCATGCATCGCGGCATCGACTTGGGCAAATGAACAGGTCGAGGTCAGCAATGGGCTGCTGTCCTCGATCAGACCCGCGGCGGTGGCGCTTCCCGATCCGAACAACGCAGTGCCCGCGGCAAACCCGCCGATGGCGAGCGTGGCGATCCCGTACCGGGCGTTGAGCATCCTCATGAATCCACCCTTCTTTAGTTCGATCGAATGTCAGGTGCTGTACTTCGCAGGGATGGTAACCGACGAACGCGAGGTGATAAGCCAAGGTCTTGCTTCGTTTTTCGTTTCCCGCACACGGCCGCGAGCAGACCGATCTCTTCGCCCGCATAACCATCGATCCGAGAGGCGCGGGGAATCAGTAGGCTACACAACTGCTTTCACGGCAACACATCGGCACCCCTTCATCCGGTTGTTTTCCAAGGTGCCGGGAAGTATTTCGCCGCCACCGCTCGCACTACCGCTTCGGTACCAGGGTTTGCGACGCTCTACTCGGGTACGGGTTCCGCCGCCCAAACTCCGGTCGCCGCGGCTTCACGCACATAGTCGGTGAAATCGCGGGGCCGGCGACCGAGCGCCCGCTGCACCCCGTCGGAAGGTGCGGCGTTGCGGCCGTCGAGGACGGTGCCGAACAGGTAGTCGAGCAGGCCGATCTCGTCACCCGGCACGCCGTAGGAGGTCAGTGCGGCAACGAAATCCGTGCGAGTGATCGGGTGATAGGCGATATCGCGGCCGGTTGCGCGGGCGATGTCGGCGACGGCCTCGCCGAAGGTGAGCGCCCGCGGTCCGGTGAGTTCGTACAACTGCCCGGTGTGCCGGTCGTCGACGAGTGCGGCCGTCGCGACATCGGCGATGTCCTCCACATCGATGAACGGTTCGGGCACCGCACCGGCGGGCAGTGCGACCTCGCCAGCGCGGATGTAGTCGACGAATGCGCCCTCGCTGAAGTTCTGGGCGAACCAGCTGCAGCGCAGGATCGTCCAGGCGAGTCCCGACTCCCGCACGATCCGTTCGCAGTCCGCCGCCTCGGGTTCACCCCGGCCGGACAGCAGAACCAGCCTGCCCACCCCGTGCCGCCGGGCCGCGGCGACGAGAGCGTGGATCGCCTCCGGGGCGCCGGGTGCGGCCAGATCGGGTTGATAGGCGATGTACACCGCGGCGACACCGGTCAGGGCCGGGCTCCAAGTGGTGCGATCGGTCCAATCGAAAGGGATGTGCGCGGAACGGGATCCGACGCGCACCGGCACGGACCGCTCCTCCAGGCGGGCCGCCACGCGGCTGCCGGTCTTACCGGTGCCGCCGAGGACGAGGACTGTGTTGTTCGTGGTCATGTACTCAGTACATCGGCGTGGGCCTGGACGGAACATGGCCCAGACGCGCATTCACATACGCCGGCGTCCAATAGCGAAGGAATGCGCTTACGGACGGTGACACGGTCTGTGACAAATCACCACCCGCCGGTTCGGCCGGAGATCGGCCCGTAAGGTCGACGGCATGGCCTCCCCGGAGATGTCGAAGCTGGTGCAGTCGGTGGTGGAGCCGTATCTGCTGGACGGACCGCGCCGCTACAACCGGGATCAGGTGGCGCAGCGCTCGGGAGTGCCGTCGGAACTGTCGCGGCGGCTGTGGGTTTCGCTCGGCCTGCCCGCCAATCCGGACGATACCGCCGTCGAGTACACCGACGCCGATGTGGCGGCGGTGCGCAACTTCGAAAGTCTCGACGTGCTGGCCTCGGCCGATCTGCGGCGGCAGTCGGCGGCCGCGCGCACCCTCGGGCAGTCGATGGCCCGGCTCGCGGAGTGGCAGGTGGATCTGGTGGCCGAGGAGATCACCGGCCGCATCCGAGCCATCACGGCGGCCGATCCGGATGCCGACGAGGTCGAGGTGGCCCGGGCCGCCACCGAGGAGGTGGTGACGGCACTGCAAGAACTGCAGGCCTACGCGTGGCGCCGGCACCTGGCCGCCGCACTGGCCCGCTCCCTCGACGGCGGCGCCGCGACCGGGGATACGGTGCGGGAGCTGGCGGTGGGTTTCGCCGATATGGTCGGCTACACGAGGCTGACCCGCCACCTCGATCCGGAGGAGCTGTCGGAGCTGCTCGAGACGTTCGAGACCATCACCACCGACGCGATCAGCGCCAACGGCGGCTGGGCCATCAAGAATGTCGGTGACGAGGTCATGTTCGCCGCCGAGAACGCGGTCGACGGCGCCCGCATCGCCCTGGCAATCCAGGAGGCCACGCTGCGTGCCGGTACCACTCCGGAGCTGCGGGTGGGCCTGGCTTACGGCGAGGTGCTGCAGCGTTTCGGTGATCTCTACGGGTCGGTGGTGAATACGGCGGCGCGGCTGACCGGTGTGGCCCGGCCCGGCACGGTGCTGATCGACGACGGCGCCGCGGCGCGCCTGGAGGGCGAACCGGAATTCACGCTGCGGCATCTGCGCAGCGTGCGGGTGCGGGGAATCAGCCGGTTGCGCTCGCATGTGCTGCGCCGCAACGGGCGCTGATCGTCTGCTCTGCGAGGCCCTGGCTGCGTATGGCCGCAGCGAAGGTGGAGGTTGACCGACCCCGGAAATAGGAGCGGGCCTCGGCGAAGGGGGGGAGTTAGCCGAGGCCCGCGTAAGGTCGGCCCGGGGGGGAGGGGCCGACGTGAACGATCCTACGCGACGATCGGCGATTGTGTGTGTATGAGGGACGCCACTTTCCGAAGTTTTTTCCGGCAAGCCTTGCGCGACGCTGTCCCGGTCTATCTACCGAACGGTGCGGACTCGTCGTCCGGCCCATGAAATCCGTTGGAGTACTGTACTTTTCATGGATTCCGTAAGGCCGCGACGGCGGTGATGCGGCCCGTCTCCGGACGCGGCGGCGGTCGCCGGGTGGATGCTGATCGGTCGAGACGCTCCGCGCTCGCCCGAATCTCGGGCGTGTCGGCGGGTGACGTCCGGATGCGGGACGAGTACCGCGCCGCCGAGAGACAGGTAGCGCACTACTCGGGATTCGGGTGGCCGCGGTGGGCAATCATGTAATCGGCCGCATCCCGCCGGCACCCCCGAGCACCGCCGGATCCCCGGGATGCGGCCTCCTGTCGTCCGCGGCGAGTTATTGCGATGAACTTGTCGGTGCCCTCCGCAATACTGTTCTGCAGTATCGGCCCAGGTAGGGCCCCTCACCATTCCGAATGGCAGGAATCCATATGCCCGATGCCATCATCGCTGAGGGACTGGTCAAGAAATACGGTCGGCTGGTCGCCCTCGACGGTCTCGACCTCACGGTGCCCGAGGGCACGGTCACCGCGCTGTTGGGCTCCAACGGGGCCGGCAAGACCACCACGGTCCGGGTGCTGACGACCCTGCTCACCCCCGACGAGGGCCGAGCCGTCGTGGCCGGAATCGATGTCCTGCGCGAACCGCAGCGGCTGCGGGCTCATATCGGCACCTCCGGCCAGTACGCGGCCGTGGACGAATATCTCACCGGTTTCGAGAATCTCGAGATGGTGGGGCGTCTGTACCACCTGGGCGTGCGGCGCAGTAAGAAGCGTGCCCGCGAACTTCTCGACCGGTTCCGGCTCAGCGATGCCGCGGACCGGCCGGTCAAGGGCTACTCCGGCGGCATGCGCCGACGGCTGGACCTGGCCGGTGCGCTGGTCGCCAACCCGCCGGTGCTGTTCCTCGACGAGCCGACCACCGGCCTGGATCCCCGCGCGCGGCTGGATCTGTGGGACGTCATCGAGGAGCTGGTGGCCGGCGGCACCACCCTCCTGCTGACCACGCAGTACATGGAGGAGGCCGACCGGCTGGCCGACGCGATCGCGGTCATCGACCACGGCGCGGTCATCGCCCGCGGCACCGCCGACGAACTCAAGACGATGGTCGGCGGCGACCGCATCGAACTCACCGTCGACCACGTCGACAGCCTCACAGTGGCCCAGCAGGCCCTGGCCGGCCTGGCCGTGGGCGAGATCCATCTGGAGCCGGGACTGCGGCGGATCACGATTCCGGTGGACGACGGCTCGCAGGCGCTGGTGGCCGCCATCGAGCAATTGAACAATCACCGCGTCCGGATCCACGACGTCGGCCTGCGGCGCCCCTCGCTGGACGCCGTCTTCCTCACCCTCACCGGACATGAGGCCGAGGAGCTGACCGCGGACGCCGCAGCCGAACTGGAACGAGCGACGGAGGGACGGGCCCGATGAGTACCGCGACGCTGGTGAACGACCGCCCGTCGGTGCTCGAGCGGATCGCCATAACCGCGGCCGACAGCCTGACCGTCACCAAACGCAATGTCATCAAGATCAAGCGGGTGCCCGACGTCCTGATCTTCTCGACGCTGTCGCCGATCATGTTCGTGCTGCTGTTCGCCTACATCTTCGGCTCGGCGATCAAACTGGAGGGCACGTCCTACCGGGAGTTCCTGATCGCCGGAATCTTCGCGCAGACCGCGGTTTTCGGCGCCACCTTCACCGGGTCGAGCCTGGCCGAGGATATGCAGAAGGGCATCATCGACCGCTTCCGTTCGCTTCCGATGGCGCCGTCGGCGGTGCTGGTCGGTCGCACCGTCGCCGATGTGGTGATCAATGTCGTCAGCCTGGTCGTCATGTCGCTGACCGGCTTGATCGTCGGCTGGCGGATCCGGGGCTCGCTGCTGGACGCGGTACTGGGCTACGTGCTGCTGTTGCTGTTCGCCTATGCGATCTCGTGGATGATGGCCGTCGTCGGGCTTCTGGTACGGGCGCCCGAGGTGTTCAACAACGCCAGCTTCATGGTGATCTTCCCGCTCACTTTCATCGCCAACACCTTCGTGCCCAGCCAGTCACTGCCCACCCCGCTGCGGATCTTCGCCGAGTGGAATCCGGTGTCGGCGGTGACGCAGGCGATTCGCGATCTGTTCGGCAATGTCAGCCCGCACATGCCGCCCCCGGACGTGTGGTCGATGCGGCATCCGGTGGCCACGACGCTGATCTGGGTGGTGGTGATCCTGATCGTGTTCGTTCCGCTGTCGCTGCGTCAGTTCAAACGGACGGTGAACCGGTAAGGCGATGGATGCCGGGGACCTGGGCTTACTGCACGAATCGCGGGGCTGTGTCACAGTGGTCGCATGCTGTTGGGGAGTTCTCGCGAATCCGGCCGGCTGCGCAACCGGCTCATCGTCGCCGTCCTCGTCGCCCTCGCCGGCGGTGCCGCCTGGCTGGTGACCAACCGCCGCCCGCAGCTGCCGCAACCGGCGGCCGAACCGCCCCGGCTCGGCTACTCCACCAACGGTTCCGCGCCGCAGGGCGCGGTCCAGGTGCCGTAGCGGGGGCGGCAAGGGAGCGCATGGCACGATGTTGCGGTGACCTCACCGAATCAGACGGCCGTGGCAACCTTGCACACCACCCACGGCGACATCGAGATCTCGCTCTTCGGTAACCACGCCCCGAAAACGGTGCGGAACTTCATCGGTCTCGCCGACGGTTCGGCCCCGTACACCACGCAGAATGCCGCCGGTGGCAGCTCCGGCCCGTTCTACGACGGGGTCACCTTCCACCGCGTGATCGATGGCTTCATGATTCAGACCGGTGATCCGACCGGCACCGGACGCGGCGGTCCCGGTTACGAATTCGGCGACGAGTTCCATCCGGAGCTGCGCTTCGATCGGCCCTATCTGCTCGGCATGGCCAACGCCGGTCCGGGCACCAACGGCTCGCAGTTCTTCATCACCGTCGGCCCGCAGCCGCATCTGAACCGGCGCCACACCATCTTCGGCGAAGTGGTGGACCCGGATTCGCGCAAGGTGGTCGACGCGATCGCCGCCACGCCGACCGACCGCAACGATCGACCGAAGGATCCGGTCGTCATCTCCAGCATCACCATCAGTTCGTAACGGAGCATCGTGAACCCGCAGCCCGCACCGACCTGCTTCCGCCATCCCGACCGAGTCACCGGCTTGGCATGCACGAGGTGCGGGCGCGCGGCCTGCCCCGAATGCTTACGCCCGGCCGCGGTAGGCCAGCATTGCGTGGATTGCCTGCGGCAGGGCAGTGCCGACGTGCGCCCGGTGCAGACGGTGGCCGGCGCGCAGGTCGCGACCCGGCCGACGCCGTATGTCACCTATGCGCTCATCGCGATCAACGTCGCGGTCTTCGCGTTCACCGCGGCGCAGGCGCGCAGTGTGGCCGACAACCAGCTGTCGAGGCTGTTCTTCGACTGGATGCTGGTACCTCCCCTGGTCGCGCACGGCGAATGGGGGCGGGTGATCGGGGCCGGATTCCTGCATTACGGTCCGCTGCACCTGGCGGTCAACATGTTCGCGCTGTACATCCTGGGCCGCGACACCGAAATGGTGCTCGGGCGCGGGCGGTATATCGCGGTGTATCTGGCCTCGTTGCTGGGCGGTTCGGCCGCGGTGATGTGGCTGGCCCAGGATTCGGCGACCGCGGGTGCCTCGGGGGCGATCTACGGACTGTTCGGCGCCATGACGGTGATCCTGCTGCGACTGCGGCAGAGCCCGACCCAGATGCTGGTGCTGATCGCCATCAACCTGCTGATCAGCGTGGCGCTGCCGGGTATCTCGCTGTGGGGCCACCTCGGCGGTCTCGCCGCCGGAACCCTGGCCGCCGGGGGCATCCTGTTCCTGCCGCAATGGATGCGGGTGACCACGCGGGAATCGGCGAGCAGGGTCGGCTGGGTGGCGGTGACGGGTGTCGTCCTGTTGACGGTGTTGCTCATCGCCGCCGCGGCGGTCACCCTCGCGTCCTGATCAGTTCCGTGCCAGGCCCTGTTCCACGAGGGCGTCGAGAACGTCCTGGGGATGGGAGCCCAGATCCCAGCGGCCGAAGATCAGCAGTCGATCGTTGCCGTCGTGGTCGACATCGAGTTCCAGATTCGGCACCTTGCGGCCCAGCCGCCGGAAGTTCACCACCCGGGCCCGCAGAATCTTCTCCGGCGGGTACTCCGCGGGCCCGAACAGGCCGCGCACGATCAGCCGCGGTGGATTGCCGGGCACGACGGTGATTCTCGGCCGCTGCCGCCAGCCCAGGCCTGCGAGCCCGAACAGCAGCGCGGCCGCCAGCCCGATCAACAGCCGGCTGGGCCCGTCGTTCGCGAGCGCGGCGGCCACGGCCAGCGCCACACCACCGGCGGCCGCGGCGGCGAGGGCGGCCGGGGGCGTGGACCATTCGAGCCGGGACTCGGATTCGGCTGCCGTCACGGTCCCCAATCACTCCTCGAGTTGTCCACAGGGTCATCCACAGGTGTGAATGAATGACATGGGTGTAATACCCCGCAGTCGGGCGTGTTCACCCAGGTCAGCGCCACCGCATCGTCATGATGAGACCGATGACCATCAGGCCGAATCCGATGAGGAAGTTCCAGGCGTTGAGGTCGGCCATCCAGCTGATCTTGTCGTTGGCGAGGTAGTAGACCAGCAGCCACACCAGCCCGGCCAGCATGAAGCCGAGCATGATGGCGACATACCAGACCGGTGAGGGGCCGCCCTTCACCTTCACCGGTGTGCGGCTGGTCGGGTTGATCGTGTAATCGGTCTTCTTGCGGACCTTCGACTTGGGCATGACGTCCTCGTAATCGGCGTACAGGTCGTACCGGCGGGGGCGTGGCAGGTCGAGGCCCTGGGCCACACTCGCGCCTGCCGGTCTGTGTAAAGGCTATCCCAGCTGCGTAGACGTGTGGGGCCCGGACCGTTGTCGGGTCGACCGTGGGATATTCCCCGCGACGGCGTGCCGGGTCGCCACGTAGGCTCGGACCATGCGTGTTCTGGTCGTCGACAATTACGACAGCTTCGTGTTCAACCTGGTCCAGTACCTGGGCCAGCTGGGCGCCGAGGCCACTGTCTGGCGCAACGACGACCCGAATCTCACCGCGCCGGGCCGCGACAAAGATGCCGCTATGGACTCCGTCTTGTCCGAATTCGACGGCCTGTTGATCAGTCCGGGACCCGGGACGCCGGATCGGGCGGGAGCCAGTATCGATCTGGTGCATGCCTGCGTTCGGCAGCGCACCCCGCTGCTGGGCGTGTGCCTGGGTCATCAGGCGATCGGTGAGGCATTCGGCGCCACCGTGACCCGCGCGCCGGAACTGTTGCACGGCAAGACCAGCTCGGTCTTCCACAGCGACGCCGGTGTGCTCGCGGGCCTGCCGGATCCGTTCACCGCGACCCGCTATCACTCGCTCACGGTGTTGGAGGAGACCCTGCCCGCGGAGATCGAGGTCATCGGTCGTACCGAGAGCGGCATCGTCATGGCGATGCGGCACCGCGACCTGCCCATTCACGGTGTGCAGTTCCATCCCGAGTCGGTGCTCACCCAGGGTGGGCACCGGATGCTGGCCAACTGGCTGGAGGTATGCGGTGAGCGCCCGGCCGAGGGCCTGGTCCAGCGGTTGGAGGCGGAGGTTGCCGCGCTGGTGTGAAGTCGTCGTGATGTGATCGACGCATGAACCAGCGTGGCGCGAGCCGACCGTATGTGCTGCTGTCGGTGGCGGTCAGCATCGACGGCTACCTCGACGACGCCACTCCCGAGCGGCTGCTGCTGTCCAATCCGGAGGATTTCGACCGGGTCGATGCGGTGCGCGCCGACTCCGACGCCGTTCTGATCGGGGCGGAAACACTGCGGCGCGACAATCCGCGGCTGCTGGTCTACAGCGCCGAACGACGGGCGGCGCGGGTGGCCGCGGGGAAGCCGGAGTATCCGCTCAAGATCACCATCACCGCGACCGGCAACCTCGATCCCGGGCTGCGGTTCTGGCATCACGGCGGAGCGAAACTCGTCTACACCACCGATCTCGGGGCCGAGCGTCTCCGACCGCGGCTGGCGGGTCTGGCCGAGGTGGTTCCGCTCGGCACCGCACTGGATTTCGGCGCGCTGCTCGACGATCTCGGCGGTCGCGGGGTGGGCCGGTTGATGGTGGAGGGCGGTGGCCTGATCCATACCGAATTCCTGTCGGGGGGCCTGGCCGACGAACTGCTCATGGCCGTGGCTCCGGTCCTGGTCGGCGACCCGGCCGCGCCGCGTTTTCTGCATCCTGCCGCCTTCCCGGGCGGATCCCGGCGCAGAATGGCATTGGACGACGTCACCCGCATCGGAGATATCGCGCTGCTGCGCTACCTGATCGAACGGTCCGATGCGTCGGCCGACGGGAGGCGGCAAGGAATGGAAACCCCACAGTGAGCGCACGTTTCACCGACCTCGGGACACAACCCCCCGGGTCCCACCGATTCTGGATGCACCACGCCATCGGCCTGGCCCGCCTGTGCCCGCGCAGCCCCACCGCCTACTCGGTGGGCGCGGTCATCGTCGGCGCCGACAATATCGAACTGGCCCATGGCTTTTCCCGCGAAACCGACGAGAAGGTGCATGCGGAGGAGTCGGCGCTGAACAAACTCGGCACCGACCCCCGCCTGGCCCACGCCACCCTCTACAGCACCCTCGAGCCCTGCTCCCACCGCGCCTCCCAGGACCGCCGCCCCTGCACGGATCGCATTCTCGCGGCGGGCATTCCGCGCGTGGTCATCGCCTGGCGGGAACCGGCCCTGTTCGTCGAAAACTGCGTGGGCGTAGAGAAACTCCGCGAACACGGCATCGAGGTGATCGAACTCGCCGACATGGCCGAGGAGGCCATGTCGATGAACCGGCATCTCGAGTTGTCCTGAGGCGGCGATCGCCGCCCTGGATCACGGCGGGCCGAGGGGGAGGACGCCCACCCAGATGTTGATGGTGGCGTTCTTGGGGACCTGCATGCCGGGAGACGGTTGCTGGTTCAGGACCCTGCCGACATTGTTGGCGTCCAAGGTGACCTGGTTGCTCTGGTTGATCTGGGCCATGCTGCCCGTCCACCCCTGGTTGCGCAGTTGATCCACCGCCTCGGTGGCGGTCTTGCCACGCAGGTCGGGCATGGGGAACTTGTCGCTGGTGGCTACCTGGACGGTGATGGTCGAGCCTCTGTCGGCCTCCGTACCGCCGGGCGGATCGGTGGCGAGAACTTCGCCACTGGGGCGGGACGAGGGCACGTTCTGGATGTCGACCTTGAATCCGGAGGATTTCTCCAGATTCGGCTTGGCGACGTCGATCTGCTGGCCGACGACGAAGGGGACCGAGACCTGCTCCGGACCCTTGCCGAGGGTGATGGTGATCTGGCTGCCCGCGTCCACCTTCACGCCCGGATCCGGGTTCGTGCGGATCACCTTGTCCTTGTCCTCGACGCTGGACCAGTCCCGCTCGATCTTCGGATTCAGCTGCAGCCCTTCGGCCTTCAACTTCTGCTCGGCCTGCTGCTGGGTGAGCTGGGCCAGGATCGGGACGGGTACCGGCATGGGGCCCATGGAGACCTGCATCGTCACCGTGCTGCCCTTCGGCGCGCGGGAGCCACCCAGCGGCTGGGTGGAGATGACATTGCCGTTGGCCACCTTGGGGTCGGACTTCTGCTGAATGGCGACGGTGAAACCGGCCTTCTGCAGTTCGTCCTGGGCTTGGGCGGCCGGCTTGTTCGCCAGTTCCGGAATGCTCACCTGGTCCGGGCTGCTGCCGGGGCCGACCAGAAACCAGAACAGCGCGACCACGACCGCGGCCACGGCCGCGCCCGAAATGGCCAGCAGGGCCGTGCGGCGCTGGCCGCCCGGTTCCGGCGGATCGTGGTCGACGTCGTCGTCGCGCTCGATGGTTCGGTAGCTGCGCGGGCCCGCGTCCATGCTGCCGAGGATGGTGGTGCGGTCCTCGTCGGTCATCACCATCGGGGCCGTCGGCTTCTGGCCGCCGAGGACGCGGATCAGATCGGCGCGCATCTCCCCGGCGGTCTGGTAGCGGTTGGCCGGGTTCTTGCTCATCGCCTTGAGGACGACCGAATCCAGTTCGCGCGGGACGCCCGGGTGGACGTGGGAGGGCAGCCGGGGGTCCTCGCGGACGTGCTGGTAGGCCACCGCGACCGGGGAGTCACCGGTGAAAGGGGGTTCGCCGGTGAGGATTTCGTAGAGGACGCAGCCGACGGAATAGACGTCGGAGCGGGCGTCGACCTGTTCACCGCGGGCCTGTTCGGGGGACAGGTACTGGGCGGTGCCGATCACCGCGGCGGTCTGCGTCATCGGATTGGAGCTGTCGGCGATGGCGCGGGCGATGCCGAAATCCATGACCTTCACCGCGCCCTGGCGGTTGATCATGATGTTGGCGGGCTTCATATCCCGGTGGACGATGCCGTTCTTGTGGCTGAAGTCCAGCGCGGCACAGACGTCGGCGATGATCTCCATCGCGCGCCGCGGCGGCAGCGGGCCCTTGCCGCGCACGATATCGCGCAGGGTCTCGCCGTCGACGTACTCCATCACGATGTAGGGCAGCGGGCCCCCGTCGACCTCCGCCTCGCCCGTGTCGTACACCGCGACGATTGCCGGATGATTCAGCGCGGCCGCATTCTGCGCCTCGCGCTTGAACCGCAAATAGAACGTGGGGTCGCGGGCCAAGTCCGCGCGCAGCACCTTGATCGCCACATCCCGCCCCAGCCGCAGGTCACGAGCCTTGTGCACCTCGGACATACCACCGAATCCGATGATCTCGCCAAGCTCGTAGCGAGAAGACAGATTCTTCGGGGTCGTCATGGCAGTCCTTGCGGGGAGGTGGCTGTAGTACTGCTGTCGTTGACCGTACCGCCGGCCCCGGGGATACGGGGAAGGGTCGGAATGGGATACCGACCGGTAGTCGTTGTCCGGGTGCGAGTCGGTGCGGTCGTCGTCGTCTCCGGCGCGGTGGTAGTCGTCGTCGACGACGTCGGCGGTGGCGTGGTGGTCGTCGTCTCCGGCGGCGGTGTGGTGGTCGTGATCGGCGGCGGGATCGGCCTGGTGGTGGTCGGCGGTTCCGTCGTGGTGGTCGGTGGGGCTGTCGTGGTCGTCGTGACCACCGCGGTCGACGACTGCACCGGGTTGGGCGTCGTCGACTCGGGCGGCTTACCGCTCAACAACACCCACGCGGCCAGGCCACCCAGGACGAGCGCACCCACACCCAGCCCGGCCAGCGCCTTCTGCATATTGCCGAATCGCGATTCGTTCTCGCGCGGCGGCGGCGTATGCGGTCCACCCAACATCGCGGTCGATCCGGCCGACTGAGTCTGCGGTCCACCGTGGTTGGGGGTGGCGTAGCGCATCGTGGCGTTCTCGTACTCGCCGCGCGGCAGCACGGCCGTGGGCCCGGCGGCGGGCGGCAGCACCCTGGCGGCACCGGTCGTTGTCGCGCCCGGTCCGGCGACCCCGCGCGGCGGCGGTGGGCGGCGCCCGGACCGCACCGCGGCCACGGCATCGGCGAATTCACCGCCGCTGCGGTAGCGGCGGTTCGGGTCCTTGGTCATCGTGATGTCGATGAGTTCGCGCACATTCGGCGGCAGATCGGCCGGCATGGGCGGCGGTGCCTCGCGCACATGTTTCATCGCCACGGTCAGCGCGCCGTCGCCGCTGAACGGCCGATGCCCGGCCAGCGCCTCATAGCCGACCACGCCGAGGGAGTACACGTCACTGGCCGAGGTGGCGTCCTCGCCGGTGGCCTGCTCGGGCGCGATGTACTGGGCGGTGCCCATCACCATGCCGGTCTTGGTCACCGGCGACGCATCGACCGCCTTGGCGATGCCGAAGTCGGTGATCTTCACCTGACCGGTCGGCGTCACCAGGATGTTGCCGGGTTTGACGTCGCGGTGCACCACACCGGCCGCATGCGCCACCTCCAGCGCCCGGCCGGTCTGCTCCAGCATGTCCAGACCCTGCGCCACCGACAGGCGCCCGAGCCGGTTGAGTACGGCGTTGAGCGGCTCGCCCTGGACCAGTTCCATGACCAGGTAGGCGGTTTCACCGCCCTGCGGGTCCATGGTCTCGCCGTAGTCGTAGATCCCCGCGATACCGGGATGGTTGAGCTGCGCGGTGGTCTTGGCCTCGGTCCGGAATCTGTGCCGGAACGTCGGATCGGCCGAGAACTCGGCCTTGAGCACCTTCACCGCGACCCGGCGGTCCAGCCGGGTGTCGAGCGCCTCCCACACCTGGCCCATGCCGCCGGTGGCGATCAGTCGTTGCAGTCGGTACCGGTCCGCGATCAACGCACCGTTGTTCAGCATTGCAGCCCCCGTAGGGTTTCCAGCGAGTTCATGTCGTTCAGCCCCCCTGCATCCCGGCGTCGAGCACCGCCCGGGCGATGGGCGCGGCCACCGACGCTCCCGTGGCCGCGGTGCCACGGTCGCCGCCGTTCTCCACGATGACCGCGATCGCGATCTTCGGGTTCTGCGCCGGCGCGAAGGCGATGTACCAGCCGTGCGGCGGGGTGTTGCGCGGATCGCTGCCGTGCTCGGCGGTGCCGGTCTTGGATGCGATCTGGTAAGGGCGTGGGGCGGTTCCTCCGGTGGTGTGCTTCTCCGATTCGATCATCATGTTGGTGATCTGCTGGGCCACCGGCTGGCTGACCGCCTGTCCCACCGAAACCGGTTTCGTGCGCGACAGTTCGCTCAGATCGGGACCCTGCAGCTGGTCCACCAGATGCGGTTCCATCCGCACGCCGCCGTTGGCGATGGTGGCCGCGATGACCGCATCGTCGAGCGGGGTCAACGCGACGTCGCGCTGACCGATGCTGCTCTGTGCCAGTGCCGCCGTGTCGGGAATGGTCCCGACGGTGCTGTCGGCCACGGGAATCGGAATACCCGAATGGGCTCCGATTCCGAACTGGGCGGCCTGATCCTTCAGCTTGGCGGCACCCACCTTCATACCGATCTCGGCGAAAGCTGTGTTACACGAGAGCCGGAAGGCCTCGGTCATCGTCGCCGTCGCACCGCCGCCGCACGGGGTGCCGTTGTAGTTCTCCAGCGTGGTGGAGGTGCCCGGCAGGGTGATGTTGGGCGCCGCGGTGAACTGATCGTCCGGCTTGATGCCCTGCGACAGCGCGGCCGCGGCCACCACCACCTTGAACGTCGAACCGGGCGGATAGGTCTGCGACACCGCGCGATTGAGCATCGGCTTGCTCGGATCGGCGTTGAGCTGCTCCCAGGCCTGGGTGCCCTTGGCGCCGTCGTGGCCGGACAGCCGGTTGGGGTCGTAGCTCGGCGTGGACACCATGGTCAGGATGCGGCCGGTGCTCGGCTCGATGGCGACGACCGAACCGGTGTAGCCCTTACTGGTCAACTGGTCGTAGGCCACCTTCTGCATCGCCGGATTGATCGTGGTGACCACATTGCCGCCGCGCGGGTCGCGGCCGGAGATCATGTCGATCAACCGTCGCCCGAACAGCTGGCTGTCCGAGCCGTTGAGCACCGAATCCTCGGCCTTCTCCAGGCCGGTGGTTCGGTACTGCATGGAGTAGAAGCCGGTCACCGGCGCGTAGGCCGCCGGATCGGTCGGATAGGTCCGCAGATACTTGTAGCGGTCGTCGGTGGCGACCGAACTGGCCAGCACCGTGCCGCCCGCGGAGATCTGTCCCCGCTGGCGGGAGTATTCGTCCAGCAGCACACGCGAATTGCGTGGATCGTTGCGCAGGTCGTCGGCCTTGATGACCTGTACGTAGGTGGCGTTGAGCAACAGCGCGACGATCATGAGCATCACGGCCATGGCGACGCGGCGCAGTGGTGTGTTCATGCCATCTCCCCCTTCGCCGGGCGGATCATTTCCGTCGGTGCGTCCGCGATGGGTGCCTGCTCCTTCTTGCGTGATGGGGCCGGTGCCCGGGCGGCATCGGAAACTTTGACCAGCACCGCCAGCAGGGCGTAGTTGGCCAGCAGTGACGAGCCGCCGTAGGACACGAACGGGGTGGTGAGGCCGGTCAGCGGGATCAGCTTGGTGACGCCGCCGACGACCACGAACACCTGGATCGCGATGGTGAACGACAGCCCGGCGGCCAGCAGCTTGCCGAAGCTGTCGCGGACGGCGAGGGCGGTGCGCAGGCCGCGCAGCACCAGAATCGTGAACAGCATCAGCACCGCGGTGAGCCCGATCAGCCCGAGTTCCTCGCCGATGGACGCGATGACGAAGTCGGTCTTGGCGAACGGCACCTGCGAGGGCCGCCCGCTACCGAGCCCGGTGCCCGCCAGCCCACCGGTCGCCAAGCCGAACAGCGACTGCGCGATCTGATAGCCGGTGTTGTTGTAGTCGGCGAACGGATGTAACCAGGTCGACACCCGCACCCGCACATGGCCGAAGGCGTTGTAGGCGAAGACGAATCCGATCGCCAGCAGCACACCGCCGACGACCAGCCAGCCCACCCGTTCGGTGGCGATGTAGAGCATCGCCAGCACGGTCGCGAAGATCAGCAGCGAGGTGCCGAGATCCTTCTCGAACACCAGCACGCCGATGCAGACGATCCAGGCCACGATGATCGGGCCGAGGTCGCGAGCGCGCGGCAGCTCCAGTCCGAAGATGTGTTTGCCGGCCGCGGTGAACAGATCCCGCTTGGCCACCAGCACCGAGGCGAAGAACACGATGAGCAGGATTTTCGCGAATTCACCGGGCTGCACGCTGAATCCGGGCAGGCGGATCCAGATCTTCGCGCCGTTGGTCTCCGAATACCTGCTGGGCAGGACGGCCGGCACCACGAGCGCCACCAGTCCGAGCAGCCCCAGCGTGTAGCCGTAGCGCGCCAGGGTGCGGTAGTCGCGCAGGAACACCAGCACCCCGACGAACAGCGTGATACCCAGTGCGGTCCACAGGACCTGGTCGTTGGCGTCGGGAGCGGGAATCGGCCAGGAGTTGTAGACGGCGGTCTGTTCGGCCGCCAGGTCCAGACGATGGATCAGCACCAGGCCCAGCCCGTTGAGCACCGCGACGATCGGTAACAGCAGCGGGTCGGCGAACGGCGCGAACCGCCGGATCGCCAGGTGCGCGACGGCCAGCAGCGCCAGATAGGTCACGCCCAATTCGGCGAGTCTCCAGGAGATCTGCTGATCCTGGCTGGCCTCCACCAGCACCAGTGCGGCCATGGTGATGATGACCGCGAACGCCAACAGCACCACCTCGACATTGCGCCGGGTCGAGGGTGGCGGCGCGGGCGCGAACCCGCCCGGTGGACTGGGAAAGGCCCCAGCGGACGGCGGTGCCGGTGCGGACATCAGTCCGCCTTCCTGCAGTTCTCCCCCGGAGTCTGCGGCGCCGGCGAGGTGGTTGCCGGCGGGGCCGGCTGCTGGGTCTGGGCGGGGTTGTTGGTGGCGCCCGGATCGGCCGGTGCCGGTGCGGACGTCGGCGCGGCACCGGTCGTCGGCGTCTCGTTCGGTGCGGAGGCGGGCGGCGCGGCCGGCGGCGTCACGGGCTTCGCGCAGGCGGGCAGCAGTTCCCTGGAGGCCAGCTTCTCCAGCTGTCCCTTGGCGTCGTCGAAGGTGCCCGGCGGCAGGCCGTTGCTCACCTTGTCCCGGCCGGCCGGGGTGAGATCGGCGACCTGCAGTTGCTTACAGCCGCTGGGGAATCCGGCGCCCGGCCGCATGAGGCCGAGGCGGCCGTCGCGGTCCACGCACGCCAACTGGTCCACATCGCGGATCGAATAGCCGAGCACCGAGCCGGGCAGGCCGCGCATGACCACCACGTTGCCGTTGTCGGCGCCGACGTAGTAGTTGCTGCGAATCATCTTGTAGCCGACCAGGAGTCCGACCACCACGGCCGCGACCAGCGACAGCGACAGCACGATCCAGCGTAGTTTGTGGCCCTTGCGGGGCTCGGGCGGTTCCGGCGTGACCGCGGCGCGGCGCGGCGCCGCACGCGGCGGACGCATGGCCGCGGCCCGCCCGGCGGCGGTGTTGGGCGGCGGGTTGTCCTCGTCCTCGCCGGAGGCGGCCCCGGCCACGATCGGGTGGCTCTGGCCGTAGTCCAGATCGATGACGTCGGCGACGACGACGGTCACATTGTCCGGGCCGCCGCTGCGCAGGGCGAGTTCGATCAGCCGATCGGCGGCCTCGTCGGTGCTGCCCTCGCGCAACGTATTCGCGATGGTCTCGTCGCTGACCACATCCGACAGGCCGTCCGAGCACAGCAGGTAGCGGTCGCCGGCCTTCGCCTCCCGCATGGTGAGGGTGGGCTCGATCTCGTTGCCGGTCAGCGCCCGCATGATGAGCGAGCGCTGCGGATGGGTGTGCGCCTGCTCGGGCGTGATGCGGCCCTCGTCGACCAGCGATTGCACGAAGGTGTCGTCGCGGGTGATCTGGGTGAGTTCGGCGTTTCTGAGCAGATATGCGCGCGAGTCGCCGATATGGGCGAGGCCGAGTTTCTTACCGGCGAACAGGATCGCGGTGAGCGTGGTGCCCATCCCGTCCAGTTCGGGCTCCTCCTCGACCTGATCGGCGATGGCGGCATTGCCCTCGCGCACCGCGCGATCCAGCTTGCCGAGCAGGTCGTCGCCGGGCTCGTCGTCGTCGAGATGCGCGAGCGCGGCGATCATCAGCTGCGACGCCACCTCGCCGGCGGCATGGCCACCCATGCCGTCGGCGAGTGCGAGCAGGCGTGCGCCGGCGTAGACGGAGTCCTCGTTGTTCGCCCGGACGAGACCGCGGTCGCTGCGCGCTGCGTAGCGGAGAACAAGTGTCACGATCGCAGCTCGATCACTGTCTTGCCGACACGGACTGGGGTGCCGAGTGGAACTCGGACCGGAGTGGTGACCTTCGCTCGATCGAGGTAGGTCCCGTTGGTGGAGCCTAGATCCTCGACATACCAATCGTCGCCGCGCGGGGACAGCCGCGCATGCCTGGTCGAGGCGTAGTCATCGGTGAGTACCAGCGTGGAATCGTCCGCACGCCCGATGAGCACCGGCTGGGTACCGAGCGTGATGCGAGTGCCGGCGAGTGAACCCTGAGTCACCACTAGATATTTGGCGCCCTTCTGGCCACGGCTGAAGGATGGCAGCACCGCGGAACCGCGCGCGGCCCGGGGCTGTATCCGGATGCCGGATGCCGCGTAGATGTCGCTGCGCAGGGTGCGGAGCACCGCCCACACGAACAGCCACAACAGCAGCAGGAACCCCGCACGGGTCAATTGCAGGATCAGTCCCTGCACGGCGCTCCACCTCCTGTTCGACCGGTGCCGTAGGTACGGTTCGACCCCCAACCGGCGTGCTGGTCAGCACGGCCCGGCTGCCGAGCGAGTGTTGGCAGCATCATAGGACCGACGACCGGTTGCGAGCACGATACGGCCTGTGAATTCGGGCCGCATCGTGACCTGCACCGGCGAGCTTACGGGATCAGACGATCCGGATCAGGATCTCCGAATGTCCGGCGCGGATGACATCGCCGTCGGCGAGCTGCCAATCCTGCACCGGAGAGCCGTTGACCAGCGTCCCGTTGGTCGATCCGAGATCGGACAGCATCGCGACCTGACCGTCCCAGCGCACCTCGATGTGGCGGCGGGAAACCCCCGTATCGGGCAGGCGGAAATGCGCGTCCTGGCCGCGGCCGATGATGTTGCTGCCCTCGCGCAGTTGGTAGGTGCGCCCGCTGCCGTCGTCGAGTTGCAGGGTCGCCGAGTAGCCCGATCCGCTGCGCGCGGCCGCCTGCGGGGCCGGGGCATACCCGGCCTGCTGGCCGTAGCCCTGCTGGGCGTAACCGGGATCGGCATAGCCCTGGTCGTAACCGGCCTGCTCGGCGTAGCCCTGCTCGTAGCCGGGCGCCGCTTGGGCGTAACCCTGGCCCTGGTAGCCCTGCTCGTACCCCGGCGCCTGGGAATAGCCCTGCTGGCCGTAGCCCTGGTCGGCGTAACCCTGGTCGGCGTAGCCCTGCTGGCCGTAGCCGCTCTGGTCATAGGCCTGCTGGCCGTAACCCTGGTCGGCATAGCCCTGGTCGTAGGCCTGCTGGCCGTAGCCCTGGTCGGCGTAGCCCTGCTGGCCGTAGCCGCCCTGGTCGTAGGCCTGCTGCCCGTAACCCGCGCCACCCTGCTGGTAGTCGTAGCCGTTCTGATAGTCGTAGCCGGGAGACTCCGGCGCGGCATAGTCCGCTGCACCCGGGTACTGCCCGCCGCGCCCGTACTCGTCGCGATAGCCCTGCGGACCCGGACGGCCCGCGGGCGGGGGTGCGTACCCGCGGTTGCGTGGATCGGACTCCGCGGGCTCACGGCTGGGGTCGTAGCCTGAGTTCTGCGTCATGGGGCCAGCTCCTGGTTGCGGGTGTGCGGTTCGTTGTGGGGGTCGTCCAGGTCGGTCGTTCGGTTGGCTGGGCACCGGGGGGTTCCCGCGGCCCACGTCCGGGTCCACCCGGCCGCGCGTCCTGAACTGTCCGGTGTGCAGCGTAGGGGATGCCTCGAATTCGACGTGTACTTCGCCGTAGGTCTGCCACCCCTGATCGCGGATGTAGTCCTGCAGATGTTTGGCGAAGGCACGCGTCGTGAGTTCGTGATCGGCATCCAGTTGCTGCAGGTCCGACGGGTTGATGGTGATCACGTAGCTGTTCGGAGCCAGCAGATGCCCACCCTCGAGCTCGCTGACCTGATCGGCGGCCTCGCGCTGCAGCGCCGCCTCGACTTCCTGTGGCACGACGCTGCCGCCGAAGACGCGGGCGAAGGCGTCACCGACGGCACCCTGCAGGCGGCGCTCGAAGCGCGACACGATGCCCATTCGGCCTCCCTTCGGTGCGCTTCGGTCGACTGTCACCATTCCGCGACACGCCAAATGGGCGTGTCGGCGAATGGACACGGTGATTGCATGATATCCACGATCGTCCACACCTGTAACTCTCGGCGGGCCCGTGGAGTTCCCGCGCGTTGATCGACCCCTTGACCAGGCGATTTCATTTCGGCCTCGAGTGCGTGATAATGTCTCGGAGTCGCTCGGGCGAGTGGCGGAATGGCAGACGCGCTGGCTTCAGGTGCCAGTGTCCTTCGGGACGTGGGGGTTCAAGTCCCCCTTCGCCCACAGTAGGCATGACGCCGCAGATCGAATTCGATCTGCGGCGTTCGTCGTTCATGAGGTCAGCGTGGCCTTCTCGGTGGGTGTCGCGCCGTTCACACATTCCTGGTACGGGTTGGGATTTCCCTTCTGCTGTCGGCATTCCCACGTCACCCCGTTGACCGTCACCGAGACGGCCCGGCCGCCGTTCCATCCCGTGCGCCGGGCCTGCTCGGCGTAGGCGTCGGTCACCGCGACCGCCGATCGGCAGGCCGCGTCGTCCTGGGTGGTGATGGCATGCACCGCCAGCCCGTCGGCGCCCGTGCCGCAGAAGATGTCGAAGCTCTGCGGTTGTCCGGGTGCCGGAGTCCCGACCGGGACGCGGGGGGAGCGGCGCTGGGCTTTCTCGGTGGGCGACAACGTGTTCACGCATTCCCGGTACGAGGGCACCTCGGCTTCGTAGGACCGACAGGTCCATGGCGTCTCGCCCACATGGACGAGCAGGTCGTCCGCCCCGCGCGCCCGGGAGTCGTAGGCGGCCAGCGCCGCATGGGCCGTCCCACAGGCCGCATCTCCCGTCGTGGTGAGGGCGAAGACGTGATAACCGGAGTCGTCTCTGCCGCAATCGACCGGCGCGGTCCGCAGTGCCTCGTTCGGTCCGGGTTTCGAGGATGCGGCCGCCGCGGTCGTGGGTGTGAGCCCGAGCGGATTGCCGGAGGGGTCGCCGCATGCCGCCGCACCGGCAAGGGCAACGGTGGAGAGAAGAAGTCCTGGCACATGAACGACTCGCATGCGACCTCCCGATGGTTGGGCGAACCACGTGGTCAATCAGCCAAGCATCCGAATGGTAGCAATTTTTTGGCAATCAGAAGCGGATGTGCCGCATCGGGTTCAGGGCTCGGCCGGCTCGGCGGACGGCGGAATGCCGGTGTGGAAGAAGCGGATGAGCCGTCCGATCCGGACACAGTGTTCGGCGCAGCGTTCGTAGTGATGGACCAGCAGTGCCAGATCGACCGCCAGCGCGCTGCCGTGCGACCAGCCCGGGGCGGACAGAAGGTGCAGCACGTGCCGGCGGGTCTCGCCGAGTGTGTCGTCGGGAGCGACCGGAACCGGGCCGGGCGGATTACTCGCGGCAATCGCGTCGACGACGGCGGCCGCGAGTACGGTTGTGGCACGGCCGATTTCGGTCAGCGGGGCGAGGATATCGGGCGGGGCCACCGGATGCGGATAACTGCGCACCACGTAGTCGGAGATGCCAGCGGTGAGCCGGCCCATCTGGGACAGGTCGTCGGCAATTCGGCTGGCGCTCAGCACTTGTCGCAGATCCCGGGCGACCGGGGCCTCCAGGGCGAGCAGGATCACCGCGCGGTTCTCGCAGGCACCGTATTTCTCCTGCAATTGCTCGTCGAGGGCGAAAACCTCGTAGGCGGCGGTGAGATCGGCCTCGGCCACCGCCACGGCCAGGCGGTCGGTGGCCTCGTGGGCGAGGCTCGCCAGCGCGGCCAGCTCACGGGTCAACGCCGCGAGCTCGGAGGAGAATTTCGTCCGCACGCGGATATCTTCGCTTTTCGGGCTCGGCGTCGCAGGGGTTGGCGGAAAAATGGGGGACGGTTGGGGGCGTGATGATCGATACGAATGGAGTTGGTGCGCATTCGTATTCGGCAGGGCAGGATCGCTGGGGTGTTTCGATCAACTGTCCAGCTCCATCCTCGCCGGACCCGCGCCGTCGGTGTGCTGGCCGTATTGATCGCGGGCGCAATGGCATCGGTCACACCGGCAGCCGGTGCGGGAACGCCGTGGGGCCCGTTCGCCGCACCCAATCCCTATCTGGGACCGCAGGGTTCGGCCACCATGCACGGCGACGCCGGGAACTCCGACGCCACACCCCTGCCCGGCCCCGGTGCCCGCGGGGGTTCGGCCACCGTCTATCCCTTGGCGTCGGCCTGCCCGACGTTGCTACAGGGATCGGACGGGTTGGTGGTCGCGCTGTGTACCGCGATCGCAGGGCAGGTGCCGACGGTGCATCTGATCGATCCGGCCGCGTCCGGGCCGGGCGGTTTCGCGACGTCGCTGGCGAGCCTGCCGCTGGCCAAGGGCGGACTGCTCGGCGGGGTGTACGCCTACCTCGATCAGCACGATCGGCTGGTGGTGGTCGACGGCCATCGGCGGCTGCTGCGTATCGGGCACGACCGCGATGCGGGCGGGGCCTGGCGCCTGCGGATCGAGGAATCCATCGATCTGACGGATGCGGTGCCGGAGGGTGACAGCGTCGTCGGCCTGGTGCCCGACTCGTTCGGCGCGGTGTGGTTCGCCACCGCGCGGGCCGTCGTCGGCCGGGTGGACGCGGCCGGCCGGGTGACCCGCCTGATGCTGCCGGAGGGGGAGCAGGTGGCCAACAGCATTTCGGCCACGCCGAACGGGAGGGTCGCGGTCGCAACGACATTCGCGCTCTACGAGTTGAACACCGACGAGGCGGGGCGGCCGCGGATCCTGTGGCGCGCACCCTACGACCGCGGACCCGGGCGCAAGCCGGGGCAGCTCAGCTGGGGCACCGGATCCACGCCGGTCTATTTCGGGCCGGGGACCGGGGCCGATTATGTGGCCATCGTCGACAATGCCGCGGGCCCGGTGCACCTGCTGGTGTTCCGGTCCGGCACCGGGCAGCCGGTGTGCGCGCAGCCCGTGCTCACCCGGGGTGGAGCGGGCAGTGAGAACGCCCCGATCGGATTGGGGCGTTCGGTGGTCGTGGCCAGCACCTACGGTTACCCGTATCCGGCTCTGCCCGAGGGCGCCGGTCCCGCGACGCCGCCGAGTGCGCCGTTCGCCGGCGGCATGACGCGGGTGGACATCGATGCCGCCGGCTGCCACACCGTGTGGGACAACACCGTGCGCAGTTCCGCGGTGCCTATCCTCTCGGCCGCAGACGGGCTGGTGTACACGGTGGCGCGGCACGGTCCCGACACCGCCACACCGCTCGACGGATTCGACTTCACCGTGGTCGATCCCGAGACCGGCGAGGTGCGGTCGCGCAGCCCGCTACCCGGCACGATCGTCGAGGACCCGCTGCAGACCGCACCGCTGGTCACCCGCGACCGCCGGATTCTGCAGGGCACGATCAGCGGCATCCTGGCACTGGGCTGAAACCGGGCCGAGGTGTGATCTTCGTCGCATCCGGATCGCGCCCGGCGGGGTCGAGCGCGGCACGAGAAGGGTTGCGGGCGAACAGTTATACGCACCCGGATCGTTATTCCACCGTCATAAAAGAAGTGGACATCAGCGAACTGAGCGCATTGCCAATCTCATGTCTCGTATAGACCCGAAATAACAAACTTTGAGTATGTTTTCTCGTTGGCAACCTTCCGGACACTAGGTGTCCAACCGGAGAACGGCCAGTTAGGAAGGGGTAGCTGCAGTGCGAAACGGCTATCGGTCGGATTATGGCAAATGTGAATCATGATCATCCTCGCGAATCTCCGAGGGGTGAATCGGATGAACCGGAGCCATCGGGCGCAATCGCATCGAAGGGCGTTCCGAGCCTCCGTACAACGGACGCTACGAATTTGCGAGAGGGTCCGAGCCGCCCTGCCCGACGGTCGGTTTCGGGCCGGTCACGTATACGCCGCGCCCCCGCGTGGGAGGTTGCATCGGGATAACGATTGTGTAGAGTTGTCGCCAACGCTGGCCGCAGCTGAGCTGGACTCGCTGCGGCCAGTGGTCCTCAAATCCGGGGCCCTCGGCCCGGTTCGAAATCCCCCCGCCGCACCGCGATCGCGGTGACCGAGCGCTCGGTTAGCCGATGATGCGCCGATCGGTAACTGCCGACTCGAGCGCCGCACGCCGACCGGCCCCGAACACATAGGCGAGGAAGCCGATTTCGGCCAGGAGACCGATACCGAGCCGCACCGGCGCGGGCCAGCCGCTCGGCGTCACGAAACCCTCGATCAGACCCGACACCAACAGCACGACCACCAGGCCCAGGGCGACCGTCGCCGTCGCCCGGCCCTGCCGTGCCAGGGCCCGGGCCCGGCTCGCCCGGCCGGGATCGACCAGCGTCCAGCCCAGCTTCAGGCCCGCCCCGCCGGCCACGAAAAGTGCTGTCAGCTCCAGCATTCCGTGCGGCAGGATGAATCCGAAGAAGGCGTCGAGCCGACCGGCGTCGGCCATCAGGCCCGCGACCCCGCCCACGTGGGTGGCGTTCGCGACGAGGGCGAACACCGCAGGCACGATCAACACCCCGGTGAACAACGCGATCGCCGCCAGCCAGGCATTGTGGGTCCACACCTGCACGGCGAACGCATCGTGCGGATGTTCGGAGTAGTAGGCCTCGAAGGGGCCGCCGGGCCGGGCGAGAACCTCGGTGTCGGCAGGCAGGCCGAGGACCTTGCGCGCGGTGCCGGATCCGGAGGTCCAGACGGCGGATGCGGTCGACAGGGCGAGGAATGCCACGGTCACCGCCGCCCACCACGGCCAGGCCCGGTACACCGCGGCCGGGAACCGGTGGGTGAAGAACCGGCCCACCTCGAGCCACGCGTCGGTTCGTGTGCCGAGCACCCGGCCGCGGGCCCGGGCCAGCAGGGCGCTGAGCCCGCCGATCAGCTCGGGGTCGGGGGAGTGCGACTGCAGCCGCGCCAACTGCTGGGAGGTGCGGCGGTAGAGGGCCACCAATTCGTCGACCTCCGCACCGGACAGCCGCCGCTGCCGGCTCAATCGGTCGAGCCGGTCCCAGGAGGGCCGCTGCGCATAGGCGTAGGCGTCCACATCCATCGGTGACCTCCTGTGCGGATCTGCTGGCCTCGATCGTGCGCGAGCCCGTATCCGAAGACCCTAGGCTGAAGGGACCATGGCCGTCTTCACCACCGGCGAGGCCGTCGCCCTCGAACTGCCGATCGCGCGAATACCCACGCGGGCTGCGGCATTCCTCATCGATGTGGTGATACAGCTCGTGCTGGGCTGGATGCTGCTGGTGGGTGTGCTGACCCTGGTGGCCCGGCTGGAGCCCGACCTGGCATGGCTCGAGGCCGCGATGGTGGTCACCGTCGTCACGGTGCTGGTCGGATACCCGACCGTCTGCGAGACGCTGCTGCGTGGACGAACCCTCGGAAAGCTGGCGCTCGGTCTGCGCGTGGTGCGCGGGGACGGTGGGCCCATCGACTTCCGGCACGCGATCACCCGGGGGCTGGCGGGTGCGATAGTCGACTTCTGGATGCTGGGCGGGTTGGGGGCCGTCGCCGTCGTCACCTCGCTGTGCTCGCCGCGGGCGCGACGGGTCGGTGACATCCTCGCGGGCACGGTGGTCGTGCACGACCGTGCCCGAATTCCGCTGCCCGCCTTGGCCGCCGCCCCGCCCTGGCTGCTGGACTGGGCCCAGCAACTGGACCTGTCCGGTCTCTCGGAGGATCTCGCCCTACCGGTGCGTCAGTACCTGACCCGCTTCCGCACCCTCACCCCCGAAGTCCAGACCACCCTGGGTCACACACTGGTAACCGCCGTCTGCACCCGACTGCGCACCACCCCGCCACCCGGCTACCCTCCGCTGCACATCCTGGGCGCGGTCATCGCCGAGCGCCAACGCCGCACCCTCTCCCCACTTCTGCCCGCGCCAACCCCACAGCCGATCGTCGCCCCATCTCCCGACCCCGCCTGGCAGCGCCCCGCGTGACCACCCTCCACCACCCCTGAGCGGGGCGCTTATATGGCACCGGATTGCTTGAGTTCGAGGTATTCGTCGGCGAGGGCCTCGGGGAGGTGGTGGGGTGCGGCGGCAACTACGCCGATACCCTTGCGGCGCAACGATTCCTGGACCACCGCGCGCTCGGCCAGCAGGGTCTCCGCGGCGGCGGCGGTGTAGACGGCAGCGGGGGTGGTGCGGTTCGTCGCGGCCGCTGCTACGTCGGGGTCGGTGACCGAAACCAGGAGTACGCGGTGGCGCTGCGTCAGGACCGGGAGCACCGGAATCAGGTTCTCCTCCACCACCGCGCCGTCCAGGCTGGTGAACCAGACCACCAGGCTGCGGCGGCGGGCGTACCGCAGGGCGGTGCGGACCAGGCCGGGGGTGTCGGTGTCGACGGGCCGGGGGACGACACCGGCGAGGGCGTGCATCAGCTTGGGCGGCAGCCCTTTTCCGCTGCTACCGCGCACCTCCGCTCGGATCGCGCGGTCGTAGGCGAGCAGATCGACGGTGTCCCCGGCCGCCGCGGCCAGCCCGCCCAGCAGCAGGGCGGCCTCGATACTCACATCCAGGCGGGTGCCGCCGCCGACGCGGCCCGCGGCGACCCGGCCGGTGTCGAGCAGGATCAGCACGTGCCGGTTGCGTTCCGGCCGCCAGGTCCGGACGAGGACGTCGGTGGCGCGGGCGGTGGCCCGCCAGTCGATCGCGCGCACATCGTCCCCGGCCACGTATTCGCGAAACGAATCGAATTCCGAGCCCTGTCCCCGGGCGTTGGTCAGGTTGCGGCCCTCGAGGTGCTGCAGCTGCCTCACCTTCGAGGCGAGGATGCGTTCGCTGCGAAACGGCGGCAGCGCCCGGATCCGGGCCGGTACCTCGCGCCGGATCTGACGTCCCGCCAGGCCGAGCGGTCCGATCAGGCGCAGGGTGAGCGGACCGGCCACACGGTCACCGCGCCGGGCCGGAGTCAGTGCGGTGGTCAGCCGGACCTTGCTGTTGGGCGGCAGCGTCAACCGGTGGGTGCGGTGCGTGGCGCCGGCGCTGTCGGGCCAGTCGTCCCACAGCAGCGCCCGTACCGTGCGGTCACCGGTGTTCACCACCGTCAGTTCGACCTCCGCGCTGCCGCCCAGGCGCACCGTGGTCAACGGCTCTCGCGACAATTCCAGTCCGTTACCGCGCCCCGCGGCGGCCGTCTCGACACCGGCGAGCATCACGAGCAGGCCGGTCATCAGCACGACGCCGGGCCACGACGGCAGTGCGAACATGACGATCAACGCCGCGCCCGCGGCCACGGCGGCCAGCCGACCGGTGACGATCATCGCGCTACACCGGAACCGGGACGGACAGCAGCAGCGACGACAGCACGCCCTGGGTCGTGGCCCCGTCCAGTTCCGCCTCCGGGCGCAGTTGCAGGCGATGGCGAAGCACCGCCACCGCAACGGTTTTCACATCGTCGGGAGTGACATAGCCCCGCCCGCCCAGCCAGGCCAGGGCCCGCGCGGCCGCCATCAGCGCCGTCGCGCCGCGGGTGGAGGCGCCGTGCCGCACCGCGGGCGAGGTGCGGGTGGCCCGGCACAGATCCACGATGTAGGCGAGCACCTCCGGGCCCACGGTCACCTGCGCGACCGCGGCCCGCGCGGCGGCGATATGCGCCGGTGTGGCGACCGGCCGCAGGCCCGCCGCGACCAGATCGCGAGGGTCGAAGCCCGCGGCATGCCGCTGCAGAATGCGGAATTCGTCGTCGCGGCCGGGCAATTGGATGTCCACCTTGAACAGGAAGCGGTCCAGCTGCGCCTCCGGCAGCGGATAGGTGCCCTCCTGCTCGATCGGATTCTGGGTGGCGACCACGACGAACGGCTCCGGCAGCGGCTGCGGTTTGCCGTCGACCGACACCTGCCGCTCCTCCATCGATTCCAGCAGGGCCGACTGGGTTTTCGGCGGCGTGCGGTTGATCTCGTCGGCCAGCAGCAGATTGGTGAACACCGGTCCCCGGCGGAAGGTGAACTCGGCCGAATGCGGATCGTATATCTGCGAACCGGTCACGTCCCCGGGCATCAGATCGGGGGTGAACTGAACACGGGTGTGCTCCAGATCCAGCGCCGTGGCCAGCGCCCGCACCAACAGCGTCTTCGCCACCCCCGGAACGCCTTCCAGCAATACGTGGCCGCGGCACAGCAGCGCCAGCACCAGGAACATGACGGCGCGGTCGTTACCCACGACGGCCTTGCCGATCTCGACGCGCAGTGCGCCGAACGCCCGATGGGCGTCCTCGGCGGTCGGGGTGTGGTCGGTGTCCACCGTGGTCATCCGATCTCCGATTCGATCCAGGTCAATTGGGCGGCAACGTGGTGCAGGGCAGCGTCGTCGGGTACGGGGCCGAACAATGCGGCGCCGATCAGGTTCGGGTCCGCGCGCAGTCGCCCGGCGATCGCGGCGACGACCCGATCCGGCGGCGCCTCGGGCGTCAGACCCAGCTGCGGACGGATCCGCCGCAGCGTCGCCGTTCGCAGTTTCGCCGCGACATGATCGCGGTCCGCGGATTTCCGGTACAGCGCGGCCTGCCCATCGAGCAGTTCGTTCGCCGCCACCTCGACCGGACGCGGCTCGCCGACCAGCGCGCCGCGGCGACGGGCACGCCACCACACCACGAGCGCGGCGCAGATCACCCACTGCACGAAACCGTAGGCCAGCCAGCTGGGCCACCGCCCGAAGATGGAGTCGTCGCCTGCACCGATCTCCGGCCGTGGCAGTTCGGGTCGGCCGTCGGGCGGGGGAACGCGCTGTGGTGGTGGCGCGGTCGGTGCGGAGGCCAGATGCCACAGCAGGTACGCGATCAGCAGGAGTAAGAGCACGGCGGCGACGACGGCCCAGAATGTCGGACTGCGCAGCAGCTGTGGCAGGGGTGGTGGGCGCCAGCGCAGCGATCGGGTCCGGCGCGCGGTGGTCTCGACCGGTTCGGGCGGCGGTGGCGGTGCGAGGGAGAAGTGGTCGGCGCGGGCCAGCCGCTGATATTCGTCCTCGGTGGCGGTGCGTCCGCCGTAGACCACCTCGTCGAAACTGCGTGCGGCGCCCGGTAGTTCGACGGCCTGGTCGGGCACGGTGGCGACGGCGGCATCGGCGCTCTCGCGAGCCGTGCGCGAGCGCCGCACCTCGAGCACGCCGCCCTGCTCCAGGCCGCGCACCACCGCGCGGAACCGTTCCCGCAGCGCGGTGTCGTAATCGTGCCGTGCGGCGGCCTGTTCCGCGGCGGTGCGGTGCGTGCCGGCCGGTCCGAGCGACGGTGGTGCCGGGGCGACGCGTTCGGTATGTGGTTCTTCGGTGTCGCTCATGATCCTGGCCCAGTGGAGCCGGGGGTGGCCGGAATCCGCACGTCCCATGCCTCGCGGCGGCAGCGCCGGTCCACGTAGCTCACCACGCGGGTGGCGGAATCGACCACCTCGGCGAAGGCGCCGATCAACAGCGTCGCCGACGTCGCGAGCGCGATCACCGCCCATCGGTGGGTGCCGGAGTAGTCCGAGATGAACAGCAGCACACCCAGCAGCGGCACCAACAGCACCACCGGCAGCAGGCGCAGGTACAGCCACACCCAGGCCAGCTGCCATTCCCCGCCCCCGGCAAGGACTTTCGACCGGGCCGCCGCCGTCCCGAGCGGGACGGATTCGGCGAACAGCACCGGCACGACGACGAAACGGCGCGCCCGCAGCCACCCGAGCCAGACCGCCGCGGGCAGCAGCGTGATCAGCAGCGGCGCACCCAGCGCCAGGACACCCACGCCGATCAGTGTGTAGAGCAGGTGGAACGCCACCAAAGGCCGGACATGTGCCCGCAGGTGGGTGAACACCTCTCGCCGACCGATCGGCCGCCGATGAACCTCTGCCAGTCCGATCGGAGTGACCACCCCGCGCACGAAAAGGCGCAGCAGCCAAGCCAAGACGGCCGTGGAACCGATTGCCGACCAGGCCGTTCCGGCATCGGAGCCGTCGGTCGCCACCGATCCTGCGCCGGTGAGCGCGACCGCGAGGACCGCGGCGGGGACGAAGGCAGCTCCCACCAGTCCGGCCAGCAGTCGAATGTGCGCCTGAATCAACGCGAACGGAAGATCCAGCAGCTCCCGAATGTTCAGGGGCCGGATCGGAATCGGTTCGCCCACCTCCGGCCCCGAATCGGCGGGACGCGCGGACGCCGCATCGAAAACCGCCGGACTGGACGACAGACCGGCCCGGTCGACGGCGGCGGGACACACGCGCCCGAGTCTATCCGGGCACCTGCACTCCCGGAGGGTTCGCGTGCACTGGGTGGTCGGCAACGCGGGCGCCGCGAATCCCCGCGATGACCGTCGGCAATGAGCGGGCGCGATACGACGGGTCCGGTCGCGATCAGCGGTTGAGCAGGCGATCCACCACGGCGCGGTAGCGGACCGGATCGACTGGGGGCAGGCCGAGCAGGGCGTGCAGGTAGACGCCGTCGCCGACCAGCCGGATGATCTCGGCTCGGACGGGATCGTCCACCTCGGCGTCCAGGCCGTCCTTCCAGGACGTCATGACGTCGGCGAGGGCGCGCTGGACCTCGTCGTCGTGCTGATCGTGGGGGCCCTCGACCGTGCGCATGGCCGCCACCATCGACCGGTACAGCGCCAGCTCCAGCGCGTCGGAGTCGTTGTCCGGGTTGGGGGTCTGCAGATACCACTCCGCCACCGACTTGCCCTGTGCCACGGCATGGTCCAGCTGCGCGGTGGCCCGTTCGCCGAGTCTGCGCACGAGCCCGGCCAGCAGCGCGTCCTTGCTCTTGAAGTGGTAGAGCAGTCCGCCCTTGGAGACGCCGGCGGTGGCGGCCACATTCTCCAGCGTGACCTGGGACATGCCCTTGTCCAGCAGCAGCGTCTCGAGGGCGTCGAGGATCCGATCGCGGGTGGTTGTCGTCACGACTCGCAACTGTACCGTCCGGACGGTAATTCTGTTACTGTACCGTCTGGACGGTTAGAAGATTTGCACGAAAGTCGAGAAGACAATGACCACCGACCACGCCATCGCGACCCCGCGCCGGGCCACCGCCCGCGACTGGGCCGGGCTCGGCGTCCTGGTGCTCGCGCTGCTGCTCATCTCCGTGGACGCGACGGTGCTGGATATCGCGGTCCCCGCGATCAGCGCCCACCTGGCCCCGACCACGCCACAGCTGCTGTGGATCATCGACGTCTACTCGTTCGTCCTGGCCGGATTGCTGGTGACGATGGGCGCCCTCGGCGACCGCATCGGCCGCCGTCGGCTGCTGCTGGTGGGTGCGGCCGGATTCGGCCTGGCCTCGGCCGTGGCCGCCTGGTCGGTGAGTCCGGAGATGCTCATCGCCGCCCGGGTGCTGCAGGGCGTCGCGGGTGCGACCCTCATGCCCGCCACCCTCGGCCTGATCCGGGCCATGTTCACCGATCCGCGCCAGCGCACGATCGCGATCGCGGTGTGGAGCGCGATGGCCGGTGGTGGTGCGGCGCTGGGCCCGCTGCTCGGCGGCTGGCTGCTCGAGCATTACTGGTGGGGATCGGTGTTCCTGGTCAACCTGCCGGTGATGCTGGCGTTGGTGGCGCTGGGACCGATCCTGGTGCCGGAATCGCGCGATCCGAATCCGGGCCGTTTCGATCTGCTCGGTGCGGGGCTCTCGATGCTGGCACTGGTGCCGGTGGTGTACGCGGTCAAGGAGATCGCCGCGCACGGTGTGGATTTCACGACGCTCGGCATCGCGGCCGTCGGCGTGGTCGCCGGTGTGCTGTTCGTCCGGCGTCAGCGCAGCCTGGCCGATCCCATGCTGGATCTGCGGCTGTTCGCGCTGCCCCGCTTCCGCATGGCCGTGCTGACCAATCTGTTGTCGGTGTTCGCGCTGGCCGGTGTGCTGTTCTTCGGTTCGCAGTATCTACAGCTGGTGCTCGGTCGCTCGCCGCTGGACGCGGGTCTGCTCCTGCTGCCGGGCATGCTGGCCAGCATGGTGGCGGCGCTGGCCTCGGCGTGGCTGGTGCGGCTGTGGCGGCCGGGCCTGGTCCTCGGCGCCGCGCTCGTCGTCGCGGCGGTCGGTGCGTCGCTGTTCCTGTGGCTGACGGCCGATCCGACCGGCGGAGTGTTCCCGTTCGTCGCGGGCTTCTTCCTGGTCGGTGCGGGTGTCGGTGTGGCGCTGACGATTTCGTCGGATCTGGTGGTCGGCTCCGCCCCGGCCGAGCGCGCCGGTGCCGCCGCCGCGGTCTCCGAAACCGCCTACGAGGCCGGTGTGGCGCTCGGCGTGGCCGTGCTCGGCAGCGTGGTCATGGCGGTGTTCCGCCACGGCCTGGACGTGTCGGCGGTGCCACAGGATCGGCTGACGGCGGCCCGCGAATCCCTCGGGGGCGCCGCCGAAACCGCTCGCCATCTCCCCGAGCATGCCGCCGCGACCCTGCTGAACTCGGCCCACGAGGCGTTCGTCTCGGGCGTCCACGTCGCCGCGCTAGCCACCGCCCTGATCCTGCTGGTGGTCGGCATCGCCGCCATCCGCTCGGGAACCGCGACGGCGAGCCCGGCGCGCGAGCCCGCCGCCGACTCGTCCGATCGGCCGAGGGTCGCGTTGTAACCGACCAGCTCGAGGTCACGGGGATTTTCACGGATCGGTTCGCCGGCGTCGATTTACAGTGTTGTTCGAACGCACGGCGACCGGCGATGCCGTGATCGCCGGTCACCGCCTGGCGCCGGGTGACAAGATCGCCGCTCTGCTCGGTGCCGCGGGCCGCGATCCGCGCGTCTTCGCGGACCCGGACCGGCTCGACATCGGCCGCACACCCAACCCGCATCTCGGATTCGGCGCCGGAATCCACTACTGCCTGGGATCGTCCCTGGCACGAGTCGAGGTGGCCGCGGCCTTGACGGAACTGGTTCGGCAGCTGCCGTCCCTCGAGCTCGCCGCAGAACCGAGGCAACGCCCGGAATTCGCGATCCGGGGAGTGGAGGTGCTTTCGGTCACCGCATAGCGGCCCGCGCCCCTCTGCGTGTGGCGGGCTCAGACTTCGGCGCGGCGCACCCGGCCTCCTATCTCGATCGAACCGTCGGGATGGGGATGGGTGAACAGTTGTGAGCCGCGGCCCTGGGTGATGGTGAGCGGGCGGGCGAGTTCGGCGGTCAGCAGGAGCGCGGCGGCGCCGGTCGCCTCGTCCTCGTCGATGCCGTCGCCGCGGCCGGGGAATCCGCGGGCTCGGACGTGACCGGTGGCTTCGTTCTGCCACGCCCACGCGTAGATCCACTCTCCTGCAGGTGGGACGTCCAGTGCGTCCACGGCGGCGGCGGAGTCGTAGTGCCGCAGGGTGCGTGCCGGTGCCCATTCGGGGCGGGCGGTGATCCAGGTGCGATCGCCGTCCTGTCGTGTCTCGACGCGGCCTGCGCGCGTGACGAGTTCCGTCTTCTTCAGCAACCAGGCCGTGCCGACGCAGGGGTGCCCGGCGAAGGGGAGACGCCCCGACGGCGTCCAGATATCGATGACCCCGGCCGCGGGATCGTCCACGAAGACCGTCTCGCTGAATCCGAGGGTGCGGGCCACGGACAGTCGCTCGGCATCGGTGGCCGGGGCGCTGCCGTCGCGGACCACGCCGAGCTCATTGCCGAACCCCCAGTCGGGTCCACAGAAGACGCTGACTACCTCATGAGCGATCACTCGCACAGTCAAGCGCATCGCCGGATGGTCACGCGCCGACCGTGGCGGGAGCCATGGGTGTCGGCTATGACGGTTCGGGTCGGCGCGTGCTTCGACACTGCGGAGCGTGTCACGAAAAGGCGTGGTACCTGGCCTTTTCGATGTTCAACGTGAAACAAGTTGGTGTCCAACCCGTTTCGAATGTGTCGCAGGTTACTCCTGGCCCGTTCCGGGTGGGAGTTCGCGGGGACCGCGGTATTCCAGTTCCGGGTTCCGGCGCCCCGCCACTGCGTCGCGCTGCTCCGGCGTCGGCAAACCGTGCTCGGTCCCGCCCTGGGGGAGGGCCGAATAGCGCGGGTCGTGAGACGTCCGGTGATAGGGAGCGTCGACGACCTGAGCGGCGACCTGCTCGGCGTAGCCGGGCTGCCCGGCCTGCACCTGATACGGCGCTCCCGAATCCTCGGAATTCACCGTGACCTTGCGGGTGCGGCGCAGGGTGAAGGTGATCTCCTCGGCCTCCTCGAACGCCTGCTGCACCCTCCGCAGCGGCTGGGCGGCGGTATCGAGGGCATTGGCGACGAAGGACGGGACCAGCGGCCGGATCCAGCGCGCCGCGGTATCGGTGAAGGGCACCGTGCCGATCACCGGAAGTTCCAGGCCGCCACCCTTTTTCGCGGCGGGATGCGGTCCGGGACCGGCCGGGGCCAGCGCGCCCGCGGCACCCGCCGGGGCGATCGCCCCGGAGCCGATCCGGGCGGGCAGGTTGGGCGGCTGGGTCACATTCCCCTCCTCGGGCACGGAACTGTCCTTTCGGTCCCCGGCCGGGCCACCGGCCGGAAGGTGGGCGAGTGCCTCGAATTCGGCCACCGCGCGGCGCTGCGGCTCGGTGACGCCGATCTCGATATTGCCGATGGCGGCGATGATCCGCTTGCGCTGGCGCTCCCGATCGATGGCGGTGTCGGCGTGGGCGGCCAGCCGGGCGGCGGCCAATTCCTGTTCCGCGCGCACCTTTTCGGTCTCGGCCTGGATCTCGGCGCGTCGCACGGCGGTGGCGGTGGCGGCGGCCTGCTCGGCGCGTTCGGTCACGGTCCGGGCGGCGATCCGGCGATCGAAGGAGGTTTCGCCGCGCCACCACCGCAGCACCAGCGGCAGCAGGGCCAGCAGCACGCCCACCACGATGGTCGCCAGCCGCAGCAGCAGCGCGCCGCCGTGCCCGACCGTGTAGTCGTGCATGGCCAGCCAGCGCGCGCCGAGCCCGCGATCACCGGTGTGGAAGGCCGCGGTGCGGGCCTGGTCGAGGGCCTGCTGCCGCTCGGCGATGCGGGTGTCCAGCGGCTGAATCCCGTTCTGCGCGGCGGTCAGCCGGCCGCGCGCCTCGTCGAGCATCGCGTTGCCGACCTGCGTCTCCGGTCCGCGCCCGGGCACCCCGGTGATCTTCGTCTGCGGGCACTGCGGCGTCGGGTTGTATTCGCAGCGGGCGATGACCAGCGCCTGGTCGACATCGGTCTGCGCCTTGGCGATCGCCTGGTCCAGTGCGGCGCGATCGGCCCGGGCCTGGTCGAGCTGGGTGCGGGCGGTGACCACGGCGGGCGCGGATTCCGCATCGCGCCTGGACCTTTCGTCCAGCGCCCGATCCACCGTCCCGCCGAGCAGCACGGTGCTCGCGAGTTCGGCGATCAGCACACCGGCCACCGCCGCCACCGCGATCCTCCCGAGCAGCTCACCGCGCCGGCGCGGCTGCGAATCGCTGCGACCGGACAGCGATGCCGTCGCCACGGCCCGCGAGACGGCACCGAACACCAGCACCGCGAGCAGCGCCGCGACGACGGTCACCAGCAGCGGCCAGCGCGCGGCCGACCCGGCCAGCGTCACGACGACGCCGCAGAGGGCGGCGAACAGCGCAACCACCGTGCCGGACATGGCATAACCGGCCCGCTCGTGCCGGTCGGTGACCTCCGGACCGGCACCGCCGAGCCAGGTCAGCAGCCCGACCGCCGCGGTGCGGGAAAGTCGGGGAGAAGAAGGGCCGCCGGAGGTCGGTGCAGTGGATGGTTCGGGGACGTGGGGGGCGGTCATGGGATCTCACATCCTCTAAGTCCCAGTGATTTTCGCATGCACGGACGATTCGTGACCCAGCGTGACAGGCAGGCGCGGGTTCGGCCGAGTGTGGCGGCGGGTATGTGGTCAGCCTCACAACCCGGGGGTGGGCGCCGTATCCGCGGTGATGGCAGATACCTACTCTCGGAGGGTGAATGCTTTCCGGGCGGTGCAGGTCGGCCGGTATTCGAGGCCCGACGACAGGAGGGTGGGTCATGCGCGTCCGAGCGCTGCTGTTGGCGGTCGCGGTGTCTTTCGGGGTGACCTCCGTTGAGGTGCTGCCCATGACCTCCGACCGGCTGGCTCCCGTCGCCCGCGCCGAGGCCGGTGAGCCGGGCCGGGTGGCCGAGGGTCTGGATCGACTGGTGGGTCTGGTGTTGCAGCGGCTGGAAACCGGGGATGCGGTGGCCGCGGCCAAATGGGCGACCGCGCAGGCGAGCGGGAGCGAGCCGGTGATCGACGATCCCGCGCGGGAGGCGGAGGTCTACGACTCGATGGCGCGTGCCGGTGCCGAGCTGGGACTGCCGGGGGGTTGGGTGCGGCAGGTGTTCCTCGGGCAGATCGAGGCCAGCAAGATGGTCCAGCACGGACTCATAGCCCGGTGGCGCTTCGATCCGGCCACCGTGCCGACCACGCCGCCGAATCTGGCCGCCGTCCGGCCCGTGATCGACCGCGTGAACGGCGAGATCCTGCGGGAGTTGGCCGCGCATCGGGCCGAACTGTCCGGTTCACACTGCGTCGTACGCCTCGCGAGCAGCGTTTTTCCCATGCTGACGTCCGGACGGGCGGATTCGCTGCATCAGGCGGCGCTGGTGCGCGCCACCGCCGCCCTGTGCGGTCCGGCGTGATGTGACATATTGCACAGCCAGCGTTTGCTGAAGTTGTGCTGCAGGCCACAGCGGCAAAGCATGCCGTACGGTCTGAACGTTAGCGTAGCTCGTCGTTCTGGTATCCAGAATGTCTCGTTGAGATGTCGGATAAGTTAGCCGCCTTACATTCCGGTTTGTCTGTGACTCGCGGTGGGAATTCTGTTGCGATGCAGGTGAGAGGCTGTTCCGGAACTCTCGGCCCGGTTCCGGACGCGATGTCGCTCGGCTATGGAATGCAGTGGCGAATCCGACTCAAGTATCCGCGTTGCCTGCTTTACACTGGAGAACGCGCAGGTAGTGGAGGACCGATGAAGAAGCCCAGGTAGACGCCATTATTAGCACAACCTAAGTTGGTTGGGCTCAGGTCCTGACTTATCGTTTGCTCTTGACGCCGGACACGAAATGTCCGGCTACACCGCCCGATTCGGCCACGAGCCAGTGGCGTACAGCCTACCGGGCGACAAACGGCGCGGCGCGTAAGGAACTCGTAAGTTCCGCAACCGCCGAGCACCCGACTAAGACATCCGAAGCGGGTGGACAACTGGAGAGTTGACTGCACGGGATGACCATCAGCGCCGCTGGTCTCCAAGACGTCCGGGCGCAGTCTAGACGGAGGCGTTCGACGAAGGCCCGATTTCTTCGAAGGCCTGATTTTTTTGAAGGCAGAGGCATGACGCAACTTCCTGGCCACAGGTCCCCTGGACCCATCGGTCTCTACGACCCGGCGAACGAGCACGACGCCTGCGGCGTCGCATTCGTCGTCGACATGCACGGCCGCCGCAGCCGCGACATCGTCGACAAGGCTATTACGGCATTGCTGAACCTGGAGCACCGCGGCGCCGCCGGTGCGGAACCGAACTCCGGTGACGGCGCCGGCATCCTGATCCAGGTCCCGGACAAATTCTTCCGGGCGATCGTCGACTTCGAGTTGCCGCCCGAGGGCTCCTACGCCACCGGTATCGCCTTCCTGCCCCAGGCCCGCCGCGAGGCCGCCCGCGCCTGCTATCACGTCGAGAAGATCGTCCGCGAAGAAGGCCTCGAGGTGCTGGGCTGGCGCGAGGTGCCGATCGACGAGTCCTCCCTGGGCGCGCTCTCCCGCGACGCCATGCCGACCTTCCGGCAGATCTTCCTGGCCTCGCCGAAGGATTCGGCCGAGCAGCTGACCGGCATGGACCTCGAGCGCCGCGCCTACGTCGTGCGCAAGCGCGTCGAACACGAACTGGGCCGACTGGGACCGGGTGAGGGGGCGGTCGGCAAGGAGACCGTGTACTTCCCGAGCCTGTCCGGTCAGACCTTCGTCTACAAGGGCATGTTCACCACCCCGCAGCTGCGGGCGTTCTACCTGGACCTGCAGGACGACCGGGTGGAGTCGGCGCTGGGCATCGTGCATTCGCGCTTCTCCACCAACACCTTCCCGTCCTGGCCGCTGGCCCATCCGTTCCGCCGCGTCGCGCACAACGGTGAGATCAACACCGTCACCGGCAACGAGAACTGGATGCGGGCCCGCGAGGCGCTGCTGAACTCCGATGTCTTCGGCATCGACCACGAGGGCAACAACCGGCTGGAGAAGATCTTCCCGGTCTGCACCCCGGGCGCCTCGGACACCGCGCGCTTCGACGAGGTGCTGGAACTGCTGCACCTGGGCGGGCGCAGCCTGCCGCATGCGGTGCTGATGATGATTCCGGAGGCGTGGGAGCGACACGAGTCGATGGACCCGGCCCAGCGCGCCTTCTACCGCTACCACTCGTTCCTCATGGAGCCGTGGGACGGACCGGCCTCGGTGTGCTTCACCGACGGCACGATCATCGGCGCCGTGCTCGACCGCAACGGCCTGCGGCCCTCGCGCGTCTGGGTGACCGACGACGGCCTGGTCGTCATGGCCTCCGAGGTCGGTGTGCTCGACATCGATCCGTCCAAGGTGATCAAGAAGGCCCGCCTGCAGCCGGGCCGCATGTTCCTGGTCGACACCTCGCAGGGCCGGATCATCCGCGACGACGAGATCAAGGCGCAGCTGGCCTCGGAGTACCCGTACCAGGAGTGGCTGGACAACGGCCCGACCAAGCTGAGCGATCTGCCCGACCGCCCGCACGTGCACATGGTCCACGACCGGGTGAAGATCCGGCAGCAGATCTTCGGATACACCACCGAGGAACTGAGCCTGCTGATCTCCCCGATGGCCACCACCGGCGCCGAGGCGCTGGGCTCGATGGGTACCGACACCCCGATCGCGGTGCTGTCGTCGCGGCCGCGGCTGCTGTTCGACTACTTCTCACAGCTGTTCGCGCAGGTCACCAACCCGCCGCTGGACGCCATCCGCGAGGAGGTCGTCACCAGCCTGCGCAGCATGATCGGCCCGGAGGCCGACCTGCTGCACCCGACCCCGGAGTCCTGTCGCCAGATCACGCTGACCCAGCCGATCCTGGACAACGACGAGCTGGCCAAGCTCGTGCACATCAACGACGACGGCTCGCATCCGGAGCTGCGCTCGGTGGTCGTGCACGGCCTGTACCCGGTGAAGAAGGGCGGCAAGGGCCTGCGCAAGGCCCTGGACGCCATCAACGAGCAGGTGTCGGCGGCCATCGACGGCGGCGCGCGGATCATCATCCTGTCCGACCGCGAATCGAACGAGAAGCTGGCGCCGATCCCGTCGCTGCTGCTGACCTCCTCGGTGCATCACCATCTCGTGCGCGAGCGCACCCGCACCAAGGTCGGCCTGGTCGTGGAGGCCGGTGACGCCCGCGAGGTGCACCACATGGCCATGCTGGTCGGCTTCGGCGCGGCCGCGATCAACCCGTACATGGCCTTCGAGTCGATCGAGGACATGCTCGAGCGCGGCGCGCTGCAGATGCCCGGCAGCACCGGCGATCTGGCGGCCGACTACCGCAAGGCGGTCGCGAACTACAACAAGGCGGCCGGTAAGGGCGTGCTGAAGGTGATGTCCAAGATGGGCATCTCCACCATCGCCTCCTACCGCGGCGCGCAGCTGTTCCAGGTCGTGGGCCTGTCGCAGGAGCTGTGCGACAAGTACTTCACCGGCCTGACCTCCCCGCTGAACGGCATCGGCCTCGACGACATCGCCGCCGAGGTCGCGGCCCGGCATCGGATCGCGTTCCTGGAGAACCACAACGAGCGCGCGCACCGCGAGCTCGAGGTGGGCGGTGAGTACCAGTGGCGGCGCGAGGGCGAATACCACCTGTTCAACCCGGACACGGTCTTCAAGCTCCAGCACGCCACCCGCACCGGCCAGTACAAGATCTTCAAGGAGTACACCAGGCTGGTCGACGACCAGTCCGAGCGGCTGGCCTCGCTGCGCGGTCTGTTCAAGTTCAAGTCGCACGGCCGCAACCCGATTCCGATCGAGGAAGTCGAGCCCGCGAGCGAGATCGTGAAGCGGTTCTCCACCGGCGCGATGAGCTACGGCTCGATCTCCGCCGAGGCGCACGAGACCCTCGCCATCGCCATGAACCGCCTCGGCGGCCGGTCGAATTCCGGTGAGGGTGGCGAACATCCGGCCCGCTTCGAGGTCGAGGAGAACGGCGACTGGCGGCGCAGCGCGATCAAGCAGGTGGCCTCGGGTCGCTTCGGCGTGACCGCGCACTACCTGACCAACTGCACCGATATCCAGATCAAGATGGCCCAGGGCGCGAAACCCGGTGAGGGCGGCCAGCTTCCGGCGCACAAGGTGTACCCGTGGGTGGCCGAGGTGCGGCACTCGACGCCGGGTGTCGGCCTGATCTCGCCGCCGCCGCACCACGACATCTACTCGATCGAGGATCTGGCGCAGCTGATCCACGACCTGAAGAACGCGAATCCGCAGGCGCGCATTCACGTGAAGCTGGTCGCGGAGCCGGGCGTCGGCACCGTCGCCGCGGGTGTCTCCAAGGCCCACGCCGATGTCGTGCTGATCTCCGGCCACGACGGCGGCACCGGCGCCTCGCCGCTGACCTCGCTCAAGCATGCGGGCGGCCCCTGGGAGCTCGGCCTGGCCGAGACCCAGCAGACGCTGCTGCTCAACGGCCTGCGCGACCGCATCGTGGTGCAGGTCGACGGCCAGATGAAGACCGGCCGCGACGTCATGATCGCCGCGCTGCTCGGTGCCGAGGAGTACGGCTTCGCCACCGCGCCGCTGGTGGTGTCGGGCTGCATCATGATGCGCGTGTGCCACCTCGACACCTGCCCGGTGGGCGTGGCGACGCAGAATCCGGTGCTGCGCGAGCGCTTCACGGGTAAGCCGGAGTTCGTCGAGAACTTCATGCTGTTCATCGCCGAGGAGGTGCGCGAGCTGCTGGCCTCGCTGGGCCTGCGCTCGCTCGACGAGGCCATCGGCCGGGTCGACCTGCTCGACACCACCAAGGCCAAGGAGCACTGGAAGGCCAGCAAGCTGGACCTGTCGCCGATCCTGACCGACGCCGAGACGGCGTTCATGTACCAGGACCGGCGCTGCACCAAGCCGCAGGACCACGGCCTGGACAAGGCGCTGGACAACCAGCTCATCGCCCAGTCCGCCGATGCCCTCGAGCGCGGCAAGCCGGTCAAGTTCGAAACCAAGATCACGAACGTGAACCGGACGGTCGGCACCATGCTCGGTCACGAGGTGACCAAGCTGTACGGCGGCGCGGGCCTGCCCGACGACACGATCGACATCACCTTCACCGGTTCGGCGGGCAACAGCTTCGGCGCCTTCGTCCCGGCGGGTATCACCCTGCGCGTGCTCGGTGACGCCAACGACTACGTGGGCAAGGGCCTTTCGGGCGGTCGGCTGGTCGTGCGTCCGTCGCTCAACGCCCCGGCGAAGTTCGCGGCGGAGGAGAACATCATCGCGGGCAACGTGATCCTGTTCGGCGCCACCAACGGTGAGGCCTACATCCGCGGTGTGGTCGGCGAGCGCTTCGCCGTGCGCAATTCGGGTGCGGTCGCGGTGGTCGAGGGCGTGGGCGATCACGGCTGCGAGTACATGACCGGTGGCCGCGTGGTGATCCTCGGCGAGACCGGGCGCAACTTCGGCGCGGGCATGTCCGGCGGCATCGCCTACGTGTACAACCCGAACGGCACCTTCGAGAAGAACATCTCGAGCGAGCAGGCCGATGCGATCGAGCCGCTGTCCGGTGACGACTTCACCTGGCTGCGCGACATCGTCGCCCGCCACCGGGACGAGACGGGTTCGGCCGTGGCCGAACGCATCCTGAGCGACTGGTCGCAGCAGGTGAACCACTTCGTGAAGGTCATGCCGCGCGATTACAAGAAGGTTCTGCTCGCCATCTCCGAGGCGGAGAAGGCGGGGCGGGACGTGGATGAGGCGATCATGGAGGCGGCTCGTGGCTGAGTTCGCAGGATCGGCGACGGGGACGAGGCGCTGTAACCATTCAAGGCCGCCCGTGGCTGACGTGAGACGCACCGGATTTGTTGGGTGCGCCGAGCTGGCGCGTAAGGCGGGAGCCGAAAATGGGTGACGCACAAGGCTTTCTGAAGCACACGAGCCGCGAGCTGCCGAAGCGGCGGCCGGTTCCGCTGCGGTTGATGGACTGGAAAGAGGTCTACGAGCAGGGTTTCCCGCACGAGACCCTGCAGACCCAGGCCAGCCGCTGCATGGACTGCGGTATTCCGTTCTGCCACAACGGCTGTCCGCTGGGGAACCTGATCCCCGAGTGGAACGATCTGGTGTACAAGGGCGCGTGGCGCGAGGGCATCGAGCGGCTGCACGCCACCAACAACTTCCCGGAGTTCACCGGGCGGCTGTGCCCCGCGCCCTGCGAGGCGTCCTGCGTGCTCGGCATCAATCAGGATCCGGTGACCATCAAGCAGGTCGAAGTCGAGCTCATCGAGAACGCCTTCGACGAGGGCTGGGTGACCCCGGTCTATCCGACCCGGCTGACCGGTAGGAAGGTGGCCGTGGTGGGTTCGGGTCCGGCCGGTCTGGCCGCGGCCCAGCAGCTCACCCGGGCCGGACACACCGTCACGGTGTTCGAGCGCGACGACCGCATCGGCGGCCTGCTGCGCTACGGCATTCCGGAATTCAAGATGGAGAAGCGCTTCATCGATCGCCGCCTGGCGCAGATGGAGGCCGAGGGCACCATCTTCAAGACCGGCGTGAACGTGGGCGTGGACATCACCGCCGCGCAGCTGCGCGAGCAGTTCGACGCGGTCGTGCTGGCCGGTGGTGCCACCATCGCCCGCGATCTGCCGGTCCCCGGCCGGGAGCTGGACGGTGTGCATCAGGCGATGGAGTACCTGCCGCTGTCCAACCGTGTACAGCTCGGCGATCCGATCACCGACGAGCAGGGCCTGCCGCCGATCCACGCGCGCGGCAAGAAGGTCGTCATCATCGGTGGCGGTGACACCGGCGCCGACTGCCTGGGCACCGCGCACCGCCAGGGCGCGGCCAGCGTGCACCAGTTCGAGATCATGCCGCGCCCGCCGGAGGCGCGGGCCGACTCCACCCCGTGGCCGACCTACCCGCTGATGTACCGGGTGTCCTCGGCGCACGAGGAGGGCGGCGAGCGGGTGTTCTCGGTCAACACCGAGCGCTTCGTGGGCGAGGACGGCAAGGTCACCGCGCTGCAGGCGCACGAGGTGACGATGGTCAACGGCCGCTTCGAGAAGGTCGAGGGCACCGACTTCACCCTCGAGGCCGATCTGGTGCTGCTGGCCATGGGCTTCACCGGGCCGCAGAAGCAGGGCCTGCTCGAGGATCTCGGCGTCGGCTACGACCAGCGGGGCAACGTCAAGCGCGACAACGACTGGCAGACCACCGTGCCCGGCGTCTTCGTCGCCGGTGACATGGGCCGCGGCCAGTCGCTGATCGTGTGGGCTATCGCCGAGGGCCGCGCCTGCGCGTCCGCGGTGGACAAGTTCCTCGAGGGCGACACGGCGCTGCCGGCACCGATCGTGCCGACGGCGGTCGCCCAGCGCTAGGAAGCGATTGTCGACAGCGCCCGCGGACCGCGTGTCCGCGGGCGCTGTCGTATTGCTCGGCGCTGTCTCGGCCTGCCGTCGCCCGTCCTCCGGCGCACGATCCACGTCGTCCCGGCCCGCCGTGGCCGTCCTCCGGCGCGTCGTCGTCCGTCATCGCGGCGTGTCTCTTCTGTGAACTCCGCCCAAAAACGCGTGGAATGCCCGTGCACGCGAACGGAATTTGGACGTCTTCGAAGAGTCGCCTGGCAGAGCAGGCAAGGGGCCTTTATTCTAAGGACCGGTATGTCGCCGAACCAGGCGTGCGGTCTGTTCAGCTCATAAGCGAACAACTGTGATTCGCCGCGAGTTAACAGAACCGCAATCCGGCGACCCCACCATGTCAGCAGAGATGAACCGGGATGCCCTATGCCGGGGCAGGCTTGAACTGGAGCATTATGCGGTTGAAAAAGTTTGTCGCGGTTGCGAGCGCCGCAGCAGCGGTGCTGTCCGGGCTCGCACTCGGAACCGGTTCCGCCGCTGCGGATCCCGGTTGCCCGAGCCTGTATGTGGTGGCGATTCCCGGTACCTGGGAGACCGGCGCCAACCGCCATGAGGATATGACCGGGCCGGGCATGCTCGGCGGGGTCACGCGCGGTCTGCCACGCGGGACCCAGGTCGACTACGTGGACTACGCCGCCACCGCCTTCCCGTGGGAAGGCGATGTGTACGGCGCGTCCAAGAAGCAGGCCATCGATAATGCGCGCGGCCTGATCGGCGCGATGGCGGCGCGCTGCGGGGGTACCCGCTACGCGATCGTCGGATACAGCCAGGGTGCCGACGCGGCCGGTGACCTCGCCGCCGAGATCGGCACGGGGCTGGGCGTCGTGCCGCCGGACCGGGTCGCGGGTGTCGGCCTGATCTCCGATCCGCGGCGCTCGCCCCTCGACGTTCAGGTCGGCCCGGCGGTTGCCGGGGCCGGTGCGGGCGGTCCGCGGCCGGGCGGCTTCGGTTTCCTGAGCGATCGGGTGCGCACCATCTGCGCGAACGGTGACCTGTACTGCTCGACCGACGATCAGGACTACGTCACCCGATTCGCCGGATTCCTGGCGCAGGCGTCGGGGGCGACCATGGCCAACCTGTGGCGCTACCAACTGGAGGCCGGGTCCATCATCAACGATCTGATGGCGCACGGCGGCATCCCGACCCTGCAGGCCCAGCTCACCGAGGGCGCCAACCAGGAGCGGGTCAAGCAGCTCGAGCAGTTCTACGGCTCGGGGACCCACACCTCCTACGGCAAATACTCGGTCGGCGGCGGCCAGACCGCCATCACCTGGATGCACAACTGGATCTCCGGTATGGCGTGAGGTTCTCGGACCACCGGTAAAGCCTGGATCGAGGGCCGCTCCCGCAGTGGGAGCGGCCCTCGTCGCATCAGCTCGCGCCCTGCCCCGCCGCGAGGTTGCGCGGCAACAGGTCCCACACGTGGCCGTTCTCGTTGATTGTGGCCGTGGTGCGGCGGCCGCTGCGCGAGTACAGGATTCGGGTGATCGAGCAGTAGTCGATCGGGAAGGTGAGCGGGCGAGCCAGTCCCAGCACGTCCTGGAGCAGCACGTTGATCACCCCGCCGTGGGCGAAGGCGACCACGGTGTCGGAATGAGCTGCCGTCGAGACGATCTCGGTGACGGTCTCGACGACGCGGGCGACGAAGGCGGGGCCGTCGATCTGCTCGGGCAGGTACCCGGCCTTGATCCGCTCGTACGTGGCACGAAATTCGTCGATCACCGACTCGGACAGGGCCTGCGAGGTCGGCACCGAACCCGCGCCCTGCGATTCGGCCCACCCGCGGGCGGCCTCGATCGGGACGTAGGCGGGCAGATCGCGGTCGTATTCGGCCAGCCCGTCGAGCACCTCGACCGGGAGGCCGAGTTTGTCGGCGGTCGGCGCCGCGGTCTCCCGGGCCCGGCGCTGCGGGCTGCTCAGCACCCGGGCGATCCGATGCCCGCCGCCCTCCAGCCGGGCCAGCACGGCCGGGACGCGTGCCGCCTGTTCGACCCCCAGATCGGTCAGTTCGGGATCGGCGGGACCGGAGGTGGTGAAGGCCCGCTGCGGTTGAGCATGACGTACGAGTACCAGCTGCACGCCTCCACTCTGCCGTACGGCTCAGCGGGGTTTCACCAAGGGGAAGGGGAGGGTTTCGCGGATGCTGCGGCCCGTGATCAGCATGACGACGCGGTCGACGCCGATGCCGAGGCCGCCGGTGGGGGGCATGGCGAATTCGAGGGCCTGCAGGAAATCCTCGTCGAGTTCCATGGCCTCCGGATCGCCGCCCGCGGCGAGCAGGGACTGTTCGGTGAGGCGGCGGCGCTGCTCGACGGGGTTGGTGAGCTCGCTGTAGGCGGTGCCCAGCTCCACCCCCCAGGCCACCAGATCCCAGCGCTCGGCCACGCCCGCGATGCTGCGATGGGCCCGGGTCAGCGGCGAGACCGAGGTGGGGAAGTCGATGTAGAAGGTCGGTTCCTCGGTGCGGGACTCGACCAGATGCTCGTACATCTCCAGCACGATCTGCCCGGCATCCCAGCCCACCTGGAACGGCACGCCCGCCTTGTCGCACAGGTCGCGCAGCCGTTCCACCTCGGTCTCGGGGGTGATCGTCTCGCCCAGCGCCTGCGAGATCGCGCCGTGCACGGTCTTCACCGGCCACTCCCCGGAGATGTCCACCTCGATCAACGAGCCGTCCGGTTTCGGACGCAGCGCAACGCATCGCCCGTTCGCGGCGACAGCGGCCTCCTGGATGAGCTGGCGGCAGGCGTGCCGCATCCGCTCGTAATCGCTGTGCGCCTCATAGGCTTCCAGGATCGTGAACTCCGGATTGTGGCTGTAGTCCACGCCCTCGTTGCGGAACACCCGGCCCAGTTCGAACACCTTCTCCATGCCGCCCACGCACAGCCGCTTCAGATACAGCTCGGGTGCGATGCGCAGATACAGATCCAGGTCGTAGGCGTTGATGTGGGTGGTGAACGGCGCGGCGTTCGCGCCGCCGTGCACCTGCTGCAGCACCGGCGTCTCGACCTCGAGAAATCCCCAGCCGTTCAAGGTGTCCCGCAGCGACCGCACCACCGCGCTGCGCTTGGCGAGCACCTCGCGGGCATCGGCGTTGATCACCATGTCCAGGTAGCGCTGGCGGACCCGAGCCTCCGGATCGGCCAGACCCTTCCACTTGTCCGGCAGCGGATGCAGGCATTTGCCGATCATCCGCCAGTCCTGGGCCAGCAGCGACAGCTCGCCGCGGCGGCTGCGCCCGATCTGGCCGCTGACCTCGATCAGATCCCCGAGATCGAAGAATTCGTCGAATTCACCGGCCCGATCGGCCCCCACCCGGCCGCGGTCGATGACCAGCTGGATGTCGTCGGACCAGTCGCGTAGCACCGCGAAGATCACCCCGCCGTAATCGCGAATCCGCAACAGCCGCCCGCACACCCGCACCGTCGTGCCCTTGGGTGAGCGGCGGGCCGCGGCGACGGTGTGGGTCGGGGGATAGGCCACCGGATAGGCGTCCACTCCGGCCGCCTCCAGCCGCTCCAACTTGTCCATGCGCACCCGCACCTGCTCGGGGCGCCGCGGCTGCGCGGACTCCAGTTCCTCCGGCGGCATCTCCGGCGGGCTGCCGTCGGCGTGCAGCCCGGTCATGGTCGACGGGACGGCGGAGTGAATACCCGTGTGCGCCCGGGCATCCGGCCGCTTCCCGAAGCGCGGCAGATAGCCCTCGGCCAGCGCGCTGGCGATCGCCACCCGCGGCAGCTGGCGCCGATCCTCGAACAGGGAGAACCGCGGCACCCACACCGGCTGGTACTTCACATTCGACCGGTACAGCGCCTCCAGCTGCCACCAGCGCGAGAAGAACATCAGCACACTGCGCCACAGCCGCAGCACCGGGCCCGCGCCGATGCGGCCGCCCTCCTCGAACACCGCTCGGAACACCGCGAAGTTCAACGACACCTTGGTGATGCCGTACTGCTCGGAGGTGAGCGCGAGCTGGGAGATCATCAGCTCCATGATCCCGTTGGGTCCCTTGGGATCACGGCGCATCAGATCCAGCGAGACTCCGGTGCGGCCCCACGGCACCAGCGACAGCATGCCCCAGACTCGGCCGTCCTCGACCGCCTCGACCAGTAGGCAGTCGCCGTCGAGCGGGTCGCCCAACCGGCCCAGCGCCATCGAGAATCCGCGCTCGGTCTCGGTGTCGCGCCAGGCCTCGGCGCGCCCGATCACCTGTTGCATTTCCTCGGGTGACAGCTCGCTGTGGCGGCGAATGCGCACCGTGACGCCCTGTTTGCGCAGCCGGTTGGCGGCCTGGCGGACCTGTTTCATCTCCGGCCCGGCCAGCGAGAACGAGCGGGTGTCGAGGATCGCCTCGTCACCCAGCCGCAGCGCCGACAGCCCGGCGCGCCGATAGGCGGTCGCACCGAGTTCGCTCGCGCCCATCACCGCCGGGGCCCACCCGTACTGATCGGCCAGGCGCAGCCACGCATCGATCGCCTGCGGCCAGGACTCCTTCATGCCGATCGGATCGCCGGAGGCCAGGCACACGCCCAGCTCGACGCGATAGGTGACCGCGGCCTTGCCGCTGGGTGCGAAGACCACCGCCTTGTCGCGCCGGGTCGCGAAATAGCCCAGCGAATCCTCGACATCGGACCGCTCCAGCAGGCCCCGCAGCGCCGACTCGTCCAGGCCGGTCAGCGCATTCGAGGCGCGTTGCGAACGGAACAGCACGATCGCCGCACCCAACAGCGCCATCGCACCGAGCAGACCGAGGAGCAGGTTGACGAAATGCGGCGGGTGGCCGTCGAAGTCGACGCCGAACAGGATCGCCGGGATCACCCGGGCCGCAGCCCACAACGGCCGCTCGTACCCGCGCGGCAGGCTGCCCGGGAACAGTTCCACCAGCCCCCAGCCGAGCAGCCAGCCGACGGCGAGACCGCCGGCCAGGACGCCCAGCGCCTTCCAGAGCGCACCGCGGCGCACCTGGGTATAGAACTCCGGCCAGGCGGCGATCAGCAGCCCGATCACCGCGACATGCAGCACCAGCGCCACCAGCGCGTGCGGATCGCGCTCGTAGACCACGTCGAAGGTGTTCGCGACCACGAACATGCCGAGATAGATGACCAGCAGCCACCAGGCGATGCGTTTGCGGGTGGCGATCGCGCCCGCCAGCAGGCCCACCATCAGGGCGGTCACCAGGCTGGTGTCGGGCGCGTCGAAGTAGTAGGCGTCGATGTAGCGACGCGGGACGGTGGTGATGTACCGCAGGCCGGGGGAGATGCTCCACAGTGCGCACAGCCCGGAGAACACGCCCAGGACGAGACCGACGATATGGGGGACCTCGGTCAATCGCCCATGGCCGCGATGCGGCACCTCAGGTCTGCGTGAACTGCGGTGGTCGTGCCGGTCGTGCGTGGAAGTCACCGAACCAGTGTGCGTGCTCGCGCCGCCGGAACGCCGAACGCCGCCGGGCGCGTCCGGGGTCTGTGTCGAGTTCGGTTGCGGCGCCATCAGGTTCGATCCTTTCGGCGGGCGGCGGCCGGGCCGGTTCCGGGGGTGGCGTTCGTCCCCGCGGTCGCGGAAGTAAAGATGTACCCCATGTCGGATCCAGTCGATGTGCCGATCGATGACGATGTCATTCGGCTCGGTCAGTTCTTGAAGCTGGCCAACCTCATCGAAACCGGTTCGGAGGCCAAGACGGTAATCGCCGCCGGGTTGGTTCGTGTCAATGACGAAGTCGAGCTACGCCGCGGTCGGCAGCTCCACGCCGGAGACGTGGTCACGCTGGCCAGTCACAAGGCCAGAGTCGTCAACGACGGGTAGCTCCACTCCCTACTCGGCGCGGACGACGATGCCGTCCTGGTCGCTGTAGAGCATCTCGCCGGGCACGAAGGTGACACCGCCGAACTCGACCGGAACGTCGCGTTCGCCGGACCCGGTCTGGGTGCTCTTGCGCGGGTTGGTGCCCAACGCCTTGATGCCGATGTCGAGGGTGCGCAGGATCGCCGAATCGCGCACCGCGCCGTGGACCACGACACCGGCCCAGCCGTTGTCGACACCGCGACCGGCGATGATGTCGCCGACCAGGGCGGTGTGCACGCTGGCGCCGCCGTCGACGACCAGCACCCGGCCCTCGCCGGGTTCGCCGAGCGTCTGCTTGACCAGCAGATTGTCCTGGAAACAGCGGATGGTCACGATCCGGCCGGCGAATACCTCCCGCCCGCCGAACTGCGTGAACTGGATATCGCAGCTGCGAATCTCGGGCCCGATCTCATCGGCCAGGTCGGCCGTGGCGACTGCATTAGCTGATTCGGTCACGCGTGCAAGCTTGCCATGATCACCACGAGCGCTTTCCGAGACCGCCCGCGCGCCCTCCTCACGCCAGGCGCACGAGGTGGTACTCCGCGATCTGGGCGGTCAGGTTGTGCGTCGCGTGCTTCACGGCGATCTTCACGAACGGCTCGATGGTCTTGCCCAGGACCTTGCCGGCGATGCCGCCGGGGACTCGGTAGTCGACGATCGCGTCCACCGTGCAGCTGTCGTCGTCCTCGGCGTGGAACAGGAAGGTCGACTCGACCTCGAAACCCTTGATGGATTTCACCGCGATGGCGGCATTCTCCTCCCAGCGCACGATCCGGATGCGCGAATGCAACTGCGCGGGCCCGAGTTTGATGGTGCCGTCGAAGGTGGCTCCCACACCCTCCACCTGCTCGGTGATCGGTGTGAACGCGTCGACCTCGGTGATGAATTTCGGCAGATTCCGGTAATCGTTGACATACGCGAACGCGGTCTCGGCCGATGCGGCACAGTCGGCCACGATCTTCACTTCGGTCATGGCGGTCACTGTAACTTGTTGCATCACAAAGCGCAGATCAAGCCGTCACGGCCAGCGTCGCCGCCAGCCCGAAGACCGAGGCCATCGCCACCACCTCGAAAACGGCTCGGCGCAGCGAGGATTCGGCCGTCATCCGGTGTTCGGCGACCAGCGACACCCAGGTCCGCCGCCACCACCAGCCCAGGGCCAGCAGGGCGGCCATGAGAACCGTCTTGGCCAGCAGGATGCGCCCGTATCCGGTGTCGATCAGCGGGGTCAGCCCGCGCACCCGCACCAGGCCGTTGCAGATCCCGGTCACCGCCAGCACCGCCACCGCAGGGAACGCCCAGGCCGAGTACCGAGGCAGCAGTACCGCCCATTCGCCGCGGGTGCGCACCACGAGGGCCAGCGCCAGCAACACCCCGAACCACACCGCGGCGGCCAAGGCATGCACCGCGGCCAGGACCGAACCGAGCGGCTGCTGTGACATATGCCCGGTAATGGGCCGCAGCACCAGCGCCACCGCCGCGAACACCAGCACCAGATCGGGCGCCGCCCGGTCCGGTCGCCGGAAGGCCAGCGCGCAATAGACCGTCACGGCAAGGGTCCCGATCAGAATCGCGATACCGATCTGGCCGCCGCTGATCCGGATCAGATAGGTGCCGAACTGTCCGCCCCGCAGCCGTGTCACCGGCACGCCCACCACCTGCGCCGCCTCGCAGGCCAGCACCGCGAATTCCGTTGCGGTCCACAGGCCCGCGAGCGCGGCGAGCAGCCGCCAGGCCGGGCGCTGCCGTTCGTGCAGTCGCGGGAGTGCGGCCAGGCCCAGAACGGTGGCCCCGGCGCAGTCGGCGAGCACCCGAACCGGCGCCTCCGACTGCACCGGATCCGGCGCGGCCAACGCCCACGCGAGCGCCACACCCAGCAGGGCGGCCGGAACGACCAGCAGCAGTGCCGAACGCAGAGCGGTCGCACTACCGCCGGTCGTCGCCTTGTTCACGGCTTCTTGCGGCTCTTCTTGCCGCCCAGCAGCGCGACGGCCAGGCCGCCGCCGAACAGCACGACCGCGCCCACGATGAACACCCACACCGGGACGCCGCCGGAGCCCCCGTCGTCGCCGGAGTTGCTCGACGCGCCCGCCTTCGGGCCGGGGGTGCCCTTGCCCGGTTGGGTGAGGGTGAAGGTGCGGGTGCCGCTGACCGGGTGGCCGTCGGCGGAGGTCACCCGGAAGGCGATGGTGTATTTGCCCGCGGGGCCGAGGTCGCCGACCGGGACGCTGACCGTCGGCCCGTCGACCGCCGGTTGCCCCTTGTCCCAGCGGTTCCCGTCCGGCCCGACCACGGTCAGCGACGGGAAACTGGGCTGCAGATTCTCGTTGAAGGTGACGCTGACCCGCGCCGGGCCGGTGCCGATCTCGGCACCGGCGGCCGGATCGCTGGCGACCGGGGTGGAGTGGGCGGCCGCGGGCCCCGCCCCCAGCAGCGCGAATCCGCCCGCGAGCAGCGCGGTGATCAGTCCGGTGAGCAGTCGCCTGGTCATGACCGGCGGCTCCGGATCAGGCTGCCCAGACCCAGTGCCGCGCCCAGCGCTCCCAGCACCAGGCCGACGCCGCCGAGCCAGCGCGCGGTCTCGTCGTTGCCCTTGTCGTCGCTGGTGGAGGTGGAGGCGGCGGCCGCGTCGTGGTCGCCACCCTTGCTCGCCGCGAGGGTGAGAGTGGGCGCGGGGTGCTCGGGTTCTTCGGCACCCGGGGAGGTCTGCTGGTCCCAGGCCACGACCTTGCCGTCGCTGTAGGTCTGGGTGGCGGGCAGGCTCACCGTGTCCTGTTTCGGCAGCGGGCCGACCGACAGCACGAAGCGCTGGAACTGGCCGGGTCCCACACCCGGGTTGCCCGGGTCGGCGGTCCAGGTGACGGCGGTGACTTGATTCTTGTCGTTGCGGTCCACCTTGGCGGTCCAGCCCGGCAGGGGTTCGGTGCGGGCCGAGGACACCCCCGGCAGCTGGACGGCGAGTTTGGTGGTAGCGGCGGTCTCCGATTCGGTCGGCACCCGGAAGGTGACGACGGCGTAGCCGCCCTGGGTGGCGCCGGGCGCATCGGCGGTGACGTGGGCGGCGGCGGTGCCGGTGGCCAGGACCGCCAGACCGGCGGTGGCGCCCGCGGCAACGAGGGCGCGCGAAATCACGGTGGGCATGGATGAGTGCTTTCTCTGTCGAGGATTCGAATGTCGGCTGTGGTCAGGCCGCGACCGGCGGCGCGCGCGAGCCGTTCGCTCCGCTGCGGAGAAAGCGATAGGTGCGGGAGTCGGTCGCGGGCCAGCGCATCGAACCGGCCGGCGGCGTGAGCACACCCGGCCGGTTGACGACATCGCGAAAAACCTGCGAGACAACGGCATACAGCCGCTCCGCAACAACAATGAGGATCCCGCAGGCGATCGTGGCAAGCGTATGCGCCAGGGGCATCGCACCCGTCGGCAGCTGAGCCTCCCCGAAACCGCTTGCTGGGTCCGGCGATTCATGGCTGTGCCCGACCATCCCGGCCAGCGCCTCGTGACCCACCAGCTGCCCCCCGGCCAGGGCCGCGAAAAGCACCGCACGACATGCCTTCTCGTCGCCGCTCGGCAACATCCCGGCCACCGCCCCGATACCCGCCGCCGCGAGCACGAGCAGCGTCAGCGCCGTCGACCCTGGAAAACCACCCCCCGCGGCCCCGTGCGCCGCCACCGCCAACGCCGCAACCACACCACCGACCAGATACCCCCGCACCGCGGCGGTCCCACCCCTGCGGCCCCCGCATCCGGCGACACTATGACTGGGCAGGCCCAGCCCCTCGGACCGCGCAGAACCGACCGGATATACGCCCCGTGCAGCGGTCCAGCGCTTGTGGTTGCCGTGCAGAGCGAGACGGCGGCCGGTCGAGCCGGGCCTTGCGGGCCCGACAGGGGGTTCGCCGCGGTGGCGCATGGGGTCAGCGCACGCCGAGGCGGGCGAGCAGGTCGGCCTCGATGCCGGACAGTTCGTTGGAGATGGAGGCGTGGACGGCGCGGCGGCGGGGAGCGGGCATCTGTTCGGCGGTGCGGACGGCCGCGGTCAGGCCCTCGAGGCGGTCGCGGGTGGCGGTGACGAACTTCTTGGTCTCCGACCCGTCCTTACCCGCCCGGTTGTCGAGTTCGTTCAGCGTCGATTCGGCGCCGGCGATGCGGGCCTGCAGTTTGGCGCCGTGGCCGGAGAAGTCGCCGAGCTGTTCGATGCCGATTCCCAGGCGGTGTGCCCGGCGGGTATCGATCTGCCCGCGTACGAACGTCGCCGCCCGGTAGGCCAGCGGGGCCAGCACCGGCACCAGGACCCGGGCCACGCCCAGATACTTCTTCACCTGCCCGGCGGAGAGCAGATCCCGCTCGGCCTTCTCGGCGGCCTTCAGCGCGGCCTTCTCCTCCGCCTTCAGCGTGGCGATCTGCTGTTTGGCCACCTGCCGCTGGGTGCGGACCTCGGCGCGGTGGCGCTTGCGCTCGTTGCGGGCGCTGAGTTTGGCCTCCATCGCCGCCTTGTGCTTGAGGGCTTTCGCCTCGGCTTTGCGGTCCGCCCGCCGCTTGCGCTTGGTGAACAACCCCATCGAAGGCCTCCGTCATGCTGATTCGCCGTGGACAGCAGCAACCAACCGCTGTGAACCCACGTGCCACACGGTTTGCGCCCAACCCTAGCGGGTGGGATGGACCTCCTGCGAGGGCACACGCATGCGCACCCGAAGCGCGAGCGGGTCGTACTCACCCACGGCGCGACCAGACGCCGTTCGACGGGTTGTCGGGGGTGGGGGCCATACTGCATAGCGTGTATTCGGGCAGCGGTGACCGGGACGGTTGCGAAGGTGACGTTGGTGGGGTTCGGCGGCAGGCGGCCGCCGTCTCCGCTGCGGCCGTGCCCGGCGACGCGCCGAATCTGCGCGCGGTCGCGCCGCTCAACGGCGTGGAAAAGCCTGCTGCGGCAATCGATGTCGAACAGGAGCGGGTCGCCTACATCGATGCGCGGGCGCTGATCGGCTGCCGACATCGGCTGCACCTGGAGGCCACCCATCCCGAGGTGCTGATGGGGGTGGCCGAGGACGCGGGGGTCAAACAGCGGCGCGAGGCCGCCACCGCGCACCGGGAGCGGGTGCGCGACACGCTGGTGGCCGCGGATCCGGCGCACTGGGTGATCATCGATCCGACCCTGCCGGCGAGCGCACGCGCCGAGGCCACCATGCGGGCCTGTGCGGAGGGCGTGCATCGCATCTGGGGCGCACTGCTGCCGCAGGAACCCGATACCGGCCGCCGCGGCGGCTGCGAGACTCTGCTGCGCGATCTGGACCGCGGCGGGTACATCCCGGTGATCGTGGTCAATCACAAGGTCACCGATCCGCGCCAGCCCGACCCGGCCGACTTCCATCCGCTCACCTCGGATCTGTATCGGTGGAAACCCCAGCCGGACCGCCACGTTCGCGTCCGCACCCAGCCGCGCGACCAGCAGCGCCTGGCCCACCTGTACCGGATGTTGCAGCGGCACGGCCTGGCGAGTCCGGCCCTGCTCGGCGGCGCGATCGGCTACCACTTCGACCGCATCCTCGTGCACGAACTGGGCCCGCTGCTCGACGAATACGATCGCCGCTACGCCGACCGCATCGCGGTGGTGCGCGGCGAACTGCCGACGGTGCCGTCGAAGGTGCCCGAATGCCGCCAGTGCCCGTGGTGGTCGCGCTCGGCGACGCCCGAGGCCCCCAGCTGCGAGCGCTGGCTCGTCGAGCACCGCGACGTGAGCCTCGTCGCGCCCGGTTCGCGGGCGGAACTGCTGCGCCGCCACGGCGTGGACACCGTCGAGGATCTGGCCGGATGGATCGGCGACGATCCCGACGACTGGCAGTACGAGCCGTTCATCGAGGCGGTGGTCACCGCCCGCGCCTGGATCTCCGGTGCCCCGCTGGTGCGCCGCGTCGACCACGTCCGGGTGCAGCGCGCCGATGTCGAGGTGGATGTGGACCTGGAGAGTTTCCAGGAATACGGCGCCTACCTGTGGGGGACGCTGCTGGACGGCGTGTACCGCCCGTTCGTCACCTGGGACCCGCTGCCGACGCCGGACGAGGCCCGCTCGTTCGCCGAATTCTGGACCTGGCTGATGGGTGTGCGGGCCGAGGCGGCCGCGGCCGGGAAAACCTTTGCCGCCTACTGCTATTCCCGCACGGCCGAGGACAAGTGGCTCTACGAGTCGGCGCGCCGGTTCGCCGGTCTGCCCGGTGTGCCCACCGAGGAGCAGGTGCGCGAATTCGTCGACGGCCCGCAGTGGGTGGATATGTTCCAGGCGGTGTCCGATCAGTTCATCTGCCCGGGCGGTAAGGGCCTGAAGAAGATCGCCCCGGTGGCCGGATTCAGCTGGCGCGATCCGGAGGCCGGGGGCGAGGCGTCGATGAGCTGGTATCGAGAGGCGGTCGGCTACGACGGGGAACCGGACCTGACCCAGCGCACCCGGCTGCTGGAGTACAACGAGGACGACGTGCGCGCGACCAAGGTGCTGCGCGAGTGGATGGTCCCGTCGCGGCCGGGAGCCCCCAGCGCCGATACCGAGGTCCCGGGTATGGCGGACTTTCGAGGTCCGGGTTTCGTAGTATCTGGACGTGACTGAGCACGTTGAACAACTCGAGTTTCAGGCCGAGACCCATCAGCTCCTGGAACTGATGATCCACTCGGTCTATTCGAACAAGGACATCTTCCTGCGGGAACTGATCTCGAACGCCTCCGACGCCCTGGACAAGCTGCGCCTCGAGTCGTTCCGCGACAAGGATCTCGATGTCGACACCTCCGATCTGCACATCGAGCTGGAGGTCGACAAGGACAACCGGATCCTGACCGTCCGCGACAACGGCATCGGCATGTCGCGCGCCGAGGTCGTCGATCTGATCGGCACCCTGGCCAAATCGGGCACGGCCCAGCTGCGCAAACAGCTGTTGGAGGCGAAGGAGGCGAAAACCGAGGCAGCGGCCGAGGAGCTGATCGGCCAGTTCGGCATCGGCTTCTATTCGACATTCATGGTGGGTGACAAGGTCACGCTGACCACCCGCAAAGCGGGCGAGACCACCGGCACCCGCTGGGAGTCGGCAGCGGGCAGCTCGACCTACACCATCGAAACCCTCGACGACGCCCCGCAGGGCACGGCGGTGTCGGTGCATCTCGAGCCCGCCGACGAGGAGGACCACCTCTTCGACTACACCCAGGAGTGGAAGCTCCGCGAGATCGTCAAGAAGTACTCCGACTTCATCGCCTGGCCGATCCGGATGCCGGTGGAACGCACCGTCACCGAGGGCGAAGGCGAGGAGAAGCAGGAGAAGACGATCCTCGAGGAGCAGACCCTCAACTCGCAGAAGGCGCTGTGGACGCGCCCGCGCAGTGAGGTCTCCGAGGAGGAGTACAAGGAGTTCTACAAGCACGTCAGCCATGCCTGGGACGATCCGCTGGAGATCATCCCGCTCAAGGCCGAGGGCACCTTCGAATATCAGGCGCTGCTGTTCATTCCGACGCATGCGCCCTTCGACCTGTTCATGCGCGAGCACAAGCGCGGCGTGCAGCTGTATGTCCGGCGGGTGTTCATCATGGACAACTGCGAGGAGCTGATGCCGGAGTATCTGCGCTTCGTCAAGGGTGTGGTGGACGCGCAGGACCTGTCGCTCAACGTCTCCCGCGAAATCCTGCAGCAGGATCGGCAGATCCAGATGATCCGCAAGCGGCTGGTGCGCAAGGTGCTCTCGACGATCAAGGACCTGCAAGGGGCCGAGGACAAGTCGAAGTACGAGACCTTCTGGAAGGAGTTCGGTCGCGTCCTCAAGGAGGGCCTGCTGTCGGACTTCGACAACCGCGAAACCATCCTGCAGGTCTCGTCGTTCGCGTCGACGCATTCGGAGGACCAGCCGACCACGCTGGCCGAGTACGTCGAACGCATGAAGGACGGCCAGGACAAGATCTACTACATGACCGGCGAGTCCCGGCAGCAGATCGAGAACTCGCCGCATATGGAGGCGTTCAAGGCCAAGGATCTCGAGGTGCTGATCCTCACCGACCCGGTCGACGAGATGTGGGTCGGCTCGGTGCCGGAATTCGACGGCAAGCAGTTCCAGTCCATCGCCAAGGGCGAGGTCGACCTGGAGACCGAGGAGGAGCGCAAGGCCGCCGAACAGCTGCGCGAACAGCAGAACAAGGAGTTCGGCGACGTGCTGAAGTGGCTGGAGAAGGCGCTCGAGGACAGCGTCAAGGAGGTGCGGCTGAGCTCTCGGCTGACCACCTCACCGGCCTGCATCGTCGGCGATGTCTTCGACTTCACCCCGCAGCTCGAGCGTATGTACCGCGCCTCGGGTCAGCCGGTGCCCCAGACCAAGCGGATCCTGGAACTCAACCCGACCCATCCGCTGGTCACCGGCCTGCGCGACGCCTACGCGAAGGACAAGGAGGCCGCCGACGCGGGGAAGGCCGAGGATCTGACCGCGACCGCCGAACTGCTGTACGGCACCGCGATTCTCGCCGAGGGCGGAGAGCTGAAGGATCCCGCGCACTTCGCCCAGATCCTGGCCGACCGCCTCACCAAAACCCTGGCCTAGCCGGTGCCGCACCCATGGCCTGTGTGTGACATCGGTCATGGGTACGCGCCCCTGCGGGAACCCTTTCCGCGCGCGTACGTTATACAGGGAGGTCGCAGTTTTAGTGTGTTCGTGTACATACACGCTCGCGCGGAACATTGTGCGGGCGTCGCTTCTCTTGCCGGGCAAGTTGCAAGTCGCCGTCTGATGCGACCGCGGTCCTCACGAACCCGTGGCGACCGATTTCGACCCGTCAGGAGACGACAAAGATGGTTCAGGGAACCGTGAAGTGGTTCAACTCGGAGAAGGGCTACGGCTTCATCTCGCATGAGGGCGGCCCGGATGTGTTCGTGCACTACTCCGAGATCGAGGGCACCGGCTACCGCGGCCTGGAAGAGGGCCAGCAGGTGACCTTCGAGATCACCCAGGGCAAGAAGGGCCCGCAGGCCTCCAGCGTGCGCGCCCGCTAAGGGACGACACACGAGAACTGCCCGCACCGGTGTCCGGTGCGGGCATTTTTCTTAGGCATCCTTCAGAGGTATCGCCCCGTCCACGCCCGCATGATGGATCCATGGACGTGGTCGATGCGGTGGCGCCGAGCCTGGTGGGCCTGTTGCGCCGAAATTACTTCTGGATGACCTGGAATACGGTGCTGGCGTGGATTCCCGTCGCGCTCGCGCTGTTGATCTTTCGCCGCGGCCATCGGTCGATACCGTTGTCGCCGCTGTGGTGGGCGGGTGCGGTGCTGTTCGTGCTGTTCCTGCCCAATGCCCCGTATGTGGTGACCGATCTGGTGCATCTGCGCTACGACATCCACTTCATGGGCGACGGCCCGGTGGTTACCACGGTGCTGCCGGTGTACGCGGCCTTCATCGGCTCCGGCTTCCTCGCCTACTACCTGGCCCTGGCCGAGGTCGGGCGATTCCTGGACGGCATCGGCCGCACGCGCTGGCGGATACCCGCCACGCTCGTTCTGCACCTGCTCTGCGCGATCGGGGTCTTCCTCGGCCGCTGGGTCCGCCTCAACAGCTGGGAGCCGGTGGTCCAGCCCCGCGGCACCTTCGACCGCATCCTCCTGGCCCTGAGCTGGTCGTGGGCGCCGGCCGCCATCGCGGTTCTGTTCGTCGTCACCGCGCTCGGCCACTTCGTCACCAAGGCCGTGGTCGAGGCCGCGGTCACCAGCTTCCGCCGCTCGCTCACCTGGCTGCGCCCGGCCACCTCCGACCCCGCATAACCGCGATGCCGCAACGACAAGGGTCCGCACCGGCATACCGATGCGGACCCTGTGAGCCGATGTCAGCGCGGCGCCATGCGCAGGGCACCGTCCATGCGGATGGTCTCGCCGTTGAGGTAGTCGTGCTCGACGATGTACTGCGAGAGCTGGGCGTACTCGTCGGGGCGGCCCAGGCGCGACGGGAACGGCACCCCGGCCTCCAGGCCCTTGCGGTACTCCTCGGTGACGCCGGCCAGCATCGGGGTGTCGATGATGCCGGGGGCGATGGTGTTGACCCGGATGCCGAACTGCGCCAGGTCACGCGCGGCCGGAATGGTCATACCGGCGACGCCGCCCTTGGACGCCGAATAGGCGATCTGGCCGATCTGACCCTCGAACGCCGCGACCGAGGCGGTGTTGATGACGACGCCGCGCTGGCCGTATTCGTCGACCGGATCGGTCTTGGCGATGGCGTCGGCGGCCAGCCGCATGACGTTGAAGGTGCCGAGCAGGTTCACGGTGATGACCGTGCGGAACAGCTCGAGATCGTGCGGGCCGTTCTTGGACAGGATGCGCCCGGCCCAGCCGACGCCTGCGCAGTTGACGACGATGCGCGGCGGCACGCCCGACTCGACCACCTTGGCGACCGCGGCGGCCACCTCGTCGTTGCTGGTGACGTCGGTGGGCAGCAGGGTGACACCGGCGGGGACGCTGTCACCGGCTCGCTCGATCGACTGCTCCAGGTCGAGTCCGAAGACGGTCGCCCCCAGGTCGGCGAAGCGCTTGGCGGTCGCGGCGCCCAGACCGGACGCAGCGCCGGTGATGATTGCGGCGGAGCCCGAAATCTCCACGGTGTTATGGTCCTCTCGTTCGTGACGGCCCTTCGCTGGCCTTCCGTCAATACGCACCCTAACCGGCGTTCCGGGCAGTTCGGTCAGGGGATGGCGGTTGGGCGCAGAATGAAGCGGCCGACGTAGTTCCGATCGTTAACAACGGAGTTGCCGCATGCCAGAGCCGGTCATCACCGCCCGTCAGCTGCCTCGCGGTCGCCACGGACTGCCGCGCGAGACGGTCGTTGCCACCCAGCGCGAACGCATCCTCAGCGCAATGGCCGAGGTGATGGCCGAAAACGGTTATGTGAAAACGTCTGTCGCCACCATCATCAAACGGGCGCGGGTGTCCCGGGAAACCTTCTACGAGCAATTTCGTTCGAAGGAGGACTGTTTCGAGGCCGCCTACGAGCGGGCGGTGGAGCTGCTGATCGCCAACATGTCGAAAATGACCGACGCACAACAGGACTCGTCGGTGGATCGGGAGCCGGTGGATCGGGAGCAGCGGCTCGATCGCGTCCTGCACGCCTATCTGGAGGGGGTGGCGGTCCAACCCGCCTATGCCCGGCTGTATCTGGTCGAGGTCTACGCGGTCGGCCCGAGGGCCATCACCCGGCGGGCCATGCTGCAGCAGACGTTCGTGAACCTGCTCGCCGAGATCCTCGATGCGCATACCGAGGAACAGCGCTTCGCGGTTCGGACACTGGTGGCCGCGATCAGCGCGATGGTCACCGCCCGCATCGCCGAAGAGGACCTCGACGGCCTGCGCGCGCTGCGCGAGCCGATCGTCGAGATGGTCCGCCGCGGCGGCGAACTCTACGGAGACAACATCAAGCGCTGATTCTCGGGACCCTCAGCCGCGGACCTCGACCCGCTGCGGTTCGATCGCCTCCCGTCGGGCCGCTCGGCGCGCCCGCAGCCACAGTGCGGCACCCCCCAACACCGGCGCCACCGCCGCACCCAGCATCTCCGCCGGTCGGCCCGCGTCCAGGGCCGACAGCAGGGTGGCGGCGCCGATATAGAGGAACAGCAGCCCGGAACCGATCGCAATGGCGCGTTCGGGGATGTGGCGCCCGACCGTGATGCCGACGGCGATGGCCAGACCACCCGCGGCCACCATGCCCGCGACCGAGCCCAGCCAGACGCCGAGCCAGCCGTGACTCGAGGCGAGGGCGATGGTGGCGAACATGGTCCGGTCGCCGAGTTCGGCGAGCAGGAAGGCCGACAGGACGACGAACAGGGCCTTGCCCGACGTCGCCGGGGGCGTGGCCGCCGGGGAGTCGTCCGCCTCCGAGTCGCGGGCGTCGCGCAGGGTCCACAGGCCCACCGCGAGCAGGATGACGCCGGTGCAGACCGCGATCAGATCGGTCGGCAAGGCGGCCCCGAGGAAATGTCCGACGGCCACGGCGATCAGATTCACCGCCACACTGGCGGCGGCGATGCCGCCGAGCACAATCGGCCACCGATAGCGCAGCGCGAAGGTCAGCGCCATCAGCTGTGACTTGTCGCCGAGCTCGGCGGCGAAGAGCACGCCGAAGCTCAGCAATATCGTGGCGATCATGAATCGGCTCCCAGGTCTTCGGCCTGCCGACCGAAGACAGGTGCCTTCGGCCGACACTCATCCGAACTATCGGTTGGTGTGTCGTCGGCCGAAGGTCTCACCCACCGGACCGCGGCGCCGGTTCGCGTGGCCGGACCCGGGACACGGATCAGTATGTCGACCACACGATTGGGGGCTACTCCCCTTCGCTGTCGCCCAGCCTACCCGGGGCATCGCGTGGGCGCAAAGTCGATATCGTCGAAATCGCAATGCGCGCAATAAGTTTGGCGATCCACGCCGAAGGTTTCGGTCACCCTCACAGCGGTGGCAGCCGACCCGTCACGCGGCCAGCAGCATGGCCAGAACCGCGGTGTCGGGATCGCTGATCGGGTCCACCCCGACCCGGCTGACCATGGAGGTCACGGTGCCGTCCAATTCGGCCTCCACCCACGCCGCACGATGCTCCAGGCCCAGATGCGGAACACCCGGCAGCAGCACGCATCCCGACGCGGCGCCCGTGCATTCCGGTAGCGACGGCCGGGTCTCCGACGGTGGATGCAACATCATCAGGGCCGGCGGCACATGGTCGGCAAACCGGCCGGGTTCGACCGCCTCGTCGCCGAGCACGGGCCCCTCGGCGAGGACCAGACCGACCGTGCCGGGCTCGGGGTCGTCGGGAAGTTCCTCGCGGGCACCGAAGACCGTCGAGGTGGCCAACAGACCGGGCAGGCTGGCCACCCGCACCGCCAGCGCCAGCAGCTGGGCCCATTCCTTGGTGGTATCGGGCCAGCGCCCGGAGATGAGGAAACCCCGGAGCGACCCGCGGGACTGGAACGGCGTGACGCCTACTTGATCGTTGCTGCGCATCGGGTGCCTCCAAGAGCCCGTCTGTGCCCTGTGAGTACCCGAGAATGACGCAAACAATGTCTGGCACACAAGTACCAGAGAGTGCTAAGCCGCAGGTAACCGCGCCGAAACACGAACGGGCCCGGGAACCTGCATGGTTCCCGGGCCCGAGAGCGACGGTCTTCGCCGAAGGTCTCAGCCGAAGATCAGGCCCTTACCCTGCGCGACCGCGCGGGCGAAACGCTCCTGCACGTCGGCCCAGTTGACGACGTTCCAGAACGCCTTCACGTAGTCGGCCTTGACGTTCTTGTACTGCAGGTAGAAGGCGTGCTCCCACATATCGACCTGCAGCAGCGGGATGATGCCCAGCGGCACATTGGCCTGCTGGTCGTACAGCTGGAACGTCAGCAGCTTCTGTCCCAGCGTGTCGTAACCCAGCACCGCCCAGCCGGAGCCCTGCAGGCCGTTGGCCGCCGCGGTGAACTGGGCACGGAACTTGTCGAACGAGCCGAACTGGTCGTCGATGGCGGCGGCCAGCTCCCCGGTCGGCTTGTCGCCGCCGTTGGGGGACAGGTTCTTCCACCAGATCGAGTGGTTGACGTGCCCACCCAGGTGGAAGGCCAGGTTCTTCTCGTGCAGGAAGATCGCGCCGTGGTCACCGGACTCGCGGGCAGCCTCGAGCTTCTCGAGCGCAGTGTTGGCACCGGCGACGTAGGTGGCATGGTGCTTGGAGTGGTGAAGCTCGTTGATCTGCCCGGAGATGTGCGGCTCCAGGGCGCCGTAGTCGTAATCCAGATCTGGCAGCGTGTACTCAGCCACGATGTCCCTTCCTCATGATGTCGGGCCGTGTGCACCCGTGTCCGAGTGCACCCAACCATCATTCGTACACCCGCTTGGATGCAACCGGGTTCCATCCCCCCGGATTCCAACACTCGGCGGGTTTCCCACTGCGTGGACACCAAACGGTCGGTTATGGAATCCGCGTAGGATCGAGGCATGTCCTGGTTGGACGAACTCGCCGGGCGGCTCCGACTGCCGGCGCCGGCCATGGTGTCCCGCGAGCAGGCGCTGCCCGGGCGGCGCGATCCTCTTTCGGTTCCGGCGACCCACTACGTGAACGGGCATCCCCTGCGTCCGCCGTTCCCGGAGCACCTGCGACTCGCCGTCGTGGCGATGGGGTGTTTCTGGGGTGCGGAGAAGGACTTCTGGGAGCTGGACGGCGTGTACACCACCGCTGTCGGCTATATGGGTGGATACACGCCCAATCCCACCTACGAGGAGGTCTGCACCGGCCGCACCGGACATACCGAATCGGTGCTGGTGGTCTTCGACCCGCAGGTGATCGACTACGCGGGCGTGCTCAGGCATTTCTGGGAGGACCACGACCCGACGCAGGGCATGCGACAGGGCAACGACCGTGGCACCCAATATCGTTCGGCGATCTTCGCCCTCGACGAGCACCAACTGCACGTGGCGCGGACGACGGCGGCCGCGTATCAGGAGCGACTGACCGCAGCCGGGTACGGCGAGATCACCACCGAGATCAGCGTGGTGCCCGCGCCCGCGGTGCCCTATCCGGGTTCGGTGCCGCCCGGATTCTTTTATGCCGAGGCCTACCACCAGCAGTACCTGGCCAAGAACCCGGGCGGCTACTGCCCGGTGCATGCGACCGGGGTGAGCTGCCCGGTCGGTTCGGGTGCGTAAGGGCTACATAGGCGGGGCGACGTCCGGGAGCATGGTCCGCGGGTCGCAGGCGTCGTGGGCCTTCCACCAGCGTTGACCGCCGGCGATGAACTCGGCCAACGGAATCGGGCGGCCGTCCGCGGTTTCCAGTTCGATGTCCTCGAACCACACCCGGACATCGAGTTCGCGGGGGTCGACGCCCTCCTGCTGGGAGAACTCGAGCACGTGCACCGGCGGGCTGTCGCTGACCGTGGTGTCGAAGCTGAGCAGCTCCCGCCACAATGCCCAGCCGCTGTCGTCGACGTCGATGAATTCCCAGCCGTGCAATGCACTGCCGCCGAAGCCGGCGATCGCCTCGCTCAGCCCGTCCAGGGTGAGCGGGAAGACCTGAGGCTCGATTTCGTCCCAGCGCTGCATGCGCAGCGAGGCGGCCACCCGGCTGACACCGGTGAGGGTCAGCACGACCCGGCGGTCCTCGGGCGGCGGGCCATCTGTGGGAAGGGTCAGCACCTCCAGTTCGAGTCGAATCCGCGCGGCGGCCGCATCGGCCGTCACGCCGAGGCAGGTCGCCTCGGCGAGTGCGGTGTTCAGGCCTGTGATGTCCAATCCGTCGACTAACCCCCTGCGCGCGTCCATGAGATCAGGCTACCCATCCGGCCTGGAAGAGCCAGGGATTTCGGTTTCTCAGGAGAACTTGTCGTTTTTTCCGGAACCGATGGGAACCGAACGGGGACAGGCGCCGTCCAACTAGGTGTCGGGCGGATGATCGCTCCGGGATGAGGAGGGGAGTCCCGGATCGGTCATCCGCCTGTTTCGTGTCCGGATCGTTGCCGAGATTGACAGACGACCGAATGGTCTGCTTGCCGTCCCTGTGGATCAGGTTGTGGATTATGTGGATAACTCGGATCGCAATCGGCACAGGTGGGGCCGCCCCCAGGGGGATGTCAGGTACAGTCCCGCCGAAACCGACCTCGAGTCCGCCAGCGCGGGGAACTCCCCGCCCATCCGATGCCCGTGGCAGGATCGAAACCGTGACGAGCCCCCAGATTCCGTCGGTGCCGGTCGATGCCGTGCCCGCCGAATTCGATGCCGCCGAGCCGTTCGGCGCCGCGGCGGGCCACGAATCGACGACGCCGCCCGCCATGCTGCTCGACGTTCGCGAGGACGACGAATGGCAGCTCGGGCACGCGCCCGGCGCCCTGCACATTCCCATGGCAGACGTCCCCGCCCGAGTCGACGAGCTGGACTACGACTCGCAGATCTACGTCGTCTGTCGCCAGGGCGGCCGGTCCCTGCAGGTCGTGCAGTACCTGACCCACGTCGGCTTCGACGCCATCCAGGTCACGGGCGGAATGGTGGCCTGGCAGAAGTCCGGCCGGCCGCTGACCGGCGAGGGTGACCACGAGGCGAAGATCTACTGATGGAAGGGGGAAGGCGCCCGGTGAGTACGGTCGTACAGCCCTGTGCCCGCTGCGGCGCCCGCTGGGCGGTGCGGGGCAACCCGATGCACTGGTGCCCGCGCTGCCGCGGCGTCCTGTTGTCCCCGGCCCCGGTCGACGCGCCCCCGGAACGCCGGAACTATCGCTGGGTGGCGCGGCCACCCGGCCGACGTCCGCGCGACGGTCGATCGGCCCGCCCGGCCGCGCGCCCCGGCCGGGCGACGCCGCGCTACACCGAGATTCCGCGATGGGGCCTGCGGGATGTGCCGCCCGCGGCCACGGTCGCCGGTCGCCGCGATCCGCTGGCCTGGCTCACCGAACGGATCACCGGACTGCTGATCCTCACGTCGGTGCTGTTCGCGGTGGCCGCGATCGCCGAACTCGGCCGCTATCTCGTCCTGCTGCGCAATCGCACTCGGCTGATTCATCCGGCGGTGCTGCTGATCTCCGACATCTCGGTCTACCTGACCTCTGCGCTGGCGCTGGCCGCCGCCTTGGCGACGGCGATAGCGGCGGTCGGCTGGTTGCGCCGCAGCCGGGTCGCCGCCTATGCGGGGGCCGGACAGCGAGATCCCCGCTCGCTGCCGATGTTGTTGTGCGGCTGCCTGATTCCCGGGGTGAATCTGCTGTGGCCGGGAGTCTTCCTGACCGAGCTGATCACTCGGCGCGGCGGCGATCTCCGGGCGTTGCGTGCGGTGCGAATCTGGTGGTGCGCCTGGATTCTCAACGGCGCGATGGTGGTTGCGGCCCTGGGCTGGCACACCGCCGGATCGCTGCAGGCGGAGGCCGACGGTGTGATATTCACCGTCTACACCGATCTGGTGGCCGCCGCGGTCGCCGCGCTGTCGCTGTGGGTGGTGCGCCTGTGCGAGGGCCGTGACCTGCGTGGCCGGGTCCGCGAGCCGAAGCGGTGGGTGCCCGCGGTGGGTCCGATCGTGCAGGTGATCGAACCGGTGGAGCCGGCCGACGAGAGCGCTGAACGCGCATCCGAATCCGCCGTCGGGAATGATGTCGGAACGGATGCGGAATCGGCGAAGGATGCGGCGTCCGAGCACGAGGAGGTCATGGCGAAGTGAGCCGGGGTAGTCGCGCACCGTTCGTGGTCGCGCACCGAGGCGCATCGGGGACGCGCCCGGAGCACACACTGGCCGCCTACGAGTTGGCGCTGCAGGAGGGTGCCGACGGGGTGGAGTGCGATGTGCGCCTGACCCGCGACGGGCATCTGGTGTGCGTGCACGATCGCACGGTGGATCGGACCTCGTCGGGGACGGGGCTGGTCAGCGAAATGAGCCTGGACGAGTTGCGGCAGTTGGACTTCGGCGCCGACGGCGCACCGGCCTCGGTGCTCACGCTGAGCGAGCTGATCTCCCTCGTGCTGGACTGGCGCAGCCGGCCGACGAAGCTGTTCATCGAGACCAAACATCCGGTGCGCTACGGCGCACTGGTGGAGGCCAAGGTGCTGGCCGAGCTACAGCGCTTCGGTATCGCCACCCCGGCCTCGGCCGATCACTCCCGCGCCGTGGTGATGTCGTTCGCGGCGACCGCGGTCTGGCGGATCCGGCGGGCGGCTCCGCTGCTGCCGACGGTGCTGCTCGGCGAATCGTCGCGCTACCTCGGCGGGAGCGCGGCCACGACGGTGGGGGCCACCGCGGTCGGTCCGTCGGTGCGCACCTTGCGCGACCATCCGGATCTGGTCGACAAGGCGGCCGCGGCGGGGCGCGCGACCTACTGCTGGACCGTCGACGATCCGGAGGATGTGAAGCTGTGTGCCGAACTCGGAGTCAGCTGGATCGCCACCAATCACCCGGGGCGCACCAAGGCGGTTCTCGCCACCGTCTGACGGCGGTGACATGAGCGTGCCCCTGCGTCCGCCGGGCGCCCCGACACTGTAGGTTCACCGTTCGTGGGTAAGAGCAAGCGCAACAGTCCCAAGCCCGGTAGTAACCGAGCCCAGCGCCTCGCCGAGCGCCGAGCCGCGCAGCAGCAGGCCGCGCAGGCCGTGACGCGCCCGTTCGCCGGGCTGGCCGCCGAATGCGATCTCGTCGCGCTACGGGAGTTCGTGCCGTCGGCGACCGCGACGGTGAAACTGGCGCCCGGCGTCGCTGCCGAGCGGTCCGTCACCCTCGCCACCGTACTGCCCGGTGCGGTGGCCGCGCTGGTGCGGGCAGGGGCGGAACCGGCCGGATTCGTCGGCGCCCAGGTGCAATTCCAGTCCGAGGATCCCGCCGCCGATCTCGCCGCGGCCATTCTGTGGACGCAGGCGGCCGAACCCGGTGAGTCGCTGGCTGTCGCGGCCGACGCCGAGGGCTCGGCCCCGGCCCTGGGCGAGGTGATCGATCCCGCCGCAGGTCTGGATCTGACCGTGCATCAGGACTTCAACTGGTGGGTGCCCGAGGGCGTGCAGCCCGACCCGCAGGTGGCCGCCACGATCGAGCAGGCCAACGAGGCGATCATGCCCTCGGATCGGCTCGAGCTGGGCGCCGATACGGTCGGCGCGGCCTGGTGGGTGGATGCCGGGGAGAAGGCGCATCTGCGCTGGGTTCGCCCCGAGGACGAGGACGCGCTGATGCTGGCCCTGGCCCGCGTGCACGCCGCGGGCGGTCTGCATCTGGGCGAGGGCTCGCGCTTCGCCGGCTCCTTCCGCACCCACGGGCTGCTGGTGCCGGTCTTCGACCTGGACCGCGAGCGACACCCCAGCGAATGGGTCGCCCCCGCAACCGAATTCGGCGCGCGCCTGTCCCAGGCCCTGGCCACCGACGCCCCGCTCACCTCGGACGAACGTCGCTCCCGCGACGGCCTGCGTTCCCGCCAGGTGACATTGCGCTGACGCCCAGTCAATTCCCGCGCGGGCCAAGTGGTTTCCGCGCGGGGGCACTGGTTTCTGCGCGGCGGCAACAGTTCTCGAGCAATCTCGAGCGATCCCGACCGTTCCCGCGTGCGCCCTCGTCAGTTCCCGCGTGCGCCCTTCATCTGTTCCCGCGTGCGCCCTTCATCTGTTCCCGGCATGCATTTTGCCGGGAACATTTCTGAAAAATCCCCATTCCTCAGCGGGGGTAAACGCTAGGAAGGCTCGGCTCCGGGGTTCGGAGCCGAGCTTCGTTCATGGCACGGTCAGACGGATCCGCCGGCCGCGGACGGGGCGCCCGAGGCGTCGCTCGGGCTGCTCATCTCGCGGGAGACGAAATTCTCCAGATCGAACAGGTTCGAGCCGGCCCGGTCGGCGACGGTCAGCAGGGTCGTCATCCGCGCCACCTCCTCGACCTGTTCCTTGAGGAACCACTGCATGAACTGCTCGCCGAGATAGTCGCCCTCCTCGCGGGCGGTGCTGGCCAGCTGGACGATCTGATCGGTGACCGTCTTCTCCTGCTGCAGTGCCAGCGCGATCGGCTCGCGGGCGTTCTCGAATTTCGACTTGGCGGCGTCGACGCTCGTCAGTTCCACACTCATATCCCGATCGAGGAAGTACTGCACGATCATCATCGCGTGATTGCGTTCCTCGATGGCCTGCTTGTAGAAATGCTTCGCCAGCACCGGCAGATCGGCATTGTCGAACCACACTGCGATCGCGATGTACTGGTGTTCGGCATTGAATTCGTGCCGGATCTGATCGTGAAGCAGGGAGTGGAACTTGCTGCGTGGGGGTTCTGGGTGGCTGGACATGGACATGACAATAATCGCGCAAATGGAGGCTGTCATCCAAGTGCACCCTTATTGAGGCAAGTATAGCCTAAGTTATACGAACCTAAGTTATTCCAGCCTAAGTTATTCGAGTAAGTATTACCTTATCGAATTAGTGCTGGCGCCGGCCATTTTCGGAGCCGAGGTATCCGGTTTCGGCGGTACCCGAAGTTCGCGCGCCACGAACTGCTCGACATCGAACAGATTGCCGTCGGCGCGCTCGCACACCGCCAGCAATGTCGACATCCGGGCCACCTCGGTGACCTGGTCCTCGAGGAACCACTGGGTGAACTGCTCACCCAGATAGTCGTCGGATTCGCGGGCGGTGCGGGTGAGAGCGGTGATCTGCTCGGTCAGCGCACGCTCGCGGTCGAGCAGGAATTCCAGTGCCGCGCGCGGACTCTCGAAGGTCGGCACCACCTCGTCGAGGCCGCCGACCTGGACCTCGAGGTCCCGATCGAGCAGGTACTGCACCATGCGCAGCGCATGGGCACGCTTGTCCTCGGCACCGTCATAGCAGACACGGGCCAGGCGGGGCAGTCGTAGGGCGTCGAAATACACCGCACCCGCCAGATACTGCTGGGCGGCGGTGAACTCGTGCCGGATCTGTTCACGCAGCAGGTCGGCGAAGGACCGGGTCCGTTTGAACATGTGATCGACGTTACCGCGTCAGCAGGTCCTCGGGGACCGGTCTGTCCGAGGCGAGGGCGTCGAAGAAGCGGCCCGCCTTCTCCCGGTCCCACTGCACCACGTTGCCGCTGCCGGTGTCGGCGAAGCCGCCGATCGGGACGGTGGTCGTGATCGCGTCGCCGCGCAGCGCCCAGCCCAGCCGGGCCAGATCCCAGATGTGGTCGCCGTTGTCGACCTGCAGGGAGCGGGTGAGGCCCTGGGCCAGCGGCCAGGTCTTGAACGGGTTGGCCAGCGTTCCCGCGCTGGTCGCCTTGTGCAGCAGCGCGGACAGGAACAGCCGCTGGTTGTTCATGCGGTCCAGGTCGGCGCGCGCGGTGGCCCGGGTGCGGACGAAGCCCAGCGCCTGCGCCCCGTTCAGATGCTGGCAGCCGGCGGGCAGGTCGATACCGGCCAGCGGATCGTCGATCGCGGTCGGCAGGCACATATCGATGCCGCCCAGGGCGTCGACCATGCTCGCGAAGCCGCCGAAGCCGATCTTCGCGAAGTGGTCGATCCGCAGCCCGGTCGCGGTTTCCACGGTCTGCACCAGCAGCCGTGGTCCGCCGATCGAGAATGCGGCGTTGAGTTTGTCCCGGCCGACGCCGGGGATGGGCACGAAGGAGTCGCGCGGGAGGCTGACGATCGTGGCCGGGCCCGACTTCGGGATGTGGACCAGCATCATCGTGTCGCTGCGTTCGCCACCGGCGTCGTTCTGGTCGCCGGTCGACAGTTCGCGCTCCTGATCGGTCGTCAGACCCTCCCGGCTGTCGGATCCGGCCAGCAGCCAGTTCGTGCCGGAGGTCTGTGCGACCCGGCCCGGGTAGTCACCGAGGACCGCGATCCGGTTCAACGAGCCGTCCAGGTAGATCAGGGCCGCGACCGGTGCGACGATCAGGATCAGCAGCAGTGCGAGCAGCCAGCGTCCCCAGTGCCGTTTGCGCCGCATCCGGGGTTCGCGCGGTGGCCGATCCCGGCGGCGCGGTGGTGCGGGAGGGGGTGGCGGCGGTGGTTCCCGGTACGGGACGGGTCGCTGCGTCGGGGCATGCGGGGGCGGCGCACCGGCGCGACCGGGCGGTCGCTGGGGCGGGGCCGGGTTGCGGGTCGGCGGAACCTGGGACCAGGCCAGTGCCGGGCCCTGGGTCCCGTCGCGCCGGATGACCTGGGTCGGCTCGACCCGCGCGGGTTCGCCGTCGGGCGGGCGCCGATTCGGGGGCGGCGGGGTGCGGCGCGGGCCGGGTCCGGCCTGCGGCGGCGGCACCCGGCGCGTCCGCGCAAACTGCTGGGGGTCGTCGCCGTTCATCACCGTGATGCTACTGATCCCGGCGGCGTCCGGGTTCATCTCGATTCGATAGCGCTTCTCACGGCAGCCAGGAAACGTGTCCGTGCAGCACCGTGTAGCCGATATAAGCGACGGTGTCGATCGTCGCGTGCGCCAATACCAGCGGCCACAGTCGGCCGGTGCGCTGCCAGAACCGTCCGAACACCACACCCATCACCAGATTGCCCAGCCCACCCCCTAGGCCCTGATACAGGTGATAACTGCCACGCAGCACCGCCGAGGCCAGCAGGGAGCGATTGGCCGTCCAGCCCAGCGCGCGCAGCCGGGTGAGCAGATAGCCCACCACCAGAACCTCCTCCGCCACGGCATTGGCCAGTGCCGACAGGATCAGCACCGGAAGCCGCCACCAATGGTCGCCCAAGGAACTCGGCACGATCGTCACGCTGATCCCGAGCGCGTGGGCGAGGAGATACAGCCCCAGCCCGGGCAGTCCGATCACCGCCGCCAGGACCAGCGCCGGAACCACGTCACCGCGCACCCGAATTCGTGCCAGCCCTACCACCCGCGGCCCGATCCCGCTGCGCCACAACAGATACAGGCCCAACGCCCCCCACCCCACCAGCCGCAACACACTCAACAGCTGAAACAGCAGATCGATCGTCGACTGCGCCGCGCGCGACGGATTCAGCGCCACCGTCTGCCCACCCACCCCACCGGGAGACAGCGCGCTCTCGATGAGCGACAACGCCGCACTCGCCCCGCTCAACCCGAACGTGACGACCAGCACCACGACGATCTCCACCCGCAGCGCAAACCGCGCCCGATCGGACGCGGGCACAGGCCACGTAAACGCGGAACCCCCAGCAGAAACCATGCCCGCCAATCTATGCGCCCACCCCACCCCCTCCCGCAGGGATCTCCCCACGCCCACGCCGTTCGCTCCTCCTACCAACGCCCGGTTCGTTCTCCCTCCACGTGGCGCTCCGGTTCGCTCGCCCCGGTTCGCACTTCCCCACGCACCGCCTGGCTTGCTCCTTCCTCCACGCGGCTCTCGGCTTGCTCTCCCTCGACGCGGCGCCCGGCTTGCTCCTTCCTTCACGCGGTGCTCGGCCTCTGCGCGGCGTCTGGTTCCCTCCCCTTCTCGTCGGTCCCGGCGTGTTTTCGGCTGGGGCCTCGCGTGAGATTCCGGCCGAAGGCACGCGAAAGGGGGATGTGCACGCGGCGGGCAGGCAACGTTGAACGGCACAGCCCAGCGCACCGCGTCCCTGCTGGTCCCGGTGTGTCGTCTTTCGTTGGTCCCGGTGTGTCGTCTTTCGCTGACGCCGGCGTGCTTCGGCCGGGATCAGCCGCGGTGCATGCCGTGGAGGAAGGGGCAGCCGGCCAGGATTCGGACGGCGCGGCTGAGGGATTGGATGTCGTCGACGGGGGATTCGAAGGGGAGGCGGACGTCGTGGTCGCCGTCGGGGCTTTCCACACGCAGGGTGACGCCGTAGCGGTCGATGGCCAAGGGGCGGACGGCGCCGCCGCGCAGGCGGACCGGTAGGTGGCGGGACAGGCGGGCGATCACGTCGGCGTGGTCGGCGTCCATGTGCTGCAGCCAGGCCGATTCGAGTTCCCAGAACGGGTCGGGCCGGGCCGCGCGCAGCTGCTCCGGGCAGGTGGCCGCGGCACCGCTGGAGTCGGCCACCACCGCGGAGTCGAGGACCAGCCGCAGCAGGGTGGTGGTGTGCCCGACATCCAGCAGCGCGGGGTGCGCGTATTCCTTGGCGACCTCGGTGGCGAGCGCGCGCTGGGCGTAGTCGGGCACCGTGTGCAGCCGCCCGCGCAGCCACACCAGGGCGCGCACGGGCTCGCGCAGGGTCAGCGGGGCGTGATCGGTGAGTTCCAGCACCGCCGGGGAACCGGCGATGTCACCGGCCGCACGCACCGCGGGCGAACCGAGCGCGACGGTCACGACGGCATCGCCGCAGTCCCGCAGATGATGGAGCGCGATCGGGACCGGGTCGATGCCCGGTAGGGCCAGCATCGCCTGATCGGCGTGGGCGCATGCGCTGCGGACGCGTTCGGCGGTCGACGGTGCGACGGTCGTTGTCGTGCGGCGCATGCAGTACCTCCGAAAGGTGCACTGGGAATTAGGTAAACCTAAGCTAAGTGACCGGGCGGGGTTGCGCAAGCGTTTCGATCGCTACGGTGGAAACGTGCCGCACGATTCCCCGTCCGTTTCCGATCCGGTGCCCTTGTCGTTGGGTCTGCCCGTGCCGACGCGGGCCGACCTGATGGACGGCCTGGTACGGCCGGTGTCGGCGACGGTGACGGTGCCGCTGCTGGAGCTGGACCGACCGGATGCCGACATCGCCGCATTCCTCGCCGGCATCGCCCATGCCGACACCGGATTCGTGGCCCGCACCGATTCGGCCGAACGCGCCCTGGCCATCGTCGCGGCGACCGCGGCCGCCCTGTGCGGCGACGATATCCGCACCGCCCTGACCAGCCCCGACGTCGATTTTCTGCGGGGCCTGCCACCGCCCGCGATCGCGGCCCTGCGCGAGGTACTGCTGGCTGTCGAGTCGGATTCGCCCGACGCGCTGACCCGCGGCCTCGCCGTCCTCGCGCCCTGACAACCCGCAAACTTCCGGACTGTTCGCGACCGCCCAGTAATGTCGTATCCGTGCCGCGTATCGCCTATTTCGGGCCGTCGGGAACCTTCACCGAGATGGCCCTCGCCAAGCTCGAGTCCTCGAATGTCTTCGACGGTCCGGTCGAACGCGTCGCCGCGCCCAGTCAGGGTGACGCGCTGGAGCTGATCCGGTCCGGTGACGTGGACGGGGCGGTGGTGCCGATCGAGAGCTCGATCGAGGGCTCGATCTCGGCCACGCTGGATTCCCTCGCGGTCGGTCCCCGATTGCAGATCGTGGCCGAGACCGAACTGGATGTCGCGTTCACGATCGTGGCGCGCCCGGGCGTCGAACTGTCGCAGGTGCGGACCGTCGCGGCCTATCCGGTCGCGGCGGCGCAGGTGCGAATGTGGTTGGCGCACCGAATGCCACAGGCACAGCTGTACACCTCGGCCTCCAATGCCGCCGCGGCCGAGGATGTGGCGGGCGGTCACGCCGATGCCGCCGTCTCCACCGCGCTGGCCGGGCAGCGGCTGGGCCTGGCGGTGCTGGCCTCGGGTGTGGCCGATCACGATCAGGCGATCACCCGATTCGTCCTGGTCACCCGCCCGCGCACGGCACCGCCGCGCACCGGGGCCGACCGGACCTCGCTGGTGATCCTCGAATTGCCGAACGAACCCGGCTCGCTGATGCGGGTGTTCGCCGAATTCGCCACCCGCGGGGTCGATCTCACGCGAATCGAATCCCGGCCCACCCGCACCGGCATGGGCACCTACCGCTTCTACCTCGACTGTGTCGGTCATATCGAGGACACCGCGGTCGCCGAGGCGCTCAAGGCATTGCATCGCACCGCCGGCCGAATCCGGTACCTGGGTTCCTGGCCCGCGAGTTCGCCCAGCGGCACCGCGCCGCCGTCCGACGAACCCGCCGCGGCCTGGCTGGCCGACCTGAAGAAGGGGGTGGCCGACCTGTGAACAGATTGATCCTGGTGCGGCACGGCGAAACCGAGGGCAACGTCGCGAAGATTCTCGATACCCGGGTTCCGGGCCTGCCGCTCACCGAACGCGGTGCGGCACAGGCGAAGGCGTTCGCCGCCGGTCTGACGGCGCCGCCGCGGCGGCTGTTCTGCTCGGCCGCACTGCGGGCCCGCCAGACCGCCGCCCACATCGAAGCGGTAACCGGCGTGCCCGCCCAGGTGGTCGACGGCGTCCACGAGGTGCAGGTCGGTGATTTCGAGGGCGAGACCTCGGAGGCGGTGCATCGCGAATTCCAGCGCATCTACCGCGCCTGGCACCTCGGCGAACTGGACGAGCGGGTGCCCGGCGGTGAATCGGGCCGGGAAGTACTGGATCGCTATCTGCCGGTGCTGGACGAACTGCGGGCCACCTATCTGACCACGGACGACGAACCCGGCGACATCCTGCTCATCAGCCACGGCGCGGCAATGCGGTTGGCGGCGCGGGCAATCGGCGGCGTGGCACCGCCGTTCACGACCAACAACCATCTCGACAACACCGAGACGATCGAATTGGTGCCCCGTGCCGACGGCGGCTGGGACTGCACGCGGTGGGGCCGCTACACGCCGCCGTTCGGCTACGTCGTGGAGCCCACCGCCGACGATCCGATGGGATAGGCCGCGCTCAGACCGCGGGCGGGCTCGGCTTGAAATCCTCGCGCAGCGGCAGCTTGTCGATCAGATCCTTCAACGCCTGCCGCAATCGGGTCGGCGTGCCACTGGCCAGCGAGGTCCATTGCACATCCTCGTCGGAGCGGGTGGTGGTGGCGAGGAAGCGGCCGTTGCGGGTGTCGTAGACCGCGATCATGCCGTCGGCGATATCGCGCGTGCCGTCGCCGTACACCACGCCCACGATCGAGGCGTAGGAATGGATTTCGACCATGGCCGAGGCCAGGACGGGAGCGTCGCGCGCCGGTTTGCCGACCCGGTTGAGCCGCTCGGCGGTGGCTGCCGCATCGCCGGCGTCGTTGAAGATCGGCTCGAGTTCCTCGGTGAGGGCGTTCATTCCGCTCAACTCGAGCGGGTCGGCCGGGCCGAGGGCGGCCATCACCGTACCGGGCAGATCGTGACCCGCCTCGTCGACGACATACGAATCCGGCCCGCGCAGGACGACGACCTCCAGGTCGTCGCCCTTGGCGATGCAGAAGCGGTTCACTCGGTCGGCGACGTACCACCGCATCGCGAGGACCCAGTGCGGGCGGTACAGCGCCCGCAGCCGAACCTCGAGATCGTGGTGGACGACGTCGTCGGCGAGCAGCTCACGGGCGGTGAGCGATTCGGCGGCCGCGGCCATCGCCGCATCGTGGTCGACCACGTTGTCGTAGCGGCCCATCGCATCCAGTACGACGGGCACCTCGTCGATCTCCAGTTTCTCGAGCAGAAACTGCATTTCGTCGAGCGACAACGCGACCGCCTCGAGCATGGACGGCCCGCGGCCGGCGCCGAGAACCGTCACTTAGCGCTCTCCACGGTCGGCTCGGCCCCGATGACGCCCGACGCGATGACCCGGCCGTCGGCGAAGTGGTCGCCGCGCAGATAGTCGTTGCTCTTGTGCTCGGCCTCGTCCTCGTCGTCGTGGCGAACCTGGTGTCCGAGAAGCGGATTGCCCGTCGCGGTGGCGGGGCGCACCGGCGCGCCGACCGGGCCGGTCGACGCGTTCTGCACGATCGCAGTGGTCGCGGAGGCGTTGTTGCCGCCGAGCACATTCCCGGCACCCCAGCCTTCGGGGACCTTCAGGCTGCCGCCACCGTTGCCGATCGGGACCGAACCGCCGACGGAGACCGCCCGGGTGGCCACCGCGGCACCGCCACCGGCCGCCGCGGCGCCGACGCCCGCCATCATCGGCGTCGCACCCATCGAGGCCGGGGCCGCCGCCTGGGTGGCCGCCGCGATCGCCCCACTGGCCACGTTCCCGGCGGTGGTGACGCCGGAGGTGGCCACCGAACCGGCGAACTGCGCGGCCTGGGTGGCGGCGCTGACGACGCCCGGATTGGAGGCGAAGGCCTGGGCGGCCGCGACCGCGGTCTGGACCGGATCGCCACCCGCGCCCTGGAAGGCGGTTTCGGCGTTCTGGGAGCCCTCGGCCGATCCGGCGCCGTTGGCGATGGCCGGCGGCATCGCGAACTGGTTCGGCGTGGTGACGATCGCGGTGGTCGCCGCCTCGTAGGTCTCCATCACCAGCGCGGCGCGAATATCCATCGCCGCCTTGGCCGCTTCGGCGAGTTCGGCGCTGCCGTTCAGGGCGCCGCCGGTCGAATGGGCCGCGACGCGGGCCGCCTCGACGGCCGCGATCTCGGGCAGGCTGGGCATCGCCAGCGACGCCACGGTGTAGGCGGTGGCATTCGATGCGGCCTTGGCGCCCATCGACGCGGCCAGCACGCCCTGCTGCTCGGCCCAGCCGGTGAATCCGGTGAGGCGGGTCAGGGCGGCGACACCGTTCAAACCCTGCAGACCGACACCGAGTTCGGCCATCACACGGGTGACGGTGGCTGTCGCGTCCACCCACGCGGCGGTCAGCGCTCCCCAGGCGGTGGCGGCGGCCGAGATCGGAATCGCGTGCGCACCGGCATTGAGCGAGATCGAGTTGGCCTCGGCCATGCGGGGCAGCCAGAACACCCCGGTGATCCCTGCGGTCATTTGTTACTCCCCTGAACGAATGGTGGTGTCCGGCTTTATACCTGGATGGAGCCGAGACCGGCGGCGTTCACCGCATCCTCGGCGATGTGCTGGGCCAGATTCTGGCGCAGCACCGCGGCGGCGTGGTGCAGCTCGAGGATGCCTTGGGCCACCGCGCGGTCGTGGCTGAGCGCCGCCTGGTTGAAGTGATTGGCGGCCAGGAACGACACCTCCTCGGCACCGGACGGGATCACATGCGTCGCCGGACCGCTCAGCGCCGAGACGGCAGCGAGACGTTCGGCAAGTAGATCGAGTTCCGCGGCGGCCGCGAGGACGACTTCGGGCGTGACATTGACGAAGCCAACCATTACTCGCACTCCTTCTGGTGGCGGCTGAAGCTCTGTAGGCCCGACATATGTCGGGCCTTCGGTGGAACCACGAGAATTCCCCCTACGAGTTGATTGGACGCGACGGCCCCCGCTCCGGTTCCCCTCGAGTCCATAGTTTCCTCCGGCTTGACCCGCTTCGCGGATCAAGACTAGCCCCATCCCAGCTGATGCAGGCGGTCTTCGTCAATGCCGAAATAGTGAGCAATCTCGTGGATCACGGTGATCGCCACCTCCTCGACCACCTCCTCCTCGTTGTCGCACATTTCGAGGATCGCGTCGCGGTAGATGGTGACCGTATCCGGCAGGGCTCCGCCGTAGTGGCTGTCGATGCGTTCGGTCAGCGCGATGCCGTGATAGAGCCCGAGCAGGTGCGGATCCTCGGGGTTGCGCGGCTCGATCAGGACCACCACGTTATCGATGGCGCGCGTCAACTCCGGCGGAATCAGGTCCAGCGCATCGGCGACCAATTCCTCGAACCGATCCTCCGGCATCGAGACGGACATGCGGCGACTCCCCGATCACCGTGGCGGCGGAACCGGTGCGGGCGCGGCACCCGGCAGCGGCTGCGGGGTCGAGCGCCCGGAGCTCGGCGGCGGAACCGGGGCCTGGCCGTCGATGAGGATGTCGCCCTTGGCCGAACCGGTGATGGTCGAGAAGCCGTCCTGAGAACCCTTGCCGACCAGGCAGTTCAGCTTCCGGCTGCCGATCAGCCAGCTGCGCGCGTCCAGGTTGTCCCAGAAGATGGTGAGCGTCTTGTTGATCAGCGCGTCCTGCCCGCCCAGATAGTCGGCGGCCACGCGGGCGCATTCGTCCTGCATGAACTTGTCCTGGTCGGCATTGTTCGGCGGGCCGCCGTCGAAGTGGCCGCCCAGATCGACGACCGACATCACCTCGTAGGCGTGCGGCTTGGCGCAGTCGACCGGCTCGTTGGTGGGCAGGCTCTGATTGATGCCGATGCACGTGCCGGGATCGAAGATGCGGGACTGATCGCTGTCGCGCACCCGGCCCACGGTCTGCTGGGTGGCGTTACCGGTCGCGCTGATCAGTTGGAGCCCGCAGCGGATGGTGCGGTCGCCGTTGCGCCAGGCGCTCTCGCCCGGGTTGATCATGCCGACCACGAAGCGCCCGCGCGGGTCCAGCTTCCCGCCGAGGTAGTCGGCCGCCGCCGAGGTGCAGTGCTCGTCGCGCAGTTCGGCGAAGCGCAGCGAATCCGGGAAGCGCGAGCCGCGGTCGAATTCGCGGCCCGGATATTTGCTCAGGTCGATGTCCGCGGTGACCTCGAACAGGTGCTTGTCCGCACAGTTCACCTTGGCCAGATCGAGGGTCTTGGGATTGGACCAGGTCAGGCAGTCGCCCGATTTCGCCGTGCCGAAGGCGGCGTTGGCGCGCCCGGTCGGCTGCGGTTTCGCCGGGTCGTGCGCCTCCAGCCCGTTCGAGCTGCGGAATCCGGAGATGAACAGGGTCACCAGTGCGGCGACGACCGCGCCGACCGCGACCGCCAGCAGACCCCAGCGCAGCTTGTGTGCCGGCAGATGGATCCGCCCGGCCGTGCTGCGCGCGGTCGGTGTGGACGCCGGACGGCCGGACGCGGCCGGCGGCTCGGTGCCGGGCTCGGGCTCCTGGGGCGGCTCATCGTGGGAGGACATCGCGCTCCATGATGGCAGCGCCCGCGAGGCGCCGCCACGATCGGACTCGGATCGGCATGCCGGAGGCCGGGTGACGGGCGCATCTTCGGCTCCGCCGCGGCCGTGTGCAGGGCTCAGGACGGCTGTTCAGACAGCGGCTACTAGGCTGGCTGCTCGTGATCGACCTGCGATTCCTGCGCGAGAACCCGGACACCGTGCGCGCCTCCCAGCGGGCCCGGGGTGAGGACCCGGCGCTGGTGGACGCCCTGCTCGAGGCCGATGCCGCGCGCCGGTCCGCGGTGGCGACGGCCGACAATCTGCGCGCCGAGCAGAAGGCGCTGGGCAAGAAGGTCGGCAAGGCGTCGCCGGAGGAGCGGCCCGCGCTGCTGTCGCAGGCCCAGGAGCTGTCGGCGAAGGTCAAGGAGGCCGAGGCGGCCGAGCGCGCCGCCGACGCCGAATTCGATGCGGCCCATCGCGCTATCCCCAACGTGGTGCAGGAGGGTGTGCCCGCCGGCGGCGAGGACGATTACGTCGTGCTCGAAACGATCGGAACACCACCGGAATTCGACTTCGAACCCAAGGACCATCTGGAACTGGCCGAATCCCTCGGCCTGCTCGACATGGAGCGCGGCGCCAAGGTGTCGGGCGCGCGGTTCTACTTCCTCACCGGCTACGGCGCGCTGCTGCAGCTGGCGCTGCTGCAGCTGGCGGCGCAGCGCGCGACCGCCAACGGATTCACCATGATGATTCCGCCGGTGCTGGTGCGCCCGGAGATCATGGCGGGCACCGGATTCCTGGGCCAGCACGCCGCCGAGGTCTATCACCTCGAGGAGGACGAGCTGTATCTGGTCGGCACCTCCGAGGTGCCGATGGCCGGATATCACGCGAACGAGATCCTCGATCTGAGCGCCGGTCCCAAGCGTTATGCGGGCTGGTCGTCCTGCTTCCGCCGCGAGGCGGGCAGCTACGGCAAGGACACTCGCGGCATCATCCGCGTGCACCAGTTCGACAAGGTCGAGATGTTCGTTTTCTGCAAACCGGAGGACGCCGATGCCGAGCATCGTCGGTTGCTCGCCTGGGAGAAGGACATGCTCGCCGCGATCGAGGTGCCCTATCGGGTGATCGACACCGCGGCCGGTGACCTGGGCAGTTCGGCCGCACGCAAATTCGACTGCGAGGCCTGGGTGCCCAGTCAGCAGACCTATCGCGAGCTCACCTCGACCTCCAACTGCACCACCTTCCAGGCCCGCCGGTTGTCGGTGCGCTATCGCGACGAGAACGGTAAGCCGCAGATCGCGGCGACTCTCAACGGCACCTTGGCGACCACTCGCTGGCTGGTGGCGCTGTGGGAGAACCATCAGCAGGCCGACGGCTCGGTGCGGGTGCCCGCGGCGCTGGTGCCGTTCGTGGGCCGTGAAGTGCTGGAACCGTTGCGTTAGCTGACAATTCGCGCGCAATCCCACCGTTACGGACATAGCGACCAGGTGGCGGCCGATGTGCTGCCGAGCTCGCGAATCGAGGACTTTGCCCGTCGATTCCTGCCGATGTGACTACTGCTCAGGTCGGTTGGCTCTAGGCTATGCACCGTGCGAGGATTCGGATCTCGCGGCGATACCCGCACGCGTGTGCGGGCGGCGTCGGCGCTGGCGACGGCCATGGTCATGGCACGAACCACCGGGGCGTTCTACGTCATGGGTGGTGTACTGGGCCTGCTCATCACTGCCGTCGCTCCGGGGAGCGAGGGCAATCGCGTCGTGGTGGGCGTGGCGGCCGCGACCGCCCTGGCACTCGGCATCAGTTTGCTGATCTGGGGTCCCCGGCTGCCGCATTCGATTCACCACGGGTACGTCGCGGTCGCCACGGTGCTGGTGACCGTTGCGGTGCACTGGTTCCCGAATACCGTCGGCGCGATCAGCCTGGCGGCCTTCTACGTGTTCATCGCCTGCGACGCCGCGATCTTCTTTGCCTGGCAATGGGTTGCGGCACATGTGGTTTTCGCGGTGCTGCTGTGCCTGTGGGTGGTGCCCTCGCGCGGGTTGCCGTGGTGGTCGGGCATGATTCCGGCCGGGGTGACCGTCGGCGTGGGCATCGTGGTCGGGATCCTCACCCGGATGGCATCGGATGCCGATATCGATGTGCTGACCGGTCTGCTGAATCGGCGCGGTTTCGACCGGGCCCTCAACGGCGCCATCGCCCATGCCACCCGGACCGGACAGGGACTGGCGCTGGTGCTGGTGGATCTGGACCGCTTCCAGAAGATCAACGATCACCTCGGCCATCGCGCCGGCGACGCGGTACTGCAGCGGGTGGCCGACACCTGGCAGAAGCTGCTCGCACCCGGCCAACGGCTGGCCCGCTACGGCGGCGACGCCTTCGCGCTGCTGCTGCCGAACACCACCGAACAGGCGGCGATTCTGCTCACCGAGCAGCTGCGGGCCGCGGTCACCACCGGATGTTCGGCGGGCGTCACCTCCTGGCAGCCGGGGGAGTCCGGCTCGCTGCTGGTCAGCCGCGCGGACGTCGGGCTGTACCGGGCCAAGCAGGCCGGACGCAATCGGACGGTGCTGGAGTCGTCGCGGCAGCTGCCGCTGGCCGTGGAGCTGCGCGAGGCGATCGATAAGGGCGCCTTGGACGTGCACTACCAGCCGATCGTGAGCCTGACCGAGGGCGGCAGCAAGGCCGTCGGGGTGGAGGCACTGCTGCGGTGGTCGTCGAGCGCGCAGCCGGATGTCACGACCGAGGGCCTGATCCGGGTTGCCGAGGAGTACGACCTCATCTCCGATCTGGACGAGCTGGTGCTGCGCCGCGCCTGCGCCGACGCCGCCCGGCTGCAGGAGACCTTCGCCCAGCTCGATCTCACCCTGAATGTCAATGTGAGCGGGCTGGAACTGGCCGAATCCGAGTACGCCGACCGGGTTTCCGGCATCCTCGCCGATACCGGCTGGCCCGCCGAGCAATTGGTGCTGGAGGTGACCGAGAGCGAGCTGGCGGCCGAATCCCAGACGGCCATCGGGAATCTGCACAAACTACGCGAGCGCGGCGTCCGCATCGCCATCGACGATTTCGGCACCGGTTATTCCTCGCTGAGCCGCCTGGCGACCATCCCCAGCGACATCCTCAAGGTCGACCAGTCCTTCGTCGCCGCCATCCGCTCCGATTCCCCTGCGCCACCACTGCTGGGAGTCATTGCGGCCCTGAGCAAATCACTGGACCTGCAGGTCATCGCCGAGGGCGTGGAGACCGAATATCAGGCAGCCGTCCTCACCGAACTCGGCTTCGCCCTCGCCCAGGGCTACCACTACAGCGACTCCCACCCCGTCTCCGAACTGATCAGCGACCTGAACGACCGCCGCGGCCTGGTCGGCGCGGGAGCCCCCGACCGCGATTTCGCCGCCAACGGCTGGATCCCCCTCGACACCCCCTACGACACCGGCCGCTGAACGGCTCGGCCGCACCGGTCGCGCGAGATGCACCCCAAGCGGCGCTTCGCACCGCCTGCGTCCAGTCGCGGGGGCGAAGTGTGGCAAAGGGTGCGTCGGACGCCAGGCCGAATGGTCGGGGCACCCCCTACAACGCCACCGAGAGGGCCGACGGCTCGGCCGCACAGGGTTGCGGGGGGACGCATCCCTCGCGGCGTTTCGCACGGACTGCGGCTAGCCGTGGAGGGTGTGAAGTGTGGCAAAGGGTGCGTCGGACGCCAGGCGGGGTGGTCGGGGCGCCGCCTATGACGCCACCGAGAGGGGCGACGGCTCGGCCACACAAGTGTCGGGAACGGCGCACGCTGGTGGCACTTTCCATCGCCTGTGGCCGGTCGTGGAGGGCGGAAAGCCCGGTAAGGGGTGCGACGGACAGACCGGGTGGTCGGGGTGGAAGGTGGGGGCGCAGAATCGGGCGGGTGACGAGGTGGCGGCGGTTGGGTGTGGCGTTCGGGTTCTGTATCGGGGGTGGGGTGGCGGTGCAGGCGCGGATCAACGGGGCGTTGGGGGAGCGGCTGCAGGACGGGGTGGCGGCGGCGGTGGTGAGTTTCGGGTCGGGGTTGGTGCTGCTCGTCGCCGCGGTTGCGGTGAGTGGTCGGTTGCGGGAGGGGGTGGGGCAGGTCCGCGGGGCCGTGTGGGCAGGGAAGTTGCGGTGGTGGGAGTTGTTCGGGGGGTTGTGCGGGGCGTTCTTCGTTGCAAGCCAAGGGCTTACGGTGGCTGTGGTGGGCGTGGCGGCGTTCACGGTGGCCGTGGTGGCCGGGCAGTTGGTGAGCAGCCTGGTGGTGGATCGACTGGGGTTGGGTCCGGGCGGGCGGACACCGGTGACCGGCCTGCGGATCGTCGGGGCGGTATTGGCCCTGATCGCGGTGGCGGTGTCGGCCCTGCACGGTTCGGCGGCCGGGCACGGCACCTCGGTGATGACGCTGCGCGGCGTGCCCGTGACCGTGCTGGTTCTGCTGCCCGCACTCGCGGGTATCGGATTGGCCTGGCAGCAGGCCGTCAACGGTCGTGTCGGCGCGATCGGGGGACCGGTCCCCGCGACCCTGGTGAACTTCGCCGCCGGGACCGTGGCGCTGCTGCTGGTGGAGGCCGCCGTGGTCGCGAAGGTCGGTTGGCCGTCGCGGTTCCCCAGTGAGCCGGGGCTCTACCTCGGCGGGGCCATCGGAGTGCTGTTCATTGCGCTGGCCGCGCTGGTGGTCCGCTGGATCGGGGTGCTGCTGCTCGGTCTCACCTCGGTGGCCGGGCAGCTGATCGCCGCCGTCGTCCTGGATATCGTGGCGCCCACCGGTGCCGGGCTGTCGGCGACGGCGGTCATCGGGTGTGCCCTGACTCTCGTCGCGGTCGGGGTGGCGACGCGCACGAATCCTGCCGGATCACAATGACCTCATGCAGACACTCAACGTCGCCGTCGTGGGTTACGGGCTGGCCGGATCGGTCTTCCATGCACCGCTGATCGCCGCCGAACCACGAATGCGGGTGGCGGCGGTCGTGACCTCCTCGGCGGAGCGAGCCGAACAGGCCCGGCGCGAACATCCGGGTGTCCGCGTCGTCGGCGCGGTCGAGGAGCTATTCGCCGACACCGCCGGAATCGACCTGGCGGTGATCGCGACGCCGAACCGGACGCACGCACCCCTGGCCCGGCAGGCGCTCGCGGCGGGACTGCCCGTGGTGGTGGACAAACCGTTCGCCTTGACCGCCGCCGAGGGCGAGGAGGTGATCGCCGCCGCCGAGCGGGCCGGTCTGGCGTTGAGCGTGTTCCAGAACCGGCGCTGGGACAGCGACTTCCGCACGATCCGCCGCCTGATCTCCGACGGCAGTCTCGGTGAGATCCGGCGCTTCGAGTCCCGCTTCGAACGGTGGCGCCCGGTGAGCAAGGGCGGCTGGCGCGAGGTCGGCGGCGTCGACGACGGTGCGGGCATCCTCTACGACCTGGGCAGCCATCTCGTCGACCAGGCGCTGCACCTGTTCGGCCCGGTCGCCGACGTCTACTGCGAGCTGGACTCGCGCCGCGCCGACGTGCAGGCCGACGACGACGCCTTCGTGGCCCTCACCCACGCCTGCGGTGTTCGCTCGCACCTGTGGATGAGCGCTGTCGCACCGCAACTCGGCCCGCGGTTCCGAGTGCTCGGTTCCGAAAGCGGTTACGTCTCATACGGTCTGGACCCGCAGGAGGACGCCCTCCGTTCCGGTAGCCGCCCCGATGACGGAAAACCCTGGGGCACAGTCGATCCTGACCGCTGGGGCCTACTCGGCGCCGAAGGCGACATCCGCCCAATCCCCAGCGAACCCGGCAACTACCCGGCCTTCTACGCCGCCATGGCCGATACCCTCCTGGACGGCACCCCGGTACCGGTCGATCCCACAGACGCCGTGGCGACCCTGCAAATCCTCGAGCTGGCACGCAAGCGAGCCCAGCCCAGCTGACGTCCCGACTCTCGGGCCGGGGCGCGGGGGTAGCGATCGCGAAACAGGTTCCTGTGATAGGGCTTTCGGTTACACGCGGATATGTCATCGTGCGGTCATGCTGATCGAATACGGGGTGTGGGTGGCGCGATTGGCGGTGGCCGTGGTGTTCGGGCTGTCGGCGTGGGGGAAGTGGGTGGATCGGAACTCGGCGCAACAGGCGGTGACCGACTTCGGGATTCCGTTGCGATGGGCGCCTGTAGTCGCGGGGGCGCTGCCGGTAGTGGAGGTGGTGATCGCAGTCGGCGTATTGCCACCGTGGACGGCGGCGGTGGCGGCCTCGGCGGCAGTGGTCGTGCTGATGGCGTTCACCGTCGCGGTGGTCCGGTTGCTGAGGCGCGGAAAGCGGCCGGTCTGTTCGTGCTTCGGGGCGATGAGCACGACTCCTATCGGGTGGCGCACGGTGGCGCGCAACGGCGTGTTGATACTGGTGGCGGTCGGTGCGGCGGTCGGCTCGTTCGTGTATCCGCGTGTGCCGCTGGGACTTTCGGTCGATCGGATCGTGGGTACGACGGTGGTCGCGGTCCTGGTGGCAGTGCTGATCTGGCTGATCGGTGCCGTTCGGGCGCTGCGGCGGCGGGTGGACGAGCAGGCCCTGTCGTCCCTCGGGGCGGAGGGGTTGCCCGTCGGCGCGGTGGCGCCGGAATTCGAGTTGCTGGACACCCGGGGTGGGCGGGCCGGTCTCGAGGCGTTACAGCGGGGCGGGCGCCAGGTGCTGTTGGTCTTCGTGCATCCGGCGTGCGAGCTGTGCGCGGCACTGGCTCGGGAACTGCCGCGCTGGCGGGCCCGGACCGCCGATGCCCTCAGCATCGCGGTGATCGGCAACGGTGACGTCGATGAACATGCGGCCTGGGGCCGCGACCAAGGGCTGGGCGATATCCCGGTGCTGGTCCAGCAGGGTAACGAGGCGGCGTTGCGGTACCGGGTGCGCGGCACTCCGTCGGGGGTCCTGATCGGCGCCGACGGCCGGATCGCCGCACCGGTGGCGCGCGGCGCGATGGCCATCCGGGATCTGATCGGCCGGGCGAAAGCTGTTGCCCGGCAGTAATCACGCGGCAGTTCGGGGCGTCGGTACGGATGGGACGCGATTGCCCACCGGACGACCGTGTTTACGACACAGATACAGCCCGGTCCTTCAAATATATTGCCACGCAATCGATTCACCGGTTTGCCGGGTCGGGCCGCCGTAAAATCGATGGGCAAGAGTTCTTCCCGCCGAAATCAACTATCGAGGTGGAATATCATGGCGGACTTCGCATTCACCGATTACTCCGGCAAGGAATTCGTGATCCGGTTGACCAACGAGCAACGCATCGCCGAGGCCCGCCGCATTCTGTCCGGGGAAGAGACCATGTCGGTCCACGTCATGGGCCGCATCCGCAAACAGCAGGTCGAATACAACCCGGGGTGGAGTTTCCATCTGGACCCCGACACGATCACGTTCTTCACCGTGGCCATCGAGGTCTGCGACGCCAGTATCACCTACACCGAGGACCACCTCGACGAGGCCTGCGGCGCCTTCCTCCCGGGCTGCTTCTGGTGCCCCTGGTCATCCAGACTGACCAGGGAACTCACCGCCTGAAACCATCCCGCTTCCCGGCGAATGCCGGGATCAAAGCTTGCGCGCCCGCAGTTCGTGTCCCTTGGAGGTCTTGCATCGCCCGGATTCCAGATCCCATTGCCAGCCGTGCAGATTGCAGGTGAGAGTAGTTCCTTCCACCACACCGAATTTCGATAGATCGGCCTTCAGGTGCGGACAGCGCCGCTGTACTTCCCAGCCCGCGATTTCGGTGGAGGCCGAATCGTCGTGTGCCTCGGCGAACCAGCCGTCGGCATAGGCGATGCGCTCATCGGTCAGGCATTTGAAGAACGTGTAGAGGAATTCGTTGTAACCGCCGATGCGCCACGCCTGGAAGCGGGTGGACAGGAAGATGGTGTTGACCCAGTCGGGTTCGTTGTCGCGCAAGACCGTGCGCACCAGCTGGGGATCGATGCGGAAACCGTAGCGGTACTTGCCTTCTCCATCGATCGGCCCGCGCACCACCCGCTTGGGGAAGTCCAGGACCACGGTCTCCTCGCCCAGCACCAGGCCGACCGGATAGCCGATGCCGTCGCAGATCAGATCGCTCTGCACCATGATCGGCTCGAACAGCTCCTTCAGCTGCGGCAGCAGCGGTCCCTCGCCGGTGGCCCAGGACGCTTTCTCCGCGGCCAGCACCGGCGCCATGCGCTCGGCCATCCGCTCGATGTAGCCCGCCTTGTCGTTCCAGATCTCGGCCGGATCGAAGGGATGGGTGAGGTCGAGTTCGCGTCCGCGGACATCGGCGACCGAACCCGGGATCATCAGCACGCCGCCGTCGTGGCCGTTCTTGCGCATCTCCTCCAGGAACACCATCTGGTCCGGGAAGATGTTGCCGGTCTCGGCGCCGTCACCGGTGTCGTTGAGGTAGCGCAGCTCCGGATCCAGGAAGACCGGCGGCCCGGCCGAGGGCACTACCCAGGTCGCCCCGACCTGATCGATGTAGCTGCGCGCCCGGTCCATGCCGCGCTGCCGCTTCTGCTTGCCGAAGTTGGCCTTCGTCCGGGAGGGGATGTCGTAGACCATCGGGTACCAGATGGCGCCCGAATACTGCAGCAGGTGGATGTCGACGTGGCCGAACGCCTCGTGCAGCACGTCCATATCGACCGGCCGCGCGTCGTTCATGTTGAAGCAGACGGTCTCGCCGTCGGAGACGACCAGTCCGGAGTCGCCGATCGGGCCGTCGGCCGGGGCCCGCAGGGCGATGATCATGATGTCCAGATCACCGCCGGGCCCGGTGACGGTGTGCTTGACCGAATCCTCGGTCTCGAAGAATTTGTGGAAGCCGAGCTTCTCCAGCTCCCGCTTCAGGTCCGGCACCGGGTAGTCGGGCAGCAGGACGGTGGCGTCCTTGTTGACGTGCTCGGCGAGGTTCTTCGCGTCGAAGTGGTCGCGGTGCAGGTGCGAGACGTAGAGGAAGTCGCAGTTGCCCAGCTCGTCCCAGTCCAGCCGGGTGTTGTCCGGAAACGGGAACCACGAGCCGAAGTACGCCGGGTTGACCCACGGATCGCAGAGGATCGTCCCGGCCGCGGTGCGGATGTGGAAACCGGCGTGTCCGACGCTGGTGATCTGCACGAAGAAGTCCCTCCTGAACCGTTTGCCAGCCACCCAGGGTAGCCGCTACGAGGAAACGTCGCCGATGCAGTAACCCCGCTCACCGGCCTTCAGGGTGAACGTCCGCTCCTGCTGGACCCCGGCCGCGCCGGTGACCGGAACCGACACCGTGAGGTAGTCGCCGCGCAGCGGCTGGGAGGTGATCGAATCGTCGACGAAGGACTTGACCCCCGACAGCTTGCCCGGGGTCGTGGCCAGGGGTGCCGGGGCCGACCGTCCGGTGCCGGTGGGATCCCAGGCGGCCGGGCGTGCCGCGCAGACGAGCGGGAAGGCGCTGTCGGTATCGGCCGGATCCAGCGGGTTGCCGGTCAGCCGAGCTAGATAGCGGCGCACCGTGTGGCGGGCGTCGGCGTCGTTGAAGCCCGTGTCGGAGCCGGTGGGGAAGACGCGCGGGCAGGCGTACCCGGTGGCGATCTCGGCACGCTGGGCGGCGACGGTGACCCCGTCGCGCTGGTTCTTCCACACGATCGCCGACCCGTTGTCGACCCCCGGCTGCGCCAGCGCATCCAGAATGGCCTGCTTGTCGGAGTACATGGCCTCGACATTGCGCGGCGCCATGGTCCAGCAGCGCCGCTCGACCGCGGCCAACGGCAGTTGCTGCAGATCCCTCGCCCAGCGCGTGAGCGCATCCGCGGCCTTCGGATCCGGCGAGGCCAACGAGACGGTCACGCCGACCTCCCCGGCCGACGTCTCCGGCGGAAGCAGCGGCGCCGCGATGGAGGAGGCGGTCCTGGGCACCGCCGAAGACGTGCTCCCGGTGTCGTAATCGGTCCCCTCGATCCCGACCCGCGAGTCGCAGGCGGTGACGAGACCGGCTGCCAGCAGGGCGATGCCCCCCAGCAGGGCCCCGCGGATCGCGAATCCTGTACTGCGCCGATCAGATTCCCGCGCTGCTGGTCGGGGACGTCCCACTGCTGTCAACCTCTTTCGTATGCAGTACTCGGTACCGGGTGTGACAGCGACTACGCTAGCGGAATTGTGGAACCCGTCTACCGGACGATCATCGGCCTGGCCCGGACCGTCTTCTTTGTCCAGGGCCTGAAGTTCGACGTCAAGGGGGATGAGAACATCCCTGCCGAAGGTGGCGCGGTCATCGCCATCAACCACACCGGATATATGGACTTCACCTATGCCGGGCTGCCTGCCCGGACGCCGAAGCGCTATATCCGGTTCATGGCCAAGAAGGAGGTTTTCGACGACAAGATCTCCGGGCCGATCATGCGGGCGCTCAAGCACATCCCGGTGGATCGGTCGGCGGGCGCCGACTCGTACCAGGCGGCGGTGGAATATCTGCGCCGGGGCGAGCTGGTGGGCGTGTATCCGGAGGCCACCATCAGCCGCAGCTTCGAGATCAAGGAATTCAAGTCGGGCGCGGCACGGATGGCCATCGAGGCCGGGGTGCCGATCATTCCGATGGTGATCTGGGGCGCGCAGCGGGTGTGGACGAAGGGATATCCGAAGCGATTGGGGCGCACCAACACGCCCATCTCGATCGCTGTCGGCGAGCCCATCGCGCCGCCCGCGGTCACCGACGGCACTATTGCCGAACCGGCGGCCGAACTGACCCGCCGGCTGCGCTCCACCATGCAGGACCTGCTGTTGGAGTTGCAGAAGGACTATGTTCACGAGCCCGGCGCATACTGGGTTCCCGCCCGGTTGGGCGGTAGTGCCCCGACACTGGAGGAGGCCGACGCGATGGATGCCGCCGAGGCCGAGGCCAAGGCGGCGAAGCGGAAGTCGGACGCGGGCGAGTAGTTCGGCGGGTAGTACAGGAGTTTCGAGAGCATGGCGCGAGAACCCGTTTTCGACGTCCTCACCGGATTGGTCCGGACGCTGTTCTGGGCGCAGGGATTGCGGATCGATATCGAAGGACAGGAACACATTCCGCGCGCCGGTGGGGCCGTACTCGCCGTGAACCACACCGCCTACCTGGATTTCATGGAAGTGGGCCTGGTGGGCCGCAAGTCGGGCCGCAACGTCCGCTACATGATGAAGGCCGAACTCGAGCACGGCATCGTGGGCTGGCTGATGAAGCACTGCAAGGCGATCGGCGTGGATCGCACCGCCGGAGCCGAATCCTTCCAGCGCGCCGTGACCGCCCTGCGCGACGGGGAGATCGTGGTGGTCTATCCGGAGGCCACCATCAGCCGCAGTTTCGAACTGAAGGAATTCAAATCCGGCGCCGCCCGGATGTCGATCGCGTCCGGGGTCCCGATCGTCCCCATGATCATCTGGGGCGCCCAGCGGGTGTGGACCAAGGACATCCCGAAACAATTGGGCCGGCACAACTTCCCGATCAACATCCGGATCGGCGAACCGCTTCCGCCGCATGAGCCCGCCGAGGCGCTGACCGCCGAATTACGTTCCCGGATGGAGCATTTGCTCGCCCGCGCCCAGCAGGGCTACGAGATGCCCCCGGGCGCCCGCTGGGTCCCCGCCCGCCTCGGCGGCACCGCCCCCACCCTCGAACAAGCCGCCGTCATCGAAAAGGAAGAACTCGCCCGCCGCCGCGCCGCCGCCCAACGCCGCGCCGCACGTGAACACCGCCGCGCTGCCAACGAGTAACTGTCGTCCCCGGTGTTCCCTCGCGAGACTCCGGCCAAAAGTGCGCCGGAATCTTGATGGGCGGTCGGGCGGGTGAGTCACCGCTGGTGCGTCACTCCGAGAGGGCGGGCGCCTTGGCCGTCGAGGTCGGGGTGGGATCGGAGGCGGCTTTGCTTTGCGGCCGGGAACCGGCGAAGGTGACTGCGGCGCCCACGATTCCGATGACCGTGGCGGTCCAGAAGGCGGTGGGGAAGCCGGTGGGGACCGAGGCGACGATGAGGGCCGCGGCGAGTTGGCTGCCGAGCGCGCCGCCCACCGTGCGGGCGACGGTGTTGATGCCGTTGGCCGTGGCGGCATGGGCCGTGTCGACCGTGCGGTGGAGTTGGGCGGGGGCGGCGGTCATCACCAACCCGGTGCCGATTCCGATCGGGAGGGCGCAGACGGCCAACTGCCACAGGTGATCATGGGCGAGTGCCAGCAGGGCCGCGCCGGAGGCCGTCACCAGTAGTCCCGAGATGAGCGGCAGCTGCGGTCCGTGCCGCGTGGTCAGGCGCCCCGCGAGGGTTCCGGCGGGCAGGATCACCACTGTCGCGGGCAGCATGACCAGCCCCGCGGTGGTGACCGAGGCGCCGAAACCACCCGCCGCACTCGGGAGTTCGGCCAGTTTCGGCACCAGCACGTAGTACAGGAACTGGATCGTGCCCAACACGAAGATCGCCAGATGCGCCGTGCCGACCCGCGGGTGCAGGACCAGATCCATATCGATCAGCGGGTAGCGCAATCGTCGTTCGATCCCCAGGAATCCGGCGAGCATGGCCACACCGGCCGCGGCCGTCGCGAGCACCGGCACCGAGAACCACCCGCTGCCCGGTCCCAGGGTCAGTGCCAGCAAGATTCCCGACAGCCCACCGGCCAGCAGCACGGTACCGGCAGGATCGAAACCGCCCGTGGCGCGCGCGGGCCCCTCGGGCACGAACACATAGGTGAGAACCAGTGTGACGGCGATCAATCCGGCCCCGGCCACGAACAACCACCGCCACGAGGCGTGATCGACGATCAGCCCGCCGCAGACCAGCGCGATCCCGGCCGCCCCGCCGACCAGCCCGGACAGCAGTCCCAGCCCCGCATGCACGCGATCGTGCGGCAGGACATTCGGCACCGAACCGAAGGCCAGCGGCAGCACCGCCAGGCTGATGCCCTGCCCGGCCCGGGCCGCGATGAGCACGCCGATATTCGGGGCGGCCAGCGCCACGAGGGTGGCGCCCAGATACAGCGTCAGCACCACCAGCAGCATGCGGCGGCGGCCGTAGTGGTCGCCGAGCCGTCCCACCAGCGGGGTGAGGATCGCGCTGGCCAGCAGCGGCGCGCTCAGCACCGCCCATGCCGCACCGGTCGCGCCGGTGTGCATGGCCTGCTGCAGCACACCGATGGCCGGGACCAGCATGGTTTGCATCAGGCCGTAGGACAGCACGCCGAGCGCCAGGGCGGTCATCGCCCCGATCCGGCGAGCGGGCGGGATTGCGGTGGTCATGAACCCTCCTCTACTCCTGCGAACACCGTTCGCATTAGGCGACCCTAACTTGGTGCGAACGATGTTCGCAAGAGGCCGGAACGGGATTGATTAGGCTCGGTACGCCACGGCAGAAGGGAGACACGTGCGCGCACAACCGCTGAGCCGCGACGCGATCGTCGCCGCCGCCCGGCGCATCGCCGACGCGGAGGGTCTGGCCGCGCTCACCCTGCGGCGCGTGGCACAGGAACTGGATACCGGCCAGGCGTCGCTGTACCGGCACATCGCCGACCGCCGCGAACTGCTGGCCCTGCTCAACGACGACCTCGCCCGCTCGTTCCCGGTGGCGCACAACGGATCCGCGCGCGAGCGGCTGATCCGGCAGTGGTGCGCGGCGCATCGGATTCTGCTGGAGCATCCATGGGCGGCCAGGGTCGTCATCGACGCCGCCTCGGTCACCCCGACGGCCCTGCCCTTCACCGAATCGGCCATGTCGGCGCTGCTCGAGGCGGGTCTGGATGCCGCGACCGCCGCCCGCACCTACCGCGCCGCCTGGCATCTGCTCATCGGCCAGGTCGTGAACGAACACCCGCTCGGCCACCCGGGCTTCGAGATAGATCCCGCCGCTTACCCGGCCCTCACCGCCGCCCGTCCCCACCTGCTCGCCGCCGATCCGGCCGCGGAGTTCGAGTGGTCGCTGCGACGACTGCTCGATGGAGTGCTGGGACCGTGTGAGAAACGCTGAATTATCTGGTCATACGACCGTTTTCGGCGACACGCGGGTCGGCGCGCCAGGCTCGGCCGTACGACACGCCGACCTGCTGACATCCGGGCCGCAGCCTCGATACCGTTCGGAATCATGACGCGCTATGTGATGCCGGCGGAGTCCGCCCCGCATGCCCGGACCTGGCTGGCGTGGCCGGCCAAGGAGTCGGTGTGGGAGGAGCTGCTACCGCGGGTGCGCGCGGAGGTGGCGGGGCTGGCGCGGGCGATCGCCGAGCACGAGCCGGTGACGATGGCCGCCCGGCGCGAGCACGTCGAGGAGGCACAGCGGGCGTGCGGCCCGGCCGTGGAGGTGGTCGCGGCACCGCTGGACGACCTCTGGATGCGCGATACCGGACCGGTGTTCGTGACCGCACCCGACGGCACGCTCGCCGGGATCGACTTCAACTTCAACGGCTGGGGTCAGAAGGCCGAATGTCATCTCGACGCCAAGGTGGCGCGAAAGGTGTTGGAACTGGTCGGGATTCCGCGGGTGATCGCCCCGATCGTCGCCGAGGCCGGCGCCCTGGAGGTCGACGGCGCGGGCACGCTGCTGGCGACGGAGAGCTCGCTGATCAACCCCAACCGCAATCCGGGGCTGGGGCACGACGATATCGAGAAGGCCATGGCCGACCTGCTCGGCATCACGAAGGTGGTGTGGCTGCAGGGCGTCGCGGACGAGGATGTGACCGACTGTCATGTCGACGCCGTGGCCCGTTTCGCCGAACCCGGTGTGGTGCTGCTGGATTGGCCGGTCGACCCGGATCCGGCCGATGTCTTCGTCCGCGCCGCCGCCCAGGCCCGCGCCATCCTGATGGAGGCCACCGACGCCGCCGGTCGCCGCTTCGACATCGTCGAACTCCCCCAGCCGGATCCGGCCGCGATGCCGGGCACGCGCGGCTCCGAGTTCCTCTACTCCTACGTCAACTTCTACGTCGGCAACGACGCCGTCTACCTGCCCGCCTACGGCGACCGCCGCGGCGACGACCGGGCGGCGGGCATTCTCGCCGACCTGTTCCCGGGCCGGGACGTGGTCCGTGTGGAGTACAACGCGGTCGCCGAGGGCGGCGGTGGAATCCACTGCTCGACCCAGCAGCAGCCGCTGGTGTGAATCAGCTGGGATCGGAGCCGCGAATCGCCGCGAACCAGATCGCGACCACCGCGGCGACCGTGATGGCGCAGAGGAATGCGGGAAGGCCGCCGCCGACCACGTAGACCCAGAACAGGGCGACGAACGGTGCGGCCACGGCGTATTGGGCGTCCAGCAGCAGGCGGCGGCGCAGCCGGGACGCATGGGCGGCATGGGCGGGGCCGTCCGGATCCGGGCGCGTCGGGTTGTCGACGAGGCGGCCGATCGGCTCGGAATCGCGCAGTGGGCCCGCGGGGTAGAGGCGGTGACCCCCGAGATGGACCGTCCCCCGGCCTGATTCGGCCGTCGATTCCACGAGGGTGACCAGGATGGAGTCGAAATACACCGGCAGCCAACGGGTTCGGCCGCCATCGGTGAGCTCCAGCCAGGACCGGCTGAGCAGCCGGTATTGCTGGCGGACCCGCTTGCATTCGGCGGTGCCGGGGCGCACCGTGCGCACTCGTAGCACGCCGAACGCCACCGCTAGACGAAAGGCGGTGTAGCACAGCACGACCAAGGCCACGGTGGCCAGGACGCTCAACTGGTCCAGATCGACGAACGGCGCCCAGGCGAGGCAGACCGCCAGGGCGCCGATCGTCGTCAGGACCGGGTAGGCCAGGGGGTGGCCCGCACCGGGGATCACTTCAGGAAGCCGACCTTCGTCCAGTCCGGGTCGGCCAGTCCGAATGCGCCGATATTCGCCAGATTCGCGCGCACCGCGTAAGTGCCGGAGGCCTGGTTCAGCGGCAGCGAGAAACCCGACTCCCAGATCATCTTGTCGCATTGGTTGGCGAGTTCGATCGCCTTCTGCGGGTCGAGTTCAGAAATGGTCTGTTCGATCAGGGCATTCAATTCCGGCGAACCGATTCGGCCGTGGTTGCCCTGCGGATTATTCGGGTCGTAGTAGTAGATCTGCGGGAGGGCCACGAGTGGCAGGGAGCTGCCGACCCAGCCGCTCTGCGCGAGATCGAAATTGCCCGGGTTGATGTAGTCGGTGAACAGGGCGGTACCGGGCACGGTTTGGATGTTCAGCTTCACGCCGACGCGGGCGAGATTCTGCTGGACGATCTTGGCGGTGTCCACCCACTGATCCTGCTGGTACATCACATCGCGCAGTTCGAGCCTGCGGCCGTCCTTCTCACGGACGTCGCCGTTGAGCTTCCAGCCGAGCGCGTCGAGTTCGCGCGCGGCCGCGTCGGGATCGAATGCCACCGGCGCGGAATTGTCCTGGTAGCCTTTCTGACCCGCCACGAAGATATGGTTGTTCAGCACCTTGGGCTTGTCCACGATGCCGTGTTGGCTCTGATCGACGATCGCCTGCCGGTCGATCGCCTTCGAAATCGCGACCCGGAGTTTCGGATCGGACAGGATGGATCCCGGCGCACCGTTGAACGTGATGACGTTGAACGTCGGCTCGGCGGCACGGCGAACCACCACGCCGGGAGTGTTGCGCGCCCCCGTCACATTCGCCAGGCCCGACATATATGCCCAGTCGATCTCGTCGTTCTGGACAGCGCCCAGCACCGCACTGTTGTCGAGCACGCTGTAGGTGATGGTGTCCAGCTTCGGCGTCGGCCCCCACCACTTCGGATTACGGCCGAGCGTGATGCGGTTCTGAGTGCGGTCGATATTCGTGATGATGAACGGGCCCGCGCTCAGCGTGATCCCGTCGCGGTTCGCATTGTCGAAGGCCTCGGGCGATTCGGTCACGGACTTCGGATAGAGGGGAGTGAACTGACCCTTCCATTCCGCATAGTGCTTGTCGAAGGTGACGATGGCCTGCCGGTCGTCCACACCGCGTTCGACCTTCGCGACCCGATCGAACCCGCCCGATCCGGCGATCTGGAAGCCCCTCTCCGGGTGACCCAGCGCCTCCGCCTGGGACCGCAGATCCTCCCAGGTGATCGGGGTGCCGTCGGACCACACCGCCTTGGGGTTGATGGTGTAGACGACCGTCTGCGGGTTGGTATTGGTGAGTTGAATGTCGGTGAAGTAGTTGTGGTCTATCGACAATTCACCGGCGGCGTCGCTGACGAAGGCCCTGGGCATCAGGGGTGTGACGACATAGTCGACGTCCTGGACGTTTCCGTCGACATGCAGTTGGTTGAAGTTGGCCGGGAATGAGGTCAACTCCAACCGCAGGTTGCCACCGTCCCGCAGCTCACTGGGATCCTTCGGATTGATGTCGTTGGTGGTCCCGATATCGGCGGTGCCGCCGGTATCGGCGCCGGAACCACATCCCGACACAATCAGCCCGAAGGCGACCGCGGGGATCGCGATGCGGCACAGGGTCGAACGAATCCGCATGGATCGCTTCCTTTCGTCGGGATGTCGGCTACTTCACGAAGCCGATCTTGGTGTAGTCGTAGGAGGCCAGCCCGGGCGCGCCGTAATTCGCGATATTCGAGCGCACGGCCCAATTGCCCGGATCCTGGGTCAGCGGCAGCGAATGGCCCTCTTCGAAGACCTTGCGGTCCACCTGATTCGCCAGCTCGATCGTCTTCTTCGGATCCAGTTCCGACAGCGTCCGATCGATCAGGTCGTTCAGCTCCGACGAGCCGATGCGGCCGAAGTTGTTCTGCACGTCGCCCGCCCGATAGCCGTAGGTCTGGGGAATGCTGGCGAGCGGGAAGGCGTCGCCGACGTAGACGAACTGGGCGATGTCGAAGTCGCCCGGGATGATCCAGTTGGTGAAGTAGTTCTGCCCCGGCTTGGCATCGATGATCAGCTTGACGCCGATCTTGGCGAGATTCTGCTGGACGATCTTCGCGATCGAGATCCAGGTCTCGTCGTTGTACATGACGTCGCGGATCTCCAGTGGGCGGCCGTCCTTGACCCGCACATCTCCCTGCAATGTCCAGCCCGCGGCGTCGAGTTCGCGCGCCGCCGCATCCGGATCGTAGGGCAGGCTGTTGTCCTGGTAGCCCTGCTGACCCTCGAGGAAGACGTGATTGTTCAGCGGATGCGGATCGGGCACCAGCCCGTTCATGACGGCCGCCGCAATGCCCTGCCTGTCGATCGCCTTCGAAATCGCCACTCGCACAGCCTGATCGGCCAGGATGGATCCGGGAGCGCCATTGAAGGTGATATGGCGCCAGCGATTTCCGGGGGTGTGCCGGATCTCGAGCCCCTGGATTCCCTGGACGCTCCGGAGATCGCTGAGCGTGGCCAGAATCGCAGCATCGAGTTCGTTGTTCTGCAGCGCGGGCACCCATGCCGAGCGATCGAGCACACTGAAGGTGATGGTGTCCAGCTTGGGCTTGTCGCCCCACCATTTCGGACTGCGCGCCAACACGATCCGCCCCTGCGTGCGGTCGATCGACTGCACCTGGAACGGTCCGGCGGTCAGGCCCATCCGGTCGACGAGACCCTTGTTGAACGTCTCCGGATCCGAGGTCACCGACTTCGGGTACAGCATGGAATTGCCGGCGAACTGGCCCTTCCAGTCCGCGAAGTGCTGTTTGAAGGTGATGACGGCCTGGCGGTCGTCGACGCCGCGTTCGACCTTGTCCACCCGGTCGAAACCGTTGTTCCACGCGACCAGGAACCGTTTGTCGGCACCGCTCATCGCATGGGCTTGCGAGGCGATGTCCTCCCAGGTGATCGGCGAGCCGTCGCTCCACACCGCCTTCGGATTGATGGTGTAGACGACGCGCTGCGGTTCGGTGCCGGTCATCCGGACATCGGTGAAATAGTTCTTGTCGACGGTCGGATTCCCGGCGGCATCGAGCGTGAACGCCCGTGGCATCATCGGGAACTCGATCCCGGCGATCTCCCCGTTGTTACCGTCGGCGGACAACGTATTCCAATTCGACGGAAACGCCGTGACGGCCAGCCGGAGATTGCCGCCGTCGCGAACCTCCTCGCGCGGCTTGGCATTGATGTCGTTACTGGTGCCCAGCGCCGCGGGACCGTGCGGTGTCTCGCCACCGCTCGCGCATCCCGCCAGTCCTAGACCGGCCGCCACCGCGACGGCGGCCAAACGCAGGGGTGCCGAACGAATTCCCACGACCTTCTCCTATCGTGCGACGACCGGAACGGGGACCGCGTCGATGAGGGCGCGGGTGTACTCGTGTTGCGGATTCTCCAGAATCTGTTCGGCGGGCCCGGATTCGACGATCTTGCCGCGGTACATCACCGCGATGTCGTGGGCCAGGTTGCGCACCACCGAAAGGTCGTGGGAGACGAACAGATACGACAGCCCCCGCTCGATCTGCAGATTGCGCAGCAGATTCAGCACGCCGGCCTGGATCGAGACGTCCAGGGAGGAGACCGGTTCGTCGAGGATCAGCAGCTCCGGATCCAGCGCCAGCGCCCGGGCGATATTGATGCGCTGCTTCTGGCCACCGGAGAAGTCGGCCGGGTAGCGGTCGGCATGTTCGGGGCGCAGGCCGACCTGCTTCAGCAGTTCCGGTACGCGCCTGCGGATCTCCTCTTTGGACCGGCCATCGATCTGCAGCGGTTCGGCCAGGGCGTCGGAGATCGGCAGCCGCGGATCCAGAGAGGCCGAGGGGTCCTGGAAGACGATCTGCATCTTCCGGCGCAATTCCCGGCGGCGCGCCTTGGTCAGGGCGGCCACGTCGTTGCCGAGCACCTCGATGGTGCCACCCTCCGGACGGGCCAGCTCCATGATCTGGGTGAGCGTGGTCGATTTGCCCGAGCCGGACTCGCCGACCAGCGCCAACGTCCGCCCGGCGCGCACCTCGAAGCTGATGCCGTCGACCGCGCGCACCTCACCCTTGCGGCGCTTGAACACCACCCCCGAGGTGATCGGGAAGGTCTTGGTCAGCTCCGAAACACGAAGCACCACATGGGCATCGGTGTCCTGCTCGACCGACGGGACGGTCACGTCCTTGCGGAAGGCGGTGAACAGCGCGTCGGTATCGACCTCGGCGGTGCGGATGCACGCGGCCCGGTGCCCGGGATTCGTATCCTGCAGCGGAGGTTCGGCGGCCCGGCAGTCGTCGATCGAGACCGGGCAGCGCGGCGCGAACGGGCAGCCCGGCGGCAGATCGTGCATGGCGGGCGGTGCGCCGACGATCGGGATCAGCGGCGTGCGGGCCGGGCCGTCCATCCGCGGGATGGAGCCGAGCAGGCCGACGGTGTACGGCATGCGCGGGGAGTTGAACAGCTCTGCCGTTCCGGCCGTTTCGACGATACGGCCCGCGTACATGACCGCGACGCGATCGGCCAGCGTGGCGGCGATACCCATGTCATGGGTGATCATGACGACGCCCGCGCCGGTGATGTCGCGCGCCTTGCGCAGCAGGCCCAGAATCTGTTTCTGCACCGTCACATCCAGCGCGGTGGTCGGCTCGTCGCAGATGATCAGTTCCGGATCGTTGGCGATCGCCATCGCGATCACCACGCGCTGGCGCATCCCGCCGGAGAACTCGTGCGGAAAGGCCTTGGCGCGCACGGCCGGATCGGGGATGCCGACCAGATCCAGCAGTTCGACAGCCCGCTCGGCGGCCTGCTCCTTGGTCATCTTCTTGTGCGCCAGCAGGGCCTCGGCGATCTGATCACCGACCCGGTACACCGGCGTCAGCGCCGACAGTGGGTCCTGGAAGACCATGCTGATGCGGGTGCCGCGCAGCGCCGAGAGCTGTTTGTCGCCCATGCCGAGAAGTTCCCTGCCGCGCAGGCGAATCGAGCCGCGCACCCGGGCCTGTTCGGGCAGCAGTCCGATGACCGCCAGCGAGGACACCGACTTGCCCGATCCGGATTCGCCGACGATGGCCAGCACCTCGCCGTCGGAGACGGTGTAGTTCACCCCGCGCACCGCATCGATGCGGCCCTCCTCGCCGGGGAACGACACGTGCAGGTCCGAAACCTCGAGCAGCGGCGCGGTGGTGGCCCGGCGGGTCTGCTCCTCCACGTCGGTGGCGGTCCTGTCCGTCATACCGCGGCCTTTCCTGCGGCGTCGGCGGCGGAGCCGTCCTGTGCCGACTTCTTCTTGCGTCGTCCGCGCGCCCGGGCGGAACTCGGATCGAAGGCGTCGCGCAGTCCGTCGCCGATCAGGTTGGCGCACAGCACGATCGCGATCAGCACGCCGCCGGCGGGCAGGAACGTCCAGGGGAAGGCCGTGGCCTGCCCCGCACCGAACTGGATGAGCGTGCCGAGGGAGACCTCGGGCGGCTGGATGCCGAAGCCGAGGAAGCTCAGGCTGGTTTCGGCCATGATCGCCGCACCGACCGCCAAGGCGGTGTCGATGATCAGATACGAGGCCACATTCGGTACCACGTGGGTGATGATGGTCCGCCAGGTCGAGGCGCCCATATATTTGGCGGCCCGCAGGAATTCGCGCTCGCGCAGGCTGAGGGTGAGGCCGCGGACCACGCGGGCGCTGATCATCCAGCCGAATCCGGCCAGCAGCAGGATCAGCAGCAGGATCGAGCCGCTGCCCTTGGTCCGCGGCGCGAACAGCATCAGCATGATGAAGCTCGGCACGACCAGCAGCAGATCGACCACCCACATGATCGCGCGATCGGTCCAGCCGCCGAGCAGTCCGGCCACCGAACCGGCGAGGGCGGCGACGATCGTGCTCAAAATCGCGACGCAGAAGCCGATGAGCAGCGATTTCTGCATGCCGCGCAGGGTGAGCGCCAGCACGTCCGCGGCGTTCTGGTCGGTGCCGAACGGATGTTGCGGGCTGGGCGGCTGCAGGTACTTCGGCGGATCGGTGTCCAGGTAGGTGTAGGGCAGGAAGTCGGGCAGCACGTAGGCGGCCAGGGCCAGCGCGATCAACACGAAGACGGCGATGACGGCGGGCTTGTTGCGCAGGAATCGGCGCCACACCAGCTTGCGCCGACCGGACGCCGCCGGCTCCGGCGCGCCCTGGTTGATGATTTCCATCTCGGTCATCAGATACGCACCCGGGGGTCGAGAACGGCATAGACGATGTCGGACAGCAGCCCGGATATCAGGACGACCAGCCCGGAGAATCCGGTGATGGTCACCACCACGTACACATCCTGTGCGTTGATGGAATCCACCAGCCATTCACCCATGCCGTGCCAGCCGAACACCTTCTCGGTGAACACCGCACCGGTGACCAGCGCGCCGAATCCGTAGGCGAACAGGGTCGCCATGGGGATGAGCGCCGTGCGCAGTCCGTGTTTGTACAGTGCCCGCCGCCGGGTCAGGCCTTTGGCGCGGGCGGTGCGGATGAAATCGCTCTGGAGGACGTCCAACATGGCATTGCGCTGATAGCGGCTGTAGCTGGCCAGCGAGCTGAGGGCCAGGGTCAGGGTGGGCAGCACCATGTGCTGGGCGCGGTCGACGATCTGATTCCACAGGCCGTGCACCGCCGTCGCCGATGTCTCACCGGTGTAGAGGAAGATCTGCTGCCCGGTTGCCGTATTGATCTGCAGGGCCCCGAATTTCAGCAGGGTGGCGATGAGGAAGATCGGGGTGCTCAAAACGATCAGAGAAATTACCGTTGTGAAGTAATCGCTGAACCGATATTGGCGGATGGCCCCCGCGGCGCCGATCAGCACGCCGAGCACGGTCCCGACGATCGAGCCGATGATCACCAGGCGCAGGCTGACGCCGACGCGGCGGGGCAGTTCCTGGCTGACCGGTTGCCCGGCCAACGTCTTGCCGAAGTCGCCGTGCACCACACCGCTCGCCCACGTCAGATAGCGCTGCGGCACGGGCTGGTCCAGATGCAACTCGTGGGCCTTGGCGTCGATCACCGACTGCGGGGGCCGGGGATTGCGTTGTTCCAGGCTGTCCAGCGGATGGAAGTTGAACGCTGCCAAGGTGAACGCCAGGAACGTCGCCAGCACCAGCAGCACGACATAGTTGAGCGCACGTCGCAGCAGAAAGCCGGTCATCGGTCCCCTCGGGTCGGTTTACTAGCCCCTGATCATAGGGACAGGTGGGGTTCGAAGCGTGTCATGCACGGCGAGTGACTTGCACGAATCGGAGATATCGTGCATTAGGCCGAGCGTTACCGCGACGGGATCGGCGCAGAAGATCAGGGGGATGGATGATGACCCAACCGCACTACTCGGGTGACTACTACCCGTATCCCTCGGCGATGGGTCCGGCGCCCGGTAATGGGACGGCAATAACTGCAGGTGTGCTGGCGGCGCTGGGCGCGGTCGCCCAGTTCGTCGGTGGAGTGGTGAATATCGTCCTGGGCGCCACGGGCTTCGGCCTCGATCTCGAGGTCACCGGCGTGACGTCACGGAGCTGGTGGCCGGCGTATCTGGTGGCGACGGGGGTGCTGGCACTGGTGCTCGCGGCTCTGCTCGGGCCGGGCTCGGTCGCCCTGTTCCGTCGCAGACCGATCGGTCGATTGTTGATCGTCACCGGGTGCGGCATGGCGATCGGTGTCAGCGTGGCGGGGTGGGTGGTCCTGAGCGCGGCGGGTGGTTCGGACGCGTTCCTCGGCGCTGTGAGCGGGCCGCTGAACATGGCATTTCCGATTCTGACCATGGTGTTCACGCTGCTGCCGGCCACCTCGCGCTGGCTGAACCACACGCCGGGATCGGGTGTGCCGTATCAGCCCGCGCCCTACTACCCGCCGCAGGGGCAGTCCTTCCCGCCGCGGTCCGCACCCCCTACCACCTACGATCAGCCCTGGCACGGACCCGAATCGTGATTACGGTCCGGCTGCCGTTTCCGGCAGGATGGAATGGGTGACACGTCTGCACCTGCCGAAACCGAAGATGGTGGCCACCGACGTCGACGGCACGCTGATCGACGAGCAGGAGCGGGTGACTCCCCGCACCCGGGCCGCGGTCGCCGCGCTGGTGGCCGACGGGGTGCCGTTCGTGCTCGCCACCGGTCGCCCGCCACGCTGGATCGCGCCCGTGGTCGACGATCTCGGACATGCGCCGTTGAGCGTGTGCGGCAACGGTGCGGTGATCTACGACGCCGCGGCCGACCGCATCCTGCATACCAGCTCCCTCGATGTGGCGAGCCTGGCCTGGATCGCCGACCTCGCCGAACGCGTGCTGCCCGGCTGTGGCCTGGCCGCCGAGCGGGTCGGGGCCACCGCGCACGACGCGGCGACACCGCAGTTCGTGAGCTCGCCCGAATACGAGCACGCCTGGCTCAATCCGGACGACACGCAGGTGGCGCGTCGGGAGGTGATCGCGGCGCCGGCCATCAAGATGCTGATCCGGTTGCGCGGCGCCGCCAGTGCGGATATGCGGGCCGCGCTCGAGCCGAAGCTGCAGGGGCGCGCCGATATCACCTACTCCACCAACAACGGCCTCATCGAGCTGTCCGCGCCGGGCATCACGAAGGCGGCGGGCCTGACCGTCGTCGCCGAACGCCTCGGCGTGCAGCATGCGACGATCCTCGCCTTCGGCGATATGCCCAACGATGTGCCGATGCTGCGCATGGCCGGGCACGGCGTCGCCATGGCCAACGGCCACCCCGAGGCCCAGGCCGCCGCCGACGAGATCACCGCCGCCAACACCGCCGACGGCGTGGCCCAGGTGCTCGAACGCTGGTGGGCCTAGGCCGCATTCGGTGCGACGCCCTGGTTACGGCGTGGCTGCTGCGGGATCCGGTTCGGCCGGTACAGCCGGGGCGGGTGCCTCGGCGACGGGCGCGGGAGCTTCGGGTGCGGGTGCAGGTGTGTCGGGTGCGGGTGCCGCCTGATCCGGCGCTGCGGGAATCGGTGCGGCCGGATGGTCGGAGCCGGGGCCACTCGGTGCCGGCCGGGCGGCGGCCTCGGGGGCCGGGGGCGCGGGTGCCTCGGCGGGATTGCGGTTGTCGCTGTAGGCCTTCAGCAAGGTGGTGACGAGGCCGGTCGCCGTATTCATGATCAACGACCCGTACTGGAAGTCGGCACGCATGCCGTCCGGCACCGGATAGGCATTCTTCAGCGGCAGGCCGAGGATGCCGCTCTCGGCGCCGAGTTGGACGAAGCGGTCCAGGATCCGGCCGGCCAACTCGATGATGCTGCCGTCCTGTCCGGCGTAGACGTAGCCGTTGACGAATTTCACGTACTGCCCGCCGTCCCTGGTGGGCACCGGTTCGGACGCCGCCGCGCCGAGGCGGCCGTTCGGACCGCCCTGTGCCGACCAGTATTTGGCGATCAGGTTCCGGTCGATCATGTTCAGCAGTTTCGTGGTCAAGGTCGCCAGGGCCGCCAGATCGGTTTGGCTGCGTTGGCTCTGCCGCGTCCGCTGCGCGGGATCGCCCGCATCGGCACGCACGTCGTTGCTGTTCGACGACGGGGCGGCGGAGGAGGCGGCGATATCGCGGATGCGGTCCATGAGCGCGTAGGCGGCGTCGCCGGGGCAGGTGGTGTTGCCGACGTCGCGGTGGGCGAACACGATCGGCAGCTGCACCGCCTCGCCCAGCGCATACGGGGTGAATTCGGTGCCTTCGGACCACATGGTCGTCTGCCCCTTCGGGTCCAGCCCCGCGATCTTGGTGCGCCACCCGATGAACTGCCCGGCCGCCTGGATCGCGGCATCGGTGGGCGGTTCGGACTGGAAGTCGCCCATGATGGCCACGCCGGAGGTGTTCTCGTTGAAGCCGCCCGCGTGTGCGCCCTGGACCGGCTTGTCCAGCCCGCCGAAGCGGCCCTCGAAGATCTGCCCGTACTTGTCGACCAGGGCGTTGTAGCCGATATCGCACCAGCCGAGCGTTTTGGCGTGGTAGGCGTAGATCGCGCGGACGATGCCCGCCGAATCCTCGGGGCTGTAGTCGTTGCGACCGGCGGTGTGGTGCACGGTGACTCCGCCGAGGCCGTCGTCGTAGGTCGGTTCCTCGCAGCGCAGCGACTCGTCGGCGCCCCACTGGGCGCGGCTGATCACCTTCGGCCCGCCGCCGGGCAGCGGCGCCGCCACCGCCGACAGATTCATATCCGCCGCACCCCGGCCCGGATCGATCAGGATCGCCGCCAAGCTCTCCGCCGCCAGCTGCGCGGGATCGTCGGACCTGGCGGCGTGCGGAACCTGTTGTCCCGCCTTATGTGTCACCAGCACCTGCACCGATTTGGTGGTGCCCACGTAGATCGGTTCGGTGCCGGTCCGGTCGGCGCGGGTGTGATCGTTGCGGCGGGTGTCGACCTGTTCGGTATCGAACCAGGGACCCCAGGTGCCGTCGGAGCCGCGGGCTCGCACCAGCGCCTTGGTGCCGGCGAGATCCTTCGCGGTGAGCGCGACCATGCTGAACGGGGTGTCGCGGGAGAGTTCCTTGACCTCGGCGCCGACCTGATCGGCGAGTTCAGGAGCCACCGCGCCCGGCGCCAGAGCAGGGGTGTCGGGATTCGCGCCGGGCACGGGCGCCGAATCATCCGCGGCGAACTGGAACGCGGGAGCCGCGGGTGCGGGCGGGGTGGTTGCCAGCGGGGTGGTCTTCGGCGCCGCGGAGAACTGGGGGAGGGGGATCTCGCTGGGCAGCTGCACGCCGGGCGGTGTCGGCAGGCCGGGTGGGACTTGGATCGCGCGGGGAAGGGGCAGTTTGCGTAGGTCGGACAGGTGTAGGTCGGGTAGATCCAGGCCGGTCAGCTCGCGGAGCGGGAGTATCACGTCCGGGGCCGAGGCGAGCGCCACCTCGGCCAGTTGCGCGGGTATCGCGGCCGGATTGCTGTCGGTGGCCGTTCGATAGTTTGCCGAGTGGTACAGAGCGCAGGTCGCCAGCGGGGCGGCGACCGCCAGGGTCGTGACGACCGGGAGCAGATAGGAACGTGGTGGTCTGCGGTACGGCACGAGCATCTCCCATTCGGTAGAACCGTCGACCGTCAGCAGCGATGCGGGTTGATTCCTGACGGATCAATAGTCACACTAGTCACAAATGTCACAAAATCTAAAGCTTTGGTTGAGGCTAAGACTATCGATAGCTGAAATGTAACTTTCCGATAGCCGTCCATTTGGGAGGACATGCCGGTCGGTATTGGTCGATCGGCACGGCGTTCGGAAACGGACCGGGCCGCCGATCCGCGAGATCCCTGGGAGTCGACATGGCAGGCATGAACCGGCAGGGGAAAACGGGCGAGCTACGCGGGCGTCGGCGACGACGCCGGGCCCTCGCCGCGGGACTGGTCACGGCCACCGTGGCCGGTGGCTCCATCGTGATCGCGGTGAACGGGCCCCTGCCGCCCCGGACCGATGCCGCGTACCGGCCCCTCTCCACCGGGCACGGCCGGGGGATGAGCCAGTTCGGAGCCCTCGAGCAGGCGGCATCGGGTGCGACGGCCGAGCGCATTCTCGGCACCTACTACCCGGGAGCCGTCTCGGCCACCGTCGGCCCGGCCACCGTGCGGGTCCGGCTGACCGTGTACGACGGACAGACTCTCGACGTGTACTCCGATGCCGGTCTGGCAGTCGCGGGTCGCCGTGTCGTCCGGGGCCAAGTGGCCCATCTGACGCCGACGCCCGAGGGCGCCGACGTCACGGTGACCTCCGGCTGTACGGGCGAGGTGCTGTGGCGGGGGAGCACCGACGACCCCCGGGCATACCCGGTCGATCCGGGGCCCGACCGTCCCGCCACCGAACATCTGAAGGTGTGCGACGGCGGCACGTTCCGGGGTGTGCTCGGTGTCGTGCTCGAGAACGGCGCGGCCCGCACCGTGAACGAACTCGATGTCGAGGACTATCTGCTCGGTGTGGTCCCGGCAGAGATGCAGGCCAACTGGGCCGACCGCGGCGGGGCCGAGGCACTGCGCGCCCAGGCCGTCGCCGCCCGGTCCTATGCGCTGGCCGAACACCGCTACGCCTATGCCCAGACCTGCGACACCACCGACTGTCAGGTCTATCCGGGCACGGAAAAGGAAGACCCCCGGGCAACCTCGGCAGTGCGCACCACGACCGGGCAGGTGCTGCTGCGCAACGGCCGCATCCTGCGGACCGAATATTCGTCGGCGCCCGGCGGCGGCAGCCCGATCGATATCGACACCCTCGAGGTCGGCCCCACCCTCGCCGAACTCGCGCCCTCTCCCGCCCGGCCACCCGCGGCACCGGATGTCACGAGCGCTGTCGCCGCGACATACGCCGTGACCGGAGGTCCCGCCGGGCCACTCGGTGAGCCGCTCGGACAGGAGTCGCCACTGCCCGGCCGGGCCGGAACATTCCGGCTATTCCAGGGCGGGGCTATCGTTGCCACTCCCGGACTCGGCGCCCGCGTCGTCGACGTCGCCACCCTGCTGCGCATCGCCCCCCGCGCCCTCGCGGCGCGACCGGGCGGCACGATTCAGCCCGGCACCGCGGCGACACCCACACCGCCGCCGCTGCCGCAGTACCTGCCGGAAGATCCTTGGACCACAAAGCCTCTCCCCCTGCCGGCGCCACCTCTGCCGGCACCCGTTCCGAGCGCCGCCGGACCCGAAGCCGATGCTCCCTCGGATGCGCCCGCCGAATCCGGTGAGCCTGCGGTGAGCTCTCCGCCCGCACCGCCGGGTGCAGTGGAGCCGATGATCATCGAATCCGTCGGCGAGTGAGCCGGGCTCAGTCCAGCGAGGTGTCGCCCAGGCATTCCGCCAGGGCACGCAGCAGATCGCTCAGCTGAGCCAGTTCCTTGCGCTCCAGACCGCCGAGGAACCGGACCTGGTTGTCGACATGCACGGGCATGATTTCGTCGACCAGTGCGCGGCCCGCCTCGGTGAGCTGGATGCGGACCGTGCGGCGGTCCTTCGGATCCTGGGTGCGCCGAACCAGCCCCTTGGCCTCCAAGCGGTCGATGCGGTTGGTGATGGCACCCGAGGTGACCATCGTGGCCTTGATCAGCCCACCCGCGGTGAGCCCGTCGGGACCGCCGGATCGGCGCAGCGTGGTGAGCACGTCGAATTCCCAGTACTCCAGGCCGAATTGGGAGAAGACCTTCTTCATCTCACGGTCGAGCAGCGGCCCCAGGCGTTTGATCCGGCCGGTCACGTGCATCGGCCAGACGTCGAGGTCCGGTCGCACCTTGCCCCAGTCGGCTATGGCCTGATCCACCGCGTCGCTCATGCTGTCCTCTCAGGAGTATGAATCTCAACATTCAGATACTTGACATGAAGATGAGTTCTGGTGTGTTATCTCAACATTGAGATTATCAATCAGGAGAGACCGACATGACAACCACCTCCGCCGTGGCGAGTTCGCGGGTCGCAACCCTGGCTCTCACCGGACTTGCGCCCCTGGTCTGGGGCACCACCTACGCCGTCACCTCGGAATTCCTGCCGCCGGAACGGCCGATGTTCACCGCCCTCATGCGCGCCCTTCCCGCCGGTCTGGTGCTGCTGGTCGTCACTCGGGTGTTGCCTCGCGGCCAATGGATCTGGCGCGCGGGCGTGCTCGGCGTGCTGAATATCGGCGCCTTCTTCCCGCTGTTGTTCCTGGCCGCCTATCGGCTGCCGGGTGGTGTCGCGGCGGTCCTCGGCGCCGCCGCGCCCATGTTCGCTCTCGGATTCGCCGCCCTGCTGCTGCGCGAACGGCCGGCGGCCCGCAAGCTGCTCGCGGGAGTCATCGGAATCTTCGGTGTGGCACTGGTTGTGCTGCGCGCCAATGCCGCACTCGATGCGGTCGGCGTGGTGGCCGGTCTGGGTGGGGCGGCGTCGATAGCCGCGGGGACCGTGCTGGTCGGCCGCTGGGGTCGCCCCGACGGTGTGGGTCCGCTCGCGTTCACCGGATGGCAGCTGGCCGCCGGTGGGCTGGTGCTGCTGCCGCTGGCCCTGCTCGCCGAGGGCGCACCGCCGGCTCTGGACGGCCGGGCGCTCGGCGGTTACCTCTACATCGGTCTGCTCGGCACTGCCGCCGCCTACTTCGTCTGGTTCCGCGGATTGGGCCGGATGCCCGCGACCTCGGTGTCGTTCCTCAGCCTGCTCAGCCCGCTGGCCGCCGCCGTGCTGGGGTGGGCGTGGCTCGGTCAGGCGCTGTCTCCGCTGCAGGTGCTGGGCATGGCCATCGCCCTGGGCGGCACGCTTCTGGGGCAGGTGGGAGGTCTCCGGAAGCAGTCCGAACCGCAGCCGAACGACGTTGCGCCACACAGCATGCCGGTGACTCCGGTCGCCGCTCGCGCCGCCTGATCGTCCTCGGCGCGGAACCTCTCGCCCCCTTGCCCTTCCGTCACAAGGAGTTCGAACATCATGCATATCACCGTTTTCGGAGCAGCAGGCGCGGTCGGTCGCCGGGTGGTGACCGAGGCGCTGTCGCGGGGTCATCGGGTCACGGCCGTCTCGCGCAGCCTCGACCGTCTGCGAGATCTGCCCGCCGAGGTCGAGGTCCGCACCGGTGACGCCACCGATCCCGACCAGGTCGCCGAGCTGAGCACGGGCCGGGATCTGGTCATCAGCGCGACCCGCCCGGCGCCGGGCCGGGAGTACGAACTCGCCGTCGTCGCCGAGGGGCTGCTGTCCGGTCTGGCCCGCACCGAGGTGCGGCTGCTGGTCGTCGGCGGTGCGGGCACGCTGACCGTGCCCGGGGCCGACGGCCGGACCGTGGCCGAGCTGCCCGACTTCCCGGCCGACTTGCTCCCGATCGCCCTGGCCTGCCGTGCGCAACTGGAGTTGTTCCGCACCGTCGCCGACGGCGGGCCCGTCGACTGGGCCTATGTGAGCCCGCCCCCGCTGCTCGAGCCGGGCCGACGCCGGGGCGTCTATCGGGTCGGCACCGACGAACTGCTCGTCGACGACGAGGGTGCCTCGTTCCTCTCGATGGAGGATCTGGCCGTCGCCCTGCTCGACGAGGCGGAACGGCCGAAACACCACCGGACCCGGTTCACCGTCGGATACTGAAAATAAGGATTGACGTTGACGTAGCGTCAACTTGCACGCTGGATGTGTCGACGCGACGAGAGGAGTGAACGGTGGTGAAATCCCCGACCGAATGGTCCATCCAGGAGCTGGCCAAGGCGGCCGGGACCACCAGCCGCACCCTGCGCCACTACGGCCAGCTCGGATTGTTACCGCCGAGCCGGATCGGCGCCAACGGGTACCGGTACTACGACCAGGACTCCCTCGTGCGGTTACAACGCATCCTGCTGCTGCGGGAACTCGGCCTCGGCCTGCCGGTCATCGCCGAAGTGCTCGCGGGCGAACAGGATGCGGCGGCCGCGCTGCGCACACATCTGAATCTGCTTCGGCAGGAACAGGATCGGATCGCTCGCCAGATCGCGTCGGTGCACACCACATTGCGCAAGACGGAAGCAGGTGAGCCACTCATGGCTGACGAAGTATTCGACGGATTCGACCACACCCAGTACAAGGACGAGGTGATCGAGCGCTGGGGCCGCGAGGCCTACGAGAGCGGCGACCGCTGGTGGCGTTCGCTGAGCGAGGAGGAGAAGCAACAGTTCGGCCAGACCGCCCTCGATATCGCCGCGGACTACGGCCGGGCCTTCAACGAAGGTCTCTCGCCCGACAGCGACGAGGTGCAGGCCATCACGCGGCGCCACTACGACTGGATCGTGGTGGGCTGGCAGGGCAGGCGCCCGACGGCCGAAGCCTTCACCGGTCTCGGCGAAATGTACGTTGCCGACCCGCGTTACGGCCAGAACTACGACAAGTACGGCACCGGCACGGCCGAACTCGTGCGCGACGCCATGCGGGTCTATGCCGAAACCCGGCTGCAGTAGCCGAGATTCGGTCCCGGCCGAACACAACGAGAGACGGTGCCCCGCCGGATGCAGCGGGGCACCCTCGCGTCATACCCCCTCGAGGCGGGCGGCGAGCCGACCCCTCGCGCGGTAGAGTTCGCGCCCGAGTAAGTAAGGGGGAGAACCCGAATGAACTATCCGTACGGCCCGCCGGGCTATCCCGTCTACGGCTACCCCGCCCCGCCGAAGGCCGGTGGCGGCACCGCGATCACGGGGGGAATCCTGGCTCTGCTGCAGGGCCTGCTGTGGAGTGCCGCGGCCGTCGGCGGAGCATTCGGGACGCGCAGTGATGTGCGGAGCGGGGCGGGCCACCTCGTCATCGACTTCGTCCTGCTCATCCTGCTCGGCGTGGTGGCCGCGCTGTTCCTGTCGGGGTCGGTTCTGCTGCTGGCCCGGCGCGGCGTGGGCCGCGTCCTGGTGATCATGGCCGCCGTGCTGGTCATGCTCGGGCTGGCCGGATGGGCGGTGTTCGTCGCCGCGACCGAACCGTTCGAGAAATCCGATGTGGCCTTCATGGCCGTTTTCCTGACGATCGGATTCACCTTTCACGTCATCACCCTCTGTCTGGCCGCGGCCCGGTCCACCGGCCGGTGGATAGCGGCTCGGCAGCAGTTGCAATACCCGTATTACTGAGTTCGGTGCGCGGGCGCCGAGGTGGTGTCCAGCGCGGCGAAGCCGTCCCGGTAGGTCGGATACTGCGGGGTCCAGCCGAGTTCTCGCCTGGCCTCGGTCGTGTCGAGGCGGATGTGCGTGCCGACCAGCAGGCCGTGCAGGTAGGGGGTCGCGCGCAACAGCCAGCCGGGCACCCGGCGCGGGGCGGGCGCGCCCGCGATGGCGGCGAGGGCGTCGAGGTAGTCCCCCATATCGACGGGCTCGTCGTCGGCGATGTTGTACGCCTGCCCCGGGCGTCCGCGCTCCAGTGCCGCGACGGTGGCGGCCGCGGCGTCGGCGATGTGGATGGGATGCAGGTTCGACGCGTGGCGCGGCACCGGAAGCTTCCGGCGCCGGAGGCTGTCCATCAGTCCGAAGGTCGACTGTTCGGGTCCGTAGAACAGCCCGTAGCGCAGGGCGATGCCGCCGAAGCCGAGCACCTGATCCTCATTGGACCGCAGCGACCGCAGATGCCGGTCATACGGGCCCCGACCGAGCTGCGCGAACGGCCGGTCCTCGGTGAGCGGGGTCGAGCCGTGGTCCTTCCAGCCGTAGCCGAGGAAGAACGACTGCGTCACGAACCGTTCGGCGCCGACGATCCGCGCCGCCCGCAGCAGATTACGGGTGCCTTCGTCGCGCAGCGCATCGGTGGCGTACAGGTCGCGGTGCCGGGTAGGGGTGCGGGTCAGGGCGGTGGCCTGATGCACCACCGCGTCCGCGCGCAGCCCGGCGACGGCGGCGAGCAGGGCATCGGCGTTCATCATGTCCGCGATCACCGGCCGCACGCCGAGTCCGGCGAGACGTTCGGCCCCGGCGGGATTGCGGGTCAGGCCGAGCACGCTGTGACCGGCCGAAAGCAGTTGGGGGACAAGGGCCGAGCCGATGGTGCCGGTGGCACCGGCGAGCAGGATGCGCATGACTGTCAGGCCTCCGGGACGGCGGCGGGAGCGGTCCGGCGGCGCAGGACGCGCAGACGGACGACGAGGGCGAGGGCGGCCAGGACGGAGAACGCCAGCAGCGACCAGGGATCGGAGCTGTGCCCGCCGCCGTGATCGACCGCGTGGTTGAACGCGTGCAGGGTGTTGGCGATCAGGAATCCGCCCAGCACGACGGCGACGACATCGCGCCACAGCAGCGCCGCGATCATCATCAGGCCGATGCCGATCTGGAAGACCCCGGCGTCGTGCAGGAAATGTTCGTGGTCGGTCCAGTTGGCCCACCGGGCGAAGTTGCCGGGATCGATGCGGCACCAGGCGCCGATACCCACCATTGATGCCGCCGCGATGAGCGTGGCGATTGTGACGAAGCGATTCATCGGATGCCTCCTGTCGGGCCGGAAACGCTGATATGCCCTTCGGACGAGGCGCCCTCGGGCGGCGTGACGGCCAGTGGATGTGATCTACGGCACAGTGGGGCGGCGGGTGGATTGCAATGGCCTGAAGACGCGGAGAGGCGGTCCCGCTACGCTGGGCATCCGTGACCGTCGCATCCCCCTTCGATCTCATCGTCGTCGGCTCCGGCTTCTACGGGCTGACCATCGCAGAACGCACCGCAAACCTGCTCGGCAAGCGGGTCCTGGTGATCGAGCGCCGCCACCACCTGGGCGGCAACGCATATTCGGAGGCGGATCCGGAGACCGGCATCGAGGTGCACAAATATGGGGCGCACCTGTTCCACACCTCGAACAAGCGGGTTTGGGACTATGTGAACCAGTTCACCGAATTCACCGGGTATCAGCACCGGGTGTTCGGGATGCACAAGGGGCAGGCGTATCCGCTGCCGTTGGGCCTGGGGCTGTTGTCACAGTTCTTCGGGCGCTACTTCACCCCCGACGAGGCCCGCAAGCTGATCGCCGAGCAGTCCGCCGAGGTCGACGGCAAGAATGCCGCCAACTTCGAGGAGAAGGCGATCTCGTTGATGGGTCGCCCGCTGTACGAGGCGTTTTTCCGCGACTACACCGCCAAGCAGTGGCAGACCGACCCGAAGGAACTGCCCGCGGGCAACATCACCCGTCTGCCGATGCGTTTCACCTTCGACAACCGGTACTTCAACGACACCTACGAGGGCCTGCCTCGCGACGGCTACACCGCGTGGCTGTCGAAGATGGCCGAATCCGATCTGATCGAGGTCCGGCTGAACACCGACTGGTTCCAGGTGCGCGAGGAGATCCGCGCCCAGAATCCGGACGCCCCCGTCGTCTACACCGGCCCGCTGGACCGCTACTTCGACTACGCCGAAGGTGAATTGGGCTGGCGCACCATCGATTTCGAGACCGAGGTGCTGCCGACCGGCGACTTCCAGGGCACCTCGGTGATGAACTACAACGATGCGGACGTGCCCTTCACCCGCATCATCGAACCGCGCCACTTCCACCCGGAGCGGGACTGGTATCCGAACGACAAGACGGTGATCCAGCGCGAATTCTCGCGTTTCGCCCAGACCGGCGACGAACCGTACTACCCGATCAACACCCCTGAGGACCGGGCCAAGCTGCTCGCCTACCGCGAGCGCGCCAAGGCCGAAACCGCTGCGGCCAAGGTGCTTTTCGGTGGCCGCCTCGGTACCTACAAGTACCTCGACATGCATATGGCGATCGGCAGCGCGCTGAGCATGTTCGACAACGTACTGCGACCCCATCTGGAATCCGGTGCACCGCTGGTGGATCGGGACGACAACGAATGACAACGCGAGCGACGCTGGAAGAGATGACCACCCACACCCGCGCGAAAGCGCTTCTGCAGCGGATCATCCTGCCCCGCCCGGGCGAGCCGTTGGACGTGCGCACCCTCTATCTGGAGGAGTCGGCGACCAACGCCCGTCGCGCCCATGCCACCTCCCGCACCTCGCTCTCGATCGGCGCCGAATCCGAGGTGTCGTTCTGCACCTATTTCAATGCCGTTCCCGCCAGCTACTGGCGGCGCTGGACGGTTCTGAAATCCGTTGTGCTGCGCCTGGATCTGTCCGGACACGGCCGAGTCGACGTCTACCGGTCGAAGGCCGACGGGTCGCGAATCCATGTGCAGGGACAGGAATTCAGCAGCCCGGACGGAATCACCGTCGAATTCGAGGTCGACCTCGGCCCCTTCGAGGACGGCGGGTGGATCTGGTTCGACATCACCACCGACTCGCAGGTCGAATTGCGCAGCGGCGGCTGGTATGCGCCGATCGAGGCGCCCGGTGAGGGCAGCATCGCGGTGGGCATGCCCACCTTCAACCGCCCCACCGACTGCGTGAAAACCCTTGCGGCACTGGGGTCGGACCCGCTGGTGCTGGAGAAGATCAAGGCCGTCATCATCCCGGACCAGGGCACCCGCAAGGTGCGCGACGAGCCCGGTTTCGGCGAGGCCGCGGCCGTGCTCGGAGACCGCCTGGCCATTCACGATCAGCCGAATCTCGGTGGCTCCGGCGGCTACAGCCGCGTCATGTACGAGGCGCTGAAAACCACCGACGCCCAGTACATCGTGTACATGGACGACGATATCGAGATCGAGCCGGACTGCATTCTGCGTGCGCTGGCCTTCGCTCGATTCGCCCGCACGCCCACCCTGGTCGGTGGGCAGATGCTGAATCTGCAGGAGCGCTCGCATCTGCACACCATGGGCGAGGTGGTCGACCGCGGCATCTGGATGTGGACCGCCGCGCCGAATGTGGAGTACGACCACGACTTCTCGAAGTATCCGTTGCGCGACAGGGACAATTCCAAGCTGCTGCACCGGCGCATCGACGTGGACTTCAACGGCTGGTGGACCTGCGTGATCCCGCGGGTGGTGGCCGAGGAGATCGGCCAGCCGCTGCCGCTGTTCCTGAAGTGGGACGACGTCGAATACGGTCTGCGCGCCAAGCAGCACGGCTATTCGACGGTGACCCTGCCGGGCGCGGCGGTCTGGCATATGGCGTGGAGCGACAAGGACGACGCCATCGACTGGCAGGCGTACTTCCACCTGCGCAACCGCTTGGTCGTCGCCGCGCTGCACCTGCCGAACGACGGTCGCCCGATGGTCATCAACACGATCAAGGCGACGCTGAAACATCTGCTGTGCCTGGAGTATTCGACGGTCGCCATCCAGAATCAGGCGATCCGCGACTTCATGGCCGGCCCGGACCGGCTGTTCCAGCTGCTGCCCACGGCGCTGGGCTCGGTGGCGCGGATGCGCAAGGAATTCCCGGATGCGGTGGTCCTGCCGTCGTCGACGGAACTGCCGCTGGCCAGTGGTGCGGATGTGGGCGCGGTGGGCGAACCGCCGAATCCGATCGCCAAGATCGCCCGGCTCGGCAAGGGCGTGCTGCACAATCTGCGCCCGGCCAAGTCCGAACACCATGAGCGCCCGCAGCTCAACGTGCCGACCCTGGACGCCCGCTGGTTCCTGCTGTCACAGGTCGACGGCGTCACCGTCACCACGGCCGACGGCCGCGGGGTCGTCTACCGTAAGCGCGATCCGCGACAGGCGTTGGCGCTGTTCAAGGAGGCCATGCGGCTGCGCAAGGAACTGGCCGCCCGGTTCGGTGAAATCCGCGAGCAGTATCGTGCCACACATCCGTATTTGACCAGCACGGCCGCTTGGGAGAATGCCTTCGGCATCCACACGGGTGGCGGGCAGCTCGGGAGTGAGGGGAAGAGCAAATGACCGCCACCGCAGCGGAATCGGCCGATTCGCCGCATCTGCACGTTGTGCCCGAGCCTGCGGCACCGGCACCCGCCGAGGTCAAGATCATCAACGCGGTGCAGGGCACCATCGGCCGAAATCCGCAGGTGATCAAGGCCGCTCGCGGCATGTCGCACTTCGGCGAGCATGCGCTCGGATGGATGGGCATCGGCGCGCTGGGTGCCCTGGTCGACAAGCCGCGCCGCCGGCAGTGGGCGGGAGTGGCGGTGGGCGCCTTCGGTGCTCATGCCGCCTCGGTGGTGATCAAGCGCGTCGTGCGCCGTCCCCGCCCGAACGATCCGTCGGTGCAGGTCAACGTGTCGACACCGAGCAAGCTGAGCTTCCCGTCCTCGCATGCGACCTCGACGACGGCGGCGGCCGTGTTGCTCGGCCGACTGACCGGGCTACCCTTGCCTGCGGTACTCGTACCGCCGATGCTGCTCTCCCGGGTCGTTCTCGGGGTGCACTACCCCTCCGACGTGCTGGCCGGCTCCGCGCTGGGCGCCGCGTCCGCAGCAGCAGTGCTTGCCGCCGAAAAGAGATTCGCCAGTGACCGCACAGGAAAGAACCCTCGTTGATATGAGTGAAGAGCCGACCAGCGTCGATCTGGACGAGGCCGTTATCAAGGGTCCGCCCAAGACCCTGGTCGGCGGCGTGCTCAAGGCCGTGCGGCCGCGGCAGTGGGTGAAGAACGTCCTGGTGCTGGCCGCACCGATGGTGGCGGGCAAGATTCCCGGCACCGACACCTACTACCTGGCGGACTTCACCCGGGACTGGCACATCGCGATCGCCTTCGTGGTCTTCTGCATGGCCGCCTCCGGCATCTACCTGATCAATGACGCTCTGGACGTGGAGGCCGATCGGGCGCATCCGACCAAGCGCTTCCGGCCGATCGCCGCCGGTGTGGTGCCGGTGAATCTGGCCTATTCGCTGTCGGTAGTGCTGCTCATCGGCTCGATCCTGCTCTCGTTCGCGGCGGCGTGGCAGCTGGCCGTGGTGATGGCGATCTACATCGGCATCCAGCTCGCCTACTGTTTCGGGCTCAAGCATCAGGCGGTGCTCGACGTCTGTATCGTGTCGTCGGGCTTCCTGCTGCGTGCGGTTGCCGGTGGCGCGGCCGCCGATATCCATCTGTCGCAATGGTTCCTGCTGATCATGGCCTTCGGCTCGCTGTTCATGGCCGCGGGCAAGCGCTATGCCGAGCTCAAGATCGCGCTCGACACCGGCGCGAAGATTCGCAAGTCGCTGCAGTACTACACGCCCACCTATCTGCGTTTCATCTGGACTCTGTCCGGCACTGCCGTAGTCGTCTTCTACGGACTGTGGGCGTTCGAAGCTGATCACAAGAACAGCCCGTGGTTCGCGATCTCGATGATTCCTATTACGATCGCGATCCTGCGCTACGCGGTCGACGTCGATGGTGGCGAGGCCGGTGAACCCGAAGAGATCGCGCTGGGGGATCGTGTTCTGCAACTCCTGGCCATAGCGTGGATCGGAGCGGTAGTTGTCGCTGTCTATCTCACCTGACGAGATGGTGGTAGCGGGAGACAAGCGGGAAGACGATGCACCGACGACGGCACTGCCGGTCGGTGCTGCGCTGCGTCGGGCGCTAGCCGAGCGGCGCTTCTCGCTACTCACCCGCGCCACATTCGTCGGTGGGATGACGCTCACCGTGGTCCTGTTCGGGGCCGGCGCCTGGGAGCGGCGCTGGATCGCCGACGACGGCCTGATCGTGTTGCGCACCGTGCGCAATCTGCTGGCCGGGAACGGACCGGTCTTCAACGCGGGTGAGCGGGTGGAGACCAACACCAGTGCGGCGTGGACCTACGTCATCTGGTTCTTCGGATGGCTCACCCAGGTGCGGCTGGAGTACGTGGCGTTGGCGGTGGCGTTGACGCTGTCGCTGCTGGCCGTCGTATTCGCGATGCTCGGCTCCGCACGGTTGTGGGGCGGTAGCGCCGGGCAGTTGTTGCTGCCCGCGGGCGCGCTGGTCTACATCGCGGTGCCGCCCGCCCGCGACTATGCCACCTCCGGACTGGAGAACTGCCTGGTCATCTTCTGGCTGGGCGTGCTGTGGTGGCTGCTCATGCGCTGGAGCCAGGCCGAGAGGGTCCGCCTGCCAAGCCTTTTCGGCCTGGTGTTCTGGGCCGGGCTGTGCTGGGTGATCCGGCCGGAGATGACCGTCGTCGGCGGTCTGGCCCTGCTGCTGGTCTTCTGCGCCCCGATGCCGCGGACGCGGGTGCGGCCGATCGTCCTGCGCGCGATGATCGTCGCGGTCGCCGGGCTGGTTCCGGTCGGCTATCAGATCTGGCGCATGGGCTACTACGGCCTGCCCTATCCGAACACCGCGGTCGCCAAGGAGGCGGGCGGCGCCAAGTGGAAGCAGGGCTTCACCTACCTGTGGGATCTGGTCGGCCCGTATTACCTCTGGGTGCCGCTGCTGCTGCTCGTCGTGGCCGGGCTGGTTCTCATGACGCGTTCGCGTCGTACCGCCGCCGCGACGGACACCGAGGTCTCCGGCGGAGAGCGTGCCGGAATCACGAAGTGGTTCCGGCTGCGGACGCGGCTGCATTCGCCGAGCGCGGTCGTCGCCATGATGCTCCTCGCCGGGCTGCTGCTCGTCGTCTTCAACATCCGCGTCGGCGGCGACTTCATGCACGGCCGGATGCTGCTCCCGCAGCTGTTCATCCTGCTGCTGCCGGTCGCGGTGATTCCGGTGCGCCTGCCCGACCGCTCGTCATCCCGGCAGGCCGCCCCTTCCGCCTCATCCCGGCAGGCCGCCCCCTCCTCCTCATCCCGGCGTGCTTTCGGCCGGGATCTCGTCCTGCCCTTGGTCGTCTGGGCAGGGGCGATCGGGTGGGCGCTGTTCGCGGCGAACACCACCGCCAACACCTCGGGTGCCTCCATCAGCGACACCGGGATCGTCGACGAGCGCATCTACTACGTCCTCAACAGCGGGCACGACCATCCGGTGCTGGCCGAGGACTATCTGGACTATCCGCGCATGCGGGCCATGGTGCGCGATATCGAGCACAACCCCAACGGCGGTCTGCTGCTCAGTTCGCCGTCGTACATGATGTGGTTCGTCGCCCCGCCCCCGCTGCCGATTCCGGAGGGTGGGTACGGCCATACCGTCTACTTCCTGAATCTGGGCATGACCAGCATGAACGTTCCCCTGAACGTGCGGGTCATCGATCAGGAGGGCCTGGCCTATCCGCTGGCCGCGCACACCGACCGGCTCGCCGACGGCCGGATCGGCCACGACAAGAACCTGTACCCGGACTGGGTGCTGGTGGACGCCGGCATGGTCGATCGGCATCCGTGGATGCCGTGGTTCCTCGACGAGAAGTGGGTGAACCAGGCCCGCACGGCGCTGAGCTGCCCGGCCACCCAGGACCTGCTGGCCTCCTCGCGGGCCCCGCTGACCTGGGACCGGTTCCGGCACAACATCGTCCAGGCCTTCCACTTCGCGAAGTACCGCATCGACCGGGTGCCAAAGTACGAGATCCAGCGGTGCCACCTGGTCGATCCGACCGCGCCGGTGGCTCCGAATTAGTGCTGTGCTCTTGCGTTCTTCGCCACTTTGTCTCGATTCGGTAACGCTGGGCCATCGCCGACGCGATAAGCTCCCATGAGTACGTCCGTCGGGGGCGCATGCCGTCATGCGTTGTGGCCATGCGTTGTGGCGATCACCCGCAAGAAGCGGCCGAGCCCGGCCGCACAAAGGAAAGGCCGAACAGAATATGCGAGGCGTGACTGTGCGAGGGGCGCAGAGAAGACATCGCCGGGCCGGCTGGCTCAAGCGGTCGGTGCTCGGCGTGGCGCTGGCGACGCTGGTGCCGTTCGGCGCGACAGCGGTCGGGGCCGGGACCGCCTCGGCCGCATTCAATCCCAGTGGCATGGACTTCTGGGTCGATTCGCCCGTCATGGGCCCGATCAAGTCGCGGATCTTCCGCGCCGCCGACGGCAACACCAGCCGGGTCGTCTACGCCCTCGACGGCATGCGCGCCACCCAGGACATCAGCGGCTGGGAGCACGACACCAACATCGCCGATGCGCTCACCAAGGCCAATATCAATGTGGTGATGCCGATCGGCGGGCAGTCCAGCTTCTACGCCGACTGGAATGCGCCGAGCTCCTTCTTCGGCCTGCCGCCGATCTCCGGCTCGTCGTCGGGATCCGCCTCGGGCTCGGGCGCGACCATGGTGCTGGCCGCCGGCCCGGGTAAGAGCTACCGCTACGACTGGGAAACCTTCCTGACCCGCGACCTGCGCAACGCGCTGCGCGACCGGCTGGGCTTCAACCCGACCCGCAACGGCGTGTTCGGCCTGTCCATGGGCGGCAGCGCCGCGCTGACGCTGGCCGCCTACCACCCGGACCAGTTCAGCTACGCCGGTTCCTACTCGGGCTACCTGAACGTGTCCGCGCCGGGTATGCGTGAGGCGCTGCGCGTCGCGATGATTGATGCCGGTGGGTACAACATCGACTCGATGGCTCCGCCGTGGGGCCCGCAGTGGTTGCGGATGGACCCGTTCGTCTTCGCGCCGCGGCTCAAGGCCAACAACACCCGGTTGTGGATCTCCTCCGGCAGCGGCCTGCCCGGCCCGGTCGACGGCCCGAACTTCAACACCCTCAACGCGATGGGCCTGGAAACCCTGGCGATGATCAACACCCGCGCCTTCCAGGTCCGCATGATGTCCCTCGGCGCCAACAACGTCACCTACGACTTCCCCAACGTAGGCGTCCACAACTGGCGCTACTGGGAGAGCGAGCTCTACCGCATGCTCCCCGACCTGTCCGCCAACATCGGCTGACCAGGGCAGCCCCAGGCTCTGTCCCCCCGCTTCTCATGCCCGTGACGGCGGCCGGGGCCCCCACTTCTCATGCCCGTGACGGCGGCCGGGGCCCCCACTTCTCATGCCCGTGACGGCGGCCCCCAGGGCCGCCGTCACGGGCTTTTCGCTGCCGGATTGCCAATGTCCTAGATCACTTTTCGGTTTTATTCCGGTCTGCCTTGCCGCGAACCAACCGGACATCCGTAATACTCGTGTCGAGCGAGAAGCTGCAGTACCACGGAGTGGCAGAACTTCATCTGGGTATCCGGATCGAGCGGCCGACCGTGCAATGAGCGGTATGCGCGCCGGTCGCCGGGCGAAAGGTCGAATCGATGCGAGGTGCGCGCGGTAAGGAGGGTCCCACCGAGGACTCGTGGCTACGACGAGCGATGCTGGTGGTGGCGATAACGCTGACGCTGCCCCTGACGGTCTCGGTTCTCGGCGGCGCACCGGCACATGCCGCCTTCAACCCCGCCGCCTTCGACTTCTGGGTCGACTCCCCGGTCATGGGCCCGATCAAGACCCGCATCCTGCGCGCCGCCGACGGCAACACCGACCGCGTCGCCTATGTGCTCGACGGTATGCGGGCCACCGAGGACATCAGTGGCTGGGAGCACGAGACCAATGTCGCCGAGGTGCTGGCCAGCTGGAATATCAATGCGGTGATGCCGATCGGGGGTGAGTCCAGCTTCTACGCCGACTGGAACGCGCCGAGCTCGTACTTCGGCATCGGACCGACCGGCTTCGGCTCGGTCTCCGGTTCCGGGGCGACGGAGACATTCCTGGGCGGGCCGGGCAAGAGCTACCGCTACGACTGGGAAACCTTCCTGACCGTCCAGCTGCGCGACGCCCTGCGCGACCGGCTGGGCTTTCGCGTCGATCGCAACGGGGTGTTCGGCCTGTCCATGGGCGGCAGCGCGGCGCTGACGCTGGCGGCCTACCACCCGGACCAGTTCAGCTTCGCCGGATCGTTCTCCGGTTACCTCAACATCTCCGCACCCGGTATGCGCGAGGCCATCCGCGCGGCCATGGTCGACGCGGGCGGCTACAACGTCGATTCGATGGCGCCGCCCTGGGGCCCGCAGTGGTTGCGGATGGACCCGTTCGTCTTCGCGCCCCGGCTGATCGCGAACAACACGCGGCTGTGGATAGCCGCCGGCAGCGGCGTCCCCGCACCGGAGGATCTGGGGCTGCCACCGTTGGCCGCCGCCGATCACATCATTCGCGGCGCGCCCCTGGAGGCCTTGGCGCTGGCCAATACCCGTGCCTTCCAGGTGCGCATGATGACCCTGGGCGCGCAGAATGCGGTGTATTCATTCCCTGCCGTCGGTGTGCACGACTGGTTCAACTGGCAGGCCGAGGCATATCGGATGATTCCGGACATGTCGGCCAATATCGGCTGACCGCGTTCTATCACGATTCGGTCTCGCGGGTGTTTTCCCGTGGGTTTCATTTCGTCTGTCCGCCTATAGAAGAGGCGGAAATAATGCCGAACGCGCACTCGGACGCGCGGGCGTTCGGCATCCGAGTGCCGATCGGCGGGCGCTCGTAATGCGGTCAACGGTGATTGCACAGGCGAAAGGTCGAGTCGATGCGGTCGGATGTGGTGTGCGAGAAGGTTGCTAGGCAAGGCAGTAGGTGCCGGAGCGGCGCCGGTGGCGGCCCCGTGGGCCGGTTGCGCCGCACGATTGCCGGACTGGCGGTGGCCCTCTCGGTGCCGCTGACGGCCACCGTCGGTGCGGCCGGTCCGGCCGCCGCGTCGTACGATCCGGCGGGTTTCGACTTCTGGGTCGACTCGGGCATGGGTCCGGTCAAAACCCGGGTCTTCCGCGCCGCCGACGGCAATACCCAGCGTGTTGTGTACGCGCTGGACGGGCTGCGCGCCCGCAACGACCTGTCCGGCTGGGAGATCGACACCGACATCTCGCGCACGCTGACCCAGTGGAACATCAATGTGGTCATGCCGATCGGCGGCCAGTCCAGCTTCTACTCCGACTGGGTCTCGCCCAGCTCGTTCCTGGGGTTGCCACCGATAGGCTCGCCAGTCGGTCTGGCCTCAGGATCGGGTGGGACGCAGGCGCTGTCGGGCGGTCCGGGTAAGAGCTACCGCTACGAATGGGAGACATTCCTGACCCGGGATCTGCGCAATGCGCTGCGCGATCGGCTCGGCTTCAATCCGAATGGCAACGGGGTATTCGGATTGTCCATGGGCGGCGGGGCCGCCCTCACCCTGGCGGCTTATCATCCCGATCAATTCCGTTATGCCGCATCCTATTCGGGATATCTGAATCCGACCGCCCCCGGGATGCCGGAGGCGTTGCGGGCGGCGATGATGGATGCCGGCGGCTACAACATCGACTCCATGTGGGGTCTGCCGGGGGATCCGCGCTGGCAGCGCCACGATCCGACCCTCGCCGCCAAGCTGTTGCACGAGCACGGCACGCGGCTGTGGATCTCCTCCGGCAACGGCATACCCGGCCCGCGCGATCCGCTGCGCGGTCCCGTCGACGCGTATCACCTGACCAATGCCGCGGTGCTGGAGTCGATCGCGCTGGGCAATACCCGGGCATTCCAGGCCCGCTGGAACAGTCTCGGCGGTGGTAACGCGACGTTCGATTACACGCCGATAGGCGTTCACTTCTGGCGTTACTGGATCGACCAGGTCCACAAGATGCTGCCCGATCTGAGCGCGAATCTCGGCTAGACAGCCACATCCCGGGCGTTCTTCCCGTTCCCTTCCGGGCATCCGGGCGTTCTTCCCGTTCCCTTCCGGGCATCCGGGCGTTCTTCCTGTTCCCGGCGAAAGCCGGGATCTCGGAAGAGATTTCGGGTTCGCGCGACATCACCGGCCGGACGCGATAGGGTCACCGCACGATTACGAAAGCTGCACGGGCGGATTTCGGTCACATGGTTCGTCCCATCTTGCTAACGAAAGGGCGGTCGCATATCGTCCAGCGAGCGCAAGTGTGACCAGTTCGTAGACGCGCAGCCACTCACCTCGGAAGTCGGGGTCCGGAGTGAGTGCTGATCGTGCCGGTGACGGCGACACACCGTCGCGCGGCATGGCTACAACAGCAGACTACAGCAGCAGAAAGAGAGCAGTATCAATGCGTTTCGGCAGGTCCGCCGCGCCGGAGGGAATCCAGTCAGGACGGCGAAATGCAAAGCTCGGTTGGCGCACACGCCTTCTCGCTGTGAGCGCAGCCGCACTGGCCCTCCCGATCGCGGCGGGTGTGGCGACCCCGACGGTCGCGCTGGCGTCCCCCCTCAGTGCTCCGGTGCACCACACCCCAGCGGGCGGTTACGAGGAGCTGATGGTCCCGTCCTCCATGGGTCCGGTGAAGGTTCAGGTGCAGTGGGCCCGGGGCGGAGGTAATGCGGCGCTGATCCTGCTCGACGGCCTGCGGGCGCGCGATGACCGCAACGCCTGGTCGTTCGAGACCAACGCGCAGGGCATGTTCGCCAATGACAACGTCACCCTCGTGATGCCGGTCGGCGGTCAGTCCAGCTGGTATGCGGACTGGCAGGCCCCGAGCAACACCAACGGTCAGAAGTTCACCTACAAGTGGGAGACCTTCCTGACCAAGGAGCTGCCGGACTTCCTCGCCAACTACGGCGTCGCGCGCAACAACTACGGCGTGGCGGGCCTGTCCATGAGCGGCCCGGCCGCCCTGCGGCTGGCCGCCTTCCACCGCGACCAGTTCAAGTACGCGGCCTCGTTCTCCGGCCCGATGAACTGGAACGCCCCGGGCATGCGTGAGGCCATCCGCGTGATGATGCTCGACGCGGGTCGGTTCAACGTGGACTCGATGGCCGCGCCGTGGAGCCCGCAGTGGCTGCGGTCGGATCCGATGGTGTTCGCGCCCCAGCTGCGCGGCCTGCCGATGTTCATCTCCTCGGCCAACGGCATCCCGGGCCCGCACGACCACCCGAACTCCGCGGTCGGCGTGTTCAACACCGCCAACGCGATGGGTATCGAGGCGATCTCGTTCATCAGCACCAAGTCGTTCCAGGCGCGGCTGTCCTCGCTGGGCATCCCGGCCCAGTACGACTTCCCGATCAACGGCACACACTCCTGGAAGTACTGGGAGGAAGAGCTCGGTAAGGCCCGCCCGGGCATCCTGGCGGCGCTGAACGCCGGGTAGTTCTCGAGCACATTGCCCGACGCCGTGCAGCACTCTGCACGGCGTCGGGTGTTTCAGGCGCCCGATTCGGGGGTACTCGTCACTTTTGCTGTGAGACAGGTCGTTTGCTGTCCGCGCGTCCTCCCCGGCTTATGCCCCGCAGCGCGGTAGAAAACTTCTGTGGTAGGTGAGGCAACCGTCAGATGGGGGAGAGCGCGCCGCGCTCGTACGGCTCGTGGGCGACTGGCGGCGGTGGCCGCGGTCGTCGTGCTACCGCTCGCCGCAGGATCTGCCACCATCGCACCCGCCGCCGCCCAGCCGGTCGCCACCCCGGCCGCGGCCGTCGGTGCCACCGTGCAGAAGGTGGTGTGGCTGACCGACCGCCGCGTCGCGCTGTGGGTGAATTCGCCGAGTATGGGCTCGCCCGTGCAGGTCCAGTTGCTACTGGCGCGCGACTGGAACACCCGCCCCGAGGCCCGGTTTCCGCTGCTGTTCATGCTCGACGGCCTGCGCGCCCAGGACGACGAGAGCGGCTGGACCAAGGACGCCGGCGCGGTGGACTTCTACGCCGACAAGAACGTCACCGTGGTGCTGCCGATCGGCGGCCAGTCCAGCTTCTATGCCGACTGGCTGCAGCCGAACAACGGCAAGAACTACAAGTGGGAGACCTTCCTGACCAAGGAACTGCCCCCGCTGCTGCAGAACCAGTGGCGCGCCACCGAGGTGCGCGGCGTGGAGGGGCTGTCGATGGGTGGGACGGCCGCGATGTTCCTGGCCGGGCGCAATCCGGGCTGGGTGAGGTTCGCGGCCTCGTATTCGGGGGCGCTCAGCACCACGAGCCTGGGCATGCCGCAGGCCATCATGTTCGCCATGCGCGATGCGGGCGGTTTCGACGCCAATGCCATGTGGGGACCGCCGACGAGCCCGGAGTGGGAGGCGCACGACCCGTATGCGCTGGCCGACAAGCTCAAGGGCGTCAGCCTGTACGTCTCGGCCGGTAGCGGCACCACCGGCGCCTACGACAGGCCCTCCGACATCCCCGGCATCAGCACCAACTACGCCGGGATGGGGCTGGAAATCCTGGCCCGGCTGACCAGCCAGAACTTCGTGAACAAGCTGAACAAGCTGGCGATCCCCGTCACCGTGAACTTCCGGCCCTCCGGCACCCACTCCTGGCCGTACTGGGATTTCGAGATGCGTCAGTCCTGGCCGCAGGCCGCGGCCGCGCTCGGGGTCGAGCCGACCGCGCCGGAGTGCACGGTGGGCGGCGCGATCGCCGCTGCGGCACAGGCGAATCCGTGGCTGGGCGGCTGCGTCACCGGCGAGTACCAGGTGACCGACGGCGCCGCACAGGACTTCCGCGGCGGGCGGGTGGTGTGGTCACCGGGCACCGGAGCGCATCCGGTGGGCGGCATGATCGGCGGCACCTACGCGGGGGCCATGGGCCCGGCAGGACCGCTGGGCATGCCGACCGGCGACGAACGGCCGCTGCCGGACGGGCGCGGCCGATACCAGACCTTCCAGGACGGCTCGGTCTACTGGACGCCGCAGACCGGCGCCCAGGTGGTGCGGGGCGCGATCCTCGCTGAATGGGCCCGGCAGGGCTACGAGCGCGGGCCCGCCGGGTATCCGACCGCGCCGGAGCAGAAGACGCCGAACCGGGACGGTGTGGTGCAGGGCTTCGAGAACGGGCCCCTGTACTTCAGCACCAAGACCGGCGCGCATCGGGTGCAGGGGATGATCCTGGGCAAGTACGCACAGCTCGGTTTCGAGAACAGCCCGCTCGGCTTCCCCCTCACCGAGGAGCAGCCGCTGCGCGACGCCGGGCGGTATTCGACGTTCGAGGGCGGCAATATCTACTGGAGTCCGCTGTCGGGCGCCTGGGCGGTCCGCAACGGCCCGATCATGGACGCCTGGGGTCAGCAGGGCTTCGAGAACGGCAAGCTCGGCTACCCGATCAGCGACGAGTTCCCCGTTCCCGGCGGAGTCCAGCAGAACTTCCAGACCGGCTTCATCGTGATCAAGGACGGCAAACCCGAGGTGCACGGTATTTAAGGCCGTCCTTGAGAGTTGCATGAGGTTTGTTGTGCGTATCCCCCGGACGCGGGGGTAGCCATTAGCCTGGACGGCGACCGCTGACCCTTGTGAACAAGATCGAGGAAACGAATACATGCTTCGGACCCGTGGAAAGGTGGCCGGTGTGGTTGTCGCGATCGCGGCCACCGGTTTGCTCGCCGCCTGCGGCAACAACGATTCGACGGCGTCGAGCACGCCCACGCTGAAGACCTCGACCACGACCGCCTCCCCGACCGTCACGCTTCCCTCGGTCCAGGTACCCCCCGACAGCGAGGAGCCCGCGCCGGAGCAGCCCGCCCCGACCACCACCGTCGCGCCGGAGCGGCCGCAGCCGGTCGAGCCGACGACCGGGGCCAATACCCCGCCGCTGTCGGGTAAGGATCAGGCATTCCTGGACGAGCTGCGCAAGCGCGGCGTCACCCCGTCCAGCCCGGATATCGCGCTCACGGCGGCCAACTACGTCTGTCAGGGTAAGTCGGCGGGCGCCTCCGACCAGGAGATCTCGACCTACGTCAACGCGATGGCCGGTTCCGACCCGGCCTTCGATCCGAACAAGATGCCGGTCGAGCAGGCCGGCAAGATCTACATCGACGTCGCGACCGCGACCTACTGCAAGTGACCTCACGACGGACGGGACTTCGGGGCGGCGCCGGCAGGCGCCGCCGACCGGGCTGTCTGCTGATCCTCGCGATCATCGCGGCGGTCGTCGTGCTGGTGCTGCTGCTGTGGTACCTGCTGGCGGGGGTGCTGCGGATACCCAAGCCGACACTGCCCAAGCCGGGCCCGCCCACCTCGCAGCCGGCCAGCTGCCCGGACGTGCAGTTGCTGTCGATTCCGGGCACGTGGGAGTCGGCCAGCAACGACGATCCGCACAACCCGACGGCCAATCCGAACTCGCTCATGCTGCACATCACCGATCAGGTGCGCCAGCAGTTCCCGCAGGACCGGTTGGACGTCTACACCGTCCCGTACGTCGCGCAGTTCTCCAACCCCATCGCGCTGCCGCCGGACGGCCAGCAGTCCTATAACAACAGCCGTTCGGAGGGCACCAAGCGGGCGGTCGACGAGTTGACCTCGATGCACAAGCAGTGTCCGCTCACCACCTATGTGATCGCCGGATTCTCCCAGGGCGCGGTGATCGCGGGGGATGTTGCCGCGCAGATCGGCGCGGGCAAGGGACCGGTCCCGGCGGACAAGGTCCTGGGTGTGACCGTGATCGCCGACGGCCGCCGCGACCACGGGCCCGGGCAGGGCATCGTGATCGGCTCGGACACACCGGGTGTCGGCGCCGAGGTGGCGCTGCGTGGCCTGAGCGTCCCCGGCATCACCATGACCGGCCCGCGGCCGGGCGGCTTCGGCACGCTCGCCGACCGCACCTTCACCATCTGCGCCCCCGGTGATCTCATCTGCGACGCCCCGCCCAAGGCCCTGAACCCGGTCAACATCCTCCCGAGCCTGACCACGCTGGTCCGCGCGGTCGGCAATCCCGTGCACGCTCTCTACGCCTCCAACACGATCGACGACAACGGCACCAGCGCCGTCGACTGGACGGTGAATTGGGCGGCGGGCCTTATCAACAACGCTCCACATCCGCCGCACTCCTGATCCCGGCCAAGACCCGTCGGTTTCTTCTGCAGGCTGTAAAGTGCTGCGATGACTGCGACGCCGGAGCCGGTCCACCGGACCGATCCGGCGTCGCCGCGATTTCCGACAGCCAGGGAGCATGTGTTCATGACAGAAGCCGCCGCACCGGCGTTGTCGGCGCTGGGCACCCCGCTGCGGCCGTTCCGCTTCGCTGCGGCGGGCGAGGGCAATCAGCAGGAAGGCGGCGCGCGCAAGTTCGTCAAGCTCGCACAGCAGGCCGAGGAGTTGGGCTACGACTCGTTCGCGGTGCCCGATCACCTGGGCCCGCAGGTCGGCCCGATCGCCGCCCTGGGTGCGCTGGCGGTGGCGACCGAGCGGATCCGCATCGGAACCTCCGTGCTGGCCAACGGGTTTCGCCATCCGGTCGTGCTGGCCAAGGACGCCGCCACCATCGATGTGCTGTCGAGGGGGCGGCTGGAGCTGGGCATCGGGGCGGGCTGGATCAAGGGGGAGTTCGAGGCCGCGGGCATCCCTTATGAGTCACCCGGGGTGCGCCTGGAGAAGCTGGACGAGGCGTTGACCATCCTGGATGTGCTGCTGCGCGGTCAGGAATGTCACTTCGAGGGCAAGCACTACCAGGTGCGCGGCATCAAGGGGACGCCCCGGCCGCGGCAGGGCCCGCGCCCGCCGCTGGTGACCGGCGGCGGCGGTCCGAGGATGCTGCGCCTGGCCGCCAAGCACGCCGACATCATCTCCGTAGTCCCGCAGACCACCCGAAACGGTAAAGGGCTGCTGTCGGGAATCACCCTCGACAAGACCATCGAGAAAGTGAATCTGATCAAGGAGGCGGCCGGTGATCGTTTCGCCGACATCGAGCTGAACTGGACAATTACCGCAATTCTGATCACCGACGACCGCGAGCGCACGGCGGAGATGGCACTGTCCGCGATCGATAAGGGCCTGCACCCCGATCTCGAGGTCGACGTCCGGCTCACGGTGGACGACATTCTGGCGTCCCCCTATGTGGCGATCGGCACATTCGAGGAGATCGCCGAGCAGATCCGTAACGTGCGAGCACTGACCTCGATGTCCTATGTCGGAGTGTTTCCGACCCAGATGGACGCCTTCGCGCCGGTGATCCCGTTGTTGCGGGAGAAGTAGAAGTAACAGGGACATGTAGGCCGCGCTCCGGAGACTGCTTCGGGGCCTGCTCTGTAACATGTCTCTGGTTTGAGTACATCTAGCCGATAGGTGGTCACCGCGCAGACCGCCGGAAAAGCTGCAGGCATGCTCTTGCACCACAGAGCGCCCGCGGGCGATAGCGAGTCGGGGCCTCACAGGTAACAGCGGCCATGTCGCCGTGCTGCGTGTGCCTCGGAGGAGAAGGAATGACGGACGAGACTTTCGACGATTACCTGGACGAAACCGGGAACATCAGAATTCCCGAGGGGCGGACCCTGGTCGATTACGTCGAGAAGCACACCCGCAACGACGCCAACACGCTGGCCTACCGCTACATCGACTACTCCCGCGAGCGCGACGGGGAGTACCAGGACCTGACCTGGAAGGAATTCGGCATTCGGCTGCGCGCGGTGGCCGCTCGCCTCCAGCAGGTGACCAAGCCCGGGGACCGAGTGGCGATTCTCGCTCCCCAGGGCCTGGACTACGTGGTCTCCTTCTTCGCCGCCATCTACGCGGGCACCATCGCGGTGCCGCTGTTCGACCCCGACGAGCCCGGCCACACCGACCGGTTGCACGCGGTGCTCGGCGACTGCAAGCCCTCGGCCATTCTCACGGCGAGCTCCTCCGCCGCGGGCGTGCGCCAGTTCTTCCGTCCCCTGCCCGCCGCCCAGCGTCCGCGCATCATCGCCGTCGACGCCGTGCCGGACACCCTCGGCGACGCCTGGGTCTATCCGGAGATCACCGTCGACGACATCGCCTACCTGCAGTACACCTCGGGTTCTACCCGCACGCCCGCCGGTGTGGAGATCACCCACCGCGCCGTCGGCACCAACCTGCTGCAGATGGTGCACGCCATCAATCTGGACTGGAACTCCCGCGGCGTCACCTGGCTACCGCTGTTCCACGACATGGGCCTGCTGTGTGTGATCCTGCCCGCGATCGGTGGCAAATACATCACCATCATGTCGCCCAGTGCCTTCGTGCGACGGCCCTACCGCTGGATCAAGGAGCTGGCCGCGGTCTCCGACGGCGCCGGAACCTTCGCCGCGGCGCCGAATTTCGCCTTCGAGCACGCGGCCGCCCGCGGCCTGCCGAAGAACGGCGAGACGCTGGACCTATCCAATGTCATCGGCCTGATCAACGGTTCGGAGCCGGTGACCACCTCCTCGATGAAGAAGTTCAACGAGGCCTTCGCCCCGTACGGGCTGCCCAAGACCGCCATCAAGCCCTGCTACGGCATGGCCGAGGCGACCCTGTTCGTGTCGGCGACCCGGCACGAGGACGAGGCGAAGGTCATCTACGTCGACCGCAACGAGCTCAATGCCGGGCGCGTGGTCAAGGTCGAGCAGGGCACGCCTAACTCCATCGCCCAGGTCAGCTGCGGTTACGTGGCGCTGTCGCAGTGGGCCGCGATCGTCGATCCCGACACCATCGACAGCCCGGAGGGCCCGCGCGAGCTGCCCGAGAACCAGGTCGGCGAGATCTGGTTGCACGGCAACAACATCGGCATCGGGTACTGGGGTCGCGACGAGGAGACCCACAAGACCTTCAAGAACAGGCTGGTGCGCCGGCTGCCCACCGACAGCAAGGCCGAGGGCACCGACGCCGACGCCGTCTGGATGCGCACCGGCGACTACGGTGTGTACGTCGACGGTGAGCTGTACATCACCGGCCGGGTGAAGGACCTGGTCATTGTGGACGGCCGCAACCACTACCCGCAGGACCTCGAATACTCGGCGCAGGAGGCCAGCAAGCTGCTGCGCGCCGGCTTCATCGCCGCCTTCTCGGTCCCGGCCAACCAGCTGCCGGCCGAGGTGTTCGCCCAGGACAGCCATTCGGGCCTGAAGTTCGACCCGGACGACTCCTCCGAACAGCTGGTGATCGTGGCCGAACGTGGGCCCGGCGCCCACAAGGCCGATCCGGGACCGATCGCCGACGCGGTGCGCGCGGCCATCTCGCAGCGTCACGGTGTGACGGCGCGCGATGTGCTGCTGGTGCCGGCCGGCTCGATCCCACGCACCTCCAGCGGCAAGATCGCCCGCCGCGCCTGCAAGGCCGCATATCTGGAAGGCACGCTGCGCGGTGGTTATCAGCAGCAGGCCTTCCCGGATGCACCCAACGAAGAGTGAGGCACACGGGGACACTGGCTGTCAATCCCCGCCGCTCAACCCCCGCACCCAGGTAGCTTGAGGAATTGATGGCTGACAACGAGGGCACCCAGACGACAGAGACCGCCGGCGACGCCGCGGTCACCGACGCCGCGCAGGTTCCGGCCGCAGCATCGGCCGAGGTGACACCGGGCACCGACATGTCCGTGGCCGAGCTGCGGGAATGGTTGCGGCGCTGGGTCGCCGACGCGACCGGCCAGCCGATCGAACAGATCACCGTGGACCGGCCGATGGAGGAGTTCGGCCTGGCCTCGCGCGACGCCATCGCCCTCGGCGGGGATATCGAAGAGCTCACCGGCGTGATGCTGAACGCCACCATCGTGTATCAGCATCCGACCATCGCCTCGCTGGCGGAGCGAATCATCAACGGGGAGCCGGACGTTCCGGAGGAATCCGTTGACGACGAGTTCTACACGGCCGGATTCCAGCCGGGGGAGGCGCACGATATCGCGATCGTGGGTCTGTCGACGCGACTGCCGGGTGCGGGGGATACGCCGGAGTCGACGTGGGAGTTCCTGATCAAGCGCGGGGACGGCATTCGGGAGCGGCCCGAAGGGCGATGGGCGGAGTTCCTCGCCGAACCCCAGATGGCCGAGGTCGTCGAGAAGGCGAACACCCTGGGTGGTTACCTCGATGAGGAGGTGGTCAGGGGCTTCGACGCGGAGTTCTTCGCCATGTCTCCGATCGAGGTGGAGCGGGTCGACCCGCAGCAGCGGCTGATGATGGAGCTGACCTGGGAAGCGCTGGAGCATGCCCGCATTCCTGCCAGCGACCTGAAGGGCCGGCCGGTCGGAGTTTTCATCGGCTCCTCGGGCAATGACTTCATGTTTCTCGCCGCCATGGCGGCGGGTACGCAACGCGATGAGAACACACCGGCGACGGCCGCGGCGTACGGAATCATGGGCAGTGCCTCGTCCATCATTCCCAACCGGGTGTCCTACTTCTTCGACTTCCGCGGCCCGTCGGTCTCCGTCGACACCGCATGCTCGTCGACCCTGGTCGCGGTGCACGAGGGGGTGCAGGCGCTGCGCAGCGGCAATGCCGATGTCGCCCTCGCCGGTGGCGTGAACATGCTGCTGGCCCCGTTCACGACCCTCGGTTTCGACGGGGGCGGCGGGGTCGCGAAGGACGGCCACATCAAGGCGTTCTCCTCCGACGCGGACGGCATGGTCCGCTCCGAGGGTGGCGGCATGGTGGTGCTCAAGCGCCTGGCCGACGCCGAGCGTGACGGCGACCGGATCCTGGCCGTCATCAAGGGTTCCGCGGTCAACAACGACGGCCGGTCGAACGGTCTGCTGGCTCCGAATCCGGATGCGCAGGCCGACGTGCTGCGCCGCGCCTACCGCGACGCCGGAATTCATCCGTCTTCGGTCGACTACATCGAGGCGCACGGCACCGGCACCCCGATCGGTGACCCGATCGAGGCCAACGCGCTCGGTCGCATCGTCGGCCGCGGGCGCGATGCCGACAAGCCCGCGCTGCTGGGTTCGGCGAAGACCAATTTCGGTCACTTGGAGTCGGGCGCCGGTGCGGCCAGCCTCGCCAAGGTGATCATGTCGTTGCAGCACAACGTCATTCCGCCGAATATCAACTATGCGGGTCCGAGCCCGTACATTCCGTTCGATCAGGCCCATCTGAAGGTCGTCGACGAGCCGACCGAGTTCCCCCGCTACAGCGGTAAGGCCACCATCGGTGTCTCCGGATTCGGTTTCGGCGGCACCAACGCCCACCTGGTCATCCAGGAATACGTCCCCACCGATCCCTCTTCCGTCTCCCCGGCGAATGCCGGGACCACCGAAGCAAATCTGGACGACGAAACCACCGATGCGGTCGCCGATGCCGAGGCGATTCTCGCGGAAACCGAAGCGCCGGTGGCGGAGTGGACCGATGCCCGCACCGAGCCGCTGCCGGTGATCCTGCCGGTCTCGGCGTATCTGCCCTCGCGCCGCCGCCGCGCCGCCGCCGATCTGGCCGACTGGCTGGAATCCGAAGCGGGACAGGCGACTCCACTGGAGGATGTGGCGCGGTCGCTGGCCAAGCGCAACCACGGTCGGTCGCGGGGCGTGGTGCTGGCCACCACGCACGAGGAGGCGATCACCGGTCTGCGCGCCATTGCCGCCGGTAAGCCCGGCCAGGGCGTGTTCACCGCGGATGCCCCGGCCGCCCGCGGCCCGATGTGGGTTTTCGGCGGCTTCGGTTCGCATCACCGCAAGATGGGTAAGAAGCTCTACCTGGAGAATTCGATCTTCGCCCGCACCGTCGACCAGGTCGACGAGCTGGTCCAGGACGAGGCCGGGTATTCGGTCAAGGAGATGATCCTCGACGACGCCCAGGATTGGGATGTGGGCACCTCGCAGGTCGGCGTGTTCACCATTCAGGTCGGTCTGGCAGCACTGCTGCGGGCGCACGGTGCGAATCCCGAGGCCGTGGTGGGACATTCGCAGGGTGAGGCCGCGGCGTCCTATGTCTGTGGCGGCATGAACCTCGAGGATGCCGTCCGGGTGATCTGCGCGCGCTCGCGTCTCATGGGCGAGGGCGAGCAGATGATCCCCGACGACGAGGTCCGCAATATGGCGCTGGTGGAGTACAGCGCCGAGGACATCGAGAAGGTCATCGCGGACTATCCCGATCTCGAGGTGGCGGTGTATGCCGCGCCGACCAACACGGTGATCGGCGGTCCGCCGGATCAGGTGCAGGCTGTCGTCGCGCGGGCCGAGGCGGAGGGCAAGTTCGCGCGCGTGCTGCAGACCCGCGGCGCGGGGCACACCTCCCAGATGGATCCGCTGCTGGGCGAATTGGCCGCGGAGCTGGCCGGTATCGAGCCGAGCCGCCCGAAGGTCGATCTTTACTCGACCGTGCGCAAATCTGCGGTGTACCGCGCGGGTTCGGATCCGGTGCACGATGTCGACTACTGGGTCGCGAATATGCGCCAGCCGGTGTGCTTCAGCTACGCGATCCGGGCGGCGGTGGACAACGGCATCACCACCTACCTGGAGATCGCACCGCATTCGGTTGCGCTGATGCAGGTGCTGGGCACCACATTCGCGGCGGGTGTGCACGATGCGGCGCTGATTCCGACGCTCAAGCGCAAGGAGGACGACTCCGCGAACGTCATCTCCGCGCTGGCGCAGCTCTACGTGCAGGGTCATCCGGTGAACCTGTCGTCGCTGCTGCCCGAGGGTGACTACGCCGACGTTCCACGAACCGCGTTCCTGCGCAAGGAGTATTGGCCCAAGGTCGGCATCGCCGCCGGTTCCGGCAGCGGCCGGGTGCCCGGTTCGCATGTGGCGCTGCCCGACGGCCGCCACGCCTGGGAGGTGTCGGCGGGTGCCGTCACCGATCTCGCCGCCCTGGTGAATGCCGCTGCGGCCCAGGTGCTTTCGGACGTCTCGCTGGGTGCGTCGATCGCACATTCGCCGGTGCCCGCCTCCGGCACGCTGACCACTACGCTCACCCCGCATCCGGGTGGTGCGTCGGTGCAGGTGCACGTCAAGGAGGGCGGTGCGTTCCGCCTGCTGTTCGACGCGGTGGTGACCTCCGGTGCGCCGTTGCCGGAATCCGCGGTGGCGCAGCCTGTCCCGGCCGAGCAGCCGGCGGCAGAGCCGTCGACGGATGTCGCCGTGGTCGAATCCTTCGGTGAGCGTTGGGATCCCAACAGCAGCCAGACCGTCGAGGAGCGGCTGGCGATCATCGTCGCCGAGTCCATGGGCTATGCGGTCGAGGATCTGCCCATGGAGATCCCGCTCATGGAGCTGGGCCTGGACTCGCTGATGGCCATGCGCATCAAGAACCGGGTCGAATACGAATTCGACATCCCGCAGCTGCAGGTCCAGGCGGTGCGTGACGCCAGCCTGCACGAGATCTCCAAGGTCCTGCGCTACGCGGTCGAGCATCGCGAGCTGATCGACGAAATGGCCCAGCAGCAGGCCGCCGCGGGCGGGCAGCTGACGATCGACGAGAACTTCGTCGAGGCGGCCCGCGCCGCCGTCGAGTCGGGACAGGATCCGGTTGCCCTGCTGCGGGACAAGCTCGGCACGCAAGCCCCCGCTGCCGCCGAGAAGCCCGAGGCCGCGGCCGAACCGGCTGCGCCCGCGCAAGCCGCTGTCGCACAGGAGGATTCGGCGGTCGCTCCGACCGAGGACAACGTGCCGCCGCGCGATGCGGCCGAGCGCCTGACCTTCGGCACCTGGGCCATGGTGACGGGCAAGTCGGCGGGCGGCATCTTCAACACCCTGCCGATCCTGGACCAGGAGACCTCGCAGAAGCTTGCGGAACGGTTGTCCGAGAGGGTGGGTGCGGAGATCGACGTCGAGGAAGTGCTCGACTGCGAGACGATCGAGCAGCTGTCGGATATCGTGCGCCGGCATCAGGACGATGCCCTGGCCATCGATGGCTTCGTGCGTACCCTGCGCCCGCGGCCGGAGGGCTCGGATGCGGTGCCGGTTCTCGTATTCCACCCGGCGGGCGGCAACACACTGGTGTACGAGCCGCTGCTGAAGCGACTTCCCGCGGACACCCCGATGTACGGCTTCGAACGGGTCGAGGGATCGATCGAAGAGCGTGCGCGCCAGTACCTTCCGGAGATCCGCAAGATCCAGCCGGAAGGGCCGTACGTGCTGTACGGCTGGTCGCTGGGTGCGGTGCTGGCCCTGCAGGTCGGCCAGTTGCTGCGCGAGGAGGGCGCGGATGTGCGCTGGATCGGCCTGCTCGATCTGGCGATTCCGGCCGAGCCGGAGGACGACAGCCCCGAGGCGCGGGTACGCCGCATCGAGCGGTACCAGGCATTCGCGAAGAAGACCTTCAACATCCAGGGTGAACTCGATCGGGAGCAGCTGGAGGAGCTGGCGGCCGCGAGCGACGAAGAGCAGTTGCAGATCGTCCTCGAATTGGTCAAGTTCTCCGGTGCGAAGATCCCCGGCGGGGTGCTCGAACACCAGCGGACCTCGTGGATCGAGCACCGCGAGCTGGCGAAGGTGCAGCCGTCCCGCTACGACGGCGATGTCGTTCTCTACCTTGCGGATCGGTACCACGACGGCGCCATCGAGCTGGAGCCGCGCTACGCCGAACGCCGACCCAACGGCGGCTGGGACGAGTACATCCCCAACCTCGAGATCATCCACATCCCGGGCGACCACCTCCAGATCGTCGACGAGCCGCGCATCGCCACGATCGGTGCCGACCTCACCAAGAAACTGGCCGCTATTGCGAAGGGAGACCAGTGAGCACGACCGCCGAGAAGCTTGCCGACCTGCGAAAAAAGCTAGAACTCGCGCAGGAGCCGGCGGGTGAAGCGGGGGTGGCCAAGCGGGCCCGCAAGGGTATCCCCTCGGCCCGCGACCGGATCAATATGCTGCTGGATCCGGGCACCTTCGTGGAAATCGGTGCGCTCGTGCGCAATCCGGGCGACAAGAACGCTCTCTACGGCGACGGCGTGGTCACCGGGCACGGCATGGTCGACGGCCGCCCCGTGGCGGTGTTCTCGCACGATCAGACCGTGTACGGCGGTTCGGTCGGTGAGATGTTCGGTCGCAAGGTGGCCGCGGTCATGGAATTCGCGGGCAAGGTCGGCTGTCCGGTGGTGGGTATCAACGACTCCGGCGGCGCCCGCGTCCAGGAGGCGGTCACCTCGCTGGCGTGGTACGCGGAGATGGGCCGTCGCCAGGAGCCGCTGTCGGGCATGGTGCCGCAGATCTCGATGATTCTGGGCAGCTGTGCCGGTGGTGCGGTGTACGCGCCGATCAACACCGACGTCGTGGTGGCCACCGAAGAGGCGTACATGTTCGTCACCGGTCCCAAGGTGATTCGCGAGGTCACCGGCGAGGACGTCAGCCTGGAAGAACTGGGCGGGGCCTACAGTCAGGCCGAGTACGGCAATATCCACCATGTCGCCAAGGACGAGAAGGCGGCCTTCGAGTGGGTGCGGCAGTACCTGAGCTACCTGCCGTCCAGCTGCCAGGAGCAGGCGCCCATCGTGAATCCGGGCATGGAGCCCGAGATGACCGACAGCGACCGGGAACTGAACTCGATCGTGCCGGATTCCGACAACGCCGGATACGACATGCACGAGATCCTGCTGCGCATCTTCGACGACGGCGACTTCCACGAGATCGGCGCCCAGTCGGGGCAGAACATCATCACCGGATTCGCGCGGGTCGACGGCCGCAGCGTCGGCGTGGTCGCCAACCAGCCGATGGTGTACGCGGGTGCGCTGGATGCCCGTGCCTCGGACAAGGCGGCGCATTTCGTGCGCATGTGCGATGCCTTCGAAGTGCCGCTGGTGTTCGTGGTGGACACGCCGGGCTTCCTCCCGGGTGTGGAGCAGGAGAAGATCGGCGTCATCAAGCGCGGCGGCCGCTTCCTGTTCTCGTTCGTCGAGGCCACCGTGCCGAAGGTGACCGTGGTCATCCGCAAGTCCTACGGCGGTGGCTACGCGGTGATGGGCTCCAAGCAGCTCGGCGCCGACGTGAATCTGGCCTGGCCGACCGCGCGGATCGCGGTCATGGGCGCGGAGAGCGCGGTCAGCGTGGTGGGCCGCAAGCAGATCGAGGCCGCGCCGGAGGAGCAGCGCGCCGCGATCCGCAAGCAGATGATCGACTTCTACAACGCCACGGTCGCCACCCCCTGGGTCGCCGCCGAACGCGGCTACATCGACGCCGTCATCGAACCGGCCACCACCCGACTAGAGATCCGCCGAGCCCTACACCTGCTGCGCGACAAGAAACTCAACCGCAACCCCCGCAAACACCACCTCCTCCCGCTGTAGTTCCGGCGAAAAGCACGCCGGAACAACGAGGGGTCGGTGCCGCCCTCCGCGTCGCGGTATCGGCCCCATACCAGGAGAGGACTGCGCGCCCAGAGGTCGCCGAGCGGGGGCCCGTCATCGCCCACACACCGGGGCCCGGCATCCCGCTCTTCGTGTCCCGGCATTCCCGCTCTACGTGTCCCGGCATTCCCGCTCTTCGTGTCCCGGCGTGCTTTTGGCCGGGACCTCCCACCACACAAGGCGTGTCTTTCTCGGAATCGGTCGGTCGATCCGCCCGGGTATGAGAGCCTTCAGCTATGGGTAGCTCACCGAAGGCCGTACTAGAGGGCGGGCCTGCCGACCTGCCACAACGGATTGTGCCGATCACACCTCCGGGTGTGGAACTGCGGGTGCAGTTCAACGGCGGCTACGAGCGTTTCAAGGTGACGCCGCGCTGGCAGGACACCGCCGAGGGCAGCCTCCCGGTCTACGAGTGGTGCGAACGTATCGAACGGTGAGGCCATCCGTCCGTCGCCCGGCGGTCAAGCATCCTGCCCGCCGGGTTCGCGCTGTGCCCGCCGGAGCGGAAACAGGGGCCGCACCGGATCCGAGGTCAGGAAGTCCAGAACCGTGTTGTAGACCTGGGTCGGCTTCTCGAGTATCAGGACGTGGGAGGTGCCGGGCACGATAGCCAACTCGGAATCCGGAATCGCCCGGTAGAACTCGATCGTGTGCTCCAGCGTGACCATATCGTCGTCCGAGGCCAGCACGAGCGTGCGCGCCGACACCCCCGCCAGGTCGGCCGCGGTGAGTTCCGGCTGGGTCTTTCCCATCTCGAGTCCCTTGCGGGCCACGACCGGAAAGTGCTCGATACCGTCCGGTGACGCCTCGCCGTAGTGGGGTGCGAACCGTGCGAGGACGGCATCGTCGAAGTCCATCGACCCGGGCACCAGTCCGTTGTGATGGAAGTTGCCGCTGACCGACACATATTTCCGCACCAGATCCGGCCGTTTCAGGGCCATCAGCAGCGCCACGTTGGCTCCGTCGCTGTAGCCGACCAGATGCGCGGGACCGCCGACCACCTGCTCCAGGAACGCGATCATGTCCTGGGCCATGATCTCGTAGCTGAACGGCCCGTCGACGTCCGGTGTGCGCCCGTGCCCGCGCCGATCCACGGTGAATACCCGAAAATGCTTGGTGAGCAGGGGGATCGCCGGTTCGAACGACCGCGAATCGGCAAACCCTCCGTGCAACAGCAGCAGCGGCTCGCCCTCCCCGTACACGTCGTACCACGTATTCACCGCACCGAGCCGTACATAAGTCATGCAGTCATCCTGCCGGAAATCAGAACACCCGCATCTGCCCCGGCGACCAGAAGCCGGAGCGGGTCGCGGTGCCGGTGACGACCTCGGCGGGCCGGGCGTCGGTGTAGTACCGGTCGTAGCGCTCGAGCGAACCCCAGTCGCGGGCCCAGTCGTCCTTCAGATAGGTCGGGATCGTGGTGGCCCCGGCCAGCATATTCGCGAAACCGAGCGGCCCGCCGAACTCCTCGGCCTGCCAGGTGTCGGTGGAGCTCACCGCCAGCGGCCGGTCCGGCTTGATCCGGTAGTTCGGCATATCGGCGACCCCGTTGCGATGCAGGAACGGCTGCTGGCACGGGAACTGCAGGCCCACCGCCCAGTCCTCCAGGATCGGCTGCTTCGAGCCGAGGAAGGTGTTGAGCGTCTGCAGCTTCGGCACACGCGGCGGCGTGAATGCCAGCCACTGATCGCCGATCAGCACGTTCCGGTTGGCGACGATGCGCACCGCATCGGCATCGGGCGAGATCTCCGACAGCGGCACCCGCAGGTTGCGCCACGACGGGGCCGGGCCGATATCACGCGGCACGTATTTACCCTCGGCCAGCACGCTGCCGTCGGGCTGGCGCTTGCCGTACTCCAGTTGCAGATCCTGCCCGTACTGCAGCGACCCGGTCTGATCGAACGACAGGATGCGCCCGGCGGCGGTGATGACCACCAGCGGCGAATCGTCCGACCGCGGCGGCAGCTCGTACCAGCTGGAGGTCAGGTGCGCGGTCTGCTGCATGCCCTGCTGGTAGCTGCCCATCACCGGCGTGGTCTTCGGGTCCAGACCGAACGGCAGCGCCACGGTGCTGCCGTTGATACCCGGCTCGGCGATGCGGCCGCCGCCGGTGCCCGCGTTCTGGCCCTCCGCGAAGTTGGCGCCCACCGACTGGTTGGAGGTGTTGCCGGTACCCGGCTTCACCTCGACCGAATCGGCCTTCAGATCGGTCGGCACGCCATTGGGATCGAAGCCGGTCGGATCGGCACCGGCCAGCGGATCGTCGTTCTTCGGCGGGTTGGCCGGATCGATGATCGGATTCAACCGCCCGGCATTCGGATTCGACTCCACCAGAACGTCATTGGCCAGGCCGCACGAATTGCCGCGTATTGCATCGAAATTCGCGCGTGCCAGCGAGTACGCCGGATACTGCGCCGCCGCACCCTTCACCAGCGACAGCACCTCGAAGGCCACCATCAGCGCCGCCACGACGGTCAGCGGAATCGCGGCGAACTTGCGAATGCGCCTGCCGCGCGCGGTCTTCGGGCTCGCCGGAGGTTTGGTGTAGTCCTCCCGCAACGCCTGCCAGCCGACCAGCGCCAGCGCCAGCCCGAACAGGATCAGTACCAGGGTGTTGGACTGGTGGCCCTGCAGGGAGACGGTCTTGTCGAACCACGGCACTCCGAAGCTGGACACATACCAGTAGCCGTTGATGCCCGAGAACGTCACAGCCAGCATGAACAGCAGCGCGGCCAGGAACACGGTGCGGTTCTTGCGCGAGCGCAGCGCCGTCGCCGATACCGCCACCGCGGTCACCGCGGCCAGCGAACCCGCAATGCCCGCATAGGCGCCGAAGTGGTGGGTCCACTTCGTCGGGTTGAACATCATGAAGAAGATCGTCCCGAACACCACGCCGATCAACCGCCACGTCGGGCCGCTGGAGATGCCCGGCACCCGGCGCCGCCGCAGCAGCACCAGCGCGGTGGTGACCAGGCACAGGATCATCACGAGGAAGGCGAACCGACGCGACAGCGAGCCGTCGACGGTCTGCACGAACAGGTAGTAGTAGCGCAGATAGTCCTCGTACCAGGCCAGATTCGGCCCGGTGACCTTGCGTACCCGGTCGGCCTCCTGGATGGCGGCGAAGGTCTGATCGCTGTAGACGACGGTGAGCACCAGGAATCCGGCCGCCGCGACGGGTGCCAGCAGGGGCAGCGTCGAACCCCAGAGGGTGGCGCCGAAGCCCTTTCCGCTGCGGGCGGCCAGCTCCCTATGCCTGCGCACCACGATCCGCACCAGCGGCCGGATACCGGCCAGCAGGGCGGCCACACACATCAGACCGGTCGGCGCGGCGGCCAGGGTGAACGCCGCGATCAGGACCGCGACCGCGGCGGGCAGCAGCCGCCCGGTGGCGATGGCACGTTCGATCGAGACCCAGGTCAGCAGCGCGCCCAGCGCCACGATGGGCTCGGAGCGCAGGCCGTTGTCGTAGGGCAGCCAGAAGGCCAGGAACACCAGCCCACCGGTCCACAGCGCCACCTTGGAGGTGCGCACGCCCCGGCCCAGCCGGGGGACCACCTCGCGGCTGATCACCATCCAGCACAGAATTCCGCACAGCAGCGCGGGAATTCGGACCCACACGCTGGCCGTGGAGATCTGCGCGAAGGCCTGGATCACGTAGTAGTACCAGCCGAACGGCGCCTCGGGCACGCCGTACCAGCGGAAGTAGTTGGCCATATAGCTGGCGTGCGGGGCCACCCGCACCATGCCCAGGATGTAGCCGTCGTCGGAGGTGTTGGCGCCGAGGAAGTGCCACACCAGCAGGGTGCCGACGATGGCGCCGTCGGCCCAGGTCGGCTTCAGCCAGTTCGCGGGCAGGATGCGCCGGTGGCCGCGGCCGTCGCCGGTGTCCAGCCGTCCCAGCGCGGCCAGCGCGATCAGCGTGCACAGCACGGCCGCGATCATCGCCACCAGCTTGATCCACGTGGGTGTGGAGGTGAATCGGGTGTCGACGGTCATGTGGAACGACAGGCCGGCCGGGGCGGGGCCCTGCAGATCGGAGAAGATGCCGACCACCTGCGGCCGTAGATCGCCGTTCAGCGTGCCCTCGACCGGCACCGTGACCGTCTCGGTCGCGCCCGCCGGGCCGCCCGGCACCGGCCGCTCGACCTGGGTGGACATCCCCTCGAACTTGGCGTAGGTGCGATTGATGTCGGAGGTGATGGTGATCGAGGTGCACTCGCCGAGCTGCGACCGCTTCGCCGATGCCACGATGGCATTGCGGTCCATGACGTCCACCGAATCCGGTGTGACGCGGACGAACATGCCCTCCAACGCCGCCCGATCGCCTTGCTGCGGAGCCGTATTGAGCAGAATGCCGCCCTGCGGCAGCTGGTCGACCAGCGAACACGGAATGCTCGCCCGCAGGTCCACCGGCACCTGCGACATCAGCGGCGCCTCGACATTGCCGATACTCCCACCCTGCGGCCAGTTCACCTCCGCCGTGGTCTGCTCGACCGGCAGAAACGGCGTGGCGAGCGCGAACAGCGCCCCCAACAGGCCCGCGACCATCGCGATCAATCGGGCGGTGCGGAAATCGCGCGGCGTCGCCGCGGGAGCGGCGGCCGTAGGTTCGGTCAAGACAGCAGTAGCGGCGTCGGGCACGGATGCAGATGTTATCTGCCCGCGCCCCGAGTGACGCTGTTCACTCGAAACTCACACCCGCGCCCGCGCCCACTTCGCTGTCCGTCCCTTCACTACCGTGCCTTGATCGGCACATCCTTGGCCCAGCCCCAATGACTTTCGACCGTGACGCCGATGGTGGCCGGTTGGGCCGTGGGGACGTACGGGGTGAACTTTTCCAGCGATCCCCAGTCGCGGCCCCAGTCGTGGTCGAGGTAGGCGGGCACGGTCCGGGCCTCGAGCAGCAGGCCGGTCCAGCCGAGGGGGCCGCCGCCGATATCGTCCTGCCAGGCGTTGGAGGCATCCGAGCCGACCCGGTCGGGGAGGATGCGCCAGGCCGGGACCTCGGCCACGCCGTCCTTGTGGTCGAACGGGCGCTGGCACGGGAACGCCAGGCCCACGTGCCAGTCCTCCAGAACCGGGGCGGTGCGCCCGACCACGGAGTTCAGCGTGGCGAGCTTCGGCAGGCGCGGGGGTGTCACCGCCAGCCACTGCCGCGGGGTGAGGTCGTTAGCGACGGCGACGATGCGAACCGCATTGGTCTGCTCCGGCATCCGGTCCAGCGGCACCCGCATATTGCGCCAGGACGGGGCGCCGCCGATATCCAAGGGCACGAACGATCCGAGCGACTCTACGGTGCCGTCGTCGCCGCGGTGACCGAATTCGACGCGAAGATCCTGCCCGTAGGTCACGACGCCGTCCTTGTTCACCGATTTGATCCGGCCCGCCGCGGTGACCACCAGCACCTGGTAGGCGGGATCGGTGCGGGCGCCCGCGAGGTCGAGCCGGTACCACTGCGACGTGAGGTGCGCCTGCTGCTTGTCGCCGGTGGTGTAGCTGCCCATCACGGGAGTGCGGGCCGGGTCCAGGCCGAACGGCAGCGCGACGGTGCTGCCGTTGATGCCGGGCTGTGCGGTGGTGCCGCCGCCCGTGCCCGCCTGGGTCGTGCGGGTGGTCTTGTTCTCGGAATCGGAGTCCACCGAATTGGCGCCGCCGCTGACGGTTTCCTCCGCATCGGCGGTGAGATCGCTCGCGACGCCGTTCGGGGTGAATCCGGCATTCTCGGCGGCGAGGCCGTCGGCCGCGGATCCGGTGTAGGGCTGCAGCAACGAGTCCGCGGTATCGGTCTCGGCCAGCACCTCCTCGGCGAGGGCACACGAATTACCGCCCAGCGCACGCAGATTCGACTCGGCGATCGAATATGCCGGGTACTGCGTGGCGGCGGCCTTAACCAGCGACGCCACCTCGAACAGCACCATGGCCGCGGCGGCGATGGTGAGCGGTTCGATGGCGAATTTGTCGAAACGCTTGCGGGGCTGGCCCTTTCGGTAAGGCTCGCGATAGTACTGCCAGGCCGCCAGCAGTAGGCACAGCACGGCCAGCCCGAGGAACAGTGTGGAGAACCCCTTCCCGGCGATCATCGGCGCCTTGTCCCACCAGGGCACGCCGTAGCTGGACACGTACCACCAGCCGTTGGATCCGGTGAAGGTGATCGCCAGCAGGAAGAATACGGCCGCCGCGAACAGCGACCGGTTGTACGGCGCGCGAATTCCGTTGACGCCCACCGCAACCGCGGTCAGTGCGGCCAACGATCCGGCCAGCCCGGCGTAGACACCGAAATGATGGGTCCACTTGGTGGGCGTGAACATCATCAACAGCAGTGCCATGAATACGATGCCGAGAATGCGCGCCGACGGCCCCCGCGAGGTGCCCGGCACCCGGCCGCCCTTGCGCAGCATCACCAGGACACAGACACCCAGGCACAGCAGCATGCCCAGGATGCCGAAGCGGCGGGCCAGCGACCCGTCGGGCGACAGCATGAGCAGCGAATCCCACCGGGTGCGTTCGTCGAACCAGGCCACATTGGGCCCGATGATCTTGCGCACCCGAGTGGCCTCCAGCACCGACGCCAGCGTCTGATCCGCGAAAACCACCACCAGCACCAAGGTCCCGGCGGCGGCACCGGGCGCCAGCAGAGCCCCGTACCGCAGGAGGTTTCCGCCGGAACCCAAGCGCGCCCGCTTGATGACGTGCATCAGCACCGGCCGCGACCCCGCGATCAGCGCGGCAACGCAGATCAGCCCCGTCGGCCCCGCGGCCAGCGAGAACGCCGCGATGAGCACCCCGATCGCGGCGGGCAGCAGGCGGCCGGTCGCGATGGCGCGCTCGATGGAGCACCAGGTGAGCAGCGCACCCAGGGCGATCAGCGGCTCCGGCCGCAGGCCGTTGTCGTAGGGCAGCCAGGCGACGAGGAACACCAATCCCGCTGTCCAGCGCACGATTCCGTCCCTGCGCACGCGAGCGCCCAAGCGCGGCAGGACTTCCCGGCTGATCACCAGCCAGCACAGCACCCCGGCCAGCAGCGCGGGCAACCGCATCCACGGGCTGGAGTCACTGACCCGGGTCATCCAGGCCAGCACCTCGTAGGGCCAGCCGAACGGGGCCTCGGCCACCCCGAACCAGCGGTAGTAGTTGGACATGTAGCCCGAATGTTTCGACGCCCGAGCCATATTCAGGATGTAGCCGTCGTCGGAGGTGTTGGCGCCGATGATGTGCCACACCACCAGCGTGCCGAGCACGACGGCATCGGTAACGGTGAACCGCCACCAGTGCGCGGGCAGGAACCGGCGCGGGCGCCGGCCGTCGACGGTATCGATGAGGTGCAGGCAGATCAGCGAGATGATCGTGAACACCACGGCGGCGACGATGGCGCTCAGCTTCAGCCACGACGGGCTGGAGGAGAACCGCGAGTCGATATTCGCGTGCAGGTGCGCCCCGCCGAGCTGCGCCCGATCCAGATCGGTGAACACGCCGACGATCTGGGGCCGCACGTCACCGGTGACCGTCGACCGGAACGGCGTGCCGTCCGCGCGGAGAACACCGCTGAGCTCGGCGGTGGTGGCCGTCGCGGTCGACGCGACGGTGAACGCACCGCAGTCACCGATCTCGGCGATCGGCGCGGACAGCAGCGGGATATCGCGCAGCAGCACCGACAGCGTCGGCCCGGCGCCGGGGTCGTCGGTCACCCTGGCCACCAGGCCCTTCGACGTCGCCCCGGACGCCTGCGTCGGCACCGTCGAGATCAGGGTGCCGCTGGGCAGATCCCGGATCGCCGTGCACGGCAGCGACAGGTTCACATCCAGCGGCACATACGACACCAGCGGCGCGTCGACGTTCACCGACTGCGGCTGCGGCCAATCCAGCGCGGCGCGGTCCTGCCGCACCGGCAGCAGTGGTGTCACCACCGCCGCCAGGATCGCGAGCACCCCCGACACGAGGGCGATCAGCCGAATACGGGACAACGCTGGAGAGTCTGCGCGCACGATCGACGATGCTAGCCACCGTCACGCGAGATGCCGTCCGACATCCCCGGGCCACCGCCGAATCGTGCCGCGCAGTTCACCGCCGAGTCGTGCGGCGGCCCTGGCTCGGGGTCAGCGCAACTCGCGCACGTCCCAGACCCACATGCCCTCCACGTACTGCCCGGGGAAGCCGAACAGCTGGTCGAGGATGGTGTGCAGGACGTCGCCGTGGATCGTGGGCGGCAGCACCACGACATCGGCCTGCCAGTAGCGCAGGTCGGCGAGGGCCTGGTCGCGCACGGCGTCGTCGATGGCCGGGACCTGCCCCGTATCCCGGGCCGCCATCAGCAGCGCGGCTGTCGGTCGATCATCGGGACCGTAGCGGCCCTTCTTGCCCGCCGTGGGACCGACGAAATAGCCACCGGCGAGCGGGAATTCGAAGTTCGCGTCGACCTGCCAGCGCAACGCGCGGGCGTCCAGGCGCATCGGCGGCGGCGCGATCACCACCGAACCGTCGCGCACGTACCGGTTCACCGTGCCGTCGGTGAAGAACCCGGGGGTGGACTCGCGGTGGATCACGGGCAGCACGGTCGGCGTCAGCGGCGCCAGGGCCAGCACCAACGCGGCGAACCAGGCCAGCGGGCGCCAGTCGGTGAGCGAGAGGTTCCAGTAGCCGAGGGCGCGCTCGGTGGCCAACGCGAGGATGATGGCGATAGCGGGGATGGCGGCCATGCTGAAGCGGGTCTCGAGAACCGTATTCAGCAGCGGCACTCGGTCCAACCACTTCCAGGGCAGGCTCACCCCGAGCGGCTGCTTGCCGAGGGTGGCCATCTGACCCAGTGACAGCACCCCGAACACCACGATCACGCTCGCCGCCGCCCTCACGATCCGATGCGGGCTGCGTGCTCCGCCGTTGTTGCGCCAGAGCAGGACGGTCGTCACGGCCACCAGCACCAGCAGCGGCCAACCGAAATAGGCGTTCTCCTCGGTGGGATTGATCGCCACATACTGACCCGGCGCGAACAGCCCGCCCAGCGATTCCGACGGGAACTGCACCAGGGCTTTCAGATCGTTCCCCATCGGGCCGTGATCGATGGAGCGATAGCTCTGCGGGCCGAAGAACTGCCAATACAGCGGAATCTCGGTGAGCCCCAGGGTGATCAGCGCGGCCAGCCCGACCGTCGGCGCCAGGCCGCGCGCGACGGCCAGCCCGGTGCGCGGCCGATGCAGGTAGTAGACGACTGCGAACACACCGAAGGCCAGCGCGAAGATCAGCAGCGGCTCTTCACCCAGCGCGATTTGCAGCGCCACCAGTACGCCCAGCACCGTCGCATCGCGCACCCGCCGTGTCGGAGCCCCCTCCGTCACCCGGCGCCCCATCCGGATCAGCAGCCCGGCGATCACCGGGAGCGCGGCCAGCAGGACGAAGTTCGGGTGCGCGTTGGCGTGCGAGATCATCGCGGGAGCGAAGCCGCAGAACAGGCCGCCGACGGCCGCGGCGAAACGGGAGCGCACCAGTTCGCGGGAGAACAGCCAATACCAGGCGAAGGCCGTCGCGGCCAGGCCGACGGTGAGGACCAGCACGAAGGTGACGGTCGGCCCGAACAGCAGCGTGACGGGCGTGAGCGGCACCCCGACGCCGAACATGGCGGTATTGGCCATCATGTTCACGCCGTCGGGGAAGTTCTGCAGCCGGGTGCCCAGCGGATTGTCCAGATGCGCGACGGCATGCGCGGTCTCGGCGAAGAACCATTCCCACATGGTCTGGTCCTGACCGCTCTTGAACAGGTAGCCGTGTTCGGTGTCGCGCCACTGACCCGACAGCACGAATACGGCCAAGGCCATATAGATGCTGCCGACGAGCAGGTCGGGGCGGGCCGCGCGGAGCCGGGCGGTTACCGGACGAAAGCGATCCCGCCCTCGACTCGCCCTCTCGGCTCCCCAGGGTCTCGCTGCCTTCTCGGAGTCCCAGCGTTCTTTCGGCCCGGCCGTCGGCCGCTCGGCGACCGCGATCGGGCCGTCCGTTTCCGCCTGTGCGATTGGGTCAGCTTCCCGCCCCGATACCACTGGTGAAACTCCTCCTGACGAACGATCAGCGGCCCACGCTACCTCGACTTACTGTGAGCCCGCTGACCGAAGCCGGAGTTATCCACAAGAAAATGCTGTTCTCCACAGTGTTATGCACAGGAGGGATCGGTTGTGCACAACACCACACCGGGCTATCGCCGCACCACCAGAGTGAACGGCCCGATGACGGTGACCTGGAAGTGCGGGTCCTCGAACAGCGCCTTGGGGAAGGTGACCGTGTAGCGGCGCACATTGGGATCGTTCGGGTAGACGTCCTGCGCGAGGCGCAGGGTGTACTCGTCGCCGCTGCTTCGGAACAGGAAGGCGTCGGGGGCCCGCCACGGGCTGTGGTTCAGCGCCTCGCGCAGTTCGCCGGGCGACTTCAGCTCGCTCCAGCGCTTGATCTCGGCGGCGCGCCCGGCGAAGTCGGCCAGCGGATTGGCGTAGTGCGAGGTGAGCGCCTGGAAGCCGTAGTACGGGTAGTAGGACAGGAAGCTGGTGTCGGCGGTCAGGACCACGGTGTCGTGCCGCGGCCGCCCGGTCTGCGCGGTGAGGGCGGCGTCGATCTCCCGGTAGTAGGAGACCGCGGACGGATTGCGCTGATCGGCGCGTTCCCCGTTGCCGTCGGTGTCGGTGTAGGCGGTGGTGATCTCGGTGGCCAGGACGGTCGGGATGCCCTGGGTGAAGGCCAGCGCACCCAGCACCGCGACTGCGGCAGCCACGCTGCGGAACCGCGGCGGCTCGTTGACGGCCTGGAAGATCGCCCGCGCCCCCTCCGCGAATCCGAAGACACCGGCCGCGGCCAGCAGCACCTGCAGGATGGGCTCGAGCCGGAACGCCAGCAGCGTCGTCCCGGCCGCCGTCACCGCCATAGACGCCAGCCACCACAGGTAGATCGCGACCACCGAGATCCCCAGCGCCTGCGCCCGTCGCGAACTCCCCGCCCGCAGCACCAGCCAGACCGTGCCGAGCAGGCACAGCGCCGCGAGCAGCGGATGGGAGAAGTCGGCCATCGGGAAGGCCAGCCGTGCCCCGGAATCGGGGAGATAGTGGAACGCCGTCCCGCCGGACATCGACGGCCGCTCCGTCACCATCTTCAGCAGATAGGGCCCCCAGGTGATCAGCGCCAGCACCCCGGCGATCACACCCACGACGACCAGTCGGGCCAGAATCGGCCACAGCAGCCGCAGCGCCCCGGCCCGTGGCACGTCGTGGCGGTGGATGGCAGCGGCACGACGCTGCCAGAGCAGCGCACCCCAGGCCACCACGGCCATCAGCACCACCGTGAACACCGCGATCGCGAAGAACAGCGTGTAGAACATCGCTGACACGCCGAGGAACAGTCCGGTGCCGAGCACCGCCCCCCAGCCGTGCGCGGTCGCGCTGTGGTCATCGCTCGAATACTCGGCAGGCCGGTGCAGCGCACCCCACGCCAGCACCATCGCGGGTGCGAACAGGATCACCAACACCGCGCTGTATGCCTCCGGGGAGGCGAACGCCACCATCACGGCCGTGGTCGCCGCGCCCACGGCTACGGCCCAATCGGCGCGAATCAGCTTGGACCACAATACCGTTGCCAGCACCGACGCCACGGCCAGCGAGACGATCGCATACGGCTTGAAGGTCTCCCACCCCGACAACCCGAGCAGATTCGCCACCCGCCCGCCGATCCAGAACCACCCGGCCGGATAGAACGGCGGCAGGTCCGCATAGGTCATATCGTGCAGCGCCGCACTGTCGGTCAGCCGAGTCAGATATTCGGTACGGAACTCCTGATCCACCGAAATACCCAGCAGATACAACTTGGTGGCCGCCAACGGCATCCCGAGAGTCACGGTCACGAACCCCGAAACCCCCACCCAGGACAGCACTTTCGCCACCCACGGCCACCGCCGCACCCGAATCAACACCACCGAGGCAACCAACACCACCGCAGCCCCCACCTGCCCCACGGTGGTCAAGGCCCGCGTCACATTGGACGAATTGAACGCAGGCCACTGCACGGTCGAAAACGCATACAACCCCACACCCCCCACCACAACCGCAACCACCCCCGCAAGCACGGCCTCCCCCAGCCCACTACCCACCTGCCGCCCAAGTGCCCGCACGCCGCCTCCGAATTCCCGTCTCGCCCGCGATCAGCCGAGCGCCAGCCTAACCACGCCACCCCACCCAGACCCGCAACCCCCGCTCCGGCGCCCCAGAGGGCGCCGAAGCGGGGGAATGTGTAGCCACCACCCCCAGGAATTGAGCCGCCGTCTCACAGGTGCAGGCAAGGTATGCCGCCGCACCCAGGAGCGAGTCGCCGCCTTGCAGGGCGGGCGATGCTGCCGTTGCGCCCGAGGGCTGGCCGTCGTGTTGCAGGGTGGGCGATGCTGCCGTTGCACCTGAGAACGGCCCGCCGTCTCACTGGGGCGGGCAATGTGTGCTGTCGCGCTCAGGGGTGAGTCGTCGTCTTGCGGGTGGGCGATGCTGTCGTCGCGCTCAGGGGTGAGTCGCCGTCTTGCAGGGTGGGCGATGCTGCCGTCGCGCCCAGGAGGGGTCGCTATTTCGGCAGAGGTGGGTGCTTCCTGACATCTGTAGGCCAAGGAACAAACGAACGCCCCGGTCCCCTCACATAACCCGCGCCGGCGCCCACTAGGGCGCCGGCGCGGGGTTCTTGTGAGGCCTAGATGGGGAGGCGGCGGAAGAGGGGGCGGGGGATGTGGCGGAGGATCATCATTACCCAGCGGAAGGTGCCGGGGGCCCAGGCGATTTCCTTGCCCTTGTCCGAGGCGGTGACGGCGAGGGCCGCCACGTCTTCCTTGTCGACGGTGAGGGGGGCCTCGTCGACGTGGGCCGAGAAGCGGGTGCGGACCATGCCGGGGCGGATCACGGTGACGCGCGGGCCGTACGGGCGCAGCGCCTCACCGAGGCCGAGGTAGAAGCCGTCCAGGCCGGCCTTGGTCGAGCCGTAGACGAAATTCGAGCGGCGCACTCGCTCACCGGCCACCGACGACATCACGATGATGCGGCCGAAGCCCTGCGCCTTCATCTTCTCCCCGAGCAGCACACCGACGGAAACCGATGCGGTGTAGTTGATCTCGGCGACGCGAACCGCCTTCTGCTGGTTCTGCCACAGCTCTTCCGGATCGCCGTCGAGGGCGAAGGCCACGATCGCGACGTCGATGTCACCGTCGGCCCAGGCGGCCTCGATCACCTTGGGATGGCTCTCGGCATCCAGCGCGTCGAAGTCGATCACCTCGACCTTCGACGCCCCGGCGGCCTCCATCTTCGCCACGGCATCCGCGCGCAGCGGATCGTTGGGCAGCGCCGCGAGAACGATGCGGGCCGGGCCCTTCTTCAGGTACTCGGCGCAGATCGCGAGACCGATCTCCGAGGTGCCACCCAGGAGCAGAATCGCCTGCGGGTTCCCTACCGCGTTGATCACTAGTGCAGCTCCAGCCTTCTCGCCATATCGGACATGAAAACACCTGTGGGATCGACACTTCGGCGGACCTTGATCCACTCGTCGATCCGCGGATACATCTTGTGGAAGGTCTCCGCGGTGGTACGGGAGTCCTTCGCGGTGTAGAGCCGCCCGCCGAATTCCATGACGCGCCGGTCGAGTTCGGTGACGAGCCGGCCCAGGCCCGGCCGGATCGGGAAGTCGCAGCAGATGTTCCACCCCGGCATCGGGAAGCTCAGCGGCGCTTGATTACCCGGCCCGAACAGCTTGAAAACGTTCAGCGCCGAATAGTGCCCGCTGGCCTGGATGTCGATGATGATCTTCTTGAACTCGTCGACGGCCTCGGGCGGAACCACGAACTGGTACTGCAGGAATCCGGCCGGACCGTACGCACGGTTCCACTCCGCAATCATGTCGAGCGGGTGGTAGAACTGCGTGAGGTTCTGGACCTTGCCGGTGTAGTTGCCGCCGAGCGCGTAGTACGCCTCGCCGACCGCACCCAGGGTGAGCTTGTTTGCGGTCCAGCTCGGGAAGATGTTGGGGACCGTCATCAACTGTGGCGCATCGAATTTCAGCGGATGCTTGCGCAGCCGCTTGGGCAGTTCGTCCACCTTCGCCAGCCGACCGCGGGTGATGGTGGCACGCCCCAGTTTCGGCGGCGGATTCATCACGTCGAACCACGCACTCGAGTACGTGTAGTTCGCCTCGCTGCCGTCGCTGTGCGCGGCGATGGTCTCGTCGAGGCTGTGCGTCTTGACGCCGTCGTTGATGAAATACGCCGTCTCGGTCGGCGTCATCTCGATCTGCGCGCGCAGGATGATGCCGGTCAGGCCGTTACCGCCCACGGTCGCCCAGAACAGCTTGGCATTGCGCTTGGGGCTGATGTGCTGCACCTGACCATCCGCGGTGAGCAGATCGATCGAGCGCACATGGTTGCCGAAGCTGCCCTCGCTGTGATGGTTCTTGCCGTGGATATCGGAGGCGATCGCGCCGCCGATGGTCACCTGCCGGGTGCCGGGCAGCACCGGTACCCACAGCCCGAACGGCAGGGCGGCCTTCATCAGCTGGTCCAGGCTCACGCCGCCGTCGACATCGACGACCCGGGTATCGGCATCGATGCGATGGATGCGGTTGAGCGCCGTCATATCGATGACGAGCCCGCCCGCATTCTGCGCATGGTCCCCGTAGGAGCGGCCCAGCCCGCGGGCGATGACACCGCGGCACAGGTGCGCCGGCTTGGATTCGTTGTCCTCCGCGACCATGGTGACGGCTTTGACGATCAGCTCCGGATCGCTGGTCGAAAGCACTTCGGCGGAGGTTGGTGCGGTGCGACCCCATCCGGTCAGCCTGCGGGTGCGCGTCGGAAGCGCGTACGCGCCATCTGCCGCCTTTTCGGCAGAACCCGCGGCGGTGGAGGTCTGAGCTTTCGTGGACATCGGCATAGAGGCTACAGGTATGGCTGAATCTTGGGCCGTTTGTCGCAAGCGTCACTCCAGAGGCGGCAGTGACCAGGGCACGCCGTTAGGCTCGTGCCCGTGACTGCGGAACCCCATCTTCCTCTGCCGCCCGAGCTGCCCCTGGTCGATGAGCCGGGCGGCACGGACGTAGACCTGAAGACGCAGATCATCCGCTTCGTGCTGTCCGGCGGTTTCTCGGCGATCATCGACTTCGGCCTGTACATGCTGCTGCTGGAGGCGGTCGGGTTCCCGGTGGCGGTCGCCAAGTCGATCAGCTTCATCGCGGGGACGACGACCGCCTACCTGATCAACCGGCGCTGGACGTTCCAGGCCGCCCCGAGCCGCAAGCGCTTCCTGGCCGTCGTCGCGCTGTATGCGGTCACTTTCGCGGTCCAGGTGGGCATCAACCAGGTCCTGTTCTACGCGCTGCCCGACTCCTGGTGGCACAAGCCGCTGGCCTTCGTCATCGCCCAGGGCACCGCCACCGTGATCAACTTCATCGTCCAGCGCGCCGTGATCTTCAAGATCAACTAGCGCCGTCCGTCATCCCGGCATGGTTTCCGCCGGAACCCGCGACTCGCCCTTCGCCCCGAAGAAATCGCCTCCCTTGGCGCGGACGTTGTCCGTACCCCACTGCCGCTCCTCCCGGGCGGCGGGAACCAGGTGCGGGATGTGCTTGCGGCAGTGGATGTAGGCCTCCTCGACATCGACCACCACCCAGCGGTCGGGGATGCGGCCGCGCTCGGCGGGCGGCAGGTCGGGGACGCAGCGGCGCAGCGCGTTGTCGTCGACGATGCGGGCCGAGCCGTTGATGTGCAGGCCGATCAGATCGCGCACGAAATCGACCATCAGGATGCCGACATGCGGGTTCTCCAGAATGTTGCCGAGGCTCGCCATCACCCCGTTGCCCCGATACTCTGGATACGCAAGAGTGCGTTCGTCGATGATATGGAGGAAGCCGGGTTTGCCGGCCCGGAAGCTCGCATCGCATTCGCCGTGCTTGTCGGAGGTGGCGATGAAGGCCATATCCATCTGTCGAACGAAGTCGATCATCTGCGGGTTCAACCGATCCAGCACCTGTTCCGCATAGAAACGTTCGGCCCGGTCCTGGGTCCCGAAGCGCTCCTGGAGTTCCCGCTCGCCGTCGCTGCCACATCTCGTACCGGGCATTTCACGTCCCCTCGGGTAGCCGGGATCCGCGCGCGCAAGGCTCCGCACGCATGCGAAATCCTGTAGGACCGAACGTTGTTCGAGTGAGGATGCCCTGCCGCGAGAGCCGCGGCAAGAGCTTGTTTTGCGAGTTGCCGAGTAGATGCTAACGCTCACGAAGCAGTCGCGAGGCCGAGTTCGATTGGAATAGTGGGATTTTCGCAATCCTGCATTGTCTTGGTTGCGCGGTTTGCCCGATCTTGTCCAGGCCGACCGGTCCGTCATCCCCCTTACACATGCAGACCGGTCGGCAATATCGGTTGCCTATCGGTCCCGCCATGCTCCTAGGCGGGGGTCAACGTCACCGGAACCCCGTTGAACACCGCATTCCCCGACGGCACGTCGACCATCGAATCGTCGGTGAGCACATTGGCGTTCACGCCCGCATGCTCCCGCGCCACCGTCTGCGCGCTGTCGGCGTGGCCCCACCCGTGTGGCAGGCTCACCACGCCGGGCATGATCTCCTCGGTCGGCTCCAGCGGCACGGTGAGACTGCCCGCCGCGGATTTGATCACCGCCTGCTCGCCGAGGCCCAGCCGGGAAATATCGTCCGGATGGATGTGCAGGGTGCAGGTGTTGGACCCGCCGACCAGTGTGGACACGTTGTGCATCCAGCTGTTGTTGGAGCGCAACTGCCGTCGGCCGATCAGCACCACCGGCGGTGCCGTCTCGGCGAGTTTGTCGCGCAGCCGGGCGACATCGTCGAGCAGCTGTTGCGGGGCGAGCTCCACCTTCTTCGAGGCCGTCAGCAGCACACCGGGCAGTCGCGGCTGCAGGGGGCCGAGATCGATACCGTGCGGATTGTCCAGCAACACCTGCAAATTCAGCGTGCCGCCATTCCACTCCCCATACGGGCCGAGCCGCAGCATCATGTCGATGCGCTGTTCGGTGCTGTTGTCGCCCAGCAGTTCGCCGCGCCGATCCAGCAGCCCCGCCTTGTGCAGGGTGCCCGCGATGATCAGCTCGTCGACCGATTCCAGCGGATCGCGATCGGGTTCCGGAGCCTGTCCCGATATCGCGACCGCCAGCCGCGCCAGAATCTCCGGCTCCGAGGGGCCGTCGCCCGGGGGCAGTAGCGGCCGTGAATATCGGGCGTAGTTGTGCACCGCGAACTGCAGCAGGGCGAAGTCGTAGTGCGGCGACTGCAGCGTGCGCGGCGGCGGCAGAATGACATCGGCATGCCGGGTGGTCTCGTTGAGATAGCGGTCGACACTGACCATGAAGTCCAATTCGGCCAGGGCCACATCCAGCCGCGCACCGCTGGGCGCCGACAGCACCGGATTGCCCGCGACCGTGATCAACGCCCGCACCTGGCCCTCGCCGGGCGTCAGGATCTCATCGGCCAGCGTCGCGACCGGGAATTCGCCCATGGCCTCGGGCAATCCGCGCACCCGGCTGGTCCAGCGCCCGGTGCGGAACGGGCGAGTGCGGACGATGCCGAGCGCGGCGGCGGTGGCGAACATGGCGCCGCCCGGCCGGTCGAGATTGCCGGTGAGCACGTTGATCACGTCCACCAGCCACTGGGTCAGGGTGCCGAATTCGGCGGTGCAGGTGCCGATGCGGGCGTAGACGGCCGCGGTCGGTGCGGCGGCCAGTTCGCGGGCCAGCCGCACGACGGTCTCGGCCGGTATCCCGGTCCGTTCGGCGACCGCGTCCGGGGTGAATTCTCGTGCTGCCGCGCGAATCTCGTCGATGCCGTTCGCCTCGATCCGCACGTCGGTGAGATTCTCGGCGAACAGCGTGTGCACGATGCCGAACAGCAGATAGGCATCGCTGCCGGGCCGGATGAACAGATGCTCGTCGGCCAGTTTCGCCGTCCGGGTGCGCCGTGGGTCCACCACCACGAGCCGGCCGCCACGCGCGCGCAGCGCCTTCAGCCGCCCCGGGAAATCGGGTGCGGTGCACAGCGAGCCGTTGGACTCCACCGGATTGGCGCCGAGCATCAGCAGATAGTCGGTACGGTCCAGATCCGGGACCGGGACGGTGAGCGGATCACCGAACATCAGTCCCGCGGCCACCTGCTTGGGCATCTGATCGGCGGTGCTGGCGGAATAGAAGTTGCGGGTGCTCAGCGCGCGGATCAGCACCGGCAGGTACATCGCGCCCGCGATGGTGTGGGCATTGGGATTGCCCACATACAGCGCCCCGGCCTGCCTCCCGTGTTCGGTGACCACCGCCGGGAACCGCTCGGCGATCAGGTCGAACGCCTCCTCCCAGGAGGCCGTGCGCCAGGTGTCGGTGGCCCGGTCACGAATCATCGGCTCGCTCAGCCGATCCGGATCCTCGTCCAACCGCCCCAGGCTGGCGCCCTTCGGGCAGATGAACCCCCGGCTGAACGGATCCTCCCGATCTCCGCGCACCCCCACCACATGACCGTGCGCGTCGAGGCTGATCTGCAGCCCGCAGACCGCCTCACACAGCGGGCAGGTACGCAGCATTGTCCGGGTGCCGTCCGTGACGCTCGTCATAGCACCAATCATCTACCGGTTTGCCGAGATGTGAAACGGAAATCTCCGCAAACACCGAGGAGACCGCGGACCCCGCGGTCCACGGCCTCCCGGCTGTTCGGTTCTGTGCGGCTGATCCCTCAGCTGGCGATGGAGGCCAGTTGGGGCTTACGGCCGGAAACGGCTGCACGCACCGCGGCGGCGACGGCGACCACCGGCGGCACCCAGCGGGCCTCGTTCGGGGCCACGCCCCAGCACGCAGAGCCGGCGGACAGCTGGGTCGGGGGCAGCGGGATGCCGTCGCCGTCGGTGTAGACGGTGATGCCGGCCTTGCGCAGCGCCTCCAGCGCCATCGCGGCCTTGCCGACACCGGTGACCAGGTGGATCTCGCGGCGCTCCGGCCCCGGAATCTCGATCACCGGCCCGGACAGGGTGTTGGCCCGCAGGAAGCGGCGCGCGGTGGCGGCGAGTTCGCCGGTGACCTCGATGCCCGCTACGTTCTCGTCGGTGATGAGGCAGACGCCGTTGGCCGTTTCGGCGACCGTCCAGCCGCGCCGGATGTAGTCCTGCGCGCTGGCGGCCAGGGCAGCCGCCGGGACGGAAGTCGGAAACGTCGTACGCACTGTCTTCTCCATTCCCCGGATAAATCAGGTCCTGCTTCGGTGTTCATGGGACTAATCGACCCCGGCCATCGGCGGTGTTACAGGTTCACGAAACTTTCTTGCTCAACGTCGCATTCGTCACAAGATCGCCAAATTGATTCGCCCCGGCTATGACTCGGGGATGGGTGGTTTGTGAACTTTGCACGACAACCACGGTCGGCTTCGGACCTGTGAATCAAATGCGTTGTCGCTGAAAGTTTCCCCTCGGAAGCCCGGGGCAGTCCGGGAGCGGCCGGCGTTGCCGGTCCCGCGTGACCGGGAGAGGATTTGGCATATGACTGATGAGCCCGCCGCACCGGTGCCGGATGAGGGCGACTACGAGGCCGAGCCCCGTCGGCGCGGGAGGTCAGGCCCGGAGGCGGCAGCCCGCGTATCCACGGAGGGCCCCGCCCGCGACGAAATCGGACTCGGCATCGCGTGGCGGGAGTCGGCGACGCGGCGGTTGTCGCGGCAAGTGGAAGAGGACGAGCAGGACAGGCCCGCCGAGCCGTTCCGCAGTCCTGGCGCCTTCGGCGCGTGGGTGCTGGCGGCCGTGCGCGCCCTGTTCGATATCCAGTTCCGCCGTCCCGCGACGCGCACCCTGCTGCCGCTGGCCTACATTCTCGGTCTGGCCTTCGCCTTCGCCGTGCCGATCGTGTCGATCGCGTTGCTGTGGCAGGTGTCGATGCTGCTCGGCCTCGTCTTCGCGGTGGTGGTGGCGGTGCCGCTGGGGCTGACCATCGCGGCGTCGGTGCGGCTGGCCCTGGAATTCCTGGTCAACGCCTCACGACTGGCGAATCGGGTGGAGCACATCAATGCCCTCGCCGACGATCTGTTCCAGGCGCTGTCGGATGTGGCCGAGCCGGTCAACCAACTCTCCGAGGATGTGCGGGCGGTCCAGTTCTGGCGGTTCCGCAAGCGCTCCACCCGTAAGTAAAACTTTTTGGCGCACATGTGCCATCGCGTCCGGTGTCCGGTCGACAGCGTCCGGCGGGCATTGTTGTTGTGCGACAATCCGTTCGCGTATCCGGATGATCGAATCCGGGTACGGCGTAAGGTTTTTGCCGTTCGGCGGGCTGTGCGAGCGAGTACGATCGGCGCACGGACGCAGGGGGAAATATGGCTGTATCTCAGGGGATCACCGGTTCGACGATGCCGCGGCGGCAGTTGGGCCGCCGCCTCCGTGACCTGCGCAATCGCGCCCGCATGACGACGCGGGTGGCGGCGCAGCGGCTGGAATGGTCGGAGGCCAAGATCTGGCGCATCGAGACGGGACAGACCTCCCTGCGCGGCCTCGACGTCGAGGCCATGTGCAAGATCTACGGCGCCCCGGCCGATGTGGTGGAGCCGCTGACCGCATTGGCCCGCGAAACCAAGGCGCGCGGCTGGTGGGCCGAATACGGCGATGTGATCGCGGAAGGTTTCGAGGTGTACATCGGGCTGGAGGAGGCGGCGAGCCGGCTGTGCACCTATGAAAACGAGCTGGTGCCGGGTCTGCTGCAGACCGAGTCCTATACGCGGGCAATGTTGTCCGCCGCGCGGCCGGACATGTCGGCGACCGAAATGGACCGTCGCATCGCGGTCCGTGTCGCGCGTCAGGCCCTGCTCGCCCGCGCCGAGGCGCCGGTGCGGTTGGACGCCGTGATCACCGAATCGATGCTGCGCCGGCGGATCGGCGACCGCGAGGTCACCATCGGCCAGCTCGAGCATCTGCGCCGCATGTGCGATCTGCCCACGGTCGAAATCCGGTTGGTGCCCGACGATTCCGGGTATCACGACGGGCTGAATTCGGGCCGGTTCGTCCTGCTCGAATTCGATACCGAGGCAGGCGATCTCCCGGAACCCCCCGTGGTCTACGTCGAAACCTTCACCGGCTCGGCCTATTTCGACAAGGAACACGAAATCGACCGCTACCGTGCGGCTTTCGCCAGCATCAAGTCGGTGGCCGTCGACGCGCGCGAGGCGATAGATCGCGCCTTGACCACCCTCTGACCGTCACCCCAGCGTGCGCGCGAGCACCTGCCGATGGGTGGGGGCTGCCGCGGCATGGAGCGCCCGCCCCTTGTCGGTGAGGCAGACATAGATGGAGCGGCGGTCGTCGGTGCACATCGTGCGGTCGACCAGGCCCTCGCGTTCCAGCCGGCCGACCGCGCGCGAGAGCGCGCTCTGGCTCAGATAGATATCGCAGGCCAATTCGCTCATGCGGTAGGTCTCGCAGGAGGCGTCCACCAAGCGGTCCAGGGTTTCGAATTCGCTGAGCCCGATGTGGTGCCGGCTCTGCAGCTCCTTCTCCAGGGCGCACGTGACGGCGGCGTGCTTGGCCAAGAGATCGCGCCACTCACTCACCAGTCCGGAATGAGCAGCCTGTTCGGCGGTTCCGGGCCGGTCGACGGACGCTGTCGACGGCTTGGGCATGCGGCCATCTTAGTGGCCACAGCAGTCCTATGCAACCGCATTTAATGCTTGCGCATTTAATGCACGTGCATGTAACGTTCCCGCTCGTGACTTCTACGGCAACACTTCAGGCCGCCGCCGCGGCCGCCACCCGGTGGCCGGCCCGACTCTGGGGCCTATTGATCACCCTGTGCATCGTTCTGTTCCTCGACGGCCTCGACGTGTCGATGGTCGGCGTCGCCCTGCCGTCCATCGGCGGCGAACTCGGCCTGGGCACCTCGACCCTGCAGTGGCTGGTCAGCGGCTACGTCCTGGGGTACGGCGGCCTCCTGCTGCTCGGCGGCCGCACCGCCGATCTGCTCGGCCGCCGCAAGGTCTTCCTGATCGCGCTCGCGGTGTTCGCGGTGGCCTCGCTGGCCGGCGGTCTGGTCAGCTCCGGCCCGCTGCTGATCCTGACCCGCTTCATCAAGGGCCTGGCCGCGGCGTTCACCGCCCCGACCGGCCTGTCGATCATCACCACCAACTTCGCCGAGGGCCCGGCGCGCAACAAGGCCCTGTCCATCTACACCGTGTTCGGTGCGGGCGGCTATTCGATGGGCCTGGTGTTCGGCGGTCTGATGACCGGACTCGGCTGGCGCTGGACCTTCCTGCTCCCCGTGCCGATCGCCTTGGCCGCCTTGGTCGCCGCCGCATTCCTCGTCCCCAAGGACAAGCCCGCCGAGGAGGGTGGACACGATCTGCTGGGTGCGCTGTTCTCCACCGCCGCCATGCTGCTGCTGGTCTACACCGTCGTCTCCGCGCCGGAGGCCGGCTGGGGTTCGGCTCGAACGGTCGGTTCGTTCGCCGCGGTGATCGCGCTGTTCGTGGCCTTCGTCGCGGTCGAGAATCGGGTGCGGCATCCGCTGATTCGCCTCGGCATCCTGCGCAAGGCGTCGCTGGTGCGGGCCAGCCTGGTGATCATCGCCGTGGCGGGCTCCTACTTCAGCTGGCAGTTCATCGTGACCCTGTTCATGCAGGACACCCTGGGCTGGTCGCCGCTGAAGCTGGCCATGGCGCTGCTGCCGGTGGGTCTGCTGGTGGCGCTGTCCTCGGTCTTCTCCGACAAGCTGGTCGACCGGTTCGGCACCGGCCCGATCATCGCGGTCACCACGGTCGTGATGAGCATCGGCTACCTGCTGTTCCTGCGACTGAACACCGAGCCCTCCTACCTCACGATCATCCTGCCCGCGGTGCTGCTGATCGGCATCGGCTGGATCGGCTTCCCGGCCATCAACATCCAGGCCACCAACGGTATCGATGACGACGAGCAGGGCCTGGCCGCCGGTGTGCTGCAGACCTCGATGCAGGTCGGCGCCGCCATCGTGCTGGCGATCAGCACCGCGATCGTCACCTCGGGCACCCACACCGACACCTCCCCGTCCGCAATGCTCGACACCTACAAGCCGGGCCTCCTGTTCGCAGGCGCAGTCAGCATCATCGGCGCCCTGGTAGCCCTGACCCACTTCCTCCCCAAGCGCAAGGCCCCCGGGTCGGTGCTCACCCCCGAGGAGGAGCCAGAACTGGCAGCCGCCTGAGTAACGAAACGCGAAAGCCGCGGTACGCGAACCAGATTCGCCTACCGCGGCTTTCGTCTACGAACCGATACCCCTGAGACGCCTCGACATCGACCGTTGCGACGACTACCGTCTGATTGTCCGCTATTACGGAATTACGGATTTACGGGAGTGGGAATGCTGCGCAAGCTCGCAATCGTCGTCGCCGCGTCGCTGCCCACGCTCGCGGGGTGCTCGAACCATCCGACCACGGACAAGGCGTGCGCACCGATCCCGGCCGCGGGCGTGACCTCGGCCGAGGGGTGGCTGGGCCAGATCCACCAGGATCCGGACAACATCTCGATCGCCGTCGACGACGGGCACGGTCGCACCGTAGGACGTCGCGTCGACGACCAGCAGCCCATCGCCTCGGCTGTGAAGGTCGTCCCGCTGGCGGCCTACGCCCGCGCGGTCGCGGCGGGAACACTCGACCCGCAGGAACGCATCCCCGTCACCGAATGGGAGCGCTGGTACTTCCCGGGCACCGACGGGGCGGCGCACGAACACGCACGGACCCGGCTGCCCGGAGACACGGTCACCCTCGACCAGATGGTCAGCGCGATGATCCGCGAAAGTGACAACGCTGTTCCGGATTACCTGCGCGACCGCCTCGGCGACCGTGCGCTGATCGACGCCGCCGACGCGGGCGGGTGGCACGATTACCTGCCGTCCTCGAAACTCGGCGACGTGATTCGCTTGCTCGAGCCAGGGGTCGGCGACGCGTGGACCGCGGCGCGACGCTATGCCAACGACCAGGCGTATCGCGCTGCGATGCAATCGAAACCACTGCCGCCGTCCTACGATTATTTAGCGTCGTGGGCCCACACGACACCGACAGGATCGGCACGCCAACTTGCGTCGATGCACCGTGCGATCGCCACCGGCAGCTTCGGTCCCGGCGCGGATATCGCGCGCGCACAACTGGAATGGCAACCGGCGCCGGACGGGTTCGTTGCGATGGGCTTCAAGGGCGGTTCGTATCCCGGCATCCTGACCGATGCGTTCTACCTGCGCCGCGCTGACGGCACCGTCGCGACCGCGGTTCTGCTCAATCGCCATATGTCGGAGACCGAGTATTTCACCGCGCTGGAAAGTTACAGCTGGCAGGAACTGCTCATCCGCGCCATGGCAGAGCCGGATATGTTGTTCCGGTTAACGTGTGCCGTATGACCGATGTCGAGGCCAAGCTCGCCGAGTTGGAGGCGCGGATTGAAGCCCTGGAGGGGCGCCCCCGCACCGACGACTCCGCGCGCGGATTCATCGAATACCACGGCAGCGTCGACTTCAACGGCGAACTCGACTGGACCATCCGCTACAGCGCGGCATCGGTACTCCAACTGCCCGCCAACGCTCGGGTCGAAGTGCTCGCCGCGCTCGGACATCCAGTCCGGCAGGCACTGGTCCAGACGCTCCTAGACGGTCCGCGCACGAGTACCGAGCTGGCGGAAGCCGTCGGCCTCACCTCCACCGGCCAGCTCTATCACCACATGCGCGCGCTATCGTCGGCAAAGATCGTCGAACAGCACGGCCGCGGCACCTATCACATACCCGCATCCAAAGTCGTTCCGATATTGGTCCTGATGACTGCCGCAGTCGACATCGCCGACCTGTTGCAGTGACAGCTGAGCCGCGCGCTCAACGAACGTTTGGTTGAAGAAAAGCGCTGATACGGGTGAAAGTGGTGGGGCTGTGGCGAGACAGCGCGTTATTCCGGCTCCTTGTCCGGAAACAGAGCCCTCAGTGGAGGTGCGGCGGCATCCTTCGCGGAGCGGATGAAGGTCAGGGGTTGGCCGCCACGCCCGATGGTCGGCCAGTCGATACCCAGATCCGGATCGAAAGCGTCGAGGTCGTGGTCGAATTCGGGGGAGTACTCGAGTGAGCACAGGTAGATGACCGTGGACTCGTCCTCGAGGGACAGCAGGGCATGGCCCAGGCCCTCGGACAGGAATACGGAGCGGCGGTGGACGTCGTCGATCACCACGCTGTCCCAGGCGCCGAAGGTTGGTGAGCCGGGGCGCAGGTCCACTACGACGTCCACGAATGCTCCGCGCGGGCAGGTCACGTACTTGGCCTGTCCGGGGGGATCCTCGGTGTAGTGGATGCCGCGCAGGACGCCCGCGGCCGAGGTGGAGGTGTTGACCTGCAACAGGTCGAACGGGCGGCCGACCACCTTCTCGAATTCCGAGGCCTTGAACGTCTCGGCGAAGATGCCGCGCTCGTCGCCGCGCAGGGTCGGGGTGAACTCCCACGCACCCGGTACCGCGAGTTCCCGAATCTGCATACTCACCAATCCCGTCCACGTTCCAGCAATCCGAGCAGATAGCTGCCGTAACCGGACCGGACGAGCGGTTCGGCCAGCCGGCAGAGCTGTTCGTCGTCGATGAAGCCCATCCGCCAGGCGACCTCCTCGGGCACCCCGATCTTCAGGCCCTGCCGCTCCTCGATGGTCCGCACGTAGTTGGACGCGTCCAGCAGCGAATCGAAGGTGCCGGTGTCCAGCCAGGCGGTGCCGCGAGCCAATACATCGACCTGCAGTCGGCCCTGCTCCAGGTAGGTGCGGTTGATATCGGTGATCTCGTATTCGCCCCGCGCCGAGGGTTGCAGGCCGCGCGCGATCTCGACCACGTCGTTGTCGTAGAAATACAGCCCCGGAATGGCGTAGTTGGAGCGCGGCAGCTTCGGTTTCTCCTCGATGGAAATGGCCTTACCGCCGGAGAATTCGACCACGCCGTAGGCACTGGGGTCCGAGACCCAGTAGGCGAACACCGCGCCGCCGTCCAGCCCCTGGAACCGGCGCAACCGGGTGCCCAGTCCTGGCCCGTGAAAGATATTGTCGCCCAGCACGAGTGCGGCGGAGTCGGTGCCGATGTGGTCCGCGCCCAGCACGAACGCCCGGGCCAACCCGTCCGGTTCGGGCTGCACGACGTAGCTGAGCGCCACGCCGTACTGCGATCCGTCGCCCAGCAGCCGCCGGAACGACTCCGCGTCCTCCGGGGTGGTGATCACCAGGATGTCCCGGATGTCGGCCAGCATGAGAGTCGACAGCGGGTAGTACACCATCGGCTTGTCGTAGACCGGGACCAGCTGTTTGCTCACCCCGCGCGTGATCGGGTGTAACCGGGATCCGGTGCCTCCGGCCAGGATGATTCCGCGCATGTCACGCAAGTCTGCCAGCCGCGCCGCGGTGGGGCTCGACGAGGTTCCGACTCGACCGCGAAACGATCACGAAGGTTTGTGCGGCCGCGGATCGGACGATAAATGTTAGGTAGGTCACTTTGCGTCAGCGCCGACAGCACCGCCGGGATTCCGGCTGCCGGTGATCGGCGCGCCGGGAACGAGGTAGGTGCACGATGGTGGCGATCCCGATCGGTGAAGCGGTGCGTGAGACCGGTCCCGGCGTGGTGGTGAATCCGGATCGAATCAGCCTGCACTCGCAGGCGTTGCTGCTGGCCTGCCGCGGTGTGGTCGGTCCGGTCGTGCGCCGCTATCCCATCTATCCGCACACCATGCCGCTGGCTCGTCAGCTGATCGACCGGCTGTCGGTGCTGCGGCCGCAGCCGCGCGGGGTGGAACGGGAACAGGTGCGGCTGCGCGGATTCCGGATGGAGATCATCCGGCCGGGTGGAGCGCGCCGGGCACTGCGGGACGGCGTGGTGATGTACATGCACGGCGGCGGCTTCTTCCTGTGCGGCCTGGATTCGCATCGCCCGATCGCGGCGAGTCTGGCCCGGCGCACCGGACTTCCGGTCGTGAACGTCGAATATCGCCAGGTGCCCGCCACCTCCATCGCCGGGTCCATCGAGGACTGCCTGACCGCCTACCGCTGGTTACTGCGCCGCGGTGTCGATCCGGCGCGGATCGTATTCGCCGGTGATTCGGCCGGTGGCTACCTGACCTTTGCCACGGCGCTGCGGGCGATCGAGGCCGGATTACCGGCACCGGCGGGTCTGGTGGGGCTCTCGCCGCTGCTGGATCTGGACCACAAGGCCAAGCGGGGCTATGTGAATGTCGCTCGCGACGCCTACATTCCGATGTCGGCGGTGCGGCGGATGATTCGGTACGGCGCCGAGGTGGACGGCCGGGTGGACCCGATGCTGTCGCCGGTGAACGGCGCCCTGTCCGGGCTGCCGCCCGCGCTGCTGATCGTCGGCGAGGACGAATTGCTCCGCTACGACTGCGAACTGATGTCCGAACGCCTCACCGCGGCGGGCGTGCCGCACTCCCTCGAACTGTGGCGCGGCCAGGTCCACGCCTTCATGAGCATCCTCCCGAACCTCCCGGAAAGCCGGGCCGCCCTGGCCCGAGCAGCCCGCTTCGTCCGGGCCCGCATCGAGCCCACCCCCATAGCCCGCACAGCCTGACCCCGCAGCCTGAATGAAGCACCCCCGTGCAGCGGATGCTGGGCGGGGGTGCTGCTCTGCCAGAACTACGAATCCCCCTGCGCTGCATGCAACGGCGAACCCCACATCGCAAACGATGATCCCGCGTGGCGAACGATGATCCCCATGTGGCGGCGAATCCCACGTGGCGAATGGGCGAATCCTCTACGGGGAGACCAACGAGTCCCGCACGGCGCCAACGACGAATCCCCTGCCCGGACGAAGTCCGGGCAGGGGGCCGTTGCCGGGATGGAATTACTTGGCCGGGGGAGTGAACGGCTGGTTGATGGTGGTGAAGTACTGGATCACCGCGGCGATGGCGACCGGGGTGGTGATCAGGATGGTGCCGACCAGTGCGAAGGCACCGGCCAGGGCGGCGCCGCCGATGAGGCAGCCGGCGAGCGGGCCCGCGCCCAGCAGGGTGGCCAGCGGGCCGGTGAGGGCGGTGCCGGCGATGGCGCCGAGACCACAGCCGATGATGCCGCCGATGACGCCGGAGATGATCGACGAGGCGGTGGCACCCAGACCGATGGTGTCCTTCATCCGGTTGAAGGCATCCTTCTCACGGTCGTAGGGGGTCTTCCACTGGGCCTGGTCTTCGAACGGCAGCGCGACCGGCTTGTAGACCGCGTGCTCGACATCGAGCTTCGGGGTCAGGGTGGCGGTCTTGTCCTTGATCTCGGCCGCCACCGGGAAGACATAGTCGTCGACGCGGAACTCGAGCGGAGTTCCGGCCATCACGGTGCCGTCGGCGGCCTTGATCTTCAGCGCGTGGTCCTCCACGGCCACCGAACCGGCATCGGCGGTCAGGGAGATGCTCTTCTTCTGCTCATCGATCTTGTAGGAGACGTTGACGCCCGCGGGGGCCTTCTGCGCCGGCGCGGCGTGGACGGTGCCTGCGGCGACGCCCAGCGCGGCGATCAGCATGGCCGACGTCGCGGCGAATTTCCTCATCAGCATTTTGTTGGAACCTCGGTAGAGAGTGGTTCAGGGGGACATGAGAATCGAAATCCAGCTCAGCTAACGCGCGGTGAACCCACTGTGTCCGCACATTCAAATTTTGTTCACCATTGGCTCCTTGCGGCCGGTTAGCCGCGCGAAACATCCAGTACGCGTAGGGGGTTGGGGCGCTGCCACCGGCCGTGAGTCCGTAAGAGCCACTAGGGGATCAGTGGCGAAGGTCACAAGTTGGCCGATTATTGCCGATCGAAAATGATCTCGCTTCTGTCGATAGCGAATACCGATAGTGAGATATCTGGAGAAATTACTTCCAACTGGTGATAATTTCTGCTTTTGCCCGTCCGGGTTTTCGCCCCTCCGGGCTGTCGTGGCGGCCCCGACGGACACGTTAAGGTTGACGATCGTGCGACTGCTCGTAACCGGGGGCGCGGGGTTCATCGGCGCCAACTTCGTCCATCAGACCGTCGCGGAACGGCCCGGCACCGAGGTGGTGGTGCTCGACGCCCTCACCTATGCCGGTAACCGGGCCTCGCTCGCGCCCATCGCCGACCGGATCGAGTTCGTCCAGGGCGATATCGCCGATCTGGAGCTGGTCGACAGACTCGTCTCCGGTGTGGACGCGGTGGTGCATTTCGCCGCCGAATCGCACAACGACAACTCGCTGGCCCGGCCGTGGCCGTTCGTGCAGACCAACATCGTCGGCACCTATTCGCTGCTCGAGGCGGTGCGCCGCCACGACGTGCGCTACCACCACATCTCCACCGACGAGGTGTACGGCGACCTCGACGCCGACGATCCCGCCTTCGACGAGACCACCCCGTACAACCCGTCCAGTCCGTATTCGGCGACGAAGGCGTCCAGTGATCTGCTGGTGCGCGCATGGGTGCGCTCGTTCGGAGTGCGGGCGACCATCTCCAACTGCAGCAACAACTACGGGCCCTATCAACACGTGGAGAAGTTCATTCCGCGCCAGATCACCAACCTGATCGACGGGGTGCGGCCGCGGCTGTACGGTGCCGGACATCAGGTGCGCGATTGGATCCACGTCGACGACCACAACCGCGCGGTCTGGCTGATCCTGGAGCGCGGGCGCATCGGGCAGACGTACCTGATCGGTGCGGACGGCGAACTCGACAACAAGTCCGTGGTGCAACTGCTCCTGGCCGAATTCGGCCGCGACCCCGACGATTTCGACCACGTCACCGACCGGCGCGGCCATGATCAGCGCTACGCCATCGATGCGAGCCTGCTGCGCAGCGAACTCGGCTGGGAGCCACGGTATCCCGATTTCCGCTCGGGCCTGGCCGCGACCATCGCCTGGTATCGCGAGAACGAGGCCTGGTGGCGCCCGCAGAAGGAAGCCACCGAACGCGCCTACGCCGCCGCGGGCGAAAAGGTGCTGTAGACCTTATCCCCAGACGAGGAAGTTGTACTTCAGCACCGCCGCGATCAACGCGACGACCGTCGCCACCACGATCGTGATCGCGGGCCCACGCATCGGCGTCACCCCGCGAGCATTGGTCAGCCGCAACGGAATCCACTGCAGCAACACCGCGACGCCCGCGACGGCCAACGGCACGAAGTACCGCCCCTGCACCCCATCGACCAGGTAGTAGTCGACGGGCGAGAACGACATGTACAACGTCACGTAGATCATCGCGACACTGGCCGCCACCGTGAGCGCCACGATCACCGTCCGCAGCCGCGGCGCCGAGAACCGCTCGGCGATCCCGACACTCACCGCGAAGGCCAGCAGGCAGGCCAGGATCGTCAAGGCCGGAACATCGATGTAGGCGAAGCCGAGTTCCCCGAAGAACTGGGTGAACCAGCGCTGATCCCGATACCAGACGCTGTCGACGAAGGTGCTCAGGAAATGCCCGGGGTGGCTGAAGATTCCGTCCAGCTGATCACTCGGGCGCACCGAATGCCATTGCGCCGGTGGCCGCATCAGGCCCATGCCGTCGGTCGTGGGCGCGGCGATCTTCATCCACACCGCGAACAGTGCGGCGCCCAGTGCCGCACCGCACCACGGCAGCCAGCGCAACCAGTTCCCGAATCGGTACTGCCGGGCCGGAATCAACACCACGAGCATGGCCAGCAGGACATAGGTCGGCTTGCTCAGCGGCAGGGCGATCGTCGCGGCCAGCGCCGCGGCGGTCTCCCACCGCGTCAGCTCCGCCCGCAGGAACAGGCCCTTCACCAGCAGGCACGACACCAGGATCGCCAGTGCGTTGGTCAGGGTGTCCGCCGTGACCGTCCCGGCCTGGAACAGCGCGATCGGCAGCACGGCGACGGTGAACGCCAGCCACTGCACCCGATAGCCGCGCAGGGCGCGCAGCGCGAAGGCGACGACGGCCAGATAGGCGACCAGCCCGGCCAACCGGGTCAGCTCCACCGTCGCGCCCACGCTCAGGTCGAGGGCCTGCGCCAGCCGAATGCCCACCGCCGCAGGCACATACGGGACGGGGGAGTATGCGGCGGTATTGGTGAACCAGACCGGCGTGGCCACCGTGGTGGTCACCGGTCCCGAACCGAGCAGGTCGTAGGCGACGGGGTCGGCGACCATCGGATCCGGCTCGCCCGGATTGTGGTTGTAGTCGTCGAAGGCGTAGCTCATCAGGCCGTCGATGCTCGCCGGGATATCGCCGCCGTAGGCGACACCGCGGTCGTCGGCGATCCGATGCGGCGTGAAACCGCCGTGCGCCACCTGGTAGGCCCGGCCGAACTGGGTGATCTCGTCGTGGCCCCAGAACGGCGGGGTGACGACGGAGAAGATCACGCCGAAGGCAGCGGCCACGACGACGAACGCGGCCGCGCCCAGGCCGATGTGCCGCTGCACCCAGTGCACCGCCCGGCTCAGTACCGCCGTGGCGGAGGCCGGTGCGGTGGGTCGCTGATCGAGAACAGGCGTCGGGTCGCTCGTCGTTTCCCGCTCGGCCTGGGTGGTCATCGGGGGGCCTGTTCCGCGTGGTCCGGCGCCTGGGCGCCGACCGCGGCATAGCGCAGATACATCAGGCGCGCGGCCTCGTGCCGGGACCGGCGGATGCCGTCGAGGATCAGGCCCGCCGTCCACGCCAGGCTGCCCAGCAGCAGCAGGGTGAAGCCGAGGAACAGCGTCGGGAACCGCGGCACCTCGTGAATCTGGTAGAACTCCACGACGATCGGCACGATCAGGATCACCGACAGCAGCCAGGCCAGCGTGCCGAACAGGCCGTAGAACGCGACCGGTCGCTCGTGCCGGGCCAGTCCGATGATCAGCGCCAGAATCTTGAAACCGTCGTGATAGGTGCGCAGCTTGCTCTCGCTGCCCGCCGGGCGATCCCGGAAACCGACCGGCACCTGGGTCTGCGGCACCCGCAGGTGCAGCGAATGCACGGTCAGCTCGGTCTCGATCTCGAATTCGCGCGACACCGCCGGGAAGCTCTTGACGAATCGGCGGGAGAACACCCGGTAGCCCGACAGCATGTCCTCGACGTTCTCGCCGAACACCTTGCCGACCACGCCGTTGAGCACCTTGTTGCCGGTTTCGTGGCCGGTCCGGTAGGCCTGCGCGCCCTCGTCCTGTTTGCGCACGCCCAGCACGTGGTCGTAGGGACCCTCCAGCAGGGTCTTGATCATCAGCGGCGCCGCGAACGCGTCGTAGGTGTCGTCGCCATCGATCATCAGATAGACGTCGGCCTCGATGTCGGCGAAGGCCCGGCGCACCACATTGCCCTTGCCCTTGGTGGTTTCGGTGCGCACGATCGCCCCGGCCTCGCGGGCCCGCTCGGCGGTCGCGTCGGTACTGAGGTTGTCGTAGACATACACGACGATGCCCGGCACGGCGGCCTTGAGGTCCGTGACGACCTTGGCGACCGCGGCCTCCTCGTTGTGGCAGGGCACCACTGCGGCGATACGAAGCTCGGTGGGGTCCACCCCGTCAATCCCTCATTGATTTCGAAACCGGACGGTGAAATACGAACACCGGGAGGGTACAGGGCAGTCGCCTGGGCCCGCCCGGTAACCCTCACTGTATTGAGATACCCGTCCTGCCCATGCGGTACCGTCGGCCGGGTGTCGAGAGGTGAGATCGTGACCGAGCAGGGGGAGTCGACCGGCGTGTCCCCGCTCGCCGAGGTGGCGGCCGCGATCCGCAAAGGCGGGGCTTTCCTGGTCGTCGGCGCGGTCGGTTTCCTGGTCGATGCCGGGACCTACAACCTGCTGGTCTTCGCCGGTGGGGAAGGGGTGCTGTATCACGCGCCGCTCCCGGCCAAGATCATTGCGATCGGGGTGGCCACGGTGGTCACCTACTTCGGCAACAAATGGTGGACCTTCGCGCACAAGAAGGGCGGCAGCCCCGCCCGCGAATACCTGCTCTACGCGCTGTTCAATGTGATCGCCATCGGCCTGCAGCTGGGCTGCCTGGGGTTCTCCCGCTATGTGCTGGAGCTGTCGTCGCCGCTGTCGGACAACATCTCGGGCACGCTGATCGGCCAGATCGTGGCCGTGCTGTTCCGCTACTGGGCCTACGACAAGTTCGTGTTCACCGGGGCCTCGAAGCGGGCCGTGGTGGTCGAGTGAGTTGCGCACCTCTCGCAATGCCGGTCTGAGAGCAGATTGATATTCTTCAGCCCGCCGCGCCCGTGACCGGTGCGTCCAGAAATGTCGGGCTTTCGAACGTCGAGGATGTCGAGGGAAATCCATATGGACCAGTCGGCTGGCCAGGCCGTGACCGCAACAGAGAACGACCGGCGAATCGCCGACCCCGCGCCCGCGGCTCTGCGGGCCGACCACCAGGCTCCCGACCGGCTCGTGCTGCAGCGCGGCGTCTTCACCGGGCCCTCACCGAAGATCAGCGACGAGCTGTACGCCGTGGTCAAGGGCAAGGCGCACCGGGAGCGGCTGGCGTTGCGGCTGGACAAGGGCGGTCGGCTGCACACCAACACCTACTTCGGCCGGTTCGCGGCCAGCTACTGGCAGCGCTGGACGACGGTGACCGAGGTCGAGGTCGGTATGACCCTCGAGGTGGGCGATCGGGCCCGAGTTCGGCTGGCCGCCTCCGATATCGCCGGGCATCGCCGCATCATCGATAGCGCGGATGTGCATGCCGACGGTCGCGTGGTGCTGCGGGCGCCGCTGGATCAGTACGTCGACGGTGGCGCGCTGTGGCTGGAATTCGATGCCGTCGGCGGCGAACTCGCGATCGGCGAACTGACCTGGACCGCGACCGCGCCGGATCATGTTCGCCCCGTTGCCATTGCGATCTGCACCTTCAACCGCGCCGAGGATTGTGCGCACACCGTGGCGGCGCTGGCCTCGGATCCGACCGTGCTGGCCGCGATCGATGCGGTGTACGTCGTCGACCAGGGCACCGATCTGGTCGAGAACCGGCCGCTGTATCGGGAGACCGCGCCGAAGTTCGGTGACAAGCTGCGGTATCTGCGCCAGCCCAATCTCGGTGGTGCGGGCGGTTTCACGCGCGGACTGTACGAGGTGTCGGCGGCCAACGAGCATGCCGATGTGATCCTGATGGACGACGACATTCTGTGTGAGCCGGAAACCGTCGTGCGGCTCAACGCCTTCGCGAATATGACGGTGGAGCCGACCCTGGTCGGCGCGCAGATGCTGTTCCTGCTCAACCCCGACTATCTGAATGTCGGTGCCGAGGAGACGAATCTGGCGATCCTGCGGCACGGCCAGAAGGTGTCGAAGGCGTTGCGCAACACCAGCATGCTCAAGAAGCATCAGGAGCGGCGGGTCGACGCCGGCTACAACGCGTGGTGGACGTGTCTCATCCCCGCCGAGGTGGTGGCGCGAATCGGGCTGCCGATTCCGCTGTTCTTCCAGTGGGACGATGTCGAATTCGGCTTGCGCGCCCGCGAACACGGCTTCGTCACCGTGACCCTGCCGAATGCGGCGGTGTGGCATGCCGACTTCTACTGGAAGGATTACGACGACTGGGCGCGCTACTTCTCCTCGCGCAATTCGCTCATCGTCTCCGCTCTGCACACCGAGCTGGATCCGAAAAAGGTTACCCGCCAGCTGTTCCGGGAGATCAGCGAGATGCTGGTCGCCATGCAGTACGGCCTGGCCCACACCACGCTGCAGGGCATCGAAGACTTCCTGAAGGGTCCGCAGGTGCTACAGGACGGTGGTGTGGCGGCGCTCGCGGCCGCCCGGTCCACCCGGGCCGACTATCCGGAGACGATCAAACATCCGGCCGCGACCGCGCCGATCACCAATGCCGAGGTGCAGGTGCGCCGCGCCAGCGGTGAGCCCAGCCGTCCGCTGCTGGTGCTGATCAAGCGCGCGATCCAGCAGTGGACCGGCCGCGTCCAGCCCGGCACGGTCGCGGTCACCCGCGAGGACGCCTACTGGTGGCACGTCTCCCTGTTCGACCACGTCGTCGTCACCGACGCCTCCCAATCCGGCGTCCGAATCCGCAAGCGCGACAAGGCCAGGGCCCGCGCCCTCCTCCTGCGCACCTACCGCGCCCTCCGTCGCCTCCGCCGCGACCTCCCCACCCTCACCCACCAATACCGCTCCGCCATGCCCACCCTCACCAGCCGAGAAAACTGGGAACGCCTCTACGGCATCTGACCCCGGTACGTCTCGGAATCAGGGGTGGTTGGTGAGGAGGGTGCGGGTGGCTTCGGCTATTTCGGTGGGGAGCCAGGGGGGGACGCCGGTGCGGGCGTGGCGGCGGAGGGCGGCGTAGGGGAGGTCTACTACGGCTAGGGCCAGGTGGTTGATGGTGCGTTCGTCGTCGGTGCCGTAGAGCTGTTCGGTCAGGACGTGGAGGCGCTCTATCAAGGGGGCGTTCATGCGGTCCAGGCGTTCGCGGAGGTCGGTGTCGGGTTCGCCGTCGAGGAGGTCGCGGGGGCGCAGTTGGAGGAGCAAGCTGGCGTCGTCGGGGAGGTCTCGGGCGAACTCGATGGTGGCGACGGCCATGGCTACGGCGGCCTCCATGGGGTCGGTGTGGTCGCCGGCCGTCATTGCCCGCTGTTGGAATCGCTCGAGGGCGCGGATCCAGGTGGCGACGAGGACGCCGTTTCGGTTGCCGAAGCGGTGATACAGCGTGCCGACCGGGGCGCCGCTCGCGGCGGCGATGGCGGCGACGCCGGCCGCGCGGGGGCCGTCGCGCAGCACCAGCGTGCGCGCGGCGTCGAGGATCACATCGGTGTCGTGCTTGCGAGGCGGAGCCATATACTAGTACGTTCCTTCTATATGGAGCGCTTGCCCTATATTGACCGGCATACCAGAGTAATCGCAGCGGATCCGGAACGAGTATGGGACGCGCTGTGGCGCTCCATGGGCGAGGATTCCGCGGGGCGGCCCAGGTCGAGCACCTTCGCCCCGACCGAGCAGGACCCGCCCCGGCGATTGGTGCTGGAGGGGTCCCACCGATTCTCGCGGTATGCGCTGATACTCACCCTCGACGAGCTGTCACCCGGACGGACCCGCCTCGCCGCCGAGACGAGGGCCGAATTTCCGGGTCTGCCGGGACGAATCTATCGGGCGCTGGTCATCGGGAGCGGCGGGCACGCCACGATCATGCGCGGCATTCTGTGGCGTCTTGCGGCCGGGGTCGAAGGGCGCCGCGGTGTCGTTCCGGGCCAGGTATGGGGTACCAGGCCGGACGAGATCGCCGCCGAATTACCCTGTGACAGCGAATTTTCCGGCCCGGTGACGGTCTGTGACCGTGCGATCTCGATAGCCGCCCCACCGGAGCTGGTCTTCGCCTGGGTGTGCCAGCTGCGGGCCGCGCCGTACAGCTATGATCTGCTGGACAATTTCGGCCGCCGCAGTCCCCGGCAGCGCTCGCCCGAGCTGACGAATCTCGCTGTGGGACAAGATTTCATGGGCCAGTTCCGGCTCGTCTCGTTCGCTTCGCCGCGGCACGTCACGCTCCATTCGCCGATAGTCGAGGTGACCTATGCCGTGCACCCGGACGGCGCCGGCAGCAGGTTGCATGTCCGGGTGCGTTTCCGTGGCCGCCCATTGCTGCTCGCACCGCTGGTGTTCGGCGATTTCATCATGATGCGCAAGCAGTTGCTGACCTTGAAGGAACTGGCCGAACGCGAGGCGCGGGAATCCGCTGGAACATCGGTTCGTGATTGAAAACGGCTGCGGGACAACGCCTCAGGCATTGTCCCGCATCGGTGTGCTCGGATCAGGATCCGGCCGAACCCGACGACGGCGCCGGTTGCGGGTCGTTGTCGACGACCGCGCTGAGATACTCGATCTTCGTAGGGTGCTGTGGGATGAACCGGCCCGGTTCGAATTCGGACGGCTGATGTTCCCACTTGCCGTCGGGTCCCATCCGGTCCGGCCGATGTTCCCAGTGGCCCGGCTCCTGGCGGGGGGCGCACCCGAAGTCGTCCAGGAATCGAGTGCTGTGCTCCGCGACGTAACGGGTGGTCGTATACGTGCCGTTCCAGCACGTCACCGCGACCTCCACCCGGTACATGTCATCGGTGTCGTTGCGGCAGGTGTTCTTCTCGCAGGACAGGCCGGGTGCCAACTCCTCGGCGGTCGCCTGCGGTGCGAGCACGCCGACCGTGGCCGCCAGCACGGCGGCGGTGCCGAGGCCGAACTTCAACCGCTGACCCATCTTTATCACTCCTAATCCGTAGCCCCGACCCGAAATCCACGCTACCGGCGAAACGGACGGTCGGTACGTGATGTCAGTCATGCGTGTTAGCACGAGTACCACTGTGCGGCAACACATTTCGCTGTTGCGCACACAGATATGCCAATAATTGGTCGTCCGACCAACAGGTCTCGTTACGGTTGAGTGAGCCCCGAATTATCGTGTCTTGCGCCGGGTCTCGGCGATGGTCAGAGGAACAGATCTGTGGTGAGTGGGCCGTCGCCGGGAGTCACGCGGTACTTGTCCAGATCCGTAATACCGTGAGCCGCAAGGACATCCTCGTCGATGAAGAAGTTCCCGGTGGTGTCCTTGGCCGGAGAGGTGATCACCAGATAGGCGGCGTCGGCATAGATGTCGGGCGTGCGGGAGGTGGAGACCATCTCCTCGCCGCCGAGCAGATTGCGCACCGCGGCGGTGGCGATGGTCGTGCGCGGCCACAGCGAGTTCACCCCGATGCCGTACTTGCGCAGCTCCTCGGCAAGTCCGAGCGTGGTCAGCGACATGCCGTATTTGGCGATGGTGTAGCCGAGGGACTGCCCGGCCCATTTCGGGTCCAGGTTCAGCGGCGGCGACAGGGTCAGGATGTGCGGGTTGCGGCCGGCCTGGGCGGAATCCTTCAGCGCGGGGATGCACAGCTTGGACAGCAGGAAGCTGCCGCGGCAGTTGATGTCCTGCATCAGGTCGTACTTCTTCATGGGCAGCAGCTCGGTGGGCGACAGATCGATCGCCGAGGCGTTGTTCACGACGATGTCGATCCCGCCGAACCGCTCCACGGTCTCCCGCACCGCCGTCGCCACCGCCTCGTCGTCGCGCACATCGCCGACGAATTTGTGGACGGTGCCACCGGCCTGCTCGAGTTCGGCCGCGGCGGTGTGGATGGTGCCGGGCAATTTCGGATGCGGCTGGTCGGTCTTGGCGATCAGCGTGATGTTGGCCCCGTCGGCCGCCGCACGCTTGGCGATCTCGAGCCCGATACCCCGGCTACCACCCGACATGATCATGGTCCGGCCCGCCAGCGCCCTGCCTGCTTCCGTCATAGCTCGCTCCCATCTCGTGCGACAGCCCCCGACTCGATGATCCCGAGCCGACGGCCTCCCGGCGTCATATCCGCCCGATTCGCACCCTAGGCTAAACCTCCGCGGCTATGCAACAAGTTGCATAGCCGCGGAGGTTGCCGGGATCTCGGGATCTATCGCCGCCGCGACTGCCTCTCTCGGTACACCGACCGCTGGGACTTCTCGATGTTCTTCCACACCCGCAGGCGCTCGGCGCGCAGGCGGGCGTCGGTGCGGGCGGCGAGCCATTCGTTCTCGCGCTGCAGTTTGCGGTAGCTGTCGAAGCGGCGCTGCGGCAGTTCGCCGGATTCGAGCGCGGCGAGTACCGCACAGCCCGGTTCGGATTGATGCGCGCAATCGGCGAAACGGCATTCGGCGGCAAGGGTTTCGATATCGCTGAACGTCCGGCTCAATCCCTCGGTGGCGTCCCACAGACCCACCGACCGCAGGCCGGGCGTATCGATGAGAGTGCCGCCGGCGGGCAGCGGCCGTAGCTCGCGATGCACCGTGGTGTGCCGGCCGCGCTTATCCGCGGCGCGCACCTCGTCGGTGGCGAACACTTCCTCGCCGAGCAGGGCGTTGGCCAGCGTCGACTTGCCCGCGCCGGACGGTCCGAGCAGCACGACGGTGCCATCGAGCACGGCGGCGAGCACGTCCATACCCCAGCCGGTGGTCGCACTGACCGCCAGCGTCGTGGCGCCGGGCGCGATCGCGCGCACCTCGTCGACCGGAATGTCCACGGCCAGATCGGCTTTCGTCAACACCACCACCGGTTGCGCACCGGATTCCCAGGCCAGCGCCAACATTCGCTCGATGCGGCCCAGGTCGACATCGCCGTCGGCGGCGGTGCACACCAGGACGGTATCGACATTCGCGGCCAATACCTGTGCCTCCGAGCGTCCGGAGACCGCGGCGCGCACGATGGCGGAGCGCCGCGGCAACATCCGTCGCACGGTGAGGTCGGCATCCAATGCCACCCAATCGCCGGTACACAGGCCGTTGACGTTGGTATCCGCCCGCGGGCAGCGAGCGCGTGCGAGGCCGGTCGGCATCGCGACGTCGCATTCGCTGCGGTCCATCCGGATTACGCGGGCCGGGACCCAGCCGGTGTCGAGCAGCCCTGCGTACGCAGCGGAAACGGCTGCAGTCCAGCCGTAAGGTACGAGAAGGTCGTAATCGACCATGATGAGGAGTCATCCTTCGTCGGGCACCGAGCCCGACGCCGGGCTCAGTGAATCAGGCAGAGGGCGGAAGTACGTGCGGCAGCGCGGCTTTCGTCTCCGAGCCGCTGCACGCGCGCGACAACCCGAACGTTCGCTTTCACGTATTCCACCTCCTTCGCCTTCCGACGAGTTCTCGTCTGTGTGGGTACAACGATGACAGCACGGCCCGGTGGGCCGCAATCCATTTATTTCGAGGGCTGGTCGGGCTTGTGGAACTGCTCGCGCCGACCCAGGCGCCGCAGCCGCAACCACTCCCGCAGCCCGGCCGGATCGCGCTGCTGCACCAGGAAGAACCAGGAGAACCGGGCCCACTCCTGCGGCAGCAGTTTGCGCATGCCGGGCTGGGCCATCAGATAGCCGCGATTGCGATAGGTGAAGTAGCGCTTGACCGGATCGTCCGGGTACTGGGTGTGCATGCGCCCGCCCAGGATCGGCTTGAATTCGGCCGACCCGTTGGGATGCAGATAGGCCGTCTGCAGGCAGGTGCCGAACGGCAGGCCCGAGCGCACCAGCCGGCGATGGACCTCCACCTCGTCGCCGCGCACGAACAGCCGCAGATCCGGAACCCCGATCACGTCGATCGCCTCGGCGGAGATCAAGGCGCCGTTGAACAGTGAGGCGATCCCGGGCAGGAAGTCCTCCTCGCCCAGTTCGGAGCGCAGCCGCCGCCACACCACCCCGCGCCGCAGCGGGAAGGCCAGCCGGTTCGGATCGTCGATATCGGCCACGACCGGCGACACCTCCGAAAGCCCGTGCCGCTGAGCACAATTCGCCAGCGTCTCCAGTACTTCCGGGCCCTCGGGGCGGCCGTCGTCGTCGGCCAGCCACACCCAGCCCGCGCCGAGCGTCAGCGCATGCAGGATGCCGAGCGCGAAACCGCCCGCGCCGCCGAGATTATGCTCCGATCCCAGATAGGTCGACTCCACCGGCTGCTGCCGCACCAGCTCACCCACCTCGGGCTCGTTGGCGTTGTCGACCACGATGAGATGATCGACCGGGCGCGTCTGCGCGCAGATCACCTTCAGCGATTCGGCCAGCAGTTCCCGCCGCTTGTGCGTGACGACCACCGCAATGATGCGGGCCGAACCGCCGGGTGCGGGCGAAGCCGCCTGATCGATCATGCGGAATTACGCTCCAGTTCCCGTTCTTTTTCCAGCTCGCGCTGAATCTGGGCGACGTGGTCGCCGGCCTCCGGACCCTCGTAGGCCCGCACCACGTCCACGATGTCACCCTGCATCTTCATCTGTCCGTGGTCGATCCAGATTGCAGTGTCACACAGTTGCGCGAGGAATTCGTTGGAGTGACTGCAGAACACGAGAATGCCGGAGCGGGCGACCAGGTCGCGCAGCCGGTGCCGCGCCTTCTTCATGAATTCCGCATCCACCGCGCCGATGCCCTCGTCCAGCAGCAGGATCTCCGGGTCGATCGAGGTCACCACGCCCATCGCCAGGCGCACCCGCATACCGGTCGAATAGGTGCGCAGCGGCATGTTCAGATACTCGCCCAATTCGGTGAATTCGGCGATCTCGTCGACCTTGGCCAGCATCTGCTTGCGGGTCTGCCCGAGGAACAGGCCGCGGATGATGATGTTCTCGTAGCCCGAGATCTCCGGATCCATGCCGACGCCGAGATCGAATACCGGCGCCACCCGTCCGCGAATGCGCGCGCTGCCTCGGGTGGGCTCGTAGATACCCGACAGCAGGCGCAGCAGCGTCGATTTGCCCGCGCCATTGTGGCCGACCAGACCGATCCGGTCGCCCTCCTTCAGCGACAGCGTGATGTCGCGCAGCGCCTCGACGACCACCACATCGGACTGATTGCGCCCGATCGAGCCGCCCGCTTTCCCTAGAAAGGCCTTTTTCAGCGACCGCGACTTGGCGTCGAAGATCGGGAATTCGACCCAGGCATTGCGGGTTTCGATACTCACGTGGTCGGTCATTGAGCCTTCACACCCAGTAGGGGACACGGGAACGGAATCGCTTTATGGCCAATATCGCCGCCACCCAGCCCACCACGGTGAACACTCCGACGACGATCCAGTGCCGGAGCACGATCGGCTCGCCGAGCAGCGGGGCGCGCACGATCTCGAGGTAGTGATAGGTCGGGACGAGCTCGACCAATCGGGCCCGCTCACTCACCGAACCACCCTGATCGTGCAGGACGTTCGTCGACCACATGACCGGAGTCAGCACGAACAGCATGCGGGTGAGGCTGCCCAGGATCGGGCCGATGTCCCGGTAGCGGGTGCTGAAGATGCCGAACGCGATCGACACCCACATGGCGTTGAGGAATATCAGCACGATCGCCGGAATCGACAGCAGCACGGTCCAGCGCAGATCGCGCCAGATGCTGAACGCGCCCAGCATCACCGCGTAGATGACCAGGTTGTGCGCGAAGAACAGGAACTGCCGCCACACCAGCCGGTACACGTGCACGCTCAACGCCGATGGCAGCTGTTTGATCAGGCCCTCGTTGGCGATGAAGACGTCCGAGCCCTCGAGAATGCTGGCCTCGATCACGTTCCAGACGATGATGCCGACCGTCACGTACGGCAGGTACTTCGACAGCGGCTGGCCGAGCAGGGTGGCGTAGAGCAGCCCGATCGCAGCGGCCTGCACGGCGGTCGAGATGGTGATCCAGAACGGCCCCAGCACCGACCGCCGATACCGCTGCTTGATGTCCTGCCACCCCAGCGACAGCCACAGCTCACGCTGCGCGAATCCACCGCGCAGGTCCTTGAACGCACGTCCGAAAGACTGTGAATCCGACACTAGCGGTACCGGGGCGTCGACCGGGCTCTGTTCGGCGGTTGCCGACTCGGCTGGAGCTGCTGCAGGCACAGTGCTCGACTGTAGCGGAACCGACGGCTGAGCAGCGCTACGCCTGCATACAGCGACTGCCCGGCCCTACAGATACTGGCCGGGGGACGACCCGCCGTGCTGACCGCCCTCACGCTGCACCTGCGCGCCCGGCGGCAGCGCGTGGCGCATCTGCTCCAACTGCGCCCGGGCCGCCATCTGCTGGGCGAACAGCGCCGTCTGGATGCCGTGGAACAGGCCCTCGAGCCAGCCGACCAGCTGGGCCTGGGCGATCCGCAGCTCCGCGTCGGAGGGAACGGAGTCCTCGTTGAACGGCAGCGCCAGCCGCTCCAGCTCGTCGCGCAGATCCGGCGACAGGCCCTGTTCCAGCTCGCGGATGGAGGTCTTGTGGATCTCCTTCAGGCGATTGCGGCTGGCTTCGTCGAGGGGCGCGGCCCGCACCTCCTCGAGCAGCTGTTTGATCATGGTGCCGATGCGCATCACCTTGGCCGGCTGTTCGACCATGTCGGCCAGCGATTCGTCCTTGCCGTCGGAATCCGCCCCTTCGGCATTCTCGCCGACGACCTGACCGGTGACGGGCGCGTCACCCTGGGCCCCCGCCGGAATGACCAGCGGGCGGCCCTCGGGTCCGATCACCACAATGGAATCCGGTGCTCCGTCCGATTGCGTCATGATCCCCATCATGTCGCGTCCGGTCGATGCGCGCTAAGTGGGGGCGGGGGTGCCCATCGGGGGTATGGGCGTTCGTGACCGCAAGTATCCTGTTGCGGTCTTGTCCGCCTCGTGGTTCGGTTTCGCTGAAAGTCGGTTGCCATGCTGCGTGATGTCACACCCGGTTGCCCGCGCGGTAGCGGATCGTCCGCCCGGCGCGCAGGTACCGACAACCGGACAGTTGCCGGCGACACGGTTACGCCGACTTGCCCGCTGCCCTTAGAGTGGCCAACATGACTTACGACGTCGCGAGGGTTCGGGGCCTGATACCGTCCCTGGGCGACGGCTGGATCCACCTCGATCCGCAGGCGGGCATGCTGGTCCCGGATTCGGTATCTCGCGCCGTATCAACAGGTTTCCGTACCTCCGCATTTTCCCATTCGAATCGGCACGGCGCCGCCCGGCGCAGCGCCGCCATTCTGGACGCGGCCCGGGAGGCGGTCGCGGATCTGGTCGGCGGCGACCCGGCGGGTGTGGTGCTCGGCCCGGATCGGGCGGTGCTGCTGGCCTGGCTGGCCGAGTCGTTGAGTTCGCGGCTGGGGCTGGGCACCGGGATCGTGCTGTCGCGCCTGGACGACGAGGCGAATGTGGCGCCGTGGCTGCGCATCGCCAACCGATATGGGGCGCACGTGCGTTGGGCCGAGGTGGAAATCGAGACATGTGAAATGCCGGCGTGGCAATTCGAGGAGTTGATCGGTCCCACTGCGCGTCTGGTCGCCTTGACGGCCGCCTCGCCGATCGTGGGATCCGCGCCCGCCGTGCGGGTGGCCGCCGATCGCGTGCACGAGGTGGGCGGTTTGCTGGTCGCCGACTGCTTCGGTGCCGCGCCCTATGCGCTGATCGATATCGATGAGCTCAATGCCGACGTGGTGGCGCTGTCGGCCCCGGCGTGGGGCGGCCCGCAGATCGGCGCGCTGGTGTTCCGCGATCCCGCCTTCCTCGATCGCATTCCCTCGATGTCGTTGAATCCCTATGCCAAGGGCGCCGAGCGGCTCGAGGTCGGCGGCCATCAATATGCCCTGCTGGCCGGGCTGACCACCTCCATCGACTATCTCGCCGGGCTCGACGAGCAGGCCGCGGGCACCCGCCGGGAGCGGTTGGAAATCTCGATCACCTCGCTGCAGGACTATCACGACCACCTGTTCGAGCACCTGATGGAGGTGCTGGACCGCATTCCGAATCTGACGGTGATCGGCCGCGCCTCCACGCGAATCCCCACCGTAAGTTTCACCATCGCCGGGATGCAGGCCGAGAAGGTGTCCGCGCGCCTGGCCGACCACCGCATCGGCACGCTCAGCGGCGTGCACGGCGGCAGCCGCCTGCTCGACGCCCTCGGCGTCAACGACGAGGGCGGCGCGGTGACCATCGGTTTGGCCCCGTACACAACCAAATTCGAGATCGACCAGCTGGGGCGGGCCCTGGCCGCGCTGGACTGAACTCCGGGTCAGCGCACTCGCAGAATGACCTTGCCGACCGTGTCGGACGAATCCAAGAGGCGGTGAGCCTCGGCGACCTCGGTGATCGGTAGTTCGGCGTGGACGACGGGCACGACCGTGCCGTCGGCGATCAGCGGCCAGAGGTGGCGGCGCAGGTCGGCGATGATCTCGCCCTTACTCGAGCGGCCGGTGGCGGGACGACGGCGCAGGTTGGTGGCGTGCACGGTGCCGCGCTTGCCGAGCAGCGCCGACAGATTCAGCTCGCCGCGGACCCCGCCCTGCATGCCGATGATGCACAGTTGGCCGTCCTCGGCGAGCGCCTCCACATTGCGGGTCAGATAGGCCGCGCCCATATTGTCGAGAATGATGTCGGCGCCGCCCGATTCGCCCAGCACCGCGACGAAATCCTGGTCGCGATAGTTGATCAGGATGCTCGCACCGAGTTCCTCGCAGCGGTCCAGTTTGTACTGCGATCCGGCGGTGACCGCCACGCGCGCGCCCCGGCTCACCGCCACCTGGATGGCGTGGGTGCCGATGCCGCTGCCGCCGCCGTGAATCAGCAGCAGTTGTCCGGCGTGCAGCCCCGCCCGCATGACCAGATTCGACCAGACCGTGGCGGCCACCTCCGGCAGCGCCGCCGCGGCGGCCGGGTCCAATGCCTCCGGCACGGGCAGCACCTGGGTCGCGGGCACCACGACCCGCTCGGCGTATCCGCCCCCGGACAGCAGCGCGCAGACCCGGTCCCCCGGCTGCCACTCCTGGACGCCGGATCCGACCTCGGCGATCACGCCGGAACATTCCAGTCCGAGAATGTCGCTCGCCCCGGGCGGCGGTGGGTAAAGCCCTTGCCGCTGCAGCAGATCCGCCCGATTCACCCCGGCGGCCGTGACATCGATCGACACCTCACCGGGCCCGGGCGCCCCCACATCGGGCACCTGCGCCCATCGCATCACCTCGGGCCCACCGAACTCGTCGAGCGTCACCGCATGCATACCGCGACCTTACGACGCGGCTCCCACCGACCGCCGACCACCACGCCCGGCGACACGATCGCGCCCGGAGCCGAAATCTCCGGGCGCGCGTGAAAATCATTGCCAGCCTTTGGCTTCGCGCTTGGCCTGAATCGGGTCTTCCCCCCTGTCCACCTTGGACAGGGCCTCGCGCAGCTGGTCCTCGCTCATCTTGGAGCTGCCCTGGATCCCGGCCTCGTGGCCACGGCGGCGCAGCTCGGTCAGCGTGTCCTGCTCGGCCATGATGCACCTCCTTCCGCGTCTGCTCGTCCGATACCTGCCGCGTTCCGGTTACCCGGTGGATGCGAGCACATTCGGCGGCAGCGGAATTCGTGCCCATGGTCGAAATTCGGGTACTAGCGTGTGCCGGGTGAGCAGTTTCGCCGACTTCCAGAACGAGATCTACCTGGCCGGACTCAGCGGTGCCCGGCCCGAATTGCCGATGACGGCGCAGGGATTGGAGCAGCGCGCCCGGGAGGTCCTGGAACCGGCGGCCTTCGCCTACGTGGCGGGCAGCGCCTCGGCCGAACGCACCGCGGCGGCCAATCTCGCCGCCTTCGAGCGGCATCGGCTGATCCCGCGGATGTGGCGCGGCGCCAGCGGACCCGATGCTCGCGACCTGTCGGTCGAGGTGCTGGGCACCACGCTCGCCGTGCCGGTGCTGACCGCACCGATCGGCGTCCTGGAACTGCTGCACGAGCACGGCGAAATCGTGGTCGCCGAGGTCACCCGCGAGCTGGGTGTCGGCATGGTGCTGTCGACGGCTGCCTCGTCGAGAATCGAGGATGTCGGCGCCGTGGCCGGGTCGTGGTGGTATCAGCTGTACTGGCCGGGTGATCACGAGCTGGCCCGCTCGCTGGTCGACCGCGCGGTGAAGGCGGGTGCCCGGGCGATCGTGGTCACCGCCGATACGCCGGCGATCGGCTGGCGCCCGCGCGATCTGGAATTGGCGCACCTGCCGTTCCTGCAGGGCAAGGGCATCGCAAACTACCTGTCCGATCCGGTCTTTCGCGCGAAACTGGCCGCCCCGCCCGAACAGAGCCAGGAGGCGCTGCAGACCGCGATCCTCACCTGGGCCGGGCTGTTCAGCAATCACGGCCTGCGCCCGGCCGATATCGCCCGGCTGCGGGAGTGGACGGATCTGCCGATCGCGGTGAAGGGCATCCTGCATCCCGACGACGCCCGGCAGGTGGTCGACGCCGGTGCGGACGGGGTGGTGGTGAGCAATCACGGCGGACGCCAGGTCGACGGCGCCATTGCCGCACTCGACGCGCTGCCGGCGGTGGTCGCCACCATCGGTGACCGCGCCGACGTGCTGTTCGATTCCGGGGTGCGTACCGGCTCCGACGTGATGGTCGCGCTGTCGATGGGTGCGAAGGCCGTACTGTACGGGCGCCCGTGGGCCTACGGGCTGGGCCTCGCGGGGGCCGACGGGGTGCGGCATGCGTTGCGGTTGCTGCTGGCCGATCTCGATGCCACCATGGGGCTTTCGGGCTGTGCCACGGTGGCCGACCTGAATCGCGCGCTGTTGTCGACGGCTCGCTGACCAGTGCGTGCTGTGACCTTTTTGCAACCAATAGAATGATTTTATGGCTTACGAACCGAGCGGTCGCACGGCACCGGAGCCGAGGTGGCTCAGTTCGGCCCAGCAGCGTGCCTGGCGCGCCTACATGGACGGTCATCAGCGCCTGATGTCGGAGCTGAACCGGCAGTTGCAGCGCGACAGCGACCTGAGCCTGGCCGAATACCGCATCCTGGTGCTGCTGTCGGAATCACCGGACCTGTCCCTGCGCATGAGCGACCTCGCCGACGGCGTCCTGTCCTCGCGCAGCCGCCTCACCCATCAGATCCGCCGCATGGAAGCCCAGGGCATGGTCCGCCGCACCAGCTGTGAAGAGGACGGCCGCGGCGTCCGCGCCCACCTGACCGACGAGGGCATCCGCCGACTGCGCGCCGCCGCCCCCGGCCATGTGGAAGCCGTCCGCCGCGACTTCATCGACCTGCTGACCCCCGACCAACTCGCCACCATCGGCGAGGTCTTCGAACGCGTCGACAAGGAAATCACCAACCGTTCATAGTTGATTTCCGGATCATCTTTTCTCAACGTTCGGACGAGTCCGGGCTTCCGTGGCGGTCGGAAAGCTGATCGAAAACCTCCATCTGCATGTAAATTGTGCGGCGACAAATTTCGCACTTGGAAGTAACGTCGGCGCAAGCAATATGATTCGCTCGGCATGCTAACGATTATTGGCCAGATTTAGGTGATCGGTAGGGGTCGACGAAAAGGCCTGGGGAGGCTACGGTTATTCCTTACCAGACATCGGGTCGGATCTGTCTCGATGCCGAGATGCATTGCGGTACAGCGGAGTCCGCTGCATGTTTTCCGATCACCTCCGCATTAGGTGGGCATCATGCTACAACTTGCCCAATCTCCCCGGTCTCTGCAAGAAATTGTCTCCCTTGCGAATTGGAGACCACCCGGCATGGATTGTAATACCGCGCCGGATCGGTACGAATGATTCGCCCCCCCGGGCGCCATCTGATCTCGTTACCACTGGAATTTCCTGGAATGCGGCCTGGTAAAGGCCGTGTGCCGGTCTGCATCACGTGCTGCAGACCGGATCGTAGGCGTGGGCGACCACGGTTTCGTCCACGGTAGAACGAAATTGGAGAAAGGAGGTGACAACAAATGACGAAGATTTCCTACAGCGAGCCCGAGGTGATCCGCCTGGGTACGGTCGAGGAGCTCACCGCTCTTGTGTTCAAGGGCGTGCCCGATCTTCTCAGCCACGGCAACATTCTCTAGCCGTATGAAGTGATCGATCCGTGGTCCCCTCCCGTCGGTTCGTGACTGGGAATCCGCCGGGGGAGGGGGCCACCTCAGCCAAAGTTCTTGGCGGATGAGAGGTTCCGTCCATCATGGACCATTCTCCACTTACCGTGGACTACCTCGGTTGCGCCGGCCGAGTGACCTTGCCACGCGACGGGGCTCCCGTCGATTACGCGTGCGTTCCCTTCACAGCCTTCCCCGAACGTACCGCCCCCGCGAGCCCGGAGTTTCTGCGGCAGTGGACCAGACCGGGGATGGTCCGGGCTGTCCAGCCCGCGCGTCCGGTCGAGCGAGCCCATCTCGCACTGGGCGGCACCCTCGTCGGATCCCTGGACGATGCCCTCGTCGTCCGGATCACCGCGACGCTCCGAAGCGGACGTTATCCGGATCTGGCCGGGCTGCCGGGCGATCTCGTCGGCTGCCTGGTCGCCGACGATCGGGTCTTCCTGTTTCGCAGCATGTTCGCCCGAAACACCTTGTTCTACAAGCAGTCCGGTGCCACGGTCGAATGGTCCAGCGATCCCGCCGACCTCGTCCCCGACGCCCTCGACCGTCTGGACCGGAAGACCATCTGGCGAATCTGCCGTGGCGACAGCATCGTCGCCTATCCCGAATTGGCGTTGCTCCGCCCGGGCCACCTGATGGTGTTCGACGGCCTGTCGACCAGGGTCGTCCAGTACGACCGGATCGAGCCGAAGCCGCTGCCGCGGGGTAGCACGCCGCGCGATTATGCGGACCGGGCCTGGGAACTTCTCCTGGCCGCGACTCGGCCGTACGCTCATGGGGGTCGCATCGGCCTGCTGCTGAGCGGCGGCCTGGATTCCTCCGCCGTAGCCGCCGCGCTGGCGGCCAACGGTGCTGAGGTCACCGCCTATCACCTGGGCACCGACGATCCGCTGGCCGATGAGTCCGGCTACGCCCGCGAGGTGTGTCGGCATCTGTCCATCCCCTTCGTACCGATCATGACCGACATCGGTGCTGGGCATGTGAACAAGGATTGGCGGTTCTCCCACCCCTACAACCACACCGGATATCGCTGGTTGGAGCAGACCGTGCGGCGTCTCCGGCAGGACGGCGTGGCGCTGCTCACCTGGGGTCGAGACGGTGACCTGCTGTTCAGCCCCGCCCCCGACTACGGCCTGCACCATGTGCTGTGGGGTCGGCTGAGTTGGCCGGAGAAACGCCTGATGCTGCGGGGCCTGCTCTGCTCGCGCTGGGGGCTGAACGACTTGCGCAAGAGCGTCCGTCGGTCGTACCCACTGGCGACGGAGGCCGCAGTGGTCGACGACAGCATGCGGCACCCCGACTTTCTCGTCCCGATGCCGGGCGTGCCGCTCGAGTTGCCCGATCTGGAATTCTTTCCCGAGGAACAGACCACCGATCTCGCCCTCGCCTGGCCGCACGGCCTCCAGTTCTGCTCTCCGATGGCCAATCGAGAACTGTATGAGCTGATGACCGGCATGCCGGTGGCCTACCGCTGCATTCCCTATGGCGGACGCATCATCAACAAGCCGGTACTGCGGTTGATGCTCGAAGATCGGCTGCCACCGATGATCTGGCGCCGGCATGGTCGGCTGTGGTTGAGCTCTCCGCACGAGAACTTCTGCCTGAATCACCCGCAGCAGCTCGCCGAACTGCTCGGGCCCGACTCCCTGCTGGCGCGAATGAACATCGTGGACCCGCAGCGGTTGACCGCCGTGCTCGGTCACTCGCTGTCGATCCGCCGTAACGCGCAAAGCCTGATCTACGCGGCCATGACGGAGCTTTTCCTCCGCAGTCTGGAAAGCCGGACATCGCACCCGGTGAGGAGCTGATCGGTATGTCACTGTTGCAACTCGGCGCCGACGCCGTCCTGGACACCACCGATGGTGTCGGCATCATTATGGACTCCCGGCAGGGTGTCTACTTCGAACTGAATCCCGTGGCCACGCTGATGGTGCAGGCCGCGATGAGCTCCGAGACCGTCGAGGAAGCGGTGCGAGAGCTCGAGCAACGCATCCATGCGAGCCCGGAGACGCTGCGCACCGGTCTGGGCAAGCTGATCGACCAACTCGACCGACACCGGCTCCTCGCACGAACGGATGCGCCACGATGACCGATCTGGCACACCAACTCGAATCCATGCTGTCCGATATCGACGGCGTACCACCACCGCCCCGCCTGCCCTACCGGCTCCGCGGTTACGCGCTGCGATGCACCTGGACGGCACTGCGCCTGCTCGGCGAGCAGGGCTGGGGCCCCGCACACGGCTACCTGCTGGATCTGCGTCCCGGACCTGGCTGGCGGATGCCCGCCGAGCTGGAACCGCCGGTGGCGATCCGGCTTGCCCGCCGCGAGATTTTGTTCAGTCAGCTGGTCCTGCGAGTGGTACACCCCAACGGGCCGTGCCTGCCCCGTTCCCTGTCGCTGGGAACCTATCTCTCGGCCATCGGCCTGCCGGCCGAGGTCATCGTGGCGCGGGCGCGCATCTGCACCAACCCCCGCTACTCATTCCACTCGTGGACGGAGCTGTACGGCGAGGTACTCAACGACAACCAGGACGTCACCCTGGGATTCTCGGTGATGCAACGGGTCTGCGCGCAAGCCGTCGGTGCGTGACCAGCCTTCGCCTGCTCCCCTGCGGTGGGTGTGGGATTTGAACCTGTCGCTTCTCCCAGGCCGACCGCGCGACCAGCGTAATTCGGTGCATCTCAGGTGATTTCGGCTGGTTTGCAACCAACACACTAGGGCCAGGTGTTGACGCGATCAACACCGATCCGGAGTCGAAACCGCCGGGCCCGCCCCAAGGTTCGGCTTCTGATCGGACCCATTGTGGTTGCAGGCAATGTACGCGCCGATGAGGTATTCGATGCCCGCGTTGGAGCGGACAGATCCGATCTCGCCCATCCGTGACCATGTCGGCAGACCACAGTCGAGCAACCCTCAGCACCCCCTGCAGAACACGCGATATGCAGCTATTACCGCGCGTCGCACTGAGCCGTGGTCGGGCCGCCAGTTCGGCATCCGGGTTGCGGACCTCGACATGCTGCCAAGGGCCTTGACGCAAGATCAATCGTATTGTGTCATTCGCGACGTGCCCGCAGGAGCGCGGCGAATTCGTGGGTCGCGCCCATCGGGCCGCTTGTCATTTTTCTGGTCATAGGACGAGGGTGGGACTGGCGTTCCCAGGAAAAGCTCTCCCTTCCCCTGGCCCGGGCGTGGCAACATTCTGGTTATCGGTATGTGGAGTAGAGATCGGGTGGACACTGAGGGAGGAGTTTCGTGCCGCATCCACTGTGCTACTCGTCGCTTTCCGATCCTGCGGTGAGGTGGACCGGCGTTGTCAGGGGCCTTTCCTCCCCCCGGATCCTCACCGCCGCAGACGGATGTCCCGACACGGTCACGACACAGGAGGACACGATGGCTCTCACCGTCGACACCTACCGGATGCTGGGTCGCTCCGGGCTGCGGGTCTCACCGCTGGCGCTGGGTACCGCGACCTTCGGCGCCGCCGAGACCGGCCAACGATCTCGGCTTCCTCGCTCGAAACCGAGTCTGCTCCACGACCTGTGGTTGCCGCCGAATTCCAGCAGCACCCGCAAGGAAAGGTGATCGACTCGATGGAAACGGGTACCCTGCCGACGCACCCCACGGCTCCCGGTAAGGCTGAACGCATCAGTGTCGACGACGTCGCAGCGGTCATCCTCCGCAAGCACGCACCGATGATGCAGCTGTTGTGGTGGGTGGATAATCCGGTCGACGTCTCGCGGCTGAATGACTTGCGGCACAGCCTGATCAACGGTCCCCTTTCCCGCAGCCTGGTCCCGGCGCGGATACCGCTGGCTCGCCCGTATTGGACACGCAGCACCTACAGCTATCCGGTCACCATCGACCCGGACCCGGTGCCCGCCACCGAGGCGATGCGGTGGGCCGACCACCAGGTCGCCGCGGCATCCTTGGACGTGAGAGCCGGGCGTGGATGGGCGCTGTCCGCGGCGAATCTCGACGACGGCGGCTCCATCGTCTCTGCCGTCGTCTCGCACGCCATCACCGACGGTCAGGGTGGCCTGGCCGCCCTCGATTTGGCTGCCCGCGCCGACCTGTCCCAGGCGCTGCCGGATCACCAACGACCCACGCTGCGCGATGATCTGGTCGATGCGTTCACCGTGGGTGCGCGCGCATATCTGCGGGCCGCACTCCCCACCGCCCTGGTCCGCGCACAGGCGACCAAAAATTCGCTGATACTGAGCAAACTCGTATCGGGGACCGGCAGAGGCGCCGGAGATGCGGGTCCGCTGCCGGTGGTCGTCGGGATCAGCACTGATCAGCTCCGTGACGTCGCCGCGGCGCACGGTGGCACCATGACCGGGCTGATCACCGCGATCGCCGTCAACGTCGCTCACTCCGTCAACGACTACCGCGTCCGGACGCTGCGAATCATGGTGCCGGTCAGCCTCCGCGAAGCCGGCGACACCTCTGCCGACAACCAAGCCGCGAGAGCCGACTACGAGCTCGACCTGCCCGCGGGCACGCGCTACACCGACCTCGCAGAGATCCGCCGCCGCAGCAAAGCCGCCTACGCCGCAGCGGAGATACCGTCGGGAACCGCGGGCCAGCGTTTCGACGTCCTGATCTCCAACGTCGGACTCGTCTCCCCCGAGGTCATCGACGCGGTCGGGTCCGCCCGGGCATTCGCCGCCCGCGCTGTCATCCCGCCGCCGTTCCTCGGCATCGTTGGCGCCGAGGATGAAGCCATTCTGGTTTACGCCGTCCACAGCCCGGAAACCACCTACCTCACCTTCCAGCTCACACCCCGCTGGAAAACCCCACTCGGCCCCCATCTCGACCGCGAACTCCAGCACTGGGAGGTCACGCCCCAACACACCACCTGGTAGCACATGGAGCCGGAGAGCGAACTGATCGCTTACTCAAACTATGACATGGATCATAATCATGGGACCTTCGCATGAGCGCCGGGCCTTGTCAGCCATGGTCGACCGGCAGCCGCGCTTTTCTTTGCCTGATCCAAGCAGTGACCAGCACGGTTGCGCATGTCGCTCGCAATTTCTCTGATCATCCGGTGGAGGTAGTACTGGCGTTCCCAGGAAGAACTGTCCCTTCCCCCCGGCTCGGCGCCGCAGCAAGCTGGTGGCGGACACGGTGTACGAATCAGGAGGAGTACGACGCAGGAGGACACGATGTCGCTCACTCTCGACACCTACCGGCTGCTCGGGCGCTCCGGGCTGCGGGTCTCGCCGCTGGCGCTGGGAGCGATGACCTTCGGCGCAGACTGGGGCTGGGGCGCCGACACCGCCGAGGCCCGCAAGCTGTTCGACACCTACGTCGAACGCGGCGGCAACTTCATCGACACCGCCAGCATGTACACCAACGGCAGCTCCGAAAAGCTGCTGGGCGAGTTCACCCGCGACAACCGCGAAAGCCTGGTGCTGGCAACCAAATACACCCAACCGCGCCGACCGGGTGACCCGAACGCCGCTGGTAACCAACGCAAGAGCATGTTCGCGTCGCTGGAAGCAAGCCTGCGACACCTGAATACCGATTACATCGACCTGTTCTACCTGCATATCTGGGACTTTCTGACCCCGGCCGAGGAGATTCTGCGCGGCCTGGACGATTTAGTCCGCCAGGGCAAAGTGCTGTATGTAGCGATCTCGGATACCCCTGCCTGGCAGGTCGCGCACCTGCAGACCATCGCCGACCTGCGCGGGTGGTCACCCCTGGTGGCGCTGCAGATCGAATACAGCCTGATCGAACGCACGGGCGAGCGCGACCTGATTCCGATGGCACGCAAGATGGGGCTGGGCGTGATCCCGTGGTCGCCACTGGCCGCCGGGATCCTCACCGGCAAATACAGCCGCGCCGACCTGGCCGGGCAGGGCGGGCAGCCCGCCGCCTCGGGCGAGGACACCCGCAAGAACGTGCTCCTCGCGCGCGGCAGCCTCACCGAGCGCAAGTTGGCGATCGCCGAGGTGGTGAAACAGGTTGCGGCCGAACTGGGTAAGACGCCCTCACAGGTCGCGCTCGCCTGGACCCTGCAGAACCCCGACGTGACGGCACCGATCATCGGCGCGCGGACCCCGGCCCAGCTGGAGGACAACCTCGGCGCTCTCGACGTCGAATTCGACACCGCCCACCTCGCCCACCTGAACGAGGCCAGCGCCATCGACCTCGGCTTCCCCCACGAGTTCCTGGCCGCGTACAACGTTCTCGGCGATCTAGAGATCGAAACCCGCTGACCGTACCCTGAGCGAAACTGACTCTGACACTCGACATCGAGGGCTCCCTCCCAGGGAGCAACTACTGGCGTGGTTGCCGACATCCCCTCAGATGCCCAAATGTTGACCGCGCGTTGACGGCCGATCCCATCCTGCCGGATAGGTGCAGGTCACGCTAGCGGTGGGTGTGGGATTTGAACCCACGGTGGCGTGAACCACGACGGTTTTCAAGACCGTTCCCTTAGGCCGCTCGGGCAACCCACCCTGCTCCGTGTGCCGGAGCGCTCCCAGCCTAGTGGCGGGGTGGGGGATGTGCGCAATCGGTGGGGCGGGCGGGGCGGAGTTGTACGATTGACCGGCTCGGATCGGGAAACGGGGTTTCGCAGTGCGCAGCGTGGTCGGTATGGCGGTCGCCGTCGTGGTCTTGCATGTAGTCGGGTGGGCGACGCTGCTGTTGGTGGTGGTGCCCGAACATCATCTGGTGAACGGGGCGGTGTACGGGGTCGGGTTGGGCGTGACCGCCTACACCCTGGGGATGCGGCACGCCTTCGATGCCGACCATATCGTCGCCATCGATAACATCACCCGAAAATTGGTGGCCGAGAACGGGAAAGCGAAATCGCAGTCGGTCGGGTTCTGGTTCTCCCTGGGCCACTCGTCGGTGGTCTTCATTCTGGTGGGCCTGCTCGCGCTGGGCGTGCGGGCGCTGGCGGCCAACCTGCAGGACGACGATTCGGCGCTGCAACGCTGGACCGGACTGTGGGGCACCAGCGTCTCGGGTCTGTTCCTGATCCTGATCGGACTGCTGAATCTGGCCTCGCTGATCGGGATCTGGCAGGTATTCCGCCGCATGCGTCACGGTGCCGTCGCCGAGAGCGAGCTGGAACGCGCGCTCGAACCCCGCGGTGTACTCGCGCGGGCACTGCGCCCGGCCATGCGAATGGTGCGCCGGCCCTGGCACATGTATCCGGTGGGGCTGTTGTTCGGGCTCGGTTTCGACACCGTCACCGAGGTGGGCCTGCTGGTGATTGCCGGTGGCGCGGCCGCGACCGGCCTGCCGTGGTACGCGATTCTCGTACTGCCCGTGTTGTTCTCGGCCGGTATGTCGCTGTTCGACTCGCTGGACGGTTCGTTCATGAGCCATGCCTACGGCTGGGCGTTCGTCCGGCCGATCCGCAAGATCTACTACAACCTGGTGGTCACCGGACTGTCGGTCGCGGTGGCACTGCTGGTCGGCGGCCAGGAATTGGTGTCGCTGGTGGCCGAGAAGCTCGGCGTCGAAACCGGGGTCGTCGGCTGGGTCGGCAATCTCGATCTCGGTGCTCTCGGATTCATCATCGTCGGACTGTTCGCGGCGACATGGGCGGTGGCCGCGGCGGTCTGGAGGTTCGCCGGTGTCGAGCGGCGGTGGGGCGGGCAGTACCTGTCGGACTGAGCCATCCGTCATTCCGGCATGTGTCGCGGATCACTTTCGCCGCGACTTGTAGATGCGCCCCACCACCGTTGTCGATGGCCTCTGGCAGGATGGCGGCCATGGTTCGTCGCCGGTTGCGGCGTCGGCTGTCCGGCGCCTTCGCCTGTGCCGCACTGCTGCTCGGTGCGGCGTGGTATGCCGCACCGCCGATCAGCGCCGCCCCGCCCCCACAGTTCAACTCCGGCAGCGCCGACGGTCCGCCCCCGGCGGTGGACGATCAGCGCCCGGAGCTGGCATCCATCGACCACATCGAGCCGATCACCGACCGCTGGCTGCGTGTGTTCGTGAAATCCCCGGCGATGCATCGCACCGTGGAGGTGCAGGTGCTGCTGCCTGCCGACCGCAGCCGTCCGCGCCCCACCCTGTACATGCTCGACGGCCGCAGTGCCCCCAAGGACAGCAACAACTGGGCCGAGAAGGGCGGCGCCGTCGAGTTCTTCGCCGACAAGAACGTCAACGTGGTCCTCACCGTCGGCGGCCCGGCCGGGTACTACACCGACTGGCAGCGGCCGGATCCGGTGCTGGGCACCAACAAATGGGAGACCTTCCTCGCCCGGGAACTGCCCCCGCTCATCGATGCGAAGTTCGAGGGCAACGGCCGCAACGCCGTCGAAGGCACCTCGATGGGCGCCGAGGCGGCGGCAATGCTGGTGATGCGCAACCCGGGGACCTATCGCGCGCTCGCCGCGCACAGCGGCTGCTACGCCATGGGCTCGGATGTGGGCCAGGCGCAGGCGCGTGCGGTCGTGCGGACCTACGGCGGCGACCCGGACAACATGTTCGGCAAACCGGACGACCCCGACTGGCTCGCCCACGATGTGATGGCCCACGCCGACGACCTGCGGGGCACGGCGATCTTCCTGTCCGCGGCCACGGGACTGCCCGGCCCCTTCGACGGTCCGGGCAATCCCGATTCGACCAGTTCGGTCGTCTTCGGCGGCCCGCTGGAGGCCGCCGCCTACGCCTGCACCCTGGCATTGGAGGACCGGCTGGAGCGGATGCAGATCCCCGCGACGGTGGACCTGCGCCCGGTCGGCACGCACTCGTGGCCGTACTGGGCCGACGAACTGCCGCGCGCATGGCCCACCCTCGCGGCGGCGCTGGGCGTCCGCTGAGCCGGACGCCTCAGCCGAGGAACCGCTCGACGACCTCCGGATCGGTTGCGAAGGCCAGGAACTGGTCGTTCTCGTGCGGATCGCCGACGGTCACCCGCACGCCGTCGGTGCCGTACGGCCGCACCAGCACGCCGGCGTCGGCGCTGGCATCGCCGCAGGCGGCGCTGCGCTCGCCCAGCGGCAGCCAGACGAAATTCGCCTCGCTCGGCGGCACGGGGTAGCCCGCGGCGATCAGCGCCGCGCGCATCCGGTCCCGCTCGGCGATCACGCGGTCGGTGCGCTCCAGCAATTCGTCGCGGGCATCCAGCGAGGCGATGGCGGCCGCCTGCGCGACCCGGTTCACGCTGAACGGGATGTGCACCTTCGACAGCGCCGTGATCACCTCCGGATCGCCGACGGCGTAGCCGACCCGCAGCCCCGCCAGCCCGTAGGCCTTCGAGAAGGTGCGCAGCACCACCACATTCGGCCGATCCCGCCCGATCTCCACACCGTTGGGACGATCCGCGAGCCGCACGTATTCGTAATAGGCCTCGTCGAGCACCACCAGGATGTGCTCGGGCACCGCGTCGAGGAAGCGGATCAGGTCGGCACGCCCGTAGGCGGTTCCGGTCGGGTTGTTCGGGTTGCAGACGAAGATCAGCTTGGTGTTGTCGGTGATCGCGGCGGCCATCGCCTCGAAATCGTGCGCGTGGTCCGCGGTCAGCGGCACCTGCACGGCCCGCGCCTTACCCACCTGCGTGACGATCGGATACGCCTCGAACGACCGCCAGGCGAACAGCACCTCGTCCGTCGGTGCGCCGCAGGTGATCTGGACCAGTTCCTGGCACAGCGCGACGCTGCCGCAGCCGACGGCCACGTGCTCCACCTCGATGCCGTGGAACTCCGCAATGGCCGCGCGCAGCTCGCCGGCCATATTGTCCGGATACCGGTGGGCGAGCTCGGCCGCCTCGGCGATGGCCTTGGCGACGGTCGGCAGCGGGCCGAGGGTGGTCTCGTTACTGGCCAGCTTCACCGCACCCGGATGGCTGCGGCCGGGGACGTAAGCGGGGATGGACTCCAGGTCCGGGCGAATGCGAGCGGTCACATCAACCACCCTAGAACGTGCCGGACGATCGTGATCTCGAGTGTCGCCGCGGCCGGAAAATTTCTGGTCGACGGCCCCCTACGTGCGGGTTCTCCCGAACTTTCTCGAGGCGAACTACCCTAGTCGCATGTCGGGCGTCTATCGAGATCACGCACTGCTGCGCGCGACCGATCCGGCGGCGGAAGATCAGCAGCAGCCGGTGGTGCGGGTCCGGGTGCCCATCACCGTGATCGAACCCGAGGGCAACGCCCGCGGCGGGATCGTCGTGCTGCACGAATCACGCGAGTTCGCCGATTCCCTGCTGGAGTTCATGAAATCGCTGGCGGGGGAGGGCTGGATCGTCGTGGCGCCCAACCTGTTCCATCGCAATGGTGCCAGCGAGGAGACGGTGTTCGGCGACGACCTGTTCACCGATTCCGATGCCTGCTTCGCCTGGCTGCTCGAGCGCGGGGTGCATGCCGACTGCATCGGCGTACTCGGCTTCGACTCCGCCGGGACGGCCGCTCTGCTGGTCGCCACCAATCGGCGGATCGGTGCCGCGATCAGCGTGGCGGCCCCCGGCATCACCGAACCGATCGCCGAACGCGCGGACGCGCTCGTCCACGCCGCACCCCGACTACAGGCGCCGTGGCTGGGCCTCTACGGCGCCGACGATCCGGTCACCCCGGCCGAGGAGGTCGAGCAGCTCCGCGAGGCCGCCGCCCACGCCGCCGTCGCCACCCTGCTCGTCACCTATCCCGGCCTGCATCACCGCGCCGACCATCCCGGCTTCGACCCCACCGTCGAGGATCCGGAGACGGTGGTCGACGCGCAGACCCGCATCTTCGACTGGTTCGACAGCCACCTGCGCTGACCAGCCGTTTTGCGTCCAGAGCGGACGATCTGTACTCTTGCCTCTCGGCGGTTCGAAAGGACCGGGCCCTCGACGAGAAGGCTCCAGGAGGCGTGCCAGAGCGGCCGAATGGGACTCACTGCTAATGAGTTGTCCCTTCACGGGGACCGGAGGTTCAAATCCTCTCGCCTCCGCCAAGCCCGGCAAGCCGGGCTGCACAACTGAATACGCAAGACCCCTGCGCCCGTAGCTCAACGGATAGAGCATCTGACTACGGATCAGAAGGTTGGGAGTTCGAGTCTCTCCGGGCGCGCTCGAAAAACTGTCCCCCATCGGTTGAAACCGATGGGGGACAGTTGCTTTCGCGCGGGTGTCGCGGTGTCGATCGCTGACTGCGCCGAATGGCTCGAGTAACGTGCTTGCCCGGGCCCGGTGCGCTGGTCGGCGGTGCCCGCACGGTACTCGGGCGAAAGGACAGGTGTGACGGGCGCGCGGATGGTCGGGCTGTTCGCCGGTATCGGCGGACTCGAGCTCGGGCTCGGCGCGCACGGATGGCAGACCGAGCTGCTGTGTGAGATCGACCATGGGGCGCGGGCGGTGCTGTCCGCGCGTTTCCCCGAGGTCGAACTGCATGCGGATGTGACGCGGCTGCGGGCCCTGCCGTCCGGCACCGATCTGGTTGCCGCCGGATTTCCCTGCCAGGACCTGTCGCAGGCCGGGCGGACCGCCGGAATCACCGGCGCCCGTTCGGGATTGGTGGACGAGGTGTTCCGGCTGGTGCGGCGCCGGCGCGGCCCGCGCTGGCTGCTGATCGAGAATGTCCCGTTCATGCTGCAGCTGGGCCGCGGGCAGGCGATGCGCCACATCACCACCGCCCTGGAGGAGCTCGGCTACACCTGGGCGTACCGGGTGGTGGATGCGCGCGCCTTCGGGCTGCCACAGCGCCGCCAGCGCGTGCTGATGCTGGCCTCACGCACCGAGGATCCGCGGCCGGTGCTGTTCGGCACCGACGCCGGGCCACGCATCATCGGCGATCCGGCCACCGACCCCTGCGGCTTCTACTGGACCGAGGGCGTGCGCGGACTGGGCTGGGCGGTCAACGCCGTGCCCACCCTCAAGGGCGGGTCGGGCCTGGGCATCGCCAGCCCCCCGGCGGTGCGTCTGCCGTCGGGTGAGATCGTCACGCCGGGCATCACCGATGCCGAACGGCTGCAAGGATTCTCCCGCAATTGGACGGCCCCGGCGCTGACCGCGCCCGACGTGCGCCAGGGCCATCGCTGGAAGCTGGTCGGCAACGCGGTGAGCGTGCGGATGGCCTCCTGGGTGGGTGCCCGGTTGACCGCGCCGAGCGCGGAGTGCCTGCCGGACGAGGTTCCGCTGAGCGGTCATCGCTGGCCCACGGCGGCCTGGGGCCGTGCCGGAGTGGCCTACCGCATGCCGGTGTCGACCTGGCCGGTGCACGAGCCGTATGAGGATCTGCGCTGGTTCCTCGAGGACGCGCGGCTGCTGTCGGCCCGCGCCACCGCCGGATTCCTCCGCCGCGCGGGCCGCGGCAGCCTGCGATTCCCGCCCGGATTTCTGCAGGATATGGAGAACCATCTGGCCCGAATGGGAGGCTTTCCCCAGGAGGCAGCGTGACTGAACGACCCGGCACCGATGCGGTGACCAGTGCTCGGATGGCACGCCAACGCCGTGCCGGCACCGCACCCGAGACCGCGCTGCGCAAGGAATTACACAGGCGCGGTTGCCGGTTCTTCGTCGATCGCGCCCCGCTGCCCGGTCTGCGCAGGCGCGCCGATCTGGTATTTCCACGGCGCAAGGTGGCCGTCTACGTGGACGGCTGTTTCTGGCACTGCTGCCCGCAACACGCCACCTATCCGAAGAACAACGCCCAGTGGTGGGCGGACAAGCTGGCCGGGAACGTGGCCCGCGACCGCGACACCGACGCCCGGTTGATCGCGGCCGGATGGCAGGTCGTGCGGGTCTGGGAGCACGAGAGCGCGGCCGACGCGGCCGATCGCGTGCAGGCCGCGTTGTCGGGCCCATAGTTCATGATGGAGGGGGACCGAGGCGACCAGCCGACCGATTTCCCGAGACGGAAGGGCGATGACGCCGACCGAACCCACCCCCGAGGCGGTGGCCGTGCTCGAACCGCCGACGCCGCCCGGGCGCAGGCGTTTCAGGGCCCTGCGCTGGTGTATCGCGACGGTTATCGCCGTCGCCGGTCTCTGCTATTCGTCCTGGGTGCTGGAGTTCGTGTTGCCGGTCGGCCTGAACCCGGTCACGTCCTTCCTCAGCGAACTCGATGCCGAGGGCCGCCCGTACGGCTGGGTGTTCTCCACCGCCGACACCGTGACCGGCACGCTGGCATTGATCGCCGCGGTGGCGGGGCTGTTCGCATTCCCGCGGCGCCCGCTCTCGACCGTCGGCTGGGTGGCGCTGGGCTGTTTCGGGGCCGCGACCATCGCCGACGCCCAGTGGCCGATACGGCCGTGCACATCTCGAACCTGCGGTGGGCTGTTCCCGCAACTGCATCAGGTTCACGCGCTGACCAGCACGTTGGCGGTGACCTCGATATTCGTGGCGATGATCGCATTCAGTGCGGCCGCGTTCCGCTATCGGCGCTGGCCGATCCTGCGGCATTCCGGCCTGTGGATTCTCGTTCTCGGGGCGGCCGTGACGGCCTGGATGCTGATCGCCGACAACCTGCCCGGCAACTATGCGCTCGGCATCGCCCAGCGCATCCAGGTCGGCGCGATGTCGCTGTGGCTGGTGATGCTGGCGGTCCAGATCTGGGTGGCCGGTCGCACGGTCAGCGACGACGGGCCCGCACGGCCACCAGTGACCGCGGAGCCGAGGAGGCGAGCGCCCCGGAGGCGGCCATGGCGGTGAAGACGGCCAGGCCCATGGCCACGACTATTGCTTCGATAACGATGCTCATGCTTCCACCGTGGCAGCGCCGCCTGTAAGGGGTCCGTGCGCAATATCAGGAAAACCTGAGAATCGGGGGAGGCGTTCGGGCGTCGCGGTGAGTAATCTCGAGAATCGTGACCAGCGACGCGCCGGAGCTCACCGAGCACCTGTCCCTGCTCGATACCGTCGACGAGGCTACTCAGCGCCTCCTCGGCGCCGTGGCCGAACTGCGCGACAGCGATGTGCCCGAGCCCTCCCTGCTGCCGGGCTGGACGCGCGGGCATGTGCTGGCGCACCTCGCCCGCAATGCCGACGGTCTGCTGAATCTGTTGCTGTGGGCCCGCACCGGCATCGAAACCCCGCAGTACGCAAGCCAATTCCTGCGTGACTCCGATATCGAGGCCGGTGCCCCGCGCCCGATCGCCGAGCAGCTGATCGATCTGCGCGCCGCCTCCGATCGCTGGCTGGCGTTGGCGCGCACCATGCCCGCCGACCGCTGGCCGCGGCTGATCCGCACGCGCACCGGCAAGGAGCTGCCCGCGACGGTGGTGCCGTGGCTTCGGTTGCGCGAGATCGAGATTCACCATGTCGATCTGAAAGTCGGCTACCAGCCCTCGGATTGGCCCGCCGAGTTCGTCGCCCGCCTGCTTCCGGAGGTGGTGGCGGGCCTGGACCGTGCGGCGGCCACCAATCGTCCCGCCGACGCCAAACCCATGACCTCCGACCCGTCCCAGCCGCCCCCGCCGAGCTTCACGATCGAAACCACCGACACCGGCTACACCACCACGATCGGTTCCACTCCGACCACTACTGTCACCGGCTCGGCACACAGCGTCGTGGCCTGGCTGATCGGGCGCTCCGACGGCTCGGATCTCATCGGCGACCTGCCCACGCTGCCCGCGTGGCTGTGACGGCCCCCACCGCGGAGCGGGACGACTACAACTGCTGCTCGGTGTCGCAGGTGAACTCGCGGACGTCGGCGTCGACGATCCGGTCCGACAGGTCTTCGCCCGGCCCCTCGCCGCGGAAGGCTTCGACGGCCGCGCGGGTGGTCCAGCGCTCGTAGACGTTGACCCGGTCGGGCTCGACCAGGTCGGCGCCGAGGCTGTAGTCGAGGCAGCCGTCGGCGGCGCGGGCCGCGACGACCACCTTGCGGCAGGCATCGAGATAACGGTCACGATCGGTGACCCGGAGATAACCGGCGACGATCAACACGCCTCGCACTCTAGGCCGGGGCCGGTCGCGGCGGCGGAAAATCGGTTGGCCCGAGCGCGAAGAGCTGGCAGCCTGGAAGTTCGTACCCCCGGTGTGAGCTGCACGACCGTGTTCTGTGCGGTGGCTGGGACCTCATCCTGCGAACGACGAAGGGGGAACCGTCTTGTCCGTCGCCCTAGCGGGAGCCTCGGCCGATGCGGAGGCCGACAGTACGAAATCGGCGGAACCCGGCGCCGCCGCGCGCTCGAGCCCGTTACGTCGGCTGTGGCCTGATATCCGCTGGTACCGCATTCCGCTGTTCGGCAGCGCGGTGCTGTCCCTCGTGGGCATGCTGTGCGACATCCTGTTGCCGGTGATGACCGCCCGGATCGTGGACGGTCCGGTGGCGCGCCACGATTTCGACGCCATCTGGCATCCGGTGCTGCTGGTGATCGGGCTGAGCGTGATCAGCACATGCACGGCCTGGTCCCGCCGGTGGATCATCGCCCGCCCGGCCAGCGAGCTCGAGGTGACGTTGCGCGCCACCCTGTTCCAGCGGCTGCAGATTCTGTCGGTGGGTGCGCACGACGGCATGGAATCCGGCCAGCTCACCTCCCGCGCAATCACCGACATGGCCACGCTGCGAAGGTTTTTCGCCTTCGTCGCGCCGTCGCTGCTGTCGCTCACCACCGGGCTGGCGGTCGGTGTGGCCGTCCTGTTCGTCTTCAGCTGGCAGATCGGCCTGGTACAGCTGCTGATCGCGATTCCGTTGGTGCTGTCGAGTTTGCGCTTCGAGCAGGAGTACGGCCGCGCCTCCCGTCGCGCCCAGGACCAGTCCGGCGACCTGGCCACCACGGTCGAGGAATCGGCGCAGGGCATCCGGGTGCTCAAGGCGTTCGGGCGCGGGCCGTGGTTCGGCCGCCGATTCCGGCGGCAGTCCCGTGAGCTGCAGGCCCTCGAAATGGATAAGGTCCGGTTGGCCGCTCGCCTGTGGACGGCGCTGAACACCCTGTCCGGTCTCGGCATTGCGGCGGCGCTGGCCATCGGCGGATATCTGCTCGTCCACGACGCGATGACGCTGGGCACCCTGGTCGCCGGGATCACCCTCGCGACCTTCCTGCAGTGGCCGATCATGGGCTTCGGATTCCTGCTGGCGGAACTGAACCAAGCACGCACCGCCGCCGAACGCTACTGGGAGATCATCGACACCCCGGTGACCATCACCGATTCCGAGCGGCCCGCCTCGCTGCCGACCTCGGTACGGGGCGAATTGCTGTTCGACAGCGTGCGTTTCCGCTTCCCGGATGCCGAACGCGATCTGCTGCACGATATTTCGCTGCGCATTCGTCCCGGCGAGACGGTCGCGGTGGTCGGCGCCACCGGAAGCGGCAAATCCGCGCTGCTGGGTCTGGTGCCGCGGCTCTACGACGTGTCCGCGGGCACGGTGACCATCGACGGCGTCGACATTCGCACGCTGCGGCTGGCGGACCTGCGCTCCATCGTGTCGGTGGCCTTCGAGGATCCGGTGCTGTTCTCCGCCAGCGTGCGCGAGAACATCACCCTCGGCTATCCCGACGCCGCGACCGAGCAGATCCGCGCCGCCCTGGACGTCGCCCGCGCCACCGAATTCGTCGACGACCTGCCATGGGGTTTGCGTACCCGGATCGGTGAACAGGGCCTCAGCCTGTCCGGCGGGCAGCGCCAGCGATTGGCCCTGGCCCGTGCGGTGCTGGCCCGCCAGAAGCATCCGGGCGGCCACATCGTCATCCTGGACGACCCGCTGTCGGCACTGGACGTGGACACCGAGGAACAGGTCCAGACCCGCCTGCACGCCGCCCTCGCCGGGGCCACCGTCCTGCTGGTCGCACACCGACCCTCCACGGCCGCCTGGGCCGATCGGGTCGCCGTGCTGGACGGCGGCCGCATCATCGCCGACGGCCCGCACGAGCAGCTGCTGGAAACCTGCCCCCGCTACCGCGAACTGATGGGAGGTGACGTCGATGCGCCCGCTTCGACGCACTGACCCGACGGCCCGGCGCGCGGCGCGGACACCGATGGAAAGGAGGTGAGTTCGATGACGGAAACCACGGCTACACAACAACATCCAACGACCGGCGGTCCCGCGGCCCCCGATACCGACGATGGCTGGCGGGGCGTTGCGGCCGAGGAGACCGAGGCCACCGAGGCGGTGAACCTCGCCCTGGCGGCACGGTCACGACGGCTGCTGTGGTCGCTGGTTCGCCCGTATCGGCTGTCGGCGCTCACCGCCCTCGTGCTGATCGTGATCGATAACGCCACCATGGTCGCGACACCGCTGTTCGTCGCGCACGGCCTCGATTCCGGTGTGGGACGGGCCATGGCCGGTGACTGGATGCCGCTGATCGTCGCGATCGCGGGGATCACCGGCTGCACGCTGCTGGGCGGGGTCACCACGTACCTGTTCGTGCGCGTCGCCGGGCGACTGAGCCAGAATGTGCTGTTCGACCTGCGGATGCGCGTGTTCACCCATGTGCAGCGGCTGTCGGTGGCCTTCCACGAGAACTACACCTCCGGCAAGATCGTCGCCCGGCTCACCAGCGATCTGGAGTCGCTCGAGGATCTGCTCGACCGTGCGCTCAACGACGCCCTGAGCGCGGTGCTGTCGGTGGGCACGATCGCGATCATCCTGCTGTGGCTGGACATTCCGCTGGCGCTGGTGGTGCTGGCGGGCTTCGTGCCGCTGGTCTATGTCACCCGCTGGGCGCAGCGGCGGCAGCGGGCCGGATACCGGCGCACCCGCGGCGCGATCGCGAAGGTGGTCGTGCACTTCGTGGAGACCATGGGCGGTATCCGGGCGGTGCAGGCCTTCCGCCGCGAGAGTCGCAACGAGACCATCCTGGCCGACGAGGACTCCGAATACCGTGCCGCCAATACCGCCGCTCTGCGCGGCATGGCCACCTACATCGGGCTGGTCCGGCTGATCAATAACGCCACCACCGTGGTCATCCTGGTGGTCGGTGCGTGGCGAGTCATCCACGGCCACACCGAGATCGGTGTGCTGGCGGCGTTCCTGCTGTATATGCGGCAGTTCTACGGGCCGTTGGACGAACTCGCGCAGGTATTCAACTCCTACCAGTCCGCCGCCGCGGCCCTGGAGCGGATCTCCGGGGTGCTGGAGGAGGAGCCGACGGTGGCCGAGCCGGCCGCGCCGCGTCGGGTGGGCCGGGCTCGCGGTGAACTGCGGCTGGAGAATGTGTATTTCGAATATCCGTCGCGGAAAGGTCAGGGCGACGGCGAAATAGCGGACAATCGCGGGAAAGCGCCGGTGCTACCGGAGTTTTCGCTGACGATTCCGGCCGGGCAGGTGGTCGCGCTGGTCGGTGCGACCGGTGCGGGCAAATCGACGCTGGCCAAGCTGATCGCGCGTTTCTACGATCCGTCCGGTGGGGCGGTCCGTCTCGACGGTGTCGACCTGCGCGATATTTCCGATGTGGAACTGCGCCGCAATATCGCCATGGTGACGCAGGAGGCCTATCTGTTCTCCGGTTCGGTGGCCGACAATATCCGGCTCGGCAAACCCGATGCGACCGACGCCGAGATCCACGCCGCGGCCCGGGCGGTCGGGCTCTACGACTTCGCGATGTCGCTGCCGGAGGGTTTCGAAACCGATGTGCGCAGACGCGGCGGGCGGCTGTCGGCCGGTCAGCGGCAACTGGTCGCCTTCGCCCGGGTATTCCTGGCCGATCCGGCGGTGATCGTGCTGGACGAGGCCACCTCCAGCCTCGATATCCCGGGCGAGCGGCAGGTGCAGCACGCCTTGGAGACGGTGCTGCGCGAACGCACGGCGGTGATCATCGCCCACCGGCTCTCGACCGTCGCCATCGCCGATCGCGTCCTGGTGCTCGAGGCGGGACGCATCGTCGAGGACGGCAGCCCGGCCGAATTGATCGCGGCCACCGGCCGTTTCGCCACGCTGCATACGGCTTGGCGGGAATCGCTCGTATAGGCAACTGTGAGCAACCCGCGGCCCGCGGCTCGTCGTGACGTCGTGCACACCGCGATGGTGCGCCCCGCACACAGTGGGCGATCGAGTCGTGCCGGTGTCCGTGCACGCGTGCCCGTTTCCGCCGGAGCCGGGGCGAGCAGCCGGACAGGGCATCGGCCGCCGCGGGCGGCGGGCGGCGTTCGGGTCCGCGGCGCGTGTTCGGAACGTTTGCTGGCGGCGGCCGCGAGTCGGCGGTCGGGGCGGTCACCGGGTATGTCGCCGCAACCGGCACGCCGAAGCGAGGCCCCGCGTCACTTACGGTAGAGGGGTGAGCAATCCAGCCCAGGGCAATTCGGCGGCCGCCCAGGACAGCGGCGGAGGCGTGGACACGGCACCGGAGGCGTCGCGCTGGCCCGCGATTCTCACCTGGCGGGCGCACAACGCCTCCCGCATGGAATCGGTGCGAGTGACCCTCACCGGCAACCGGATTCGTGCCTCCGGCCGGATCATCGCCGGTGAATGCGAGGACCACCCGGCCTTCAGCGCCTCCTACGATCTGGTCACCGACGAGACCGGGGTGACCAAGCGGCTGTCGGTGCGCAGCACGGTCGCCGCGGGCGAGCGGCACGCCTCGATCGCACGTGACCAGGAGAACTACTGGCTGATCGACGCCGGCGGCACCCACGTGCGCTCCACCTTCGGCGGCGCCCTGGATGTCGACGTGGTGCTGAGCCCGTTCTTCAACACCCTGCCGATCCGGCGCTACGGCCTCGCCCACGCCACCGAGGACGCGCAGGTTCCCGTCGTCTACGTCCGCCTCCCCGACCTCCTGGTCCAGGAAGCCACCCTCACCTATTCGAGCGGCCCCGACGGCATCCACGTCCTGTCCCCGGTATCCACCGCCACCGTGAAGGTCGACCCGGACGGCTTCATCCTGGACTACCCCGGCCTGGCCGAACGCATCTGAGCGCTAACCGTCCAGGCTGCGGATCACCCCGCCGCGCTGTCCGGCCTCGCGCAGCTTCTCCAGCCAGTCGTGGTCGCCGGGGCGGATATCGGTGATGTCCCAGCGCCGCAGGGTGTCGTAGCGGTCGCGTTCGCTGTATCCGGCGTCGATCAGCTCGCCGAGGGTGCCGTTGTCGGCCAGGTGGTCGCGGGCGTCGCCGAGCAGGCGCAGCGCGTCGTCGAGGGCGTCCAGCAGGGCCGTGGCGTTCGGCTCACAGATGGCCCGGACCAGATCGGGTGCGGTGGCCGCGACCCGCGTGCCGTCCCGGAACGACCCGGCCGCCAGGCCGAGCGCCAGATCGCCGCCGCCCGCGCCGACGACCGCCAGAGCCTCGGCGAACACATGCGGCAGATGCGAGATGCGGGCCACCGCGCGGTCGTGCTCGGCGGAGACGACCGGGACCACGACCGCACCGCAGTCCAGCGCCAGCCGGACCACCCGGGTCCACGGCTCGACCCGGGTGCCGGGGTCCACACCCACCGTCCACACGGCATCGCGGAACAGGTCCGGATGGGATGCCGCCCAGCCCGATTCGGCGGTGCCGGCCATCGGATGCCCGCCCACGTACCGGGCGCCCAGTTCATGTTTGCGCACCGCCTCGGCCACCGGCGCCTTCACGCTCACCACGTCGGTGAGCGGGCATTCGGGCGCGAACTCCTCGACGGCGGACAGCACCGCATCGATGGCGGGCATCGGCACGGCGAGCACGATCAGCGCATCGGCCGCCGCCGCCCGGGTGAGCGCCCCTTCGATGCTGTCGCCGACATCGAATCCATCGGCACGTGCGGCGTCGGCACCGGCCGCCGAACGGTTGTATCCCCAGGCTTCATATCCCGCCGCGGTGGCCGCACGCAGCACCGACCCACCGATCAAACCCGTCCCCAGCACGCACACCGTCGATTTCCGATGACCCGTCACCGGACCAGATTGGCATACGACTTCAACATTTCCGCCCAAGCGGACTACCGTTGCGGCCATGGCACAGCGCTCGAGCACCAACAGGGCGGCGTCGGATGATTACGACGACGTGGAAGGGTTCGCCGTGGCGGTTGTCCGCGAAGAAAGTAAATGGCGATGCTCCCCGCTCAGTAACGCCGCCCTGACCAGTCTCTCGGCGGCCGAACACGAGCTGCGCGCGCTGCGCAGCACCGGGGCGGTGTTCGGGCTGCTCGATGTGGACGACGAATTCTTCATCGTGCTGCGCCCGGCCCCGACCGGTAGCCGCATGCTGCTTTCGGACGCCACCGCCGCGATCGATTACGAGATCGCCGCCGAGGTGCTCGAGGCGTTGAACGTCGAGATCCCCGATATCGATCCCGACGAACTCGACGACATCGAGCCGTGGGAGGAAGGCGATCTCGGCGTCCTGGCCGACCTGGGCCTGCCCGAACCGGTGCTGAGCGTGATCCTCGCCGAAACCGACCTGTATCCGGACGAGCAGCTCGGCATGATCGCCCAGCGACTCGGCTTCGCCAACGAATTCTCCGCGGTGCTGGACAAACTCCCGCGCTGACCGGTGCCGACCGACGAGGACCTGATCCGCGCGGCCCTGGCCGCGGCCGCGGCCGCCGATCCGCGCGATGTCCCCGTGGGCGCGGTGGTGATCGATGCCACCGGCCGCGAACTGGCACGCGCGGCCAACGCCCGCGAGGCCACCGGCGATCCCACCGCCCACGCGGAGATCCTGGCCCTGCGTCGCGCCGCCGAGGTGGTCGGCGACGGCTGGCGCCTGGAAGGCACGACCCTCGCCGTCACCTTGGAGCCCTGCACGATGTGCGCGGGCGCCCTGGTCCTGGCCCGGGTCGAGCGCCTGGTCTTCGGCGCGTGGGAACCGAAGACCGGCGCCGTCGGCTCCCTCTGGGACGTGGTCCGTGACCGACGTCTCAACCACCGCCCCCAGGTCCGCGGCGGCGTCCTCGAATCCACCTGCGCCGCAACCCTGGACGCCTTCTTCCGCTTCCACCGCCCCTGACCACCCGCGGGCAGCCGATTTCGAGATCCCCGGGGTGGTCCGGTAAAGTCACCTGCGGTGGCGTGTCCGAGCGGCCTAAGGAGCACGCCTCGAAAGCGTGTGTGGGGTAACCCCCCACCGAGGGTTCAAATCCCTCCGCCACCGCCAGAGCCCTTGGCCTGCGAGCGCAGGTCAGGGGCTTTTTCATTCCCCCAACGGCTCGTCAGAGCCGGTTTTCCCAACGAATTCCCAACATTGTGATCATGCCGCGTAGGCGTCGTGCATGAGCGATGCGGCCTTGTCGAGATCGGTATCGAACAGGTCGGCGTACACGCGCAGGGTGACCGCCGGATCGGTGTGTCCGAGCATCCTGGCCAACGCCAGCACGTTGACGCCTGCCGAGATCGCTAGCGACGCGCAGGTGTGCCGAAGATCGTGCGGAGTGATGTCCTGAACCTTCGCGCGCTTCACAGCGTTGGTGAACCACCCGTCCTCGGACTTGGGGCGCGGTAAGAACTTCTCCGGATCGTCCGGATGCGGAAACACCAGATCGTCACGGTCTCTGCCCTTACAGAGCGCCGACAGCTCATTCAGTACGAATTGAGGTACCGGCACCGAGCGGACTCGCTTCCCCTTCGTCTCGCCCACCGCGTGATCGGAGCCCAGCTGTACGGCGTTGTCGGCAACGGTCAGACGCCGCCGTAGGAACTCGATATCCCGAACCCGCAAGGCGATGGCCTCACCCCAGCGCAGGCCGCAGTAGGCCAGCACCAGGACGAGAACACGATGACGCTTGGATTCCTTCGCCAGCCGCACCACGTCCGCGCTCGTGAGGTACACGTGCCGTTTCCCGGTCTTCTTCGGTAGGTTCTCCACGCCCCGTACGGGGTTGGTTCTCAGCCGCTTCGCCTTCACTGCTGAATCGAGGATTCCCGCGAGGACGCCATATGCCCGGATGACCACGGTCGCGCTGTATCCCTTCTCGACCAGTTCGGCTATCCAGGTCTCCACGGTGTCGACGTTGAGGGCGGCCTGGTCGCCGATCTGGGTGTTCCCCCACCGAGGCTTCACGTGTACCCGCCACGCCGTTTCGAGAGTTCGGTAATGCGATGGGGCGGTCTCCGCCTTCTTCCGCCTCAGCCAGCCTGCGGACGCCGGATCTTCATCTGGGCCAGCGGCAAGCTCGGAGATCGGAATGCGCCCCAACGCTGGATTTACGTACTCGCCCTTGAGTTTCTGGACTTCCAGGTTGTGCTGGAACGCCTTCGCGTCCCGCAAGGTGGCGAACGGCTTACTCGGGCCGGGGTGAGGCTTACCGGGTGCTCGGTGCATGACGACGTACCGGCGACCCTTGGTCTTCGTGTCGTACCAGAAGATTCCGGGATGCTTGGTCTTGTTGTACTTCGGTCGGGCCGTCGTCACGTCTACCGACCCCCGCCTCTGTAGCTACGCTTGTTCATGCTGCTATTTCCTTCCTTGGAGGGTTGGGGTAGTGGCGTCGTGGCCCCCGTCGCCCGCAGCGCCAACTACGGGACTCCCGGCGGGGGTCACTTGGATCATGCGTTCTTCTTGCCTTGTTTGGTCGGGGGGAGAAATCCGCGTTTGCGGGCTTCCGCCACGTATCTCGAGGCCATGCTGGATTTCACCCCGAATACGCGGGCGACGGCCGCTGTCGGTGCGTGGTCGATGTTGCTGCGATAAACCTCGGCAACCTGCTCTAGCAGCGCGGTAGTGATGCGCCTGTTTCCGGTGCGTCGCTGTTCGATGAGCTTGCGATTGACGAGGTAGACCAGCGATTCCCCGCCGTCGGGCGGAGGCGCTGGAGAGTAGACGGTCTGTGCTTCGGGGTCCACGTAGAACACGAACCCTGGGTATAGGTCTTCCACGACGATGGACACGTCGGTCTCGCGCAGATGCTTCTGCCGGACCTCGCTTTGTCCGCTGCCTGCCTTCCAGCTGAGTTCTACCAGTCGCGGTATGCCGTCGCGGAGTTCGACCCTGGCGAAAGTGTCCGGCTCGTCGTAGCCGTGCAACCGGAGTTCGAGCCAGGTCGGCATGTACAGGAGCCCGCCGTGGCCGTCCGCCATGATTTCGGCTTCACCGGATAGGCGGATCGTGACCCCTTCCGAGGACATCTCCGAGTCGTCGCCGTATCGAACACGTTTGCGAACTTCTTCCTCCGTACCGGCCTGCATAGTGGACAGCTTCCCACAAAACTACCCACACTTCTAGTAAGTCGCGCTCAATCACGGCGAGCGCGGAAGACGGGAGATGCTGATGAAGGACAGCACGGTGCGGCGGGCGCTGGCCACGGATGCCGAGTTCTGTGAGTACACCGGGCTCACGCGCGGGCAGAGCGCCCAGCTCCGCTATCTGGGCACTGGGCCGAGGTTCGTCAAGGTCACCGGTCGGCAGGTGCGCTACCGCTGGGAAGACATCGAGGCGTGGGTGGATTCGCGGACCAAGCAGCGCACCGACGAGCCGACAGGGGTCTGACGGTGGCGGGTCGGCCGTTGAACAAGTTCGCGTGGCTCGAGGCGCTGCGGGGTGTGGATCTAACGCACGCCGAGTATCGCGTCGCGGTGAATCTGAGTACGTGGGCTAACGGCGACCTGACCAATGCGTATCCGGGGAAGGAGGCGCTGGCCGAGGCGGCGGGGGTGTCGATGCCGACGCTGAAGAAGGCGCTGCGGAGTCTGACCGAGAAGGGGTGGGTGGTGCTGGTCGAGCGGGGTGGAAACCAGTATTGGAAGGGCAAGGCGAACGTGTATTCGCTGACCGTGCCGAAGGGGGCAAATGGCTTGCCCCCTTCGAGTTCGCAAGGGGGTAAGCCATTTTCGCAAGGGGGTAGCTCAGTTTCGGAAGGGGGTAAATCGGCACCCGGTGAAGGGGGTAAGCCAGTTGCCCCCCACCAGGTCATAGAACCAAGTCCTTCTATCAATGCATTCCACCAGGGGGCGGCCCCCGTTGCGTTGGGTGACGCGGGCGCGCGCGAGGAGGGGGAAGAGCCACCCCCCGAGACCTACATCGAACTGGCGGAGGCGCTGGGCCTCGACCTGGCCTTCGACCGAGGCGCTACCGCGCCGGTCGTCAGCGCCCCGGTCGAGGTGTGTCCGGTTGCTGAGATAGCGCCGGACCCTTTGATGAATCCACTTGCGTGGCTTGATAATTCGCTGCCTACCGGGTTCCTGTGCGGGGAACGGGCGAAGGCCCGGGAGCTGCTCGATGCGGGCACCCACTACACGAGCGTGCGTTGGGAGATCTTGCGTGGACGGCAGAAGTCGAGGCCGAAGCTCCCGTCGTCTCGTCGCCGCGTCTTCATCGACGACAGCAACACCGCATAGGAGGAGAGTGACCATGACCTTGCGTCCGTGCCTGGACTGTGGCGAACCGAGCGACGCCGCCCGTTGCCCCGAGCACGCGCGGAAGGATGACCGTGTTCGTGACCGGAACCATGTGCATTGGAACGGTGCGCGGTGGAAGCGGCTGTCGGCGCGGCTGCGGCGGATGCAACCGTGGTGTTCGTCGTGCGGTGCCACGGACCGGCTGACCGTCGACCACATCACGCCCGTCAGTGAGCGGCCCGACCTGGCGTACGAGGTGAACAACCTTCAGGTGCTGTGCGGGCGGTGTAACAGTCGCAAGGGCGGCAGGGGGATAGCCCCCGGTCGGGGTGGTCTTCCGCCCCACGGTGAGGCAGAGTTCGAGATTCACTCCGGGGGCTACCGGTGAAGGCGGGGCCGAAGGGGCAGATCAAGGTCCCGCCATTGTCGTTCACGGGGTGGCCACGTGACCGGGCGCGTCGGCGGGAGCGTTTCATTCGTGAATACATCGTGACTCCGCGTGGGCATGGTGCAGGAAAGCCGTTGCGGCTACGCGAGTTTCAGGTCGATATCGTGCGCGGCGCGTACGCGGCAGATATCCGTACGGCGTTGGTGTCGATCCCGCGGGCGAATGGGAAGACGATGTTGGCCGCCGCGCTGGCGGTGGCGGAGTTGTTCGTGGGCCCGCCCTCGGCGGAGGCGCTGGTGGTCGCAAGTGATCAGCGGCAGGCCAACATCACGCTGCGCTACGCCAAGCGCATGGTGGAGTTGAATCCTGTTCTGGCCGAACGGGTGCAGGTGTTCGCGGACCGGTTGTATGTGCCGGAGAACGACGCGACCTTGCTGCCGCTGCCCGCCGAAGCGGGCGCGTTGCACGGGCATGATCCGTCGCTTCAGATCGTGGACGAGTTGCACGTGGTGACCGAAGGCGTGTGGGAGGCGGTCACCTCGGTGGCGGGCAAGCGCCCGGAATCGCTGACGCTGGCGATCAGTACTCCGGCCGCGTCCCCGGACAGCGTGATGTGGCGGCTGGTGGAGCACGGACGCGCTGGGGACGATCCGGCGTTCTTCCTGCGCGAGTTCCGCGCGCCCGAGGGCTGCAACACCGCCGACCGCGCCGCGTGGCGGGTCGCGAATCCGGCGCTGGCGTGCCGTGATCCGTTCCTGTTCGAGGACGGTATCGAGGCGGCACGGCGCACGATCCGCGAACCGGTGTTCCGCCAACTCCGTCTTGGGCAGTGGGTGACCGGTGCGGAGTCGTGGTTGCCGTGGGGTGCGTGGGAGGCGTGCATGGAGTTGAACACCGTGCGCACCGACAAGACACGGGTGGTGCTCGCGTTCGACGGTTCGGCGTCGGGTGACTCGACCGCGTTGATCGGCTGCACTCTCGACGGGCACCTGTGGGTCGAGGGGCTGTGGGAGAACCCGAACGATCCCCGTTGGCGGGTGCCGCGCGAGAACGTCGACAACGCCGTCGCGGTCGCGTTCGACACCTACGACGTGCTCGAGCTGGCGTGTGATCCGTGGGGGTGGCGCAGCGAGATCGAGGCATGGGCGAAACGGCACGGTGAGCGGCGCGTGCTGGAATGGAACACCGCGCACGCCGCGCGGATGGCCCCGGCCACCGACCGCTTGTATCAGGCCGTCGTCACGAACACCGTGACCCACGACGGAGACCCGCGTCTCGCCGCGCACGTCGCGCACTGCGTTGCGAAACGAACCCCGATGGGTGACCTGGTGTCCAAGGACAAGCGCGGGTCACCCCGCAAGATCGACGCCGCTGTCGCGGCGATCGTCGCATTCGACAGGGCCGCATGGCATTCCACGAAATCCACGAGAAAACGAGTGAGGAGTTTTGCGTGACCGAGCTACTGACCACGCTGTTACAGCGGCTGGATGAACCGGCCGCCCGCTACGCCGAACTGGACCGTTACTACACCGGTCGGCAACCCCTCGCCTTCCTGTCGCCGGAAGCGAAGACCGCGCTCGGCAACCGGTTCGGGCGCATGGCCTCCAACATTCCCCGCCTCGCGGTGACCGCTCTCGCGGAACGGCTACGGGTCACCGGATTCACCGGTGCCGACGTGTGGGCCGACTGGCTACGCAACGACCTGGACCAGACCAGCGCCATCGCACACCGGGAAGCCCTGTTGCTGGGTAGCGCGTATGTCATCGTGTGGGCCGACCGATACGGACGACCAAAGGTGACCGTGGAATCGGCGAAACAGGTTGCCGTGCTCACCGATCCCGGCACCCGCCACATCACGGCGGCGGTCAAACGCTGGGAAACCGACACCACGACCGAAGCGGTGATGTACCTGCCCGACCGGATCGTGCGCCTGCGCGCTCCCCAGACCGGCGCAACCACACAGGGATTCACGACCGTGGAAGAACTGGCCAACCCGCTCGGTGTGGTGCCCGTGGTCCAGCTGCGCAACGGTGACCGCCTCCTCGAGGACGGGGTCTCGGAGATCGAGGACCTGAAACCGTTGGTGGACGCGCTGAACAAGTCGCTGGCCGACATGATGGTCACTTCCGAGTACGTCGGCCGGCCGCGCCGCTGGGCCACCGGGATCGAACTCGAAGAAGACGATGTCGGCAACGCGGTGAACCCGATCCCCGAAGGGGACCGGGCGATGATCAGCGAATCGCCGGACAGCAAGTTCGGACAGCTCCCGTCAGCGGACCTTGCCGGGTACGAGGCGTCGGTGCGGGTGCTGCTCGGTCAGATCATGGCCGTGTCCGCGCTGCCCGCCCACTACGTCGGCGTGTTCACCGACAACCCCGCCAGCGCCGACGCATTGCGCGCGTCGGAGGCGAGCCTGACCGCCCGCGCCGAAGCACGCCAAGCCATGTTCGGCCGCTCATGGGAAGACGTGGCCCGGCTCATCGTCGCCGTCCGCGATGGTGCCGACCCGCAACAGGTCGACGTGCGAATCGGCTGGGCCGACGCCGCAACCCGATCTGTCGCCCAACAAGCCGACGCCATCGTAAAGCTCTACGGTGCCGGACTGCTGCCCGCCTCCACCGCGCTGTCCCGCCTCGGCTACACCGACGACGAAATCACCGCCATCCAACACGCCCGCCGCACCGAAATCCTCGACACCAGAACGGAGCCCACCCATGCCTGACGACAACGACGCCTCCACCCCCTCCGACACGACCGAGACCGCCGACACCGCGCCGACCGACGACACCGTGCCTACGGACATGTTCCCGCGCTCGTACGTGGAGAAGCTCCGCGACGAGAACGCCAAGTATCGTCAGCGCGCCGGGCGAGCCGACGAATACGCACAGCGTCTCCACGCCGAACTAGTCCGCGCCACCGGAAGACTGGCCGATCCGACAGACCTCCCGTTCGATCCGGACCACCTGACCGACACGGAGAAGATGACCACCGCGATAGACGCGCTGCTGGCGAGAAAACCCCACCTGGCCACCCGCACACCGGTCGGCGACATCGGGCAGGGCGCGGCCCCGTCGACCTCTACAGTCGACCTCGCGAGCCTGTTGCGGGAACGGGCACGGTGAACACCATGGACGACCTGAAGGCACAGACCGCCGAGGCACTGCTGACCGCGATCAAGGACAACGCAGCTTCGGCCAATACACCCAGCCTCGAATCACTGGCCCGCGCCTACGCGCTCGTCGTCGCCGCCGCTCCTGCACCGAAGGTGACTCCGCGAGGGCACCCGTGGGCCGAGGATGACTAGTCCCTCATGCTGCGAATTTTGCGGGATCGCGCAAAATGGTCTGTCCGGTATGGTGAAGGGGTCGCGCCTGGCGCGCGGCCCCTTCGCTTGTCCTGGTGGCAGTGGGAGCCCGAAACCCCTACGCCTGTAAGGACATTCCCATGGTCGAAACGACCGCCGCCAACCCCACATTGCTTCAATCCCAAATCGCCGGACTACTCGTGCAGCCGCTCGAAGCGGCCAGCGTCGTACTGGCCGCCGGACCGAGGATCTTCGACACCAACAGCACCCTGCGCATCCCGAAGCTGACCGCCGGTAGCAACCCTGGTTGGGTGGCCGAGTCCGGCCTGATCCCCGAGGCGGACGTTCAGTTCGGTGAAGTCACCCTGCTGCCCTCGACGCTCAAGAGCATCAAGACGTTGATCCGATTCTCCAATGAGCTTGTGCGACAGTCGGTTATCGGCCTGGACGCCACGCTGAAGGCCCGACTGGTCAAGGATGTGGGCAACAAGCTCGACACTGCGCTGCTGATCGGTGACGGGGCCGCGAACACCGTCAAGGGCATCATCAACCAGACCGGCGTCCAAACCGGTGTCCTGGACGTGGCCAACCCGAACTCGCTGCTGGACGCCATCGCGCTCGCCTCCGCCGCCGAAGTCACCCCGAACAGGTGGTTCCTCAACGGCCAAGACTTCATCGCGCTCCGCAAGCTCAAAGACACCACCGGCCGCTACATCCTCGAAAGCGACATCACCAAGGACGTGACCTACCGGCTATTCGGCATCCCGGTCACCGTGACCAACAAGCTCTCCGTCGGCAAGGCCGTGCTGATCGACATGTCCCAGGTAGCCGTTGCCCGCGACCTCGCCCCCAGCGTGACACTGCTGTCCGAGCGCTACGCCGAGTACGACGAACAAGCCATCCGCGTGGTCACCCGATACGACCTCGGCCTGCTGCACCCCCAAGGGGTCATCGTCCTCACGGACGTGCCGTGATCGTCGAAGGTGCCGACATCGCCGCGTTCCTCGGCAAGTCGGGGGACGCGGCATTCGTCACCCTGTGCGGCAAACACCTGACCGTCGTCGCCGCGCTGGCGCGCGCCTACACCCGCAACAGAGGATTCGCTGCCGTGCAGCCGACACCGCCACTCGGCGGAATCGACGTTGCCGACGACCTTGCTGCGGTGCTCATCACCGCAACCGCGCGAACCGCCGCCAATCCCGAACAACTTCAGCACACCGACACTGTCGGACCGTTCACCCGCCAGTTCAGCAGCGCGTTCACCGGCTGGTCACTCGCCGAAACCTACGTCCTCAACCGGTACCGGAAACGGGCGCAATGACATCCACTATTCGCCGTAGGTGTCCCACTCGTCTTCGTCTTCGATGCGTCGCCGGATCGCCTCCACGGTCTTGTCCTTCGGTATCCGTTGCGGCCAGAACAGCGCGCCGACGAGCACCGCCAGCGGCAGGCCGACCGCCATCGTCAGGCCGAGCAGCTGGCAGCCGGTCACCGGTACTCCCGAATCCACTCGTCGGCCAGCGCTTTCGCTTCCTCCACGTCATAGGACGACGCTTCACGCAGTAACCGGCCGCCTGCCCGGTAGACGCTCCACGCGCACGTTGTCGGCGTCGTTCCCCTGATCGTGGCCACCCTGTCACCGAGCCGCTTGGACAGCCACCACCCGCCGCTCTCGTCGCCCTCGAGTCGCCACCCGTCGCTGACGTGCTCGGGCCGGATCGGACCGAGATGGACAACCTCACCGGTGCTCACGGTCAGTTCTCCCACGCGCGCAAGCACCACACCGGCCACGGCGGCACATGCTCGTCATCCTCGAGGGGTTCGATCTCCACCTCGTAGCCGGGATTCCACAGCCGCAGCGCGGTAAGGAATCGCACAATGACATCAGGCGGTGCCATGTACATCAGCGTGGGATATCTCCCCCCGCCGACATCGACGCGCACCACCCGTTGCGGAAGCCCGCCGTTCTCGCCCATCGCACCGCCCTCCCGATCGTTGGAAGGGCACTCGACGCTAAGGTGTGGCCGGAACCGGGGGTCTCATACGGTCGCATTCATCCCGGCGTCGAGGCCCAGAACCAACGCTATGACCGAGACCACCTCAGGTTTGTCCTGAAAGGACAGAGGCGACTCTCAGTTCGGTCGTGAGCCGGGTTCCGGCGCGATACCCAGCCGCCAGGCCAGGCCGCGCAGCTCCCGCCCGCCCGCATCCCGGCGTGCAGCACGCAACTGATCGGCCACTGCCTCACGGACGAAGAAGTCACTCCGAACCCGTTGCGGTGCAAGCTGTTCGGCCTTCAGTAGCGTCGCCAATCCCTGGTCCCGCGTTTTCGGTTCCGCGAGCATCACGCGCCCGGAATCGGCGTAGAAGCTGGCGAGACGAGCAGTGGAGGGTATGGACTCGATAGCGATCCCGCGTGTAGCTTCGACGGCTTTCGGTCCGTCGCCAAGTTCCATGCCAATAGTTGCTCGCCACAAGGCTACGTTGACCCTGCCGAACCACATGCGCCCGAACTTTCCCACGTCCGTATCCATACGCCCAGCTATGGCCGCCGCTTCGTTAAGGTGGGTCTCGGCGGTGTCCCGATCGGCCTGCACGGCGGACGCGAATGCTGCCGAGAGGTGCAGCATTCCATACGCCTGAACAACGTTGGGGTCATTCAAGCTGTCGGTCAGCTCATCCGCCAAGGTGACTGCGCGACGGTATTGCTGAGGCCGCGACAGCGAGCCAGCGACGTTGCCGCGCATCCATGTCGTTGCCCCTCGCCACGCGGGGGAATCGAGTTCCTCCGCGCAGTTTTGGGCGTAACTGGCCGCCAGCAGCGGGAGCCCGCGAACACCTAGGCGCTTCGCGGTCATCATCATTGCGAAGTAGCAGCCGATCATTCCGACAAGGATCTCTTTGCGTAGTTCCGGCCGCCGGACGTACAGGGCGTGCAGCTCCATTAGGAGCCCGGGGGACTGGTCGCCAACCGCCTGGTAGTCGGCCGCCGCACGCACGCTTTCCAGCCGAGCGAGATCGGCACGCACTTCCGCCCACTCCCGAACCGGCGTACCGGGATCGTCTCCGAGCTGGCACACGTCGAGCGCGTTTTCTATCGCGATGACGCCTGCATAAGCTTCCGTTCCGGGACCGTCCGGCGTTTCCCACGGACGACCGGTGAACTCCGAAGGTGCCACGCGCAAGGCGTGGGCCAGCGCCTCGAGGGTGCGACGGTTCGTCAGCGCCTGCTCGCCGCGTTCGAGGCGGCCGAGATAGCCGAAGGAGAGGCCCGCAAGTCCCGCTGCCGCTTCCAGGGTGAGCCCACGCCACGCCCGGATCTCGCGCAACCTGCGACCTACCTCGTTCGGCGGGATATCGCCCATATACCCGAGGCTACGACCGAATCGGCCCTACGTACACCCGAAGGTCCTGGCGCGCTAAGCGGTTGCTGCGTCAGTGACCTCGGGTCAACGTCGTCGGGGCTGGTCAGCGTCGGTAATCCGGTCGGATCTGTGCACGCTTTGCGGCACGGTTTCAGCGTGATCGAGTGTTTGGCTGAAGACGAGGCGCAGGTAGATGACGCGCGAAGGCGGGTCGGATCACGCCTGATTCTGGGCGTGCGCACTGACCGATTGTCGTGCGGTTTGACCTGCGGGAACCTTGCCGTTCATTCCTAACGATTTCCCAACAACGGCCCCAGATCGGGGGTGATCGAGTGTGAATGACAGTGCTGTGATTTTGCAGCTCAGGCGGAATTTCCGCCCCTGACCTGGGGTGGCGGATAGGGTTCAAATCCCTCCGCCACCGCCTCAGCCCCTGACCGATGGTCAGGGGCTTTTTCATATCCGGAGGCAGTCGGTCAGGCTGCTGTTTCGTCCTGCCTGGTTTCGCGGGTGAGTTCGGTGAAGATGCGGAGGCCCTCGGCTACCTTGCCGGAGAGGATGTTGAGTTGTTCCGGGCCGAGGGGGTCGCTGGTGGCTGCTGCGGCGGCGAGGCGGTCGCGCACCTGCTCCAGCCACAGTTGTGCGAACTGGATGTGGTGGTCGAGAGGCATGCACCGACGTTACCGGAATTCGAACATCAGTTCGAGTATTTCGGCTAGCTGATGTTGATAGTCCCATCGAACACCATCGGCGTCGGACCCGGCATGCAGTCTCGGAACATGTTCGTCGGCATGGGCACGCCGTAACCGATCATGTTCGGCTGACCGGCCTGACCCTTGCGGACGGTGATCTGGATGGCCATCGAGTCGGGTGCGAACACCATGATCGGCTGGGCGGTGGTGATCGGGTAGACCAGTGACACCGTGTTGCCCTGGATCCGCAGGCAGGTGACCGGACCGGTGACCCGCACCGGCAGCGGCATATTCCCGAGTTGGGCGTTGGCCATATAAGTGCCTGTGGCCGGGCCGTCCCCCGTTCCCTGCGCCTCGACGTGCAGGACATTCATGCCCAGCACCTGCATATTGCCGTTGATCCACACGCTGCCCGGCCCCGCTGCCGCCTGCCCTGCCGAGGCAACCGCTGCCGCTCCGGCCACGACCGCGGACACCGCAAAGCGAGTAAGCCAACTAGTCATTGAAGACACCTCCTATGGGGGATATACGCCCGCCGGATACCCAGTGCGGGAACGCCCATGCGGCGCAACGCGAGCCGAATCACTCGCGAGTGTCGGCGAGGTAGAGAGCGCGCAGGCCGGCGGCCGCCAGGGTGGTGCAGAGGTCGATGAGATCGGTCATCGGCAAGCGGAGGTGGCCCTCCTGTTTTTCGGTGATGACCCGCTGCAGCATGCCGACCACGGAGTGCGCGTAAACCTCGATGACGTTGTCGGGCACCGCGGCCGGCCGCGCGCGTCGGGCGGTGTCGGCGACCAGCGCGGCGAATCGGCGCAGTGTCTCCTGCATGCGCTGTTCGGCCTGTGGTCCCGCGCTGGCGGGTTCGGCGAAGACGATGCGGAGCTTGCGGCGATCGTCGGCCAGCGCCTCCAGGAAGGTGCCGATCCCGGCCCGCAGTTTCCGGTCACCCGCGGGCGGTTCCGCCGCCACCGCCGCCGCGACCGCATCGAACAACTCCTCGACCACCGCATCGAAGACCGATACGAACAATTCCCGAGTGCCGCCGAAGGATTCGTAGAAGTAGCGGTCGGTGAGCCTGGCCTCCCGGCAGATGTCCTTGACTCCGGTGGCTGCGAAACCCTTGGTGCCGAGCAGTTCATACCCGGCCCGCAGCAATTGCTCGCGCCGCGCGGCGACACGGCTGTCGGCGTCGATGCCGCCGTAGCGGCGGCTCGGCCGACGCCGCGCACCGCCCTCGCCTGTGGGTTCGGGCACCCGATCCTCCGTTCGGTCACGTTGGTGTCCAGCAGGTTTCCCATTATCGCGCGGCGAATGCTTACCTCTGGTAAATATGACGATCGTAATCGTCAGATTTGCGAGAGGGCTGTCGGGGTGACGAACGAGCATGGGGGACAACCGCTGTCACGGCGCACACTGCTGCGCGGCGCGGCGGCTGCCGGAGCTATCGGTTTGGCAAGTGGCGCAGGCGGTTCCGTGGCACAGGCCACCCCGCTGTCGGGCGGGCGGCGACGCAGCGGACCGGCTCGCAACAAGGTCGCCGTGCTGGGCGCGGGCATCGGTGGCCTGACCACCGCCCACGAATTGGCCGAACGCGGTTTCGAGGTCACCGTTTTCGATCGCAAGGAGCTGGGCGGCAAGTCCCGAACCATCGGACTGCCCGGCAGTGCCACCGGCGGGCGCGCCCCTCTGCCGGGTGAGCACGGCGCCCGCGGCTTCACCGCCTTCTACCACCACGTGCACGACACCATGCGCCGAATCCCGGTGCCGGGCAACGCCAATGGCGTCTACGACAATCTGGTGCCGTTCTCGGTCGGCGATCCGCGCTATCCGCGCGCCCACAATCTGCCCGACGGATTCCCGCTCATGTTCGGGTTCTACTTCGACCCCAAGGAACTGCTCACCCCGCAGGGCTGGCAGCGCGTGCTGGTCGAGATGTTCACCAAGAACCATGCCGTGCCGATACCCGAGGCCATGTATCTGGCCGGCCGGTTCGTCGCCTACCTGACCTCGTGCGAGGAGCGGCGTTTCGGCCAGTGGGAGCACATGGCCTGGTGGGACTTCGTCGGTGCCGAGACCCGGTCGGCCGAGTACCGCAGCCTGGCGGCCACCGGCCTGACCCGGGCACTGGTGGCCGCCAAGGAGACCGTCGCCAGTACGCGGACGATCGGCAATATGGCCGAGGCGTTCCTGATCGCGCTGCTCGGCGAGGCCACCGGCGGACCGAAGGTGTACGAGGTGCTCAACGGCCCCACCAACGAGGTGTGGCTCGATCATTGGGTCGCCCTGTTGCGCAACCTCGGCGTGCAGTTCCATACCGGGCACGAGGTGCAGGGTTTCGACCTCGAGGGCGGCCGGATCACCGGCGCGCGGATACGGCGGCCGAACGGTTCGGTCGCCACGGTCGAGGCGGACTGGTATGTGTGCGCGGTGCCGACCGATCGGGCGCGGGGACTGTGGTCGGAACAGATGCGACAGCAGGACCCCGCCCTGGCCGCGATGGACGGTCTGTACATGGACTGGATGAGCGGCCTGCAGATGTTCGTCACCCAGGAGCTGAACCTGGGCAACGGCTACAACATCTACCTCGATTCGCCGTGGCGGCTGACCTCCTATACGCAGAAGGCCTTCTGGCCCGGCGATTACCGGTCCACATACGGCGACGGCACGATCGTCGACGGGCTGACCATCGATCTGTCCGATTGGGATACCCCCGGCATCCTGTTCGGCAAGCCCGCCAAATACTGCACTCGCGACGAGATCTACCAGGAGACCTGGGCGCAGCTGACCGCGGCGCTCAACGACGACGGCGCCACCCAGCTCCCCGACGGCATCGTGGCGAAGTGGATGCTCGACCCCGGGATCACCTGGTCCGGCGGCCGGAACCACAATGACGAGCCGCTACTGGTCAACACCATCGGTTCCTGGGACAAGCGGCCGACCGCGACCACCCGGATCCCCAACTTCTTCCTGGCTGCCGACTACGTGCAGACCGACTTCGACCTGGCCACGATGGAGGGCGCCAACGAGGCGGGCCGCCGCGCCGTCAACGCCATCCTGGATGCCTCCGGTTCCCCGGCCCAGCGCGCGCAGTTGTTCAAGCGCGAGACGATCGCCGCCCTGGAACCGTTCCGCCAAATGGACGCCGCTCGCCACCGTGCGGGCCAGCCCAACCTCTTCGACATCGGCTGACCCGTCTACCGTGGTCTTTTGTGGAACTAAGGATCTTCACCGAACCTCAGCAAGGCGCAACCTACGACGACCTCCTGCGGGTCGCGAAGACGACCGAGGACGCGGGCTTCGACGCGTTCTTCCGTTCCGACCACTATCTGAAGATGGGCGGGGTGTCCGGCCTGCCCGGCCCCACCGACGCCTGGATCACCCTGGCCGGTCTGGCCCGGGAGACCTCTCGGATCCGGCTGGGCACGCTGGTCACCGCCGCCACCTTCCGGCACCCGTCGGTGCTGGCCATCTCGGTGGCGCAGGTGGATCAGATGTCCGGCGGCCGGGTCGACTTCGGCTTCGGCGCGGGCTGGTACGACGACGAACACACCGCCTATGGCATTCCGCTGCCGGAGGTGAAGGAGCGGTTCGACCGTTACGCCGAGCAGTTGGAGATCATCACCGGCCTGTGGGAGACGAAGGAGGGCGAGACCTTCGACTTCGCGGGTAAGCACTACAGGCTGACCGACTCACCCGCCCTGCCCAAGCCTGCCCAGAGCCCCCGGCCGCCGGTGATCATCGGCGGTGCCGGGAAGAAGCGCACGCCCGCGCTGGCCGCCCGCTTCGCCCAGGAGTTCAACCTGCCGTTCGTCGATCCCGCCACCGCCGCAGCACAATTCGAGCGGGTCGCCGCGGCCGCCCGGGAGATCGGCCGCGACCCGAACGAGATCATCCGTTCGGCCGCCCAGGTGCTGTGCGTGGGCCGCGACGATGCCGAGGTGGCCCGCCGCGCCGCCGCCATCGGCCGCGAGGTCGACGAGCTGAAGCAGAACGGCTTGGCCGGTACCCCCGCCGAGGTCGTCGACAAGATCGGCCGCTACCGCGAGGAGACCGGCATCACCCGCCTGTACCTGCAGGTCCTGGACCTGGCCGACCTGGATCACCTGGAACTGGTCGCGGCGGAGGTTGCGCCGAAGCTGGGGTGATCCCGGCGCAAAAAGCGCGCCGGGATGACGAGGGCGAGGGCGCCGGGATGACGAGGGCGAGGGCGCCGGGATGACGAGGGCGAGCGCGCCGGGATGACGAGCGGTGAGCGCGCCGGGATGACGAGCGGTGAGCGCGTCGTCATTCCGGCTGCTTTCGCCGGAATCACCCGACCGACACCGGTTCCTGCCGACGCTCCTCCCGGAGCTCCCGCAGCCTGGCCCCCTCCACGTCGATATCGGGCACGATCCTGCTCAGCCATCCCGGAATCCACCACGCCGCCCTGCCCATCAGGACCAGCAGCGACGGGATCAGCACCATGCGCACGAGGAAGGCGTCGAACAGCACACCGGCGGCCAGCGCGAAGCCCATGGATTTGGCGGTGACGTCGGATTCCAGCAGGAACGAGCCGAACACCGAGATCATGATGATCGCCGCGGAGGTGACCACGCGGGCACCGTGGTGGTAGCCCTTGATCATGGCCTCGGTCGGCGGCTCGCCGTGCACGAACTCCTCCCGCATGCGGGTCACCAGGAACACCTGGTAGTCCATGGCGAGCCCGAAGACCAAGCCGATCAACATGATCGGCAGGAAGCTGACGATCGGGCGCGGCTCGTCCACGAGCCCGAACTTGCCCTCCTGGAAGATCAGCACGGTCGCGCCGAAGGTGGCCGCCATCGAGAGCAGGAAGCCCAGCGCCGCGGTCAGCGGCACCAGCACCGACCGGAACACCGCGATCAACAGCAGGAAGGCCGCACCCGCCACGATCGCCAGATACGGCAGGATCTTGCTGAGCAACGCATGATCGACATCGGCATAGATCGCGGTGAGACCCGTGATGCCGTAGGTCATTCCGAATTGCTGCCGCAGTCCGCTCTCAGCGTCGCGAGCATTGCGGACCAGATCCTTGGTGGCCTGGTCGTTCGGCCCGGTCTTGGGCACCGCGATCAGCAGCGCACCCTCCCCGTCCTGGCTGAACTGCGGTGCGGTCACGTAATCCATGCCCGAATATCCGGCCAGCTTGTCGTGCAGCGTTGTCATCGCGGCCTGCCGCTGAGACGGATCCACTTTCGTGAGGTCGGCAACCACCTGCAACTTGCCGTTGAAACCCTCGCCGAAGCCCGCGGTCTGCAGGTCGTAGGCCTTGCGGATCGTGGTCGACTTCGGCTGACTGTCCTCGCCCGGCAGCCCCAGGTGCAGATGCAGCGCGGGCGCGGCGAGCAGCCCGAGCACCACGATGCTCAACACCAGCGTCAACACCGGCACCCGGCCGATCACCCGCGCCACCCGCATGCCGTTGGTGACCGAGTTGTCGTCCTCCGGATCGTGCTGCGCGATCACCGGAAGCTTCGGCTTGAACAGCCACCGCCCGAACGCGCCGAGCAGCGCGGGCATCAGCGTGATCGCCGTCAGCACCGCGAATGCCGCCGCAATGGCACCGCCCAGGCCCATGAAGGTGAGGAAGCGAATATTCACGATCGCCAGCCCCACCAGTGCGATGATCACGGTGGCCCCGGCGAAGACGACGGCCGAACCCGCGGTCCCCAGTGCGGTTCCGGCCGCCTCCTCGGGTGAATCCTGCACGGCCAGTTCGTGTTTGTACCGCGAGACGATGAACAGCGCGTAGTCGATGGACAGCGCGATACCGATCATCGAGGCGAGGAAGGTCGTGAAGCTGGGCACCGACAGGAACGAGGTGCCCAGGAAGATCACCGACATCGCCGCGCTCAGCCCGAACAGCGCGGTGATGATCGGCACGAAGGCGGCCACGATCGCGCCGAACGCCACGATCATCACCACCAGCGCCACGCCCATGCCGATCATCTCGGCCTTACCGCTGGGCTGCTGCTGTTCCATGGCGATGGTGCCGCTCACCTCGACGGTGAGTCCGGCGTGGCGGGCCTCGTCGGCGACGTCGTAGGCGGCCTTGCGATCGTCGGCGGTGACGTCGGTGATCTCCTTGATCGTGAACGGAACCGTCAGCACCGCAACCGTATCCGGCTCGGTCTTGTTCAGCACGTTCAATGGTGCGTTGCTGCAACGGGAGACGAACTCGCTCGCGGTGCGATCCGGTGCCAGGCAGCCCAGCTGTTCGGTCGCGGCGATCGGGTCGGCCAGCGGCTTGCCGTGGTCGACGATCCCCAGCCCGTCCAGTTTGCCGATCAGCCCCTGGATCGCCGCATGGTTCGCCGGGTCGGTCAGCCGCTGCCCGGCGGGCGCGGCGATCACGTAGGTGCCGGTGACCGCGCCGAACTGCAGTGACTGGGACATGCCCGGGAAGTGCCGGTCGAGGATGTCGGTGGCCCGCTGCGACGGCAGGTTCGGGATGGAGAAGTCGTTGGTCATCGGCTTCTTCAGCTGGGCCCCGAGGCCGCCGAGCACCAGGAACAGCACGATCCACACGGGCAGGACGATCCACTTCCGGCGAAAGGCGAACTTCCCCCACCTGTACAGATAGACGGACACGAGCATCTCCTAGCGGTCGCGGGATCGAGCCTGGAGAGCAACACTTCGAGTCTGCTGTCTAGTTGCTACAAGATCAAGAGGTCATGCCACGGACCGACCGAAAACGGGCTGGACCCCACCCGAGAACGGGTGGGGTCCAGCATTTTCGTTCCGAACGGAATTAGCCGACGGGCATCGGGTCCTTGTCCGCGGCCGCGTCGCGGTCGCGTTGCTGCAGCTCGCGCAGCTTGCTGCCCTCGACGTCGATATCGGGCAGGATGCGGTCGAGCCACTTCGGGATCCACCACGACCACTTGCCCATCAGCACCAGCAGCGACGGAATCAGCACCATCCGGACCACGAAGGCATCCAGCAGCACACCGGCCGCCAGCGCGAAGCCCATCGACTTCGCGGTGACATCGGTTTCCAGGATGAAGCCGCCGAAGACCGAGATCATGATGATCGCGGCGGAGGTGACCACGCGGGCGCCGTGGTGGTAGCCGCTGACCACCGCCTCGGTCGGCGACTTGCCGTGCATGTACTCCTCGCGCATGCGGGTCACCAGGAACACCTGGTAGTCCATGGCCAGGCCGAACACCAGGCCGATCAACATGATCGGCAGGAAGCTGACCAGCGGATGCGGATCCTGGATCAGGCCGAGCTTGCCCTGCTGGAAGATCAGCACGGTGGCGCCGAAGGTCGCCGCCATGGACAGCAGGAAGCCCAGCGCCGCCGTCAGCGGCACCAGAATCGAGCGGAACACCAGCACCAGCAGGATGAAGGCGGCCGCCGCCACGATCGCCATATACGGAGCGATCTTGCTCAGCAGCGCATGGGAGACGTCGGCGTAGATGGCGGTGGTGCCGGTGATGCCGTACTCCATGCCGTATTTGGCCTTGAACTCGCCCTCGGCGTCGCGGGCGTGCTGCACCAGGTCCTGGGTCGCGGTGTTGTTCGGACCCGATTTGGGCACCGCCATCAGCCGCGCGCCGGTGCTGTGCTCGAAATCGTCGGCGTGGGTCTGCGGGTCCACGACGTTGGTCAGTGCCGCGGTGACGTAGTCCATGCCGTCGTAGGAGCCCAGCTTGTCGCGCAGTTCGGTGACCGCGGCCTGGCGCTGTTTGGCGGGCACATTGGTGAGGTCGGCGACGACGGTCAGGATGCCGTTGCTGCCCTCACCGAACCCGGCCGTGCGCAGGTCGTAGGCCTTGCGGATGGTCGAGGTCGTGGGCTGGCTGTCGTCGCCGGGCAGGCCGAGCGACAGTTTGGCCGCCGGCGCGGCGAGCACGCCGAGCACCAGGATGCTCAGCACCAGCGTCACCGCGGGGAACCGGCCGATCAGGCGGCCGAACCGCATGCCGCCCGTGACCGACTTCGGATCCTCGGGATCGTGCTTGGCCACCAGCGGCAGCTTCGGCTTGAACAGGAACCGGCCGAAGGCGCCCATCAGCGCGGGCAGCAGCGTCAGCGCCACCAGGATGGCGAAGGCCGCGGCGATCGCGCCGCCCAGACCCATCCAGGTGAGGAAGTTGATGCGCACGATGCTCAGGCCGCACAGCGCGATGATCACGGTCATGCCCGCGAACACCACCGCCGACCCGGCGGTGCCGATGGCGATACCGGCCGCCTCCTCGGGCGAATCCTGCACGGCCAGTTCGTGTTTGTACCGCGAGACGATGAACAGCGCGTAGTCGATGGACAGCGCGATGCCGATCATCGACGCCAGAATCATGGTGAAGCTCGGGATATCGATGGCCGCGGTGCCCATCATGATCAGCGCCGACGCCGAGCCCACGCCGACGATGCCGGTGAGGATGGGCACGAAGGCGGCGATGAGCGCGCCGAAGGCGATCATCATGACGATGAACGCGACGATGTAGCCGATCATCTCGGCCTTACCGCTCGAGGCCATCTGCTGCATGGCGATGGTGCCGCTCAGCTCGACCGTCAGTCCGGCCTTGCGCGCATCGTCGGCGACGTTGTGGGCGAGGTCGCGATCGGCGTCGGTGACGTCGGTGAATTTCGCGATCTTGAACGGCACCTGGACGAATGCCACGGTATCCGCCGGGGCGGTGCCCTTACCGAGCACGTTCAGCGGCGCAAGGCTGCAGCGCGCGGGGAAGCCGGGATCGTTGCGATCGCCGGTGAGGCAGCCCATCTGGACCGTCGCATCGATCGGGCTCACCACCGGCGGCTTGCTGTGGTCGACGATATCGAGGGAATTCAGCTTCTGGACCAGAGCGTCGACGGCGGCCTTGTTCCCCGGATCGGTGAGCTTCTGCCCGGCGGGCGCGCCGATCACGTAGGTGCCGGTGACGGCGTCGAATTTGAAGGCGGCCGAGGCGCCCGGGAACTGCTTGTCGAGGATGTCGGTGGCCCGCTGCGACGGCAGGTTGGGCATCGAGAAGTCGTCGGTTGTCGGCTTCTTCATGCTGACGCCGAGCCCGCCGACCACCAGGAATATCAACAACCAGACCGGTAGCACTATCCATTTCCGGCGGAAGGCGAATTTGCCCCACCGGTAGAGGTATACGGACACGAGGGGATCTCCTAGCGATAGCTGGTTCGTGTGCTGAATTCAGGCCTCGGAGACAGCACTTTGCGGCCGCCCTGCACGCGAACCGCCTCCACATCACGCTTTCTGCCTACCGTGCGGTAGGTAGACTACCGACGGGTAAGCGGAGGAACAACCTCTGTTCTCGGGCCCTCGGCGGCCCGGCCGCAGGGTGATGAGAGGATCGTCGAATGAGCGTCCGAAGTACTTCCGGAACCGTTGCCGCAGGTGGAGGCACCAAGGAGGCGATCCGGGAGGCTGCGGTTCGGTTATTTTCCAGTAAAGGATTCGATCAGACGAGCCTGCGCGAGGTCGCAGATGCGGTCGGAATCACAAAAGCCTCGCTCTACTATCACTACGCCTCGAAACTGGATCTGCTGCTGGCGATCATCGAGCCGATCTTCGACGATCTGCAGGCCGTGGTCCACGACGCCGAGCAGAGGACCTACGGACCCGACACCGCCCGGGAGGTGCTCACCGGCCAGCTGCGGGTCCTGCTGCGGCACCGCACCGCCGGTGCGATGTGCGTGCGCGACGCCGTGGCCATCGTCAACGCCATCGGCAACAGCCGCTATCCGGACATCAGCGATATGCATCGGCGGCTGTGCCACTGGCTGGCCGGTCCGGACGCTTCGTACGAGGCGCTGCTGCGCGCCAGTGCCGCCGTCGAAGTGCTGGGCACCGTGCTGTGGTCGAACGAAATCGTGCCCGCCGCCGATGACGAGCTGATCGAGCGGGTGCTGCTGGACACCGCGCTCGGTGTGCTGGCCATCGGCGGTGGCGCCGAACTGGCGGCGGGGAGCGGCTGTGCACATCACGGCTAAGGTCGATTACGCGGTCCGGATTCTGCTGGAAATCGCGCGCGCGGAACCGAATTCGGTGAAGGCCGACACCATCGCCACCGCGCAGGCCATCCCGCCCAAGATCCTGGAATCGGCGGCGGCCGAACTGCGCCGCGCGGGCCTGGTGACCAGCCGTCGCGGACCCGACGGCGGCTACCGGCTGGCCCGACCGGCCGCCGCGATCAGCGTGGCCGACGTGATCCGCGCGGTGGAGGGGCCGCTGGCGTCGGTGCGGGGACAGCGGCCCGAGGACGTGACCTACGCGGGCGCGGCGCAGCCGCTGCAGCGGGTGTGGATCGCGCTGCGGGTCAATATCCGCTCGGTCCTCGAGCAGGTGTCGATCGCCGATATCGCCGCGGACGAGCTGCCGGAATTCGTCGAGGCGTTGACCACCGACCCGGGTGCGTGGGCCCGACGACCGGCTCCCGACGGCTCCTGATCGCGACAGGCCGACGGAAATGGTGGCGGCGCCCGTCACGGTTAGCCGGTAGCCTGCACGCATCATGCTGATCCGACTGCTGCGAACCTTTCTCGCCCCCTATCGCACTCAGCTGGCGGGCGTGGTTGTGCTACAGCTGATCTCGGTCATCGCGATGCTGTACCTACCGAGCCTGAATGCCGACATCATCGACAACGGCGTGACCAAGGGCGATGTCGGCTACATCTGGGCTACCGGTGGGTGGATGCTGCTGGTGTCCGGTGTCCAGATCCTCGCGTCGTTCTTCTCGGTGTATCTCGGCGCCCAGGCGGCAATGGGTGCGGGCCGCGATATGCGCGCGGCCCTGCTGCATCGCGTCGGCACCTTCTCCGCTCGCGAGGTGGGCATCTTCGGGGCGCCCTCGCTGATCACGCGCAACACCAACGATGTGCAACAGGTGCAGATGCTGGTGGTGATGAGCGTGACCATCCTGGTCATGGCGCCGATCATGTGTATCGGCGGCGTCGTCATGGCGTTGCGGGAGCATGCCGGATTGTCGTGGATCCTGCTGATCGCGGTGCCGGTGCTGGCGCTGGCCATGGGAGTGATCATCTCCCGGATGGTGCCCGGATTCCGCCGCATGCAGGAGCGCATCGACGCGGTGAACCGGGTGCTGCGCGAACAGATCACCGGTATCCGAGTGGTCCGGGCGTTCGTGCGGGAACGGCAGGAGACCTGGCGCTTCGGCGTCGCCAACTCCGAACTCACCGAGGCGTCGCTGTATGTGTGGCGACTGACGGTCCTGATGCTGCCCGCGGTCATGTTGATCAGCAACCTCACCACCGTGGCGGTGATCTGGTTCGGTGGCCACGCCATCGACGACGGCTCGATGCAGATCGGCTCGCTGACCGCGCTGCTGGCCTACATCATGCAGATCCTGATGGCCGTCATGATGGCCTCGATGCTGGCCATGCTGGCGCCGCGCGCGGCGGTGTCGGCCGAGCGCATCGGCGATGTGCTGGCGACCGAATCGTCGGTGACTCCGCCGCCGCTGCCGCAGCCGTTCGAATCCGATCCCGGCGAGGTGGAGGTGGCCTTCGCCGAGTTCAAATTTCCGGGCGCGGAAAAGCCGGTGCTGCGGGGGATTCGGTTCCGTGCCGAACCGGGCACGACCACCGCGATCGTCGGTTCCACCGGGTCGGGTAAGACCACCCTGATCAATTTGATCCCGCGGCTGATCGATGCCACCGACGGCGCGGTGTATGTCGGCGGCACCAATGTGCGCCATCTCGATCTGGAACTGCTGCGCAACCAGATCGGCCTGGTACCGCAGAAGGCGTATCTGTTCTCGGGCACGGTCGCCTCCAACCTGCGCTACGGCAATCCGGAGGCCACCGACGAGGAATTGTGGCGCTGCCTCGAGATCGCCCAGGCCGCCGACTTCGTGCGGGATATGCCGAACGGATTGGATACCGAAGTGGCACAGGGCGGTACGACGGTGTCGGGCGGTCAGCGCCAGCGCTTGGCCATTGCGCGGGCCCTGGTGCGCAAGCCCAAGATCTACCTGTTCGACGACTGCTTCTCCGCACTCGACGTCGCCACCGACGCCCGGGTACGCGAGGCATTGCGCCCGGAAGTCGCACAAGCCTCGGTGATCACGGTGGCACAGCGGATTTCGACGATTCGCGATGCCGATCAGATCGTCGTGCTCGAGGACGGGGAGATGGTCGGCCTCGGCACTCACGAGCAACTGCTGCGCGACTGCACCGAGTATCGGGAGATCGTGGAATCCCAGTTCAGCCCCGAGGAGGCGGCCCGATGACACAGGGTATGCCGCCGGCGGGTGCGCCCGGCACCAAGGCCAAGTCGTTCGGACCCTCACTGAAGCGGCTGCTGCGCCGATTCGCGCCCGAAAAGCCCTATCTCATAGCGATTTTCGTGCTCGCCGTCACGTCCGTCGTGCTGACCGTGCTGGGCCCGCAGATCCTCGGCAGGGCCACCAACCTGATCTTCGACGGTGTCGTCGGCAAGCAGCTCCCCCCGGGCGTGACCAAGGACCAGGCCGTCGCGGCGCTGCGGGAGCAGGGGCAGGACCGGCTGGCCGACATGCTCGGCGGGATGCATGTCATCCCCGGCGTGGGTGTGGATTTCGCCGCCGTCGGGCGGGTGCTGGTGCTCGCGCTGGTGCTGTATCTGTGTGCGGCGCTGTTCAGCTGGCTGCAGGGGTATCTGCTGATCTCGGTCATCAACCGCGCGATGAAGCGGCTGCGCGGCGAGATCGAGGACAAGATCCACCGGCTGCCGCTGAGCTATTTCGACTCCACACCACGCGGCGATGTGCTCTCGCGCGTCACCAATGATGTCGACAACGTGGCCCAGACCATGCAGCAGACGCTGAGTCAGCTGGTGGTATCGGTGCTGACCGTGGTCGGCATCCTGGTCATGATGTTCTGGATCTCGTGGCTGCTGGCGATCATCGCACTGCTCACGGTTCCGGTGGTGGTGGTCATGACCGCGGTCATCGCCACGCGGTCCAAACCGCACTTCGTCGATCAGTGGAAGTACACCGGCCTGGTCAATGCCCAGGTGGAGGAGGCCTGCACCGGCCACGAGGTGATCACCGCGTTCGGCCGCAACCGCGAGGTGGGCCGCGAATTCGACAAGCGCAACGATCGGCTCTACGAGGCCGGCTTCCGGGCGCAGTTCATCTCCGGGTTGATCATGCCGGTGATCATGTTCGTCGGGAACCTGAACTACGTGCTGATCGCGGTGGTCGGCGGTGTGCGGGTGGCCTCGGGCAATCTGTCGCTGGGCGAGGTGCAGGCGTTCATCCAGTACTCGCGCCAGTTCACCCAGCCGCTGACCCAGGTCGGCTCGATGATCAATCTGCTGCAGTCCGGCGTCGCCTCGGCCGAGCGGATCTTCGAGATCCTCGACGCCGAGGAGCAACTGCCCGATCCGGAGGTGGAGGATTCGCGGCCGGTCGATCGGGGCCGGGTCGAATTCGACTCTGTGTCGTTCCGCTACGAGCCGGACAAGCCGGTGATCGAGGAGCTGTCGCTGGTCGCCGAGCCCGGTCATGTGGTGGCGATCGTCGGGCCGACCGGTGCGGGCAAGACCACGCTGGTGAATCTGCTGGAACGGTTCTACGAGCTGGATTCCGGGCGTATCAGCATCGATGGTGTCGACATCACCCGCATCTCCCGCGACCACCTGCGGTCCCGCATCGGCATGGTGCTGCAGGACACCTGGCTGTTCGGCGGCACCATCCGCGACAACATCGCCTACGGCGACCCGAACGCCTCCGAGGAGGAGATCGTGGCCGCGGCCCGCGCCGCCTACGTCGACCGGTTCGTGCACGCGCTGCCGCACGGCTACGACACGGTCATCGACGAGGAGGGCGCCGGGGTCAGCGCCGGTGAGAAGCAGCTGATCACCATTGCCCGAGCGTTCCTGGCCAAGCCGTCGATCCTGATTCTCGACGAGGCCACCAGCTCGGTCGACACCCGCACCGAACTGCTGGTCCAACAGGCCATGGCCGCCCTGCGCCGCGACCGCACCAGTTTCGTCATCGCCCACCGTCTCTCGACGATCCGCGACGCCGACCTGATCGTGGTCATGGAATCCGGCCACATCGTGGAAACCGGCACCCACGACCAACTCCTAGCCGCCCACGGCCCCTACCACCGCCTCTACCGGTCCCAATTCGCCGGAGCGGCCGTGGACCAGGACCTGGTCGACGAGGAACCGGTCGACGCGGTGTAGCCCTGGCCTGGCAATATTGCGGGGTGCCTGATCCGTCGTCGTTCCAGTTCGAAGTCACCACCCGCCTCGAAGGACGGCACGGTCGATCAGGGGTGATCACCACCCCGCACGGCATCATCGAGACCCCCGCATTCATCCCCGTCGGCACCAAGGCGACGGTCAAGGCGGTGCTGCCCGAAACGATGGCCGAACTCGGTGCGCAGGCGCTGCTGGCCAATGCCTATCACCTGTATCTGCAGCCGGGGCCCGACATCGTGGACGAGGCGGGTGGCCTGGGCAGGTTCATGAACTGGCCGGGCCCGACCTTCACCGACAGCGGCGGCTTCCAGGTGATGTCGCTGGGCGTCGGCTTCAAGAAGGTGCTGGCAATGGAGGCCGTCGGCGTGCAGAGCGACGACGTGATCGCCAAGGGTAAGGAGCGCCTGGCCGTCGTCGACGACGACGGTGTCACCTTCCGGTCCCACCTCGACGGTTCTCCGCACCGGTTCACTCCGGAGGTGTCGATGGGCATCCAGCATCGGCTGGGCGCCGACATCATGTTCGCCTTCGACGAGCTGACCACCCTGCTGAACACCCGTGGCTACCAGGAGAAATCGTTGCAGCGCACGCACGAGTGGGCGCAGCGCTGCATCGACGAGCACGAGCGGCTGACCGGCGAGCGCGCGCACCGCCCGTATCAGGCGCTGTTCGCGGTGATCCAGGGCGCCCAGTACGAGGACCTGCGCCGCAAGGCATGTCGCGACCTGGACGCGATGCGCGGGCGCGGCGGAACGGGATTCGACGGATACGGCATCGGCGGTGCCCTCGAGAAGCACAACCTGGGCACCATCGTCGGCTGGTGCTGCGATGAGCTGCCCGAGGACAAGCCGCGGCATCTGCTGGGCATCAGCGAACCCGAGGACATGTTCGTCGCGGTGGAGAACGGCGCGGACACTTTCGACTGCGTCAACCCGTCGCGGGTCGCCCGCAACGCCGCCATCTATGTGGCCGAGGGCCGGTTCAACATCAACACCAGCCGCTTCCGCCGCGACTTCACCCCGATCGACGAGACCTGCGACTGCTACACCTGCGCCCACTACACCCGCGCCTACATCCACCACCTGTTCAAGGCCAAGGAGATGCTCGCCTCCACCCTGTGCACCATCCACAACGAGCGTTTCACCGTCCGCCTGGTCGACGACATCCGCGCCAGCATCGAGGGCGGCTACTTCGACGAGTTCAAGGCCGAATTCCTCGGCAGGTGGAAGGGACGCATCCAGAGCCCCTGAGCATCTCCTTCTTTTCCGGCGTGCTTTCGGCCGGAATCAGCTGTAGATCGCCGGCCGGTCCAGCGGTGCGTAGCTGGTCTCGCGCTTCTTCAGGTACCCGATCACCCGGTAGCTGATCGGCAGGACGAAGACCTCGACCAGGGTCTTCCAGAGGAAGCCCACGATCACGTAGTTGATGAACGCGCCCCAGGTGTCGATCCCGATGGCGGTCGCCGCGATCGAACAGAACACCAGGGTGTCACCGAATTCCCCGGCGACGGTCGAGCCGAGCAGGCGGGCCCACAGGTGCTTCTCCTTGGTGCGTTCCTTGATCAGCACCAGGGTCATGGAATTGAGGAACTGGCCGATGACGTACCCGGCGAGCCCGGCGGCCACCAGCTGCGGGGTGGTGCCGACCACCGTGCGGAAGGCGGCCTGATTTTCATAGAAGTCGGCGGCCGGCAGTTCGATGGCGATCCAGAAACAGACCACCATCAATGCCAGCATGCCGAAGCCGTAGTAGATGGTGCGCCGGGCCGCGCGGAAGCCGTAAACCTCGCTCAACACATCGCCGATGACATAGGCGAGGGGGAATAGGAAGAATGCGCCGTCCGTGGTGATCGGCAGGATGTCGATCGGTCCGAGCGAGAGGTGCTCGCCGCGGAAAAATTGAACGCCCTTGGTGGCGCAGATGTTGGAAATCATCAGGGTGGCCGTGAACAACGTCACGATCAAGGTGAACGGTCCCCCCGCGGCCCGTGCGAATGCTGCATGTTCGGCCGCGGGGCGCCCAGACTCCCCGGACCGTGCCGATTGCTTGGTCTTACTCACGAGGTCTGGACGATACCGGCACCCGCCCGATGTGGAATAGGCTGAGGCAATGACGAATCCCGGCGATTCCGACGAGTGGTGGAAGCAATACGGCGGTGAAGGGGTGTCCTCCGAGTCCGGCGGCCACGCGTCGGTACCGCCCCCGCCGCCGTCGGCGCCGCCCGCGGGCTACTCCTCCACGCCGAACTATCAGGCGCAGCCGGTCACGCCGCCTCCGCAGCAGCAGTATCCGGGCTATCCGCAGCCACCGGCCCAGCCCTACGGCCAACCGGCGTACCCGTATCCCGGTGCGACGCCGTATCAGCCGTACGGCTACCCCCAGCAACAGGGCACCAACGGCCTTGCGATCGGCGCGCTGATCGCGGCCGTGGCGGGCTTCTTCACCTGCGGCGCCGGCATGGTCGTCGCGCTCATCCTCGGACCGATCGCGTTGAACCAGATCAAGCAGACCGGCCAGGACGGCCGCGGCATGGCCCTCGCCGGCATCTGGATCAGCGCCATCGCCATCGGCCTGTCCATCCTCTGGTTCATCGTCATGCTCGCCATCGGCACCACCACCAGCTGACCCGGACAAACAGCAAGGGGCGCACTCCATCCGAGTGCGCCCCTGACCATCCCGACATTTCGCACCCCGCCGTCCCGGCAGCCCCGCTACCCGTCATCCCGGCAGCCCCGCTACCCGTCATCCCGGCAGCCCCCACTACCCGTCATCCCGGCCTGTTCTTGGCCGGGATCACATCTTGACGACCTGGGTGCCGCCCGCGAACTTGTCGTGCCAGCCCTGCTTGTTCGGGTCTTGGGAGATGGTGACGCCGTTGACGATTGCCATGACGAATCCGGCGACCGGACCGAGGCACGGGATGATGTACAGGGCCGCATACAGATTGCGCCGCAGCGAGACCTCGGGGGTCAGCTTCGCCGCCCCGCCCGGCGCGACCACGCGCAGACCGACCATCTTCTTCCCGATGGTCGTTCCCCGGGAGGTCTCCATCGCCACGAAGTACCCGGCGTAGGCCAGGCCCAGCAGCGGCATCGCGATGCCGTAGAAGAACCAGAAGCTGCCGCCGAAGACCACGGTGAGGATCATGATCACGATCATCATCGGAACGCTCACGATGAGGCCGTCGATCAGGCGCGCCCCGAACCGGCTGCCCAGATCACCCGGCGCGGTGCCGGGCGGAACGTTCGGCTGCCCGAAGTGCGGCTGCCCGTAAGGCTGTCCGTACTGCTGCTGCCCGAATTGCTGCTGTCCGTAGGCGTCCTGCGGTTGCCCGTACGGTTGCTGGCCGTATCCAGGCTGCTGCCCGTAGGCGGTCTGCTGGCCGTAGGGCTGTCCGCCGGGTGGGTACTGCTGCCCGTATGGTTGCTGTCCGTAGGGCTGCTGGGCGTACTGCCCCGGGCCCGGATACGGCTGGCCGCCTTGCGGATACGGCTGGCCGTATGTTTGCCCGCCCTGCGGATACTGGTTGGGGTCGTACCCACCACTGGTCATCTACTGTCCTCGTGAAATGCTCGTAGGTGTCGCGACGCCTGCGTACCTTACGGATTTCCGGTGAATTGCACCACGTCGACGGCATCGAAGATCCAGGGCTCGCGCGGCAGATCCTCCGGCCGGAACTCGGCCAGCAGCTCGGCGGGATCGGTCGCGGTGTAGCCTAGCGATCCGGCCAGCATCGCGAACACCTGCCGCGGCGCCTCGCCCATGGCCAGCCGATCGGCGAGGGTGACGGCGCCGTCCCGCTTGGCCAGCCGCTTGTTCTCCCGGTTGAGCACAAGGGGGACGTGCGCGTATCGCGGCGCCGGCAGGCCGAGCAAGGTCGCCAGATAGGCCTGCCGCGGTGTGGACGGCAGCAGGTCGTCACCGCGGACCACCTGGTCGATGCCCTGATCGGCGTCGTCGACCACGACCGCGAGGTTGTAGGCGGGAATGCCGTCGCCGCGGCGCAGCACGAAATCGTCCACCACGCCCCGATAGCGCCCGTGGAGTTCGTCGACGATCTCGAATTCGGTTGTCTGCGACCGTAATCGCAGCGCGGCGGGCCGTCCCTCGGCGCGGCGGGCGGCACGCTCGGCGTCGGTGAGATCGCGACACGTGCCCGGGTAGGCGCCCATCGGTCCGTGCGGCGCCGTCGCGGCCTGCTGAATTTCCCTTCGAGTGCAATAGCACTCGTAGGTCGCGCCGGCCGCGGTCAGCCGGTCGATGGCGGCATGATGCAGGGCCTGGCGCTCCGATTGCCGCGCGACCGGGCCGTCCCAGTCCAGGCCGATCGCGGCCAGATCGGCCAGCTGCCGTTCCGCGGCCCCTGCGCGGACCCGGTCGAGGTCCTCGATCCGCATCAGGAAGGCGCGTCCGGTCGAGCGGGCGAACAGCCACGCCAGCAGGGCGGTGCGCAGATTACCCAGATGCAGATCACCCGAGGGGCTGGGGGCGAAGCGACCCGCGCCGACCGGACGCACCGGTGGCTGTTTCGGGGCAACATCGTGAGGCATATCCGCCCATCGTACGGATCATCCTGTTCAGCCCCGTAGACGTGGCCGTAGCCGCTCCTCCGGAATGTCGTGCCCGGCGGCGAGATCGTCCAGCAGCTTCTCCGCATGTGCCACCAGACCTGGGCCATCAATGCCGTACGGGGTCGGACCGGCGGCGCTGAGGCGGCCTGCCGCGCGTTCCAGCAGGATGCGGGCCCCCTTCGGATTACCGCGCTGCACATGCGTGAGGCCGACGGCATACTGCGCCAGCCCCTGCCACAGCATCCTTTCGGCGAACGGCCCGTTCTTCCATGCCGCCTCGAGCACCTCGTGGGCATGGAAGGCGAGGCCGTCGTCGAGCAGCCGCTGGGCGTAGTCCAGGGTCTGCTCCGGCGGCAGGTCCAGATCCTCGGGAATCCGCTCGACGCCCGCGCTTCCTGGCGGAAGCGGGCGTCCCAGGCGGTCCCTGGGTCGGGCATTTCGGGCGCGTCCGGCCTCGTCTCGATCACGTTCGACCACGACACCATGATCCCTGTCCGCCGGGAGAGGTGAAATGCCGGATCCGGTGGGGTAGTACGACCGTACGCAATTGTTTCGCGCGAAACAGTTTGCCGCCGTACCGGTACTTGCGGTCCGCAATAGTTCCGCAAACAATTGTCCGTTACGGGACTTATGGGATTCGCATGATTGAAAACGAAAACATCACAGCGCCCGATTGCGGAAACCTGCTAGTGTGCAGATCGGGGACAAACCCCCACCAAGTGCACTAAGTGGACGTGCACAGCGAATGCACAGTGCGCAGGAGCAACGGGCGCATTGCGAGATTGGACGCTCTTCGTCCATCTCATCGCCAGTACCAACCATGCCAGGAATATCTCGCTCTCGACGCAGCAAAGGAGCTAGTGCCGTGAAGATTGATTACAGCGGTGCCGTGTGGCGTAAGAGTAGACACAGCGGTCCCGACGGGAACTGCGTGGAGGTGGCGTTTCTCGGGGACGGCAATGTCGCAGTACGCGATACCAAGGACCGTGGAACCGGTCCGGTGTTGGCATTCACCCCAGGGGAGTGGGATGCGTTCGTCTCGGGGGTGACTCGAGGGGGACTCGGGCGGGCCTGATCGGTCGCGCGAGTCAGGCAAATCGGGCCCCGAGTCGAAGCGACTCGGGGCCTTCGCGATTCGGTGAGAAACTACTCGTCGGTACGCTGGTAATTCCGCAACACAGCCAGCTGTTCGTGCTCCTGCGCGCGTTCGATGGCACGCAACTGTTCGTTCTCGGCGGGCGGATCAGGGCGCAGGAAACTGCCGGTGCCCGGTTTGCCGGACAGGCCCAGCTGGTTCAATTTCTTCGGAATCGCGGCGCCCTGGTATTCGAGCGGGATCGGGTGACCGTGGCTGTCGACCGGCCCCAGCGGCTGGTGGATCTCGATGTATTCCCCGTGCGGCAGCCGGCGCACGATGCCGGTTTCGATACCGTGCTCCAGCACCGCGCGATCGCTGCGCTGCAAAGCGATGCACAGCCGGTAGGCGAGGAAGTAGGCCAGCGGCGGCGCGAGCAGCAGGGCGATGCGGAAGGCCCAGGTCGTCGCGTTGAGCGAGATGTCGAACTTGAACGCGATGATGTCGTTGACGCAGGCCAGCGTCAGCACCACGTAGAACGTCAGCGACATGGCGCCGATCGCGGTCCGCACCGGCACATCCCGGGGCCGTTGCAGCAGGTTGTGATGCGCGTCGTCCTTGGTGAGCCGTCTCTCGATCCAGGGGTAGGCGATCAGCAGCGCGAAGATGATCGGCATCATGATCGCGACCGAGACCGAGCCCGGAATGGTGTGCCCGAATACATAGCCTTCCCAGGGCGGGAACAGGCGTAGCCAACCATCGGTCCACATCATGTAGAAGTCGGGCTGGGTGCCCGCCGAAACCTGTGCCGGGTTGTAGGGACCGAGGTTCCAGATGGGATTGATCTGCAACACCCCGCCCATGATCGCCAGCACGCCCAGTGTGAACATGAAGAACGCGGTCTGGTCGATGGAGAACACCGGCACGATCCGGTCGCCGATCACATTGCGCTCGGTGCGTGCCGGGCCGGGGAACTGGGTGTGCTTCTGGTACCAGACCAGGGCGATGTGCGCGCCGATCAGTGCCAGCATGATGCCCGGAAGCAACAGCACGTGGGCGATGTACAGGCGCGGGATGATGATATTGCCGGGGAAGTCGCCGTCGAACATCAGCCAGTGCAGCCAGGTGCCGATCACCGGCATGCCCAAGGTGATTCCGGAGAACGCGGCCCGCAGGCCGGTACCCGACAGCAGGTCGTCGGGCAGCGAGTAACCGAAGAAGCCCTCGAACATCGCGAGGATCAGCAGGATCGAGCCGATCACCCAGTTCGCCTCGCGCGGGCGGCGAAACGCGCCGGTGAAGAAGACCCGGCACAGGTGCACGATGATCGAGGCGGCGAAAAGCAATGCGGCCCAATGGTGTACCTGCCGTACGAACAGGCCGCCCCGCACTTCGAAGCTGATCTCCAGCGCCGACTCGTAGGCGCGCGACATGGTCACGCCGCGCAGCGGCTGGTAGACGCCGTTGTAGGCGACCTCGGTCATGGACGGGTCGAAGAACAGGGTCAGATAGACCCCCGACAGCAGCAACACGACGAAGCTGAACAGGGCGATCTCGCCGAGCAGGAACGACCAGTGGGTCGGAAAGACCTTGTTGATGGACCTTTTGAGGAACCCCGCGGCCTGATATCGGGCGTCGGCCGCATCGGCCCGCTCCGCCAGTTTGCGGCTTCTCACACCGTCTCGAGCTGCCATGGCAGTCACCCCGCCCGGGTTGAGGACTGGTCGATCTTCTACTACAGACGGTAGCACCGCGGCCCCGGTCGAACGATGGTTTCGAGATCTTCTCGTTATCGTCCCGGTCGGCGGATACAAGATCGATTTCCTTGGGCGGCAGCGGCTTCCGAGATTCGCTATGGGTTAGCGGTGGCGCCCGGGGTCGGGGCGGATAGGGTCGTGCGATGCCCGCGCTGACTCCGCAGGATGCGACCAGGTACTGGCTGTCCCGCCGGTCCGGTAATGATCTGTTCCTGCTGTACTGCTTCGAGGAGTCGGAGCGATCGACCGAACGATTGCGCGCCCTGGTGGCCGCTCGCAGTGCGCGCATTCCGGATCTGCGGGTGCGGGTGCGGGAGCGGCGCTTCGCCTATCCCGACTGGGTGCCTTGTGAATTCGCCGAGGATCAGGTGGTCGAGCATGCCGTATCGAATCCGGTATGGCCGAATATCGTTGCCGCGCTGGGGGACTTGCTGGGAGATTCACTGGCCGCCGAGGACCGTGCGTGGCGATTGCATTTGTTTCGCCATGTCACCGGCGCGCCCGCTGGTGAGGGAGACGCACTCGTCGCTGTGCTTCAGCTTTCGCATGCCCTTGCCGATGGCCGGCATGCGGCCGCGATTGCGCGCAGCTTGTTCACCGACTCCGATCCGGGCGATCGGGTGGCCGGTACTCGTGCCGGGGTTCGCACTGCGCTGGAAGACACCGCGGCAGAGGCTATCGCTCTGGCCCGGTTTCCATTGAAGTTGGGACACACGGTGGTTCGTGGCCTAGCTGCGGAACGAGCGCGAAGGGCCTTGGCCGAGAGTACCTCTCGCGGAGAGGTACCGGCACCGGCGCCGGAGGTGGCCGCGACCCTGCTCAACCTCGGGCCGCCACCGCGGGCGCACGCGGTCCGAATGCTGGTTCGTGACGATCTCCGAGTGCCCGGATACACGATCACCGTCGTGGCATTGACGGCGATCGGTGCGGCCCTGTCGCGCTATCTCGAATCCCGCGCGGCGCCGAGCGCAGACCTCGCGGCTCAGGTCTCCATGGCGCGGCCGAACCCGGATGGCCACGCCCGCAACAATTATCGTGATCTCGCCGTCGAACTGCACACCGCGGAGCCGGACCACCGCCGCCGCGCCGACCACATCGCGGCCACCCTCGCCGCCCGCCGCACCCGCGCCCACCACCCGCTCCTGTCCGCCCAGGACCGCGTCACCGCGACCCTCCCGGCCCCACTGCTGCGGCGCGATGTCGCGACCTACCCCCTCGATCGGCCGCCGACGACCCTCACCGGCCACACGGTCGTCTCCAGCGTCAACCGCGGCCCCGCCGACCTCACCTTCGCCGACGGCCCGGTTCGCTTCACCGCCGGTTTTCCCGCCCTCGGCACCGTCATGCACCTGACCCACGGCATCCACGGCCTGGGCCACACGATCACGGTCTCGGTACATGCCGACCCAGCGGTCGTCCCCGACCCGGACCATTACGCCGCCTTACTCGACGCTTCTCTCACCGAGGTCGTGGAGCGACTGCGGGAGTAGTCGTGGCTTAGGACACCAAGTGGCCCAACCGGTGCCTACCGTGGGTGGCGTGAATGAGATGCGAGAGCATTCGGTGTCGGCTACGACCACCGAAACCATTACGGTCCAGACGTTTTCCGATGAGGCCGTGGCGCGGTACCGCACGGAGGGGTATCTGCACGTTCAGAATGTGTTGACCGAGGAGGAGGTGGGGGAATTCCTGGCCGACGCCCGCGAACAGCTCGACCGGGCGAACGACAACGCGTACTGGGACCATCCCGACGGTGGGAAGGTGATGGATTGGGTGGTCGAGCCGGAACGCAAGAGTGAACTCATGCGGCGGCTCGCGCTGCATCCGGGCATCACCGGGATCGCGGAACGGCTGGCCGGGCGGCCGCTGCGCATGTTCAAGTCCGAACTGCTGCGCAAGCGCCGCACCGGCGGGGCGCCGACGCCGTTGCACCTCGATGAGCCGGCCTTTCCGATCGGCGGGGCGCCGGTGACCCTGACGGCGTGGGTCGCCCTGGTGGATGTCCCGGTGGAGCGCGGCTGCCTGACCTTCATCCCCGGCTCCCACCACTGGCCCGACGGCGAGGAACCGACCTTCGACGACCCGTTCGAGCGGCGTCCGGGGCTGCGGTGGCGACCGCGGGTCACGGTCCCGCTGCGGGCGGGTGACTGCACGTTCCACCATGCCCGCCTCATCCATCTGGCCGGTACCAATGAGACCGACGTCGACCGCATCTCCCTGACATCGGTCTACATGGACGCCGACGCCGTCTTCCGCCCCAGGCAGGGCTCCGGATACCAGGACCACGTCCCGGACCTCGAGCCCGGCCAGCCCTTGAACACCGACCGCTATCCGCGAGTCGGAATCGAGGTGTAGGCCGCGACGCCCGAACATGTGACGGAGATCTCGAAGCATTGTTTGCTGTTGATTTGCCATTGCATTATGGCTTCAACCTCAATGCTTCGAAGGAAGGAAGCGGGCATGGCTGATTCATCGGTGTTCCCGCTCGAGGACAGTGCCGTCATCGATGAGTTCGCCGCACGGCTGTCGGGCCGCGACGTCGAGGGCGTCATGGCGCTGTTCGCCGAGGACTCGGCCGTGGTGGTTCCCTTTCAGCCGCCGGGCTTCCCAACCGCGATGGTCGGGCGTGCGCAGATCCGAGAAGCTTTGGCGCTCTTGGCGATCTATGAACCCGCGCCGTTCTCCATGCGCGTCGACACCGTGAAAAAGCTGCCGCAGCACGGCAGATGGCTGGCGCACCTCGAAGGTTGCATGGTGGTGCGCGCGACGCAGCGCACCTATCGAAACCGGTACCTCGCCAATTTCCGCATGGAAGACGGCAAAATAGCCCACCTCACCGTGCTGCACAATCCGCTGGTCCAGCTCGCGTCGTACGACTGGATATCGCCCGACGATATCGACGATACGAGGTGGGAGCACGATGCGGTCGAACGCTACTACGATCTGTTGTTCGCCCACGATCACGCCTCGATGCTGGATATGGTCACCAACGACGTCGAATACAGCTGGCCCTGCCATATGCCCGGCCTACCCGATCGGATCGCCGGCCGAGACGAGCTGCGCGCCCGGGCATTGAACGGCTTCGCCGAACTGTGGAGCCCGGGCGGGCTGGCGCACATCAGAATTCGCCCGCTCGCCACCCCGCACACCTGGCTCGCCGACGCCGAGGGTGATCTTTCGGCCCGCCTGAGCGGCCGCCCCTACCGCGCCCGATTTCGCGGAGAAATCCACTTCCACCACGGCAAAATCGCCCGCGTAACACAGTTCGCCAATCCACTCGACCAAATCATGTCCCTGGGTGCCGACATCCCCGGCATCAACGCACCGGGCTCGGGCATCGACCTCGCGCACTGATCGGCCCACCGGACTTTGGTGGATAGGCAGTATGTCCCGCCATGGGCTTGTTCCTTGCCGATGGCGCCGCAGCCGTTGTTCTAACCAAAGATGGCGGATTTGCCCGTCTCATTTCTACCGTCCACCGTTCGGTTCCCGAACTCGAAAACCTGGCTACCGTAACCAAACACGGCAAGTCGAGCGGGCCGATACTTGTCATGGAGGAAAATCTCGAACCCCACCAGGAAACTCTCGGAGGGGCAATGCAGGACATCATTTCCCGAGCCCTGAAAGCAGCCGAAATCAAACCCGAAGATCTGACCCGCGTTGTCATCACGGGATTGGGGCTCGCTCCGCTGTCCGCGCTCGTTCTGGAACCGTTGGGCATCCCGGTCGACCGGACCACATGGTCACTGCAACGTCAGCTCGGCCACGTCGGTTCCTGCGACCAGCTACTCGGACTCGACCACGTCATCCGCGAACAGTCACTTCGGCCCGGAGACTCCATTCTGGTTTTCGGCACGGGCCTGGGCTTCCGCTTCACCTGCGCCGTACTCGAAATCACCGAACAAGCCACGGCCACACCCGCATGACGCGGACGGGTTGTCCCGCGATGCGAAAAACGCCTCTGACCAGGCCGCTAGGCTCAGGTCAGAGGCGTTTGCCGTGGCGGAGGATAGGGGATTTGAACCCCTGTTCAACCGCAGGTGAAACATCACTTTTGTTGTTTTCGCAGCACTTCACGACCATTCGGCGCGATGGGCGACACAAACGTTAGGCGAGGTGTTGACTTGGTCAACACCTTCAGGTGAGGTGGTTCGGAGTGGGATCTCTTGGCTTCTCGCTACATCTTCTGCTCCCCTGCTGCCTAAATGACCTCGCCTGTCCCGGGCTTCGGATAGGGACGCCCCGCGACGTAGCTCTCGTTGTCAGTGCCCTGGGGCATACTGCGTCGCATGGGAATGGAGGCTGCTCAACGAGACTGGATCTGCGTGTCGGATGAGCCCGACCGGTGGCTGGAGCAGGAACTCGCGCGAATCCACAAGGAGTTGCTGGTGGACCCCAGCGGTTGTACTCATCCGTATGTCGTGGGGCCGGACGGACGGATCCACAGTCGTCAGGGAAAGGAATGGGGCACCAGGACCTGGGCGATGTTCGAGCGGCGGTATGTGGGTGAGTACGTCGGGGAGGAGTGGCATCTCAAGCGGATTGTCAGCCGCCCCGATCGGCCTATACCCGCCGACGGACAGGTGGTCGTCCCTGTTCATCGGACTATTGAGGCAGCCGAGCAACCCCTGCGTGAAGCGGCGCAGCGGCGGCGCGACTACCTCATCCGTACCGCCCGAAACCAGATCATCGACGAAATGCTCCGTCGCACAACGCCTCAGATCTCCGATGGCAATCCCGTCAAACCGAAGAGCCTCAATGATCTTCCATCCCATAGACAGGTTCACTGGCTGGCGACGTTGGCCAATAGGGCGTCGATTCCGGCCCGCTACACGACGGTGCAGGATTTTGTCGTGGCCATGGCCGAAAAGACATGTGCCTGGTGGCATGTCACCACGACCGATCAGGAGCTTGAAGCGGTTTTGGGTACCGATGGCCGGTATCACCTTCGGCTCGGTGAACGACTCGTCTGCGCCGAACGATATGTGCGAGGTCGCGACGAACCGGCTATCACGGGCCTGACCACACACCGGGAGGACTACCACTGGTGGACCGATGGCACCCGCTTCCAGGAATGGGCACCTCGGCTACCGGATGGTACGTATGACCACGACAAGGTGCAGTGGTGGGAGTGCTACGACTGGCCGGTGGAGCTGACCACGACGGTCTGCCGGCCTGGGGACGTGCCGTGGGTACAGCGATGCTCGACCGCGGAGTCACGAGTGTGGTGGCCGGAGCACAAGGACCCGTCCGGCCCGATCGGACAGCTATTCCGGCAGCTGAGCAACGAGTTCGGCCGGACCTGCCACGCGTGCCGCTACGCCCCGGCGATGGTCGTCGACCACGATCACCAGACGGGGTTTGTTCGTGGATTGCTCTGTCGACGCTGTAATAACGGCGTGGATTCCTGTCTGCACGTGTCCGGGTGCCGGTGGGCGGACTATCTGAACAAACCACCAGCGGAACGTTTGCAACTGGTGTACCCGACACCTGGACGTGCGCGAGGTCGACGAGCCGGAGGTCGCTGATCTGGTGATGCCGAAGACTCAGGCGAGCACCGGATTCCGTCCTACTGACAGACCGTGAAGTCGGTGTTGTCCGGGTAGGTATGGGGTGGCCGCGGGGGAGCCCACGGCCACCGGCCGTTAGTTCTCCTGATTAGTGTCGTCGATCAGCTGGAATTTGCGGATAATCTCGGATTCCATATAGAGGTTGTACTCTTTGGCGCCACGATCGGCTTTGAATTTCCCGGCGTCGAATTGCGGTTCCACATAACTGTCGTACAGTCCGGATCGGCGGCCTTGACCAGTTCGGCGTTGAATCGTCGTCGCCCCTCGCCCCTCGCCCATCGTCCATGTGGCGATGCCAGCAATTCCCTGTGCGGTGCCGATAGCGATCTTCACCGTTGCTTCCGATCGCGCGATCTGAGCATCGAGATCCTTGACCTGCCCTTCGAGCCGCGCCTTCTCTGCAGCCAACTCCAGCAGACGCCGATTCGGACACGCGCGTGTCCTCATCGCGCCGCCTGGGCAACTCGCTTTTGAGGTACAGCCGCGCCGCTGCCATCACGTCTCGCGCCTCGTCCTGGGTGAGCCGGAAGATCTCACTGCGGGGACGCACCAGTCTGGCTGCGTACCGACGCTTGATGAATTGCTCCCCCTCAAGGGCATACTTGGTCTCGATATGATCGAACAGGGTGAGCGTCTTAGGGCAGCCAACCTGCAATTGTCCGCGTCGTAGGTCGAGGCCGTTCACTGTTTTCCGATCTTGAACAGATCGCCACGGCCCCATACGGAAGCAATAGATGTAACCCATGGTAATAAACTCCTTTGCTATCAAGACGTTTCGGCGATCAGCCGCACCCCCGTCGTTGAGCCACCTGATGCGGCACCACTGCATGGTGGCATCGGGCACCGACAAAAGCCTTTCTGTCAACGGCTTTCAGACCGCTGAAATCGCACGACCGGTCGGATTGTTTGCGTCGCAAGAAACCTGACGGTCGACAGCAAAGCAACGACGGCGGCGCGAGTGGGGCGGGAACGGCGAACTTGTCGGTACCCTTCTGCATCATTAGGTGTAATCCTCATGGCAGAGTCAGCTCTCGACTGTTCAGGAATACGATGCAGCTCAATCAGTGTGACTACCCTCGCGTTGAAGGCCGGCGAGATGTTCCAGCTGTCGGTGCTCCGGGTGGCCATGACCACTCAGACCGCAGCGCGTGCAGGCACAGCACCGACCGCCAGTGCAACGACAGTCCAGTCCCTTTTGTCGGGTTGGGATGAGGGGCGCGGATGACGAATCGATGGCTGGTGATAGCGAGCGATAAGGTCGGAAGCTATGTCAGTGACGCATCCGGCAACTGGGATGACGCACACTGTTCTTCACTTACGGCCCCGCTGTCCGCTGCGGTGGGCGATGACGTAATCCTATGGCGAAGTGGAAAAGCTACCGCGAGCGGGATCGCCGCCATCGGTCGTATCACGATGGCGACACCAGCGGTTGAGCCGTTGAAAGCGGCGGTCTGGGAGGCACTGCCATCACGGTCAGGTGCGTCAGGAAGCAGTACTGAGCCCGCGCCGAAGCCGGACAGGTCCAACATCAGAGTCAATTTCGACGTGCTACTCCTCGGAAAACCACTGTTGGAGGAGACGTTACGGACCGCATCCCTGTCCGGGTTGGTCAAGCAAGCGCGGGCTCTTGCCCGTCGATACGGTTCTTCTATTGATGCGCTGGAACTTACAGACGACCGATGGCTCACACTCAAGCGGTTAGCTGAAGGTTCGCAGCCGCCTTCCGAATGGCCGCTTGCGTGGGACATCGCTCCGGGCACGGTCCTCGGACGGTCCGAGTTGCATCGCGTCTACGGCGGCACGCCGGGGCCAATCGCCGTATGCGCTCGAACCCCCAACATCTTCCTGTTCATCAAGAGAATTGGTGAGTTCGCTTATCTCACACCCACCTGGGTCGACGAGACTCTCCTTGTGCCTGGCCATCCCGCCGATGAGGGGTATGGAATCGCTCACGAGAATCACGCTCTTATCGGCCACATCAACAGAGGGCTACCGCTGCGTGTCTTTGAGCTCCGTGAGAGCGACTGCCTTTATATAGGTGAATTTGCCGTGGACCAGGGCAAACCTGTCGATCGATTGGCCAGGGCTGGCACAAGGAAAATTGGCCATACCGCGCGGGACAGGCTCCGTCGTAAGCCAGTTGTCCCAGATGTCGAACCACACCCTGACACGGCGAGAACTCAAAACCAGACCGTCCCGGTGCTGCGGCTACGTCAATTGAACGGAATACGCCTGTTCGCCGGGGAGCCCGATCCGTTCGACTCTGCTCCGCGAATCCATCTGGCCCTCCGTTCAACAACCGAGCATGCCAGGGACAGCGACGAGTACGACAAGATCGAGGATCCAACGGGCACCGGCTCTTCGGCGGAACATGCGGTGGGTATGACCACTGATGAGGAAGATCGGCTGGTTGCCGCTTATAGGGCCGATCCGGAGCGGTTTCGTCAACTTATTGCTGACGATGAGGCTGCACGCGATGTTGTTGCGATGGCACATCGCAGACGTCAGGTCGAACGATTCCGGCGCTTGTTGGCCGACGACGACTACTTCGACGAGGAGGAGGCCAGAGTAGGTGGCTGTGGGCCGGAGCGAGTATGGCAACGCTTCTTCGAAGACAACCCCTGGATCTTCGGCGTATCGCTAGCTGGACAGCTGCTAACCTCCTGGAGCGACGAGAAATTGGAACAGGTGGTCACCGGAGCATCGATCTCTGGGGTCGGCAAACGAACCGACGCGCTGCTCCGGACATCTGGGCGAATCAGGTCGCTGGTGTTCGCCGAAATCAAGACTCACAAGGCGAACCTTCTGTCAAAGGAGTACAGGTCAGGATGCTGGCCGCCGTCCACCGACCTGTCGCGCGGTGTAGCTCAGGCGGTGAGCACAGTTCACTTGGCGGTGAACAAGATTGACGAGCGCCTGCAAAGCAATGCATCTGACGGGAGCGAAATCCCTGGAGACTACACCTACCTGCTGCGTCCCCGCTCGTACCTGGTCATTGGGCAGCTCGACGAGTTTCTGGGCAAGGACGGAGGACATCACAGAGACAAGATCCGATCGTTCGAACTGTATCGCCGCAACCAAGTCGATCCAGAGGTGCTGACCTTCGATGAGCTACTAGCGCGAGCTGAATGGTCGGTGACGCATTGACTGTAGACCAAGATGACTCGACGACGGCGCTGCGAGGTGTAGTGGCGTGAGTCACGACAGCTGTGCAGAGCCGCAGGTTGGGGGCCGTTTTTACACCGGTACCCAGCAGACTGTATGCTGCTCGGCGGAGGATTCGCCTAGTGGCCTATGGCGCTCGCCTGGAACGCGGGTTGGGTTAACGCCCTCAGGGGTTCAAATCCCCTATCCTCCGCGGCCAAAACCGCTGGTGGTGCCCGGATATGGGCTTCTACCAGCGGTTTTTCGTTTCGTGCCGATCGGCATATTTGTTGACCGCGTGTTGACCGCGGGCGGTTTGCCCGGTTTTCGGGTGCTCCCCCGTGGGTGGAAAAGGCGGAGTTGGCGTGGGCTCTGGCTGTTGCGAGCGCGGCACGGGCGGGATGCGGGTGCACCGCGCTGGAATCTGGTGGAGGCGCGGGCGGTTCGGCGCGCGGCGAGGCGCAGCGAGCGCCCGGCACTGTGAGGGCGACGGAGGCGGCACCGGGCAACCGGTAGGTGTCGCCAGGTCTCCGGGGGCTGGGCGTTGTGGTGGGCACCCGGGCTCGTTCCCTGGCTGGTCGAGTGGTGATCGTGGGGGATAGGGGTTGTTGGCGGGCCGGTCACGCTCGCGTTGCGAGGCTGGGGAGGGTCGTGTTCGGATGTTGCGGCATATGGGGGTGTTCGGGAAGTGGAAGGTGCGGTTGATGCAGTCGGCGGTGGTGTCGGCGACGGTGGTCTCCGCGGTCCTGTTGTGGATCGGGATCGTGATCCAGTTGGTGGTGCGCCGTGGTGAGCCGCATCGGGAGGTGTTGTTCGCGACGGCTGCCTATGCCCTGGTCGCCACCCTGTTCCTGCCCCCGGTCGCGGTCCGGGTCGCTGAGCTGATCGGTTCGGACCGGCCGTGCAACGTCTTCCTGAATGTGTGGAACGTGGTCACCTCGGGGCTGATGATCTTCGCGGTGGCGGCTCCGCGTGGGGTCCGGTCGGCCGCGAGCGCGGCGGCAGTGGGGATTGTCGTCGCGTCGGGGGTGTGGTGGATGGCGGTCACGTTCGTGCCGTCTCCGGCTGGCTGCGTGACCTCGCTCGATGTGCCCGCGACCTCGGTGTACTGGTGGGTGCTGATCAGCTGGCATCTGATCGCGCACGCTACGGTGCTGGTCGCGGTGTTTCGTGACCTGTCGATGGTTCCTTCCACCGCGCGGTGGGAGCGGATCGGTGTGTGGTGGTACGTGGTGGGATTCTCCGCGTCGGGCGCGTATTGGCTCACACTCGTGGGGGTGCTGGTGACCGAACGCCGCTACCCGGTGTTGACCACCGTGGCCAACGGTGGCTGGTTTCCGGCCACGGTGATGACTCTCACCGGGGCTGTCTGGTGGATCGTGGGTGGACGGGCGATGCATTACGGTCGTGCGGTGGTGGAGTTCTGGCGCGCCTACCGAGGCCTCGCGGCACGGGGATGGTCGCAGGCCGAGCGGCAGGAGTTGTGGGCGCAGTCGTTGCGGGGCTGGTATCTGTCGCCCGCCAAGGCCGCGTATCGCGTTCGAGTTGCTCAGGCCGATCATGCGATCAGCCGATCCGGAGAGAAGTGAGAATGCCGAATTCGAAATTGAGCGCAGGCGGGGTGGACGACGCGGCGCGTCTGCGCGTGATCAGCGGTGCCGCCGATCAGCCGACGCGGGCGGTGATCAGCGCCCTGGAACTGCCGACCGCGTCGAGGGTGCTCGATATCGGCGCAGGGAACGGGTCTGTCGCCTGGTGGATGGCTGCTGACGCCTTTCCCGGCGGGCAGGTCGTCGCGCTGGATACCGATACGACATTGCTGGAGGCCGAACCGCTGCCGGGCAACTGCGCTGTCGTCCGTGCCGACATCGCCGAATACGCGTGTGACCCTGATACTTTCGACCTCGTTCACGCGAGGTTCGTGCTGTCGCATCTGGCCGACCGCGACCGCATCTGCGCCACGGTGGTGCAATGGCTGCGCCCGGGCGGCTACTTCGTGGTCACCGAGCCCTTCTCGTTGGGAACTTGCAGCCTGTATCCGGCGGTCAACGAGGTCTTGGGTGCCTACGAACACTATTGCCAGACAACAGGGTTCGACCTGTCCTGGGCGCGGCGCGTGCCCGCCGTGATGCAGCAGAGCGGTGCGCGGGTGGTGGATGTGCGGACGTCCGCGGGCCGGTTGGGTGGCGGTCCTGGCGTCGATCGGTGGGATCCGCTCATTCGCCGGGTGGCCGATGATCTCGTCGGTGCCGGCCTGGATGCGGGCACGCTCGACAGGTTCTTCGCGCTGTGTGCGGATCGGGATGTGTATGACGTGCCGCAGGTGATCGTGACCGTGGTGGGCCGCCGACCCGATTAGTCTGTCGGCCGCTGATGGGGGGCCGGGGGTGGGGTGAGCCCGTAGCGCATCCGCGCGAGTGTGCGCCGGTCACCGGGAGAGTAGGCGGGGCTGAAGGCGAGTAGTTCGGCGAACGCCTCGGCTTCTCGTTCGATAGGAATGGACAAGTCCGCGCGCTTATGGGCACCGAGCAGGCTGCGGATGTGCTCGGGATCGGTGAACAGATCGTCACCGAACAGCCGTGAGATCTCCTCGACGCTGATCACGCCGCGCGGGTCGTGGTTCAGCAGCAGGTGAGCGTATTCGTGGCCGATGCATTGGGCCGTCCACTCCGCTGGCCCGTCGTCGCGGACGATCATGATGTCGGTGTCGCCGACGGCGAAGGTCATCGCGTACACCCCGGCGCACCCGGCGTCGTCGACCCAGAAGTCCGCGGGCTGGCCGATGATCTGCACCCTCCGGCCCCGGTACTCGTCGACCCGGCGGCGGAACTCGTCCAGATCCCACGGCTGCGGAATCACGTCCTCGCGGACGAGCTGCCGGTAGAGCTTGCGGGCGCGCCGGGCCGCTCTCACGAGGGTTCTCCGAACTCTTCGCCACCGGGAGTGGCCGGAAGGTTCTCCAGGACCCGCGCGCTCTCGATGATCGTTGCCAGCCGCCGCAGCGTCGGCGCACTGAGTCCGGACGCGCGGATGGCCAGGTTCTGTGCCTGGTTGTCGCGCATCGACGCCAGCAGGTCCAGCCGCGCCTGATTCTCCTCGTCGGTCGGGCCGGGGAAGAAGTAGGCGGGATTGACCCGGAAGTACGACGCCAGCGCCTCGATCAGATCCATGCGCGGCGCCGTCACCCGGCCGTTGCGCAACTCGGACAGATACCCGGCGCTGAGCTTCATCCCGGTCTTGGCGGTGAAGTCCTCCAGGAACCGGGCCGCCGACATCGCCCGGCCGTCTTCGCGGGCCAACACCTCCAGAAGCTTGTTGAGCTTCTGCGCGAACGTGATCTCCTGCCTCGCCTCGCCGGTCGCGGGCTGCTTGCCCTCGCTCATCCTCAGAGCCTTTCTGGTCCACGTCCCCTACCCCAACCCCACCACCCACGACGTGCTCAGCGCCACCGATCCTGGCCGGGCCGGGTGCGCTGTGATACCGATCCTACGGCTCATTTGCACACAAGAACACTTCAGGCGCTACACTTCACACCCGTGAACGTTCACGCTTGTGAAGACAATCGACTGAATGGTGCTCCTTCGTGAAGGCTGGGTGGGGCGCGCGGGACCGCCGTGCGGAGCAGAGTCCGGGAGGACTTGGTTCAGGGGCGGGCGGTCGTTGGTGACGGGACGAGTGACGAGGGGTCGTTCCGGGCCGGGGGTCGACGGCTGTGGCATGCAGTGCTCGGCCGGTGCGAGCGCCGGACAGGGCTCCTGGGGCGGCACAGCATGTCCGGGGGTGTACCGATCTGAACTGTAGGAGGGGAGAGATCGGTACACCCCCGGACGCACGGTGCCAGCGAGGCGGGCCCCTCTCCGCCGATCCGGCCCACCAGGCGGACGCTGGCCGCCTCCGGTATCAGGGCGAGGAGGACTGGCTGAGTGGCACCGCGGTGCCCTTGAAGCGGATGAGCTGACGGCTCTGCGCTACCAGGGTATCGGTGGAGTCCCACAGCTCCACGTCTTCGTCGAACCACTGATTGCTGATCTGCTGCCCCCTGGCCCGCAGGGTGAGCCAACCCGGGGCGGGAGTGCCCCGGACATGCAGAGTCAGTTCGACGGTCACCATGAGCCCGTAGAGCCCCACGCCCAGCGCTACGGGGGGCTTGGCGTCGACAGCCAGCGCCATCATGCACGCGTCCGGCGGGTAGTCCTCTCGGAGCCGGAAGTAGGCGCGAATCTCCGGCGTTCCCGGCGGCCCTCCGTCGAGCCAGCCGACCGTCGTGGGGTCGAAACGCGCATCCAGTTTCTCCATGACTCGTCGGCCCGGGCTGAGCCGATGACCCGGATCGAAGGGAACGCATTCGTCCGGTGGCGGCAGCCGAGGCGGCCTGACCGTCCATGCGGCCTGCGCGTCGGCAGGCAGCGCGGCTGTCGTGACCAGTGCCTCGACGATCGTCTGGTCCGCCTGGATCAACGCGGCCCGCAGGGTGGCCGAGGACCGTCCCTGGCGGACCGTCTCCACCCGCACCTGTGCCGGTCCGGCGACCCCGGGACGCAGGAAATGCGCGCTGGTCGCCACCGGGTGAGGGAAGGGCACGGCGTCGAGTGCGGCGCGCAACAGGATGGCCAACAGGTAACCGCCGTGAGCAGACTGCGACACCTCGAGAACGTAGTCGGTGTCCACCGAGACACCGTAGAGTCCCGGGCCGATTCGCCGGGCCGCGGTCGCCTCCGCAAAACTGGTCATCGAGCACTTCTTCCGGGCTCTCGCCCGTCGGCAGCTGGGTACCGCACATGGTAGGCACCTGCGAGTCGTATTGGTTTGCAAACCGAAGGAAGTTGCTGGGCGGCCACCGGTCCGCCGATCCGTTCGGCAGCGGACTACCTGCCGTGCTGGATGTTCCAGACGGCGAGTTCGCCGGTTTCGGGATCGATGTAGCGGGACTCGATCAAATGCCCATGGGCGTCGTAGTAGCGTTCACGGTCGTAGCAGGGGCCCTAGTCGATGTCGATCCGCGTGGTGCCCTGCGGTATTCGAGGCATGCGCGGGTGGGCCTTCTCGCGCGGCTGATCGTGGGTGTGGTCGTTGGTGGTCATCGCGTCTCCGTTTCTGGATTGCGTTGGGCCACACCATGAACCCTCGGATTAGCCGGACAGTCAACCCGACTACTGACTGGAAATGGTTTTCTCACAACGATGTTGGTGTTTCCTTCGGCTTGACTTCATGGGCCGCAAGAGCGTCCATGGTGTCGTAGCCGAAAACGCCGGTAGCACACCGGGGGCTACGCCCCGGAAGGGGGCGCTACCAACCGAACTCGCAGCAGGAGACACCATGACCGACACGGCCACCATGACGACCTCGACCGCCGACAAGCTGTGGGCGGCTCTGCAGCAAGCGCCCGGGACGACGTCGAAGGAGCTGGCCGCCAGCGCCGGGATCGGGGGCTCGACCGCCCGCAAGCTGCTGGTCGCCCTCGGACGCACCGGCGGCGCGTACCGCACAGCCGGAGACGCGGACGGGTCGGCGCAGCGGCCCGCCGACCGCTGGTGGCCGCACATCGCCGCCGCCGACTGGTGGGTCAGCTACGACCGGGTGATGGCTCGACTGGCCGCCGTCGCCGCGCTGACCCGCTACCTGGAGACGAATCCTGATGTGCACGAGTGAATCCGGCGACGAGAAGCCCGCTGCCGATATTCGTGTCACGGTCGAGGTTGTCGACATGGGCGTCGGCGGGCCGCTGGTGCGAGGTGCGGATGAACGGGTGGCCGTGCGGGCACGTGGCGCGGCTGGAATATGGGTGGCGCAAGGTCAGCGCGCGCACCGGCCGCACGCGAGGCCCTTACTTCGATACCCCGGAAGCGGCGGCGCTCGCACTGGCCGCCGAATGGGGAAGCTGATCGCGATCGGCCGGTATCGAGGCTGTGGATTCCCTTGGCCTCGACGGCTCATCGCAGCCCGACGGGGCGGATGTCGATACTGATACCAGAAATGAGGAGGGCGGTATGACCGAGGGCGGGACCACGAGCGGCGATGGCATGGCAATCCCCAGCAACCCACTCGAAACACGCGATAGGCAGCATGAGCGGGCGTTCGAAGGCATCGGCCGGTGGGTGTGGGTGGTGTTCAGGATTGGTTTGCGGCGAGGGTTCGTAGCAGCCAGCGGGCGTAGTCGTGGAGTTGGTCATCGGTGGGCAGGACCGGGGGTGCGTCGGGAGTGAGTATCAGTGACTGCACCAGTCGGACGATGGTGGCGGCGAGGGTGTCCACGTGGGCAGGGTCGGTGACGATATCCGGTCGCACGGCGGCGATCTCGGCCGTCGACCTGCAAACCCCGGCGAAATGATCACGCTTGTGCGCCAGAACCCATGCTCATGGCAGCCGAAACCTCGGTGAAACATCGACTCGCGACGAGCCGATTCGACCATCGTGGAGTCCAATTACGCACCTGCCATAGCTTTGCTCGTCGGAATTCTCGTGCTCACCACCCTCGTCGTGGTGACACTTCGGTGGCGCGGCAAGTCCTGGCCGGTAGTGGTGCTCGGTGGTGTGGCCGCGGTGGTCATCGGCTACGTCGTGGGTCAAGCGGCGATCTTTCTGATGTGGTGAATACCGGTGCGATGCAACCGTGTTCGAGCTTGAAGTAGAACTCCGCCCACACCCGTGCTTCTGATTGGCGGATGCCGCCTTCCCGAACGCCCGACCGGCGGCATGAGCGGACATGTCATTACTTCTTGAACTGCCGGAGTCGAGCCGCAGGTTGGCGGAACTCCTTCAGGGCATTTTCACGTGTTCGCTTTCGCGAGCCTCTTGCAGCAGGTGAGTGTGGCCCCAGGTTTCAACTGGATAGGCTGGCCAACCGTGATCGAGATTCGGCATCTAGTTCTAGCCATCGTCGTGGCAACGAGTGTGACCGCCTGCGGTGGAGCGGAGCCGGACTCACCGACGCACCCAGCCTGCAACGCCAGCGCCCCAACCGGGACTGTGCTCGCCACCGAACAGCGCCCTGATGTGCCGTTCACAATCCAGGTTCCGCAACTGCCGGCCTGGCAGCAGACGCCAGTAGAAGGCGGCGATTCGGTGTTACGTATCGCCCTGGGTAAAGGCAATGCGACCGTCACCGTCCGCGTACTCCCCGCTCGCGATCGCGGGACCACATCCATTATGAGTGTCAGTATGGGCGACGGATGGCGCGAGTCGGGATCTGAGACCATTTCGGTGTGCGGTCTGGAGGCCTACAGGACTACCGGGATTTCCCCCGCCTCGGATGGGGACCTTCACAAGGAGCTTCTCGGGTTTTCTTACGATATAGGCGAAATGAACTACCCGATCATGATGTCCGCCCAGGCCCCCGCCGCCGAACGGGACACCTATCAATCCGATTTCGATACCTTCGTCAATGGACTGCAAATTGTGCCGCGAGGCACGCTCTGAGACGGCGTCTCACGTCGTTGTGGTTCGTTTGCGGCGTGTCGGAAGTGGTTGTGCCGCAGGCGCCATGAAGCACTGACACTCCGGCGAGGACCTCACTTGCGAACTGCACTCACCGGACTGGTTCGACCTGCTGTTCAGCGTCCACGTTCGCCGAAACTACCCGGTCGGGCCCGTGCCTCCCGCTGTTCGTAGATCGTCCACAGTCCGCGATGGCCGCTTCGGATCGCGCGGTATGCGGCATTACCGCGCGTCGCACCGAGCCGTGGCCGAGCAGCCAGTCTGGCATCCAGGTTACGGGCCTTCGACATGCCGCCAAGGCATTGACGCAAGACCACCCGTATTTGCGATATTCGCGACGGGCCCGCAGGAGCGCGGCGAATTCCTGGGTCGCGCCCATCGTGCCGCTCGTCATTTCTCTGGTCATACGGCAAGGATGGGACTGGCGTTACCAGGAAAAACTCTCCCTTCCCCAGGACCTGAGTGCGGCAACATACTGGTTATCGGTATGTGGAGTACGGCTCGGGTGGACACTGAGGGAGGAGTTTGGCGCCAGTGTCGCAGAGATCCGCCGGTGCTTGCGCGTCGGACCACGGCACTCACCTGGACAGCGCCGATAGCCAGTATCTGGCAGCTGAGGGGCCAGGGTTCGGTCCTGTTCTCCGGGGTCGCTCCCTGACAGGAGATCCTCGCACGCAGAGGGGCGCATCCACTGTGCACTCGTCGCTTTCCGATCCAGACCGATTTCCCGACACACGGATCACGACACAGGAGGACACGATGGCTCTGGCACTCGACACGTACCGGCTGCTGGGCCGCTCCGGGCTGCGGGTCTCGCCGCTGGCGCTGGGCGCTATGACCTTCGGCGCCGATTGGGGCTGGGGCGCCGACACCGCCGACGCGCGCAAGCTGTTCGACCTCTATGTCGAGCGTGGCGGCAACTTCGTCGACACGGCCAGCGGGTACACCAACGGCAGCTCCGAGCGTCTGCTGGGCGAGTTCACCCGGAACAATCGCGAAAGCCTGGTGCTGGCCACGAAGTACACGCAGTTGCGGCGACCGGGCGATCCGAATTCTGGTGGCAATCATCGCAAGAGCATGGTCGCGTCGGTGGAATCGAGTCTGCGGCGGATGAATACCGATTACATCGACCTGTTCTACCTGCACGTGTGGGACTTTACGACCCCGGCGGAGGAGATTCTGCGCGGTATGGACGATCTGGTCCGTCAGGGCAAGGTTCTGTACGTGGGGATCTCGAACGCGCCGGCCTGGGAGGTCTCGTACATGCAGGCCATTGCCGAGCTGCGTGGGTGGTCGCCGCTGGTGGCGCTGCAGATCGAGTACAGCCTGATCGAACGAACCGGCGAACGCGACATGATTCCGATGGCGCGCACGATGGGGCTCGGTGTGATCCCGTGGTCGCCACTGGGCAGCGGAGTGCTCACCGGCAAATACAGTCGCGCCGACCTGGCCGAGCAGGGCGTCGGCTCACGCGAGGCCTCGCGGAAGAACGTCGCCCGCACCCAGGGCACGCTCACCGAGCGCGGACTGGCGATCGCGGACGTCGTGAAAGACATTGCGACCGACATGGGTAGAACGCCCGCGCAGGTCGCGCTCGCCTGGACCCTGCAGAACCCCGGCGTGACGGCACCGATCATCGGCGCCCGCACCCCGGCTCAGCTGGAGGACAATCTGGGCGCCCTCGACGTTGAATTCGCCCCCGCCCAGCTGGCCCGCCTGAACGACGCCAGCGCGATCGACCTCGGCTATCCCCACCAGAAGCTGGCCCGCAGCCGCATCTTGGGCGGCATGAAGATCGAAACCCGCTGAGCCGCACCGTTACTCGAAGCCCACGATCCGCAGCCTCGGGCCCCCGCCCAACCCACGGACACAGCCGCTCAATGCCTGACCCGCCCGGTGATCAACAACCCGAGGAGGAACACATGAGCACCCTTCGTCAAGTCATGCTGTGCACCTGGAAACCGGGCACCACACAGGAGCAGATCCAGCTCGTCGGCGAGCGACTGACCCCAGATGCCCCAGTTCATCCCGGAGATCAAAAACATCGAATTCGGTCCCGATGCCCGGTATCGACTCCCAACCGCAGTGGTCCACGCAGGCACGCACCCCCACCGAACTACGACTTCGCCATCGTCCAAGACTTTGCCAACCAACAGTCCTACCTCGCCTACCGCGACCACCCAGCACACCAAGCCATCGCCGAGGAATGCTTCCTACCCATCCTCGCGCAGGCTGCCACGATCCAATTCCAGCTGGAGTGACCGGTACGGGTGCCGCAGCTGGTGACAAATGCTGGCTTTGCAAGTCACATCCGTTCACCACGCAGAGCCCAGGGCGTGGGGCGCCAGCGACCAGTCCGACGACATGACCACCCAGCAGCGCTGTGGGCCGTCTCCGATCGGTCTGACGCACGCTCATCGGCTAGTTAGAGACTGGTGTGTAGATCGGATCCCGGCCAGGATTCGGTTCAGGTGCCCGGTGGGGGTGCTCTCTCATTCGGCTGCCCACCGTCGTCGTTGGTGTGGCTCTCACATTGGCTTGCCT
>NZ_JADLQQ010000021.1 GCF_015477765.1 Nocardia transvalensis | reverse complement strand
TGTTCCGGCGGTGTCCTACTCTCCCACACCCTGGCGAGTGCAGTACCATCGGCGCTGGCAGGCTTAGCTTCCGGGTTCGGAATGGGACCGGGCGTTTCCCCACCGCTATAACCGCCGTAACTCTATGAAACTATCCACAGAGAGCCAGACTCCGAGAGACGAACCCTCTCATCTGTCTTCTGTATCCGTGTGTTGTTTCAGATACCGCACAGTGGACGCGTAGCACCTTTGTTGGTAAGCCCTCGGCCTATTAGTACCAGTCACCTCCACACGTTACCGTGCTTCCAGTTCCGGCCTATCAACCCAATAGTCTGTTGGGGGCCTTAACCCCTCAAAGGGGGAGAGAAACCTCATCTTGGAACAGGCTTCCCGCTTAGATGCTTTCAGCGGTTATCCCTTCCGAACGTGGCCAACCAGCCGTGCTCCTGGCGGAACAACTGGCACACCAGAGGTTCGTCCGTCCCGGTCCTCTCGTACTAGGGACAGCCTTCCTCAAGTTTCTAACGCGCGCGGCGGATAGAGACCGAACTGTCTCACGACGTTCTAAACCCAGCTCGCGTGCCGCTTTAATGGGCGAACAGCCCAACCCTTGGGACCTACTCCAGCCCCAGGATGCGACGAGCCGACATCGAGGTGCCAAACCATCCCGTCGATATGGACTCTTGGGGAAGATCAGCCTGTTATCCCCGGGGTACCTTTTATCCGTTGAGCGACACCGCTTCCACACGCCGGTGCCGGATCACTAGTCCCGACTTTCGTCCCTGCTCGAGCTGTCGCTCTCACAGTCAAGCTCCCTTGTGCACTTACACTCGAAACCTGATTGCCAACCAGGCTGAGGGAACCTTTGGGCGCCTCCGTTACACTTTGGGAGGCAACCGCCCCAGTTAAACTACCCACCAGGCACTGTCCCTGAACCAGATCATGGCCCGAGGTTAGAAGCCCAATACGATCAGAGTGGTATTTCAACGACGACTCCACCAGAACTAGCGTCCCAGCTTCACAGTCTCCCACCTATCCTACACAAACCGTACCGAACACCAATACCAAGCTATAGTAAAGGTCCCGGGGTCTTTTCGTCCTGCCGCGCGTAACGAGCATCTTTACTCGTACTGCAATTTCGCCGAGTCTGTGGTGGAGACAGCAGAGAAGTCGTTACGCCATTCGTGCAGGTCGGAACTTACCCGACAAGGAATTTCGCTACCTTAGGATGGTTATAGTTACCACCGCCGTTTACCGGGGCTTAAATTCTCAGCTTCGCCCTTACGGGCTAACCGGTCCTCTTAACCTTCCGGCACCGGGCAGGCGTCAGTCCGTATACCTCGTCTTACGACTTCGCACGGACCTGTGTTTTTAGTAAACAGTCGCTTCTCTCTGGTCTCTGCGACCCAACCCAGCTCAGGCAGCACGTGCCATCACCAGACCGGGCCCTCCTTCTCCCGAAGTTACGGAGGTATTTTGCCGAGTTCCTTCACCACAGTTCTCTCGATCGCCTCAGTATTCTCTACCTGACCACCTGTGTCGGTTTGGGGTACGGGCCGTGTACCAACTCACTAGAGGCTTTTCTCGGCAGCATAGGATCACTGAATTCACCTCAACCGGCTACGCATCACCTCTCAGGATATATGCAACACGGATTTGCCTATGTTGCTCCCTACAGGCTTACACCCGGTAATCCACCACCGGGCCCAGCTACCTTCCTGCGTCACCCCATCGCTTGACTACTACCACAGGGGTCCCATGCATCCCCCTCCTGCCACCCGAAGGTGGTCATTTGGGTTCAGGATGGTTAGCACCGTGGATTCGCCATTGGGCGCGGATACACGGGTACGGGAATATCAACCCGTTGTCCATCGACTACGCCTGTCGGCCTCGCCTTAGGTCCCGACTCACCCTGGGCGGATTAACCTGGCCCAGGAACCCTTGGTCATTCGGCGGACGAGTTTCTCACTCGTCTTTCGCTACTCATGCCTGCATTCTCACTC